>OY969575.1:0-2082500 GCA_963701205.1 uncultured bacterium | reverse complement strand
CTGAACTCGATCTACTTCGGCGAGGGCGCCTACGGGATCGAGGCGGCAGCGCAAACGTTTTTCGGCGGCGCCCACCCCGGTTGCGGCGAGGATGCGCAGCCCACCTGCGCATCACAGCTTTTGCCATACGAGGCTGCGCTCCTGGCCGGGATTATCGCTTCGCCGTCGGCCTACTCACCAAGGGCGAACCCCGAGGATTCACTCGCACGGCGCAATCTGGTCCTCCAGAGCATGGCCGGAGAGGGCTACATCACGAGCACGGAGCTTGCCGATTATGCGAACCGGGTCATGCCGGCCGAGTCCACGGTGACGCCGCCGGCTGATGATTCTGTCGCGCCCTACTTCACTTCATGGCTGCGCCAGCAGCTTGTCGACCGCTACGGAGCGGGGGCCGCGTTCGGCGGCGGTCTTCAGATCACCACGACCCTCGACCTCGAACTGCAACAGCAGGCTGAGCAGATCGCTGAATCCACCGTCGGCGGCCTCGGGCTTGAATCCTCAATCGTCGTGCTCGACAACGAGACCGCCGGTGTGCTGGCAATGGTTGGCGGCTTTGACTACGAGACCGCGCCGTTCAACCTCGCAACCAACGGGCTGCGCCAGCCGGGGTCGGCATTCAAGCCCTTCACCCTGGTGACAGCGCTTGAGCAGGGGCGTTCGACGAGCGAAGTGTTTGCGTCGGAATCGATCGACATCCCGTTCCGGGTCAAGCTGCCAAAAAAGAACGGCCCTGGCAAGCGCATCGTGGACGAGCTCTTTGCCGTCAACAACTACGACGACAACTACCTTGGATCAGCGTCGCTTGCGACCGCAACCACCTACTCCGACAACTCCGTCTTTGCCCAGCTTGGCACCCAGATCGGGCCGGAGAACGTCGCCGCAACCGCGGCTTCGCTGGGCATCAGCACCGACCTGTCCACGGACCAGCAGTACTCAATTGACGGTCGCCCGTTTGCTCCCTACAACCCGGCGATGATCCTCGGTGGTCTGGCGCAGGGAGTCAGCTCCCTGGAGATGGCCCACGCCTACAACTCGATCGAGGAGGAGGGAAACCTCATCACCGGCACGATGGCCGCCTCGAAGGATGGGCCGGTCGGGATCCTGGAGGTCGAGGACGGGGACGGCGAACTGGTCAAGGACCGCACGGGGTCCTCGGGCGCCAACGAGTCGATCCGCAAGCAGGTGATCTCACCGGAGGCGGCGGCGACGGCCACTGAAACTTTGGCGACCGTCGTCACGTCGGGTACCGGCAAGCGCGCCCAGACGGGCGAATCCACCTGGGGCAAGACAGGGACCACCGACGACAATGGCGACGCTTGGTTTTGCGGCGCAACGTCCGACATCACCGCCTGTGTGTGGGTCGGCCACGCGGACTCGAACAAGCCGATGCTGACCGAGTACGGCGGCTCGCCCGTTGACGGCGGCACCTTCCCGGCCCTGATCTTCGCTCATGTCGTCAACGCCTACCTGGGCGTGGCCGCGACCCACGAGGCCGCGCGGGCGGCCAAGGCCGCATCTGCCGCGCCGGCGGTTGATGCCCCCGAACCGGCCCCCGCCCCCGAACCGGCCGCGCCCTCAGAACCGGCCCCGCTCGAGGCGGAGCCCGTCGCACCAACTTCTGGCGGCGCCGCGGCGGCACCCCGCCGCTAGCCCCGCCACACCGAGTGCGGGGTTTTGAGGGCAGTGCCCCTACAAACCCGCAGTCGTGGTGGGCGGGCGCGAGAGGTAGGCGCTGCCGGCGGCACAGAAGCGCCACGGAAGGTCCACGGCTTTGCTGATCCCGACACGGGTGGTTGCGACGACGGGCCCCGTTGCCGTGGTTGGCGCACAAACGGCAAATGGCGGCGAGTGCAGTGGGTGGCGGTTGAGGTCGAGGCCGACGCCAAGGGCCTGGGCGAGCTTGCCCGGACCCGAGCACAGGCTTCGCTTGGCGGCGGTTCCGCGGCGCTTTCGCATGGCGTCGATGCCGCTGCGAGGCTCGATGGCCCGGATCAGGACCGCCGCCGCCTCGCCGTCGGGTTCGCAGACGAAGTTCAGCATCGAGTGGATTCCGTAGGAGATGTAGACGTAGGCGTGGCCGGGGGGACCGAACAGCGGCTCGGTCCGCGGCGTGATCCCGGCGAACGCATGGCAGGCGGGCTCATCGCCACGGTAGGCCTCCGTTTCGACGATGGTGCCCCCCACTCCAGCGACCATCACCTCGCAGCCAATGAGTTCGCGGGCTACGTCCAGAACCGAACGCTCGTAGAAGGACTGCGAAAGCTGCGCGAGGCTCAACTGGCCGCGAGCGCCGCCAGGGCAGCCCGCGCAGCATCGAGCTGTTCGGCCACGCGGACCGAGGCGGTCCCACCCTGGGAGATTTTCGAATCGAGCCAGGCACCCTTGGCCAGGACGTCGAAGTACTCCTCGTCAAGCAGATCCGAATGTGAGGCGAGCTCTTCCCGCGTCAGCTCGGAGAGAGTGCGGCCGGAACCAAGCGCTGTGCGAACCAGGCTCCCCACCACTCCGTGGGCTTCGCGGAACGGCATGCCTCGGCGCACCAAGAGGTCGGCGATATCGGTTGCCGCCGGGAACTCGTCGGCCGCCGCCGCTGCCATCCGGTCGCGGTCGAACGTGACCCCGGCGAGCATCCGCTCGGCAGCTTCAAGACAGGTCTCCAGCGTGTCCACGGCGTCAAAGAGCGCCTCCTTGTCCTCCTGGAGATCTTTGGCGTAGGCCAGCGGCAGCGCGTGGAGCGCGCCAAGCATCGTCGCGAGCGAGGCCTGGACCCGTGGCGCCTTTCCGCGCAGAAGCTCGGCGGCATCCGGGTTCTTCTTCTGGGGCATGATGCTTGAGCCGGAGGAGAAGTCATCGGCGGCCTCGCAGAACCCGAACTCCTGGCTTGACCAGATCACGAACTCTGCACCAATCCGCGATAGGTGGGTTGCGCAGATCGTCGCGGCCGATAGGTAGTCGAGGACCGCGTCACGATTTGAAACCGCATCGATGGAGTTGGGGGCGGGGGCCTCGAACCCAAGCTCGGCCGCAGTTCCCTCGCGGTCCAGATCCCAATTCAACCCAGCGAGCGCCCCTGACCCGAGCGGCATCTCAGCACCGGCAGCAGCCCGAACCTGGGTGAAGCGCCGCAGGTCCCGGTTCAGCATCCAGAAGTACGCGAGCAGGTGGTGGCCCAGGTAGACGGGCTGAGCGCGTTGCAGATGTGTGTAGCCAGGCATCGGCCAGTCCGCGTGTCGCTCGGCCAACTTGACGAGCGTTCCCATCAGCGCCACAACCAGACCCTCGGCCGCGGAAGCCCGCTCACGCACGAAGAGCGCGACGTCGGTTGCAACCTGGTCGTTTCGTGAGCGGCCGGTATGGAGCTTGCCGCCGAGCGGCCCGACGATCTCAGCTCAATCGCCGCTCAATCGCCATGTGGATGTCTTCGTCGCCGTCCTCGAATGCGAACTCGCCTCTTTCAAGCTCGCCCGCGACGCCGGCAAGACCCTCGACGAGTCGCGAAAGCTCGTCCTGCTCGAGCACGCCCGCGCGCGCCAACGCATTTGCGTGGGCGATCGAGCCACGGATGTCTTGGGGCCAAAGGCGCTGGTCGAACCCGATTGACGCGTTGATGCGCCAAAAGAGCGGATCCTTGGGGGTCTCGAAGCGTCCCACGCGGCTAGGGCCTAAAAATCTTGGTCGTGGAAAGTGGCCGTTTGCGGAGGGTGGGGCCGACCAGGTGAAGCAGGCCCCGGTAAAAGCCGTCCCGTGGATACAGCGTGAAGGCCTCCGCGACCTCAGCCCGCGAAAGCCCACCCCGGAGCAAACCGCCACTGACCTCGATCCGGTCAGCGAGTCGAAGAGCTTCCACCTCGGCCCCCAAATCCCACTTCGCGGTGATCGAGTGGTGCCGCGCGCACGCCTCGGCGCACAGCTCGCCGCGCTCCGCATCCCAGCCTGCTTCAGCGCCAATCCGACGTGCAACCTCGGCGCCCTCATCGGTATAAACGCCGCCTGAAGAGACGCTCTCGTACAGGCCAATATCGTGAAGGATCGCGGCGCACAACAGGACCTCGCGGTCCACTTCGGCGCCGCGCTTTGCAGCGATCCGGATACTGAGTTCAAAGCAACGCAGGCAGTGGCGCTCCATCACGCCGTCGGACTCCCCGGAGGCGTCGCGGAGCGCACTGAGTGATCGCATCTCAGCCGGCGTCGAAACGAGCGAGTCGGCGGCGCTCACCGGCCTACCGCCTCGACGAGCGCTGCTGCCACATGCGTGACCTGTTGCTCAGACATCGCCGGAAAGAATGGCAGTGCCAGGGAGCGCTCCGCCACAGCCTCGGCAACCGGAAACTCCCCGCCCACGAAGCCAAACCGCTCGCGGTAGTGAGGCATCAGGTGGATGCACGGCAAATAGGCCTTGGCCGGTACACCCTGACGAGCGAGCTCGTCGATCACCGCGGACCGGTTCGTACCCGTGGGCAGCTGGATCGGGTACACGAACCAACTCCGGCGCTCCGCCCCCGTGTCAGCCGCGGGCAGGACGTATCCGCCCGGATCGCCGCTGCCGGCCGGTGATGCTCCGCGCTCGGCAAGCGCCTGGCCATAGAGCGCCGCGACGGCTGCGCGCTTGGCCAGCAACTCGTCGAGCCGCTCGACTTGGGCGACGCCGATCGCAGCCTGGACGTCGGTCATTCGGTAGTTGAAGCCCAGGCGATCGTGATCAAGCCAGTCCATATCGATGGCGCGACCCTGGTTTCGCGCGCTTCGCAACGCGGCCGCCTCGTCGCTTGAGCGCGGGACGATCACTCCACCCTCGCCAGTGGTCATCTGCTTGTTGGCATAAAACGCGAAGGTGGCGAGGTTGCCGCTCGACCCCACCTTGGTGCCCTCCGCATCGATTGCGCCCAGCGCCTGGCACGAGTCCTCGAGAATCCCAAGGCCATGTTCGAGCGCCAGTTCGGACAGGACCCGCAACGCCGCGGGATAGCCGAAGATGTGAACCGGCAGGATCCCGGCCGTTCGATCCGTGATCGCTGCGGCGGCGGCGCTCGGATCGATGTTCAGGCTGACCGGATCTATATCGCAAAACACCGGCGTGGCTCCTTCGTAGAGGAGCGGATTCGAGGACGCAACGAAAGAGAACGGCGACGTCAGCACCTCATCTCCAGCTCCCCAGTCCAGCGCCCTGACCCCCAGATGCAGGGCCGCGGTTCCGGACGAGACGGCAACGGCATCGTCAACACCAAGCCAGGCGGCGAACTCCCGCTCGAATCGCGCGAGCATGGGGCCGAGCGAAAGCTGGCCCGAGCGCAGCACTTCGAGCACAAGCTCCTCTTCCCGCGGCCCGATTTCGGGCCGGGCGAGTGGAATCGGATCAGCCGTCAACCGGCGCCTCCCGCGGCTGAAACGCGAACTCAAGTGAGTCCACGAGGGCCTCCCACGATGCTTCGATGATGTTCTGGGAGACCCCGATGGAGCCCCAAGACGAATGCCCGTCGGAGCTGTCGAGCAGGACTCTGGTGACGGCGCCCGTGCCATCGTGGGAATCGAGGATCCTGACCTTGTAGTCCGTCAGCTCGATCTCGGCCAGCTGCGGATGGAGGTCTCCGATCGCGCTACGCAGCGCCTTGTCGAGTGCGTTGACCGGGCCGTTGCCCTCCGCGGTGCGAACGTGACGCCTCCCCTCGACCCAGATCTTGATGGTTGCCTCGGTCTCGACGTGCCCGTCCGCGCGCTTCTCCGTGATGACCCGAAAGCTTTCAAGCCGAAAGAGCGACGAGTACTGGCCCGATTCGCGGCGCAGCAGCAGCTCAAACGATGCGTCGGCCGCTTCGTAGTGATAGCCGCGGTGTTCACGTTCCTTGACGCGCTCGACGGCTCGCTTTGCGGCGTCGGCATCAAGCGCCACGCCCGAACGTTCAGCCCGCGAAAGCACCGAGCCCCGTCCCGACAGCTCCGAGATCAGGATGTCGCGGCTATTTCCGACCCGCTCGGGGTCGAGGTGTTCAAACGTGCGCGCATCGGCTTGGATGCCTGCCACGTGCATCCCCCCCTTGTGGGCAAACGCGTTGCGCCCAACGTAGGCCTGATCGGGATCCGGCGCAAGGTTGAGCAGCTCGTCAACGAGATGCGCAGTCTCGGTCAGCAGGCGCAGGCGATCGCGCCCGACGACGTCGTAGCCCAGTTTGAGCTCAAGGGCCGGCAGGACAGACACCAGATTGGCGTTGCCGCAGCGCTCCCCATGTCCGTTGATCGTGCCCTGAACCATCCGCGCCCCGGCACCTACCGCGGCCAACGCGTTGGCAACGCCACACTCAGCGTCGTTGTGGGTGTGAATTCCTACCTGAACCTGGGGGTGCGTTTTGGCGAGTTCGGCGACAACGAGTCCGGTGGCAGCCGCGACCTGGTCGGGTAGCGTGGCGCCGTTGGTGTCGCAAAGGGTGATGTTGAAAGCACCGGCCGCCGCTGCCGCCCGCACACACTCGAGCGCGTAGCCGGAGTCGTCGCTCCAGGCGTCAAAGAAGTGCTCAGCGTCATAGACGACGTCCTTGCTCGCGGCGCGGCAGAAGTTGACCGAGTCAACGATCATCGCCAGGTTCTCGTCAGCCGAGACTTTGGTGACCTTTTCCAGGTGGAGCGCCCACGTCTTCCCGACCAGGGTGACGACGGGAGCGAAGGAACCCACGAGGGTTTGCAGCGCGTCGTCCTCCTCGGCGGCAACGCCACGGCGACGGGTCATTCCGAACGCACAGATCCGGGCACGATCAAGGCGCACGCTCTCGAGCAACTCAAAGAGCTCCACTTCCTTCGGATTTGAACTTGGAAATCCGGCTTCGATGAAGTCGATGCCGAGCCGATCCAAGGCCTGCACTACGCGAACTTTTTCGGCAGCGGAAAGGGACATGCCCTGCCCTTGCATGCCGTCACGGAGGGTGGTGTCGTAAAGCTGAACGGTGGTCAAGGTGGTGCCTTTCTACGGGTACTGAACGGGGTCGAGCGAGGTGCGCGGGCACATGCCCGCACGGCCACGGCGCTAGGCCGCGGCCCGGCTAATTCGCTCGATTGCTCCGTAGAAAAGATCCATCAGCTACCCGGTGACCTTACTCGGTTGCTCGACCAGGTCAAGCCATTCCAGGTACTCCTGAGCGCGTCCGTGCAGCGCGTCTTCGAACTTGGCCTGCACCGTACGGGTGACCTCCCCCGGGCCGCCAAGGTCATGGTCGTCGATCTCGCGAACCGGCACGAGTTCGGCTGCCGTCCCGCTCAGGAAGACCTCCTCGGCCAGGTAGAGCTCGGCCCGAGCGACCTCGCGTTCAACGACCTGGTAGCCAAGGTCCGTGGCGATCTGGATGATCGACTTGCGGCTGATCCCGTCGAGGATAGACGCGGTGTGTGGTGGCGTCACGATTCGGCCTTCGCGAACCAGAAAGATGTTTTCGCCCGAGCCCTCGCAAACGTGGCCGGCCTCGTCAAGCAGGATCGCCTCGTCGTAGCCGGCGTTTGCCGACTCCGTCTTCGCGAGTATCGAGTTCAAGTATTGACCCGATGCCTTCGCCTGCGGGATCAGGCCTTGCGGCGAGATCCGTCGCCAGGAGGAGACCTTGGCCCGAATTCCCTCGCGCTTGCCCTCCTCACCCAGGTAGGCGCCCCACGGCCAGACCGCAACCATGATTTCCACCGGCGACCCCTTGGCGAACAGGCCCATCTCGCCATAGCCCCGGAAGGCAAGCGGCCGGATGTAACAACTTGAAAGGCCGTTGCGACGGATTAGCTCGTGGGTGGCCTCGCGGATCTCCTCGGGCGAGTGCGCCAACGGCAGGTAGTACATCTCCGCCGACTTCGCGAGCCGGTCAAGATGCTCGCGGTGCCGGAAAATCGCGGGACCGCGATCGGTCTCGTAGCAGCGAATGCCCTCGAAAACCCCGCTGCCGTAGTGCAGTCCGTGCGAGAGCACGTGGACCTTGGCGTCGTCCCAAGCGACGAACTCGCCATTCATCCAGATCCACTCAGACTTCTCCACGGTTGCCTCCGCTCGCTTGGTCAGGACAATGGAAGTATGCCGCAGAGCGCCCCGGCGCTGGGTCGCACCGTGCTTCGCGATCTGCCCCCTGAGGCCGGCTAGAGCTCATCCAAAACAGCCGTCGTGACTGCGGCCGTGCCCACGCCACTCTCCCTCTCCGCGCCCGTTGCAAGGTCGGGCGTCCGGACACCCGCTGCCAGGATGGCCTCCACGGCTGCCTCAACGCGTGCGGCCTCGGTCTCCAATCCAAGTCCGTCCCGCAGCAGCATCGCCGCCGAGAGGAAGGTCGCGAGTGGGTTGGCCACTCCCTTGCCCGCGATGTCCGGCGCCGACCCGTGCACGGGTTCGAACACGCCAGGACCATCGCTGCCCAGGCTGGCCGACGGCAGCATCCCGATCGATCCGGTCAGCATTGCCGCCTCGTCGCTGAGGATGTCGCCGAACATGTTCTCGGTCACCATTACGTCAAAGCGCGACGGGTTGGCGACCAACTGCATCGCCGCGTTGTCAACCAGCATGTGCTCGAGTTCGACGGTCGGGTACTCGTCGGCAAGTCCGCCTACGACCTCACGCCACAGGCGCGACGTCTCAAGAACGTTTGCCTTGTCAACCGATGTAAGACGACCGTCGCGGCGAGTGGCCAGCTCGAATCCGATCCGCGCGATGCGCTCGATCTCCTCGCTTGAATACACGCACTCGTCGCTCGCTGTCGTCGGACTCCGCGACTTGGCGCCAAAGTAGATGCCCCCGGTCAACTCGCGCACGACGACCAGGTCCGTACCCGCGATCACGTCGGGCCGCAGCGGGCTTGAACCGGCCAGCGAGGCAAACGGCTTGACCGGACGCAGATTTGCGAACAGGCCCAGGCCCTTTCGCAAACCGAGCAAACCCTGTTCAGGACGTGGCTTGTCGGGGTCCGTCGTGTCCCACTTGGGGCCGCCGACGGCACCCAGCAGGATCGCGTCCGATTCTCGGCACGCGTCGAGTACGTCGTCGGTAAGCGGGACACCGTTGGCGTCGATGGACACCCCACCAATCAAATGCTCGGTGTAGGTGAATTCCCCGACGGCGTCCAAGACGGCGCGGGCGGCCGCGACGATCTCAGGCCCGATCCCGTCGCCCGGAAGCAGGGCGATCCGGCTCATTGCGGCCTCCGCGCCGAGATATTGAGACGGACGTACCGAAGCACAAGCGGCGACGGCAGCGCGGCCATCACCTGGTCGATGAAGTCGGCATGGAGATCCGTTGGCAACTGGGCCAGGTGCTTCGCCATTCCCATTACGCGGGTGAACTCCCGAGGCTCCTCCGGGGTCGTGGTCTTGTTTTCGATCCAGACGTCGCCGACCTCGAAGCCGACCGCATCCAGCCGCGAGCGGGTGTCAGCGACGGTCGCAAAGTTCCAGACCGATGCCTGCTCCTGGATGTACCCCGCGAAACGAGGGTCTCGCTCGGTTTTCGCAAGGGCCTGGGCTACCGCCGCGACGTTGCCCTCGCCGCCGCATTGTGCCTCGATGCGCCCACCGGGCCGAAGCGCTGCAAACAAGCGCGCAAAGAGCAGGTCGTGGTCGGGAATCCAATGGAAGGTGGCGTTTGAGAAAACCGCGTCAACGGCCTGCTCCAGCTCTAGGGCGCACAGGTCGGCGACGCGAAGCTCGACACGCGGATCGGCACCGATCGCGTCCCGGGCGCGTTCGACCATCGCCTCTGACCCGTCAACGCCCAGGACGCGTCCCCGAGGCAGGCGATCGAGCAATTGCCGTGTGACTCGGCCACCACCGCAACCGGCGTCAAGGACGTATTCGTCGCCGGCGAGCGCGAGCCGGGCGACGACATCACGAGCCCATTCCTCCTGCGGATCGGCCAGCCGGTCGTACTCGCCGGCATCCCACTCAACGGGCGCGCTCATAGCCCGGCGGTACTGGGGCCGAGGCTTGCAGCGCCTGAATCCTCGAACGCGTCGATGGCCTTTGCCGCGAGCAGCGTGACGGCGATGTCGTCGAGGCCGCCAAGGAGTCGTCGCTTCGTCTCAGGCTCGACCGCGAACTCGAAAATTCCGCTGTCACAGGTGACCGTCTGCGCCTCCAAGTCAATGCGCGCCGATTCCGAGTCGCCCACGGCGCGACACTCCTCCTCCGCAAGGATCACCGGAAGCAGCCCGTTCTTGGTGCAGTTGGAGAAGAAGATGTCACCGAACGACGGCGCGATGACCGCGGCAAATCCGAAGTCCTGGAGCGCCCAGGGCGCATGCTCGCGCGAGGACCCGCAGCCGAAGTTTCGCCCGGTGACGAGGATCGGGTTGGGTTCCAGTTCGATCTCACCGTCACGAAGCCAGTCGTAGAAGAGGAACTCGCCGAAACCGGTGCGCTCGACCCGTTTCAGGAACTGTTTCGGGATGATCTGATCGGTATCGACATCGGCGCGGTCAAGCACGCTGACGCGCCCTTCGATCGTGGTCACGGCATCCATGCCCTATGCCCATTCCCTGATATCGACGAACCGGCCCTCGATTGCGGCGGCGGCGGCCATCTTGGGGCTGACCAGGTGGGTGCGCCCACCCTTGCCCTGACGGCCCTCGAAGTTGCGGTTCGAGGTTGACGCGCAACGCTCGCCTTCGCTCAGGATGTCCGGATTCATCCCCAGGCACATCGAGCATCCCGCCGAGCGCCAATCGAAGCCCGCGGCACGGAAGATCTGGTCAAGCCCCTCGGCCTCGGCCTGTTCCTTGATCTGGGCTGAGCCGGGAACGACCATCGCGGCAACGCTCGCCGCCACCTTGCGGCCTTCGACGACCGACGCGGCCTCCCGCAGATCCTGGATCCTGGAGTTGGTGCAGGATCCGATGAACACCCGGTCCAGGGCGATTTCCCCGATGGGTGTTCCCGGGGCCAGATCCATGTAGCGCAGGGCGCGCTCCTGGGCATCGGTCTCGGGAGCCGGAACCGCCCCAGTCACCTGGACCACTTGGCCCGGCGTCGTTCCCCAGGTCACCATTGGCGCAACCTCGGTGGCGTCCATGTGGATCTCGGAGTCGAATTCCGCGCCCGCGTCGCTCGGCACAGCGCGCCAGCGCTCGACGGCGGCCTCGAAATCCGCAGGCGCGGCCAGGCGCCCTTCGATCCACTCGAACGTTGTCTCGTCGGGGGCGATCATCCCCGCGCGGCCGCCGCCTTCGATCGTCATATTGCAGATGGTCATCCGGCTCTCCATCGTCAGTCCGCGGATCGTCTCACCCGCGTACTCAACCGCGTAGCCGACCATCCCACCCGTCCCGAGTCGCCCAATCGTCGCGAGGATCAGGTCCTTGGCGACCACACCGTCCCCGAGCGTGCCGGAGTAGTTGATGCGCATCGTCCTTGGCCGCTTTTGGCCCAAACATTGCGTCGCCAGGACGTGCTCCACCTCGGACGTGCCGATCCCGAAGGCGAGCGCGCCAAAGGCCCCGTGAGTTGACGTGTGGCTGTCCCCGCAGACGATCGTCATCCCGGGCTGGGTCAGGCCGATCTCAGGCCCGATCACGTGCACGATGCCCTGTCGCTCGGAGCCGAGCGAGAAAACGGGGATCCCGAACTCGGCGCAGTTTGCCTCAAGCGTCTCGACCTGCTTGCGGGAAAGCTCGTCGGCGATCATCCGCGCGATGGGCGTGCCGTCAGTCGGGACGTTGTGATCCGCCGTAGCGACGGTCTTGTCGGGGCGACGCAGCTTGCGGTCCGCAAGGCGCAGGCCGTCGAACGCTTGCGGCGAAGTGACCTCGTGGACCAGGTGGAGGTCGATGTAGATCAGCCCCTCAGCCACCTGATGGGCGTCCCAGATCTTCGCGAACATCGTCCTGTCCATCGGTCAGCTCCTCCTCAGCCCCGCGGCGACCACGGCGACGAACTCGGTCTCGGTCTGGCCACGATTCTCAAAGTGGTGCGGCAGGTCGGCATCGAAGGTAACGCTGTCGCCTGCAGCTAGGTCGCGGTCCTCCCCGTCCACGACCAGCGTCAGTGAGCCCCTGAGGATCAACGCCGTCTCGCGAGCCCCGGGCTCGTGCATCGGCGGATCCGCAGCGCCGCCGGTTGCGGCACCTGGGTCAAGCACGTGGCGTGAGACATCGGCGCGCTGGCCCGGCAGCGGCGGCGTCAACTCTTCGACGCTGTGGCCGCCCCGACGGCGCGAGCGCCCGGTCCCCTGTTCGACAACAACCACGTGTTGGGCCTCGTCAAGACGAAGCAACTGCGAGAGGCTGAGTTCGAGGCCAGCCGCGATCTTGCCGGCGACCGCGAGCGTCGGGCTGGTCTCCCCGCGCTCGACCTGCGAAAGCATCGGCGCCGAGACCCCGGAGCGCTGGGCCAGGTCGCGCAGCGAGAGGCTCATCGAATCGCGCAGCGACTTGACGCGCATCCCAACCGCACCGTTTTCCGTGCTGACTCCGCTCACCCGCCGTACGTTATCACGTACGGTTGTCCTAACTAACGGGTTTGGCCACTGGGGCGAACGAGAACCTCGTTGATCGAGACATGCTTTGGCTGCGCAAGCGAGTACACGACCGCGTTGGCGATATCGGCCGCCTCCAACACCTTGCCAGTCGCCTCCCGCATCTGTTCGATGCGATCGACGACCATCGGATTCGTGTTGTGACCCTGAAGTTCCGTATCGACGAACCCTGGTTCCACGCAGGTGACCCGAATCCCGATGTGGGCCCCTTCCTGGCGAAGCGCCTCGGAGAAGCCGGTGACGCCCCATTTGGTCATGTTGTAGACGGCGGTTCCCATTGCAGCCGTTCGCCCCGCGACGGAGGACACGTTGACGATGTCGCCCCCGCCCCCATCCCGCATCACGGGCACGGCGGCATGAGTGCAATAGAGAAGGCCGAGCAGGTTGACGTCGATCATCCGTCGCCATTCCTCGGTCTCGGCACCCTGAATCAGGCCGAGGAGCATCACGCCCGCGTTGTTGATCAATCCGTCGAGGCCGCCAAGTTCTGCGTTCGCCTGGGCGACGAGTGCGTTCGCCTGAGACTCGTCTGCGACATCCGCTTCGATCGCAACCGCCGTGCCGCCGTTAGCGGTCAGGCTGGCAGCGAGATCTTCGAGGCGATCCTTGCGCCTGGCCCCGAGCGCGACAGCGCCACCCGCGGCCACGATCGCGGTTGCCGTCGCCTCGCCGATCCCCGACGATGCGCCCGTGATCAGCACTTTGCGGCCGTCGAGCGAACCCACGCTATGGCCCCGGCGTTCGCTCGACTACGGCGTCCGCGGTCAGGCCCTCGGCTTCGCGCACGGCGGCTCCATCGAGCGCATTCGAGAGGGCCCGAACGTAGGCGCGGGCGGAGGCTTCGAGGATGTCAGTGGCAACGCCCTGACCCGATGCAAGCCGACCGTGCGCGCGAAGCATCACGGTCACCTGCCCCAGGGCGTCCTCTCCCTCGGTCACCGCTGACACGGTGAACTGACGGAGCTCGCACTCCGTCGGGATCGCCGACCGGATCGCGCCAAAGATCGCGTCCACCGGCCCGTCGCCCGTTGCCTCGCCAATCGATTCATCGCCCGACGGCAGTCGCACGGCAACCTTCGCGAGCGGCTCACGTCGCGATCCCGCTTCAACCTCAAACCACGCAAGTCCGTAGGAGTCCGTGCGCTCGCGCATCTCGTCGGAGACGATCGCCTCGAGATCGAGTGCCGTCACCTGCTTCTTCTTGTCGGCGATCTCCTTGAAGCGCGTAAAGGCCTGATTCAGGGCCCCGCCTTCAACCTTGAAGCCGAGTTGCTCAAGCGCATCGCGCAGCGCGTGTCGCCCGGAATGCTTGCCGAGGACGATCGAGTTGGATTCGAGACCCACGTGGGTCGGGTCCATGATCTCGTAGGTCGTGCGCTCCTTGAGTACGCCGTCCTGGTGGATCCCGGACTCGTGCGCGAATGCGTTGCGGCCGACGATCGCCTTGTTGGGCGGTACCGCGTAGCCGGAAAGACGGGCAACCATGCGGGAGGTCCGCGCCAGCTCACGTGCATCGAGCGCGGTATCCAGCCCGTGTTCGTCGCGTCTCGTTCGCAGCAACATCACGATCTCTTCCAGGGAGCAATTTCCTGCGCGCTCCCCCAGTCCGTTGACGGCACACTCCACTTGGCGGGCGCCGGCCAGCAAGCCGGCGTAGGAGTTGGCGACGGCCAGGCCCAGATCATCGTGGCAGTGGACCGAGACGCAGACGTCGCGAAGCTCGGGAACCAGCTCATAGAGTCGGGTCAAGTACCGCGTGTACTCCTCGGGAGTGGTGTAGCCGACGGTATCGGGGATGTTGATGACCGTTGCGCCCTCCGCAACCGCGATCGCGCAGACCTCCGCGGTGTAATCAACGTCCGCCCGGGTCGCGTCCATGGGCGAGAACTCGACATCGTGACAGTAGGCCTTGGCCATCGCCACCGCGGCCCGGGCCTGGCCCTTCACGTCTTCGCGGTCGGTCTGAAGCTGATGTTCGATGTGGATGTCAGAGGTCGAGACGAAGGTGTGGATCCTCGGTCGGGCCGAATCGCGAATCGCGTTCCACGCCGCATCGATATCGGCTTTGTGCGTTCGGGCAAGTCCACAGATGATCGGACCCTCGACGCTCCGGGAAATCGCCTGGACCGCCTCGAAGTCGCCTGGCGAGGTGATCGGGAATCCCGCCTCGATCACATCAACGCCAAGGCGCCCCAGCTGAGTTGCGATCTCGACCTTCTCCTGCGTGTTCAGCGAGATCCCGGGGGATTGCTCGCCGTCGCGCAGCGTTGTGTCGAATACCTCGACCCTGTTTGCCTGTGGGATCGGGACCGGCCCGTCGTCGCTCATCGCTTTTGCTCCTTCTCTGCTGCTACCGAATGATCTTGCTGCTCGCGGCTATCGCGCCGCCCGGCGGTTAACTCCCCCAGCGGGGGAGGAGAAGAAGAAGCGCCTGGGTGTCGAGCCGGTGGCTCATCGGTTCGCTGAGAGTACCAATCAGGTGGCGGTGGTCAAGGGCGCGATCGTCACGGCGTCAGGACGACCTTGCCGATGCCCTTCGCATCCGCGAGGAAGCGATGGGCGTCCGGGGCCTGCTCAAAGGAAAATGATTCGGCAACAACGGGCACGAAGGCACCCGAGTCGAGGCCGGCTTGGAGCGGCGGAAGGACGCGATCCAAGCCCTCGCGATCCCACCAGCCCAACATGTTGAGGCCGTAGATGCCCTTGTTTTCGTTCATCACGCTCAGGCTCTTCCACCACGGCATCGTCGCCATCGGCATCCGGACAAAGCCCTTGATGACAGCCGGGAGGTTGCGTTTGTCGCCGGTCTGGACCTCAGAGAGACCAAACATGATCAGCCGTCCGCCCTGGCGAAGCGAGGCATAGCTGCGCTTGAAGCTCGTTGGTCCGATGGCGTCCATTACGACGTCGACGCCCTGGTCATCGGTCAGGCGTGCGACCTCTGCGGCAAAGTCAACCGTGCGGTAATCGATCGGGTGGTGGCAGCCCTGGGCACGGATCGCATCGTGCTTGCCGGCGGAAGCCGTGCCGTACATCTCCGCACCGATCTCCTTGCCGACCTGAAGAGCCGCGATGCCGACGCCCCCGGCCGCGGAGTGGATCAACATGCGATCGCCCTTTCGTAGGCCGCCCATCAGCACGAGGCCCGCGTACGCGGTCGTGTAGTTGACGACGACCGAGGCGCCCTGCTCGAAGCTGAGCGAGTCCGGCAACGGCAGGATCTGGCTGCGGTCAACAGCGACCATCTCGGCGTACCCGCCGAAGCGGGTGCCGGCAATGACGCGATCTCCAACCGCAAGGTCGTCAACGTCGTCGGCGACGGACTCGACCGTGCCTGCCACCTCGTAGCCCACCACCGAAGGTGGTTTCGGGGCCTCCGGATAGACACCCGAGCGGGCCATCAGGTCGGCGAAGTTGATGCCCGCCGCCTTGACGATGATCCGCGCCTGTCCGGGCGCAAGGGAGGGCTCGGGGCGGTCCTGGACCTGGAGGACGTCCGGACCTCCGTGTTTTGTTATCACCACGGCTCGCATCGCGGGC
Organism: uncultured bacterium; assembly: GCA_963701205.1. GTDB lineage: Bacteria > Actinomycetota > Thermoleophilia > Solirubrobacterales > 70-9 > JALZKA01. The sequence continues at coordinate 2,066,485 of OY969575.1, read as the reverse complement.
AAGCGTATGGCAGACCGTTGCACCGGGCGCCGGGTGTCCAACTCGGACGGCTGGGTGACCTGCTGGCGCGGACGCTAGAGGTCGATTGCGCGGCCCACCGCGAAGCCCTCGATCTCGAGAATCCGGTCGATCGTGGCCTGGGATACAGGGGCGTCGGTCGTTAGGACCATCACAGCCCGGCCGCCATCGCCCTCGGCGCCAACGGCGGCCGAAACGATGTTCACGCCCTCTTCGCCGAAGGTGGTTCCCACGCGGCCGATCATTCCCGGCTGGTCCGAGTAGCGAAAGACCGCGAGATGCTCGGCCAGGGGCAGGTAAAAGTTCTGCCCCCAGACTCCGACAAGGTAAGGCAGGTTGCTTGGCCCCACTCCGGTGCCGACGACTTCGACAGCACCTTCGCCCTGTCCGGTCCGCACCGTGACGAGTTCCGTGAACTCCTCGCTTGAGGTGTCCTTGATCTCGGTCAGCTCGATCCCGCGCTCCTCTGCGAGGCTGCTCGCGTTCACAAGGTTGACCTGCTCTTCGGTGTGGCCGCGCAGGACGCCGGCCAGGACGGCGATCCCCAGAACCCGGGTGTCGTGTTCCGCGATCCGGCCGCGGAACTCCGCTTCGACTCGATCGACCCCACCAGGGGTCAAGCCCTGCGCCAGCGCGCCAAGGTCCTGGCAGAGCCGGACGAACGGCGCCACGGCCTCGGGCAGCGGCGCGCCGAGATTGACAGCATTCGTGACAACACCCCCGGTCAGCGCAGCACGTACCTGCACTGCGGTGTCGACGCCGGCGCGGTCCTGGGCCTCCGCGGTTGAAGCGCCCAGATGGGGCGTAACGACCACGTCGTCGCGGGAAAAGATCGGGTGCTCGGTCATCGGCTCCGTCGGGAAAACGTCCAAGGCGGCCCCGGCGACCTTGCCGGACTCGAGGCCCGCGACAAGCGCGTCCAAATCGATCAGCTCACCCCTGGCGCAGTTGACGATTCGTACGCCGTCCTTCATGCGGGTCAGCGCCGTCGCGTCGATCCAGTTGACCGTGTCCGGGGTTTTCGGCAAATGAATCGTGAGCACGTCCGCCTGCTCGTAGAGCTCGTCGGTTGTCTCACAGCCTTCGACGCCAAGCTCGCGAAAGCGCTCGGTCGAGACGAACTTGTCGAACCCAAGGACCTTCATCTCAAACGCCTGCGCGCGACGCGCCACCAGCTGACCGATCCTGCCAAAGCCGATCACGCCCAACGTCTTGCCGTACAGCTCGTTGCCGGCGTAGCGCGCGCGGGCCCAATCACCCGCGGTGAGGGCCTTGTGCGCCTGGGGGATATTGCGGCAGAGCGCCAGCGCCAGCGCCAGCGTGTGCTCGGCGGCGGCAACGGAGTTCGACTCCGGCGCGTTGACGACGAGTATTCCGCGCTTCGACGCCGCCGCCATATCGACGTTGTCCACCCCGGTCCCCGCACGCCCCACAACCCGCAGGTTCGTGGCCATCGCGATCAGATCGGCGGTTACCTGGGTGGCCGAACGGACAATCAGCGCGTCGAACTCGCCTATCCGGGCCTCAAACTCAGCCTGATCCCAATCGAAGCCGAGCTCGACATCGAAGTCACTCGCCAGAAGCTCGATCCCTGAATCCGCAATCCTTTCGTTGACCAAGATCTTCATCGGCGCGCCTCCGCGACATTCTCGACCACCCAGTCGATGCACGCCGTCAGGGCTTCGACATCGGCCGGGTCGACGGAAGGGAACATGCCGATCCGCAACTGGTTGCGACCGAGCTTGCGGTACGGCTCCGTATCCACAATCCCGTTGGCACGAAGCGTCGCCGCGATCGCCGTCGCGTCCACAGCCTCGTCAAAGTCGATCGTGCCCACGACCGGTGAGCGCTTGGCCTCGTAGGCGACGAACGGCGTCGCGAAATCCGAATGCTCCGCCCAGCCGTAGAGATGGGCCGACGACTTCGCGCAGCGTTCAACACACCAGTCGAGCCCGCCGGCATCGAGCATCCACTCAATCTGGTCGGCAAGCAGGATCAGGGAACCGATTGCAGGCGTGTTGTAGGTCTGGTCCTTGCGGGAATTTTCAAGGACGGTGGCGAGCGCAAGGAACTGCGGCTGCCAGCGTCCTGCGATCCCATCAAGCTCCGCGATGCGCGCGATCGCGGCCGGGCTCAGGAGCGCAAGCCAGATGCCGCCATCGGCCCCGAACACTTTCTGCGGGGCGAAGTAGTAAGCGTCGGCCTGGGTCGGGTCGAGCGGCATGGCGCCGGCAGCGGACGTGGCGTCGATCAGCACCAGTGCGTCGCCCGCATCCTCAGGGCGGACGACTGGGGCGATGACACCGGTCGAGGTCTCGTTATGCGTCCACGCCAGGACGTCAGCCGAAGGGTCGGACGTGGGCTGAGGCGCGTCGCCGGGAGGCGCCTCGATGACAATCGGATCGGCCAGGAAGGGCGCCGCCGCCGTGACGCGCGCGAACTTCGAGGAGAACTCGCCAAAGCTCAGGTGCAGGGCGCGATCGCGGACGAGGCATGCCGCGGCCGAATCCCAAAAGGCCGTCGTTCCACCGTTGGCAAGGACGACTTCGTATCCGTCTCCGATCCCGAACAGATCGGCCAGGCCAGATCGGATGCCGGCAACGAGGTCCTTGACCGGCTTTTGTCGGTGCGAGGTGCCAAAGACGCCCGCCCGATCGGCGAGCTCCGAGATTGCCTCGGTGCGCACCCGCGAAGGTCCCGAGCCAAAGCGCCCGTCGGAGGGTTTCAGTTTGGCTGGTATCAGGGTCTCAGTGGCGGTCATATTCAGGCGCTGACAGCGGACGGATGAAGGTACTAGGGTTGGCGGCGTGAGCGCTCAAGTAAATGAACCAATCGCAGGCGACGGCTACACGGTCGCGGGACTCGACGGACTTGGCGACGGCTATGGATTTCGCAAGATCCGCCGGGACCTGCACGTCGAGGAGTTCGGCGTCAATGCGATCGTCATGCCCCCGGGCTACGTGACCGACTTCCATTACCACGATGAACAGGAAGAGCTCTATTTCGTCCACCGGGGCACGCTCGAGTTCGAATTCGGCGACGGGACCAAACACGTCCTAGGCGCCGGCGGGCTCGCACGGGTTGCGGCAGCGACCCATCGGCGACTATCCAACGTCGGCGACGATGACGCGGTCTATGTGATCGTCGGCGCCAAGGGCGGCTACGTCGGTCGCGATGGTCGCGAGGTCAAGGACTGACGAGCTAGGTCTGTGGAGGACTCGGAGGGCCTGGGGTCGCAGCAGCGTGCGCAGATGCGAAGTCGTGGTGGCATTTCGGACAGGCGGTTAGCCCCTTCTTGACCGTCTCTCCGCATACAGGACACTCGCGCCCCCGTGGCCGAGTCATCAACCAGATCATTGAGAAAAAGACAAAGCCGACGAAGCCTATGAACAGGACTATCGAGACACCTAAACCGGTAGCTGCATCGCACACATCCGATGTGAACTGATCAGTGGCCCCGTCAAGGCATTCGTCAGTTTCGCTCCCCACGGATATCGCCCAAATCAGAATGAGCACGCACCAGCCGATCAACACCCAACTCATCTTTCGCCAATGCGGACGTGGCACGTGGAACTCCCTCGATTGCAGTGCGACTCCCGTCGCCGACTCGAGAACCCTACACCGGCCGTTCGACATCCGAGCCGCAACTTCCCAAACGTAGGGAAAAGCTCAGTCGATGTCCTGGTTGATCCAGGGCATCATTCCGCGCAGGTCCTTGCCGATGCTCTCGATTGGGGCGGCGGCGGCTTCGCCTCGCATGCGATCGAAGTTCTCGCCTCCGGCGCGGTTCTCGGCAATCCACTCGCGGGCGAAATCGCCCGACTGGATCTCCTCGAGGATCTGCCGCATCGCGGCCCTGGTGTCGTCGGTGATGACCCGCGGGCCGCGGGTCATATCACCGTACTCAGCAGTATTCGAGATCGAAAAGCGCATTCCCTGAAGACCCTTCTCATACATCAGGTCGACGATCAGCTTGAGCTCATGGAGACACTCGAAGTACGCGAGGCGTGGGTCGTAGCCGGCGTCAACCAGCGTCTCAAAGCCGGCCTGGACCAATTCGGTAGCACCGCCGCAAAGCACCGCCTGCTCGCCGAAGAGGTCCGTCTCGCACTCGTCTTTGAACGTCGTCTCAATGATCCCGGCACGCCCACCGCCAACCCCGGCTGCGTACGCCAGGACCTGGTCGCGCGCCGTTCCTGACTCGTCCTGGTGAATCGCCATTAGGCAGGGCACTCCTCGTCCCTCCACAAATTGGCTGCGAACGAGGTGGCCCGGCCCCTTTGGGGCGATCATTCCAACATCCACGCCCAGCGGTGGTGCGATCTGGTCGAAGTGGATCGCGAACCCGTGCGCGAAAAGCAGGAGGTTGCCGGGTGCGATCCCGTCCTGAATCTCCGCGGTCCAGATCTCCGCCTGCCGCTCGTCGGGCAGCAGCACCATGACGACGTCGCCACGCGATGTGGCGTCGGCAACGTCCAATACCTCAAGGCCAGCGGCCTCGGCCTTCGCTCGCGACTCTGATCCGGGTCGCAATCCGACGACGACGTCGTGGCCGGATTCCTTCAGGTTCAGAGCGTGCGCGTGCCCCTGGGAGCCAAAGCCCAGAATGGCGATCGTCTTGCCCGCAAGAGCTTCAGGGTTGGCATCGGCGTCATAGAAGATTCCGCCATCGGCGGCTTGGGAGTCACTCATAGGCCGCGGCAGGATATTCGGTTTGTCAGCGCAGCTCGCGGCGGCGAAGCTTGCCGGATGGCGTCCGGGGCAGAACGGTGACGAACTCGAAGCGCTTGGGCACCTTGTAGCCCGCGAGGCGCGCCGCGCAGTACGTCCGGAGCATCTCAGGATCGCCCTCCGAATTTCCGTTCATGACAACCAGCGCCGTTACGGCCTGCTGCCACTCGGGGTCGGGCCTGCCGAGCACGGCGACATCCTCGACTTCGGGATGACCAAGCAGGACTGCCTCGATCTCGGCCGGCATCACGTTCTCGCCACCGGTCACGATGACATCCCCGCGCCGGCCTTCGACGAACAGAAAGCCATCCTCGTCAATCCGGCCAAGGTCGCCGGTCCGCAACCAGCCAGCCGCATCGGTGAACTCGGCCGCGACCACTGGGCCCCGGACGAGGATCTCGCCAGCCTCGATCCGCACGCTCGCTCCCAGCGCTGCACGCCCAGCCGACCCTGCCTTCGCCCTCGCCTCGCCGGGCGCCAGCGTCGTTACCTGCGAACACGTCTCCGTCATCCCGTAGGTCTGCACGATCCGAGCTCCACCGGCCTCCGCCTCAGCGATCAGATCGGTCGGCACCGGCCCCCCACCGAGCACGATCGCCCGCGGCCCCGACAGATCGACTCCGGCGTCCAGCAGGCGCCGTAGCTGGGTGCTTACCAGTGAAACCAGGCTCACCCCATCCCGAGCAAGGCTCTCCCCCACGGCGTCGGGGTCAAAGCCATCCTGGATGACGGCCGCAGTGCCAAAGATCGCCGACCTGACCAGGATGGAAAGGCCGCCAACGTGGTTCAGGGGCAAACAGCAAAGCCAGCGGTCGGCGGGATCAAGGCCAAGGTTGAACGCCGAGCCGACGGCACTCCAAAGGAAGTTGTCATAGGTCAGCTCAACGGATTTGGGCTGGCCCGTCGTGCCACTCGTCTCGAGTCGGCAAAGGACTGAGCCCAGGTTCAAGGGTCGTGATGGGACGCTGTCTCCCGTCGGCAGGTCGTCGTCGGCACTCACCGTCACCCTGGGCCGCAACCGCTCAAGCTGCGCTTGCCGCTCCGGCCGGGCCAGCCGGCGGCCGATCGGGGCGGCTATGGCCTCGCCGTTAAGCGCCCCCCAAAACAGGCAGGCGAACTCAGCGCCGGCAGGAAGGTCAAGAGCCACAACGTCTGCCGGGCGCACGCCCGCTGCTTGCAGTCGTCCCGCATAGCTGGAGGCCTCCGCCGCAAGTTCTCGGTAAGTCAGGTCGCGCCCGGCTGAGCGCAGCGCAAGCCGATCCGGGCAGCTCGCCGCGCGCTGTGTCAACCAGGTGTCTTGGGGCGCTGTCATCCGTCGCCCGCAATAATCACGCACTGTGCCGATCAGACACCGAGACGCCCCGCCGGAAGAATCTCTTTACGCACCCATCGCCTGGGAGGCGGAAGGGTCGTATGGCGATCTGATCTACGAGAAAGCGGACGGCATCGCCAAGATCGCGATCAACCGCCCGGAGGTACATAACGCGTTCAGGCCCCAGACCCTGGCGGAATTGCGCGACGCCTTCAACCGCGCCCGTGACGACATCGAGGTTGGCTCGGTCATCTTCACGGGAGTCGGCGCTGAGGCATTCTGCTCAGGGGGCGACCAGCGCATTCGCGGCGACGACGGCTACATCGGCGATGACGACGTTGCCAAGCAGGGCGTCGGCCGCCTCGATGTCGGCGACCTCCACGTCCAGATCCGGCGCTTGCCGAAACCGGTGGTTGCCATGGTGGCCGGGTACGCAGTCGGCGGCGGCCACATCCTGCATCTCGTCTGCGATATGACTATTGCCGCCGACAACGCCCGCTTCGGACAGACGGGTCCCCGGGTGGGCAGCTTCGATGGCGGCTTTGGCGCTTCGCTTCTGGCCAACAACGTCGGCGTCAAGCGCGCCAAGGAGATCTGGTTCCTGTGTCGCCTCTATGGAGCCGAGGAAGCGCTGCAGATGGGCCTCGTCAACACCGTGGTGCCGATCGACGAACTCGAGCGCGAAACCGTCGCCTGGTGCCGCGAGATGAACGCCTTGAGCCCGCTCTCGCTCCGCCTGCTGAAATCGAGCTTCAACGCGACCGAGGACGGCCTGACCGGCATCCAACAGCTTTCCCATGACGCGACGCTGCTGTTTTATATGTCGGAGGAGGGCCAGGAGGGCCGCAACTCGTTCCAGGAAGGCCGCGCGCCCGACTTCTCCAAGTACCCGAAGCGGCCATGACGCTGCAGCACGCAGGGCACCTGCCGGCAAGCCCGGTGACGGCCCCGATGGTGCGGAGCGGTTGCCGGTGAGAATCTGGCTGATGGCGGCGCGCCTGCGCACGCTTCCAGCGGCGATCGCGCCTGTACTGGTGGGCACCGCCGCCGCTTCGCACGAGCTTGACCGCAGCGCGAACATCCTCTGCCTCGATTGCGCGCCGGGCATTCACTGGGGCGCATTCGTCGCTGCGATGGCCGGCTCCATCCTGATCCAGATTGGAACCAACCTTGCCAACGACTACTCCGACGCAAAGCGGGGCGCCGACACCGCCGAGCGGCTGGGGCCGGTCCGGGTTACCTCCGCCGGTTTGATCGCGCCGCGCCGGGTGCTGCACGCAACCTGGATCGCGTTCGCGGCGGCGCTGGCGGTCGGCATCTACCTCGCAACCGTCGCCGGGCCCGAGATCATTCTGGTCGGCGCCCTATCCATTGCCGCAGGAGTCCTGTACACAGGCGGACCACGCCCGTACGGCTACGCCGGCCTTGGTGAGCTGTTTGTTTTCGTGTTTTTCGGCCTGGTGGCGGTCAATGGCGCGTATTACGTCCAGCTCGAGCGCCTCGATTTGCTGCCGTTCCTGCTCTCGATTCCAGTCGGGCTGCTTTCCACCGCGATCCTGGTCGTCAACAACGTTCGCGACCTTGACACCGACGCGCGGGCGGGCAAGCGGACGCTCGCCGTACGGCTGGGTCGCCAGCGGACGCGCGGCCTCTACGTCGGGCTGCTTGCGTTCTCGTACGCGTCGTTGCCGATCGGGCTTGGCGCCGCCGACGGATCCTGGTGGGGACTGCTGGCGCTGCTGTCGCTGCCCCTTGCCGCGCCGCCGCTGCGAGCCGTTCTGAATCGAACCGATGGGCCGGCGCTAAACGGGGCATTGGCCGGCACGGGCATCCTCCTGGCAGCTTTCAGCGCCGCCCTGGCGGTCGGCCTGATCGTCTGAGCCCTGATGCTGGTCGAGCGGATCGAGACGGTCGCATACGCCCTTCCGTTTCGCGTGCCGTATGCGACCGCGCGTGGGACCCTCGAGCGTCGCGAAATGGTGCTCCTGCAAATCCACACCGACGCCGGAATTATCGGAATGGGTGAGGCCGTGCCGCTCTCGCTGCGCGGTGACAAGTCGCTCGCGCAGATCGAGGACGCAACCGCGGGAGCGGCGCTGCGGTTGGTGGGGCTCGACCTTGCGGCGGCGGAGTCCGATCCACTGGCCTTTGCGATCGCGACCATGCTTGAGCTGTCATCGGCCCGGCGCCTGCCCGCAGCCGCCTCAGCTGCAATTGAGTGCGCACTGTTTGACCTGGTCGCCAAGGCGGCCGGGGTGCCGCTTTGGAAACTGCTCGGCGCCCAGGACGCCCAGCCCGTGACGTGTAACGCGACCCTGACGGCGGCTGCGGCCGAAGCGGTCGTCGACCAGGCGGACGCCTGGCTCGACGCTGGGTTCGAGACTTTCAAGCTCAAGTTGGGTGCCGGGCACGATGACGAGCGAACCGTCGCCGCGATCCGTGAAGCCGTCGGGCCGACGGCCAAGATCCGGATTGACCTGAACGAAGCGCTGAAGGCACGTAACGCCATCGCCGTGCTTGCCGCCATCGAACCCCATGGGATTGAGCTGGCCGAGCAACCGAGCCCCGGACTCCGCAGCCTGGCTCGGGTTCGCCGCGATTCGGCGATTCCAATCGCTGCTGACGAGGCCATACGAAACGAGGCCGATGCCCACCGTGCGCTGCAACGCAAGGCGTGTGACTTCGCCACCGTGAAGCTCGCAAAGGTCGGTGGAATCGGCGCCGCAAGGCGCATCGCCCAGCTCATTCCGACCTACCTCTCCAGCGCGCTCGACGGCCCGGTCGGAATCGCAGCCGCAGCGCACGCCGCCCAGATTCTGCGCACCAGCGGACACGATCCGGGCCTGGCCCACGGCCTGGCGACGCAGCGGCTGTTTGTCACCACCATCGCTTCCCGTCAGTGCACTCTGGAAAGCGGCCATTTGACGATCCCGGACGGACCGGGGCTCGGCGTTGTGCTTGACGACGCGGCGCTAGACGAGCACCGCATCCGATGAGGCCGCTCTCTACTTCAGTTCAGACTGGGGCCGCCCGGGGACGGTCGCGCGGATAGGTTTTTCACCGTGGACTTAGCCAATCGCAATACGGCCCTGGCCTCGGCGCTGGTGGAAGAGCTTGCGCGCTGTGGTGTTCGCCGGGCCGTCTTGTGCCCCGGTTCGCGCTCCACTCCCGTCGCGTTGGCGCTTTTGCGCGAACCGGGGATTGCGACAACAACCATCGTGGACGAACGTTCAGCGGGGTTCTTCGCCGTGGGCGCGGCCCAGGCCGCTCGCGCACCTGTGGTGGTGGTCTGCACATCGGGCACTGCGGCGGCGAACCTTCATCCAGCCGTCAGCGAGGCGAGCGAAGCCCAGGTTCCCTTGATCCTGCTCACCTGCGATCGACCGCCGGAGTTGCGCGGCGTGGGCGCCGGTCAGACGATCGACCAGGTCAAGCTGTACGGGTCTGCTGTCCGCTGGTTTTGCGAGGCTGGAACCCAGGAGGCCAACGACGCCGGGCTTCTGCACATGCGCGGAATCGCGTGCAGGTCATTTGCGCTGGCCTGCGGAGAGTCTCGCCCCGGTCCAGTTCAGCTGAACCTTTCCTGGCGCGACCCACTTGGGCCGGAGCCACGACCGGATGAGGTAACCGCCACGTCCGCACTCGCTCTGGACGGTCGCGGGACACTGCCGCTGACCGACGTCTTCAAGGCGACCCCAGCGTTGCCGCGCGACGCGCTCGCGGCAATCGCCGCCGACATCTCCGAGATCGAGCGCGGAGTGATCATCGCCGGACGCCAGCCCGACCCCGAATTGGCTGCCGCGCTGGCCATGCTCTCGCGCGCAAGCGGGTATCCGATTTTGGCTGAGCCGACCTCCCAGGTCCGACTGGGTCGCCACGACCGTTCCGGTCTGATCTGCGCCTATGACGCGATCGCTCGGGAGCGCCCAGTAAACCTCAACCCCGAACTGATCATCCGCTTCGGCGATATGCCCACCTCGAAGGCGCTGCGCGAGTGGGTTGCCGAATTGGGCTCCGTAGCCCAGTTGGTGGTTGACCCAGCCGCAACCTGGAACGATCCCACTCGCACGGCCGGGTTGATGCTGCGCGCAGATCCGACGGCCCTCGCCCTCGCCCTCGCCGCCGAGCTCGGCCCGGGCGGGCCGGGCTCTCGATGGCTTTCGCTTTGGCAATTGGTTGATGAGGCGGCCACCAGTGCCATCGCCACCGGGATCGCGAATCTGGCTGAGCCTGCCGAGCCGTCGTTCTGGCTCGCGCTGGCCGACGTCGTGGCCGACGGCGATGACGTCTACACCGCCTCGTCGATGCCGATTCGCGACCAGGAGGCCTTTCTAGCTACGCGACCTGCAGCGGTTCGCTTCTTTGCCAACCGGGGCGCCAACGGCATCGACGGGCTGATCTCCAGCGCCGCCGGGGCTGCCGCTGCGAGCGGCCGCCCGACTTGGGCGGTGCTCGGAGACCTCGGACTGCATCACGACACAAATGGACTCGCTGCGCTGCGCAGCGTCGATACGCCGGTCAGGATCGTCTGCCTCAACAACGACGGCGGCGGGATCTTCGAGTTCTTGCCCCAAGCCGACCAGATCGAGCCAGACGAGTTCGAGGCAGCGTTCGGGACCCCGCTTGGCGTCAACCCCGAAGGCCTTGCCGCTGCCCACGGGCTCGCGTACCGCCGGATTTCGGCGCTGGACCAACTGGCCGAGCTCGAGGCGGGCCACGTCGTCTTGGAGCTCGTCGTTGATCGCAAGCAGAATGTCGACGTGCACCGCCGCCTGAGTCAGGCGACCGCCGCCGCGATCGCAACCGCGCTTGCGGCAACTGCTCCCTAAGTCCTGCCGCAGCCCTTCAGCCCGAGACCAGGGGCAGCAGCGCGCCCAACTTCAGCTCGGTCTCCGCCAACTCGGCCGCGGGATCGGAGTCAGCCACGATTCCAGCGCCGGCAAACAAATGCGCGGTTCTGTCCCGCAGCAGCGCTGATCTAAGCGCCACGCAAAACTCGCCATCCTCGATCGCATCCATCCAGCCAACGGGCCCGGCGTACCAGCCGCGGTCGAGCCCTTCGAGCTCCGCCATAGCCAGCAAACCGGGCCCTTCCGGCTCGGCGCCAACGGCGGGTGTCGGATGCAGCATCTCGGCGAGCTCAACCGCCGATCGCGGGTTCGTCAATTGGGCGTGAATTGGCGTCGCCAGATGCTGGATGTTCGCGACCTTGATGACGACCGGTTCGCCCCCGGTCTCCACCCACACCGAGTGCGGGCGCAGACTACGTTCGATCCGTTTCACCACGATCGAGTGCTCAGAGCGGTTCTTCACCGAGACTCGCAACTGCTCGCCGAGGTGATCGTCAACGGCGGGGTCGGCGCTGCGACGCGTTGACCCGGCCAGCGCAACAGTCTGAACGCCGGCGCCGCGCCGGCGAACCAGCAATTCCGGACTCGCTCCCAAAAAAGCCGCTTCCGGAGTTCCCACGCAGAAGCAAAAGCAAGACGGAAACAGCTCGCGCAATGCGCCGAAAAGGGCCGCTGGATCGTGTGCCGCCGAAGCCTCGGCTCGAACTTCGCGAGCGAGAACAACTTTGTCGAGCTCGCCGGATCTGATGCGCTCGACCGCCCGCTCGACCGCGCGCTCGTACCGGCTGGGCTCGGCGGCGCCGCTGACGGCAACTGGGCCGGCCCGCCCCGGATCGAGCATCGGTAGGTCTCGGACCGACAGCGAAGCCAACCGCGCCCGCAGCCGCCGCGAGTGATCTCCCGGGTCGCTGCCCGCGGTGAGCAGAGCTGCAATTGTGATCAGCGTGCGGCCGTCCTGCCGGCAGAGCGCGAGCTCGGGCATTGTCAGCAGGGCCGGAGGCAGCGAAGACCAGTGTGGGGAGTCGCCGCCAGCCGGATCGAACGCGAACCCGCCGACCCACACCGGGCCGGCGCCGGCAGGCATGCTCGACGGCTCCGTGGACTGACGGTCACGGACAATTCGCGCGCAGTCGCCGGCCAGATCCGAGAACCGTCCGGGGCCGCGCGAAAGCACGGAAGCCGCCTCGCCGATTCCCGCCAGGGCGAAGCCCCGGTCGGGCTCCTCCCACGCAAACCAGCGATCCGCGGCAGCTCGGGAGGTGAACGCGGCCGCGGCCGGATCGACCACGTCAACCTCGGCTGTTACGGACACAAGTCGGCGGCTGCGCCCATCCCACCGATCGAGCAGGTGCTCCAGATCGGCAAGGAGCGTTGGCGCGCCCAGCATCGCCGTTGCGATCGCCTAGGCGTCCGAGCGGGACTTTGTGATCGCGACCTCGCCGGTGCGAGCCATCTCGATCAAGCCGTGCGGCCTGACCATGCGCTCAAACGAGTCGATCTTGTCCTGGGAGCCCGTCACCTCGACCGTGAGGGTCCGGCGCGAGACGTCCACGATCTTGGCGTTGAAAATTTCGGCGAACTGCATGATCTCGCCACGACTCTCGACCGAGGCGTTGATCCGAAACAGAGCCATCTCCCGCGCGATCGCCGCGTCGGGCTCCATATCGCGGATCTTGATCACGTTGACCAGCTTGTGCAGCTGCTTGGTTACCTGATCGATTGGGTGGACGGCGCCGTCGAGCGTGAGCGTCACTCTTGAGACGTCCTCGTCTTCCGTTGGGCCGACCGCGAGGGTGTCGATGTTGAAGCCGCGCCGGCTGAACAGGCCGGCGATTCGGGCGAGAACCCCGGGACGGTTCTCGACAAGCAGGCTGAGGATGTGCTTGCGGCCCGTGAGCACGCTCGCGGCCTCGAGATCCTCGAGCTTGACGAGATCGGGTGTTCCAGGCTCGCCCATCAGCCCACCATGTCCCTGGCGGCCGCGCCCGCCGGGATCATCGGGTAGCAGTTCTCTTTCGGCGAAACGCGTACGTCGAGCAGGACCGGGCCATCGGCCTCGAGCGCGGTTCGCATCGAGTCCCGCAACTCGCCCTTGTCCTCGCAGCGCATCCCGGTCCAGCCAAAGGCATCGGCAAGCTTCACCCAGTCAGGGCTCGGGCCCATCTCAACGGACTGGTAGCGCTCGTCCCAGAACAGCTCCTGCCACTGCCGCACCATGCCGAAGTGCCCGTTGTTCATCAAAAACACCTTGACGGGAATCCCATGCTGGGCTGCGGTCGCCATTTCCTGGCAGTTCATCACCAGGCTGCCATCGCCGGCCAAGCAGACCACGGTCTCCTCCGGACATGCCACCTTGGCGCCGATCGCAGCCGGCAGGCCAAATCCCATCGTCCCCAGCCCGCCGGAATTGAGCCAGCGCCGCGGCTTGGAGAAGTGGTAGTACTGCGCCGCCCACATCTGATGCTGACCAACGTCGGAGGTGATGATTGCGTCGCCCCCCGTGGCCTCGTACATGGCCTCGATCATGAATTGGGGCTTGATCTCTGAATCCGATGAGTCTTCGTATCGCAGGGGGTGTTCGGATTGCCAGGCGCGAATCCGCGACCACCATTCCGAGAGCCGGTCGGAATCCGCCTTGAGCGCGGCGTATTCGCGGGTCAGCTTCGGCAGCACGTCGGCGGCGTCGCCGACGATCGGAATATGCGCGGGTACGTTCTTGCCGATTTCCGCCGGATCGACATCGATATGGACAAACTTCGCGCGTGGCGCGAACTCCGACAGCTTGCCCGTGATGCGGTCGTCAAATCGGGCGCCGACGCAGACGATCAGGTCCGCCTCGTCCATCGCGTAGTTGGCACTGCGGGTGCCGTGCATGCCGAGCATCCCCAGCCACTGCTCGTGCGGCGCCGGGAATGCTCCCAATCCCATCACCGTAAGCGTCACGGGAAATTCATCCACTGTGCAGAACGCGTGGAACTCCTCGGATGCGTTGGCGTTGATGATGCCGCCGCCACCGTAAATCACCGGGCGCCGCGCGTTGGCGAGCGCCTTGGCCGCGATCCGGATCTGCTTGATGTTGCCCTCAAAAGGGGGTTTGTAGCCAGGCAGGTCTGGGTTTCCGGCCGCGGGCTCGTACTCGATGTCCGCACGCGAGAGGTCCTGCGGAATGTCAACGAGGACTGGGCCCGGACGGCCAGTCTTGGCGATGTGAAACGCGCTGTGGATGTACTCGGGGATCTGCCGCGGGTCGGTGACCATGAACGAGTGCTTGACCACCGGCAGCGTGATTCCGGTTACGTCGGCTTCCTGAAAGCCGTCCGTGCCAATCAGGTCGGTGCGGACCTGACCGGTGATGAAGACGGTCGGAACGGAGTCCATCATCGCGTCCGCGATCGCTGTCACCAGGTTTGTGGCGCCGGGGCCTGACGTGGCAAGCGCGACGCCGACACGGCCGGACGCCTTCGCATAGCCCTCGGCGGCGTGCCCCGCTCCCTGCTCATGGCGGGCCTGGATGTGCTCGAAATCCGCGTCGTAGATCGCGTCGTAAGTGGGCAGGTTCGCGCCGCCAGGGATGCCGAAAACGTGCTGAACCCCCTCAGCCTTCAGTGCTTCACATAGTGCGTCGGCGGCCCGCATTTCCCCGCGGATGGTAGCGGCCCCGAGCCAGGCCGGACGCGGCATGGCGGCGCCCGCAGGCCCACATTCAGCGTGGTGCGACCAGGGCGGCGATCAACAGCCGGAAGTGGCGCTGAATCGATGCCCCATCCAGCGCCTCGACGCCGCGGGTCAACGCCTGTGCCAAGAGTCCGTCCACGCCTGCCACGAGCACGGGCGCAGCGGCCTTCGGATCCGGAGCGCCCGCAGCTGTCAGCGCCGTCTCCGCCAGCTCAACGTAGGTTGCGAGCCAGGCCGCAACCTGCTCGCGCAGGGCAGGGTTGCGTGCAGCCTCCAAATAGACCTCAAACTTCGCAACCATGACGCGCAGCTCAGCCTCGGTCTGTGGGGTCAGCGCCCGCGCCAGCTCCTGCGCAAAGGCCTCGGGCGATCCGATGCCCGCGCCAAGCTGATCGGCGCGCCGTTCGAGCATCGCGATCTCCTCCGCCACCAACAGGCTCAGGGCCTCGGTCAACAACTCCTCCTTGGAGCTGAAGTAGTACGTGGTCGCGGCAAGCGGCACGGATGCCTCTCGCGCAACCCGGCGATGTGTCACCGCGGCCAGCCCGTCACTGCCGAGCACCCGAACGGCAGCGCTCGCAATCTGGGCACGCCGCTCCGAGCCGTGCTCTGAGCGAGGGAGGTGACCGGTTTGGGCGGTTGGCACGACCCGCGCGTCAGCGTGCGTCGAAGTCATGCCCCGAGGCCTAGGCCTCGTTGTCTGCGCTGGCACTGGCGACGGCCGGTGATTCGCCGCCCATCCATGTTGTCGTCGGCAAGATTGCGGAATCGATTACCCGGGAAGCATGGGTCCCGATCAGCCCGAGCAGCGAGTGGACGAGCTCCTCGCCGAGAAGATGTGGCTGCAGCCCGAGATCGCGGAGCTTTGTGTTGGTGGCGTTGTAGTAGTGCTCTTCGAGTTCGACCCGCGGGTTCGGGTATTTGCGGATCTCGACCTCCTTGCCGATCTGGGCGGCGCTCGCCTGGACGAGCCCGGCCAGTTCGGCCACTGAGAACTGCTCGGTGAACTGGTTGAACACCCGGAACTCCCCGAGGTCGGCGGGCGTCTCAACCGCGAGCTCTACGCACTGCAGCGTGTCGCGGATATTGAGGAAGCCGCGGGTCTGGCCGCCTTCACCGTAGACCGTCAACGGATGACCGATCACGGCCTGGACGCAGAATCGATTGAGCACGGTGCCGAAGTACTGGTCGTAGTCAAAACGAGTGATCAGGCGATCGTCCGCGACCGACTCGTCGGTATCCACCCCATATACGACGCCCTGGTTGAGGTCGGTTGCGCGCAGGCCCCAGATTCGGCACGCGAAGTGGATGTTGTGCGAGTCGTGGACCTTGGAGAGGTGGTAGAGCGACCCGGGCAGCTTCGGGAAGGGAAGGGTGTCCTTGCGGCCCTTGTGCTCGATCTCGATGTAGCCCTCTTCGATATCGATGTTCGGAGTGCCGTACTCACCCATGGTGCCGAGCTTGACCAGATGCGCATCAGGGACCTGGTCGCGCATGGCAAACAAAAGGTTAAGGGTGCCGATCACATTGGAGTACTGCGTTTCGACGGCAGTCGCACGAGACTTCATCGAGTAAGGCGCCGACGGTTGCTCCGCATAGTGGACGATCGCTTCGGGCTTGGTCTCGGCGATGACGCGATCGACAAAGTCCGCGTCCTCCATCGCGCCCACGAACGAGCTCATTGTGTTGCCGGAGACCTCATGCCAGGCACTGAGGCGTTCGTCGAGATCGCGGATCGGAGTCAGCGAGTCGGTTGAGTTCTCTTGGTGCCAGCGGCGACGGGCAAAGTTGTCGACGATCGAGACGTCGTGGCCGCGCGCGGAAAAGCGCATCGCGGTCGGCCAACCCAGGTACCCATCGCCACCCAGGATCAGGATCCGCATCGCCGAAACCGTAGCGGAAGGGCCGGGCGTGGCGGCCGAGCCTGCCTTGCGTCGGCCGGTTACATCTATCCTGCGCCCGCGATGCCCCACTCAGTTCACCCCGCAGACATCCTGCCGCCGGAGCTAACCGCCCTGCGCGCAGGCGGCCTGATTCTCGCCGCGTTGCTGCTGGGTTTTGCCGTCTGGCGACGACGATCGCTTCGCAATGGCGACATTTTGATCCTGTTCGGCCTGGCGATCGGACTGACCGTGGTGGCCGGCACCGAGCTCTTCGACTCCCTGCTTGCAACCTTTTCTTTCGAGCGCTCGAACGGCACCAGGATTGTCGGCGTTGCCATCGTCGCGATCGCCGTGTTGTTCTTGCTCACCCTGCGAGCACTCGCTCAGGGCTCACGGTTGACCCGCGAGCTTCAGGCCGTGCTCGAGGGGCTGGCCTGGGAGCGCTTCCGGCGCGATGGCCACCCGACCCGGTTCGCAGGCAAGGTGGCGATCCTGATCCCCGCATATAACGAGGCGGAGAACCTGCCCCACGTGCTTGCCGGTCTCCCGACCGAGGTCTGCAACCGCGAGACGGCGGTACTCGTAGTCGATGACGGCTCCAGGGACGGTTCCGGCGATGTCGCGGAGGCAAACGGGGCCGTCGTCGCCAGGCACGTGATCAACCGCGGAGGCGGTGCGGCGCTTCGCACCGGGTACCGACTGCTGGCCGACTCAGGCGCCGAGATCGTCGTGACGATCGATGCGGACGGTCAGCACCTGCCCCAGGAGATGCCACTCCTGGTGGAGCCGGTGCTGTCCGGCGAGGTGGACATGGCCCACGGCTCCAGAGTGCTTGGCGAGGCCGAGCCGAACACGCGATCGCGCGAGCTCGGGATCGTCTTCTTCAACCGGTTGGTCTCGTTCATCACCGGGACCAAGGTGTCCGATTGCTCAAACGGATACAGAGCGGTTCGCGCCTCGGTGTTGCCACAACTCGTGCTGCGTCAGGAGCAGTTCCACACATCCGAGTTCATGATCGAGGCCATCAAGCGGGGAATCCCGGCGAAGGAAGTCCCGATCACGGTCGTGGCCCGTCTGCATGGTCACTCCAAAAAGCCGGCCGTCATGCGCTACGGGGCCGGCTTCGCAAACGCGATCGTGCGAACTTGGCTGCGCTAGCCGAGGCCTAGCTGACCCGCTGGCGACCCTCCCGAACAGCGACCGGGTGCCTTACCTCAGCCGGGTCGGGCAGGTACAGGTCCTCTCCGCAGCCGCGGCAGACCTGCACGTAGATCTTCTGGATCCGCCCGCAGCGCGGACATTTTCGCTCGGGTTCATCGGCCTCGACGCGATAGAGGATCACCGCCGCGAGGCCCGCCAGCGGCAGGACCAGGCCAACGAAGAACCAGATGAAGAACGAACTCCCCTTGGCCCTGCCGATGATTGCGGTCGCAAGGCCGAACGAACCGAAGATGACGATCGCGGTCACCCTCCAAGTATTGCCTGCCCGCGCCGTCGAGGCGGCTAGAGCGGCCGGTGGGTGCCGCCGCGCTCATAGACCTCGTCGGTCAGCGGCCGCGGATGACCGATCGAGCCGACCTCGGCGACGTCGCGGCTGAACGGTAGTCCGACCGTCCAATCGGCGACCGCGCGGATCTTGCGCGCGATGCCCGGCACCTGCGACATGTGGTAGCTGCGCGCCATCCACCATGCGGGAAAACCTCGAAACCGCCGCGACCCGAGTTGTCCGACCGCCTTGTAGCGGCCAAGGTTCACGAACGCTGCTTTGGCGACGTAGTCGAAGCGGCGAGGCCCTGACTTGACGCCCAGGCCACAGGCGATGTTGTGAGCGACGACGGGTCCCTGCCGAACCGCATGTTGAGCCGTGGGCGGGCAGGCCTTGGCCCCGTTTGACGCCGGATCGGGCACGGCGGCGCAGTCGCCGATCGCCCAGACGCCGTCAAGGCCCTGCACGGAGAGATACTCATCGACCTCGACCTTGCCGTGATCGCCGAGCGGGACGGCCAGTGCCTTCAGGCTTGGGTGCGGGGCCACTCCGGCGGTCCAGACGATGGTTTTCGTCGCGATTTCCTCACCGGTTGACAGCTTGGCGCCATCGGCGCGAGCCTCGTCCAGGCGGGTCCCGAGTCGAATGTCGATGCCCCGCCCGCGCAGCTCGCGCACCGCGTACTCGGCCAAACCATGATCGACCTCGGGCAGGACCCTGTCGGCGGCCTCGACGAGTATCCACCTCATGCCATGCAGTCGGGCTCGTGGATAGCGCTCGATCGCGTCGGCGGCGAAGTCCTGGAGTTCGGCCAGGGCCTCCAGCCCCGAGTAGCCGCCGCCGACGAATACGTACGTCAGGAGTTCCTCGCGCCGCGCTGGGTCGTCAGTCGCGTTGGCGCGCTCCAGCGTCTCGATCAGGTGATTGCGCAGCCAGATGGCGTCAGCAAGGCTTTTGAAGCCGATCGCGTGCTTGTCGAGTCCCGGCACGGGCAGGGAGCGCGAAACCGATCCGACGGCGACGACGAAGTGGTCGTATCGAATCGTCTCGTCGGACCCCTCGTGCGTTGAGAGCTCGACCGTTCGTGCCACCGGATCGTGTCCGGAAACCGCGCCAAGGCGCAGGTAGGTGCGGCGCAGGATGTCGCGCAACGGCGTGACCACGTGGCGCGGTTCGAGCGTACCCGCCGCGGCCTCCGGCAGAAACGGCGTGTAGAGCTGAAAGTTGACGTCGTTGACCAGGATCAGGCGCGCGGACTGCTTCGGCAGGATCCGCTCGAGCTCACGAGCCGCCGCCGCTCCGGCAAACCCACCTCCCGCGATCACGATGTTCCAGGCCACCGTGTGAGTATGGCACAGTTTGTAACAGCTTGTTACAAAGTAACGTGTGCCACAAGGCCGCCTCCGCCTCTGGCTGTCTCGGTGCAATGCTCGGGCGGTGAATATCGGGATCTGTGCGCTGTGGACCAGCCGCGGCCAGGGGGTTGTCGCGCGACACCTGCGCTCGGCGCTCGACGAGCTTGGTCACACGACCCACGTGCTCGCGCTACCGGCGCCGCCCGAGTACCGCCTGGATTCGGAGCCACAAACGCAAGGAGTCTGGTCAGGGCCTCGCATCACCATCGCAAGCGCCGATGAGATCAGCGCGGATGAGTACCGGCGCTGGGCGGAGGCCGGCGAGCTCGACGCCTGTTTTTTTGACGAAAACGAACAGTTCGCCGAGGTCGAGGTGCTTCGAAAGCTCGGCGTTCGGACTATCGGCCGCTTCATCTGGGAGCACTTCGAGCCTCGCCAGGTGGAACCCGCCCGGCGCGCCTTCGAGACGATCTATGCGATGTCGGGGGCCGAAAAGGCGCGCTACGGATCGCTTGGAGTCGAAGCGCCCCTCTTGAAATGGGGCATCCATCCCGAGTTGGCGGATGTCCCGATCGAGCGTGATCCGGACCGAGTCACGCTGCACTACCACGGCGGCCTGCTCGGTCGGCGAAAGCCCTACCGAAGGATCATCCGCGCGTTCAAGGCCTGCGACGATCCGGACCTCCGGCTCACCTTCAAGGCCCAGGTCGAGCGCCATGTCGGCTATCTGGAGCGCGTTGCCGGGTCCGATCCAAGGATCAGCCTGGTGTTGGCTGATTTGGACACCCGCCAGCACCTTCGGCTTGCAGCGGCGGCCGACGTCTGCCTGGCCCCCGCCCGCTGGGAGGGATTGGGGCTGCACCTCTACGAAGCGATCGCGTTCGGACAGCCGATCATCACCAACGACGGCCCCCCGATGAACGAGCTGGTGACCGACGGCGTGAACGGAATCCTCGTCGCCGCCCGACAGACCGGCACCGCGCGCTCGGGGATTCCCGCGATGACCGTTGACGAGGACGCGCTGCGCAGCGCGATCGAGCGAATTTCCGATCCCGGACTGCGGGCCGAACTCGCGGTCGGCGCCGCGGCGCAGCGCGAACGCCTGTCCTGGCCGCGGACGATCGACTCCCTCGCGAAGCTGCTGGCGTAGCGCCCACCCCACCCGCCGAGTTCGCGATCGACGGTGGGTATCTACGTGGCTCGCGGACTCGACGGGGCGGCAACGGGATCCAAGCCCACCCGTGGGCGTTACTTCTCGGCCTTCGGTGGTTTGGGCGACTTCGGCGGCTTCTCGGCCTTCGGTGGTTTGGGCGGCTTCGGCGGCTTCTCGGCCTTCGGTGCCTTTGGTGGTTTGGGCGGCTTCGGCGGCTTCTCGGCCTTGGGTGGCTTTGGTGGTTTGGGCGGCTTCGGCGGCTTCTCGGGCTTGGGTGGCTTTGGTGGTTTGGGCGGCTTCGGCGGCTTCTCGGCCTTGGGTGGCTTTCCCGAGCCGTCGTCCGGACCGTGCGAGTTGGGGAGCTGGTCAAGGGTTCCCGGGAGGAGACCCAACAGCCCGTGACCGCTGTGACCTGGTTTGCCTGGCCCGGCGCCCTTGCCGTGGTTCGGGCCGGACCCGGCGGGACCCGCGGAACCCGAGACGTTGCCGGTACCGCCAACCCCCACGTGCACGATCGCGCTCGGTTCGATCGCATCCGTCCCTCTTCCCAGGTCGTTCACCTGCTCGGGTGACGGCGCGGCGGAGCCGGCCAAGCCTCCCTGATTGTCAAGGTGGGTGGCAGTTTGCTCTTGATGGGGCAGGTCAATACCGATGACCTCAAACGGGACCTGCGCCGCTCGCGGCAGCGCTACACCGACACTGGCTAGACCAAGCAACCCAAGCATCGGCACGATCGCCAGGCAGGCGCCAAGGGTCACCGGGCGCCAGGGCCCACGGGGAGTGCGCTCGTGGCCGCCCAGACCGATCGCTTGCCCAAGCAGAATCAGCTCATCGGCCAAGTGCCGGGTCGGCGTGACGACGGGGGATTCCATGGCCCGGACCCGAGAAGCGTCGCGGACATCTGCGCCCGGGTCAGCACCGACTGGCTGATGGCGAATCTTGCTTACCAGCGCGAAGGCTTCCTCGGCAAAGTCTCGATACACCGCCTGTTTGAGCTCGAGCTGTTCGTGCAGGTAGGCAACGCTACCGGTGACGAACGCCAGCGCCGGGATCAAAAACACCGCGAGCTGAAGACTCTGAGCGACCTGGCCGGAGTCGTTGACCGCGGCACTCAAGATCGCTATGGCGGCAAGGGCCAGGTGCCCAAGTTGCGCTCCGCGGCTGCGAAATGCGTAGCCGACGAAGATGGCCACGAAGAAGAGGAAGAATCCGTAGAGAGGCCCGTCGAGCATCATCGCCACGCCAACCTGCAGAACCGCCACGAGCGGCACCAGGTTCAGCCAATCACGTCCGATCCGCTCCCACGGCGTCGCCAAACAAACGAGCGCAACAAGCAGGGCCGAAGCGGGCGCAGCGAGGATCGCAATCGACGGCCCATCCGCTACGACGGCGCCGGCTGGAATCGCGAGCACGCCGGCGCCCGCAAAGAGGGCAGCTGCGAGACGACCGAGTCGGCGCAACTCCGTCGCGGCATCCTCCGGCGGCGTCGCACGCGCAAGCCGTCGGGCATCGAGCGTGTCCGGTACCGGTGAAAGCAGGCTCCGCCCGCGATCCGCATCGGCGTCGTTACCCCTAGGTTGCCAATTCGGCCAGCGCCGAATCTCCGATCTGCGATCCACGAGAGCCAAGCCCCTTCCCCGCACGATCCCCAATACCCGTGCAGGGACCTTACCCGCAGTCGCTCCTTTTCACAACCGCCTATCTGCCCAGCTTGGAACGGATCAGGCGTGTGACCTCGCCGCCATCGGCGCGACCCTTCATCTCCCGCATCACGGCGCCCACGATCGGGCCAATTGCCTGATCGGCGCCGTCGGCGACTTTTTGTGCCTCATCGGGATGGGCGGCGAGGGCCCGCTCGACCGCCGCCTCAAGCTCGTCGGCGTCCTCAACCAAGCCCAGACCCCTGCTCGCCACAATGGCGGCCGGGTCCCCTCCTTCCGCAACAAGGACGGCCAGGACCTCCTTGCCTGCCTGCTGGGTGATCTCGCGGGCCTCGACAAGACCGACGAGCGCCGCAAGTGCAGCGGGTTCCACATCTCGCGCAGTGGGCTCGCCGGTTACCCAATTAGCCAATACCGGTGCCGTCGCGGCCGCACGGGAAAGCGCTGCCTCGAAGAACGCACCCAGCTCATCGTCGTAGGAAAGCTGCCGCGCCTGCGCGTCCTGCAGTCCCAGCTGATCCCGATATCGAGCCTCGCGCGCTGCGGGTAGCTCCGGCAACGCCGCGCGAGCCTCGGCCAGCATCGCTTCGGTGGGCGCCAGGGGCACCAGGTCCGGCTCCGGGAAGTAGCGGTAGTCGTGCGCCTCTTCCTTCGAGCGCAGCGAGGTCAGGGAGCCGCTGCGCGGGTCAAAGTGAAGCGTCTCCTGGGTGACACCTTCCCCGCTCTCAACCAGGCCGTACTGCCGCGTCAACTCGGCCTCAATGCCACGCTCGATGAAACGGAAGCTGTTCATGTTCTTGAGCTCCGTCTTGACGCCCAGTTCCTGCTGCCCACGGGGTCGGATCGAGACGTTGGCATCGCAGCGCAGGCTCCCCTCTTCCATGTTCACGTCGGATGCGCCTGTGGCCTGGACCGTCGAGCGCAGAAGCTGGAGCCACTCGCGCACCATCCTTGGATCGCGCAGGTCAGGCTCGGTGACGATCTCAAGCAACGGTGTCCCCCCACGGTTGAAGTCCACGAGCGAAGCTCCGGCCCCGTGAATGCGGCCGGATTCCCCAACGTGGACGAGCTTTGCCGCGTCCTCCTCGAGGTGCACCCTGTGGATCCGAACATCCCCGAGCCTGCCGTTGGTGCCAAGCGGAATGTCGTACTGGCTGATCTGGTAGGCCTTGGGGTTGTCGGGGTAGAAGTAGTTCTTGCGGTGAAAAATCGAACGTGGAGCAATCTCGCATTCGAGCGCGAGCCCGATCTGGATCCCGAATCCAACCGCCCGCTCGTTGATGACCGGCAGACTGCCGGGATGCGCAAGGCAGACGGGACAGGTGTGGACGTTGGGCTCGTCCCCAAAGGAGAGTTCGCAGCCGCAGAACATTTTCGTGCGGGTTTGCAGCTGGACGTGGATCTCAAGCCCGATCACCGCTTCGTAGTTGTCAGGAAGAACGGCCACGGCCTAGCCGAACCCCAAGCTGGAGATCTGGGTCTCATCCATTCCGAAGTGGTGGCCGATCTCGTGGAGGACCGTCCGCTTCACCTCTTCTACTGTGGGATTTGCGCTGCGGAAGATCACAACGCGCTTAAGTCCGCCAACCGGGTCGTAGATGCCCATCAGCCCATCCGGATGCTCGTCTTCCACGATGACGGCTACCGCACCAAGCTCGGCAATCACCCAGTCGGGGAGGTCATCGAGGGCCGACCGCACGGCGGCCTCCGTCTCCTCGACGCTGAGGATCATGGCCGTCGCCCCTTGAATCCGATTTCCTGTTCAAGCGCATAGGCCGCGTCGAGCAACCTGGATTCGCCGAACGCGGGTGCGGCGATCTGGAACCCAACCGGCAGATCGCCCTGGCTTGAATCCCGTCCTGCACTGCCGGCAGGAATCGAGATCGCGGGTATCCCGGCCAACGACATCGGCACGGTGAAATAGTCGGAGAGGTACATCGCGAAGGGGTCCTGCGTTCGGGCTCCGCGCTCGAAGGCGACGGTTGGTGACGTTGGTGTGACGACGAAATCACAGGTGGCGAACGCCGCGGCGAAATCTTCGACGATCTTCGTTCTGACCTTCTGGGCCTGCCCGTAGTAGGCGTCGTAATAGCCCGACGAGAGCACGTAGGTACCCAGCATGATCCGGCGCTTGACTTCCCGGCCGAAGCCCTCGGAGCGAGTCGCCTCGTACATCTCCCCCAGGTCCGTGCCGTCCCCGGAGCGGCGCCCATAGCGAACGCCGTCGAAGCGTGCCAGATTGGCGGACGCCTCGGCGGGGGCGATCACGTAGTAGGCCGAAATCCCGTGGGCCGCGTTGGGCAGTGCAACCTCCACGATCTCGCCGCCCAAGCGTTCAATCGCGGTCAGGGTCGCTTCGAAGACGTCGGCGACCCCCGCCTCCACACCCTCCGCGTGGTGCGAGAAGTCGCGGGCAACGCCGAACCGAAGGCCCTTTAAATCGCGGCGCGACGGAAGCGAGATACCACCAGGAACGCCAACCGAGGTGGAATCGCGCGGGTCGCGGCCTTCCAGGGCGCGGGTCAGCAACGCGGCGTCGGTCACGTCCCGTGTGAGCGGGCCGCACTGGTCAAGCGACGAGGCAAACGCGATCATCCCGTAACGCGAGATCGCACCGTAGGTGGGCTTCAAACCAACGATTCCGCAGAGTGACGCCGGCTGGCGAATCGAGCCGCCCGTATCGGTGCCGATCGCCCATGGGGACAGGCCGCCCGCTACAGCCGCGGCGGAACCCCCCGACGAGCCCCCCGGTACGCGATCGTGATCCCAGGGATTCAGCACGTCGCCGTAGGCCGAGTTCTCGTTGGAGGATCCCATTGCGAACTCATCCATATTCGTCTTGCCCAGGACCCGCGCGCCGCCGGCCTCAAGCCTGGCCACCGCGGTCGCGGTGTAGGGAGGCCGGTAGCCCTCCAGGATGCGGGACCCGGCCGTGGTTGGGATGCCCGTCGTGCAGAAGATGTCCTTCACGGCAACCGGGACACCTGCCAACTCGCCGCCATTCGCTGCCGACGGGCGCTCGTCAGCGGTCCACAGGAACGCGTTCAACTCGTCGTTCGCCGCGCGGGTGAGATACGCCTGGAAATACTCCTCGGCGCCCAATTCGCCGGCCTCCATGCGCATCAGCGCCTGAGCCACGGTCAGCTCGAGCATGTCGCTCACGACGTGCCCGGGGACGGCACCCGAAACGCACCGTCGGCCGGGTCCGGTGCGGACGCCAGCGCGACATCGGGGGCCAGGCTCGGCTGCGGGTCGTCGGCGCGAACCACGTTCTCCAGCCCGACGACATGGGAAGTCGGCTCAACATCGTCCAGATCAAGCTCGGCGATCAGGTCCACGTGTTCGAGGATCCCGGATAGCTCCGCGACCATCCGCTCAAGATCTTCGTCCGACAACTTGAGCCGGGCGAGTCGGGCGACGTGGAGGACCTGTTCGCGTTCGATCACGGCCGTCCATCCTAGAAGCCGCGTCCCACCCTGCGGATAGGATGCCGCCGTGCCAAAGTGGTACAGCAGTACCGGTTCTAGCCTTGGGCCCACCGGCGCCAGGGTTCTGCGCGCGTTTGCGGAGGCGATGGCGCCTGCCGCCTACGGCCTGCCAGGTGCGGCCGGCGAGGGTCCTGAAGCTAGCGAGGTTGACGTAGTCCCTGCCCTTGATCGCTACCTGTCGCATCTGCCCCACGGTCGGGTTCGCCAGATTCGCGTTGCCCTTGCCGCGTTCGATTGGCTACCGTTTCCGTGGCGATTCAGCCGGGCGGAGCTGGGTGCGCGGACCGAGTTCTTGCACCGGCTCGACTCGTCGCCCAGGTGGCACCATCGGGAACTGCTGCTGTTGATGAAGGTGCTGATGGGCAGCGGCTACGGCAACGATCGCCGCGTTGAGGTGGCGATCGGGTCCGAGGCGACTTGTGAGGTCCCGGTCGGCACCCCGGCCCCCGTGCCCCCCTCGGACCTGGGTGACCTCACCCCCGTCCCGGGCGGGGAAGAATGCGAAGTGGCCATCGTCGGCTCGGGCGCCGGCGGCGCGGTAACGGCCGCGATCCTGGCCGAAGCGGGGCTGGACGTGCTTGTGATCGAAGCCGGACCGCACTTGGACCGGCAGAGCTATCCGCGCGAGCCGCTCGAGGCCCTTGGCGCGCTCTACCGCAACGCAGGCCTCACCATTGCAGCGGGCATGCCGTCAATCCCAACCCCGGTGGGCCGCGCCGTTGGCGGGACGACCGTGGTCAACTCTGGAACCTGCCTGCGCGCGCCGGGCGAGGTACTCGCCGAATGGCGGCAAAGACATGGCATCGAGTGGGCGGAGGACCTCGCCGATGAGTATGCGGAAGCCGAGGGCATGCTGGACGTCCGCCCGGTTGACCCAGAGCGCATGGGCAGAAACGGCCAGATCCTCTTGGAAGGAGCTGATGCGATGGGCGTCTCGCACCACCCGCTCAGCCGCAACGCGGGCGCCTGCATTGGTTGCAGCTCATGTCCATTCGGGTGCCGCCGCGATCAGAAGCAGGCGATGCACGTCTCCTACCTGCCGCGGGCTGTCGCCGCCGGCGCCAGAATCCGGTCGGGCGTGGACGCTCGCGAACTGGTGCTCACGGGTAACCGGGTCACCGGAGTCGAGTGCCGGGCTGGGGTTGCCGATTCGCGGGCCACTGATTCGGTCCCCTACGTCGTGCGAGCCAGCAAGGCGGTAATCGTCGCGGGCGGGGCGTTCGGCACCCCAGAGCTCCTCCTGCGATCGGGCGTTCGATCAAAGAGCGCCCAGCTTGGCCGCAACCTGAGGCTCCACCCGTCCTGCTGGGTCGGCGCACGTTTCGACGATCAGGTGCGGGCCTGGGATGGGGTGATGCAGAGCTACGCCGTTGATGAGTGGCTTGGCGACGGAATCTTGCTTGAGGCAACCGCAACCCCGATGGCGTTCGGAGCCCACTGGCTGCCCGGCGTTGGCGCTGATCATCAGCGCCAACTCGCCAGTTACGGCAACGTGGCGTCTACCGGTGTGCTCATCTCCGACCGCTCCCGTGGCCGCGTCGATGTCACGCGCTCCGGGGAACTGCGGCTTCGCTACAAGCTGGAACCCGAAGACGCCCGGCGTCTTGCGTTCGGCATCGCTCGGGCCGCAGAGCTCTTCTACGCAGCCGGCGCTCGCGAGGTATATCCCCAGATCGCCGGGCTCAAGGTGCTCGATCGCAGGCGGATTGCGGAGCTGGACGCCCAGCCACCACCGGGGCGACGGTTGCGCCTCGAGGCATTTCACCCGCTGGGAACCGCCCGAATGGACGCCGACCCGGCACTCGGGGTCGTTGGCGCCGATGGTGCCGTCCATGGGTATCAGTCGCTCTACGTTGCTGACGGAAGCCTGTTTCCCAGTTCGATCGGCGTCAACCCGATGATGACGATCATGGCGATGGCCGCACGCGTCGCACGGCGCTTCGCCGCAGCAGCAGCCTAGAAACAAGGACGGCCGCCCGAAGGCGGCCGTCCTTGCTCGATTGCGGCCTTGCTAGCTCAGACGGCCGGCGGTGCTGGTGGCGGTGGTGGCGGTGGTGAGTCATCCCCACCCTGCAGGCGATCCGCCTGATCGGAGAACGAGGTTCCCTCTTCCTGCATCGCCGTGTAGCCGCCGTAGGCGACACCGCCAACGGCGATCAGTCCGAGAAACACGCCAATTCCGCGACCCACGTCGATCAGATCACCGGCGCCGCCATCCGGCGGGCTGATGATTCGAAGCAGGACCAAGACGACGCCGAGGCCGCCCAATCCAGCAGCCAGAGCGCTTGTCGCAACCGGCATATTGACGTTTGACTGCGTGGCGCTAATCACAGCCAAGGCGATTCCCGCCAGGGCTGCCAGCAACAGGATGAAACGAATCAGATCCATTGTGTCCCAAGCGTTGCCGCCGAAGCTGAATCCGCCCGCGTCCACCGTGAACCAGTCAAAGATGAACATGATGAGCAACAGGGCTATGCCTGATGCGCCTGCGATTTTTTCGCCCGTTCGAAGGTTTTCCATATACGCGTCTCCCTCCTAGAGGATCGGTTTCAACGAGCCTATACCCCGCGCTGGAGGGAATCAGGCGCGCATGGCCTCAGCGGCCAGAACCGTGTTCGCGAGAAGCATCGCGATCGTCATGGGCCCGACCCCGCCGGGGACGGGTGTGATCGCCCCGGCGCGCTCAGCCGCGGCGGCGTACTCGACGTCACCAACGAGTCCTTCCTCGGTGCGGTTGATGCCCACGTCGATTACCGCTGCGCCTTGCTTTACCCAGGCGCCCTTGACGGTTTGCGGGGCGCCGACGGCGGCAACAAGGATGTCGGCACGGGCGCAGACCGCATCCAGGTCGCGCGTTCGCGAATGGCAGACCGTGACGGTCGCGCTGGCGTTGGTGAGCAGCGCCGCGAGCGGACGCCCCACCAGGATCGAGCGACCGACGATCACCGCTTCAGCCCCGGCAATCTCCACGCGGGCGCTGCGGAGCAACTCCATCACTCCCTGCGGAGTGCACGGCACCAAACCCGGGCGCCCCTGGGCGAGGAGCCCTGCGCTCTCGGCCGTCAAGCCGTCAACATCTTTGCGCGGGTCGATCGCCGCCACGACGGCATCCGTATCGATCTGCGCGGGCAGCGGCATCTGAACCAAAATCCCGTCAACCGCCTGATCGGCGTTGAGCGTGGCAATCAGATCAAGCAATTGTCCCTGCTGGGTCCCCTCGGCCAACTCGTGGTGGATTGAGCGAATCCCAACCTCTTCACAGGCCTTGATCTTGCTGCCGACGTAGACGTGTGAGGCCGGGTCCTGCCCAACCAGGACCGTCGCGAGGCCAGGGCCAGCGCCGTGGCGGACGACGAACTCACCAACCTCGCCGGCAACCCGCGCGCGAACGTCGGCGGCAACGGCCTTGCCGTCAATCACGGTGGCCCCCACGGCTAGCTCGCCTTCTTGAGCGGCGCGTAATCGGCCATCAGCTTGCGCTCGGCGCCCGATCCGGCGAACCGGACCACCACCACGGACCCCGGCTCCACGGATGTCACCACGCCTTCGCCGAAACTGGCGTGGACCACGTCGTCACCAATGTGAAACTCAGCCTCCGGCTGTACGGGCTGCCTGCGGCTCGGGGATCCCAGCCCGCCGCCTCCGAATCCACCGCCCGTGCCTCGCGCAGAAGCAGGAGACGATTGCCAGCCGGTCTTGACCGTCATCGCCTTGTGGTCAACCAGGTCCGTCGGGATCTCACGCAAAAACCGCGACGGGAGGTTCCAGCCAGAGGAGCCGTGCAGGCTGCGAGTCCGGGCGCAAGTCATGGTCAATCGCCGGCGCGCCCGGGTTACGCCGACGTACGCGAGACGCCGCTCCTCCTCCAGGTTGCCCTCCTCAACCGAACGGGAATGGGGAAAGACCCCCTCCTCGCAGCCAATGATGAAGATCGCGTCGTACTCAAGCCCCTTCGCGTTGTGCAGGCTCATCAGGGTGATCAGGCTCTCCTCGTCGCGGATGTTGTCTTGGTCGGTGAACAGGCTGATCCGGGCGAGAAAGTCCTCGAGTGCCGACTGCTCGGGGTCACCTTCAACCGCCCGATTCGCATCGGCTTCACGCGCGACCCCGACGAGCTCCTCCAGGTTTTCGAGTCTGCCTTCAGCCTCAATCGTGCGCTCAGCCTCCAACGCCTCGATGTAGCCGGAATCGTGCAGGACGGAATCGAGGAGATCGCCGACCGACTCCCCGTCAACCCGCTCCCGCAAGCCGGCCATGATCGCCGCAAAGCGCGATACGGCCTTGACCGCGGCCGCGCCGAGGCCAGGGATCAGTTGGGGCCGCGACATGACGTCCCAGATGTCCTCGCCCACCGTGTTCGCGTGGCTCACTATCCGCGCCTGAGTCTGCTGGCCGATCCCCCGCCGCGGCGAGTTCACCACACGTCCGAACGAGATCGCGTCTGCGGGATTCGCGAGCAGCTGCAGATAGGCCACGGCGTCCTTGATCTCGGCGCGTTCATAGAACTTGGTCCCGCCGATCACCTGGTAGGGCACTTCGTAGCGCACCAGGGTGTCTTCGAGCACGCGGCTCTGCGCGTTCATCCGGTAGAGAACGGCGACCTCCGTTCGGGCAAAACCGTCCTCCCCCACCAAACGCTCGATCTCACCCGCTACGTAGCGAGCCTCAGCGTGCTCGTCGTCTAGCTCGGCGATCGAGACAAGGTCGCCCCGTCCGGCTTCGGTCCAGAGCTTCTTTGGCTTCTGCTCGGCGTTGTTGGCGATCACCGCGTTCGCAGCGTCGAGGATCGTTTGCGTCGAGCGGTAGTTCTGCTCGAGCGCCACGACCTCGGCATCCTCGAAGTCCTGTTCGAACTCGAGGATGTTGCGGACGTCGGCGGACCGGAACGAGTACACGGACTGCGCATCGTCGCCGACGACGGTTAAATTCTGCTGGTCACCCGCCAGCAGCTGCAGCAGGCGGTACTGGGCGCGATTGGTGTCCTGGTACTCGTCAACGAGGATCCAACGGAAGCTGCGCTGATAGCGCTCGCGCACGTCTGCGAACAGCTCCATCAGGTTGACCGCACGTACGAGCAGATCGTCGAAATCCATCGCGCTCGCCTCGACCATGCGACGCTCGTACAGCGCGTAGACCTCGGCGACGGTCTCCTCGAAGTACCCGCCCTGCATCGCGGCGAAATCCGATGAATCCTGGAGTCGGTTCTTGGCCCCTGAGATTGCGGCCTGGATCGAGCGCGGGGTGAAGCGCTTCGGGTCAACCTGGCACTCCGCCATTGCCCGCTTCACCATCCGCAGTGAGTCGGACTGATCGTAGATCGTGAACGAGCGCTTGTAGCCCAGGCGTTCAGCGTTGGCGCGCAGGATCCTTGCGCACGCCGAATGAAACGTCATGACCCACATCAACCGCGAGACGCCGCCGACCAGCGCTTCGACCCGCTCCCGCATCTCCCCGGCCGCCTTGTTGGTGAACGTAATCGCGAGGATCTCTGACGGGTGCGCCTGTCCAGTTGCCACCAGATAGGCGATCCGGCGGGTCAGGACCCGGGTCTTTCCGGAGCCGGCCCCGGCGATGACCAAAAGCGGGCCTTCGCCGTACTCGACGGCGCGGCGCTGTGGCGGATTGAGGTCTGCAACGAGCTGCTCGGAGTAGTCGGCTCCAGCGCTAATCGGCGCCAGGGTCTGAACCTCAAATTCGCTCACCCGTCGAGGATAGAAGCGAGCGCGGCGGCGCCTATCCTCCAGCGCTCGAGGGGCCTTGACGAGGCTTCAGTTGGCGAACGTCAGCTTCGCCATTGTGGCCGTCGATCTCCCGCAGGCGGCGCTCGAGTTCAGCCAGTCGATCGGACAGGCTTCGAATCGCATCCGCAACGGGATCCGGAAGGTGAATCCAGTCAGCGTCAGGGCCCTCGGGCTTGCGGCCATCGACCCGGACGGGGTGCCCGGGATTGCCGACGACGGTCGAGTTGGGCGGCACATCGGACACGACAACGGTGTTGGCCCCGACCTTGGCCCCATGGCCAACCTCGATCGGCCCCAGCAGCTTTGCCCCCGAGCCGATCGTCACGTCGTCATGAACCGTCGGGTGTCGCTTTCCTCGCGCAAAGCCGGTGCCGCCGAGCGTGACTCCCTGATACAGCGTTACGCGATCGCCGATCTCAGCTGTCTCGCCGATGACCACGCCGGAGCCGTGGTCGATAAAGAAGTCCTGACCGATCAGCGCGGCGGGATGGATCTCGATCCCTGTTACCGCCCGGGTTGCGAACGCGATCGTCCGCGGCGCCACCGGTATATCGATCTCATAGAGGGCGTGAGCAACCCGATGGGCAAGCAGAGCCTGCACCCCGGCCCAGCTCGTGAGGATCTCCACCGTGCCGACGCCCCGCGCCGCGGGGTCGCGGTCGCGTGCCGCCGCGACGTCGCAACCAACCTCGCGAATCACGCGACGGAGCGTTCCCAGTCCCAACATCGGCCCTAAGGCTACGCCAGCCGAGTGCTTTACTTCGGCGGGGCGATGACGGCGCAAGAAACGGAGCAGCCACCGGAAGACGATCCGAACCGGCTGCTGGCCAACGTCCTTGGCAGTTTGCCGGGGACGACGATCATCGCGTTCGACCGACAGCTCCGTTTGTTGCTCCTAGCCGGTGGCGAGATGGGAGGAATGGAAGCGACCCCGGGCGGTGCGATCGGGAAACGCTTGCACGATCTCGTTCCGGCGGCGCTCTTCGTTCGGATCGAGCCGCACCTGCAATCGGCGCTCGCAGGAGA
Organism: uncultured bacterium; assembly: GCA_963701205.1. Taxonomy (GTDB): domain Bacteria; phylum Actinomycetota; class Thermoleophilia; order Solirubrobacterales; family 70-9; genus JALZKA01. Next base: position 2,034,106 of record OY969575.1, on the reverse strand, counting down.
AAGCCGCGCCGACGAGGTGAGCTTCGACGAGCGGACATGGTGGATTCGCAGCCAGCCGCTCAGGACTTCATCGGGCAAGGTCTATGGCGGCGTCGGGATCGCGACCGATGTCACGGATCGGCGCGTCGAGGAGATCCGGCGCCTGCGCCTTGACGTTCAACTCGAGCGCGGCCGGCGCCTTGAGGCCGTGGGCAAGCTGGCGGGCGGAATCGCGCACGACTTCAACAACCTGCTCGCGGTCGTTTTGAACTACGCAGACTTCGTGACCGACGCCCTGCCAGATGACAGCCTTGCCCGGGCGGACATGCGCGAAATCAAGCAGGCAGCAGAGCGCGGCGCTGCCCTCACACGCCAGCTTCTGATCTTCAGTCGTCGGGAGTCGTCGCACCCGCGGGTAATCAGCCTGAACAAGGTGGTGCGCGAACTCGAGAAGCTGCTGCGTCGGACGCTGGGCGCGGATATCGACCTCGAGATCAAGCTCGACGACGACCTCGCATCGATCAGGGCTGACCCGGGCCAGCTAGAGCAAGCCCTCGCGGGCTTGGCAATCAACGCACGGGAAGCGATGCCGGACGGGGGAACGCTCAGGGTTGAGACCACGAATTGCACGCTCGATGAAGCGTTTTCAGAGGCGCACCCTGAATCGATCGAGGGCGAGTACGCGCGCGTCTCGATGGCCGACACCGGCGCGGGAATCGGTCCCGCCCAGATGGAGCGCATTTTCGAGCCGTTCTTTACGACCAAGTCCAACTCCGAGACCGGTGGACTCGGTTTGGCGGCCGCCCACGGAATCGTCAGTAGCGCCGGCGGCTATATCGACGTTCGCTCAGAGCTTGGGTCCGGAACGACCTTTGACCTCTACTTCCCCCGCTGGCGTGGCGAGTCGGATGCCGCTCCCGATCCTGAGGAGGCGGCAATTCCAGGAAGAACCGCGTCGATCCTGGTCGTTGAGGACGACGACTACGTCAGGCGCATGGCGGTTCGGGTTCTGGAGGTAGCTGGCCATGTGGTGACGGCCTGCGCCAACGGCAAGGAGGCAATCGCCATGCTGAACGGTCGCGGCGATGACTTCGATCTCGTGCTGACTGACGTGGTCATGCCCGAGGCGTCGGGAATCGAGGTGGCAAAGCACGCAGCCGCAGCGCGACCTGACCTACCGGTGCTGCTGATGTCCGGGTACGCGGAGGACGTCATCCCGTCACGCGAGATCTACGAGCTCAGCCTCAGTCTGCTGCGCAAACCGTTCACGGCTCGGGAGTTGCTGGACCTGGTTCATCGGGAACTCCGTCCAACGGCAGACGCAGGCTGAAGGTAGACCCGACACCAACTTCAGAAACGGCGTCAAGACGACCGCCATGCAGTTCGACGATCTCGCGAGCGATCGCCAACCCAAGGCCCGTCCCGACGACTTCGCCCGCGGTTGACGCGCGAACAAAGCGCTCCATGATGTGTCCCAATTCGTCCGCGGGCACACCCACGCCGTTGTCGCTCACCTCGACCAGCGCGTGGTCGCCATCGCGCCCCGACCGCACGGTGACGGCGCCGCCAGCCCCTGAGTACTTGATGGCGTTGGCGATCAGGTTGCTGGCCGCCTGCTCGATCCGAACCGGATCCACGATCGTGGCCAGTCCCGGCGGCGATACGACCTCAATCTGGATCTCGCGTTCACGGGCAAGTGGACGCAGGTCCTCACTCAGACGCAAGACCAGGACACCGAGGTCGTGCAGGCCCACATCCAGGGTCAGGTGCCCGGCCTTGGCGCGAGAGAGCAGCAACAGGTCATCAACGAGCGCGCCGAGGCGGCCGGCGTTGCGATCGGCAATCTCAAGGAATTCACGTTGGTCTGGAGTCGGGGCGCCAGCCTCCGATTCAAGCAGCGCTTCCAGCGAGCTCCGGATCGACGTCAGCGGCGTTCGAAGCTCGTGCGAGGCGGTGGTGATGAAACGGTCGCGGACCTCGTCCAACTCACGCAGGCGCCGCGCCAGATCCACGGCACTGCGCCGCGCTGCGTCGGCATCCTCTGCCGCATCGACGAGACCAGCGGCGGACCGGCCGACCCTTGCGCTTAGCCAGATCATCGTCACGCTGCTGCCGATGGACGCGATCACGATCATGCCGGCCATCGCCGCGTAGGTGTCGCTCCAGCCGTCGTAGGCAAGTGGCGAGAAAGCAACGGCCGAAAGCAGCAGGATCAGCAGTCTCCGGGAGGCCCGCGGGTGCGGCGCGTAATTGATCGACGAGAGAACGAGCAGCGGCAGAAACGGCGACGTTGAGCCGCCGCAAAGCCAGGTCATCACCCCGATTACCCCCAAAACCACGGCGGATGCGATCGCCAAGTAAGCGGACGAGACGGCCGGACGCCGAAGCAATGCAAGGCCAATGGCCATGACGACGACGCCCAGGAACCCGGTAACCAGCCAGCCCCAGGCCCCGAGCGGATCCGTTGGCGGCGCGAGCGTCAAAAGCGGGACTGCGACCACCGTAACGACTACCGCCTGCAAGCCGCCGATTCGAGCCGCGCGGTCAACGGAGATCCCCATCTCGCCGAAGCGAACGCGATCTTCGTCGCTGCCGTCAGCCAGCAGGCGAAGGATCTCGCGGATGACCGCAAACGCTCCGGCGGCAGGCGCCGGGTCCGCCTGAGCAGTGCCCGCGGGCGCCGCCAACTTTTCCTCTGGCTCCACGAGGGGCATGATCGCAGCCTCTAGGATCAGCCGGAATGCCAACGGTCCTGGTTGCAGACGACGATCCCGACATTCTCCGACTGCTCACCCAGCGGCTCCATCACCGGGGCTGGGTTGTCGTCGGTGTGACCGACGGCCACCAGGCAATTGCGGCGCTGCTCGAAGCACCGCCCGACATCGCGATCCTCGACGGCCGGATGCCCGGCCTGGCCGGGCACGAGGTCTGCGCCCGGCTGCGAGCAGACGAGCGGACAGCGTCAGTTCCGGTGATCATGCTGACCGCAAACGCGGCCGAGATTGACCACCGCGTTGCGATGGGCGCCGGTGCCGACGCCTACATGGTCAAGCCGTTTCGCATCGACGACCTGGATGCCAAGCTCCGGGAGTTGCTCGACACCTAGTCGGCGATCTCATCCTTGCCCAGCATCGTCAGGCTGGTGGACGGTGGCTCCACATACTGGCGATCGGCGACGAGCGTTCGCAGCGTCTCGAGCCCGATCGCCAGGTCAAGTGAGAGCGTATGGTGCTTCATGTAGTACAGGTCGTTGCAGAGCTTGAAGGTGGTTCCTTCAAGGCTTCCGGCGTAGCCCACTCGGACCTGCGCCCAACCGGTGATCCCGGGCTTTATCAGGTGGCGCTGGGGGTAGAAGGGAATGGCGCGGGAAAGCTCATCCACGTAGAAGCCCTGCTCGGGCCGCGGGCCCACCAGGCTCATGTCCCCCCGAATCACATTCCAAAGCTGCGGGGCCTCGTCCAGATGGCTGCGCCGCAGGAATGCGCCGAGCCCGGTGATGCGCTCGTCGTCGTCCTCCGTCCAGGAGCTGACCCGGTCAGAATCGTGGGTCATCGTGCGCAGCTTCAGAATCTGGAACTCCGTGCCACCTTGGCCGATCCGCGCTTGGCGGTAGATCGCGGGACCTCCATCGCGACGCACGGCAAGCGCAAGGATCGCGACCGGAACGGCCAAAAGCAGACCAACGGGGATGGCAACCAGCAGGTCCACGGCGCGCTTTGTAACCCTCACCACCGGTCTGTAGTGACGCCCGGCCAACCGGGTGAACCAGGCGTAGTCGATCTCGGCGAGGGGAACCGAGCCGAACCGATGCTCGTGAAACTCGGCGAGATCCATCAGCTGAACAGGTCTGGTGATGACCTCCGCATAGAGCCGGCTATCCACCTCTTCCCGCGTGAACTCGTGAGTGACCACGAGCGCTTCCAGATCTCGCTCGTCGATCGCCCTGCCGATTGCCGAGAGCGAGCTCAAGTATGGGCCCTGAAGGGCGGCCGGATCGAAATCCCAGTCGTCGGGAACGATCGTCGCCGCAACCTCGAACCCTCCCGACCGGTCACCGGACAGCTCCTCCTGCAGGCGCATTGCCTGACGGGGCGAACCGATCACGCCGAGCCGAATCCGGGTCTTCGGCTCCACCAAGCGAGCGGCCAGGATGAGAACCGCCAACCCTGCTGCCGCCGCAATCAGCAACCCGAGGGCCGAGATCGTCTCGTCAAACACGAGCGCAATGGCAAGCGTCGCCGCGGTGCCCAGGATCGGAAAGGTGGCACGGGATAGAAGTCCCGCCATCGGCAGGAGCCAGCGCCAACGGTCCGCACGGGCGCTGTACCAGCCAGCAATCAGGTAACCCGAGAGGACGACCGCGCCAGCGGAACCGTCAACTGGCTCGAAGGCCCCAGCGAAGAGGCCGGCCGCGAGCGCTCCCGACAATTGCGGCAAGTAGGCGGCCATCCGGCGCAAGCCGGCACGAACGCCACCGATCCCGAAATAGCTGCCCACGTTTCAGCGCCGGATTCTAGGCGCCGTACTGCGGCCGATCCTCCTATGGTTGTGGGCGTGAGTGAAACCATCCAGAGGGCGGATGCAACGGCGCTCGTCGCGGACGACGACGAGCAGAGCGCGCGCCTCCTGGTGCGCATCCTCGAACACGGCGGCTTCGGCAACGTGGTCTCGACGACCGACTCCACACAGGTCATCACGTTGTGTTCAGACCTCGAACCCCACATATTGCTACTTGACGTATCGATGCCGAGCCCCAACGGTTTCGAGATCCTGGAGGCCCTGCGCGAGTCGGATGCGCGATCCCCCGCAGTCGTGGTGCTCACCGGGCACGAGCATCCGTCCATCGAACGGCAGGCGCTCGAGCTTGGCGCCGTGGCGGTCCTGCGCAAGACCGGTTCGCGCGAATTGCTGCTCGAGCGCGTCGATTCCGCGCTGGACAATCAGTCGGCAAAGAAGGGCAGCGACATATAGCGCTCGCCGCCATCACAGGCGATGGTCACGATCCGCTTACCTTGAAGCTCAGGTCGAGCGGCGACCTCCAGCGACGCCGCCAACGCGGCCCCGGCTGAGATGCCAACGAGCAAACCCTCCTTGACCGCGACCTCACGGGCCGCGTCGAGCGCTCGCTCGTCAGTGACCGCAATCGTCTCGTCAATCACCTGACGGTCGAGGACCTCCGGCACGAACCCGGCGCCGATCCCCTGGATCTTGTGCGGACCGGGTGATCCACCGCCCAGGATCGGAGACCCCGCCGGCTCAACCGCGATACAAACCACCTCCGGGGACCGCTCCTTCAAAACCTGACCAACGCCCGTGATCGTCCCCCCCGTCCCGACACCGCAGACAAGGACGTCAACCCGTCCGTCGCAATCCCGCCAGATCTCTTCCGCGGTCGTGCGCCGATGAACATCCGGGTTGGCGGGATTCGAAAACTGCTGCGGCATGAACCCGCCGCGATCCTTCACAAACTGCTGGGCAAGTTCGATGGCCTCCCCCATCCCGCCCAGCGACGGCGTCTCATGGACCTCAGCTCCGAACGCACGCAGCAGCTTTGTCCGCTCGCGGCTCATCCCCTCAGGCAGGGTCAAGACAAGTTCGTACCCGCGGGCGGCGCAGACCATCGCAAGCGCGATACCCGTGTTGCCGCTCGTTGGTTCGACGATGATCGAGGTGCCTCGCTCGATCAGGTCGGCGGCCTCGGCCGCATCGATCATCGCGACTCCGATTCGATCCTTGACCGATCCGCCCGGGTTCATGTATTCCAGCTTGACCAGGATCTCGGCGCCAGCAGCGGGCGCCATGCGCCGCAGCTTTGCCATCGGCGTGTTTCCGATTGCCTCGGAGACCTCGGCGATAAACCGAGGGCTGGCGGGATTCGAGTTCGGCGCCATCAGATGTGGTAGGTCCCGGCCCCGGACTCAAACTCCTCGCGCTGGGCGATATCGGCGATCGTGGTTGACCGAAAGACATCGCGAAGCGACTCAACGCCCTCGGCCCAGATGCCACCCGCTTCCCGCGCCTCATCGCCGATTCGGCCGTCAAGCACTTGAACGACTTCAAGCACGGTGATCTCGCCGGGAGGACGTGCGAGCGTGTAGCCGCCCTTGACCCCGCGCTGGCTCAGCAGGAGGCCTCCGCGGCGCAAGGTCGAGAACAGTTGCTCAAGAAATTGGACCGGCATATCGCGTCGTTCCGCGATCTGTGCGATGGGAACCGGGCGCTCGCCCCCGGTCCGGGCCAGTTCGGCCATCGCGACGACGGCGTACCGCGATTTGGAAGTGACCGAGATCATCTTGACCTTTCTACACGAAAAAGTTCGCTCCAAGCGTATGGCCGCGTGCCGGACGCGGCCGTGGGGACTAGGATGGCCACGGCCGCCGAGAGGACGGGATGTCGTCGGAAGTTGGGGACGCGCGTTTATCCGGCCAGCAAGGATGGGTGTGAGTGAGCGGTGATCGACGATGCCTCGTTTTGGACGGCCAGCCCGTGGTTCGGGCGGGCGTACGCGGGATCCTTGATGGACATTTTGAGGTTGAGGAAGCATCCACCTGGCGCGACGCGCAGGAGGTCTTGACGGCCACGGGCGCATTTGACGTTGCGGTTGTTGGCTTCGACGGCCAGCGGCGCGATGGGGAGCTCATCGGCCCCGCGATGATCCGGGCCCTGCGCAAGGCGATGCCCGGCACCGCGATCGTCGCGCACGCGACACGGCCCGGCCGGCACGGAGCCAGCGCGGCGATCGACGCCGGTGCGTCAGCCTACGTCGCGAAAAGCTCATCGCCCGAAGCACTGCGCGAAGCCATTGAAACGGCCGCCGACTCCGGGCGTTTCGTTGATCCAGCCGCCCGCGGGGCCGAGTCGCGGCTGACTCGCCGTCAGCGGCAGATCCTGCAACTCTTGGCCGATGGCCTTTCGACAACTGTGATCGCTGACCAACTTGGCCTTTCGGCGGAGACTATTCGCACCCACAGCAAAGGCATGCTGGCCCGGCTGGAAGCGCGTGACCGGACCCATGCCGTGGCGATCGGCATGCGTGCCGGATTGATCGACTAGCCGGCCCCGCCGCCTAGATCCAGCCGCGGTCGCGGGCGATCAGGACGGCCTGGGCACGATCTACGGCGCCGATCTTCCGGTAGACGTTGTGGAGGTGCGTGCGAACGGTTGACACGGAAAGCGTCAGCTCACTGGCGATCTGCTTATAGACCAATCCCGCCGCCAATCCACGTAGTGCTTCGACCTCGCGCGACGAAAGCGGGCAGGGTTCTGATTGCCGCCGCCGCTCGCCGACGCCCGTCGGGAACTCGAACAGCAGCTTGCGCAGCTCGTCCTCACCCAAGTCCAGCGCCAAAGCGGCGGAGCGCAGCGAATCGGGGGTAACGTCCGCACCGGCGGATCGGTGCACAACCAGATCCGCCAGCCTCAAGGTCGCCGCGAGTCCGGTGGCGTCGGCGGAGTGATGGCGCTCCACAGCCACCGCAGTCGCATCGGGAAGCCCCCAGCGGCGAATCAGCACAGCACCGACCAGAGCGTGATCGATCCCCAGGAAAAGGCGCTCTCGACGCAGGCGGTCCGCCGGCGCTTCCTTCGGGTCGTGACCGGCGCCAAACTCCGGCCCGTAGAGGTCGGACAAGACAAGCCTGCCCACGTCGTGAAGCAGAGCGGCAACGACAAGCTCATCCTGTTGGTCGAGGCCGGCGAGCACGTCGACTTGCCGTGCGGCGCACGCGACGGCAACCGCGTGACGGCGAAAATGCTCATAGCGCTGCGACGCAGCGCCGTGGGGAGCCAGCAAGTCGTAGGTCTCCAACTGCCTCGCGATCGCGAGCAAGGCGTCGCTTCCCAGCGATTCCACCGCCCCAGGTACGCCGCCACTTCGGCCCCGCGGACCGTTGCCGTTGTTGGCGGCCCTCATCACGGCAATGGCCAGCGCTGAGTCCGACTCGACGGCCTCGATCAGATCGCTGACTCCAGCGCTTCCAGACTCCGCTTTGGCGATCAGGTGAGCGCAGGCGTCGGCCAGCGCCGGCATTCCGGAAACCGCGTCAAAGGCTGCCGCCAGTCGTCGCCCCCCGGCGCCCACTGGGCGCGCCGCTACCGCTGTATTGGCGGGGGTACGTGGCTCGTTTGCGCTCGTAACTGCAATCACCTCCCGACTAGATCCACCGTCTCGCACGCTCCGGGGGCGCGCTCACTCCCCTATCGGCAGGAACTGGAAGTGGTCTTAGGACGTGGCGCCGGTGTTGTCGGCGGCGGCCGCGATCGCCGCCTCCAATCGGGCCAGCGCTTCGGCGCGCCCGATCACCGCCAAGGACTCGAAGATCCCGGGCGAGATGGTCGTGCCGGTGAGCGCCACCCGGATCGGCTGGTAGAGGGCGTTCGGCTTCACGCCCGCTTCGGCGAGAACAGCGGCGAGCGCACCCTCGATGCCATCGGGAACGAAAGGCTCCACAGCGGCGAGGGCCTCAGTGGCCCGGCGAAGCAGCGGTTTCGCTGCGGCTCCGCCGAACTTGCGCCTCGCCTTTTCGTCATCGGCTCGCTCGCCGAACACGAAACCGATCAGGGGCCAGACCTCGGCGAGGGTCTGGGCCTTGTCCTGAGCGATCAGGCATGCCTCGCTCAGCAGGCTGCGATCCGCCGGCACAGCTGCCTCTGACTGCTCGAGGTACGCGACAACCGCCGCCAGGTACGCATCGGGTTCCAGATCGCGCATGAAACGGCCGTTGATCCAGCGCAGCTTGCGCTCGTCGAAGATCGCCGCGGCCCGGCCGACACGAGCCAGATCAAAGCGGCGAATCAACTCCGGCGTATCCATGATCGTGGTGTCGTCGTCGGAGCCCCAGCCAAGCAGCGCCATGTAGTTGCGAACGGCGGCCGGCAAGAAGCCCTTCGCCCGTAATTCCTGGACGGATGCAGCGCCGTGGCGCTTCGAGAGCTTCTTTCCGTCGGGCCCGTGCAAGAGCGGCAGATGGGCATAGCGCGGCGGTTCAACGCCAAGCGCCCTCAGGACCAATACCTGCTTTGGCGTGTTTGAGAGGTGGTCGTCGCCGCGAACCACGTCCGTGACGCCCATCGCGGCATCGTCAACTGCGACGGCCAAGTTGTAGAGAGGAGTGCCGTCGGCGCGGGCAATAACAAAATCGTCTTGAGGCTCGTTCGGAAATCCGACTTCACCGCGAAGCAGGTCATGGATTACGGTCTCGCCCGAATCGGGGACCCGCAGGCGAACGGCGGCGTTCGCGGCGTCGGTCGGCGTTCCGCGATACCCCCGGTTTCCGTGCTCGGCCTTCCATGCCTTGACCTCGTCGGCGGCAGCGGCGTCGCGGTAGGCGTGATCGTCGGCGATCAGCCGATTGATCGCCTCACTGTGGGCAGCGCGGTTCTCGCACTGGCTAACTGGATCCCCGTCCCAGTCGAGCTCGAGCCAGCGCAGAGCGTCCTGGATCTGCTCGACGTTCTCGGCGGTCGACCGCTCCCGGTCCGTGTCCTCAACGCGCAGCAGCATTTGCCCGCCTGAGCCCCGCGCTGCCAGCCAGTTATAGAGCGCGGTCCGGGCCCCTCCGATGTGGAGGGCACCGGTTGGCGAGGGAGCAAATCGAGTGACGATCGGGGCGGAAGTCAAGATGCCTTTCGGGGCCCCATGTTTCCACAGCGGGCATGGCCGGTCGCGTATCTCCCTTGATGCGACGGTCCGGTGACCGCGGGTTAGGCTCTTTCGATGCTGATCGGCGCTCACGTATCAGCGGCGGGCGGGCTGCCCAAGGCGGCTGCGCGCGGGGTTGCCGCTGGGTGCGAGGCGATTCAGATCTTTCCCCAGAGCTCACGGATGTGGCGGGCTACGCCGCACTCGGATGCCGACGTCGCTGAATTCCGGGCCGCGGTGCGGGATTCGCCGATTGAACGGGTGCTGATCCATGCCGTCTACCTCATCAATTGCGCGTCGCTTGAGGCCGAGATCCGCGCCAAGTCGATCGCGGCGCTACGGACCGCGCTTGAACTCGGCGACCGGATCGGGGCTGACGGCGTCGTCCTTCACCCGGGATCCCAGAAGGGACGCGACTACGACGACTGCATGCGCGCTGCCGGCGCAGCCATCGCCGAGGCGCTTGCCGAGACGGAGAAATGCCCCCTCTTGCTCGAAGACACCGCCGGGGCCAACGGCACCCTGGGCCGCGACTTTGATGAGCTTGCGCGCCTGTTGGAGCTTGCCGGGGACCACCCGCGGCTGGGGCTGTGTCTCGACAGCTGCCACTTGCTCGCCTCCGGCTTCGAGGTCCGCGACCAGGAGAGCCTGGCCAGGATCGTGGATGAGTGCGACATAAAGGTGGGACTCGCCCGGCTGCGCGCACTCCACGTCAACGACTCGAAGATGCCGCTGGGCTCAAACCGTGACCGCCATGCCGACCTCGGCCAGGGCGAGTTGGGTGAGTCGGGATTGCGCGTCTTTTTGTCGGAGCCCCGCTTTGAGGGGCTTCCGGCGGTGCTTGAGACCGCGCGCGCAGGTGACGCCAATGACGGTGCCGGCGAGGTTGCGCTGGCGAAGCGCCTACTGGGCGAAGGCCTGGCCGACCGGGCCGCAGCAAGATGACGCCCGCGCTCCGAGCCGACCCGCGGCTGTGCACAAAAAAAAACGCGCCGGGCCTCGCGGTCCGGCGCGTTCCTTCAAGCGACCCCAGCTTCGTGGGGGTTGCCTTGCGTTCCTAGTCCAGCGAGCGGGGCTGCCTGGATACCGCGCGGCCGAGGCCGAGGCCGAGGCCAGTTACCGCGAGGGCAACCGCGAGCATCGCGATCACGTCAAACCCGGTGAACGGGAGCGAACCGACCGGGTCACCGAGGCCACCCGAGCCAGTGTCGTCGCCGGTACTGCCACCGCCGCCTGTGATCTTCACGACGGGCGGGTTGTACTGATCGGACGTCGGACCAGTTGACTGTGCCGCGGCGAAGCCGGGCATCGCAAACGCGGCAATCAGGACCGCGAGCGCGACTGCTGAAATCGAGTTCTTGAGCTTGCGTGCGTTCTGGAACATTTGAAACTCCCCTTGTCGAAGCTTGGTCATCGTGGGCGAAAGGTAGGCCCGAGCCGTGAGAATCGCGTGAGCCGCGGATGAGAGTTCGTCTTATTGAACGGCTGGCCAACTTGTAGGTCTGAGCAGGTTTTTTACGGTGTTGCAGGGCTCTGCCACGCTCGGCCTGAGTTGTTAGATGTCCCTCGCCCCCAATTACAAGGGCGCGTCTCATCCCTGTCTCATCCCTGTCTCATCGTCAACAGACACGCTGATGGTCGATGTGCCACACCGGACACACGAGCAGCTTCCGATGAGTGGCCGTTTTCGAATCCTCGCACTACAGGCCTTGGGCGTGGCCGTGCTGGCAGCGGTTATCTACGTCGTGCTGCTTCGCCCCAGTGAACCGGGCGACCTAACGGGAATAACGACCCACGGCGGGCAGAACAGCACCCAAACGCCAGGCGGCCCGAATCCACCGGGCAACGGCGGCGGGGGCAACGGTTCTGGCCCCGGCGTAGCCGGCAACGCTTCGCAAGGCGGTGGATCTAGCAATCCAGGCAGTAGCTTCGGCCCCGGTCGCGTGCCTGGCTCGCCCCCCGCGGGAGGCGAGGACGGACCGGCCGGCTCGCAATACGTGAACGCGGTCGCGCGTGTGCTCGGCGGAATCGCTGACGCTGGTAGCTGAGCGCCGCCGGCGCTCACGCGAGACCACTCCAATATCGTGATGCTCAGGTGAGTGAACCGAACGCCACCGAACCCGGCCGGCGCCCACTCAGAGGTGACGTCCGTACACGAATGCTCGCCTCCTTCCTGGTCCTCCTGGTGGTCTCGACGGGTGCATCACTCTTGGTCCTGCGCGCGGCGCTGCTGTCACGCACAGGCGAGGAAGCCCAAGAGACCCTGACGAGGCAGGTCAATTCCCTTCGCGCCCTCAGCCAGGCGGGCAGCAGCGACAACACTCTGGAAGGGCTTTTTGATGACTTCTTGGACCGCGAACAGCCGCTGAGCGACGGGGTCCTAGTTACCTATGTCGACGGGTCCCTGTTCAGGGCCGAGCCGTCCGATCGAACGCTTGTGAACGAGGTCGCAACCTTTGCCAACACAGCCTCGCCGAATACTGGGGAACTACCCACCGCCGATGGTCCCCTCCAATTTGTCGCAGTTCCGGTTGAGGGCAGCGAGCAATCGGGCGTCCTGGTTGCCGCGCGCCTGCTGCGATCCGATCGCGCCGACGTCGAAAACGCAATCCGCGTGGCGCTCGGCGTATCCGCGGTTGTGATGATGCTGGCGTCGCTTTTCATTTGGCTGGCCGCCGGCCGGGCGCTGGAGCCGCTTCGCGCCCTCGCGCGCACAACACGCACGATCACGGAGACTGACCTCTCCGAGCGCGTTGTCGTATCCGGACAGGACGAGATCGCAAACCTTGGGCGCACCTACAACGGGATGCTTGACCGTCTGCAATCGGCGTTTGCAGACCAGAAGGAGTTCCTCGCAGACGTCGGCCACGAACTGCGGACGCCGATCACCGTCATCAAGGGCCACCTGGAGACCGCCGGCGACGATCCCGTCGAGCGCATTGAGGCCAACGCCGTAATCAACGACGAGCTCGACAGGATGAGCCGCCTGGTTGACGACCTGCTGCTGCTTGCCCGCTCCGACCGCCCCGATTTCTTGCGTGTGGTCCCGCTCGACCTGGATCTGCTCACGCACGACATCTTTGCCAAGGCGCGTAGTCTCGGCGTGCGACGCTGGCTTATCGACAACGCGGACGTTGGCTTGATCCACGCTGATCCGCATCGGCTGACCTCTGCGGTCATGAACCTCGCGCAGAACGCCGTCAAGCACACGCGCGGAGACCAGGCGATCGCGATCGGAAGCGCAATTGAAGGGGATGTCGCCCGAATCTGGGTCCGCGACGAGGGCGAGGGCATCGCCGCTCACGAGCAGGAACGGATCTTCGAGCGGTTCGCCGGATCCAGGGTGACCGCCTCGCACGGATCGGGGCTTGGCTTGGCGATCGTCAAGGCGATCGCCGAGGCGCACGACGGCCACGTCGAGTTGCACTCCAAACCCGGCGCCGGGTCGACATTCACGATCGTGATACCCGCGACCGAACCGCCCCCCAGCGACGAGGATGACGCATGGCTCGCATCCTGATCGCCGAGGACGAGGCCCGGCTTGCTTCATTCCTGGAAAAGGGATTACGGGCCTCGGGGTTCGTGACAACGGTGGTCGCCGACGGCGAAGCAGCGCTTGCACACGCCGACGAGGATGACTTTGACCTGATGATCCTGGACCTCGGGTTGCCGAAGCTGGATGGCCTTGAGGTCCTGCGAGCGATGCGCGCCGCCGGCAACCAGCTTCGCGTGGTGATCCTCACCGCTCGCGATGACACTGACGATCGCATTACCGGGCTTGACGCGGGGGCCGACGACTACATCGGCAAGCCGTTTCATTTCGAGGAGCTGGTCGCCCGGATCCGGGTGCGATTGCGGGAGGAGTCGGGCCCCGGCGATGACCGCCACACCATCGCCGTCGGCAACATCGTCCTCGACCTGCGCACTCGCTGGGTGACAGTTGACGACGACACGGTCGAACTGAGCGCCAGGGAGTTTGAGCTGCTACGAACGTTTCTCGAGCATCCCAACCAAGTGCTCAGCCGCGAGCAGCTTCTGGCCAGGGTCTGGGGTTACGACTATGACCCAGGATCGAACGTGGTTGACGTTTATGTCGGCTACCTGCGACGGAAGCTCGCCGCGGACCGCTTTGAGACGGTACGTGGCGTCGGGTACCGCTTTCGCTCCTGAGCGTCTCAGGCGCCGCGCTACAGGGCGTTGCGAATATCGAAGGCGCGCAGATCGTTTGGGCCCGTGTCGGGGCAATCGAAGAACCGCGGGTTGACACACGCGAAGTCACCGCCTTGCCCGTCATAGGCAGGCTCAACCGTGAATTGGCACTGTGGAAGCGGGTGGCGGGCCAGCTTCAGCCCGCCGTAGCCGGTCGTGCGCTCCGCCAGCTCAAACATCTCCACGTCAACCTCCGCCCTGAACACCTTGCGCAGGCAGCCCATGTAGCGGATTCCATTGCGGTGATCCTCGTAGGAGTAGAGCATCGGGCAGCGGATCTCGAGGCATCCACGCGGCTCCACCAGCTTGTCGCAGAACGCTCCGCAACGACGACACTCTCCGTGCCTCGCCGCTGCGCGATTTGCCGATGCCATGGTGAGCTGGATTCTAGGCTGATCGCTAGGCGGCAAGGTCCGTGGGACCGAGCAACTGATCGAGCTCCGAGCGCAATCCGTGGCCTGGATCGACCCGGTAGTCGTCGCCAAAACGAAGGTGTCGAACGACCTCGCCGGTGCGCATCTCGACGGTGACCTCCGTGCGGCCGGGGTAGGTCTCAAACAGGTTCTTGAGCTCGTCCACCAGTTCGGCCCTGTAGCGGGCGGCGTCGATGCGAAGGACGATGCGCTCGGGAGTCGCCCGCTTTCGGGCGCGGGCACGCGCCGCTGCCACCTCCGCCTCGTCCGGTTCAAATGCGGTCGCCTCCTGTACCCGGATCGATGATTGCCCCGCTTCCCTGTGATCAAGCCGACCTTTGATCACGACCACGCGGTCAAGCTGGACGGCCGCCGCCGCCTCACCGACTGCGTCCGCGATGAACAACTCAACCTGGCCTTCGAGGTCGTCAAGCTTTGCGAACATCACCTGGTTGCCCTTGCGAGTCCTGACCTTCTTGGCCTCGGCAACGATCCCACCCACGGTGACCCAGGCGCCATCCGGCTGCTTCAAGACCTCAGGCAGCGTGCCGGAGGTGCGCTCGCGGAGGGCCTCACGAACCTCCGTCAAGGGATGGGCCGACAGGAAGGTGCCGAGGGTCTCCTTCTCAAGCGAAAGCAGCTCGGACTGTTCGAACTCACCATCCGAAATTTCCGGTGGCCGGCTCGAAAACGCGCCAGGGGTGGCTTCATCTCCAGCTTGGTCGCCCCCCTGATCGAAGATCGACCCCTGGCCACGCAGAGCATCGTCCTGCGCCGTCTGGCCGGCGGACTGGGCTTGCGGCAGCACCGCAAGCATCCCCTTGCGGGTAGCGCCCGTGGAGTCCAGGCCTCCACATTTGACGAGGCACTCAATCGCTCGCTTATTGACAGCGCGCGCGTCAACCCGCTCACAGAAGTCCCAGATCGAGCTGAACGACCCAGCCTGCCTGGCGGCGATGATCGCCTCGACGGCCTGGTGGCCCACGTTCTTCACGGCGTCGAGCCCAAAACGGATTGAGCTTCCCGAAACGATGAAGCCGTGATCTGAGGAGTTGACATCCGGGGGCAGAACCTCAATTCCCATCTGGTCGCAGCGATCAACGAAGAACGGCACCCGATCCTTCGTTGACATCACCGACGAGATCAAGGCGGCCATGTACTCCGCCGGGAAGTTCGCCTTCAGGTAGGCGGTGCGGTAGGAGATCAGGGCATAACAGGCCGCGTGTGACTTGTTAAAGCTGTAATCGGCGGCGGCGGTCATCGACGACCACAGCTCCTTGGCCAGCGCCGGCGCCGTACCTGAAGCCGCACAGCCCTGGATGAACTTGCCCTCCATGGTCGCCATCAACGCCCGGTTCTTCTTGCCGACCGCCTTGCGCAGGTCGTCCGCCTCAGCACCGGTGAAGCCGCCCAGCTGCTTGGCGATCTCCATCAGCTGCTCCTGGTAGATCACACAGCCGTATGTTTGCTCGGTGACGGGGCGTAGCCGCTCGTCCGTGTAGCGGACCGATGCCGGGTCACGCTTGCCGCGCGCATAGTCGGGGATGAAGCGCATCGCCCCCGGCCGGTACAGCGCACCGATCGCGACGATGTCGTTGAACTCGGTTGGCCGAATCTGCTTCAGCGCCTCCTGCATCCCCTCGGACTCAAGCTGGAAGACACCGACAGAATCACCGCGAGCCAGCATCTCGAACGTCGGTTGGTCATCGAGCGGGATCTGATCCATCTCGACCTTGACGCCACGGGAACGCTCGATGATCTCGACCGCGTCCTCGATGACATCGAGGTTGCGAAGGCCGAGGAAATCCATCTTCAGCAGACCAATCTCCTCGATCGGACCCATCGAGTACTGCGTGACGATCTTGTACTGGCGCTCCGCTTTGCCGTCCTTCCGCTTGGGTGCTGCCGTGCGGTCGTCAGCGAGCTGGAGTGGAACGATCTCTGACAGTGGGCGGTCGGCGATCACCACGGCCGCCGCGTGGATCGAGTTGTTTCTGACAACCCCCTCCAGGCCCTTGGCGACATCGACGATCCGCCGCGACTCAGGATTCTGCGCAACCTCCTTGCCGAGGTCCTGGTTGGGCTTTAGGCATTCTGCAAAGCTCGGACTCCTGCCCATGACCGGCTCAGGGATGAGCTTTGCCAACCGGTCCCCTGTCGCGTAATCGAAATCGAGCACGCGCGCCGCATCCCGGGTCGCCGCGCGCGGGGCCATCTTTCCGAACGTGATGATCTGGGCGACTGATTCGCGGCCGTACTTCTCCTGCACATAGCGGTAGACGCGATCGCGTCCGCGCACGGAGAAGTCGATGTCGATGTCGGGCATCGACTTGCGCGCGGGATTCAGGAAGCGCTCGAACAGAAGATCGTTTGCAAGCGGATCCAGCTCGGTGATATCCAGGCAGTAGGCCACGATCGATCCTGCTGCCGAGCCTCGCCCCGGCCCAACCGCGATTCCGTTCGCCTTGGCGTAGGCGACAAAGTCCCAGACGATCAAGAAGTACGACTCGAACCCCATTTCCTCGATCACGCCAAGTTCAAAATCAAGCCGCTCGATGGCCGCGGCGGGCGGCGGGGTGCCGTAGCGACGGGCCAAGCCCTCGGTGGCGAGGCGCCGGAGCATCACGCCCGGATCCTCGTCCCCCGGCGTCGAAAAGCGCGGCAACAGGAGTTTGCCCAGCTCGATCTCCGTATGGCAGCGCTCCGCGATCTCCAGCGTCATCGGAACGGCCTCCGGCCAGGCCGAGAAGTCGCTTTGCATCTCGTCGTAGCTCTTGAGGAAGAACTCGTTCGTATCGAATTTCATCTTCGGCTCAGCCAAAGTCGATTTCGTCTGGACGCAAAGCAGCGCGGCATGGTGGTCGTAGTCGTCGCGCGTCAGATAATGGACGTCGCCAGTAGCCACAAGCGGACGGCCGACCTCCCGCGCGAGCCTGGCAATTCCCTCATTCGCCTTGTCCTGCTCGGGGATCTTGTTGACCTGAATCTCCATGTAGACGTTGTCGCTGCCAAACGTCTGCAAAAGGTCATCCACGTGGGCACGAGCGTCGTCCGCGCGATCCTCGACGAGCCGCCGGCAGAGCCGGGACGCCAGACAGCCCGTCAGCGCGATCAACCCCTCCGAGTAGCGATCGAGCATGCCGAGGTCCACATTCGCCTTGCCGCGCCCGAAACCGTCCAGAAAGCCAGCCGAACTGAGCTTGACCAGATTCTTGAAGCCCACGTCGGAGGCGGCGAGAAGGGTCAGATGGTTGCGCTCCGCTCGGCGATCAGCCTGCTTGTGGTCGTCAACGAAATAAGCCTCGAGACCCAGGATCGGCTTGACCCCGACGGCCCGGCAAGCCTTGTAGTGCTCAACCGCGCCGTTCATCGCGCCGTGGTCGGTCAGCCCCAGGGCAGGCATCCCAAGCTCAGCCGCGCGTGCAGCCATCTTCTCGATGCGGCAATGACCGTCGAGCAGCGAGTACTCGCTGTGAACGTGCAGATGGGCGACCGAATCTGTCAAGGCTTTGATCTTGCCAGCGGGGTCAGATGCCAACCGGCGCGATTCCCGCAAATCGGGAGAGATGGAAGTGGCCGGTTGACGTCAGGAGTCCCAAACCCGGCGTCGCCCCGCGCTAGCGCGGATCGTCGTGCGCTGCGTCGATGAGGCGCAGTTCCGCGCGAACGATCCGCTCGGCGGCGGCGGCCTCAAGTTTGGCGGCGGCGCTGATTCGAGCCTCAAGTTCGGCGGCGCTTTGCGCAAGTTCCGCCGAATGTTCGGTTGCGTTCTTCGCTGTGGCCGCTTCAGCCTCGATGGCTTCGATTCGCGCCTGCGCTGAGGCGACTTCGGCGAGGGTGCGCTCGAGCCGTTCGGCGACGCCGTCAACCATGCGCGTCCCATCCTCGGTGCTGCGCTCAAGGTCGTCCCGAGCCTTTGAAATCGCCCGGCGTGTCTCGGCGGCGAGGTCGGTCGCCTGGCGCTCGCGCTCCGCCGCCGCCTGATTGGCTCTCTCCACCGCCGCGTCGAGTTGCGCGGCTTGCTCCTGTGCAGCCGCGGACAACGCTTCGAGCGCCCCGGACGCGCGGGCTGTGTGCTTGCCGCGGCTTGCGGCGGCCGCAGCAAGGAGTTCGTCTGCCATATCGCCCGCCTGCGCCGCGAGCTTCTCTTCAGCGGCCCGCCGATCAGTAGCGAGATCCGCCCGGGCCCGCTCCGCGAGTTCCTCAAGCGTGGCCCCAAGCGCAGCCTTACGCTCGTCCAGTTCGGCGCGCACGGCGGCCGCGTGCGATCGGGTCCGCTCGTGCTCTTGTTCCGCGTCCTGCAGGAGCTCACGAGCACGGGCAGCACCCGCGGCTGCGGACTCGGCGGCGTCGCGGCTGGCGGCCGCCTTCGCGTCGAGTCGTTCGTCGGCCCCCTGGATTTGGGCCCCCAACTCGTCGAACAGGGACTTGGCGCGGAGTTCCAGGTTGGCGAGCGCGTTCGTGATGCGCTTTGACGTCTCCAACTTGGCAAGCTTCAGGTCCTTGCGGGTCTGGCGGCGTGTGACCTCCTCCGCGGCAGCGCGGACCTGCTCGGCCGCGCGCTCGGCGGCAGCTTCGGCACGGGCCGCGGCCGATTGCGTTGCCGCAACCGCCGCCTCCTGCGAGCCCTGCAATCCCTTCGTCGCCACATCCGCGGCGCTCCGCAGTTCGGTCAGCTGCGATGCGAGGTTGGACGCTCCTTTCTCATTGATGCGGCTTACCGTCTGCTCGATCTCCGACTGAACCCGCTGCTCGGACTCTTCGCGCAGGGCCGCAAGGGTGTCCTCTGAACGCGCCCCAAGACTCGCCTCGGCAGCGGAAAAGCGTGCCTCAAGTTCATCGCCAAGGCCCTTGAATTGCGCCTTTGACTCGGCCACGGCGATGGCACGCGCCGATGCTTCGATCTCCGCCGTGGCCCGCTCGACCCGGCCGTCGAGCTCGCCGGCAAGGCGCGTGGACTCCTCATCGAGGCGTCTGCTCCCCCGCACCGACAGCTGCGCTTCAACCCCCGCAAGGCCCGCATCGAGACGGGCCTGCAGGTCACCACTCAGGGCGTGTTTGCCCTCGTTAAGTTCGGTCTGCGCCTGTGCCCTCAGCGCAAGCACCTGCTCGTCGACTCGCCGCGAAGCGTCTCGCGCAAGCTGCTCCTGGGCGGCCTCCAGCAGGCTCTCCACTCGCTCGCCGAGATCGGCGCCGAGCGCCGCGCGCGCGGCCTCGGTCCCTGCTGCAATTGTCGCGTCCGCCTCGTTGGCTCGGCGTTCCGCTTCCGCAGCCTGCTCGTCACGAAACGAGCCAAGAGTGTCGCCCACTGTCTTCTCGAGGGCCGCTACTGCGTTTTCGATCAGCGCCGACCCCTCTCGCCTTGAAGCTTCGATTGCCCGGTCCTCGATCGCGCGCCCGCCTGTCGCCAATTGGTCGGCGACCTTGCCCTCCGCCGCCGCGAGGCGCTCCGCAAGCGTTGCCGAGAGTGTCGATTCGATCCGGGTCAGTCCGTCGTCGGCGCGTTCGCGGGCGACCGCCTCGGCGCGTTCGCTCAGTTGTGACTCGGCGCTTTGCTGGGCGGCGGCAAGGCGCTCGGTGGCCTCTTGCTGGGCGGCGGTGAGTCGGGCCTCGGCCGCTGCTGCCCGCGTCTCGGCTTCCCGCGACGCCAGCTCCCGAACCTCTGAGCGCAGTGTCTCGATCCCTGCCTCGTGGCGGGAGCTGAGGCCGCTTTCGAGGTCTGAGTGGATCGCCTTGAGGTCGGATTCGATCTCGGCGCTCAGCTGCCGGCGCCCGCCTTCGAGGTCGTTCACCAGGCTCGAACGGTGTTCGTCAACGGTGCTGCGCAGCTTGCCCTCCGCCGCCGCGAGGCGCTCCGCAAGCGTTGCCGAGAGTGTCGATTCGATCCGGGTCAGTCCGTCGTCGGCGCGTTCGCGGGCGACCGCCTCGGCGCGTTCGCTCAGTTGTGACTCGGCGCTTTGCTGGGCGGCGGCAAGGCGCTCGGTGGCCTCTTGCTGGGCGGCGGTGAGTCGGGCCTCGGCCGCTGCTGCCCGCGTCTCGGCTTCCCGCGACGCCAGCCCCCGAACCTCTGAGCGCAGTGTCTCGATCCCTGCCTCGTGGCGGGAGCTGAGGCCGCTTTCGAGGTCTGAGTGGATCGCCTTGAGGTCGGATTCGATCTCGGCGCTCAGCTGCCGGCGCCCGCCTTCGAGGTCGTTCACCAGGCTCGAACGGTGTTCGTCAACGGTGCTGCGCAGCTTGCCCTCCGCCGCCGCGAGGCGCTCCGCAAGCGTTGCCGAGAGTGTCGATTCGATCCGGGTCAGTCCGTCGTCGGCGCGTTCGCGGGCGACCGCCTCGGCGCGTTCGCTCAGTTGTGACTCGGCGCTTTGCTGGGCGGCGGCAAGGCGCTCGGTGGCCTCTTGCTGGGCGGCGGTGAGTCGGGCCTCGGCCGCTGCTGCCCGCGTCTCGGCTTCCCGCGACGCCAGCTCCCGAACCTCTGAGCGCAGTGTCTCGATCCCTGCCTCGTGGCGGGAGCTGAGGCCGCTTTCGAGGTCTGAGTGGATCGCCTTGAGGTCGGATTCGATCTCGGCGCTCAGCTGCCGGCGCAGCCCGTCGGCGGTCTCGGGCAGGCGTTTTGCGAGGGTCGCCTCAAGCTCCGCTGCGAGCTCCTGGCGTCCACCCCGGTCGCGTTCCGCCAATTCCGCGTGCAACGCGTCGGCCCGGTCCTTCGTGACGTCCTCCAGGTCGCCGCGCACCTGGTCAAGCTTTTCGTCAACCCGACTCGTTAACGCGGCCAGCGCTGCAGCGATCTCGGTCTCCGCCTTCCCCGCGAATTGCTGATTGAGGCTGGCCTCAGCGCGGCCGATTCGTGCATCCAGCGCCTGGCCAAGATCAGCCACAGCTTTCTCGCGGAGTGCGTCGATGCCGCTTTCCAGTTGCCCTGCAAGCTCCACGTGCCGTTCAGCCAGGCGCTCCGCGTGCTCGGCGGCGGTGGCCTCAAGGCCTGCTCTGAGGGCGGCGGCTCGGTCGGACGCCGCTGCGTCTTGCCGCGCGGCCCATGCCGCCGCCTGCTCGCCGCTCGCCTGCTCGAGCTGGGCCATGCGGGCTTCGACCGCCACCTCAAGTTCACCCTGCTTGGCCGCCACAGCGCTTGCCGACGCGGCTTCGAGGTCGCCAAGGCTTGCCGCCAACGCCTCCTGGATGCGCTCACGCAATTGCGCCGTTGCGGCCTCCGCTTCCTCCTTGGCCTCCAGGCGAGCCCGCTCGAGGTTCGACTCGATCTCGCTGCGAAGGCGGGTCCGGTCCTCGGCCAGCAAGCCAGAAAGCGACTCACCGAGCTCAGCACCCGCCGCCGCGGCCTGACGCCGCGCCCCCTCTTCGGCCACCCGTAGGAGCTCTGCGCGCGCCGCCGTTTGCGCTTCTTCGATTCGTCCGCGGGCGGACCCCCACTCGTCGCCGATCTGCTTAAGCGTCTTGTCGAGAGATTTGCGAACGACGGCTTCGCGTTCCTTGCCTGTCTTCTTGACCTGTTTGGCGAGCGCGTCGGTTCGGTCCTCGAGCTCTTTCTCGAGGCGCAACGCGAGTTCGGCGCGGGCATCTGAGAATCGCGAGTCCAGGCTCGACCGGGCTTCGGTCACCATCGTGGCGAACTCGGCATGGTCCCGCTCGGCCTTCTCGGTGAGTTCGCGCTGCAGGCGAACGCCGGCCTCGGTGGCCTTGGCCTGGAACTCGTCCATTGCCCGCCCCAGCTCGGTCGCGGCAAGCGCCCTTAATTCCTCGGCCGCTTTGAGCCGCGCCGCGGCCTGGTCGCGCTCAACCTCCGCCTGCACCTCGCGCAGGCTCCGCCCGATCGAGTCCCGCGCCTCGCTGATGCGATCGCGCAGCCCGTCGTCGCCTGGCGTCTTTTCGCCAGGATCTAGCCGGTCGTCATTGTCGGCCACCTGTGGAATCGTGCTAGACACGTCGGTCGCCAAAGGCGTTGCGGCGGCAGCCCGCGAAGATCGGCCGCGACGGGCGCTGCGCTAGCTTCGACCAATGATCACCGCAAGTGGCTCCGCGGGGACGCGACAAAGCGCATCGGCCCCTGACCGGCAGACCGCGATCGCCCAGGTGTTGGTGTTGGGCGTCCTCACCGCGAGTTGGATCTGGTGGTCCCTCGCCAATGGCGCCTACCTGGGCGGGCTCCCCTATCCGGAAACCACCCTTTATGAGGGCATCATCGTGCTCTGCGCCGCATTCGGCGTCTTGATCTGGACCGCTCCGTGGCGAGCGTCGATGCGGCTTTCCAGATTCGCCCGGGTGGCTACAACCTGCCTGATCCTGTTCGCGGCCTGGACCCTCGCATCCGCGCTGTGGTCGCCGGCGCCGGATATCGCCGTCGGGGACGCGCAACGGACGTTCGCATACGTGCTCGCGTTCGCGCTCGGCATCTGGTCGGTTGCGCTGCTGGGTCGGCGCATGGAGTACGCGATGCTGCCATTGGTCGCCGCGGTTGCAGTGGTTGGGCTGGTCACGATGCTGAGCCTGGCGTTTGGCGACGATCCAACTCGCTATTTGGAATCGGATGGCACGCTCGACTACCCGCTGGGCTACCGCAACGCGACCGCAGCCTTCTTCTTAATGGCGCTCTGGCCCGCCGTCTCGTTGGCGTCGTCGCGCAATATTTCCGCTCCGATCAGGTTGGCCGCATTGGCGGCCGCGACACTTGCGATCGAGGTCGGGGTGCTCTGTCAAAGCCGCGGTGCAATCATCGGATCGGTCGCCGCCCTTGGCGCCTTCCTGCTGGCTTCGCCACACCGGGGGCGATCCGCCGGATGGCTCGTCATTGCGGCACTGCCGGCGCTGGTCTGCGTACCCGCCGCAGCGGACCTCTATGGAGCGGAGGGCGTGGGTCGGGCCGTCGGCGAGATGCACGCTGCCGGAGCCGCCGGAGTGATCGGCGCCATCCTGGCGCTTGTCATCGGCGCCGCCGCGCTCCTGGTCGAACGCCGGTTTAGTTTTGACGAGCCGGACTGGCTGACCCCCGCCCGCAAGCGAGTCGGCGTCCGGGCGGGTGCCTTGACGTTCGTACTCGTGCTCTTGATCGCGATCGGCAACCCGGTGAGCTGGCTGGGCGACCGCTTCGACGAATTTCAGAAGGGCGAGCCGAACCTGTCCGCGCAATCAACCCGCCTGAGCCTCAACGCCGGCTCAAATCGATCCGATGTCTGGGCCGTCGCCATCAATGCAATCGAGGACGACCCAGTCTTCGGCGACGGCGCCGGGGGCTTTCAGTACCGCTATACCCGGGAGCGCGAAGAGGTCACGCAGTACGCCCAAGACGCCCACTCAATCGAGCTCGAAACCCTCTCTGAATTGGGACTTGTTGGCTTCGGCCTGTTGGCGACCGGTCTGATTGCCGCAATCGCCGGAACCATCCGGTCGCGGCGCCTGGGTCCAGCGGCCGCGAGCCTCAGCGCCGGGGCAATCGGGGCGGCGGCGTACTGGCTGGCCCACTCCTCGCTTGATTGGTTCTGGCCGTATCCGGCGGTAAGCGCGCCCGTGATTGCATTGCTTGGAGCAGCCCTCGCGCCTGCCATGCTGGCGCCCGACCGGGCGTGGAATGGACGTCAACGCCGCGTTCTGATCGCCATGGTGGTGATCCTGGCGCTTTCCGTTGTGCCGCCTATGTTGAGCGCGCGCTACACGCGCAATGCGTACGAGGGCTTCAGGACCGACTCTGAGCGCGCCTTCGCTGACCTGCGACGGGCCGAGTTTCTCAACCGGCTCACGGACGCGCCCCAGATCGGGACTGGCGCTGTAGCGCGTGAACTCGGCCAGAAGGAGCGCGCAATCGAGGCGTTCCGCCAAGCGTCCCGCAAGCGTCCCGAGGAGTGGGCCGCCCATTACTTTCTGGCCCAGCTCTATCTGCCCGACCGACCGGACGCCGCCCGCCTTGAGTTGGCGCTGATCCGGGAACTGAATCCGCTTGGTGGCCTCGAGGTGGAAGGCCTGGAGGAGCGGATCCGCCGGATCAGCGCCAAGCGTTAGTCACCAACCGCGGCCAGCGCCTCGGCCCGACCCTCATGAAGCGAAGCGACGCTGCCAACGTCGCAGAGTTCCAAGACCCTACGCACGCCTGAACCCACGGTCGCCACTACGGCAAGGGCCTGGCGGCGGGCCTCGAGGCGGCGCGCCAGTTCGAACAGAAGCTCAACCCCGGCGCTGTCGATGTAGGAGACCTGTCCTAGATCCAGCACCATCGTTCGTGTCGCGGACTTCACGTTGTCCGCGACAGCGCTGCGGAGTTCCGAGGCGTTCGAGCCGTCGATCTCGCCGCTGATCACGGCGTACAGGGTGTCCTCGTCAACCTCCTCGAAAGCGACGTCCGCCAAGTGCGCGCTCATCTATCTCGCTTCCTGCGCCACCCGGCGCCTCATTCGCACAGTTGTACCTGACATTCCGCGATCGATGTCGAGTGAATCCGTGAGCTGCTCGATCAACGCCAAGCCGCGTCCACCGGTCCCGCCACGCGGCGTGCGCCAAGCCCCATAATCGGCAATCTCGATCGCCAGGTCATGGTCGCCGTCAATCGACGCGCGAACGGCGAAGTGGGCGTCGCCCGGCGGATACGCGTGAGCGATCGCATTGGCGCAGGCCTCGCCGCATGCGATTTGGATTTCCGTTGCCGCGTTCGAGTCGACCCCCTGCGCCCGCAACCAGCGTTCGAGTTCGGTGCGCACCATGGCGAGCGCTGCTGGCTCAGCGGGCACGGTGAGGTCAAGCACCTCGGCCGGTTCGTCAAGACGAGCCACCAGGATCGCAACGTCGTCCGGCGATCCGCCGCCGCCGAGGACTAAGTCCAGCACGGTATGGCAGATTTCATCAGGGCGGTCCGGTAGTTCGCCGATCCCGACCGCCAGCACCTCCATGCCAGTATCCAGGGATTGGTCGGGGCGCTCGATCAGGCCGTCGGTATAGAGGATGAGCACGGACCCTGCCGGCATGGATATCTCCAACTCCTCGTACTTCGGAAACATCGACGCTCCGAGCGGACTGCCGGCTGGACCTTCTACGAACCGCGGTGCCGCATTCGGCGCGATCAGGAGCGGTGGCGGATGCCCGGCCGAGGCCAGCCGCACGGTCTCGGTGGCGGGATCGACAACGCAGAACAGGAGCGTTGCAGTGCCGCGGCGCTCAAGCTCATGCGCAAAACCGTTCATTCGCGACAGCACCGCAGCCGGATCAAGTGCCTCAAGCGCGTACGCCCGGACCGCGCTCTGCAGGTGCGCCATGCGGGCTGCCGCCTCAACGCCGCGGCCGACCACGTCGCCGATCACAAGCGCGATCCGGCCGTCGCGAAGCGGAATCGCGTCATACCAGTCGCCGCCGATTCGAGCTTCGCCGCTACCGGGAAGGTAACGCGCGGAGAGGCGCACCCCGGCGACGTCCGGCAAGCGCTCGCGCAGCAGGCTTCGCTGCAGGGTCTCCGCCGTCGAGCGTTCGACCTCAACTTCCTCAACGGCACGCCGCAGCCCTTCGAGGGCGGCCCCAAGGATCGGATCGCCGCCGGATCCTCCGCCGGATCTGGCATCGGGAAGATCACGACCGGAGGACGGCGGAAACGAATCGGTCACCGTTTGAAGTGTATGGGCGCGGCTGGCCGACCTGGCACGGCGTCGCCGGCAAGATCCGACCTGCCCAGTGGCCAGCCAGGATCCGGCCGACGCTTGGCTTAGCGTTGTCGGGCGTGAATGGAGCTTCGCCGGCCGCCGAGATCGCACGCTCGCCCGCTGCATGGGAGCGAATCGCCAAGGACTGGCTGCTTGAGCTGATTGAACGCGCACCCCTGGCCGAGCTTGAAACGCTCCCGCTCACGTGGATCAGCCAGCAGGCGCCGCCGCTGATTGCGGAGATCCTGGGACAACTCTCGGACCCGGGTGCGGCCCGCAACCTGGAACTGCCGCCGTCCGCGCAAGCCCGGGCCGCAGCCCTTGGATCCGGGGACGCCGATCGAATCCCGCGCGATCTCGCGGCCCTGCAGGGGGTCTTGATCGAGGCCCTTGCCCGGCAAGCCCGCACCACTGACAAGGCCGCGTTCACGCAGGCGGTGGCACGCCTCGCCGAGGTGTTCGGGGCCGTGCAATCGGCGGTTTTGAAATCGCTCCTGACCCCTGGGCCCGTCGTCCAGCCCTCGCCGGTGGCCAAGGACGGGATCCCGGGCGCCGCGGAACTGGACGAGTGGCTCGGCATCCTGGTCAGGCGCCATCGCGATAGCGGTGCGCC
Organism: uncultured bacterium; assembly: GCA_963701205.1. GTDB lineage: Bacteria > Actinomycetota > Thermoleophilia > Solirubrobacterales > 70-9 > JALZKA01. The sequence continues at coordinate 2,007,625 of OY969575.1, read as the reverse complement.
GCTCGCGGTTGCTCGCCTTGAGGTGGAGGGGGTCGAACGGATCCTCGCCGGATATGGACGCGATGCGGCCGACCAGATGCTCTCCGCGGTTGCCGGGATCGTGGCTGGACGGATTGATCCTGCCGACCGTATTTTTCACCTGCACGGCAACGGGTTTGCGATCCTGGCCCCCGGAACTGACGCAATCACCCTGGGTGCCACAATCGGCGAGATCGCTGCGATGGTGGAACGCTCGCAGGGGCGCCACGGGCCACGGGTCTCCGTCGTCGCGGGAATCGCGCCCCTTGATGACGGCGAAGCCAGCCCCGAGCAACTGCTTGAGGCAGGCGAAGAAGCACTCTGGACCGCACGCGCTGAGGGCCGTCCCTTCGCCGTGGCCAGGCGTGGCGCTTTGCAAGATCCCTAACAGGACTTGCCAAAACGCTGAAAATACGGGACAAATTCACGGATGAGCGGAATCCGGACAAGCGCCGCCGCGGAGATGCTGGGCGTCAGCCCATCGACTCTGCGCACCTGGGAACGTCGGCTCGGCTACCCCCAGCCCCGTCGCGGGGCCGGGAACCAGCGCCAATACGAGCTCGCGGATCTCGAGGCGCTCCGCGACGCGCTGAACGAAACCCGCAACATCTCGTCGGCCGTCGAGATCGCTCAGCGCCGCGGGCGCGGCCTCGCCTCGCCGGAACGCCTGCTCGCCGCCTTCGACCGCTTTGACGAGGCTGCCGCCGACCGCGAACTCGAGGAAAGCCTTGCTGTTCGCACGCTCGAGCGAACCCTTGAGGAACTCCTTGTGCCCGCGCTTGAACTTGCAGCCGAGCGCCCCGGAGCCGAACCTGAGCTCGAGTACGCCTGCCGGTGGGCCAGCGGCTGGCTTCACGGGGCGCGGCGGCTGGCGCCGGCGGCAACCAGGCCCCAAGGAATCTTGCTGCTCGACTCAGGACCCGACGTTGGTCTTGAGGCCGTGCTCGCTCAGGCCTTCGAGCTGTGTCTGCGCCGGGCGGGGCTGCGAGTCCTGCATCTCTCTACGGACCTCGCCGAGCGGCGCTACCAGACCGCGCTGCGAGCGCTGGATCCAATCGCAGTGATCCTTTGTGGCGCCGAACCCCGCCTCGACGTGATCGGCAAGCCCCTGCGCGTCGCGCTCAAGGCATCGGGTGCCCGCCCGTTCGCGTACCGCTCGGCGCGCCTTGTCGGCGGCCGCGAGGGCATGCCCCATCTGGGCACCGGACCGGCCGAGGCGCAGGCTCGCCTGCTGGCCGAACTCGACCTGCCCTAGTCCGGACGTCATCCTCGATGCGCCTGCACGGTCGCATTCAACCTGCGCACGCTGCACAGGTTTGAGGGCCTAAACCTCTGCATCTCTTCGGCGTGGCAAATTCGCCCATTGCCGAACACCCAGGTTTCGCGTTGGCTGGGGGAACGCATCTCAAGTTTTGGCCGCTTTGAAGGCGGTCTTACCGATCCTGGGAGGTCTTGCAGACCATGGAAGTCACAGCCCGACTGTTGAACGTAGGCCAAGCAGCCGAATATCTGGGCGTCAGCGCAGCGTCGCTGCGCAAGTGGTCGAACGATGGCCTCGTGGGTGTCTATAGGACCCCAGGCGGTCAGCGACGCTACGACCGCAACGATCTCGACACCTTCATCGACTCGATGCGGGAGACAACCCCCGGCGAAGTGGCCATTCCCCGCCTGGGCAGAAGCGGCGTCTCGCTGATCGGCGGCTAGGCGCCCGACCCCGGACTGAACAAGTACACCAAGATGCCCTCACGCCCATCAACTCCGGTTCGAGTCGCCCTGCTGGCGCTCCTTGCGGCGACCCTCGCCGGCACCGCCGTGGTCGCGCGCGACGCGGACTGGAATCTGGGCCTGCTCGGCATCCTGCTCTTGGTCTCTGTGGTCAGCGACCTGCGGGCAATTGAGATCACGGCGCAACGGGTCAAGGCCTCCGGCAGCTTTCTGGCCATCATCGTTGCGGCGGTTCTGCTCGGCGCCGCGCCGGCCGTGTTGGTGGCGTTGACCACGATTCTCGCGAGTTGGCTGCAAAGCCGCTATGCGGTCACAGACCTACTGGTGAACGCCGTCGTCTACGCAACGTTTCCGCTGCTCGCCGGCGTCGGCTTCGCGCTCGCCACCGAACGCCTCGCGCTAGACGATGGCAACGCCAGTTTCTACCTGCTCGTATTCGGGATCTTTGTCGCCGCCCTGATCGTCGATTTCTTTGGCATCGCGGCCTACACGTCCTATGTCGAGGGCTCAAGCCTCCTCCAGCGTTTGCGGCGCTCGTTCGCTCCGATGATCCCAACCGAACTTGCGGCCGGCCTCCTGGCACTAGGGATCACCTTCGCCTACAACCAGGTGGGCCTGCCGGCCGCCGCCCTGTTCGCCATCGTCCTCTTGTGCTTTCAGTTTTTGGTTGGCGAGCTGTTGCTCTCCCAGGAACGGGCAGACGAACTCGAACGCCGTGCCCACCAGCTCGCCGGCTTTCAGTTCGCCCTGCTTGGCGCCCTCCTGCGAACGCTTGACCTGCGCGACCGGATGACCGCCCGCCACTCGGCATCCGTGGCCCGCTACTCGCGTGAGCTGGCGGCCCACGCCGGGTTGCCCGAGGAGAGCCAGAACCTGGTCCACACCGCCGCCCTGCTCCATGACATCGGCAAGTTTGTCTTGCCTGACCGGATCCTCAAGGCCAGCGGGCGCATCACGCTCGAGGACTGGGACGAAATTCGCCGGCACCCGGCGGAGGGAGCCCGCATCGTCTCCCAGATCGACGGCTACGCCCCGGTGGCCGACATCATCCTTGCCCATCACGAGCGCTACGACGGCCTCGGCTACCCGTACGGGACCGGCGGCGAGGCGATCCCGGAACTCGCCAGGATTATCTCCATCGCCGATACCTACGACGTCATCACCGCCCGCGACACCTACACGGACACGCGTTCCTCAAGCGAGGCGATCGTTGAACTGCGCCGTGTTGCCGGCAGCCAGCTCGACCCGCGCCTGGTCGAGGTCTTCATCGCGATGCTCAGCGACAAGAGCCCTGCCTACCGCCACGGCGAGGACGTCAACTTCGAAGAAGAACTCGCGCTGGAGAAGCGCGTCTCCGATTACATCGCGTTGACCTGAGCCTACATCGCGTTGACCTGAGCCGCGACCGCCCAGCTGCTGAGTGACGGCAGCACAAAGGCCCCGAGTGAAGGGGCTCTGGCTCAAGCGTCGAAGGTGACGCTTGCCTACGCATGATTCAAATTGGTGGATCTATCCGCGACGAACGCCCATGTGGCTCACCTCAGTCGCTGATCGGTTGCAATTACCGCGTAAATCTAAGCACAAACGAGCAAAACTTGCAAGAACCTGTGAAAACCTGCCTGAATCCGGCCAAACCCGTATGAAGTCCTCCGCGGCATTTCGCCTGCCGGGATTTCGCCGCCTTGCCGCTGCCTACCTCGTCAATGAACTCGGAAACTGGCTCGGCGAGATCGCGCTGGCGGTCCTGGTGTTTGAGCTCACCGGCAGCGCGATGGCCACTGCGGCGCTCTTCGTGGCATTGCAGTTCGTTCCGGCCCTGACGGCACCACCCCTGATCGCGAAGCTCGACACCCTCCACTCCCGCCGTACCCTGGCCGTCGTCTATCTGGCGGAGGCCGGCACCTTTTGCGTCCTAGCCGCACTGGCGGCGGGGGAAGGCCTGGTCCTCGCCGGAATCCTGCTCCTCGCGGCTCTCGACGGCACGCTTGCTGCGACAGCCAGGGCGCGCACTCGCGCCGCCGCGGCGGCCATCCTTGAACCAGCGGGCCTGTTGCGCGAAGGCAACGGAATCCTGAACGTCGGCTTTACGGCCGGCGCGGCAGGAGGGCCCGCCCTTGCCGGGCTTCTGATCTCGCTTGCCGGGGTCCAGTTCGCCCTGCTTGCAGATGCGGTCTCGTTCCTGGCGGTTGCGGTGCTGATCGCGACGGCCGCGGGCCTCCCATCTGCCCGTGGGGACACCGAAGGGAGCTGGGCCGAGCGGCTGCGGCGCGGATTCGCATACGTCCGCGAACGTCCGACCCTGGCTCGGCTGCTGGTTGCGGAGGGGATCGCCTTCATCTTCTTTGCACTAGTCCTGCCGATCGAAGTTGCGTTCGCAAAGGACACACTTGACGCTGGCGATATCGGCTACGGCCTGATGCTTGCGTCCTGGGGGACAGGCATGGTGCTTGGCAGCGTGCTCTTCTCGGCGCTGGGCCGGGTTCCCCTTGTGACGCTGCTCGTAATTGGCACAGTTGGAATCGGGGCCGGCTACACGGGAACCGCGGTCTCCCCCACCCTGCTGGCCGCCTGCATCTGCTCAGCGGTTGGAGGCGTTGGCAACGGCATCCAGTGGGTCGCGATGATCACAGCCGTTCAAGCGCTGACGGCACCCGCCTATCAGGCGCGGGTCATCGGCCTGCTGGAAGCGCTGTCAAGCGGAATGTCCGGGATCGGCTTCGTCTTGGGCGGCGCGATCGCCGCACTTGCTTCCCCACGGGCCGGGTTTGCCGTCGCCGGCATCGGGGTGCTGGCGGTTCTGGCAGCCGCGGTCGTAGCGCTCAGGGACACGCGCTGGGAGCGTGACGCCGGCACGACGTCGGGTGCTGCCGACGTCGCTTACCCCTGATCCAAGCGGCCCGTCGCGCGAACTAACCCGCGCAGACCCACGCTGACGGTCCCGAATCAGACCAGATCATCGCTGCGATCCGATGCTGCTCGGCCGGCGACCCCCGGTGCGGCAGTCCCTTGCCACCGTATGCGGCCCAGGTTGAAGGCAGGATCTGGTACGCACCGCCGGCACCAGAACTTGGGTTGAGGGCCGAGAAGTTTCCGCCCGATTCGCACATCACGATCGCCTCCGGAATCGCCCAGGCGCCGAATTGAAGCCCCCCCGCCGACGAGGCGGCAGGAACCGTTGAAGCCTGTGCCCGGCGCGCCGCCTGACGACGCCAGATACCTACGTTCGATTCGAGGGCTGCAAGTTCGCCGCTTTGATCACGGCGGGCTTCGGCAAGCGCCGCAGCATCGGCCTCGGCGGCAATCCGGGCGCCCGCGATTTGATCGCGGGCGACCGCGACGCGTTCGACGTGTGCTTCGGCCTTCCGCTTGGTTGCAGCGGCGACCGCAAGTTCGTCTGCGACTGCGTCGCGTAGTTCCGCGACCCTTTGTGCCAGCCCAAGGTCCGCATCCTGAATGCGACCGAGAAGATCTGCCCGCGTGGCGAGATCGTCGAACCCATTCGCCTCCAAAAGGATGTTGACGGCGTTCGGCTCACCCGATTTGTAGATCGCAACCAGCCGGCTCGCGAGAGCTGCTTGCGAGCGGCGCAGACGGGCCGTCGCTTCGTCAAGCTCCGAGCGCGAGCGGGCCACAGCTTCCGCTAGCGCGGCGGCGCGCTCGCGGCCGGCGTCGAGCAGCGCGGCCAGATGTGCTTCCTGGCTGGCGCTCCCACGCGCGCGCTGACGGGCCTCGGCCAAGGCTACGAGGCTGCCACCAATCCGGGCGTTCAGGCGCTCAGCCTGGACCTCGGCGGCGGCGATTCGGCGCTCCAGCGTAGTCGTGCTTCGAGCCTCGGCCCGAGCGATTGGGATCGCGAAGCCGAGCCCGACGACGAGGACGAGGAGGGCGCGCAGGGCCAGGCTGTCGGTCGGCTTTCCGGTCACCAGAGCCGCAGGATGCTAACCGATCCTTAGGAATCGCTAACGAATTGCTAAGCAGGGCTACATAACGTGGGTGAGACGTTGCAGGCGCTCCCCCGCACGGGTCGGCGTCAGCCCTCAGGCGGATCCCGGCGGCTGAGCAGGTATCCGCCTGCGAGAAGAGCGGCGCCCGCAACGAGCCCGGCAATCTGGAGCTGGCGGCCAAATCGCCACCAGGCAAGACGCACCACCGCTCGCCCAATCAGCTCATAGATTCCGGCCATCACGGATTCCCTTCCTCTTTGGCGCGTTCGCCGATTCGATGTGCCATCCGGCTTTGCAGTGTGAACAACTCGATGAAACCCGGGCTCGCGGCCTGGGAGAACGCGCCACCGGACTCACCAAAGCTGGCCAGCGATTCGTCGTACAGCGCGAACGGCGACGACCGGGCGATTACGCGCGCCGACCCCTTGAACAGCTCAAGCGTGATTTCGCCGGTGACCCGGGAGTTCGCAGAGCGCATGTAGGCATCGAGATCCGAGCGCAGCGGATCGAGCCACAGGCCGGCGTAGGCGAGGTAGGCCCACTTGCGGTCAAGCGCGTGCTTGTGCTCGTTTTGGTGGATCGTCGAAACCAGCTTTTCCAGGTCCTGGTGGGCTGTGAGCAGGATCGTTGCTGCGGGCACCTCGTAGAGGTCGCGCACCTTGAGCCCGACGATCCGATCCTCGATGTGATCGACGATCCCAACGCCGTGACGAGCTCCGATCTCGGCGGCGCGCTCGATCAGGACCACGGGGTCGAGGCGCTCGCCGTCAAGCGCAACCGGGACGCCCGCCTCGAAGGCGACGCGCAGGATCTGTGCGTCGTCCGGGGCCTGCGACGGCGGGGTCACCAGTTGCAAGACGGCGTCATCGGGTGGCGTGCCGAGGGTCTCGATCTCCTTGCCCTCCGACGAGCGCCCCCAGAGGTTGTCGTCGATCGAGTAGGGGGCGCTCTCGGTCCCCCCCTTGACCGGAATCGCATGCTCGCGGGCGTACTCGATCTCCTCCTCGCGGCCCATCGCCCATTCACGGACCGGGGCCAACACCCGCAGGTCCGGTGCGAGTGCCGCAATCGTGCCGTCGATTCGAACCTGGTCGTTGCCCTTCCCCGTGCAGCCGTGCGCGATCGTGTCGCAGCCCGTGGCGATCGCGTGCTCGACCGCGAGCTTTGCGATCAGTGGTCTGGCCAGCGCGGTAAACAACGGGTAGCCACCGCCGTAGCGTGCGTTCGCCTTGATCGCGGGCAAAACGTACTCGCGGACGAACTCGTCCTTGGCGTCCACACGGATGGCGTCCACAGCGCCAAGTTCCTTCGCCTTGCCGACCACGACGTCCCAATCCTCGCCGGGCTGCCCGAGGTCCACGGTCAGCGTCACGACCTCGGCCCCGTAGCGCGCCTGAATCCAGTGCAGCATCACGGAGGTGTCCAGGCCACCCGAGTACAAGAGCAATACCCGCCCAATCTGTTCGGGGTCTGCCTGGTAGGTGGCGATGCGAGGTGCTTGTGGGATCGGGTTGCCCATCGAAGGCGAGAGTCTCGCATCCCCGTTGCGCAAACGCGTTGGCAGGCACGATCGGCGCTCCCACGGCTCACTTCGCCATGATTGTCGGCGATGCACCGGCTTGTTCGAATCCTCTCCACCGCCCTCATCACTGCAGGTCTTGTGATCATGGGGGACGTCGGGTTGACGCTGGCGTGGAAGGAGCCGCTGTCAACGATTTACGGTTCGATCCAGCAGGGCCACGCGCGCGAACAGCTCGACGCGCTCGAGGGACGATTCCCGACCGCGGGAGACCTAAGGGTTGCCGGCGACGCGCGAACGCTCGAGCAGCGCGCGGGGATCCTGGCAGACCGCTTTGCTGACCAGGTCGAAACGGGCAAGGGCATTGGCCGAATCTCGATTCCAAGGATCGACCTTGATGAGATCGTGGTTATCGAGGGCACGGATACAGCCTCGCTTCAGAAGGGACCGGGCCACTACACGCGCTCCGACGACGCCGAAACCCGCAAAGCAGGCGATGGTTCTGCCTACCCCGGACAGGGCAAGACGGTGGGAATCGCGGGCCACAGGACCACTTACCTGGCGCCATTCCGACACCTCGACAAGTTACGTAGCGGCGACGAGATAACGCTTGAGATGCCCTACGCCACGTTCACCTACGAGCTCGAGACGACCAAGATCGTGAGTCCGTCCGAGTACGACGTGGTCAAGAACGTGCGCTACGAGCGGTTGGTTCTGACCGCCTGCCATCCGCTGTACTCCGCCGCGCAGCGAATCGTCGCGTTCAGCAAGCTGAAGTCGATCAGCCTGTTCGGCTCGGGCGGTCAGATCTGGCAGGATCCGTAGGCGGTCCGGAGTCGGCTCGGCTAGTTTGAGCCGAGGATCCCGTTGACCAGCGCCGAGGGATCGGCGATCCCGAAGTCCTCACGCAAAGTGGCCTCGATCTCACCGCGTGAACTGCCAGAGACGGCCATCTGCGTAGCGCGCAACAGCGCCTCCTCGCTCGCCGGAGCGTCGGGAGCCGATGCGGTCCCCGGATACGCCGTCGGAGCCGCCGCAGGTTCGGGTGCCACTGCCAACTCCGGCCCGGCTTCCCGCTCTGGCTCGGGTTCGGGCTCTGGCGCGGGTTCCGGCCGGCGCTGAGCGCGGCTATCGACGCTCGTCAGCTTCCGCAACTCCGCAGCCGCGTCGTCGATTTCGGCGATCAAGGCGTCGGCCTCGGCCCGCAGCGCATCGATGCGATCGCCAAGCGGGGCGACGACGCCGGAAAGGCTCTGGATCCTGGCTTCAACGGTGCGGCGGGCTTCGCGATCAGCCTCGATGCGGGCATTGGCCTGAATCTCGTCAGCGGTGCGCTCAGCCTCGTCGATGATCCCCTGGATCCGCTCCGACATGTCGGCGACGGATTCCTTGAGCACCGAGCCCGGCTTGTCCGAGGATACCTTCGCCATCAACCGTGTGCCATGCCGGCGGGAGCAAAGGTCGCTGCCGCAATCGCGCTTGGGTCGCCCACGTTGAACTCAGTTCGCAGGCGCTCTTCGATCGACTCGGACGTCGCTCCCGCAATCGCCATCTGCGTCGCGAGCAGGCGCAGGCTGTTCTCATCAGGATTGGTGTTGGGGGCCGGGGCCGGCACAACGGCAAACGGCAACTTCGGGGGCACCACATCCATCGCCGGCGGCGCAGTCATCGCCTGATCGCCGATAAGCGCTTCAAGCTGGCCACCCGCTCGGCTGAGAATGGCTGCAAGTACCTGCGCCTCGCTCCGCAGCGCGCGGGCGCGCTCGACAAGCGCCTGGCCCAACTCAGCCGCGATCAGGGAGGCCGAGTCGCCGCCTCCGGACACCGAACGCGCGACCGCCGCGTCAATGTCAAGGCCTGCGCGTTCTGCGGCGGCGACAATCTCCTCGATCCGCTCTCGCGACACGCTCAGCAGGCCGACGACCGGATGGCCGCTATCAGTGCGCTCGGCACCTCCAGGCAGGGAAATCAGCGTTCGGCCCCAACGGCTCATGGCTCCACGGTAACGCAATCGCTCAAACATATCCCCAGCTTTCAACGGGTTGGGCGCGATTCCTCGTTTCTGCAACGAGAAGCCCCGCTGTCGCCCTCCAGCCGGGCCGGACGCCCGCTTTGATTACCCTCCGTCGGGTGAATCTCGAGGCCCACAAGCAGTGAGCGAGCGGCAAAATACGCTGCCGCTGGCGGCGGGGATGGGCGCGCTGTTATTTGTCGCCGCGTGGATGCTCACCACCACGTTTGCCTTCAGTCCTCCGCCCGACCTCGGTCGGCTCCTTTTGGCTGGCGTTGGCGTCTTGTGCCTGCTCGCGCTCTCCGTGACCCGCTACGACGCTGTGGTTGGCTTTGCGTTCGTCCTTTCCTCAGTCGTCATCGGCGTCCCGACGCCATCGGATTTGATCCTCTTCGTCGTCATCCTCGCTGCGCTCGCCACCGGCAGACTGGCGCCACGGGTTCCGGTGATCGTCGCGGTCTGCCTCGGGCTGTTCGTCGCCATCAACATCCTTGCGACGGCGGCTGCCGACAACCTGCAGATTGCCAGTAACTACCTGATGATCGTGATCTCGCTTGCGGCCGTGGCCGTCTGGGTATCCGGCTACATCGATTCGCCGCGGCGAGCCCGGATCATTGTCGGCGGCTATCTGGCCTCGGCGCTGTTCGCCGCGACCGCCGGCTCGCTCGCATTACTGACGCCGATCCCGGGGCGCGATCTTTTTCTCTACGGCATCGACGAGACCGTTCTTGCCGCGGCCCAGGAGGGTGTGAGAGTTCGCGCCCTGTTCGACGATCCGAACGTGTTCGGCCCCTTTCTCATGCCGATCACCATGATCTTGCTCGAAGACCTGCTCAGGCCGCGACTGTTTGGTTTTAGCCGCATACTGAAGGCCGTCATGCTCTCGGTCTTGCTGGCCGGCATCGTCTTCTCGGCGTCGCGCGGGGCCTGGCTAAGCGTCTTGATCGCGCTGATCGTGTTCATCGCCGTAACCGCTTCCCGCCAGCGCGGAAGCAAGCGCGTCGTTCCCCTCCTGGGCGGGATTGTTGCCGCGGCCATGATGGTCGGCAGTTTCGTAACGCTGGCCGGTGACCAAAGCGACATTGGCGATCGGGCCGGCTCGCAGGAGTACGACGTCTCGCGGTGGGATGCCCAGGAGCAGGGTTTGCATCTCGCCTGGACGCATCCCCTGGGAATCGGGCCCGGCCAGTTCGAGGAGGAGGCCTCCTACGGTGGTGAGCAAATCGCCGCCCACAGCCTCTTTATTCGAGCCTTTGCCGAGGAGGGGCTGCTGGGCCTGCTTTCGCTCGTTGCGCTGTGCCTGGCCACCCTCGGGTATGCGCTGCGCGCTGCGATACGAGGGGTTGACCTGCACGGAATCGGTTCCGCCGCGCTGCTTGCCTCCTGGTCGGGGATCCTGATCCACAGCTACTTCGTTGACAGCCTGCAGTGGCGCCACGCCTGGCTTGTCGCAGCGTTGATCTGGGCCTCGGCGTTCGTGGCATCGCGCTCGACGGCAACCAGGCAGCCCGCCTGACCGCTGTGGCCGATCGCGCAACCAGCGATGCCGATCGGCGCCTGCGCGTCCTGAACATCATCGCCCGGCTGAGCGTGGGCGGCGCCTCGATGCAGGCAGCAATGATCGCGGGCAGGCTCGACCGTGATCGCTTCCAGGTTGCGCTTGCCTGTGGAAGCGTCCCCGAGAACGAGGACTCAATGCTGCCGATGATCGCTGCCTACGAACCGGACCTAATCGACATTCAGGGGATGGCCCGCCGCGTGAGCCCGCGCGACGATTTGCGCGCGGCCTGGCACCTGGTCAAGCTGATCCGAGAGTTCCGGCCCGACGTCGTCCACACCCACACCGCCAAAGCGGGATTTCTGGGACGGCTCGCAGCGCACACGATCCACCCCAGGCCCGTGGTCGTGCACAGCTTCCACGGGCACGTACTGGAGGGCTATTTCGGCCGCGTCACCAGCGCATTCTTTCGAATCCTCGAGCGCCTCGCTGCGAAATTCTCAGACCGGCTGGTGGTACCGAGTCAAGCCACGGCCGATGACCTGGTCAGGCTGCGGATCGCACCGGTTTGGAAGATCTCAGTGATCCGCCTCGGACTCGAACTGGAACAGTTCACAAACACCCGCGCCGACGAGGTTCAGGCCTTGCGCGACTCGCTGCTTGGTAACTCCGAGGTTCTCTGCCTCTTCGTCGGTCGCCTGGTTCCGATCAAACGCGCCGATCTCCTGATCGAAGCGATCGCTGAGTGTCGGCGCCAGGGCCGCGATGTCGCGCTCGTGATTGCCGGCGATGGTGAGTTGCGAGGCGAGCTTGAAGCGCTTGCGGAGGCGATGGGGGTGAGCTCATCGGTGACGTTTCTAGGAACCCGCGCGGACGTGGCAAACCTCGCTGCCGCCGCCGATATCGCGGTCCTCTCCTCAGACAACGAAGGCACACCGGTCGCGCTCATCGAGGCGTCGGCGGCGGGCAGGCCATCGGTGACCACTGCTGCCGGAGGCGTCGCTGAGGTGGTCACCGACCAATCCGGAATCGTGGTTCCAACTGGGGACCACCAGGCGCTCGCAGACGGCATCATCGCCCTTGCCAAGGATCCGGAGCGGCGCTGCGTGATGGGCGGACACGCCCGCGAACATGCGCTTAAGAACTTTGCCGCGGATCGTTTGCTGTGCGAAACGGGCCAGCTCTACGAGGAACTCGCTTCGCGGCGACGGCGACGGCGCTAGTTGAAGTCCGCCGCCGCGGCCTTGAATGCGTGATAGGCGGGCTTGGGTGTGCCGTCGTGGCGCAGCAAGCCGAAGTTGGCAACGGTGTCACTCGGATTCGAGCTTGTGTCGATCAGCTTGAAGTAGATCGCAACGTCAACGTATTTCCACCGGGAGATCTGATCCAGGGCATCGACGGTGAACGCGGCCTGGGTGCTTTCGTTGACCCCGTTGAGCCACCCGGACGAGCCGCGAACATCGGCGGTGCTCCAGCCGAATTCCGTCAGCCAGAGTGGCTTGGCGTCGCCCTGCTTGACCATCGTCTTGCGGACCGCCGGGACGCCACGAACGAAGCTGCCGCGGATCCAATCTGGGTGGCCCTCATCCAGCGGTGAGCGATCGTCGCTGTAGGGGTGGATCGAAAAGGCGTCGAAGTGGCCCTTGATGCCGGCTCGGTAAAGGCGCTCGGTGAAGCCGAAGTCGGCCCACATCAGCGCGCCCGCCACCACCGTGGCCTGGGGATCGGCGGCCTTGACCTTCCTGTTCGCCACCTTGGTCAGCTTCACGTATGAACGGACGGTGCGCCTGGTTCGGTACGCAGCGCGGCTGTTTGGCTCCGACCAGATCTCCCAGGCCTCCACCCTCGAGCCGTAGCGATCTACGAGCGTCGCCAGGGCGTTTGCGTAATCGCTGGCGCGCCTGGGACCCCACAACTGGACCGAGCGCTCCCACCACTTACCTTCGCAGCCCTGTTTGAACCGCTCCGGCGACGAAGAGGCCCAGCACGGTGACTGCCAGAAGGTGACCAAGACCTTGATCCCACGCGCGTTTGCCGCGTCGATCGCTGAGTCAAGCCGGCCCAGCGCCCACTGGGACCACTCGCCGCGGGCCTCGGGTTGGAGCGAAGCCCAGCCGACATCCAAGCGGATGATCTCGGCGCCTGAGGCGCGCGTGCGGTCAAGTTGCTCGGCGACGCCGGCATCGCTGACCCCGCCCCAAAGCAGGTGGGTCTGGACACCGATCTGCTGGTCGGTTGACGCCTCGACGGCTGGCGCGAAGGCGCAAAACGCCAACAGCGTGGCGAGGCAGGTCAAAAGACTGGCGGCCCAGTTGCGAGGGCGATGGAGCGAGTTGGAGTGTGGTGTTTGTCCCATACACTCCACCCATCGTCTCCGGCCCCGAAGCTCAGAGAAAACGTGCTAGTTCTCATACAAGTGGCCAGTCGAACCACCAACAAACGTTGACAGCCGCCTAGATCAGCATGGCCCGAATCCTGCAGGCCATCGAGCAACCCGGTGGCGGCGCGGCTGAGCACGTGCTGCGATTGACCAACGGCCTGCGCGCCCGCGGACACCACGTCGAGGTCGCAGGCGCCGATTCAAACCAGATTTATGAGCCGCTTGAGCGGCAGGGCGCAACGATCCACCGGCTTCCGTTCGTAGGCAGCATCTGGGCGCCGCGAACCGACCTACGCTGCCTGCGCGCGCTTGTCGAAATCATGCGCGAGGACAAGTTCGACGTGGTACACGCCCACGGAGCGAAAGCTGGAGCCCTGTGCCGGGTGGCGGGAAAGTTCGCCCGGATTCCCGTCGTGTATTCCCCGCACCAGTTCGCGTTTGTCGCCAACGAGTTCAGGCAGCTGCGATACCGCCGACTGCGCCGCACCCTGACAGTTTGGCTTGAACGCATCCTGGCACTACTGGGCGCGCGACTGATCTGCGTCTCGGAGTTCGAGCTCGAGCAGGCTCGCCAAGAGCGGATCTCGCGCGAGTCCAAACGCCGGCTCGTATACCACGGCGTCGAAGTGAGTGAGGCCGCAAAGCCCGACAGCGAAATGCTGGAATGGCGCGGCACAAGCACCCTCGTCGGAGCAGTTTCAGCGCTCCGCGCGGAGAAAGGGCTTCACCACCTGATCACGGCTGCGGGCTCAGAGCAACTGGCGGTGCTGGACCTGAAGTTCGCCATCGTCGGCAACGGCATCGAGCTCGGTCGGCTGGACTCGTTGATCGAAGAGCTCGACCTGAACGACCGGGTTCGGGTGTTCCCCTTCTCCGGCGCGGTCGAGCCCCACCTGCTCGCCCTCGACATCTTTGTCTTGCCGTCACACCTATTCGAGGTGCTCTCGATCGGAACGGTCGAGGCAATGGCATGCGGGTTGCCTGTGGTGGCATCCGCAATCGGAGGCGTTCCCGAGGTCGTGGCCGACGGTGAGAGCGGGCTTCTGGTTTCGCCCGGCGATCCAGAAGCCATCGCCGAGGCAATCGCCCGGCTGGCGGCAGATCCGCAAACGTGCGAGCGAATGGGCAAGCGTGGCGCCCAGATCGCAGCCACGAAGTTCGAGATGGACCGGATGATCGACGAATTCGAATCGATCTACGCCGAGGTGTCAGGGCCGTCCGAGCCCGAGCGCGCGTAAGGGACCTCGTCACGAGTGCCGAGTCGCCAGGGGACTGGGAGCCGCCGCGTGAGAGATCAGTTGCGCGCTCAGGCGTGAACGCCGGTGAGGAGCGGGGTCTCGGGCATGATCTGTCTAGGGTCAGCAGGGTTCACAACTTCGGAAAGCGAGCAGATGGCAATCGATACCAGCCAAGGCCGGTCGTCAGATCGGCAAAGCGGCGGCGGCGACGACGAGCAGATCAACCTGCGCCGCTATCTGGCTGCGGTCGCCCGCAGCCGGGTGATGATCGCGCTGATCGTCGTCGTGTTCACGGGCCTGGTGGTGTTCCTTTCATTAACGCTTCCGAAGAGCTACCAAGCCACGAGCAAAATCGCGCTGAGCGGCAGTGACGGCGTCTTCTCCACTCCCGACGCTCAGGCGCAGCAGCGCCAACTGGCGACGATCGAAAGCCTGCTCTCAAGTCAGGAGGTGCTGGGCGAGGCCGCAACGAAGATCGGTGGCACCGACCCGGACGAACTGCGGAACCAAATCGAATCATCCGTAGACAGCGCCGCCAACATCATCTACATCGCCGTCAACGACGGTGACCCCGAGCGTGCCGCCCTTGTTTCAAACGCGGCCGCCAACGCGCTGCTTACGATCCGCGAAGAAGCGGAGCGCTCCCAGTACGCCGCTGCCCGCGAGAAGCTGCTGATCGAGATGGAGCGACTCAGCGCCACCGGATCGGCTTCGGATCGGACCCGGCTTGACGCCCTGCGACGGGAGGTCGGCAACCTGAGCCTGCAGGAGGAACTGGCAGGGTCGGAGCTTCAGCTCGCGAGCACCGCTGAGGTCCCAACTGCCGCCCACACTCCGCGGCCGCTTCGCAACTCGGTTCTGGCATTCTTTGTCTCACTGTTCCTGGCGGTTCTTCTCGCCTTGCTCCGGGATCAACTCCGCCCCAAGGTGGCCGATGCCCGAGAGCTGAGCCGGCTCAGCAACATGCCCCTGCTGGGCGGCGTTCCGTACGTCCCCGGGCTGTCGGCGGTTACGCGTATTCGTGGCCGGCGCGCGCAGGCGCTGAGCGCGGCCGAGCACGAGGCCTATCAGGCGCTCCGCACGTCGTTCACATTCACCCTGCCTCCGGATCGCCAATGGGTGATTCTGACCACGAGCGCGGTCCACGGCGAGGGCAAGACGACCGCAACAGCGCGTCTCGGCCGGGCCCTGGCCCACGAAGGCCACAAGACGCTGCTAATCGGCGGCGACCTTCGCTTTCCCACCCTGCAGGGTTACTTCGATCTGCCACGCGGAACCGGCCTAGCGAACATTCTCGAACTCGCGGCCCGCAATGGAGGTCATTTGAATGACCTCGTGCTGGAGGCAACGGTTCACCGCTCGTCGAATCTGGATGAAGCACTTCCCAACAACCTCGATGTGCTGACCAGCGGTCACTCCGCGCTGTTGCCGGCGAAGCTCTTTTCCGGTGACACGCTGAACCCCCTTTTCGAGCAGATCCGCAAGTCCGACTACAAGTACGTCCTCATCGACAGCGCCCCACTACTCGGGATCGCCGACTCCCAGGCGCTGGTGCGACTGGTGGACAAGGTCCTGATGGTCGCGCGACTTGACCGGCTAACGACCGAGAACGTGATCGAATCGGAAGAGCTTCTCTGCGCCTGGGTGCCAACCCCGTCGGCGTGATCGTGGTCGGAGCGCGGACGCAAATATCGCCGTACTACCTGGGGCAGCGCGGGCCGTTGAGCGGCGTCGGGAGCTAGCTGCCCGCGAACAGCAGCTGACGCCTCTGTGGCTAGAGGCGAAGAGCGTCCTCGAGCCGAGCCAACGCCTCGTCAATCTGCTGCGGACCAACGACGAGCGGCGGCAGTAGCCGCAACATTTGCGGCCCGGGGCAGTTGAGGATCAGACCCGCGTCCAGGCAGCGATCGCGGGTCCCGACCGCGTCATGAGCCGCATCGAGTCCAAGCCCCACCATCAACCCACGCCCGCGAACCTCTTCGGCCGCGGCCAACGCCGCCAGGCCCTGGGCGAGGCGCTCTCCCTCTCGCCGAACAGACGCCAGCAGACCGGGATCACTGAGGATCTTTAGCGCTGCGAGGGCCGCCCGCGCCGCGACGGGCCCACCCGCAAACGTCGAGCCGTGATCCCCCGGTTCAAAGGTGTCGGCAAGGGCGGGATTCGTGACAACCGCTCCGACGGGCAGACCCCCGCCCAGCGCCTTACCCATCGTGATCAAATCCGGCTCGACGTCCAGCTGCTCGTATGCCCAAAGGCTTCCGGTCCTGCCCATTCCGGTCTGAACTTCGTCGAAGATCAGCAGAGCGCCCGTCTCCTCGCACGCGGCGCGCGCCGCGCCGATTACATCGTCGCCGATGGGAAACACGCCCGCTTCGCCCTGAATCGGCTCGATGAACACCGCCGCGGTGCGTCCGCCGATGGCAGCGGTCAATGCCGCGGGGTCGTCGCGGGGAACGGCGATAAACCCGTCCGGCAGAGGCCCGAAACGCGTCTCGTCGGCAAGGCGCGGGGTCGCGGCCAGAGCGCCGATCGTTCGCCCATGAAACCCGCCGTCAAGGCTCACAATCTCGGGCCGATCGACTCCGCGAGCATGGGCCCGTTTGCGGGCGAGCTTGATTGCGCACTCGTTCGCTTCGGTACCTGAGTTGCAAAGGAACACTTTGCCACCAAGCGAGGACTCGCTCAGGCGCTCCGCCAGCCGAATCGCCGGCTCGCTCAAAAAGAGGTTCGACGAACCCATGAATGTCTGGGCCTGGCTGACTATCGCCGCAGCGATTTCAGGGTGGGCATGCCCAGCGTTGTGAACCGAGAGCCCGGCAAAGAAGTCGAGGTACTCCTTGCCGTCGGAGTCCCACAGTCGGGCCCCCTCTCCGCGCACGAACTCGACCCCGGCGCGAACGTAGGTGGGCATCGTGTACCTGGCGTCAAGCGCCCTGAGGTCTTCGACGGCCGTCATCCGCTACGGCGTAACCATGGTGCCGATGCCAGCATCGGTAAAGAGCTCAAGCAGCAGCGAATGGGGCCTGCGGCCGTCAACGATCTGAGCCGAACCCACGCCGCCGCGGATCGCCTCGACGCAGGCTTGCAGCTTCGGCCGCATGCCGCCGTCAACGTTCGCGAGTGCGCGCTCCACTTCGTCCACCGACGCGCGCGAGATGAGGCTTTCCGGGTCGTCGGGGCTCTCAAGCCAGCCGGGCACGTCGGTCAGAAAGATTGCCTTGTGGGCCCGCAGCGCGGCCGCAACCTTGCCCGCTGCGGCATCGGCGTTGATGTTGTAGGAAGCGCCAGTGGCATCCGTCGCAACCGACGCGACGACCGGAATGTAGTCCGCGGCGATGTGGTTGAGAACATCGACGTCAACACGCTCGATCTCGCCCACGTTGCCAACCTGGTCGGCATTGGCGACCGGGCGCACCGCGAACATCGATCCGTCCTCCCCGGAGAGCCCAACGGCCGGTTGGCCGTGGCGGTTGATTCGATTGACGATGTCCGAGTTGATCTTCCCGAGCAGGACCATCTTTGCCACCTCGACCGTCTCAGGGTCGGAGACGCGCAGGCCTTCGTGAAAGCGGACCTCCATCCCCAGGCGTTCCATATACGTCGTGATCTCCGGCCCGCCGCCGTGGACGATCACGGGGTTGAGACCGACGTACTTGAGCAGCACAACGTCAGCCGCGAAAGCCTCCACCAGCTCGGGGTCGCGCATTGCGGCGCCCCCGTACTTGATTACCACTGTCCGTCCGTGGAACTGCTTGATGTAGGGCAAGGCCTCCATCAGCGTCTCGACGCTGGCGACCCCTTCTTGTGTCCTGCGCTCAGGTGTCATTGGCTCGCCTCATGTCGTGTACTCCGCGTTGATCTGGATGTAGTCGTGGGTCAAATCGGAGAAGAAGACGCTGGCGCTCGCCTCGCCCCGGCCCAGGGCAATCGCGATCTCGGCCTCAGCGCCGTCGGCGGCAAGCTCGTCGAAGGAGATCGAGTGCGGCCCCGGCTCCGGCCAGGTCTCGCCGGCGAGCGCCATGCCGGCGGCCTGCGCGATCCGGCCCCAGTTGGCATCGCGGCCATATAACGCGGTCTTTACCAGCGGCGAGTTGGCGATCGCGCGGGCGACATTGTCGGCTTCGCCTTCGCTTGCCGCCTCCGTGACGACGATCCGGCCGACCCGCTCAGCGCCTTCGCCGTCAGCAACGATCTCCAGCGCAAGCTGAAGCAGCACGGCGTCAAGGACGCCCTCGGGCAACGCCCGGCCGGCCGCGCCGGTCGCCTGAACGACGACGGTGTCGTTGGTGGACATCTGCCCGTCTACGGTGATCCGCTCGAACGATCCCGCGACGGCGCAACGCAGTTCAGCCTCGAGGTTGGGGATGTCCGCATCGGTCTGCACGAAACAAAGCATCGTTGCGAAGCCGGGTTCGATCATTCCCGCTCCCTTGGCCTGGGCGGAGACCGTCACGCCGCCGACCTTGAGCGTGACCTGTTTTGGTCCCTTGTCGGTCGTCATGATCGCCTCACAGAACTCGACGCCGCCGGTCTCGGATAGGCGACCCGCCGCGGCCTGGATTCCAGCGACGACGGCTGCGGTGTCAAGCGGTACCCCGATCACGCCCGTCTCAGCCACCGCAACTGCGGATCCGTCCAGGCCGAGCGCTGCGCCCGCGGCGTCGCGCATGGCGAGTGCGTCAGCGAGCCCCTGGTCGCCGGTCGCCGCATTGGCGTTGCCTGAATTGACGACGACCCCCTTGATCGAATCCAGGTCGCAATGCTCGCGGCAGACCCTGACTGGCGCGGCGGCTGCCGCGTTGCGGGTCAAAAGCACGGCCGACGACACCGCATCGGAATCGCAGGCCATCAGTCCGACATCCGTCCCGCCCTGTGCCTTGAGCCCGCAATGGACAGCGCCGGCACGAAAGCCGGGCGCCAGCTGCGCCGGGTTGAGTTCCTCGACCCCGGCGGGACTTTCAACCCATCGTGACCGAAAGAAGCTCACTGGAGTCCCGCCGTCTCGTCGAGGCCGAGCATCAGGTTGAGATTTTGGATGGCCTGACCGGAAGCGCCCTTCCAGAGGTTGTCGATTGCAGCGAAGACAACCACCCGGCCGCTTGAGTGATCGATCAGGTGATGGATTTGGCAGACGTTCGTTTCACGCACATCGGCAACCCCGGGAGGCGTACCCATGAGCTCCACGAAGGGTTCTGCGCCGTAGGCGTCGAGGTAGATCCCATCCAACTCGGCCGCACGGAGGTCACGCGTCAGCGTGACGTAACAGCTCGCCAGCAGGCCTTGGTCGAGCGGCAGCAGGTGCGGCGTGAAGGTCAGCGGGCCGGCGGCACCAAGGGCCACAAGTTCCTGAGCGATCTCCGGTAGATGGCGGTGGCCATCCACGCCGTAGGGCTTGAAGTTCTGATCAACGTTGGCGAACGAAAGAGCCTCCCCCCCGCCCCGGCCGGCGCCGGAGACGCCCGACTTGGCGTCGATCACGACATCGGCAATCAGCCCCGCCCGAGCCAATGGCGCAAGCGCCAGGATCGCCGCGGTTGGATAGCACCCGGGGTTGGCGACGAGTTCGGCCGATCGCACCGCTTCGCGGTTGAGCTCGGCGAGCCCGTAGACCCCGGCGTTGAAGCGCTCGGGCGCGCCATGCTCGCCGTACCACTCGGCGTAAACGGAACGGTCGCGCAGGCGGAAATCGGCCGACAGGTCAACGACCTTGACCCCAGCAGCCAGGAGGTTGGCCACAACTGGCGCCGAGGCACCGTGCGGGTAGCCGACGATCGCGGCGTCCACAGCGGGCAGCGCACCCTCATCCAGATCCAAAAGCTCCAGCGGGACGCGATGGCGCGGGTAGAGCTCGTCATGACGGCGTCCGGCGTCCGAGCGCGAGGTGACGGCGACGAGATCGAGGTCTGGGTGCCGCCAGGCGATGCGCGCCGCAACTGCTCCCGCAAATCCGCTGGCGCCTGCCACCAACACGCGCTTTTTGCCACTAGCCACGGATCGACCCTCCGATCTCTCCGAGCGCGTCCGCAATGGCCTGGCGGTGGCCGGCGGCCTCCTCGTCGGTCAGCGTCCTGTCGGCCGCGCGAAACTCAAGCCGCAGCGCCAGGCTCTTGTTGCCGGCACCAACCTGATCGCCCTCATAGAGGTCAAAGATCCTGGCAACGCTCAGATGCTCGCCGCCAGCATCGGCGACGGCGAGTTCGACCGCCCGGGCCGGGACATCGGCGGGTACGACTACGGCAATGTCCTGGACCAGGGCGGGATGAGAGGTCACGTCGGCGTAGCGCTCGCGCCCGACGTTGCTGGCAGCGATAAGCGGGGCTAGATCGATCTCACATACAGCCGCGGATTCAAGGTCCCAACTGGCCGCGACCGCCGGGTGAAGCTCACCGATCCACCCTGCCTCGACCCCTGCGACGGAGATCAAACCAGAGCGGCCCGGATGCAGGAACGGCTCATCCGCGGGCGACACATGAACGGCAACTCCCAGCTGGCGACACAGGACTTCGATGAGCCCCTTGATCGTGAAGAAATCCCCGGCGGCGGGCTGGCCCCTCCAGGCGGGCTTGGTCAAAGGCCCCGACAGCAGGACGGCCAGACGCAGCGGCTCCCGATCCGGGGACGGCACGGAACCCGGGAAGTTCCCGGCGGCCACCCCGCCCTCGGTTGGCGGCGGCTCGGGCAAATACACACGACCACACTCAAACAGGCGGACGGCTCCGGAGCCCCGAGCGAGGTTGTAACGCGCGGCGTCAAGCAGGCCCCCGAGCAGCATGGTCCGTAAATGGGTTGCATCCTCGGATATGGGGTTCGCGATCGCAATAGCGCGGCGCCTTGGATCATCATCCGCAAGCCGCAGCGCATCGGCGAGGCTGGCCGCGACCAGGCTCCAGCTGATCGCCTGGTTGAGTCCGAGGTCGCGCAGCACGTCCTCCAGCCGCCGTTGCAATCGTCCATCGCGGCCCAGACCGCCCCGACGCTCGCCAATGGCCGGCAGCGTGCGCGGCAGTTTGTCGAGACCGTGCAGGCGCGCAACCTCCTCGATCAGGTCAACCTCCCGCGTCACATCGAAGTGCCGGTCCGGGGTGATCTGCACGTTCAGGTCGGTCGTGCCCTCCTCGGCAACGTCGAATCCCAGCCCGCGCAGCCCGCTCGCGGCCTCCTCCCTCGGGATTGCGATTCCA
The DNA here is from genome assembly GCA_963701205.1 of uncultured bacterium. GTDB lineage: Bacteria > Actinomycetota > Thermoleophilia > Solirubrobacterales > 70-9 > JALZKA01. Next base: position 1,986,111 of record OY969575.1, on the reverse strand, counting down.
AGCAGACCCTCAAGGCGGGAACCGCGCAGAGAGATCACGTGGGTAGGCGGCGGCTCGACCGCAATGTCGATCGTGCCGTCCACCATCGTTGCTCCGGACAGCTCGCAGATCAGCCTGGAGGCCACCCGCTGGCCTCGGATCGCAAGGTCGGGGTGGAGCTGTTTCTCAAACCGGGCCGAAGCCTCTGAGCGCAGGCCAAGCGCATTTGACGTGCGCATGATGTTGGGGCCGATCCAGGTGGCGGCCTCCAGCAGAACCCGCGAGGTGTCATCAGAGACCTCAGAGACCCGCCCGCCCATGACGCCGGCAATTCCCGACGGTTGATCGCGATCGCAAACCAGAACCATCTCGCCGTCAAGGGTTCGCTCGGCGCCGTCGAGCGTGATCATCCGCTCACCGGTCCGCGCCCTGCGCACAATCAGCTCGCCGCCGGGGACCTTGTCGAGGTCGAAGGCGTGCAGGGGCTGTCCGGTCAACAACATCACGTAGTTCGTGATGTCAACGATGCTTGAGATCGGGCGCTGGCCTGCTGCGTTGAGGCGGGCGCGCAGCCAGATCGGCGAGGCGCCCATCCGGACGCCCTCGAAGACTCGCGCCGAGAATCGGGGGCAAAGATCCGGATCCTCGACGGTGACGGAAGCGAGCTCGTTGACCGAGCCCCCGCTGGGCGCGACGTCGTCAGCCCACGGAGGTGGCGCCAGCGGGGCGCCCGTCAGCGCGTGGACTTCCCGGGCGACACCGTAAATGCCAAGGCAGTCGGAGCGGTTCGGGTTCAAGTCCAGCTCCAGCACGTCTTCGCAGACCGTGAACACACTTGCCAACGAATCGCCAGGCGTCAACGCGTTGTCCAAAACCATGATCCCGTCGTGGTCCGAACCGAGCTCGAGCTCGTCCTCGGACAAGATCATCCCGGCGGACTCGACGCCGCGCAGCTTCGCCTTGCCCAACTTCTCCCCGCCCGGCATGGTGGCGCCCGGCAGCGCCACGGCGACGGTCTGACCGGCGGCGACGTTGGGGGCGCCGCAGACGATGGTGCGCTCACCGTCACCGGCGTCAACCACGCAGACGCGCAGGCGATCAGCGTTGGGGTGCTGCTCGGCGCTCAGAACGCGGCCAACGACAAAGCCCTCCGGCGGATCCGGGACCGATAGCGCGCACGCCTTCGACCTCGACGGCGCGCATCGAGAGCGCATCGGCGATCTGACCAGCGCTGAGGCCGGGGTCGCAGTACTCGCGCAGCCATGAAACGGGAACCTTCAAAACTGCTCCAAGAAGCGCACATCGTTCTCATAGAACATGCGCAGGTCGGGAACGCCGTGCTTGAGGAACGCAATCCGTTCGACCCCGAGGCCAAATGCGAAACCCTGCACCGCTTCCGGGTCATAGCCGTGCTCCGCGACGAACCCAAAGACGTTGGGGTCAACCATTCCGGCGCCGAGGATCTCGATCCAGCCGCTGGCCTTGCAGACGCCGCAGCGCGAGCCATCGGCAAGGCTGCCGCTGCCGCTGCAGCGAAAACACGAAACATCAACCTGCACACTCGGTTCGGTGAACGGAAAGAAGTCAGGCTTCAGGCGAGTCTTGCGGTCGGGTCCGAAGACCGCGCGGGCGACCTCCTCAAGCGTTCCGGCCAGGTCTGAAAGCGTGATCCCCTCGGCCACGGCCAGTCCTTCGATCTGGGTGAACATAGGCAGGTGGGTCGCGTCCATCGTGTCGCGGCGGTAGACGGTTCCCGGCACGATGACAAAGAGCGGCGGCCCGGTTTCCTGCATGGCCCGCACCTGGTTTGGCGAAGTGTGCGTGCGCAGCAGGATGTCCCGCGGACCCGGCGGCAGGCCGCCGTAGGCGAGCACCCCCTCGGCAAGGGATGCGGGATCGACGTAGAAGGTGTCCTGCTCCATCCGCGCGGGGTGGCCGGGCGGATGGTTGAGGGCGGTGAAGTTGTAGTAATCGTGCTCGACCTCGGGGCCATCCACAACGCGGTATCCCAGTCCGCAGAAGATGTCCTCCAACTGGCGTCGAGTCTGCGTGATCGGGTGCAAGTGGCCGATTCCGACCGGCGCCACCCCGGGAGCGTCACGTCGATCGCGTCACGCTCAGGCCGGGACTCCAGCTCGGCTCCGTCGAGCGTCGCCTTCCGCGATTCGATCTCGACCTCGAGTCCGTCCGCAGACGGTTCGCGGCCGCGCCCACCGGACCGCGCTCATCCGGCCGCAAGCTCAGCGATGCCGCGCAGGATCGAGGTCAGCTCCGACTTGCGTCCCAAGTAGCGAACCCGAAGCTCCTCAATCGTCGCGGCGTCGCCCGCCGCCGCGATCGCGGTGCTGGCCTCGGTGCCCAGTTCTGAGATTCGCTCAAGCGTGTTCATCGCGTCCCTCGCGGGTGGCGGCCGACCCTATCCGCTCCAAGGCAATCGCGGCAGCGGCCGCAACGTTGAGGGACTCGGCTCCGGCTGAGTGGAGCGGAATGGTCCAGCGCTCCACGCAGGACGCAACCAGATCGGCAGGCAGGCCGTCGCGCTCGGCGCCCAGGCAGACCGTGACTGGTGTCCTGTGGCCGTGCGGCGCCTCACCCCCGTGGGCGACCATCGCGATCCGCGGCTCAGGCGTGCTTTCAAGTCCGCCGCGGACCACCTCAACGGCGAAAATCGAACCCATGCTGGCCCGCACTGCCTTTGGCGAGTGTGGATCGGCGCACTCCGGGCCCAGGACCACGGACCCGCCCGCCAGCGCATGGGTTGTGCGGATCACGGTTCCGACGTTGCCGGGGTCAGCAAGCCCATGCAGGTAGACGCAGACGGGACGGGTTGCCGCCGCAGCGACGCTCAGCGGCCAGACCGCGATCAGTCGGCTACCCGAGCCCAGGGTGCTGACCGAATCGAGCAGATCCCGCTCGACCTCCTCCCCTTCAAGGCCGGCATCGGCAGCGCTGAGGACGAAGGCGGGGTCGCGTCCGGCCTTGATTCCGGCGGCATAGAGGTCCTCGCCCTCCGTCGCAAACAGGCCCTCCCGCTCGCGATGTTTGCGCGCGGCGAGCCGGCGGATCAATTTGAGTTTCTCGTTGTCCTTGCTTGTGATCATTTTTCGGCTTCCGTTATCGCAACAAAAAAGGCGCCCGCTGGGCGCCCGGTCGAGTCCGATGCGGCGGTCAAAGCTGGAGCCTAGGCCGCCACGGCCTCCCGGGCAATATCAGTGAATCGGCGAAACGCCTCGGGATCGCGCACGGCGATGTCCGCGAGCATCTTCCGGTTGACTTCGACCTCGGCCAGCTTCAAACCATGCATCAGCGCGGAGTAGCTCATGCCTTCCTGGCGTGCGGCGGCGTTGATGCGAACGATCCAAAGCCTGCGGAAATCACGCTTGCGTACCCGGCGGTCGCGGTAGGCATAGTTGCCCGACCGCATGACCTGCTCATTGGCAAACCGATAGCTCGAGTGCTTGCGCCCGTAGTAGCCCTTCGCCTGGTCAAGGGTCTTCTTGCGCCGCTTCTTGCGCGCGACGGCGTTCGTTGCGCGGCTCACTTGCGCCCCGCAAGCAGGCGATTTACACGCTCGGCGTCGTGCGGCGAGACCTCAGTCGGCTTGGCCATGCGGCGCTTGCGCTTCGGCGACTTCTTTTCGAGGATGTGGCTCGAGTAGGCACGCCGACCGCGCAGCTTTCCGGTCGCGGTCTTGCGAAAGCGCTTTTTGGCGCCCGAATGTGACTTCATCTTCGGCATCGGGATCGACTATTGAAGCAGACCGCGGTTTGGGTCCGGCGATCTGGCGCTATGGACTGAGGGAGTCGGGAATGCGCGTCCGGGAATTCGGCCACGGTGCATTAATCCTGAAACCGGTGGTGGCCATCCCTGAGCAGACGTAGCTGTCGTCGGAGGTATCAGACGGTTCCGGGGTTCCATCGCCGTCGTCGTACCAGGCGCCGGTCGTAAGCAGCGCAATCGTCGCGCCACCGGCGTTCTTGGGCACCTTGGCCCGAACCGTCGCCTCGATCAGCTTGCGGTTGGCGTTGGCAACACGCGTCTTGGTGCGGAAGGTCACGCCACCGTCATACGGACACGCGTCCACTACTCCCGCCAAGACCGGGTCCTTGATCATCTTCTTGGTCTTGCCAAGGACCTGGGTGGTGTCAAAGCGGGCGCGGCGCAACTTAACCTGTGATCCCTCTTGGCCGATCATGACGAAGAATCGTGCTGGCGGCTCGTCGCCTTCTTTGATGCCCAACAGTCCGATCTTCAGAGTTGTTGCCTTGCCCGGTTGAACGTTGTCAATCGTCCAACTTGCTTCACGCAAAAACCAGCAGCCGCTGAGCAGCGTCGCCGCCGTCAGCACCGCAACCGTGGCAACAATCTTCTTACGCAACTGCCCTACCTCCAAAACTCGACTCCCTGGACGGCGCCGACAATAACCGAATCCCGTTTGACACGGCGGCCCGTGGCGCCACAGATCGCGGCGACTAAGTGCTGGGCGCCGCTTCGCTCTCAGCCGGATCGGCCGCTTCGCTGTCAGCGTCGGCTTCCGTAGCTGCGTCGGCATCTGCCCCCGCCTCGGCGGGGGCATCGGCCGGCGTGCTTTCGACCGCGCCGGTGGTGGCGTCATCGGCTTCGGCAGGGGGGGTCTCAGGCGCGGACTCTTGCGGATCGGCGGTGGGCGCCTCAGTGGCGGGCTCAACCGCCTCCTCGTCGGTGGTCGGCTTCTTGGCGTCGCGGATCGCCTCCTTGGACGGCGCGAGCAACATGTGCATGTTGCGGCCTTCCTGGAGCGGGTTCTGCTCGACGACGCCCATCCCGTCGAGATCCTCAAACAATCGGGTCAACAGCATCCGGCCCCGCTCGGGATGCGCCTGCTCGCGGCCACGGAACATGATCGTGACCTTGACCTTGTCGCCGCCCTTCAGGAACCGCTCGACGTGGCCGCGCTTGGTCGCGTAGTCGTGGTCGGCGATCTTGGGGCGCAACTTGATCTCGCGCACGTTGATCTGCTGCTGGTGCTTGCGGGCGGCCTTTGCCTTCTGCTCCAGCTCGTACTTGTACTTCGAGTAATCAAGAAGTCGGGCGACCGGTGGCCGGGAGTCGGGAGCGACCTCCACCAGGTCAAGGTCGCGCTCCTGCGCCATCTCAAGCGCCTTCGCCGTCTCGATCACGCCGATTTGCTTGCCGTCTTCATCGACGAGGCGAACCTCACGCACGCCGATGCGCTCGTTGATACGAGTCTGGTCGCGCTCAGGGAGCCGGCGGTCGAAACGTCGCGGGACCGGCACTACGAAGGGATGGCTGGCGCCAGCAAGCTAACGGGCAGTCCTTGGGAGAGAGCTACGGGGCATCAAGGGGGAAGGCACGGGCGCTATCGGATGCGCTCGGTGATCTTGGTGCCTTCCATCTGGCGCTGAGTATAGAGCCGCCCCCGAAAAATCATGATTCGATGAGCGCCACAAGGCCATTCACGTCGGCCTCACCGACGTCGCCGTCCCCGTGCGAGCGCACGGCGAGCTTGCCCGATTCGGCCTCGCGGTCGCCGACGACGACCATGTAAGGAAGCTTCGCGAGTTCGGCGTCGCGAATCTTGCGGCCGACTGACTCGGTGCGATCGTCAACGCGAACGCGAACGCCCCGATCGGCAAGCTCGGTTGCAGTGCGGTGCGCAGCATCGTTGTGGCGGTCGGCGACAGGCAGCACACCGACCTGAACGGGCGCGAGCCAGGCCGGGAACCGGCCCGCGTAGTGTTCGATCAGGATCCCGGCAAAGCGCTCCATCGAGCCAATCAGCACCCTGTGGATCATCACCGGCCGGTGTTCAGCGTTGTCCTCGGCCTGATAGGCGAGCTCGAAGCGCTCCGGCATCTGGAAGTCGAGTTGGCAGGTACCGAGCTGCCACGAGCGGCCAAGGGCGTCGGTCACATGGAAATCGATCTTGGGTCCGTAGAAGGCGCCGTCACCGGGGTTCAGCAAGTACTCGCGGCCCTGCTCTTCGAGCGCCGTTCGAAGAGCCGCCTCAGCCTGCTCCCACTGCTCGTCGGTGCCGATCGCCTTCTCGGGCTTGGTCGACAACTCGACCCGGACGTCGCTGAAGCCGAAGCGCGAATAGAGCTCGTCGATCGCCTCGCAGATCGAATTCACCTCGGCCGTGATCTGGTCCTCGCGGCAATACACGTGGGCGTCGTCCTGGGTGAACGCGCGCACGCGCAGCAGGCCGTGCAGGACCCCCTCGCGCTCATGGCGGGAGACGTGCCCGTACTCGGCCAGGCGCAGCGGCAGATCACGGTAGGAGCGGCGCTCGGCTGCAAACACCAGGCAGGCGCCGGGACAGTTCATGGGCTTCAGCGCGAACTGGCGGCCATCCACCTCGGAGAAGTACATGTTGTCCCGGTAGTTGTCGTAGTGCCCTGAACGGTGCCAGAGTTCGACGTCGAGCAGGTGCGGGGTCTTGATCTGTTCATAGCCGCGCTTGCTGAGCTGGGCGTCAACCTCGGTCTCGATCAGCTTGAGCAGGACGGTTCCATTCGGAAGCCAAAACGGCATTCCCGGCGACTCCGGCCGCAGCATGAAGAGGCCAAGCTCCTGACCCAGTCGGCGATGGTCACGGGCGCGGGCCTCCTCGAGCAGCCGTTCGTGCTCGGCCAGCTCCTCGTTTGAGAAGAACGCGGTGCCGTAGATCCGGGTCAGCATCTGGCGGCTCTCATCGCCCCGCCAGTATGCGCCCGCCACCGAGTTCAGTTTGAAGGCCTTGATCCGCTTGGTTGACGGCCCGTGCGGCCCGAGGCAGAGGTCGGTGAATGGGCCGTTGCGATAGAGCGAAACCGTCTCGATGCCCTGATCGCGGATCAGGTCCTCAATCAGCTCGACCTTGTAGGGCTGGTCCTCCGCCCTGAACCGCTCAAGCGCGGTCGCCACGGAAACGTCGGTGCGCTCGAACTCCTCGTCGGACTTGATGTGCGCCGCCATCGCCTGCTCGATTGCCGGCAGGTCGTCGGTCGACGGCCGGAACTCGCCGGCAAACTCGAAGTCGTAATAGAAGCCCGACTCGATCGCCGGGCCGATCGAGACCTTGGTATCGGGCCACAAGTCGAGTACCGCGGCCGCCAACACGTGCGCGGCGTCGTGGCGGATCAATGCCAGCGCCTCGGGGTCGCGCGCGGTGAGAATCGCGATCTGCGCGCGATCGGGCAACGGCGCCGCCAGATCGCGAAGCTCCCCATCCACGACTATCGCCAGGGCGGCGCGGGCGAGCCCGGCGCCGATCGCGGCGGCCGCGTCGGCGCCCGTCGCTCCCTGCTCAAGCTCGAGCGGCGTGCCATCGGGCAGGCTGACCGTGATCGCGGACATGCGCGTGATGCTAATGGGCGCTACCCCACCGAGCGCGGGGTTGTTCGGCCATTGGCCACACAATCCCTCACTCGGTGGGGTCGGCGGCGGCGCGAGCGCCGTCCGCGACAAATGGACAGACGGATTGCGAGACGCGTTCGGGCTCGATCACGTTCCAGAGCGCGTAGTCGCCGCTTCGCCGCGCCGCCTCGAGGCCCGGATAGGGCGGCTTGGCGTCGCCGTCGCCGTCGCCGACGACCGTCACAACCTGGGTCGCGCCGGGCGGTAATCCGGCACCCAACTTGTCAACGCAGACCTCGCCGCCGCGAAGCTCCCAGCCAAGCAGATCCGCGCCGTGCTCGTCGGTCAAGAACTCAGGCGACCCCAATGCCTGGACGGGCCCAGTGAGCAACCGCTCCTGGCGAAGCTCGATCAGGCCCGGTCCCCATGACGCCGGCCCGACCGGTCCGTTGGCGAGGGCCAGGACGCTGCACGCGGCCGCTGGAACGAGATAGGCGGCGGCCAAGAGCGCGATGCGGGGGTTCTGCGGTTCGGCGTCGGTCAACAAGGCCCGGGCCACAAGGAGCGCGAGTAGCGGCGCTGCAATCAGGATCGCCTTGGCCTCTTGATAGGGAGTGCCGGAAACGGCCGCGTAGAGATACAGAGCGATCGCCGCGGCGATCGCCGCCGGTACCGCCACCTCGCCCCGGCGCAGCCACCAGATAAGACCGAAGCCGAAGGCGACCAGAGCGACTAGGCCTCCGAGCCCAAACGCGATCTCGGGCGCGAAGCCGGCGCCCGCGTCGAGCCGGAAGTCGCCGGATGGCCAGATCCCAAGCGCCTCGATCGGCGAGATCGAGTTGAAGAGGTTGCCGAGGCCGTCGCCATCCGGATTGAACGTCTCGAAACTGCCGAAGTCGATGATCCGGCCGACCTCGGGGGCGACCGCCGCGGCGAGGACGCCCACGCCAATCGCGACCGGCGCCGCCAAGTGGCTCCAATCGATCCGCCCACGCGTTACCGCAACCGCTACGAGCCCAAAGATCGCAAGCGTTCCCACGAGCCACGCCAACCCGGGAAAGCTGTACGCGTAAATCGACCCCACGGCCAGCGCTGCCAGCGGAATCAGCTGCAATCGCTCCCAGCGGGGCAGCGAGTTTGTTCCCGCAGACGCCCCGGTTGTGAGCTCCAACAACGCGACTGCAAAGGCAAGGACGAAGAGTGCCTGCGCCGTTTCCTTGAAGGAGCCCTGGATCAACCCCGAGGCCGCCATATAGGTAAGGCCGACGATCAGCCCACCGGCGACGAGTCGCGGCAATGAGAGCCGGCGGAGCAAGGTGAGCGGCGCGAGACACGTCGCCACGGCAATCGCCAAGGTAAGTCCACCGAAGGCCTGCACGAGATCAGGCCCAAGATCTGCCAAAGCGACAACCAGGGCGTGCGGCCCGAGCGGGTAGCCCTCACTGATCAGGCGCTCGGTACCGCCCGAAGCAAGGCGATCGGCCGCGAACAGGTGCTGGGACATATCGGGGTTGAGCGACGTGCCGAGGATCCCGAACCGACCCTCGATCGCGAACGGGAGGGAGCAAAGCGCCACCGCCGCGACCACGACGATCGCGGTGGACCCATCGGGACGCTCGCGGGGCACAACGACCGCTGCGCCGAGCCCCAGCAAGCCCACCACAACAACCGCGACCAATGGGTCGCCACCCAGGTTGACGCCGCCCCACGCAACCGCGAAGAGGATCGCGAGCCCAAATGCGGGCGCCAGCGAACTCCATTCGCGGCGGCCGCAAAGCCAGAGCAAACCCTGGCCGAGAAGGCTGGCGAGAACGAGAATCGCAACCAGCGAGACATAGGTGCCCAGCATCGACGGGCGAGACTACCGACGATGGGCGCTACTGGGCTCGAACCAGTGACCTCCAGCTTGTCGAGCTGGCGCTCTCCCAACTGAGCTAAGCGCCCGGAGCCGGAGAATCTAGCGGAGGCCGATCTCTACACCCTCGGCACGGACAGTGCGGTGATTTCTAAGGTCAGGCCGTCGACGCCGGTGACCTCGATCCGCTCTCCGGCGGCGAAGCCTTGTCCCGGCCCAGCTACCGCTTTCCAGATCTCGCCCCTGACCATCGCCCGGCCGTCAGGGTCACAGTCCTCGATCACCTCGCCACGCTCGCCGATCATCCCTTCGGCCCCGCCACGCACCCGGTAGCGGTCCAGAAACCGCTTCCAGAGGTAAAGCTCGCCGACCTCGATGGCCGATGCCGCGAGCAGGGCGATGACGTTCCACGGCGCCGGGAGCAGGAACAGGCCAACGATGGCGGCGGTCAGAAGCATCCGCCGAAGGATGCCGCACGGCCCGAGATCCGGCTAGGCGACCGCGCTGCCGTCCGGATTGATCACGAGCCACAGGCCATCGAACTCGAAGACGTTGTGGCAAAGCACTTGGCCGGCAGGGTCGTGCGCGTAGTAGTAGAGCGGTTGGCCGCGATAGGTAATCTGGGTGGAGCCGTCGTCGCGCTTGGTCGTCCCAAGGCCCTTGGCGTCGATGCCCTTCCCGGCGACTGGGTCGCCCTTCGTCAGTACCGGTGGCCAGGCATCGGCGCATGCGCCGTAGCACTCACTCTTGCCCTGCGACTCCTTGTCGAAGATGTAGATCGCGGCCCGATCGGCATCGAACACGATCGAGCCGAACTGGCTCTCCCCCACTTCGAGCCTGGTGCCGGGTTTTGGCTTCGGCTTATCGCTCGCAGGCTTCGCCTTTTCCTCACCTGCCGTCGGTGCCGCTGAGACTTCGCTGGCATCACTCTCGGCGACAGGCGTCGGACTTGCAGCCTCATCATCGCCGCAAGCGGCGAAAGCCAGCGATGCCGCCAGCGCGCAGATGACAGGGATTCGTCTCATGCCCGTAAGTATTGCTAACCGTGTGTGGGGATCACGCGGGGACGCCGGCTCAGATCCGCTCACGCCATGGCTATTCGATGCGGCCTACTCGGCTGCCGTCACACAAATCGCGTATGCGCGCACGCCCCACGGGCCGGAGCCGTCTTGGACGACGTAGTTGACAAGCCACCCACTCGGACTGCCGGGGTTCCTGGGCCGGCTTCTGAGTTTCTCTCTTAATCGACCACAACAGGCGTCCCGCGGCCGGCGATTGCCTCGTTCCGCAGGTGGGCATCACCAGGTGCTCAGTGATAGGTTCCCGGGCGATGGGTCGGGTTCGCAAATTCGGGAAAGGGCGAGACGCGAAGCTCGAGCTGCTGGCTTCGGTGCCGCTCTTCTCAGCCTGCAGCAAACGCGACCTGGGGCGCATCGCATCGCTGACCAACGAAATCGATGTCTCCAAGGGCAAGGTTCTGACCAGACAGGGCGAGCCGGGCTGGGAATGCTTCGTAATAGCTGAGGGTCAGGCCAGGGCGGCAATGCGCGGGCGGCGCAGCGTCGCATTGAACCCGGGGGCGTTCTTCGGCGAGATGTCCCTTCTCGACCAGGGTCTCCGCTCGGCAACGGTCACCGCCGAGACGGATATGCGCCTACTGGTGCTGAGCTCTCGTGAATTCTCGAGCCTTCTCCACGACGTACCGACCGTGTCCCGACGAATTATGCAGGTGCTCGCGCAGCGCCTACGTGAAGCGGAGCAGGCCGAGCCCAGCCACTAGCTTAGGGCTGGAGAGCCAAAGGCGCCTGCCGGAATCGAACCGGCGTAAACGGCTTTGCAGGCCGCTGCGTAACCACTCCGCCAAGGCGCCCGGGCGAGGGCAAGCGTAGCGAGGGATTCGAGCTCGGCCGCGCCCCGTAGGCTGTGCGTCATGGCCGATGTCAAGCAGGCAGTCTCGCTCGTAACCGACCCCGCCAACGTCACCCGGCTGGGCGTGACCGGTCCCGACGAACAATTCGCCGTGAATCAGAACCGGGTGCTGAAGGCACTTCGCAACAACGGGGCCGGCAAGGCAGAGGCGCGCGAACTTGCGCTCAAGGCGCTTGCGGAGGCGGGTGGCGGTGCCGAGATCCGCTCGCCCCGCGGCGCACGGGCCGCGGGTGGACGCGGTGCTGCCGACGCGGAGCACTGGTGGATCCCCGCATCTGCGGTGCGCTTTCAGGACTGATGGGCGAGGCGCTCCGATCGGCGTCCGGGCTGGTCTACCGCGAGGTTCATCCAGAGTCGGGGAGCGGCGGCGACGCCGTGCTCCTGCTTCACGGCTTTCCCGAAAGCTCGCTCATGTGGGAGCCGCTGATGGCGGCGCTCGCAGGCGCCGGTCGCCGCGCAATTGCGCCCGACCTCTACTGCCTGGGCGACTCGACCGACCCCGGTCCGGCGACGTTCGAGCGCAACCGTGACGCGGTTGCACAGCTTCACTCCGACCTCGATCTCGGACGGGTTGCACTGGTGGTCCACGACTGGGGCGGATTCGTCGGACTTGCCTGGGCCTGCGATCACCCTGACCTTGTCTCAGCCCTCGTGATCTCCGATACCGGCTTTTTTGCGGACGGTAAATGGCATGGGATGGCCGATCTGATGCGAAGCGATGAAGGCGAGGCGACGGTCGCCGCACTCGATCGCGACGGTTTCGCGGCACTACTGCGAGCCGACGGAGCGCCGTTCATCGAAGCCCACATCGACGCCTACTGGCGCCCGTTTGCCAGCGGGCGCGGTCGCGACGCCACGCTGGAGTTCTACCGCTCGATGGACTTCGAGAAGCTCTCGCCATATGAAGGCAAGCTGGCGGAACTCGGAGTGCCGACGCTTTTGGTCTGGGGCGCAGACGACACCTTCGCACCGCTCGCGGGCGCCAGACGCTTCGAGCGCGAGATTCCGGAGGCGGAGCTGGTCGTGATCGAGAACTCGGGGCACTTCGTCTTCGATTGCGAGCCCGCGCGGACAACTGCGGCCGTCGCGGCGTTTCTCGCCTAGTCTGACTTTCTATCTGCGGTCCGGGCGAGCCCGACGGCAAGGGACGCGCCCGTAGGCGCTCAGGAGCCCGGAGTTGAAGCAGGCGAGCGGGAGAGGCGCGCCGGAACGATCGCCTTGCTGATCTGGCGAATGTCTTCTGGATAGAGGGTCCGCTCGGTTACGAACAGGATTGCCGTGTAGGCGGCGAGCGAGGCCGCGAGGCTCGCGAAGCTGGGCCCAAGGAGGAGCGCGGTGAGCGCCATGCCCACACACCCGAGCGTCGGTCCAAGCAAGGTCCGACCCGGCGATACCCAGCCCGTTCCCTTGAGCACAAACGCCGTGATGCCGATTGCGAGGGCAGCCTCCGACAGCGTGGTCGCAAGCGCCGCGCCGTCGAAGGACATGCTCGGAATCAGCGCCACGTTGAGGGCGATGTTGAGCAGGGCAGCGCCGCCGACAAGCCAGGGCAGGAAGCGCTCGCGATCCTGAGCAACGAGCATCCAGTTGCTGAGGTGCGCCAGTCCATAGAATACGGCAGCACCGCCAAGGAGGCGCACCGCGGAGGCTGAATCTGCGAACTCGGATCCGTAGAGGAGCTCCACGATCGGGTCGGCGAACGCCACGAGGCAGACGCCGATCGGGAGCAATGCTCCGCACAGCGCCTTGACGCACAGTCCGAAAACCTCGGCGGACCTCGGCTTGGTGGTGCGATCGAGTCGCGAAAGCATCGGAAACATCGCCGCCACCAGGAAGAAGCTGATGAAGAGGGTGCTGTCGAGCAGCCGGTACGCGGCGCTGTAGGCACCGACCGCGACGTTGTCCTCCATCACCGAGAGGATCGCGGAGTCAAGACGGTAGAGGACCGTCGCGAAGATCCCGCTGAGGCCAAGCGGGATCGACGCAATGACGAGGCGGCGCATCGCGGCGCGCGAAATCCGAAACGGGCTGCTTAGCTCCCGCCGCCTGAACGCTACCGCGGAGTAGGCCAGCCCGAGAACCGCGCCCAGAAGGTAGAAGATCGAAACCGCAAGCACCCCGGCGCCAAGTGCTAGTGCCGCGACCGCCAGGATCGCGGTTGTGAACCGTTGCACGATCGAGCCGATCGCGATGGGCGCCATGTCCTCGACACCCTGAAAGACACTGCCGAGGCACTTCTTGAGCACCTCCGCAAGGGTCGCCAACGAGAGGACCAGGACCGACGCGACCACGACCGCGTCGTAGCCGCCAACCCAGGCGATCGCCGTCGCAACCGCGGTCGCAGCCGTGCCCAGGGCCAGGCGCGCGACGAGCGTGTCCCAAAAGACGTGCTCGATCCGCCCGCGATCGCGCGAGACCTCGCGCGCGAGCAACGCATCGAGGCCCATCCCGGAAACGGTGACGAGGATGACGGCGATCGCGAGCGCGAAGCTGAAATCGCCAAAGCCTTCCTGGCCAAGCGCGCGCGCAATCGCAATGTAGAAGGCGAGCGACGCAACCTTGGCGATGATGTCGCCAACAAGAAGAACGCTGGCGTTGCGCGCGACGCGGCGTGAACTGCTCACTGGGATCCTGCGGCGCCGCGAATCCGCTCGACCCAGCGTCTTGCAGCACGTTCAACCTTGGACCGCGGGCGCCCGCCGAACAGGACGGGGTAGGTCAACTTCCCAACCCAACCCAGGTCGGATGCCCGCCGATGGTCGGGGACCCGCGAAAAGATTTCCGGATGCTCCGCGCGGAGGCTCCGGTAGGTGTCGCGATGAACCGTACGCACATCGGCCAGCATCGAGTGACCGTGGATCCGGCGCCGGTATGTGACGACCCCGGGACCGGCGTGAATCGCTCGCGACCCGGCGCCTGCGAACGTCATCCAGAGGTGCCAGTCCTCATACCCGGCCCGCTGCCCAACCGGCTTCCAGCCGCCGACGTCGGCCAGCGCCTGCCGCCGAAAGAGCGCGGTGACCGGGTACTCGTTTCGGTAGGCAAGACGGAAGGCGTCGAGTCGCGGCGGCGTATGCCGCAGAACGTTGCTCCTGCCGAACTCGAGGTAGTCGCCGTAGCAAGCCACCGCGTCCGTATCCGACTCAATGCGGTCGGCCATCCGCGCCAGCGACCCAGAAACCGCAAGGTCGTCGGCGTCGAGCGGGAAAACGAGCGCGGCGGAGGACGCCTCGACCCCCGAGTTCCGGGCAGCGGCGAGCCCCCGGTTGACCTCGTGGCGCACCAGACGGACGTCGGTGCCGAGCGAATCCAAGATCGAGATCGTCTCCGCGTCGGTTGAGCAATCGTCGATGACGACCAACTCAACGTCCGGTTCGGAGCGCACCGACTCGACCGCCTCCAGCACGAACGGGCCATCGTTGTGACACGGAATGATCACGGCAACGCGCGGCCCGCTCATCGCAGCGCCTCATCGTCCTGGTTGCCCCTGCCCCAGCGCCACCAGCTTCCGACCCGCCCCAGAAGCGAGCCACGCATTGAGCTCCACAGCCGCCGCGACTTGAGCGCGAACGCCGTGCGACCGTCCAGCGACGTGAGGCTTTCGCGCTCAAGCTCAAACGGAAGCCAGGCGCCGCGAGAGCCGCAGGTCACCGCCACCGCGTAACCCGCACTTCTCGCCGCGTCCGGGCAAGCATCCGAGTAGCCACACGATGGGTAGGCAAAGCTCGTGACTTCCTGCCCAAGCATTTCCTCAAGCGCGATCTTGGAGTCCGTCATCTCCTGCAACGCATCCTCGAATGTTGCCTCGTCAAGTGGGTCATGCGAAGTCGTGTGGGAGCCGATCTCGATCCGCGGGTCGGCTGCAAGTTCGGAGAGCTCCACACGAGAAAGGATCCTGATTTCGGCCTCGGGGGCGTAGTCGGCGTGACGCTGGCCGAGCAGGCCCGGACAGACGAACACAGTGGCGTTGGCATCGAACTCCTCCAGGATGGCCGGAAGCAGGTCGAGGTTGTCGGTCGTTCCGTCGTCAAACGTGAGTGAGCAGATTCTGCCTGGCGGCTGCCCCCCATCGTCGTCCAGGCGCGCAGCAAACTCGGTAATCGTCAGGAACTCATAGCCGCGGCGCCGCAACGAGGCCAGCTGGGTTCTGAACTCGCCTGTGCCAACCATTAGGTTGTGGGGATCCTGCTCGCGGGGAAGCTCGCCGAGGCTGTGGTAGTGGAGCACCACGGGAGGGCGTCGGGCCAAGTTCGAAACTCGCGACATCACGCGGTCATTCTTAGCCACCGGTCGGCGGCTAGCGCTGGCCGGACCGCGCCGCGGCCCGAATTGGCGGCAGCAGTTCCAGGAGCTCGGCGGCGCGCTCTTGACGGCGGTTCTCTGGCGAATGTTCCGACAGCATCCCGGCGATCTCGCGAACCAGGATCGCGTAGCGCAGCGAAAGCAGCTCGGCCCGCCATGACTCGCCGACCATTTGGCAACAGCTCTCAAACAGGAAATCGCGGTCGGAACCCTCAAGTCCGATCCACAGCTGCATCAAGTCGTGGCCGGCCGGGCGCATCCCCGCCAACTCCCAATCGATCAACCACGGCACGCCGTCGGCCATCAGGACGTGGCCCTCGAACAGGTTCCCGTGACTCATCACTTGCGGCAACGGGGATCTGGAGAGCACGCGCCTGGCGCGGACAAAATCGGCGATCGGCAAGGGCGAGTGAGCCACGCGAACGCGGCGCCGGATCTTCGCACCGATCCGCTCCCGGCCAAGGCCGCCGGGGGGCGTCGGCAGAGTGATCCGTGCAAGCGCTGCGACTGCTGCGACAACGGCGCTGATCGCCTTCTCGCCCCTTAGTGGCTCTGGATCCACCGCCCGCTCCAACCGCCAGAGCGCACCATGATCCAGCATCGTCGGCGCTCGCAACGGCCCATCGTCGCCAATCACACGGCGAACCTCGACCTCGAAGTCCACCATCGCCTGCGCGCTCGGATCAGAGCTGTACCAACCAAACATCTTGCCGTCGGGACCTTCGGCGAAGACATAGATCTTCGGCGAGTCGGACTCGATTCCCTGGATTACCGCGCCACGGGCTTCAAGCGCGGCTCGCAGCGGCGGCGGGCAATCCTCTGGGAGGACCGGCGCAAGCACCACCCCGCCTCCCGGTCGCTTGCCGTCGAACGCGTCCTTCATCGTCGTCGAAGCTTGGTGACGACTGCGTCCGGCAAGCGGGATGCGAGCACGTGGCGTGCCTGAGCCGGCGCCAAGCGCGCCCGGGTCCGGGCGTAACCGGGGCCGTGCGGCAGGAGGACCGAAGTCTCAAGCGGCTGCTCGCCGTCAGCGAAGCGCTGCTTGTAGTCCTGTTGGCCGGGGCCGAGATCAAGACAATCATCGCCGCGTGAGGAGGCGTCTTCAATCGCAGCGGCGAGCACGACCAGCCCCGGGCTGAACTTGCGCCACTCATCATCGAATGCCCCGAGCCAGTAGCCGACTTGCCCGCCCGCCGCCAGGAACAGGAAGACGCTGATCGCCTCGTCTCCGTCCCGGGCCACCCAGAGTCGAAACCGGCCGGACTCCGCCAACTTGGAACCCACGGCTTCGAGCATCTCCTTGACGCCCGGAAGCATGGCCTCAGTTGGCCGATCGCCCATCCGCTGCAGGTGCAAAAGCTCAAGCGCACCAAGCGCCGATTCCATCTGATCCGGTTCGGCAAGGGAAATCTGGATGTCCTTCTCGGCGAAACCCCGGCGACCCCGGCGAAGCTGCGACCTGAGGTTGGA
The DNA here is from genome assembly GCA_963701205.1 of uncultured bacterium. GTDB lineage: Bacteria > Actinomycetota > Thermoleophilia > Solirubrobacterales > 70-9 > JALZKA01. The sequence continues at coordinate 1,969,238 of OY969575.1, read as the reverse complement.
GGACAGCGAGGCCATGAACTCGTCAGCGTCAACCGGCACCAGCGCGCGACTGGGAGCTGAGTCCGCAGCTGCCCGCTGGATCACCGGCGGCCGGCGGCCGGGCCAGGCCCCCGCGAGAAGATCAGGCCATCGTGAACCCTCAGGCAGGCGCGTCAGACTCACCTTGGATGGTCGCGGAGAGATCGATGCCAGTTGTGTGGCGATCGCAGCCGCCACTTCGGATTCCCGCCCGGGTCGAGCCAGCGGCTGGACCTGCGCGCTGATCGCGGATGCGAGAAGTCGGTACTCGGTAACCGGCGATGCCGGGTCGCTTGCAAACGGCGCGATCCCGATCGCCTGCTCGCCCTCAAAGACCGCGATGACTCGCAATTCCGCCTCGGGAGGGGCGGCGTGATGCCACCATCCCAACTGCCATTCAGGCAGGCAGTACGGCGCGGCGTTGGCCACGGCGAGGTCGGTCCAGGCCTCGCGCAGGTCGTCGAGATCGGCCGGATCGTCGAAAACGGTGGCGCTGAGGCCGGTCCCATCGCGATCTGAAGGCTGCAACTGCTCCACGGCGATCGAGTGTATGGAAAGGCGGCGGGCCTTCCGCCCGGCGAGCGGGGGCACGGTTAGGCTCTTGCGAGCATGACTGACCCGGACGAGCTGAGCCGGCGTCGCTTGGCCAGGCGGGACGACGAGCGACGCAGGCGCATCGCCCTGCGGCGCAGGGCGGCTGTCGCTGTCGTGATCGTGGTCGGCATCGGCGCCGTAATCCTCGCCCGTGGAGGCCCGGAGGAGAACCGCAGCGACGCTGAGAACGCCGCCGTGTCACAGGTCCCCGAGCGCACTGCCGCTTCCAAGCGGCAGGGGAGGACCGCTGACCCGCCCGCAGCAGTCAACGCGAAACCGATTAGCCCCTCAAAGGCACCCGTCCCGATCCTCATGTACCACGTGATCGGCTCACCGCCGGCGGATTCGCCGTACCCCGACCTGTGGGTGAATCCGGGTGTCCTCTCCAAGCAGATGGATTGGCTGGCCGACCGCGGCTACTCGGGCGTGACACTCGATCAGGTCTACCGGGCGTGGAACGACGGCGGCAAGCTGCCTGCCAGGCCCGTCGTGATCTCTTTCGACGACGGGCTGCGGAGTCAGTACACCGAAGCGTTTCCGATCCTTCGCAAGCTCGGTTGGCCCGGCGTGCTGAATTTGAAGCTCGACGCGCTGACGCAGGGCGAGTTGGCCACCAGTGAGGTCAAAGAGATGATCGAAGGCGGCTGGGAGATCGGCTCGCACACGATCACTCACGCGGACTTGAGCACCATCAGCGGGTCGGCGCTCGATCAGGAGGTCGCCGGTTCCCGCAGGCAACTGCAAAAGCGATTCGACGTGCCGGTCAACTTCTTCTGCTTCCCGGCCGGCGCCTACGACGCCGAGGCCGTCGAGGCGGTCAAGCGTGCCGGCTACCTGGGAGCGACGACCACGGAGTTGGGGCTGGCCGATCGCGCCGATCCCTATTTGCTGAAGCGCGTACGGATCAACCGCAGCACGGGCGTCAGCGGTCTCGCCGAGCTGCTCGGCACGCTCGGCAGCTGAACTGGGTTTCCGGCGCTACTTCGTCAGACAGATCGCCGTCACGCGAAGGGTTGCCACGAGGTCGCTGTCGGAGTTGTTGGCGGCGGCAAGCCACTTGCGCGGGCTGACCGGCCCGCTCTGCTCCACGGATGGTTGCTCCTCGGGATCCGAGTCGGGCAGGGTGGCCCCGCCACCGAGCAGCTGCTCGCCGCGCTTGCATTGCACTTTGGCCTTCGCGGTGCCACGCGGGGGAACTGGCCGCTCGTTGCTGCGCAGCTTGACCGGGCCGAGCTCGTCGGCGCCGATCGAGTTGTTGCCAATCGCCGCGATCGCCGTGCCTGTGAGCGCGAGCACTAACGCGAGCAGGGCCACAATCATCGCCGGACTGGGCTTTCTTGACGTAGCCATCAGATCTCCTCCCTCGAGAACGTCGTCGCGGCCGACCCTACACCCGCCAGGGCGTTTGCGCTAGATGCTCGCCTGTGCAACCGCCGCCGAGATGGCGGCGGCCGAACTCAACACTCTCGCACGCTCAGGCATGGATTGATCCTACGACCGAAAGCGGCTGATGGGATTCGAACCCACGACCTTCTGCATGGCAAGCAGACGCTCTAGCCAACTGAGCTACAGCCGCGCGAGGGCGGGAGTTTAGTGGGCGGCTGCCAGGGTCGGGTCAGGCCGCGTCCAGCGCTTCGTTGACCAACTCGTCGGCACGCGCGTTCTGCTCGCGCCGCACATGGGCAATCGACCAGCTTCCGATTTCCGCCAGGGCGCTTCGTACCTGCGCGTGAAGCGGCTTCAGCCCAGAGTCCTTGACCCTGTACTCACCGCGCACCTGCTTGACGACCAACTCGGAGTCGCCCAGAAACGCGACCTCGTCCCCCCCGTGCTCGATCGCCAATTCGATCCCGCGCAGGAGCGCCTTGTACTCGGCGACGTTGTTGGTTGCAGCGCCAATCATCTCCGCCGTCTCGGCCAGCACTTTGCCTGCCTCGGTGGCAACGACCACCCCGACGGCTGCGGGACCGGGGTTCCCCCGGGCGCCGCCGTCCACGTTGACGACGAGCTTCGTCACTTGCCCTGTCTCACTGCGGCTCGGCGTCGATCGACTCGGCGATGATCTTCTTCGCGATGTTCGCGGGGACCTCCTGGTAGCGCAAAAACTCAAGCTCGTAGTCGCCGCGGCCGCCGGTGATCGCACGCAGATCAGGCGCGTAGTCCAAGACCTCCGCCATGGGCACCTCGGCCTTGATCTCTGTCGCTTGCCCCCCCTTCGGCTCCATCCCCAGCGGATGCCCCCGACGCGAGTTCAGGTCGCCGATGACGTCGCCGACTGAATCCTCGGGCGCGGCGATCGTCAGCGCGACGATCGGCTCGAGAAGGTAGGGGTCTGCGTCGGCGCACGCCTGCTTGAAAGCCATCGAACCGGCGATCTTGAAGGCCATCTCGGACGAGTCCACCGTGTGGTACTGCCCGTCGTAGAGACGGACCCGCACATCCTTCAGCGGATAGCCGGCCAAAACGCCCTTGGCCATCTGCTCTTGGATGCCCTTTTCGACGGCCGGGATGAAGCCGCCGGGGATGACACCGCCCTTGATCGCATTCACGAACTCGAAGCCCGCACCCGGCTCGCCTGGCTCGACCTCAATCCGGCAGTCGCCGAACTGGCCGCGGCCCCCCGTCTGCTTCTTGTAGCGGCCGTGAGCCTTCGCGGACTTGCGAATGGTTTCCAGGTACGGGACCTGCGGGGGGTGCAACACGATCTGAGCGCCGAAGCGACGCTTGATTCGATCAACGATCACCTCGACGTGGATCTGGGTGAGCCCGGCGATGATCTGCTCGCCCGTCTGGGGGTCGCGGTGGACGTCGAGGGTCGGATCCTCCTCCTCAAGCCGTCGGATCGCCGCCGCGGCCTTCTCTTCGTCGCCCTTCGACTTGGGCTCATAGGCAAAGGCCATCACAGGAGCGGGCAGATCGAGTGGCGGAAAGTGCACGTCCGTCGACGTTTCTGCCAATACGTCGCCTGCCCGCGTCGCCTTGAGTTTGCCGACGGCACCGATATCGCCAGGGCCAAGCTCAGCCACCTGATCCATCTCCTTGCCCCAGGGCGTGGCGAGCTGGCCGATCCGCTCCTTGGCGCCGTTTGTGGCGTTGAGGACGTGCGAGTCCGATCGCAACACCCCGGCCTCCACCCGCAACAGGTTGATTCGCCCCGTGTACGGATCGGCGGTCGTCTTGAATACGTAGGCGAGCATGCTTGCCTCTTCGTCGGGGACGATGTCCTCGTCGGCGTCCTCGGCGCCCAACGCGTGGATCGGGCCCCTGAGCGCAGGAGAGGGCAGGTCCTCCAGAAGTGCTTCGAGTAGCCGGTCGGAACCCAGATTCGCCGTGGCAACTCCGCAGGTGACCGGAAACAGCTGGCCCGCGGTGACCCCCGCCTTCAGCGCGCCCACGATCTCCTCGTGGGAGATCTCGTCGCCTTCGAGGTAGCGCTCCATCAACTCGTCGGAGTTTTCAGCCACCTCGTCCATCAGCTTTTCGCGGTACTCGGTTGCGCGGTCAGCCAGCTCTTCGGGGATTTCGATCGGGCGAGCGTTACCGCGGCCAGAACCTTCGTAGGAGTAAGCCTTCATATCGATCAGGTCGATGAGGCCCGTGACCTGCTGCTCGGATCCGATCGGGATCTCGGTTGCGACGACATGTGGTCCGAACGCCGCCTTGAGCGACTCCAGCGTGCGAAAGAAGTCAGCCCGTTCGCGGTCGAGCATGTTGACGAAGACGAGTCTTGCCAGACCCTCATCGGCGGCGCGGCGCCACAGCCGTTCGGTGTGGACCTCGACACCGGCGACCGCGTTGACCACCACGACGGCAGCGTCAACCACGCGGAGCGCGGCCAAGGCGTCGGCGACGAAGCTGGGTTCACCGGGCGTATCGATCAGGTTGATCTTGCGATCGTGGAACTCGATCGAGGCAACGGCGGCGTCGATCGACATCTGACGTTCGCGCTCGTCGTCCTCGTAATCGCAGACCGTGGTCCCCGCGACCACGGATCCAAGACGCTGCGTCTTGCCGGCCTCAAACAGGATCGCCTCAGCGACGCTTGTCTTGCCACTGCCGCGGTGTCCGATCAGGGCAACGTTACGAATCCGGTCAGGTGCGTGGTGACCCACGCGCGGACGATATCGCCCGGCGCTAGATCGGTGATGACTCGAAGCGTGAGCGCAGGCCCAGCACTGCCTTCGTATGAAGCTGGGAGACGCGCGACTCGGTCACACCGAGGATCTCGCCGATCTCGCGAAGCGTCAGGTTCTCGTAGTAATAGAGCGCGATCACCAGCCGCTCGCGCTCCGGCAGCGCCTCGATCGCGTCGGCAAGTCGATCCTTGAGCTCGGCCGTGTGGGCCTCGGACTCGGGGTCAATCGCATTGGGATCTTGGATCGTGTCGAGGACGGAAATCTGGCCGCCGCTACCGTCGGGATCGGCGAACGTCCAGAGGTCGTCGAGCGCCAGCACCGACGAGTTGGCGATCTGCAAGAGGACGTCGTTGAAGTCATCAACGGATATCTCCAGCTTCCCCGCCATCTCCTCGTCGGTCGGGGAGCGCCCGAATCGCGCCTCGAGTGCGGCGTGCGCACGTTCGACCTCGCGGGCGCGGGCGCGAACGCTGCGCGGAACCCAGTCCAGGGAACGCAACTCGTCGATGATCGCGCCCTTGATCCGGGCTACGGCGAACGTTTCGAACTTGATCTCGCGTTCCAGGTCAAAGCGCTCAATCGCGCCGATCAGGCCAAGCAGGCCGTAGGAGACCAGGTCCCCCTCATCCACGTGCGACGGCAGTCCGGACGCCATGCGGCCGGCAATGAACTTGACCAGCGGCGAGTACGCGAGAACCAGGCGTTCTCGCGCCTGCTCGTCACCGTCCTGCTTGTAGCTGCGCCACAGCTCCCGCAGCTCAACTGCCTTAACGTCGATCTTCATCCTCTTTCGTCCTCACCAGCAACAAGGTACCCCTATCAGGCGCGGGGATGAGCGCGGCGGTACTCGCGTGCAAGTCGCGATGGTTCCACCCTTGTATAGATCTGCGTCGTCGAGACGCTGGAGTGTCCGAGCAGCTCCTGGATTGACCGCAGGTCGGCACCACCCTCCAGAAGGTGCGTTGCAAACGAGTGCCGCAACGCGTGCGGGGAAACCCGGCCAAGATCAGAGAGTCGGCTGACCCAAGCCTGCAGGCGGCGGCGAACGTCCGAGGTCGAAAGACGGCGCCCGCTCTTGGAAAGAAAGAGCGCCGGCTCCGAAGAATCGCGCGAAAGCGCGTGCCGGGCGGCCTGCAGGTAGCGCCGCACGGCCTTTTGGGCCGGTTCGCCGACCGGGACGATCCGTTCCTTGCTGCCCTTGCCGAGGACGCGCATCGTTTCGGCGTCAAAGTCGATGGAATCACGGTTCAGGTTCACGACCTCCTCGGCGCGCAGCCCGCACGAGTAGGCGAGCTCAAAGATCGCCCGGTCGCGGATCTCAAGCGGTGTGGTTACCGGCATCCGGTCAAGGAGTTCCGCCACCTGCTCGGGTCCAAGCGCCCGTGGGAGCCGCTGCTCGCGCTTTGGCGCCGGCAACAACTCGGCCGGATTGGCCTCCGCCGCGCCAGCCTCAACGAGGTTGGCATAGAAGCTTCTGACTGCCGCCAGCTTGCGCGCGACGCTCGCCATTCGCAGGCCCCGGCCGGAGAGCATCGCCGCGAACTTGCGCAGGTCGCGGTAGCGGATCTCGGCCGGCTCCGCGCCCCTGGTTGTCGCCCAACGCCCCAGTTCATGCAGGTCCGAGGCGTAGGCCCGCTTTGTGGCCTTGGCGACGTTGCGGCGATCCTGGTCGCGGGCGAAGGCGAGGAGGGCGGCCTCCCAGCGAGGGCTTAGCTCCGTTGCCTGCCCCACCGCGCCCTCGCTCGCTGTCGCGTTGCTCATATCGGCAGATTCACCGCCGCCGGGCGCTCCCCTACCCACGCAACGGATCTGCCGAGCATTCAGCCGATGTAGATCGGGGTCCCGACCGGAATCTGGTCATAAAGCTCGATCACGTCAGAGACGGCCATCCGCACGCAGCCGTGAGACGCCGCGCTTCCGAGCGAGCCCGTATCGCTTGTGCCGTGGATCCCGGCGCCGTCGAAAATCCCCATCCAGCGTGCCTTGAGCGGATTCTCGGGCACCCCGCCCGGAACCGTCGTGCCCGCCAGCTTGCCGGCCCACTCACGATCGGGAACTGTCCAGACCGGATCGACCGCCTTGTTTTGAATCGCGTACTCGCCGGTCGGCGTGTCGAAGCCGACCGCGCCGATCGCAACCGTGTAGGTCTTGGCGAGCTCGAGATCCTTCCAGAGCTTGAGCTGGAAACTCGAACGATCCACCGTGAGATACACCGGGTATTGCTCGGCAAGCTCGGCGGTGGATACGTCGGGTTCCGTCAGCGCCACGGTGGCCTCGACGCGCCGGTGATCCGGGCTCTGTAGGGCCGCCGCCAGCTTGCGGCGCAAGTCGTCTTCCTTGAGCTTGCGGCCGTCCTGGCCGGGCACCGGATCGACGGACGATCCGGTGGGCTCAACCGACGCGTTGATCGGCTCACGGTTGATGGCCTCCGCGATCTTCGCGACAAGCCCGTCCACCTCGTCGCGGTCGTAGAGAACCTCGGGCGCGATGGAGCGGTCGACTTCGCCGTCCGTCATGTAGCGCCAGATACGGCCGGGAAGGCCGCCCTCCCTGGATACCTCGATCGCGCCGTCCACCATGCCCTTGACATCTGCCTCGATCGCGAGGCGCTCCGCGCTCAGCTTGTACTTGACGCCGTCGTACGTCGCCACGAGGTCACGGTCAAGCGGCTCAATCAGTTCGTTGGTTACCAGCGCCTCGGCTTCCGACTCCGTCAGACCGCCGACGTCAATGCCACCGATCTCGACCCCTTCGGCGATCTCATCCGAGCGGGACGTGTCCCATGCGTAGGCAGCCACAGCCACGCCCAGGAACAGGACGAGGGCCAGCGTGCCGATGATGTAGGCCTTGCGCTTCACGGTGAAACTCTCAAGGTTGAGTGTAGGCAGGGTTCGCTGGCCTGGGCTGCCCTCCTGCCGCGCTCGCAAACAAGTATTCAGACGGTCGCGCGGTGGTGCTGGCATCCTCCCTGCGTGGACAGCAGCGCTCCCAATTCCGCCTGGCGCGACCTTCTCGACGCGCTGCGCCTAATTCGCGCAGACGATCACGGCACGACCGCGGCACGCCCAGACGCGACCCCAAGCGAGGGTCCCGATCCTTATGGCAACCCTGCCCCCGAGTGGCTGGAGATCAATTGGCCGGACCACCTCAATCGGTGCGAGGTTTCGCGCACAACGGTCAACTACGTCGAGATGGGCTCGCCCGGCGACCCAGCGGTGATCCTGATCCATGGCCTCGACGGCTGCTGGCAGAACTGGCTCGAGACGATTCCGCACCTCGCCCGCACGCGCCGGGTGCTGGCCCTCGATCTGCCGGGCTTCGGCCACTCGCCGCTGCCGAGTTGGAAGATCTCCGTGCCCGCGTACCGCGACCTGATCGCCGGGTTCATGGTGGCGGTTGGGATCGAGCGCGCCGAAGTGGTCGGCAACTCGCTCGGCGGATTGGTTGCGGTCGAACACGCAATCGCCAGGCCCGATGACGTGGCCAAGCTCGTTCTCGTCGCTCCCGCTGGGATTTCGACAGCGCGGGTGAGGACCGAGCCGGCGCTAGTTGCAGCACGCATGATGGCCGGGCTCGCGCCACTTTGGATGCGCTTTCAAGGCCAGGCGGTGCGGCGTCCGCGACTGCTTGATCTCGCCTTCAGAACGATCTTTCACCAGCCGACTGGCCTGCGCCGTGAGTTGCTCTACGAGCACTACAGGAACGGCAGCGGCCGTCCCGGTTTCCTGCCCGCCGTGGAGGCGGTAACCGGACACCGCCCCAACCCATCGCTCGACGACCTGACGGCGCCCACCCTGATCGTCTGGGGTCGCGACGACATGATCCTGCCCGTGAGCGATGCCACCGGCTACGGCTCCCTGCTGCCCAACTCCCAAACCGTGATCTTCGCGGGCGCCGGGCACCTGCCCCAACTTGAGCGGCCGGTTCGCTTCAACCGGGTCCTGGACTCGTTCCTTGAAACCGGCTAGCCGGTGACCGCGCCCAGCGAGGCCGAGGTCACCGTGGCCGCGTACTTGGCCATCACGCCGGTTCGGTAGGCGGGCTCCGGCGGCACATAGGCGGCGATCCGTTCCGCGATTTCGGTGTCCGAGAGGTCAACCGAAAGCTCGCGCGCAGCGATATCGATGGTCACCTGATCGCCCTCACGGATGGCTGCGATCGCACCGCCCCGGTTGGCCTCGGGAGCGACGTGTCCGACCATCAGACCGCGCGTAGCACCTGAGAAGCGGCCGTCGGTCAGAAGCGCGACCTTCTCGCCGAGACCTTCACCGACGATCGCGGCGGTGACTTGGAGCATCTCACGCATCCCGGGACCACCCGCCGGCCCCTCGTTGCGAATCACGATCACGTCGCCGGGCTCGATCAGCCCGTCCTTGACAGCACGAAAGCAGTCCTCCTCGCACTCGAAGACCCTGGCGGGACCCGTCTGGCCCTGCCGCTCGGTTCCAGCGAGCTTGACCACCGATCCGTCGGGCGCGAGATTGCCGCGCAGGATCGCCAGTCCGCCTTCGGCCTTCAGCGGATTTGCAAGTGGCCGCACCACCTCTTGGCCTTCAGCCTCGCTCGCAGCCGCCGCCTCCTCGCCGATCGTCCGCCCGCTGACGGTGATCGCATCCTCGTGAAGAAGCCCGGCTTCGGCCAGGCGGTTGAGAATCAGCGGCACGCCACCGGCCCGGTAGAGGTCGGTGGCGACGAAGCGCCCACCCGGCTTGAGATCGGCTAGCAGCGGCGTCGCCTTGGAGATTCGCTCGAAGTCGTCGATCTCGAGCTCGATGCCCGCCTCGCGGGCGATTGCCAGCAGATGCAGGACGCCGTTGGTGGACCCACCGGAGGCCGATACGCAGGCAATCGCGTTCTCAAGCGAATCCCGGGTGATGACTTTGCTGGGCCGCAGATCCTGGGCCAGGACCTCCATCACCAGCTTTCCGATGCGCTCTGAGACCGACTGCTTTTCAGGATCCTCGGCGGGCACCATCGCCGATCCGCCCGGCGAGATCCCCAGAGCCTCCATCGCGCAGGCCATGGTGTTGGCGGTGAACTGGCCGCCGCAAGCGCCTGCCCCGGGACTCGCAACGTCCTCAAGCGAGCGCAGATCCTCATCCGACATCTTTCCCGCGGCGTTCGCGCCGATCGCTTCAAAGACATCGACGATTGTCACGTCGCGGTCGTGCCAGCGGCCCGGCGCGATCGAACCCCCGTACAGCAAGAGCGACGGAATATCGAGCCGGGCGAGCGCCATCGCACAGCCCGGGATGGTCTTGTCGCAGGCCGAAAGCGCGACGACCGCGTCGAACTGATAGCCACGCCCCATCAGCTCGATTGAGTCGGCAATCACCTCACGGCTGACGAGGGACGTCTTCATGCCCTTCGTGCCCATGGTGATTCCGTCGGAAATCGCGACGGTGTTGAACTCCATCGGGGTCCCTCCCGCTGCCCGCACGCCCGTCTTTATGTGTTCGGCCAGACCACGCAGGTGAAAGTTGCACGGCATCGCCTCAGTCCAGGTATTCGCGATCCCGATAGTGGGCCTTGAAAGCGCCGCATCGTCGTAGCCAATGCCCTTCATGTAGGCCCGGGCGGCGGCCCTGTCCGGGCCGTCGAAAACGGCGGCAGAGCGTGGGCGTGGAAGCTCGGCACTCATCGGATCGGAGAGTGTAGGTCAGGCGTTGATCGAACCGTCAGTCGAGCCTGGGCGGATCGATCTGACGGCGCCGGACACCCAGCACGTCCACCGGCCCTGCGCCGGCGCCTAGTTCCGGCAGTCCCTGCCCGACGGCCTCAGCAGCGATCTCTCGCGCCCAGCGCGCGGCCTCGCCAAGCTCCATCCCCCTGGCCAGCAACGCCGCGAGCGCTGACGAGTGCGTGCAGCCGGATCCGTGTGCAGCGCCGTCCGCGTAGCGCGGGCCGTCGATTCGCACAGCGCCCGAATCATCGACAAGGATGTCGGCGCCGTCCCCCGAATGCCCGCCCGTCACGATCACCGCGCGCGGGCCAAGGGCCAAAATCGCCCGGCCAAGCTCCTCGGACGGCACGTCGGCGGTCGTGCGTCCCGCAAGCTGGCCGGCCTCGGGCACGTTGGGGGTGAGCACGGTTGCAAGCGGCAAGATCCGCTCGATCAACGCGGCCTTTGCGTTCGGGTCAAGCAGGGTGGCGCCACTCTCGGCGACCATCACGGGGTCAACGACGATCGGGGTCCCAGCGCGGTAGCGCTCGATCACCGCGAGGGCATCGACCACGGCGCCGATCGTCGCTTCGTCGCCCAGCATTCCGACCTTAACCGCGTCAACACCGATATCCGACGCGACCGCCTCAACCTGCGCAACGATCATCTCGGGCGCGACCGCAGACACCATCGCCACGCCAACGGTGTTCTGTGCGGTGAGCGCGGTGAGCGCCGTCATGCCGTGGACCCCGCAGCGAGCAAACGCCTTCAAATCGGCCTGAATACCGGCGCCGCCGCCGGAGTCGGAGCCGGCGATCGAAAGGACGGCTGGGATTCGCGGCTCAATCATCGGCCCGCAGGCTATCCGGGCGCGCGCAGAGTGGTGCGGCCCAGGCGACCCGCGGAATCGCCCTGCAGATAGCCAGCGAGCTCCAGCCGGGCAACGGCGAGCGCGGCGGCCGGGCCGTCAAGGCCTGCAGCGGTGGCGACAGCGTCAGCGCTGACCGCACCCGCCTCGACCGCCCAGAGCGCTTCCTGCAGTGGTGGCTCCAGCGCGGGACCGATGCGCTCGACGGAGCGGATACCAACCCCCAGAACCTCATCGAGCAAGTCCTGGGGATTTCGAATCACCGCTGCTCCTAACTTGATCAGCTCGTTTGGCAGCTCCGCCAAGCCGGATGTCACGGGCCCGGGTACGGCACCCACGCTGCGGCCAAGGTCGAGAGCCTGACGCGCCGTGATTTGGGTGCCAGAGCGGTGGCTGCCCTCAACGACGACGGTCAGGCATGCCAGCGCCGCCATGATCCGATTGCGTTCGGGAAAGCTCTGCGGTGTGGGTGGCGTCCCGGGCGGATACTCGGAGACAACGGCGCCGCCCTGCTGAAGGATCCGCCGATACAGGTATCCCTTCGAGGGCGGCGCGACGACGTCGGCGCCGCCGCCGAGCACGGCAAGGGTGATGCCACCGGCGTCGAGCGCGCCTTCATGGGCGGCCGAGTCGCAGCCGAGCGCCATGCCGCTGACGACGAGGAGGCCCGCGTCGGCGGCCGCCCCGCCAAGCTCGCAAGCCACGACGCGCCCGTAGCCCCCGGCGCGACGAGAACCGACGATCGTGATTGCCCGCTGCGGTGCCGCATCGAGGACTTCGGCAGCACCGATCCCGTGAATGTGTGCAGGCGGCGAAGTCAAATCGTCGAGGCAGGCCGGATAGCCCGCCTCGCCGTGCGTCAGACACCATTCCCCGCTCATCCCGTGCCTCGATTCCTGTACACAAGCGCTCCGGCGACATGTTCCTCATCGACGACCCGAGATCCCTCAAGGTCAGCAAGGGTGCGGGCCACCCGAAGCACCCGATCGTGTCCCCGGCCCGAGAGGCCCAGTCGGGAGTGCCCCGCGGAAAGCGCGGACCGAGCGGACCGAGTCAGGCCCGCCCGGCGGCGAATCGCAGCCGGGCCCAGTTCCGCGTTGGTGCAACCCTGGCGGGCAAGGGCCAGGTTTCGTGCCACGGTCACTCGTTCGCGCACCAAAGCCGATCCTTCACCCGAATCGCCGGCGAGCGAGTCGCCGTCGGGTTGTTCCACCAGCAGCGAGAGATCGATCCGGTCGGCGAGCGCACCGCTAATCCGGTTGCGGTAGCGCTGGGCAAGCGCCGGCGTGCAGCGGCAATGCCGCGAACCTTCGCCAAACCCGCAAGGACAGGGGTTCGAGGCCGCGACCAGCATGAACCGGCAGGGCAAGCGGACCGAGTGGCGGGCCCGGGTGATCGTCACCTCGCCGTCTTCGAGTGGTTGTCGCAGCGCTTCGAGCGTTGCGCGCGAGAACTCACCCAATTCGTCCAAGAAGAGCACTCCGCGATGGGCAAGCGTGACCTCGCCCGGCCGTGGTGGCGTGCCACCGCCGACGAGGCCGGCGGGTGAGATCGTGTGGTGCGGCGCGCGGAACGGCCGTACCACCGATGCCAGCCCGGGACGCCGGCCGCACGCCGACGCGATCCGCAGGACCTCCAGGGCGTCGGCATCGGAGAGCTCCGGCATGATTGTCGGCAGTCGCCTGGCCGCCAGGCTCTTCCCCGCTCCCGGAGGACCCACGATCAGCATCCCATGGCCGCCTGCCGCGGCAACTTCAAGCGCTCCCTTGAGGACCGGCTGACCACGCAGATCGGCAAGGTCACCGAGACCGCCCGCCGCGATGCCGCGGGGTAGATCCGAACCTGCGAAGGCGGGCTCGTCGCCGCCACCAAGGAGCGTCAGGTCAGCCAGCGTGCGGATGGGGACCACGCGGGTGTGACCACCACCGGCGACGACCCCGGGCAGACCTGCCTCCTCAGCGCTCTCGCGGGCCACGACGATCCGACCGACTCCACGCGCCGTGGCACGCTCGGCCATGACCAGGGCCCCTGGAACCGGCCGCACGGTCCCGTCGAGAGCGAGTTCCGCCGCCAGCGCACATCCGGCAAGTGCGTCCGGGGCGATCTCACCCTGCGCGGCCAGCAGCGCCGCCGCTATTGCCAGGTCAAACCCTGGTCCCGCCTTGCGCAGGTCGGCCGGAGCCAGATTGGCTGTGATGCGCTGCTGGGGAAACTTAAAGCCCGAGTTCGTGATGGCCGCCCGAACCCGCTCGCGCGACTCGCGAACCGCTGGGTCCGGCAATCCCACGACGGAGAACGACGGCAGGCCCCTACCGATATCCACCTCGACCGTCACCTCGCGAGCCTCGACGCCGATTAGGGCGTAGGTGTCAACGCTTGCCAGCACGAAACGGACGCTAGGGCGCCCCGGCGCATAGATGGCGCACGTGTGTGTCGAGTTTGGCGCGGTGGTGCGCCATCAGTGCTAAAGGAGGCCCTAGCGTCATGGCATGAGCGTTGCGCGACAAGCCCTCGGGCGCCGCGGCGAGGCGTTGGCAGCACGCGTGCTTACCCGTCAGGGCTGGCGCGTAATCGGCCGCAACGTCAGGGTCAGCGGCATGCGAGGCGAGATCGACATCGTCGCGATCGACGGCGACACCGTGGTCATCGTCGAGGTCAAGACCGCAAGCTCGCATGCGCGGATGGGGCCGGTTACACCGCTTGAGCTGGTCGGTCCCAAGAAGCAGGCGACGCTACGGTCGCTGGCCGGCGCCTGGGCGCAGCAGAACGCGGGCTCCCTGCGCGGGATCAACGATCTACGGATCGACGTTGTCGGCCTGCGGCTCGACCGCAACGACGCCATCTGCGAATGGATCCATGTATGCGCAGCGTGCTAGAGCGCGAGCTGGGTGTATGCGACCGATTGAAACGACCGCCGGTGCTGGTCCGTCGGGCCGTGCGAGGCGATCGCCTGCCGGTGCTCGGGCGTTGAGTAGCCCGCGTTGGCCGCAAATCCGAATCCCGGGTGGATCTGCTCGGCACGGCACATGAAGCGATCCCTGGTGACCTTTGCAATGACCGACGCGGCGGCGATCGCGGCGCTGGTGGCATCGCCATCGATCACCGCGCGATGATCCAGGCCGCAAACGGGCAGGCGAAAACCGTCAACCACACAGCTCGCGCCGGGAACCGCGACACGCTCGAGGCTGGCGCTCAACGCCTCGATGTTTGTGACGTGAAGCCCCCTGAGGTCGATCCCGTCAACGCAGCGCACCGTCACGGCAACGCGCGTCGCTGCGCGAATCACGGCCGGATAGAGCTGTTCGCGCTCCTGCGCGGTGCGTTTCTTCGAGTCGTCGAGCTCGCCCAGCGCCCGCCGGTCGCGCATCGACAGTGATCCGTAGTCGATCAGGACCGCCGCCGCAACCAGTGGACCTGCGAGCGAGCCCCTGCCCGCCTCATCGCAGCCTGCAACGAACCGAGTGCCGAGCTCGCGGTCAAAGCGAAAAAGCTTGGCCGCCTGGCGTTGTCGCCGCTTGCGGGTGGCCGCGGTCAACGAACCCACCCGGCCTTGGCCCTAGAGCAGGCCGACGCGCTTGACGGGCCAGTAGGTGAAGAAGGCCTTGCCGATGATCTGGTCGCGCGGGACCGGGCCCCAGTAGCGGCTGTCGTCTGACTGACCACGGTTGTCGCCCATCATGAAGTAGTGATCGGCGGGGATCTCGATCGGTTTGCGCAACTCGCAGATTCCCGATGAGCCGCAGTTGCGAATGTAGGGCTCGTCCATGGTCTCGCCGTTCACGATGGGCTGACCATCCTTGATGTAGAGCGTGTCGCCAGGGCCGGCAACCACGCGCTTGATGAAATTCTGTTCGGACGCCTCATCGGTGCCTTCTGGGCAAGCCTGGTTCGGGTCGCGCTGGACTCCGCATTCCGGGCCGTTGCCATCCGCGCCCCGCGGCGGGTGGAATACCACCACGTCGCCAACTGAAGGGTCGCCACCGAGGGTGTAGCTCAACCGGTTGACGAGGACCCGCTGGCCCGGCTCGAGCGTGGGCACCATCGATGCCGACGGGATTTGGTAGGGCTTGACCAGGAAGGCCTGGATTCCGAGGGCCAAACCGATCGCCATCGCAACGATCACGACCAACTCGAACACCGCACCAACGGTGCTTGTCGGCTTTGGAATCAGCTCTGCTCTGGGTCCGGGGAATCGGAGGCGGCGCCGTCATCGGCGTCCGGCTCCTGATCGGACTCAGCTCCGTCGAGTTCGGCTTCTCCCTCGGGGGTCGAATCCTCGACCGCGTCGGCCGCGGCATCCTCGGCGGGATCCCCTTCCGCAGCAGGTTCCTCCGCAGCAGGTTCCTCCGTCGCAGGTTCCTCGTCCGCGGGCTCAGTGTCGTCGAGCTCCTCGACCGGGGGCGGATCGTCGCCAATGATCAAATCGTCCTCAATGCCCCAGCGCCGCTCGGCCACGCGTGCGCGCTTGCCCACTCGACCCCGCAGGTAGTAGAGCTTGGCCCTGCGAACGTCGCCGCGGGCCACCACCTCGAGCTGCTCGATCTTCGGCGAATGCACGGGGAAGATGCGCTCAACGCCGACTCCGAAAGACTGCTTGCGTACGGTGAACGTCTCGCGTGCGCCGGAGCCCTGGCGCGCGATGACGATCCCCTCGAAGACCTGCGTACGCCGGCGGGTCCCCTCGATCACCTGGAAATGCACACGGACACGATCGCCCGGCGCAAAGCGGGGAACACGGCGCAGCTGGCGCTGCTCGATGCTTTCGATGATCGTGGTCATGGAAAAGCGCGGGACTGTTGCAAGCCCGCGCGGGGTCGCGAATAGTAGCGAACGGGATTTGCGCTCCCGTGGCCTACGGACGCTCCCTGCGGGCCTCGCCGCGCTCCCGGCTGCGGGCCAGTCGCCACGCCTTGACCTTGGCGTGATCGCCCGACAGAAGGATCTCTGGGACCTGCCAGCCCCGATAGGTGGCTGGACGGGTGTAGTGCGGATACTCAGGCTCGCCGCCAAGGGCAGCTGAAAACGATTCCTCGACGGCGCTCATCTCGTGCCCCAGAGCGCCCGGCAACTTGCGCAGGATCGCGTCAGCGACGACCATCGCGGCGGGCTCACCGCCCGACAGGACGTAGGGACCGACGGAGATGGCGTCGGTCGTCAGGTGTTCGCGGACGCGCTCGTCGATGCCCTCATAGCGACCGCAAAGCAGCGCGATATGCGGCTCGGCGGCAAGCTCGTCGGCAACGGCGTCCGTGAACTGGCGTCCGGACGGGGCCAGGATGACCACCCGCGACGGGCCGGACTCGCCGTCGTATGCGGCGCTCAGCGCGGCGTCCACCACATCGACGCGCATCACCATCCCGGCGCCGCCGCCGTATGGCGAGTCATCCACCTGCCCCCCGGTGAGTGGCGTTGTCTCGCGCCAGTTGAAACAGCGAAGCTCCGACCCGTTAGCGGCGACGTTGGTCACGTGGCGCTGGCTTTGGAACCATCCGAACCACTCGGGAAACAGGGTAAATACGTCGATTCGCATGGTCACGGCGCCGACGGCGTCCGCCGGATCAGTCGTCGTCTTCGACGATATCGACGGATACCCGTCGATCCTCACGCGACCCGGCTGCCCTGGCCACGGTACGGATTGCCTTCGCGACGCGGCCTTCGCGGCCGATCACACGGCCCAAATCGGGTTGCGCAACCTTGATCTCGATGATCAGCTCGCCACCCTCGTCGAACTCTTCGATCTGAACCTCGCCGGGCTCGTCAACGATCGCTCGGACCAAGTACTCGACAAGCTCGGTCGCCGGCGAAGCCACGCTGGCCTACGTGCCGGAGGCCTGAATGCCCTGAGTGCGCAACAGCTGGGCGACCGTCCTGGTCGGCTGCGCGCCGTGGTCCAGCCAGTGCTGGGCGCGTTCGGAATCGACGACGATGGTCGACGGCTCCGTTTGCGGGTTGTAATGGCCAAGCGTCTCGATCGTGCGCCCGTCACGGGGCGAGCGCTTGTCGGCAACGACAACGCGCCAGATCGGGTTCTTGCGTGAACCCACCCTTCTCAAACGAATTCGAACAGCCATAAGCGACGCCGGAGGTTAGCGGGTCAGCGGCCCTGCATCAGCTGCGCGATATCCGGCATCTTGCCCTTTGCAAGCGCCGCCATCATCTTCTTCATCTGATCGAACTGCTTGACGAGCTGCTTGACCGCCTGCACCGTCGTTCCGGACCCCTTTGCGATCCGCTTGCGCCGTGAGCCGTCGATCAGGGCCGGGTTGACCCGCTCGGCCGGGGTCATCGAAAGGATGATCGCCTCGATCCGGTCGAGCTCACCCTCGTCCATATCCGCCTGGCGGATCTGCTTCATCGCCTTGCCCATGCCGGGCATCATTCCGAGCACATTCTGGAGCGGCCCCATCTTTCGCACCTGGCGCATCTGCACCAAAAAGTCCTCGAGCGTGAACTGCTGTTTGCGGATCTTGCGCTCAAGGTCCGCGGCGGAATCCTCGTCGTGGACCTGCTCCGCCTTCTCGATCAGGGTCATCATGTCGCCCATGCCGAGGATTCGCGTCGCCATCCGCTCCGGATGGAAGCGCTCGAGCTGTTCGATCCGCTCACCGACCGACGCGTACATGATCGGCTTGCCGGTAATGGCCTTTACCGACAGCGCCGCGCCACCGCGCGCATCGCCGTCAAGCTTCGTCAGGATCACCCCGTCGAACTCGGTCGCCTCGCCAAACGCCTGCGCGACATTGACGGCGTCCTGACCCGTCATTGCGTCAACGACAAGCAGGACGTTGTGGGGCTTGATCCGATCCCGAATCGCCGTAAGCTCGCTCATCAGCCCGTCGTCGATGTGGAGCCGGCCAGCCGTATCGACGATCAGGACATCAAACCCTTCCCGTCGCGCCTCGCCCAGGGCCCACTCGGCGATCTCGATCGGACTGCGGTCCGTGCCCTGCTCGTAGACGTGGGCGCCGGCACGCCCGCCCATCGTGACCAGCTGTTCGATCGCAGCCGGACGCTGGGTATCGCAGGCGGCAAGCGCAACGCGCTTTTCCTGCTGCCCCAAAAGGCGCGCAAGCTTCGCCGCGGCAGTCGTCTTGCCCGACCCCTGCAGCCCCGCCATCAGGACAACCGTCGGGGCCTTGGATGCGAGCGCCAAATCGCGACTCGCGCCGCCCATCAAGCTCGCCAATTCCTGGTTGACGATCTTGATCACCTGCTGGCCGGGGTCGAGCGCGCCCAACACGTCGGCGCCAAGGCAGCGCTCCTTGACGGTCTTGGTGAACTCTTTGACGACCTTGAAGTTGACGTCAGCCTCGAGCAGCGCCAGGCGAATCTCGCGCATTGCCTTATCGACGTCGGCCTCCGTCAGGGTGCCGCGCGATCGCACGTCTGAGAGCGTCGCCTGCAGCCGGTCTCCGAGGGCTTCAAACATTTAACGAGCTTACGCTGGCGTAGCGCTACTCACCAAGCAGCTCCTGGCAGAACTCGTGAGCGTCGAAGGGGCGCAGGTCCGCCAGCTCCTCGCCAACGCCGATCAGCTTGACCGGGATCCCCAGCTCAGACGCAATCGCCAACGCGATCCCGCCCTTGGCCGTACCGTCGAGCTTGGTCAGGACGACGCCGGTGACGCCTGCCGTTTCCGCAAACGCGCGCGCCTGGCGCAAGCCGTTTTGGCCGGTTGTCGCGTCGATCACGATCAGCGTCTCGTGTGGTGCGCCCTCGAGGCGCTTGGCGGCAACCCGCCGGACCTTCGCGAGCTCCTCCATCAGATTGGCATGGGTATGGAGCCTGCCGGCGGTATCCACGATCACGATGTCCGCGTTACGCGACTCGGCGGCGTTCAGTGCGTCGAAGACCACCGCGCCTGGATCTCCCCCGGGCTGACCTCGAACGATCTCCACCCCCGCTCGCTCGGCCCACGCCTCCAGTTGCTCGATGGCCGCCGCCCGGTAGGTGTCGGCGGCCGCGACGATTGTGCGCAGGCCGAGATCGGATGCGCAGACCCGTGCCAGCTTGCCGATCGTGGTCGTCTTGCCCGTCCCGTTGACGCCCACCACCATGAGAACTGTTGGCTTCTGGCTCAAATCGATCGGGACCGCCCCGTCGGGCGCAGCGACGCAGGCAAGCAGTTCGATCAGCCGCGCCCGGGCCGGCTCGCCAAGGCCAACCGTGCCGGCTGCGACCTCGGACTCCAGTGCCCCGACCACCTCGGCGGTCACCGAAGCGCCGACGTCGGCCAAAATCAGCGCCTCCTCTAGGCGCTCGAATGCCTCGTCGTCGAGGCGATCGAAGAACCCTGCGCTCACCTCGGCGCCGAGCGCCGCTCGGCTCCGCGCGAGATTTTCGCGCAGACGCCGGAAAGCGCCCTTCCGGCTGCCGGTCTCCTGCGGACCGTCCACCTCCGGCGCCGGCGCCGGCGTGGCGCGACCTTGATCGCGATCGCCAAGGTCGAATGCCTGTTTCCACTCACTCGTCATCGGAGCGGCAGGCTAGATGATCGCCGGCCGCGGCTCAGGCGGCGTCGGCTTCGTCAAGCTCGGGCTGCGCGGCCTCGCCAGGCATCCGGCGCGAGATGACCTTGGTGATGCCACCGCGGCTCATCGAGACGCCATAGAGCACGTCCGCTGCGTCCATCGTGCGCTTCTGATGCGTGACGACGATGAACTGCGCGCGGTCGGAGAAGCGGCGTACGAGCTGCAGGAAGCGGTCGATATTGGCGTCGTCGAGCGCAGCCTCGACCTCATCGAGAATGTAAAATGGCGACGGCCTGGCCATGAACACCGAAAAGACGAACGCCAGGGCAACCAGCGACTTCTCACCGCCTGAAAGCAACTGCAGCTTGCGCATCGCCTTCCCGGCCGGGGTTACTTCGATCTCGACTCCACCGGTAATTTCCGCCACCTCGGGGTCCTCTTCGGCCTCGTCCTCTTCCGATTCAGCGGACTCATCCGCGACGTCAGCCCCGCCCAGCACAAGCCGGGGGCCCTGCTCCTCGACGAGGCGCAGGCGGCCCCGCCCGCCGGGGAAAAGGTGTTCGATCAACTCCTCGAAGTTCGTCTTTGCGGCCTCGAAGGTCTGCTCGAACGCCTCGGTGATCGTGCGGTCGGTATCCCGAATCAACCCGCGCAATTCCTTCAGCGCCGTCTCAAGATCGGCGCGCTGCTCCTCAAGCTCGGCGAGGTAGGTGTTGGCCTTCTCGTACTCGGCTTCGGCCAGCGGATTGACCGGCCCGAGCGCCTCGCGGCGCCGCGCCAGGCGTTCAAGCTTGGTCTCGATCACGCCACGCCGCTCGCCGGCGAGCGGCGTGGTCGCTGGCTTGATCTCGCGCCCCAGTGCCGCCGCGATTCGTTCCAGCTCCGACGCGGCCTCATCGCGGCGGTCGCGCAGGTGGGCTGCCGCGACCTCCGCCTGAGTGACCGCTTCACCGGCGGTTCGCAACCTGGACTGGATCTCGGCGTCTGCGCGTGAGCATTCGCGGAGTGCCTTGGTGGCGTCGTCGGCGTCAGCTTCCGCCAGGGTTCGGCGCTCAAGGTCAGCGGCACGCTGGCCGGTTGCATCGCGGGTCGCGGCCGCCGCCTTGCACAGAGCGCCCACCTCGACAAGGAGATCCATCTCGACGGAGATCCGGCGTTCGATCGAATCCTGGGCTCGCTGGCCAAGCAGGTCCTCAATCCGGCGTGCCGTGCGAGCCGCCAGTTCAAGCGAGTCGCGAGCGCGGCCCACCTCGGTTGCCCGCTCGCCGCTCGCCTTTGCGGCCTGGGCCCGGGCCAACGCCTGCGCCGCCTGCCCGGTTGCCGCAGCCGCCCGCTCCAGACCGACATCAATGGGATCGCCGCCGGCACGCTCGGCCTCGGCGGCCAGTTCGGCCGCCAGCTCACCAAGCGCAGATTGCCGGCGCTCAACCTCCCGGGCGAGGCCATCGCGCCGCACCGCCAGCGCATCAGCGCGCGCCGCGAGGCGCTCGTTGGCGGCCCGAATTGCGGTCAACCGGCCCCACGCCTGGGTCCGCTCGCGGTCGCGATCCGCAAGCCTGCCTTCGATCTCAGACCGGCGCTTGGTGACAACCGCCAATTCGGCCTCGATCGACTCGCTTGCCGCGCGCGCTTGGGCGACGCGGCGCTCGGCGCCGGCAAGTTCCTCGGCGCCGGCTCCAGCCTCGGCCGCAAGCAACTCCGACCGTAATTCGTTGGACTCGCGCTCGAGGCGGGTGTGGATGTCGGCGGCCTGGGCCTGCTGCTTAAGCGGGCGCAGGGTCCGCCGTGCCTCACGTTCGACGTCAAGGGCGCGATCAAGGTTTTCCTGTGTGCGCTCGAGCCGAAGCTGGGCTCGGCGGCGGCGCTTTCGGTGCTTACCAAGGCCAGCCGCCTCCTCGATCAGCATTCTGCGGTGGCGGGGCTTGGAATGGACGATCTCCTCGACCCTGCCCTGGCTGATCACGGAGTGCATCTCGCCGCCGAGGTTGGCGTCGGAGAGCGTGTCGATCACATCGGCGAGGCGGCATCGCGCGCCGTTCAGCCGGTATTCGCCCTCGCCAGATCGGTCGAGGCGCCGTCGTACCGAGACCTCCGAGAAGCCAAGCGGCCCCTCGTCATCGTCGTCGGTCGCAAGCACGACCTCGACCTCTGCGAAACGGCTGGGCCCGACGCCCTCGCCGCCGGTGTAGACCATGTCCTGCATCGATTGACCGCGCACGCTGAGCGGGCTCTGTTCGCCCAGGGCCCAGAGAACGGCATCGGTGATGTTCGACTTGCCACAGCCGTTTGGGCCCACGATCACGCTGACGCCTGGAGAGAACTCCAGCCGGGTGCGCTCCGGGAAGGACTTGAAGCCCTTGATTGAGATCGAGCTCAGATGCATGCGTGGGAGAGTTGTTACAGGCTCTATGGTCGGTCGGACGGACTGGCCGCGCGGCGCTACGGACCCTCGATCGCCACAAGCGCCGCCTCGGCCGCAGCCTGTTCTGCCGCTTTCTTCGAGCGTCCGGTGCCACCGCCCACAACCTTGCCGTCAATGGTTGCAGCCACCTCGAAGTTGCGATTGTGCGGCGGACCTTGCTCGCCGGTGACCTCGTAACGGACGCGACCGCCAGTTCGCGCAATTCGCTCCTGGAGCGCCGACTTGAAGTCGAGTCGCGTGACCGAAGCAAGCTCGATCTGGAGCGCGAACGCTGCGACCGTTGCGCTCGCGGTTCGCTCAAATCCGTACTCCAGATAACAGGCGCCGATCACGGCTTCGCAGACCGACGCCATGGCGCGTTCGGACGCGAACAGCACCTCGACCTCGATCCCGCCCTCAAGTGGTACCGGCTGTGCCGCGGCCATCAGCGCGGGCAGGCCCAACTCTTCGGCGACCTCAGCGCAGGCCCTGCCGGAAACGACCTGGCCATGAACCTTTGTGAGCGGACCGATGTCTGCCTTCGGTAGTCGCCGAAACAGGTGCTCCGCGACTGCGATCCCCAGGACTCCATCGCCGAGGAAGGCCAAGCGGCCGTACGAGTCGGCGCGATGCCCGACCCACGACGCGTGCGTTACCGCCCGAAGGTGAAGCTCTGCCGGGAGATCATCAATCAGCGCTTGAAGAGCGGCCGGTCCCGGTGCGTCAGCATTCCGATGCCGAAACTCCCCGCGCGTGCGCCCGCCGATTTCCATCAGCCCGACGCGGCGGTACCAATCCGGGCTGCGACGAAGTCCACGGCCTGCCCAACCGTCTCGATCCGGGCAGCCTCCTCCTCGCTCATCTTGACCCCGTATGTGTCCTCAAGCTCCATCACCAATTCGTAGAGATCGAGTGAATCAGCGTCGAGGTCAGCCCGGAAGTCGGTCTCGTTGCCGATTGTCTCGGCATCGACGCCGAGCTCTTCGGCCAAGTGCCCGCGAACCTTTGCCAACACCCCATCGCGTTCTGCACTCATGCCGTGGTTCCTATCACTTCAAATCCCCACGCGTGGCACCGACCTCGCCGAGTAGTTCGTCCGTTTGCTCGACCGTACGGTCTCGGGCCGAGCGCGCCGCCAACCTGATCGCGTTGGCAATTCCATCCGGTCCGGAACTTCCGTGCGCAACTACGGCGACTCCCCGGAGCCCAAGCAGGATCGCCCCGCCCGTCATGTCGGGATTCATCTCCTTACGCAATCCGCCCAGCGCTGGGCGCAGCAACAGGCCGCCAACGGCCGCAACCGGGTTCGACCGGGCGGCCGCGGATACCGCGCCCGCCACGGCCTTTGCCGTGCCTTCCAGCGTTTTCAGGGTCACGTTGCCGGTGAAGCCATCCGTGACGACGACATCGGCCGCGCCGGTCAGCAGGTCGCGACCTTCGACGTTTCCGGTGAACCCGATGCCATCCAGGCTCGCGAGGGTCGCGTGCGCATCGACGACCGCCTGCGTGCCCTTCTTGTCCTCTTCGCCGACGCTCAGCAGGGCGACGCGCGGGGTCGGCAACTGCAGGACGACTCGCGAAAATGCCGCGCCCAAGACGGCAAACTGCACCAGATCCTGTGACCTGACTTCGGCGTTCGCGCCGACGTCGAGCAACAGGGTCGGGGCAGCGTCCAACCCGGGGGTTGGAAGCTGCGCGGCCAATGCGGCCCGTCGAATGCCGGAAAGCCGCCTGAGCGCAAACAGGGCAGCGGCCATCGTCGCCCCGGTTGGGCCGGCGCTGACCAGGGCGTCCGAGTTGCCCTGCGCCACATCCCGGGCTGCCACGACGATCGACGCGTCATCGCGCGAGCGAACCGCGGCAACCGGCTCGTCGGTGTTGGCGATTGCATCGGCGGTCGAGATCAGCTCGATCCCGGGGTCACCCGCGAGGTCGGAAAGCAGTGCAGAATCGCCAAAGAGGCGGATCCCGATCCCGTCGGCCGCGGCGCTGCGAACGCCGTCAATGAGGGTACGAGGGCCGCGCTCGACGCCGTTGGCATCGACCGCGACGATCACGACGCGGTGTCCACCGTCTACTCGGCGGTTGGATCGGCGAGCTCTTCGCCGACCTCGTGCGTGATTACTTCCCGACCCGCATAAGTGCCACACGTGGGGCACACCCGGTGCGGAAGCCGCGGGCTGTGGCAACGCGGACAACGATTCGGGCGCGGAGTCGCGATGGTGTGGGTGGCCCTGCGCTTGTCACGCCGGGCGCTGGAAGTTCTCTTCTTCGGTACAGCCATCGCGGCGGATGATGGTAGCTGTTAGAGGTCCCGTAGCTTGGCCCAGCGCGGGTCCACCGGAGCGTCGTGGACGTGATCGGCTGGGTTGACGTCATTCAGCGAGATCCCGCAATCGGGACACAATCCGGCGCAGTCCCGCCGGCAGACAACCTGGGCCGGCAGCGACAAGGCGATGGAGTCGTGCGCCCAATCGGCCAGCTGCAGTTGCCCGGCGCTGACATACGGGCTGTTCAGCTCCTCGTCGTCAGTGGCGGGTTGGTCAACCTCCCTAACGTCGACCGAGATCTCCAACCTCGCGGGCTCCAGACAGCGCATGCACGGTCCCGCGAGCGTTGCAGCGAACATCAGGCGCAGTGCGAATCCGGAAACGGTCCGCGAAACCTCAAGCCGAGCGTCGATCTCGCCGTCGTCGAACTCGTAGGCATGGCCGCCAAGCCTGAGCCCTTCGGGTTGGATCCCGACATCCAGCCGTTCTCCTTGTCCCGGCCTCAGCCCAAGCGAGTCGAGGTCAATCGTGTTGAATGACGCGGGCAAGGAGATGACGTTAGCTTGAACGCGCAATTTCATTGGGACCCCGATTCCTATCTGGAGACGATCCGGGAGGAGGTTCCTCGCTACGACGAGTTGCAGGCCGCAGCGGTTGACGCCATCCCGTTCGAGCCCGCCCGAGTCCTCGAGTTGGGATTCGGCACGGCAGAGACGACCAGGCGGCTTTTGGACCGGTTTCCACAGACCCGGATCACCGGGCTCGATTCCTCACCCGAGATGGTGTTCAAGGCTCGCGAACTGGGCTGGGACGACCTGCGACTGGGCCGGATTGAGGATCCGCTTCCGGACGGACCATGGGATCTGGTGATCGCGGTCCTCAGCCTCCATCACCTCGACGCCAGCGGCAAGCGCGAGCTTTTTCGCCGCGTCAAGGAGCACTCGCGCTCGCTTGTGGTCGCCGATGTCGTCGAGGTTGATCCGGAGCGTCGAGTTACGCCGCTCGAAGAGGGCTTCGACCTGCCGTCGCCCGCAACCGACCAGGCCCAATGGTGCGACGGCGAAGTGGTCTGGGAAGCGGACGACCTGGCGGTCATCCGAGCCGTATACGACGAGTAGGGACTACTGCTGGTCGTCGACGATTTCGTCGTCGTGGCCGGCAAGCCGGTCGCGTCCGCGCTGGACAGCAGCGAGGAACTTCTGAAGGTTGACCTCAAGGGTCGAAAGAATCTCGTCCGCGTAGTCCTCGGCGCCCAGGCGAATCTGACGCTCGGTCTCGCGCGCATCCTCGATGATCTCCTCAGCGGCACGCTCGGCCTGCTTGTAGACCTCCTCGTCAGAGATCAGGCGCGCCTGCTGGTCGCGCGCTTCCTTGACAACGCGCTCCGCCTCGCGTTTGGCCTCCGCCAGCATCTCCTGGCGTTCCTTGACGATCCAGCGTGCCTGCTTGATCTCCTCAGGGATCGTCGCACGCATCTGGTCGAGAAGATCGTAGATCTCCTCGCGATCAACGCGTACCTGATCCGTGAGCGGCACGGGCCGCGCGTTGTGGATCAGGTCGTCGAGCTTGTCTATTAGTACGAGAACGTCCATCTGGCTGGGACAGCTTAGGGGGCAAACGCCTCTCGGGTAGTGGCGAGGCTCATTTCGCCGTCAAGTTGCAAGCTCCTGCCCACATTTTGCTTTGGCATCAGCGAGTGACCCGCTCCGCCAGGGCCGCAGCGACCTCGTCGGGAACCAGGTCGGTTACGTCGCCGCCAAATGTTGCCATTTCCTTGACGCCCGTTGAAGACAGGAAGCTGTACTCGGCCGACGCAAAGACGTAGACCGACTCGATATCCGGCGCCAGCTTGCGGTTCAGCTGGTTCATCTCGAACTCGTACTCGAAATCGGAGATCGCGCGAAGTCCCTTGACGATGGCCGTCCCCTCGCACTCGCGAACGAACTCGACCAAGAGATTCGTGAAGACACGCACCTCGACGTTCTCGATACCCGCCCCGGCGAGCGCGCGCTCGAGGAACCCCTGGCGCTCTTCGGCGGTAAACAGTGTTGCCTGCTTGCGCACGGCCTGACCGACGACACCGACGATCACGCTGTCGAAAACGCGGGCCGCACGCCCGATGATGTCGAGGTGGCCATTCGTAACCGGGTCATAGCTGCCCGGACACACCGCAACGCGTTGTTTGCGCTCGCTGCTCATCAATCGTTTCTCCAGATCCTCAAGAGGCTTTCGCCGTAGCGGCGCTCGCGTTCCAGTTTGAAGCCAATCAGATCGAGGGGCATCGGCGTCCTGTAGGCACTTTCAACGACCAGGCGCCCTCCGTCCTCCACCCTTGGACTCACGGCTTTCGCCAGATCGCGCGCAACCTTCGGCCCCTCCTGATACGGCGGATCGCAGAAGACGATGTCGAAGCGATCGGGCGTCCGTGCCAGATAGGAAACGGCGTCTGACGCAACTACGTCGACCGGTCCGGCGAGATCGAGGAGCCTTACGTTCTCGGCCGCCGGGCGCGTGTCGATATCGACCCCGACGACGCGCGCAGCACCCCGAGAGTAGGCCTCGATGCCCAGCGCTCCGGTTCCGCAATAAAGGTCCAGCACGCTCAGGCCTTCGATCTCGCCGAGCATCGAGAAGAGTGCTTCCCTGGCGCGATCGGATGTGGGCCGGACCCCCGGCCCAGGCGAGGCAAGGCGCCGGCCGCCGAGCGAACCCGCGATGACCCTCATGCCGCGATGCCCACTTCGCGCTCATCGCCAAAGCGCTCACGCGCCGCGGCCAGCAGTGGGCCGAGCGCCGGCGCTTCCAGCGATCCATACTCGTGGAGCCAGCCGAGGACTTCATTGCGCGCCTCGATCAGCAGTGGCTCGTCATCGGGTAGCTCGGCGGCGCGAAACCGTGGCAGGCCGCTCTGGCGCGTTCCCAGCACCTCGCCCTCGCCGCGCAACAACAGGTCAACCTCGGCCAACTTGAAACCATCGTTTTCGGTGGCGATGGCCTGCAGACGCTTGCGGGCCAGCTCGGACGCCGGTTCACCGAAGAGGATGCAGAACGAGTCGTGCGCACCGCGCCCAACCCTTCCGCGCAACTGGTGCAATTGTGAGAGCCCGAAGCGTTCTGCGCCCTCGATCAGCATCACGGTCGCGTTCGCGACGTCGATTCCGACCTCGATAACCGTCGTCGCCACCAGGACATCGGCTTCGCCCGCTGCGAATCGCTCCATCGCCGCCGCCTTCTCCCGCTGGTGCATCTGACCGTGAAGCAAGACGACACGAAAATCCCGGAACTCGCCCGCCGCCAGCCGCTCGGCCTCCTCCGCCGCAGCCTTGGCCTGGAGCTTTTCGGAATCAGCGACAAGTGGGCAGACGACGTAGGCCTGCCTGCCTTCCCGCAGGCGCTCGCGGATGAACTCGTAAGCCCCCGCTCGTTTCTCCTCGCCCACCGCCCAGGTCTTGACGGGGCGGCGGCCAGCGGGAAGCTCGCGCAGGGTCGTCGCGTCGAGATCGCCGTACGCGGTCAGTGACAAGGTGCGTGGGATCGGCGTGGCCGTCATGTGCAAAACGTGGGGCGCCGCTCGTCCTTTCCCACCATCCAGCGACGGGCCCTTTGCATCGAGGGCGGCACGCTGGGCAACACCGAAGCGGTGCTGCTCGTCCACGACGCAGACCGCGAGTCGCGCGAACTCGACATCGGGCTCGATCAGAGCATGGGTGCCAACCACGATCGCGAGTTCACCGCTGGCCAGGCGGGCAAGTGCCTCACGGCGAGCCGCAGCCTTTGTCGATCCCGTGAGCAGGGTGAACGAAACCGGGCTCTGCGCCAGCAGCGTGCCCAGGGTCAATGCATGCTGCTCGGCCAGCGTTTCCGTTGGCGCCATCAACGCCGCCTGCGCGCCGCACTCGACCGCACGAAGCATTGCGTAGAGCGCACAAACGGTCTTGCCTGAGCCCACATCACCCATCAGCAAGCGCTGCATCGGCTTGGCGGCTTCAAGGTCGGCATCGATCTCGACCAGGGCAGCGTGCTGTCCCGATGTCAGTTCGAACGGCAGCGATTCGATCCACGGGGTCGTGATCTCGCCCGGCCGCCCAAGCGCCAGCGCCGGCCGCGAACGATCGCGGTTTCCACGACGCGCGGCCAGGGCTGCTTGGTGCAGGCACAGTTCCTCGAGTGCCAGGCGCTCGCGCGCGGTGGCCGCCTGCTGGGCATCCACGGGAAAGTGCCGCGCCATGAGCGCGTCGGCGACCCCAGGCAAGTGACGCCGCGATCGCAGGCTCGCGGGCAGAACCTCAATCGCATCCCGAAAAAACGAGCGCGAACCCCACGCCCATTCGCGGATGCGTTCAGGGCTCAATCCATCCGTAGCCGGGTGAATCGGAACGAGGCCAGTCGTGTGGACCCCATCGGTAACGCCACCCACGACCTCGTGCGCGACAACCCGAAATCCCGATCGGTCGAGCTTGCCGCTCAGGAGCAGGTTCGTGCCGGGTCGCAGCAGCTTGAGCAGCCACGCCTGGTTGAACCACACGGCCTTGAGGGGCCCGCTTTCATCGGCAACGGTTGCCTCCAGTAATCGCAAACCGCGGCGGCGTGTCGGACGAACCGCCGCCTGCCTCACAACGACCTCAACGGTCGCCTCTTCACCAATCCGCAGGTCGGCCACCCGACGGACGGTTCGGCGATCCCGGTAACCGTGCGGAAGGTGCCAGAGCAGGTCGCCAATTGTCTCTATTCCCATCCTCGCGGCGCTGGCGGCAAGCTTCGGGCCCACGCCCCGGATCGAGGTCAACGGTACCCGCAAGCGGTTCGGGCGGACGGCCCCTCGCGTTCGAGCCTTGATGAGCGAATTCACGGCCTGTTCGGTACCGGTCGCGAACTCCCGGGGGGCCTCGGTGGCTGCGGCACTGGATGCTGGGGGCACGCCGGTCAGGCTACGACCCCGCGGGGATGCTCAGCGGTTCTCGACGGTGACCTCGTCAATATCGATCGAGACAAGGGTGGGCGCCCGCAACGGTCGGTTGCGGAAACCGGAGGGCCGCACCCTTCGGCTCGTAGGAAACCAAAGGCCACCGAACTCGCGGTGGCCTTCCATCAAGTGAGCCGCCTTTGCCCAGCGTCCCACGACTTCGGCGGTGTAGTCGTGGCGGCGCAGCAGTCCGTCACCGTCCGCGTAGAAGACCTGACGGGGGCTGTGCGTGTGAACGCCCGACCGGGCAAACCCAACCTCAAGGCGGCGCCAACGTGTTCCCCCGGCTGTCCAGTCGGGACCCTCAGCCACCTCGACCTCGGGATTCGCCAGGAGCAGCGGAGTGGTCAAGTAGTTCCAGAACGCATAGCCGGCGAAGTAAGTCGCATCGAGCGCGTCCCAACGCAGATTGCGGCGGACGCCGGAGGCTCCGAAAAATGCCGCGCGCGGATCGTCGCGCTGGGCAACAACCTCACCGTCGTCGGCCTCCACCCTCACGCACCCGTCCGCTAACACACCTCGCTGACCCGGAACGGGGAACGGGTCGAGCACAACGTGCTGAAGGGACGTGTCCACGACGATGTCGTATGACCGCTCCCACGCGCGACGAAACCGGGAACCGGGCAACAGTCCGCCGGTTCGCACGCTGGCACGAATCGATTTCACTGCTCGCCAACGCTCAAGTCCGCCGTGGCGGTCCAAAATCTCGTCGAGCAGCGCCATCGGCAGGTGGCTACTGCGCCGCGATCAGCCAGTACCAGTTGGGTTGACCGCCGCGGTGTCGCTCAAGCTCAACGCCCTCGGGCAAGCCAAGGGCCAAATCGTCGAGATCCACCGGCGGATTCTCGCCCTCGATGATGGTCACGATTTCAGCGCCTTCCGCCAATCGCGCGACCGTCGCAACCAGCGTTGAGCCCACCCCGCCCCAAGCGACAACCTCATCCCCTTCGAAGCCAACGGCATCCCCCCGCCTGAAACGCCCATCCACATCGTCCTTTGCTGCAGGTGCGACACCACCGGTGCGCACTGAATCAAGGCAAGCACGCAGCCGCCCGGCGTTGTCCGCACCGCTGCCGTTCGGGTCCAACTCCACAAGCGCCGCCAGACCCGCCTGTTGCGAGAGCGACGCGACGACCTCCACATTCTTGCCGGACTGGCGCGCCGCCTCCTCGGCCGCCATGACGACGTTCTTCGAGTTCGGCAGCACAACGACATCCTGCGCAGCTATCGCTGATATCCCTTGAAGGAGCTGGTTGGTCGAAGGGTTCAGCGTCGGGCCACCATCGACGACGACGGCACCGAGACCCTCGAAGAGCCGTCGCATGCCCACGCCGCTAGCGACGGCGAGGACGCCGGTTTGCGATGGCGCCAGCCGAGCCTGGCGTTCGGCAATTTGCTCGCGCATGTTGGCGATGTCCTCGCGCTCGATCTTGCCGCGCCCAGCGAAGAGGGCTTTCGCCGCGTCCGGGTCGTCCGTGTGGAGGTGCACCTTCAGCGTGGCGTCGTCACCAACGACCAGTACGGAGTCGCCAAGTTCTTCGAGCAGCGGCACTGCCGTATCGACGTCCAGACCCTCCCCCGTGACGAAGAAGTTCGCGCAATATGTGTAGGTGGAGGATTCCGTGTGGAGAAGCGGCGCCGGCTCGTAATACTCGATCTCCGGCAATTCAACCTCCTCGCCCGCGAGCGCCGCGAGCGCGCCGCGAACGATCACCACCAACCCGAGAGCCCCCGCATCGACAACTCCCGCTCGCGCCAGAACGTCGAGCTGTTCAGGCGTGTGTCGGACGGCCTCCTCACCCGCAAAGAGCGCCGCTGCCAGCATCTCCGCAAGCAATGCGTTCTGCTCCTCATCAGAGGCTTCCTCTTGAAGCCGGTGGGACGAGTTGAACTGCGCGCGCCGTTCCCGCACCGCATCGGCCATCGCGCGGATGACCGACAGCATTGTTCCTTCAGCGGGGTCGCGGACGGATGCCCACGCCGCATCCGACGCGTTCGCCAGCGCAACCTCGATCAGCTCCGGATCGATCAGACGTCCTGGCGGGGTCGCCAGCTTCTCAGCCGCGCCGCGAACGATCTGCGACAGGATTACGCCTGAATTGCCCCGCGCTCCCATCAGTGCTGCCCGGGCCACCGCGCGCACGATCTCAGGCCGCTTCGGATCGCCGTCCACAGCCTCGTGCTCCAACCGGTCGAGCTCATCGATCACGTGCCGGAGCGTGAGGGCCATGTTGTCGCCCGTATCGCCGTCGGCAACGGGAAAGACGTTCAGGTCGTTGATCTCTCGGCGGCGAGCTTCCAGGTGCGCGTACGCGACGGAGGCGACGCTCCGGAAGCGCTCAATCGATGGATCAGCCATGGCGCGGGGCGCCTCAGGCGTGCTTTTGGACCTTGCCGGCCTTCAGGCAACGCGTGCAGACATAGACCCGCCGCGGGCGGCCGCTGTCGTCGATGCGAACCTTCTGCAAGTTCGGATCGAAGCGGCGCCGGGTGGCGACCATGGAGTGGCTTCGCGAGTTCCCGAACGCGGGTCCCTTGCCGCAGTTGTGACAGACCTTGGCCATCGAGGCCAGGATGGTAGCGGGCGCGAGGGGCCCGATGAGCGTCGCAACCTCGTCGGGCATATGCCCGCCAGGGGCCCAATGGCCAATTCGGCAAATTGCACCCACGGCTGCGAAAGGTCTTGCCTCTCAAGAAACTAAGTTGCGCCCCAGGCAAGTCCGTGTCTCCGCACGCAAATGTTTGCGGCGAGGACAACGGATTTTCCAAATTGGACATTACCTCCCTGTCGGCACTACCTACTGAGCCCGCTTGGCGTTTGGCGCGGAGTCCCCGCCGGGTTCGCTAACCGGTCGGCTCGAGGCCCAGTTCGCGGAGCAGCGCGGCCGAGCGCATCACGGCGTGAGCGCCGTGGCGACCCTGATCGCGCTTGTCCCCACCGGCCCTGGCTTCCGCCTGTTCGCGGGTGTCACACGTTATGACGCCGAACGCGCACGGAACTCCGGTTTCAAGCTGCACCTGCTGGATCCCTCTTGCAGCCTCGCCGCAGACGAAGTCGTAATGGTCCGTTTCGCCCCGAATGACGACTCCGAGACACACCACGCCGGCAAAGCGACCCGACTCCGCGCAGGCCATCGCGGCGAACGGTAGCTCGAACGCCCCTGGCACCTCGAAGGTTTCGAGCGAGGCCGCCGTGACGCCGCCCTCGGCGAATCCAGCCACCGCGCCAGCCACGAGACGCTCGGCCAGATCCTCGTAGAACGTCGCGACGCAAATCCCGTATGCCTGCTGGTCACTCACCCTTCGCTGCCCGGTCTTCCGCGCGCTTGTCGTCTCGGCGGTGCTCCTCGGAGATCATCTCTTCATCGAGAGGCAGGCCCTGGTGGTGAAGGATGTGACCGAGCTTGTCACGCTTCGCATCCAGGTAGTCCTGGTTGTGCGGATTCGGCGCTGGCCGAATCGGAACCTGCTCGGTGACCGAGAGTCCGTAGCCCTCAAGGCCGCGAATCTTCTTGGGATTGTTCGTCAGGATCCGAATCGAGCTGAGCCCGAGGTCAACGAGGATTTGGGCGCCGATCCCGTAATCGCGGAGGTCCGCCGGTAGGCCCAGCTTGAGGTTGGCGTCAACCGTGTCGAGGCCCTCCTCCTGAAGCTTGTAGGCCCGTAATTTGTTGAGCAGGCCGATGCCCCTGCCCTCCTGGGAGAGGTAGAGCAAAACCCCCGCGCCCTCCTGCTCGATCGTCGCAAGCGCAGCCTCAAGCTGCTCGCCGCAGTCGCAGCGCAAGGAATGAAATACGTCGCCGGTGAGACACTCCGAGTGCACGCGGACAAGCACGTCGTCGGCACCGTCCACGGTCCCCTTGACCATTGCAACGTGATGCTTCTCGTCAACGAGAGACCGATAGCCCACCGCGGTGAACTCGCCGAAGGCGGTCGGCAGCGTGGTGTCGACAACCCGCTCGACGAGCTTGTCGTGGCGGCGGCGATAAGCGATCAGGTCGGCAACCGTGATCATCTTCAGGTTGTGTTCGCGGCAGTACGGAATCAGGTCTGGCACCCTGGCCATGGTCCCGTCCTCGTTCATGATCTCGCAGATCACGCCGGCCGGATTGAGGCCGGCGAGGCGGGCCAGGTCAATGGCCGCTTCGGTTTGGCCCGTGCGCTCGAGGACGCCTCCGGCCTTCCCCTTCAGCGGAAAGACATGACCGGGTTGAACCAGATCGCGGGGTCGTGATTCGGGGTCGACGGCAACCTGGATCGTGTGGGCGCGATCGGCGGCTGAGATACCGGTGGTCACGCCCTCTCGGGCCTCGATTGCCACGGTGAACGCGGTCTGAAGCGGTGTCTCGTTCTTGGCCGCCATCAGATCAAGGCCCAACTCATCGCAGCGCTCAGGCGTCAGCGCGAGACAGATCAGGCCGCGGCCGTGCTTGGCCATGAAGTTGATGGCCTCGGGGGTGGCAAACTGCGCTGCCAGCGTCAGGTCGCCCTCGTTTTCGCGGTCCTCGTCATCGCAGACAACGACCATCCGACCTGCTCGAATCTCGTCGATCGCTTCCTCAATCGTGGCGAAGTCTGTCTTGGTTGTAGCTGCCATTAGCGGTCGCCCTTCTTGTTAAAGCCTAGAAGCCGCTCGACGTAGCGAGCGATTACGTCAAGTTCCAAGTTGACCCGCGATCCGGGTCCAACCGCACTGAGAGTCGTTCGCTCGCGGGTTTCGGGAATCAGCGAGACCTCAAACCCTCCGGACATCAGGCCGGAGACCGTGAGGCTCACTCCGTCAAGCGTGACCGAACCGCGTTCGACGACGAGCGGCTCAAGCTCGCGATCAAGCGTTACCTCGACTCGGCTGGCGAGGCCATCGTCGGTGACCGCGCCAACCGTCGCGGCGCAATCGATGTGGCCTTGCACCAGATGCCCACCCAGCGGATCTCCGGCGCGAAGCGCGGGCTCAAGGTTCACGGGAGTCCCGGGCTCGAGGTCGCCCAGGGTCGTGCGGCTGAGCGTCTGGTTCATGACGTCCGAGTGGAAGGAGTCACCTTCAATCGCCGCGACCGTTAGGCAGGCGCCCGCAACCGCCACCGAGTCACCAAGACCCAGTTCGCCGGCGAAGGTAGCGGCGATCTGGAGACGAGCGCCTGCGGCAGAGCGCTCGATGGATTCGACTTGGCCGATCTCCTTGACGATCCCCGTGAACATCACCACTCCCTCATTCGGGCGCTAATCATGATGTCTTCGCCGCAGCGTTCGTGCACCACGGCCACCGCGCGCGGGGCATCGGCGATCGATGCGAAGCCGGCTCCCGTGAGAAGCGGGCGCGCCTCGGAGCCACCAAGCAACACTGGGGCCACGAACAGCCTGAGCTCATCGATCGCGCCCGCGTCGGCAAACGATCCGGCGAGGTCGGCGCCACCCTCAAGCAGCAGCGAGGTGATTCCACGATCCCCAAGTTCGCGGAGGGCACCACCGATCCGATCGTCTTGCAGGCCGTCGACGGTAATTACATCGACCCCTGCCTCGCTTAGAGGCGTGCAGCGATCGGCAGGCGCATCGGCTCCAGCGACAAGCACCACCGACGCCTGGTCGAGCGACTTCACCAACGCCGAATCGATGGGCAGCCGAGCACGGGAATCGAAGACGACCCGAACAGGCTGGCGGATGTCGGGGGCCCGTAGATCGCGCGCGGTCAGCAGTGGATCGTCGGCAATAACTGTGCCGATGCCAACCGCCACTGCGTCGAGTTCCGCGCGCCAGGCGTGAACAATTGCGCGGCTCTCCGGGCCCGAAATCCACTGCGAGTCCCCAGCGGCGGTCGCCGTGCGGCCGTCCAGCGTGACGGCGGACTTCAGGATGACCAAAGGAAGACCCGTTCGCGCGTGCTTTCGAAACGGCTGGTTTTGCAAGCGGGCGGCTGCGGCGGCCGTCGCTCCAGCGGCGAGCTCGGCGGCGATACCCGCATTCCGCAGCAACGTGGGCCCCTTTCCCGAGGCCTTGGCCGACGGATCGTCGGCGAGATACACGACCCGCGCGATGCCGGCCTCGATCAAGGCGTCGGTGCACGGCGGTTGCCGCCCGTGGTGGGCGCACGGCTCGAGCGATACGTAGGCGGTGGCGCCAGCCGGATCCTCCCCGCGGGTACGTGCGTCCGCCAACGCGGCGCGTTCGGCGTGGAGCCCCCCGTAATCGGCGTGACACCCCTCCCCCAGGGACACGCCATCGCGGGCAATGACCGCACCGACCAGGGGGTTTGGCGATACGCGTCCGCGCCCGCCTTCGGCCAATTCCAGGGTCCTGTCAAGGTGAAGTAGGTCCTGATCAGTTAGCTCGGAGGCCATGCACGGTGAATGGTAGGGAAATTGACTGACCTGTCAATCAACGGCCTGTCGGTACCGTGCCGGGATGAACCCGGGACGGCAAGATGGATCAACCCGCCAGTTCGGGCGCACCGCCGGACTGCTGAGTGGCGGCGTCGGCGTCGCCGGGTTACTCACGTATCTCTTCTTCGCGCTCGCGTCGCACAACCTCGATCCCACCGCGTATGGCGAGATCGTTGTCCTGTGGTCGGCGACGTTCGTGACGATCTCCATCGCCCACCGCCCGGTCGAGCAACTCCTGTCGCGAACGATTGCCCTGCGCAATGCCAGGGGCGAGGAAATTGGCAGTGCGCTGCGGTTGGGCGCCGCAATCCAACTGGGAATCTCGGCGCTTTTGGCCGGGCTCGCGTTGGTGTTCAGATCCGAATTGGAGGACGGGCTGTTGTCAGGCTCGGAGACCCTCTATTGGACGCTCGTCGTCGCCGTCGTTGCCTTCGGAGTTTCCTTTTACACGCGTG
This sequence comes from uncultured bacterium, assembly GCA_963701205.1. GTDB lineage: Bacteria > Actinomycetota > Thermoleophilia > Solirubrobacterales > 70-9 > JALZKA01. Next base: position 1,933,023 of record OY969575.1, on the reverse strand, counting down.
GCGTCCTGGCCGGATCTCGGCGGTTTGTGCTGCTGGCGATGCTGCTGGTCGTCGAGTCCGCCGCCCGAGCGGCCTTTGCCCTGTCCGTTGCCGTGGGGATCGCGGACGGGCAAACGGCAGTCGCAATTGGGGTTGCGGCTGCGCCGATGGTCAGCTTGCTCGCGGGGCCGCTGGCGCTGTTGGCGCTACGCCGGGACAGCTCCGAAGGCGGGCTTGAAGGTCCACCGATGAGCGCTCGAGCGGGCGGTGGCTTTGCCGCGGCTGTGCTCGTCGTGATGCTCAGCGAACAAGCGTTTTTGAACGCAGGGCCACTGCTGGTCCGTGCCTTCGACGATGCGGCAGCCGCCGGATTCATCTTCAACATGCTGATGGTGGCTCGCGCGCCGGTACTGGTTTTCCAGGGAGTCGCGACCAGCCTGCTGCCTCATCTGACCAGGCTCCGAGCGACCGGGGCGTCCGGACGCGACCAGTTCACCCACTCCATCCGGCTCACCCTGATGATGGTCGCCGCCTTCGCCGGCCTCGCGACCGTCGTGGTCGCCGCCGTCGGGCCGGACGTCATGCAGATCGCGTTCGGCGAGCGCTTCGAATACGACCGCGCGGGCCTGGTGCTGGTCGCCGCTGGAATGGGTTTCTACCTGGCTGCCACGACGCTCAGCCAAGCAACCCTGGCGCGCGGCGCCGCGTCCGAGGCAGCGCGCTGCTGGGCGATTGCGGCCGCCTGCTTTCTCGCCTGGTGCCTGCTGCCCTTCATCGCCGACGAGCCACGCCGGGTCGAGATCGGGTTCATCGCCGCCTCGGTATTGCTGGCTGCGCTGCTCGCCCGCGTGTACCGCCAGGCCCATGGCGCCGGGATCGAGCCCGGCTCGGCGGAGGAAATCGAGGCCCGCCTGGCGGCGGCGGACGAGGCGACCTAGGGATGTCGGACGCGGAACTTCTACTAATCGCGGGCCTCTTGATGGCGGCTGGACTCGCCGCGGCCAAAGTCGCGGACCGCGTCCGGGTGCCGGGCCTGCTGCTTTTCCTTTTGCTCGGGATGCTTGCCGGCTCCGACGGGATCGCGGGCGTTGAGTTCGACGATGCTGAGCTAACCCGGACCCTGGGAACGATCGGGCTTGTATTGATCCTGTTCGAAGGTGGCCTCGCGGCAGGTTGGCGGGAAATCAGGCCCGTGATCGGAACCGCGGTCTCGCTGGCGACCATCGGCACAATCGCGACGGCTCTGATCGCCGGCGTGTCGGCTACCTGGCTTTTCAACCTTGACCTGCTCGAGGGCCTGATCGTGGGTTCCGCGATCGCCGCGACCGACTCGGCGGCCATCTTCGCGGTGCTGCGCGGGTCGCGCCTGCGGCGTCGCCTGGCCCGCGCGCTGGAGGGCGAATCGGGACTGAACGACCCAATCGCGGTCCTGCTGGTCGTCGGATTCATCGACTGGATTCAGAATCCCGGCTACGGGGCCGCCAATATGGCGGTTGAGCTGGTGCTGAAGCTCGCGATCGGATTGGCGATCGGATTGGCGATCGGATTCGCGGCACGGGCGGCATTCCGGCGGCTGGACCTGCCTTCCCCCGGCCTGTATCCGGTCGCATCGCTGGCCACCGCAGCGCTCGCATTTGGGGCTGCGGACCTGCCGCACGGCTCGGGCTTTCTGTCTGTGTACGTCGCCGCCCTAATCCTCGGTACAGGTCCGGTTCCCGCCCGTGGCTCGACGATCGCGTTCCACCAGGGAATGAGCTGGACGGCCCAGATCGCTCTTTTCTTCCTGCTTGGCCTGCTCGTAATCCCGTCGGAACTGATCGAGGTTGCGCCGGAAGGGCTGGCGCTGTCGGCGATCTTGATCTTCGTCGCCCGCCCGCTCGCGGCGCTGATCGCAACGCTCGCCGCACCGTTCGAACTTCGGGAGCGGTTGATGCTTGGCTGGGCGGGATTGCGCGGAGCGGTCCCGATCTGGCTGGCGACCTTCGCCGTGATCGCGGAAGTGGGCTCGTCGGAGGTGATCTTCAACGCAGTGTTCTTCGTGGTTGTGACGTCGACCTTGATTCAGGGGGCAACGTTCGATCCAATCGCTCAGCGGCTTGGGCTCACTACGTCCGAGCCCGCGCTTCCAGCGACGGTCGTGGAGACGGGAACCGTCAAACGGCTTGGCGGCGACTCGTTCATCTTCGTCGTCGAGGAAGGTCACGCCGCAGCCGGGGCGCTGGTCCGGGATCTCGCCCTGCCACGGGAAGCCCTCGTCAACCTCATCGTTCGCGATGGGGCCGCTGTACCTCCGCGTGGATCGACCGAAATCGTCATCGGCGACGAACTGCACGTGCTGGCGCGCCACGAGGTCATTCCTGAGGTGCAGGTACTGACCGAGCGCTGGCGGGCCGGCCCGCTGGGAGAGCCGCCCCCGCCACCGCTTCCGCCGCGTGGCGCCCCACAGGTCTTTACGGTTCGCCGCCGGGTCGCAGCGGACGGCGATCCCGCCCGGCCAGACACCATCGAAGGTGTAAGCGTTGAGGTTCGCCTGCGGGTGCGCCGGGACCACCCGAGCTCGCTCGTCGGAATGGCCGACGGTCGGTTTGCCGTTACGAATCCCGACCTGACCGCGATCGGCGGCAGAACCCAGGTGGCGGATTGGGTTGCGCGGCGGGTCAGCCGTCCTGGCTTGACGCCCGCTGAACGCGCGTGGTGGCAAGAGGTCGCTGGCGCGCTGAACGCGCCGGCGTCGCGCGAGCGACCCGAAGCCACGGTTGACGATCAGGTGACTTAGACCGCGGCTGCGGCGGCGATGCGTTGAAAGGCCGCCCCTGGGTCCGAGTCTGAAAACACGGCTGAGCCCGCGACCAGAAGGTTTGCTCCGGCGCGCGCGACGAGTTCCGCGGTCTGTGAGTCAACGCCGCCGTCAACCTCCAAAGCGCAGCCCTCCGGAGCCATTGCGGCCAGGGCCTGGATCTTGGCCGGAGATGAGGGGATGAACTTCTGCCCTCCCCAGCCCGGGTTCACGGTCATCGCAAGCAGCAGGTCACATTGGCCCGCAAGGTTGGCGGCGGCCTCAACCGGGGTACCCGGGTTGATCGCCAACCCAGCAAGACAGCCCGCCTCGCGGATCGCCGCGAGCGTGCGATGCGCGTGGGGATCGGCCTCCTGGTGAATCGTGATGCAGTCGGCGCCCGCCTTTGCGAATGCCTCGATTTGCTCGCCGGGACGCTCGATCATGAGATGGACGTCGAGCACCCCGCCGGCGTCGTGGACCTGATCGGCTATCGACGCGGCAATGAGGGATCCGATCGTGATCGGAGGCACAAAGTGCCCGTCCATCACGTCAACGTGAATCACCCGTGCGCCAGCCTTCATTACCTCGTCCACCTGGGCTCCGAGGCGCGAGAAGTCGGCGGCGAGGATTGACGGTGCGACCTGTTTGGTCACAAAGAGTTCCCTGACATCGGCGCTCATTGCGGCTCATGCTGGCAGATACGGGCGATGAAAAAGCCGTCGGTGTGATCGATGTCAGGACGGGTCGTGATGATCTGCGGAGCCAGCGCGGACACGACCGCTTCGTTCTCCCTGTTCGAGATCGTGCAGGTCGAGTAGACGAGGGTCCCGCCCGGGGCCAGGGCTGCGGTTCCAGCCGCGAGGATCGAAGACTGGAGCGTCGCGAGCTCAGTGATTGTCTCCTCGTCCTTGCGCCAGCGCAGATCGGGGCGCGAGGCGAGCGTGCCCAGGTCCGAGCACGGCGGATCGACCAGCACCCGGTCGAAGGCACCCGGTTCAACCGCGTCGCGGGCATCCCCCACGACCACCGAAACGGCCTCGGCGCCGGCCCGACGACAGAGTTCGGTTACTTGGCTGGCTCGGCCGGCGTCAGCCTCGACGGCGACCAGCTCACCCTTCCCGGCCATACGTGCTGCGATCGCCGTGGTCTTCACACCGGGACCGGCGCAAAGCTCCAAAACGCGCTCGCCAGGCTGCGGATCGAGGATTGCAACCACGGCCTGCGCGGCACGGCTCTGGGCAAACATCTCGCCGGCCGACAGTGCCTCGAGTGCCGCGGGACCGAGCGGGCCGGACCAGACCAGCGCTTCGGGAAGCCCGGGTATTCGATCGGTCTGAGGCGGGCTCTCGGCGGGTTCTCCGGCGGCGGCCAAGCGGGAGCGGAGATCACTAGGGTCGGCCCGGAGAGTGTTGACTCGCATGGCCGTCTCGGAGGGAAGGTTGACGGCTCGCAGCAGTGACCTGGTGCTCTCGGCACCAAGCTCCTTCCACCACATCGCGGCCATCCACTCCGGCACCGAGTGCGCGATCGCTGCGGCGGCGGGATCCGCGTCCGTCAGCGAAGCTGAGATCGGATCGCGTTCAGCGATGGCCCGCCTGAGGACGGCGTTGACGAGTCCGGAAGCGCCCGCCGCCCGCCGGGCGCCGCCCTTGCGCATTCCGGCCTTGGCAAGCTCCACCGCAGCGTCAACCGTCGCGTGATCAGCCGCCCCGTCGGCAAAGAACACCTCAAAGAGGCCCAGACGCAGCGCGGCCCTGACGGGAGGGTCAAGCGAATCAATACGCCGCCCCGCAAGCCGCTCGCAGATCGTGTCGGTAGTGCCACGCCGCTGGACTGCTCCGAACGCGAGCTGCTGCGCCTGGCCTCGACCGCGGCGGTCAGTTACGCCGTGCCGGTCGAGCGCGGCCGGAAGCGCGCGATCGGCCCAGGCGCCGTGTTCGAAAGTACGTCGCAAAACCTCGAAGGCGACGCGGCGCGTCGGCGCCACACGGTCCTGGCTCACGAGCCGAGCTTCGGCGCCGGATGCCCTCGCAGGTAATCGGCGACGGGCATCTCGCGCTTGCCCGCGGGCTGGACGGCCAAGATCCGAAGCGCGCCGTCCGCACAGCCGAGGAGCAGGGCGCCAGCAGTCGCCATTAGCGTGTTGGCTGGCACTTGATCTTCAACCGCTTCCGCTCGCCTGACCGCAAGGCGCTCGCCGCCATCCAGTTCGAGGTACGCGCCGATGTGGGGGGTCAACGCGCGGATGACTCGCTCAAGGGAGGCGGCAGGCTGGACCGGATCAAGCCGGCGGTCGGACGCATCGATCTTGTGGGCGTAGGTGACCGATGACTCGTCCTGGTCAACAAAGCTCAACGCACCGTCGCGTTGGCTTCGAATCGCGCGCACGGCGAGCTCGCCTCCGAGCTGGGCAAGCCGCGCGGCCAAATCGTCAAAGCGCTCGTCGGGTGCGATGGCGACCTCCTCGCTGATCGCGATCGGACCGGCGTCGAGAGCCTCGACCAGTTGGATGATCGCAACGCCGGTGGTCGCGTCTCCCGCCATCATTGCCCGTTCGATGGGCGCCGCGCCTCGCCAGCGCGGGAGCAGCGAGGGATGAACGTTCAGCATCAGCGTTTGCTCGAGGGCCGCAGCGCCGATCAGCTGGCCGAAAGCGCAAACCATCGCCAGATCGACGTCGGCTCCCGCCAGCGCATCAGCCGAAGCCGGAGCATTGATGTCTTCGGTCTGATGCAGCGGCAGTTCAAGCTCCGTCGCCAGCACGGCGACGGGCGGTGGCTGCAGCCGTCGCCCGCGACCCTGCTTGCGGTCGGGCGGGGTGATCACGATTGCGGGAGCCTCGCCATCGGCGACCAGCCGGCGCAGGACGGTCGCGGCGAAATCCGACGTTCCTAGGTAGGCAAGCGCCAAGTTAGCCGACGCCAGCTTCGGCCTGATCGCCGGGCTCGGCTGCCTCCAGATCGCTCTCGTCGATCGGAGCGAAACTGGTTCCTTCGCGCAGGGCGCGCATCGCGCCCTTGCGTTGCTCACGCTCGGCCCGGTCGAGAATCAGGATCCCGTTCAGGTGGTCGATCTCGTGCTGCAGGATGCGAGCCTCAAGGCCGGAGGCTTCAATCGTCACGGACTCACCAACGGCATCAGCGCCGCCCACCCTGACGAATAGCGGTCGCTCAACATCAACGATGATCCGCGGGAGCGAGAGACAGCCCTCCGACGCCGTTGCAACTTCATCCGAGCTCCACTCGACTACCGGATTCAGGAGCGCGGCCGGCGTGGCGTCGTGACCGGCCTGAAAGACCAACATCCGTCGCAGCACTCCAAGCTGCGTGGCCGCAAGCCCAACTCCCATCGCGTCGCGCATGATCCCGATCATGCGCTCCGCTTCGATCTGGAGCTCAGGCCCAAACTCGTGCACGTCCGATGCGCGCGAGCGCAGCACCGGATCACCGAAGCTGACGATCTTGGCCAAGGCTTGCTCACGCCTGAGCAGTTCCTCCTCGGAAGGCTCCGCGGGCGGGCCTTCGACAATCTCCTCCTCCTCGGTCACGCTGCTGATTCTAGATTCCTGGGCAGGCGTTCCTATTGCGGGTCCACGTCAACCGACAACTGCACCCCGCGTAGCGCCCGGGCAGAGACGGCTCCGTCCACCGCCTCGCGCACGGCCGCCACCGCAGGATCCCGCTCCGTCGCCTTGACAAGCACCTGCCGCCGTTCGCGATCGCGCAGACGAAAGCGCGGCGCGGGACCCAGAAGCTGCGACCCCTTTGGCAGGAGGGGTCGCAGACGAGCGGCGGTCTGGGCTGCGGCATTGTCGGCGGCTCGCGACTCGGGCGCTGAAAACTCAACCCGGATCAAACTCGCGAACGGCGGGTAGGCAAGCTGCCGCCGGCGCTCGAGCTCCCCGGTGACGAAACCCGCGGCGTCGTGCTGGGCGGCGAACCGGATCGCGTCAGCATCCGGGGTCAGTGTCTGAACCAGCACCCGGCCTTCGACGCCACCGCGGCCGCTTCTGCCGGCGAGCTGAGCCACCTGGGCAAACGTGCGCTCCTCGGCCCTGAAGTCCGGGAACCGCAGGCTTGCGTCCGCGTCCACGATCACGCTGAGGACGACATCCGGGAAATCGTGTCCCTTGCCCACCATCTGCGTTCCCAACAGGACGCCGGCCCGCGAGCTTTCGAACTCGGCCAGGATCCTGGCGTGAGACCCCCGTCCCGAAGCGCTGTCCGAGTCGAGGCGGAACACCGGGAGCGGATCGATCAGGTCCTTCACCACCTGCGCCACCTGTTCGCTGCCAGCGCCATGACGGGTGACCGAGACGGAGCCACATTCCGGACAAGCCGTTGGCGAGGGTTCGCTGTAGCCGCAGTGATGGCACCGCAAAAGCGAGCGGGCGCGGTGCAGGACCAGGGAGACATCGCATGCAGGGCAGCCAAACGTATGCCCGCACTCGCGACAGCTCAGGTGCGGAGACCAGCCGCGCCTTGGCACCATCACGATCGCCTTCGCGGCTCGGGCCGGCAGCTCCCCCAGGGCCGCGATCGTCGACGGGTGAAGCGGCCCCTCGCGACCGCCGCGATCGCGCATATCCAGGACCTGTACGGGCGGCAGGTCGGCCCCGTCAGCCCGTTCGGGGAGCTCGATCCGCTCAAGCGCCACCCAACTTTCCGGGCGCGGAGTCGCCGTGCCACAGACGAGGACGGCGTGCGCGCGCTGGGCCCGGTAGCTGGCGACCGCCCGCGCGTCGTAGCGCGGGTCTGATTCCTGCTTGTAGGAGGCATCGTGCTCCTCATCCACGATCAGCAGCCCAAGGCCGTCAACCGGAGCAAAGACCGCGGAACGTGGGCCGACGCAGATCCGCGCTTCGCCTCGCCGCAGGCGCTGCCACTCGTCCCGGCGCTCACCGGCCGAGAGCGCGGAGTGAAGGACGGCCACGCGATCGCCGAAGCGTGACTCGAATCGAGACACCGTCTGCGGCGTCAGCCCGATCTCCGGCACCAGCACGATGACGCCACGCCCGCGCTGAAGGGCAGCGTCGGCAGCGGCGAGGTACACCTCGGTCTTCCCCGAGCCCGTCACACCGTGAAGCAGCAGTTCGCAGCCGTCACCGTCGAGGTCGACTTCGATGCGATCGACGGCGACCTGCTGGGCGGGGTTGAGGCGCGGCGGGCCCGCCGGTAGCCCAACGGATGTCGAGACCGGCCGGCGCGACACCTCGGCCTTGCTGAGACGAACCAGGCCACGACGCTCAAGCCGTCGCAAGGCATCCCGCTCATCACCGGCCGCAACGGGCTCCCCCGCCGCGCTGAGGCGCTCCAGCGCCCGCCGCTGCTTGGACCCAAGCCGCTCGCCCCCCTTTAGTGCTGCGGTGCCCAGCTCGGTCAGCTCTGCCCGCAACTCGGTTCTGGCTGCCAGCCCACCGGACCGGGCGCTGGTGCCGGGCGGCAGAACCAGTTCGAGCCCGCGCGACCGGGTCGAGCAGTACTCGCTGCCAACCCACAGACCGAGGTCGATCAGGTCGGAGGTAACGCCGTCACCGACCACGGCAGCGGGCTCGGAGAGCCGCTCCAGGGCCAGGTCAGAGTGGTCGGCGATCGCCACGACCACCCCCAGGATCTGACGATTCGAGAATGGAACCCGGAGGACGGCACCCACTCCGACCGCGCTGAAACCCTCGGTGAGGATGTAGTCGAAGGGTCCGCTCAGCCCCCTGGCGGTGGTGAGTGGCTCAACCTTGGCGATTCGCGGGCTCACGCGTTGAACCTAGCGCTGCCGCTACGGAGTAATCTGGCGAGCGTGGCACCGAAACTTGGTCCGGGAGAGCGCGTTCTGTTTGAGGGTCACCCCTCTTGGCGCTCGATCCTTGATTTCTACTTGAAGGGCATCGCCGTAACCGCGGCCATCGCGATCGTGGTCGCCCTCGGGACAAATCTGTTTGGCGATGAGACGAACAAAGGCCTCGTCGTGCTGATCGCGATCGCCGGCGTCGGCATCACCGTGCTCGTGGGATTCGTCAAGCGGGTGGCGACGAGCTACACGATCACGAACCGACGCCTTCACATCAAGCGCGGCATCGTCTCGCGCACGATCCAGGAGACGCGCCTTGAGCGCGTCCAGAATGTGAACTTCACCCAGTCCGTCGTCCAACGCGTCTTGCAGATCGGCGATGTCGATTTCGACACCGCCGCCGGGGACGATTACGACTTCACGTTCTCAGGGGTTGCCGAGCCGGCCGACGTCGTCGATCAGGTCGATAACGCGACCCGTAGCCTGGGCTCGTCGAGCGGCCTCGGCGACGAGGAACACGGAAACCAGCCGACGCCGAGCTAGCGACCGGCGGCAGCGGCGTTGGTCAGGCCGGAGCGGGTGCGGCGGCTTCGCTGAGGCCGGCGGCCTGGCGCAGCGCCTCCGCGCGATCAGTCCGCTCCCAGGTGAAGTCTTCGTGCTCGCGGCCGAAGTGGCCGTACGCCGCCGTCTGCTGGTAGATCGCCCGGTGCAGGTTCAGCTCCTCGCGGAACGATCCGGGGCGGAGGTCGAAGTGCTCAGCGACCAGCTCCGCGATCTGCGTTTTGGAAATCTTCTCAGTCCCAAACGTCTCGACCATCACCGAAACCGGATGGGCGACGCCGATGGCGTAGGCAACCTGAAGCTCGCACCGCGACGCCAGGCCGGCCGCCACAACATTTTTGGCCACCCAACGGGCCGCGTACGCAGCGGAACGGTCCACCTTGGACGGGTCCTTGCCGGAAAACGCCCCTCCACCGTGCCGAGCCATGCCGCCATAGGTATCCACGATGATCTTGCGGCCGGTGAGGCCGGCGTCGCCGACGGGGCCGCCGATTACAAACCGCCCGGTTGGGTTGACGAGGAAGTTTGCTGCGGTATTGAGCGCGGTTTCGTCAATCAGGTTGGCCGGCAGGATCGGCCGCACGACGTGCTCGAAGAGGTCGGCGCGAATCTGCTCGGTCGTTGCGTCGGGGTGGTGCTGGGTCGAGATCAGCACCTTCTCAACCTTGGTCGGCACCCCATCCACGTAGCGAACGGTGACCTGGGTCTTTCCGTCCGGACGGAGATAGCCGAGGGTCCCATCCTTGCGGACCTCGGCCAGGCGGAAGGCCAGGCGATGAGCGAGCGAGATCGGCAGCGGCATCAGCTCCGGCGTCTCGTCGGTCGCGTACCCAAACATCATCCCCTGGTCGCCCGCACCGGCAATATCGAGGGCGTCGTCGTCAGCCGCGTCCTGGCGAACTTCAAGGGCGTTGTCGACGCCCTGAGCGATGTCGGAGGACTGTTTGTCAATCGCGTTCAGGACCGCAGCAGAGTCGGCCGAGAACCCGAGGTCAGCGTCCGTGTAGCCGATCTTGCGAATCGTCTCACGCGCGATTTCCTGGATATCGACGTACGTATCCGTCGTGATCTCGCCCGAGACGACGACGAGGCCCGTATTGACGAGCGTCTCGCAGGCAACCCGCCCGTATGGGTCATCGCGTAGCACGGCGTCAAGCACCCCGTCGGAGATCTGGTCGGCGACCTTGTCCGGATGCCCCTCCGTTACCGACTCAGAGGTGAACAGGAACTCGTTTTCGCCGAGGCTTTCAGTGAAACTCATGGTTGCGGCAGCCTAGCGACCAGCGTCAAGCAGCGCGAGTCACTCGATCCGCACGCGGGCGTCCGCCGCGAGGCCTTCCGAATCCCCAGATATCGCGATTGCAAAGGTCTGCAAACGAGCGAGATCGTCGGCGAACTCGCCGTATGAGGGGTTTTGCGCCAGGGTCGTTCGCTCCGCGAACTCGAGTAGGCCCGCGAGATTCATGTACGCGAACAGACCGGCGTCGTCAGGTAGGCCGGCGATTGCCTGCTCGTAACTGGATGCCTCCGCAAGCGAGTCGCCCGAACCCAGTCCGCCGAGACGCTCGACTCCCGCAATGTCGTTGGCGACCAGCAGTCGCGAATCGTTGACGGCGTATGCAAACGCCGATCCCGGCGATACGCGCAAGACCTCGGCGTCAAGATCGCCGATCCGCTCCCGCTCGAAGGTGGGAACGCCGAACCCGGATTGGACGCTGGCCGCAATTGGCCCCTGCAACCGGGCCAGCGCTTCAAGCGCGGTATCGCCATCAACGTCGTTGGCCAGAAACTCCAGGTACGGCGTTCTGATCGAGGCCGGAGTCACCGTCTCCGGACTGTCTGGCCCTGCGGCGCTCGCCGGTCCGTCCGGCACCGGCCTGGCAACAACGGCCGCCGCCGCTTCACCCGCGAGCGCGCCGACCAGATCCTCTTGCAGGTTCAGACCGGCGGCGTCCCGGAGGCCGCGAAACAACTCGGTGGCGCCCGCCGCGATGCCGGGGGCCCCGACGCTTGCCTGATCGAGGAGTGCCCCGATCGCTCGATCGGCGTGGCCGAAGCCCAAATAGGCCAGCGTTTCGGGGGACATGATGTCCGGCAGTTTCGGCTGATAGGAGTCGAAGGCTGAGAAGAAGCCCGGCTCCCCCTTCGATCGCTTGGCGTCCAACACACTCCGCGAGGCCAGCGAGACACCATCCACCTCCGCAGTCAGCGAAAACGCGGCTCCCTTGCTGGCGCCAGACTCGATCAGCGGATCCAGCGTTGCCAGCGGCCCTTGCGGATCCTGCACGTACGCGGCGATCGCGTCAGCTGCCAGGAACGCTTCGGCGGCCCGATGGCTGGGCAGGGCACCAAGGGCGTCGTCGGCCACAGCGTCGGTAGTCAGGCTTTCCGCCCCATCGATTCCCTTGGCGACATCGATCGTGGCGCGGACCCCGGCGTTGCTCCCCAGCACAAGGAATCCGTCAACGAGGGTGGTTGCCAAACCGCGTTCATCCGTCGCCACCTCGACCCCTTCATGGTCCGCGGCCGTGGGGGTGCCTGCGGCAATTCGCTCCGCATAGGCGAGGGCTCCATCGGCGTCCGCTGCCTCCAGCAACTGCACCTGCTCGGTGTGCTCGCCCGCCACGGTCACTGCGACCGCTACCTCGCCTCCAAACCAGGGTTCGATGTCACGCGCAAAATCAGACGGCGCTCCCGCGGCTCCAACCAGCAGCGGCAGGAGTTGCCCAACGCCCTGGCGCGCCAGCAATGGCAAGGTGCTGATCAGCTCCCGGGCGCGACGACCCTGCTCGGTCGCAGGGTCGATGTTCGCGTGCACGTAGACGCCCGCGTCAGCGCCGACCAGCGCGATCGCATTGTCAGCGGGCGCGCATTCATCCCCGCCTGGCGCCGAACAGGGCAGGTTCGGGATCAGTGCAAAGACAACGATCCCAACAGCCACGGCAAGGCCAATCGCCGCGACCACGCGACGCTGGGCTTCGATCGACACCCGATGCCAGATGTCCGAGAGGCGCTGGCGGGACGACCTGAGGATGCTTGCAAGCGCATAGCCCACGTCCTCGACCACGTAACGCAAACCACGCACGCGCTCGACTGCGGCGCGAACGATCTCGCCGGGTTTGGCTGGCATCCTCACGCGTCGATGTTTACCGATTCCGGCGCTCGGAGCCCTTGGGTACGTAATCGATGACCAGTGGAATGCCCTCCAGGGCGTACTCCTCGCGCAGGCGGTTCTCCAGGTAATACGCCCAATCCCTTGTGATCAGGCGCCGGTCGTTGACCTGGATCGCAATCCTCGGTGGGGCAGCCGTCACCTGAGCCGCGTAATAAAGACGCAGCCGCTTGCCCCGCTTGGCGGGCGGCGAGTGCGTTGCGACCACCTCGGCGATGAAGCGGTTGAGCTTCGGGGTCGCGATGCGCTCGGCGCGCCGGTCTGCCAGCTCGATCGCGGTGTCAAGCAACTTTGTGACGTTGCGGCCGTTGATGGCCGAGGCCGTGATCACGGGCGGTCGCTGTCGCGCCCGGCGGGCGACCTTGGCCTTGGCGTCGTCGAGATCGAGCTCAACGATGTCCCACTTGTTGAGGGCAAAGACCGTCGCGCACCCCGTCTTCATCGCCAACTCCGCAACGCGCAGGTCCTCGCTGGTCACGCCTTCGGAGGCATCGCACACCACAATCGCGACGTCCGCCCGCTCAGCGGCCCGCTCGGATCGAATTTGCGCGTAGTAATCCACCGTGCCCGAGACCTTTGAGCGCCGACGCAGGCCCGCGGTGTCCACCAAGACGACATCGCGGCCGCCGACCTCTAGTTCCGTGTCAATCGAGTCGCGTGTCGTGCCGGCGATGTCCGACACGATCACCCGCTCGGAGCCGAGCAGCTTGTTGACGAGCGACGACTTGCCAACGTTGGGACGACCGATCACGGCCACCCGCGGGCGAGTCGAGCCGTCGCTCTCAGCGTCGCCGTCAGGTAGTTCGGCTACCAGCCTGTCAAGGAGGTCGCCGGTGCCACGCCCCTGCGCTGCGGACACCGGGAGCGGGTCACCGAGGCCAAGCCGGTAGAGATCCGCCACCGCCGGCTCATCGGCGGCGCCATCGACCTTGTTGGCGACGATGACCACCGGAATATTTCCCCGCCGGAGAATCTCAGCTACCTCGGCATCACCCTGGCGCAGACCGGCCTTGGCGTCCAGCACCAGGGCCACCACATCGGCATCGGCAATCGCCGCCCGGGCCTGCTCCTGGACCGCGCGCGAGATCCTGTCGTCCGCCTTGAGGTCAACGCCGCCGGTGTCAATCAGCCTGAAGTCCCGTCCGTTCCAGTCACATTCCAGCTCCTTGCGGTCGCGAGTCACCCCCGCTTCGGGATGGACGACGGCCTCCCGTCCCCCGGCCAAGCGATTGACGAGCGTTGACTTGCCGACGTTTGGAAAGCCCACCACGGCGATCCGCGGAACCCGGCTCACGGCGCGGCACCGGTCAAACCGCGTTCGACGGCAAGCGCGACCACACGCGCCACAACCTCGGCCACGTCGCACCCGGTTGTATCGAGCTCGACCGCGTCCTCGGCCGCCCGGAGCGCGCCATGGTCGCGGTCGCGGTCGCGGGCGTCGCGGTCGGCCTGAGCAGCGAACACGGCCTTGATCGGCTCACCCAGCTGCTCCGCGCGTCGACGGGCGCGCTCCTCGCGCTCAGCGGTGAGGAACACCTTCAGCGGTGAATCCGGGCTGACCACGGTTCCGATGTCGCGGCCTTCGGCAACGTAGTCGGCGCCTGCTATCAACTCGCGTTGACGCTCAACCATCGCAGCCCGAACCTGCGGGTGAACCGAGACTCGCGATGCAAGCTCTGTGATGCGCGGGGTACGAATCGCATCGCTGACGTCCTCGCCGGCAAGCCGGACCGCTCCACCATCGAAATCGATCGCGATGGTCGCCGCCAGATCGCCCGTTGCCGCACCGTCGTCGTGATCCACGCCGGCGCGGTCACACGCCAGGGCAACGCAGCGGTACATGGCCCCGGAATCGAGGTACGTAATGCCGAGCGTCGCGGCGACTCCGCGGGCGACGGTTGACTTGCCGGCCCCCGCGGGACCGTCGATAGCAATGACCATGAGCGCAGATGAGGATAGATTGGGCTCGTCGGGTCATAAGAAAGGAAGGCTTCGTTGAAGGCTTGGAACGTTCAGGAGATGGAGGTCGAGGCGCACCATCCGCACGTTCTCGACTCGGAGAGCGAGGGACGCGTGATCGCGATCGAGCTGCCGGCCGGCGAGAAGCTCGCCGAGCACCAGGTCCACGAGCGGGCCTGGCTCTATTTGGTCTCTGGCCAAATCGAGATCGACGACGCTGACGGCGAGACCCTTGGCGGCGGCGTCGGCTTACTGGCCGAGTTCAACCCCAACGAGCGCCATGAGGTTCGGGCCATCACGGCCTCGCGCATCCTGCTGCTGCTCTCGCCCTGGCCGGGCGCCGGCCACCCGAGCTCGCGCTAGGCAGCCGAGAGGTCCGCCAGATCCGCCTCGAACCCGGGGTAGCTGACGGCCGCCGCCTCCATCCCATCAACCTCGACGCCCTCCCGGGAGGCGAGGCCCGCGAGCGCGCCGATCATCGCCAACCGGTGATCGCCTCTCGCGTCAACTGCGCCACCGCGAAGGCCGCCCGTCCCGGTCACGATGAATCCATCGTCGAGCGCTTCGGCTTCGCCGCCGATGGCGGTGAGCAACTCGACCACCGCCGCGATTCGATCCGACTCCTTGTGGCGCAGTTCGGCCGCGCCACGAACCACAGTGCGGCCCTCGGCAAAGCAACCCAACAACCCGACGAGCGGCAACTCGTCGATCGCCAGCGGAACCTCGCCAGCCTGGACAGTCGTGCCGCGAAGGCGAGCGGGCCGGACGTCGATCGTGCCGAGCGGTTCGCCGAGCCCGGACGGCTCCTCGATGACCTCGATGGCCGCGCCCATCCGGTTGAGAATCCCCAGCAGCCCGACTCGCGTCGGGTTGAGGCCGACGCCCTTGATCACGATCCTGCTCTTCGGCACGATCGTCGCCGCGACGATGAAGAAGGCGGCTGAGGAGAAGTCACCCGGGACGTGGTGATCGCCAGGTTGCAACGAGGTACTCGGTTCAACCCGGATCCGCCGACCGGGGAGTGACCCGCCGAGCGATAGACCACTGCCGACCTTTTGAACGGTCAACTTCACCCCCGCGGCCGCGAGCATTCGTTCGGTGTGATCGCGCGACGGCGTCTGTTCAACGATCTCGGTGGGGCGATCGGCGAGCAGGCCCGCCAACAGCAGGCACGACTTGACCTGGGCGCTCGCAACCGGCATCTCGTACTCGATGCCCGTCAGATCAGCGCCTTGGATCTGCAGCGGCGGGAGCCCGTCGCTGGACTCAATCGAGGCCCCCATCTGGCGCAGTGGCGTGACGATTCGGTCGACCGGGCGGCGCGCGATCGATGCGTCGCCGGCCATGGCCCACGATCCCAGGCCTTGGCCGGCGAGCCACCCCGGTAGCAACCGCAGGAGCGTCCCAGCGTTCCCCACGTCGATCGCAACCGACTTGCCGACATTCGCTGCCTCGCCGGGACCACGCAGGCCGACGCCATCGATTCGCACGTCGAGGGCGCCCTTTGCGGATCCGGATTCCCACTCGACCGAGCAACCCAGCGCCCTGACGGCTTCGAGAGTCGCTCGGGTGTCGGCAGAATCCAGGTACGAGCGCACCGAGGAAGCGCCAGCGGCCATCGCCGCCAAGATCGCGGCTCGATGCGAAATCGACTTGTCGGGCGGCGCGCGCAGGGACCCGCGCAGGGACCCGCCGGCGACGAAGCGTCGCTTCACGACTGCGACGCGGCGAGTGTCACCGAGTGGCCCAACTCGCGCGCTACGCTGGCGGCGCGCTCCGCCGCCCGGTCGCCTGTGACCCACAACGAGATCGCACCGGTACGCATGTCCTGGGCCGGGTAGAGCGCCATATCCTCAATGTTGACGCCCGCTCGACCCAGCGCCAGCGCGATCTCGGCCACCACTCCGGGCTCGTTGGACACGGTGAGCCGTAGCTCGCGCAGCGCTCCCGCCCCGGTTGTCGAGTCGACGAGGGCCCCACGGTCGTGGGCTGCGGTTCGCTGCCACGCGGCAATCGCTTCCGGGTCGCCCGTTCGAATCAGCGCGGCCGCGGCTTGAAGCCGCTCGACCACCTGACCTATCTCCGCCGCAACGGCTTCCCGGTTGGCGCTGAAAATGTCGGTCCAGATCGCCGGATTCGCCCCGGCGACACGGGTCGTATCGCGAAAGCTGGGACCAACCTCGGGCAAGCGTTCGCCCTCGTCGTGGACCGCATGCGCTGCCTGAGCCACAAGGACGTTCGCGATTACGTGTGGAAGGTGGCTGACGGTCGCCATCATCCGATCGTGCGTGTCAGCCTCGAGCGCCTGCGGTCGCGCCCCGAGGCCAGTGATGAGGCGTTGGACGCGGTCGTATTGGAGCCCGTCCGAGCCGGCGTTGGGAGTCAGGTACCAGCGTGCGCCGTCAAAGAGGTCCTCGCGCGCGTTGCTGACGCCCGCCGTCTCAGCACCCGCAAGCGGGTGCCCGCCGACGAACCGGCCCGCTTCCGGATTCCCCGCCACGGAGGCGACAAGTTCGCGCTTGGTTGAACCGACGTCGGTTACCGCTGTCTCAGGACCGCTTGCGGCTAGCGCCTCGGCGATGACCGCTGCCAGCGCTCGCACCGGCGCAGCGCAGAACACGACGTCAGCATCGCCGACCGCATCGGCCAGGGACGATGCCTTGCGGTCGATTACGCCAAGCTCAAGCGCCCGGTCCAGGTTCGCCGTATCCGGGTCGAAGCCAGTCACGGTTGCGTCCAGGCGCCGACGCGCCGCCAGCCCAATCGAGCCGCCGATCAGACCGACGCCAAGTACCGCGATCCGCATAGCGTGTCCGGCTTAGATCCGGCTGACGATCTTGCCCGCGACCTCGGCGACCGCGTAAACCTGCGCCGCGTAGTCGGCGAAATCGTCGGTCGGTATCTGCTGGGGGCCATCGCAAATCGCCTGTTCGGGATCGTTGTGGACCTCCACGATGATCCCGTCGGCGCCCGCAGCGGCAGCCGCCAGCGACATCGGGCGAACCAGATCCCGCCGCCCGGCCGCGTGGCTTGGGTCAACGACGATCGGCAGGTGGGTCATCTCGCGCAGGACGGGCACCGCCAGCAGGTCCAGCGTGAACCGGTAGGCCGTTTCGAACGTGCGGATTCCACGCTCACAGAGCATCACCTGCTCGTTGCCTTCCTTGAGGATGTACTCCGATGCCATCAGCAGCTCTTCGAGCGTCGCCGACAGGCCACGCTTCAGGAGAACCGGCAGTCCCGCCCGGCCAAGCTCCGCGAGGAGCGTGTAGTTCTGCATGTTCCGGGCGCCGACCTGAATCACGTCCGCTACCTCGACAACGTCGGCGATGTCGCGAACGTCCATCACCTCGGTCACGATCGGCAGGCCGGTCTGGTCCTTGGCTTCCTGAAGCATCCGCAACCCCTCGACACCAAGCCCCTGGAACGAGTAGGGCGACGTGCGCGGCTTGTAGGCACCGCCGCGGAACATCGTCACGCCAACCTCGTTGACGACGCGGGCCACCTCGAGCGTCTGCTCGCGGCTCTCAACGGTGCAGGGGCCGGCGATCATCCCGAAGTGATCCCCGCCGAGCTTGCCGCCGGCAAGCTCGATCACGGTTCGCTCGCCCTTTCGGAACTGGGCGGATGCGAGCTTGTACGGCTTCAGGATCGGGACGAGGTGATCCACGCCCGGCGAGCCCTCGAGCCCGAGGGAAGCCACGCGGTCACGATCACCGATCGCGCCGATCACTGTGAGGAGCTCGCCCTTCGAGATGTGGGCTGAGCAACCCACCTTCTCGATCCGTTCGACGACGTGGCTGATCTCGGCCTCGGTCGCCCCCTCTTTCATCACGATCATCATCTGTATCTATTGCCTTTCAGGTACTGCTAAATCTCATCGTCGCGTCGAAACGGCGTCCGGCAAAGGTCTGAATCTCGCATTTGGGTCACATGGGTGACCCAGGGCCGGACGCCTAGCTAAATCGCCAATAGGTAAACCACGAATACAGATCGTCGCACGCGGGCGCACCCGTAAAGGTTGCCGTTTGGGCGTGTGAAAGGTCGCGGTCCACGGTTCTTTTCTAGCAGGGTGCGGCCGCAATCACAAGCTAGACGCCCAACGTTGCAAGCCCGCCGACCTATTGCGCGGCCGATAACGCCGCGGCCAGCCCGTCGAGGAAACGCTGGTTTTGCTCGCGGGTTCCGTAGCTCACACGGATGTAGCCGGGACCGCCAAGGGGCGTACCCGCGCGGACGATTACGCCCACCGCCGCCAACGCAGCCACGACCTCGGCCTCATCCGCTCCACCAAGGTCGATCCAGCTGAAATTCGCGTGCGAATCAGGCGTCATCAGGCCCAGCGCGCGCACGCCCTCCTCGACGAAGGCCCGCTCGGCGATCGTGCGCTTCACCCTGGCAGCGACATCGTCGCCGTGCCCGATTGCCTCCGCCCCTGCGGCCTGAGCCAGCGCGTTGACGCTGAATGGCTGGCGCACGACATTGAGGGCTTCGCGCATCCGCGGCGAGGTCAGCGCGTATCCGACGCGCAAACCCGCGAGTCCATAGCACTTGGAAAAGGTTCGCAAGACCACAAGCTGGGGGCTTCGGCGCCACAGGGCCACCGTCTCGTCCGGGTCGTCGTGGGCCTGAAAATCAACGTATGCCTCGTCGAGGATCACCGTCACGTGATCGGGAACCGAATCGACGAACTCGGCGATTTGCGCCGCCGGAAGGTGGGTGGACGTGGGGTTGTTCGGGTTGCAGACGATCACGATCTGGGTGGCAGCCGTGACCGCGGCGAGCATGGCATCGAGGTCGTGCTCCTGGCTCGCTTGCAGCGGCACCCGGATCTCACGCGCGCCCGCGAGCGGCGCCAGGTACGGGTACATCGAAAACGACGGCCAGGCGTAGACGATCTCGTCGCCCTCATCGAGCAGCGCCGCTGATGCCGCCAGCAGGAACTCGCACGATCCGTTGGCGACCGCGACCGAACCCGGCTCGGCGTCGTGGTGGGCGGCGATCCGCTCCCGAAGCAGCGTGGCTGCGGGGTCGGGGTAGCGGTTCATCGCCCCTGCGGCGCCTTGGATCGCGGCGACCACATCGGGGTGCGGTCCCCACGGCGACTCGTTCGAAGCGAGCTGGGCGATCTCGCCGGACGCGATCGCCTCAGGCGCCTTGCCCTTGGGCACGCCGGCGGTGTACCCGGGGATGGACGCAAGCTTGCTCGAAAACCGAACGGTCATCACAAACTCAGGCTAGTGCCTACGACCCGCCTCCCCGCCCCAACGCTCATTGCGCTGAGTGCAGGTCCTTACGCAGGTCTTGCGTTGCGCCCAGGTACACGTGCTCCGGCCGCCGCTTGGAAGACCCGTAGTAGTGAGCCAGTACCCGAATCACCCGCTCCATCGCCCCCGGAACGTCAATCTCGCGATTGCAGAGCAGTGGAACCTGGTCCAGGCCGAGCTCGCGCGCCGCCACCGCTGGGAACTCAGCGTTGAGATCGTCGGTGCAGGTGAAGATCACGCTGACGAAATCATCGGGCTCGATGCCGTTGCGCTCGATGAGCCCGGCGATCAAGTCGCGAGTTGCGGCCAGGATCGATTCAGGATCGTTGGCAGCGGCTTGCGCCGCGCCGCGTACTCCCCATAGGCGCTCACTCATCGCCGGAATCCTCCCAGAGCCGCCGGATCTGAGCGTCGGTGAGCCGTCGCGACTCTCCATCCTCAAGGCGTTGCAGGCGCAGCGAACCGAACCCCGTTCGCTTCAGCGCCACCACCTCGTTGTCCACCGCCTCGGCCATGCGCCGAATCTGGCGGTTGCGGCCCTCGCGAATCCTGATCTCGATCCCACGCCGACCCGCCCTGGTGACCTGGGCGGCTCTGGTGCGGCCGTCCTCGAGCTTGACGCCCTTGGCGAGCTGCTCGATTTCCGAGTCCGTCGGCGATCGACGTAAGGTCGCCCGATAGGTGCGCTCCACTCCGTAGCGCGGATGCGTGAGCCTGTTGGCCAGCTCCCCATCGTTGGTCAGAAGCAGCAAGCCCGTGGAATCCGCGTCCAACCTGCCGACGGGATAAAGGCGCATGTTCGAGGCGATCAACTCGGTTACCGCACGCCGCGACCCTGGCTCACGAGCCGTCGAGACGACGTCGAGCGGCTTGTTGAGCATCCAGACCTCACGCGGCTCGGGGTGAATGGCCTTGCCGTCGACCGCCACCCCGGAGCCCTCGTCCACGTCGCGCGCAGGATCGGTTGCGGGAGCGCCGGCGATCGTCACTCGGCCAGCGACGATCAACTCCTCCGACTTGCGCCGCGAGGCGATCCCGGCGTGGGCTAGATACTTGGCGAGGCGCATTGCCTGCGAACCTACCTGGCTTGATCGTCGTCGCCCTGATCGCCGCCGCGCTCGTTGTGGACCGCTTCGTGCTGCTACCCGAGTTCGACGGTGGCACGGCGGGAGCGGCTTTTGCCATTCTCGCATGGCTTTCGGTGAACCTGGTTCCGGCGTTGGCCTGGCTCGTGCGGCATCGCTCCGACCCTGAACTGAGCGGCGCTCAGCGATTGCAGGGGGCGCTTGCGATCCTCGTCGCCACGGCGCTCGGAATCCTGCCGATGCTGATTTGGTACGGCGCCACGGGCGCGCCGCTCAGCTGACCGCGCCCGCGCGGCCCTCGCCCGCCTTGAGCAAACGCTCGCGCAGCTCGCGTTCGTCGGCGGGGCTGGGATCAAAGCTCGCCGGGTCGGGCAAGTCGTCGAGCCCCGCAAGGCCAAAGACCCGTTCGAACAGCTCGGTCGTACGGTAGATCGACGCGCCGAACCGGGACCGGCCAGACTCCTCGATCAGCCCGCGCTCGCTGAGCGTCTGAACCGCCGATTCCCCCGAGACTCCGCGGATCCGCGCGATCTCGGGCCGAGATACAGGCTGCAGGTAGGCAACGATCGCAAGCGTCTCAGCCTGGGCTTGAGTCAACGGGGGCGTCTTGGGCTTCGCCAGGAGTTTGCGCGCCGCCTCTTCACTGACGGAGTCCGCTGCGAGGGTCCAGCCCTCGGCGACGTTGCGAAGGACCAGCCCGCGAACACCTTCACCGTAGGCACCGCCGAGACCGTCGAGCGCGCGCTCTATCTGCGCTTCGGTCGCGTTCGTCGCGTCGATCAGGTCAGGGACCGACACCGGCTGCGGGCTGACGAACAAAAGGCCCTCGATAATCCGCTCGAGCCTGGGCACCTCGGTCATGCGACCTCCTCGCGTTCGCTTGTGTGCTCGGCCGTCCCCCGGATCGCGATCGGACCGAACAGGTCCTTCTGATCCCAGCTTGCCTCGCCGCGTTTGTACATCTCAAGCAAGGCGAAGATCGTGACCGCCTGGGTCAGCCGGTCCTCGGCGCCAAACGCCTCATCGAAGTCGAGGCTGGCGCGGCGGTCGAGCAATTCCCGCAGCACGCCCAGGCGACGCTCAAGCGAGACGGTCGGGCGGATGTGCGACGTATCGGGCGCCTCGGGAACGCGGAGCAACTCCCCAATTGCCTCGGCCAGCCTGGTACCCGCGTACACGGGCCGCGCGGCCGCGAGCGAGACGCGTCGCAACGCCTCTGGAAGCGGCGCCTGCCGATACGAGTAGCCGCGATTTCTCGCAAAGCGCTCGGCGAGGTCGGCGGCGGCGTCCCGGTAGCGCCGGTACTCGAGCATCCTCGCCAGCAACTCCTCCGCCGCCTCCTGGGGTCCCAGTTCGGGGATCTCGTCGTCGTCGGCGCGCGGCAACAACAGGCGCGACTTCAGCTCCAGGAGGGCCGCGATCAAAACGAGGAACTCGGTGGCGGACTCCAGATCAAGCTCGCCCTTTTCCTCAAGGTGCTCAACGTAGGCGACGACCACCGCCCCCAACTCGACCTCGGCGAGGTTGACGCCCTCGCGCAGGACGACCGCCATCAGCAGGTCAAAGGGACCCGCAAAGACATCGAGCTCAAGGTCGAGGTCGGCAACCGGCATCGCGCAGAGCTTAGGGCTCGCGCTGGACGTGCTTACGGCGCCGACGGGGCGCCTACGCCCATCGCCGCTCGTACGTCGGCAAGCGTTTCGGCGGCGATCGAACGGGCCCGATCAGCCCCCGACGAAAGCAATGTCTCGAGCTGGGACTGATCGGCTCGCAGTTCGCCGTAGCGAGCCTGCACCGGTTCCAGATACCCGATCACCGCGTCGGCCACCGCTCCTTTGAACTCCCCGTAGCGGGTCGCGGCAAACTCGGCCTCAATTTGCTCCGGCGTCTGACCTTGAATCACGGCCAGGATGTCGATCAGGTTTGCGATGCCCTCCTTGCCCTCGCCGCGGCGAACCTCGTCGCCGGAATCCGTCACCGCACTGCGGAACTTCTTGGCGATCACGTCCGGCTCGTCCAAAACCAAGACCGTCCCGCGCTCGGTACCCGCGGTCGTTGACATCTTCTGGGTGGGATCCTGAAGGTCCATGATTCGCGCGCCCACGGTGGGAATTCGGTGCTCCGGCTCGACCAGGATCGGTCGCCCCGGCGCGAAGCGCTCGTTGAAGCGGCGGGCGATCTCGCGCATCAGCTCCACGTGCTGGCGCTGATCGTCGCCAACGGGCACCTCACCGGCGCGATACGCAAGGACGTCTGCCGCCTGCAGGACGGGGTAGGCGAAGAGCGCGGCGGAAACGAGCTCGCGCTGCTTGGCAGATTTCTCCTTGAACTGATTCATGCGGTTGAGATCGCCATGGGCGGTGACGGCGGAGAGCAGCCAGCAGAGCTCGGTGTGTTCACGAACGTCTGACTGACGGAAGACGATCGACCGCTCGGGATCGATCCCCGCGGCAAACAGCACGGCCGTCGTGTCGTAGAGCCGTTCGCGCAGTTCGGCGGGGTCGTAGGCAACGGAGAGCGCGTGCAAGTCCACGATGCAGTAGATCGCCTCGCCGGCGCCAGCGCGATCCTGGCCTTCGACGTACTGGCGGATCGCACCGATGTAGTTGCCAAGGTGCTTTCTGCCGGTCGGCTGAATCCCGCTGAAGATTCGGTTGGCGCTCACGCCGCGGAATCTAGTGGGACGAGGTCGCCGACCCCGGCCTCGTGACCACAGTCGCCTGCCGTCGCTGCCAGCGGAGCCGGGTAGCGCCCGCGCCGCGTCGGATTTTCAACCCCGGCGCCGGCGACGAGACCACCAAGGATCAGCAGGGCTCCCGAGATGCCGATTGCAAGGTGAAAAGCGTCCGTCGATGCGTCGCTCACCGCCTTGGCGACTGCAGCCGCTTCGCCGGGCGCAAGCGAGTCCGTCACCGCTGCGCCGAGCGGAATGTCGCGAACCTCGGCAACGGCGCTGGCGCCGGCGCCCGACAACGACCCTGGAGGTAGCGCGTCGTCGAGCTTCGACGTGAACGTGGCGGAAATCACGGCGCCAAGGATCGCGATGGCAAGCAACCCCGCGACCCTGGCAACGCCATTGTTGACCCCCGACGCGACACCGGCGTGGCGCTCTTCGACCGAGTCGAGGACGGTCGCCGTCAGCGGCGCCACGGTCGCCGCCAGGCCGAGACCAAAGACAACAACCGCCGGCAGGACCTCACCAAGGTAGGACGGATCCGACCCGATCCGGAGCATCATCAGCATTCCCACACCGCCGACGATCGGGCCGAGGGTCATCGGCAGCCGTGGGCCCACCCCCGATGCGATCCGCCCGAAGCGCGACGACAGCGCGAACAGGATCACGGAAATCGGAGTGGTCGCCAGACCAGCCTCCAGAGCCGAGTAACCCACCGTCTGCTGGAGGAACAGGGTGACGAAGAAGAACCCGCCGATCAGCCCGGCATAAACCTGGAGCGTGACCAGGTTGGTGACCCAAAAATTGCGGATCCGGAAAAGGGCAAGGTCGAGCATGGGGTGTTGCGCGCGCGCCTCGTGTCGCAAAAAGAGCGCGAACAGGGCTATGCCGCCAACCAGCGGAATCAGCACCCGCGGGTCTCCCCAGCCGTAGTGCGGCTGTTCGACCAACGCAAAGACCGGGCCGCCCAAGCCAAGCGCCGACAGGCCAATGCCCGCCCAGTCAATCCCCGGCACCGACTCCGGGTCGCGGCTTTCCTCGACCGCGTCCAGCGTGAGCCAAACCGTTGCCGCGATCAGGGGAAGGTTGAGCCAGAAGATCCAGCGCCAATCGAGCTCATCGACCAAAAACCCCCCACCGGCCGGACCGATCACCGTCGCGATTCCGGTCCAAGCGGTCCAGCTTCCCACGGCGGCGCCGCGGGCGGCGCCGTGAAAAGCCGACGCCACGAGCGCAAGCGACCCTGGGACCAAGAGCGCGCCTGCAATCCCCTGCAGGCCTCTCGCGATGATCAGGAATTCATCGGCTGGCGCCAGGGCACAAAGCACCGATGTGATCGCAAACCCGGTGAGCCCGATCAGGAACATCCTGCGGCGCCCGTACGTATCGCCCAGCATGCCGCCAACCAAAAGCAGCGCGACCAGCGCCAGCAGGTAGGACTCCACAACCCACTGCTGGCTTGAGAGCCCGGCGTCGAGGTCGGCCGAGATCGCCGGCAGGGCGACGTTGACCACGGTCGAATCCAAGAACACGACCGTCGATCCCATGATGGCCGCAATCAGGGTCAGGCGCTGAGTCCGGGTCACGAGACCAGTCTGGCAGCGATCCGCGCTCTAGGAATCCGCGATGTCACGGAGCTGGTGCGCGTCGGTGAAGAAGTTGCGATAGGCAAGTCCGGTCGCCGTCAGCGCGGAAATCGAGACGCTGCCAAGTAGGACCCACAACAAGATCAGCTGGAGCCGAACCGCGTCGGTTGGGTCAGCCCCCGCAAGCAGCATCCCAACCATCGTTCCGGGGAAGAAGATCAGGCCGGTCGTCTTGGTCGAATCGACCAGGGTGATCATTCCCGAACGGACGCTGCGGCGAACGATCGGCGCAACGGCCTGCGACGCGCTTGCCCCCAGGGCCAGCGTCGCCTCGATGCGGCCGGCGGACTCCTTGACGTCGTCGCCAAGGCGATTTAGCGCCACCGCGGCCGCGGTCATCGCGTTGCCGATCACCATCCCGCCGACGGGAACGAGGTAGCGCGGTTCGGGCTCGAAGATGCCGAGCGCCAGCACAAGTCCAATCGTGGCCACGGCCGCCAGCGAAAGTGCGATGAGCAGCGGGATCAGGGCGCCGGGAACGCCCTGGGCCCGCGCGCGAGCCGTGTAGGCACCGAACACGACCATCACCACGACCAGCCCGGCGACGAGCCAAAGGCTGTCCTCGTCGAAGATCGCCTGGATCACGTAGCCGATCGCAAAGAGCTGGAGCATCGAGCGCACCACCGCGACCGCGATGTCGCCCTCAAGCTCGGCGCGGCGCCAGCGCGAAACGGCAATCGCAACCGCGATCAGCGCCAGGCTGGCGGCGACCTCGCCAAGGCTGACGTCGATGGCGGAAGTCATGGCGACAGCACCTCCGAAGCAGGGCCCTGACCGATCGCCTTCCCGTCATCAATCCGCACGATCCACTCGCCAAGGCGTCGCGCCTGGGCCGGGTCGTGGGTTACGACGACCGTCGAGATCTGGGATTCGCCATGCAGCTCGGCCAATGCACCCTCAACGGCGTCGCGAGCATCCTCGTCGAGCGCCGACGTCGGCTCGTCCAACAGCAGGACCTTGGGTTCAAGCGCTAGCGCTCGGGCAAGCATCACCCGTTGCTGTTCGCCAACCGAGATCCGCGAAGCATCGCGATCTGCGAATCCGGCGTCGAGGCCACCAAGCCGCAGGACCCTGCGAATGTCCGGCTCGATCTGACCGAACGATGCTGCGAATCGAATGTTGTCGGCAACGCTGCCGTCGATCAAGGCGGGTAGCTGGGGTACGAGGCACACCTCGCGCCGCAGCGCTCGGGGATCGCGCTCGCGAATGTCGGTACCGGCGTACAGGACCGTTCCCGCCCCCGGATCAACCAGCCGGTTGAGCAGGCGCAGGATCGTTGACTTCCCGGAACCGGACGGTCCGACCAGGCAGGATGCACCCTCGCGAATCTCGAGATCGAGGCCGTCAAGGACACGGTTGCCGCCCCGGTCGAGCGATACGTCCTGCAACGCGAAGAGCATTGCGTTTGATTATCCAAGGCAATGCGGATAATCGGAGGGGTGACCGACCTGCCCCATCCAGTTGAGCCGATGCTGGCGAGGACGGCAAAGTCTCCGCCGGAGGGCGAAGGCTGGGCGTTCGAGATCAAGTGGGACGGTGTCCGCGCACTGGCAGCCATCGGCGACGGCCGCCTTCGCATCGCGAGCAGAACCGGCAAGGACGCGAGCGATCGTTATCCGGAACTGACGGGCGCGATCGAGGCGCTCGCCCGTCGCGACATCCTGCTCGATGGTGAGGTGGTCGCGCTTGACGATGCGGGCAGGCCGAGCTTCCAGGCCCTTCAGCGCCGCATGGGCCTCACGCGCCCGGAGACGATTGAGCGCCGCGCCCGCGAGGTGCCGGTGACGTTCATAGCGTTCGATGTGCTGGCGCTCGACGGCAAACCCATCATCGCCAGGCCCTATGAGGAGCGTCGGAGCATTCTGGACGAGCTCGGCCTTGACGCAGCGACCGACGGCGTTTGGCGGGCGCCCGCCCACCATCCCGGCCCGGGCTCAGAGTTCTTGGCCGCGGCCCGTGCGCAGGGGCTGGAGGGCATCGTGGCCAAGCGCCTCGGCAGCACCTACCGGCCCGGCAGGCGCAGCGCTGACTGGGTCAAGGTGCGCGCTCGCAAGGGCCAAGAACTGGTGATCGGGGCTTTCATGCCGGGCGACGGGGCTCGTCGCGGCGGGGTCGGTTCGCTGCTGGTCGGCCACTGGGACTCGACGCCCGCGGAGGCCAAAAGCCTGGGTCGCGACCAACGCCTCGTCTATGCGGGGGGCGTCGGTACGGGTTTCACCGATGAGATGCTGCGCTACCTGACCGACCTGTTGGAGCCGCTTCGCGTCGAGGATCCGCCGTTCGAACTTGGCGAGGATCCACGGCTGAAGTACAAGGCGCGCGCACGCGAGCGTGGCGCCGGGCCCGTGTGGGTCGAGCCCGCGCTTGTCTGCGAAGTTGAGTTCACCGAGTGGACCCGGGAAGGCACCCTGCGCCAGCCGTCGTTCAAGGGGCTGCGCGATGACAAGGCGCCGCGTGAGGTCGTGCGGGAGAGCTGACGGCGGCCACAAGCGCAAGATCCGTTTCGCGGCCACCGCCCGAGCGGAGTCCGAAGGCTAACCTCGAAACACTCCTTCTTATGCCCCGCGCTATCTGGACAGGCTCAATCTCATTCGGGCTCCTGAACGTGCCCGTCAAGCTCTACAGCGCCGTCTCCAAGAAGTCGATCTCGTTTCGCGAGATTCGCGACTCCGACGGATCCCGGATCCGCCACAAGCGCGTGGCCGAGGCCGATGGCGAGGAGGTCTCCTACGACAACATCGTCAAGGGCTACGAGATTGCGCCTGAGCAATACGTGATGATCACCAAGGCCGACCTCGAGGAGGTCGATCCCAAAAAGAGCAGGGCGATCGAGATCCACGACTTCGTCGATCTCGGCCAGATCGACCCGATCTACTTCGACCACCCCTATTACCTCGGCCCCGACAAGGGCGCCGAGAAGGCCTACGCGCTGCTGACTAAGGCGATGAGCGAGCAGGGCAAGGTCGCGATCGCACGCTTCGTCCTGCGCAACAAGGAGAACCTGGCCGCGATCAGACCGATGAACGGCGTTTTGACGATGGCAACGATGCGCTTTGCCGACGAGGTTGTCTCCACCAATGAGATCGCTGAGATCCTCGAGGAGGTTGCCGGCGAGAAGCCGCGCAAGGCCGAGGTCGAGATGGCCAAGCAATTGATCGACTCCCTCTCCGGCGAGTTCGACCCGGCAGCCTACGAGGACCAGTACCGCCAGAAGCTGATGGCGCTGATCGAGCGCAAGGCCAAGGGCGAGGTCATCGAGGTTGAAACCGAGGCCCCGAAGCCCACGCGCGCGCCCGACCTGATGGCGGCGCTTGAGGAGAGCCTTGCCGCGGTCAAGTCCGAACCGCTTGCCGGCGGCGCCAAGAAACCATCGGCGGCAAAAAAAGCTGCCGCGAAGAAACCTGCCAGGACGAAGAAATCGCAGGCGAAGAGCGCGAAGTAGTAGAGGTCGACGGACGGGAGATCTCCCTGTCCAACCTCGACAAGGTCTTCTGGCCGAAATCGAAGACCACCAAGGCCGAGACGATCGACTACTACGCGCGGATCGCCCCGGTGCTCATTCCGCACCTGGCCGACCGGCCCCTGACCAGGGTTCGCTGTCCGGACGGCGTTGACGGCCAGCGCTTCTTTGAAAAGCGCATTCCGAAAGGAGCGCCCGAGTGGGTCCGCAGCGCACCCGTGGGAATGGATCGAGTCGGGGTGATCGACTTTGTCGTTTGCGACGACCGGCCGACGCTGGTCTGGCTCGCGCAGATGGCGGCGCTCGAACTCCACCCTTCACTCTCGAAGGTTGATGCCATCGAGAGCCCCACCGCCGTGGTGTTCGACCTGGATCCGGGCCCGCCTGCCGCGATGCGCGAGTGCTGCATGGTGGCGCTGCGAGTTCGCGAGCTGTTCGCCGGGATCGGGATGGAATGCTTTGCGAAGACGTCGGGCTCCAAGGGCGTCCAGGTGTACGTGCCGCTCAACGGCGAAGCGACCTATGAGCAGACAAAGCCCTTTGCCAGGGCCGTTGCCCAAGCCCTGGAGCGCGCCGAGCCCGGACTTGTCGTCTCCAAGATGACTAAGAGCCTGCGGGTGGGCAAGGTGCTCGTGGATTGGAGCCAGAACACGAAATCAAAGACGACCGTGGCTGTCTACTCGCTGCGGGCCCGGGAGCGGCCAACAGTCTCGACGCCTGTGAGCTGGGCTGAAGTCGAGGCGGGCGCAAATGGCGACGACGAGCTGGTTTTCGCCGCCGCTGACGTGCTGGCGCGAATCGAAGAACACGGCGATTTGCTGGCGCCCGTCCTGGACCTTGAGCAGGAACTTCCCGACGGCAGTCCATAGCGGGGGCCGCAGCTAGACAGGGGTTGCGGCGCGCGGAGCCCTGCGCGAGGAAACGGCACGAAGCGCGCTCGCGATTCGGCGGATGCCCGGTCGTCAACCCCTAGCTCAAGGGCTGGCGAATGACGGGGCGGCGGCTGGCGGCGGCCTCGTCGAGGCGCCGAACGGGCGTCGTGTATGGGGCCTGGGTGAGGATCGCGGGATCCTCCTCGGCCTCCGCCAGGATCTGATCGATGGCCTCGGCCAACTCGTCCAGCGATTCTCGCGTCTCTGTCTCCGTTGGCTCGAACATCAGCGCTTCGTCGACCAGGAGCGGGAAGTAGATCGTCGGTGGATGAAAACCGAAGTCCAGCATCCGCTTGGCGATGTCGAGCGTCTTGACCTTGAGTGCGCGTGCCGCAGGATCGCCCGTGAGGACGAACTCATGCATGCAACGCTCGCCGAACGCGAGCGGCAAATACTTCGCTGCGCGACCGGATTGGAGCTTTGCCAACAGGTAATTGGCATTCAGGACCGCCGTCTCTGACGCCTCCTTCAAGCCGTCGCCTCCAAGCGAGGTGATGTAGGCATACGAGCGCACGAAGACGCCGAAGTTGCCCTGAAAGCCGCGCAGTCGGCCGATCGACTTCGCGCCCGCGTAATCAAGGTCAAAGGTCGGCCCGGCGCCGTTGGCGCCCTCGTGGCGAGCGATCCGCGGCACCGGCAGGTACGGGGCAATCCGATCCGAAACGGCGATTGGCCCGGCGCCGGGGCCGCCGCCGCCGTGGGGTTGCGAGAACGACTTGTGCAGGTTCAGATGGACGATGTCGAAGCCCATGTCGCCCGGCCGCGACCACCCCATGACGGCGTTCAGGTTGGCGCCGTCGTAATAGAGAGTGCCACCAACTTCGTGAGTGATCGCGGCGATCTCGCGAATGTTGCGGTCAAACAGCCCCAGCGTGTTCGGGTTGGTCAGCATCAGGCATGCCACCGTCTCGTCTGCCTTGTCGCGCAGATCGTCCAAGTCCACCCCGCCGTCGGGCGCGGTCGCGACCTTGACGACCTCGTAGCCCGCCATCGTCACCGTTGCCGGATTCGTGCCATGGGCGGTGTCTGGAGTCAGAACCCGGGTTCGCTCCTCGCCTCTGTCGCGGTGGTAGGCGCGGGTCAGGAGCAGGCCCGCCAGCTCGCCATGCGATCCAGCCGACGGCTGCAGCGAGACATGCGGCAAGCCGGTGATCTCGAC
The DNA here is from genome assembly GCA_963701205.1 of uncultured bacterium. Classification (GTDB taxonomy): domain Bacteria; phylum Actinomycetota; class Thermoleophilia; order Solirubrobacterales; family 70-9; genus JALZKA01. Next base: position 1,902,566 of record OY969575.1, on the reverse strand, counting down.
TAGCGCCCGCTCCAGATTCCACATCAGCTCAAGCGCGCCCTGGGCGCGCTGGGGATCCTGGGCCGGGTGCAACCTCGCGTGGCCAGGCAACGCCGCAACCTTCTCGTTCAAACGAGGGTTGTGCTTCATCGTGCACGAGCCAAGCGGATACGGGCCGGTATCCAGGTCGAAGTTCCGGCGCGAGATCCGGTTGTAATGGCGAACGATCTCCGGCTCGGCGATCTCGGGCAGCTCGGCCGGTGTCCGCCTCAGCAAGTTCTCCGGGATGAGGTCTGAAATTGGCACCTCCGGGACGTCGGTGGGGGGCATGACCGCAGCGCGCCGGCCTGCGACCGAGCGTTCAAAGATCGTGGTGGCGCGTTCGCGCTGCAGCGGCGTCGGCACATCTGCCGAGCGCGGGGGTGGAACCGGCACGGTCACGACGACACCCCAGCGGCCGGACGCCGGCCGGACGTGCGGGCTGCGGCAACGGCGCGTTCGATCGAATCCGCCAGCCGGTCGATATCGGCCTTCGAGCGCTGTTCGGTGATCGCGACAAGCAGGGCGTCGCCGTACTCCGGGTAGTCGCGCCCCAGCGAGTAGCCGGCCGCGATCCCGTCGGTGGCGCAGCGGTCAAGCACCTCTTGCGCGGGCGCCCCGAGGCTAATCGCGAACTCGCGGCAGGTCGGAGCGCCGTGCAACAGATGGACGCCGTCGATTGCCGCGAGCCGCTCCCGTGCGTACGCGGTTCGGCGAGCCATCAACTCCCCGATCTCGACAAGCCCGCGCTTGCCGAGCCAGACCAGATGGATCACGCCGCCGAGGGCAATCAGCGCCTGTGACGTGCAGATGTTGTGGGTCGCTTTCTCGCGCCGGATGTGTTGCTCGCGAGTCTGCAGCGCCAAGACGAAGCCGCGGCGACCGTCAACGTCAGTTGTCTCGCCGGCGATCCGACCAGGCATGCGGCGGATGTGATCGGTGGTCGCGCAAAAGAAGCCGAAGGACGGCCCGCCAAAGTCGAGGCGGCCGCCGAGTGGTTGCCCTTCGCCCACGGCGATATCGATCCCGCAATCGCCGGGCGGCCGCAGGATGCCCAGGGTCATCGGATCCACGGCCGCAACCGCCTGGGCTCCGACCTTGTGCGCGGCCGCCGCCACCGCCTGCAGGTCCTCGATTCCACCGATGAAGTTGGGGTTCTGGACGAACACGGCGGCGGTCTTGTCGTCAAGCGCCGAGGCGAGCTCATCGGCGTCGGTCAACCCGTCCGCGATGCCGACCTCGACGACCTGGGCGCCAAAGCCCTCGGCGTAGGTGGCAAGCGTGGCGCGACTGTGAGGATGAACGGCGCGCGAGACAACGAGCCTGTCGCGGCCCTTGCCCGCCCCGAGCGCCAGGTAGGCGGCCGAGGCCACAGACGACGGTCCCTCATACATGGACGCGTTCGACACCGGGAGACCGGTCAGCTCCGACATGCAGGTCTGAAACTCGAACATCGCTTGCAGCCCGCCCTGCGAGACCTCCGGCTGATACGGCGTGTACGGGGTCAAGAACTCCGAGCGCGAGAGGATCGCGTCGACGATCGCGGGAACGTAGTGGTCATACATCCCGGCGCCGAGGAAGCAGACCTCCGAATCCGCATCGGCGTTGCGCCCGGCGAGCGCCGCGAGGTGCTCGAATACCTCGGCCTCCGACAGACCATCCGGAAGGTCAAGCTCGCGGCCAAGGCGCACATCGGCAGGAATCTGCTCAAAGAGCTCCTCGCTGGAGGCAACTCCAACCGCTTCCAGCATCACCTTGCGGTCGGCGTCGGTGGCGGACGTGTAGCGACTCATCGGACGCTGAGCTTAGGGGTCGCGGCCGACGCCCCAGCGGGGAATTGCTAGTCGGCCAGAAGGTCGCGGTAAGCGTCCGCTGCAAGCAGCGAATCGGCCTCCGAGGGGTCCGAGAGCTTGACCTTCACGAGCCAGCCATCGCCGTAGGGATCCTCGTTGATTCGCTCGGGGTGCTCGGCAAGCGCCTCGTTGACAGCGGTCACCTCGCCAGAAAGCGGGGCGTAGACGTCGGAGACGGCCTTCACTGATTCAACCTCGGTGTAGACCTCGTCCTTGCTGACCGTGGCCCCCACCTCTGGCGGCTCGAAGAACACGACCTCGCCGAGCGCGTTCTGGGCGTACCAGGTGATCCCGAAGACGGCCTCATCGCCCTCGACCCCCGCCCAGTCGTGCTCGGGGTGGTATTTGAGCTCGTTCGGGTAGGTCTCCTCGGAAGCCATGCGAGGCGCACTGTAGCGGGGTGATTTCCGTCGGCGAGTTTGGCTAGCGCTTGTAGAGGGGGCGCGCCTCGGAGCGCGCCTGGCGGTGGCGGCCACGGACGTCGATTACAAACGCCGTGCCGGGCTCGGCGTGCTCCGCCCGCACGTAGGCCATCCCGATTCCCTGCTCGAGCGAGGGCGAGTGGGTCCCGGACGTGACCTCGCCGATTCGCTCGCCACCCACGTCGATCACAGGGTTGCCCTGGCGGGGAACGCCGCGGTCGGTGAGCACGAATGGTGTCAGCAGCTCCTGCGCGCCCTCGGCGCGCAGGCGGGCAACGGCGTCGGCGCCGATGAAGCCGGTCTCCTCCTTACAGCACCAGCCAAGCCCAGCCTCGATCGGATTGCGGCTGGTGTCCATCTCGTTGCCGTAGAGGTGAAAGCAAACCTCAAGCCGCAGAGTGTCACGAGCGGCGAGGCCTGCTGGAACCACGCCCTCAGCAACGATCGCGTCCCACAGCACGATCGCGTCAGCGGGTGCACAAAGCACCTCCACCCCCTCCTCGCCCGTATAGCCCGTCCCACAGACGAGACAATCGACGCCGGCGAGCGGGAGCGTCGCCGTGTGCATCCGGTCGGGCAAGTCGGCCGACGCGATCCGGGCCAGCAACCCGCGAGCCGCCGGACCCTGGACCGCAAGCATCGCCCAATCGGCGAGAGCGTCGGTCACAACGCACTCGAACGGCCCGGCGTGGTCGGCCAACCAGGCAAAGTCACGCTCGTGGTTAGCCGCGTTGGTCACCGTCAGGTAGCGCTCGTCGCCCAGCCGATAGGTGAAGACGTCATCGAGGATGCCGCCGTCGTCGCGACAGATAACCGAGTACTGGGCGCCACCAACTGCGAGCTTGCTGACGTCGTTGGAGAGCACGCGCTGAAGTAGGTCCACGGCTCCGGGCCCGCTGGTCAGAACCTCGCCCATGTGGGAGACGTCGAACACGCCGGCGTGCGATCGCACCGCCAAATGCTCCGCGCCCACGCCTTCGTATTGAACCGGCATCTCCCAACCCGAGAAAGGAACCATCCGGGCGCCCGCGGCCACGTGGGCGTCGTACAGGGGCGTTCGACGAAGCTCGCTCACGACTTGGCGAGGCTACCCAGCGGATGGCCCGCGCGGCATCGCTGGATCTTTCGCCAGAGCACCGGGACCTGGCCTATAGCTGGTCAGTCCTTGAGGAAGTCGGGGACGTCAATGTCCCCGTCGCCCACCGTCAGGTCCTTGCGCTCACGCGCACCCATCGGGTTGACGCTGCGGCGGCGACTGCGCTCGCGAACCTTCATCGGGCTGCGCGCCATCTGCTCGAAGCCCTCGAAGCCCGTTGCGATCACGGTGACGCGAACCTCGTCGCCCATCGTCGGGTCGATCACGGTGCCGAAAATCACGTTGGCGCCGTTGTCGGCCTGCTCGACGGCGATGTTTGCCGCGTCGTTGACCTCGTGCAAGGCAAGCTCGTCTGAGCCGGTGATGTTGAGGAGCATTCCCGTCGCGCCCGCGATCGGCTGCTCCATCAGCGGCGACGAAATCGCCTGGGTGGCAGCGTCGATGGCGCGGTTCTCACCGCTGGACGTTCCAATGCCCATCATCGCGGAGCCCGCGTTCGACATAACGGTGCGAACGTCGGCGAAGTCAAGGTTGATCTGGCCCGGCGTCGTGATCAAGTCGGTAATACCCTGCACGCCCTGACGCAGGATGTCGTCCGCCATCCGGAAGGCGTCCTGCATCGTGGTGGACGCGCCGACGATCTCGAGCAGCTTCTGGTTGGGCACGACAATCAGCGTGTCGACGTTCGAGCGCAACTGGTCAATGCCTTCGAGAGCCTGCTGCATCCTGTGCTGACCCTCGAACTCGAACGGCTTGGTCACCACTCCGACGGTCAGAGCGCCGATCTCCTCCTTCGCGATCTCGGCGATCACCGGAGCCGAACCGGTGCCGGTACCGCCACCCTCGCCCGCCGTGACGAAGACCATGTCCGCGCCCTTCAGCGCTTCCTTGATGTCGTCGCGGGACTCCGCGGCTGCGCCGCCACCGACGTCGGGATTGGCGCCCGCGCCAAGGCCCTTCGTCAGGGTGTGGCCGATCGAAAGCTTGATGTCGGCATCGCAGGACTGCAGCGCCTGGACGTCGGTATTGATCGCGATGAATTCAACGCCCTTGAGACCGGCATCGACCATCCGCGAAACGGCGTTGGTGCCACCACCACCCGCTCCGACGACCTTAATCACTGCGAGATAAGAAGACTCGACCATTTCCTTCCTGACCCTGATCGGGGTGCTCGGATCTGTCCGAGCCTGTACTCATAGTAAAGGGTTTGCCAAGCAGCAATGCCTCGACTTGAGGGCGACGGTACGACATTCACGATGCGCTGTCAACGCATGGGCAGTGGTTTGGCACGGAATCGTGCAACCATCATACCCTTGACTCGGACTTGAGGGTTAAGCAGTCCGGCCGAACCCTCTACTCATGCTTAAGCGTTGTGTTCGTACATCAGGGCGTCGTCGTTTCCGCACCCGGAATCGTTGCCGCGCCGCCGATCGCCGGGCGCTCAGGAACCCGGACATCCAGGTAGGTCAGGTTGTCGAGCTGCGGATCGGCGAGGACAGCCGCGGCCGCCACCCACCGCTCTTCCGCTCGGGTGCTGTCGCCGAAGATCACGGGCACCCCTCCCTTCAGCGTCACGGTTAGACCGTTTGCCGAGTCGATCCCTAGATCCACGATCAGGCGCCGCAACTCGGTTGGCGCCGCTCCGGCGACCGTCGCGAGGTCAAGCGCGTCGCCAGTAACGCTGCCGTCCTCGCCGAAGCCATCGACCTCAACCTCGGGGACCCGTGCCTTGCTGGCGTCAACGCCCTCCAGGATCGTGCCGTCACCAGCGACCGGTAGCACCGTTTCGCCAGCGCGCGCCAAGAGGACGGGGGGTCGCTCATCGACGGAAATGGTGAGGCCGTGGGGAAAGTCGGAGTCGGCCTCGACGCCCGCAACGGTGGCGAAGCTTGCCGCCACTGCATCGAGGGCGACCTGGTCCACGTTCAGGGTCGTCATCTGCCCGGCCGCCTCGGCGAACGCGCTCTTCGCCTCATCCGCCTCGGGTCCGTCCATGCCCACGACCTGGACCTCCGTTACGGCGACGATCGCCGAGTTGCGAAACCAGAACTGGTAGGCGCCGGCCAGCGCGACGATCAGCACGAGGGCAACTACCGGCAGTGGCAGGATTGGCGATGACGCGGACCGCTTGGGCGCCGGCTTTCGGGCCGCTGTGCGCTTTACCGTGCTTCGTGACGGCTTCGCTGTCTTCGCCGCGGCCTTCTTCGGGGCGGGCTTCGCTTTTGGCGCTGGGCGCTTGGCCGCGCCTCGCCGAGTTGTCCCGCCCGCCTTGGCCTTTGGGCGCCGAGCCGGAGTCGATGTACGCGAGGAGCCCATCCGGCACCCCTTCGCTGATTTCGATCCGAATCCTGCCGCCCTGGATCAAAGGGCCCAGTCAGCGGGCCATTCCGGGTCGCCCAGGATTTGAACCTCCGGTTCGAGCACCAGCCCATGATGCTCGTAGACCAGATGCCGCGCGCGGGACATCAGCTCGAGGATTTCGCTCGTCGTCGCCGCGCCCATGTTTTCGACGAAGTTCGCGTGCTTTTCCGAAAGCCGTGCCTCACCGACCCTCAACCCTCGGGCACCGACCGCGTCAAGGAGCTGGCCTGCACTCATCCCGGCGGCGCGCTCGTCCTCGGGGTTCTTGAAGGTGGAGCCGAACGTCTTGATACCCGAAGGCTGCGCCTCATGGCGCTTGGCCCGCATCGCGGCCAGCGTTGCCTTGACCTGATCCGGATCGGCGTCCGCCAGCTGGAACCAGGCGCCGGCAACAACCTCGCCGGGGCTCAGGTTCGAGTGGCGGTAGCCAAAGCCAAGGTCAGTGGGGCGTCGGGGCACCTTGCCGTTGGCGGTGCAGACCGTGACCTCCTCAAGCACCTCTGCGAGCTGCCCGCCGTAGGCATTCGCGTTCATCCGCACCGCACCACCGACCGTTCCCGGGATGTTGATCCCGAACTCGAGCCCGGTCAGCCCCCAGCGAGCGATCTTTGCCGCTGCGGATGGCAGCCTGACGCCGCCGCCACATCGCACCCTCGTCCCGTTGCGCTCAAGCTCGGTCAGCTCGCCGTCGAGCTTCAGCACCATCCCCTGCACGCCGGTGTCCGCGACCAGCAAGTTCGAGCCCGAACCAACGACCTCAACCGGATGACCCCCGGCCGCAGCCATGCCAAGGACCTCGATCAACTCCGCTTCGCTCGCCGGTCGGGCGAAAAGCTCGGCGTTGCCCCCGGCCCTGACCGTGGTAAGTCGCGCAAGCGAGTAGTCGCGTTCGATCTTGATGCTCATCCGCGCACCAGTTCCTCGCCAAGGGTGTGCACGTCGCCGGCACCAATCGTGACGAGCAGATCGCCCTCGCGAAGCCGCGGCGCCAGCTTTCGCGCAGCCGAGCTGAGCTCGCCAAGCCACAGCACAGGCCTACCGGCGGCGTGCTCCGCGGTTGCGCGGGCGATCGTCAGACCGCTGACCCCGGCAAGCTGCCCGACCGGCTCCTCGCGCGCAGCGTAAACGTCAAGGACCGCGACCTCGTCCGCGAGCGCGAGCGCTGCGCCAAAGTCCGCGGCCAAAGCTTTTGTCCGCGAGTAGAGGTGGGGTTGAAACACCGCAATCAAGCGACTCGGACCGAGTTCCCGCATCGCCGCCAGGGTCGCCCTTACCTCCGTGGGGTGATGCGCATAGTCGTCGTAGATCGCTGCCCCGTGGGCGTGGCCCTTGAGCTCCTGCCTTCGCACCATGCCCGGAAACGACCGCAGGGCATCAGCAGCAGCCGCAACTTCGAAGCCGGCCAGCGCGATTGCCGCAAGCGCCGCCCTGGCGTTGAGGACGTTGTGGGCGCCCGGCACCCCAAGGCCCAGGTCATCCGGCCCGGGCGCATCGGGCCCGAACCTAAGCGTCTGGCCCGCGGCGGCAATTTCGGCGAGGGCGAGGTCAGAGGCGAGCGCCAACGACCCGCTCCGATTGCCGAACTCACCGAAGGCCGCGATCAACTCGGCGCGGCCACTCCAGCGGGAGTGATGGTCCAGCTCCACGTTCGTGATCACGGCCACCTCCGGGCGAAGCCCAAGGAAGCTGCCGTCGGACTCATCGGCCTCGGCGACGATCCACTCCCCGGCCCCGGCCCCCGCGTTGGCCGGCGCACCACCAGCGCCAGCGCCGGGCAACTCGCCGCCGATCAGGAAAGTCGGGTCTGCACCCATCGCCCGCAGCGCGTGCGCGATCATGCCGCAGGTCGTCGTCTTTCCGTGCGTTCCCGCAACGGCGATCAGCCGCCGCTGTCCACAAACTTCGGCCAGAAGCTCGCCGCGATGAAGCACCCGCTGGCCGCGTTTCCTGGCGATTGCCAACTCCACGTTCTCATCGCTGATCGCCGTCGAGACGACAACATCGGCATCCTGGGGTACCGCCTTGGCGTCGTGCCCCACCACCGCGTCGATTCCGGCTTGGACCAGGCGATCAAGGTAGACGCCGCCGGTGCGGTCCGATCCGCTGACGCGGGCGCCAAGCCGATCGCACACGAGCGCGAGTCCGCTCATGCCAGCGCCACCGATTGCGATGAAGTGGAGCTTGCGCCCCGCCCAGGCCGAATCAGACACGGCTGGCATAAAGCACCTCGTCGGCAATGTTGTCGGCGGCGTCGGGCATGGCCAGCGACGCCGCTGCTGCGCCCATCGCCGTCATCCGTGGTTCGTCGGCCAGGAGCTCGGCGCCGAGCTTCGCGACCAAGTCGCCATCGAGGTCGGCGTCCTCAACCACGACGGCCGCACCTGCCGTCGCCATCCACTCGGCATTCGAGTGCTGGTGGCGACCGGTCGCGAACGGGTATGGAACCAAGATCGACGGCAGTCTGCCCGCGGCCAGCTCAAACACCGACGCGCCGGATCGCGCCAGCGCCAGGTCGCTCGCCGCCATCGCGTCCGCCAATCCAGGCTCGTAGGCGATCAGCGTGTAGCGAGCGGATCGATTCACACCGGCAGCGGCCACGGCCTCACGGACCGCATCGAAGTCCCGGTTGCCCGAGATATGAAGCACGTGGAACCCGCGGCCCGGGCGAAGCAGGCCCGCAAGTGCAGCGTCGTTGATCGAGCGCGCACCTTGGCTGCCGCCGAAGACCAACAGGCAACGATCGGCGGGGTCGATCCCAAATCGGGCCCTGGCAGCCTCGCGGTCGGCGGTAGCGATCTCGCGCGGGACCGGCCGACCAGTGACCAAGTAGCGCTCTTCGACAAGACCCTCGATCGGAAACGCCAGACACACCTTGCGCGCCCGCCTGGCCAAGACCCGGTTGGCAAGGCCGAGGTGGCGATCAGCTTCACACACCACAAGGGGCACCCGCAGCCCGAGCGCGGCCGCACCCGCGGGCGCAGCAACGTAGCCGCCGGCGGCAACCACCACGTTCGCTTGCCGGTCACGAAGGATCCGCCGGGCTGCGGGGAGTGCCCGCAGCGCCAGCCCCAGGGCTCCAGCGGCGCGCAGCGGATTCGATCGATCGAGACCCCGCAGGCGAAGGTGATCGATCTCGTACCCGGCGGCGGGCACCAGTTCCGCCTCGGCACGATCGGCCGTCCCGATGAAGCTGACCGATGCTCCCCTATCCCGCAGCGCGTCGGCGACCGCCAGCGCGGGAACTACGTGTCCGGCTGTTCCGCCCGCTGCGATTACGACTCGTGCTTGATCTTGATCGTCCACCATCAACGACGCGCAGTTTGGCACCGGGGTTGGCCGCAATGTTTAGAAGCAGGCCCACGGCCCCCAACATCACGAGCATCGACGAGTTTCCGTAGGACACGAATGGCAGCGGAACGCCCGTCAGCGGAGCGAGCCCGAGAAGGGCCAGCAGATTGACCAGCGCCTGGATCAGGACGAGCGACGTCAGCCCTGCCGCAAGCAGCTTCGTGTAGCGATTGCGGGCCGCCTTGGCGATCCGCAGACCCGCGTAGCCGAAGATCCCATACAGACCGAGCAGCCCGGCAATGCCGACCATTCCGAGTTCCTCGCCGATGACGGCGCCGATCATGTCGGTGTGGGCCTCGGGCAGGTAAAAAGCCTTCTGCAGGCTTTCGCCGAGCCCAACCCCGAAGAGCCCACCGGAACCGAGCGCGAGCTTGGCCTGGATGAGCTGGAAGCCGGCGCCTCCGGGGTCGGCGGACGGGTCAAGGAAGCTGGTGATACGGGCCATCCGGTAGGGCTCAAGCATCGCGGCAAACATTGCCAGCGCACCGATACAGGCCGCCATCAGGGCCAGGTCGCGAATTCGCGCCCCGGCGGCGGTCAGCAGCGCGCCGACGACCATGCAGATCACAAGCGCCGTACCGAGGTCCTGGACCACCACGATTGCCACGCCGCAGGCAACGACGCCGAGGAAGGGAACCATCGGCCGGATCCCACCGCTCGTCATCTTCGGCCTGCGCGCAAGGATCGAGGCCCCGAAGAGGATCAGCGCGACCTTCATTAGTTCGGAAGGCTGGAACTGAAGCGAGCCTGCCCCCAGCCATGCCTGCGATCCGTTTGCCGACCGGCCAATACCCGGAAGCAGGACGGCGATCGAAAGGCCGAACGCGATCGCGACGATCAGGGGTGTGGTGCGCTGTGCGATGGCAATCCCCTTCGCCGCCAACAGACGCATCCCGACCAACCCGATTGCGACGCTGGCGAGGGTGCGCTTCAAATAGAAGGCGCTGTCGCCGGACTCGCCCAGGAGCTGGGTGGTCGAACTGGCGCTGAACACCATGACGACGCCAAGCGCAAGCAGGCAGAGCGTCGAGGTCAGGAGCATCGAATACTCGACCGACGGGGTCCCGCGGCGTTTGCGCTTCTTTGAACTCACAAAGCCAACCCACCGATCCGCCCGACGAGGCGGCGGAAGTCCTCGCCGCGCTCCTCGTAGTCGGCGTAGGCGTCGAAGCTCGCACACGCGGGAGCCAAGAGGACCACCTCTCCGCGGGCGGCCGCGGCGGCGGCCGCCTCGACGGCAGCCTCAAGATCGGAGCAGCGGTAAAGCGGCACGCCGGCGCCGGTCAGCTCATCTGCGATCGCTTCGGCGGCTGGGCCGATCAGATACACCGCGGCGCATTCGGCGGCGACCGGCGCGGCCAGTCCCGCGAAGCCCCCACCCTTCAGCGAACCGCCCATGATCGCGTGAACGCCGCCGTCAAACGACCGCAGCGCCGCCGACGCCGCGGCGACGTTGGTCGCCTTCGAGTCATTCACGAACCGGATTCCATTGACCTCGGCAATTGGCTCCAACCGGTGGGGAACGCCAGGGAAACTCGCGATTCCGGCCTCGACCCGTGCGGCGTCGAGGCCGCCTTTCAGGGCCGCGACCGCCGCGAAGGTGGCATTGACCCTGTTGTGCGCGCCGATCATCCAGGCACCCCGAGGTTCAAACGGCAACGCCTCCTGGGCGACGTCAACGACGCTCGCGTTGCCAGGAAGGTCAAGTTCGGCGATCGCGGGGTCGGAGCGATCAATCAACGCCAGATCGCCAACCGCTTGATTTGCGAAGGCCCGCAGCTTTGCTGCCCGGTAGGTCTCGAGGTCACCGTGCCGGTCCAGATGATCGGCGGTCAGGTTCAAAAGCAGCGCGCACTCCGGCGCGAAGGCGTCGGTGTCCTCAAGCTGAAAGCTCGACGCTTCGCAGATGATCTCGTCATCCGTTCCGATTGCCCCAACGAGCGAGGCCAGCGGAGTGCCGACATTTCCGGCCACCCTCACCGGCCTGCCCGCCTCTCGCCAGACGTGGCCCAACAGTTCGGTGACGGTGGTCTTGCCATTGGTCCCCGTCACACAGACAAAGCGATTTGGGATGAGGCGCCAGGCCAACTCCAGCTCGCCAAGGACTGGGATCCCAAGGCTGAGGGCGCGCCGGACGAGGGGCGCCGAACGCGGCACCCCCGGGCTCTTGACCACGCATCGCGCACCGTCCGCAACTTCTTCTGGATCACCATCCAGATGAACTTCGACGCCGACCTCGCGCAACCTTTCCGCGCCTGGGGGCGATCCGGCGTCGACTCCCGTCACCTGTCTGCCCGCGGCCGCCAGCGCGCGTGCAGCAGCCTGCCCCGAGCGGGCTAGGCCGACGACCAGATACGGGCCTTCGGGCAGGGCGGGGCGATCCCGGACTTGGGCCATGTGGAGAGGTTCGCCAACGCTCCTCTCCACCCTGCCCGCGAGCGAGTGGGATACCGCGGGCTAGCCGAGTGAGTTCTGAAACAGCGTGTAGCCGATTCCCGCGCAAACGGCGGCAACGATCCAGAAGCGCAGCATGATCTTCGTCTCCGACCAAGCCTTGAGCTCAAAGTGGTGATGAATGGGCGCCATCAGGAAGACCCGGCGCCTGGTCATCTTGAAAAAGATCACCTGAATCGCAACCGACAGCGCCTCAATGACGAAAATCCCGCCAAGGATGATCAGGAGCAACTCGGTCTGCGTCATCACCGCCAGCGCGCCGATCGCGCCGCCGAGTCCGAGCGAACCCGTGTCGCCCATGAAGAACGAAGCCGGATGAGAGTTGAACCAGAGGAACCCGACCGAGGCCCCGACGAAGCAGGCTGAGAGGATCGCGAGGCCCTCCTGACCGCTCGTGATCGTGATCGCCGTGAAGGCGAGGAAGACGATCGCACAGGAACCCGCTGCCAGCCCGTCGAGCCCGTCGGTCAAATTCACGGCATTTGACGCGCCGGCGATGACCAGGAAGATGAAGACCGCGTATGCCACCGGCCCGATGGCAAGCTCGCCGCCGAAGATTCGCGACTGGATTGACGTCTCCAGGTTGACGACTTCGGTCGCCACATAAAAGAGGCCGACCGCCAGTGCGATTTGGGCGAGCAGCTTGTAGCGAGCCGACAGGCCAAGCGACCGGCGCTTGGTGATCTTGATCACGTCGTCGGCGAAACCGATCGCCGCGCAGCCGATGGCGATGCCGAACACCGCCAGGCTCTCGGTGTCGCGCTCGGAGAGGATCAGGTACGGGACCGCCATCCCCAAGAACAAGATCAAGCCACCCATCGTCGGGGTGCCCGCTTTCGCGTGATGCTCCTGCGGGCCCTCCTCGCGGATCTGCTGTCCGAACTCCTTGACTCGCAGGTACTCGATGAACTTCGGGCCCAAGAAGATCGTGATCAACATCGCCGACATCCCTGCGATCAGGACCTCGCCGCGGTCGATCAGGTCAGCGCTCTGAAGCGCGCCGAGCACGTTGGCGCCGGTGCTGCTCATTGCGCGGCACCGGTGCGCGTGACAAGTGCGTCCGTGAACGCCTCCAGGCCAACCGAGCGAGAGCCCTTGACCAAAACGACGTCACCGGACTCGAGGATGCCCGCAACGAGATCGGCCGCGGCGCCTGGGTCGGGGGTCCATTCATCCGGAGCCAGATCACGCGCAAGCTCGCCAACACCGATAACCGGCGCAACGCCAAGCTCGCGCGCCAGATCGGCCACTTCGCTGTGGTAGGCGGGCGATTCCGGCCCAAGCTCGGCCATCCCGCCGAGCACGGCGATCCTCCTGCCGTCGCCAGGCATGGCCGCAAGGCTTTCAAGCGCCGCGCGCATCGAAACAGGGTTGGCGTTGTAGCAGTCATTCACGAGGGTCACCCCACCCGCAAGCTCGTAGATCTCACCACGCAGGCTCGAGAAGGTTATGCCCGGCGCCCGGCGCGCCATCTCCTCGGGCGCTGCCCCGAGCGCCATGCCGATCGCCATGGCTGCCAGGCCATTGGTCACGTTGTGCGCTTCAGCGAACGGAAATACCACGTCAACCTCGGTTTCGCCGAGCGCAACGCGCGCGCTGGTCTCGCGACCGCGAACCTCGGCGGTGAGCACCGTGACGTCGCCTCCCGGGCCGAACGTGAGCGTTCGAACCTCGTCGGACAGGTGCGGCGCCAACGCCTCGGCGTCGGCCGGCACAATCGCGGTGCCGTCCGGTCCGAGGCCGGTCAAGATCTCCGCCTTCGCCGCGACGATCGCCTCGAATGTGCCCAGGAGCTCCAGGTGGACCGGCCCGACGTTCGTGATGACGGAGATGTCGGGCTCGGCGATGGCACATAGCTCGGCGATCTGACCGAGCCCGCGCATCGCCATCTCCAACACCAAGACGTCGGTCCCGACATCGGCTTCGAGGATCGTCAAGGGCAGCCCGATCTCGGTATTGAAGTTCTCTCGGCTCGCGTGGACCCGGGATGGAAGCAACGCCTTGGCGATGTCCTTCACCGATGTCTTTCCCGTCGAGCCCGTGATCCCGACGACCGTCGCACCGAGCTCCCGTCGCCACTCGCGCGCCAGGGCTTGTAGGGCCACGAGTGGATCGGCAACCGAGAACACCCAGGCACCCTCCGTGGCCGCGGCCGCGGCCACGTGGTCTCGATCCACCACAACACCCCACGCCCCGGCGGCGATGGCCTTTGGCGCGAACCGCCCGCCGTTCGCGCTTGCGCCGGGGAGGCCAAAGAAGAGGTCGCCAGGACGGAGCAGACGGGAGTCGATCTCCGCGCGAGCCGGATGATCCGATCGCCCCTCGGCCACGACCTCGAGGTTGGCGGCGACAGCGATGCGGTCGGGATCGAGGTGGATCATCGCGACCCCTCGGCGATACGGGCCAACTCGGCAATTGCGACCTCGCGGTCATCGAATGGAAGCTTGCGTCCATCCTCGAACTCCTGGCCCTGTTCGTGGCCTTTGCCAGCGATCACCACGGTGTCCCCAGCGAGCGCGGAGCCAAGAGCCCGGGCAATCGCCTGGCGACGGTCCAGGATCGCCTCCGTTCCTGTCGCGTCAGCCATCCCGGCAAGCACCTCGTCCAGGATCGCTGCAGGATCTTCTGAGCGCGGGTTGTCGGAGGTGACGATCGCAAGGTCCGCAAGGCGCGCCGCAATCGCTCCCATCAACGGTCGCTTCGCGCGGTCGCGGTCGCCTCCGCATCCGAACACGCAAATGACTTTGCCCGCGGTTATTCGGCGGGCCGCCGCGAGCACGTTCTCCAGCGAATCAGGCGTATGTGCGTAGTCCACAAGCACCGCGAAGTCCTGTCCTTCATCGATCGGCTCGAGTCGCCCCGGCACCCGCGCCGCATCGGCCAGGGCCGCTGCCGCGGCAACCGCGTCACCGCCGAGCGCCATGACCGCTCCGATCGCAGCGAGCGCGTTCTCGACGTTGAAGTGACCCGGCAAACCGGTCGCAACCTCGCACGCTCCGAACGGGCCTTCCAACGTGAACCGGGAGCCGCTCGCGTCAAACTCGGCCGCGGCGGCGCGAATGGTCGCCTCCGCGTCGCCGGCCGCTGAAAAGGTGATCAGGCGTTCTCCCATCAACGGGCCGATCTCGCTCACGAGTCGGCGGCCGTATGAATCGTCGAGATTGACGACCCCGCGGTCAGGCTCGTGCTCGGAGTTTTGGCCGAAGAGCATCGCCTTGGCGCGGTAGTAATCCTCCATATCGGAGTGAAAGTCGAGGTGGTCCTGGCTCAGGTTGGTGAATATCGCGGCAGCAAAGTGGACGCCGTCCACACGGCCCAGCCGCAGCGCGTGGGAGGAGACCTCGATCGCGCACGCCTCATCGCCGCCGTCCAGCATCGCCCGCAGCGTCGCCTGCAGCTCGATCGCCTCCGGTGTCGTGCGCTCAACCTCCGATTCGACTCCGCCGACCACGCTCTTTACCGTGCCCAACAAGCCGGTCTGCGTCCCCGTGACCTCGAGCAGATGTCGAACCAGGAACGCAGTGGTGGTCTTGCCGTTGGTGCCGGTGATACCGACGACCCGAAGGGACGAGCTCGGATCGCCGTTGATCTGAGCCGCCGCAATCGGCATCGCGGCACGGGCATTGGCGACAAGGGCCTCGGGTACACCCAGGCCGAGCCGGCGCTCGACCACAACGCCCGCCGCGCCACTCGCTATTGCGGCCGGCGCGTGGTCGTGGCCGTCCGTTCGCTCACCCGGAACGCAGAAGAACAGCGTTCCGGGGCCAACACGACGGCTGTCGTGGGCGAGATCGACGATGTCCGCCACCGGATCCCCCTCGATCTCAGCATCGACGCCTGCAAGCACCTCCCGAAGCTCCATGGACGAGCGATTCTAGGCGGGCGCTGGACGCCCGGCACTCATCCGGGCTCCGCGCCGAGGTATGGCAATGCGAACTTGGCGATCTCGCCAAACGCGGGGGCCGCGACAGTGCCGCCGTAATGGGCTCCGTACGGGGCGTTGTCCACCGCCACTGAGACGAGTAGGCGTGGATCATCCGCTGGCGCGAATCCGATGAACGAACCGACATACTCCGTGTCGGAATACGTTCCGTCAACAACCTTCTGGGCAGTGCCCGTCTTGCCCGCGAGAACGTAACCCGGAACCTGGACGGCGGAAGCGGTACCACCCGATTCAAGGACTCCCTCGAGCATCTCGCGAAGCCGGGACGACGTGCGCTCCGAGATGACTCGTTCGCCCGCCGCGGATGCCACCGGAACCCCATCTTCTTCCAAGACCAGTCGCGGCTCCCTCAGGATGCCTCCGTTAGCGATCGCGGCATAGGCCGTCGCCATCTGGATCGGCGTCACGGACAGGCCCTGGCCGATCGGCAGGTTGCCCATCGTGGAGCCGGAATACCGATCGGGCGTTGGGACGATGCCCTGCTCTTCGCCGGGGAACGAGATCCCGGTGGGCTCGCCGAATCCGAACTTGCGGATCCATCCGTCGAACGTATCGCCGTACTGCGCATCGCCGTCCACCTGTTCATTCAGGCCGAGGCCGATGGTCACCGCGCCGACGTTCGACGACTGGGCGAGGATGTCCGCGACCGAAAGGCTTGCTGGACCCCGGGCATGGGCCTCGTCAATGGTCCGGTCGGCGACGGTGATCGTCGGCGGCAGGTCAAAGACGGTCTTCGGCTTGACCAGACCTTCCTCGAGCGATCCGGCCACCGTGAAGACCTTGAAGGTCGAGCCGGGCTCGAAGGTGAACGCGGTCGTCAGGTTCTGCAGGTCCTCGGGCGCGGCCTTGTCAAGACGGGTTGGATCGACGCTCGGCCAGTTCGCCATCGCGAGGATCTCTGACGTCCGCGGATCCATCACGATCGCCGTTGCGCCGTCGGGCTGATACGTCTGCCCGACCTCGTCGAGCACCTGTTCGGTAACGGCCTGAATCGAGGCATCGATCGTGAGCTTCAGGTCAGAGCCGGTCGTGGAAGCATCGATCGTGTCGCGCTCAAGCTCGTCGCCAAGCGCGTCGCGGGTGATCTGGCGCTCGCCGTCGGTCCCGCGCAAGATCGGGTCCTGCGCCGCCTCAAGCCCAGTCAGGCCCTGGTTGTCGATTCCGACGCTGCCGATGACCTGTGACGCAAGCACCCCCTCCGGGTAGATCCTGCGGCTGTCGGGCAACAACCCGATCCCGTCAAGGTCCAACTTCGTCACGGCGGTCGCCGCCGATAAGTCGATCTTGCGGGCCAGGTACTCGAACCCGGTATCGGCGCCCAGATGCCCGAGCAGGGTCGCCTGGTCTTCGCCGAGAATCGGGGCTAGCTTCGACGCAGCCTTGGCCGGATCACGGACCTGGTAGGGGGTCGCGAAGACGCTGGCCGCGTCCTCTGAGACCGCCAACTCGCTGCCGTTGCGATCCAGGATTGCTCCACGAACACCGGGCACGGTCACCATCTCCGTCTGCTGCAGGCGCGCGTCAGCCGAGTACTGGGAACCCTCGACCGCCTGGAGCCAGGCCGCGCGCGCCAACGCTACGCAGAACAGCAGGATGAAGACAGCGAATAGAAGCCCGACCCGTCGATCGACGAGGTTCACGGGGCAACAGCGCCACCCGTCGCAATGACGGGCGTCGCCGGGGTTTGGGTCGGCTCGGCGGCTACGACCGGCTCAGGCGTCGCGGTGGCAGCCGGCGGCGCTGTGTCCGTTGGCACGGCAACCGGGGTCGCAGCGACGACGGGGGCGGCGACCGGCGCGGCCGTTGCAGCGATCTCGATCGCCCCCCTGCGCAAACGCGACGCTGCCAAAGCGGCGTCGCCGGGCAAGGGAGTCAAGTACGCGATCGCCCCCGGTTCCGGAACAACAAGGCCCATCCGGGCAGCAACCCGCTGAAGCCGCTCGTTCGAAAGCCCGCCGGTTATCTCCGCCCGAAGCGCCTGATTTTCCTGGCGCAGCTTGTCGGAGATCCCGGCCGTCTTGGAAGACCCAGAGTTGAAGCTGAGCGCAACCACGTTGAGCGCGACGATGCCGACAAGCAGAAATGCCATCACGCCAATCCAGCCGCGACTGCGGGTCAGGCGGATCACGATGCCCGAGTCGGCGATGCCACCGACCGCGACCGCTGTGCGTCCGACGGCGACCGGAACGAAGCGGGTCGGCGCCCGCGGGGCAGTGCGAGCGCTGGCTCGAGGCGCCACTGCGCGTATCGCGGGACGCGGCGTCCTGCGGGCAGTTGCGCGCCGGGCGGGAGCCCGTCTGGCTGTTGCTTGGGCTGCCATCGGACTCAGGTTCGGGCCGGGCCCCATCCTTCCTGCGCGGAGGCGTCAGCGCCCAGCTTGAGAGCCGCGCGCAAATGAGCCGATCGCGAGCGTGGATTGCGCTCCTTTTCGGCGTCCGTCGGCGCGACGGCTCGGCGGCTGATCAGCTCGGCTTCGGGATCGTGGCCACACCGGCACTCGGGAAGCTCGGGCGGGCAGATGCAGCCCTGGGCGCGATCCGCGAGGAAACGCTTGACGCGGCGGTCCTCGAGCGAGTGAAACGAGATCGCGGCCAGCCGGCCGCCAGTCCTCAACAGGTTCCAGGCCAGCGGCAGGGCACGGTCAAGCGATTCCAGCTCAGAGTTGACTGCGATACGAAGCGCCTGAAAGCTCTTCTTGGCCGGATGTCCGCGCCCGAAGCGATAGGCGGGCGGAACCGCATCGCGAATCGCCTCGACCAATTCGGCGGTCGTTTCGAACGGGCGTCGGGCCTCGATTTCGCGAGCGATCGAACGCGAGTGGCGCTCCTCCCCATACTCGCGCAGAATCTGGGCGATCCTCTGCTCGGGCCACTCGTTGACCAATTCGCGAGCGGTCAACGGGGAATCTGGATCCATCCGCATATCCAGCGGCGCGTCGTAGGAGTACGAGAAGCCGCGCTCCCAAGCGTCGATTTGCATCGACGAAACACCGAGGTCCATATAGATCAGGTCGGCTTTCACTCCCTCGGCCGCCAGCGCCTCCAGCGCGACGGCAAAATCGGAGCGTATGAAGCGCGACTGGCAGCCGAGGTCGTCCGTGAGTTCGGCGTAGCGCTCGCTTGCGCTCGGGTCGCGGTCAACGCAGATGAGCGTCCCGGTCGGACCCAGCCGCGCCGCAACCTGACGAGCGTGGCCTCCACCGCCGAACGTGAGGTCGATGGCAAGGTCGCCCGGCTGCGGATCGGCCAGTGCGATCAGCTCTTGGGCCAGGACTGGGACGTGTTCGGTAGGCATGTAGCTGAGTGTTGCCATCTACTGGTTGGACGGTTTCTCGCCGGCGGCAAATTCCTCGGCAACGTCGAACGCCTGGGCGTCCATCTCAGCCGAATGCTCGGCCCAGCGTTCCGGGCTCCAGACTTCGAGGTGGTCGAGAACGCCGACCACGACGCACTGCCCCTCGAGATCGGCGTGGGTGATCAGGTGTTTGGCCAAGCGGACGCGGCCGGCGGAGTCCAGCGACTCCTCCTCGGCATGCGAGTGAAAGCGCCGGTTCATCAACCGCGCCTTTGAGCTGAGCGGGTTGAGGCCGCCAAGGATCTGGGCGGTGAACGTCTTGAATCCTTCGCGCGGCCAGATCTCAAGGCATGGATCGAGGCCCGCCAAAACGACCGCGCCCTCCGCAAGCTCATGCCGGAGCTTTGACGGAATCGTCAGCCGGTCTTTTGCGTCGAGGCTGTGCTCGTGTTGGCCGATCATTGTCTGTCCTTGAAAGGGAGCGGTGTGTGAAGGACGAAGAAGTGGGAGAAGACTTCGGGCCGGAGTGAAGAGGTGGGAGGAACCTCGCCACCCCGGCCCTCAGGTCAACTTGAGCGCCACAGTACCCCACTTTGCCCCACGACGCAACACATCCCCTGCAATTCATCGCGGGAAGATCCGTCCGACCGACTTGCCTCGGCACCCTTCGATTCCGCGTTTTCTGCTCTACCAAGCGGTAAACAGCGCTTCAGCAACGCTGATCGCAACGCACGCGGGGGCCATCGAACTGCAAGCCGGGTTGCATTTCGATGTAGGCTGGCGCTCGTAATGGGAGACGCGGAGCAGGGGGATTTGGACTCGGAACAGGCAAGCGGCGACGCCGTGGGCGACGCCAACGACAACCGCGGCAAGCACTTCAGGGCTCTGCTCACAAGCCCATGGGTCCTGGGCCTGACGGGAACTTTCGCGATTGGGGCGCTGATCGCCGTCGGCGCGCAGGTCGGATTCGGAATTGGCGCTGCCGCGGGCGGAGCGATCCTCCTCGTCGCGATCGTGATCATTTGGGCCGTCGCCTCAAGGCGGGCGGCCAACGACTTCTTTGACGCCTACGCCACCACCCGAAGCCTCACCCGGGTGGCGGGACGGGCGACCCTGCCGCCGGTTACGGCACTTCTTGCCAAGGGCGACAGCCGCTACACCGAGGAACTGTTCAACGGGACGCTGCCCGGTGGCCTGGTGGGCTCGTTGGCGCTCTACACCTACGAGGATTCATCGCAGGACTCGAACGGAAACACGCAGACCACCTACTACCACTTCACGGTCGCTGTTTCGCAACTGCCCGAAACGGCGCCCTACATCAGCGATCTCGCACTGCAGCGGCGGGTGGGCTTTCGCTTCATGGACTCGGCCGAAGACGTCTTTCGCAAACGCCAGCGGGTCGAGCTGGAGAGCCTGGCGGCGGATAAGAAGTTTGAGATCTTCATCGGCAAGGACGACGACATGAACCGCGCCCGGCAGGTCTTCACCCCCACTTTCATCGTCTGGCTCGGCGAAGAGGCGCACGAGAAGGTGGCATTTGAGCTGTCCAGCGGCACGCTTGTCGTCAACCGCAAGGGACACCTGAAGACGGCCGACGAACTGGATCGATTCTGTGGGGATTCCGCCGTTGTCGCCAGGCGCCTGCTGTCCGAAGCGACCGAGTAGCGGCCCCGGCTACAGCGGGCTCAACAGCGAGTCGGCATGGGCGACGATCGCGGCGGCCACGGCCAGTAGCGCCGACGGCACCAGCACCAACGCCACCACTAGCTGGATCTTCGGGGCGGCCCGGGCAGCACGCTCGGTGATCAGACGACGTTCATCGCGGCGAAGCGCCGACGCCTGCGCCTGAAGCTGATCGGCAAGCGGGGCGCCAAACCGCCGCGACCGCTCAAGCGCTGCTGCGAGCCCTCCGAGCGCGATCGCGCCAGTTCGCTCCCGCAAGCGCGCCAGCGCGCGAGTCTGGGGTACCCCCGCCTCAATTTCCGCGCACGCGAACCCCAGTTCCGTGGCGAGTGGACCGAAGCCACGGCCCGCGACTTCAGCCAGCAAAGCTGCCGGGTGTCGGCCGGCGGCGGCTCCGACGGCCAGCAAGTCGAGCACGTCGGGGAGCGCCCGGTTGATCTGAGCCTGGCGGCGGCGCGCCGCTCGCTCAGCCAAGGCATCGGGCGCTGCGAACCCGGCGACGATGAGACCGGGGATCAGGACCGGTACCAGCCGGGCGGGAGCAGCCGGCAGCACAAGCGGAAGGGCCAGCGCGCCGGTGGTGGCGGCGGCGACCTTGGCCATCAGGAAGGCGTGGGGACTGACCCGCTCCGCCCAACCCGCCCGCTCCAGGCGGGCGGTCGGCTCCAACCACCCCCATCGCCTGCTCCCCGCACGGGCCACCACCTGCCGCAGGCCAATACTCGCCCGCCGGCGAACCAGCGGCGAGAACTCGCTCCCCATCAATTCCCAGGCCGCGGCAAACAGCAACGCACCGCCGATTGCCGCGACGGCCGCAGCGCTCATCCCGCCAGGGCCCCGATCCGGCGAATCGCGACGAACCCCGCGGCCTGGAACAGGGCGGCCGCGCCAAGCAAGCTCGCCGCGGCAGGGTTCTGCAGCAGGCCGGCAATAAAGCCCGGGGCGATGAGCTCCGCCAGAAGGGCTGTCCCGATCGGCATCGCCGCGACGAGTGCCCCGGTAAAGCGGGCTTGGGCCGTAGCCGAATGGGCGTCAGCCTCAACCCGCTGGCGCTCGGCAGTGGCGTGGCCGTAGCGACGAAGCAGCAAAACCAAATCGCCGCCCGCGATCCGCTGGGAGACAAGTGCGTCGCAAAACGACGCAACCTGGGGCGAGCCGATTCGATCCTGAAATTCAGCCAGGGCAACCCCAAGCGGGCGCCCCAAGTCGAGGTCGGCGGCAACGCGACCGATCTCGACCGCAGCGGGCCCCTCCAGGGATTCACGGGCCCCCGTCAGCGCGGCCCGAACGGATCGTCCGGCCGCCAGTGCGTCGGCGGTGGCGACCGCGATCCTGGGCAAAGCGGACTCAACCGCGCGACGGTAGCGCCGTGCCCGCGAAGCAACGGCCCAGCTGGCGGCTGCCGGTCCCGCTGCAGCCAGCGGGGCCGCGGGAGCGGGTCCGGCGAACCAGGTGCCTCCAAACATCAGGACCGCGCCCAGCAACAAGCCCAGCCGCCGCAGCTCGCTTGTATTTGGTGCGTAGCCCTCGCTGCCAACCTTCCGCAGCGGCTCGACGACGCCCTGCAGTTTGTGCAGAGCAGCCGGGGCCAGATCCGCAATCTCGGCCAGGGCCAATACCCCCAGGCCCCCAGCCAGACCCGCAGCAAGCGTCGCCAGGGTCACGGCCAAATCCGGTTCATGACTGCCGTTTCACCTTCCAGTGGTCCGGGCTGCGCCAGTCTCGCGATCTCGGTGACGCTTCGAAGCCCATTCGAGGCGCGATGAACCTGGACGATCAAATCGATTCCGCGCACGAGCTGATCTCGAATTGCCGCGGCCGGCAGATCCAGGCCGGCCATCAACGCGAGGGTCTCGAGCCTGGCGATCGCCTGATCCGGGGAGTTGGCGTGCACGGTTGAGAGCGCGCCAGCATGGCCTGTGTTGAGCGCAGTCAGAAGATCCAGAGCCTCGGGGCCACGAACCTCGCCGATGATGATTCGGTCCGGCCGCATGCGAAGCGCGTTTCGCAGCAGATCGCGCATTGTGACCTGGCCTCGACCCTCGATCGATTCGGGCCGTGTTTC
This sequence comes from uncultured bacterium, assembly GCA_963701205.1. Classification (GTDB taxonomy): domain Bacteria; phylum Actinomycetota; class Thermoleophilia; order Solirubrobacterales; family 70-9; genus JALZKA01. The sequence goes on along the minus strand of OY969575.1, from coordinate 1,880,029 downwards.
CAGGCGCAACACGTGGGGCAGCCTCAGCTGCAACTCCGCCGCGTCCTCAATCGTGACCACCCGATCCGCGGGATCGATCCAGGTCGACAGCGCGTTCAGGAGCGTCGTCTTGCCGGCGCCCGTGCCGCCGCTGATCAGGATCGTGCGCCGGTCGGCAACGGCGGCCTCGAGCATCTGTGCCGCTGACCCATCCAGCGAGCCAGAGGCGATCAGTTCGCGCGGCTCCGGCCGACGCGATGCGAAACGACGGATCGAAAGCAGCGGGCCGTCAACCGCGAGGGGTGGGACCACCACGTTCACCCGTGAACCGTCCGCAAGGCGCGCGTCCGTCATCGGCGAGAGTTCGTCAACGCGGCGACCGGTCGGTGCGAGGATGCGCTCGATCGTCTCCCACACCTGACCCACGCTGCCAAAGGCGACCGCGCTCCGCTCAATCCGGCCTTTGCGCTCGATGAAGACGGCATCCGGTCCGTTCACCATCACCTCCTCGATCGTGGGGTCCGCGAGCAGGTCCTCGAGCGGCCCCAACCCCGCCGCCTCGCGGCGCAGAAGCTCCGCTACCCGCGCCCGAAACTCGCGCGACAGGACGCACGCTTCGCGTTCCACCAGATCAGCAACGGCCTCCTCGATCGGGCGCGCCGGTTCACCCGATGCCGCATCAGCTCGACGCTGGACGGCCAACCGCTCGCGCAGCTGGGTGACATAGGCGCTGGTGTGCCGCTCCGTTTGATCCACTGCCGATAGAAGCGTCCGCGGGCCGATCCCGCCCCCCGCTGGTGCCGGTAGTACCTTGACGCGGGTGAGCGGTGCCGACGCCCAGCTTGTCGTGATCTGCCGTCGGCTTCCGGCGGCAGGTTTGGAGGTCCTGCGCGCTGCCGGCATTCGCCTGCGGCAAGGCGACCTGCAGATCACGGCCGAGGCCCTCTCCGCTCTGGTCAAGGGCGCGGACGCGATCATCGCCGACCCCACCGTCAGGATTGATGCGGCCACGCTCGACGCCGCTGGGCCGAACCTGCGGGTCGTTGCAAACTTCGCTGTTGGCTACGACAACATCGACGTCGATGCCTGCCGAGCGCGAAATGTCGTGGTGACCAACACCCCCGACGTGCTCACCAACGCAACGGCCGAGTTGGCGCTTGCGCTCACAATCGCGGCCGCGCGCCGAACGAGTGAGGCGGAAGCGATTCTTCGCGACGGCCGCTGGACCAGCTGGGATCCCGGGGCGATGCTCGGCCTCGAACTTTCAGGCGCGCGCTTTGGCATCGTTGGCCTGGGCCGGATCGGAAGCCGCTATGCCGAGCTGGTCCGGCCACTCGCGGGCGAGATCTTCTACGCCGCGCAAAGCGCCAAGCCCGAGCTCGAGGCGCGGCTGGGCGTCGTGCGAGCCGAGCTGGACGAACTGCTCGCGCGCTGCGACGTGGTCAGCCTGCACGCACCTGCCGCCGCGAGCACCACCCACCTCATCGCCCGCCGAGAGCTGGGCCTGATGCCGTCGCACTCGGTGCTGGTCAACACGGCGCGTGGCTCCCTGGTCGATACAGACGCCCTCCTCGATGCTCTTTCGTCGAACGGAATTGGGGCCGCCGGCCTGGATGTCTACGAACAGGAGCCGGAGGTACCGCACGCCTTGCTGCACGCGCCAAGGTGCGTGTTACTTCCCCACATCGGATCGGCAACCCACACCGCGCGCGATGGCATGGCAGCCTTGGCGGCGACCAACGCCGTTGCCGTGCTTCGTGGCGACGAGCCTCCAAACCGGGTGGCCTAGCGTGGACCTGGAACTCGCGCTCACCGTTGTCCTCGCGGCCACGGTCGCCCTGCTCGTGGTCGCCCAGCTCTCCCGGATTCCCTACCCGATCCTGCTTGTTGTCGGTGGTCTCGCGCTTGGCCTGGCCCCGGGCATCCCGACCGTCGAGCTTGAGCCCGACTTGGTGCTTGTGATCCTGCTGCCGCCGATCCTCTATGCGGCCGCTTTCTTTACGCCCCTACGCGAGCTACGGCGCAACGTTCGACCGATCTCGTTGCTGGCCGTGGGTCTTGTTTTGGCGACGATGGTGACTGTTGCGGCTGCCGCGCATGTGGTGCTTGGCTTCGCATGGGCGCCGGCGTTCGTGCTTGGCGCGGTGGTCTCGCCCACCGATCCGATCGCCGCGACCGCTATTGCCAGTCGCCTTGGGGTTCCAGGACGGATCGTGACGATCGTGGAAGGCGAGAGCCTGATCAACGACGGCACCGCGCTTGTGGCCTACAAGTTCGCGATCGCCGCGGTAGCCACCGGCACCTTCAGCCTGGTCGACGCCGGCGGCGAGTTCATCGTCTCGACGCTGGGCGGCATCGGCGTGGGGATCGCTGTTGGCGTCGTCGTTGCAGCGGTCCGCAAGCGCCTCGACAACCCGCCCGTTGAGATCACGATCGCGCTCTTTACCGCGTACTTCGCCTACTTGCCCGCCGAGGAGATCGGGGTCTCTGGCGTTCTGGCGGCCGTCACCGTCGGCATCTACATGGGCCGGCTCACGTCGCAGCTCACGACCCCAACCACACGCATTCAGGGCCTTGGCGTGTGGGAGATCCTGACCTTCCTCATCAACTCTGCCCTGTTTGTTCTGATTGGCCTCCAGCTGCCGACCGTGCTCGACGGGATCCAGCAGAACGGTGCCGCCCAGCTGATCGCCGAGGGCGCGCTGATCGCTGCAGTCGTCATCGCGACCCGAATTGCCTGGGTCTTTCCCCTCACGTATGGCCCAAGCCTCCTTGGCTGGCAAGACCGTGAATCCACGCCGCCCTGGCAACACACGCTGCTCGTCGCCTGGACGGGGATGCGCGGCGCGGTCTCGCTGGCCGCCGCGCTCGCCGTGCCGCTGGCGATCGACGCCGGTGGCGCATTTCCAGAGCGCGACTCAATCATCTACCTGGCCTTCTCCGTGATCCTCGGCACTCTCCTGGTCCAGGGCCTGAGCCTGCCCCTGTTGATCCGCTGGCTTGACGTGGATGACGCTGACGCCGAACTCGAACACGAGGAGTCGACCGCCCGGTTGCTCGCCGTCGAAAGCGCCCTCGAGCGGATCGACGAACTGGCGACGGCCGACTGGGTTCGCGACGAGACCGCGGAACGGGTACGCCGCTCGTATGAGTACCGGCGGCGGCGCTTTTCAGCGCGCTTTGACGACGACGCCGACCCCGATCACTATGAAGCCCGCTCGGAGAGCTACCAACGCCTGCTGCGCGAACTGATTGAGGCGCAACGTGCAACGCTCCATTCTCTGAGGGGATCGGGACGGATCAACGACGAAGTCCTGCGCCGAATCGAGCGCGAGCTTGACCTCGAGGATTCCCGGCTCGAGATCTAGACTGGCGGCGCCTACCGGGCGACCAGCAGCCGGATCGAGCGCGCCACGCCGTCGGCGGCAATCAGGTCAAGCGCCTGGCCTCGCGTCAGCGCCAGAGTTGCCGCAAAGCGACCGCCAGGCAGCCCGGTCGCGCCCGAGGCCTCATTTAGGCCCAGCAGGCGAACCGCGCGGGCGGCCACGAAGGTCCTGCCGGCCCCAGGCCCGGGCCCCGCCTCCCCCGCCACCACCACATCGACCACGATCGGCGAGTCCGCCTGCCGCGCCAGCAACGCACCGGCCCCGGTCACCTCGATTTCAACCGGCGTGGTTCCATGGGGCGCGCGCCCCTGCGCTGTCTGCGGACGCGTGGGAACGGCGAGATTCGAGGCTGTCAGATACGAACCCGGCGGCAACGTCAGCGCGAGCTCGCGGCCCGCCCCCTGTTCCGGGCTGGCGAGGGCATCAGGCGGTGCGAACGTCGCCGGAACCCGCCGCACCGTCAGGTGACGACGGATGGCCAAATTCGCGATGGCGCTGCCACGAGCAAGTTCGTCGGTTGTGACGAGGACCGGTCGCAACTCTCCAAATGCCGCCGGGCGGGGTGCGTCCCCGTTCGCAAGCGACGCGGCGAGCAACGCGCAGATGAAGGCTCCACTGATGAACCCGAGGGCACGCTTACGCCCCTTCAATACGCGATACCACCCGTGTTGCCGCTCATTCTCTGACTCTCGACTCGACGTCCGAACAGACGGTCAGATGCAGCTCGAGCCTGGCTATCCCACCTTTGCCGACGCAAAGCAGTACCTGTCGCTCGACGGCATCAGTTGGCGCTGCGGGCCCGCGGGGTCGAACGGCTGTCCGTAGGGCGGTCCTCGTTTGACGCGGCCTCATCGATCGGCAAGGGGCAGCGTCAGGCTGGCCACCGTCTGACCCCGATCAGATCGGAGCCGTAACTTGCCGTTGTTGTGGTTGGCCAGCGCGCTGGCAACGGCAAGGCCATGACCGTGGCGGGGATCCATGCGAGCGGCAACCGCGCGAGGCGGCGGCGCGCACGGCGGGCCGTCGCGAACCGCCAGCACCAGCCTGCGGTCGGCCACGACCCCCTCAAGCGTGATCGGCCCGGCGCCGTGCTCGATGGCGTTCGCGATCAGGTTGTCGAGAGCCTGCGCGACGCGCACCGGATCCACATCAGCGCGCACGTCGCCGCAGGTCCAGCGCAACGCGATCGCTCGCCCGGAGCGGGACGCGCGATCCCGCCAACGCTCAACTGCCGCGATCGCGATCATTCTTGCCTCGACCACGCGGCGATCAAGCGAAGCGCGGCCCCCATTCACCTCGCGATCGAGGTCGCCCAGCGCCACCACGGCCAAAGCGATCGGGTCCGCACCGCCGGCCGGGCTCGGGCGAGACGAGAGCGCGAGCGTTTGCAGCGGCCGGCGCAGTTCGTGCAGGCATGCGTTGAGGCGCCGGCGGCGGCCGACGGCCCGATGGCGATCGCGGATCACCACGAGCGCCATCATCATCGCCAGGGGCAGGGTTAGGCCGTCAATTCCGAGCACGGAGGCGTCGGTATTCATGCCGGGAGCAGGCGATAGCCGACGCCCCACACGTTGGCAACGAAGCGGCCCCCGCTCGGGTCGAGCTTTCGCCGCAACCTGCTGGCGTGCGCGTCCAGGGTCCGTGTTCGCCCCATGGTCTGAAAGTCCCAGACGCTTCGCAAGAGCTCAGCCTTGGTGAAGACCCTTCGAGGCTCAGAGGCCAGCATCAACAGCAGCTCGTACTCCTTTTTTGCCAGATCGACCAGTTCTCCGCGCACCCGAACCTGGCGCGACACCGGATCCAGCGCCAGTTCGCCGACCTTGATCGGGCCACCGCGCTCACCACCTCGCCGCCGCAATACGGCCTTCATGCGCGCCGCCAGCTCGGGGAAGTAGAACGGCTTGATGAGGTAATCGGTTGCGCCCTCCTCGATCCCCCGGGCGCGATCGTGATCGGAGCTTCGCCCGCTGAGGACGATTACGGGCAGCGTGCAGTCAAAGCGCCCGGTGCTGCGCTCCGCCGAGCGGATCTCGCGCAGGACGTCGAGGCCGGGGGCGTCCGGCAGCATCAGATCGAGCAGCAGTAGATCGGGATTCGAGTATTGACAGTGGCGCAGGGCATCGGCTGCCGATGGCGCCGGGCGGACCTCGAAGCGTTCCGCCTCAAGGTGATCGCAGAGCAACTCGAGCGTGGCCTGGTCGTCTTCACAAACGACGACGACGCCGATGGGCTTGGTGTTTGGGAGCATTCGTCGCACTTCCTTTCGTCGGACTTGATCGCATCCCCAACAACCCCGCGACACCGGTGTGCGCCCCCAAATGCCCGATTCGAAACCTGGTCCCTTCGACGCGAACCGTGCAAACCCTCGTTCAATGAAGGAGACGGGGTGGCGGAAGCGACGCCAGTGCGAAAAGATGGCCGCGCTCGCCTGAACGGTGGCCGCCAGGTCACCAAGGGGAATCGGACTTAAAGGAATCAAGTGGAGAAGGCCACCCGCCGAGGGAACTACGAATCGGGCTCGGATTACGTCCTTGAGTACGGCGAGCTTCGCTTCGCATTCAACGAACAGGACTTTGCCCAGCGCGTGGAGCAAGCGGCGGTCAAGCTGGACTTCGTCGAGCACGGCCTCGGCTCCGAAGAAATCCACGATCTGCTCGAACTGGCGGTCAACGGCGAGATCCGTGAGCCCACCTCCACCCTAGGCGAGCACATCAACGAAAACTGGACCGAACTGGTAGGTCCTGCGAATCGCAGCCTCGTCCACTGGCTGCGACGCCTTGTCTTCCGTAGCGCTTGGCTCGATCAGCGGGTCAAGGAGGGGGAGCTCGACGTTGTCTTTGACGAGCTGACCCACAGCTTCGGATACGTACAGCCGGATCGCGACTCTGAGCCGATTGAACTCTCGCGCGAGCCCTCCTGGGCCAGCCTCGCCTACCGGCGCTAGGCCAGCGAGCGCAGCAGGGCCGAATTCGCCGGAAACTCGGCGAGCTTGTCACGCACGTAGCTCGCCGCTTCCGGCGAGACCTGGTCGCGCAGGGATGTGCGTAGATGGCGCAGGCCGCTGCGCTCATCATCGTCAAGCAGATCGCCTTCCCCCACGGCCCGACAGTCGCCGAAACGCAGGGCGGGAACGATGCCCTCCTCAGCAAGCGACTCATCGAGGCTGATGAGCGAAGTCTCGGTCGTGGCCACGGCCCGATCGGCGGCGCCATCATCCTCCGAAGCCGAGAGGCTGGTGGCGATCACGGTCAGGCTGCCGGCGTCCGCGTCGGCAAGGGCACGCCCCGAGCCGAACAGCCGCTTCACCTCATCGACGCCACCCGCTGCGACCGCAAGTCGCGTCAGCGAGTCACAGATCAAGATCGCGTCCCCGCCTTCCTCGGCCTGCTTTCGGGCCCGCTCTAGCGCCTCGATCGCCACCCGCACTTGCTCGGCGGGCGCGAGGTCGGCGGAGGCGAGCGCGAGGTCGACAGCCGAAACCGCCTGCTCCCACGCCGGAGCTTCCTCTGGCCGCTCGTCAATCAGCAAGACCGTTACCGCCACGTCATCGAGGGCGGAAAAGGCGCCGGCGAACCCGCGCAACAGAGTCGTTCGGCCGGACCGTGGCGCCGATCGCACCAAGACGCGCTGTCCGAACGCGAGCGGAGCAAGAAGGTCCGCCGCGCGGACGAGCGGGTCGGCATCGTCGGGCAGGGTGATCCGCCGCGAGGGGGCTTCCGGGGTGAGCGAATCGAACTTGGATTCGCGAGCAGCGGCCGATCCACCGGCTTGCCGTTGCGGCCTTGCGGGTCCCTTGCCCGCGCCACGCCGGGTTTCGACCGGCTCGACGGGCGGCTCACCGTTGACAAGGTTGACGCGCACCAGGGCGCGGTGCCGCTCGCCCTGCCTGGGCTCCCGGGCCGGGCCCGTGACCTCGTCACCGTTCGTCAGCTCGCAACGCCGCACCTGCGAGGCGGATACGTAGACGTCCTCGTCGGAGCCGGGCACGTCGAGGAAGCCGTGGCGCTGCCTGGTGATCTCAAGGGTGCCGGTGACATCGACGGTTTCCACGGGCTCGTTCGAGCGATCGCCGTGGCGAGGCAAGCGTTCACGACCACCGGAGGCAGCCGCCGCACCCTGACCGCCGCCTCTGCCGCGACCGCCGCGACGGCCTCGTCGTCGCTTTGGCGGCGCGTCGGAGGCGTCGTCGGTTGCGCTGCCAAGGCGCTCAATCAGCTCTTCGCGCCGGAGCTTTCGGTAGCCGTCGATCCCGGCCTTTGCCGCACGCGAGTGCAAATCGGCAAGGTGGAGGTCTTGAAGATCAGCGCTCATCTAGGCGCCGCAGGCTATCGAGTCAGGATGAGCGGACCGAATCGCGAGCCGCGACGAGGCCCTTGAGCCACTCCCCGAACTCGGGACGCGATTCCCAGTCGGCCTTGAACTGCGCTGCGCCCGACGTCGTCAATGGGTGGTCGAGCATCTGCCGCAAGACCTTGGATGGGACGGTGGCAATCTCGCATCCCAACTGGGCCGAGGCGACGACGTGCTCAGGGTGGCGAATGGAGGCCGCGATGATCTGCGACGTCACCCCTCCCGCCCTGAAGCACTCGACTATCTCTGCGACCACGGCGCTCGAGTCGATCGAGATGTCGTCGAGGCGGCCCATGAAGCAAGAGACGTAGGTGGCGCCGGCGCCAGCGCTGAGCAACGCCTGGGTTGGAGAGAACACAAGCGTCATGTTCACGGGAATCCCGTCCTGGGTCAGGGCGTGGGTGGCGGCAAGGCCTTCCTTGCAAAACGGGATCTTGACGACGACGTGCTCGTGCAGCTCCGCCAAGGCACGGCCTTCGGCAACCATTCCCGCCGCCTCCTCGGAGACGACCTCCGCGGACGTTGGGCCACCGACCAGGTCGCAGATGCGCTTGATGATGTCACCCGGATCGCCGTCTTCCTTGGCGAGCAACGACGGGTTCGTGGTTGCTCCGGCCAGCACCCCCCACTGCGCGATCTCCTCAACCTCCGCGACCGACCCTGTATCGATGAAAAGCCTCATATGCCCTTAGGTTAGATCAGCGATCGGCGGCGGGGTCGATGCCTTCGGCGCGCGCTTCCGAGAGCCACGCGTCGGCCTCCGCGCTGACGCGGCCCTGCGTCCCAGCCCAGCTCCTCGCCCATTACCGCTGCAACGGGAAGCACGGACTCCGCCGTTCGCAGCTGCGGCGCGGCGAGCAGCCCCAACCGGGTCCTGCGCAGCAGGACGTCGGCGACGCAGCGCGCCTGCTCGAAGCGTGTGGCGACAAGCGCTTCGGCGAGCAAATCGGGCTGGCCGCCCACGATCGGCCGGGCCAATTCCGGGCGCTCCGCCGCCAGTCGCAACACCTTTGCCGAAAACTGGCCGTAGCGAAATGCGAGCAGCGACTTCGTCTCCTTTGGCATCGCAACGCCGAGCCCGTCCACGCGGGTCGAGATCGGATTGCTCGGCGGGCATGCCCAGCGGCAGGTCGGCGGTCCGGCACGGGGCCTCCCGACCCTCTCGCTCGACCATCCGGTCCACGACGTGCTTCGCCATCCGCCGCCAGGTGGTGAGCTTGCCGCCGGTGATCGTCAGCATCCCCGACGACGTCTCATAGAGCTCGGCCTTGCGCGAGATATCAACCGACTTTCGCGGGTCGCCGGTCGCGATCAACGGCCGCACGCCGGCGTAGGCCCCGGTGATCTGTTCGCGACCAAGCGCAGTGCCGAAGTGGCTGTTGGTTGCGTCGAGCAGGTATTGGATGTCGTCCCCGGAGGGTTCGATGTAATCAAGCTCGCCGTCGTAGTCGCGATCGGTCGTGCCGAGCAAGGTTCGCCCGTACCAGGGCAGGGCAAAGATCGCCCGGCCTTCGCCGGCCGGCACGATGCAGGCGGCGCGGCCGATCTCCAGATCCTCCTGCGAGACCGTCACGTGCGTTCCGCGGCTTGGCTCGATCCTCGGGATTTCCTCCTGGTCGTGGATCTCGTCGGGGCGCAGCCGGTCCGCCCAGACTCCCGTCGCGTTCACGACGTTGGCCGCCCGGACCTCCATTCGCTCCCCCGTCTCGGCCTCAGCGCAGACGACGCCAGTGACCTTGCCGTTCTCCTCAAGCAAATCGGTCACATCGACCCCGTTCAGCATCACCGCCCCGAACCGATCGGCCTCGCCCAGGATTGTCAACACCAGCCGGGCATCGTCGGTCTGACAGTCGTAGAAGAGGTATGCCTGGCTGGGATCGCGGGGGCCAAGCGCCGGGATCAGGTCAACGGCTTCGCCGCCATCGATGGTGCGGTGGCGATCCGGCGACCAATAATCCGCAGCCTCGGCGCGCGTCGCCCGTTCCTTGCGTGATCCGCCTGCCCGGACGCTCGCCATCACGTCGTACATGTTCAGCCCGATGCCGATCTTGCGGTCACGCCTCTCATCGCCAAGAGTGGGAACCAAAAAAGGCGTCGGATAAACGAGGTGCGGTGCCATCTGCACCATCAACTGGCGCTCCATCAGCGCCTCCCGGACCAGGCCAAGGTCAAAGTTCTGCAGGTAGCGGAGCCCTCCGTGGACCATCTTCGATGAGCGCGAGGATGTGCCTGCAGCCCAGTCGCGCCGCTCAAGCAGCGCAACCGTGTAGCCCCGCGAGGCGGCATCCAGCGCGACGCCCGCGCCGGTAACGCCGCCGCCGATGACGACGACATCGAACTCTTCGCTTGAGACGGCTTCGATTGAGTTGGGACGTGAAAGCAAGGGCTTCTCAGTCCAGGTAGGTGACGGTGTTGATGCCGGCTGGCCGCTCGGGTGCCGGACCCTGGACTCCAGCGGCGATACCCAGGTGGATCAAGCTCACAAACCGCTCGCCGACCGGAACTTCGAGGGCGCCGAGTCCGGCAGGCGTGCGCAGGAATCCAGGCGTGCGCCAGTAGCTGGCAAGGCCCCGGGCGTGTGCGCCCAGCAACAGGATGTACGACGCCACGCCGGTCGCCAGCAGGTCTTCCTCCTGGCGGATCGGATCGTCGGATTCGGTGCAGGTGACCGCCACTAGGGTCGGCGCGCGATCGAGCTTCACGGCGGTTTCCGGTCCGGCCACTAGTTTGATCCGATCGAGGGCGTTCGGGCCGACGACGCGAAAGCGCCACGGAACCGTCAGGTGGTGATTCGGTGCCCAGCGGGCAAGCTCAAATAGCTCGTCCAGCGTCTCGTGCGGAACCGGCTCAGGCCGATATGCCTTGTGGGTGCGACGGGTCCGGATCGCCTGCTCGAGGTCCACGGCGCTAACCGTACCGGGCCGGTTGGAGCGGCAAGGCGCAGCTCACATCCGCCGGTAGTACCAGACGCCGCCGGCGCCGATCAGAAGCAACGACGCGATTCCGGCAAGCAGCGGTGCCTTGCTGGCGCCCTCATCCTCGCTGCCAGGTTCCGCCGCCTCAACCTCAGCCGGAGCGTCGCCGTCCAGGACCCTTGCGGCCGCCGCAGCCGGTTCACGAACATTGCGGTTCTTTTGCTTGCCACTCGGCAAGCCTTTGTCACCGCGGCGTCGGTTGCGGCTGCGTGGCCCGCGATCGGAGTCCGATCCACCGCCCGGCGCCGCTGTGGGCGACCGCCCGGCGCCCTGCTCGAGATCCGGCTGTGGCTGGGCCCGCTTGCCGCGAGCCACCGGTTCAATCGGCAGTGCCTCCCGGCCCACGGCCAAAAGCGCCTGCGATGTGACCCAGACGGGGGTGTGGGCGCTCGACCCGTTGTAGGCGTAGTAGCCCTCCGGACGTCGTTGCGAGCGCAGATAGTTGAGTGGCGAGCGTCCGCCGTTGCGAACGCGCCCCGGGTCAATTCCGGCGGCGACGAGTCCCTGGACGGCCCAGGCGGTTGACTGGGTGTTCGTCGGCCCATTGCCGGCCAGTCCCCAGCCGCCCTCGGATCGCTGGCTTTCGCGAAGGTAATCCACCCCGCCGCCAAGTCCGCCCGCACCGGCAGCCGCAAGACCCTGGAGTGCAGCGCCCGTGGAATCCGGGTCGGCTGGGCGACCGGGCCCGTAGCCCCAACCACCGTCGGCTCGCTGAGCGTTGCGCAGCCACTGCGCCGCCGCCCCCACTCCCCTGCTGCTGCCCGCGGCACGCAGTGCCAAAACGCCGTAGGCGGTCAGGCTCACCTGCCCCGCCCAGGAACCGTCGGCGAGCTGGACTCGCTCAAGGCGAGCGACCAGATCGCGCCCGTCGAACTTGCGCGCGTCGATGCCGGCGCCCTCGAGGGCGAGGATTGTGAGCTCAAGCTCGTTCGGCTCGCGGATCTTGTCGGCCCTTGCGCGCAGGTAATCGACAGGGGTGCGGCCCGCTGCGCCGACATCCAGGGGATTTCGACCCGCCGACTCAAGCCCCAGCATCGCCCAACCGGTCATTTGCACACTGGGCCGCGACCCAGGGGTCGCCGCGTATCCGCCCGAGTGCTCGCGGGCGCCTTCGAGCCAGACACGACTCTTCCCGGTGGCGCTGCCAGCGGCCGGCTCAGGCTGAATCGACCAAGCCGAAAGCGCGGCGAAAACCACGAGCGCGGGCAAGGCGCCCACTGGATGCCAGCGAAACGCAAGCCGATCGCGATACCTACCGATGATCGCGACCAGCGCGGGGCCGGCGGCGAACGCGATTGTGAAGTTGCCGGCGGCGTGGATCGCGTTGAACGGAAGTCCCCTGGCCGAGATCGCGAGGAACCGGTCCAACGACTGCTCGCCGCCATAGGTCACCATCAACGAAAGATCGAGGATCGCCCCGTAGGCGAACGCCATCAGCGCGCACGCCACCGCCAGGCCAAAGCGACCGAGCGAACGGCCGAACACCATGGCAAGGCCCGCCCCGGCAATTCCGGCCAGGCCCCAGGCACCCATCTGCCAGATGGTCCATGGGCCCTGCCCCAGCCACAGGTTGGAGACCGGCGCCGCCAGCGCGCCGACGGCAAAGCCCGCTGGGCCGCCGAGCGCATATCCCGTAATCAGGGCGACATCGGTCGTCCCGACGACATTGGGAACCGGTGCAAGCGCCACTCGACTGGCCACCGCGAGCGCCGCGAGCGCCGCCACGAGCGCGACCGTGCGGGCGCTGGGGCGGGTGCGCTCGTACCACGCAATGCCGACAATGAGGACAACCACCAGCCCGGCAAAGGACGTCAGCTGCCAGCTCATCGGCTTCGCTCCTGATCGCGCAGTAGCGCGATCCCCTCCTCGGCCGTGATGGCCGCTCCGTCCAAGATCCGGGCCACCTCGGTTGCGAAGTACCAGCCTCCGGCCAGGACCTCGCGAGGGTCGCCGTCGGCCAGCACCACGCCTTCGCCGAGCAGGACAACCCGAGTCGCAAAGCGCGCGGCAAACTCGATGTCGTGGGTCGCGACCAGCGCGGCCGACCCATTCGCCGCCGCCTGCTCAAGCCATGAGATCAGCGCTCGACCACGCGCCGGGTCGAGCCCCCGAGTCGGCTCATCAAGGCAAATCAGGCCGGGCAACTCCGATCCGGTGCGTCCCGCAATCGCAAGGGCAAGCGCCAGCCGCTGACGCTCACCTCCCGAAAGGTCGCGAGGGTCACTCTCGGCGGCTCCAGCCAGCCCAACCAGTTCAAGCGCCTCCCGGCCCACCTCACCCGGTAGCTCGTCGGCAACGCGATCACGAACGATCATCTCAGCGGGGCTTTGCGGAGCGAGCGCAATCCCGCCGGGCGCCGCAATCGAGCCGCCGGCCGCTTCGACCAAACCCGCGGCGGCTCGCATCAGCGTGGTCTTGCCGGCACCGTTGCGCCCAATCAGGACCACGCGCTCACCCCGGTCGATCTGCAATGACAGATCGCGCAGGACCCGCCGCCGCTCACCGGCGGCCGACAGTTCGACCCAGAGCCGCTGGGCAATGAGCGCGGGCTCCCGACGCACGATTTGCTCGTCCTTGATGCGAGCCTCGCGAGCAGGCGTCGGACCGGTCGTGGTGATCCCGCGTTCGCGAAGCAGGGCTCGCGCCGCTTTGACCCCGACCGGCACCGGTTTGATCGCCAGTCCGTCGAAGAGCCGGGCGCCTGGGGTGCTGAGCGTGGGATCGGCGTTCAGGGTCGATTCAAGGAATCCCGCCGGCTCGCCGTCGAATCGAATCCGGCCCTCTGCCATTGCCAGGACCCGGTCAGCGACGCCAAGGCAACGCTCAAGCCGATGCTCGGCGATCAGGACCGTTGCCCCCCACTCCTCATTCAACCTGCGCAGAACGGAGATCAACTCGTCCCCCGCGACCGGGTCGAGCTGCGACGTTGGCTCGTCGAGCAGGATCAATCGCGGGCGGGTGACGAGGGCGGCCGCAAGCGCCACGCGTTGCAACTCGCCACCTGAAAGCGACGCGGTTGATCGATCAAGCAGGCCTTCAACACCCATCGCCAGCGCAACTTCCTCGACCGCCCTACCGCGCACGGCGTCGGATTCCTCGCGGAACTCCAACGGCAGCTCGATCTCGGCCCGAACCGTCGCGGAGACGACCTGAGTCTCCGCTTCCTGGGCAACGAACCCGGCTACCGTGCCCAGTTCGGCGGGCCCGTGCCCGCGAATGTCGAGGCCGCACACGGCGGCGGAGCCGGCCACGTCGCCGCCATGAAAGTGGGGGATCAGTCCGCAGGCAACGCGCAGCAGACTTGACTTGCCGGAGCCCGAGCGTCCCGCGATGACGACCATCTCGCCCGGCTCAATTCGCAGGTTCAGATCGCGAAGCGCCGGGCCGGGAGCATCCGGATAGCGATAGGAGAACTCGCGAAGCTCCAGCGCGGGCTCAAACACGAGCGGGCACCCCGATCACGAATCGGCTTGCTCGAAACCGATCGGCAAGAACCGGCGCCATCGCGAATATCGGCAATGTGGCGGCCACTGCCATGGTGGCGACTCCGGCGTCCATTGAGATCGTGGGGTAGGCCTCATAGTCGGCGACCCCAGAAGCGCGAGCGGCAACGATGAAAAGCAGGCCGGCGAGTCCCGAAAGCGCGAACGCGCGATCCCCGGGCGCCCTTGGACTTCGTCCCCGGCGCTTGGGCGCCGAGTTGGCGTATCCGCGCAATTCCAACGTTGCCGCGACGTCGATGGCGCGGTCGAGCGCCCCCGCGACGAGCCGCCGCAAGATCGCGGCCCGACCGACGGGAGCCGCCCCGGGACCGCGCAGCGCAGTCGCCTCGCGAACCCGCGCATGATCGCGGATCGCGAGTGGAACCAAGCGTGTCATCAGCGTCGCGGTAAGGGCCGATCGGGCGGCCAACGGCCGCGCGAGGCGCAGAAGCCGATCGGGATTGACGACGGCCGTGTGAACCGCGAACACGCCAAGGACGATGGCAATCCGCAGCGCCAGCATTCCACCTTCGGCAAGCGCTTCGGCGCTGATATCGATCGGGCCAAGGACGGGCGCGTCGGGACCGCGGACCAGGATCGTGTCGCCGCGCTGCGAAGCCACCGCGTTGATCACCACGATTGCCACTCCGAGGCCCGCGGCCCAGCGGGCGGCGAGTGCCAGGGCTCGCCCGCCCCCGGATGTGACGCCCGCCAGTACGACCGCGGCAGCACAGCCGGCAAGCACGATCGGGTTCGAGACGAGAAATGCCACGGCTGCGATCGCGAGTAGGTGGATCGTCGCCGCACCGGCACCGGCGCGGCCCAGCGCCGACGACCGCGGCGAGTAGGCCAATCCCGCGTTGATCATCCCTCGATCACCGGCAGTGCCAAGCTGCGATCGCTTCCGGCCGCGACTGCGACCGCGTAGTGATCGCGGAGGACCGCCACGTCAAGGGCCCGAGCCGCAGCGGCGACGCCGGCACGATCCACGCCCGTCACCAGCCAGGTTGGCGGCTTGCCGCCGTCGCGAACGGCGGCCACGAGACCCGCGCCCGCGCCCAGACGAGCGCTGACCTCGCCAGATATAGCGAGCGCCTCGAGCTCATTTGTGTCCGGCCCCGATGAGATACGGGCGAAGACGCCGCTCGACTGGGGGCCTTGATCGAGCAGCGCAGCAGCGTCGTCGCCGTGGATGTCGCTCCATTCTCCAACGACGACTCGGAGCGCATCCGCGCTTTGGTCCGATCCGAGCCGGACGGTCGTGGCCGTCACGCCCTGGTCAGCCAGTCGCGCCGAAGCGGTGCGGCATGCCCCGCCGCTGACCGCGCACTCCACCCGCACATCCAGACGCAACCCCTCGGTCGAACTCTGCAGGAAGGGCTCCGGCCAGGACCCGACCACGGCCGGAACCCTCATCGCGGCGCGCCAATCGCGATAGTCCCACCAGATGCGATCCCCGGCCGCGATCGATCGCTCAGCCGACCCCACCGGGGACTCGATTCCGTTGACATAGAAAAACCAGTCGAACGTGAGCCCAGCGTTCGTGGCGCCGGCCAGGCCATCGATCGATTGGACGAAGCCGCCGCCGTAGCGGGTCTCGAGGTCCGCCTCGCGGTCAAGCGCCCTGAGCACCGTCTCCGACTCCGATGGATCCTGGATGTCGGCCTCGACCAGCCGCTGCGATCCGTAGTCGCGGGTCACGGTCAGGGTTGCGATCCCGCGCGATTTGTCGCCTGGCCCCAGGCCGCAGCCAGCGATGAGCGCGGCGGCGAAGACCGCCGCCGCGCCTCTCGTGCATACCGCAAACCTCATCACTGCCTACTTACGAAGCACTCGCTCGCAGTTGCCGGCGATCCGGTCAGAACGGTCGCCGCGACGCACGATCACAACGTCGCTTGCACCGCCGCAATTGACGCGATCAGTGCCGCCCTGCCTGATGACGATGCGATCGCGCCCCTTCCGCCCGCTGATGGCATCGTCGCCTCTCGTCCCAGCCAGGCTGTCGCCGCGTTCCGATCCAATGATCGTTCGGCCGTGCGCGTCCGGGCAATCCGCGGCCGCACCCACGCAGACGGTCAGCCGGTTCGAGCGGACATCCTGATCTCGAGTGGCGAACAGCTCGGTTGTGCCCGGACCCACCGTGACGAAGTATTCGCCATCCCCAGCGTGGATCGCCGAGTCCGCGCCGACGATCGTCCACGTCGTCGCCAGGCGGGTCGCAGACCGGGTACTTGCCTTCTGACCCAACTGCCTCAACCTCAAGAGTGAAGACGCCGTCGTCATCGTGGGCGGGAACGCCACTGAGCCGCAAGACGCAGCCGGTGTTGACCGCCAGGGGATCGTCGAGATCCGGAGGCGTACTTCCATACAAGACCCAGTGCCAGAGAACGGTGTCGCCGCTCTCGACCTTGGCCGACATCGGCACTTGAAAAGCCGGGCGAATAGTTCACGTAGTAGCTAAATCCACCGTTAGCGGCGGGATAGGTTCCAAAGCTGCGCAGGTCGCCGATCTGGCAGACCTGTGGACCGTAATCGGTCGCCCGTGTTCGGATCGCCCGAAGCCTGCCATTGCTTTGCTGGGCAGCCGCGAGCAGGGTCAGCGCGCTGGCGCCATTGAAGAGGTCAAGACCGGGCCGCGCCTTACATTTGGGAGTAGCGCCGCGCCGCACGCTTTGCTGCCCAGGCACGTACCAGGTGCCTTCGTCCAGCGTTTCGCCATTTCCTTCCACCCGCAGCTCGACGATCTTGCTCTGCTTCGCCGCAGCCCCGCTCGAAGTCACCAAAACGACCAGCAGTACGACGCTCAATGCGGCTACGAAGTGTCTCGACATGAGCCACCCTTTCCTCGAGGGTTGATAACGGCTGCCGCGGGACAGGTCTCCTGGCTTCCGGTCGGAGGTGTTACGCCTTCCCGGGGGCTTCGACAGCTCCCAGTGGCTGAGCTCAACGCTCGTGTAACACCCGTCAGCCGGTCACAGTGGCGGGACCGCGCCGGTTTTACACCGGACTTCCCTTGACCACGCGGCGATATGAACTGGCGGCAGTCTACTGCCAACCACCTCCACCCCCACACCGCCGAATCCGCTATCGACCGTGGTTATCTCCGTCAATCGTGGATTCGATGGGGCGTGCGAAGATGAGCCGTGATGGCGGACGAGAAGCTTCCAACTGGCAGGGTTCAGCGCATGGCCAAGGTCGGCCGCACCGCCGCCGGCGTCGCGATCAAGCAGGCGGGCACGAAGACGGCAAACGTGGTGCGCTCTGCCGAGGGTTCGGACAAGGCGCTTGAACGGCGCCAGATCGAGACGGCCAAACAGATCGTGACGCTGCTCGGCGGGATGAAGGGCGCCGCCATGAAGGTCGGCCAGGTGCTCTCGTTCTTGGACGTCGGCCTGGTGCCCGAGGAGTACCGCGAGGAGTTTCAGGCCCAGTTGGCGATCCTGCGCGACTCGGCCCCAACCGTGTCCTGGCGCGAGATGGGCAAGGTCATCGAAGAGGAGCTCGGCGAACCGGCGTCAAGCGCGTTTGCGGAGCTTGACCCGGTTCCCGTCGCCGCGGCGTCGATCGGACAGGTCTATCGCGGCCGGTTGCACGACGGGCGCGACGTGGCCATCAAGGTTCAGTACCCGGGCGTCAACGATGCGGTCCGGGCGGACATGCAGAACCTGGGCATGCTGCTGCGGCTCGCCAAGCGAATCACGCCCCAGATGGACGTCAAGGCGGTCGGCGACGAGATCCGCGATCGGATCGTCGAGGAGCTCGACTACGAGCTCGAGGCCTCCAACCACCGCACGCTGGCCCGGATCTACCGCGACCACCCGTTCATCGTCATCCCCGACGTGGTTACGAGCATGTGCCGCGAGCGCATCATCGTCACCGAGTTCATTGACGGCGACAGCTTCGAGCAGATCGTCTCAGGCTCCCAGGAGGAGCGAAACCGAATCGGCGAGATCGTCTTTCGCTTCTACTTCGGATCCATGTACCGGCACCGCAACTTTTCCGGTGATCCGCACCCCGGCAACATGCTGCGCCTCGCCGACGGCCGGGTCGCGTTCCTTGACTTCGGTCTCTTCAAGCACCTGGGCGAGCGCGAGATCGAACTTGAGCTGGCCAGCGGCCGCGCCGTCACCGAACGGGACGCGGCCGGACTGCACCGCCTGTGGAGCGACGGCGGCTTTCTGCCTGAGCCGGAGAAGATCGCCCCCGAGGACCTGATGGCTTACGCGCTCGACGCGATCTGGTGGTACACCACCGACGAGGAGGTCGAGATCAGCCGCGACCTCGTCTCGCGAGTCGCGATCCAGTCCGGCGACCCACGCTCAACCCACTTCCGCACGATGCGCCACCAGGACATCAAGCCCGAACACCTGATGGGCCGCCGGCTCGAACTGTTGGTTTTGGCCGTCCTGGGCGAGCTTGGTGCAACCAACAACTGGCACCGCATCGCCCGGGAGTGGATGTACGGCGACGAGCCGCACTCGGACCTGGGTCGCCAGGAGGCCGCCGGGGCCTAGGGCTCGAACGGCACCAGCCGGGGGTAGGTCGAACTCGGCTGCGGATCGGCAGCGTCACCCGGCTCGGGAAACGCGTTGAAGCAAAGCGTGTTCGGGCAACCCGTCGATGCGGTGTCCGAGCCGATATTGGGATCGCCGACCGCCACCGTTCGGAGCCAATGCCCGACCGCGTCGTGACTCTCCGTGGCAGCCCGGACCTTGGCGAAGAAACCGCCGATCTCCTCAGTGCGGTCGCTCGTGTACTTGACCAGCGGAACCATATTTCGGGCAGTGGCCTCGATTCCCGGCAGCGAAGGTCCGACCAACCCGACGATCTCCAGGATCTGCCGCAGCGTCGGCACACCAGAAAGCTGGCCAACGATCGCGACCGTGTCCGTCGCCACCGACGGAAGCTCGACCAGAATCGCGCCGAGCTCCGGCGCGACCTTGCGCAGCGCCGCAATCTGCGGTCCAACCTCGGCCAGAAGTGGCCGGGACAACACCAGCGTCTCTCGGGCGCTCTCCAGCAGACGCGGAAGCTCGGCGAGGCCGGCGTCCAGGCCATCTGCGTTGGCGGCAAGCGCGTCGAGCGTGCCGCGGCCCGAGCTGACGATCGTCCGAATCGCCCGCTCACGCGCGCCCAATTCGTCGAGCACGGTCGCCGAATCCGAGACGAGCCCGGCGATCTGGTCCTCCTGGCCCTTGAGCGCGTCGGTCAGGGCGCGAAGCTCGTAAACGGTCCTGGTCAGGCCACCGAGCGTGTTGTTCAGCTCCTCGGCGCCGGTATCACTGCGAACGGCGGCCTTGACCTCGTCCAGGATCGAGCGCGCGTGCTCTTGGCCGTCCTCGTCGAGGAAGGCCAGCGCCTCGTCGAAGTCAACGCTCTCGATGCCCGCAACCTCCCCGCCCGAAGCCAGCTCCCCCGCCGCCTCGTTGCCGGGATCCAGGCGCAGGTAGGGATCGCCCAGAATCGTGCGCTCGCCAACCGCAACCGTTGCGTCTTCGTAGATCGGCGCGTAGTCACCGTCGATTGAGAATCGGACGGTTGCGGTCGAGTCGTCGCGGTTGAAATCGACGCCCGTCACCTTGCCGACTCGCAGCCCGCGCAACAGCACCGGCTGCTTCGTCGGCAGGATCTCCGTGTCGTCAAAGACGGCCTCTGCCTCATAGCCGCCGCCAAGGCTCGACGTGATGCTCGGGCCCTCGAAGACCTCGTTCAAAAAGACGAAGCTGATGCCGGCGAGCACTGCGCTGACTAGGCCAATGATCAAGCCGATCTTGGGAATTCGATGGTCCACGGCTAGCGATTCCCCCGCTGCTTCTTCGGCAACGGCAGATCCCGCAGGATCGGCTTTTTCGGCAGGCCCGGCACATTGAATCGATAGACGCAGGCCAGTGAGTTCCCCGCCACACAGCTCGCCTCAAGCGCCATGGCCAACTCACGCTCCGCCCGGTTTTGCCTGGCGCTGGAGGCATTCGCCGGGAAGCCCAGGTTCTCCGGGCGGGGCTCCTCGCTGACCACGTCGATCGGCGCGTAGCTGCCGTTGTTGTCCTGGTAGGAGCCCGCGGCACTCAGCGTGTCCGCGGTCTGCGCAAAGCCGTCCGAATGGGTATTGAGGCGCCTGGCCAGCGCCGTCAGGTCGCGCATCACCGGCGTCATCGCCTTGACTCGCCCGCCCACTCCCTTGGTCCCCTTGAGCATCAACCGGAGCGGTCGCGCCCCGTCCTTGACAAGCCCCTCGAAGCGATCCACAAGCGCATCCGCCCGCGGCAGCAGTCCGTTCATCCGGGCAACGCCTTCCGCGAGCGGCCCCGCAGCCGGAATCAGGATGTCCAGGGCAGGAACGAGGATCCGCGACAGCTCGCGCGCGTTGTCGAGCGACGTGGAGACCTCGGCCAGGACTGGCCCGAGGTCACGCGTCAACTCCTCGATCTCAGTCCCGCGCTCGCTCGTCACCGCGAGGGTGGCGTTGCCCGCGTCGATCGCCTCCGCCAGCTGTCGGCCGCGCGAGCCGACGGTGCCGGCGACGGTATCGAGGTGTCCGACCAGCGCCGTCAGCAGCCGCCGACGCTCGGCGAGCGCTCGTGCCAGCGGCTTTGCGCTTACGGCCAGGTTGCCGAGCTCGTCAAGCGCGTTGCGCAGCTCCCCCTCGGCACCGTCAACGCTGACCTGCGCCTGATCGATGACGATCGACAGGTAGGCCCGGGTATCGGCGTCAAGCACGCTGGTGAGCTGATCGATCGTCACGTAACCCGCCGTGCGCTCCGGTGGAATCGGCTCATCGTCAGGGAGCACTTCGCCACCCTCGCTGGGGGGCGTTCCGGGATCGACATTGACCAGCAGGTTCTGCAGCGCCGAGGCCGGACGAACAAAAACGGACGCGTCCGAATAGATCTTGCCTCGAACCTCGCCGGGGAACGTCAGCGTGGCAAGCGCCTGGCCGCCCAGGTACTCGACGTGCGTCACGCTGCCGAGCGGCGTTCCGGCAACCGCCGCCGCGGGCTCGTCCAGGCGGTCGAGGCCCTGGGCGTCGGCCATCAGCACGTGCACCTGATACGGCTCGCCCGACAGCGGCAGGCGAATCGATTTCTTGCTCAGCGTGTAGCCCAGGAACGCAAGTGCCACGGCGATCTGGATCGCGATTACGGTCCTGCCCCAAGGAATCCGGTTCGCCGTCCGCGCAGGGTTGATCATCCGCCACAGGCCCCGGGCAATGCGAAGCGGCAGCGCGAGTAGCCAAATCATGGGTTGCAAAGCCCCTCAAGCTCGAGTTGATCGGCAAGCGTCTGGTTGATAGCGGCGATCGACGAACACGGCGGCAGCAGCAGTCCGCCAAGCCCCTGGCCCGCGTTGACGTGGGCCGCTACGCGCACGATGTGGCCGTTATTGGGACTCTGCTGGGGCGTCTGGAACGAGCGCCCGGTTGACGAGGTGGACGAGAACGCCATCGCTAGCTGCGCGTACACGGGCAGGCCGTTGCGGCTGGTCGCGTTAAACGCCGGAAGCACTCGGTTCACCAGGACCCGCGAGCCGGGTGCCAACGCTTCGATCGCCTTCTCGAGCGCCGGCGCTGCCCTGCTCACCCTTGCGAGTACAACTCGCAATCCGGCAATCAGCGGGGTTGCGTCGCGGATGATCGGGGTCGTACGCCGCAGGAGCGGCTGCGCCGAGCGCAGCAGCGGCACCAACTCACGCGCCATGGGCTGCAGCTCGACCGAAAGGGTCTTGATCCTGCTGAGCAGGTCGCGCAGTGGAATCCGCGCAGCCGCAAAACTCTCGAGGGCATCCGGCAGGGCGACCAAGACATCGTCAAGCGGAGCGCCGTCGTCAACTCGCAGCGCCGCCACGGTCCGGTTGGCGTGCTGGACGAACGGCAGCAGATCCTCTTCCTCGGACGCGAGGGCGTCAGCGGTCTTGGCGAGACCTGAGATCGCGCCGATCAGCTCGTCGCCCCCGGGACCCCGCAACGCGTGCACCGTCGGCGCCGTGTTGCGAAACAGCCCGGGTGCCGCCGCAAGGATCCGGCGCAACCCGCGGACGCCCTCATCGCGCAGGATCTTTCGCTGCGATTCCACGAGACGCTTCAGCTTCTTGCGGTTCGACTCGTTCAGGAGCCGCGTCGCTTCATCGAGCGATGTGTAGGTGCTCGTTTGGCCGCTCGGGATAATCTCGTCGGCGCCCAGCTCAGGCGCGCTCGGACTGCCGGGGTGCAGATCCACGAAGGCGGACCCTTCGAACAACGTATGTGGGCGGAGGTTCGCGCGCGCATCGTTGCGAACCGAGATGCCCGGTTCGATCTTGAGCTCGATCTGCACGCTGTCGTCAATCCGGACGACGTCCCCGACCACGCCGACGTTGGCGCCGCCAATCCTGACGTTGCGGTCGATCCGCCCCAGCCCTTGGACCCGGTCGAACTCGGCGACGATCGTGCGTGAATCCTTGAACGGTTCGGGTCGAATCACGGCCAACAACACCAAGACCAGGGTGCCGACGATGACCGCGACTCCCAATGCGCGACGTCTGGCGACGCTCAGCATGGCGCCACCTGTCCGTGCGCCCCGCCAGGCCCCGGATATGGATTGCGGTTGGAGTGGCAACTGAAGATCGGCGTGAATCGAAGCGATGAGCTCATCTGCCCTGGAGGCACCGATCCATCCGGCTCGGTGTGGGCGAACTTCGCGCTGGTGGCTGAGATCAGGTGCTGCGAGCCCAGCTTGATGTCGCGGCGGTAGGCCGCGATCCCGGTGACGAGCTCGTCCAGCGGGCCGGCCATCTCGTCAACGGCGAGCACGGTCGTCTCAAGCCCGCGAATTACCGGCGTTGCCCGAATCAGGACCGGTCGCAAAAGCGCTCCGAGGCGCACGGTTTGGCGCCTGATCGCATCACCCTTGGCGAGAACCGCGTTCAGCTCCGGCAACGTTGCGGCCACCTTGGCCAAGACCGGATCCAGCTCGCGAGCCAGACCGGCCGCGTCGTCCAAAACCGGATCCAGTAGCGGCGCCGTCGCCAGGAATTCCTCGTTGACCTGCGGGAACAGCTCAATTGCCTCGCCCAGCTCATTGCGGCGTGAGGCGACCACGCCGAGGACCGTGCTGCTCGACCCGATCAACCCAGAGACGTCGTCGTCACGCTCGCCCGTGAGCCCGCTCGCCACGCGCGCGACCCCGCGGACGTTGCGGGCGATCGCACCGGGCTCGCTGGTCGCCGCCTCAAGCTGTGCCGTCATGTTCTCGGTCACCGTCGGCAGGTCCTGAAGCGCTGCGTTCAGCTCCGGACCGCGACCGGCGACCCCCACCCCCGCGTCGAAGATTGCCCGCGAAAGTGCATCCCGGGCGCTGCGGTCGAAGAGCTGAACGACCTCAAGCAGGTCGGTCTTCGACCCTCCCTGCGCCAGCGGCAACGTCGAGCCCTCTGCGAGCGGCTCGTCGAGGTTCCCCGGATCGATCTCGACGTATGTCAAGTAGATCAGGGACTTGACCCGGACCGTAACGGTGGCGTCCTCGCCAATCGGGGCGTAGCCGGGCCGGATATCCATCGAGATCTCGGTTGAGCCAGGCTCAGGGCCCGGCTCGACGTCGGTCACAAGCCCGGCCAGTCGCCCCGCGATTCGAACCGCGTCGGCGTTCTGGACGATCGGCGAGTCCGACGGGACAAGCGCCTTGAACTGGAAGCGATCCTGGAACGGGACGCCGTTGATCGATGCCCACGCGAGATAGGCGAAGAAAGCCCCGATCACGCACGCCACCAGGCCAAGGGCCATGGTCTGGCCCTGTAGGCGGCGCGAAACTTTGTAGAGGCGATTGCGCATCGTCACGGCCCCAACAGGAACTCGAGGAGGTCGGCGACGGATCCGCCCTTGTCCTTGTCCTTGCCCTTGCCCCTGTCCTTGCCTTTGTCCTTGCCTTTGCCGAGCTTTGGCAAGCCGGGAATGGGCAACTTCTTTTGCAACGCCCCAAGGGCGCGGGGAAGGTCCGGCACGAGCGAGGGAATCGTGACTGGCGGAGCGGGCGACGCCGTCCCACCCCGGGTACGCGCGGGCTGGCGCTGGGCGCTTGAGAGCGGAAAGAAGCCAACCAGGTTGTCGAGGTTCAGGAGCACATCCTCAAGGCATCCGGGCCCGATCGGGACGCCGAATGTCTCGCAGCTCGGAACCGCGGAGGCGCGCACGAAGAACCGTTCCGGATCGTTGGTTGGGAAGCCCGCCGCGTTGCCGCCCTGGACGGCGACGGCGCCGAGGCCGAAGTCGTCACTTGAATCGCAGCCAGCAACCCGACCGCCGTAGCAATCGGCGGAAAACAGCGAATCGATCAGGGTCGGATCGCCGACCAGCGTGTTGAGGAGCGCGCCCAGGGCGGCCGTCAGGTCGAAGGGAGCCGTGAACACCCGCTTCGGGCTCGCCTTGAGCGTCGGCAACGAGGCGACCAGGAGCTTGCGCACCAAATCCAGCGTCGGCTCAACATCGTCGATGATCAGGATCGCGTCGTCGAGGAATGGCCCGAACCGCGCGGCAAGGACCGCCAGTTGCGGAGCGGCGTCGGCGACCGTGCGGGCGAGCGGCAGCGACGCGCCGGTCGTCGCCGACAGCTTGGCCAAGGTCCCGCGCGCGCGCCCGATCACCTCGGGTGCCCGGGCAAGTCCTTCGTCGAGCGCCGGCAGATGCTCAGCCGTCGTATTCACGGTGGCGGCGAACGAGTCGATCGTCGTCCCGAGCTCCTGTTCGCGCGCCGCGGCCTGGCCGGTCACATTCGCGGCGTCGGCCACCAGCAGGCCAAGCGCATCGTTTTGGGAGTTGACCTCGGCGAGCGCTGTGTCGGCGGCGGCGATCCCGTCCCGCAGCCCAAGCGCAGCGGTGTTGACATCCTCCCCTCGGCCCTCCAGAGTGCGACCGAGCTGAACGAACAGGATCTCCAGGCCTTGACGCACCGGCTGATTGAACGCGTTCAACAGGTCATCGAAGCGGGGGGCGTTCATCGTGTCCGCCGTCCCGACGCACGGTATTTCTCCGACGAAGTCGCTATCGCACTCGTTCGTCAAGAGGTCGGGGGCCGCGCCCATGGTCAGCGAGACGTATGTGTCGCCGGTGATGTCCTCGGGCCGGATCGTCGCGATCGCGTCCGATCGCGGCACCTTGGTGCCGTCAAAGAGCTGCATGGTGATATTGGCCTTGCCCTCACCGAGCGAGATGTCCTTGACGGTGCCCGCCACGGCGCCGTCAACGCGCACGTGCATGCCTTCGAGCAGCGGATAGGCATCCTCGAACTGAGCGCCAACCTCGTGCCCTCCACGCAACAGGTCGGGCTTCGACGTCACGTACACGGCCGCAACCGCGCTCAGCGCGAGGAACCCGGTCACGATTGCGGTGCCCTTGGCGATCAATGCATTCATGGCTGGACCAGCTCTTCCGCGCGCTTGCCACCGCTGATGAAGCTCTTCCAGTAGTCATCCCAGGCCTCGCCGACCCCGGCGCTCGTCCCAGGCGTGCGGATGTACGGTGGCGCCAAGCGCCCCGCCACCGGTCCGTCGGACGGGCCGATCGTGTTTGTGTGTGTTTCTGCCGTGATCGTGTGAAAGCCGAGCCGCGAGACATTGCCGGCGGCGTCGAAATTCGACATCGCGTCGCCCCACAACACAAAGAAGTTGACCGCCTCGGGCCCGTAGACCCGCAAGTAGTCGCTGAGCGGGCCGGCGCCCTCGAGCAGCGGGTCTAGGCGGGCGACAACCGGCTGAATCGCCTTGACCACGGGGCGCAGCAAGCGCAGCTGGGCGGGAGTGTCGGCGACGAGTGCCTGGGCCTCGACCAGCATCGGCCGCAACGCATCGACCGCCGGGCCAACAACGCGCGCCGTCGGCCCGATTTCCGCAATCGCCGGGCCCGACGCAACCGCCAGGTCCGTCAGGCGCGGAATGCCCTCGTTCAAAAGGTCGAGCGACTCGCGCGCGCCGCGCAGGCCCGGAGCGAGCGCTCGGGCAGTGCGCCCGAGCTCGGACTGACGGTGCTCGGTCTGCGCCAAGAGCAGTGCGGTGTTCGCTGCGGCCGCGCCAAGATCAGCGGGGCTTTGGGCAAGCGCGCCAACCACGCTCCGGGCCTCGCGAACAAGCGTCGTCAATGCCAGCTGATCGCTGTTGACCTGGCGCAGCAACTCCGCTGTCTCGATCAGCGCGGCGCCCGAGTTGCGCAGGCCCCGGGCCAGATCGTCACCGCGGCCCTTGACCGCGGCATCAAGCCCTGCCAGTACGGCGGCGATATCGTTGCGGGTCTTCGGGTTCAAATCGGAGACCGCGATATCGAGGTCGATGGGGTGATCCGTTTGGCTCGGACCGAGCGTCGCCCCCTCGCCAAGCTCGTCTCCCGTACCGGGGTCAAGTTCGATGAAACGGTTGACACCGCCGAGGTTCGAGGCCAGGCGGATATTGGCGAACGCGCCCTGACGCAGCCTGAAATCGCTGTCGATCTCCATCGTCACGACGGGCAGACCGTCGTCGCCAATCGTCACATCCGCGACCGACCCCACCGTCTCTGCGCCAGCCGTCACCTCCCCGCCCTTGATCAGGCCACGAACATCCTCGAAGACCGCGTTGACCTGGTAGCTGCCGCTGGCGCCGCCGATCGCGATGATCAGCCCGACGAACAGCGCGCCCACCCCGCCGACCGCGAGCTGGCGTTGTCTGCCCCGGGAGCTCATGCCACCGGAAGGTTCGGGTTGAAGCCCCAGAAGATGAAGGTCAAGATCATGTTCAAGACCGTGACCGTCAGCAAGTTGACCGCCATCGATCGCGCTACCGCCTCGCCCACCTCCACGGGCCCGCCGCGAACCCGGTAGCCGTAATAGAGCGCGGTCGCGATCACGGAAAACGACAGGATGAGGCCCTTGGTCACCGAGTAGATGAGATCCACGGGGTCGATCGCGGTATAGAACGCGAATTCCCAGGTTCCCTGCGAAACCTCGGCACCGCGAACCAGTGACGCCAGCCAGGCGCCACCCTGCGCCGCCGCCCAGCCGACCAGATAGGCGACCGGGATCATCAGCAGCACGGCGAGCATTCGCGTGGAGATCAGATAGGTGATCGACGAGATCCCCATCACCTCGATCGCGTCAACCTCCTCCGAGACGCGCATCGCGCCGAGCTGAGCGACGATGCCGCCGCCGATCTTGGCCGCGACGATGAATCCGAAGATGAACGGAAAGACCTCACGCGTCGTGCAAAAGGCGCTGAAGATCGGACCGGCAACGCCGGCGCCAATGGCACGCGCAATCGCCGTCCCGGTGACGCCGCAAACGGCCCCGGTCAGAAAGCTCATCCAGACGATCACCAAGACGCTGCCGAGCGCGATCAGGGCGCCCTGGCGCAGGACCTCGTCGCCGTAGCTGGCGACGCCGCGCATACCCCGCAGCCCGCGCCAAAGGAAATGTGCGTACTCCCCGGCGGCGTCAACTACCGGAACGCGTTGCGGCCCCTCCAGCGCAAGCCGGATCCGTTCGGTCGCGCTGCGCTCCGCCCGTTGATTTTCCCCCCGCCCGCTCATCCTCCGTAGTTGACCTCGGGGTAGAGCGCCTGAAAGAGCATGGTGTAGACGACGGAGACCATGAAGATCGCGACCAGGCAGGTGACGACCGACTCGTTGACCGCCTTGCCGACGCCCTCGGTTCCGCCCTCCACCCCCAGGCCCTTGAACGACGCGATGATGCCGATCATGCCGCCGAACAGCGCTACCTTGAGCACGCTGGACCAAAGGTCGATGAAGTTCGTCAGCAGGAACAGGTTCTCCATGAACGCGGCAGGGGTGGCCCCGTAGAGAAAGACGGCCGCGCAGAAGACACCGACGACGCCCGCCCAGAAGGTGATGAGGTTCAGCACCGGCATCATCACGATCAAGGCGATAACCCTGGGCAGGACGAGGTTTCGGACCGGGTTGATGCCGAGAACTTCGAGCGCCATCAACTCCTCGCGAATCTTGCGGGCGCCAAGCTCGGCCGTGATCGTCGAACCGAGCGTGCCTGCGACGATCGCGCTCGTCAGGATCGGGCCCAGCTCGCGCAGGAACGCCACCGGAGCGACGGACGAGATCCTGTCGATCGCCCCGAAGGCCGACGCGAGCGAGCCGCCCTGGATTCCCACCGAGCTGAAGCCGATTACGAACGAGACCACCGTTGCGGAGGCGAGCGTGATCGTCAGCGAGAACGCGTACTGGCGTGTGAACTCGGTCCGCCACGGAAGCCCGGGGCGCACCAGCTGTCCCGCCGCCTGAATGGCGAGCGAGATCATGCCCCCGACGCGGTCGATCCAAAGACCGGGAGGAATCGTTCTCCATGCTCCGGAGCCGAGTCTGGCTGCGATCGCCCTGATCGCGGCAACCTACCTGACTTTTTGGGCCTTCACGCTGGTTGCGACGACGCTTTGGAAAAGCGGTAGCGTGCCTGCGGTGAAGGGTGTTCTCGACGGACTGGATGCCGTGGCTGGCTGATGGCTGCGCTGGACTTCGCCGTGCCGCTATTGGCTGCGGCCGAGAACGCCGAAACCGACTGGGTGGCAATCGCGTCGATTCCGGTCTTTACGGCCGTCATCGGCTGGCTGATCAACTGGACCGGGTTGATCATGCTTTTCAACCCGATCCGGTTTCACGGCTTCCGAATCCCCGGCCTGCGCGAGCTCGCGACGCTGCTGCCGCGCAAGCTCCAGGAGGTGCCGGGGATGATGCAGGGCGGCGTCGGCTGGCAGGGAATCGTCCCGGCCCGGGCGGCGAAGATGGGGAGCATCGCCTCGGACAAGGCGATCTCCAAGCTCGGCACCGCGGCGGAGTTCTACCAACAGCTTGAGCCCGACCAGATCGCTGAGCACATCGTGACGATGTTCGAGCCCCAGATCCCAGAGGTCGTCAACGACGTGATGACCCGCGAGCAGCCTGAGCTGTGGGAGAACTTGCCGGACCGGGTCAAGGACGCCGTCTATGAACGCGTCAAGCAGCAGCTCCCGGAGATCGTTCGCGACATCACCGACGAGATCGGGGTCCACATCAACCAGCTCCTGGACCCGAAGCTGATGGTGATCGACCACTTCGAGCAGAACCCCGAACTGGTCGTGCGGATCTTTCGCGACATCGGCAAGCGGGAACTGCGGCTGATGGTCAACTTCGGCTTCATTTTCGGATTCCTGCTGGGCGTTCCCGTGGCCTTCCTCGACCACACCTTCCACCAGTGGTGGCTGCTCCCGATTCTCGGCGTGTTCGTCGGCTGGACCACGAACCTGCTCGGCATGCAGCTGATCTTCGAGCCGGTCGAGCCACGGCGAATCGGGCCGTTCAAGCTGCACGGTCTCTTTCTGCGCCGTCAAAACGAGGTCGCGGGCGTGTACGCCGGAATCATCGCCGACGATGTGGTGACCCTCGAGAACATTGGCAACACGCTGATGGACGGCCCCCGCGGCGATCGCACACGGCAGATGCTCGCGACCGCGATGCAACCCGCCATCGACCGCGCCGCCGGGCCGGCGCGGGCGGCAGCCCGCGTCGCAGTCGGCACCCGGGAGTTCGACTCGATCCGCGACTCGTTCGCGCTGGAAGCGGTGGACCGGACGATCAGCCCGTTTCGCGACCCCGCCTTCTCAAAGCGCCAAAGCGACAAGATCCGGGCGCTGATCACGGCGCGGACGCGCGAGATGCCCTACCACGACTTCGTCGAGATGCTGCGGTCCGCGATCAAGGAAGATGAGTGGATGCTCTACGCCCACGGCGCGATCATGGGACTTGCCGGCGGCTTCCTTCACCTCGCGATCTTCGGGGTGAGCGGCGGATGAGCGCCCACGACCCAGACCACGGACGCGATTCCGCGGGCAGCGACGACATCCCCGGAATGCTTCGGGTGGCAGCGTCGGCGACTTGGCACACCGCCGAATGGGGAATCCAGACCTACCTGCGCACCGGTCGTCGTGTGTTCGATGCGCTTACTCCGGACGCGGCCCGTCTGCTCGCCGGGGACGCCGAGAAGGCCGCCCGCGAACTCGCCCAGGTGAGTGGCGTGGATAGGCGCGTTCGCGACGCGACGGCCTCGTCCGAAACCCTCAAGTCCGCCAGCGATGCCGTCTCCCGCATGGTCAGCGCCGGGTCAGGTACACGCGCGGCCCCGCGACCGAGCCTTCAGGAAGAAGGCGACGCTTTGATGCGCCGCTCGCGCGATGTTTGGAACGAGGAACAGGGCCATCCCGCCTATCAGCGGATCCTGAGCGAGCTCGCCCCCGACGAGGGCCGGGTCCTGATGCTGCTGTTGAGCCAGGGCCCTCAACCCAGCGTCGATGTACGCACGGGCGGCCCGGCCGGATTCATCAGCTCGCACCTGATCGCGCCTGGACTGACCATGATCGGCGCGCGGGCTGGCCTGCGCTACCCCGAACAGGTCCCGGCCTACCTGAACAACCTCTACCGGTTGGGACTCGTCTGGTTTTCACGCGAGACGCTGCGCGACGCCCTCCAATACCAGGTGGTCGAGGCCCAGCCCGACGTGCTGGAGGCGATGCACTCGGTGCGCTGGGCCCGGATCGTTAGGCGCAGCATCCACCTGACGCCGTTCGGCGAAGACTTCTGCCACGCGTGTCTCGTTCCTGACGCGGTCGAGCCGGAGACTCTGCCCGAACACGCCATGCCATCACCCGACGAGCACGCCGAACCGCCGGTGGCCGAACCTCCTAGCTCCTAGCGGCCGCGAATGACCGCGGCCGCGGCTAGGACTTCTGCGCTTCGACCTTGGCGAGCAGCGCCGCGTAGGCCTCGGGCATGGCCTTCTTCATGCGCGAAAGCTCCCAGTGCTCGATCTTGATCAGCTTGATCTCCGCGGTTGACGTAACGGTGGCCGAGCGGACATCGTGCTCCAGCAAGCCCTGCTCGCCGAAGACGTCGCCAGCCTTGAGTGAGGCAACTTCGTTGCCGTCGACTTCGACCTTGGCGGTGCCTTCTTCGATCGCGTAAAAGTGGTTGGAGAACGCACCCTCGCGGATGATCTGCTTGCCCTCGGGCCACTCCTCGAGCTGGGCAAAGGGCGCGATCGTGTTCAGTGCCTCCGAGGGCACGGTCGCGAACAAGGGAATGCGCTGCAACTGGCTGACGTCCAAAACTCTCCTCCGGTCAGGGGTTCCGCTGGGCCGCAACCATACCTGCGAAGCCGGAGCTTTGCCATTCGGGTCCGTGCCATCGCAGGCACGAACGGGTCTAGCCGGCTAGATCGCCTCCGCGATCAGGACCGCAACGCCGAAGATCGCGGCCACAACCACCGCCGCGCCAACCACGGGAATCGGGGGACCGCCGTGGATCCCGGTCTCGTGAATCGCGGTGTGGCCCTTGCCACGGGCGATCAGGTAGCGATTGACCGGGACCGTCAGGACAAAGGCCACCACCAGTGCGAACGCCAGCGAGCCCCAGAAAAGCAGGTCGGCGAGCCCGGCGTCCATCGCGCCAGGGATCAAGAGCAGGATCGCGTTGTCAACGACTTCCATCGTCGCAATCGAGAGCGTGTCTGCAGCAAGCGCAATCGGGATGACGGCCCCGATCGCGAGCCCTGCGCGCAGGAGCGGCAGACTCGTTAGGCCATAGCCGAACAGGAATGCCAAGCCAATCGCCAGCGCAATCGTCGCGAACGTCGAAAACCCGAGCGCCGTCCCGATAGCGACGCCTGCAACCTCGCCGATGGCGCAGCCGGTCAGACAGTGAAGCGTTGCGCTGACGGCGACCCCGGTTAGAGCCCGGCCCTCAGTTGGCATCTCGTGGTGGTGGGCGTGTTCGGCGTGTGCTTCCAAGATTGGTCTCCTCGTCGTGACGGCTGCTGGACCATAGCATATACCCCTAGGGGGTATCTTTATCCTGGGGACATTCTCACTTCGGACTCGCCTGGTGACCCATCCCCGCCATAGACTCATCTGGGCCGTAGATCCCGCCAGCAGGAGACCTTTCTATCCCCGCTCCCGAACGACCCGAGACCCGCTACGCCCGAAGCGGTGAGACCTCCATCGCCTACCAGGTGTTCGGCAGCGGCGAGCTCGATTTGGTGATCGTCGGGGGCTTCACGAGCCACCTTGAGCTGATGTGGGAGCTTGACGGGCCGGCGAGCTTTTTGACAAATTTGGCGTCCTTCGCCCGAGTGATCAACTTCGACCGCCGCGGAACCGGTCTGTCTGATCCGGTCGCCGAAGCACCCACCCTTGAGCAGCGGATGGACGACGTTCGCGCGGTAATGGATGCCGCGGGTTCTGAGCGAGCGGCGCTGCTGGGTTTCTCAGAGGGCGCACCGATGAGCATTCTTTTTGCTGCGACCTATCCGGATCGTGTTGCAGCGCTCATCTGCTGCGGCGGCCTTGCGCGATCGACCGCGGCGCCCGACTATCCGTGGGCGCTCCCTGTCGCGGACCTGATCGAAGCCGGTACCGAGTTGGTCGCCCCGCACTGGGGCGAGGGCGCGATGCTTGAGGTCGCCGCTCCCAGCGTCGCCGACGATCCTGCCGCCAGGGCATGGTGGGGGCGGCTCGAACGCTCGAGCGCAAGCCCGGGGATGCTCGGCTCGCTGGTGCAGATGTTCCTCGATCTCGACGTCCGCCATGTCGTACCCAGCGTCCATGTCCCGGCCCTCGTTATCCATCGAACGCACGACCGCCTGGTCAACGTCAGACACGGGCGCTGGCTCGCAGACAACCTTCCGAACGCGCGTATGGCCGAGCTGCCCGGTGACGACCACGCGCCATGGTTCGGCGATACCGACACTCTCCTTGGCGAGATCGAGGAGTTCCTGACCGGCGCCCGGCGTCAGCCGGAGCCCGACCGGGTGCTCGCAACCGTGATGTTCACGGACATCGTCGACTCGACCAAGACCGCCGCAGAGATGGGCGATCAGCGCTGGCGCAAGCTGCTCGAAGCGCACGCTGACGCCACCCGAGGTGAGCTCGAGCGGTTCGGCGGCCGCGAAATCAAATCCACCGGCGACGGTTTCTTGGCGACCTTCGACGGCCCGGCGCGCGGGATCCGCTGCGCCCAGGCCGTCGCCGAATCCGCCCGTCCGCTCGGCATCAAGATCCGGGCCGGCCTTCACACCGGGGAGTGCGAGGTGCTTGGCGAGGACATCGGCGGGATCGCCGTCCACATCGCCGCACGGGTCAGCGGCCTCGCGGGGGCTGACGAGGTACTCGTCTCGCGCACCGTTCGTGACCTCGTCGCCGGATCCGGGATCGAGTTCGACGACCGCGGCCGCCACGAGTTGAAGGGTGTGCCCGGCGAGTGGGAGATCCTGGCGGCGCTCAGCGCCTGAGCCAACCCACTTGAAAAGGCGGGTGTACTCGCCAGGGATTTAGTACGGATCGAGCGCCATCGGGTCCTCGTGCCACTCCTGCGGCAGCGATACCTCTACATCTAGTGAGTGATTGGGCGGCTCCAGGTCTAGCCGCGGCGATATGTGTGCAAGTCGAGCGGCGAGATAACGGCCACCCACCTTGTGAGGTGGCCACCAGAGGTAGTCGGGCGACGCCTGACCCTCGCCGTGGCCACCGGTGAGGTCGTGACGAAGGTTGAGCGATTCGGGGCCGGTAATCAGCTTTCCCCGCAGTACGGGGTGGAATGCCTGCGCCTCGACGGGTGCTCCCAGACGGGCTGCGATGTGCTCTGCGGCCGCATCGGCCTGCTGAGTACCGAGCCCGCCCTGCTTGATTGGGAACGTGGTTCCGTCGCCCGCCGCATACACGTCATCAGCCCCGGCCACGCGGGCGTAATTGTCGATCGGGATGAAGCCATGGGCATCGGTTGGAAGACCTGCGAGGTTCGGGCCATCAATCATTGGGAGGGCGACCACGGCTCCCGCCTCCAGAGGTTTGTCGCCAGGCGTGAGAATCAAGCCAGCGTCGGTCTCTTGCACATGAGTGCTTCCCTCGAACTCGATCCTCCGCGCGCGCAGCAACTCGGCCACGGCGTCGCTTGCAGCTTGTCCGAAGATTGCCATGGGTGAGGCCTCGGGACTGAACAGGCGGATTCGCAAATCGGCGCGATCGCTCTGCTCGGTGCGTCGACGCGTCATCAGCGCGAGCTCGTAAAGAGGCAACGACCAGCTGACCCTGGGGGGAACAACAAAGGCCAGCGTCGCCGACTCGTCCGTAGCGGCGGTTGAAAGCGTGTCGTCAATGGCCAGCGACGCGCCACTGGCAAGGAATGTCACCGCGTTTTGGAACGCCGGACGGGCCCGCCCACCTATGCAGACAACGAGAATGTCGTAATCAAGACGCGCCCCATCGTCGAGCTCAACAGCGCGATCGCCGGGGTGAACCCTGGCAACCGCCCCAAGAACAAAGCGGGCGTCGAACTCCGCAAGCCACGGTTCCAGCTCGTGTCGTTCCGCAACAACGGGCGAGAATGGCTCCTCAACCGATAGCGGTTTGTAGGTGAACTCAGGGTCCGGGGCCACCAGCGTCACGGCGACGCGGTCGCCTGCCAGGTCGCTGAGCGCCATCACGGCCTCAAGACCCGCGATCCCGCCACCGACTACCAGGACCTTTGCTGGCGTGCCGGGCGTATCGGTTGTGGCGTGCGATGCGGTCATGACCTGACCATCGCGGGAAAGTCTAACGATGCATCGAGGTCGGCAAGGAGGGCAGTGCGCCGGTACCGCCAGTCAGTAGCCGCGCACCCCGAGGGCATTTGGAATCACCGCATCCACCATGCCAAGGCGGCGGTCTAGTGGCCAGCGTTGACCTAGGCGCGAATCAAATGGACTTGAAGTCGAAGCCACACCGCTGGCATTCCATGACGCCGATCACGACCCGCTCGCCGCATCGTGGGCAGGGTCGAGTGTTCTCGAATCGCTCGATGAAAAAGTAGCCAACACCCGCCACCAGGAGCGAGATCAGCACCAGGCCCTCGCGGCCATTGTCGTACGCCCACCTCTCGGTGCCGGTACACGTTGAAGACTTGCCGCTCACCGTCTTGCGGTAACAGCTATTGACCGCAACACCCAGCCCAAGCGCGATGATGACGAATAGTGCTGCCCAAGTCTTAGCCACTCCCGTGAGCCTAAACGTCTGAAGCTCATACAGCAGCTAGATGGCGCGTCACGAAGGCCGTGAAACGTGCAGGAAATCCCGCGCATTGTCCCATTGGCGCCCCCTGAACGCCAAAACCCGCATTCCAATGCGGGTTTCTTAGCACCGCTACGGGGATTCGAACCCCGGTTTCCGGACTGAGAATCCGGCGTCCTAGTCCCCTAGACGATAGCGGCAGGGTGAAGGCAGGTTAGCAACGGTTCGCGAGTGAATTCGGTCGGATCAGGCGTCGGTTCGATCGGCGTGCGAGAGGCTGTAGACAGCCGGCCGGTAGCGCAAAACCGGGTCGTCGGATGGCTCAATCCCATCGACCAGACGCATCGGATCGAAGACGATTCCGTCGTCGGCATCGTCGTCGATCGTGGTGACCTCAAGTGTGCCTACCGTCACTCGCTCGCCATCTTCTGACCACTCACTCGACGGGTCATGGGGGTCGTCGCCGTCGCCCGCGATCTGAACCTCCAGGCGCATCCGCACCGGCTCCCGGCCGAGCCGCTCGCGCAGCTCGTCAAAGAGGTAGTCGCGCCCGCGACGCTTGGCCTCATCGGCGGAGAGGTCGGGCTCGTCCACCGTCGGCTGCCAGAAATAGCGCACGAACCGCTCGCCCCCATGGGCGTCGAGCCACTTGACCGCGTGAATCGGAAAGTACGGGCGCACCGCGAAACTCGCGCGGCGGGCGATCGCGTCGTTCGCCGCCCGGGAGCCCTTCAGCACTCCGGGGTAGCGCGCGAGAAACCAGGGCAATTTCAGGAGCGACATGGGCGATCGCTCGGAAACGGGCAGCCCGGCAAAGAATCCCTCCTGGTCGCGAAACGGCCAGCGCGGCGCGGTCTGGGCCAGGATGTCGGTACACGTTCCGTCGCCCAGTTGAAAGCTGACCGCGAGGCCGCGCACGTCAGGGACGTAGTCGGGAACATTGGGATCACCATTGCCGTTCGAGAAGCGGACCTTGGCCGGCACCGGTGGCCCACTCATGTGACCGGCGCGGGTCAGGGCTGCGGCCTCAGGAGTTGGGGTGAAGGTCCCGACGCAGTGGACACCTTTCGCGTGAAGCGCCCGATGTCGGCCGTGCTGGCCGAAGCGCCTGCGGATCACGTCGATGCCCTGTTCGGGTGTGGTGGCCATGCGTGCGAGCCTAATTGGCTCGCCACGGAGGCGTCGTTGCGGCTGAAGGGAGTCGAACCCCCACGTCCTTTCGGACACGGCGACCTGAACGCCGCGCGTCTACCAGTTCCGCCACAGCCGCGGGATCGTCAAATCTAGCGAGGTAGCAGCTCTCCCGCCACCGCTACCGCCATGGCGGTGGATAGCCTTGCCGTCATGAGAGTGGGATTGGTTCTCGGAGCGGGCGGAATCCAGGGTGGTGCCTGGCTGACCGGCGCGCTTGAGGCGCTTGCGACTGAGACCGGATGGGATCCCATGGAGGCCAAACGGATCGTCGGCACGTCGGCGGGATCGATGATCGGCACCATCGTGGCCTCGGGAACGCCGATCTGGTTCATGGTTGCCCACTCGGCGGGCGAGACGATCCCCGGTCTCACCGACGCCCAAGGCCGACCCGCCTCCGATGCCGATCGCTCTGCGGGCGCGATCTTCCGCCCGCCAAGGCCTGGCCCCCGATCGGCCCCGGCTCCTGGCCGCTCGCGCTGCGCACCATGACGCGACCCACAGAGCTATCCACCCGCAATGCTTGCGGCAGGCTGGCTGCCGCGGGGCTTCATCTCGACCACCCCGCTCAAGGACATCGTCCACCGATCTCCGGCACGGGCTGGAGTCCACACGACGGTTTGCGAATCGTCGCCTGCGACTACGCCACGGGGCGCCGCCAGGTATTCGGTCGACCCGGCTCCCCCAAGGCGGAACTTGCCGACGCCGTCGCCGCGTCGTGCGCAATCCCCGGCTTCTACCACCCCGTCGAGATCGCGGGCCGCCGCTACGTCGATGGTGGCATGTACTCGACCTCGAACCTGGACATCCTGCGCGATGCCCATATGGATCTGGTGATTTGCCTGAATCCGACCTCGAGCCTCCACCCCACCCGCGCGTGGAACCCGCTTGAGTGGGTCGATCGAGTGGTGCGAGGCCAGACCGGCCGCCGCCTCGGATACGAAGCGCGAACGATGCGCGAGCGTGGTACCGGCGTCGTCCTAATCCAACCCCAGGCCGAGGACCTCGAATCGATGGGTCGCAACCTGATGAGCCGCGGCAACCAGCACCGCACCATCCAGATCGCGATTGAGACAGTCAAACGCCAGCTATCCGAGCCGCGAAACGCCGCCCTTTTGGCCGAGTTACCGCCGGCGGCTCGCCAGGAGAAGATCCACAGGCCAGCGGGGCCGCCAGAGGAATGGCCGGCGATGAGCCTTGCGGACCTGCGGCCGGGCTCGCCGGTCTACTAGCCGAGCCCGCGCGGCAACGGCAGCGCCGTCGCCGGTACCCCTTAGAGAGCGGGACGCGCTTCGGCCGCGTTCCGAGCGATCGCGTCGGCCACCTGCGGCCAAACACCGGGCGGAAGGTCGTGGCCCATACCGTCGATGACAGCAAGACGTCGCCGCGGGGATCGCGGCCGCGGTGGCCTCGCCGCCCGAGACCGTTATGAGGGGATCGTCGGCGCCGTGGATCACCACGGTCGGCACGCTGAGCCCGGCCAGACGCTCGGTGCGATCGCCGGTGGTGATCATCGCCACCGCTTGGCGCGTGGTGCCGTCAGGGTGAATTGCGCGATCGAACCCAAGCGCGGCATTTTCGCGTGCGTATTCGTCGCTGATCGGGAAGCGCGGGGAGCCGATCACCTTTCGCGCCCGGACCGTTGACTCGATATAGCCCGCGCGGTCGGCGGGAGGACGCGTGATCAGGACCTCGAGGGCAGCCGGGGTCGGGCGGCCCACGGCCGGATCGCCCGTCGTTGACATCACCGAAGCAAGCGAGCGAACCCGCTCGGCCCGTTCGATCGCAAGCATCTGCGCCACCATCCCGCCCAGCGATGCACCGACGACGTGGGCGCTGTCAATCCCGAGCGCGTCCAGCACGCCCGCCGCGTCGCCGGCCATGTCCGAGAGCGTGTAGGGGACGCTTGCAAGGTCGCCGTCCAAGGGCCGCCCGAATCGACGGAGCGCCGGCGTCGTCGAGGACCGTCGAGCGCCCGCAATCGCGATTGTCAAACCGCACCACGCCGAACCCCCGCGCGCCAGCTCCTCGCAGAATCCGTCCGGCCACAGGATCATCTGCGCCCCGAAGCCCATGATCAGGATCAGTGGCGGGTCCGACTTGGCCCCACCAACCGCTGCCAGCAGATCTCGAGCTCGCCCACCCGGCGAATGATTCCGGTCCGGTCGACCAAAGCCGCCGGCTAGCTGCCGCTGGGTCCGGCCGCGCAGTAGGCGTCGCGGGTGTCCGCGTAGCCCGGCATCCCGCCCGCAGCGATCAGCCGGGCGTTGATCGGCCGCGTAATCCTCGATCGACTTCGCGACCTCTTCCACTCGGCGCGGTTCTTGGCGTTGAGCAGCCGCTCGGCATTGCGCCAGACCTGCTCGCGCCAGCCCTGCACCAACTCGAGTCCCGCGAGATCATCGAGCGGGACCATCGGTGAGTTTGAAAGATCGAACGACTTCGTCAAACCGGTTGCGAACCGCCGCGACCACGCGAGGATAGGCGCGATTGAGCGACGCGTTGAAAGCGTCGTGGTCCGGCTTGCGGGACTGGCCCTTGCGCGTTCGCTGACCGAGCGCCGCCAGGACGAATGGCATGTCGTTTTGGACGTGGGCGTTGATCCCAAGCAGCATGTCCTGCACCCCGCCCTTGTCTCGGCGCCGCCGCGGCCTCGAAGGCGACTCGCCACGCGTCAGGTACGGGTCGCCCGACGCCAAGCCCGCGAGATCTTGAAGTACACGTTGGCGAACAGCGCGTCCTCGGTGTACAGGTAGCGAGGCGAGATGTAGTTGCGCTTGACAATCCCGGCCCGCATGTCGCGCTTTAGCTGCGCGTCAACTCAAGATACGTGGTGGCAAAACCGCGCGGTGATCGCAACCGAGCCGGTCGCGGTACGACGCAGGCGCTTGATCTCGACCCGCACGCACTTTGGCCGCGCCTTGCGGCAGTTGGCGATTGGCCCGGGCTGCGGGTTGGCTGCCGTGGAGGTAGCCGGCAGCAGCTCCGTCCAGGGGATGTTGACCACTTCGGCACGCGCGCCTGCCGCGGCGCCCGCCAAGGTCACCGCAACGCCCGTAACCACCGCCATCCAGAGCCTGTTTCTCATCATCCGCTCCAGATCGTAGGGGAGCACGAGGTCGCACGCGCTGCACCCGGGACCCGGTGGAGACGGCGGTAGATTTGGACCGGATGCGCATCCCCGAGTCACTGCCCGGCCGGATCGCAGCGGCGTTGGCCGCCGCGATCGTGCTGGTCGTGGTTGCAGCGCAGGTCTTTTTGCCCGGCCTTGGCGAGGGAGCGATCGAGGACCGATTGACCGATCGAGGCGGGGTTGCGGACGTCAGCCTGAACGCGATCCCGGCTATCCGGCTCCTTTGGGGAAGCGGCGATTCCCTGGAGATCACCGGCTCCGGCCTGGAACTCGACATCGAAGTGGAGGAGGATCCGCGCGCCTTTGAGGACCTGGACCGGTTTGGCGACGCGCGGATTGTGATTACCGACTCCGATGCCGGCCCGGTTCGGATCGACAACTTCATCCTCACGCAGACGGGCGACGACCCCTACGTCCTCGGCATGCGCGGAACGACATCGCTCTCCGATATCGCCGAGTTCGCGGCCGGGAACGCGTCGGTTCCGGGCTCCGGGATCCTCGGCACAATCCTGAACTTCACAGGCGTCGGGGGTGCCGACCTCGACATCGATGTGGACATGGAGCTCGTCTCCGACGACGGCAGGATCCAAATCCCAAGGGCGGCGGCGAGATCGCCGGGATTCCCGACGGGACCGATCGCAGAGTTGGTTACGTCGGCGATCGTGCTCCGGCTTTGAGGAGAATGGCGCAGCCTTGACGGTTACCGCCCGCACCCGCAGCGGCCTCGCCTACGAGGTCGCCGGCGAGGGACCAGCCGTCCTCCTGATGCACTCCGGGAATCCACGATCGGCGGATGTGGGAGCCGCAGTGGGAAGAGCTGGCCGAGCGATTCACAACGATTCGCTACGACGCGCGTGGATTCGGCGATTCCGCCGACCCGGTGCGGCCGTACACGCTCCACGGCGACGCTTTGGACATGCTCGACACGCTGGAGGTCGAAGGTGCGGCGGTGGTCGGGGCCTCAATGGGCGGCGCCGCTGCGCTGGACCTCGCCCTCTCAGTCCCTCATCGCGTCAGCGCCCTCGTCACGGTGGGGTCTGTGCCCTCCGGATGGCAGCACTCGCAGGAGATCACACTGGCGTGGGAAGCAGTTGACGAGACCCTGGAGCGCGAGGGACTGGACGCGGCAAATGAGCTTGAGATGAAGATGTGGCTCGATGGGCCACATCGGCGGACCGAGGAGGTCGATGGCGAGATCCGCAAGCAGGTATCGCGGATCAACAGGGTGCTGCTGGAACGGCAAGTTGGCTTTCGCGTCGAGCCTGGCTCGCTGGAACCTCCGGCGATCGAGCGTCTCGACGAGTTGCGCTGTCCGGCGCTAGTCATTACGGGCGAGTTCGATCAGCCAAGCGTCCTCGCCGGCGCGTTCGAATTCACACGCCGGACTGGATCCGAGCACGTCGATATTCAGGGGGCGGCTCACCTGCCCAGCCTTGAACGGCCGCAGGCGTTCAACGAACCGCTACTTGAGTTTCTGGCTAGAGCGCTGCTCTAGGACCCGAGCCAGGCGGCGATCCTGGCCCCGATCTCCGCGCCCGCATCCTCCTGCAGGAAAGTGCGAGGCCTCCGCGATGATCTCGGGTTCCGGCGCGCCGATCGCCGCTGCGAAGCGAGCGCCGACTTTCGGCGGGATGATCGGGTCGGAATCCGCCCACAGGCAGAGCTTTGGCCGCGGATCGGATTTAAGGGCCTCCACGACCCGCTTGCCCGCGGCCGCGCCGGTCATCCCGGGATCCGTCGGAATCATCAGTGGAAACGCTCGCGCTCCTGCCTTTGACTGCCGGCGTCTCGAACGGCGCGTCGTAGGCCGCCGCAACCTCATCGCTCATCCCCCGCGCAACGGCGTTGCGGACAAGCATCGAGATCGGGAGATCTTCGGTGCGCTCGACGAAGTCGCGGAACGTCTGCCAGGCGTCGGACATCCGCTGCTCGCCGGTGAAGAGGCCGGTATCCATCGCGACGATCGCCGAAAAACGGTCCGGCTGCTCAACCGCGCAGCGCAGGCCGATCGGCCCGCCCCAGTCGTGGACGACCGCTACCGCGTCGCGTAGGTCAAGCTCGTCGAACAGGGGCTTGGTGACTTCCACGTGCTTGTCGTATGAGTACCAATCGAGGTCGGTGGGCTTGTCAGAGCGGCCGAAGCCCGCGTAATCGGGGGCGATGCAGCGAAAGCCGGCATCGAGAACCGGCGGGATCACGTGCCGCCACAGATACGACCAGGTCGGCTCGCCGTGAAAGAAGACGACCGGCCGCCCTCCGCCTTCGTCGATGTGGGCAAGCCGCATCCCGTCAAGCTCGCGGTAGTGCGGAGCGAACGGGAAGTCCGGCAGGTCGGCAAAGCGGTCTTCGGAGGTGCGCCGGGGTTCGGGACTCATCGGCGCGAGCCTACTCAGGTTCGGCGGCGCTCGCGATGGCGCCCGCGGTCCGTCGGGCAAGCGCCATGATCGTCGCCATCGGGTTGGTTCCGGACGCGCTTGGGAACGCGGATGCGTCCCCGATCCACACGCCGGGAGTGTCGTGAAGCTCACCCCAGGGATTCGCGACGGATGTCGCCGGGTCACGGCCCATCCGACACGTGCCCATCTGGTGGGCCGAGAAAGTCAGGTACTCGCGGGGCTTGATCTCAAGCGCATTGAGCGCGTCGATGAACGCCTCGAGGTCGTCGCCCCTCGTCCAATCAGGCGCATGGATGCCGCTGCCCACGATTTCGCGCGCGCCGGCGGCGGCGTGGATGCGAACAAGCTGCTCGACCCCCAGTTTCAGATGGCCACGGTCAAGCTCGTCGGCGATCGGGTAATCCACCACCGCCTTCCCCGACCCGTCGATCGTCACGCGGCCCTCGCCGCGCTCGCGAACCAGCGCAATCAGCGCTCGCCGCATGGGACCACTCGCGCATGCGCCGCTTGTGATCTGCCCCCGACCGCCAGGGAATCGCGCCCGCAAACAGGCCGGTGGTCGCCTGCGCCGACTCGATCAGGAAGCCGTAGCCCTCCCCCGTGTCCGCGAACTGATGCGAGAGCGCTGCCTGCGGCGGGCCCCAAAACCAGTTCTGGGGCTCGTCGTAGTAGGCCGTCACGGCGACTGTGGGATGCAGCCTCAGGTGCTCGCCAACGGCCGGGCCGCCGAGCCCCGATCGCAAAAGCAAAGCCGGCGACTCGATCGCCCCGCAGGCGACGACGACCACGATCGGCGCCGCCACCGTGAGCCGCCGGGGCGGGGCGTCTGGGTCCTGGGAAACCCAACTGGCCTCAACCCCGCTTGCCTGGCCGTTCGCGGCGAGGACGCGCTCAACCCTTGCCCCGGCGTAGATCTCCGCCCCGGCGCTCTGGGCGTCGGGCAGATAGGTCTTGGCGGTTGATTGCTTGGAGCCCGATTGATCGCCAAAGCCCATGTAGGCCGCACCCTCCGGCGTGTAGGTGGCGGGATCCGTGTTCCTCGTGATCAGCCGAAAGTCGTAGCCCAAACTCCTCACACCCCTGTTTGAGGCGCTGGTGCGGGCCATTCAAATCGCTGCACTCACCGTTGACCCCGAGCCGCTCGAAGACGGCATCGAGGTGCCCGTCGAAGCTCGACTCCGCGAGGTCGGACAGACCGTGATCGCCAGCCCATTCGGCACGAACGTGATCGGAGGTCCGCAGGCAGTTGGTCCAGTTGACAACCGTGCCGCCGCCAACCCCCGCCCCCGCAACGATCGAAACCTGACCGTCGGCCGTCGGGAAGGGCCCTCCGTTCAGGTAGAGCCGCTGGTAGGCCGAGAGCTCCAGCCCATCGAAGTCCGGCGTCGTCGTGGTAGAAGCCCGCCTCAAGCACGACGACCCGCCGCCCCGTCTGAGCAAGCTCGGCAGCGATCACGGCCCCGCCCGCCCCGGAGCCAACGACGCAAACGTCAGCTTCGACGTGCTCGTCCCGTCCGGCTGCGCCACGTACGCGCAGCGGCCGCTCCCGGTCTGTGGGCGGTGGCGCTGCGGGGCCGGGGAATCCAATCGTCTCCCAGTTCGGATTGCGGCCGGTCGCCGGATCGGGCGCCGCATAGAAGACTGATCCCGCGAGCGAACGGAATGTTGCGATCCCGGCCAAGGCGTCCGGCCCGGCGGCATTGAACCCGTGGACAAGCTGCTCACGATCAGCTAGCGGGACATCGAGGCTCATGCCATTGGCGCCAAGCTCGTCGAGCAGCGTGCGCAGGCCAGCGCTCACCTGCCCATCAATCTCGGCTCCAACCAGGGCGAGCTCAACGCCCTCGGCAACCATCATCTGGGCGGCGCCGCGGCGCCAGAACTCGACGGCGACGTCATCACCCGCAGGCGGGTCGAGGGCCGGAATGAACGTCTCGCAGAGGGCTCGCAGGACTTCGCGCTGCCCGAGGTCAAAGAGATCGCTGGCGGTCAGCGCCGCAACCGGGTCAGGCGCTGATGCGGGCGGCCTCTCCATCCGCCATCCAGTCTAATTGGAAGGGTGAGAACAGCGATCGTCTCCGACCTGCACCTCGGCGCCGGCTCCGACGCAGATCTTCTGCGTCGTGAGGCGGCCATCGCGCCGCTTGTGGACGTGGTCGCGGACGCCGACCGGCTGATCTTGCTGGGCGACGTCGTGGAACTCCGCGACAGGCCTTTGGCTGAAGCGATCGAGATCGCGGCGCCCATTCTTGAGCGGTTGGTGGAGGCCGTCGGCGGGCGGGCAACCATCGTGCCCGGCAATCACGACCATCGTCTTGTCTCGGGCTGGCTCGAGCAACGCACCGGCCCCGAACTGGGGCTTGCCGACGTCGCCGGCCTGGACGCTTGGCCAGCAACGCTGCTGCGCGACGCGCTCCCCGGAGTGGAGATCGAAGTCTCCTATCCAGGCATCTGGATTCGCGACG
Source organism: uncultured bacterium (assembly GCA_963701205.1). Taxonomy (GTDB): domain Bacteria; phylum Actinomycetota; class Thermoleophilia; order Solirubrobacterales; family 70-9; genus JALZKA01. The sequence goes on along the minus strand of OY969575.1, from coordinate 1,835,645 downwards.
ATGTCTACGCGACCCACGGCCACTACCTGGATCGCCACCTCACGATTCCGACCTTCGAGCGTTTGGGGCTGTCGCTTGTGGAACGAACGCTGGGCCTGAGCCCGGCCGAACCCGACCCGCTTGACCCGCCGACGCACGAGCCCGAACCCGATTCCCCCGACGACTACGAGCGCGTCGCCGCTCCGATCTACGCATTCCTCTTCGCGCTCGCCCAGGCGGGTGCAGCGAGCGGCCACCCTGGCGGCAGCCCGACCAAGCGGATTTGGGACGCGCTGTCGGGCGGTGAGGGCACCGGCGCCAAGATTCGCGGCTGGCTGCTTGGCTCGGTCGCTCTGCCCGGCGCGGTCGGGGTCGCGAACAGGCTCGGCATTGGACCCGTCAAGGCCGACCTGTCGCCCAACGCGATCACCCGCGCCGGGGTGGACGCGATCGCTGAGGTTGTCGAACGGCTCCGAATCGGCGCCCCCCACGTCATCTTTGGCCACACCCATCGCCGCGGGCCGCTGCCCGAAGAGCAACCTTGGCTTGCAAGGGACGGCGCCACCCGACTTTGGAACACCGGCAGCTGGGTTCACAGTCCGGGCCTTTTGCGCGAGACGTCGGCGGGCAGCGCCTACTGGCCGGGGACCGTGGCCGTCGTCGGCGCCGACGGGCCACCCGAACTCCGGCACCTGCTGGACGGCTGGACACGCGCCGACCTGGCGGGATGAGGCGACGGGGAACAAACGGGGCCGTGGTTGTCCTTTCGTCGCTGCTTTGTTTTGTGGGGCTCGTTGGCCTTTACGCGCAGCTCGTGCTGTTTGACGCGGATGCGTTTGCCGACCGAGCGACCGGAGCCCTCGACGACCCGGCGGTCCAGGAACAGATTCGCGGCCCCGTGGCGTTCGAGCTCAGCCGCATCGGTGCGGGATCGGCGGCCCCCGACGACGTCACGGCCGCGCTGGCGGAAAACCCGGCCTTTCGCCGTTCGTTTGCCGCTGCGGTAGCGGCGGCCCACCGGACCCTGATCGATCGGGAGGCTCCGCAGGCGATCCTCGCGGTCAGGAACGTTGGCCTTCCGCTTCGTACCGAACTCGACGGCGTATCCCCCGGACTGGGCAGCGGTGTGCCCGACAATCTCGATCTGGTCATCGGTGGTACCGCTGAGGTCAAGGGCCTCGATCTGCTCCGCGCACTTGATTCGGCGACGACCCTCGCGATGTTTGCGGGCCTCGCCGGGGTTTTCGTGCTTGGAGCTTCGCTCTGGCGTGGCCCAAACAAGCTCGCCGCGGCCCGAACCGCCGCGCTGGCCGTTGCTGTGGCCGGCCTCGGATTGGTGGCGGTATACGCAATTGGCAGCCTCGCCGCTACGGCGGGGTTTGAGGCCGGCCAGGCGTCGGCAATCGCCGAGGCCGTCTACGGTGCCGTTGCCGCCCCGCTTTTATGGCTGGGTGTGCTTACCGCGGGCGCAGGCGTCGCCGCAGCAATCGGGGCCGGCCTGCTTCGGCCGCCAACGGCGTCCAGCTAGGGGAATATCAGGGGACGGATGGCGAAGGGCCAGGGGGCAAATTTGTACAAGCGGACAACGGCCGCCATCCGAGGCTGAATATCCTGCCCTAACTCTTCCAAGATCAATCAGCGCGCGATGTGCCAACGAATCCCGCCCGGGATCCCTTGGCTGCGCCAGGAGGTATGAGAGTCGATGTCCAGGATCCGTCAGCAAAACGTAACCGCCGCCCAGTGGAGCCCCAACGGTGAAGCGCTCGGGTCAGCGGACCTGAGCAAGTCCGATTCGTACCCATTCGGCGTCAACGTTTTTTCGGCCGACGCCCAAAAGGAACGACTCTCAAAGGACGCGTTCCGGCAGCTGCAAGCGATTCTTGAGAAGGGCGAGCCGCTTGAGCCCGCGCTGGCCGATGAGGTCGCGCAGGCCATGAAGGAATGGGCGCTTGAGAAGGGCGCGACCCACTTCACCCACGTCTTTCAGCCCCTGACGGGTCTGACTGCGGAAAAGCACGACTCGTTCTTCGATCCGACGGGCGAGGGCGGCGCGATTGCCAAGTTCCGCGGCTCCGAGCTGATTCAGGGCGAGCCGGACGCCTCATCGTTTCCGACCGGCGGCATCCGGGCGACCTTCGAGGCCCGTGGCTACACCGCGTGGGACCCCACGAGCCCGGCGTTCGTCCTGGAGAACCCAAACGGCGCCCTGCTTTGCATCCCGACCGCGTTCGCGTCGTGGACCGGCGAGGCGCTCGACGCCAAGATTCCGCTTCTGCGCTCAATGGACGCGCTGTCAACCGCTGCGATCCGCGCCTTGCGGCTGCTTGGCGAAGCGCAGGTGGAGCGTGTCTTCACCACGGTCGGACCCGAGCAGGAGTACTTCTTGATCGACGAGCAGTACTACTACGAGCGGCCCGACCTGGTCACAACGGGCCGGACGCTGTTCGGCGCCCAGCCTGCCAAGGGCCACGAGCTCGACGACCACTACTTCGGAGCGATTCCCGAGCGCGTTTTGGCCTGCATGCTGGACGCGGAGACGGAGATGGCGAAGCTCGGCATTCCGGTCAAGACCCGTCACAACGAGGTCGCGCCGGCCCAGTACGAAATCGCGCCGCTGTATGAAAACTCGAACGTCGGGTCTGACCACCAGCAGCTGCTGATGCAGGTGCTGCAGTCGGTCGCCCGCAAGTACGGGCTCGTCTGCTTGCTCCATGAGAAGCCGTTCGCAGGCGTGAACGGATCCGGCAAGCACAACAACTGGTCGATGGCCACCGACACCGGCCACAACCTGATGGAGCCCGGCGACACGCCGTCTGAGAACACGAACTTCCTGTTCTTCTGCGCCGCTGTCATTCAGGCCGTCAACAAGCACCAGGGCCTCCTGCGGGCCTCGGTCGCCAACATCGGTCAGGACCACCGGCTGGGAGCCAACGAGGCGCCACCCGCGATCATCTCGATCTTCTTGGGCGGCGAGCTCGAGCTGGCGTTCGACTCCATCGCCTCCGGATCGGGCGATGGCAAGACGCCTGCTTCGGTCCTTGAGCTGGGCTCGACGGTGCTCCCGCCGCTCCCGATGCACGGTGGCGACCGCAACCGCACCTCCCCGTTCGCGTTCACCGGCAACAAGTTCGAGTTCCGGGCGCTGGGCTCAAGCATGTCGCTGGGTTTCCCGAACACCGTCCTCAACACGATCGTCGCCGAGGCGATCGACGACCTCTCCAACCAGTTGGAGGCAAAACTCGGCGCTGGCGGCGATATCAGCAATGCCGTGCTGGAGGTCGTCGCCGACACCTACACCGCAAACAAGCGCATCCTGTTTGCCGGCGACAACTACAGCGACGAATGGCACGCCGAGGCGGAAACCCGCGGGCTCAAGAACCTGCGCACCACGCCCGACGCACTGCCCGAGGTGATCGCGGGGCCGACGGTTGCCGCGTTTGAGCACTACAACGTGCTCTCTGAGCGCGAGTTGGAGTCCCGCTACGAGGTCTGGCTGGAGCAGTACGTCATGCGGGCCAACATCGAGGCCGAGACGACCGAGACGATCGCGCGCACGCTGTTGCTGCCGGCGGCGCTTCGGCATCTCGCGTTGGTCGAAGCGTCGGGCGTCGGCAGCTTGGCCGACGAAGTGCGGCCGCTGACCGAGGAACTACACGCAGCGATCGGCGAGTTGGCCCGGGCCAACCTCTACCCCGACGGGGTCGAGGGATTGGCGCTGGCCGAGTATGCGCGCGATCACCAGCTGCAGGCGATGGTGGCTGTCCGCAAGGTCGCCGACAAGCTCGAACGCGTTGTGGCCGACGACCTCTGGCCGCTGCCGAAGTACTCCGAGATCCTGTTCATCAAGTAGCGCCGCTGCCCCAAAGGCAGCGTGTGGGTCAGCCCGCCATCTGGCGGGCGATGACCACGCGCTGGATCTCGTTCGTGCCTTCGTAGATCTGAGTGATTTTGGCGTCGCGCATCATCCGCTCGACCGGATACTCGGTGACGTAGCCGTAGCCACCCAAGACCTGGACGGCTTCGACGGTCACTTCCATCGCGGCGTCGGATGCAAACAGCTTTGCCATCGACGAATACATCGCCAACTGCGGGTCGCCGCGATCGACCATCGCGCAGGCCTTGTAGAGCAGTTCGCGCGCGGCCGCGGTCTTGGTCTGCATATCGGCGAGCTTGAACTGGATGCCCTGCAGCTGGTTTATCGGTTTGCCGCGAACGATCCGCTCTTTGGCGTACTCGTTGGCGTAGTCCGTGGCACCCTGCGCGATCCCCACGGCTTGGGCGGCAGCGCCGAGCCGGGTTCGCTCCAGGGTGCCGAGCGCCACCGAGAGGCCGCGGCCGACCTCGCCGATCACGTTGGCTGCAGGCACCCGAACGTCTTCAAACACGGGCTGGCCGGTAGGGGATCCGTGGATGCCGAGTTTGTGCTCGAACTTCGGCACGCTGAAGCCGTCGCGGTCCGACTCGACGACGAAGGCCGTGATCCGGCCCTGCTCGCGATCGGTGACGGCAAAGACGATGTAGAAGTCCGCGATCCCGGCGTTGGTGATCCAGTTCTTGGTGCCGTTGATCACCCACTCGTCGCCGTCAAGCACCGCCGTGGTTCGCATCGCGGCGGGATCAGACCCGGCGTCCGGCTCGGACAAGGCAAACGCCGGCGACGTCTTGCCGCTCGCCAGATCGGGCAGCAGGCGTTCCTTGAGCTCATCCGAGCCAAAGAGCTGGATCGGCAGGCTGCCGAGTTCCTGGACCATCAGGATGAGCGCAACCGAGGCCGAGGCCTTGGCGAGCTCCTCAACCGCCATCTGCAACATCAGCGTGCCGGTGCCCATGCCCCCGTACTCCTCGCTGAAGGGCAGACCCAGAATGTCCTGTTCGGCGAGAAGTTCGCGCAGGTCGTGCGGATACTCGTCCGTCCTGTCGATCTCGGCCGCGCGCGGCGCCACCTGCTCCGATGCGATCCGGCGAACGAGGTCGCGAAAGTCGAGGTGCTGCTGGGGAATCGAGTAGAGGTCGGTGAGAATGGCTTCGGTCATCGCGCAATTAGAACACGGCCGCACTTGACGCCGCAAAGTGATCTACTCTTGCAGCCGTCGCCGTCTTGTGGCACGGCGCGCAAAGAACACCTATTTGGGGAGGGGTCCTCTGATGAGCTATTACGAAGTGCTCACCTTCTTTCATGTTGCCTCAGCGATCATCTGGCTGGGCGCGGGTTTCATGTTTGGCCTTTTGGTTTTTGGTGCCGAGCGCGCCGGGGATCGTCGAAAGGAGGCCAGCTATCACCAGGACGTGGGCTGGCTTGCGCCGCGTCTGTTCATTCCGGCGTCGCTGTCCACACTCGCGCTTGGGATCCTGATGGTGCTCGAAGGACCCTGGACGTTCGATCAGCTCTGGATAACGATCGCATTGGTCGGCTGGGCCGTCTCGTTTCTCCTGGGAATCCTCTACTTCAAGCCTGAGGGTGAGCGGATCGGCCAGCTCGTCGAGGAGCACGGCCCGGGAAATCAAGAGGCCGACCACCGCGTCCGCCGACTCAACATCATCGACAGGGTTCAGTTGACGATCCTCTTCCTGGTCGTTCTCGACATGGTCGCCAAGCCCGCAAGCGGAGACGACACGATCCTCATCATCGGCGGCGCGATCCTGGGTTCGGCGCTCGTCCTGGGGGCTGCGCGGGTTCGTGCGATCGGCGGGTCCACCCCGCCGGCGCCGGGCGACGGGGCGGCCAGCTAAGTCGCGGATCGAGGCTAACGGGAGGGCTGCATTGCCCAACGACCGGTTATCCACACAGGAGGTCCCAATGATTCTGCATCCGTATGCCCAGGCATTCGCGGAGCACGACCACCCCGGCACCGTGACCCTGCTGGCGCAGGACGTGATCTTCCATTCGCCGGTGATCGGGGACAGCGGCTTCGAAGGCCGCGCCGCGACCTCAGCCTTGCTCGAGATCGTCTACCGAGAGATCAGCGACATCGACTACACGCACGGCTTTGGCAACGACCAATCGGCGCGATCGGGGAGGCGATCGGGCTGGGCGTGGCAAGACGGGAGGTACCTTCTCGAGCGCGGATACCGCGGCATCCGAGATGGCTCGGGCGACCGCTCCCGCCGGGCGAATCGTGTTGAGCGCGTGGGTGCCGGAAGGGCGCGATCCACGATGCGGTCGGTGCCGCGCAAGAGGCAGTCCGCAATGCCATCGGTGCACCAGCTGGCCCGCCGCGGTTCGCATGGCACGACCGAGACGCGCTGCCGGACACGGCTTCGAGGTCACGCTTGAAACACAGGCTCTTGCGTTCACGGCGAAATCGCCGCAGGAATACGTTGACGCAGACCTCGAGAACCATCCGTTGGCAGTCGCAGGCCGCGCTGTGCTCGAGCCTCGCGGCAAGGTGGAGCCTCTTCGTGAGCGCATGCGGATCCGCCGCGCTGCGTCTTGTTCGCAGGTCGCGATCAGGTACCGGGGCGGCTAGATCAGAACCAGAGACCTTTCGGCCTTCAACCAACCGTCCGCCGAACGCCGCGGGCGACTAAGGCGATCCGAATGTCGCCGCGCTGGCTACCGCCGTCGAGCGCTCCCGCCGCTGCGGCGGATCAGCACCGTCGTGACGCGCGGTACCGACTACTGCCGCTATCCGCCGAGTCTCGCACGCACGGACCACCGACGCCACCGGCACAACGCGTGAACCGCTTGACCTTGACCGAAACGTTGCCATCTTGGTCAACCGCTCTCACCTTGATCCGATGTTGGCCTGCACTTAGCCCACTGGCGCGAATCGACACGTCGAATCGGCGCTTGGTGGTCTTCTTTCGCAGGCGGTCGTCGAGCAGTACTCGCACGCTGCGAATGCCCGCGGGGTCACGTAGCCGAACCGAGATTGAAAAGTCCTCGCGCGTGCATTCGGCGGGGACGCCCTTGACGGTCGCGCGCGGGCCTTTTTTGTCCGCAACGAACTTGCCACCACGAATCTGTGCATCCGCAACGAGCGTCTCCGCAAAGTCGTCATCGTCGCGCTCGGCAACCTTCAGCGGACCCGGCTCGGGCTCGGCAAACGAGTTGTGGGTCGGGCAACAGTTGATGTCGTCCCGGGTGCCGCTGTGCTTCGACGGGTCTGGGCAGTCCTGGTCCTCGAATCCCAGTGCTATGCCCAGATTCGTAAGACAAAACGGTGAAGTCACTTCAACGCCCTGTGCATCCAGCGGCAGAAACCGGTAGTAGCGGTCGGGTCCATTGGACGGGTCACCGTCGCCGTTGTTCACGCCCGACATCGCGAAGATTCCGCCGCCCTGGTTGAAGAAGGCCTTGATGTCACCCTTGCGCTTGTTAATCAGATCCGAATCGGGCGTCGAGCCCCCCGGCTCCTCGCAGCCACCCGGCAGATCCTCGGTCAAGTTCAGCGTGTTGTTGCCGATCCCAACGTCGTCGGAATCGTCGCACGAGCTACCTACGAGAACCGCGCTGAATTTGCTCGTCGTTAGGGGCAGCTTGTTGAACGCGCTAGCGTCGTCGCTCGGACACACTCGCCTGTTCGAAAGGCCGTTGCTGAACGCGTTGTTGAGGGCATTCCGAACGCCGCCATTGCAGTCGAGCAGGAGCACCTTCTTGTTTGGGTCAGGGGCGCCCTTGCGAACGTAGTTCGTGGCCACACGGAGGAAGCCGCACTGCTCCGGCGACGAATCGCTGCAGTGATCGTCAGTGTCATGACCGGTTGCGACCAAACGTCCGGCGCTTGCCGACGTCGGCATAATCAGCAACGCCAGCGCCGTGGCCGCGATTACAGCCACCCGTATACCAACTATCGAGGTTCGCCCCATCCCGTTCCTCCCAAATCAATTTGTGACAAACCCACCGTAAACGATCTTTGGGTCGGATGTCTGAAGCTAACGCCGCAACCGAGTCGGGATCCAGTATCGGGGCGACTGGTTCAAAGAGGTGCGAACACCGAGACGGGTCGCCAGAGCCTGGGTAGGCTGCTACCCGGATCTGCGCTCAGGTATCGGGGCGACGACGTTGGCAAGCGGTCCGGCAGCAATTCTTCGCCCGATACGGCCGGGCCTGCGTTCATTGCGGGAGACCTGCCACCGATATCGATCACCTGATCCCGATCGCCGACCGCGGCGACGATTCGCTGGCGAACCTCAGGCTCAGCTGCATCGCCTGTAATCGCGGCAGACGCTAGGGGCGTGCGCAGGAGAAATACTCGCTTTGCATAGAAATCACTGCGTTCGACGATGCCCTCAGAACGGAGGTGCCCCTGGGCCCTTGAACCCGTACATCTCCCGGTCTGCTCGCTCGCGCCACTGCTCGGCCGACTCGCGGCCGTCCCAGCAGGCGATGCCCGCCGTGCAGCTTTGCCCCATGGGGGTGGCGGCGTGAAGCCTTTGCATCACGGTCCCGGCTTCAGTGGAGGGACAGTCGGGTAGCAATACCGCGAACTCGTCACCGCCCATGCGTGCGATGACGTCCTCGGCTCGCAGAATGGCGGCCCAGGCGCTGGCAGTAGCTTTCAGGAGCCGGTCACCGGCGACGTGGCCGTGTTCATCGTTGTAGCCCTTGAAGTCGTCGAGGTCGAGAGTGATGAGGCAAAGCGGCCAGTCCTGCCTCTTGGCTCGAGCCATCTCGCGTCCTGCCTCGATCTCAAAGAGGCGCGGATTTGCAACCCCGGTTAGCGGGTCGCGGTGCGCGAGATCCTTAAGCTCATCCTGGGCGCCGCGCAGCGCCTCCTCTGTCAACTGACGCCCGGCGACGATCTCGCTCATCACAGCCGCGGCGACCGCAAGTACGAAGCTGCCCAGCGTCCATCGAGTGATCTTCGAGAAATCGGTCGGCTCCTCGACCAAGAGGAGGACCAGTCCCCAGCTGGTGATGACCCAGCCGACGTGAGCGACGACGGCTCGGCCCTTGAAGAAGCTTCCGGCCACGAGCACAACCCAGACGAACATCGCAGAATAGATTCCAGCGGCAACTCCCGCGAAGTACACGCACAGGCAGATCAAGGCCGTACCGGCGGCAAGCACGGCATGCACGGTCCACATCCGTGCGTGCTTTGCCCAGATAAGGCTCGCGCTGCCCACAACGGCGGCCACTCCAGCGATCCCGACGAGCCCCGCGGCATTGGCTCCTTCGGGGTTAGGTAGCACGACCGAGAGGACGACGAGCAGTCCCCCTGCCAGATAGAAAACGCCAAGCACGCGGCTAGTCATTGACGGGTCGCGAGCGCCGGTCCGCAGCCCGCGCCTAATGGTCGTGTCCACCATTGACTTCCCATCGGCATTGCGCCGGATGTCTATTAACGGAAAAGGCGCAACGAATTGGCGCGCGCCGGTCGCTGGCACCAGTGGCCGGGACGTCAGGCCTAAGAAATGGTACTTTTGGTCCAAAGCGCTACTACTGGGCGCGCGTGAGCGTACCGCCGCCACGCGGGAGCCATAGAGTCTTTCCACACCGATCTGGAGGAGACACGATGCCCGAGGACGTGCCGCTGACTTTAGGACTCGGCGAGGGCCAGACCATCCGCAACCCGCTTGGCGGAGACCTGACGATGAAGCTCACCGGGCGTGAAACAGGCGGCTCGCTAACGATGTTCGAGAGCGTGGCGGCACCCGGTGAAGGCCCGCCGATGCACGTGCACGCCAACGAGGAGGAGGTCCTCTACGTGATCCGCGGCAAGCTTCGCTTCAAGCTCCACGACGAGGTCAGGGAGGTCGCCGCGGGCGGGTTCGCCTTCATTCCGCGCGGGGTCGAACACACCTGGCAGTCGGTCGGGTCCGAGCCGGCACGCTTGCTCGTCACGTTCACGCCGGCCTCACCCGGGATGGAGCGCTTCTTCTTCGCCTTCGCCGAGCTGCCGGAGGGCGCATCGTTCGAAGAGGAGTTCGCGCGCCTAGGCGGCGAGGCGGGGATGGATGTGGTCGGCCCACCGCTCGCGCAGTCCGAGGCCTAGGCGTTAGCGGCGCACCGCAGGCGCCAGGGGTAGTTGCGCTTTCCATGCAACGCACCTCCTCGTCCGAAGCGCCTAGCCACGGCAATGTTGGCGACTGAGGAGTTGTACACCGTATAGGTGCAAAATCCCTCACTCGAACTCTTCCTCTCGTTCCCGGGCGAGTAGTGGCAACCCATGCAAAGCGAGGGTTCGCAGTTGAGGTCGGATATCGGGGCGACTGGATTTGAACCAGCGACCTTTCGGCCCCCAGCCGAATGCGCTACCAAACTGCGCCACGCCCCGTGGCCAGAACGCGAGTTTAGGGGAACTGTGCAGTCTGAAACCAGGGTTTGAAGCGGGCGACGGGGCTCGAACCCGCTTCCTTCAGCTTGGAAGGCTGACGTGCAACCAATTACACCTCGCCCGCAGAGGGCGGATCATAGCCTCGGCCGCTTACTTGACCCGGAGGCCGAAATCGGTCGTGTAGATCCCAGCCTGGTCGCGCTTGCTGTAGGGGGAGCCCTTGGTGAACCCAACCCCGATATCGCGAAACGACGAACTCAGGATGTTGGCGCGGTGCCCGGCGCTGTTCATCCATGCCTTGACCATCGCTTTGGGAGTGCCGTTGGCGCCGCCGCCCCAGGCGATGTTCTCGCCGTAGCTCCACTGCCTGAGACCGCTCGCCAAGTACCCGACCATGCCCAGACGCCGAGCCAGATCGTTCTCGCCGGGACAAACGTGGTCAAAACAGGAACGCTTTTGCATGTGGTCGTTGTGGCGCTGGGCCGCGGCGGTCAGCTGCCGGTTCCCGCGAAGTTTCGAAAGGCCGCGGCGTCGGCGTTCGCGGTTGAGCAGACAGCGAACCGCGCCGCGTGCCTGCCCGGCGCGAAGATTCGTCGGCTCGGTGTCGCCGAACTTGGCGCAGGGGCTCGCCGCCATGGCCTGCGAGGGCGTACCGAACAGGACCGCTGCGCCGAGCAACGCGGCGATGAGCGACATAGCGGGCCAGCGGCGGTGTTGGATTTTGAACGTCATGCCCCCTAACTCGGGGCCAGGAGCGGATGGCGTGAGTCAAGGTGACCTGCCTGGACGGATGTTGTGGCGGCCTAGCCCTTGCGCCAGGCGAAGGTCACCGTGTAGGTCCCGAATTCGGGGGCGCAGTCATCAACCGATTCCGGCGCTCCCTTGCGAAAGCCGATTCCGATGTGTGTAAAGCGAGCGCGCCGGATGTTCTTACGCGGTTCACGTGAGTGCATCCACGCCTGAACCTGTGCCTTCGGGGTTCGCGCGCAACCGATGTTCTCCGCAAACCGGTAGCTGTCCCCCGGCCGCACATAGCCCGAGGCAAGGATCCGCTTTTCGAGCGTCCGCTCGCCGCGACAACGGTGCTCAAAGCAGTCCTTCCTGAGCATCAGCTTGGTGTGTCGGGTCGCAACCGAACCAAGCGCGCCGTGTTCCCGCAACCGCAAACGATCGGCCTTGCGGCGCTCGCGGCCCAAAAGGCAGGCCAGCGCCGCCCGGATTTGCTTTGCGGTTGCCTCACTTGGATCGTCCGTGGCGTGCGCGCAGCCTGCGGCGCGCTGTGCAGGCTCCGCCTGGAGCGCAGGCGCCGTCAACCCCATGGCTAGGACAAGCGCAAGCGTTAGAGCAAGCCCGTTTCGGCGGCGGTGTGGTCGCTTGTTGCTTGGCATGTCGTCGTACAAACAGGGCATCGGGCCACAAGTTGCGAAAAACGGGGGAGCCGGGACTCGAACCCGGATTATCGGTTTTGGAGACCGACCTCATAGCCGTTAGATCACTCCCCCGGGAGCGTCGAGGCAGGTTAACCCGTCGCGACTCGACGCCGCGACAGGAATCATGCGGGCGGAGGGACTCGAACCCCCACGCTCAAACGAGCACCGGCACCTAAAGCCGGCGCGTCTACCAATTCCGCCACGCCCGCACGAATATGGATGGTACGGCCAACAACTGTCGCGCGCGACCGCCGAGAGTTCTATGCTTCACGGCGATGGAGGTCATGAGCGTTCGTCCGGGCTACGAGGTCTGGCGACCAAACAGGGAAAAAACGGAGTCGAGGTCAACGAAGGCTCTCGTCTCACTGGTGATGCTCGTATCGGCGGCGCTGATCGCGTTGATCGTGATTGGCGGCTGGGAGCGAATGCAAAGTTCGATGGTCGCGCTCATGTCCCTCGCTTGGGCTGGGCTCTATGTCTTTTTCGCGGTCATGGTCGCGCGCTGGAACCGCGGCGTTCTGCCCGTCGGCTCCGCCCTGGCGGTCATCATGATCATCTTCGCGGCAGTTGCCGCCCCGGGCTGGTTCGATCGGTCCAAGGACGGCTTCGACTCGCCGCTACTCCCCGAGGACCTGGTGGGTCTCTTGATCGTGGTCCTGATCCCGGTTCAGATCCTGATGATCGTTGTCGCGATGATCGGCTTCAACCAGGAGTGGCAGGTCGAAGAAGAGCGTCCGATCGGCGACGCACCGCTTGCCGGCGAGTAACCGCCGCCCGCCAGTCCTAACCCCAGCTCTACTCCTACCTCGATCGGTAGCCGAGGTCAACGGTGTAATAGGCCTTGCCTTTACGGGCGCTGACACCCACCCCCATGTGCCTGAACCGGGAATCAAGCAACGTGCTGCGGTGGCTAGGGCTCTCCATCCAAAGCTTGACGATCTTGCGCGGCGCGATTCCCTGGCGGCCCCTGGCTATCACTTCACCGAAGCCCCAGTTCGACGCGCCCTTGAAATACCCGGTTGAGCGAATCCGCGATTCCGTGCTGGGCTCCCCTGAACAGAAGTGGTCAAAGCAGCGGCTGCGCTGCATGTGGCTGGAGTGCCGCTGCGCCGCTCTCGACAGTTTGCGCCGGCCCTTGAGATCGGATCCTCGCTCCAGATTGACCAGGCAGCGCACGACCTTTCGGACGACAGGCTTGGAAAGCGAACCGGTCGGCTGGCCCGCGGTGCGCCCGCAGCCGTCAGCCGCCTGCGCCGAGAACGCCGAGCCCGCGAGAAGCGCGGAAATAATGACAAGAGCCGCGAAATACGACACCAGTCCGTGGTGTTTGTTCAATGGATCCACCCGCTTCCTTTGGGCTTGGTTGCGGTTGCTGCCACATCTAAGCACCCGGAGCGTGAACTTTCGCCCTAAAACAGCGATTCTGCAACACGCGGTTCAATCAGCCGCGCGCCATCCTCGCGCACGCTCGAGACGAGGTGCGAAACATCACGCGTCACAAGATCGGAGTCCGGTGCCGGCCTGAGCAGCGCGAGCAATTCGTTTGCGCCCAAGTTGCGATCGAGCCAACGCGCTTCGTCGCCCCGGTCCAAGATCGCCGGCATCCGGTCATGGATCGGCCGGATCAGGTCGTTGGGCGCGCAAGTGACGATCGCGCAGCTGTGGATCGGATCGCCGCCCCGCGGGCGGTATTCGGCCCAGATCCCGGCAAACGCGAACAGATCGCCATCAGCGCGATGGATCCAGACGGGCACTTTGCCGCTCTTGTCGCGTCGCCACTCATAAAAACCGTCGGCCGGGATCAGGCACCGGCGACCGGCAAACGAATCCGCAAAGGCAGGCTGGGTTGCGAGCGTCTCGGCCTTGGCGTTGATCAAGGGTCTGCCCTTCCGCTCAGCCGCCCATCTCCCCGGGACCAGTCCCCACCGGAGCCTGCCGAGATCGCGCCCCGCATCGAGGTCACGAACGGCCAGGACCGGGTCTGTCGGCGCGATGTTGAATCGCGGCTCGTCGGCAATATCAAGGCGCTCATCCAGTCCGAACCGCAGGCGCAAGCGCTTCGGATCCGGATTGGTGAGGGTGTAGCGCCCGCACATGATTCGAGGCTAGCGGGACGCACCCGCTGCCACGCTTGCCAGAATGTGCAGACGAGCGGCGGTGTCCAAACTGGTAAAGGAGATGGATTCAAAATCCATTGCTCGAAAGAGCTTGTGGGTTCGACTCCCACCCGCCGTATCTGGGAGCGATCGATGCGGACGCGACGCCCGCCCGCGATAATCGCCCTGTGAGATTCGGCAGGCGCGTGCGGCGCCAAGATACAAAGGCGTCACCGGTTGCGAAACCGAACCACGACTCGGACCGAACGCGGGTGATCGGCGACCTGTGCGCGATCCGGAATCGCTTGACGGGGTCCGACGCTGAGCGCCGCGCCGCAAACATGCTTGGCCAACGGATCAAGAAGGCAACTGGGCGCCGCTTCCGGTCGGAGCCGATCCACGTGCACCCTCAGGCCCCGCTGGTCATCGCTGCGCATCTGCTGCTTGCCGCCGCGGGCAGCCTCCTCGCCATTGCCGAACCCGTCGCCGGATTCGCGCTCGTGCTGTTGACCACCACCTCGCTTTACCTGGACCTCAACTCCCGCCGATACCTGATTCGCTCGCTCTTCTTCCGACGCGCATCGCAGAACATCGTTTCGCCAGGGCCTAATCCGAACGCACCGGCCCGCCTATTGCTTGTGGCGCACTACGACGCTCCGCAGGCGGGCTTGATCTTCAGTCCTCGGGTCGCCGAGCGAATTCGCAGCCTGACAAGCTTGCTGCCGTTTCCCGCTGCCCGACTCCCATTCTGGTCGGCGGCGCTGCTGCTTCCCATCCTGGGAGCGCGAATGGCCGGAGTCGAGTCCGAAGGACTTGCGGTGCTCCAGCTGCCTCCCACGCTCCTGCTTTTGTTCGCGACATACGCGCTCATCGATGTGTACCTCTCGGCTGTAACCGCGGGGGCAAACGACAACGCCAGTGGGGTTGCTGTCGCGCTGTCGGTTGCTGATGAGATTGACCGGGATCCAACGACGAACCTCGACGTCTGGCTTGTATTGACCGGCGGCGGGGCATCCGGCGGCGAGGGCATGCGCGCGTTTGTCCGATCCGAGTCCGACGCGAGCGTGACGCGCCCCACCTATGCAGTCGCGATTGACTCCGTCGGTGTCGGGGAAGTCCACTACGCGACCGCGGAAGGGCTAACGGTTGCCTTTGAAATGGACCGCCGCGTGCTGGAGCTTTGTGACGCAGTTGCCGCCGCCGACCGGGACGGCGACAACCACTACCGGGCGGTCCCCTACATCAGCGAGCGAGTGAGCGACGCGCTCGCCGCGCGCGCCCACGGGCTTCGGGCAACGTCGATTACCTGCTTGGAGCCAGAGACTCGGGTCGCGACTGGAACGCGAACCGCAAGCGACACGTCTGAGGCCATTGATCCGGCGGCGCTTGATCGCGCCCACGGCTTCGCTGTTGACCTGATCAGGGCGCTTGATCGCGACGTTGGCCGTGCCGGCCGTGCCAGCCCAGGCGGCTGATAGAACGACACGATGGAGGCCGATCGAACCAACCGGGGCGAGCTGCTCTGGACGCCTTCGCAGGCAGTTGTCCGGGCATCGAACCTGACGGCCTACGAGCGCTGGCTGGCCAACGAGCGCGACCTGGACTTCGGCGGCAAGTATGACCGGCTTTGGCGCTGGTCCATTGAGGACCTCGACGCTTTTTGGGCCTCGATCTGGGATTACTTCGGCGTCGTTTCCGATTCGCGCCCAGCCGCGGTTCTGAGTAGCCGCGAAATGCCCGGCGTCGAGTGGTTTCCCGGAGCCACCCTCAACTATGCGGAGCACTTCTTTCGCGACAGGGATGCCAACGCAATCGCGCTCAGGAGCGCGTCCGAGATCCGCGATCTGAGCCCGATGACCTGGGGCGAACTCGAGGCCCAGGTGGCAGCGGTCGCGGGCGGCCTTCGGGCGCATGGCGTCAAGCGCGGCGACCGCGTCGTGGCCTACATGCCAAACATCCCGGAAACGCTTGTCGCATTCTTGGCGGCGGCCTCGATCGGCGCAACGTGGTCGAGTTGTTCGCCGGACTTCGGTGTGCGCTCCGTCGTCGATCGCTTCGCGCAGATCGAGCCCAAGGTCCTGTTTTGCGTCGATGGATACCGCTACGGCGGCAAGGACTTCGACCGCCTCGATGTCGTTGCCGACCTGCAAGCCGAGATGCCCACCCTCGAGCACACGGTCCTCCTCCCCTACCTTGGCGTCGAATCTGGCACCACGCTGGCCAACGCGATGAGCTGGCAAGCCCTTGCCGACAGCGGTGCCGGAACCGAGCTGGAGTTCGACCGGGTGCCGTTCGACCACCCTCTCTGGGTTCTCTACTCGTCAGGTACCACGGGCCTTCCCAAGGCGATCGTCCAGGGCCACGGCGGCATCCTCGTTGAACAACTCAAGAAGCTTCACCTGCACCTGGACGCGCGCCCTGGCGACAACGTTTTCTGGTTCACGACGACCGGTTGGATGATGTGGAACTTCCTGGTCGGCGTGCTGCTGACAAAGGCCTCGATCGTGCTCTACGACGGCAATCCGGGCTATCCGGATATGGGGGCCCTTTGGGATTTGGCGGAGATGGCTGAAATTACCTGCTTTGGCGTCGGCGCCAGCTATCTGGCGAGCTGCATGAAGTCCGGCGTCAAGCCGGCAGCCGGTCGTGACCTGTCACGCCTGCGATCGGTGGGAGCGACGGGTTCACCGCTTTCGCCGGAGGGCTTCCAATGGGTCTATGACGAACTGGGCGCCGATACGTGGCTCTTTTCCACATCGGGCGGCACGGATGTCTGCACGGCGTTCGTTGGCGGCGTGCCAACCCTTCCCGTCTATCGAGGCGAACTGCAGGGGCGCTCGCTTGGCTGCAAGGTCGAGGCATTCGACGAGGACGGGACCTCGCTGACCGGCCAGGTCGGAGAGCTGGTCATCACCGAGCCGATGCCGTCGATGCCGACCCACTTCTGGAACGACCCGGGTGACGAGCGCTACCGGGCTTCCTACTTCGAGATGTTCCCCGGAATCTGGCGACACGGGGACTGGATCGAGATCACCGAGCGCGGGACGGCGATCATCTACGGACGCTCAGACTCCACGATCAATCGGGGTGGAATCCGCATGGGCACGAGCGAGATCTACCGGGCCGTCCTTGCCTTGGAGGAAGTCAGCGACGCGCTCGTAGTTGACGTCCCCCGCCCCGGCACCGAAGGCTGGATGCCGCTGTTCGTCGTCCTTGAGCCTGGGGCCGACCTGACGGACGAGCTTGTAAGCCGGATCGCGGCAAAGGTGCGTGAGGACTGCTCGCCCCGACACGTCCCGGACGAAGCGCACGCGATCGCCGAGGTGCCCCGCACCCTCTCCGGGAAAGCATTGGAGGTTCCCGTCAAGCGGATCCTGATGGGAACCCCCGTCGAGCAGGCGGCCAGCCGGGACTCGCTCACCAACCCCGCAGCGCTCGACTGGTTCGTTGAATTCGCCGCGCGCCAGCAGGCCTAGGACGCGGGGGTCGGCTTCGGTGATGCGGAACTGACGAACGCCTTGTTTCGGCCCGCCGCCTTGGCCTCGTACAGAGCCTTGTCGGCAGCCGCCATCAAGTCGGAACCGGTCAGGCCATTCTCAGGAAAAGCGGATACGCCGAGACTGACGGTCAGGCGCTCGTCAGCGGGACTGAACTCCAACTCGACCCCACGTCGCAGCCGCTCGGCCATGACAAGCGTGCCCGCCAGATCTGACTCCGGCGCCAACACCGCGAATTCCTCGCCACCGAGCCGAACGATGTAGTCCTCCGAGCGGGACGACTTCACCAGGACGTCACATAGCCGGCGCAAAATGACGTCACCGGCTGGATGTCCGTAGGTGTCATTGAACGTCTTGAAACGATCAAGGTCCAACACGATCAGCCCAAGCGCGCCATCATCGCGCCGCTGGGCACGCGAGATTTCGCGCCCAAAGGCGTCGGTCAGCGCGCGTCGGTTCAAGACGCCGGTCAGCGGATCGGTTTGCGCGGTCATCTCAAGCTGGGCCATGCGTCGGTGAAGCTGCCGGATCAGGCCGCTCATCGCGAGGGTGATCCCGAAAACCGATCCGCCGGCAAACAAGAGGTGAATCTCAACGGCCTGGTGCCCCTT
Organism: uncultured bacterium; assembly: GCA_963701205.1. Taxonomy (GTDB): domain Bacteria; phylum Actinomycetota; class Thermoleophilia; order Solirubrobacterales; family 70-9; genus JALZKA01. The sequence continues at coordinate 1,817,812 of OY969575.1, read as the reverse complement.
GTCCACCGCGAGCACAAATCCGTAGATCGCCAGCGCGACGAGGCCGTGCAGGAGCATGATCCCGAAGTCAAAGAACAGCGCGGCGGCCGCGATCACCCAGAGAAATAGCATCGCGTATGACGCCGCAGCGGCAGCGCTGCCGTAGTGGATCGCCACGCCGACGAGGACCGCTCCCAGGAAGGGGATCACCCGCAAGAACCAGCCAGGGAGCCTGCCTGCGAGCAAGAGAACAAGGCCCCCACCAAGGATCGCCACGCCAGCCGCCGCAGCGACCCCGGCCTCGTTTTGGCCAGCTCCTCGATCAATCTGCGAGCTGATCAGGACGAGCGCGCCGCCGAAAATCAAGAGACCGCCAAGCGTGCTTGCGATCGTCACCCGGTCCGCCCGGGACTCCATGCGTGGACGAACATCCCGCCAGCGCAGGCTGGCGGGGGAATCCGGTGGCGGTTTGGCGCGTGTAGCCATCATCGGAGTCCAAGACTTACGGCTTGAGCACGGGCGTGCGCCAGTACCTCAGCCTCATCGCCGATGTGGCCACCCCGCATGAGGACCTGCCCTGCCACAACGGTCGCATCCACGATCGCGCCGGAAGCCGCGTAGACAATGCCCGCGTCAAGCGCACCGAGGCCAAGCTCGGGAGTCTCGGTGCGAACCAACAGAAAATCGGCGTCCGATCCAACCGCGAGCGCAGGTCGAAAAAGAAGTGGAGATCGTTCGCCGCGGGCAAGTTCGAGCGCCTCGGCGGCCGTAACCGCCGCAGGGTCGCCCGCGTCGTTTTTTTGCAGCAAAGCGAACACCTTCGTGTCATCGACCAGATCCAGAGAATTGTTAGACCCTGGGCCGTCCGTGCCGAGGCCCATATGCACGCCTCGCTCCCGGGCGGCGATGTAGGGGAACAAGCCGCCCACGGCCAGCTTCAGATTGGCCACCGGGTTGGTCACAACGGTCGCCCCGCTGGCTGCGATCAAGTCCAGCTCCGCGTCGTCGAGCCAGACGCCATGAGCAAGGATCGTGGTGGGTCCAAGCAGGCCGCAACGATTAAGAAGCTGGGCCGGTCTGATCCCATGTTCACGCACGCAGTCAGCGACCTCGGCCTCCGTCTCGGACAGGTGGATCTGGATCGGCACTTCAAGCTCTGCCGCCCGTTCCGCGACGCGGCGCAACGACTTCTCGCTGACGGAGTAGATCGCGTGTGGCGCAAAGCCCGGTCGAGCCAAGTCGCCGCCGGTCGCCCTGATCGCCTCGATGCTCCGCTCAGCATCAGCACACGCGCGCTCCGCCTTCCCGGGGTCCAGGCCATCGATCAGAGGCGCCGCCGTAACCGCCCGGACCCCGGCGTCCTCAACCGCCCGCGCCGCGGCGTCGGCGTGCCAGTACATGTCCCAAAACATCGTGGTTCCGGTCCGAATCATCTCGACGCAGGCGAGGCGGGTGCCCCAATAGACGTCGTCGTCGCTCATCAGCTTCTCGACGGGCCAGATGTGATCTTCCAGCCAGCGCATCAACGGCAAATCGTCGGCATAGCCCCGAAACAGGGTCATTCCAGCATGCGTGTGGGCGTTGACAAATCCCGGGACGAGGGCCCGGCCCTCCCCGTCGATTACGTCGTCGCCGGGCGCCGGTTCGACGTCTGGGCCAAGCGCCACGATGGTGCCAGCCTCGCAACGAAGCCCCGTCGTGACTCCATCGAGGGTGGCTTTGACGACCGCGAGACCCATCGGATGAGGGTAGTGCCACCTGCAAAAAGCCGCGGCGCCGAGCTCCGCGCGAACGCTCAGGCAAGCGCGGGAAGCGCCGCCCCCAGCAAGTTCGCGATCTGGGTGCGGTGGCGGGCCTGGCCAGCCGCAACATCCGCCAGTTCCAGGCTGGACGCCGATACGCCGTTGGCGAGGTTGTCCACCATGCAAATCGCCGCGTACGAGATGCCAATTTCACCGGCCACTATGCATTCGGAAGCGACCGTCATCCCGATCACGTCGGCGTGTTGCGCGACGAATCGGACTTCGGCCGCCGTCTCCAGGCGCGGGCCGTTGACCTGCCAATAGATGCCGCCATCGCAGATTTCACAATGCCCTCCCAGGGTGGTGACCACCGACTGGCGCCATTCGGAATCAAATCCAGGGACACGGTGCGCCGCCACTCCGTCCAGCAGCGTCAGCGCCGGCAGGTCAAGCGCGATGAAATCGTCCGGCACGACCAGCGTCCCCGGGCCAAGCTCCGGTCGCAAGCCGCCGACCGACGCCACGCCCAGGACCCGGTCGCACCCCGCCTCGTGAAGCACCCGCAAATTCGCTTGGTGGTCGATTTGGTGGGGAAGCCGGTGCGGTTGACCGTGGCGCTCAATTGCGAAGACCCCCTCGCCCAGGTCGAGTCCCGCGGCACCACTGCCGAGGATCACCCCCAGCATCGTCAGGCGGGCGTGATTGGGTGACGGCGCTCGCTGAAGGAGCGGTCGCGCCCCTCGGCCATCGCAAAGCGCCCAACCAGCACTTCCCTCAACGCGTCGGGCTCGACGACAGCGTCGATCACCATCTCCGACGCAAGGTGCAGGATGTCGATGTCAGCCGCGTACTCGGATCGCTTGGCGGCGATGAATTCTGCCCGCTCAACTTCGTCATCAATGGCCTGGATCTGATTCAAAAAGACGGCGTTGACGGCGGCTTCGGGGCCCATCACCGCGATCGACGCCCCGGGCAGAGCGATCGTCGCATCCGGCTCGAAAGCCGGTCCCGCCATCGCGTACAGCCCGGCACCATAGGCCTTGCGGACGATCACGGAAATCTTCGGCACGGTGGCCTCCGAAACTGCCGAGATCATCTTGGCCCCATGGCGGATGATCCCCTGGCGCTCGACGTCGGTTCCGATCATGAAACCCGGAACGTCCGCTAGGAACAGCAGCGGAATGTTGAACGCGTTGCATGTGACGATGAACCGCGCCGCCTTGTCAGCCGAATCGACGAAGAGCACCCCACCCTTCTGACGCGGCTGGTTAGCCACGATGCCAACCGCCCGACCGTCGAGGCGGGCGTAGCCCACCACGAGCTCCTTCGCCCACCGGGCATGGACTTCACAAAACGAATCGGCGTCCGTGAGCGCGGCGATCAGATCCTTGATATCGAACGAGGTCTTCTCGTCAGCGGGAATGATCGCGGAGGGCGAGTGGTCCGTGGCCGGGGGCGCTGGAGGCGCAGTGGGCGCCGCTTCGCGCCAGTTCGTGGGCATATAGGAGAGGTAACGCTTGGCGGTCTCGATCGCGTCCTCATCGGTCTGGGCCAAGAAGTGCCCGCAGCCGGACACGCCGGTGTGCATCTTGGCGCCGCCCATCTCCTCAAGGGTCACTTTCTCGCCGATCACCATCTCCGCCATCCTCGGCGAACCCAGATACATCGAGGCGTTACCTTCGCGCATGATCACGACGTCGCAAAAGGCCGGGATATAAGCGCCGCCGGCAGCCGAGGGGCCGAAGAGCACGCAGACCTGGGGCACGCGCCCCGACATCTTCACCTCGTTGTAGAAGATGCGGCCCGCCCCCCTGCGACCGGGGAACATCCGTACCTGCTCGGTGATCCGGGCTCCCGCCGAGTCCACGAGATAGATCATCGGAACCTCAAGGCTGAGCGCCCGCTCCTGGATGCGCAGGATCTTCTCGACCGTCTTGGGGCCCCACGATCCCGCCTTGACGGTGGGGTCATTTGCCATCAGCGCCACCTTGCGCCCGGCAACGAGCGCCAAGCCGGTTACGACCCCGTCAGCGCCAAGACCCTCCTGATCCCAATTCGCCAGCAAGCCTTCCTCGGCAAACGATCCCGCGTCAACGAGGAGGGCGACGCGCTCACGCACGGGCAGTTTCCCCTGCTCGGCCGTCTTTGAATGGTGGCGCTCGGGACCGCCTGCGTTGGCAGCCTCAAACGCGCGCTGAAGGTCGGAACCCCGAGTCGTCTCACTCATCGCCGGGATGAGTGTAAGCGGCGCTCCGCTTCTCACCCAATTTTCGAATCGGCCCCGCTCGAAATCCCGGCGCCCGAAGATGCCTCCTGTTCCTGCTTGTCCTCGCTCGCGCCATCGTCGTTGTCAGGATTGCTTGAGCGAAGCGCCTCCACCGCGGCAGCCAAGTCGTCCGCCACTCGCATCGCCTCGTTGGCGATCTCGTCGCGGCGATCCAACAGGTCGGCAATCGCGTCGTTCAGGTCCCGTCGCCGTGCGATCGCCTCATCGATTATCTGGTTGCCCCTCGCCTCAGCCGCAGCAACGATCTCGTCGGCTTTCTGGCTCGCGCCAAGCAACGCCCTTCGAGCCTCGTCCTCGGCGCCGGCGCGTAGGCGCTCCCCGTACTCCTTGGCCTCATCGCGCAGGTTCGCGGCCACATCCTCGGCGGCGGTGAGAATTCCGGCGGTGCGCTGACCGACCTTGGCCAATTCGTCCTTGATCGCAGCGGGCGCAGCACGGGCGACGGGGTTGGCGCCGTTCTCGACCCTGTCGGCGATCTTGCTGAGAAACGCGTGCACGGCGCCACGGTCGTAACCCCTGAGGACCTGCGGAAAGGTGGCCCCGCGAACCTCCTCGCCACTGACCTGGTCCGTTGGTTCATCCATGATGCCTTCTCCTTGGGCCGTGCGCCCTCAGTTACGCGGATCCGTCGCGACAGGCGCCTCACCAGAATAGTCGTAGTAGCCGCGGCCCGACTTGCGGCCATGGTGTCCTTGCGCGACCAAACCAAGGAGCGTCTCCGGGGCGCCCATACGCTCCTCGCCGTAGTAATCGACGAGCACCGTGCCGATCGAGGCCAGGGTGTCGAGACCGACAAAGTCGGCGAGGGTAATCGGCCCCATCGGGTGGCTGGCGCCGCCCATCATCGCCGCATCGATGTCCTCGATCGAACCCGTCCCGGCTTCGTAGGCCCGAATCGCGTCAAACATGTAAGGGACCAGCAGTCGGTTGACGATGAATCCGCGGTTGTCGCCGGCTGCCACCATCGTCTTGCCGAGGGCCTCGCCAACGGCAAAGCCGAGCTTGGCTGCGTCGTCGCTCGTCGCCTCGGCCGAGACAACCTCGAGCAGCGGCATCATCTGCACAGGGTTAAAGAAGTGGAGCCCCAGGAATCGGTCGGGACGCGAGGTCGCCTCGGCTTGGTCGGCAACCGAAAGGGAAGACGTGTTCGTTGCGAAGAACGCGTCGTCCTTTACGACGCCATCGAGCTCACGCCACATCTCGAGCTTCTGGCCTAGGTCCTCCGTGATCGCCTCGATCACGAGATCGCATTCGGCAAGGTCGCGGTACTCGGTCGTCGGGGTGATCCGGCCAACAACGGCATCCGCATCCGCCTGCTCAATCTTGCCCTTGCCCACCGCACGGTCAAGCTGCTTTTGGATCTTCGCGAGCCCGGCATCAAGCCGATCCTGGGAGACCTCCCGGACGACCACGTCCCAGCCCGCCTGCGCGCACACCTGCGCGATGCCATGGCCCATCAGCCCAAATCCGACCACTCCAACCTTCTGGATTTCCATTCCGCTCGCTTCCCGTTTCGCTGGTTTGCCTGGGTTCAGGGCAAGCCTACGGGTCAGCCCGCGCCGGCCGCCTCAAGCATCGCCTGCATGCGCTCGGCGAGCGCGTGGATTGCGCTCATCGGCCGCACCATGACCGTTAGTTCCGTGATCAGGCCGTCGTCAGCGAACTTGAGGATGTCCACGCCTTCCAGCTCGCGCTCACCAACCGTCGCCCGGAAACGCAAGATCGCCGTGTCGGCCGTCTCGACTTGGTCGAGGTATTGAAAATCCTCGAACACTTGGCCTACGGCGGTCAGGATCGTGCGCAGGGCGGCGCGCCCCTCATAGGGCTTGAAGACGACAGGGCTGCGAAAGCTGCAGTCCTCGACAAACAGCTTGTCGATCTCATCGAATTCCTTGGCCTCGGCGGCCGCCCTGAACGCGTCGCTTCTCATCGCCGCTTCCCTTCGCTCGTCAATTGCGCCAGTCCACCGGTCCGGCCTTCAACACGTGGGCGCCAAGCTGGCGTCCCAGCAGCTCCTGAGCTGCCGTTGATGCCGCAATCAGGCGCCGCAAATCAATGCCGGTCTCAATTCCCATCTCGCCCAACATCGAGACCAGATCCTCGCTTGAGATGTTGCCGGTCGCCCCGGCGGGCACCGGACAGCCGCCAAGCTCACCGAAGGCCGACTCAAAGGAATCCACGCCTTGTTGCAACGCGGCCAGGGCGTTCGCCAGGCCTTGCCCTCGGGTGTTGTGGAAGTGAGCGGTCAGCTCAACGCCCAGAAGCTCGGCTTGGGCCTGGGCAAAGAACTCACTCACCTGGCGGGGGTTAGCCATCCCGGTCGTGTCGCCGAAGCCGATCTCCTTGCACCCCGCGGCCACCAGGCGGCGGGCGATCTCAAAGACGCGATCCGGCGGGACCGCGCCCTCGTACGGACATCCGAACGAGACGGAAATCACTCCCTCGCAGCGCAACGACTCTTGCCCGGCCCGCCCAAGAACCCGCTCAAGCCCGCCCAGGGACTCTTCGACGGATCGGTTCACGTTCTTTTGGTTGTGGGTCTCCGAAGCGGAAAGGAACACGCTCACCTCATCAAAGCGATCGCGCCTGGCAAGCGCGGTCTCAAGGCCGCGCTCGTTCGGAATCAAGACCGAGTAGGTAACGCCTTCGAGCTTCTCGTAGGAATCCAGCACCTCAACCGCGTCGGCAAGCTGGGGGATGACGTCCGGGCGAACGAACGAAGTCAGCTCGACCCGGCGAAATCCGGCTGCCCCGAGCATGCCGATCAGGCGAACCTTGTCTGCGGTGGGAATGACCTCAGGTTCGTTTTGAAACCCGTCGCGGGGGCCGACCTCGCGAATCCGCACGCTCGCCGGCAAATTGGCCATCAATTCGGAGGGGCGAGCTGGTCGAACTTGATTACGCGGCGCTCGTGCGTGCCGACCCCGATCGTTCGATCGCCCTCCGCAACTTCAACGTTAAAGCGAAGCTTGCGATCGTCCACGATCTCTGTCAGCGTGGCCCGCGCAGTGCATTCGGCGCCCTCAAGTGAGGCACCGACGTGCTTGATGCAGACCTCGAACCCGACTGTGGCCATGCCCTCTGGGAGGTGTTCATAGGCAAGCGCGGCGGCGCTTGCCTCCATCATCCCGATCATCCCCGGCGTCGACAGGACGCCGCCGCCGAGGGTCCCGCCAACATCCGTCAGGAGTCGGCCCTCAACGGTGAACGGCACCACTCGCTCTGTACCCGGTTCGATCAAGCCGCTGGAGGTTATCCGCGCCATAGACTCCGCCGCTCAATGGCTGGAACTGCGATCCCGATCATCGGTGGAACAGGAGCACTGGGCTACGGCCTTGCCCTGCGCTGGGCGCTGGCCGGGCACGCCGTCGTTTTGGGCTCTCGCGATGAAAAACGGGCTGCTGAGGCGGCTCGCAAGCTGAGCGATGCGGTGCCCGAGGCCGAGGTCGAAGGCTTGACCAACGCCGACGCAGCCAAGCAGGGGCCAATCGTCGTGATGGCCGTCCCGTTTCGGGCCCAGTCGGAGAACTTGACAAACCTTCGCGACGCGCTCGAGCCGGGACAGCTTTTGGTCGATTGCACGGTGCCGCTCGCCGCTGCTGTCTCCGGCAAGGCAACCCGCACGCTTGGCGTCTGGCAGGGATCGGCCGCCCAGCAGGCCCAGGAAATGGTGCCTGAGGGGGTCAGCGTCGTGGGTGCCTTTCATACCGTTGGTGCCCCGGACCTTGCCGATCGCCAGGCAACGCTTGACGAGGACGTCCTTTTGTGCGGCGACCGCAAGGCCGACAAGGCAAAGGTCGCGAAGCTCGTCGAAGCGATCCCCGGACTTCGGGCCGTGAATGCCGGCCCGCTGGAGACGGCGCGCATCGTCGAGCAACTCACCCCGCTTCTGATCTCGATAAACGTCCGCTACAAGGTTCACGCGGGCATCCGCATCACCGGCCTGCCCGACACCGACCCCTGGGAGTGACTCGGGTAGCGCTGCTCGCGGGCGGAACCGGCGGCGCCAAGCTAGCCGCCGGATTTCAGCAACTGATCGCCGGGGACCTCGCGGTGATTGCCAACACGGCCGACGACTGCGAGGTCCACGGACTGCGGGTCTCGCCCGACCCCGACCTGTGTACGTACTGGCTCGCCGACCAGATCGACGAACAGCGGGGCTGGGGCATCCGCGACGACACCTTTACCGTCCACGAGCGCCTGGCCGCGATCGGGGCGCCGGACTGGTTCTCGCTGTCGGACCGCGATCTGGCGGCGTGCCTTTACCGCACACGCTTCATCGCCGACGGCGGCACGGCAACGAAGGCCCAGTCTCAAATTGCCCTGGCCCTGGGCGTCGAGGCCACCGTCCTGCCGATGACCGAAGCGCCGGTACGCACCTTTATCCACACGCCCGCCGGGCGCCGCGGGCTGCAGGAATTCTTGATTTTGGACGGTGGCGAATCGGCGATCTCCTCAATCGAGGTGGAGGGCCTGGATGGCGCCGTCCCAACGGTCGAGGTGACCGCGGCGATCAGCTCGGCCGACCTGATCGTGATCGGCCCCTCCAACCCCGTGATCTCGATCGGGCCGATCCTGGCCCTGCCGGGCATCCGCGAAGCGATCGTGCAAGCCCCTGCGCCCGTCATCGCCGTGAGCCCGTTCGTCGCGGGGCGGGCAATCAAGGGTCCTACGGAGGCCTTCATGCGAGCAATTGGTCGTCCCGTGAGCGTGGCGGGAGTCGCCTCGCTCTACGAAGGCCTACTCGACGGGCTGGTCGTGGATGAGGGGGATCCTGACCCACCGCCGGGCGAAGTCGCGACGCTTTCATGTCCGACCCTGATGGAGGGCGCCGCGGGACGGCGTGCCCTGGCCGAGCGCGTGCTCGCATGGGCAGGGGAACTGCGCCGATGAACGCCACCGCGATCGTTCCCGTCAAGCGCTTTTCGCGGGCGATGAGCAGGATGGGCCAGCGGCTCGATCCCCCCGGACGGGCCGGGATTCTGCGCGCGATGCTTGGCGACACACTGGTCGCACTCGAGGGATCCGACGCCATCGAGCGCATCGTCGTCGTGACCGCGGAGGGCCGAGCCGAGAAGGTCGCAATGGAGGCCGCCAAGCGAGGCCGTACGCCTATCGAGGTCTTGCGCGACCCCGACGAACGTGGCCACTCCGAAGCGGCTGTACTCGGGATAGTCCGGGCCAAGGCGCTCGGCGCCGATTGCGTTGCCCTGCTTCCCGGCGATTGTCCGCTGATCGATGCCGCCGAACTCGACGCGGCGCTCGGCCGCATGGGCGAAGGCCGAGTGGCGGTGATCCCGGATCGCCACGCAACCGGCACCAACGGCCTGCTGCTTTCACCGTGCGATGCAATCGGGCCAGCCTTCGGCGAGGAAAGCAAAGAGCGCCACCTTGACCGCGCAACCCGTGCAGGCTGGGAGGCGGCCACCGAGGAACTGCCGTCGCTTGCCCTGGATATCGACAACCCGGCCGACCTCGATGCCCTGATCGCCGCACTGGCAGCCGACCCCCATCGGGCGCCAAAGACCGCGGCTGCGCTGGCCGAGCTTTGATCACCGTTCGCGGCATCGCGGGCCTACCCGAGGCTGCACCAGGAATGAACCTGGGTGCGCTTCTTGCCGCCGACGTTTCATCCGACGACGTTCTTGTCGTCTCGCAAAAGGTCATCTCCAAGGTGGAGGACAGATTCCGCGACCTGGCCGCCGTTGAGCCGGGTCCACGGGCGATTGAGCTTGCCGATGCACTCGGCAAGGATCCGCGCCTCGTCGAGCTGATTCTGGCCGAGAGCCGGGCGATCATCCGCGCCGAGCGCGGCGTCTTGATCGTCGAGACAAACAACGGCCTCGTGTGTGCCAACGCGGGAATCGACGCGTCAAACGTGCCCGGGGACGATCGCGTGCTTTTGCTGCCGGAGGATCCGGACTTCTCGGCCCGGCGGATTCGTGAAGAGATCGCGGCCGCGGGGGGCGAGCGCCCAGCGGTGATCATCGCCGACAGCTTCGGGCGGCCTTGGCGCGTGGGTCAGACGGACGTTGCGATCGGCTGCGCCGGCCTGCTTGCGATCGACGACTGGCGCGGCCGCCACGATCGTGAGGAGCGGGAGCTGGCGGCGACGGTGGTGGCGATCGCCGACGAGGCCGCTGCTGCAGCCGACCTGGTCCGCGACAAGGCCGCCGGGATTCCGGCCGCCGTCATCAGCGGACTCGAGCGGCACATCACGGCCACCGACGGCCCGGGCGCCGGCGCGCTGCGCCGGGCAGCTGCCGACGACCTGTTCCGCTAGGTCCCGCGCTAGCGCAGCGCGACCCGGAAGGCCTGTTGATACGTGGTGTTGCCGCCGAGGTTGTCGGCGCTGCTTTCAAACGCGACCCAGCGGCCGTCCAGGGAGATCGAGCCATTGGTGGCATCCGAATCGGCGGGGTCACCGTTGGCCGCTCGACTTGCGAGCCGCGTCTTGCCCCGGCGCAAATCGCGAACGTAGGTCTGGGTGCTGCCAGCACCAGCAAGGTCGCTGCCATCTGCCGTCAACCCCCTAGTAAGTCTCCAGAATCTCGTAAAGGGTAGACCTCTGAGCCGGAAGGCGGCCCGCCGCCCGTGCCGCCGCGATCAAGTCGTCGGGTTCAAGGCGCACACCGTGCTGCGATCCAGCCATCCGGCTGATGTTCTCCTCCATCAGCGTGCCACCGAGGTCGTTGACTCCCCAACGCAGGCTTTCAGTGGCGGTCTCGACGCCCATCTTCACCCAACTGGCCTGCAGGTTCTTGATCGTCCGGCCAAGCGCCAGCCGAAATGCCGCCGTGTGCTTGAGGTTCTCATCCCGACCGATCTCCTCGACGCCATGTGTGCGGCCGAGCAGCGTCTGGAACGGGATGAAGCTGAGCGGCACAAACTCCGTGATGCCCCCGGTGCGCTCCTGGAGCTCGCGAATCACGCGCATGTGCCGGGCGAGCTCCCAGGGCTCCTCGATGTGGCCGAACATCACGGTGGAGGTCGAGCGCAGGCCCTGCCGGTGGCAGGCTTCGATGATCTCTACCCAGCGAGCGACGGGGAGCTTGTTCGGGGAGATCCGGGCCCGAACGCCGTCGTCGAGCACCTCAGCTGCGGTACCTGGCGTCGAGCCAAGCCCGCGCTCCCGCAGGTAATCGAAGACCTGGTCGGGCGAGCGCCCAGAACGCTCGCACATGAAGTGGATCTCCATCGGCGAGTAGGCGTGTAGATGGAGGCCGGGCGCGGCGTCCCGCGCGAGCTCAAGCCAGCGGCCGTAATCGGCCAGCTCGTAATCCGGGTGGATTCCACCCTGCATGCAGATCTCGGTTACACCGAAATCGATCGCCTCCGCGATTCGCGCCTGGAAGTCGTCCTCGGTCACCTCGTAGGCGTCCGGCGAGCGCTTGCCCTGGCCAAACCCGCAGAACGCGCAGCCGACCACGCAGACGTTCGTGAAATTGATGTTGCGGTTGACGACGAAGGTCGCGGTCTCACCCGCGAGCTCGGAACGCAGCCCGTCGGCCGCAACCCGCATTTCTTCGATCACGTCTGGACGCTCCTCGGCAAAGAGCGCTGTCAGCTCATCCTCGGACAACGACTCCCCACCGGCACCCTTCTCGATTGCCCTTGGGGCCAATTCAGGATCAATCTCCCGCTCGGAGCGTCGCCCGGACCCCCGTCGCGGGATGAAGCTCCAGTAGCGCAGCTTGACCGCGTCGAGGACCCCCTGATCCAGCCACTCCGCGTCGAGGTACTGCGGGTACACGCAGAGCCGCTCCGTCAGCGCGTAGCCCTGGGGCCGCAACCGCTTGCGGACCTCGTGCGGGCTGGGAAACGCATGCTCCGGCGAGATGTGATCGCCGTTGGCCGAGAGACCACCAAGGTCCGTCGCGCCGGCCTCGACGAGATCGTCCCACCAATCGGCGAGGTTGGGCGGGATCTGGACCCCGACGTCGGGCATCAGCCGCCTGGATTCCACAACCAGGCGCCGCATGTCAGCAAGCGTGATCGGATTGGCCCATTCCGGCATCGGTTCGGGGTCCGCTGTCGCTTCGGTGGCTCCCGCAGCCCAGCGCTGGCGGGCCGCCTCGTCCGCGATCTCCGCGACCTCCTGCCCGTAGTAGCGCGGGTGCGGGACGAAGTTCTGCAGGATCACCTCCTGCAGGTGTCCATGGCGGGCATGAGACGCGGCCAGGGCTTCAAGCGATTCGAGCCGTTCGTCCTCCGTCTCGCCGATTCCGACCAGGATTCCGGAGGTGAACGGGATCCGCAATTCGCCCGCAGCCTCGATCGTCGCCATCCGAACGTCCGGGTGTTTGGACGGCGAACCGGCGTGGACAGTCTGCATCAGCCGCTCTGAGATTGACTCCAGCATCAGGCCCTGCGAAGCGGTGACCTCGCGCAACCGGGCCAGATCGGCGCGGTCGAGGGCGCCAAGGTTTGTGTGCGGCAGGATTCCGCGCTCCAACGCGCGCTCGCATGCCCAGGAGACGTAGGAGACGAAATCGGGATGGCCGTATGAGTGCAAGCGTCCCGCCACCTCGGCGTTCACCTCCGGCTGCTCGCCGGTCAGGATCAGGAGTTCCTTCGCGTTTCGCCTCGTCGCCTGGTCGAGCCGCTCCTCAACCTCATCGGGCGAGTACAGGTGCGCCTTGCGCGTCGCGAACGCGCAGTACTTGCAAACGCAACGACACGTCCTCGATAGTGAGAGCGTGTAGTTGCGCGAAAATGTGACCCGGCGCACGGGCCCAGGCTATTGAAAGCCCGGCGTTACTTCTGAGGAGGCGGAGGCGGAGGCGTCGGCGCGGCCTTGGACTTGGCGCTCGCCGGGTCAGGGCCCGTCGCGTGCTGTGGTCCGTCGATCACGTAGCGATAGACGGCAACCGCCAGCAGGGCTCCGGCCAGTGGGCCAAGCACGTAGGGGAGCAGGTCCCCGCCGTCGAGACCGTCGCCGATCAGGGCGGGGCCAAACCAGCGGGCCGGGTTGACCGAGGCGCCGGTGAGCGGGCCAAAGATCATCACTACGAAGCCCAGGGTGGTGCCGATCGCGAGCGGTGCCCACTCCTGGCGGGCGCGCGGGTTCATCGCCACTGCGAGGATCACGAGCACCAGGAGGAAGGCACCAAGGGCCTCGACGATGAAGCCCTGGAAGTTGCCGCCGAGCAAGCCGGAGACCTCCGCGTTGCCGTAACCGAGGGCGCGTCCCTCGTCGAGGAGAATGCCCTTGCACAAAAGCGCGCCGAGGACGCCGCCGGAAAGCTGGGCGAGGACGTACACGACCGCGTCAACGGGATCGAGCTTCTTCTGCAGGGTTGCGGCAAGCGTGACCGCGGGATTGAAATGTCCCCCGGACACGGCGCCGAAGGCGAAGATCAGGCCGAACAGGACGAAGGCATGCACGAGACCGACGACGGCAAAGTCAGAGCCGGTCTGCGCACCGGCTGTGCTCGCCACGAACAGCGTCACCACCGTGCCGACGACGAAGGTCAAAAAGAGCGTCCCGAGCAACTCCGCGATGTATGCGGCCAACCCTCGATCCTGCACTGGTCATTACCTCCTGGTCGTGATGGCGAAACTCCGGCGCGCGCTTCAACGCACGCAGGCGGCGGCAGTCTATCTATCCGGGCGGCAGCAGTGTCCCGGGTTCCTGCGGCGGAGCCCCGAAGTGGTGCCCGCCGCGACACCGAACTGCAAGCCGCGCCAACGTGACCGGACCAATTGCCACCACAAGCGCGGACTCAAACCCCAACTCGCAAATTCGCTGCCGCGGAGCCAATCGACCGTACCACCAATGGAGCCGCCGATGTGGAAATCAACCGACGGCTAGATTTCGGCCTTAGATGGGATCGAAGGTCGCGCTGCTGGCGGCCGTCGTCGCAATAGCCGGTAGCGGCTGTGGCGGGGACGGCGCGGAACCGGGCGCCTCACGCGAGGCGACCCTCGTGCTCGACTTCACTCCCAACGCCGTCCACTCGGGCATCTACGCCGCGCTTGAGCGCGGCTTCTTTTCGGCGCAGGGCATCAGTCTCCAGTTGCGCGAGCCGGGCGAGTCAACCGACGCGCCAAAACTACTGGCGGCCGGGCGCGCCGAATTCGCGGTCCTCGACATCAACGACCTTGGGCTGACACGCGGTCGCGGCATCGACCTGACGCCGGTTGCCGCGCTCGTTCAGGTACCGCTTGCGGCCGTGATCGCGGGGCCCGCTATCCGGCGGCCCCGAGATCTGGAGGGGCTGACCGTCGGGGTCACTGGCTTGCCCTCCGATGACCTGGTGCTCGACGCCGTAGTCGCTTCCGACGGTGGTGATCCGAGCGCCGTTGCGCGAACCACAATCGGGTTCGATTCGATCGCTGCCCTCGCGGCGGGCCGGGTTGCAGCGGCCACGGCATTTTGGAACGCGGAAGGCGTCGCGCTCAAGAGACTTGGGGTTCCGACCCTGGAGTTTCGGGTCAGCGACCTAGCGACGGGCAACTTTCCTGAGTTGCTGGTCGTTGCAAGCGCCGAGCTGGTCGCCGCCGAACCCGATCTGGTGGCTGCGCTTCAGGCGGCAATCGGGCGCGGATATGAGTTGGCCGACAGCCGGCCAAGGGCCGCACTTGGCGACCTGCTGGAGGCCGTGCCAGGCCTTGACAGTGACGTGCAGATCGCCCAGATGCGGGCGCTGAGCGCGGCGCACGCCTTTTCAGCCGGGGTGAAGCCGGGCAACGTTGAGCCTCACCGAATCGCCAACTGGCGGCGGTTCGCGCATCCGGGCCGTGACTAAAGCCGGCGGCTCCGGCGGAAGTACTGGCGCACGGATTCGGGTCGTCCCCACATCTGCTTGATCTCAGCCCTGCCCTGGCGGAAGTCACGCAAGATGAGTTCCGCGTCAACGCCCTCCTGATCGAGGAGCGCAAGCGTGCCCTTGACCGTCGGCGCAGCCGCGGCATGACCAAACGTCTGGGCCACGTTGACCCGCCAATGCCAATCGGCCCGCGAGTAGGGCTGGGCGTTGACCTGAGTCAGGATCACCGCCGCGTCGATGTATCGCTCCTCGTCGGGCAAGCGCACGTCAAAGGTCAGGTCGGTCCAGTCATCGGGGAGCGAGTCGATGATTTCCTGAAATTGGTCCGCTAGCGCCACGGGCCAACCCTATCCGCCAGCGATCACCATGCGCCGGGCAAGATCGGTCCCGATCATGTGTTGCTTGCCGTCAACCTCGATCGCAACCGACCCGCCGAATGGCTCCCTCTCGCCCACCGTCAGACGTGCCCCAAGCTTGATCCCGCGTTCGTCGAGGTAGCGAAGCATGGACGGATCTGAATCCGAAACGCGGGCAAGGGTGCCGGCGACCCCGCGGGAAGCGTCGGCCAGGGTCATGCCCTCGGATTCGCCGAGCGCGAGGTCGCGGTCGGGAATCGGATCTCCGTGCGGGTCATGTGCAGGATCGCCCAGCGCCGTCGCGATGAGCTCCTCCAATTCCTCGGAGATGTAGTGCTCGAGCACCTCGGCTTCGTCGTGGACCCGATCCCAGGGCATGCCAAGGACGTCGCTCAGGTACGCCTCTAGCAGCCGGTGGTGGCGAATCACCTCCAACGCAACCCGCTCGCCCTCGGCTGTCAGCAGCGCGCCTTTGTACGGCTCGTGCTGGACGAGCCCCATCTCGACCATCCGCTTCAACATCGCCGTCACCGACCCGGGCGATACCCCAAGCCGCTCCGCCAACGCGGATGTCGTGACCGCTCCCGAATCGCGCTTGGCGAGGGCGTGGAGCGCCTTTGCGTAGTCCTCGACCGCCTCGCTTTGGAGGGAATCGGGGCCGCGTCTGAAACCGGAATGGGCCATGACTCAAACCGTGATCAGAAGCCCGGTCAGGTAGAACGCAATGGCACCCGCCGCGATCCCGCCGGCCGTCAGTGTGTCGAGCGTCCGTCCATTGGCATCACGCATCGACGGCGTGATCTGAACGATCACCTGGACCACTGCGCCTACACCTAAACCGAGCATGAGCGCGGACAGCTCCGCGTTCGTAACCGAGGCTCCCACGATCGCGCCGAGGATTGCGGGCGCCCCGGCGATCAATCCGAGTCCGAACAGCCTGCGAACCGAAGGGCGATGCTCCCGGATCAAGGGCGCCACGATCGCGAAGCCTTCGGTCGTGTTGTGAATCGCGAACCCAACGACCAGGGCAGCGCCCAGGGCCAGTTCGCCGATTGCATACGCCGATCCGATGGCGAGCCCCTCCCCCATGTTGTGAAGCCCGATCCCGATCGCGATCATCAGTGCCAAGGACGAACCTCCCGTCAAGCCCAGCTGGTCGCGGCGCGCCCGCAAGAAGCGATCGACTCCGGTCAGCGCGAGGAACGCGAGCCCCGCGCCCAGCAACACGAGCTCGGCACCGCCGAAGGCCCCGCCTGACTGAGCGGCCAGGTCAAGGCCCTCAAGCGTGGCGTCCACGGCCAAGAAGGCAAGCAGGCCCACGGTCACCGCCATCACCAGCCGGATCCAGCGCGAGTCGAACCGCCGCATGGCCGGGAGCAAGAGCATGCCGAGCATCACCGGGATCACGCCAACGTAAAGGCCAAGGAGCGCCATCAAGCCAAACAAGCCGGCATTCGTGCTCGGGGTCTCAACCGCCGCCGGAATCGAATGTTCGATGACGGCGCCGGTCGAGGTCACCAGCGCGATCAGGTAGGGCTGCTCCTCCTGCCAAGGGAATGACAGGGTTACGCGCTCCGCGCCCAGCCGCCCGATCGGCGCCTCGGCGCCTTCAAAATCGACGTAGGAGTCGTTGACGAAGACCTGTCCAACTTGAACGGAATCGGCGCCCGTATTGCGCAGGTTCAGCTCGATCTGCCCGGGAGTCAGCTTCGCCCGCTCGACGGCGAGTTCCTCGATGGGCGGTCCACGCCGGTCGGGCAGGGTGTCACCGCCGACAAGTGCGATCGTCACAAGGATCGTGGCAATAACCCCGGCAATCGCGGCGACGAGCGCCCACAAGGGAAGGCGGGCGACGATCCCGTCCTCACCGCTTCCGCCGTTGGTACCCCGTTCCTCCATCAGCCGGCCTCGAAGAAACCCATCCAGCCGAGGTCGGCGAACTCCGTCTTGTGGGCATGGAACATGAACGGACCCGGGTTCGGAAAGCGCATCTCGCAGATTCCCCGCTGTGCCTGGCCCTGGATCACGGTGTCCGTGAACTCGGTCGGTGTCAGGGAAGTGCCTGTCGGGAAGTAGTTGAAGAAGTTGCCGTGGATGTGAAACGAGTTGATTGGGTCGTACTCAAGGACGTTGACCAGGTAGATCCGAACCAACTCATCCCGAGTGACCTTGATCGGCTCGTTGACGTAGTGGAAGGGGATGCCGTTCACCGCGTAGAACTGGTTGCCGTCAGCGTCAAAGGTGGTGTTCCAGCCGTTTTGCACCATCACCATCTCGTCGGCGTCCTCGCGACCGACCTTCGGATCAACGATGAACGTCCCGTACATCCCCCTGGCGATGTGCTCGGCAAGCGGTGATACGTGACAGTGGTAGAGGTGCAGGCCGAAGGGCTCGGCGTTGAACTCGTACAGCGTTGATTTGCCTGGCTCAATCACGCCCGCGCCCTGACCCGGGATCCCGTCCATGGCCGCCGGATGCAGGCCGTGGAAGTGGACCGTGTGCGGATGGGCGGAGCCGTTGACGAAGCGGACGCGCAACAAGTCGCCCTCGGTACAGCGCAGCGTTGGTGCCGGAACCCGGCCGTTGTAGGTCCAGGCCGGGAAGTTGACGCCGGGCGCGATCTCGATCTCCTTGTCGGCGGCGAACAGGGTCCACTCACGAAGGACGCGGCCGCCGGGCAGCCGGGTCGTCGTTCCGTAATCGAAGTCGCGCAGGATCTCCGTGGGGTTGAAGCCATTGGCGACGTGATCAACGACGGCACCCTGACGGAAGGTCGCGCCGGCCAAGCCGCCGCCGTGGCTGTGTGCAGCGGTTTCGGCCATCCCGTCGGCGGCCATCGCCTGCGGGTGCTGCTCGCCGCCGAGTGCCGCGTGAATGCCCCCATGCGGAACCGCCTCATGCAGTCCGGCGAGCGCCGGTCCGGCGACGAGTCCAGCCGCCAACAGGCGGCGGCGGCTCACTCGTAGAACCTCGTCGTCCTCGGCGGTTTCGTCGTCCATAATTCTAGATTTTGACAGATCAAAACCTCAGCGCGGAAAAGCGGCCCTAAGATCGGTGCGATGGACGCCGCAATCGTTGAGCTCGACGGCCAGTACCGCGCCCTGCGCGAGGAGGCGGCATTCACGCGTCTGAACCGCGGAGTGATCGTGGTCACGGGTGCCGACGGAGCTGAGTACCTGCAGGGACAGCTGACCAACGACATCGAGGCAATCGCGGTCGGCGCCGGCGCCTATTCGGCACTCCTTGACCGCAAGGGCCGGATGCAATCGGACATGCGCGTCCTACGCCCCGCCGACGACGAAATCTGGATCGACGTTGAGCCCGAGGCAACGGCGGCAGTCGAACGGCACCTGACGATGTACTCGGTTGGCCGCGACGTCGCAATTGAGAATCAAAGCGCCGGGTGGACGACGTTCGTGCTAGGTGGGCCGGCCCTCGGTGAGCGCACCGGCCTGGCACCACTCGCGGGCGAACACGTTCACGCCAACGTCACGCTCGACGGCGTAGCCGCGGTCAGCGTTCGAACGCGGCTGGGCTTGGATCTGCGCGTTGCGATCGGGGCCGCCGACGCCCTCGCCGCCGTGCTTTCGGCGCGCGATGTCGCGCCGGTGGACGAAGCAGCCCTGGAAATCGCACGGGTCGAGTCGGGGATCCCACGCTTTGGGCGCGAGATGACCAACGACACGATTCCGCAGGAAGCCGGGATCAACGAACGCGCAGTGAGCTTTACCAAGGGCTGCTATATCGGCCAGGAAACCGTTGCCCGCCTCCACTACAAGGGCAAGCCCAACCGCCACCTGCGAGGGTTGGCCCTCTCGGCGCCCGTCGCCGCCGGGGACGTGGTTCAAAACGAAGACCGCGAACTCGGCGCGATTGGCACGGCGGTCCTCTCCCCCGGCCTGGGTCCGATCGCGCTGGCGATCTTGCGACGTGAGGCGGAGCCCGGAGATCTCGTCACCATCGGGCCCACCGATTCGGACGGGTCGTCCGCAAGTGGAACCGTCGTCGACCTCCCGTTCAGCGAGTGATTGCTGCAGACGACGGATGGGTCGTCTAGGGTTTCCGCCTATGAGGGCTCGGGAGACCTCGCTCGTTCGGCGCAATCGGCGTGCGGCTGCGCTTGCCGTGATGCTGGCTGCATTCGTGCTGGCGGCTTGCGGCAGCGACGACTTTGCGAACGATCCACGACCACCGATCCCGGTGGAGCTCACCGCCGCCATTGACGACCGGTCCGTGAGCATCTCCCCAACCGAGTTGGGCGCCGGCGTGGTCGTGATCACCGTCTCGAACCAGACCGACGACCCAACCCGTCTGGTCATCGAAGGACCCACAAGCGCGCAATCGGGCGAGATTCCCCCGGGCGGCACGGCATTGATCAAAACGGGGCTGGTCGAGGGCGAGTACACGGGTTCCGCGGGCGCTGAAAGCGGAATCAAGCCCGCCAAGGTAAGCGTGGGCCCCGAGCGCGAGAGCTCGAGCGACGCGCTGCTGCAGCCCTAGCGCCGCGTTCCCGCCTGTCTCAGTCGACTTGCGCCGCGTCGGCCTCGGCGACCAATGAGTCGATCCGGTCGAGCTTTTCCTGCAGCGCGGTGACCATCGTGTCGAGACCTGTTCGCGCCTTGTCCGAAGTGGTCTTGATTCCCGTCAGCGCCGAGCGGATCGCCTGCGCCTGGCCCAGCAACGACAACGCTTCCGCGGCCATGTCGCGGACCGCAACCGCGTCAACGTCCAGCTCGCGGTCGCGGGCCATCGCCACTCGGGCCGCGCCCAACCGGTAGGCCACCTCGAGCACCAGCGAGTCGGGCTCCTCCCGATCGACGGCGACGATGAGCTTGTTGCCCTCGTACTCGGTCAGCTGCTGCCGGCCGGAGGGCACCTTGTCCTCGCCAGCGACCACCAGGATTCCGAAGGCGGCTGCGCGGGTGGCCATGCTCTCGTTCAGTTCCTTCCACGCCTCGTTCTTGGAGAGCTTTTTGTCCTTGGACTCGAAGATGACCCGCCCGAGGCTCGGGCC
This sequence comes from uncultured bacterium, assembly GCA_963701205.1. GTDB lineage: Bacteria > Actinomycetota > Thermoleophilia > Solirubrobacterales > 70-9 > JALZKA01. The sequence goes on along the minus strand of OY969575.1, from coordinate 1,797,662 downwards.
GGCGGCCGCACCGAGCTCGACGAGCGTGTCGCCCTTCTTGCCGCCGCCTTCCGCGCCCTCGGCGCCGGTATGGACCGCGCAGTCACCCCGCACCGACGCGATCCGCTCGATCGCGTTGTGGACACGCTCCTCGAAGGTGAACCCTTTGCGAGTTCCGGCCTCTTCGGCTGACGCGACCCGCTCGTCGGCGTCATCGCGTTCGAGCAGGCGGGCGAGTTCCTTTTTCAGTTCGCCCACCTGGGTCTGCATCGCCCGCGACTCGGTTGTGTGCGATTCACGCAGCTTTTGGACCTCGGCGCGGTGGCGCTCCTCGGACTCAAGCAATGACTTGCCGAGCCGGTTTTGCACCGCCACGAGCGGGTTGGAGGCGTCATCCGTGGTGAGCAGACGGCCCAGTGACTCAAGTTGTTCCCTGGTGCCGGTCGCGACGATCTCGCGAAGCTGGGCCTGTACGGAATCGTCGCCGCCGAACGTTGTGGCCAGCTGCTCGGCGATCTGCTCGGCGCCACCCTCCAGGGTTTCGCCGAGTTTGCGGTCCAGCTCGCCAAGGCCCGTCTCAAGTTCGCGGCGCACGTAGTCCACATTGGCCGCCGTCTCCTCTGAATCCAGGACCCGGGCGCCGATCTCAACGGCCTTCCGCACGGTTTCCCCGGCGGGCTTGCCGGCCAGTTGGCGCTCGCGCACCACCCGCGCGGCGCGCTCGTCGTCGATCGTCAGCGCCTCGATCACGATCCGGCCATCGAGGGCGCGAACCGTGCCGTCGACCCCGTCGTCAAGGGGAAGTTGTGGTCTTTCCGATGCTTCCATAGTGCTTCCCGAAGGTAGTCGCAGAACCGGACGCGAACCTGACATGCGGTGGCGACGGTACGATCCCGCGGCTCGCCTTAGAACCAAAGAACCCAGGAGTTGATCGACAAAGTGGCCCTAGACGTATCGGATGTTTCCAAGCTCGACGTGGAACCAGGCACCCTGCCGGAGACGATGGCGGCGTGGGTGATCCGCGCCGAACGCGAGGGCGAGCCCAAGGACGCATTCCAGGTTGAAGAGATCGAAGTGCCGGAACCCGGTCCGTTCGAGGTAACGGTCCGTGTCATGGCAGCGGGCGTCAACTTCAACAACGTCTGGGCGGCGCTCGGCGAGCCGGTCTCGGTGTTCGGCTACGGCGATCACCCCGAATACGGCCACCACATCGGCGGCTCCGACGGATCCGGCGTCGTCTGGAAGGTTGGCGCCGGTGTCACTCGCTGGAAGGTCGGCGACGAGGTCGTGATCCACTGCAACCAGGCCTCCTATGAGGATGTCGAGGTCCACGGCCTCGACCCGATGGCCGCACCAAGCCAGAGGATCTGGGGCTACGAGACAACGTGGGGATCGTTCGCCCAATTCACCAAGGTCCAGGCACAGCAGCTCCTTGCCAAGCCCAAGAACCTGTCCTGGGTCGATTCCTCGGCCTACGGCCTGACCTACTTCACGGCCTACCGGATGCTGATGAACCGCGCCAAGCTCCAGGCCGGGCACAACGTCTTGATCTGGGGAGCGGCGGGCGGACTCGGCGTCTTCGCGGTGCAGCTCGCCAAGGCGGCTGGCGCCAACGCCGTGGGCGTGGTTTCCTCGGCGGAAAAGGGCGAGCTCGTCAAGCGGCTTGGCGCCGTTGACTACATCGACCGCAACGAGTTCGCCGGGATGATGCGGAAGGGCGGCGAAACCGCCGACGAGGAGAAGGCCCGGTTCAAGGAATCGCTCGGGTTTGCCAAGAAGGTCAAGTCGATCCTTGGTGACGCTCCGGACGTCGTCTTTGAACATGTGGGGCAGGCCACGTTCCCGACGTCGGTGTTCACCGTGAAGCCGTTCGGCAAGGTCGTGATCTGCGGTGCCACCTCCGGCTACACGCTCGACTTCGACGTGCGCTACCTGTGGATGAAGCAGAAGGAGATCCTCGGGTCGCACTTCGCCAACGCCTATGAGTGCAGTCAGGCCAACCAGCTCATGGCCGAGGGCAAGATCCGCCCCGTGCTGTGGAAGTCAATGGGCTTCGAAGGTGTTCCCGACGCGCACCAGTTGATGCACGAAAACAAGCACGCGGGCAAGATCACCACGCGGGTCGGCGCCCTTGACGATGCCGAGGGCAAGGACGGCGACGGTCCGGGCGCGATCTGGGCTGAGGTCGGCGCGTAGCCCCACGGGCTCGCGGGAGATAGGATCACGCGCCAGATGTACGTCAACAACATCGATTGGTACATCAACCCGTTTCGGGCCGACCGCTGGCTCGCCGTCTGGCGCCCGGCGCTTGACCGCGCCCTTGCGGCCGGCGCCAGCGCTTCCTATCTGACGCGCAACATCGAAAACCCGCTGCATTTCCGCCAGGTCTCAGTCTGGGACGACAAGGCTGATTTCGAGGCCTATTGGGCCTCCGACGAGATCACTCGCCTGCGCCAGGACGCGATCGACTACTTCCACAAGCCCGTTCTACCTGTCTGGCACTCGCTTGCAGTCGAAGCTGCGCTCGAGCGCAGCGAGGTCTAGGCCGCAACCAGCTCCGCGTGGGCCGCGGCGAAGTCTTCGCCGGCTTGGACAAGGGCCGCCAGCATTGCCTCCGCCGCCCCCGACCGGGTGCGGCGGGTCATCGCCCATACCCGCCGTGTGGGAGCCGTGGGATCCACCTCGCGGACGACCACATCGTCGCGCAGGGTCGGCAGCGCCAGGTCCGGCAACAAGGTGACGCCAAGCCCTGCCGCAATGAAGCCCTGCATCACGTGGTAATCGTCGGTCTGGAGACCGACGGAAGGCTCGAAGCCGGCGTCCCGGCAGGCCTGCATCACCATCAAGCCGCAGGATGAGGGGCATCCGCCGCTCAGCCACTGCTCGTCGCTGAGGTCGGCGATCCGAACCCGCGAGTGCCCCGCCAAGCGGTGATCGCGCGGGAGCGCCACATACATCGACTCCGTCAACAGAAGCGTGCGCTCAAGGTCGCGATCCTCGGGGGCCGGGATCGCGGGGTAGTCAAAGATCACGGCAAGATCGACATCGCCTGACCGCAGCCGCGGCAGCGAGTCCTCGGGCTCGGCGTCCGTCGCCGTCAGGCGCACCTTCGGATAGGCCGCAGTGAACGCGCCTACGGCCATGGTCAGCAATGTGGCACTCGCGCTGGGGAAACTGGCGACCCTGACCTCGCCGGCCTCAAGCCCGGCGATCGATTCAAGCTCGCGCTCGGCCTCCTCGAGCCGGGCGATCGCCGCGTCGGCGTGCGCGACAAGCGAGCGGCCCGCGTCGGTCGCCTTGGTCCCGTCCCGGGTCCGATCCAAAAGCGGCATCCCGACCTCGCGCTCAAGGGTCGCAATCTGCTGGCTCACAGCCGACTGCGAGAGGTAGAGCGAGTCGGCCGCAGCCGAGAAAGAGCCCTTGCTGACGACCTCGCGCAGGATCCGCAATCGCTTCAAATCAAGCATTAGTAGAGCTTATCACAGACTATAGAACTTCCTGTTGCGCTTATTCCCATAATGGCCGAAACTGATCCCACATCACAAAGTCGGACGCCACGGCGTTTCCCCTACGGAGGTGAAGAAATGACAACCACAACGACAGATATTTCAGGAATCAATATCCGCAGGCTCACCGGAGCTGACGCTGAGGCGGTCGAGCAACTGGGCCAACTCGATTCCGCGGCTCGCCCGCCACGAGGGGAGCTGCTTGGCGTCGAGATCGAGGGCCGGCTGCTTGCGGCGATCTCACTCGACGACGGGACGACGATCGCGGATCCGTTCAGCCGAACCCAGGAGTTGCGCAACCTGCTTGATCTCAGGGCCCGCCAGCTCCGCGGACGGCGCCGTGCCCGGTTCGTTCACAGGCACCGACGGGCAGCCACGAGCGTTGCCGAGTCCGCTCCGGTCGCCCGCGGCCGGGTCCTGACGCTACGCCCCTTCTAAAGGGGGCGTCGGCGTCGGCTGCCCAGGCCGTGCCGGTTGATCGATTCCGGGCCGGTTAGCCCCGCTCGAGCGGGGCCAGCGTCAGTCCGGCTTGCTCCAAAAGTTCCCAATAGAGCTCGGCCGGCTCGCGTAACCCCGTCCACACGATCGCCTGGCCGGACGAGTGCACCTCGTTTGCAACCCGATACCCGCGCTCGACGCTGATCCCCGGAATCACCCGCGCGAGGGTTTTGGCCACGTGATCAAAGGTGTTGTGGTTGTCGTTTAGGACGATGACGCGCCAGTTGCCGCCGAGACCACCGCCAGGACCTGCGACGCGCGGTCGCTCAACCGTTTCGGTGCTCATCGCCGGACCTCGGGAACTCGCCCGCCACTACGGGTTGGGGAGACCGACTTTAACGCGCTCGATCAACGCAACCGGGCCGCCCGGAACGTCCTTGCTGAATCCGGAGCCGAAGTTGACTCGGCGACCCTTGACCCCGTTCGCATTGGGGTCAGTGAAGCCGCCGACTCGCTCACCGTTGACGAAGCCAACCACCTTGCCGCCGCTGGCACGCAGGCGCAACGAGTTCACCTTGCCGAGCGGCCTGATGACGTTGTCCTGGCCACCGGGCAACCCCGACCCGTCGCTGTTTCGCAGCATCTTGAATGTCTTCAAGGCTGGGTGGACGACCAGCTCATACCGGCTTGAACCGCCGGAGCGAACCCGGACTGCGAGGTAGGTGGCCTTCTGAGCCCGTTTCTTGGCGCCGTTTCGCTTGAACCGCGCGTTCATAATCACCTCGTGGTCAGGCTGGTCACTGTCGGCCTCGACGGGAGGTGTGTAAACGCAAAACCGTTTGCCCTTGAGCGTTACCGACATCTGGTTCGATCCAGCCAGATACTTCTCCTTGCAGGCCTTCTTGCCGCCCCCGAGCTGTTTGATCTGCTCGTAGGCGCCGTGCGTTCCGAACCCGTTGGAATAGATGTAGACGACGGCGCCCGCTGTTGCGGCGAACGCAAGCGAGGCCAGGGCCACGGCGAGAGCCGCGATCCGGAGCCTGGAAGTGTGGTGGTTGGGTGACATCAACGAATCAGCCTAGAGATAAGACACGGCCGGGCGCCCAAAGGTGCGGTGTCGCCGCAAGGTCTTTCCCGCGCGGCTCAGTGGTCTGCTTCGCGCTCCCGCCGCTTGCGCCAGTAGCGCTCGAGCCCCAGCCAGAGTTGATCGGGCGGCATCGCCTGTCGCAGACGGGCCGCGATCTCCGGTCCCTCGGCGTCAAAGCGACCATCGATCCAGTCCGCGAACGCGCCGGGATCGTCTTGTGAGGCGATTCTGGCCGCTTCGTCAAGCCACTCATCCACCCGATCGAGCTGCTGATCCACGGCTTCGGTCGCTCCGAAGTGGGTCATGCAGATCCTGCTCGGCTCCAGCTCCCGAAGCATCGCCAGCGATTCACGCCACGCCTCCACCTCGATCTCGGGAGGTGGCGTCGGCGCGGCGACCAGCTCGGCCGGCGGCACCCGCACACCGGCGACGTCGCCGGTGTATGCGTCGCCTGACACGGGGTCGTGGTAGACGACGTGATGGCGGGCGTGCCCGGGGGCATAGTGGACGTTGAGGCCCTCCACCTCTTCGCCGCCGGTGAGGGTGGTGATCCGTTCAGCTGGCACGGGCGCCACCTCACCCCAAAGTCTTTCCATTGCGTCCCCATAGAGTCGCTCGGCGCTTACCAATAGGCGCGAAGGATCAATCATGTGCGGGGCGCCGACCTCGTGTACGTAGACGCGTAGATCCGGAAACTTGCGGCAGAGCACTCCGGACGCCCCTGCGTGATCGAGGTGGATATGGGTCAGGAGCAACGCCTTGGGCTCGGCGCTCACACCGGCAAGCAGCGTCTCCACGCACGCGCCGGGACCTGGGTCAAGGATCACGCCTGGCCGTACCTCCCACGCACAGATCACGCGGTCGTTGCCCATATGCATCGTGTCGATCGGTTTCGCCATCTGGTCAATGAACTCTAGAATCCCCGTATGAGCGAGCACCGCCTGCCCGATCCGGATCGTCCCTGGGTGATGAGAACCTACGCCGGGCATTCGGACGCCCGCAGCTCCAACGAGCTTTACCGGAAGAACCTCGCCAAGGGTCAGACCGGCCTTTCCGTGGCGTTCGATCTGCCGACCCAGACGGGGTATGACCCGGACGCCGAGCTTGCGCGCGGCGAAGTCGGCAAGGTCGGCGTGTCCATCGCCCACAAGGGCGACATGCACGCATTGATGGACCAGATCCCGCTGGGCGAGATGAACACGTCGATGACGATCAACGCGACCGCTGCCTGGCTTCTGGGCCTTTACTGCACCGTCGCCGAGGAGACGGACGTTGAGCTGGGAGCGCTCCAGGGCACCACCCAAAACGACATCATCAAGGAGTACCTCTCACGCGGGACGTACGCGTTCCCGCCCGGGCCATCGATGCGGTTGATCGCGGACATGGTGGCGTTCACGGTCAACGAGATCCCGAAGTGGAACCCGACAAATATCTGCAGCTACCACCTGCAGGAGGCGGGCGCCACGCCGGTTCAGGAGATCGCGTATGCCCTGTCAACGGGGATCGCGGTGCTGGACGAAGTCCGCGCGCGCGGTCAAGTCGCCGAAGCCGATTTCCCGAAGGTCTTTGGTCGCATCTCGTTCTTCGTCAACGCCGGCGTGCGCTTCGTCGAGGAGCACGCGAAGCTGCGGGCGATGACGCAGATGTGGGAGCGCATCGGCCATGAGCGCTACGGCGTCACCGATCCGAAGCTGCTTCGCATGCGCTACGGCGTTCAGGTCAACTCGCTTGGCCTGACCGAGTCCCAGCCTGAAAACAACGTTCAGCGGATCGTCCTTGAAGCGCTGGCGGTGACGCTGGGCCGGGGCGCCCGCGCTCGGGCGATTCAGCTTCCCGCCTGGAATGAAGCCATGGGGCTGCCCCGGCCTTGGGATCAGCAGTGGAGCCTTCGCATCCAGCAGGTGCTTGCCTACGAAACCGACGTCCTTGAGTACCCCGACATCTTTGAGGGGTCGAAGGTGATGGATGGCCTGGTCGCCGAGCTGGTCGCAGGCGCCGACGCCGAGATGGCCGTTGTGGCCGAGCAGGGCGGCGCCGTCGAAGCGGTCCCCTACATGAAGGCCCAGCTTGTGGAATCCCACCGCGAGCGAATCGCAAAGATCGAGCGCCAGGAGATCAAGGTGATCGGCCAGAACTGCTTTACCGAGACCGAGGACTCGCCGCTGACGGCCGGGGCCGATGGCGGCATCCTGACCCCGGATCCCGAGGTCGAGCGCCTGCGCCAGGAGGCGCTCGAGCGGTGGAAGTCCGAGCGTGACCCGACTGCAGTGGCGGCGGCCCTTGCAGGACTGAAAGCCGCGGCCGAGGATGACTCCACGAACATCATGCCCGCAACGATCGCCGCGGCCAAGGCCGGGGCGACGACCGGCGAGTGGTCGCAGGTCCTTCGCGACGTGTTCAGCGACTACCGCGGGCCGACGGGCGTTGGCGTCGCGGCGGCAGGCGGATCGGAAGAACTGCTTGCGGCGACCAGGGCAAGGGTTGACGAGGTCTCCGATCAGCTTGGTCGGCGGATTCGGATCCTGGTCGGCAAGCCGGGCCTCGACGGGCACTCGAACGGAGCCGAGCAGATCGCCGTCCGTGCCCGCGACATCGGTATGGAGGTGATTTACCAGGGGATCCGCTTGACTCCCGAGCAGATCGCCGCGTCGGCCGCCGATGAAGACGTGGATGTCGTCGGGCTCTCCATCCTTTCCGGCTCGCACATGGAGCTGATCCCGGACACGATCAAACTCCTGCGGGATCGCGACGTTGACGCTCCGGTCCTCGTTGGCGGAATCATCCCCGCGGGGCACGAAGGCAAGCTGATCAAAGCTGGTGTCGCGAAGGTCTATACGCCCAAGGACTTCGATATCAATCGGATCATGAGCGAGATCGTCGAGCTCGTGGCCGAGCGCGCCGCAACCGCCGCGAGCGCACCGGCCTAAGCGGGAGAAGGCCGGCCTTGAGCCCTCGCCCGATCGAGTTTCCGGTCGAGGGACTGGCCGACGACGCGGTCCGGCTGCGGCTGCCTGCGGATGCCGACATCCCCCGCCTGGTCGAGGCTTGCCAGGATCCGGATGTTGTCCGTTACACCACCGTGCCGCTTGACTACCGGGACACTCACGCCCGCGGGTGGATGCAGCGAGGAATGGCCGGGCTTGCAACCGGCACCGACGTCCAAACGGTTATCACCGACCTGCAGGGCAGCGACATCCTGGGCACGATGAGCCTCCATGAGCTCAATTTCGCCGCCGGACGCTGCGCAGCTGGATACCTGGTCGCCTCGTGGGCTCGTGGACGCGGCGTCGCCACCCGTTCGCTGCGGCTGATCTCCGGCTTTGCGTTTGAGCATCTGCAGCTGCATCGGGTCGAGCTCGCGATCGAACGGCAGAACGTCGCTTCCCGGGCAGCGGCGGCAGGCGCCGGCTTTCAGGCCGAAGGTGTGCTGCGCTCCTACATGCCCGTCGCGGGAGCACGACGCGATATGGAGATGTGGTCGTTGCTCGCGGATGAAATCCGCCCGCCACGCCGGGCCCAGGTCGCTACGCTCGAAGAGTGAACGAGGAGGTCGACGCAGCCGTCGGCGAGCGCGGCGCCTGGCTCCGCTGCTATCGCTGTTGGTCGCAACGCCTGGAGGCCCAGGTCCACTACGACGCGATCCTTCGCGTTGACTCCGACACGGCCGAAGCCAGCGAGCGGGTCGAGGAAGTTCAGGAGGCCGTCGTCCAGTGCCTCGACTGCATGCACGACCAGCCGCATCTGACCGTCCACGAAGGCAAGGTCGTCGCGATCGGCGACCGTTGGGAGCGCATGGTTGCGGGCAAGCCTTACGTCGCTTCGTGCACCGTCACCGTTGACCATGACCTTGTCGAATCGTGTTCGGGCCCGGAGGCTGCCGACAGCCTCACCTTTGCTGCCTTCGGCGATGCCGGCACGCGCGAGTTCTTCACCCACGTTCGGTTTCACAAGCACGACGAGGAGCGGATCATCGTCCACCTCCTGGTCGAGCTCTACTCACGCACCGAGGACGAAGCCATCGAGGTCCTGGAGGGCGCGGCCCGGGGCGCGCTTGAGGTCACGTCGCTCGCCGAGGAATCGCGCCCGCCGGCGCACGCGTCCGGCGAAGCGCACTAACCGGCGCCGTAGCGCCTGACAAGTCGCGCGTGACGGTGGCGGAATACCCGTCCCACCACCCACCCGGCGATGGCGCCACCGCCGATCACTCGCAATGGCAGCCGCGGCTCCAAACTAAGCCTGTCGCTGATCGCGGCCGTTTGGTCGCTGACTGCAACGACCTGGCGCTCGTGCTCCCACAGCTTTGCGCTGCCGAGGCGCGAGCGTTCGAGAAACCGCATGGCCGGGCCGCGTTCGACAAGCATCAGGTCGTCGTACTCGACTGGGATCAGGCGCATGAACAGAATCCAGCTGCGGCCCAACTCCTGATTAAGCGGAGCGTCCTCGATGGTCATCGCCGGATCTATCGAACGGGGCCTGGTCATCCGCAACCAGGGCCCGAACTCGTCGTTGATTCCGTCAAACGAAACGGCGGCGCGCCAGACCTCGTTAGCCGGGGCCGCCAGGCGCGTCGTGATCTCAAATCGAACCGCACCGGCCACGCGCCGATGCTATCCGTCCCTTCCCGCCCCGCCGCCCTCCGCACCCTCGAGTCCACGATCGACGGAGTCTGTCTCCGTCAATGGCGGACTCGGCGGGTTGGGGCGTCGGCGGGCCTGGGGGGTCGGCAGTTGAGGTGGGGGCGGCGTAGGATCGCGGACGTGGCCCGTAGTTCGCAGACTTGGCCCTGGCCGCTCGAACCGCCCTCAGCGGATCACCGCGCCACCTACGCACAAGCGACCACGACCCCGTTTTGGCTCGACTCACCGGAGCGTCCGGCGGCGACGGATCCGCTGAGCGGCAAAAGCGAAGCGGACCTGGCCGTCGTGGGTGGCGGGCTGAGCGGGCTATGGGCGGCCGTCCTGGCCAAGGAGCGCGACTCCGATCGCGACGTGGTGCTGCTTGAAGGCGAGCGCGTCGCCCAGGCGGCAAGCGGCCGCAACGGCGGTTTTGTGATCGCGTCGCTTACCCACGGTTTTGAGAACGCCGTGACTCGATACCCCGACGAAGTAGTCGCCCTTGAGCGCCTCGGCCTGGAAAACTTCGCCGAGGTCATCGCGACTATCGATCGCTACGGAATCGATTGCCAGTTGGAGACGACCGGCGAGCTCACTGTGGCGCTTGAACCGCACGAGGTCGATTGGCTCACTGAGTCCGCCGCCGGGCAGCGCACCCACGGCCACGACATTGAGATCTGGGATCGCGATCGGATCCAGGCCGAGGTTGCCTCTCCGTTGTACCTGGGCGCCGCCTTCGACAGGTCGGGGTCGGCCCTCGTGAACCCGGCACGGCTCTGCTGGGGTCTGCAGCGTGCCGCCCGGGAGCTCGGTGTCCGCATCCACGAGGGAACCTGGGTCCGCTCCGTCGCCTCCCGCAACGACGGCGTCGTGTTGCAGACCGATTCCGGCTCCGTCCACAGCAAGCGAGCGATCCTTGCCACCAGCGCCTTCAAGGGGCTGGTGGGCGCCGTCCGGCGGCGCATCGTGCCGGTCTATGACTACGTCCTTGTCACCGAGCCATTGAGCGCCACGCAGCGCGAGTCCATCGGCTGGCGTGGACGCCAGGGAATCGGCGAGTCGGCAACCCAATTCCACTACTACCGGCAGACCGTCGATCACCGGATCCTGTGGGGTGGATACGACGCGATCTACGAGCTCGGCGGTCGCGTGCGCGAGCGCCACTACCAGCGTGACGCGAGCTTCGCCCTCCTCGCCCAGCACTTTTTCGCAAATTTCCCTCAACTCGAGGGCACTCGCTTTACACACCGTTGGGGCGGCGCGATCGATACGTGCAGCCGGTTCTTTTCATTCGCTGGCACGGCCCACGGGGGTCGGGTCGCCTACACGGTCGGACACACGGGCCTCGGGGTCTGCGCTTCGCGGTTCGGAGCGGGCCTGGCTCTCGATCTGGCCGACAACGCCAACAGCGAGCCGGCGCGACTGCGCAGCATGCAGGATCGCCCGACGCCCTTTCCGCCCGAGCCTCTGCGGTGGGCAGCGATCGAGCTCACGCGCAACCGGTTGGACGCCGCCGACCGAAACGCCGGCAAACGCGGGCTTTGGCTTCGCATTCTTGACCGGCTTGGTCTTGGGTTCGACAGCTAACTAAGGTCCGAGCATGGGAATTGGCGCCTTCATCGGCAGCGGTCGCGAGCTGGAACCGGCGCTGGAGCGGGTGCGCCTGGCCGAGAACCTGGGCTTTGAATCCGCCTATGTGACACACATCGCGTCGCGCGACTCGCTCACGCTCCTGACCCGCTACGCCACGGTCACCGAGAAGATCAAACTCGGCACCGGCGTCCTGCCCATCTTCAGTCGCACCCCGGCCGCCTGCGCGCAGACGGCAGCCACCATCGACGAGGTCTCGGGCGGGCGCATGGTTCTCGGCCTGGGCATTTCCCATCGGGTCGCCGTCGAGAACTGGTACGACCAGGCGATCACCAAGCCCGTCGCCCAGATGCGCGAGTACGCGAGCATCTGCCGGGCAATCCTGGCCGGCGAACAGCCCCCCGAAGGCGAGCACTTCAACTCCAATTTCCAGTTCCTGGGTTATCCGCCACGCCCTGATTTGCCGATCTATATCGCGGCGCTCTCGCCGAAGATGCTGCAGCTTGCCGGCGAGATCGCCGACGGGGTGATGCTTTGGCTCTGCAATCCCGACTACATCCGCAAGACCGTGATTCCCGAAGTGGCCAAGGGCCGCGAGCGCGTCGGCAAGACGATGGCCGGATTCGACGTCGTCGCGGCTGTTCCGGTCGCCGTCTCCGACGACCACGAGGCGGCCCGCAATGCTTTCCGCAGGGACCTCATCCCCTACGCGTCGCTCCCCTTCTACCGGGCGATGCTTGAACGATCCGGCTTCGCCGACGATCTGGCGGCCTTCGACGAAGGAATGGCCGCAGGCGAAGTTCCACGAGCCCTCACCGGCCTCTCCGACGGCCTGCTCGACTCGCTTGCAGGCATCGGCGATGGCGACCGCGCGCGGGAAAAGGTGCGTGAGTACGAAGCCGCCGGCGCAAGTTCACCGTGCATCGGCGGCATTCCCGGTGCCGGATTCGACGCCGCCCTAGAGGCCGTCGGCGAGCTGACCTAGCGCCAAGCCCGATCGGGGCTACTCGACCAGACCCTCGGCGTGGCCGGCGCCGCCGTCGCGCTTTGGAATCAAGACGGTGCGCTTGAACTCGGCAACAAGGTCGCCCGTCTGCTTGTAGACGCGGGTATGCACCTTGACGATCCCGCGGTCAGGCTTCGAGGACGACGGGCGCACCTCCAACACTTCGGATTCACAAAAGAGCGTGTCACCGTGGAACACGGGATTGGGATGGCTCAACTCTTCGGTCGCGAGGTTGGCGATCGCCTTGCCGGAGACGTCGGAGACCGACATGCCCAGAGCCAGTGAGTAGACGAGCGGGCCAACGACGACGTTTTGGCCCTGCTGCGACTCACTCGCATACACGTCGTTTAGGTGCAGCGGGTGATGGTTCATCGTGATCAGGCAGAACAGGTGGTCGTCGGACTCGGTGACGGTCTTCGCCGGCCAGTGCTTGTAGGTGGCGCCGACCTCGAACTCCTCCAGGTAGCGCCCGTAGGCGTGCGCGCCGGTGGCTTCGCGCTCGGCCTGGTCGGTGGTCAGCTCGTGGGTCTTCTCTTCGCTCATGGTCTCCGTTTCCGTTCGGTCTATAAGGCTTCGGCTGGCGACGCGAGAGTATGGCGAAGCAGTCCCTCAATCTTTGCTGATGCGGCCAATACAAGGCCATCTGCGCCCGGTCGGCCGATTACCTGAAGCGACACCGGCAGGCCGGCGTCCGTCCGCCCGCACGGCAAGGCAAGGGCGGGTGCTCCCGTGGCGTTGAGCGGAAAAGTCAATTCCGTCATCCGCTCCCGAACCTCCAGCTCGTTGCGCTCGGCCAGGGGCGGCACGATCGGCAGCGTCGGCGCAACGAGCAGGTCGCAACCTGTCATCGCTTGCTCAAAATCGACGCGGTAGCGCTCACGTTGATCCCGCGCGGCGGCCGTCTGACCAGCGGTCACCTCAAGACAGGCCGCAACCTTCGCACGGACATTCTCGCCGTAGGCACCCTGGTTACTCGAAAACAGGTCGCGATGGACATCGGCAATCTCTGCCCGGAAGGCGGGAAAGACGCCTGTCGGCAGCGGAATTGGAACGGCGTCGAAACCAAGCGCAGTGACGACTCGGTCGACGACGGCCGCCACCTCCGGCTCGGCTCGGTCAAGCCAGCAATGCCCGATCCGCAGCTCAGCGAGCGAATCCAAGATCGGGACGTCCACGCTGCCGAGCACCTCCATCGCCCGGATGCAACCGGCAACATCCGGTGCCAGCGGCCCGCCATGGTCGAAGGTCGGGGCGAGCGGAAAACACCCCGTCATCGCTACCAGCCCGAAGGACGGCTTGAACCCGACCACCTCGCAGCACGCGGCCGGAATGCGAATCGAACCACCGGTGTCCGTGCCAAGGCCGAGTTCGGCCTCACCGGCGACGAGCGCCGCCGCCGACCCACCACTTGACCCACCAGCCGTGCGACCCGGAAACCGCGGGTTCGGGACCGTGCCGTAGTGGGGGTTCTGCGACGTGATTCCGAACGCGAACTCGTGCAGGTTCGCCTTGCCCACCGTTGTGTAGCCGGCCCGCTCGAGCCGCTCGACGGCATCGGCGGTCGAGTTCGGAACGTGATCGCCGAAGACAACCGAGCCATAGGTGGTGCGAATTCCGGCGGTGTCGAACAAGTCCTTGACAGCGACGCGCTGTCCTGTTCCCGCCGCTTCAAGCCTCGTGATCCAGATTCCGTTCACGCCAACGCAGCCTCGGCGTTTTCGAACCGACCGATATCTCGGATCTCGCCGGTGATCGCATCCAGCCAGGAGTCGTCCAACTTCCAGAACGGCTCGAGCGTGATTTGCACGTTGCGGCCTGTGCGTTTCTGCGACCAGGTGCCGACGAACCTTCCGTCAACGCAGATCGTTGGCCGCAGCACTCCCCCACCCGGCAGGATCAGCTTCTCATTCGCCGCATCGACCGCGTGGCGGCGGCTCACGTACCCCATCAGGTACGTGTCGAAGGCTCCAAGCAACCGAACGATGGGCGAAGATGGAACCCGTCCAGCGAAGTCCTTTGGCACGAGATAATCAGCGCCGTCGATACGCAAACGATGGATTGCGTCCCTAGCTCCCTCGAGACCAACGCGAGCATCGCCCAGCGACAAGCCACCCCAGTAGGCGAAGTCGCGGTCGGTCACAGGAGCGAATGCCAGGACATAGCGCCGCGCAAGCTCGATAAGCGCAGCCTCTCGCGGTCGCAGCCTCAACTCTCCCACCCACTCGGCTGATGCCACCAGGGTGGTCTCTCGCCCAATATCCGAGCCGATGCAGGCCGCACCTTCCGTGCACAGCAGGATCGTCAAGTGGGTTCTAGTTTGCGTGCTGACTTCGAAGCCGGTCCTGCCCGCCACTTCCATCACGTCGCTGCGTGGCAACGGAGCCCCAGCGGATAATGCCTTCGCGACTGCCTTCATCGCGCGATCCACCACCTTGGCCTCGACTCCGAGCAGCGCGAGCCGACGCCGTGACCACATCGCAATGCGCTCACTGTAGATCGAGGAAAGCCAGGCGAAGTCGTCGGTCGGAACGAGGTGCATCGTCCCGCGCATCACCCAAGTCCTTATCAGTGAGCGTTCTTCGACGCGCGCCCGCTCGACATCAGCAGCGGTGAACCCCCGCCCACGCGCGCGTAGTTGCAATCGCCCCGCGCGCGGTTCCTGGCTCTGCGCCCCGGCCACGCGCCGAGCCAGTTCGACCGGATCGCCTACTCTCGGGCGTCTGTGAAGCAGCTGTGATGCTGCCCGCAATCTCGCGAGACGCCGTTCCGAACTTCCGGAGCGCGTCAGTGCGCCTTCCGCAACTGCGAACGCGCCTCGCGGTTGGCGATCACCTTGCCCACGAGCTGCTGGATTCGCGCGTCGCCTTCGACCTTCACATCGCCGCGGTCATACGCCTCGTGCCAATGCTTGATCTTGCCGTCGGCGGCGAGCTCGTTGAAGCTGGCACGGGGAATCGAGACATGGAGCCGCTCGTCCTCCGCGTAGCCCTTGCTGATCTTCGGGCCCGGCACCTCCACCCTGTAGAGCTGGGTGTCACCGCGGCCCTTCAGCTCAAGGCCAAAAACCATCTTGAGCTTGGCCAGCGCCGGAACCTCGCGCTGAACCCCCTCAACGGCCTGCTTGATCAAATCGCCTGTTGAAGCCATCGGCCGCACACCCTAGCCATACTTACCTCGCAATGGGACGCCACAACCTACGCCCAATTTTTGATCGCGTGGTCATCAAGGAACTCGAGCCCGACAGGATGCGGAGTTCGGGCCTGGTCGTTCCACCCGGAACATCCGAGCCGCCGCCCCAACACGGAATCGTGCTGGCCGTCGGCCAAGGGGTTGATTGGTGGGGCGCGGCCGGGGTCCAGATCCCGGTTACCCCCGGCGATCACGTCGTTTTCCCGGCCAGTGCCGGCACCTGGGTTGAGGTTGACGAGGAGCGCCTGCTCGTCTGCAGGATCACCGAGCTCCTGGGCGTAATCGAGTCGGCCGAGAAGCCGACTTCGATAGCCGAGCTGGACGACCTGGACCGATAGCCGCTCGGCGGCGACCTAGGCCTTGTGCCGCTCGAGCAGCTTCTTGCCGATCACCATGCGCTGGATCTCGGACGTGCCCTCGCCGATCAAAAGCAGCGGCGCATCGCGATAGAGGCGCTCGATCTCGTACTCCTTCGAGTACCCGTATCCACCGTGGATCCGGAAGGACTCCTCGACGCACTCCTTGCCCGTCTCGGATGCGAGCAGCTTCGCCATTCCGGCCTCGAGGTCGGAACGGACGCCGGCGTCCTTCATCCGCGCGGCCTTGCGCGTCACCAGTCGAGCCGCCTCGATCTTCGTCGCCATATCGGCGAGCTTGAACTGGATCGCCTGGTGTTGGGCGATCGGCTTGCCGAAGGTCTTGCGCTCCTGTGAGTAGGCGAGCGCCAGCTCCAGCGCGCGCTGGGCAATGCCCACGCCGCGAGCCGCGACGTTGACCCGACCGACCTCAAGCGCGTCCATCATCTGCTTGAAGCCCTGGCCGATTCCCTCGGGACCGCCGAGGATCCGGTTTTCAGGACAGCGGTAGCCGTCGTAGATCAGCTCGGTGGACTCGACGCCCTTGTAGCCCATCTTCTTGATCTTCGGCGGCACATCCAGGCCCGCGAACTCGCCCTCGTTCTTCTCCGCCCAGGCCTCCTTCTCCGTGATGAAGCAGGTCATGCCCTTGTAGGGCGGATCGGCCTTGGTGTCGGTCTTGACCAGGACGAAGACGACGCTGGAGCCGAGCCCGTTGGTGACCCACATCTTCTGACCGTCGATGACCCAGTGCTCGCCGTCCTGCTTCGCCGTGGACTTGATCCCCTGTACGTCGGATCCGACTTCGGGCTCGGAAAGGCTGAACGCAGCGCGGATCTCCCCGGTTGCCATCTTCGGCAGGAAGTACTCCTTCTGCTCGTCGGTGCCGAACTTCATCAGCAGGTACGAGCCGATGAAATGGGTGTTGACGACCCCTGAGATCGAGATCCAGCCACGCGACAGCTCTTCGACGATCAAGGCGTAGGTCGCCAAGTCGAGCCCCATCCCGCCGTACTCCTCCGGGATCGTGACCCCGAACAGGCCGAGCTCCTTCATCTGCTCGACGATCGGCTCCGGGAACTTGTCCTCGTGGTCGTATTCCTCGGCGTTGGGAATGATCTCGTTGTCGGCGAACTGGCGGACCATCTCGATGATCGCCTGCTGTTCGTCGGTCAGTTCCTGGTAGGTCTCGGTGGCTGTGCTCATGGCTCCTGTTTCTCGGGAAGTCGGGGGCGCAGAAGGATATCGGCGATGCGGCTAGAGCTCCCAGGCATACGACAGCCCGCCCCAGTCCGGCTCCTCGCGCTCATAGAAGCGGTGGGCATCGGGCCTCGCGTGGCCCGAATCGAGTTCCAGGTGGGTCGCGCCTCGCTCGCGCGCCCACGCCTTTGCCGCATCCAGCAACGCCTTGCCGACCCCGCCGGAGCGCCGCGCCGGGTCCACGGCCAGATCCTCCACCCAGGCGCGGTACCCGTAGCGAACCGAGTGCAAATCCATGTACCCAGTCAGGATGCCGACCAGGGTTCCATCCTGGTCGGCGACCAGCACCACGGCGTCGTGGGATTCGATCGCCTGAGCGAGCGCGACCGCGGCTCGCCGCTCGTCCCACTGCGCCGGCACGGAGCCGGGCGCAGCGAAGAGCCAGTCGTAAAGCGGGATCAGCCGCGCAACCTCGTCTGGCCTCGCCGCTCGGATCAAAAATTCATCCTTATGGTCCACGCCCGGCAGGATGACACGGCAGTTCGTTAGCGTTCTGCTTGCTCTCGTCCCTCGAACAGGAGAACTTCGTTGAGAAACCCGCGTGACTTCGTCAAGCCAATGGCGATCGGCGCCCCGGATCCGGTTTCGGAGGTCCCCTTCGGGCCCTCGCGCATGATCCACTTCTTCGACGCCTCAAACGAGAAGATGGCGGCCAAGGTTCCGGATATGGCGAAGCAGGCCGACATCCTGCTCGGCAACCTCGAGGACGCCGTACCCGTTGACAAAAAGGAAGCAGCCCGCGAAGGTCTGGTTCGTGTTGCCAAGGAAGTGGATTTCGGCGAGACGGCGCTTTGGACGCGCGTCAACTCCCTTGAGAGTCCTTGGGTCCTCGACGATCTGACAACGCTGGTCAGCGAGATCGGCGACAAGCTCAGCGTCATCATGGTCCCGAAGGTCGAGGGCGCCTGGGACATCCATTACGTCGATCGCCTGCTTGCCCAGCTCGAGGCCAAGGCCGGGCTCGACAAGCCGATCCTCGTGCACGCGATCCTGGAGACCGCCCAAGGGGTCGTCAATTTGGAGGAGATCGCCTGCGCGAGCCCGCGCATGCAGGGGATGAGCTTTGGGCCGGCTGACCTTGCGGCGTCACGGCGGATGAAGACGACGAGGGTTGGCGGCGGCCACCCTGGCTATCTGGTCATCAACGACCCGGATTCAGACGATCCGGAGGCACCACGCGCTACCGCTCAGCAGGACCCATGGCACTACTCGATCGCCCGCATGGTCGATGCCTGCACATCAGCCGGGCTGTTGCCCTTCTACGGACCGTACGGCGACATCAAGGACGTCAAGGGCTGCGAGGCCCAGTTCCGCGCCGCCTTCCTGCTCGGCTGCGTCGGCGCCTGGTCGCTACACCCCGTTCAGATCGAGATCGCAAAGAAAGTGTTTAGCCCCGACCCGGACGAGGTCCTCTTCGCCAAGAAGGTGATCGAGGCGATCCCCGACGGCCGCGGCGTCCACATGATCGACGGCAAGATGCAGGACGACGCCACCTGGAAGCAGTGCAAGGTGATGGTTGAGCTAGCCGAGATGCTGGCCGAAAAGGATCCGGATCTGAAGGCCGCGTACGGGTTCTAAGACGGATTCGCGGTGCCCGCCTTTCGCCATCCGCTGCGGGTTCGCTACAACGAGTGCGACCCGCAGGGCATCGTCTTCAACGCCAACTACCTGACCTATGCCGATATCGCGGTCACTGAGCTGTACCGAGAGGCGTTCGGTGGCTGGCAGGTGCCGATGGACGACCACGGAATCGATATGGTCGTCGCCGCCGCCGAGCTTCGATTCTTGGCGCCGCTCACCTTCGACGAGGAGTTCGAGTTGGTGACTTCACTGATCCGAATCGGCGAGACCTCAACCACCACGAGGGTTGCGATGGAGCGCGGCGGCGAGACAGTCGCCGAGGTCGAGGTCCGGCATGTGGTGGTCGATCCGAAGTCCCGCGTCAAAACTCCGATCCCTGCGCCCGTGCGTGAAGCGTTGCGCCGATTTGAGTCCTGATGGCCGATGATGTCCACGTGACCCAGACGCACGAGATCGTCAAACGACGCCGCATCTACGTCACCGGCCACCGCAATCCAGACCTCGACTCGATCGCGTCGGCAATCGGCTATGCCGAGCTCAAGAGCCGGGTGGATGGCGGCAACGAGTACGTACCGGTCCGCCTCGGGGAGCTCAACGCCCAGACGGAGTGGGCTCTTGAGCGCAGCGGCGCCGGGCGACCGGAGCTGATGAACCACGTCTTCTTGCGAGTCCGCGACGTGATGCGCGAGGCATTTCCGATTGCCGGCGGTGACGAGCCGGTCCGCTCCGTCGGGTTGACCATGGCGCGCGAGAACCTGGACATCGTCCCGATCGTTGACTCGGATGCCCGCCTGATCGGCGTGATGACCGAGCGCGCACTCGCCCACCGCTACATCCGTGAATCGCGCACCACGTCAACGCTCGTCGATGCTCCGACGACCGTCGCCAAGATCGTCGAAGTTCTCGATGGCGAGCTGGTCGGCGGCACGGACCGGCAGATCGAGGGCCGGGTGTGGGTCCACTCGATCGACCCAGAGCATTCCGACTCGAAGATCGCCGAGGGCGATGTCGTCGTCGTCGGCAACCGCGACGATGCCCAACGCCAGGCAATCGAGCTCGGCGCAGCGCTGCTGGTTGCTTCCAACGGGGTCCGGCCGGCTCAGGAAATCCTCGACCTTGCCGCAAATCAGGGCGCCAGCGTCGTCGTCAGTCCACTCGACAGCTACGTGTCGAGCCGCATGATCACGCTGGCGGCGCCCTGCCGGGCGCTCGCCGACCGCGAGCCCCTGACCGTTGATCCGGATGACCTCGTTTCTGAGATCTCGGACGAGATCAAGGATGTCCACTACCGCGCGGCGGTTGCCGTGGACCGCGCCGGCAAACCCGTGGGCCTTGTGACCCGCTCCGACCTCGTCTCGCCCCGGTTGCGCCGTGTCCTACTTGTCGATCACGCCGAGCAGGCCCAATCGGTGCCCGGCGTTGAGCAGGCAGAGATCGTCGAGATCCTCGATCACCACCACATTGGCTCGATCGAGACGAAGGTTCCCGTCACCGCCACCTTCGACCCCGTCGGATCGACATCGACGCTTGTCGTCGAGCGCTTTCGCCAAAACGGAATGGAACCCAGCCGTCCAGCGGCGGGGATGCTGCTCGCCGCAGTGCTCTCGGACACGGTCCTCCTGAACTCGCCGACAACGACCGATCGCGACCGTGTGGTTGTCGAGTTCCTCGAGCGCGCACTTGACGTTGACGCCATGGAGTTCGGCGGCGAGATGTTTGAATCCGGCTCGGACGTGACCGACGTTCCGGCCGACGAGATTGTCGGGCGCGACGCGAAGGAGTACCAACTGCCAACGGGCGAGACGATCGCTATCGCTCAAATCGAAGTCGTCGGCAAGGGACTCCTCGACCGCGCCACCGAGCTACGCGACGCGCTCGAGCGCATGCGCGAGTCCAGCGGCCACGCGCTTGCCGCGCTGATGGTCACCGACATCGTCAGCAAGGGGACTGACCTCCTGGTTGCGGGCGACGCCGGTCCGGTTGAGCGGGCGTTCGGCGCGCAGATCGAAAACGGGTCGTTGCCACTCCCGACGGTGATGAGCCGCAAAAAGCAGGTCGCGCCGAAACTCCTCGGCGCGTTTTCAAGCTAAGTCGGGCGGGGGTCAGCCCAGCTTCGACTTCAGTGCTTCCAGCTGGTCGCTTACTGCCTGTGGGAGGTGGTCGCCATAGGTGGCCAGGTACTCCTCGATCTGCGGAACCTCACCGCGAAGCGCCGCCTCGTCAACGGTCGTGAGTTCGGTCATCGCCTCCGGCGCGATATCGAGGCCGTCGGTGTTGATCTCGCCCGCAGCGGGAACGAGGCCAATCGGCGTTGCGACGGCCTCACCTTCGCCCTCGCAACGACGAAACACCCACTCGAGGACGCGGCTGTTCTCGCCGAATCCGGGCCACAGGAAGTCGCCGTCGGCGTCCTTGCGAAACCAGTTGACATGGAAGACCTTGGGGAGTTTGCCCGCGTCCGCCTGTTCACCGATCGCAAGCCAGTGGGCCATGTAATCGCCAAGGTTGTAGCCGGCAAACGGCAGCATGGCGTAGGGGTCAAAGCGCAGTTGACCAACGGCGCCGAACGCAGCCGCCGTCTGCTCGGAGCTCATCGTCGCCCCCATGAAGACGCCGTGCTCCCAATCGAACGCCTCACGCACCAGGGGAACCCCTGAGGCGCGACGCCCACCGAACAGGAAGGCGTCGATCGGAACGCCTGCGGGGTCTTCCCACTCGGATGCAATCGACGGCGCTTGCGCAGCGGAGACCGTGAAGCGTGCGTTGGGATGGGCCGCGGGCGCCTCCGAGTCAGGGGTCCACTCCTTCCCGTGCCAGTCAATGGCGTGAGGTGGTGGCTCCGACGTCATTCCTTCCCACCAGACGTCGCCGTCATCCGTAAGCGCCGTGTTGGTGAAGATCGTGTCCCGGGAGATCGCGTCCATCGCGTTCGGGTTGGTCTTGTAGCCGGTGCCGGGCGCGACGCCAAAGAAGCCAGCCTCGGGGTTGATCGCGTAAAGGCGGCCGTCCTCGCCAAACTTCATCCAGGCGATATCGTCGCCAACGGTCTCGACCGTCCAGCCCTCCAGGGTCGGAATCAGCATCGCCAGGTTGGTCTTGCCGCAGGCCGAGGGGAAGGCTCCGGTGACGTACTTGACCTTGCCCTCGGGCGAGGTCAGTTTCAGAATCAGCATGTGCTCGGCCATCCAGCCCTCGTCGCGCGCCATTACCGACGCGATCCGCAACGCAAAGCACTTCTTGCCGAGCAGGGCGTTGCCGCCGTAGCCGGAGCCGTAGCTCCAGATCTCGCGCGTGTCCGGGTAGTGGACGATGTACTTGACATCGGCGTTGGTCGGCCAGGAGGTGTCCTTTGCACCCGGCGCCAGCGGCGCACCCACCGAGTGCACGCAGGGAACAAACTCGCCGTCGGCCCCGAGCGCGTCCAGGGCACCGGTCCCCATCCGGGTCATGATCCGCATTGACACGGCGACGTAGGCCGAGTCCGTCAACTGCACGCCGACATGGGACTTGTCCGAGCCCAGGGGGCCCATCGAAAACGGGACCACGTACATCGTGCGGCCCTTCATCGCCCCCTTGAAAAGGACGTTCATCTCAGCCCGCATCTCGGCCGGTTCACGCCAGTTGTTGTTCGGCCCTGCTTCTTCGGCGGTTGCCGCGCAGATGTAGGTGCGGTCCTCGACGCGAGCGACATCGGAGGGGTCCGACCAGGCGAGGTACGAGTTCGGTCGCTTGGCGTCAGCGAGACGCTTGAACGTGCCTGCGTCAACAAGTTCCTGGCAGAGCCGGTCGTATTCGTCCGCCGAGCCGTCGCACCAGTGAATCGATTCGGGCTCGGTGAGGCCGGCGATTGACTCGACCCAGGCGGTCAGCCTCGAGTTCGTCGTCGGCGCGTCGGACGTGGTCACGGTCTCGCTCACTTTTTGTGTCGTCTCCTTGATTTACTGCCTGGGCGGCAGGGATTGTGGCGGACGGCGACAAACGAGGGGCCGTCGAGCTGCCATTAGCTTGACAAACGGCCCATACGTGACGTTTTCGGCCGGTGGCCCGAGGGCCGTCTTATAAGGTTCCGCGCCGCTGGGTCAGACCCGCAACCACCATGCGCTTCTACGAATTCGAATCACGCCGCATCGTCGAGAGGGCCGGAATTCCGGTCACCAAGTACGGATTTTGCACGACCGCCGACGAAGCACGGAAGGCCGCTGAGGAGATCGGGGGCGCGACCGTAATCAAGTCACAGGTCCTGACCGGCGGCCGGATGAAGGCCGGCGGCGTCAAGTTCGCCGACACACCCGATGAGGCAGCCGACCACGCGGCCGCGATCCTGGAGCTTGAGATCGGCGGCCACATGCCGGTCGGGGTCCTCGTTGACCCGAAGGCCGAAGTTGCGCAGGAGTACTACGCCGCGGTTCTTTGGGACGGACGCGCCAAGCGGCCGATGATGCTCTTTTCCGATATGGGTGGAATCGACATCGAGCAGGTCGCAGAGGAGCACCCGGACCACGTCGGCCGCGGCCACCTCTCCAACCTCCACCCCATCCAGGACTTCCAGGCCAAAGAGACCGTCGCGCGCTGCGGAATGAGCGGGTCTGAGCTCAACAAGGCCACAATGATCCTCGCCCGCCTGGCCCGGTTGCAGCGCGACTACGACATGACGTTGGCCGAAATCAACCCCGTGGCGCGTCTGACGGACGGCTCGTTCGTCGCCCTCGATGCCCACATGGAGATGGAAGACGAAGCGGTCGGCCGTCACAAGAAGATGCTGCAGGAGATCGGCGTCGATCTCGATGAGCCGCGCGAGCTCTACGAGCCGTCCGATTTCGAGCGCAACGTCAAGGCGATCGACGCCGCCGACCACCGCGGCGTCATCCAGGGCAAGGATCACGGCTTTCACGGCAACCTGGGCCTGGTGATCGGCGCCGGCGGCGGCTCGTTGACGCTCACTGACGCGGTTCGCTCCCAGGGCGGCAAGCCCGCCAATTACGCCGAGATCGGGGGCAACCCGTCGGTGGCCAAGTCGAAGGGCCTTGCGATGGAGGTTCTGAAGAAGGACGGCGTCGAGAAGATCGCCGTGATGATGTCGATCGTCTCGAACACACGGGTTGACATCGTCGCCCGCGGCGTCATCGCGGCCTGCCTTGAACTCGGCAAAGATCCGGCCGAGACGATCGCCGTCTTCCGCATTCCCGGCGCCTGGGAGGACGAGGGCGCGAAGATCCTCGGCAAGTACGGGATCGAGTTCAACGACCGGTCCGTCTCCATGTGGGAGGCGGCGGGAACGGCCGTGGCGAAGATCAAATGAGCATCCTGCTCAACAAGGACTTCACCTTCATCGTCCAAGGCATCACCGGCCGCGAGGCCGTGAACCTGACCCGCGAGTGCATCGATTACGGCTCGAAGATCGTGGGCGGGGTCACCCCCGGGCGCAAGGGCCGCGAGGTCCACGGCGTCCCCGTGTGGGACACGGTCGAGCAGGCCGTCGAGCACCACGGCGGGCCGATCGACGGCGCGGTCGTGACGGTCCCGCCCGCGTTCACCAAGGACGCGGTGATGGAGGCCATCGAAAACGACATCAAGCTGATCGTGATCGTCACCGAGCGGATCCCGCGACGCGATGTCGCCGAGATGGTTGAACTCGCGAACTTGCGCGGTGCCCGGATCATCGGCCCCAACTGCCTTGGCCTGATCGTCCCCGGCGTTTGCAAGATGGGCGGAATCGGCGGCCCCGCCAAGGACGCCGCCAAGGCCTACTCCCCCGGCCCCGTCGGTGTGATGAGCCGCTCCGGCGGGATGACCACCGAGATCTCGTCCTCGCTGACCGCCGCCGGCCTCGGTGTTTCCACGGCCGTTTCGATCGGGGGCGACGCGATCATCGGCTCCACCTACGCGGAGCTAATGCCCTACTTCGAAGCCGACGAGCAAACTGAGGCGATCGTGATCTACACCGAGCCGGGCGGCCGCATGGAGGCCGAGCTGGTCGATTGGCGCGAGGAGGCCAACTCGCGCCTGCCAATCGTTGCCTTCATGGCAGGCAAGTTCATGGACGACGAGGAGATGCAGGGCATGAGCTTCGGCCACGCCGGCACCATCGTCGAGGGCAAGGAGGATTCAGCGACCGAGAAGATCGCGCGCCTCGAGGCCTCGGGGATCCCCGTGGTCGAGCGGATTGATCACATCCCCGACAAGGTGAAGGAGGCGCTGGGTGCCTGACTCGCTCTTCATCAAGGTCGAGGTCGCGGATTCCGCCGCCTCCGACCCCGAGCTCGCCCAAAAGCTCTCCGACGCTTGCCCGGTGGACATCTTTGCCGCATCGGAGTCCGGTGTGGAGGTTGTTGACGCCAACCAGGACGAGTGCGTCCTTTGCGGGCTTTGCCTTGATGCCGCGCCCAAGGGAGCCGTCACCGTGACGAAGCTCTACGACGGCACGACGCTCTAGCGCACAGACTCTCTCGCGGCTCGCCGAGTCTCGTCCGGCAGACTGATGCGCGATGAACTTCATCGAAGATGTTCTTGAACGGTTTCCCGCTGCGCGCCCGGCCGTGCTCGCCATCGGCACCGACGGACACCGCCGTGTTTGGCACTTCGGCGAGCTGATCGCGATGAGCGCAGGCGTTTCCGGCGCGCTTGCCGCGCGTGGCGTTGGTCGCGGCGATGTCGTTATGACCTTGGTCGGCAACCGGATCGAGTGGCTGCTGACGCTGTTGGCCTGTTGGCGGATGGGCGCCGTCGCGCTACCGCTGAGCACCCAGCTTCGGGCCGACGACGTCGCCCACCGCGCCGCGGCTTCCAACGCCAAGCTGTGCGTGGCAGAGGATCGCCTCGTTGGCTTGCTCCCAGGCTCGGTTGAGGTGATCGAGATGGCGGAATTCGCCAGGATCCTCGACGAAGACCTTCCCCAGGAAACTCCCGCGTCAGTCGTAAACCTGGCACCTGACGATCCCGCGCTCATCGTGTTCACCTCAGGAACGACGGGGGCGCCACGTGGCGCGGTCCACGGGAACGGCTACCTACTCGGCCAGCGCACGCAGGCGACCATGTGGCTTGGCGCCGATAAGGGCGAACTCGTCTGGTGCACAACGGCGACCGGCTGGTCGAAGTCGGCGCGCAACGTCTTCGTCGCGCCTTGGCTCTGCGAGGCCGTGGCGATGCTGGTGGATGGCCGGTTCAATCCCGATGAGCGCCTTGCCCTGATTGAGGCGGAGCGCGTTGATGTTCTTTGCCAGGCACCCACCGAGTACCGGATGCTGGCCAAGGAAGGTGGCCTGGATCCGCTCACGAACGTGCGGCGAATGGTGTCGGCCGGTGAGCCATTGAACCCGGGGGTGATCGCCACGTTCCGCGACGAGCTTGGCGTCGAGATCAGCGATGGCTATGGCCAAACCGAAACCGGTCAGGTGACGGGGAACCTTGTTGGCGAGCCGGTTCGCGATGGATCGATGGGTTGCCCGCTTCCGGGTATTCAGATCCGGGTCGGTGATGGAAATGGTGATACCGGAGAGCTCCTGGTGCAAACGTCCAGCTGCCCCACGTTCTTCTGCGGCTATCTCGGCGACGATTACGCCGCTCATCAATCGCGCCTGCTCGACGGCGAGTGGTGGCGAACCGGCGACGTCGTTCGCGAATCCGCCGACGGCTACCTCTTCTACGAGGGTCGAAACGACGACCTGATCAGCTCGTCCGGCTATCGGATCGGCCCGTTTGAGGTGGAGTCCGCGTTGCTCAGCCATCCCGCCGTTGCCGAGGCGGCGGCGGTTGCCCACCCGGATGCAGAGCGAGGCTCCGTTGTTCGCGCGATAGTGGTCCTGCGCGAGGGGGTCGCAGGCGAGGAGATGGCGCGCGAGCTCCAGGAGCACGTGAAGGCGAGAACGGCCCCCTACAAGTTTCCGCGAATCGTCGAATTTGCCGAGGAACTGCCGAAGACTGCGAGCGGCAAGATCAAGCGCGCCGAGTTGCGAGGCGAGTGACCGCTCCGCGTTTCCTTCGATCCCGAATCTCGGCTCCGCGCGCCGCGTTCGCTGGGATCTTCGTCGTCACGGGCCTGGGCCTCCTTTCGATCGGCGCGACGCTGCCCGTGATTCCCCGTTATGTCCAGGGCCCGATTGGCGCCGGTGACGTCAGCGTCGGCATCGTTACCGGGGCGTTCGCGATAACCGGGCTGGCGTGTCGCCCGCTTGCCGGGCACCTGGCCGACCGGCGCGGCCGGCGCCGGGTCGTGATCGCCGGTGCGCTGCTGACGGCCGTCGCGGGCGTTCTCTATTTCGTCCCGGCGGGCGTGCCGGGCCTGATCGTCGCGCGCCTATTTCTCGGAGCCGGGGAAGGCATGGTCTATACCGCAGGATCGGCGTGGGTGGTCGATCTGGCCCCGGCGGCTCGCCGCGGCCGCATCATCGGCCTGTATGGCCTAGCGATCTGGGGCGGGCTAACCCTCGGGCCTCCGATCGGCGAGCTGATCCTGCGCGCCTCGAGCTTCGAGATGGTTTGGGCGTTTGCGGCCGCGGCACCGCTCCTGGGAGCGTTGATCGCGATGCGAATTCCCGAGTCGTTTGAGCCCCGCGAACCCGAGCCGATCAGTCGCCACAACCTGCTGGCACGCGAAGCGATCGCTCCCGGCCTTGCGCTCTCGATGGGCACGGTCGGATACGCCGCGGTAGCCGCCTTCCTGGTCCTCCACCTAGACGAGCGCGGCATCGGCCACGGTGCCGAGGTATTCACAGCATTCGCGGCCATGGTCGTCCTGGCCCGGATTGTCGGTGGCTGGCTCCCCGACCGCTACGGCCCGGTGCCGTGCATTGTCGGGGCCGGTGTGGTTGAAGCTGCAGGGCTGCTCGCGATCATGTCGGCACAATCGGCCACGCTCGCGATCGCGGGAGCGCTTGCGATGGGCGCGGCATTCTCGCTGCTCTTCCCCTCGCTCGCACTGATCGTGATCGATCGGGTGCCGGAGGAGCGTCGCGGCGTCGCGATGGGAACCTTCACCGCGTTCTTCGACATCGGTGTGGGGGTCGGAGCGCCGCTCGCGGGCCTGGCAGCTGCGCTCGGTGGCTACGCGGCGTCGTTCGGCTTCGCGGCTGCCGCGGCCGTGGGAACGATTGCGCTTGGAGTGGCGCTGCGTGGGTCCGGGCCGCTCAGGCGTGGGCCTGCAGCGCCTGCAGTTCCGTGAGGTCGTGGGCACAGAACAACCGAACCTCGTCGCCGTGCCGGGCGGCGAGCTCCCGCAGGCGCTCCTGGTTGGCGCGGCGCTCCTTGCCGTTGTAGTGCACAACGGACTGAAAGAACCGCAAGCCAGGCGGACACTCAGGCGGGGTCCGCATCTCGCCATGATGGAAGTAGCAATCGCCGCAGTGCAGTAGCCAGCCCTGTTCCTGTCGCACCGCAACAGCGGAATGGCCGCGGCTGTGTCCGGGAAGCGGAATCAAGAGGACCTCGGGGTCAAGCCCCTCGACCACTCGAACCGATTCGAAGCCCATCCATTCATCACCGGCCACGTCGTGTGGCTGCCAATTGGGCCCGTGCGCCATTTGCGCGGGGATGTAGCGGAGCTTCTCGCGAATCGAAGGCTTCAAGGCCGCCTCCATCTCAGGCCTGAATACGTGGACCTGCGCGTTGGGAAAATCGGGGAGGCCGCCGGCGTGGTCGACGTCCAGGTGGGTCGCTGCGATGTGCCTGACGTCGGCTGGATCAAGCCCCAGCGCCGTGATTTGCGCGTGCGCCGTCTGCTCAGCGCTCAGGACAGGCCGAATGGCGGCCCTGAAGGGCTGGCCCAGCCGCTTGGGATTGGCGACGTCGTCACGGCCGAAGCCGGTATCGACGAGAACGAGTCCGTCGCTGGCTTCGATCAAGAGCACGTGAGCGCAAAGCTCGGTCTTTTCAAGCAAGCCGCCGTGACCAGTCAGCAGTTTCGCCCCATTCGGGCACATCGTCGCGCAACTCAGATGATGAATCTTCACGGGCGGGACACTATCGCCGCCCGGCCGGCGTTCTAAAACAAACTCACCTGGGTGGTGTCATCCCGCGAGCGCGATTCGCCAGCGCTCGTCGCCGCGGAGGCAAGAAAGCGACGCGGCGCCCGGCCGCCCCGGGCCAATTTCGCCAGGCGGTTGCGCTCGCCGTTCGGAAGGTAGGCGCTGTTGCCGTACATGCGCTCGTAGTACTGGACGAGGTCCGGGCGGTACTGCCGTAGCCAGTCGAGGAACACGCCCTTGACCTCGCCCCGCAGGTGCAGGCCGAGGCCGCCGACGCTCGTCGCGCCCATTTGCCCGGCCAAATCGAGAATCTTTTCCACCTGCCGCGGGTCGTCGTTGATGCCGGGCATGAGCGGGGCGATCAAGACGCCGGTTGGAATTCCGGCTCGGTTCAGCTCGCCAACAGCGGCCAACCGGGTTTTTGGATGCGGGGTGTGCGGCTCCGATGCCCGCCATGCCTTCTCGTCCAACGTCGGGACGGAAAGGTTCGCGACAAACTCGGTGCGCGCCGCGATCTGCTTGAACAACGAAAGGTCGCGGAGGAGGAGTGGCGATTTGGTCAGCACGGAGCAGGGATTCGAGAAGTCCCGCATGGCCTCCCAGACTCCGGGCATGAGCCGGTACTTCGACTCAACCCACTGGTAGGGATCGGTGTTCGTCCCAAGGGCGACGTGGTCGCCGCCCCACGACGCCCTGCCCAGCTCGGATCGCACCAGCTCCGGCAAGTTCGTCTTGACCACAATCTCGCGCTCGAAATCACGGCCCGCGTTGAACCCGAGATAGACGTGGGTCGGCCGGGCAAAGCAGTAGGTGCAGCCGTGCGAACAGCCCCGGTACGGGTTGATCGTGAAGCGAAACGGCATCCGCGAGCGATCGGGGACCTTGTTGATGGCCGACCGCGCGCGCACCTCATAGAAGCGGGTGTCCAGGGCCTCCGGAGCGTCAAAGGTGCGTACCACCGCCGGCTCCTGGAGGCCCGGCAACCGTAGGCCCTCGTCCTGTTCAGCGGTCAGATTCTCCCAACGCACGAACGTATGTTCGCATCCGCTCCGGACAGAACATCCCCAGCGCCTCGCCCCGCATCGCGGGCGCTGGGAGCTGGGCGCTGGGGTTACTGGCGGGGGTTGCGGATCGGTGTCAGGGTCTTTTCGATCTCGTCCCGGCGGTCCTCAAGGAACGGCGGCAGGATCAGCGACTCGCCGAGGTGGGCCGGATCCTCGTCCACGGAGAAGCCCGGATCGAGCGTGGCGATCTCGAACAGGACGCCGCTCGGCTCGCGGAAGTAGATCGACTCGAACCAGAACCGGTCGATGACCGGGGTTGACTGGGCACCGCCCGCCAGAGCTCGATCGCGCCATTGCGAGTGCTCGGCGGTCTCCGACGCCCAGGCGATGTGATGGACGGTCCCGGCGCCCTGGATTCCACTCTCGTCCGGCGCGGGATCGTAGGCCCAGCGGCCACCCCGGCGGTTGCCGCGGACCTCCCAGCCGTCGCCGTTGGGCACGAAGCCAAGCTGGTCCTCAAGCAGCGGCCGGCTGCGGTCGGGGTCCAGCGAGTAGGCCCGCGCATGGTCGAACCCCTGAAGCGCGAACTCGGACGGCACCTCCGGATGATCGGCGATCAACGGTGGATCTCCGACATCAGTGATAACGAACTCATGACCGAGTCCCTCGAAGTCGGCAAAGCGCAGACTGGTCTCGTCGCGGTCAAGATCGGCGACGGCGCCTGCAAGGCGGGACTCCCAGAAATCAAGCGCGGCCGCCGACGTCACCCGCCAGCCGATGCGATGGACCATCCCGGCGCCGGCCCGACCCGGCTCGGCATCCGGGAACTCAAAGAAGGTCATATCCGCGCCCGGAGTCCCCGCCTCGTCGGCGTAGAAGAGGTGGTAAACGGTCGGTTGATCCTGATTGACGGTCTTCTTGACCATCCGCAGGCCCAGCGTGCCCGCATAGAAGTCAACGTTGCGCTGGGCGTCTGCCGTGATTGCGGTGATGTGGTGGATTCCGTCGAGCTTCATCGTCTCGTGCCCCTTTTGGTCGAAAGATTAGTTGCGCGCACAACAATAGCAGCAAGTAATTGTCTGTGCAACCAAGTTGCGCTACCCTCGAACCATGGCAAAACAGAAAACCGCAAATGGGCAGCTGGATCCGCTTGAGCTTGAGGCCTGGCAGGGCCTCCTGCGGGCCCACCGCGACCTTGTCGCCCGGCTCGACCAGGAACTCGACCGCGACACTGGCCTCCCGCTCTCGTCCTACGAAGTCTTGATGTATCTGACCGACGCCGACGGCGGCCGCCTGAGAATGGGCGAGTTGGCAGAGGCGTTGCTGCTCAGCCGCAGCGGGCTGACGCGCCTGGTGGATCGGCTGCAACGCCAGGGACTGGTCACGCGCGAGCGCTGCGACGACGACGCCCGCGGTTACTTCGCAGCGATCACCCCGATGGGCGGCAGGCTTTTGCGAAAAGCACGCCCGCTACATCTGGCTGGGGTCAGGGAGCACTTTCTGAGCGGGCTGACCAGAGGCGACCTGCAGGCGCTCGCGAAAGCCTGGCGTCAGCTCGACCTCAACCATTAGCCAGGCGGACACCCCGACTAGCCTCGTAGCTGATGCCCAACCGCCTCGCCCAGCAGACCAGCCCGTACCTGCTCCAACACGCAGAGAATCCCGTTGATTGGTACCCGTGGGGAGCGGAGGCCCTGGAGCGCGCGCGCGAGACCGACCGCCCGATCCTGCTTTCGATCGGGTACTCCGCCTGCCACTGGTGCCATGTGATGGAACGCGAATCGTTCGAGGACGCCGCGACCGCCAATTACATGAACGAGCACTTCGTCTGCATCAAGGTCGATCGTGAGGAGCGCCCGGACGTGGACGGCCTCTACATGGAGGCGGTGCAATCAATGACCGGTCAGGGAGGCTGGCCACTGACGGCATTCTTGGACACCGCGGCGGTGCCCTTCTACGGCGGCACCTACTTCCCGCCGGACCCGCGACACGGCCTGCCCAGCTTCATGATGCTCATGGAGGCCATCGTCGAATCCTGGACAACCGGTCGCGACCGGCTCGCCGCCGCGACGCAGGGAATCCGC
Source organism: uncultured bacterium (assembly GCA_963701205.1). Taxonomy (GTDB): domain Bacteria; phylum Actinomycetota; class Thermoleophilia; order Solirubrobacterales; family 70-9; genus JALZKA01. The sequence continues at coordinate 1,766,010 of OY969575.1, read as the reverse complement.
GAGCAGCTCGGGGCAACCGCCCGAATCGAGCCGGCCCTCGATCTCCCCTCTCCCGCTCTGCTCGACGCGGCCGTTGAACGCCTTGTCTCGCTCGCCGACACCACAAACGGCGGAATCGGGGGCGGCGCTCCCAAGTTCCCGCCCACCTGTGCGCTCGAATTTCTTTTGGCCCAAGGCGAGCGCGAAGTCGTGAGAACGACCCTCGACGCGATGATGTGTGGTGGCATCCACGATCAGATCGGCGGTGGCTTCGCCCGCTACTCGGTCGATCAGGTGTGGTTGGTTCCCCATTTCGAGAAGATGCTCTACGACAACGCGCTCCTGGCGCGCGCCTACCTGCACGGCTGGCAGGCATCGGGGCAGGAACGCTGGCGCGACGTCTGCGTGAGCACCCTCGATTGGATCCTGGCCGAGATGCGGGGCCCCGAAGGCGGGTTCTACTCGGCCTTGGATGCCGACTCGGAAGGCGTGGAGGGCCGATTTTACGTTTGGGATGAAGATGAGTTGCGCTCGGCACTCCAATCAGCCGGCCTGGCCGCTGAGACGGATGCGCTCCTGCGCTATTGGGGAGTGAGCCCCGCGGGAAACTTCGAGGGGCGCAACATCCTGCATCGACCGGGCGGCCCGGATGCCGTGGCTCCGCCCGGGCTGGAAGCGGCGCGAATCGCGCTTTACGAGCTGCGCTCCAAGCGAGTCTGGCCCGGCCTCGACGACAAACGAATCTGCTCGTGGAACGCGCTTGCGATCGCGGCCCTGGCGGAAGCGGGGGCGGCGCTCGATCGTCCCGAGTATGTGGCGGCGGCCAAAACAGGCGCCCAGTTCATCCTCGATCGCATGCGCGATGGCGGCGGCCGTCTGAAGCGGGCCTGGAAGGACGACCAGGCTCCAATCGACGCCTTCCTCGAGGACTACTCCTACACCCTCGATGCCCTGTTGGTCCTCTACGAGGCGACCTTTGAAGAGCGCTGGTACGTGGCCGCCCACGATCTGGCTGGCCAGCTTGTCGGTCGATTCTCTGATCCCGAAAACGGCGGCTTCTTCACAACCGCGGACGGCGCCGAGGCGCTCATCGCAAGACGAAAGGACATCGACGACCACCCGATTCCGTCCGGCAATTCGATGGCTGCCTACGCACTGCTCCGGCTCAGCGCCATCACCGGTGAGGCCGCGTGGAGCGCGGCCGCCGAATCCGTCCTGCGGCTGTATGCGCCAATCGCTGAGGGGCACCCCCACGCTGTCGGCCACCTGTTGCGCGCGATCTCGTTTTGCCTCTCGCCCACTCGCGAGCTCGCCCTGGTGGCCCCCGCCGACGGCTTCGGCCTTGACGAGCTGGCGGCCGAGGCGCGAACCGGCCTGCGTCCAAATCTGGTTGTGGCCGGCGGAACGGAGGGCTCCAGACAGCCGCCGCTCCTCGATGGCCGCACGGCGATCGACGGCAAGCCAGCGGCATACGTGTGCGAACAGTTCGCATGCAAGGCGCCGGTAACAACGCGCTCTGAACTGGCAGCCCTGCTCGCCGAGGGATAGCGGCTTCGGCCTAAAAGACTTCGGGCACGAACGTCTGGTCCGACATCGGCGGGCGAACGTAGCCCTGGTCCGGTCCGCGTGGCGGCAGCTTGATCGGCGGTGGCGTCAGATCCTCGTAGGGGATCATCGACAACAGGTGCGAGATGCAGTTCAGTCGAGCCCGTTTTTTGTCGTCGGCGTTGACGACGAACCAGGGTGCCTGTTTGATGTCCGTGGCAGCGAACATGTCGTCCTTGGCGCGTGAGAACTCGACCCATTTCTCCCGCGCCTTCAGGTCCATTGGGCTGAGCTTCCAGCGCTTCATCGGATCCTTGACGCGGGACTTAAAACGGCGCTCCTGCTCGTCGTCGGAGACGGAGAACCAGTACTTGATGAGGATCGTGCCTGACCGCACCAGCATCCGCTCGAAGTCCGGGCAGGAGCGCATGAACTCCTGATACTCCTCGTCGGTGCAAAACCCCATCACCCGCTCAACGCCCGCGCGGTTGTACCAGGAGCGGTCGAACAGGACTACCTCGCCGGCCGCGGGCAACTCGTTCACGTAGCGCTGGAAATACCACTGGGTCTTCTCGCGTTCCGTCGGTGTGCCCAGCGCAACCACCCGCACGATTCGCGGATTGGTGCGCTCGGCGATCCGCTTGATGACTCCGCCCTTGCCCGCGGCGTCGCGACCCTCAAACACGACCACCACCTTCATGCCCTTGACCTTGACCCACTCCTGCAGCAAAACCAGCTCGCGCTGCAGACGCTCGATCTCGCGGTCAAAGACCTTGCCTGAAAGCTTCTCCATACCTTCGGCACCCTAACCCCGATCGGCCTTCGCGGGCGCGGGTTCTCGCTAGATTCAACCCATGAGCCCCGCGAAACCCAAGAGCGCCAAGCAAGTGGCAACCGCCTATTTCGATGCGATCGCCAAACGCGACCTGGCCGCAATGGTCGCCGTCTGGGCGCCCGGCGGTACCGACCATTTCTATGGAATGACCGACCTGCGCGTGCCTGAGGGGTTGCGCAATTGGTTCGGAAACCTGTTTCGTGCGATCCCGGATTTCGCGATGGAGGTTGAGGACATGGTTGCCTACGGCGACAAGGCAGCGGTGCGATGGACCGCGACCGGCACGTTCACCGGCCCCGGCAAGTTTGAAGGCCTGACCGCGACAGGTGCGTCGATCGCAATCGAGGGACTCGATCTACTGACGATCAGCGACGGAATGATTCAGGAGAACTTTGCCTACACGAACGCGACCGAGCTCGCGCGGCAGATGGGCGCGATGCCCGCCGCGGGATCAGCAGGAGAGCGCGCGATGCTGGCCGCAGTGAACGCCCGGACCGCCGCCACCGCAAAGATCAAGCAGCTTCGCGACCGCTGAGGCAGCGCTTCGGGCCCCGTAGCGGATCCGCCCACAAGGAGTCCAGGCAACCGCGATGATTGAAGCAATTGCCTGGGGGCTACTAGCCGGCTCATCCCTCGTGGTGGGCGCCGTGATCGGCCTGTTTCGCTGCCCATCCCAACGGGCGACCGGGCTTGTCCTTGGATTCGGCGCGGGCGCGCTGATCAGCGCCGTTTCCTTCGAGTTGACGGAAGCGGCGTTTGCCCTCGGTGGCGCTGACGCGCTGGCGATCGGCCTGGCCCTGGGCTCCATCGCGTTCTACCTAGGCGACCGCGCCCTGGGGAACCGCGAGGGCGACCATCCGATGCACGAGCGCGAGGTGCCGGAGGGCGACGAGTCCGGACAGGCGCTCCTGCTGGGTGCCTTGCTCGATGGCGTTCCTGAGACCGCGGTGCTCGGCACCACGCTGCTGGCCGGGGGCAGTGTGGGGATTCCGGTTCTGGCGGCGATCTTCTTGTCGAACCTGCCCGAGGGGATTGCCGGGGCAGTGCAGATGAGCAAGTCCGGAGTTGCGAAACGGCGGATCGTTTTCCTTTGGCTTTCGGTCGCGCTCGTCAGCGCCCTGGCGGCCGGCCTTGGCTATCTGGTCTTGGATGGCGCGGGTGGCACCGCCATTGCGATCTTGCAGGCATTCGCGGCGGGCGGAGTCCTGGCGATGCTGGCAATCGAGATGCTGCCATCCGCCCACAGGGATGGAGGACGCGAGACGGGCCTCGTCACCGTCTTTGGGTTCGCGACCGCCTACTTGCTCTCGACGCTGTAGCCGCGAACCTCGTCCGGCTTCACACGGCCACCGACCTCAGCCCAGCCAGCGGGCAACGGCCTAGCGCGAAGAATCGATCCCTCGCCTTGGGTAACTGCGATCTCGCGGTCGAGCTGTGAGGCCAGCGCCAGCGCGGCGGAGCCGGTTGCTTCGTCCTCGGTTATCCCTACCTCGGGAACAAACGATCGCGCCCTGACCGTCCCCGCACTCTCGTCGATCCAGGCCCACGCATAGCGCAGGGTGCCCGCCGGCGTCAAATCGTCCACCGCGGCGGGCGAATCGTATTCGCAGTACTCAAACGGTGGTGACCACTGTGGTCGCGCCCCAATCCAGGTGAGGTCCCCGTCCACCCTGACGCGAAGCTCACCCGCGGGCGGGCGCAGGGTCGCTGGCGGAGTGCTGCGCTCGGCCAGGAGCCAGGCAACCCCCACCATCGGGTGGCCCGCAAACGGCAATTCCACCGCCGGTGTGAAGATCGCGACCTCCCCCCGCCCCGCGTCATCGACGAACACGGTCTCTGAAAATCCCAAGTCCCGGGCAACGGTTTGGCGCTTGTCATGCGCAACCTCACCGCCGTCAACGAACACGCCAAGCGGGTTGCCATGCGATCCGGTTTCGGTGGTGAAAACGCGCAGAACATGAAGCTGGGCCATCGCGGCGGATGATGGCACTAGGGGGCGCGCCCGAGCGGGCCGGGGTGAGTCTCAGCAACCACGACGAGGAGGGTGCAATGACGGATCGGTTCAGACGCGGCGACCGGGTGGAGTGGAACTTCCGGGGACACACCGTCACCGGCACGGTGCGGCAGCGGCTCGTCAGGCGAGCGGAAGTGGACGGCCGAACGGTGGCCGCGTCCGCAGACGACCCGCGCTACGTGGTGCAAAGCGCCAAGTCCGGCAAGACGGCGGTCCGGCGCGGCGAAAGCCTGCGCCGCATCACCTAGCGTCTACAAAACCGGCAGGAAGCGCTTGACCTCCCACGGGGTGACCTGGACCCGGTACTCCTCCCACTCCTCGCGCTTGATCTCGACGAAGCGCTTGAAGGTGTGCTCGCCCAGGGTGCGCAGGACCAACTCGGAGTCGGCCGCCAGCTCGATTGCCTCGCCCAGGTTTTCCGGCAGCTGCTCGATGCCGCGCTGAGCCCGATCCTCGGGCGAGAGGTGGTAGAGGTTCTGCTCCATCGGCTCCGGCAACTCGTAGCCCTTCTCGATCCCTTCGAGACCCGCCTGGAGCATTCCGGCGAAACACAGATAGGGGTTGCAGGCGGGGTCGGGGCAGCGCAGCTCTGCGCGGGTCGCCCCCTCCTTGCCGGGGTGGTACAGCGGAACGCGAATCAGCGCCGAGCGGTTACGCCGCGACCAGGCCAAATAAACGGGCGCCTCATAGCCCGGAACGAGTCGCTTGTAGGAGTTCACCCACTGCGCAAACAGCGGCGAGATCTCGCGCGCGTGGCGCAATTGCCCGGCGATAAAAGCCTTGGCGGTGTCCGACAAGAAGAACTGGTCGTCCGGGTCAAAGAACGCGTTGGCGCCGTCCTTGGCGAGCGACTGATGCACATGCATTCCGGAGCCGTTCTCGCCGAAGAGTGGCTTCGGCATGAACGTCGCGTGCATTCCGTGGAGCATCGCGTACTCCTTGACGACGATCCGGTAGGTCATGCAGTCGTCCGCCATCTGGAGCGCGTCCTTGTAGCGCATGTCCACCTCATGCTGGGACGGCCCGACCTCGTGGTGCGCGTACTCGACGTGGATACCCAGCTGCTCGAGCGCCAAAATGGTTTCGCGGCGAACGTCTGAGCCCGCGTCGAGCGTCGTCAGGTCGAAGTAGCCGCCTTCGTCGAGGACCTTGGGAACTCCGTTCTTCGGCTTCGCGTCCTTGAAGTAAAAGAACTCAAGCTCTGGGCCGATGTTGTAGGCATCAAAGCCCATCTCGTGGGCTCGGGCCAGCGCACGGCGCATGATCCACCGGGGGTCCCCTTCGTACGGCTCCCCGCCAGGGACCTGAATGTCACAGAACATCCGGGCCGTCGCCTTCTCGGCCGGGCGCCACGGCAGGATGTCGAAGGTGGCCGGGTCGGGCATTGCGATCATGTCCGATTCCTCGATGGGGTTGAAGCCGGTGATCGACGATCCGTCGAATCCCATTCCGCCCTCAAAGGCATCGTCCAATTCCGATGCGTTGATCGAAAAGCTCTTGAGCTGGCCGAGGACGTCGGTGAACCACAAACGGATGAAGCGCACGTCCTCATCGGCCGCGATGCGCTTTACATCCTCGGCTGTCCGCGCGCGTTTGTCCTGCTCAGGGCTCATCGGGACAGCGAACCATAGCCCGCAGGCATTTACGTGGCACGTGTGCCCACGTAGTCACCCGCGCATGGCGAAATCAGCGACCGAGAACTGCGGGCCGCTCGGGAGGGATGAGTTTGAAGTGGGTGCGGCTCTAGCCGCAGCTTGGCCAGTGCTGACGACCGTCACGCTTCTTGAGCAGCACGGCCACAACGGCCTGGGTGCGCCACCTGTAGCGGATTGGATCGCCACCGGGAGACTTGGGCGAGCTGCGCCAAGTGGACTTCATGAACTGGAAAGCTCCGCGGTATGTGCCGCCGGGACTAATCGCCTTCGGATCGCCACCGGACTCACATCTGCTTGTGCTGCGAGCCCAGCGCTTGTTGCGCTTGTTGGTGCTCTCCCAGATCCGTGTGTAGCGGTCAGACCCGTCCTTGGCGGAGCTCGATCCAGTGCCCACTCCGCCGCCGGCAGCGCCGGCGTCAGAGGTGATCAGGCCCGCGAACATTGCAACGACGGCCATCGCCACCGCCCAGAAGGCGAAGCGATCGGGTCGTGGGGCCGCCTTGGCAGCGGCTTCCCGTCGGTATTCGGATGTCGCCCTATCAGGCGTGATTGCTTCTTCCATGATCTCTAGTTGCTTGCGGGGTTAGCTGTCGGGCTCGCACCTGAGATCGGCGCTACGCGGCAGATGCCGGCGATTCGCCCCTTGGACCGTGGTCCTTTGGGTCCCCCGCCCCCCGCGATATGTGGCGGGGGTTCAGCAGAAGTTGGCATCACCTTAGCAAACAACCGGACGGAGTGTGCGTTGTGTGAAGGAACGCTTAGGAAGTTCGCCGCGCGCAGCCTGCTCTTCAGGAGGGCGCGACGCCTGTAAGGAGATTGCGATACGGTTTATGTATGAATGTCTCTCAGGACTCCCTGACGACTTTGCTCAGCGCGGAGCCCGAGGCGCTTGACCCCTACGCCGAGCGGATCCTTGAGGCCGCATACGACGAATTGCTCGAGCACGGCCTGCGCCGCACGTCGATGGACGAGATCGCGCGTCGGGCCGGAGTTGGCCGGGCGACCGTGTTCCGCCGCTTCGCCAACCGCGACCAGCTGCTGCGCGCCGTCGTCGCCCGCGAAGTCCGGCGCGCCGTCGCGATCGTTGACCACCGAATCGCCCGCGCCGACTCGGTGGAGGAGCGGGTGACAACCGGGTTCTTGGCATTCGTCGAGCACCTCCGGGGCCATCCCTTGCTCCGTCGCCTGCTGGTCACCGATGCCGACGCCGTGTTGCCGCTGCTGACCATCAACGGCGATGCCCCGCTTGCCATGGCCCGCACGTACATCGCGACCCAGCTCCGCCGCGATCGCGTCGCAGGGGCCGCAATCGCCGCCGACCCCGATGAGCTCGGCGAGCTACTCGCACGCATCGCGCTATCGCTCGTATTGACCCCACAGAGCGTGTTGCCACTTGAAAGCCCCGACCAACTTGCCGAGACGGTCAGAACCACGATCCTGCCGCTGATCTTGTCTGGAAATCGGGACTGACGTGAAGGCGCCACCGGCCGAGCGTCCGCCGAGCGTGACGCGGCTCCTGATCGAAACCAGGGACGAGCTGCGCAGAAAGCCCACGTTGCCGCCAGGGGAGCACTCATTCAGTCTCGCGCGGACGCATCGCTTCCAGCGCGACACCCTGAAGATGCTGCTCGAGTACCGGGAGCGCTTCGGGAACATCTACACCGTTCGGCTATTCCACCGCCCCACCGTCGTGATGCTGGGACCGGAGGCAAACCACTACGTAACGGTCTCGGGAGCGCACAAGTTCAGCTGGCGGCGGGGAATGTTTGGCGAACAGTTGACCCCCCTGATCGGCGACGGGCTGATCACGACCGACGACGAGTACCACGACCGCGCGCGCAAGATCATGATGCCCGCGTTTCACGCCAAGCGAATGGACTCAGCCGTCGCTGTGATGGCGGATGAGGCTGAGCGTGCCGTTGAACCCTGGAGCCAAGGCACCACGGTCGATGTCTATCACTGGATCCGCGACCTCTCGATGAGCATCGCGATGCGGGCCCTGCTCGGACTCGATCCCCGCTCCGGATCGGTCGGCCACGAAGCCGCAACCTGGTTCGAGCGCGGGCTTGCCTTCTATGACACCGAGACCTGGATGATGATGTTGCGGGGGCCGGGCTCGCCGTGGTCAAAGATGAAGGCAGCACGCGGTCGGCTGGATGAGATCGTCTATGCCGAGATCGCGAACCGCCGCCATGCGGATGCCGAGGGCGACGACGTCCTCTCCATGCTGCTCTCGGCGCGCGATGAGGATGGCGAGGGGCTGACCGACACGGAACTGCGCGACCAATTGATGCACCTGCTCTTCGGCGGCCACGACACATCGTCGTCCACGGTCTCGTTTCTCGTCTACGAGCTGATCCGCAACCCCGATGTGATGGCCCGCGTCGTCGCCGAAATCGATCAGGTGTTGGCAGGCCGCGCGCCGACGATGGCCGAGCTAGCAAAGGAGCTGCCTGAACTTGACCTTGCGATGGACGAAACGCTGCGCCTCTACCCCCCGGTCTGGTTCGGCCCGCGGATGGCGGTTGAGGACTTCGAGTTCGAGGGCCACGCGGTGCCCGCCGGGACCCAGATCATCCACTGCTCCTGGGCCTCGCACCGATTGCCGGACGTCTTCCCCGATCCCGAGGCGTTCATCCCGGAGCGATTCACGGCCGAGGCGCGAAGCGCGCTACCGAAGGGCGCCTACATCCCGTTCGGCGCCGGCAGCCGGATCTGCATCGGCAAGCGCTTCGGGCAACTTGTGGTGAAGGCGGTCGTCGTGACGATCCTCCAGCGATATCGCCTCGATCTGGCGCCCGGCTTTGAGCTGGAGGTTGACAAGTTGCCGACGCTCAGCCCCCGCGGTGGACTACCCGTCGTGCCAGCGCCACGTTAGGCAACAGAAAAGCCCCGCCGAAGCGGGGCTTTTTCTGGTAGGCCGGTAAGCCGGATTCTGTCTTGCGCAGCCATCTATCTATGCGCCCTACCTGGATCTCGCCGGGCCGGGTCGTCGATCCTGCTTGGGCTTGCACCTGACGGGGTTTGGCCAGCCGCCACGTCACCGTGACGCTGGTGCGCTCTTACCGCACCGTTTCACCCTTGCCTGTGCGCACCTCCTAGGAGTTCGTGCGCCATCGGCGGTCTGTCTCTGTTCCACTATCCCGCGGGTTTCCCCGGGTCGGCGTTACCGACCGTCGTGCCCTTCGGTGTCCGGACTTTCCTCGAGAGTCACCTCCCGCGACTGCATGGCCTACGCGGTCAATGGTAGGCGGGCGTCCGCAAAGTCGCAAATCGGCGGCCCGGGCTGCACGACTCAGGTCAGGAGCGACCCGCAGCCACCACAGGACTGGCCAGGCGCGATCTGACGCGCACATACCGGGCACTCAGCCGTTCCGGCCTCGACCAGGTTCGCCCAGATCACCGAGATCCGTTCCTCAAGCGTGGTTCCGTCGGAATCGGACTCCCGCGGCGGATGCCGGTACGGCTCACCGCGCCGGGACCGGTTCCGCAATCCGCGTCCGCCACGGTCGCGTGTGAGCGGCGACCTCATCAAAGGCTCCTGAACACGCCGACCACCTTGCCAAGCAGCTGCGCGTTCTTGGAACGGATCGGCTTGTAAGCCGGGTTCTCCGGCTCCAGTCTGATCGTGTCTTTCTCACGAAAGAAGCGTTTGACCGTCGCCTCATGTTCAAGCAACGCGACCACGATCTCGCCGTTGTTGGCGTCGTCGGCCTGCTTGACGACCACAAAATCACCTTCAAGAATGCCGGCATCCTTCATCGAGTCGCCCCGGACGCGAAGGATGTAGTCGCCATCCTCGCCGCCGATCACCCCGGGTAGCTCCATGTACTCCTCAATGTTCTCCTCGGCGAGGATTGGCTCACCGGCTGCGACCTGGCCGACGACTGGAAGACCAGGACCTCGGAGGACCTGACGCGCCTTGTCAACCAGGAGCTCGATCGCGCGCGGTTTCGTCGGGTCGCGGCGCAACATGCCGATCTTTTCGAGATTGGCCAGATGGGCGTGCACGGTGGACGACGAATGCAGGCCAACCGCCTTCCCGATCTCGCGCACCGTCGGCGGGTAGCCCGTCTTCTCGGCGTACTTGCGAATGAACTCGAAGATTTCCTTCTGGCGCTTGGTCAGGTCAAGGTCCATTTGGCGATCAGCTCCTCGGCGCGGTGGGGTTCAGACGGGAACACATGTTCGTAAGAGTAGACCCATGTGCGGACGGATGCAAGTGCGCGTTGTCGGCGCGGGCGCGCGCGACCACGCGCACTACAATCCTGCAGCCGAGCGGCTGTGGCGGAACTGGTAGACGCGCAAGGTTGAGGGCCTTGTGGCTAGCGATAGCCGTGGAGGTTCGACTCCTCTCAGCCGCACTGTTCCGGGGATCTGGCGTGACGTTCATTCGACCGCCAGGTCCCCGGCAACAACTACCAGCCACGAACTTCAACTCAGACACAAGACCAGAGTGCCGAAACTCAACCCATCTGACATCTGGCGTCGCAATCATCCGTGGGCACCCACATACGCCTTCCTTTTGAACCACCCCGCCCTTTCGATCCCGGGCGCGCGGGTGATCATGGGTACGAACCTGCGGCTTCTGTATGACGCAGCGGAGGCGATCGGGGAACTGCCGGCCGGCTCCGCTGTATTGGACATGCCGTGCGGAGGAGGAATCGCCCTGCGCGGTGTTGCACCGGGCCAGGGCCTGCGCTACGTCGCCGCCGATATCGCGCCGCCGATGCTCGAGCGAACGCGGAAGGAAGCCGCTCGACTTGGCGTGTCCGATCAAGTTGAAACCCGCGAGGCAGACATCGGCGCCCTGCCGTTCGCCGACGGTGAGTTCGACCTGGTCGTCAGCTTCACTGGCCTTCACTGCGTCCCCGACCCCCACGGCGCGACCCTGGAGCTTGCGCGGGTGACCCGGCCCGGCGGCCAGATCTCCGGCAGCCTCTTCCTTGCCGACGTGCCGCTGCGGCGGCGTTACTTCCAGGCGATCGGACGCGCATCCGGCCTGGTTGGCCCAAGCGCAACCCAGGACGAGGTAGTGACCTGGCTGGGTGAGGCGGGATTCGCCGAAATCGAATTCGTGCGCTCGGGTGACTTGGGCTATTTCACCGGAACGCGCGCGGCCTCTGCGGACCGCTAGTCCGCAACCCGGATGGTCGTCAGCCAGACGGACGACAGTGACGGGATGCTGCGAGCGGATTCAATGCCCCGTACCGAGCGTTCAATGCCAAGCGCCGTCCCGTCACCGGCCTGCAAACTCGTCAGCAGCGGGTCGGCGTCCGCGATCCGAGCCTGGGCGCGGGTGAGAGCGTCAGCGAGCTGGGCGTCACCGGAATCAAGAAGCGCAAGCCGCACACTGGCCGCAGGCTCAACGCGAAACTGAACCTGGTCCAGCGCCGGACCGAGGTCGGCGCCAACCGCTGCGCCCCACCAGGATGTGTTGCGCGCCAAAAGCAGTCGGTTGCGATCACGTTCGCGGATCTCGAACGGGCCCGTGCCCGATGCGCTCGAACCGCGCGGGACGGTGGTCACGCTGGATCGCTCCTGGAGGGCCGACGGCGCGACTATGCCTAACTGTGGCGCTGCCAAGCGCTCATCCAGCCTGGAATCGGGGGCGTTCAGGATGAAACGGATCTGGTCCACCCGCGGCGCATCCACCGCGACCAGGCCCGGCAATAGCGAAAGCCCCACCGGGTTACTTCGCCAGCGCTCGGCATTTGCGAGGACCGCCGCCGAGTTGAACGGGGCGCCGTTCTGAAAGCGCACGCCGCGACGCAGCGTCAACGTCCAAACCGTCGAGTCGGACGATGGCCGCGCGCGCCGGACAAGCCCGGCCACGCTTGGCGTGCCACCAAACGGGCCGCGAACCTTCGCCGTCAGCGGCTCATGAACCTGCCTTGAAACCAGCTGCTCGGCCCGCGTGTCCGCCGTAAGCGGGTCGATGCTCTGCACATCTTCGGCCAGTATCCAGACCAGGGCTCCACCCTGTCCTGGCGGAAGTCCAGCGCTGATCGCCGGCGTACCCTCCTCGTCAGTACCGCCGCATCCGGCCAGCAGCGCCGACGCCACAGCGAGCACCGGCAGCCACCGTCGCACCGTCGCGCCTAGAGCTTGAGCAAAACGATCGTGTTCAAGACGAACACGATCGCAAAGAAGATCGTCCACCGGGTCAGGTTCCGCTCCACAAGCGAGCCGCCGCCGAAGGAACCGCCGCCGCCGCCGACGCCAAATGCGCCGGAGAGGCCTGAATCCTTGCCCGAGTGGAGCAGGATCAGGAAGATCAGCGAGAAGCTGATAAAGACTTGGAGGACGTCGAGGACGTTCTGCATCGCCGCGGAGTTTAGGGGACGGTGGGTCCCGGAACAGGCTTGCGACCTACTGCGTCTGCGTAGGCGTCAAGTCGTCTCTCGAACCCGGTCGCTCTACGGGTCGATCTAGTCGCCGGCGGCAGGCGGTGGCGCATCCTGCGCGTCAATCTCGCGCAGGATCGCCACGGCCTCGCGGCGTAACTCGGCGTCAGCACGCGCCCAGTCGGCCTTGGTCACCTTGCCCTGCTCGCGATCCATCTCAAGGTCGCGGATCTGGCGGTACTTGGCCTGTTTTCGCGCCTCAAGCTCGGCTCGCACGGGATCCTCGCCCGCCTCGGCCTTGGGATCGTCGCCGCGCCAGATGGGCACGCTCACAAACGCCGCCAGCGCGGCAAGGAGCAGAATTGTGAGGGCGATTTCCATTGCGTCAGCGCGGGCCTACGCGCGCCCGAGGTCCTTGGCCAGGCGTGCCGCATAGACATCGGATACGCGCCGGCGCTGTGCCGACGGCGCCGGCCAGATCGCCAGCAGGCCGCCGAGTAAGCCCACCCCACCGCCGACCCAGATCCAGATCACAAGCGGATTGACGTTGATCCGGAAATCGACCGGGATCTCGCCGCGCAGATAACGCTGCTCAAGGTTTCCCACGGCTAGGCCCTGGAGCTGGGAGCGCGTTGCCGCGATCGCTCGCATCTGGGCAAGCCCGGCGGCGGTCGTCGGGTCGGGTAGCTCGTCGGGCACCACGGCGCGGTCGATTCGCCGATCCGCCCCGTCGATGAAGCCGTCAACCGATGTCAAATCCGGGCGCATCGCCGTCCAGACCTCCTCCCCGGCCCCGCCGGTGCGACCGACCTCGCTGGTTGCCTCGCCCTCGAAGAAGCCGCGAACGGTGCTGGTGGCGGAGCGCGAGTAGTAGTTCCGGCTGGGGGTCAAAATCCGAGTCTCCGCGCCGCCCTCAATCCGCACCACGGCGCCAAAGCTCAGCCGCTCCTCGTCGCGATCGAGCGAGGTCACGGGTCGCTCATAGGTCAATGTGTAATCGCCGACCTCAGCACTCTCGCCCGGCAGCAATCGAGCGTCCTGGCTGTCCTGGAAGCTCGATTGTGCGGCGACGGCACTGAAGGCGATGATCACGCCGACGTGGACAATGTAGCCGCCGTAGCGGCGCCTGTTGCGCGCGACAACGCGGGTCAGCGCCGTCGGCCACGACCCCCCGCCCAGCCGGCGCTGGGCAGAGGCGCCGCGAACGAACTCCCCGGTCAGGCCCGCAAGGGCAAAGAAGGCAAAGGCGAACATCAGGAGCGCGAGCGGCTCGTCGGCGGCCGGGGTGGTCAGCGAGAGGGTGAGCGTCGCGACGAGCGCGAAGGCGATCGGCGGGCCGAACAGGCGGGCGGCCTTGCCGGCGCTGATTTGCCGCCACGCCAGCAGCGGACCGATGCCGGTGAACAGGACGAGGCCGATCGCGAGTGGGGTTACATAGCGCTCAAACCAGGGAGCGGCAAGCGTCGAGCGCTCGCCCGTCAGGGCCTCGCTGATCAGCGGGAAGAACGTGCCCCAGAAGATGATCAGGCACAAACCCACCAGCAACAGGTTGTTGACCAGGAACACCGATTCGCGCGAGGCCAGGGACTGGACGCGACGCTCCGACCGCAGTTCCTTTTGGCGCGAGACGATCAGCGCCGTCGAGCCGATCAGAACCGTGCCGATCAGGATCAGGAGCGGCGTGCCGACCGTTGATGCGCCGAACGCGTGGATCGACTGCAGGATCCCCGAGCGCACCAGGAAGGTGCCCAGTAGGCAAAGCGCAAAGGTGGCGCAGATCAGGCTGACGTTCCAGACCTTGAGCATCCCGCGTCGCTCCTGAACCATGATCGAGTGCAGGAATGCCGTTCCCGCCAGCCACGGCATCAGCGAGGCATTCTCGACCGGGTCCCAGCCCCAGTAGCCGCCCCAGCCCAGCTCCATATAGGACCAGCGAGCGCCGAGCAGGATCCCGGCCGACAAAAACAGCCAGGCCAGCAGCCCGAAACGGCGCGTTGAGCGAATCCAGCTCGTATCCAGGCGGCGGGCAACGAGGGCGCCGATCGCGAACGCGAACGGGATCGAGAAGAGAACGTAGCCCGAGTAGAGCATCGGCGGGTGGATCGCCATCGCCGGGTGTCGAAGCAGTGGATTCAATCCCTGCCCCTCGGCCGGGACCGGGCTCAGGCGCTCAAACGGATTCGCACCGGCCGCAAGCAGCATCAGCCCGCAGAAAAAGACGCCCAGGCCGCACAGGACGGCCGTCGCCCACGGCACGACTTCACGATGGCGGTAGCGGGTTGCGTAGAGCACCCCGGCCGATGCGAGCGAGAGCACGAACGCCCACAAGAGCAGTGATCCGCCCTGACTACCCCACATCGCAGTCGCTTTGTAGAGCGTCGGCGTCGTGGTCGAGGAATGCTCGGCGACAAGCGTCAGCGAGAAATCCGAGCGCAGGAAGGCAGAGAGCAGGACGGCCACGCAGATGACCAGCAGTAAGGCAGCCGCATAGACCGCTCGCCGCGAGGAGATGACCCAGCGACGATCGCCGGTATGCCCGCCCCAGAGCGCGGCACCGGCCCCGTAGAGGAACGCCCCGAAGCCGCCGATCAGGCAGGCCTGCCCGAGCGCGATCAAATCAGGGTGCCGCTTCGTCGATGATCACGTGGTCCGGATCAGCCGCCGCTTCGGCCTCGAACTTCGACGGGCACTTCGTGATCAGACTGTCCTTCTCGCCAACGAGCACGCCGTCTATGAACTCGCCGGTGATGATCACCTCGCGCCCTTCGCGAAACGGATCCGGGATCTGGCCCGAGTAGCTGACTGGCACGGTCTTGGCCGGGTCATCACGATCGGCAATGGCAAACGTCATCGCCGAGCCCCGGTGCTTGACCGAGTCCTCGACGACCACGCCGAACACATCGAACGAACCCGTCGGCGTCTCGGCCAAAAGCTCGCCCGGCGAGCGGGCTTCGACGGACGCGCTGAAGGAGGTATAGACGAGCGCCGTCGCCAATAGGACGGCGGCGCTCAAAGCCACCACCAGGCGAATCTTGCGTTTTCGGTCCGGGTCCATCCGGACCGGATTATCGCAGGGCGTTGCGTCGCCCCAACCCGAGTCCCGGGCTAGACGTCCTTCTCCACGATGACTTCGCAGGCGTCAACCGAAGCGCGCGTCCCGGGCGTATCCGACGGATCCATTGCCTCGAGCGCGGCCGCACTTGTGGCCATGTCCTCAGCAGTCGCGAACTTCTGGATCACGACCACGGTCCGCTGCGCCGCGTCGTGAAGGAATGTCACGCCCATCGAAGTGACCCCCTCTGGCGGACCCGACGCAACTCGGTCCGGAAGCGCGGCGACCCGATCGGGATCGACGTCCGTAAATCTCACAACTCGTAGGTACATACCCACCCTCCTTATCGATTGGGGCGACCCTACACCCGGCTATCGTCCAAAGCAATGGCTGATTCACCTGTACTCATCATCACCGGGGCGTCGTCGGGAATCGGCGCCGAAACCGCGCGACATGCGGCCGAAGCCGGCTACCGGCTGGTCCTCGGTGCCCGCCGCGAGGACGAGCTACAGGCGCTGGCCGACGAGCTTGGTGGCAGCGATCGCGCGATCGCGGTCCGCTGTGACGTCCAGGAATGGGAGGACTGCCAGGGCCTGGCCCAGGCCGCCACCGACGCGTTCGGTGGCTTTGACGCCGTCTATGCCAACGCGGGTTTCGGCGCCAAGCGTGGCTTTTTGGAGGAGTCGCCGGAGCACTGGCGCTCGATGATCCTGACCAACGTCTTGGGTGTGGCCCACACGATTCGGGCGACCCTGCCGCATCTGCTCGACCGCGGGACCGGCCACTTTTTGATCACCGGCTCGGTAGCCGGGCGGCGGGCCCTGCCGGGGTCGCTGTATTCGGCAACGAAGTGGGCGGTCACTGGAATCGGCGAGTCGCTGCGCGCCGAGCTTCGACAGATGCACTCGAACGAGAAGATCAGGGTCACGCTGATCGAGCCGGGAATGACTGACACCCCCTTCTTCGACAACCGCCCAACCGGCGCGCTCGAGGACGCCGATATTGCCCGAGCCGTCGTCTATGCGCTCTCCCAGCCCGAGCATGTGGATGTCAACGAGATCCTGATCCGGCCCACTTCACAACCGACCTAGCCGCGCCCCAGCGCATTGCCGCGCCGCCGCCGTTAGGCTCCCGCACCGGATGAGCGATCTCGCGTTTGCCGGGCTGGTGGAACAGTCCCTCAAAGTTCGCTCCGGCGAGGTCACACCGACCGAGCTCGTGGATCTCTATCTGGAGCGGATCGAGCGGCTCGATGGTGAGCTGAACTCCTTCCGGGTCGTCCTGGGCGAGCGCGCGCGATCAGACGCCAAGCGGGTCGAGGCACGCCTTGACAGGGGCGAGGGTGACCGGATGCCGCTGGCCGGCGCCCCGATCGCGCTGAAGGACACCGAAGATCTGGAGGGCGAGGTCACCTGCTGGGGCTCGGCCGCATTCGATCAGCCCGCAAGCGCTGACGGGGAGATGGTTCGGCGTCTGCGCGACGCCGGCGCGATCGTGATTGGCAAGACGAACCTGCCCGAGCTTGCGATCTGCGGATTCACCGAGACCGAGGCCTGGGGAATCACCCGTAACCCCTGGGACACGACACGTACCCCGGCGGGCTCCTCGGGGGGATCGGCCGCGGCGGTGGCTGCCGGGTTATGCGCCGCGGCATCCGCCTCCGATGGCGGTGGTTCAATCCGCTTGCCCGCGGCCTTCTGCGGACTCTTTGGGCTCAAGCCCCAGCGCGACCGGATCAGCTTGGCCCCGTTTCGTGAGCACTGGCACGGCCTCTCGGCCCTCGGCGCGGTGACTCGGTCGGTCGCCGACACCGGACTTTGGCTCGACGTTTGCGCCGGCGGCGTCGTGGGCGGACCGCCCGAGGCCGAACACAGCTACCTGCAAGCGGCCAACTCGCGGCCGCGCCGGCTGCGCGTTGCCTGGTCGGTAAAGCCACCGCGAGCACTGGCGCCGGCGATCGTCACGGACGATGTCAAGGCAGCGGTTGAAGACACCGCGCAGCTGCTGAGCGGCCTGGGCCACCGGGTCGAGCGGCGTGACCCCGATTGGGGTCAGGCCATGAACAACCTCAGCACCCGTTACCTGAACGGCATCACGCAGGACGTGGGCAGAATCGAACATCCCGAAAAGCTCGAGGAGCGAACGCGCGGCTTTGCGCGCCTCGGACGGCCACTGGGTAGAAGGGTGGTCCGTCACGCCCGCCGCCAGGAGGGCCCCGACGCGCGCCGGATCCTCTCGATCTTCGATCACGCGGACGTCCTGATGACGCCGGTCGCGGGCGAGCTTCCATTCGAGGTCGGGCGCTGGGCAGGAAACGGGGCGCTTAGGACAGGAATCGGGATGGGCCGGACCTATCCGTTTGCGGCGATCTGGAACCACCTGGGAAATCCGGCGGCGTCGGTGCCTGCCGGCCTGACCAAACAAGGACTGCCGCTTGCGGTGCAGCTGATCGGCCGTCCAAACGACGAGGGAACGCTGCTGCAACTTGCAGCCGAACTCGAGGCCGAGCGCCCTTGGGCGGGGATCCGCCCTCCCGTCAGCTGACGCCTGGGCCTACCGGCGTCGCTCGAATGCGCCGATGTCGCAGCGGCGACCCTGCGGCCTGGGCACCAGACGCTGGTCGTAGGCGAAGCAGGTGGAATTGGCGCCAGCGTTGATTGCGTCGCTGCCTCGCTTGAGGGCGTGAGTAAAGGTCGGGCCGCCATTGTTTGCCAGCGGGCCGAGTTTGGGCTTTGCGCGCTTCAGATCTCCAGCGCCATCGAACCCACAGGTCTTGAGGTTCTCAAGATTGTGGCCAAGCGAAAGGAGTCCGCCGCCCGTGCAATTGCCGCCACCGTTGCTCTCAGTGGCCCGATTCCCCGCGATGATCGAGTTGACGGCAGTCTGGACATTGTCTCCGGGCCGCGACACGGCATAAATGCCGCCACCACCCTTTGCGGAATTGTCCGTGATGGTGGTATTTCGGAGCGACAGGTTTCCGTCGGTGGCGACCCCGCCGCCAGAGTAACCGCCAGGACCCATCGTCTTGTTTCCGGAGATGGTGCTGTTGGAGATCTCCGCAATCGACGCAGCGACGTAGATTCCGCCGCCTTGCGCGGTGTAGCTCTGAGTCGGCGATTTCGCGACGTTGTTTGCGATCGTGCTCTCAGACACGTAGATGGTCCGCCTGGCGTAAATTCCTCCTCCGGAATCGGACGATCCGGCAACGTTGTTGCTCACAGTGCTTTGAATCAGCGTGAGGTCGCCAACAGTGTTGATGCCGCCACCATCAGCCGACTGATTCTGCGGGCCAAAGGTCCGGTTGCCCCTGATCACGGAGCGAATCACGATGGTCGGGCGCGAGCGGTCGAGCATGAGGCCGCCACCGCCTTCATCAGTGCGGCCACCGGTCAACGTCAAGCGGCTGACCAGGACGGGCTCCCCGGGTGCGTCGTCGTCAGAGACGATGTGTAGGACGCGGTCGATCTTGTTTGCGTCGATAATCGTCTTGCGGGCGCCCTTGCCGATCAGGTCCAACGATCCCGTTCCATCCCGGCAGATGTCCAGGTCGTTGACGAGCGCTGCCGTTTGGCACTGCGTAGCGGACCACGGCTCATCCCCCTCAAGGCTTAGCTCGTAGCGCCCGCGAGGTATCCGCACCGTGTCATCGTCGCTCGTGCCGTTGGCGGCGATGATGGCCTCGCGCAGGGTGCAGCGATCGTCACACGCCCCGGCTCCATCGCGCTCCTGCGTGACTTTGTAGATGGCTCCTTGCGCGGTCGTAGCCAACATCAGGCCGACCAGCGCGGCGAGTACCAGCCCTGTCGCTCCCCTCCAAATCATGGCGGCACGCTACCGCGCAGCGGATCGCACGTCAATGCCGCGCTCGACCGGCACAACAACTAGATTCCCGATCCGTCGTAATTTCGGCCACCCAAGGGGAGATTGATTTTGACCGTGACGCTGAAGATCCTTGCCGCCGTGGCAGCGAGCACGGTCGTCCTCGCCGGCTGCAGTTCCACCGAAACGAAGAACAATTACGTCGACACGGTCAACGAGATCCAAAACAGCGCCCTGACCGCGTTCAACACCGCAACGTCTGCAACTCCAAGCAACCAGCAGGAACTCGTGGATCAGCTTGAAGCCGGCGAGGAGGCGCTTGGTGACGCGGTCGCGCAGCTAACCGCTGTGGACGTGCCTTCCGAGGTCGAAGGGCACCACCCGGCGCTCACCGACGGCATTGACGACCTCCGCCAGCTTTTTGCCGACGTTGCCAAGACCGCAGCGAAGGGCAGCACCAGCGAAACCCTTGACGCAGTTTCGACCCTGAGCAGCAAGGGTTCTGAGATCGGCGGCAGGATCGACGGCGCCATTACCCGCATCAACGATTCCCTCGGCGCTACCTGATCGCGGCCGCAACGGCTTCATAGCGCGCTCAGCTGTCGTCGGCTGTGGGCGGCGTCAGCGCTTTGGCGCTTGCACCCCGGCGAACGATCCGCGGCGCCAAGATTCGCACTGCTGCCGCGATCCAATAAGGACGTGGCACGTAGCGCTCCGCCTTGCCGCCAGGCCCGGCGTCGACGATTGCATCCGCCACCCGCTCCGGCGTCGATACGAAGCGGCGGGTCAGCGCCTTGGCGCGCAGCTCCTTTTGCGGGAAGCCCTCGGTCGCGACGAAGCCGGGCAGCACCAGGCCCACGTGGACGCCGTGTTCGGCCTCCTCGAGATGAAGCGCGTCGGACCAGCCGATCAACGCAAACTTGCCCGCCGAGTAAGCGCCAGAGTTGGCGCGACTGACCCGGCCCGCGGTTGAGGAGACGTTGACGATCGCGGCGGGGGCCGATCGGCGGAGGATCGGCAAGAGCGCCTCGGTCAAACGGACCTGGGCGTCGAAGTTGAGCTCCATGTGGCGTTTGACGTTGGCCCAGCCTGCCTCCCCAAAGCGGCCGCGCCATGCGGCCCCCGCGTTGTTGACCAGTAGATCGAGGCGGCCGTGTCGGGCCTCGACGACTTCCGCGATCCGTGCGGGGGCCTCGTCGTCGGTCAGGTCAACCGCAATGACCGTCGCGCCACCGAGCTCATCGGCAAGCGCCTTCAGGCGCTCTTCGCGGCGGGCGACCAGGATCAGTTGGGCATCGGGTTCGCGCGCCAAACGACGAGCGGTTGCCTCGCCGATTCCGCTCGATGCTCCTGTGACAAGCGCGATCATTACGAAGCGGGTGAGGGGAATCGAACCCCCGTCACCAGCTTGGGAAGCTGATGCTCTGCCATTGAGCTACACCCGCGGGGGTCGGGCCATTCTAGGCGGGGACGAACGACGCGGCTAGAAAACATCCACCTGCTGGATCGAGAGGAAGAAGCCATGGCCGGTTGCGGAACTCTCGCAGCGGATTCCCGCTTCGGACGACTCGCAGGCGACGTTCCCGACGGTGTTGGTCTGGCCGTAGTCGAGCACCGGCGCCGACGGGTTGGCGACCGAGTCGCTGACACAGACGACCTGGCCTGCGAACTCCCCGCCGACCGTGACGGAACCGCCCCAGTCGAACTTGCACTTCTTCGGCCGCGGCGGCGGCTCGTAAGCGTAATCGGCGATCTCGCAGCGGGTACCGGCGTCGGTGGCCGCGCAGGAGATGTTTCCGGAAGGCGACCGGAAGGACTCATGCGACGTGGAGCCGCCGGCGCCCGGGGACGTTGCTCCGCTCTGGCCCGGATCCTCCTCGGCGGCGGCGGCGTCCGGTTCTGTGGCGGGTTCGGTGGCAGCGGTAGCGCCGGTCACGGGATCCGGCTGGCTGGATTCGCTCGCCGCCCCACTTGACGCGCGATCCCCGTCGGCGCTGTCGTCGCCGCAGCCGGCAAACACGAGTGCAATCAGCGCCACCGCGAGCGCCAAAGTTCGGACGGGGTACTCCGAAATTCGCATCGCAACCAGTCTAGGCGGAGCTTCGGATCCAGGCGCGCTCTAGGCTCAGCGCAATGAGCGGGAAATCGTTTGCCGCGACAATGGCGGTGATGGCCGTCGTCGCCCTGCTGGCCTTTGGGGTGATCAGCAAGGGCGGCAAGGTGCTCGAGACCGGTGAGGCAGTGCCAGTTACCAGTTCGCCAGCGCTTGCCGGCGACGGCGACCCGCGCGCAGGGCAAACGGAGTCGATCCGCGACTACCGAGGGCGCTGGGTGCTGCTCAACACGTGGGCTTCGTGGTGCGGTCCCTGCAAGGACGAGGTTCCGGACCTAGTCGCATTCCAGGATCAGCATGCGGGTGCGAACTTCACGATTCTTGGCGTCAACTCGCAGGACGGCACCGAGGACGCGCTCGCCTTCGCCGCCAAGTACGGAATCAACTACCCCTCGATTCGCGACGGATCGGGCGAATACGCGGACGAGCTTGGGATGACCGGGGTGCCGGAGAACGTGCTGATCGACCCCCAGGGCGACGCGGCCTACGTCCGCCGTGGCCCGTTGACCGCCGAGATGCTCGACGAGCTGATCCTGCCCTTCATAGGTGGAGGGGCGCCATGAGGCGAGTTGGCCTGATCGCATTTCTCCTGGCGGCTCTAGCCGCGCCGGCCGTTGCCGCGGAGCCCCAGACCACCCTCCCCGACATTGAAGATGAGGTGATGTGCCCGGTATGCGGGACGACGCTTGAGCTCGCGACCGAAGCGCCGCAGGCGAACCGCGAGCGCGAATACATCCGCGGCCTGATCGCCGAGGGACGGTCGAAAAACGAAATCAAGGACGCGTTGGTGGCCGAATACGGGCCGGAGATCCTTGCCGTGCCCGACACCGAGGGCTTCGACCTTGTCGCTTGGCTTGCTCCCGGCGCCGCGATCCTGGCAGCGGCGATCGCGATCTTCATCGGCCTGCGGCGATGGCGACGCGACGGGTTGGCGGACGCAGGGCGCGATCGCGGGCCGGAAGAGCCGCTGGACGCTGCCGACGCCGAGCGCCTCGACGCCGATCTCAAGCGCTACGAGTAGCGAGGTCAGGGACGAGAGGTAACCGCGATCACTGCGATCGTCGGGGCGCGGATTTCGGCCTCCTCGGGACCAAGTTGAGAGCACGCCAAGGCGACGTCGTGCGGGCCGGCGGCGACAGAGGTGGAAACGAGTGTTCGGGCAAAGCCATCGGTGGCCGTCGAATCCGTATTTGCTGCAGACTCGCCAGGGGTCTCAGTCAAGGGTTCATTCTCATCATCGATTCGTACCTCGCACGCCGCGTTTGAGTCCGCGGAAGCGACGCTGGCGAACCCGCCGGTGACGACAACAAGCAACGAGCTTCGGCGGACAAGATCGACCTGAACGGTCGCGCAGTCGCTATATACCGAATCAGTCAACGAACAGGTGCCGTCCTGATCCCCGTGCATCGCGACGATGTCTTCGCCGACCAGTGAACCCTCGTCAATTTGCCGGCCGCCGAGCGCGTTCCGACGGACGTCAGCAGCTTTGACGCCGTGGCCATCGCGGAGGTCCTTGCTCCTCACCGAGTCATCCTTGATGTCGCGTGAGCCGATCGAGTTGATCGCGTACGCGCCGCCGGTTCCCGCGGCCAGCAGTAGCGCAACGGTGGCGACCACGTTGGCGTAGCTCAGATGTCTCCGAATTCTCATCGTGCCCTCACCACCACTCGCCGGACCCCGCTCTTCACCGAACGATACGGCCAAGCCTGTTCGGGCAGCACCCTGAGCCGGAACCGGATCCCGACGTCAGTCACGTAGTGGGTTCCGAATTCATAGCCAAATCGGTAGCGGCCGCGCGGGTTTGTGTAGAACGGGTTTCTGACCGTTGACCAGCGGCGGCTGTCGGCATCCTGGTACTGCAGCTGAAGCAACTTGCCGCGATTCGGCACCCGCGCACCACGCCGTCCGATCTTTCCCTTGAAGATGACCCTCCCCCCTTCCGCCACCTGCTTGCGGGACACGCCGAACCGGGCGCCCGTCCTGACCGTCATCCTGCCGACCCGCTCATCGGTCGCGAGGTACCGCTGATCACCCAAATACGAAGCGGTGACGGTCCGGGACGGTCCGGCCGGGTTCTTCGACTCCCAGCGCCCGTTCGCATCCGTCATCACGGTGCGGATCCTGTGGTCGATCAGCGCCCCCTCGCCGAAGAACTCGTCGATCACGATCGGTTGGTCCGCGAGGGGTGCTCCCGTCATCGACAGGAGGCGACCGCCCGAGGTAAGCGAACGCCCGTAGGACACGGTGCGTTTCTCGGTGGCGCCAGGCTTGAAGTGCGAGATCAGCTCCACGCCCGACTTGAGCGGAAACTCCAGCATCATCGGGTACCCGTCCTCCCGCAGCGTCGTCTCGGCTTCGTTGCCGGCCAGGTCCGTCGCCGCAACCATGAACTCGTACGTGCCTGGTTCCTCTGCGACCGAATCCACCCGGGCTCGAAGTTCGTTTGGCGCCTGCTGGGTGGTGAGCGGGTGCCACTGCTCAGTTCCTGATTTCCGGAACGAGATCAATCCATTGACGATGCCGGAATGTTCGTCAATGGAACGCACGCGGACCAGCTCCGGATCCGTTGAAATCTGGGGCTTGAAGTCGACCCTTGGTTCGGCGTTATCGATCCAGACCTCTTTGACCAGGCAGGTCTCGTTGCCTGAGAAATCCGACGCACAGGACCTCACATTATTCGCACCATTTCTGAGGGATTGGGAACTACTGTCGATGACCGAAGCAAGAAAACCACTACTTGGACAAGGCGCAAAACTTTGAGCTCGATCGAAACCATCAATAGCCCCTTCACAAGAAACGGATTCGTTAGCCAACACCCCGCCCGGACCGATCACATCAACATCCAAGACTCCGGAACCAGGATCCGTTGCTTCTGCCGTGAATGCCCTCGTACCAGTACATCCACCCGCCCCCGAAGAAGCGCCCCCCGACCTCAACCTCTGGATCCACCAGATCCGCGACCTCCAAACGGATGTTGCGAAGCCAGGTCTTGGCGCGGCTCGACTCGTGGCACCGCGCCTTTGTCTCGCAGACAAGGCTGGCCACAAACCGTTTCTGGCCCGGGCCATCCCAATTGATGGTCCGAAATCCCCCTGATCCGCCATCGCCACTCGCGATCGGGTGGGTTTGCGCCCCCGAAGCGTCCGCCATGTAGAGCCGCGGGATGTGCCCATCGTGGCGCTGAAGCCTTGCGCGCAGATGGACGCCGACAACCGCAAGGCCGGGCGGCGCCGCCCAGACAAGCTTGCGCCCCTGGCCGCGATTCACCGATCGGGCGTTTTCAATCTTGAGCGCGTTGCCGTCTGATCCGTCAACACAATGATCCCGGGCGACGTATGCACTGGAGCCAAACGAGTCCGCGGTATGGGCACGGTTGAGATCGTGGCATTGCACCACCTCGTACGTCCCGCCAGCCCCGGAGGCAATTCCCGTTAAGGCCACGAAGGCAAGTAGCGCTGCGAAACACCCGAGGGCGGCGCGCTTCATGGACCGAACTCCTGCGACGTTGCCGACGACGCCGACGACGGGCCGCTACCCCGCGAACTCGTCGGCGCGGCCCCGGTTTCTACCCCAAACTCTGCCACCGGTGCGGGCGTCTGCTCTGCCAGTGTTGGTTCGGTCTGAGAGGAGTCGTGGTCACCCGACGTTGTCGCTTCCTCGACTGGCAACGCAGTCGCTGCGGGAACCGGGACGGAATCCGGCGCTATCGGTTCATCGGCGATCTGGCTCGAAACGATCTTCCCCACCGGGTGATCGGGCCGGTCACCGGTCACGCTGGGCAGTACACCGGTGGCAACGCAGGCCGTCGCCGCGATGCCGCCACCAAGGCATGCGAGCGCCACCTTGGCCGCCGAACCCACGCCCGCGAGTTTCGCCGCCGCGGCAGCCGCGACAGTCCCGGCGCCCCGCGCCTGTGACGCGCCGACCAGCACATCGGTTGACTCGGAGCGAGAGACAGCGCCAACTGTCCCATCCCGCACCCGTTCGGTTGCCGCGCCGAGGCGCTCCAGGAAAGTCGCGTTGGTGTCCACCGCTTCGAGCATTCCCGGAATCGCTACGGCGGACCCAATCTCATGAAGCTGACCGGTCAGCTTGCCCACAAACTCGTGGCACCGGCGGCAGTGCGACAGATGGTGGCGGGCCTGGAGAACCTGATCCTGATCGGCGACCCCAGCCGCGTATGCCTTCAGGACGGGCTCGCGCTCCTCGCACCAGCGGTCGTCCTCGACGAGCTTGATCCGCCTCACGAGCTCGTCAACTCCGCGTGTGACCTCCCGCCGATACGCCCGTGGCGAGAGTCCGTCCACGAGCCGGCACACCTCCTTCGGTTCGAGACCCCAGCCGTAGCGCAGCAGCATCACCGCTCGACGGCGCGGCGGCAGGCTCGAGAGGACATCCTTCGTCACGCTGTCGTCCTCCCGGGCTGCCGCAGTGTCCTCGGGGGTCGCCCCCGTCTCGGCGACCGCGCCTGCGGCCTCGAGCGGCGCGATGGGCCTTCGCTGGCGGCGTCGGAGCTCTTTGCTGGCCTGGTTGGCAACGGCGGTCAGCAGGTAGCTGCGAATCGAGTCGTCGTCAAACTCGGTGTGGCGACGCTCCAACGCCCGTAAGGTGCCCAGCCAGGCGCTGGAGTACAGATCCTCGATCTCATCCTCGCCAAACGCTGACCCGTATGCACGGCGGATCAGGCCCCTCGCCGGCCCGCGTAGCGATTTGTAGAGCACCTCGGCGCGCCGGTGCCAGGCTTCACTGTCGGCATCGGTTGCGGGGTCCAGCGCTGTCCGCTGGATCGAAGTTGCGCTCACTTTGCTCATCCGTACGTAATTGGAAACCCCAGGCGCACCGTGCGCGCCCCCATCCCATTTGCACGTGCGTCTTGAAACTAGGCGGATCGACAGGCGCGTGGTGCATTTCCTGCCCCGAACGCTCGCAAATAGCGACATTTTTTTGGATCGATGTTCGCTTTGCGCCTAACTAACCTGCGCAGCCATGCTCGCCGAAGGAACGAACGCCCCGAACTTCGCCCTCGCCAACCAGGACGGAAACGAAGTAACGCTGGAGTCGCTTCGCGGCCAGACGGTCGTCCTTTACTTCTACCCCCGCGCCAACACGGCTGGCTGCACAACCCAGGCCTGCGGAGTCAGGGACCGGCGTGCCGACTACGAGGCCATGGACGCCAGGGTCATTGGAATTTCGCCCGACGACGTCAGCGCGATCGCCCAGTTTGCCGCTGAGCAATCGCTCGACTTCACGCTCCTGGCAGACCCAGACCATGCCGTCGCGGACTCGTTCGGCGTCTGGGTTCAGAAGTCGATGTACGGCAAGAAGTACATGGGCGTCCAGCGCTCCACATTCATCATCGACGCCGACGGAAACATCGCCAAAGTGTTCCCGAACGTCAAACCGGCGCAGCACGACGACCTCGTTCTCGCGGCGCTCGCCGACCTGAAGGCCTGACCCCACCACCTCAAGCGCAGCGAGTGCGGGGTTTTGGGGGCAATGCCCCTACAAACCCGCAGTCGGGCCGGGGGCAGGCGCGACGCGCGGCGCTGCGACCGCAGTCGGGCGAGGGCAGGCGCGGCGCGCGACGGCTGACCCAGGCCGGGACAGGCGCCGCTAGCCCGCGCGGGCGACGAAGACCCGGTGGCCCGGGACGTAGTCTTCGCGGCCATAACCGCGGCGGATCTGCACGGTGAAGCGGGCTTCGCGCAGGGCCTCGGCGACTTCACGGGACGGCCACAGGCGCAGGCGGTGAACTTCCTCAGTGCGCCGGTAGGTGGCGCCGCCGTCAATCTTGCGGAAGGTTGTGATCCGGCGCTGGAGCCGCTCGCCGACGGCATCCTCCTGCGCGGTAAACAGGATCGCCCAGTCGTCGCCGACTCGGTAGCTGGACGCCTCGCCCCCTGGAACCCGGCCCGGCGTTGCCAGGTCGAAGACGAAGTAGCCGCCTGGGCTGAGCGCCGCGCGGGCGCGGCCAAACACATCGCGCAGTTCGGCCATCGTGCCGCGAGCGGGACCCACGTAACCAAGCACCTCGCCGATTGCGAGGATGCAGTCGCATTCCGGAATATCGGTGTCGGTCCAGGAGCCAACCCGAAACCGGGCCCGGGGTGCCTTGGCACGCGCGATCTCGATCATCGCCCTTGAAGAGTCGATTCCGATCACGCGATGGCCCGCCTCCGAAAGCGCAGCGGCCGTGGCTCCCGATCCACAGCCAAGCTCGACGACCCGCGCACCCTCCACCCCGCGATCGCCCAGCAGCTTCACGAAAAGGGGGGTCGCCCGCTCGGCGAGATCGAGGAATCCCGCGTCGTGCACGTAGGCCAGGTCTTTTCCGTAATCGCTCATTCGAGATCAGCTGACTGAGGCATAGACAAGAAAGGTGGCAAACAGCGCTGCCCAGGCGAGGATGGCCGGCCAGGCGAATTGGCCGCGGCGATGCAGGACGCCGTAGGCGATCACCCCACCCGCAAGGCCGAGGCAGCCGGAAACGATGGCGAATCGGTTGAGGTCCCAGTCCGTCAGCGCCAGGCCGAAGCAGATCGGGATCGTGGATTGAAAGACCATTGCTCCAGTGATATTGCCCAAGGCCAGGGAGTCCTTCCCCTCGCGCACCCAAAAGAAACTGTTTGCCTTCTCCGGTAGCTCGGTGGCAAGCGGCGCAAGGATCAGGGAGAGGACAAGCGGCGAAATCCCGGCCTCCTCGGCGAAGTGCAGCAGCTCCTCGACAAAGAGGTGGGCGCCGCCGACGATCGCAACCAGGCCGAGTGCCAGCTGGACGCCGATCAGCTTGACGGTTGGGTCGTCGCGCATCGGCGTACGGTCGAGAATCAGGGGCCGATGTCATCAGGGTTTTGGACTTCGCCGCCCGATCGCAGGGTGCGCCGGACGTAGGACGCATAAGCGAGCGCAAACACGACGACCAGCGGGATCTGGACCGCGTTGGGCATATCGAAGCCACCGACGAGCAGCGCCAGGCCGAAAAAGATGAGGAAGAACACAAGGTCGCGCTCAAGCGTCGGCCGGTGCGCATTCAGCTTGGTGCCCTGAGGGCGGCGCTTGCGGTAGATCAGGGCCGATGTGCCGACCAGCGCCATCGCGATCGTCGCGAGCAGGAACGGGGCGCCGATGATCGCGCCGATCGCCACCTCCTCGGAGCCCTGGGCGCCGCCGATCACCGCCACGATCGGGATCAGCGTCTCCGGCATCGCGGTGCCGACCGCCGCGAGCAGGGATCCCACGGCGCCCTGGCCCATCGCCAACCTGTGCCCGGCCCACTCAACGGCGTTGGTGAAGACCAGCGCTCCGGCGAGGATCACGGCGAAGCTGACTAAAAGCAGGAAAAGGGCGCCCATCGGGACGAATGAACCTACTCACCCGGACCCGGGATCAGGCGTAGAGGAACGCCAGCGCCAACACCACGTACACCGCCAGCAGTTGAACGCCCTCGAACCAGTTCGATTCGCCGTCCTGGGTCACGTAGCTCGCGATCAGTACGGCGACCAGCACGGCGCCCAGCTCAAACCCGTTGAAGACCAGGGGCATCGGAGCCGGGCCGATCACGAACGACAACAAGACCAGGATCGGGACGACGAACAGCGCGATCTGCGCCGCCGACCCGATCGCGATATTGACCGCCAGGTCCATCTTGTCCTTGCGGGCGACGAGCACCGCGACCCAGTGCTCGGCCGCGTTGCCGACGATCGCGACGATGATGATGCCGACGAAGAACTCCGAAATTCCGATCGACTCCGACGCCTCAGAGATCGAGCCCACGAGGATCTCGGAGACGACGCCGACGGTCGCGCCGGCGATCGCCAGCATCGCGATTGACCGCTTGACCGACCAGCCGAATCCCTCGTGCTCCTCCTCGGCATAAGGCGGGTTGAAGATGTCCTTGTGGGTGCGAAGCGAGAAGATCAATCCGGCCACGTAGGTCAGGCCGAGCACGATCGCGACGCCGATCGATAGCTCCTCGAGGTCGGAGCCGAAATCGACGATGTCGGCATTCACCGCGGGCAGTCCGCCACCCGCGATCAGCGCATAGATCGCGGGCATCAGCATCGCAGCAACCGCCAGGAACAGCATCGTCGCCTGCGCGTTGGCGGCGGTGCGATTGAAGTGCTGACTCTTGCGACCAACGCCACCCACAAACATCGACAGGCCCAAAACCAAGAGCAGGTTGCCGAGGATCGAGCCGATGATCGACGCCTTGACAACTTCTTGAAGCCCCTCGGCAAGCAGGAAGACCGCGATGATCAGCTCGGCGGCGTTGCCAAAGGTGACGTTCAGAAAGCCGCCGATGCCGGGCCCCGATCGGGCCGCCAATTCCTCGGTTGCAAGGCCCATCAGCGCCGCGGTCGGGATGATCCCGGCGGCAGCACTCGCGAAGACGAGCGTTGCCGACGCGTGCGTCAGCTCAAGGATGACCGCGAGCGCAATGAACGGCGTCAGCAGGTACGGCCAGCCTTGTGCTGAGAAGAGGAATCGGCGCACGGGACGGCGCACTCTACGAAAGTGGCCCCGACTCCTGCGCTTGGAGCCGGGGCCACCCCCTCAGGTCTTTACAGGAACAACGCCTACTGAACGCAGGCGGCCGCGGCTTCGGCGTCGTCGCCAGCCTGCGAGAGGCAGTCGATGACTTCACTTCCACCGGGGAGTCCCGAGCCGCCGGGGGTCAAGCCGGAGCCCGCGCCCAGGGCGCCAAGCGCGCCAAGCCCGCCCAGCTGCTGCAGGAGCGAGGCCTCGGATAGCCCGAACTGGCCTAGCAATTCGTCGAGCGGCTTCGCGTCGGACGGAGCGGCCACATCCTGCTCGGAGTTGGGCTCGGAGATCCCGAACGAAATCGTGAAGTCGATCCCGTCAACGCCCTGGGCGCTCAACTCCTCGACGTCAGCGGCGCTGACGGTCAGATCGATCTGGCGGAACGTCTTGTCGTCCTCGCCGACGAAGATGTCAACCGCGGCGTCGATCCCATCAAGTTGCAGCGGAGTCGAGCGGGACCGCGCTGGCGCCGTCCGCGCTGGTTTCGGCCAATGCCGCGAGGTCGAAATCACCGGAGACGTGGATTGTGGACTCGCCCCCAACATCCTCGGTGCCCTCGTTTTGAAGGTTGCTGAGCGCATCGATGAACGGCTCGGGGTCGGTCTCCGTCGCGGAATCCTCGGCGCTTGACGCCGCGGAGACAAAGGGCTCGATCTGGGCGTAGAGCTCGTCGCTCGCGGCGTAGTTCGTGCCCTGGTAGTTGATGAAGAGCGAGTCGTCGGCCAAGCCGAGGCCGCCGTCAAGGTTGAACGAGAACGAGCCACCCGGGACCCCCTCAAGATTCTCGGCGGTAACGCTCGCGGTTGCGTCGAGCTGGAACTCCGGAGCCTGGCCATCGCCCCCAGAGGAAAACGGTCCGCTGATGTCGGCCTCGAGCGAGCCCGACTGCTGGCCTTCGAGTGAGCCGGAAAGGCCGATGCTCAGTACGCCGGAGTCGTAGTTCGTCTCCTGGCTGAACGAGTCACGCAGAACCTGCGCGGGATCATCACCGCCGTCCCCACCGCATCCGGCTGCGAGGCCGATGGTGGTGGCCAAAATACCTGCGCCCAAAACCTTTGCGATGCGGTTCACGGAGATGACTTCCCTCTCGATCGTTGATTCAACTGCAGGAAGGTAGCGAAGCGGAGGCGTCGCTAGGGTCAAAGCCCACCTTGACCACCCCCAGAACCATCCTCTACACCGGCAAGGGCGGCGTCGGCAAGACATCCGTCGCGGCCGCCAGCGCCCGCCTTTGCGCGGCGCGCGGGTTGCGCACGATCGTTTTGTCAACCGACCCCGCCCACAGCCTCAGCGACTCGCTGGAGGCGCCGCTCGGACCCGACCCCACCGTCGTTGAAACGAACCTCTGGGGCCAGGAGGTACTGGCCCAGCGGGAGATGGAGGCCAACTGGGGCAAGGTCCAGGGCTGGATGGTCGGCCTGCTGGCCGACCGCGGGGTGATGGATATCGCCGCGGAGGAACTGTGTGTACCGCCCGGCACGGATGAGCTCTTCAGCCTCCTGCAGATCAAAAGACACCATGAATCGGGCGAATTCGACGTGATCGTCGTTGATTGCGCGCCAACCGGCGAGACGCTGCGCCTGCTCTCGTTTCCGGAGATCGCTCAGTGGTGGCTTGAGCGGGTCTTCCCACACGAGCGCAAGCTTGTTTCCGCCGCTCGCCCCCTCGCCAAGACGTTTCTTGACGTTGACCTCCCAGGCGAGGAGGTATTCGCGGAGGTCAACGACCTCGTTCGCAACCTGATCGCGATGAACGAGATCCTTCGCGACCGCGAATGGGCTTCGATCCGGCTGGTCATGAATGCCGACAGGATGGTCGTCAACGAGGCGCAGCGCACCTTCACGTACCTGAACCTGTACGGGTACCTGACCGACGCAGTGGTCGTCAACCGACTCTTCCCCGACGAGGTCGAGGGCGGCTACTTTGGCGCCTGGCGGCAGCGGCAGTCGCAGCGGCTGGAGGAGATCGAGGCCGGGTTCGCCCCGGTGCCGGTGCTTCGCGCCCGCTACTTCGACGAGGAGGTCGTCGGCGCAACGATGCTCGACCGCCTCGGCCATGAGCTCTTCGGCGAGGGCGACCCGAGCGACCACCTGCACACGGAGATCGCCCAGACATTCGATCAGGACGAGTCCGGCCGCACCAGGATGCGGATCAAGGTCCCGTTTGCCGAGCGCTCGGAGGTTTCGCTGAAGAAGGTCGGATCTGAGCTGATCGTCGGCGCCGGCCGAGAACGGCGGACTATCATCCTGCCCCCGGCCCTCGCGCGCCGCAATCCCGTCGGGGCCAAATTCACCGACGGCGCGCTCGAGGTCAGCTTCGACGATGACGGACCCGAATCCCAAGAATCCGGGCGGCCCCCAAGCCGCGACCCCGAACGAGTCTGAACGCGAGCGCGTTGAGCGCGCGACGGCTGCCCTGCGGGACCTGCTGGACTCCCATCAGGCGGCCGGCGACGCCCAGTGTCTTGATTTCTGCCCAATCTGCCGGGCCGCCGACGTGCTGCGCGCCACATCTACCCCCGAACTGCGTGAGCAGTGGCAGGTCGTGCAGCGTGAAGCCCTGTTGACCATGAAGGCGGTCATCGACCGCCAGGTCGAGCGGCTCGACTCCGAGCCGCAGACGGCCGAGCCCAGGGTCCGCGACATCCCAATCGAGTAGCGGATCGCAAGTCTGCCGCCCAAGGTGACGGATCTCACACGTCGCTGAGTTCACCCGCGCGTAACCTTTGCCACATGGGAGGCGTCTGCACAGCATGCGGGACCGATAACCCCGAGCGGGCCAGGTTCTGCATGTCGTGTGGGCAAAACCTCTCTCCCGACTGCCCCAATTGTGGAGCGGAGAACCCGCCCGGTGCCAAGTTCTGTATCGAGTGCGGCCACACCATGGGTGCAAGCGCGGCGCCACCGCCCCAGGCCGCCGACGCGCCCACGACAGCCGCCCTTCCGGAGGAGCGGCGCACGGCAACCGTCCTGTTTGCCGACCTGTCCGGCTACACCGCAGTCGCCGAGCGGATGGACCCAGAAGCTTTGAAGGCAATGGTCGACCGGGCGCTCCAACGCCTTGGTGCAGAGGTCACGCGCTTCGGGGGGAGCGTCGATAAGTTCATCGGCGACAACGTCATGGCCGTTTTTGGAGCCCCGGTCGCCCATGAAGACGACCCCGAGCGCGCCGTGCGCGCCGGGCTTGCAATGCAAAGCGCGATGGACGAGATCAACGATCGCATCGTTGATCCCGGCGTCGAATTCGCGCTGCGCGTGGGAATCAATTCCGGCGAGGTTCTGGCCGGCACGATGGGCGACGGTTACACCGTGATCGGCGACGCGGTCAACGTTGCGGCCCGGCTCCAATCGGCGGCCCAACCCGGCTCGGTCACCGTGGGTGAGTCAACCCAGCGGCTGACCCGATCCCGCATCGAATACACGGAGCTGGCTCCGCTCGCGCTCAAGGGAAAGTCGCAGCCCGTCCCCGCCTGGGAAGCGGTGCGTGTTCTGGTCGCGGGAACAATCGTCGCCAATTCGTCCACCCCCCTTGTTGGCCGCGACGACGAGGCAAATTTGCTCGTCTCGCTCTTTGACCGCGTGGTCGCCGAGGAGAGCGCCCACCTGGTAACCGTGATCGGCCAGGCTGGCGTCGGCAAGAGCCGGCTTCTGCGCGAGCTGGCCACCCAAATCGCAGAACGTGAGAGCACAGCCCTGATGCGTGTCGGGCGCTGCCCCGCCTACGGGTCCGGCCTTGCCTACTGGGCACTTGGCGAGATCGTCCGCGAACAGTTCGGGATCGTCGATACGGATAACTCGGAGACCGCGTGGGCCAAGCTCGGCGGCGGCTTCAAGAAGCTGTTTGCCGAGTCGAGCGCCGAATCTGAGGAGCCGCCTGAGCGAATCGCGGCGACGATCGCCCGGCCGCTTGGAATCGAGTTGCCGGAGGTGATCAGCGCCGGCGTCGTCCCTGAGGGCGAGGACCCGCAGCAGACCCGGGCACGACTGTTTTCCGCCGTTCGCTCGCTCGTCGAGGCCGCAAGCCGGATCCACCCAGTCGTGCTCGCCATCGAAGACATCCACTGGGCGGATGAGGGCATGCTCGACCTGATCGAGTACCTCGCGCGCTGGGTACGAGGTCCGGCGCTGATCGTCTGCCTGACCCGCGATGAGCTCCTTGAACGCCGTCCCGGCTGGGGCGGCGGGCGTCGCAACGCAACGACGGTCTCGCTCGAGCCACTGGGCCCGGAGCGGGCCCATGAGCTCGTCGCCGCCCTGCTCGCAGACGGCAACGAGGCCCACGACCCAAAACTCGTTGCCCGGGTCGCCGAACGCTCAGGAGGCAATCCCCTGTTTGCCGAGGAGATGATCAATCGGATCGTGGAGCGCGGCGAGGAGGGAGCGGGCGCCCAGGCCCTGCCGGAGACGGTCCACGCCGTCCTGGCCGCCCGCCTCGACGGGCTTTCGGTGCCGGAGCGACGGTTGATCCAACATGCCGCGGTGGTCGGGCAAACGTTTTGGGCCGGCTCGGTTGCGCAAGCCGTCGGCGACGACTCGCAAACCCAGGACCTTCTCGGGTCGCTGGCCGACAAAGACCTGATCATTTCCAGCTCCGGCAGTCGCCTCGCCGGCGAGCGCGAGTTCGCGTTCAAGCACGTCCTGATTCGCGATGTTGCCTATGGCACGCTGCCGAAGAAGGTGCGGGCCCTGAAACACGCGGAGATCGCCTCGTTCATCACGGAGCGCGCCGGCGATCGGGCCGACGCCGTGATCGCCATGGTCGCCGACCACCTGGGACGAGCCGTGGCAACCGGTAACGACGCCGACCTGGACGCCGCGGAAATGGATCCGATCCGTGACCGCGCGCGCCATGCGCTTGAGGCAGCAGGCGACGTTGCATCCGACCTCTACTCGAACCAGGAGGCAATGGGCCACTACGAGACGGCGCTTGGCATCGACGCGGACGGCTGCCCGGACCCAGATGCGCGCGCCCGGATCGCCGAGAAGCTTGGCGACGTCGCATCCCGCCTCGGCCGCGTTGATCGCGCCGTCGAGATCTGGGAGGAATGCCTGGACTATCACCGCGGCCAAGAGGACTTGCCCCGGGTCGCCGACCTGCACCGCAAAATCGGCGCCGGAATCTGGAACAAGGGCGATCGCGAGGGCGCGATTGCGCACTACCAGAAGGGGATCGACCTGCTGAAGGACGGCGAGCCGTGCCTGGAGCTCGTCCGCCTCTACGAGGAAGCGGCGTCGCTCTACATGAGCGCGGGCGACAACATGCTCGCGATTTACGCGTCAGAGAAGGCTCTGCGCCTGGCGATGCGAATGGGCGAAGTTGCGGCCGCCAGCCGCGCCCACGGCATCTTCGGGCGTGGGTTCAGCCGCATCGGCGACACCGAGCGCGCCCGCGAGAACCTGGGCCGCTCCGTGGATTTGGCACGTGACTCCGACCCGGCCGAGGCCGTCCGCGCGCTGCTGGCGCTTGGTCACCACTTCGAGGTGTCTGAGGCCGACTACCCGGCGGCGGCCACCGCCTATGAGGAGGCGCTGCAAATCGCTGAGCGAACCGGCGACTTGCCGTCGCAGGTCGAACTGCACGCTGCCCTTACAACGCTGGCGCTTCACCGGGGCGAGTGGCCCGCCGTCGAATCCGGAACCGAGACCGTGGCCGCCCTGATCGAACGCGAAGGGCTCAGTGGAAAGCTTTGCTTCCCGCATCTCCTGCGTGGCGCGGTGCGCTGGCACGAAGGCGATTTGGAAGGCGCAGTTCGCTCGCTGCGGCGCGCCTCCGAGATGGCCGAACAGGTTGGCCGCTCCGAGGTTGCCTTTCAAGCACTGCACTGGCTTGCGCGCGCCTACGGGGACGGTGGGCACCACGCCGACGCCGACCAGACCCTGGCCCGCGCCCTCGACACGTGCGAGCGAGCCGGGCTGGTCGCCCACTCCGTCGAGGCAACCTCGAGCCGCGCCATCAACCAGGCACTCTGGGGCCGCGGTGAGCAGGCAACGGCGTTGGCCGAGGAAGCGTCAGGACTTGCTGGGCGCTTGCCCTATCCCGTCGGAACCGCCGCCGCCCTTGAGGCGACGGGTGTCTCGGCGCGGGATCGCGCCGCGCTCGAAGCCGCCAGGCAGGCCTGGCTTGAGCTTGGGCGGGCCGTTGACGCGGAGCGCGCGGAGCGCCTCAGCAGCACCCTGGCCTGATCAGGCCAGGCCTTCGCGTTCGTACTCACGCAAATAGCCTTCGAAGAGGCGCATGTGGCCTTGCTCGTCTTGAAGGATTGCGATGACCATGTCCTGGGTCACGGGGTCGATTCCTTCAGTCAGCTCGACGATCCGCGAGTAGTGCTCAATGGCTCCCGCCTCGGCGGCGATGACTCCGCGGATGACGTGGACGACATCGATTTGATCTGAAGCCGGCTGAAGAAACAGCTGCTCGGCTTCAAAATCCGCCGAGCCCGGAACCACGCCATAGAGCTCCTTGATCCGCTGGGCAAACCGCTTGGCATGCTCAAGCTCTTCCTGGATATCGGTCTGGAGTGATTGCTTGATCTCCTGAGCCCGGATCCCGTCGGGGTTCACCGAGTTGGCGATGTAGTTCATCACCGTCTCGACCTCCATCCAATACGCACGCTGAAGCAGCTCAACAACCTGCTCGCGCCTGGCCTCGTTCTCATCGGCAAGGATGTCCTTGCTACCGACCTCTGAAACGCTCATCTGCCTCCTCCTTTCATCGGCCGTCTGGCCGCCCATAGACTTGTCATCTCATGCCCACTACCCAAACCAAAGACGAAATCACTCTCAATTGGTACGAGCGTGGACAGGGACCGGATGTAATTCTCGTCAACTACTGGTCGAGCCATCCCGACGTCTACGGCCCGCTGACGACTGAACTTGAGGGCGACCATCGTGTGATCGGCTACGACGACCGCGGCAGCGGCGACTCGGACCGCGTTGGGCCCTACGACATTGAAACGTCGGCGGCCGACCTTGAGGCAATTGCCGAAGCGGCCGGGACCGACCGCGCGGTTGCGATCTGCTTGACCGACGGAGTCAATCGCGCCGTCCGGGTCGCCCAACGCCGACCCGAGTTGATCGAGCGCGTTGTCGGCGTCGGCGCCGCGCCAGTCGTGCGTTCGGTCTTCACTGATTCCGACTCCGACGCCCTGATTGCCTCCGACGCCGTCGTCGGTGTGTTCCTGACCCAGTTGCGAACTTTCTTCCGGGGCGCCTTGCGATCGATGATCGAGTCCGGCAATCCGCAGATGAGCCAGGAAGAGACCGCGGAGCGCGTCGCCGGACTGGTTGCGTACCACGAGGAGGAATCAGTCTCGGGGCGCGTCGATGCCTGGCAAACGGACGACGACGGCGCCCGGATCGGGCGCGACATCGGATCGCGTTTGGAGATTTTGGTCGGCGACGCACTGGCAGGAGGATGGTTTCCGCCCGCGGATCAGGCCGAGGTGATCTTTCGCGAGCATTTTCCCGAGGCAAAGTTCGGAAGGATCAGCGACGGAATCGTCTCCGCGCCCGGCGAAACTGCTGCGGTGATCCGCAGCGGTTGCGAGGCCGACCTAAAATCACCGCGGTGACCGACCAAGCCTCAAACTCCTCATGGATTATGACCGGCGGAGTCGAGAACTTTCGCATCTACGCTGAGCGGGGATTTGATGTCATCGGCTTCAAGGAGGGGCGGCGGATCCAGGCCTCCGAGTTTGCCCCTGGCGACGAGATTTTCTTCTATGTGTCCGGCCTACAGGCCTTCGGCGGCATCGCCAGGGTCACGTCAGCGATGTTCGAGGATCGAACGCCGATCTGGCCCCAGGGTAAAAAGAAGAAGCCCGAGTCGTATCCCTGGCGAGTCGCGGCCGAGCCGGACCTGGTTCTCGACGAGGACGAATTCGTTCCGGCCGAGGAGATGGTGGGCAAGTTGAAACACATCGCCAAGTGGCCCGAGGCACACTGGCACCTCGCCTTTCAGGGACAATTGCGAACCATCGGCGCGGCTGACGCGAAACTCTTGCGCCGACGGATTGGCGCCGCTGCCAAAGCCGGCGCCCGAGCCTGAGTCCCACCACACATCTGTTTGGCGGCCTCGACCCGGGCCAGCGCCTCGCCGCCCTGGGCGCAGTCGTGATGCCGGTCTCCATGCTCTTTCCGTGGTACGGATTCAAACTTGGAAGCCCGCTGTCGGCGACCGCGCTCGACTCGTTCAATTTCGGCCACCTCGCGCTCCTCATCACCGCCGCCGCGGTGACCTTCCTACTGGCCGGCGGGCGCGCCGCCCGGCTGCCCAGGCCGCTTTCGGCGGGAGGCCTGCTGATCGCGGCCGGAATTTGGTCGCTGGTGATTATCGGCTTTCTGATCGCCGACCCGCCGAATCTGCTGAGCGGGACAGCCACCAT
Organism: uncultured bacterium; assembly: GCA_963701205.1. Taxonomy (GTDB): domain Bacteria; phylum Actinomycetota; class Thermoleophilia; order Solirubrobacterales; family 70-9; genus JALZKA01. The sequence goes on along the minus strand of OY969575.1, from coordinate 1,727,727 downwards.
CGGCGGTGTCCGGATGCGCTACGGCGCGTTCGTGGCAATCGGCGCGGCGGCCGCAATGATCGTCGGCGGCATGCGCTCCCGCCACGCGGCCGCAGCCAGCGCGGCACCTACAAATTAGAAACGGGCGCCGCTCCTTTGAAGGGAGATGCGCCCGTTTCGACATCGGAGGTGCCCCGTGGATTTTGGGCCAGGCCCGCCCGCGGGAGTCAGCACCTAGATCGGCACGAACGTCAGTGGGCTACAGCCCGGTCGGCGACTTTGGACGTTCATCTGATCCAAGCGCAAGCCGGGCGAGCTCGATATCGCGCGCATAGCTCAACCGCTCGAGGTCATTCGGTCCCAGCCAGGCCAGTTCATCAACCTCGTCCGAGGGGGTGAACTGACCCGAGACCGGCCGCATATGGAAGTAGCGCACCTGCTTTCGGCGCCCCTTGTGATCTTGGTAGAAGACGTCCTCAACCGCCTCGCCGAGCTCGCAGACGAAGCCCGTTTCCTCCTCGATCTCGCGCAGAGCTCCGTCCTCCCAGGACTCACCGCGCTCAAGCTTGCCCTTGGGCAGCGACCAGTCGTCGTAGCGCGGCCGGTGCACAACCAGAACCTGGGAGCGATCCGGCGACGCGGAATTGATCCGCACGATCAGCCCGCCTGCAGCCTTGATTTCCGCAAATTGGGGAATTCTCAAAGCATGTCAGGCGGCCCGCGAAACCTTTTCCTGCTATTAGTGTTTGCTAACAGAACCTATGAACAAAGACTCACACAACCTCTTCCGCCCCCTTTCCATCCGCGACGCCGCCCTCGGGATCGCGCTGGTCAGCCTTGCCGTGGGCATCCTCATCGTGCTGATCGCGCTGCTTGGAGCCAGTACGCCCCAGGCCAGTGCCGCTGGCGGTGGCGGCAGCACCAACAACACCGGCGGCAGCGGGACGGGCGGGGCAACGAAGGGCGGCGTCTTCCCGGTCCGGGGCAAGCATTCCTACGGCGACGGGTTCGGCGCCGGGCGCAGCCACCAGGGCCAGGATGTCTTTGCCAAGTGCGGTACGCGCATGGTCGCGGCCGTGGGCGGCCGGGTTCAGCTGAGGGCCAAGCATTCTGCCGCCGGCAACTACCTCGTGATCGATACGAAGGGGTCGAAAATCGACCATGTTTATATGCACCTCAAGCGCCCGAGCCGCCTGGGCCGCGGCGATCGCGTAGCGACCGGGGGCCTGATCGGCAAGGTCGGCGAAACCGGCAACGCGTCCGGCTGCCATCTCCACTTCGAGATGTGGAAACCCGGCTACTACGAGAACGGGCGCAGCCATCCACTGCGCAGCGTCACCAAGAGCCTTCGCAGCTGGGACCGAAAGAGCTAAGCGCTCGCTGCGGTGACGCTGCGCCGCTCGGCCTCGCCGGAGCGCCGGAAATCGATCCATTCGCGGGCCACGATCTGAATCGAAGCGGCGGTGGGGATAGCCAGCAGGGCGCCCGGGACGCCGAACAGGGTTGATCCGAAAAGGACCGCGATCAGGATCACGAACGGTTCGACAGCCACGGCGCGCTTCTGAATCTGGGGCTGGATCACGTAGTTCTCAAGCTGCTGGTAAAGGATCGCGTAAATCACCCAAACGATTACGGCAACCGGGAAGTTGACGAACAGCATCACGATCGCCACGAGCGCCGCGGCGATCGTGGCGCCGACAAGCGGGATCAAGTCACCGAAGGCGACGATGAGCGCCAGCGCCCCGGCAAACGGGGCGCCCAGAATCGAGAGCACGAGGTAGGCGAACGTTCCGGCCAGCGTCGCTTGCAGCAGCGCGCCGCCCACATAGCTGGCGATCGCGGTTGCAATCGAATCGAACGTGCGGCGCATCCGCTCGGCGGATTGCGGATCCTGAGCCGAAAGGAACTGCTCGACCCAGCGGCCGCCCCCGGACACCATGAAGATCGAGAGGATCAGGATCGTGACGGTGGCGAAAATCGAGTTCACCAGTCCCACGCCGATGTCGGAGAGCGTCGTGGCCGCGTTGCCGATCCTGCCGGGCAGTTTGCCGGCTTCCTCCTCGATCTTGCTGGTGATGTTGTAATCGTCGTTGAGGTTGCGAAGCGTTTGGTTTTCGTCCACGAACTTGGTCACGTCATCGGCGTAGGCGGGCAGGTTGTTGGCAAGCTCCTCCGCCTGGCTGACAAGGGGCGGAATCAAGAGCGCCGCCAAGACGACGGGAACCGCAATCACGCCTGAGTAGACAACCGTGATTGCCAGGCCGCGGGGCATCCGCTGACTGAGCTTTGCCACCGGAGCGGCGACAGCGATCGCTAGGAAGCCGGCGATCACAAGCCAGCTGATCGGCCGGCGCAGCAGATAGATCACGTACACGGCCAAAAGCACCGCGAGCACGACCAGCACATTGCGCACGACGGAGCGCGCGTCAAAATCGAGGTGGCGCAGGCTTGCCATCATGACGCTCTGTACTTTCGGCGCCGGGTGCGGCGTTCCTTGCAGGCAGGCTGCGCGTACGGCCTGTGAGCTAGCGGCTCCTTGTCAGGAAAGCGGGTCGGGCGGCCTAGATCGCAGCGCGAGCGGCCCAGACCATGCGGCCGAGCTTGTCGGCGAGTGCGGCCGGCGTCCAGCGTTCAGGGTCGCGAAGCATGGTGCGGGCGCCTACCTGGGCCAGCCCGACGATCGTCTGACCGAGCAGCTGCGCGGCGGCCTCGGCCTCCTCGCCCTTGAGCCCTGAGCGTGCGTCGATCCAGCGCATCGCGATCTCGGCGGCGGTTTCGGCCTGAACCTCAATCCCCCTGGCGATGCGGGCCGCCACGACCTCATTGCCCCCGCCCTCCCCCAGCAAAATCACCCGATAGACCTTGGGGGACTCGGCAACTGCCCGCAGGAACGCCTCGAATCCCCGGATCAGGGTGCCCTCGGGGTCCTCGCCCCCGCCGCCCGTCAGCAAGGCCGCGCGGGTCTCGCCCAGTACGCGCTCCTCTTCGCGATCCAGCATCGCGGTGAAGAGCTCGTCCTTTGACGAAAAGCAGTCATAGACAACCGGCTTCGACACTCCTGCGGCCCGGGCGATCGCGTCCATCGACGTTCCCTCGAAGCCGTTCTCGAGAAACAGCTCGTAGGCGGCGTCGAGGACTAGGGGGCGCCGGCGCTCGGGGCCGAGGTGGGCCGCCCGCTTTCTACCCGGCGTTGACCTGCTGTCCTGGCGCACTCCCATCCGGGCCGAATGGTAGCGTTTCCTACTCGTAGTAGAATTCCGTCAAGACACCGTCACACCCACACCAAGGAGCAATCTCAGCAATGAACGCCCCCGTTGCCGCCCCCGAAGCACCCGCCGCCGAGGAGGCGACCGCCGCCGTCCTCGACGAGACGCCGCCCTTCAGCCTGGAGCTCTCGCAGGACCAAAAAGACATTCGCGAGTGGGTGCACGGCTTCGCCGAGAGCGTTGTCCGCCCGGCCGCTCACGAGTGGGACGAGCGCGAGGAAACGCCTTGGCCGATCATTCAGGAGGCCGCGAAGATCGGCCTCTACGGATTTGAGGGCATGGCCCAATTCTTCTCGGACGAGACCGGCCTGACGATGGTCCTCGTCAACGAGGAGCTTTTTTGGGGCGACGCGGGCATCGGCATGTCGATCCTGGGAACAGGCCTTGCCGTCGCGGCAATCATGGGCCAAGGGACGGGCGAGCAGATCGGCGAGTGGATCCCGCAGTGCTACGGAACGGTTGAGGATCCCGAGATCGCCGCCTTCTGCGCGTCCGAGCCGGACGCGGGCTCCGACATCTCCGCGCTGCGCACCACCGCGCGCTACGACGAAGCCACGGACGAGTGGGTCCTGAACGGCCAAAAGGCTTGGGCGACCAACGGTGGCCTCGCGAAGGTCCACGTCGTGATCGCGTCGGTCGATCGTGAGCTTGGTGCCCGTGGCCACGCGGCGTTCGTCATCCCGCCCGGCACGAAGGGCTGCGAGATGGGCGCCAAGGTCAAAAAACACGGCCTCCGCGCCTCCCATACGGCCGACGTACACCTCGACGATTGCCGTGTGCCCGGATCGTGCCTTTTGGGCGGCAAGGAGAAGCTTGATGAGCGCCTGGCTCGCGTGCGCGAGGGCCAGAAGGGCAAGTCGCAGGCGGCCATGGCCACATTCGAGGCGACCCGGCCGATCGTCGGTGCCCAGGCCGTCGGGATTGCCCGCGCCGCCTACGAGTACGCGCTGGGCTACGCCAAGGAGCGCACCCAGTTCGGCCGGCCGATCATCGAAAACCAGGCGATCGCTTTCAGCTTGGCCAACATGAAGATGGAGATCGACGCCTCCCGTCTGCTGGTCTGGCGCGCGGCATGGATGGGCCGCACCGGTGTCCCGTTCACGAACGCCGAGGGATCGATGTCGAAGCTGAAGGCCGGCGAGACCGCCGTCTGGGCCACAGAACGCGCGATGCAGATCCTGGGCGGCAACGGGTACACCCGCGAGTTTCCCGTCGAGCGGATGCACCGCGACGCCAAGATCTACGACATCTTCGAGGGCACGGCCGAGATCCAGCGACTGGTGATCTCGCGGGCGATCTCCGGCGTCAAGATCCAGTAGGCGTGACGGTCACGCTCTACTCCTTGGAGCTTTCCCATCCGGCCAATGCCGTTCGGATGATGCTGGAGCACAAGGGGATGGAGCACCGCGTGGTCAACCTGATGCCGGGAGCGCATCCCGTGCAGCTCCGAGCCCGCGGGTTCGCGAACGGGACCGTTCCGGCGCTCAAGGTTGACGGGCGGCGCGTCCAGGGTTCACGCGAGGTCTCTCGCCTCCTGGACGAGCTTCACCCCAGCTCACCGCTGTTTCCGGCGGACCCAAGCCGTCGCGCGGCCGTGATCGAAGCCGAGCGCTGGTGCGAGGCCGAGCTACAGCCCACGCCGCGCGTCGTCTTCCGGTGGGGAGCCAAGAACACTCGCCGGATGCGGCGCTTCGTCGCCGAATTGACAGGGCTGCCGGGCGCCGCGCTTGTGTCCAGGCTGAACAAACCGGTTGCATCGCACATGGCCCGGCTTTCCGGCGCGACGGACGATCGGGTCAGGGCCACGCTCGCGGCGCTTCCCGGTTCGCTCGATCACGTTGACGCGTTGATTGCTGACGGCACGATCTGCGGCGGCGATCGCAATGCGGCGGAGTTTCAGATCCTGGCAACCGTGCGCACGCTGCTCACATTCGAAGACCTTTGCGGATTCGTCACCGGCCGTCCCTGCGAGGGCCCGGCTCGCGAGCTCTGGCCGAATCCCATCGAGCCGGTGCCGGCATGTCTGCCTGCGCAGTGGCTGGCCTAATCCGCAGGGTGCCGGCGGGCTTAGACGTCGTTCGCAAGGTCCGCGGCAACGGCATAGACCAACCGCGCTGCCTCGGCAACGGTGTCCCAGTTGAGGTTTTCCGGGATATCGGAGGGCAGGTGGTAGTTCGTCAGGTGGTGATAGTCGTTGACCGAGGTGAAGTTGACGGTCCGATATCCCGCCCGATGTGGGATCACCGCGTCGGTCGATGCCCGGGCCCGAAACCCGCGCTCGACCGCGAGACCTTGTTTCTGTGCGAGGTCAAAGACACGATCGCGAAAGGTCGGGTCGAAGTGCTCCATCCAGGCCGGTCCCTCCCCTTCCAGCATCACCAGCCGCGGCGAGCCAACCGTGTCCAGGTTCAAAAAGTACGTTGAATCGACCGCAAGCTCGTTGGCGTGGCTGGCCATGAACCCCCGGATTCCGTCCTGAAGAGTCTCCTCGGCGCCGGCGGAAACGAGCCACACGCGAAGGCCGTCCTGTGGCGCCGACCGCAGCATCTCGGCAAGGGCCACGAGGCAGCCCACCGCGGTCAGATTGTCGTTGGCGCCGGGAACGACCTCGCTGCGCCACATGTCGCCGATCAATCCCACGGCGCCGGCGCCGAGGACAGTTCCGGCGACCGCAGGGCCTCGCCGCCCCGTAACCGCGGCGGCGATCCCGGCGACGGGCCCCGCCAGGGCGCCCCACCACTGCGGGGGCTGGGTCTTGATCCTGGGAATGACGGTTGGGAAGCGCTCGTGGAATGCCTTGGCTGCCGTCTGGTCAAACATCACGCCGGTTTGGGCGGCGTCGTGATGGGCCAGGACCACAAGCGTGCGCGCGGCCTGGGGATCGCCAATGCGGCCGACCACGTTGACTGTTCGCTGTTCGCGCCTGACGGCCCTGCGAACGATCCGTGGTCCGTTTTGGATCTCGTCCAAAAGCCCTGCCAGGGCGATGCCCGAGGCCACGCCGCCAAGCCGGCGGTGGCCCGTCAGGGTCAGGGCCGACCCCAAAATGCCGAGCGCGCTGAGAGCTGTCGCCGTGGGCGGAAAGCTGCCCCAACTGGGCTCGTCTTCCAGCGCGACATCCGCGACCCCAGCACCTCGCAACCGCTGCGCCAGCCACTCAGCCGCGGCCCGCTCACCGGGCGAACACGGCGCTCGTTCGATCGCAGCGAGGCTCTCGATGACCTCGTGAAGCGTGTCCAGCGGCGGATCTGGGATCCGAGACTTCGGGGATGCCACGCTGGCCACGCCATCAGCCTAACGCGGCCCATCGGCGCGCCTCCTAGCGACGAACCTGGCAGCTCGCGTCAATCCGCAGCAGGCGGGCCAACCGGTCGCGGTTGCCGGCCACCGCACGGTAGGAGCGCGCAGTCAGGCCGGGCGCGGCCCGCGCAACGAAGGCGAGCGGGCGGCCACCGGGCAGCAGCGACGCGAGCGGAGCGGCCGCCTCCCCGGCGGAGCGCACCTTGCCGTCGGCTGGAACAAGGTGCCATGAGTCCAGGCGCAGCGCTTCTGGCACGGCGGCCAAGAGCCGCTGGCCCTCGCTGCTTTGGATCGCTACGGGACGCAGTTTGTGGCGGCGGTCCCAGGCCAGGATCTTGTTCAGGCTCCACTTGCAAAACCCGCAGTCCGCGTCGTAGAGGACGACCGCGGCGGCTCCATTTGGCTCGCTGCTCATCGGCGCGCCGGCTACTCGGCCGGCAGATCCGGGTCGCCGTTACAGGTCGTGCGCGCCCACAGCCCTCGCTTCGCCGAAGCGGCGGCCCTGGCGAGCCGAGCAAAGAGTGCGGCGTAGCGGTCGTTCGGCGCGATCGTCAGTGGCACCGCGTACCCGCGCTTGGCGAGGAGGGCATTGAAGAATGTCCCGTCGCGCAGCCATACATAGACCAGGTCGCGGTCGTAGCGGTCGATGGGCTCGATGCCGCGGGTGTAGAAAACGTGGGTGCCAACGGGCAGCACCTGCTTTGTGAAGGCCGACGCGGCGGCGCCAAAGCACTCGGCTCCGAAATACACCTCGGGCGTATCGATGCCGATCAGCCGCGAGGATGAAAGCCCGGCGAGGTCAACCGTGTCGCCGTCGTCAATCCCCGTGACCCTGGTGCGCTTGGCGTTCGCAGGAACTGAGGCCGGGCGACTCGGCTTCGCTTGGGCGTCCTGTTCGGGCTCGGCCTTGGGTTCTTTGCTCGCATCCACCTGACGGTCGCGCTTTGCTTGCCGGTCCCCCGGACCCTGGCGCTTCGCTGACTCCTCGCCACAAGCCGTGGTCACGAGCGCGACGCAGGTTGCGAGCGCGGCGATGGCGAGAGGTCTGGGCGGCCGCCAGCCCCGGAGCATCGAGGTCACGGTCGCGTCACTTCCTCAAGAACCTGGGCCAGACCCAGGTATGACTCGCCGGTACCGCGTCCGAGGCCGACCTCGCAGGTCCGGTTGGTGGAGATGTGGGCGTCCAATGGGCCGAGGGCGGCGAGCTCGGCGGCAAGCGGAGCGGTCGCCGATTCGGTGAGCTCGGGCTCAAGCATGCCCCGGTCGCCCGCGAACCCGCAGCAGGTCGAGGCAAGCGGAACGACGACCTCTGCCGCCATTGCATCGGCAACCTCGCGCAGAAGCCGAGTCTGGCCAAGGTGACGGGTCGCACAGGTTGGATGGATCGCCAGGCGCCCAAGCTTGCGGCGCTCAGGGAGATTCGGCAGTAGGCGTTTGGCCCATTGGACCGAATCCAGGATCTCAAGCCTCGAATGGCGCTCGGCAAGCTCCTCGTCGAGGATGGTGACGGCCTCTCGCGCTAATCCAAGGGTGCACGAGCTGGCGTCGATTACGACGGGCAGCGATCCGCCGTCGCTCCAGCGCCAGAGGGCTTCGACCGTCTTCGTGGCCATCCACGCGTGTCCCTCCACGTGGCCTTTCGAGCTCCATGGAACCCCGCAGCAGTTGCCGGCAACATCCGGAGGAATCCAGACGGGCATCCCGGCCCGCGCTGAGACGGCGACGATTGCGTCCTGCACGCTCAGGCCTGGCTGCGCCCCCCTTGGCCGACCCATGATCCGGTTGGTGCAGGAGGGAAAGTAGACGGCGGCCGCGCCCTCGCGCGGCGCTTTTGGCAATCGCGGAGCTGGGCCGGGAAGCTCGCCACCGGCAAGCCGCCGTGCCACCGGACCCGTTCGCAACCCGGCCCGGGCTGCCCGCTCGACGGTGTGCCAGCGCTTGGCGGCGGCAAGCGCGATTCGGCTTGCGCTCCCGGAATGCTCCTGTGCGCGCAACTCCTTGACGAGCTTGCCCGTGTCAATCCCAAGCGGGCACGCCAGCACGCAGGAGCCGTCGGCGGCACATGTCTTGATTCCGTCGTAGCGAAACTCGCGCTCGAGGGTCACCGCCAGGGCTGACCCTGCCCCTTGGCGAGCGATCTCTCGCCGCAACACGATCCGCTGCCGCGGTGTCACTGTCAGATCCTGACTCGGACATGCGGGCTCGCAAAACCCGCATTCCACGCAATGGTTGGCGACCTCCTCGATCTCCGGCGTCGTCTTCAGATTCGCCAGATGTGCGCCCGGGTCTTCGTTCAGAACGACCCCGGGGCCGAGCGCCCCGTCCGGATCGGCAAGGCGTTTGACCTCCCACATCAGGTCGCGCGCGACCTTCCCCCACTCCCGCTCGACGTAGGGCGCCATATTGACCCCGGTTCCGTGTTCCGCCTTCAGCGAGCCGTCGTAGCGGCCGCAAACCAGCTCGACCAAACCATCCATGAACGACTCGTAGCGCTCCAGGTCCTCGGGCTTGGCGAAATCCGGCGTGAGCATGAAGTGGAGGTTTCCGGCAGAAGCGTGGCCCGCAACACCGCTCAGGAATCCGTGCTCCCCGAGCAGGGCCTGAAGGTCCGCCGCCGCCTCCGCAATGCGCGCGGGCGGAACGCAGATGTCTTCGACGATCAGCGCGGTACCGGCGGGGCGCAGGCGCCCGATCAATCCGTGCAGGCCCTCGCGCACACGCCAGTCGAGCTCGATCGCGTCCGAATCGCAATGCCACTCGACGGGCCGGATCAGGCGCTCCGCTCCCACGGCATCAAGCGCCCTGGCTTGCTCTGCTTCCAAATCGGCATCGTCATGGCCACCGAGTTCCACGAGCAAGACGGCCGATTCCGGCGGCAGCTGCTGCCAGTCGGCTGGAGCGCCGGGAATATTCATGCTGGCGACCATCAGCGCCGGAGCGACCATCAACTCGACCGCCCGGGCCCCCAGATCAACCAGTGCCGGAACCACCTCGCACGCTTCTGCGATGCCGGTGAAGTGAAGCCAGGCGGTCGTGGTGCGCCGCGGCACCGGAACCGTCTCAAATGTCGCCTCGCAAACCAGCCCGAGGGTTCCCTCGGAGCCAACCAGGAGCCGCCGGAAGATCTGGGCCGGATCGTCGGCATCGAGGAACGCGCAAAGCCGGTAGCCGGTGGTGTTCTTGATCTGAAACTTGTGGCGGATCCGCTCGCACAGGCCGGAATCGGCCCTCACTTGGTCGCGAAGCCTCGACAGGCCCGCGGCGAATTCCGGCTCCGCGGCCGCAAAGGCTTCCTCCGCACCAGGCTCGGCCGTATCGATCACGGTGCCGCTGGCGGTCATGAAGGTCAACGCCGAAACGGTCGAGTAGGAATCGTGGGTCGTCCCGCAGCGCATCCCGCCGGAGTTGTTGGCGACCACACCGCCGATCGTGGCTATGGCAGTTGACGCCGGGTCCGGGCCGAGTCGGCGGCCGTGCTGGGCAAGCACACGATTGACATGCCCGAGGAGCGTTCCCGGCCGACATCTGACCCGCAGGCCTTCGTCGAGAACCTCGATGCCACGCCAGTGGCGACGCACGTCAATCAGGATGCCGTCGCCTTGGGCCTGGCCGCTCAGGCTCGTGCCGCCCGCCCGAAACGTGACACCGATCCCGTTCTTCCGGCCGTACGCGATGACCCTCGCGACCGCCTCAGGGTCGCGAGGCTGGACAACGGCACGCGGGATCAGCCGGTACGGACTCGCGTCCGAGGCGTAGCGGATCAAATCGGTTGCGCGGCCAAGGACGCCGTCCGCTCCAACGAGCCGGGCCAGGTCAGAGCGCAACGGCTCAGGTGTCCCGGCCGCCACCCACTCGGGCGCCCGGTCAGTTGCTGCGGGCGCCATCGCGCCTAAAAGAGCCACATGCCGGGGGCAATCCCGACCTCAACCAGTTCGGGCTTTGGCGACGCAATGGCTCGGGACAACTCGTGGCCCAGTTCATCTGCAGTCTCGACATTTACCGAGTTGACCCCGTAGCCGCTGGCAACGGCGGCCGTGTCAAGCGCAGGAAGGTCGAGTCCCGGAGCGCCGTCAACGTCTTCGATCGCTGCGAACCACTTGAGGATCGCGTACTCGGAGTTGCGCAAAACCAGGACCGTCAGCGGAACGTCGTACGCGGCGGCGCTCCAAAACGCGGTGATCGCGTACTGGGCCGAACCCTCGCCAACAACGCAGACGACCGGACGGTCGGGCTGCGCGATCTGCACGCCAACCGCCGCCGCCAGGCCGAAACCGAGCCCGCCGCCGGCGCCAAAGAAATACGACCCGGATCGCGAAAGCCGCAATTGGTTGCGCAGCGCAAGCGTTGACGACGGAGCCTCCAGCACGACGATGCCGTCGTCTGGAAACGCCCCGCGCAATGCGTGCATCGCCGCGGTGCCGGTGATCGGATCCTGATCTGGCCCGGGTTCGGGTTCGGGGAGGGGAACCCCGGGGTCGCGGTCCGTCTTCGAGCAGGCGGCATTCAGCGCGATCAACGTTTGCCTGATGTCCGCCACGATTGCCGTGCCCATTGGCGCCCGGGCAGCTTCATCGGGATCGGACGTGATCTGAAAGAGGCTGGCCCCCGCGGGCAGCAGGTCCCCAGGGATGTAGGGGTAATAGGGAAAGACCGACGAGCCGACCACGATCACAAGGTCGTAGGGCGCGAGCGTTTCCGCAACCGGTGCGATTGCCGGGGGCAAGACACCGCGGAAGTTCGCGTGACCCTCGGGGAATCCAAGCCGACCGCCGCCGGTGGCCGGAATCGCAAAGACGGGCAGGCCCTGGCTTTCGGCGAACTCAACACCAAGGTCCCAGGCGCCGGCGGCGTCAATATCCGGCCCCGCAACCATGACCGGACTCCTCGCCGCAGCCAATGCATCAACAAGGGCGCCCAAAGCATCAGTGTCAGGCGCGGCGGCCCCACTCACGGCCCGCGTGATTGCGTGCGGGGTCGTCGCCGCGTCTGCGTCCTGATCCCAATCGTCCATCGGTATCGAAACGAACGACGGCCCCCGCGGGGCAAGGCTCGACGTATGGATTGCCCGCGCGAGCGCGTGCGGCACGTCGGCCGCCCGGGGCGGCTCATAGCTCCACTTGACGAGCGGATGCGGCATCCGCGTCGCGTCGCGATTCGTCAGGTTGGCCTGCATTCCGATCACCGGCCGCACCTGCTGGCCCGCCGTCACCAAGAGCGGCGTGTGGTTGGCCTGCGCGTTGAAGATCGCGCCCATCCCGTTGCCAACGCCAGGCGCGGTGTGCAGGTTGACGTGACCCACTGTGCCGCTGGCCTGGGCGAACCCGTCGGCCATCCCGACGGCCACCGCCTCCTGGAGGCCCAGGAAGTAGCGGAAGTCGTCGGGGAACTCGCGCAACATCGGCAACTCGGTCGAGCCCGGGTTGCCGAACATCGTCGTCATCGAGTGATGGCGAAAGAGATCGAAGGTCGCTTCGCGAACGTTGGTCACGCTCTGGACCCTATATCCGAGTGCTGAGTCGGCGACGATCAGCGAGGGTCAGTTGTGACCCAGCGCCCGCTCGCGCGCCGCCGCAAGCCAAGCCATGCGACCTTGGCTCCCGCAGCGCTCATCGCCGAGGCAAGCAATTGGGCCTCGTAGCCGGTGCGCGGAGCGCCAAGGGTCAGGTTGCGTCGCTTGCAGGCCGCGCGCGCCCTCGATCGGCTGCGGGCGCCAGGAAGGATCCGCCACTTGCCCGATCTCGCCAGGCAGGCGGGCCGGTGCAAGCGGTTGCAGATCCGGTCAAACCAAGCGCTTCGCCCGGCGGTGGCAAGACGCGCCTGGCGCTGGATCGCGCAGTTTCGGCGTGGCCGGGTTCCTGGCGCCGCAGGCCGGTTGGCTGCCCAACTCCAGACGAGCGCTTCGAGCCGGGGGTCGGCCGGGCCTACCACCTGGTCGAGGCCAACCAGATCCACTCCGCAGCGCGCCATCGCAGCCGCAGTTTCGGGCGTGATGCCGTCGTCAGGGGTCGCGATCCCGGTCGGAGGGCCGACGATATTGGTCAGCGCCGTCGAATCCTCGTAGTAGCGCACCAGGGTGGACTGATAGGTCGCGCGGTCGTAGTCGGGGCCGCAATCCGGAAAATCCTGATAGCCGACAGGGCGAGACTCGACGTGTGAATTCCAGTTGAAGGCCACGTCGCCCCAGCCTGTTCCCGGCCCGCAATCGCTGACCACAAATGCCTGCTTGCCAGCGGTCACAATCTCGTCGCGGGTCAGGTCGGCTGGCACTTCGGTGCACCCGCCGGCGGCCGGGGGTGCGTACAGCCGAGATCCGAGGCCGTCAGCGACGATCTGCGCTGCCGCGTCGTAGCCGGCCGCGTCGCCCATGTGGTCCTCCAGGTAGAGCATGAGAACCTGGTTGTGACCTGCTGGCGAGTCCAGCCAGCCCACGATTTCGGCCAGGGTCGGGGCCAACAGCTTCTCGGTGGTGCAGCCGAAGTGCAACTGATCGGCACCACGGCCGTGGCAGACCCGGATTGGTCCACCCGCATAGTCGGGGCTGCGGTGCACGTCAAGCTCGAGGCTGCGGATACCCGAGTCAAGTTGGGCTAAAAGATCCACCTTTTGGTTTGCGTCCTCGGCTGAGAGAGTCACCCCGGACTGGGCGGTCGAGTTGAACGAGTTGTGCGTGCCGACCCAGGGCGTCTGAATGAACGGCAGGTCGCCGGCAATCTCGAACTGGATGCCGAGCGCGCGCTGGGCCCAGCCCGGATCGGGCTGCCCTTGGGCCGCTGCCACGCCGGGAATCGCCAGCGCCAGCGTGACCAACACACCCGCTGCCGCCCCACCGGTCTTCGCAAATCGTCTCAACGCCACTCGCGAGAGACTAGGCGCGCGAGCGCCGGGCCACAACCGGCAACCGTCAGGGGCGGTTGGGTTAGGGTGCGGCGGTGGCCGAGACCCTGACGCCAGACGACGCCGCGGCACGCCTTGAACCGGCCGACGCGCTCGGGATTCCGCTGGCCACCGGACAGCCGCCTGCATTCATGGCGGCGCTCGGCCAGCGGTCGGACTGGCAGGACCTGAAGGTCTACGGAGCGCTCCTGGGCGTCGGCACCGACCTGTTCAGTCACCCGAACGTGCACTACCTCTCAGGCTTCTACGGTCCCTTCGAGCGAGCGCTTCGCGACCAGGGCGCCAACATCAGCTTTGCCCCGGCCGATTTCCGGCGGTTCGCCCCTTTGCTCCAGGATCAGGCGCCGCGAGTAATGGCGACTGCAGCGAATCCCCCCGACAGCGACGGATGGTGTTCGCTCTCGCTTCACGCGGGCGGCACGTGGGCCGAGCTCAAGCGCGCGGCGGCCGACCCGAATCGCGTCTTGGTGGTGGAGGCCTCGCCGAACTTCCCCCGCACGTTTGGGGTCGAACCGGACTACAAACACGCAATCCACATTGACGAGATCGACGTGCTGATCAACTCCGAAGGCTCGCCGCTGCCCCTGCCTGACGCCGACCCCAGCGATACGGATCGGATGATCGCCAACCACGCCGCGGCATATGTCCCGGCAGGCGCCACGCTCCAAACGGGAATCGGCACCATTCCCTCGGCGATCGCCGCTGAACTCGCAAACGGCGCCAACGGCGAGTTCGGCGTGCACTCAGAGATGTTCACCAATGGGCTGATGACCCTGCACCAGGCGGGCAAGGTCTCGAATACCCACAAGGGGTGCTACGACGGTGTATCGGTCGCCACCTTTGCCGCCGGCAGCCCCGCCCTATATGAGTGGCTCGACGAAAATCGCGAGGTGGCATTTCTGCCGGTCGAACTCGTCAACTCAGCCGAGGCGATCGCGCGCAACGAGAAGATGATCACGATCAACGGCGCGCTCGCGATCGACATTCACGGCCAGGTTGTGGCCGACACAATCGCCGGCGCCCAGTTCTCGGGAATCGGCGGCCACGAGGACTTCATCTCTGGGCCGGCGATCGACCTGGATGATCGCTCGTTGCTTTGCTTCCCCGCCACCTACGGGTCGGGCGACGCCGTGCGCTCGCGGATCGTGCCCTGGTTCGAAGCGGGAACCGTGATCACAACGCCACGTCACCAGGTTGACGTTGTCGTCACCGAGTACGGCGCCGCGGAGTTGCAGGGCAAGACCGTCAATCAGCGCGGACAGGCCCTGGCCGCGATCGCCCATCCGGACTTTCGCGATGACCTGCTTGCCGCCGCGGAGCGAGCAACGGGCGGACGTCAACCGTTCCCAACGGAGCAAAAGTGATGCCAAGGCTGCCGAACCCCGCCGGAAACCTGCTGGGGCGAGTGGACAAGCTCCTGAAGAACGTGGACGAGGTGCTTGGGCGAGTGGACGGAACGCTGAGCAACGTTGACGGCACCCTCACAACGGTCGATTCGACCCTGACCGCGGTCAACGGCCGGCTCACCGATGTGAAGGGCTTGCTGACGGAGGTCGGCGGGACCCTTGGCGACGTCAACGGCACCCTCGGGGACGTGAAGGACCTACTCGCCGAACTCGAACAGGAGATGGCGCTGCTCAAACACGTTCCCGAGATCGCCCAGCAGGTGGCTGAGATCCACGCGATCGTCAGCAAGGCGGGCTAGACCGGGGCTGCGTCCGGATCACTAGAGTCACCGGCTAATCGTGGACCTTTCCCAGATCGTCACCAGCCCCTTCAGCCGCGTCGGCGCGGCCGCCCAAAACGCCCTTGAGGTGGCCCGATTCGGCGGCCTTGAGACCGGCGAGCAGGAATCACCGTTCGAGGTCATCGCCGAACGCCCGGTCTACCGGTTGCGGCGCTACTTCGGGACCAAGGACGAGGGTGACAAGGGGCCCCCCATCGTTCTCGTCCCGCCGATGATGCTTGCGACCGAGGTCTACGACGTGTCACCGTCCTCGACCGCCGTCGGCAGCCTGCATGCGCTCGGGATTGACCCCTGGGTCGTCGACTTCGGGGCGCCCGAGCACGAGAAGGGTGGCCTGGAACGCAACCTGACGGACCACGTGCTCGCCGTCTCCGACGCGGTCGATCGCGTTCAGCAGATCACTGGTCGCGACGTCCACCTGAGTGGCTATTCCCAGGGCGGGATGTTCTGTTACCAGGCTGCCGCCCTTCGCCGCGGCGAGGGACTCGCCAGCCTGATCACCTATGGCAGCCCGGTCGATACCGCCGCCGCAATGCCGCTCGGAATCCCTGACGGCATCGCCTCCCGCGCCGCCGACCTGATCGCGATCAGCCCGCTCGCAAGGGGCGCGGTGCCCGCCTGGATGTCGCGAATGGGCTTCCGGATGCTCGACCCGGTCAAGGCGGCGCGCCAGCAGCTTGAGTTCGTGCGCCAGCTCCACGACCGCGACGCGCTGATGCCGCGCGAGCGCCAACGCCAGTTCCTGCAGGCGAACGGCTGGGTAGCGTGGCCCGGACCCGCCCTAGCCGACTTCATGCGGCAGTTCGTCGCCCACAACCGGATGCTCGACGGCGGCTTCGTGATCGACGAGCGCCTGGTGACGCTGGCTGACATCCAGTGTCCGATCCTGATCGTGGTTGGCGAGGTTGACGAAATCGCACCCGCTGCTGCGGTCAGGCCAATCGTTCACGCCGCGCCGCGTGCCGAGGTGCACGAGCTTTCGCTCCGAGCGGGCCACTTCGGCCTCGTTGTCGGCTCAACCTCGAACGAGCGCACCTGGCCCACGGTGGCCGGCTGGACCCGCTGGATCGACGAGCAGGCAGATCTGCCGGAGGACGTGAAACGGGCCGAAGTTGCCGCCGAAGAGGCGCAAAGCGCCGGCGCGCGGGCGCGAGCCGGCTACGGCTTGGGGCTCGCCGCCGGCGTCAGCGCCAACCTTGCGCGCTCGGTGATTTCAGGAGTCGGCCGCACGGCCCGCACCGTGCGGGCGCTGCGCGAGGAAGCGGTTGCACAGATGCCGCGGCTGATCCGCCTCGATCAAGTGCGCCCGCGGACCCGCATCTCGCTCGGCAAGATCCTTGATGAGCAGGCCGACGAGGCCGCCGACCGGGTCTTCTTCCTCTTTGAGGATCGCGCGCACACCCACGCTGCGGCAAAGCACCGCATCGACTCGATCGTCAAGGGCCTCGTCTCAGTCGGCGTTCATCAGGGCGAGCACGTAGGAGTTCTGATGGAGCCGCGACCAACCGCGCTGACGGTCGTCGCCGCGCTTTCGCGACTCGGGGCCGTCGCCGTCCTCCTGCGACCCGACGGCGACGTCGGCCGCGAGGCGGAACTTGGCGAGATTGGCCGGGTCATCGCCGACCCCGAACACATGGCGCGCGCCGCCGACACGGGCGTGCAGGTGCTGGTCCTCGGCGGCGGTGGCGACGAGCGCGACCTGGGCGACGAGGTTGTCGACATGGAGCGGATCGACCCCTCCGAGGTAACGCTGCCGGATTGGTACAAGCCGAACCCCGGGCGCGCGCGGGACCTGGCGTTCATTCTTTTCACCGGGTCGGGCCAGCGCACGCGGCCCAACCGCATCACCAATCGCCGCTGGGTGCTCTCGGCCTTCGGCACCGCATCATCGGCGGCCCTGACTGAGGCCGACACCGTCTACAGCGTGACCCCGGTCTACCACCCGTCGGGATTGATGGTCAGCCTTGGCGGCGCGATCGCCGGCGGCGCCCGGATCGCCATGGCCCGCGACTTCGATCCGGCCACCTTCTGGGACGAGGTTCGGCGCTACGGGGTGAGCGTCGGCTCCTACACGTGGACCATGCTCCGGGACCTTGTCGAAGCTCCGCCGCACCCGAACGAACAACACCACGCGGTACGTCTGTTCATGGGCTCGGGCATGCCCAAAGGGCTCTGGAAGCGTGTGGCCGAGCGCTTTGCGCCTGCCGGCGTCGTCGAGTTCTACGCGTCAACCCAGGGCGAGGTCGTGCTCGTCAACGTCACGGGCAAGAAGGTGGGCGCGATGGGCAGACCGCTTCCGGGGTCGGCCCGGGTCAAGATCGCGGCCCTCGACCTCCAGGCGGGCAAGCTCCGCACCTCCGACAACGGCTTTGCGATCGAGTGCAAGGCCGGCGAGTACGGAGTCTTGGTATCTGAGGTGGACCCGGACCTGAATCCCGCAATCGAAACGCCGTTGCGTGGCGTCTTTTCTGCCGATGACGCCTGGGCGTCCACCGGCGACCTGTTCCGGCGTGATGCCGACGGCGATTACTGGCTCCTGGACTCGATCTCGACCATGATTCCGAACGCCAACGGCCCCCTCGCCCCCACCCCGATCCGCGATGCGCTTTGGAGCCTCGACGCCGTTGACATCGCCGTCTGCTTTGGGGTGCCCCATACCGGCAGCCCCTACCACGCCGCGGTCGCGGCGGTTTCGCTGCGGGAAGGGAAGGAACTGGACGTTGAGGACATCACCGACGCGCTGGAGCGCCTTGAACCCGAGCACCGTCCCGATTTCGTTCGCGTCGTGGACGAAATACCTGTGACGACCTGGCACCGGCCGATGGTCGCCTCGCTCCGTGCAATGGGCATCCCCGACGGCGCCGACGGGCGGGCGTTCTCGCGCAAGCCGAACGGCAAATACGTAAAGACACCGAAGGCCAAGTCATGAGCTACGAAACCGTCAACCTTGAAACCAACGATGGCGTTGCCGTAATTGAGCTCAACCGGCCCGATCGCCTCAACGCGTGGAACCTTCAGCTTGGCCTTGACCTGCTGGCGGCAATCAACGACGTGACCGCCGACGATGCCGTGCGCGCCGTGATGATCACCGGTGCGGGACGCGGATTCTCATCAGGTGCCGACCTGGCCGACGATCGCGCAGGCGACAATGAGCAGGGCGATGACGGGAAGTTCGACCTGAGCCAGCGGCTGCGAAACCGCTACCACCCAATCATCCTTGGGTTGCGCAAGATTCCCAAGCCCGTGATCGCCGCCGTCAACGGCCCCGCGGCGGGGATCGGCTGCAGCCTGGCTCTGGCCTGCGACCTGGTGCTGGCCGGCGAGTCGGCCAGCTTCATCCTGGCCTTCGTCAATATCGGCCTCGTTCCGGACGGAGGCTCGACGGCCTTTGTTCCGGCCCGCATTGGCCTCGCGCGCACGGCCGAGATGATGATGCTCGGCGAGAAGATCGACGCCAAGACAGCTCACGAGTGGGGGCTCGTCAATCGAGTCGTTCCGGATGCAGAGCTGCGGACGGAGGCGGACACCCTGGCCGCCCGGCTCGCGGCCGGGCCGACGAGCTCATACGCGGGCATGAAGGAGCTTCTGAATCGCCGCATCTACGCCGGCCTTGAAGAGCAACTCGAGGCCGAGGCGGATGCTCAGCGCCGCATGGGCAGCACGGCTGACTTCGTCGAGGGCGTCACCGCGTTCATGCAAAAGCGCCCCGCCAAGTTCACGGGCAGCTGAGCGAGCCATCGCAACAGCCCGATGGTTTGGACTCGGTCGCCGACGACCGGGCCTGGCAGGTCCTTCGCCCCCTGCTTGACAGCGCCGGAGCCGCGGGCTACCTGCCGTGGACGGAGGGCGCGATCCGGCCCGCGGCGCTTGTGCGCATCGCGAACGAAATCGTCTTTGCCGATCGGCGCGAGATCGTCGAGCTGGGCTCGGGAATCTCAACGGTTGTCTTGGCGCGCCTCCTGCGTGAGCGCGGCGGTCGAATTACCGCGGTCGAACACGAGCCCAACTGGGCCGCCGTGGTTGGCCGTCAGCTTGCGCTTGAGGATCTAGGGGATGTCGCACGCCTCGTTGAGGCGCCGCTGGAGCCAACGGCGCTGAGTGCCGAAGGGGCGCCGTGGTATGCCGACGCGGCCCTCGATCAGTTGCCCGTCAGTGGGATCGAGTTGCTGCTGATCGACGGCCCACCCGGGTACGGGCCCGGGATGGCGCAGAGCCGCTACCCCGGGCTGCCGAACTTGATCGATCGTTTGGCGCCGGGCTGCCTGGTGATCCTCGACGACGCCGCTCGCCCGGGCGAGCGCGCGATCATCACACGCTGGGAGGCTGAGAACCCGGGCTGGCGCTTTGCCGGTCCCGATGCGGGCCTGGCCGTTGCCACCGCTCCACCGCAATAGGATCGGCGCCGATGGCAGCTTCATTTCCACTCAACGGCAAGATCGCCCTGGTAACGGGTGCAGCGCGGGGGATCGGCTTTGAGGCCGCACGCCTCCTCCACGAACGCGGCGCAACCGTCGCGATTCTCGACTTGGAGCGCGCCGATGCCCAGTTGGCCGCGGAGACGATCGGCGAGCGCACGCTCGCGCTTGATGCCGATGTGACGGACGCAAAGGCCATGGAGCTGGCCGTCAACGAGGTCGTCCAACGCTTCGGCGGGCTCGACATCGTTGTCGCCAACGCGGGAATCGCACCCACGCCGAGGCCGGTCAACACGATGGGCAGCGAGGAATTTGAGCGTGTGATCGACGTCGATTTGATGGGCGTCTGGCGCACGGTGCGCCCAGCTCTGCCCCAGATCATCGAGCGCCAAGGCCATGTCGTCGTCGTCGCTTCCGTCGCGGCCTTCGTGAACGGAGCCATGGCTGCCCCGTACGCCATGGCCAAGGCAGGCGTGGAGGCACTCGGGCGGGCGCTTCGGGTCGAGTTGGCTCCCCACGGCGCGTCGGCCGGAGTCGCCTACTTCGGCTTCATCGACACCGTGATGGTCCAGGACACCTTCGCCGACCCGGTCGCCAAGCAGGTGCTGGGTCACATGCCGAAGTTCATGACCAAGCGCCTGACTCCACCGGTCGCCGGCGCTGCGATCGTCAACGGGATCGAGCGCCGGGCGCCGCGCATGATCGCGCCACGCTGGTGGGCGATCGCGTCGGTGCTGCGCGGAGCCCTAAACCCGATACTTGACCGTTACGCGACCCGCGATGCCGAGATCGCCAAGGGCGTCCTCGACGGCGAGAAGGCCGGCGGCGGCAGCTCGTAATTCATCGCCAAACAACTTGACACCGCGAGTGGATCCCCGCCCTTGACGGCGTCGTCGACAAGCTCAGCCGAGGGGGCAAGGTTGCGGACGTCGGTTGCGGTCACGGCATTTCGACTTTCCTGATGGCCAAGGCCTTTCCGCAGGCGCAAATTCACGGGTTCGACTATCACCCGGAGTCGATCGACCGAGCGCAGGCGGTAGCCAAAGCGGAAGGCGTCGCCGGAAACACGGAGTACGCAGTCGCCTCGGCAAAGGATTTCCCCGGAAGCGGATACGACCTCGTGTGCTTCTTTGATTGCCTGCATGACATGGGCGATCCGGTCGGAGCGATGGCGCACGTCCGCGAATCCCTGGATGCGGACGGCACCGTGATGCTGGTCGAGCCATTTGCGAACGATTCGCTGAGCGAAAATCTCAATCCGGTCGGCCGGGTCTATTACGCGGCGTCGACGATGATCTGCACTCCCTCTTCGCTCGACCAGGAGGTCGGCTTGGGCCTGGGAGCGCAGGCAGGAGAACAGCGTTTACGTGAGGTGGCCGAGCAGGCGGGCTTCACCCGATTCCGCCGCGCCACCGAGACGCCCTTCAACCTGATCCTTGAAGCGCGCCCCTAGCTAGCCGAGAATTGGCGCGATCAGCCGCCGGGCGACTTCGGCGGCCTGATCGTCGTCGTCGATCGGGAGGACGCTGTTCGGTATCAGCAGGAAGCTGATCGCCAATCGGACCAGCAGCTCCGCCGCTTGGTCGGGGTCGAGTTGGCCGCCAGCCCCCGCGGCCTCGGCTGCCCGCAGACGGTCAGCGACAAACCCGCAGGCAAGGCCGAAAAGGAACCCCCCATTGGCGTTGAGTGCGTCCAGCGCCGCCTCGGGCTCGTGGCGAGCAAAGCGCTGCAGCAGCGGGTGGGTCCGAACCAGCCTCAGACTCGTCACAAACCCTGCCGCGACCTGATCGTGGATTGGCTCATCAACGCCTGCTGCCTCGTCAAGGGCGGCGAGGCAGGCTTGGAACTCGCGAACCGCAAGCGCATCGATCAGGGCCTCGCGATCACCAAAGCGGCGATAGACGGTCATTCTGCCCACGCCCGCGCGCGCGGCGACGTCGTCCATTGTCAGGGATCGCAGGCCCGAAGCGGCGACCAGGTCGAGCGCCGCATCCAGAACCCGCCCGCTGGTGGCGTCGTCAGGCGGCTGGGTTGTCGCGACGAAAGCACGCTCCAGGAGCGACGCGGAGTTCATCACGGCGCCGCAGCGGGAACGAACTTCGACCCCTTGCCGGACGCGACCTCGCCCCGCGCGATCGCATCGCTTCGCCAGCGCAGATAGCTGGGTCCAAACCTGCGAACGGACGACGGCAGAAGCGGTCCAGATGCTCGCGCGGCGCGACCGATGGCCCGGAACTCGATGGCGTTGGCGCGAGTCCACTCAAGGCCCAATTTCTCGCGAAGCGCCGGGGACATCAGGCCGATTGTGCCCAATCGGCCGCCGCGTGCCGCTGGCCGCCGGACGGCGTTCCAGACAGGCCTTGGAACGCCGCGGACCGCCGGCGGCGGCGGGGCCGCCATCACGTCGAGGACATCGTCAACGGACTGGGTGCGCACAAGGTGGTCGCGCACCATTCCCTCGTAGTACGGCCCGAACTCAGCCCAGGTGGACGGCAGATCGCGATCGCGAACCCCAAGCAGCCGGCCGATCGCGCGCCACTGTGCCCAGAAGGCTTCGAGCTCGCCAGCCGGTATCGGACGAACGAAGTAGGCGTTGGCCCTGACGATCGCGTCAGCCAGCGTCGCGTGGACCCACGCGTATGCCGTGGGCTCCATCGCGTGGTAGCGCTCGCCGTTCGGAAGCAGGCCCTTGATCTGCGTGTGCATTGCGCGCACCCTCTGCCCCGTCTGCCACGCCAGTTCCGGCCCGCCATAGACCATCGATGTCGTGAAGTCGAGCGTTCGCAGCAGCCGTCCCCACGGGTCGGCCTTGAAGTTCGAGTGCTCAAGCACCCCAGCGCCGATCACGGGGTGCGCCACCTGGAGCATCAACGCGTAACCCGCCCCCGCCATCAGGCGTCCGTCCGAGGAGTAGCGCCAGGCGGGTGAGCCGGGGGCAGGGACGAGGGCGTCGGCTTCGTCGCGCTCTGGCAGGATGGTAGTCATGGTACGCATACCATAGCGTACGTACCACGACAGCGCCACCGGCCCGCAGCCGCCTGCATTGCGTCCGTCGAATCCAGGCGGGGGTGTCCCCTACGGGAAGGCGAAGATCTGAGGGGCCCGACCGCCGCCGTAGCCTGAGAACGGGTCCTGCAGGTAGCACGGTGCGAACCTTGCATCGGGCGGGTTGCCGCTGTTCACGCCGGCGACCGATTGACCGAGCATGATCTCGTCCTCGTCGGGGTCGCCGCCCGCTCCAACGGGTGAGAAGTCGGTGTTGACACAGTCGAAGTTGGGGAAAATCCCCCTCTGCGAGGCCTCGACACCGTTCAGAACCCCATCGGCCACATAGCCGTGGCCACGGTTCGTGGGAAGCCGATTCGGCCAGATCGAAAGCGTCTCGTTCCCGGTTACGGACAGCTGGCGCAGGAAGTGCCTGGGGGCCTCATCGCCCGGCAGGCCTTCGAGCGTTCCGGACAAGCCGCCGCCTGGCCCCGCCAGGAAATCGGCGACCGTTGCCTTCTGATACTCAAGGTGATCGATCACCGGGTTCAGGTTGGCGAGGAACGGGTCGAGCGCATCCAGAACGGGCGCCAAGCCGTCGAGGAAGTCACGCAGCGCCGGCAGGCCCCGTAGGGATACGTGCTCCAACTCTTCAAGATCGTGGAACAGGTCGCGCAGCTCGGGCGACAGCCGCCTGACGTCAGCCAAGGTCGGGCTCAGCTTGCGCGCCACCGGCAAAAGGGCCTCAACAAGCGGGGTGGCGTTGCGCTGGAACTCGTCGAGGCGCTCGAAGGTCGCCCGTGACTCGCGCTGGAAGGTCGGCAGGATCGCAAAGGTGTCGGCAAGGGCATCTTCTTCGCGGGCCAGCGCCTCGAATGTGTTGCGCCCGCCCCGGATCGCACCGGTCAGGGCGCCGCCGCGCTCGGAGAGCGCGTCGAAGGTGGTGCCCGTGTCGCGGATCACCCCGCGCAGCGCCGTCTCCTGGCGCTCAAGCACCTCGAACACGTCGGTCGCGTTGGTCAGGAACGGAGCCAGGTTTCCGAGCGCGTCGTTGAAGTCCGCCCCGCGACCGCGAATCGCCACCGCTGCGCTTTGCTGCCAGCGCTGGAACGCCCCTCGGGTCTCGTCGTCCAGCGCGTTGAAGATCTCGTCGATCTCGGTGGCCTCTTCGGTCTGCCCCACGCCAAGCGATCCGTCCTCCTCGAGGTAGGCGATATCGGCCGCGGCGGCGTCGCTGACTGCCGACTGGGCGCCCAGCGACACCGGCGTGGCATCCTCACCCGGCTCGGTACCCGAGGTCAGCTCGACGTATGTCTCACCGAGGAGAGTCTTCTGTCGCAGGATCGCCCGCGCGTCGGTGGAAATCGGGGCGTATTCCGGCTTGATCTCGATTTGCGCCGCGGTCGTGTCGTTGCCGTTCAGTCGCGTCTCCGGCGGTCCCAGCTCGAGGGCCTTGACCTTGCCAACGGAAACGCCGCCGATCCGCACGTCGGACTCAACCGCCAGCTGTGTCGCCTCCGGGAAGTAGGCGGTGATGCGGTAGCTCTTCGAGCCCAGCGGCGTCGGGCCACCGAATGAGATCCACAGAAACAGGATCAAAAGGAAGCAGGACACCGCGAAGCCCACTGCGACGAGGATCCGGACCATGGATGGCGCTTGCTTTTCCATCAGCTCACCCCTACTCGCATCCCAGGCTCGACAGGAGGGGGTCGGTGATGCCGGTAACCAATTGCGTGAACGCTTCCAGCTCAGGCGTCGGTGCCGCGATCAGCTCGCGCGCCTGGGCGCAGCCCATGGTCAGGTAGATGCGGCGATAGAAGCCGTTGCCGTCCGCGGCGGAGAATGCGCTCGTCGAGTTGTGGCCGAGCCAGCTGAACCAGTAGAGGTAGCCCTCGTTGCGTCCGGGCGTCCCGGCGGGCTCGGCCCCACCCGGGTTGTTCGCCCCCATGTTGAAGAGGCGATTGAGCTTGTCGGTGACGACGGTCAGGCGCGGTGTCGCCTTGCCGAATCGGTCAGTCGCAACACGTAGGCTCGGCACCGACTTCCGGGCGGTACGCACAAACGGGCGGATCTGGTCTCGCAGGGCCGGAGTGGCGCTCTCGGCAAGCTCGACGTTCGAGGCGTTGAGTTCGTCCAGATTGCGGGCGAACGGCCGCAGGTCGTTGAACGCTGGGCCCATGATCTGGGCGAACTCCGAGACATTGTTAAGGGTCGTCTCCGCCTGCGCCAAGGTCCCCGGTAGCAGGGAGATCGCGCGCTGCAAGTCGGGATCGCGCTCCGCAATCGTGCCCAAAGCCTGGCGGGAGGAGCTCACCAATGTGGTCAGCTCAGACTCCGCCTTCCCGACCCGGGTGGTCAAGACGTTGAAGTCGTGGATCAGGTTTGCCATGTCGACCCGGCGCTTCGCGACCTGCTTGTTGAGCGCGCCCAGGTCGCGGTTGATCGGACCCAGGCTGCCCAGGAGCCTGCCGAAGTCCCTACCCCTCCCGTCCAGACCCTGGCCGGCGCCCACCAAGAGCAGCCGCAGATACGCGCGCGTATCCGCGTCGAGTGCCTCGAGGATCTCGTCCAGGTTCACGTCCGGCGCCGTGTTCGTCAGGGGAATCCGCTCGCCCTCCTCGAACTCGCCCTCCGCGCTGGTCCCTGGGTCGAGATCGAAGAACATGTCCTTGAGGCCCGTCGTCGGCCGCATCAGCACCGTGGCGTCGCGATAAATCGGGACGAACTCGCGGTCGATCGCGAAGGTCACAACCCCGATTCCGTCCTCCAAATCCACGCGCTGGACGTCGCCAATCCTGACCCCCGCAACCCGCACGGTCTGCCCTTGGCCGGGAACCACGGCCTGCGCGGTCTCGAACTCGGCTTTGAGGGTGAACGGCTTTTCCTCCAGAATCGGAATCCGCAGGCGCTGCTCTTGCAGGATGTGGTAGCTGATGGCAGTCGCGAGCACGAGCAGGGCCAAGATCGCGATGATTTGGCGCACGTTGTCGGTGAATGCGCGGCGGCTCATCGGTTCGCCTCCGGAAGCCCCTCGGCGGTTATTCCCAAGCGCCCAAGCACGCTCGCTGCCTGACGCAGGATCGCGGGATCTGCGGCTGAGCCCAGCCGCTTCACTTCGGCGAACAGATCCGAGTAGCGCTGCAGCCTGCGCGCGCCAACACCGCTCAACGCCTCGGGCCCTTGGAGCCCCGCCGCAACGGTCTCCTGTGCAGGAGGCGAGCCCACGCCGGCCTCTAGGTTCGGCCGCTCCTGGCGCTCGCAGCGGGCTTCCGGACGGAACGCGGGACGGGCCGAATCGGTGATCCGCGGCATTGCTCCCAGCAGCGGGAACGGCGTCAGTCCGAAGACCTCGTCGGTCGTTCCGCTCAGGTCCGGAATCCGTACCAAGTTGGCGCCACCGCCGCCCATCACCCTCAGGTGCTGACCGTTGGCATCACCTGAACGGCTCTCCGAGGAGATGCCGGTGATCCCGTACGACGTCTCTTCGAACGTCTTGCCAAATGGGTCGTGTGGGTAAACGTTGGCCGGGTCAACCGGTTCGACCTTGCTCTTCGACCACGGGATGATCACCTCGTTGAAGCAGGACGAGAGCAGGCGTGACTGCTTCAGGAAGCCGACATTGTGCTCGGCCAGGTTCGCGAGCTCCGGCACTGTGGGGCGCAAGTCCGCGACCAGACCGCGCAACTCGGGCGGCCCCATCAGGGCGCTGAGCTGAGCGAAGAACGGCCGCGAGGCGCGCAATGCCGCTGGAGTCGAGCGGACCCCCGGTAGCGCCTCCCGCGCGAAAGCGCGCAATGACGGGAAGGCCGCGTTTAGGTTCACGAACGCCGGGGTGCCGGCGGCGAGGGTGTCGGGCAGTTGCTCGATCGCGCGAGCCAGGGCCTCATCCTCGGCCGCGAAAGATCCGGTGAACGTCGCGAAGTTCGTGATCAGATCGGAGAGCTCACGCTGGTCTTCAGATAGCCCGCCCAGGACCTTCTCGAGTCCGGCGATGGTTCCAGAGAGGTCGTGTGGCCTGGTTCCAAGGAACGCCTCGTTGACCACCGCGGTGTAGCGGTAGGCGTCGGGAGACGTACGGTGGATCTCGCGGAATCCTTCAGCGCCGCCGTGTAGCGCAAACCCCTTGCCCAACTCGTTTAGCAGCGTCTGCAGGTTCGAGCGCACGTCCGACTGCAGCGTCGTCAATACCTGATCGAGGCCGACCGAGCTCGCCGTTTGGTTGACCGGGAACGAGTGGCCATCATCGATCGTTTCAGCGCCGGGGCTCCCGGGCTTCAGCTCGATGAAGTAATTGCCTTCCAAGAACAGTCGCGGCCGGATCTTCAGGCTGGCGTCCGAGTGCAGCGGCAACGCATCGTCATTGATGTCCATCGTCACCGCGGCGGCCCCATCCTCGGTTCCCGTAATTGCCTCCACCTTGGTCACCTTGCCGACGTTGACGCCCGCGATCCGGACGGGGGCGGTCGAGCGCAAGCTGTGCGCGTTACTGAACGTCGCCCGCACCTCGAAGCTCTGCGACCAGGGCAGCGACTTCGTGTAGGCGAGGTAGGACCCCACGGCGATCACAAAGACGATGATCAGGCCGATCGCCCAGGTGGGCATGCGCTCGCGGCGGGAGGCGGTCCTCATCGACCCAACCTCCGCCAGCTCTCGGGGGAGCGACCCGGAATTCGCGAGTCAACCTGGCTGCGTTTCTGGTCAGCTCCGTAGAAGAGCGTCGTGGGCCCACGCGATCCCGGCAGGTCAGAGATGCGGTTGGCAGGCGAGGACAGCGGCTGCCCAGGAACCCTGATCTGGCCAAGGGGGTAGCCGATCTGGCCGCCCTGGCAGTCCGCGTTACGTTGGCCCGTGGGCTGGTAGGGATGGGTGTTGGTCATCGGAATCTCGTAAGGCTTGAAGACCCCCGGGTCCGTTGTTCCGGCTTTGCCGTTGGCGCCGATTCCGCTGTAACCGCCGAACCCGCTCTCAGCCGCGGCCGGAGCGGCCGGGAACCTGGTCAGCGTCTGTCGGAACACGTGCCCGACTTGGTCGCGATCGGTAAGGCCGTTGGGCAGGAACGTGAACCAGTAGTTCCAGTAGTTGCAGACCGTCTGGGCCGGGACGACGTACTCGGCCAGGGGGCGCGCCTCATCGAAGGTGGTGGCGAGCCGGTCGAGCGTGACGCGCGTACTCGGCTGACGCACGAGTTGGTTTAGCTCCCGGAAGACACTGCGTAGGCGGCGGTTGACCTTGGGGCTTGTCCGCAGCACGGGCGTACCGGTCTCAATCGCTTCGTTGAGCGCAGGCAGCGCGGTCCGCAGGTCCTTGACGCCTGGGCGCAATTCATGCGAGACAAGAGCGAACTTGCGCAGGAACTCGCGCTGCGCAGGCAGCAGGCTGATCCCGGTTTCAAGCGTCGCGGGGCCCTCGTCGATCGTCTCCTGCAGTTTGCCGGGATCGATCGTCATTGCGGCGAAGGCGATTGCGGCATATGCAAACTGTTCGGCCTGCTCGACAGCGACAGGGGCCACCAGCGCAGAGGTGCGGGCCAGCGCCGGAAAGAACCGGTTGAACCGTGTGGGTCGATCGGTGATCGCCTCGGCAACCGGTTTCAGGGCCCTGAAGAGCGGGGCGGCGGTCTGGATCGTGTCGTTTAGCGATGTACCCCGGGCGGAGAACCCGCCGCCGAACCCGACAAGGTTGTCGCGATTGGCGCGCCGGGTCTTGGCGTCAAACGTATTGTTGATCGAGTCGAACTCGTTTTGTCCCTGGAAGCAGCCGTTGGCAGCGGTGTCCGGGATCTCTTCGGAGAAGGTCTCCAGGTCAACCGGCAGTTTGCAGATCTCGCCGTCGTCGAGGCCGTTGAAGACGTGGCCCTCGGGCGCGTCGGCGCCGGTTCCGCGCACGACCTCGATGTACTTGAGACCGAACGCGGAGCGATAGCGGATCCGGAAAATCGAGTCAACGGGGATCGGCCCGACGTCTTGATCCAGCTTCAGGTTGAGGCGGGCGGAGGCGTCCGAAACCGACGAATCCGGAGGCCCGGTCTGCGCGGTCAACGTCGAATCGTCGCTTTTCACCGACTGGATTGACTCGACCACGCCGACCCGCGTACCGCCGATCCTGATCTCGTTGTTGTTGCCGACACGAGCGGCGTTCGGGATGTCAACAGAGACCTTGTAGACGGGCACGAACGGCAGGCTGTTGTTCGCGTTATAGGCCAAGAACACGGTCACGATCGCGATCAGGGTCGTGACGGCGCCAACCAGCGTTGGCGATGTGGAGAGGACTGATAGCGGGGATTTGCGTTTCATGGCTTGAACAGGAAGTCGAGTAGGTCCTGGGCTGCGTCGCCGGCACCGCTCCTGATGCCGCCCACGCGGTTCTTCCCCTTGTCCCGTTTCTTGCCTGGGCCGGCCCGGCCTAGGACCCCCTTGGGGAGATCGAGCAGATCCTCAAGCTGGTCCTGGATCTCGCCAGGGGTCGGGAGCGATTCGGCACCGCCGGGGTCGGGAACTGGCACGTCGCGGCCGCCTTGGCCGCGACTCGGCGCGTCGGCGCGCGTTCGGGCTGAGCGCCGGGCAGCGGCGGGGTCGGCCGGGTTGCAGAGCTCGTTCTCCGCTGCGACGGGCTCGGTCCCGCCCGGACACACGGAGCGGTGGTACTTAGGCAGGTTCAGGTCCTCGGTGATGCCGGGCTGGTTCGGTCCGAGCCAGGCAACGCAGTCGGCAGCATTCTCAAAGCTCACCTCGGTGGCGCCCGGTTGCAACGGGATATTTAGCTCGCCCGTACTCGTGTTGCGACCGCTCGAGAACGATCCGCAATCGCCGCTGAACACCTCATAGAGACCGAAGTGGAGCATGTGGCTCACCTGGTCGAATTGGTTCAACGCCAGGGCCTGATAGCGGGCGTAATTGAGTAGGCCCTCAAGCCCCGTGTAGCCCATGGTCTTGCGAGTCCCGGGCTCGGTCGATGTCCGGTTGGTGACCTCCGCGGCGCGCCCGTCGATCTCAACCGCCCGGCGCGGGTCGTCGAGATCGCGGAGCAGATCCGCCAGAGCCTCCGCCGTGACCGGCGCGTTCCGACCGGCGCGGGCCAGGAGCTTGATGATCTCCTGGCCGCGGGCGCCCAGGGCCTTGCTACCAACGTCCGCAGCATCGCCGAGCGTCCTCAGCGCCCTCTCGGTCTGAACGTTGAACGGCGGCAAGCTGGTGGACAGGCGGTTGAGCTCGGGAGCGGCCGCACGCAAGTCGGTCAAAAGCGGCGTCTGTTCCCGGGCAAGTGCGTCGAGCTCGGCCAGCGTCGGCTTCAGTTCGGCCAAGAAGTCGTCGAGGATCTCGAAATCCCGGCTCAGCTCATCGGTGCGGGTGTTCGAAATCCGCGAAAGGTCTTCGGCCTCATCGACGAAGCGAACCACGTCCTCGCGCCGTGTCGCGAGCTCGCCGATGATGTGGCGCGAGTCGGTTTGGAGGTCGCGAATCATGCCGCGCTGGCGGGCGAGTGTCGCGGTCGCCTTGCGCAGCTCAGTCAGCGCGGGTGCCCCGAGCCGGATCGCCTCGTTCAGAGCCTCGCCATTGCCCGCGAGCCCGGTGCCGAACTCGTTGATCAAGAGCCGCAGGCGATCCTTGAACGGCTCGCGCAGCGTGTTTTGCACGAGGTCGGGCTGCACCGTCTGCGTCACCCGTGAAGCCGGAATCATCCCACCGTCCGGCAGGGGATCGCCGGCGGGGCGGCAATCGATGAAGTACTCAGCGATCAGCGACTGCGGCTCCGAGGAGCAGGTTGTCTCGTCGCCAAGGACGGCGAGGTCGCCCGAGAGCTCGACCTCGACGACCGCGCGCTTGTCGGCATTGAGACTGAGCCCCTTGACGACTCCGGCGTTTACCCCGGCGACCCTGACCTCGGACTGATCGACGATGCCGAAAGCGTTGTACATCTCGATCCTGTACGTGCGGGCATTGTCAGCGCCTGCGCCTGCGGCGAGGACCGAAGCGACGCCCAATGCTCCCAGCAGGCAGATGATCGTGATCGAGCGTCTCATTGTCCCGGTTGGACCTGGGTCGGATCGCAGGTGCCGCCTTCGCCGTCGGTCAGTTCGCCGTCGTCGGTAAACGGCACCGAGTCGTCGCCTGCGATCGGGCGCTCTGCCGAGCCTGGGCACCGGCGCGTATAGCCGGTCGTGAGCGCGGAAAGCTGCTCGTTGGGGCCAAGAATGTCGCCTGGATCGGGCAGCAGTGGGAACGACGGGCTGAAGGTGTTGAAGGTCAGGCCGACGCGGCCGATGGCGCCGAGGGCGTCCGCGTAACCGGAGTGGCTGAAACCGTCGAACCAGCCGATCAGCTCAGGCGTATACGCGCGGAAGAAGGCAAGGCTGGTGAGCCCATTCGAGAGGGAACAAACCGCCTCGCCGAATGCTCCCTGGGTGAAGTCGTCGTCGGCCACCACCTCGAGATCCTCGGGATTGGCGCCTCCGGACCCGCAGTCCGGGGAGCCGGATCCGATCGCCAGCTTGCGCAGCCTCGGCTGCAGGCGCTGCAATTCGATCAGGTCATTGCCGGGGCCGCTGCGCTTGATGATCGCGCGCAGGTCACGGACGGTCGGCACGGCGTTGCGCGCCAGCGAGCGGAGCTCGTCCAGGAAGGGGTCGAGCTCATCGATGGCAGGCTTCGACGCGATGACGAGCGGATCGACGTCGTCGAGCGCCGCTCGCAGGTTCACGAACATCGTGTTGGCATTACGCATGAAGTCGGGGAAAAGCGCAATCCCCCGAGCAAGACGGTCCTTGCGATCTCCGATCGCGGTCATCATCTCGTTCAGGTTCCCGATGAGGGCCGAAACGTCACCCTCACGATCCGCGAGGGCACCGGAGAAGCGCGCGGTGTCAACCAGGAAGTCCTCGAACGTGCGCTCGTCCCTGGTGAGCTCGGCGAACACACGCCGCGACTGGTAAAGCAACGGGTTCAGGTAGCGATATCCCTCATTCGCCTTGCGCTCAACCCCTTCATAAGAGCGTCCGAAGCCCTGGATCACCCGCTTGAAGTCACGGACCGTGCGCTCGTTCAGGGTGTTGAAGATTTGGTCGATGTCGACCTCGGCGATCGTCTCTTCCTGGCTCAGGACTCCGCCGTCCTCGATCTCGGGAGCATCGGAGTTGGCCGCCGGTACGATCAACTCGATCCGGCGCTGCGCGACGCTGGAAAGTGACGTCCAGCGGACTTGCGCGACGGTGCCGCGGCGCAGGGGGGCGTATCCGGGGTTGATGTAGAAGGTAACGAGCGCCTGGCCGTCGGCGCCCAAGTCGATCCGTTTGACCTTGCCAACGGGCACGCCCCCGATCACGACCTCGTTGCCCTGAACGAGCTGACTCGCGTTCGCGAATTCGGCGGTGACGGTGTACTCGTCGCCACCGGTAAAAAGGGTCACATAGACGAACGCCGCAACCACGAGCCCAAGGGCAACGAGGTACGGAGCGCGACTGCGCTCGCCTGACTCCTCCTGACCCTTGGAACCCACGTTCGAAGCAACCTAGCGTTCGCGCATCAACCGGTCAACCGGCAACCGGCCAAAAGTCGCCGCCACAGACCTACTCACGCCAGCCGTCGACGAAGAGGTCGAGTTGTAGCTCGGCCCCGTCCGCCGCGTACCCGGAAAGGTCCGTGATGCCAGCCTCGGCCAGAACCTCGTCGTCGATGTAGGCGTTGCCCGTGCACTCGCGTGGATCGCGCCGGACGACCTCGTAGGCGGCATCGGCGTAGATCGCGGGCGTCCGGGCGCGCGCGATCGCCGCGTCGCCGCCCAGCAGGTTCTGAACGGCGGCAGTCGCGATCAGCGTTCGAGGCCAAAGGCAGTTGGCGCCAATTCCGGGCTCGTCGGCGGCAAGGCCCAGCGTGATCATCGTCATCCCCATCTTCGACAACGTGTAGGCCGAGTGGGTCTTGAGCCACTTGGTATCGGCTGAAAGCGGCGGCGAGAGTGTCAGCACGTGGGCGTGGTCGGACTCGCGCAGGTGCGGCAGGGCGCGCCTTGCTCAAGACGAAGGTGCCACGGCGCGTTGATCGTCTGCATCAGATCGAAGCGCTTGACGTCCAGGTTGCCCATCGACGCCAGGTTGATCGCGCTGGCGTTGTTGACGACGATGTCGATACCCCCGAAGCGTTCCACCGCCTGGGCCACGGCAGCGCTTACCTGGGCGTCGTCGCGGACATCGCCGACGATCGGCAGCGCCGCTCCGCCCGCCGCCTCGATCTCCTCGGCGGCCGTGAAAACCGTACCCGGAAGCTTGGGATGGGGCTCCGCCGTTTTTGCAATCAAAGCCACGTTGGCCCCGTCGGCAGCGATGCGTTTGGCGATCGCGAGGCCGATCCCACGGCTCCCGCCCGACATGATTACGGTGCGGCCCGCGAGGGGGTCCATTTCGGCTTCTGGCATCGGCGCAGCCTATCCGCAGGCACCCGAATCCAATTCGGTGGTAGGTTTGGAGGCGTAAAAGACCAAGCAAATGGAGCTTGGTCATCGTGCTTGCGCATCCGTTTCGGTACTCGGTTTCTTTTGCAATCGACCTGAAGGGTCGCTAGCCACGCAAAAGAAAGGCCGAAAATGGCTACAGGAACAGTTAAGTGGTTCAACGACGAGAAGGGCTTCGGGTTCATTAGCCCGGAGGACGGCTCGAAGGA
Organism: uncultured bacterium; assembly: GCA_963701205.1. Taxonomy (GTDB): domain Bacteria; phylum Actinomycetota; class Thermoleophilia; order Solirubrobacterales; family 70-9; genus JALZKA01. Next base: position 1,694,489 of record OY969575.1, on the reverse strand, counting down.
CCTGTTCGTGCATCAGAGCGCGATCAACGGCGGACACCGCCTGAACGAGGGCGACAAGGTCTCGTTTGACGCGGAAGCGGGCGACAAGGGTCCCCGCGCGGTCAACGTTCAGGCCGCTTAGTTTCGTAATCCGCACCCCGCCGGGTCGCCGCTATGCGGTCCCGGCGGGCGTCGCGGATAACCTCGCTCGGTCGTGACGACGAGCGCAATCAGCGAAGAGGTGCTGACCGACGTCGGTCGCGGCATCAGCCTTTGCCACCAGTCCTTCGGGGATCCGGATGATCCTGCCGTCCTGTTGATCATGGGCCTTGGCGTCCAGATGATCGCCTGGCCCGACGAGTTTTGCGAAGGCCTCGCTGGCCGTGGATTCCACGCCGTTCGGTTCGACAACCGCGACGCGGGACGCTCAACCAAGGGAGGCGGTGTTGCGCCCGGGCTTCGCCATCTCGCGCTAAGACGCGCTGTCAAGGGCGCGTACTCGCTCGACGACATGGCGCTTGACGCACGTGGCCTGCTGGAGGCGCTTGATCTCGCCCCAGCTCACGTTGTCGGCGCGTCCATGGGCGGAATGATCGGACAGCTGCTGGCGATCAACCATCCTGACGTCGTTCGTTCGCTGACCTCGATCATGTCAACCACCGGCGGCCTGTTCGTCGGTCAGCCCTCGCCGGTGATCCTGCGCAAGCTGCTGCGACCGCCGCCGACGAGCCGCGATCAGGTCCCCGACCACGCGGAGGCACTCTTCCGCGTAATCGGATCTCCACCGCCCGCACCTCGACACCGCCACGATTCGCAAACAGGCCCTGCGCAGCTTCGATCGCGGCTTCAACCCGGCGGGAACCGCCCGGCAGATGGGTGCGATCGTGGCCACCCCCAACCGCGCCAGAGCGCTCGGGCCGCGTCACCGCTCCAACCACCGTGATTCACGGCAAGCGCGACCGACTGGTTCCAATCTCCGGCGGCCGCGCAACCGCAAGGGCGATTCCCGATGCCCGGCTCGTCGAGATCGAGGGGATGGGTCACGACCTTCCCCGAGCGATGTGGCCGCAGATCATTGACGAGATCGAGGCCAACGCGGCCCGAGCCACAGCCTGAGGCGAGCCAAGACGGCGCGGCACACCCAGGGCCACCAGCTTCACGTCCGGGTGAGCGTGCGGTATGGGAACATCGTGGCGTGGCTCCTCGCACGCAACTCGACCTTCTGATTACCGCGCTTGCCTTGACCCGCAAGGCCTCAAACGCAGTTGACACCGCGCTCGGCTTGCCGGCCTCGGATCGCGCCCAGCTCGACGAGAACCTCGACCGGGTGCGAAACGACCTGGGCCGCCTCGTCAACCAGGTGGCCGCGGCGATTCCGGGTGCAGGCGCGCTCGGTCGGCGCCCCGAGGTTCGAACAGCTGCAGGCATCGTCGAGTTCCTGGCCCGTCAGGGTGCCGCCCAGCTTGGCGCCGTTGCCAGCGTGGCCGACACCCTGCGCACCGGCGGTGATTCCCGTTCACTGGCCCAGAAGATCCACGGACGACTCGCTGAGGACGGCGTCGCCAGCCGCGAGGAGTTGGCCGATGGACTGGGCATGGAGGCGCGGTCACCGCAGTTTCAGGAGGCTTTGGAGCGAGCGCTGGGCAGCGGCCTGGCGGAGTGGTACGCACCCAACGTCTACGGAATCCCACGTCGCGATCTCGAGGACATGGCCGAGACTAATGCGCCCGAGGCAGCTATCGATGCGCCCACCGACGCACGTGACCTGCGGGCCGCCGTCACTGAGCTTGAGGGATCGCTAGCCGACCTATCGGCGTCCCTTCAGGCATCCGAACCCGGCTCAGGATCGCCCCCCGCCTAGGCGCCCTGCGCGTCCGGCCCGCGGGCCGGATAGCGTTCGCCGCCTGATGCCGGTCGTGCCACGCCTGCCGTTCGTTCCCGACTTCCTTGGGCGGATCGACGTGCCCAAGGACCTCGACGCGGTCACAACCGTCGGCGCCGAGGCCTCGGGGGCGGTGACCTGGGCGAGAAAGGCGTCGAGCGGATCTGGGAGGCCACTCAGTCGTGGTATCGCGCCGGCGTCCATCCTGCGATCCAGGTTTGTGTGCGCTATCGCGGCGAGGTGGTGCTCGACCGCGCGATCGGCCATGCGTCCGGCAACGGCCCCGGCGACGACAAGGAGGCGGCCAAGGTTCCGGCTACGCCCGCGACCCCTTTCACGGTGTACTCCGCGGCCAAGGGCGTCACCGCGTTCTTGACCCACAAGCAAATCGAGCGCGGCCGCTTTGCCCTGACCGACCCGGTGGCCGAGTACATCCCGGGCTACGACGCCAACGGCAAGGGCGGCATCACGATCGGCCAGGTGCTTGCGCACCGCGCAGGCGTGCCCAATCTGCCCCGCGACGCCCTTGACCTGGACCAGATGAGCGATCGCGACCGGCTCGTGGAGATCCTTTGCAATGCCAAACCCGTGAGCGAACCAGGCAAACGCCTCTCCTACCACGCGATCTCCGGCGGCTTCATCCTCGGCGAGATCATCGAGCGAACCGCTGGCAAGCCGGTTCGCGAAGTTCTGGCCGACGAGTTCCTCGACCCACTCGGCTTTCGCTGGACCAACTACGGCGTCGCGCCAGACGACGTTGACCTACTCGCCCGCGACTACGTGACCGGCGCGCGGCCGTTGCCGCCGCTCTCGACCCTTCTGACGCGAGCCCTCGGCCTGCCGCTGGCTGAGCTTGTCGAGGCCGCGACCGATCCAAGATTCCTGACTGGCGTCGTGCCGGCGGGAAACCTGGTGACGACAGCCGCTGAACTCTCGCGGTTCTTTGAGGTCATGCGCCGCGGCGGCGAGATTGACGGCGTTCGCGTGATCGAGCCAGAGACGATCAGGACGGCTCTGACCGAGCAATCGCACATGGAGATCGACTTCTCGCTCGGCTTCCCGACTCGCTTCAGCTACGGCCTGATGCTCGGCGCGCAGCTTCTGTCGCTATTTGGGCGCGACACCCAGCACGCGTTCGGTCACCTGGGCTTCACGAACATCCTTGGCTGGGCTGACCCGGAGCGCGACCTCTCGGCGGCATTCCTGACCAACGGCAAGCCGATCCTCTACCCGGAGCTAGCCCGATTTTTGGGCCTATCGCAGCGAATCACCTCGGAGGCACCGAAGGTCGATCCGTCCGAGTTTGCGTTCTAGGCGGCCGCGAAAATCAGGAACCGCGCTCGATGCGCCTGAGGAGCGCACCCGGTCGGCGTAGAAGCGAACGCTTGGCGACACCCACGTGGGTGACATTGCCACCCCTGACGCGATAAATGAACGCGCGTGAGCCGATCTTGGGACCAAGCCAGAGGCCCTTGCCCGCATTGCGTGCCTTGCCGCGCAACTTCCGCGCCGCGTCCCCCGGGCCGACGCCCTGGGCCTTGTGGGCGGGGAGATTCGTCACGATCAGCTCCAGGCGCGGGCGCCCGTCGAAGCTGGCGGTAACGGTCTTGTTGCCAGACGCGCAGTAGCGCCACACGTCCGTTCGGCGAGACGGCTGGCCGGCCTTACGGAGCGCCGCCCTGGGACCCGTCCGCATCCGCAGGGCGTCGCCGAGACCGGCAAGGCTGAGCTTGCGCTTGCCCCAGCCCTTGCAGGCCACGCCCTGGATTCCGGACGCGCGCTCCCACATCTGCAGGTACGCCTCGGCGCCGCGCCCCAGGTCGCGAACGATCCGGTCACCCGCCAGGATCCGCAGATCCTCAACCCAGTCGGCGAACATGCCGTAGTGGGCGACACCATCGACGTTGATGTCATACACGCGCTCGCCTGACACCTGCTTGTTGATCGTCTGCTTGCCGTCGAAAGACTTGAACGGATAGGTGACGGGGTTCGGGACGTCAGCCCCGCGCGGGCCGCCTTGCGATCCAAAACCGTTCATATCGGCGCCCCAGCCGAGGCCGAAGTACTGCTGCCCGCGCCGTTGGCTCCGAACTTCCTCCCACTTGTGGACGAAACCGGCCGAGCCACGACCGTAGGGCGTGACCATGCCCCCCGCCTTGAAGATCCGCGGGATTGCGTTCGGCGTTGACCAGCTGTGGGACGAGATGATCCCGGGGTACTCGATCTGCTCGATCAGGTCGAGCGCCTGGTTTCGCGCCAGCACGCTCATATGATCCGGATCGAAGACCATGCCGCGATCCGCGATCTCGCGGATCGCGTGGCGGCCCAGATCGGTAAGTCCACGCTGATTGCAAGCGGGCCCGGGCACGATCGGAAACAGGCCCGGCGGGAGCAACTTTGCGACGTTGCCGAAGAGCTGATCCTGCGTCTCGTTCTGCCCGAGCGCATTGACCCCTGGTGAGTTGTCGTGGTTATCAGGGTCCTCGCAGGGACCGAGCTCCCAGAAGCGACCGGAGGAGTAAAACTGCCCGACGTTGATCACAACGCCGAGCTCGCCCCCGTCGCCGGCGACGCCGGTCAGCGCATTGTCAAATTTGTTCGTGATTTCAAGCTGACGCACCCCAAGTTTGTGCAGCTCGTCGAGCGAGGCGGAGATGCTCTCCTCGTTGCAACCGGGCGCGGGTTCCGGCCCACTGGCTCCTGGCACCAGACGACAGTCGAGCGGCTCTGAGACCTCCATCCCCATCACCACTGCGAGCTTGCCGCGGTTGGCTACGCGGCGGGCCTGAAATGGGTTCTTCACGATCCGGTACCAGCCCTTGCCGGGGCCCCCTGATTGCGCGTCAATGTAGTCCTGCAACTCGTACATTCGCTGTGCCTGGCGGCGGACCGAGTCCATCTCGTTGCAGTTGTAGCCGTCCTGTTTGAGGGGGTAGATCTCGCAGAGGACGCGGTTTTCAACCAGCAAGTTGACGAAGATCCGCTGTCCCGCTCGCCAGGAGCGCTCGACCCATCGGTAATACGACGATTCGTGGGTCAAGGAGTTGGGATGAGGCCAATCCTCAAAGGTCGGCCAGCCGACCGGGTCATGGCATCGGCTCGGGTCGCTGCCCTTGTAGAGGACGTTCTCCAGAATCGCACCGCAGCCGTCGGCCGCGTGGTCGAGGCAATCGGTCAGGGCCGTTGGTGCGCCATACGGACTCCAGGGGCGCCCGCAGTGGGCTTTGCCGCCGAGAAACTCGAACGCCATCTGGTGCATGTGCCCATCGACGAAGCCCTTGACCTCGCCGTAGCGCTGTGGCCCCCTTGAGGGTGCTCCATCAACGTTGACGTCAACCTCGGGGTAGGTCGCGCAACCTGTCGTGGCTCTGAATTTGAAGTCGTCGCCGCCGCCGGTATTCGTACCGACCAACGTCCCTTGGACGTCAATACCGAGTTGGCGCGAGATCCCGTCGTTGGTCATCCGAAAGGCGCCGTTGGCCCCGGCCGCGGTCCACTCCGCCTGTTTGGACGGCGCGCTCTCAGCCGTCACCACACCCGATCCGTTCACGGTCAGATACTCACCGGCGGGTCCGTAGAAGAGGTACTTGCCAAGGTCTGTCGCCTGCATCCGAAACGGAGCCGCTTGCCCCTTGGTGCCTGCGGTCGCGGCATAGCCGCCACCGTTTTGAGCGATCCACTTCGAATCGCCGACGGGCTTCAGCACGAAGCAACCGTTGACGATCGAGTAGCGGCTGTCGGTGGTCGGCTCCGCGCCTGATGCCCGATCAGCAGCGACGCCAATCAGTAGGGCCAAAAGCGCCAGGGTGGCCACCAAGGCAGCTGCAGGCTGCGCCCTCATACCGTTCCCGCCTCGAAGTCCCACTACTCCGAGCGTAGGGCAACGCCCCCGCGAAGGTGGCAGTTGGTCTGGGTCAGGGCGCCGGCAGGACCGTCGGCAACCAGGTCTCGACGGCATCTGCCACGGCGTCCAGATCGGACGTCAGGCTGTGGTTTCCCGCGATCTCGACCACTTCGCGACCCGGGCCTGGCGGCGGCATCCCAAACGGATCGCCGGTGCCCTGGATGACCAGCGCCGGAATCTTTACCGCCTCCAGCTCCGGCAACCTCGACGGCGGCTCCGGCTTGCCCTTACGCCGCGGCGGGCGCAGGGGGAAGGCCAAACAGAGCACCGCGACGGCACCCACCTCCGCGGCGGTTCTGCACGCGACCCGCGCTCCGAGCGACCGGCCGCCCGTAACGATCGCCATTCCAGAAAGGTGTTCCTGCTTGAGAGTCGCCATGACCGCCAGCCACGCATCGTCGAGATGCTTGGCAGGCGCCGGTGCGCGACGTCCGGCAACCCGGTAGGGCTGCTCGACGCGCACTATCGCCAGGCCGAGGCGAGCCGCGACCGCGGCCGAGGCGACAATGTCCCGCGCTTCGATCCCGCCGCCGGCACCGTGCCCCAGGACCAGCGCCGCGGGCGCCGGTGGCGGGCGACGCTCAAGGTAGGCCGCCGCCAGACCGCGGGGCGTCTCGATCTCGATGCGCTCCATCCCCGCACCCTACGGGGCCTAATCTGTGCGGTCATCGAACCCAGCGACCTTCCCAACCGACGACATCTGATGGTTATGGCAATGCTCGGCCTGGCGTTTGCCACGGTCCTGGTCGTCGTCGTGCGCACGCTCTCAGCGCCTGAGCCTGCAGACGCCGCAAAAGACTTCTTCGCCGCTGTGGAGGCGGGGGATCTGGAGGCCGCTGCCGAGCTGACCAACGGGGACCCGACTCTGGTCGTAGATCAGATCCAGGCCAACATCGACGGGCTGGACGACGCCGCGCTGCAGTCCGCTGTTGTCAACGCCGAGGAGGATGGCGACACCGCCACCGCGACCGTCGAGATGCGCTGGGACGTGCCTGAGTTCGGTCCGTTTCGCTACCAAAACCGGCGCGTTGCGCTGATCCGCTCGGAAGGTGATTGGCTGGTCAACTGGAGTGCGACCGTGATTCACCCAGATCTGACCGAAGCCGGTGAGCGCCTCGGGACCACTGAGGTATTCCCGGAGCGCGCCCCGATCGTCGATCGCGACGGTGCTGAACTGATGGCCCAACGGCCGGTGGTTGAAGTCGGGGTGGTCCCGAAGGATCTCGAGGATGTCGATGCGGCCGTCAGCGCGATCACCGACAACACTGAAGCCAGCGACAAGGCGCTGCGGGCGGCGATCGAGAAGGCCAAGCCCAAGAGCTTCGTCCCGGCCATCACCCTGCGCGAGGACGAGTTCGCCGCGGTCGAGGACGCCCTCAGCGCGGTTCCGGGCATCGAGTTCGGCCATCGCGAACTGGCCCTGGCGCCGACCCGCGAGTTCGCCCGCGCCCTGCTCGGGAGCGTCGGGCCGGTCACGGCTGAACAGCTCGAGGAATCAAGTGGCGCACTCGATATCGACGACGTCGTTGGCCAGTCGGGAATGCAGGCTGCCTTCGAGGACGAGCTTGCCGGAACGCCCGAGCGCTCCGTCGTAATCCGCAACGCGGCAGGCGTACCCGTTGAAACGCTGGCGAAAGTCGAAGGCAAGGTCGGCGAGCCGCTTGAGACCACGCTCGAACTGGATGTCCAGGATGCTGCCGAAGCGGCCCTCGCGGATCAGGAGAAGGCCGCGCTGGTCGCAATCGAGCCCGCGACCGGCGACATCCTCGCGGTCGCCAACAGACCGACCGACGATGCTTTCAACCGCGCGCTCGCCGGCCGCTATCCCCCGGGCTCGACCTTCAAGGTGATCTCGACGGCGGCGCTCCTTGGCGCTGGGCTCGATCCAGCTGAGACGGTGGAGTGCCCGGCCTCGATCGAAGCCGGGGGACGGGATTTCGTCAACTTCGAGGGCTCTGCCGCGGGCGACGTACCGTTTTCGACCGACTTCGCGCAATCGTGCAACACCGCGTTTGTCTCACTGGCCGACAGGCTCGACAACGATGCGCTGACCAACACGGGTGAGGAGTTCGGCCTTGGCCGCCCATACGACCTCGGCGTCGAGGCTTTCTCGGGCGACGTGCCGAAGAGTCGTGACGCAGCCGAGCAGGCGGCCGCCATGATCGGCCAGGGACGAACCCTGGCCAGTCCCCTTGCGATGGCCGGCGTGGCGGCCACCGTCACCGCTGGAACGTGGCATCAACCGCGCCTGCTTGCCGACGATGAACCCAAGGGGGGCGAGCCGATCGAGGACGACACCCTGGAATCGCTTCGGACCCTGATGCGGTCGGTCATCACATCCGGGACCGGCACAGCTCTGGCAGCAGTCGTCGGCGAGCCGGTTGGCAAATCTGGAACTGCCGAGTATGAGGACGGCGACCCTCCGCCCACCCATGGCTGGTTCATTGCCGCTCGCGACGACATCGCCGTCGCGGTGATCGTCGAAGACGTCGCCTCGGGCGGCGAGTACGCGGGGCCGATCGCGGCAGCATTTCTCAATGAAGTTGACCCGCCGCCGGCACCCGACGAATAGGCGCCGTTTTGCCGTCCAGCCCGAGGGCCAGATAGCCTCGGCCGGAGGCCATGGCAGACGACCAAACCAATGAAACCCGCGAGGGTGCAGCGGGCGGAACCGTCCAAGCTGCCTGGCGAACCCTCAAGCTCTCGGCCCAGCGCTTTCGCGAACATCAGATGAGCGATCGGGCGGCGGCCCTCACCTATCACGGGCTGCTCTCGCTTTTCCCCGGCCTGATCGCCTTGGTCTCCGTACTTGGACTGCTCGGCGATTCTGAGGCGACCACCCGCGAGCTGACTCAGATCATCCGTGACCTCGGCCCGGATTCCGCCGCCGAGACGTTTGCCGGCCCGATCGAATCCGTGGCGTCGAACACCCGCGCCGCCGGCATCCTCTTTGGCGTCGGCCTGCTCGCCGCGCTTTGGTCGGCCTCTGGCTATATCGGCGCGTTCACGCGAGCGTCCAACGTCGCCTGGGCGGTCGAGGAAGACCGGCCGTTCGTGAAGCTACGCCCGATGCAGGTGTTGATCACGCTCGGGATGGTCGTGACGCTGGCATTGGTCCTGCTCTCCGTTGTGCTGACGGGTCCGGTCGTCGATGCGGTCGGCAACTCGCTCGGGATCACGGGCGCGGTTCTCGACGTCTGGGACCTGGCCAAGTGGCCCGTGCTGGCGAGTCTGGTCGTCCTCCTCTTCTCGCTCCTTTACTACGTCACCCCAAACACCGGCCTGCCAAGCGGGCGCTTCGTGACCCCGGGGGGTGTCCTGGCCGCGGCCGCGTGGATCGCCACCTCGATCCTCTTCGCCCTTTACCTCGCGAACTTCGGCTCCTACGACAAGACCTACGGCACGCTGGGCGGGCTGGTGAGCCTGCTCGTGTGGATGTGGATCACCAACCTGGCGCTGCTCTTCGGCGTCGAGGTCAACGCCCAGCGCGAGCGCGAGCAGCAGCCGTAGCGCAATCCCAGAACCCGTCCGGCGTCGGCGCGATGGTTGCCGGCTCCGCCAATGCCAGGCCACCAAACCCAAACGACCGCCTTCGGCGGGACCGAACTACTCGTCCGCAACGCGGTCGCTGGTCTGAAGGGCGAGCCCGAACCACGCCTTGCCGCGGCCCTGGCAGCGATCCCCGGAATCGTCCTTGACCGGCCCGGAAGCGCTTGGAGCCTGCGCCTCGGCCCCGACCGGGCCCGTTCGCTGCTCCGCGTCGCGGACGAACTCAAACTCAAGCTCGACGACCGATCGCGAACGGAGCTGAGCGCGATCGCCGCCGCGGGCTCCGAATCCGAGCCCGTAATCGAGCTGATCGCCGATGCCGCCCAGGCATGGCTCAGCCTGCCGGACGAGTGGGGTTGGCTTTGGGCCGAGGAGTTGCGGGGGGTTCCTGGCGCGCGCCCGCAGGCCGACGCGGCGCGCACCGAGGTCCCGTTGACGGCGTGGACGGCGACGGCAATCCAGGCGACAACTACGGCCCATGACCTGCGCCTGAGCCCGGCCGCGGCGCTCGCGCTCCGGGAAACGCTTCAGGGCGGCGAGACTCCAGCGCCACTGGCCGACGATGAGCTGGCGGAGTCTTCCTACGACGTCGCGATGGTTGGGCAGAGCTCCCAAGTGATGCTCGCCGCCGAGCCGGGGGCTCCTCTGGCCGGCAAGATCGCCGGAATCCCGGGCGTTCGTTCGCTTGGGCGCGGTCGCGGTCGTTGGATCGTCGTCGCCAACCCGGAGGCCGCACGGGCGATTCGCGAGCTCTCGGCGGCGGTTCCCGAGCTGACCCTCGATCCCGCCTGCAAGCGCTGGGTCAAGGAAGCGCCGCGCTGGATCGCCCACATCGAGATCGAGGCCGGCAGCGGCGGGCCGCGGATCGTCACGACCACGAGCTGGGGAGAGCCACCGGGCGCCATTGAGGCGAAGCTCGACAGCGTGGTTCGCCACGCGAGCCGGCACCTGGCGCCGCTGACGGTTGCCAACCTGCGGTCGCTGCGCTCAATCGCCGAGCGCGAAAGCGAAGTGCGCTACGCCCCGGCGGCCGAGAACGCGCTTGACTGGATCGAGGAGAACCCAGACGCGCGTCAGGTCCCCCCGGCGGAACTCGATGTCGTGATGGAGCGCTCCGGTCCGCGCTACGTGATCGAGCCGATCTGGGACGACCGCGTCGAAGCCGAGTTCCTGGGCCAGGAAGCAAAGCTGGCCGGGGCGAGTTGGCCCGACGATGTTCTGGCGCGCTTCATCCGGATCCACCGGGTCAGCCTGACGAGCGCGGCCCAAGCGCTTTTCGAGGGAGTTTCGGCTGACGCCGACGACGCCCAGCGGCTGCTGGCGCTCTCCCGCGCCGAGGACGCCGAGATCACCGTTGACGGCCTGGGAGGCGAGTTGATGCCGTTTCAGCGTGCCGGCGTCGCCTATGCGCTTGAGCGGCGGCAGGTCTTCTTGGCCGACGAACAGGGCCTAGGCAAGACGATTCAGGCGCTGGCAACGATTCAGGCCGATTTGGCCTACCCCGCAGTCGTGGTCTGCCCCGCGTCGCTCAAACTCAACTGGCTCCGGGAGATCAAGGCCTGGCTTCCCGATCGCAAGGCGATCGCCCTCAGCGGCCGCGGCGCGACCCAGGTCGCCGGCGCCGACATCATCGTCCTCAACTACGAGATCGTCGGCGCCCACGCCGATCTCCTCGCGGAAATCGCACCGCGGGCGCTGGTGCTCGATGAATCGCACTACGTCAAGAACCCCCGGGCCGGGAGAACCCGGGCGGTGCTCGGCCTCGCCGACCGCCTGGCGCCGGGAGCACTGCGGCTGGCCCTCACCGGGACGCCGGTCGTCAATCGTCCAGCCGAGTTGGCGCCGCAGCTAAAGGCCCTCGACCGCTTGGGCGAGTACGGGTCAATCGCCAGCTTCAACCGCGGTTTTGCCAGCCCCGGAGCGCGCCGCCGCCTTCATTCCCGGCTGCGAAGCTCCTGCTACCTGCGGCGCCGCAAGGAAGATGTCCTCGCGCAGCTTCCCGCAAAACGGCGCGCAGTCGTCACCGTTCCGATCTCAAACGAGGCCGAGTACCGCCGGGCCGAGCGCGACTTCATCCGTTGGCTCGCCGACGAGGTCGCCGAGGACGGCTCCGGCCGAATCGCGCCCGAGGCCCGCGCGCAGGCGCTGGTCAAGATGACCGCGCTGCGGCGGTTGGCAGCCCAGGGCAAGCTCGACGCCGCGACAAGCTGGATCGACGACTTCTCACAATCCGAAGAACGCCTCGTCGTCTTCGCCCACCATCGCCAGATCCAGGATGCGGTGATCGAGCGCTTCCCCGGCAGCGCCAGAATCGTCAGTCGCGACTCGTTTGAGGAGCGCGAGCAAAACGTCCAGCGCTTTCAGGCCGACGATGGCCCGCCGCTTTGCGTCTGCTCGCTCGAGGTCGGATCGCACGGATTCACGCTGACGGCCGCTGCCAACGTCGCGTTCTTGGAACTCGCGTGGACCCCCGCCAAGCACGACCAGGCAGAGGACCGCACCCACCGGATCGGCCAGGAGCGAAGCGTCACCGCCTGGTACCTGCTTGCGGCGGGCACGATCGACGAGCGAATCGCCGCGCTACTTGAGGAAAAGCGCGACGTCGTTGACTCGGTCACGGACGGTGGCGCCGGCGGCGGAACCTCTCTGACCGACGCCCTGATCGGCGAGTACGCCGCCCAGGGCTAGGCGCCGCCTATCAAACGGCAAGCCTGAGCGGCCGACCACAACACCTCAGTGGCCGACCGCTCCTGGCCCAACGTCAGACGTAGCTAGGGCTGCGGAACCTCCGGCCGTGGTGCGTTCCGCGGCAATGGACCCTGCTGGTTGTAGATCTTCGGAAGCCCATACCCGGTACAAGCAACTTCGTCATCAGGGTCGAAATCGCCGTCGCCGTCGTCAACCCACCAACCGGATCCGACGAGAACACTGGCCGGGTTCTCGTAAGCCGTCAGCTTGGCGACCGACTTCAAAACGAACTTGGTCAGAACTGGCTTGGCGGGTTTTTCCCGATCTTTGACCTTGGACGCCGTACGGTACGCCCAGTAATTCGTTGACACCATGCCGCCATCGGGCATGCACGTTTCCGCATCCACAAGGGCGTTACGCATGGCGTTGTCCTTGACTAGTTTCTTCGTTTTGCCCATCTGTTGAGTGGTGTCGAACTTCGGCTTTCCAAACGGCTTGATTGAGTTGTCCTCTGGAAGTCCAATCAGGAACCAAACAACGCCCCTCCGCCTGTCGTAAGGACTGCCGAACTGGTTGTCCACATGATCCGTATCGTCGGAATGCGTTGTCACTGTCAACGTGGTCTTGCTGTTCTTGCCCGCATGGGGCTTGATTGAGAGCCGACTGAAATTGATGCCGGCGAGCACGAAGCAGCCGGAAAATACGAGCGCGAGCGCTCCTACTCCGGCCAGCACGAGCGCCAGGCGCGACTTTGACTTCCCCATCTGAGTAACTACCTCCCCGGTTCGATTTCTAATCCCACCCGCAGAGTAATTCATTCGAAGGCGCCGCGCAGTGAGGATCCGGGGCACGAAGAGCCACGTGCGCGACCCTGCCCCAGACCTGCGACGGCGATGGTCGAGAGAAACCTCTACTCAGTGACGTCGTAGCTGTGGCCGGCTGCCCGCAACCGTTCCACAAGTGCCGATCCCATTGCGGTCGAGGGAGTCAAGACCCCGGCCGCCTCCGGCAAATCGTCGAACGCCAACGCAAGGCCGCTTTCGCCGAGCATCACGGCGGTCGCCTTGTAGCCGGGGTCGCCGGAGGCGACGATCTTGCAGGTCAGCCGCCGGCCGTCGGAGAGTTCGCTCACCACGTCAATCTTGAAAAAGCCCTTCTCACGGGCCGCGGGAGACGGGCCTTCGCCCGGATCGGGAAGCAAGCGATTCAAGAGCGCGCGCGTCGGGCGGACCGAGAGGCCGCCAACCAGCGCCCCGAGCGCCCCGACGACGCCCGCGGCCTTGACCGGGCCGAGCGGCAATCCGCCCGTGAGCATCAGCTCCTGGTATTGGAACTCGCGGCCGTAGGCCCAATCCCGAAGTGCGTTTGAGCGTCGCACCACGCGTGAATTCACGGCGCCCATCACGAACGGTGCCAGCCAGCCGCCCAGCGACGCATCGTTGCTGACGCCGCGTGGGTCGCGTTCATCCAGGGTCGGCTCGCCGGCGCGATCAGGACTCAGCGCGTACAGGTCCAGCAAGGTCTTGCGCGCCTCTTTGTCGCTCTTGGCCTCATCGACCATACCCTTCATCGACGCGATCGTCCCGCCGCTGGCGCCGCCCCGAATCGCCCGTACCACCAGCGTGGTGCGTCCAAGCTTGGCGTCGCCCGCGGCTTCGGCGAGCAGGAAGACACCAAGGTCAGACGGAATCGAGTCGAAGCCGCAGGTGTGGACGATCCGCGCCCCGGACTCGCGAGCCGCAGCGTCCGCGGCGTCGATGGCCTTGCGCATGAACAGGACCTCGCCCGTCAGGTCGGCGTAATGCGTTCCCGCCTCAGCGCAAGCCTTGACCAACGGCAGGCCATAGGCCAGATAGGGACCGACCGTCGTGACGACGACGCTCGTGCGCTTCGCCATCTCGGCGAGCCCCGCGTCGTCGTGAGAGTCCGCGACGATCAGCGGCCAATCGACGCCGAGGTCAGCGCGTGTGGCCTCCAGCTTTTCCGCCGATCGGCCGGCAAGCGCGATCTTTGCGCCGGCGGGCGCGGCTGTGCGCAGGTACTCAGCCGTCAGCTTGCCGACGAAGCCAGTGGCTCCAAAAACAACGATGTCAAGTTCACGAGAGCTCATCGAAAGCGATCCTATTCGGCGGCAGCAAGCGCGAAGGGGCTGCCCTCCGAGTCACGGCAGATCGCCCAGCGCTCGCCGGGATGGATCACGGATCCGCCCAGAGCCTCGACGCGCGCGACGGTTGCCTGCATCTCCCCCGTTGCCACGGTGAAATACGGAAGTGACGCCGTGTCGCCTGGCCCCTTCCCCCGCTCGTGGATTCCCAACCGCAGACTCCCGGCTTCGGCCTCCCAACCCGACCCGGCCGCGAGCGGACGCGCAGAAAGGTCAAGCCCGAGAACGCCGTTCCAGAATGAAAGCGCCCGATCGAGGTCGTCGGCGGGGAACTCAATCAGCGGCGCGGCCATGCACCGAGTCTAGGCCCGCCGAAGCGCCATAGACTGACCTTTGCCCAATCAGTCGAAGACAGGAGAGCGCAACGTGGAAACCGTCGAAGAGAGTCCGGCCCAGGTGGACGCCCAGTCCGCTGGCTCCGACAGCGTGCTCTTCAACCCGGCGACCTTCGACGGACGAGGACTGGACCCCGAGGCCAAGCGCTTGATGCTGGCGACGATCGAGTTCTTCGAGTCACGCGGCAAGCGGGTGCTGAAGGACCACGACCATGAACGCCTCTGGTACGCCGATTTCCTCGAGTTCGTCAAGCGCGAGCGGGTCTTTTCAATCCTGCTCACCCCGGAGCGCGATTCGGACGGCGACCCCAACCGGCGCTGGGACACGAATCGAATCTGCGCCTTCAACGAGATCACCGGCTTTTACGGGCTCGTTTATTGGTACACGTGGCAGGTCTCGATCCTCGGCCTGGGGCCGATCTGGCAGAGCGAGAACCCAGCGGCACGGGCGCGAGCCGCTGAACTGATCGAGGACGGCTCGATCTTTGCCTTCGGGCTGTCCGAGAAGGAGCACGGCGCCGACATTTACTCGACCGACATGATTCTGACGCCCGAAGGCGACGGCTTTCGCGCCAGCGGTGGCAAGTACTACATCGGCAACGGCAACCTGGCCGGAATGGTCTCCGTCTTCGGTCGGCGCGCGGACGTTGACGGCCCCGACGGCTACGTCTTCTTTGCCGCCGACAGTCAACACCCGAACTATGAGCTGGTCAAGAACGTCGTCAACTCGCAGTCATACGTCAGCGAGTTCCGGCTCAACGACTACCCCGTCCGCGCCGAAGACATCCTCCACACCGGCCCGGCCGCCTTCGACGCGGCGCTCAACACCGTCAACATCGGCAAGTTCAACCTTGGTTTCGCCTCGATCGGCATTTGCGAGCACGCCTTCTACGAAGCGATAACCCACGCCGACGCACGCATCCTCTACGGCATGCAGGTCACCGACTTTCCGCATGTTCGCCAGGCGATGACCGACGCCTACGCCCGCCTGGTGGCGATGAAGCTGTTTGGCGCCAGGGCGATCGACTACATGCGCTCGGCCGACGCCGATGATCGCCGCTACCTGCTGTTCAACCCGATCACGAAGATGAAGGTCACGACCGAAGGTGAGAAGGTCATCGACCTTCTGTGGGACGTCATCGCCGCCAAGGGATTTGAAAAGGACATGTACTTCGAGATGGCCGCGCGTGATATCCGGGCGTTGCCGAAGCTCGAGGGCACGGTCCACGTGAATATGGCCCTGGTCCTCAAGTTCATGGCCAGCTACCTGTTCAACCCGGTCGAACTGGAGCCGGTACCGACCCGCGACGACCAGGCCGACGACGATTTCCTGTTTCGCCAAGGCCCTGCGCGCGGACTCAGCAAGATCCGCTTCGCCGATTGGCACACCGCCTATGCGGAGTTCGCCGGGGTTCCGAACGTCGCGCGCTTCGTTGAGCAGGCGGAGGGCCTGGTCGCGCTTCTACAGACTGCGCCCCCATCTGAGACGCAGATCAAGGACCCCGACTTCATGCTGGCGCTGGGGGAGCTCTTCACGCTGATCGTCTATGGCCAGCTGATCTGCGAGCAGGCGTCGCTGACGGATCTTGCGACCGACACGCTCGATCAGGTCTTCGACGTCTTCGTCCGCGACTTCTCGGCCTACGCGGTTGGGCTTCACGGCAAGACGTCCTCAACCGCCGAACAGCAGGCTTGGGCACTCGAGCATGTACGCAAGCCCGAGGTCGATCAGGCCCGGTTCGATTCGGTCTGGGGCAAGGTCCAGGCGCTCGCGGGCGCCTACGAGATGCGGGCGTGATGGACGTGACCGCAGTGCTGGTAATCAACGGAGCTTGGCTTTGAGCCTCCGCCTAGTTGCCGTCGATGAACTCGGCGATTCGGGCGTCACCGTCGTCGAATCCCCGCACGGAACGATTGCCGTCGGCATCAGCGAAGGGCGTCCATTCGCTGTCTCCAACCGCTGCCGGCACCTGTTCGCATCGCTCGGCAAGGGCCACGTCGCCGATGACGGGTGCCTTGAGTGTCCATCGCACGCGGCCCGCTATGACGTGACGACCGGCAAGATGACACGCGGCCCGCAGGGCCCATTTCGTCCCGTCGGCGGCCTGATCAAGAACACGACGGGGTCCCGTCCACTCGCGACCTATCCGGTCGAGGTGCGCGACGGCGCGATCTGGCTCAGCGATGAGCCCGGCGCCGCCTAGGTTGCGAAACGTGCCCGCGCCCTCGGCGAACGGCAAGCGAGAGATCAGCGTCGGCGTCGTTGGCGCCGGATTCGGCGGGGTTGGCATGGGCATCCGCCTGCGCCAGGCAGGGGTGTCCGACTTCACGATCTTCGAGCGCGGTGACTCCGTCGGTGGTGTCTGGCGGGCCAACACCTACCCCGGTGCCGCCTGCGACGTGCCATCCCACCTCTACTCGTTCTCGTTCGCGCCCGGACATCAGTGGTCGCGCCGCTATGCGCCGCAGCCAGAGATCCTTGCCTACCTCGAAGAGATCACCGACAGGTTCGACATCAGGTCGCATCTGCAACTCGAAACCGAGGTGACCGAGGCAAGCTTCAATGCCGATGCGGGCCGCTGGACCGTCCTGACGGACGCCGGGTCCGAACACACCTTTGACCTGCTGGTGACCGCTTGCGGGCAGCTGACTCGGCCGACCACACCTACCCTGGACGGGCTCGACGAATTCGCCGGAACCGTCTTTCACTCGGCCGAATGGGATCACGCCCACGAGCTGATCGATTCTCGGGTTGCCGTGATTGGGACCGGCGCTTCCGCGATTCAGTTCGTGCCTGAGATCGCTCCCAAGGCCAAGAGTTTGGCGGTGTACCAGCGCTCGGCCCCCTGGATTTTGCCGAAGAGCGACCGCACCTATCCGGACTGGGAGCGGCAACTTTTCGAGCGCGTGCCGGCGAGGGTCGCCGCTGCCCGTGTCGGCCTGTTTGCCTTCTTCGAGACCGGGACCTACGGATTCACCGGCAACCACTGGATCCTGAAGCCGTTCGCCAAGATCGCCGAGGTGTACCGGCAACGGGAACTGCCGGACCCGAAGCTGCGGATGGCCTGTACCCCGGATCATGAGATCGGCTGCAAGCGTGTCCTCTTCACAAGCGATTGGTACGCAGCCCTGCGCCGCGAGAACGTCGAGCTGATCGATGGGCCGGTCGAGCGCGTGACCAAGGGTGGCGTGGTTGGCGCCGACGGCGTCGAGCGCCCAGCCGAGACCATCATCTGGGGAACGGGATTTGACGCGGCGGGCTTCACCGCGCCAATGGCGATCACGGGCCTCGGCGGCATAGACCTGGAGGACGCCTGGGGCGACTCGCCGGACGCCTACCTGGGAACGACTGTGAACGGCTTTCCCAACATGTTCCTGCTCTACGGCCCTCACACCAATCACGGATCGGGATCGGTTCCCTACACGCTCGAGTGCCAGTTCAACTACGTGATCGACGCGGTGCGGCGCCTGCGCGAACGCGACCTGCGCTGGATCGATTTGAAGCCCGAAGCGATGGCCCGCTGGCGGGCCGAGATGGTGGAGCGTTCGGCTGGAACGATCTGGGTCACGGGCGGCTGCACATCCTGGTACACGAACGCCGCCGGCCACAACACCAACAACTGGCCTGGCCCCTGGCTCGAGTACCGCCGCCGCACCCGGCGGATCCAGCCGGCCGATTACCGCGCTGCGGTCTAGGCGCGGGCCAGCCGGGCCCAGCTCAGAGCGCTGCCAGGACTTCGGCCGCTACGCGCTCACCCGAGCGCACCGCGCCGTCCATGTAGCCCACCCAGTAGCCGGAGGTCTCGGTTCCGGCCCAATGGATGCGACGGACGGGATCGCGTAGCGCGGATCCGTAGGCGACCATCGCGCCCGGCGAGGTGAAGCCGACCGGGCCACCGCGAGACCAGACTTCGCCGGGCCAGTCGGAGATGAAGTACTTCTTTGGGTTCGCGGCCTGGCCGCCGAAGTACTTGCTGAAGTTCGCAAGTACGGCGGCGCGCTGGGCCGAACGCGAAGTGCGCTTGAACTGACGGGCAAGGTCGCCGCCGATGAACCCGAAGATCACCCCGGGGGTCCCGTCGGGTGGCGACGCGTCGTAGGTCACCTGCACCGGACCGTCGTAGGAGACGACCGTCCCGTTCAAGCCCGCATCGCGCCAAAACGGCCTGTTATAGACGGCGGTTGCCTTCAGCAACGTGCCCTGCGAGACCCGCTGGGTCAGTTGATCGCGAGCCGCCGGGAGGGCCGGCGAGTACTCGATGCGGGCGGCAAGCGGCGGCGGGATCGCGACGATGACGCGCTTGGCGCGGACGGTGACCCCGCGGGCCTCGACCGTCACCCCGCGGCGGCTTTGCTTGATCCGGTGCACGGGAGCGCGCCGAATGATTCGTTTGCGTCCGATCCGCTTCGCCATTCGCGTACAGATCAGCTGCGACCCGCCCTTGAACCGATACATCTGGGCGCCATCGCGGGTGTTGAAGTTGCGCTCGAAGGTGCCCACGTTCTCAGCGTTTCCAGAGGCGGCGATGTAGAAGAGCACGTAGAGGAGCGAGAGCTCGCGCGGCTCGGCGCCAAAGATCGGCCGCGTAGCGAGCGAGACGATGTCGCGAAACTGCTGCGTGGTCGAGTTGTCGCGAATCCAGGAATCGAAGGTCTGCGAGTCGCGCAGCACCGCCTCCGGGGCGTTGTATGGATGCTCCACATCGATCCCGGCCGCCATCTCGTTCAGGCTGGTCACAACGAGGGCAATCTCGGGCGTGATGAGCGGATCGGGCGGCGCCGTCCCGGTCGGGCCCGAGTCGCTGTAGGTCGATCGCTGCCCGCTCGAGTTGACATAGACGTTCTCGCCAGTGGCGAAGGTGGGGAACGTGTCAACCCCGAAGCGCTTGGCCATCGCCATGATCCGATCCTGCGTCGGCCCGGTGAACGTTCCGCCCTTCTCCGAGACCTCGCCGTCGCCGATCCGCTTGTTGTGAACGCGGCCGCCAACGCGATTTCTGGCCTCGAGAATGACAACGGACTGCCCCGCCTTGACCAGGTCGAGGGCCGCAGTCAGACCCGCCAGGCCAGCGCCAACGATCACGACGTCCGCGCGCAGGTTCCGGTGTTTAGATCTTGCCGCTTTCGCGACGGCGATTCCTGGATGGGCGACCCCGGCAGCGCCGACCGCTGCCCCGGCAACGACTTGCCTGCGGCTTAGACCGGGCCCGGTGTCCGTTGGCTTGCCAACCTCATCCATCCCCCCATCCTAGATCCATTTCGCATTGCGGGATAGGGCTCGGCAAACCGGCGGATCTGGCGCCCCAGCGCGGTACTGTCCACACCGATGAATCATTCGCGGCGACCCATGCTCCCCCTGGCGATCCTGGCCGCTGCAGTCGCGCTTTTCGCCGTGCCGGGCCAAGCTTCTGCAGCAAGCAAGCTTCACGCGGGCGCTGGCCGGGCCGACATCACCCCGCCAACGGGCTACTACCTGATGGGCTGGGTGCGCTCCGATGCCGCATCGCAGGGGCAGTTGACCCGGCTCTTCGCCCGCTCGCTGGTACTGCAGCGTGGCGGGCGCAAGCTGGCTCTCGTTGCCGCGGACCTGGGCTTCGTCCCGGCGGGCCTGGTCGCCGATGTGGTCGAGCGCCTGGAGAGCCGCGGATTTGGCGAGGAGAGCGTGATCATCTCCGCATCCCACACCCACTCGGCCCCCGCCGGCTACGCCAACTACGCGGCCTTCAACACCGTCGCACCGACCTCGACGACGCCGACGGAGTTCGAACTGGGAACGCCGGCCGATCCCGAGCTCTACAGCTTTCTCGTGCGCCAAATTACCGTCGCCATCCGGCGTGCCGACGCCGATCGGGAGCCCGCCGTGGCGGGCTGGGGCCAAACCAAGCTGTTCGGCGTGACCGAGAACCGCTCGATCGAAGCGCACCTGGCAAATCACGGGGTCCACGAGGAGTTCGGTGACGGCTCGATCGCCCAGGACCCGAACGGGGGCAAGCACACGATCGACCCCCAGGTCAACGTGCTGCGGGTGGACAAGATCGCGGGCGGGCGGCGCGTCCCGATCGGTATCTGGTCCACCTTTGCCAACCACGGAACCGTCGTCAAGCCGACCTTCGCCTATTACAACGGCGACCATCACGCCGCCGCGGCTCGTTTTGCCGAGGCGAAGATCAGGCGCGCCGGGCGAGTGCCCCGCGGCCAAGAGGTCGTCAACGCGTACGGCAACGCCGACGAGGGCGATATGACGGCGGGAATCCGTTTCTCCGGCCCTGCCGACGCCTACGACGTCGGCCGCCGGGAGGCAAAGGCGTTCATCAAGGCGTGGCAAAAGGCGCGCTCGCGACTGTCGGCAACGCCGAAGCTCGCATCGCGCTGGACCATCGAGTGCTTCTGCGGCAACGACACGGCCGCCGGGCCGGTGGACGATCACGCGGTCGTCGGGATGCCGTTTCTGACCGGGTCAGAGGAAAACCGCGGACCACTCTACGACGAGACCGGCGTGCCGTTCGAAGGAAACCGCCTTCCGGTCGGAGTCGGGCCACAGGGAGTGAAAATCCAATCGGTGCCCGACACGGGCGGCACCTTCCCCACCGCTGTGCCGCTGACGACTGCCCGCGTTGGCAACCGAGCGATTGTGACGATCCCCGGCGAGATGACCTCGGGCATGGGCCGTAGGTTGCGCTCGAACGCCGAGGACGCGATCGCCGGGTCGGGCATCAGCCGAGTGGTCATCTCCGGACTGGCAAACGATTTCATCCAATACTTCACAAGTCCCGAGGAATACGACCGCCAGCACTACGAGGGCGGCTCCACCCTGTTCGGCCGCGCAACGTCGGTATTCATCGAGGAGCGGCTGATCGCCCTGCTCCAGTTGATGCTGGCGGGCGAGCCGGCGCCGGCGCCCGACGAAGACCAGCGTCGCAACGGGATCAGTGACGACTCGGCTCCGTTCGGAACCGGCGCCACATCGGCCGTTGCCATCGAGCAGCCACGGCGAACCCAGCGACTCGACCGGGCTTCGTTTCTTTGGCAGGGCGGCCCCGACGGCACCGACCGGCCGCTTGACCGCGCCTTCGTCATCGTTCAGCGCCGCGCCCACCGACGTTGGCGGCAGGCCGACTCGGACCTCGGCCTGCGAATCCTGTGGACGGTTGACGAGGACGGCCGCTACCAGGCGCGCTGGGAGCCCCCACGAAATGCCAAGACCGGGCGCTACCGATTCAAGATCCGTGCCAACGGCTACCGGCTTAGGTCAAAGCGGTTCCGGTTGCGCCCTGCGCGTGACCTGCGCGCAAAGGTCGTCCGCCGCAGCGCCGGCCGCGCCGTGATCGAACTTCGCTATCCCAGGCCGGTGGAAGACGTTGATTTGACCTGGCGACCGCGCAGCGCGCCAATCCGCTCGGCCGGAATCCGTGCGGGCTCTGTCAAGGTGCGCGGAACGCGTATTGTGGTTCGCGCACCGGCTGGCAGGACCGTTCGGATTCCCAGGGGCGCGCTGCAGGATCGCTGGGGAAACCGCAATCGCAAGCCGATGACGATTGCGTTCTAGGGTCTCGCATTTTTTCCGTCAGCTCCGTCCCTATCATCCCGACGCCAACCCAATGAGATTTCTCGAACTGATCCCAAACACCATTCGGCAAATGCGCCTGGGAGCGCGCTTCGCCGTCATCGCTTCCGGCGTTTTGGCTTTCACGGCGCTAGCAGCGCCCTCGGCCAGCGGGGCTGACCTGAAACTTGGTTTTTCGCTCAAGCACCTCGGAACGCAGCCGTGGGTGACCGGTGGCCTGAATGCCACGGCGCCGTCGATGGACCAGGTACTGATCGCAATTCGCTGGGAAAACGTCCAAACGAGATGCTCTGAGATCAAGAACGGAGTGTTCGACTGGAAGAAGATCGATAAGGCCGCCGAAAACGTCGCAGCCCAGGGCCTGACGATGATCGCCACGCTCAAGGACGGCCCGGAATGCACCCGTACGCGACATGGCGACAACCCGAAGCCGAAGTGGGTGGACGAGTGGGCCATCTTTGCCCGTGAACTGGTCAAGCGCTATGGCCCCGGCGGAAGCGAAGAGCACCGCCCGATCCGGGCAGTGGAGGTCTGGAGCGAGGAGAATCTGCGGCTTTGGCAGGGCAGTGTCGCCAGCTACGCCCAGGCGTTCCTTAAGGTCGAAAAACAGGTGCGCCGCGAGAATCCCCGAGTCAAGGTGATCGTCGGCGGGCCGGGCTTTTGCTGTGGCCCGGAGCGCTACCTGAAAAAGCTCTTCAAGATCAAGCGAATGCAAAAGCGCGGGACGCTCGTCGGTGCCCACACCTACGGAAAGTCGCCGCGGTGGATCATGCGCCAGCTCAAAAAGGTCCGAAAGGTGCTGCCCCGCAAGGCAAAGCTGGTGATCACCGAGCACGGCTGGTCAACCTGCCAACAGCCGACCAAGGATTCAACAGCAAGTGCCAGACCCGAGCGGCCAGGCAAACAAGATGCGCAGCTACGTCGAGGCGCTGCGCGAGCAGCAGCGTGCGCTTCGCCTCACGGGCCTGTTTTGGTTTCAAGCCCAGGACATGTCGACCATCGAGAGCGCGAAGCCGTGCCCGACCGCGCCCAAGGACTTCTACGGCATCTACACATGGGCCGGGGAGCCGAAGCCCTCAAAAGATGTCTGGGAGGAACTGACGGGCGTAGCGCTCCCCGACAGCATCCCGGAGAACACCGTCACCCGCAGCTGCACGACCCCCTGAACTCAGCCGGCAGTGCCGGAGGCGGACCAGTTCCACCCCCAGGGATTTCCAACCCAACGCCGGTCTCGAAGGCCCGGCTCGACTACGAGCAGCGGTGCGTCGATTCCGCGTGCTCGCAGCTTCTAAGCAACGAGTGATTCGGGCGAGGCTGGGGCCTGCCCTTGCGATCAACGGATCCCCTTGGTAGCTTCGCAAGCAACGCTAAAGGGGGCTTCATGCGAACACGCCTATGTGACCTGCTTGGGGTTGAAGTGCCGATCATCCAGGCCGCGATCTGGCCTGCGACGACACCCGAGCTCGTAGCGGCAGTCAACGCCGCCGGAGCCATCGGCAGCCTTGGAGCGGTATTCGGATCGGCTGACACGGTGAGCGCCGAAATCAAACGCACCCGCGAGCTGACCGATCGGCCGTTCATCGTCAACCACGTCGTTCCGCAACTTGACGAGGACGCGTTTGAAGTAACGCTACGCGCCAAGCCCGCCGCGATCTCGTTCGCGCTTGGCGCGCCAACGGGACTGGTTGAGCGAGCGCACGCTGCCGGAGCCAAGGTGATTCACCAGGTCCACACCGTGACGCAGGCGCGCGAGGCCGCCGATTTGGGAGTTGATGCGATCATCGCGCAGGGCGGCGAGGCCGGCGGTCAGGGCATGGTGGACGGTCCAAGCACGCTGACCCTCGTGCCGCAGGTTGTCGATGCCGTCGGCCCGTTGCCGGTGGTGGCCGCCGGAGCGATCGCCGACGGGCGCGGATTGGCGGCTGCACTTGCCGCGGGAGCCGACGGCGCCAACATCGGGACGCGCTTCCTCGCATCCGACGAAGCCGGAAGCAACCCGGACTGGCGCGAGCGAATCGTCGCCAGCGAGTCCGAGGAAACCGTCAGGTTCGGCGCCTGGGAGGAGATCTTTCCGCCAGCGGAGGGCTCCTACCCAGTTGTTCCGCGGGCGCTCCGAACGGAGTTCCTCGATGATCACTGGCGCCGCGACGATGCCCGCGCCAATGCGCAGGAAGCCCGGGCCGCGATCGGGCAGGCCGTCCAGCAGCGGGCCCCCGAGAGCCTCGTCCCGTTCACCGGCCAGTCCGCGGGGCTGGTCCATGACGTGCGCCCGGCCGGCGAGATCGTCCGGCAACTCGTTCAGGAGGCTCAAGCGGCAGCCGCAGTTCTGTCCGATGTGATCTCTGCGTAGGCCTGCACGAACGGTCGCGCCCCTGGAAGCGGGGTGGGTCAGCGCGGGGCGCCCGACTTGTATTGCCAGGCGCCCCGGCCGACTACATCGGGAACGCTTCGTAGATGTCGATCCGCGTGCCGTCCTCGCTGACCATCGGGTGGTTTTCGACCAGTGCCGCCGCAGCGGTCTGATCGTCGGCCTGGACGATGCTGTAACCCGTGACGGGCTCGGTGGCCTCACCGCCGATGCTGTGCGGAGGACCGAACGGGTTGCCGGGGTCGACGAGGGCATCCCCGATGCCCTCGAACCACTGCCCCCAGGCAGCCATCACGCGATCCTTTTCCTCGTCCGTCTGTGGCGGGGTACCGCCGTTATAGATGAGCACGAACTTCGCCATGCGCTTCCTTCCTACTCGTTTCTTGTTGCCATAGTTGGTTCGTCGCGAAAGCGGCGCAACCACGCGTCAATCTCGTTGAGGGGCTTAGTTGCCAGTCGGCAGTACTGCTGGCGGCCTTGCTTGCGCTTGAAGACCAGCCCGGCCTCCTCGAGGACGCTGATGTGTTTTGAGATCGCCGGCAGCGACATCTGATGTGGCGCCGCCAACTCGCCGACGGACGCCTCGCCCGCCAACAAATGCAGGACGATCGCCCTGCGGGTCGGATCGGCGAGCGCGCCAAAGGTGCCGTCCAGCGTTCGATACTTAACCACTTGATTAAGTGTAGCGTGGAACCGCAGCGGCTGTCGCCGAGCTTGAGCTCAGCATCGGCGCCCGGACTGGCCGCCTAAAGCGCGCCCAGGAAACGGGTCAGCTCAGGGGTGATGACCTCGTGGGCGTCTTCCTGGAGATAGTGCCCGGCGTCCTCGATCCTGGTAACACCGGCGCCAGGGAAGGTACGAAGCCAAAGCGCGTCCAGGTATTCAGGTAGGAAGGCGACGTCCTTCATCGCCCAGCAGATGTGGACCGGTTTTGAGCGGAAGTGCTCCTCCATACGGCGCTCGATCTCCGTCGTCATCGCCACAACCGGACCCTCGCCGGTGACTGGAATCTCACGTGGGAAGACCAGCATCCCGATCCGCTCGCCCCAGCCGCTGTGGACCTGGGTGTAGGCCCGCTTGACCACGGGCGTCATCCGCTCCTTCTTGGTTATGCCCTGGCCGAACAGAAAGCCTTTCTTGAACATGTCGAGGCCCTGCACCATGACCTCACCGACCCCCTTGGTGCGAAACATTCGCAACGGCAGTGGTAACGGAATGGAGTCGCGTCCTTCGGGCAGGTCCTCGGCGCGAAAGCCGTGGGCGTAGGTGTTGAGGATGAAAAGGCCGCCGATCCGCTCCGGATGCTGCGTGGCCCAGTACAGGCTGGTCGGTCCACCCCAGTCCTGTGGCACCACAACGGCGCCGTTCAGGTCGAGTGACTCAAGCAGTCCATCGAGGCGCTCCGCATGGCGCGGCACCGTGTAGAGCGCAGCGTCACCCGGCTTGTCTGAGCGTCCGAAGCCGAGGTGGTCGGGAACGATCGCGCGACATCCGGCCTCCAACACCGCAGGAATGAAGTTGCGATAGAGGTAGCCCCAGGTCGGATTGCCGTGCACCATCACAACCGGCCGGCCCTCTCGGGGGCCGACATCGACGTAGTGCATGCGCCCGTCGGCCGAGTCGAACCACTGCGGTTCGTAGGGCCACGTTCCGTCAAAGGTCCAATCGATCTCGCGCGCGATGCGCCGACCCTATCGCGCCGAACGGCCCTGGAACTCCTGGTTCCCAAGCGCGACCTCCGTAGCCGGCGTGATTGAATTGCCAGCATGGCCCATACGCTTGAGGCTGATTACCTGGTCGTGGGGGCCGGGGCGTCCGGAATGGCCTTTGCCGATTCTGTGACCACCCATTCGGGCGCTCGCGTTGCCTTGGTCGATCGCAGGCACGGTCCCGGCGGCCATTGGCTGGACGCGTACCCGTTCGTACGACTTCACCAGGCATCCGTCTTTTACGGCGTAGCCTCGAAAGTCCTGGGCTCGGGAGCGGTCCAGCGCGAGGGGCCGGAGGCGGGACTGCACGAACGAGCCACGGCTACAGAGATCCGTGGCTACTACGACAAAGTGCTGAGCGAGCAACTGCTGCCCTCCGGCCAGGTGCGCTTTCACTTCAACTGCGAGTACCTGGGAAGCGGCGCATTCGTCTCGCGCCTGACCGGCGAGCGCTATCAAGCCGGGCCGGATTGCCGGATCGTCGATGCCCGCTACCTGGCTCCGGAGATCCCGGCGACGACCGCGCCGCCGTTCGCCGTCGGCGATGGAGCCCGGGTGCTGCCGGTCCACGAACTTCCGCGACTGGAAACCGCCCCCAAGGAGTTCGTGATCGTCGGGTCAGGGAAGACCGCAACCGATGCCTGCATCTGGTTGCTCCAAAATGGCGTTGACCCCGATTCGATCTCCTGGGTGCGCCCCCGAGATCCCTGGATGCTGAACCGGGCAGTCGTCCAACCCGACCCCAATGTCTTCCTCGGGATGGCCGCCGACATGATGGAGGCGGCAACCGCCGCATCGTCCCCGGATGACTTCTTCCTGCGGATGGAGGCCGGCGGGATCACGCTCCGGATCGATCCCGCTGTCACGCCAACGATGGCGAAGGGACCGACGCTTGCCGAGTGGGAACTCGACCTGTTGCGCACGATCGAGCGGGTGATCCGGCTCGGTCACATCCGCGGGGTTGAGGCGGGGCGGATCGATCTGGATGAAGGTGATGCAACGATCGACCGGGACGCGGTCGTCATTCACTGCGCCGCGTCCGGGCTGCAGTACCCCCCATTGATCCCGATCTGGGGTGACGAGGCGATCACACTTCAACCCGTCCGGGCCGGCTTTCCGTGCCTGGCGGCGGCGCTGATCGGGTACGTCGAGGCCACCCGCGACGACGACGCCGAGAAGAACCGCGTCTGCCGCCCGTCACCGCTCGGCAACACACCCACCGACTGGGCGGCGATGCATGTCCATGCCGGGCGCGCATCGGCGGCCTTCACGGCGGAGTCCGACATCAATGAGTGGGCCAACCGGACGGTGCTCAACCCCGCGCGCATTTCCCCCGACCATGCCGCTGATCCCAACCTGGCATCCACCACCGAACGCCTCGGCGCCGCCTCGGGCCCGGGCATGGAGGCACTGACCAGGCTCGCCGGCCTGGGTCCGGGGTGACGGGCCACCGGCCGGAGGGGTAGAGTCCGATATCCAAATCGAATCGACTGGGGGTGACGGATGAAGAGGCAGGGACTCGGGTTCGCAATCGTGATGTTGGCTGCGGCCGCCGCGTTGGCTGGAACGGCCCTATCGGGAACGTCGAAGGTGACTTTGGGCAGCAGCCTTGAGGGCACGCCCTCGGCGTCACTCGGGTTCAGTTGCGGAGTGGAAGATCCATGCGTCCTTCAGCAGGCAAAGCTCACCGGCCAGGTGGTGCGGGCGCCGTTCGACGGGACGATTCGGAAATGGGCCTTCAAGACCTCTGATTCCGCTGACAATCCCTACAAGCTCCGCGTGCGCGTCCTGCGCAAGCAAAGCCGGACTCGCTACCACTTCGTTGGTCGTTCAAAGCCGGGATTGATCCTGGAGAAGCCCGGAACCTACCGCTTCAAGACCAATCTGAAGATCAAGAAGGGTGACTCAATCGGCCTCGAACTGCCGGCCCAGCCCGGCGGAGTGTCCGGGCTCTATCTGACGAAGGTAGATGGCGCACGAACCCTGGCGTACTTCGACGCTCCCAAGAACAGGGCCGCTTCAAAAGTTGACAGCGCCTATCGTGGGCTCGAGGTGCTTTTCAGCGCTCGCATTCGCCGCCGCTAAGGGCGCCGCAAAGCAAGATCGGCCACAGGCGAATCAAGCCTGGCTGACGCCAGCGCTCGTCTATGCCAGCACCGCGTTCTCCAGCCGTGCGTAGCTGGCTTCCATCCCGTCGGCCATGCCCGTTGCCAACACCGTGTCGCGAACCTCGGCGCTCGGGTAAGTGATTACCACCGCCATCAGCGTGCCTTCAGCGAGTTGCGTGAGCGTCAGTTCGTTCGTAGTTCCGGACCCGTCGAGTCCGATCATCCGCTCAGTCGTCACGGCGCGATTCGGCGGATCGAACTCGAGTAGCTCGCCGGTAAACCCAAACTGCTCGCCCGCGGTGCCCGCTGTTGGAGCCCACTCGTAGCGGTACCCCTGCCCGACCTCGGTCGCGACCTCGCAGATCGGCATCTCCCAGCCGTCGGGGCCGAGCATCCACCGTTTCATCAGCTCGGCATCGTTGTGTGCGCGCCAGATCTGCTCGACCGATCCGCGGATCACCCGGGTGATCCGCACCTGCGTGTCGGAGAGGATGTCGGTCGCGGTTCCGCGGCCCTGTGCGAACGAGCTCAGGTCGGCAAGCACGTCGTCGATCTGACCCATGGCCTGGCGGGTGCCTTCCTCGACGCCCATCTCGATCAGCTCCTCTAGCTGGTCGGCGGTCGCGAAACGCGAGGTGGTCGTCAGACGTGTGCCGTTCGCCGTCCGCTCGAACGTGAACGTCATCCGCATCATCGGCATTCCCTCATTCGGCGTGCCGTCCGGGTTCGCGAAACCGTCGCGGACATCAAACGATGCGCCATCCCCCGCCGGCGGTTGCACGTCGATCCACTCCCAGAATCCCATGCTCGACCCTCCGTCGGGACCCCTCATCTCGTACAGGGTCTTCCCGCCTGGATATGCGTCGTGGCGAACGAACTTCGCGGGCCAGGTCGGCGGCCCCCAGAACCGTTCGATCTGGCGGGGATCAACGTAGGCGTCCCAGACGCGCTCGAGCGACGCGTTGAAATCGGCGACGCACGTCATCGTCAACGCCTCCGGATCCTTGGTGATGGATTTAACTGGCACTTCTTGCTTCCTTTCTAGCTCTGATATTCGAGCAGCGTGTCGAGGCGCTCGATCCGCGAGCGCCAGAGTTCTTCGTATGAATCCAGCAGCGATTGAGCCCGCTGGATCCGCTCAGGATTGCCGCGCACGATCCGCGTCCGCCCCCGGCGTTCCTTGGTCACGAGCCCGGCAACTTCGAGCGCCGCGACATGCTTCTGCACGGCCGCAAACGACATCTCGTACGCCGCTGCGAGCTCGGAGACCGACGCCTCGCCGGTCAGGGTACGACGCACGATGTCGCGCCGGGTCGCGTCGGCCAGCGCCCGGAACATCCGGTCGATCTCAACGTCCGCGATTTCAGCGTGATCTACAACCATTTGGTTGTATGTTAGCAAAACTCGTCGCCGGCGAGATGCGTCCTTTTGCTCACTGCCCCGTCTTGTTAAGCGAGCGATAATCCGACAGGGGAGCAAAACATGACCGAACAACTGCAGATCGACCTCCTATTCCTCGACCTGGAGACGTGTGCGCGCTGCCGCGGCGCCGACCGCAGCCTCGAGTCGGCTCTCGCGACTACCCGCGAGTTGCTGGATGCAACCGGAGTCGAGACGAAGGTGAGAAAGGTCCGGATTGAGTCCGCCGAGCAGGCGCGGGCGGAGCACTTCGAGTCCTCCCCCACGATCAGGGTCAATGGCCGGGATGCGGCGCTCGAGCTTCACGAGAGCGAGTGCGGATCGGAGGCCTGCACCGATGGGTCGGGCGATGCGATTGCCTGCCGTGTCTGGGTGTGGCAGGGGCGTGAGTACACCGAACCCCCGGCCGCGATGATCGTCGACTCCATCCTGCGGGAGGTCTACGGCCGAGCGCACACGGCGTCCACTCCAATAGCTGCCCCGTACAGGTTGCCGGCAAACCTCGAGCGCTTCTTCGCCGGGGAGACCAAGCCGAACGATTGTTGCGCAGCCGCCGAGCAGCGGTCATGCTGCGAGCCGGAGGCCAAGGCTGAGTGCTGTGGCGCCTCGAGCACCGGGGGGTGTGGATGTCAGTAGGCGCCGAGAGATCATCGGGCGCGCCGGACGTGGCGGCGATCTGGGACGAGTTCCACGCGGGCCTGCTTGCCTTCATCGGCCGACGGGTGCGATCGCGGGAGATCGCAGAGGACATCCTGCAGCTGGTCATGCTGCGAATCCACGACCATGCCGGCGACGTCAAGCGCCCGGAAGCGATCGGCGCCTGGGTCTATGAGATCGCTCGCAACGCGATCGCAGACCACTACCGAAGCGCAGCTACTCGTCGCGAACTCGCCGCAGGGACGATCTCAGAGGAGGCGCCACCGCTTCAGCCGGTGCCGGACTCGGACGTCCGCAGTGAACTCGCGGCGTGCTGTATAGCGCCCCTCCTGCGACAACTACCGCCGAACGACCGAGAGGCGCTCACGCTGACCGAGATCGACGGACTGACCCAAGCCGAAGCCGCAGCCCGAGCCGGCCTTTCCCTCTCAGGCATGAAGTCGCGGGTCCAGCGTGCCCGCCAGAAGCTCGGGCAGGTTCTGACTGAGTGCTGTGAGATCCAGTTCGACCGCCGTCGCGGCGTTATCGAATACGAGCGGCGCAACTCGTCGGTTGACCGGCCGGGGTGAGCGCCCCTGGGCGAAGGCCTCAGGCCGGATTGCGGGCCGACCAGGCGACGATTTCGCCCGTACCGGCGATCACTTCCTCGTCGTCGGTAACGAGCACGGGCACATCGAGCTGACCAGTCAGCTCCTTCACCTTGCGCCGGCCCGAGGTCATGTTGAAGACGCCCGGCAACGCCTTCCAACCGTACGAGCGCACGACGTCCGGATCGTGGCCGGCGTCCTGGAGCGCCGCGAGAGCATGCCCACACGGATGTGGGTCTCCACCACCGACGAGCGGCGTTGAACCCCGCCACGTGCCCCAACAGACGTAGATCTTCACACCGCGATCGTATCTCGTGCGAGCCGCTCGGCGCGTAGTGCGACGGCGCGGCCCCGTGACTGGTGGACTGGGGCTCTGCTCTGCCGCGCCCGACCCGTTCGAGCTCGACGCAGTTCCCCGCAATCGCGAGCCCGGGTGAATGACTTGACGCAGCGGCTCCGTGTGGCTAGGTTGCGTCCGAACACGGCAATCTCGCAATTCTTAGGGGGACACATGGCTGGTGTTAAGGCACTGGATTTCGATTCACCGGACGAGACACGCACACCTGACAAGACTCGCGTCGATGTGATCCGGGTGGGCGCTACCGCCGCTGCCCGCATGACATTCGAGCCGGGCTGGAAGTGGTCGGAGTGCGTGAAGCCGGTCGTCGGCACCGACAGCTGCCAGGTGCGACATGTGGGCGTTGTCCAATCGGGCAGGATGCATGTCGCCCACGAGGACGGAACTGAGGCGGAGTTGGCGCCTGGCGACACGTACGTAATCGAGCCCGGCCATGATGCCTGGGTGCTGGGTGACGAGAGCTTCGTCGGTTTCGAATTCGAGCCACACGCGGCGGAGGAGTACGCGCGCTCGTAGGAGCACCCACAGGCAACCGCGGCCCAGGTGCACTAGGCGATCTCCGGGCGGCGACGGATGCCTACCTGAAGGAGGACGCGCAATGAATACGCCCCCGATTGTCTCACCGGAGGACTGGCAGAGGGCTCGTGAAGAGCTGCTAGTGGAAGAGAAGAGGGTGATGCGCTCTCGCGATGCCCTTGCCGCGAAACGGCGGCAGATGCCGTGGCAAGCCGTGACCAAGGACTACGGCTTCGAGGGACCCGACGGACCGATGAGCCTGCTCGACCTCTTCGAAGGGCGTCGGCAGCTGATCGTGTACCGAGCCTTCTACGGTCCCGAAGTCAAGTCCTATGCGGAGGGAGGCTCGTACCCGGAACGGGCCTGCGTCGGCTGCTCTTTACTCGCCGACCAGGTATCGAATCCCGCTCACCTGAACGCACGCGGCGTGACCCTGGCGTTCGCCTCGCGTGCCCCACAGGCCGAGATTCGGGGACTGAAAGAGCGCCACGGATGGCAGCACATCCCCTGGTACACGATTACGGATGGCTTCGACGCCGACTTCGGGGTCGATCAGTGGCACGGTCACAACGCCTTCATCCGCGATGACGAGAGCATCTACCGCACGTACTTCATCGACGCCCGCGGCGATGAAGCGATGGGTTCGACCTGGAGCTACCTCGATGCCACCGCGCTCGGACGCCAAGAGGAGTGGGAGGACTCGCCTGACGGCTACCCCAAGACCGCGCCGTATCAGTGGTGGAACTACAACGACGCCTACTGAGTCCTCGACCGAGAGGCCCGGGAACGCGGCTTCGAACGCCGCGGAGCTACTCACGACCGCGGTCGCGGCGTCGGCAGACGGTACGAGCCACAGCGAGCCGAGCGCACCGGTCAGGGCCGGCGCAACGATCATCGTTAGCCTCAAGCGACGTACCCCGAAATCAACTCCCTGATGCTTAGGGTTCGCCGCGACCTCCACCGTGTCCTTCCGCGTGCCAGCAGCGCCGCTTGGCGAGCACCGATTCCAGGTGCTCCTAGATGAGCTCGTACGACAGATCCACCCCCGCATATCCCTCAGACCCACGATTATCGGTCCAGACCGTGTACAACTGACCGCTTGCTTGACGTCTCCAAAGGCAGCAGCAGCCGCCATGCGTGAACGCCTCGCGGGCCTCCGCGACGCCCTGCGGGCGAGCTTCGGATTGCTCGCCGGTTTGGCGATGCTTGGCGGCATCGTGCTCGGGTTTCTGCTCCCGGAACTCGAGGAGGCGCTCCGCCTTTCGCTCCCGGTGATCAGCTTTAACGGTCAGAGTGAGGTTCGTGGACTACTCGAGACAATCGCAACAGTCACCGTCTCGGTTGCGGGGTTGACTTTTTCGGTCACCGTGGTCGCGTTCACACTCGCTTCCTCGCAATTGAGCCCGCGCGTGCTTCGAAGCTTCCGCGGCGACCGCATCAGCCAGATCACGCTCGCCATGTTTCTGGGAACGTTCATGTACTGCTTGGCCGTGCTCGTACGGATGGGCTCGACGTCCAGCGATGCCGCCCCTCCAAACCTGGCGGTCACAGTTGCACTCGTTGCGGCCTTTGCCTCATTCGTGCTGTTCGCCCGGTTCATCGGGCACATCGTCACGATGCTGCAGCCCTCCTCGGTGATCGACTCGATCCGCGCCGAAGCTCGAACGGCATTGGACCACCTCTACCCTGGCGACTCGGCCGGCGCCCCTGCCGACCGTGACACCGCGACGGCAAGGGCCTACGAACTGCTCGCTCAGCACTCAAGCCGGACTGTCAGTGCGGACGAGGAGGGGTATGTCAATGTCGTTTCCATCGAACCTATCCTTGGCGCCGCGACCGCAGCCGGTGTGCTCGTGCGTCAGCAGGCCGCTGTCGGGAGCTTCGTGCTGCCGGGGGCCCCTTTGGCCGAGGTGGTTGCCTTTGAAAATGATTCCCTCGAGGATCGTGAGAATCTCGATCAATGTGTCCGCGATTCGTTTGTGCTCAACCGTGAACGCGGCATCGCCCAGGACGTCGCCTTTCCGATTCGCCAGCTTGCGGACATCGCGCTGAAGGCCTTGTCGCCCGGGATCAACGACCCGACAACGGCCATCAACGCCCTCGAGGCGACTGCCGCGACTCTGATTCGCTTCACAACGGCGGACCATCCAGCGGTCGTGCGGGTGGACGAGGAGGATCAGCCCCGATTCGTTGCGGCCATTCCCGGACTCGGCGACCTCGTCCGGCTTGGCTTCGACCAGCCACGGGTCTTCGCTGCAGCCGACCCGACGGTGTCGGTAGCGATGATCGAGCTGCTCGGCGGAGTCCGGCGCGCCGCCGTAGCCGCGGGCCTTGAGGCCACGGAGATTGACAAGCAGGAAGAACTGCTGCGCGAAGCGGCCGGCACCGAGGTTCGAACCGAGACGGACGGCGAGGTTGTGAGAACCGCTGAGGCAGGACCCCACGGACCGAACTGGCGTTGAGACGCCAGCCGGGTCCGAGTACGCCCGCGGCTCCAGCATCGCCCGCGGGCGACTGACGCGGTGGCGAAGGGTAAGGTGGGAAGCGATGAACGATGGCGCCGCGCGGGTGCGGATCGACACTCCGGTCGCGTGGCACTTCTGCCGCCACCGCGACATCCCGCGCTACTTTCCTCACCAACCGTTGCGGGGATCGTGACGACAGGCGGCCAGGTCCGGGCGCTGGGCGTCAACCACGTCGCGCTCGAGGTCGACAGCGTCGACGCCGCGATCGAGTGGTGGTCGCGGTTCTTCGAACTCGAGCTGCGCGGCCGGCGCTCCGGAATGGCGTGGATCGACCTCGGCGACCAGTTCGTGGCGCTGAGTGAGCCGCGCTCACAGCCCGCCGACGACAGCCGCCACTTCGGCCTTGTCGTCGACGATAAGGAGCGCCTCCGCGCGGCGCTGAGCGATGCCGGGATGGACGTCCCCGGATCGGGCTCCTTGCGCTTTCAGGACCCGTGGGGCAACGCAATCGAGATCGTCGACTACCGCGACGTCCAGTTCACCAAGGCGCCCGGCGTGCTTCACGGCATGGGTCTCGAAGGGTTGGAAAAGAGCGACGAGGCGCTGGAGGACCTGCGGGCCAAGGGCCTCGGATGACCACGGCGCCAGGGCCTGGGAGCACCTTGAGTGAGGAAGCCGCGAGCCCGTCACTACGGTGCCGACCGGCGCATGGGCTGTGATCTCCGCGCCAGTCATTGCGGGATCGACTCGGCGGGCCAGCCGCAGGATCGTGTCGCCCTCAGCCATCTGTTCAGGCTAGTCAGCCCAGCGCGCGGGCAACCGAGTAGACGACGTAAGCCAGGCCCACCACACCGAGCGCGCGGCGAAACCAGTCGATGCCACGGGAAGCCTCGTCCCAGGCCCAGACGGTGAGCGCCACATAGAAGACGGCACGGGCGCCATCGTGCAGGTCGCCGTCGGCTAGGAGACGGCTTGCCAGCGCCGCGACAAACGCGACTACCAGCGGCGGATTCGGGAACTGGGCCACCGTGATCCCGCGGATCCTGATCGAGGGATATTCCACCTGGCGAGGATAGGTGGCCAGCCCAAGACGGGAGGTGGCACGTTCCCTGGTCCACCTACATGCAACCTCTTGCCGACAGCTTGCTCATAGTGAAAGCCCCGCTCACAGAGCGGGCTTTCACCTATAGCGGGGACAGGATTTGAACCTGTGACCTCCGGGTTATGAGCCCGGCGAGCTACCTGACTGCTCCACCCCGCGGCGTCCTTGCAGGTTAGCACTCGATTTCGTGCCTGGCCAGTGGCCTCCGAGGCTGCAGCGGGGCGTTCACGGCAGCCTCTGGCCAACGGGCTCGCGACCCTCAACTACGCTTCGACGGTGCGCGTTGCCGTCATTGACATGGGTACCAACTCGACGCGGCTGCTCGTGGCGGACGTCGAAGGCGATGAACTGAGCGAGCTCGAGCGCCGCTCAAAGGTGACGCGACTCGGCCGCGGCGTTGACACTTCCGGTCAGCTCGCCGCTGAGGCAATCGAGGAAGTCTGTGAGACCGTTGCCAAGTACGTCACGGTGGCCGGCGACCTCAACGCTGACCGGGTCGTGGCGGTCGCGACCTCGGCCGTGCGCGACGCCGACAATCGTGGCGCCTTCATCGGCGAGCTTCGCGAACGCTTTGCGCTTGATGCGCGCACGCTCGACGGCGCCGAGGAGGCGCGCTTGACCTACCTGGGGGCGCTGCACGGCCGCAAGTCGCAGGCCGAAACGCTGGTCGTGGACATCGGCGGCGGCTCGACTGAGCTGATCATCGGCGAGGCCGAGGCGGTCTCGTTTCGAGCATCGCTGCAGGCCGGAACCGTTCGCCACACCGAACGCCACGTTCAGCACGACCCCGCTGAGGCCGCGGAGCTTGAGGCTTTGGCGGGCGACGTCCAGCACCTGATCGACGCTGCCCTTGAGGGGTCGGACTTCGCCCACGCGAGTCACGGGATTGCGGTCGCCGGCACGCCCACCTCGCTGGCGGCGATTGACCAGGCGCTCATTCCCTACGACCCGACCCAGGTTCACGGCTACACGCTTTCGCGCAACGCAGTGCAGCGCATGTTCTCTGAGCTTGCCGCAAAGCCGCTGGCCGAACGTCTCGAGGTGCCGGGGCTTCACCCCGGCCGGGCGCCCACGATCGTCGCCGGCATCGTGATCCTGATCCAGGTCATGCGCGCCTTCGGCCTCACTGAGGTCGAGGTCTCGGAGCACGACATCCTCTACGGCGTCGCGCTGGAAGCCGTCGCGACCGCATCGGCCTGAGGACAGCACCATCGGCCGCCTCGGACCTCTCTATCTGGCGATCGCCATCTTTCCCCTGCTTGCATTGGCCGCCACGCTGCCGTACGTGGCAGTGCAGTACCGCCGCCGCGGCGCCGTGGGCGCCGGTCACCTGTTCCTGGTCGCGGCCGCAGGCCTATATCTGGTCGGGCTGGCGTTCTCCGTCATCCTGCCGCTACGGCCCGTAACCCCCGACTTCTGCACGCTCTACCAGGCCGATGCACACGTCAGCCCGCTCTACTTGATCGACGAGTTTCGAGGCGAGCGCG
This sequence comes from uncultured bacterium, assembly GCA_963701205.1. GTDB lineage: Bacteria > Actinomycetota > Thermoleophilia > Solirubrobacterales > 70-9 > JALZKA01. The sequence continues at coordinate 1,657,648 of OY969575.1, read as the reverse complement.
CGCTCGGCGGCTGGGGCGCGATCCTCGGCAACACCGACTTCCAGGACCTAGTCCTGAACGTCTTCCTGTTTGTTCCGCTCGGATTCTTCGCCCGCCACCTGATGCGCAAGGGCTTCGGCGCCACGGTTGCCATCGGCCTTGGTGTTTCGTTGCTGATCGAGATGACGCAGCTGACCGGCAACTGGGGGCTCTACCCATGCGCCTACCGCTACTTCTCGACCACGGACCTGATCACGAACACGACCGGCGCCGCAATTGGCGCCGCCTGCGCGCCCCTTCTGCGCCTCGTCCCCGGCCAACTCACCCTCAAGGATCCGGGTCTCCGCCAGCCGGTCACCGCCGCCAGACGGTTCCTCGCCGCCGCCTGCAACGCCGCCGCAGTGCTCACCCTGGGACTCTTTCTGCTGGCGATGGCCGGGTTGCTCCTTGAGGTCACAAGGGGTCAGTTATTTGAGTCCGAGTCCGCCCGGGCCGAGTTTTTGCGCGCGGCCACGCTTGTCTGGCTCCCGGGCCTGACGCTGATGCTGGCCGTGCCGCTGATCTGGCAGGGCCGGACGCCTGGCGAGTGGGCGGTGCTGCTGCGCCATACCGGACGCGCGGGCGAGGACCCGGATCGCGGCGCCGTGATCAGGCGATTCCTGATTGGGCCCGCGCCGATTCTGCTCGCGGCTGGATTCGGAGTTGCCGGTACGGGATATGCGTGGCTCGTTGTGCTTGCGATTGGCACGATTCACGTCTTGGCCATCACTCGTCGCAAACCGGCGGAGACGGCGCCCATCGCTCGGGGCTCGCGTCTCGAGGACTCGCGCTAGCCGGTCGCCCGCTGACTCAAAGCTTCAGCTCGTATTCCAAAAGCGGCTCGAACGTACCCCCGACCCGGTCATAGACGGCACGGGCGCGCTTGTTCGTCTCTTGGGTCAACCAGGCCACGACCGGCGCGCCGCCAGCCCGGCCGCGCTCGGCGATCGCCGCGATCAGGGCGTCGGCGTGGCCCGCGCCACGATGGTCCGGAGCGACATAGAGGTCGTCGAGAAAGAGAATCCTGGCGCCATTCAGACTGGACCACTTCCACCAACATGCGGCGAAGCCGATCGGCTCGTCGCCGTCGTCGGCGGTCGCCGCAAGAATGAACGCCTCATCGTCGGGCAACTCGATTGCGCCGCGTGCCATCGCCAGCAGCCCGTCGTCGGAGGGATTCGCATCGTAGAAATCGCAGTAGGCGCGGAGCAGCGGCTGGAGCGCTAGCAGATCATCCAGGGTGGCGGCGCGAATCGGCACGCCGCAACCCTAGATGAGTACGAGACTTTCTACGAAGTTGACTCCTCGTCAGCTTTGACCGCCGACGAAACGCACTTGCCAAAGGCATTGCGCTTGTTCCGATTGGCTCCGTACTTCTCCTGGAACGCATCGGGGTCGTCCGCACGCTCTGCCCGGCACGCCTTCGCCGCGTTCTTGAACTCTGCAGGCGTGGTCTCAGCCGTGTCTACAGGGTCGCCCTTGACGCACGAGCGCATCGCGTGCTTGCCGTAGGTGGCACGAAACGCAGCCTTGTCGGCCTTCTTCATTTTCGCGCATTCCTTGGCCGCGGCGCTCCTGCCGCCGTTGCCGTCAGCCGCAGGGGCCACGGGGGCCGCTACGAGCGCCAGGCCAGCGCACGCCATCACGGTTGCAATCAGTTTCTTCATTGAGTTCCTTCCGGTGGTGTCAACGGTTCTCTCGGTAAGAACGCTCATAAGCATCGAGAGTCAGGAGTTACTTCGGCGCCTTGCCGCTTAGGCCTGAACTGGCATGCGCGGGAGGACCATGCCCCGCGGACGGTTTTCCGGGCGTCGGCGAACTCGCGCGACCGCCCGAGCGACTTTCCGCGACCACACTCCCAGGCGCCGAAGCGGGACGACCTGTGCCCGGTTTCGGCGTTGCGGGAGGTGTCCCGCCTGCGGACCGTGACGTCGCCCCTCCTTTACCTCCGCGGCTGGACGGATGTTCTGGGCGCGCGCGGCCGCCGGCCCGCCCGTTGCCCCGCTTCGCGCGCAGCCCTGGGCGATCAGCGGAGATCGAGTGTCCTCGCTGCTTGGATTTCCCGACCACACCCGCTTCGCTCAGGCGTTCGCCGGCAAGGTCCGCGTCCTCGACGGCGGCAGGGGCCTCGGCTGTGGCTGCAGTTCGGGCGTCCTTGCCCACCTGCCCGTCGGCGTTCAGCCCGATTCCGAGCGCACCGCCTGCCAGAACCACTCCCATCGCCTTGACCCCAACGGACATGCCCGTCGCCCCGCCTGCGGCAAGAGCCGCGCCGCCAACGCCAACCTTGGCGACATTGCCACCCATCAGGCCCTTGAGGAGACCTATAGCCGCGACGGCCGAAAGCGGTGGAGCTACGAGCTGGAACTCGTCGCGCCTGGCGGTGATCGCGGTCCGAAACTCCGAACACTCCACGCATGAACGCAAATGGGCACGCACGGCGCGACCGCGAAGTACGCGGCCATCCCCGTCGGAGATCGCGACGCGAATATCACTACACGGCATCTTGCGACCCTGTTCGAGTGCCTGAAGCGCGACCCGCGCCTCGTAAACGGCCTGCTTCGCAGCTCCTACAGAAACTGACAATGCCAATGCGATCTGCTCGTGACTGAGCCCGGAAAGCTCGCGCATCACCAATGCACCCCGAAGCCGATCGGGCAGCGCCCCCAAATCCTCGACTAACGCCTGCAATCGCTCCTTTGATTCGAACTCGAGATCGGCACCCGGATGGAAGGGAGTTGGATCGCTGGCAACTTCGGCAGTGTGTTTGCGGGCGCGGATGATCGAGATGGACTCGTTGTGGGCCACGCGATAGAGCCAGGGCTTCAGCGCGATCTCCCGCGATTCTCCCGGCAGGGCTCGAAGTGCGCGAGCCATTGTGTTCTGCAACGCGTCCTCGGCTTCGTCGGGGTTGTCGAGAATCGCGCGGCAGTACCGGTAGATCTCCTGATGGAACCGCTCGAAGATGACGGCGAAGGCCGCTTCGTCTCCGCGGGCGGCGCGTCTGGCCAAGCGAGAATCCGACTCGAACCGCACGCGTGCGAGCATCGACCTCAACGCCATCGGACTCTCGGGCTGCATACCGCCCCATTATTGACACCAAGCCTCACTCTCGTTGGCGCCGGTCGGCACCTTCCAGACAGAGAACGCGGCATGAAGGCCGAAAGTCAGGCGCTACCTAGGACGTCGCGCGACGCAGGATGTCGCGAAGCTGCCGCAGATCCGCTTCGGGAATGTCGGCGATCATCGCTGGCGGGGTCGCGAGGCGGCGATTGAACCGGTCGCGGAGCTTCCGTCCCGCCGCGGTGGCGGCGATCAGCTTGACCCGCCGATCGTGTTCGTCGGCCTGACGCTCGACAAGTCCGCGCTCCTCCAGTCGATCGACGATGCCGGTGATGTTCGAGTTGTCGCAGAACATCGCCGTCGCCAGCTCGCCCATCGGGCGCGGTTCGGCAAGCAGTCGTAAAACGATGGCCTGCGGCGGGCTCAGGTCGAGTTCCGACGCGATCGCGGGAATCCGGGGGCGCCCTTCCATGAGCATGATTCGCGCCAACAGGACCCAGGCCTCGCCCGCGACCCCCTCGGCGTATTCGGCGAGGTCAAGGGAGGCGTTTAGCTCGGCGGACTTCGTTGCGGGACTCGCGGAATTCACGATTGGACGATGGTACTCTAGGTCGCCAATAGTTGAAGCTCTCAAGTATCGCGAGGAATCCTAAATGGCGGAAGCGCAGGACAACGGGATCGAGGTCGAAGGCCTGGTTCGCCAGTTCAAGAAGGGCCCGCGCGCGGTCGACGGGATCGATCTATCGGTCGCCCCCGGCGAGATCTACGGATTTCTAGGGCCGAACGGCGCCGGCAAGTCAACGACTGTGCACATGCTCACGACCCTCCTCCCCCCGACCGCCGGGACGGCCCGCGTGAGCGGCTACGACGTCGTCCGGCAAGGCCCGGAGGTTCGGGACGCGATCGGCGTCGCACTCCAGGAGGCGGCCCTCGACCCGTTTCTGACCGCGCACGAGCACATGCGCCTCCAGGCCGGCATGCACGGGCTGCCCCGCGAGCAGGCCCGCCGTCGCGGCACGGAGCTGATTGACCGCGTTGGCCTGTCCGATGCGGCGGATCGCCGCGTTGGCGGCTACTCGGGCGGGATGAAGCGCCGCCTTGACCTGGCGCTGGCCCTCGTTCATGAGCCTCGGATCCTCTTCCTCGACGAGCCGACAACGGGCCTCGACGTCCAGAGCCGCACCGCGCTGTGGGATGAAGTCACCCGTCTTGCCCGCCAGCACGGCGTCACGGTCTTTTTGACCACCCAGTACCTCGAGGAGGCCGACGCGCTGGCCCAGCGAATCGCGATTATCGACAACGGCCGGATCGTCGCCGAGGGTGCGCCGGATGCGCTCAAGGGCGAGATCGGCAGACCAACGGTCGAGGCAGTTCCCACCGACCTGGGCGAACGCGACCGCATGCGCGACACACTGAGCCGGTTCGGCAGCGAAACAGCCGCGTCGCCGGGCGCGGTGGCGGTCCGTCTTGACGGCGGCACCGAACAGCTTGCCGAGGTCGTTCGCGCGCTCGATGCAGCGGGTATCCAAGTAGCAAACTTGGAGATCCATGCGCCAACGCTGGATGACGTCTTCCTGGCAAAGACGGGCAAACGCCTCGAGGGCGAGAACGCCGACGGTGCCGCCGCCGCGCACGGAACGACCGGCGAACTGGAGGCCGTCGGGGCGTGAGCAGCGCGGCTGCAGCGATCGACGCCTTGGCCAGTCCAGGGCGCACCGGCGTTTTCACCCAGGTCGGCCACCTGGCCCGCCGCTCGATCGTCCGAACCGTTCGCCAGCCCGCCGTGATCATCACCAGCATGGTCTTTCCGCTGTTCCTGCTCGCGATCAACTCAAGCGGGCTTGAAGCCGCCACAAACCTGCCCGGGTTCCCCACCGACCAGTACCTGACGTTCGCGCTGGGCTTGACCTTCATGCAGGGCGCACTGTTCGCGACGATGGGCGCCGGTCAAGGGATCGCCGAGGACATCCAGCGCGGATTCTTCAACCGCCTGCAGCTAACCCCGCTGCGCGGCCCGGCCCTGATCGCCGGCCAGCTTGCGGGAACGCTGGCGCTCGGCATTCTGCAGGCGGTCACTTATCTGGTCGTCGGGCTTGCCTTTGGCGCTAACTTCGAGGCCGGACCAGCCGGAATTCCAGTCCTCTTCGCCCTCGCCATCCTGATCTCCGTGGCGTTCGGCGCACTTGGGCTGACGATTGGGTTGCGAACCGGCAACGGCGAAGCGGTCCAAGGGGTCTTTCCGTTGATGTTCGTGCTGCTCTTCCTGAGCTCGGGAGCGATGCCGCGCGATTTGATCGCCCAGGACTGGTTCGCCACGATCGCGACAATCAACCCCGTCAGCTACGTGATCGAGGCCTTTCGCAGCCTCCTGATCGTCGGCTGGGACGGCGAGGCTCTGGCGCTTGGCTTCGGCGTCGGAGCCGCCGTGCTCACCCTTGGCGTGATCGCAGCGTCGGCTGCCGTAAAGACGAGGATGGAGCGGACGTGAGCCGACACCTACGAGCGGCGCGGGCGATCGCATGGCGCCAACTGCACACGATGCTGACCAACCCGGCCTTCCTGCTGCCGTCGATCATCATGCCGATCTTCTTTTTCACCGCGTTCGCGGGCGGACTGTCGGTTGTATCCGAACAGCCGAACTTCGGCTATCCGGACTACACGACTTTCCAGTTCGTCTTCGTCTTGTGCCAGTCGGCGATCTTCGGCGGTGTATTTGCGGGCTTCTCGATCGCGGCCGACTTCGAATCCGGCTTCTCGCGGCGGATGATGCTGGCAACTCGCGGGCGCACAGCACTCGTCATGGGCTACACGGCCGCGGCGCTCGCGCGCGCGGCGATCGTCTGGACGATCGTCTCGACGGTCGCGATCCTGGCCGGCGCAAATGTCAGCGGCTCCGGAGTTGACCTTGTCAGCCTGCTGATCACCGCAGCTCTTTTGAACATGGCCGCGCTGCTCTTCGCATGCGGCGTCGCGATGCGCTTGCGAACGATGCAGGCCGGGCCGCTGATCCAGCTGCCCGCCTTCCTTTTGATCTTTACCGCTCCGGTCTACGTCCCGCGCGAGCTGCTTGAGGGCTGGGTTTCGTCGGTGGCCGACTTCAACCCCGTCACCGCCGTCCTCGAGGCCGGCCGCCAGTGGGTGATCGGCGGTCAGGCCGAAGGTCTGCTGGCATTCGCAGCCGCGGCCGGTCTCATGGCGCTGATGTCGCTTTGGGCCGTGACCGGCCTGCGCAGAGCCGAACGCGCGGCCTAGCTCGCTGCCGCCTGGCTCAGGCCAGGTTCGCCTTGCGCGGATAGGCGACCTCGGGGTCGGTCAGGACGTTGACCAACGCCGGGCGCCCCGACTCGAAAGCACGCTCGAGCGCCGGCGTCAGTTGATCCGGTTCGCTGACGAGCTCGGCATGGCAGCCGAGCGCTTCGGCGACCTTGTCGTAGCGCGTCTCCGGCGTCAACTCGGCAGCAACCGAGTATCCGTAGAGGAACTTCATCGGGTGGTGCTCGAGGCCCCAGATCCCGTTGTTTCCGATCACGCCGACGACGGGCACGCCGAGACGCGCCATCGTGTCGAACTCCAGGCCTGAAAAACCGAAGGCGCCATCGCCCAGGAGCAAACAGACCTGCCGGTCGGGATGAGCGATCTTGGCGCCGATTGCCTGGCCAGGCCCGGCGCCGAGGCAGCCGTAGGGACCAGGGTCCATCCAGCTTCCCGGCTCATGCGTCTCGACGACCTTGCCCGCATAGGAGACGAAGTCGCCGCCGTCGCCGATCACGATCGCATCGCGATCGAGGACCTCCGCCAGGCCCTTGTAGACGCGCATCGGATGAAGCGGCGAGCGGGCGTCGTCGAGTTCGGCCTGCTCGACGGCGCGCTTTTCAAGCTCAACCCGGCGTACGTCGTCCACCCATTTCGCGGTTCGCGCCGGATCAGCGGCCGCGGATTCGCGAATCGCGGCAAGGCTTGGGGCAATGCCGCCAACAAGCTCGACGTCGGGTGTGCGGTTGCGGGTCAGCTCGTTGGGCGCAACGTCAAGCCAGATCAGCTTGGTCTCGTCGCCGAACGAACCGCCGAAGCCCAGCCTGAAGTCAAGCGGCAAGCCGATCGCCAGTGCAACATCGGCGCCCTTCAGCGCGTGCCCGCGCGCTCGTGAAAAACAAAACTCATGATCAGCGGGCAGGCAGCCCCGACCCATGCCGTTTAGGAACACCGGTGCGCCAAGCGCCTCCGCCAGGGCTCGCAACTCATCCTCGCCGTGGGCCCAGTAGAGGCCGGTTCCGGCCATGATCGCCGGGCGCTCCGCGCCGGCCAGAAGCTCAGCTGCTTCGTCGATCCCAGCGGCCACAGGGCCGGGGTTGATTCCAGGGTCGGGGTCCGGTTCGCCGCCACCCTCCATGAAGACGACGTCGAGCGGAAAGTCAAGGAATGTGGGTCCGCTCGGTTGCGCCAGGGACGCATCGATCGCGGTGGCCACTGCCGGCGCGATCGCATCCGTCTGCTTGACGGTGTTCGCGGACTTGACCACCGGCGAGACGAACGGCAGGTGGTCCACCTCCTGTAGGGATCCGGAGCCCCAACGCATCTCTGGCGCTCGACCGCCCAGAACCGTGACGGGCGAGCGGTTGTAGAGCGCGCCGGCCATCGCGCTCATTCCGTTCGAGACGCCGGGCCCGGCCGTCAGCGCTGCAACGCCGGCGCGACGGGTGGCCTTTGCGTAGCCCTCCGCGGCCCAGACGGCGGCCTGCTCGTGGCGCACGTCAACGATCCGCACGCCCTCCTCCCGGCAGCCGTCGTAGATCGAAAAGAGGTGTCCGCCCGACAGCGTGAACAGGTTTTCGACGCCCCGCGAGCGCAGCGCCCGGGCGGCGAGCCTGCCGCCGTGGACCTTTGCACCAGGGTCTTGATCGGAAGCCGCTGTCACCGCCGAAACCCTATTCACCCGCAACCACCCCGGCTGGCGAAACGGCGGCCGGGGCCAGGATTTCAACCGGTTCGGCGACGCCGCGCAACTCGAACTCGCCCTGCGGCAAAAGCTCCACGCCATCGGCCAGAGCCGCGGCCGTCTGGGCGGTCAATAGGACTGGGCGATCGATCTCGCGGGTCATCCCCTCCACCCTGGCGGCGATATTGACCGCGTCGCCAATCACGCTGAAGTTGAGCCGGCCGGCGCCACCGATCGAACCGGCAACGACCCGGCCCGTATTGATTCCCACACCGACACGCAGTTCGCCGGCCTCCCCGTTTTCGTTGACGCGCTCGTTGATCTCGATTGCCGCCCTCACCGCGCGAATCGCGTGGTCAGGGTAGGGCTGCGGGGCTCCAAACACCGCCAAGAGTCCATCACCCTCGAACTTGTCAACGTGCCCCCCGTGGCGGGCGATGATCGGAACGACGACCTCGAACAGGCCGTTGAGGGCGGCAACCACTTCCTTGGCGCCTGACCCGGCGGCGAACCCCGTGAAGCCGCGGACGTCGGTGAACAGGATCGAGACATCCAGCTCTCGCCCGGTCTTCTCGAACGAGTCAGAGAGGATGTAGTCGGCGACGTCGCGGTCCAGGTAGGTGCCGAACGCTTCCCGAATCCGCTCACGCTCCGCGAGCCCCGCAACCATCGCGTTGAACGACGCAGCAAGCTCGCCCGTCTCATCCCCGGTCGTGACCGGAACGGTTATGTCGAAGTTGCCGTCCAGCACCGCTTCCGTCGCCCTGCGCAGGTCGGCGATCGGCTGCGTGATTGAACGTGACAGCAACACCGTCAGCTCCAACGCGATAGTGGTAGCCACTCCCACGGCGATCGCCACATCCAATCCCAGGTCCGCCCCACCTCCGCCCTCGGAGGTCAACGCCGCCACGATCACCCCGGTGATGATGTTGATAACTGGCAGGCTCAGCAGCAGGCGCCAGCGCAGGGAGAGCGTTCGCAGACTGGCGCTCGTTCGCGGCGCCACCTGCTGGTTGATATCGATCAGGACCGGCCTGAGCCCGGTCTCAAGCGCGAAGTAATGCAGCATCGCCGAGTAGGTCAGCGCCACGAGCGCGCCAGCCAGCATCGGCAAAGCGGCGAGGACGCTCAGATTCAGCAACACGACCGTCAGCGCTACCGACGGCAGCGCCACGACGAGAACCGGGATCGGCACGACCCGACGGATCATCCGCCAGGGAAACCCCACCGCGGCTGACCAGGCATCCGCAGTTGCCAGCTCGTCGCGTCCGCCGCGAATCCAGTGCTCAACCGGCCGCAGCAAGGGGAACGTCTTGACGCAGATCAGGGTGATCGAAACGGCGGCCAAGCCGCAGGTGATCCCGAACAGCAGGAAAAACCTGCCGCCGTCGCCCTCGTAGTAGAAACTCAGCAGCGCGTACGTACCGAGGATGATCGGAAACACGGTGAGCATTTCAAGTGCGACGAACGCACGCGGGTAGAACCGGCCAAGGCGGCGATACGCCCAAGTCAATGCGGCGACGACCATCGCCGCGATTCTCCCAGCAATCGTTCGGGGCGGGGCTCAAGCTCCGGCGCGGGAGGCCCGATGAGGGGTAGGTGGACCGCGCGCAAGCAAACGGCGGCCTCCCAAGGCCGCGCCAGACCGAGCCCGTTCGGGTGCTCGAAACCGAGCACCAAGGGTGCGGACACACGACGCGCATGCGAATTCCGCCCGAGTTGCCCGCCCACGCAATCAAGAGCGTTGTTTGCACCGGCTGCGCCCAGCGCTTTACCCCCAGCGAACTGACGGATTGCGGCATCGACTCAGGCCAGCCCGCCAACGACGCTCGAGCCGATCAGCCATCTGGGCCACCGAGTGTTCGCTGGACAAGCCTGCGCCGCGTCCTGGCGCTTGCCCTGTTGGCCTTGGTTGCACCGATCCCCGCCCTTGCGCTCGAAGGCGGTGGTGGGAACGCGGCGCCCGCCACCCTCGTCGTCACCGCGACGCTTGAGCGCTGTGGGACCGCGGGCGGAGCGGTCATCTGCACGATCGAGGCACACTGGAATCCGCTTGCACGGGCAAGCAGCTACACGGTGGACGTGACCCGCCCGGACGGATCAGCGATCAACCTGGGCGAGGTCAGGGGCTCGTCCACCCCCCTATTCGTTCCCTACTCGGGCCCGGGCGTCTACACCGTCTCGGTCACGGCGTGGGGCTCGCGTGATCACGTCGGGACCACGCCAATCGCCAGGGCAACGAGCGCAGCGACCGAGCTGAAGCGGCAGCCAACCGGCTCGCCCGCACCCGGTGTCGGCTCCGGGCAATCGTCAGATCAATCGCTCGGCGAGACAACCAGCGACCCGGCGCCAACCACGCCTGCGCCGGACCAGCAACCACCCTGCACAGCCGATCCTGAGGACCCAAGCGCGGCTACGATCCCCCGATGCCCAACGCAACCACTGCCGCCGTCGCCGAGCCCGCCCGCGAATTCATCGGTCGAGGACCGGGAAACCTCCTCATCGGTGGCGGTTGGGTAGCGCCAGCCGACGGCCGAACGTTCCCAACGCTTGACCCCGCCACGGGCGAGGAAATCTGCCAGGTGGCGCAGGCAGGGGCAAGCGACGTCGCTGCCGCGGTTGCTGCCGCTCAAGGCGCCCTGGACGGACCGCTTCACAAGCTGAACCCCGCCAAGCGCTCGGCCTTGATGAACGCCCTGGCCGAGCTGATCAAGGCAAACGGCGCCGAGCTGGCCGAGCTTGAATCGCTTGACAACGGCAAGCCCCTGACGATGGCGAAGGGCGATGTCGCGGCCAGCGTCAGCCACCTGCGCTATTTCGCAGGCTGGCCGACGAAGATCGAAGGTCAGACCATCCCGGTCAGCGCGCGCGACGTCCTGGCCTACACGTTGCGCGAGCCGGTTGGCGTATGCGGCCAGATCATCCCGTGGAATTTCCCGCTCCTGATGGCCGTCTGGAAGATCGCGCCAGCGCTGGCGGCCGGCTGCCCGATCGTTTTGAAGCCCGCAGAACAGACCCCATTGACGGCGCTCAGGTTGGGAGAGCTGGCTCTTGAGGCCGGCTTCCCGGATGGAACGCTCAACGTCGTCACTGGCGACGGCGAGACCGGCGCCGCCCTGGTTGACGACCCGGGCGTCGCGAAGATCGCGTTCACGGGCTCAACGGTGGTCGGTCGCGAGATTGCGGCCAAGTGTGGCCAGTCCCTCAAGCGGGTGACGCTTGAACTCGGCGGCAAGAGCCCCAACATCATCCTGCCGGACGCGGATCTGGATCGGGCTATCGCAGGATCGTTCCAGGGCATCTACTTCAACTCCGGACAGGCGTGCAACGCCGGATCGCGACTGTTCGTCGCCCGCGAACACTTCGACCGGGTCGTGGAGGGCCTGGCCGAGCTCGCCGCCGGCGCCAAGGTTGGCCCCGGCCTCGAACCAGAAACGGAGTTTGGCCCGCTCGTCTCAGCCGAACAGCTCGAGCGCGTCAAGGGCTACATCGACTCCGGCCTTTCCGACGGTGCCGAAGCGGTTGTCGGCGGATCGCCTGACGCCGGCCCGGGCTACTTCGTCCACCCGACGCTGTTCACCGGGGTCGAGGACAGGATGCGGATCGCGCGCGAGGAGATCTTTGGCCCGGTCCTGGTGGCGATGCCGTTCGACGACCTCGACGAAGTCGCAGACCGCGCCAACGACACGGAGTATGGGCTGGCCGCCGGGCTATGGACCCGCGACATCTCGAACGCGCACAAGCTCGCGGCAAAACTCAAGGCCGGAAACGTCTACATCAACACCTGGGGCGGCGGCGACCCCGCGGCTCCGTTTGGCGGCTACAAGGCGTCGGGAATCGGCCGCGAGAAGGGCGCCGTCAACCTCGACGCCTACCTTGAGACCAAGACGGTCTGGACCCAGCTCTAGTAACCGCGCACCGACGAGCCCCTGGGTACTAGGCTGGCGTCATGGGAAAACTCGTAGCCAGCTACACAGTCGAAATCAATGCTCCCCGCCAGCGCGTCTATGACGTGGCCGCGGACGTACCGGGCGCCGTCGCCTGGAACCCGGCAATGGTCAGCGTCGAAGTCCTCGAATCAGACGCTGAGGGCCGAGCGACGCTGGTTGAGGCCGAAGCCGATGTCAAGGTCAAGCGGTCGAAATCCACGTTGCGGTTCTCCTACAACGAGCCCGATGGGCTCAGTTGGGTCCAGGAGACGGGCGAGGTCAAATCCGTTGACGGACGCTGGGTCTTGAAGGAATTGGACGGCGACCGGACTGAGGCGACGTACGCGCTCGACATCGACCCAGGGCGCATGCTCGGCATGCTGATCCGCGGCCCAATTGAAGGCCAGGTCAAGGAGTTTTTGACCAAGGGCGCGGCCGAAGGCATCAAAAAGCACGTCGAAGCCGGCTGATACCGGGGGAGGGACTCGAACCCTCACGCCCTTTCGGGCTCTCGCTTTTAAGGCGATAGCGTCTGCCAGTTCCGCCACCCCGGTGCGTGTGGGTAACCGGAGCCGAGCCTAGCGCCGAAAGCGCAACCGCGGCGCTGTTACCGTGTTTGGAGGAGTTGAGCATGGAAGTCTCGGCACTTACACACGCCAGCAGGCTTGGCCTGCTCGGTCGGCGCTCCTCGCTGCTGCGCCTGCAGGGAGACGATCGGCTTATCGCGCTCATGCGCGAGGGACAGCCGCGTGCCTTCGAGGTTTTGGTCGAGCGCTACCAGGTGCGCCTGCTGGCGTTCTGCAGAGGCATGTTGCGCTCGCCCGAGGACGCAGAGGACGTCATGCAGGAGGTGATGGTCGCCGCCCACAAGGCCATCCTCGCCGACAACCGCGCGATCAACGCAAAGCCCTGGCTTTACCGCATCGCCCGGAACCGGTGCCTGAACCAACTGCGAAAGCCGGTTCCGGAGGGGCAGGACTCCATGGACATCCATCCCCACGAGCTTGGGGCATCGGTGGCCGACCAGGTCCAAAATCGCGAGGAGTTCCGCGCACTCCTTGGCGACGTGAAGCTCCTGCCCGAGACCCAGCGCTCGGCGCTATTGCTGCGCGAAATCGAAGGCCTCGGCTACGAGGGCATCGCGCTGGCAATGGATACGACCGTCCCGGCCGTCAAATCCCTGCTCGTTCGGGCCCGGATCGCGCTCGCCGACTCCAGCCAGGGACGCCACCTGACCTGCGACGAGGTCCATCTCCAACTGGCGGAGGCAGCAGAGGGGCTGTGCAAGGCGTCGGGAGCCACACGCGCGCACCTCCGGCGCTGTGAGCGTTGCCGTGCCTACCGCAAGGAACTGCGCCGCGACAAGCGCGCCCTGGCCGCGCTCGCGCCAATCGGGCCGCTCGCCGCGCTGCACGGAACCCTGTTCGGCAAGCTCGGCCTCGGCGGCGCCAAGATCACGATTGGTTCGAGTGCCGCCAGCGGATCCGGCGCGATCGCGGGAGCCGGTGCGGGCAGCGCCGCGATTGGTGGCGCCGGAGCGGTGGCGGCCGGAGGCCTCAGTGGCGCCGTCGGCTCCAAGGCGGCGGTGGGTCTCGCGGGTCTTGCGCTGCTGTCAGCGGGAGCCGCTGACATTCGCTCGGCGCCGGCGCCGGAACCGGTGGCTGCGCCGGTCGCGCACATCAGCCAGACGATGTCGGGGGGCGCCGTCGTCGCCAAACACCAGGATCGCCCGATGCACAAGCCAGCCGTGTTGCAGGCGAGCGCACCTTCCGTGGCCATCGCTTCAGTGCTTGAGCCAATGCCGACGGCCGAGCCAGTGCCTGACGCAACGGAGGCTGTCACCGCCGTCTCTGGCCCAGCCGTGAGCGGCAGTGGTGTTGCAGCGGCACCAGCGGAGCCCGAGCGGTCCGATCCGCCGCCCGTCGAGTCCCCGCCAGTCGAGCCGCTCCCTGCCCCGCTTCCGGCTCCCGCCCCACTCCCGTCGGACTCGCAGCCGGCGCCGACAGGGAGTGCGCCTTCCGTCGATGCCGAAGACGCTAGTCCGGCACCGTAACCAGCGCGCGCGTGCCTTCCCCCGGCGCGCTGGTCAACTCAAATCGGCCCCCGCAAGCCTCAAGGCGCTGCGCAACCGAGGCCAGGCCTATGTGCCCTTCCTGGAGCGCCTGGCGACTGCGATCCGCGTCCATCCCCCGTCCGTCGTCCACTACCTCCAGCGTGAGCTGCCCGTCTCCGGCGAGAATCTTCACTTCCACCTTGCGGGCCTGGGCGTGGCGGGCAGCATTCGCCAGAAGCTCCCGCGACAGCGCCAGGAACAACTCATCGTTTTGCCCCATTGCCCTGGGGTCCAGGTCGATTTCAACGGTCAGATTCCCCTGACGTTCGGCTTGCCGGGCAATCGCCGCCAGCGCCTGTTCGAGGCCGCCCCGCTCAAGCGTGACGGGATGAAGCGCAAGCATTGCCTCGCGCAGGTGCTCGATCGTGGCGTTCACCACCTCGTGGGCGCGGGTGACGCCAACCCTGCCGGGGGCCGCCTCAATCAGGTCCTGATTGGCGGCAAGCAGGTTTTGGAGCGCGTCGTCGTGGATCAATTGGGCGATACGGCGCCGCGCACGATCTTCGGCCTCCATCACTTGGGCGACGAACTGCTTGCGGTCCTCAAGCTCGGATCGAGCCGCATCCAGGCTTGCTTCCAGTTCCGCAATGCGGGAGCGGAGATCCGCCTCTGTTGCGACGTGCGGCGCGGTCGGCCCATCCCCCGCGGACGCGGCCGTCATTCGAGCAGCCCGCGCCTCATCGCCTCGGCCACGGCCGCGGCGCGATCGGAGACGCCCAGCTTCTCGTAGAGCGTGTGCAGGTGGGTCTTGACCGTCGTTGGGCTCAGGTGGATCTGGCGCCCGATATCGGGCGCCGACAGGCCCTCGGCGATCATGCCCAGCACCTCGGTCTCGCGCGCCGTCAGCTGGGGCTTGCCGTCGGCCCGCTCGCGCTCCTGGATCCCAGCCGCAAGTCCCGCCTGTACTTCAGGCGCGAGCGCGGTTTCACCGCGAGCGACGGCAATGATCGCGTCACAGATCTGCTGGCGCGAAGACTCCTTCGAGAGGTACCCCTTCGCGCCCTCGGCAACAGTCTTGTAGGCAAGCTCGGACTCGATGAAGGCAGAGAGGAAGACGACCTCGGTCTGGATACCGTCGCGCTTGATCGCGCTCAGCACCTGGGTTCCCTCCAGTTCCGGCATCCGGATGTCGAGAACCGCGACCTGGGGCTCAAGCTGCTTGATCGCGTCCAACGCTTGGCGACCGTCGCCAGCCTCGCCGACAAGCTCCAGGTCGGGACGCTCCTTGATCGCACGAACGATCCCCTCGCGATAGATCGGATGGTCGTCCGCGACAAAGACGCGCACGCGCTCGACGCTGGCAGCCATGACCCGAGTCTAGATGCCCTCAGGTCCCGACGGCGAGCAACCCGCACCTGCGAAGCGATCGACCCACGGGCAACCCGAAGCGCCAGCCGGGGAACATACCCAGAGTCTCAACTCGAAGCCCTCCGTGGCTTCGAGTTGAGACCGCTGAGTACGGGGTGGACACCGGAGTGTCCAGGTTCGCCACAAAGACTTTCGAGTGGCTCTCGCATGATCTCCTGGACGTCCTGTCCGAATTGAAGAACCATGGCGATTCGGGGGCTTTGGTCCGATGCTCCCATTTGAGTCACCCGGCCGTCCTTGTGACGGGGTTAGGGGGGGTGCCAAGCACGATGAAGCCTTTGCAGCGTCCGTACATCCTCCGACCGGTCCGACGACGGGACCAAACACTCTCATCCGATCGGAGGATCAAGCGATCGGGGCCCGAGGCCGATATCTGGGTTGAATCATGAGTCCCGAGGCGATCAACCATCTCACCGCCGGAGTCGTCCACTACGACGCGATTCAGCGCCGGGTCTGGGTTGGAAGGCAGCGGCTTCATCACGGCATGGTGGGCAGCCTGATCGCCGCCGCCGGGATGGCCTTGATGGTTCACGACTGGCAAGACCGCAGGGCCTGGTTTTTACGCGGCCCCCAGTAGGGCGCCGCGGGCGTCCGCCGAGGCTAGGCCTCGTGCACCTCACCGGGGGCAAGAACCACGACCTCCGACGAGCTCTGCGACTCGACATCGGCCTTGAACGCCTCGGGGTCGGTCTCGATCGGTGGGAAGGTGTCGAAGTGGCACGGGATCACCGTGGCGGCGCCAATCAGCCCCGCCGCAAAAGCGGCATCGTGGCGATCCATCGTGTAATGCCCGCCAATCGGCATGATCGCGATATCGATCGGATGCCGCCGGGCGATCAGCTCCATATCGCCGAACAGGCAGGTGTCGCCGGTGACATACACCGTCTTGCCACCGATCGTGATCACGAGTCCGGCGGCCTGTCCAACCGGGGTCCCGTGGGTAGCGCTGAACGGTGCCTCCTCGGACCCTGGCATCGTGTTGGTGTGGAACGCAGGCACCAGTTTCACGGAACCCCAATCGAACTCGACGGTGCCGCCGAGGTTCGGATCGAACGTCTCCTCCACCCCCTGCTCCCCAAGCCAGTTCGCTACCTCAACCATGGCAACCGCAGGCGCGCCCGTGCGCTGGCAGACGGCCACGGCGTCGGCCAGGTGATCAACGTGGCCGTGGGTGACCAAGACGTGCGTTGCATCAACGTCGTCAACGCCGTGAACCGCCTTTGGGTTGTTGGGGGCCAGGAACGGATCCACCAGGACTCGCGCCTCACCGTCGGTCAACTCGAAACACGAATGCCCATGGAACTTGATCTGCATTAGCCGCCGTTCTCCCTCTCCGCATTGTCTTTCAGCTCTTCAGCCAGCGCCCAGCCAACGGCTACGCCCACCAACAT
This sequence comes from uncultured bacterium, assembly GCA_963701205.1. Classification (GTDB taxonomy): domain Bacteria; phylum Actinomycetota; class Thermoleophilia; order Solirubrobacterales; family 70-9; genus JALZKA01. The sequence continues at coordinate 1,640,830 of OY969575.1, read as the reverse complement.
GCCCATCCTCGCCTCTTCGGCAAGCAGGGTGCGCACGGCCGCAAGGCGCTCGTCATCAGCCGCGATATTGGCCGCCCGCCCGGCTGCGTCGTCGTGCGATTGAGCAAACCAGCCTCCCGCCTCCATCGCCTGGGCGAGGAGCGTGCCCAGCTTTGGAGCTGCGGCCGCCACCATCGTTTCCGCCTCGCGAAACCGTTCGGGATCCGAGAGGGCTTCGATCGCCGCATCGAGCTGCTCGTCCGTGAAGGCGCTCATCCGGTGAACATATCTAGAGGGATTCAGTGCGTCGCTCGTACAAATGAAAGCTGAAATGCGACTCGTACCCCAACCGCCGGTAGACGTTCGCGCCAAGCGCGGAGGACTGAAGCGACGACGTCGAGAGCCCGCGGTCGCGGGCGTCGGCAAGTGCGATCGAAAGCAGCCGCGATGTCAGCCCCTGGCCGCGGTGTGCCTCAAGCGTTGCGACGAAGTAGATGCCCAGGTCGTCCTCATGGTCCACGGTGGCCAAAACGGACGCAACCTCACCATGTCTGTGGGCCTGGAAAACCCGAATCGGCAGGTCGCCGGACGCCCGTGTGATCGCAGCGGCCATCCCGTCGGCCTCGTAACCGTATGCCCGGTCGTTCACCGAGCCAAGCTCGTCGAAGGCGGGTTGCATACCCCATTCGAGGTCACCCGCGGGGACGACCTGCAGACGATCCAGGTCAAGGATCATTGCCACCGGCTTGCCGTCGAGGGCATGGCCCTCGTTGGCCAAATGCTCGATCCCGGCGAGATCCGAATCCGGTGTCCAGACAGTCCAGGCAATGATTCCCGCGTCTGCGTACGCCCTTGCCACCTCGTCATAGCCCGCTGCAAGAGCCGCGGCGTCCTCGTAGACCACGCCGTTCACCAGCGATCGCCTGGGAGCGGCCGGCGCGACAGCCGCGCAGACGCCGGGGAGCTCCAAAAAGCGAGCGCCCTCGCTACCGCTGCCAAGCCAGCGCATGCAATCGCCAAGCGCCCGGCGCTGGATTTTGTGGGCGTCGCTCATCGCTTGCGGACGATCGCCAGGCCGTCAGCGATCCCAACCATCGCCAGATCGACCCGCTCGTCGGTGGTCAGGCTCCGGTTGAACTCCGCCATGGCAATCGCGGCCTTGTCGCCAGGGTCCGGGTCCAAAACGCGGCCGTCCTGCAAGACGTTGTCGGTGATGAGCAGCCCGTTGGACCGCAGCCGTCGCAACGACTCCTCGTAGTACGTGGGATAGCCCACTTTGTCGGCATCGATGAAAACCAGGTCGAAGTGCTCGCGATCAGGAAGCGAGGCGAGGGTCTCTGCCGCCGGCCCGATGACGATGTCAACCCGGTCGGCCAACCCGGCAGCGTCGAGATTGGCGGCGGCGATCTCCGCGTATTCCTCGCTCAACTCAAGACACGTGAGCCGGCCGCCGGACGCCAGGCCTCGCGCCAGACAAATCGCGGAGTAGCCGGTGAAGGTCCCGACCTCGAGGATCTCGCGGGCGCCGATTGCCCGGGCAAGCAGGGTCATGAACGCCCCCTGGTCAGGCGCTATCTGCATCTCGGCAATCCTGCCTAACGCAGCAGTGTCGGCCTCAACCCGCGCCAACAGCTCATCCTGGCGGGCGCCGCTGCCAACTAGGTAGGCGTGAAGGCGCTCGTCGAGAGCGGTGAACTTGCTCATCCCGGCCGCCTCGCGAGCGGCAGGCCGCAAAGGGCGCCGACGAGGCCGCCCGTCACCCCGGACCACGGGTCTGCCCAGGGATCCACCAGCGGGAGCAGCAGGAGCACCGCGGCGGTCACCCCGACGGCAATGGGGTCGTAGCCATCATCCGGATTCGCGCGGCGCTCCGGTTCGCGCATGACCACATACGCAGCCAAGATTCCGAGGGCGATCCCGTTGGCGCCCGCTGCGATTGGAAACCCGTCCCCGAGCGCCTGATCCACGCCATCGGCGCCCAACATGCCAAGGCCGCCACAAGCGATCGCCAAGAGCAGGCCTCCGAGCGGGGTGGCGCGGCGCTCGATCGGCGGCAGGAAGATCGCGATCGCGAGTCCGCAGACGAACAGGTAACCCGCATCCTCAAAGGCAAATGGCGCCGCAAGATAGCGCCACGACTCCGCACCGGACGGCGAGCCCGCGAGCGCTCCCAAATCGGCCACATCAAGGGTTGACGCACTCACCACCACGTAAGCGATCGCCGCGGCCAACAACACGGCGATCGTGGCAACCGGGCGCCCGGCGGGATTTCCCCGCTCGGCCAGGGCTGCCACAGCCCGGCTGCGGCGCTCGGCGTCGCGCCGACGGCGTTTCTCGCGTCTGCCTTCGCGAATCTGGATGTGATCGCCCTCGCGCTCAAGCTTGGGCGCGCGCTTTCGCACTCGGGTGCCGCAGTAGGGACACTCCGTCACGTACGGACTCACCTCAGAGCCGCAACTACGACACACGACGCTCAGTTCAGGCCCGGCCATCAGGCTCGAGCATAGTTGCCTGGCAGCCGTCTTTCAGGGATCGATCAGGATCGATTCGAGCACGGCCCGATGGCCTCCCCCCTCCTCGAAGGCGGCAAGTTGGCGGCGAGCCCCGGTTCCGTCGCGCAGGATCTGCCAAACGGTCTCCAGGTGCTGGGCACAACCCAGCGCCTGGGCGTCCTCGGCCAACTCCTCGAGCAAGCGTCGGGCAAGCTCGTCGGCGGGCACATGACGTCCGGCCCGGAAGTCCACCAAGTGACCCTCCATGCCGCGCATTGCAGCCCGCACCTTGTTGTCGTCAATCAGCTCGCTGGGATAGTCGATGAGCGGCTCGCCCCGGTCGAAGTGGATCGAGAGTCGCCGCGCCAGCGATGCGATCAGGGCTGCCAGCGCCATCGTGTGCGCAAGGCTCGTCTGCTGGTCGCAGACCCTGGTCTCGACCGTGCCAAGACGCGGATGGGCGCGCACGTCCCACCACAGGAAGGTGTAGTCCGCGATCGCCCCGCTGCGCACCATCGTCGAGACGCGGTGGGAGTAGGTCTCCCAGGTCCCATAGTGAGGAGGGATCCCCTCCCTGGGTAACGCGCGGAAGACGGGCGCGCGCGACGACATCATGCCGGTGGCGCTTCCGCGCCAAAAGGGCGAGTTGGTCGAAAGCGCGAGGAGTAGCGGCAGGTACCGCCGGATCCCGTCCGCCACGTAAATCGCCCGGTCGGGGCCTTCGACGGCCACGTGAACGTGGGTTCCGAAAATCAACATGCGACGGGCGATGTAGCCCAAGTCTGCGATCAGCTGGGCGTAGCGCGGCCGGTCCACGATCTCCTGGTCCTCCCAATGCCCGAGCGGATGCGTTCCCGCGGCACCGATCCGCAGGCCGCGCTCAGCTGCAATGCCGGCGACCATGGACCGCAGCTCGCGCCAACTGGTCCCCGGCTTCAGTAACGCCGCTGCAAGGCGTCGTCGCGATCTCAAGCACAGAGGCCATCAGCTCGGGCTTCACCTGGCCTTCGAACTCTGCGGGCACCGCCTCCAAAATTGACTCGAGCCCCGGCGCCAAATCCAGCGTTTCGCCGTCGAGGATCATCAGCTCCTCCTCGATCCCCACCGTGAACGGCGGCCCGTTGAACGAGTGTTGAAGCAGTGTCTGGTTCATTGTCCGACGGCACCTCGCAGGCGCTCGCGCCTATTATCCGTGTCCGGCCAGCCGAAACAGGAGGAACCCCACCCAGTCATGGAAGTAACAACGATCACCGAACAGAAGTCGCTGCTTGCGACGCTGCCCCCCGGCAAGCGCGCGCGCCTCCATCGCCTGCTCTATGAGTTCGGCCCCGGCCAGGGCACGTTGATGCTGCTGCCGATCGACCAGGGCATCGAACATGGCCCCCGTGATTTCTTCCCGAACCCGGCATCGAAGGATCCTTCATATCAATTCAAGCTCGCGGCCGAGGCCGGGTACTCGGCGCTCGCCTGCCAGATCGGGATGGCCGAGAAGTACTACCCCGATTACGCGGGAGCGGTGCCGCTGATTCTGAAGGTAAACGGCAAGACGGACATCCCATCGTCGGATGACGCGCTATCGACCTGCAACGCAACGGTTGAGGACGCGGTCAGGCTGGGAGCCGACGCGGTTGGCTACACGCTCTACGTCGGCTCACCCCGCCAGGGCGAGGATCTGGTTCAACTCCGCCAGGTCCGCCAGGACTGCGACCGCTTCGGAATGCCGCTTGTGGTCTGGTCGTACCCCCGCGGCTCCGCGCTCGACGCAAAGGGCGGGCAAACAACCTTTTACGCGATTGACTACGCCGCGCGGATGGCGATGGAGATGGGCGCCGACATCGTCAAGCTCAACATGCCGAAGATCGATCCCGAGAAGGACAAGCTGACGCCCGCGCCGTACAACGAGTTCGACGTCAGCCAGGAGGAAGCGATTCGCCAGTGCGTCGAGTCCGCAGGGCGATCGCTCGTCGTCCTCTCAGGCGGCTCCAGGATCGCCGACGAGAAGCTGCTGGAGCAGACGCAGTTCATCATGCAAGCGGGCGGATCCGGCGTGATCTATGGCCGCAACGTCTGGCAGCGCGAATGGTCGGAGGCGCTCGAGATCGTCGCCCAGATCAAAGAGACGCTGCTGTCAAGCGTCGCCCGTACCCCTTAGGCCGGCCGTTTTTTCGTTTCGTCACGCCTGAGTTAGTGGCATCCGGCACATTGTCCTCCCGTAATGTGAACGATTGCTTGCAAAACGCTCTCGCAGTTGCTAGATTTCACCCTCGCTCGGTGCACGGATAGGCGCCGATCTTCTTCTCCACCGCTCTTCCGCCCCCGGGGAAGCCTCAAATTATGAGAATGCGCCAGAGCATCAACGACTGGGAACTCGCGCTTGAGCACGAGATGGCCCTTGACCGGCATCGCCGAGTGCAACTGCGTGAGCGCGCCGTCGCCCGCTCCCGTGCGCGCCGGATCTCGCGCACCGAAAAGGGTGGCAAGGTTCGCTTCGGCGTTCTCTTCGCAGCGCTCTCCGTCACCGTGGTGGTCGTCACCGTGGTGATGTTCGAGACGCTTGCGCTCCTGATGGGCTAGAAGCCCACAGACCCGACTACGAACTCGTGCCGGGCTCCTTCAGCACCCCTGCGGCATCCGGGGCGCCGCCGTCAGCGGACGCGGAATCCCCGTTGATCGCCAGGTAGACCTCCTTGCGAAACACCGGCACTTCCTTTGGTGCCGTGATCCCCAAGCGGATTTTGTCTCTTGATACCGCCAGCACGGTGACTTCGATGTCGTCACCGATCATGATGCTTTGATTTGTCTTGCGAGTAAGGACCAGCATTCCTTGCCCTCCCTTTCAAGCTCCCCCCAATAGGGCGCTATTCGCGCGAAACGAATAGTCAGAGTACCCCGTTCGTTAGAGTCGGGCGCCGACAGATGGCCAAAAAATCACTTAGAGCCCAACTGAACCAGATCCGCGCTTGGGTACGGCAGGGCCGTACCGACGCCTGGATAGCCCACCAACTTGAGGTTTCGGCATCGGAGCTTCGCGAGTTTCGGCGCCGGCACGAACTCTCCTCGGACGGTGAGGATCCGGCCGAGCTCGACCTTCGCGACGAGATCGAAGCCGAGATCGAAGCCGCGACGCTCGAGGAGGCCGAACAGGCCGAGGAGGAGGATGAGGCCGAATCCCCGGATGAACCCGAGGGTGACGACGTTGATGAGCCCGATGCCTCCGCGGAGTCCGACAGCGCCGAGGAAGGCGACGCCGAAGCCCAGCCCCGGCGTCGGCGCCGCCGACGTGGTGGGCGTGGCAGGCGCGGTGGCTCCGGGCTACAGGCCACTTTCGATCACGGCGACCACGACGGCTACGGACTCTGGCTGGATCCGGCCGTCGTTGACGACCCCGTTTACGCTGAGCACTGGGCCGGCAAGCGCCAGGTCCAAATCACGGTCGAGCCCGATCAAATCGTGATCGTGCGCTCGTCCGAGTAATCAGTCCCTGATCTTCCCTTCGTTTTTCCGCAGGCCAGCCCAGGCCTCGTCCGGCACCGTTGCAAGGTGCGCAATGAGATCCTCGAGAGCGCGCAGGTCAACCGCCTTCGCGCCTGACTCGAGCAGCTTGCGCATCTGAGCGTTCCGGATGGCAGTTGGGGCGGAACTGAAGATGTACTCGGCGATCTGGGGATCGAACTCTGTCGGTTCGCCGATCGGAACGCCGCCGCCCACGCCAACCCGGCGCGCGATCTCGATCAATCCCGCCACCGGCTCGGGGCCGGAAGCCGGTCCGCTGCCCTGGTCGCCTGCCGGCCCAACTCGCATCGACGCCGACCCGCAGGCGATCGCGCTCCGCTTGATTGATCGCACGCAGGCCCTGGCGCGGCTTGAAGCTATCGGTGCGACCCGAGATCACAGACCGAGCCATGTGTGTGAGCGCCTCGCGGTGGGCCTGCGGTATGGCGTCAATCCGCAGGAGCAGCCAGACGTAGATCGCCGCAAACGCCGCAGCGACCGGGACTCGCGCGGCGAGAGCCATGTCTGGGAGGGCTGCGTACAGGCCGCCGACGGCGATTGCAGCGGCCAGACCACGGCCGACGGCGGGGTAGGGAAAGGCGATGCGCGCCTGGCTGCGCTGGCAACGCACGAACATGTAGACGGCAGGGGGCAGCATCCCGGCGATGATCCCGATGGGCAGCGGCATAGGTGCCGATCTCGCCCGCGAGGGCGAGCGTGACCCCAATGAAGACGACGGCGGCGAGCACGGAGGCCACGACGAACGACGTTTTACCGCGGCCCGGCCACGTTGTCTGCTGGCTGACGGTCCGCAACAAGGCGGGCCAGACCATCGCCGCAGCGGTCACCGGAATCAGGGGCGTGGCGTCGGCAAACGAACCCGGCGCGATGCCGGTCATGATCTCAGCGAGCAGGACCATCAACAGGATCGCGGATGCGCAGATCAGGACGAAATAGCCGAGTAGCTGGCCGCGCTGCTCCGCCCGCCCGTACTGCTCTTCGACCGCCTGGAAAATCGACGCCTTGCGGAGCGGGCGGAGCGCCACCCGAAAGCCCTGTGGCATGAACGCTGCGATAAAACCAACGCGGGAGGCCAGGGTGTAGATGCCCAGTTCCGAATCCGTAACGAACCGCGACAGCAAAAAGACGTCGGCGTTGCCGATCGTCCAAAAGGACATCATGATCGGCGCGCGCAGCATCCCACGGTGCAGGATCTGGCCAACCTCGCCACGATCGACCGACGCCTCGAAGCTGTGACGGAGGGCGAGTAATCCGACGATTGCCGCCAGGAGCGTCCCCGCAGCGTTGCCGATCATCACCCCCTCGACGCCGGAGCCGCCCGCCAGCAATGCGAACACCACGCCAAGAGCCAAAACCGGGCGGCTGAGCTCGCACGCCAGAAATGCCTGCGGGCGGCGCTCAAACCAGATCACGATCGAGACCAACTTGAACACCACGGTCGTGCCGCCAAGGGCCGCGGCCCAAACAACCAGGTCAGCGTCGTCCCTGGTTCCCAGAAGAAGTTCGGCAATCGGGGCCCGCAGCGCAATCATCGCGATGGCCGCCGCAATGCCAAGGCCCGACGCCATCAGGAGTCCGGTGCCGAGGCTTCGCTTCGGTGACTCCGAAGCGTCGTCCTCTTCATCGTCGTCGCCGCCGTCCTCGTCGTCGCCGGCACCGAAAGTGCGACGCACGGTCCCCGGCTTCACGGCGATCGTCAGCAAGTGGGCGACAAGGTTGGCGCCGAAGTAAAGAAGGGCGAAGCGGCCAAGCTCCGCCGGACCCAGGTAGTGGGCGACGATGAAGAGGGTGACCAGGTGCAGGACACTGGCTCCGACGATGGCAACGCCCTGGATCCCCGAGTTCCGCAAAACTCGAACCCCCAGGGCGGCGCCCTGTCCACGGTGCTGTGAGTTGCCGGCCACGACCTCAGACCGACCAGTTGCTGAAGTCGCGCCCCGTCAGTTCTCGCAGGCGTGTCGCGTCGGCTCGCAGTACCTCAAGCGCCTCGTCCGGCAGCGCCGAGTGGATTTCGGGCCGTTGGATCCGGCGGCCCAGTGGCCAGTAGCTTCGAGCCAGCGCCCAGGCTTCAGGCGGCAGCCAGGTTCGGCGAGCGCGGTCGCGCCGGAGTTCGATCCGCTCGCCGAGCGCCGTCAGCCGGGTCTTGCGATCCGTTTTGTGTCGCTCCTGGGCAAAGCGCCGGTCGCTGAAGTCCGGGTCCGCCCCCGTGAACTCAAAAACCCGCCGCAGGGTCTCGTCGCGTCGATCTCGCAGATCGGACTGCTCGAGGACCAGAATCCTGTCCATCCCGTAATGGGGCGTGAATTGCTCGAGCTGCATCGCGTAGCGGCTGCGAGCGATGTAGGAGGCCTTGGGATTCACGATCGTCCGTGCGAGCGCACCGGAGTGACGTCCCTTGGAGTAATTGTGAACCCAGTGCGCGGCGATTCGATCGAGCGGATCGCGGACGATGTAGATCAGCCGCGCGTCGGGCACAACGCTGGCCATTCGCTCTGCCACCCCGGTGTGTTGCGGATGTGCCGTGTAGTTGGGCGAGGCATCCACCCGCACTGGGCATGCGGCATCAAAGCGACCCCGATACCAATCGGTGCCCTTCGGCCAGTTGCGCTCGGCGATGAAGAAGTTGAGTTCCTTCGGTGTCGAGACCGAGACATCGGGGTGCAGGCCCAGGTAGTAGTGAAGGCCGGACGTCCCACACTTCTGGGCACCGATGATGATGACGTTCGGAAGCCCTCCCCCGGGCGCACCAATCGCCCCCGGTGCGGCCGACTCATCGCTCGTGTCCATCGCCATCAGGCTACCGGGGGGTTCCGCTTTGTTTCCAGCGAAATCACCCGCTTGGGACGGGGTCGCCGGGCCCGGATGAGCTCCAGGCGCCGATCGCGAAACTGTGTGTATGGACCACCGGCGAGCTCAGCCTGGCGTTCCCCGTCCGCGGGGATGTGCTCAATGCCAACGCCAGCCTGAACGAGCGGCCCGAACTCCAAACGATCCGTGACCACGAGGGTTCGCGCCGGGTCATCCTCACTCGACGCAAGCTCCGCGGCCACCAGGCGGTCGTGTTCACCAGCCGGAAGATCCAAGGCCAACACGAGCCGACGCAGGCGCGGGCGCGTCAGCGCCTGGCGGGCGATCCGCGCCACGGTGCGGGGAACGGTCCGAACGAAGATCGCTGCGCGGCGCAGGCGCACGCCGGCCGGTGGCGCGGTGCGAACGCGGTTCGAGGCCGCCCCACTCGTGGCCCCCGTCAGCTCAACGAGGTGCCCGACGGCCTGGCGAGCGCCGTCCCATGCCTCAACCCTGGCCAGCGCTGTGCGCAGGCGATCAGCTCCGCGTTCGCCCGTCAACTCATCAATCAGGCTCTCAAGCGCCGGATCAAACGGCCCGTTCGCGGCAAGTCCGGTGCCGATGGCATTGGCGCTTTGTGCCCGCGCGAGCTGGTCGTCGGTTTGGCGCTCGATGGGGATAAACAGCGTCGGCACCCGCATCGCGATCAACTCGTGAAAGACGTTGTAGCCAGCCGCTGCGATTGAGGCGTCGAACGCCCTGTAGTAGCGGGCGATCGGATAGGTGGCGTCGATCCGCACAACGCCGTCGCCCAGGTCACCCAGCGTCCGCAGCGTCGAGGAAAGAGCCACGGCCTGCACCCCTGGCAGGCTTTGCAGGCGCGTCAGGCAGCGCTCAGTTGCCTCGCGGACCCCGTTTCCCTGGCCGAGCTGGACGAGCACGTTGCGACCATCGGGTTTGAGGCCCAACTCATCGCACGCTAGCTCGCGGTCGAGCTGCTCGCCGTGGTCGAGCAGGACGATCGGCGCCACGGTAGTTGCCTCGCCTCGTCTAGCGGCGGTTGGCCCACGGTCGGCGCCTGGGTCCAGCTCCCCGGGCTCCAGGATGTAGTCGAAGAGGTGGCTGCGGTGAAGCGGGGCCGCGTCGGCGTCGGGGCGCCACATCCCACGCCGACACCACACCAGCGGCGCTCCGGTTGACCGCAGCGCCGGCAGCAGCCGTTCGTATGGGTGCGTGCCGTCGAAGACGACGAGGCTCGGCTGGATCTCCGCCACGGCGGCAACCAACCGGTCGCGCGCTCGCAGGGTCCAGCTCAGATCCGTTCCAGCCCCAGGCCGATCGTAAGAGGCGATGTACTCGACCGCGAAGCCCTGGGCCCGGACGACCGGCGCGCCAGCCGAGAAGGTGATGAAGAGCGGCTCGACAGATTCCGGAAGCCGGCGAGCGATTGCCATCGACCGAGTCAGATGCCCCAAGCCGGTTCCGTTCGACGTGACGAAAAGAATCCGGCTTGAATCGCGGCCGCTAGCGCTCATAGGCCCTGCGTACCAACGGTGCACAGCTGATTTCGTCGCGTTCAAGCCGCTCCAGCGCCTGGCGGTAGAGGCGAGCGATTTCGCCCTGGCGCGACTCGCTGAGGCCATTACGCCAGCGCTGGGTATTCGCTTGCTCGGGGCTCATCCGGGACTTGAGGAAGCGTTTCATCGAACGCTCGGGCCGAACGCCCACAAACCGAGACAGCCTTCGCAGCTCGCCCATTCGCCAGCCGCCAAACAAACGCTCCAGCTCGAGTTCGTGCAGGCGCTCGGACGGAATCTGCCGCGCCCCCGCATCAATCGCCCTGATCCGCGCCTCCCACCACGCGATCCCCTGCTTGCGGCTGCGGGGGTAAACGAGTCCGCGCGTCTGGCCAACCCTCGATGCGGAGGCGTCGCGGCCGTCGCGAACGATGTGAACGAAACGCGCCTCGGGGAAAAGCTCGGCGAGAACCGGTGCCTGCGCGATGACGTCGCAGCTTTGCTCAACGATCCCGCGATCGGGCCAGCCCTCCGCCTGTGGCGTGAGCAGATCAAGGAACAAACGCCGACAGGCTGCTTTCGGGTCAACGTCAAAATCCGCCTCGAAGGAGGCGAGCGCAGAATCCCGGCGCTCGCGGGGGACGAATCGATGCAGGCCGCGGAGGCGGTTCGTTTGAAAGCCGCGCCACCAAAAGCCGCGCATCCGGCGCAGGAACCGAGCCTTGCTGACCTCGCCCGAAAGCAAGCCCGGGAATCCGTCAGGGTCCGTATGAAAGCGGCACTCAACGGGGATCAAGTCGAAATGATCGCTGCGGCCGAGCAACCGCGCAGCGACGTGGGTGCCTGACCGTCCCGTCCCCCCCACAAAGACGATCGGGGCCGCGCCCAGGGGCAGATCGCGTGCCCGAACTCTGGCCGTTTCCTGACTATCTGCGCCCGGTGACATCAGGCGACAAGGCTATTGACCGCTGTACCCTTCCCGGCTCGATGGCCGCCCTCGAGCCCGATTTTCCCCACCCCGTCTTTATCGGCGGCTTCGGCCGCTCGGGTACGCACGCGATCGGGCCGCTTGTCGGCGCGGATCCCCGCTACCACCTCGTCGAAACCGAAGTCCGATTGCATGCGGTCAGCGGCGGCCTGCCCGATTTGCTGGACGGCAGGATCAGCCTGGACAGGTTCCTCTCAAACTGCCGCGGAATCTTTTGGATGCGCGGCTTCAAGCGGCCCCAGGGCATCCATCGCCTGATCGACCGCGACGAGTACGAGCGCGCGCTGGGAACGTTTGCGGCCGACTATGGGGACAACCCGTGGGATTCCTCACGCAACCTGCTCCGTGCGATCGTCGATCCAACCGCGGAGCGAGCGGGGAAGCCAGCCTGGTGCGAGCTCACCGGGCGCAGCGTGATCTTCGCCCCACACCTGGTTCGGCTGTTTCCGCGCGTGCGCTTCATCAACATCGTTCGTGACGGCCGGGCCATTGCCGGCGGGCATGTGAAAAAGATCGATATGACCGACGACCCTCTGGAGGCGATCGACAAGTGGGGACAGATGATCCGCAACTCCCACGCCGGGATGAGCGCCGTGGCGGCAGAACACGTCCTGAAAATCAAGCTTGATGATCTTGTCTACCACGACCGGACGGGCACCTTCAATCGCGTCTGCGAGTTCCTCGAAGTCGAGGACCGGGAATCAATGTGGGAGCTGTTCAACCGCAAGATCACCCCGCGCAAGGCCCACGTTGGCCAGTGGCGCGAACGGATGCCCCCGCAGGAGGCCCGCAAGGTTGATCGTCGCTACCGGCGAATGATTCGTAGCTTCAAGCGCGACGGGATCGATTGGGTACCCGACCCCGAGCCACGTCGCCATGCCCTCAAGCGAAATGGCTCTTCGTGATCACCAAACCGCGAGCTGAGCCGATCTTCATCGGTGGCGTCGGCCGCTCCGGGACGCACCCGATGGGCCGCACCGTCGCCGCGGATCCCCACTACCACTGGATCCGCACAGAGGTCCGCTTTCACGCCGTCGCCGGGGGGCTGCCCGGGGTCTGTTCGGGCCGGGTTTCGATGACTGCATTCCTCGAACGGATGCGGGGCAACTGGTACAAGCGCGGCGCGCGCCAAAAGCAGGGCCTGCAGCGAATCGTCGAGCGCGACGAGTACGAGGCGGCTCTGCTCGAGTTCGAGGCCGCGTTCGGCCGGGATCCGATCGTCGCCTCGCGGCAGTTGGTACGCCGCCTGCTCGATCCGGCGGCGCTTGCCGACGACAAGCCCGCCTGGTGTGAGATCACCGGCGAGGTCATCGAGGAGGCCCCGTTCCTGCTCAAGCTGTTTCCCGATGCCCGTTTCATCAACATGGTCCGCGACGGCCGCGCCGTGGTGGCGGGGACGCTGCGCAAGGTTGACCTGACCGATGATCCACGCAAGGCGCTTGCCAAATGGGACCGAATGGTCCGCGCCGCCGCCGGTGCGATTGCCGCTGTCCCGGAGGGTCGAGTCCTGACCGTGGAGCTCGACGACTTCACCGCCCGCGATCGCGAAACTACGTTTGCGCGCCTTGTCGAGTTCCTGGAGCTCGACGACCCAAGCGCGATGCGTGCCTACTTCGACACGGAGATCTCAGGCGAGCGCGCCCACGTCGGCAAGTGGCGCGAGCGAATCGCGCCGGCCGATGCGCGCATGATCGACCGCCGTTACCGCCGGATGGTCAAGCGCATGCACCGCGAGGGCATTGCCTGGGCCCCCAGCCCGCTTGATTGAACTGGTTGCGGCAGCTCCCCTACCGGCGGAAGAAGGCAATCAGGCGCGTTGGGCCGGATGCCAAGCCCTTGCCCTGCTGAACGATGAAATCAGTAAACCCGTTGTCGTCGTAATCGATCGCAGTGACATCCTGACCGATACCTGACAGGTCCTGGGGAATCCCGACTTTGCGGTACTTGACTTCGTGCTGGGTCTGAAGCCCCCGCTTCCGCACGAGCATGGCGTCCGGAGCGTCCACCTGCTCATCTCGAGCCAGGTCGGGGTTGAATGGGTTGGAACTCATTACATAGATATCACTCCAGCCGTCCCCGTTTACGTCTCCAAATGCCATGCGCAAGGCCGACGGAAACTGGCCGCTGAATAGAGGGGCATCAAAAAAACCGTGCTCGCGCGTCTGTTCCCGGATCGTGACCTCCCCCCTCCCAGCACGACCAGGTCGGGACGGCCGTCAGGATTGACTTGCACAAAGCCCGCGTCCAAGCACGGTGTTTGCGGCCGCGCGCCCGTAGCTTCGGTGATGTCGCGAAAGCCGGTGTTGCGAACGTTGCGGTACAGGCGAAGCTGGCCCTGCCCACAAACGAGAAGGTCCTCGTCGCCGTCGAGGTCGTAATCGATTGACTGGAGCGCATCGCCCCCGATGAGCTCGTCGACGCCGAACTCACTCGCTTTTCGAAATCGCTTGCCGTTGACGTTCAAGAAGAGCCGATTTGGGCCGGGGTGCCCATCAAGGCGCGGATACTGATTACCGATATAGAGATCGGGGCGGCCGTCCCCGTTCGCGTCGATGAACGTCGCCTCGCGGCCCCTTCCGAATGAATTGCGCGCGCCCCATGCCAACTCTGTAAGTGTGAACGTGCCGTTGCTCGCCGCCAGCCAGAGCTCGTTCGGGTTAGGGGCAGTTCCACCCCCCTTGCCTCCTACGGTGCAATAGATATCGAGGTCTCGATCGCCGTCAACGTCGGCGGCCGGGCATGAGTGGTAGTCGCGCTTCTTGTTCCCCGGGAATGCCAAATCCGTTTGATCGAGGAAGGATCCATCCTGATTGATCAGGTAGCGCGGAAATGCGCTGTAATGGCGGATGAGGAGGGCATCGTCATATCCGTCGCCGTTGAAATCCGCGGACGTCGCGCCGTGGGTCACACCGAAGTCGGCCACCCCTGCCGCCTCACTCACATCGACAGCCAGAACCGCCGCCGGTGCAGACGCGGCAAGCACCGCTCCGGCCAGGGCCGTCGCTCCACAGACGGCGAAAATTAGACGCGAGCTATGTCGGACTATCCGTTCTCCTTTCCGTGTCCGAAGAACCCAAGCACGCGGTCGGAGACAAGGTCGGGGCGCTCCTCGGGCAAGAAGTGGCCCGCGCCTTCGACCCTTTCGACCGTCAGGTCGTCGGCGAATTTCTCAACGCCGCGAAAAAGGCTGCCCGGCAGCACGTCACCGGAGCCGTACATGGCCAGCGTCGGCACGGCCAGGCGTTGCTTGCGGTAACGGCCAGCCAGCACCGGCCCGATCTCGCGGCGAAGAAATGTCCGGTAGAGCAGCATCGACGCCCTTGCCCTTGTCGACGCCCGCAGGTCGCGGGCGTAAAGGCGGCGAACGTCCTTCGGGAGGTTCGTCGTGTCGTTTGACCAGCGCTTGATCAGCCTGGAGATGAAACCGAGCCGGCGCATGCGCCTGATCGAAAGCGGCGACGCCACCGCGGCCTGATAGCGAAGCCGCAGCGCGCTGGCGATCGAGCGGGCTCCAATGAACGGCGGCGGCGACGAAAGGCCCACCAGGCGCTCGACGAGCTCGGGACGCCGAATCGCGAGCAGATAACCGACCCACGCACCCCAATCGTGGCCGACGATCCGGGCGCGATCGATCTCAAGCGCCGCCATTACGTTGGCCACGTCGTCGGCAAGCGACTCCTTGTCGAGGCCCTCCCAGGCGATATCCGACCAACCAAAACCGCGCATATCAATCGCGATCACGCGGTAGTGCGGCGCCAAAAGCGGCATCACGAGCCGCCAGCAGTACCAGTGCTGCGGCCAGCCGTGGAGCAAGAGAACGGGCTCGCCCTCGCCGGCCTCAGCGACGTGAAAACCAAACCCATCGACGTTCAAGAACCGGTGGGTTACACCATCTACTTGGGGCATTTCGTGGGCCATTGCTGAAAATCGTGCCGATTCGGGACTGGGCTGCGGGTGGCGCGTGATCTTAGCCAGGGCAATCGGGCCCTCGCCTTCGCCGTCGCTATCGTTCCCGACCCTGATGGCCGGTGCCCTTCCGACATTCGTGATCATCGGCGCACAAAAGTGCGGGACCACCGCGCTCCACTCCTACCTGTCCCGGCACCCGAAGGTCTCAATGTCCACGCCGAAGGAACTCGACTTCTTCGTCGCCGAGAAACGCTGGGAGTTGGGCGTTGAGTGGTATCGCTCCCGATTCAACCCCCAGGCCGAGATCCGGGGCGAGTCCTCGCCCAACTACACCGCCCACCCCACGCTCGACGGTGTGCCCGAGCGAATGGCCGACGTCATCCCCGACGCGAAGCTGATCTTCATGGTTCGGGACCCGGTCAGGCGGGTTCACTCGAACTACATCCATTCCTTTTCGAACCGCGCCGAAAGCCGCCCAATGCGCGAGGCAGTGCTCGATCCCAAGCGGGCATACCTCCACCGGTCCCGCTACTTCCACCAGCTAAGCCGGTTTCTGGAGCATTACCCGATGGAGCAGATCCTGCTGTTGGAACAGGACGAGCTGAAAAACGAGCGACGCGAGACGATCAAGCGCGTCTTCGAATTCGTCGGCGCGCCGTCCGACCACTGGCGGCCCAGCTACGACCTGCCGAAGCTCGAAACGGCAGCGCGCCGCCGACGCTCCGCGCTCGGTGCATACGCCGCGAAGAAACTGCCGGTTCGGCACTTCCGCAAGGTCCGCGATCGGCGGCCGTTCTCGAAGCCGTGGGTGCAGCCCCCGCTTGAAGACGATCTGCGCGCTGAAATCGAGGATCAGTTGCGCGCCGACGCCGCCAAGTTCCGCGAACTCACCGGGCGTGAGTTCGCGAACTGGTCAATCTAGGCGGGATTCAACCCGCTCCGCCTCCTGGCGAACCGCGCGCGCGCGCAAGCGCTCGGCCAGCGTCTTGCGGTCGAATGACTCCACGCGCTGAGCCATATCGTTTGCACGCTCCCGAAAGCGGATGTGGTTGGCGCGCTCAAGCTCTGGGTCGGTGGCGGCCGCGAGGGGGCCGTGCTCGGTGACCTGCGGCTCTTCGACGCCGTGCATTCGGGTCGAAACCTCGACGCCCGATACCCATCGCTCGCCGTACAGGCGACCCATGATCGCGGGGGCCTCCTCGCCGGACACGGTTGCCAGCCGCTGGGCGCGGCGCCAAGCCCCGGTCGCCACGACCTCGATCATCGCGTCCTGGGGCGTCGCGCCCGGAACCGTTACATGAAGCGCGCCGACACCCTCAGCCAGGATCAGCGCGTGGAGGTCTGCCAGCGTCCGCGGGTCAAGACGCGCCGGAGCTGGAACCGAGATCTGGATCGGGCTCTGGCACGCCGGGTCGCCAAGCGAAGACGGCGCCAGGCCAGCGCGCGGGTCTGCCTCGATCGCGGTCAGGACCGCGGGAGCAAGGTGCTCACCTTGGATCCGGACTTCGACGTCGCCCAGGCTCCCGCCAAGCGCCGCACCAAGCGTGATCTCCGCCGACGCAGCGGGAACCCCGGAAAGGTCGAGATTGACGGCAACAGCCGGACGCAGGTGACGCCGAGCCGATGGAATCCTACGCAGTGGCGGCAGCGCCGCAAGGCTCGCTTCGCCGGGATGCGACAGCTCCAATGCGGAGCCCTGCTCGATCGATCCTGCCACCGCGCGGGCCAAGCCCGAGCCCACACCATGGGCGACTGCGCCCGGTTCGGCCACGAAGACGGCGCCCGCATTGTGGAGGCGCTGGAGGACGTCGATCCGCCGCAACGGGGCCGGCGTGTTGCCGACGCCACCGGCCGCGTCCAAGAGTTCGCGTCGGACCCCGATCGAGCCCTCCGCCGCCGCGAGGTGAAGACCGCCGGCCAGATCAGTCAGGTCCCGGGTCAGATCCAAGATGAGTCCGAGTGAGTCATCGCTGCCATCGTCGGGCACCAGCGTCCCCAGGCTGACCGCGTCGGCCACACACGCATGCCAGCGCAGGTGGGCCTCGATGAGCCCGGGCGTGGGCCGGTCCCCGGAACCCAGGAAAATCACGACCTCCTCGGCAATCGCCTGATCGGACGGATCGGCGTCCGTCAGCAGTCGCGCGCGATTGCCGTGGTCACCTTGGGCCGGTGCTTGGGCGGCGATATCGCGCCACAGGTGCTGGGCGACGGTGGCTGGCTGAAGCGCGCTCATCCGCGGAATCGTATTGGGCACGCGTAGAGTGCCGCGGGTGGGCGAACCCCGATCAAACCCGATGCGGCATGCCCTGGGCAACCCGCTGCCGCTGCGAGTCGGATTCGCCGGCGCGCGTGGAAGCGCCTGCTTTGCGGGCGGGATCGTCGCCGCGGATGCCTCCTCGCCGGATCTGGACGCGGTCCTGGTTGAGCCGGATACCGACGCAAGCGTGATTGCCGCGGCCCGCAAGGCGGGGAGCGTTGTGATTGGCCTTGCCGAGGGTTCCGCGCAGCCCACCGCGGCCGACCTGTTGATCGGTGCCCCAGTCAACGGCGTCCTGGCTGCGGCGCCGGCATTGGACCCGACCAAGTTCAACCCGTCCGGCTTTCGCGAGACAGACGTGGCCGGGATTGCCGCGCTCCTCACCCGAAGCGGCACCGGTTTCGAGGCGGGCTTTGAACTGATCGCTACCGTGGCCCATGACGAGCCCGTAACCGTGGTGGCACCGGCGACGGCGCAGCTGCCCGCCATCCCCGCAGGGGCTCGTTATACGCCGCTTGATTGCCAAACCCACATCCGCCAGGCGGTGCGCCGGGCGGGCGAGCACCTCGGCGTCCTCGACCACCCCTCCTTTCACGCCTCCGAGTTCGAGCGGGCGGGCTGGATCGCCAAGCTCTGTGCGTCAGGGGTGCCGGTGGTAGCGGCCGAGATTTCCGACTCGCTTGCCGAGCTTTTGGGCAACGACCTGGCGACGCTCCTGGCCGGGATCGAGGCGCGCGACTTGGCCGACCTCGACCGGCGCGAGCGAGCCTCCGTCGCGCTGCGCCGGGCCGCGCTTCGCGATCACTCAGCCGAGGCGCGCTGGCGCCAGATCTGCGCAGCGGCCGGGATCGAGCTGCCGGGCAGGCCGATGGTCTCGGTCGTGTTCGCAACGCGCAGGGAGAGCTGGCTTGAGCACGGGATCGCCCAGATCGCGCGCCAAAACTACGAGCCGATGGAGTTGGTCGTCTGTCTGCATGGCGACGAGTTCCCGCAGGGGACCGCGGAGCGGATCCGGGCGATCTACCCAGGCGAGCTCAAAGTCCTCCGTGTCGATGGCGAGCTGACCCTTGGCGACGCGCTGAACGCCGGCGTCGAAGCCTCGGCAGGCGAGTTGGTCACGAAGATGGATGACGACGACTACTACTCGACCGAGCACCTTTGGGACCTCGTCCTGGCGCTTGAGTACTCGCAGGCGGATCTGGTTGGGAAGGGCGCCGAATTCGTCTACTTGCAATGGATCGATCTGACCATGCGCCGTTTTATCGGCGATGGGGAATCCAACCATCCCCGCCTAGCCGGCGGATCGATGATGGCGCGCAAGGGGCCGCTTGAGGCAATCGGTGGCTGGCCCAGCCGTTCGCGCGGCGAGGACACATGGTTGGTCAGAAACTTCAAGCGCTCGGGCCGAAAGACCTACCGCACGCACGGCTTCGGGTACATCCTGAATCGCCATGGCCAGGATCACACCTGGAACACCTACGTGGATTACTTTCTGATCCAGTCGCAACGCGAATGGCGCGGACTTCGCTTCGATGAGTCTGCGGCCGGTTGAGCCGCGCCTTCATTCAAAGCCCTGAACCCGTACGCCGGACAGCTCGCCGTCGTAGGCCACGTCAGTAAAAGCCCGGTAGAAGCCGAACTCGCGCACGAGCGCAGCAAACACCGCGTCGCTCATTTGATTAGTGGCCTCCTGGGCTGAGCGCCGGTGGCGAGCGCGCGGATGCACCCATCGGCGAAAGCGCCCCACCAACCCGCCGTGCGGCAGGCGGTTGGCCAGCCTTGTGAGCGGCAAGCGGTTGATCCGTTCAAGCTCGGCTGCCATCGATGTGCGCCCAATGCGCCCGCCCAGGTCTTCCCGGAAACCGGCCCCATGGTGATAGACGACGCCGTCATAGACGCCGAAGAACAGCGGGTGGGCGTCGCGTACATTCGACCGCAACATCGGCTGCCACCTGTGTCCGCCCGCGCGAAGCTGAGCCATCAGGCGCCCGCCAACGTCGCGAGCGGGCTTGGGGGAGGTCGAGCTGGGAATCGGGCCGGGGCGCCAATCACCCTCAACCTCGCGCCAAAACCCGACGGTTGTCGCGCAAAAGCAGGGATGCGGTTGGGCCATCCCAACGTTTTCAAGCCGCTGCACAGCGACCAACGGGTGCCTCCTCAGCGCCTCGATGAGGTAGGGAGCAAGCGGCGCAACCGGAAAGGCGTCGCCGTCGATGAAAACGATCAGCTCATCGGGATCGCGGTCGCCCGCGCAAATCATGTCTGCGAGCAGGTTCAGTTTCCAAGCATGCGGGCCTATTGGCAGCCGGTTCACGTAGTGGAAGCGCTCGGTGCCAACCGTCGGAATGTCATTCAGAAACGCCCAGACCCGATACGGAGTGTCCACGTTTCGTTCCAGATAGTCGAGCTGGACATCGACCCACCGCGCGTTGTGCCAATGCACCGTTGCGAAGTTGATGGTTGGCGCTTCGCCCACCGGCAATCGTTATCGGCGCAATCGATCGGCGGCGTAGCGGCGGATCCGCTTGGCGTAGCTGCGCACCTTGTTGGCGATCGCAACGAGCCGCCCCGGTATCGCCCCTACGAGTCGCCCTACGGTGCGCAGGCGCCATCGCACCCACTCGTTCGGCCCGGTGTGCCCCAGACGCTCTTCAGCGGCTCGTAGGCGCGCGCGTTCGTGACGTACCTGGAGCCGCTCACGCGAAACTCGATTTTGCCCACGATCAACCCGCGCCCGCATCGTCGCCCCCCGGGCACGGTGACGCAGGTGCTCAGCCCGCTCGTGGGCAAGCGTCCCCTCCGGCGGTGGCGGGACCGCCCGCCGGCGCCGAAACCGCCGGACGGAAATGCGAATGGGGTTCGCGCTCTCGAGTTCATTGTCCGTTCCGAGCGAGACTCGGTGATCCGCCGCACAAACTGCCTGCAGCGCCGCAAAGCGCTTATCGCCAGCAGCAAGTGGCACCCAGACTCGAAGCCCCGCTGGACCGGATCGCAACGTGTCGTCGATCGCGTCGATCAAAGCCTCCGCAGAGACCTGCCCGGGCTTGATCTCAACCACGGCGTCTGATCCTAAATCGGTCATTGGCCGCGGATCGTAACCTTCACGCTCCCGTGAAGCCCGCCAACGACGCCCCCGAACCAGCGACGCGAAGAACCACGCCGGGCTCACCCCTGCCGCTGCGCGTCGGATTTGCGGCGAGCGCAACGAATGGCGGCCTGCCATCCGCAGTGGAGCCCGTTGCGTTCGGCGCGGCACGCACGCGATCACAAGCGGCGAGCACAGCGCTCGACGACATCGCTGCCTTGGTAGTGGACCGGCCGGGGCCGGAACTCCGGCGCGACTCGCTGCGTGACTTGTGCGCACGCGCCCGCGAGCGGGGAGTGCCCGTGATCGGCATCCGCCGCGACGGACTTCAGCCGGCTTGGAGTGGGCTGGCAGACCTGGAAACGGGCGCACCGGGGTCCACGCCGGAACTGACGCGGGCGCCCGCTGTTGACGTACAACGCTTCAACCCTGACCGCTTCTCCTACGACAGGGTGGCCGGGTTCCTTGCAGCCATCGACGAGGCGGTTGACCCCGCCGTGCTTCAAGACTCGCTCGCATGGCTGGGCCAGGCCGCGCGCTTTGACGCCATCAGCGTTCACGGCGACGAAATGCTGGGCGGTGTTGCAATGCCGATCGGCGTCGTCGGCGCCCGCAGCCTGGAGGCGGACACCGACGAAACCTGGGAGGTCCTGCAGCGCCGCCTCGGCGTCCTCGACCACCCCTCCTTTCACGCCTCCGAGTTCGAGCGGGCGGGCTGGATCGCCAAGCTCTGTGCGTCAGGGGTGCCGGTGGTAGCGGCCGAGATTTCCGACTCGCTTGCCGAGCTTTTGGGCAACGACCTGGCGACGCTCCTGGCCGGGATCGAGGCGCGCGACTTGGCCGACCTCGACCGGCGCGAGCGAGCCTCCGTCGCGCTGCGCCGGGCCGCGCTTCGCGATCACTCAGCCGA
Organism: uncultured bacterium; assembly: GCA_963701205.1. Lineage (GTDB taxonomy): Bacteria > Actinomycetota > Thermoleophilia > Solirubrobacterales > 70-9 > JALZKA01. Next base: position 1,619,393 of record OY969575.1, on the reverse strand, counting down.
GGCGCGCTGGCGCCAGATCTGCGCAGCGGCCGGGATCGAGCTGCCGGGCAGGCCGATGGTCTCGGTCGTGTTCGCAACGCGCAGGGAGAGCTGGCTTGAGCACGGGATCGCCCAGATCGCGCGCCAAAACTACGAGCCGATGGAGTTGGTCGTCTGTCTGCATGGCGACGAGTTCCCGCAGGGGACCGCGGAGCGGATCCGGGCGATCTACCCAGGCGAGCTCAAAGTCCTCCGTGTCGATGGCGAGCTGACCCTTGGCGACGCGCTGAACGCCGGCGTCGAAGCCTCGGCAGGCGAGTTGGTCACGAAGATGGATGACGACGACTACTACTCGACCGAGCACCTTTGGGACCTCGTCCTGGCGCTTGAGTACTCGCAGGCGGATCTGGTTGGGAAGGCGGCTGAGTTCGTCTATCTCGAGGAAATCGACGTCACTGTCCGCCAGATCTCACACGATGTCGATACTCGAATGGCCGGCGGCGGGATGATGGCGCGCCGGGCGGAACTCCGCGAATTGGGCGGTTGGCCACCGCGCTCTCGCGGCGAGGACCTGGCACTGATTCGCCGATTTGCGGACGCCAAGAGACCGATCCGGCGGATTCCGCCGCACGGCTACATTTTGAACCGCCACGGCGTCGATCACACCTGGCGGCCGCAGGTCGATTACTTCCTGTTCCGATCGGAGTATCAGTGGCGCGGGCTTGGATTTGACGTCACCGCGATTGACCCGCCAAACGACCCGTACTCGCGCATTCCCCACGCCGCGGACTAACCCGTCGCGTAGCCCAATTCGCGCAGGCGATCACCGGCGATCGCCTCGAATTTGGCGACGTCCTCGGCGGACATCTCCTGCTGCCAGCGATCGATTCGGGTTGGGTCGGGCGGCCGGGAAAGGTTCTCCATGATCTTCATGCGCTCGTCAGTCGAGACAATCCGACCGTCCGGAGCGACCTCTTCGGGCGGCGTCTCCAGCGCGATTCGCTCATCCACGTTCTCGTAGAACCGAACCATGCGCTCATCAAACGGGACATCGATGAACTCGGCGATCTTGCGCAGGTTGGGCTCCGGATCCCGGACCAGGTCCTCATAGATGATCTCGAGATAGTTCGGCAGCTTCTGGGCCTTGTCGCGAGCCTCATCGAGCCGCGCCACCCAGAACTCGGCGCAGCCCTCGATCGTGTCGGGGCCGAACCAAAGGTCCTTGATCGAGTGCGCGACGGCCCGGCCGTCGCGGATCAGGTGGACGAAGTGCGCCTCGGGCAGGATCCGCTGGATCAGGTCCATCTTGCGGACGTAAAACGGCGTCTTGTCGCCCCAGCGGGGCTTCTCGATTTTCTCGGCGTACATCTCGTAAAAGCAGCGCACCCCCTCACCCAGCCGCTTGGGATTCCGGGCGCGGACCCGGTCGGCGAACGCATCCGCGTCAAGATGGAAATCCACCCAGCGCTTGTGTGTCGTCACCGCCTCGATGAAGGCCTCAGCCTGGCTCTCCCCGGGCCGGCGCTTGGCCGCCTGCCACGCCTTGTGCGCACGGGTGATGAAGTACGTCTCCGGGGGAATCGCCAAGTCAGGATGGGCGTCCAACATGAGCCGCAGCATCGTTGTGCCTGACCGCGGCGCGCCGACAACAAATGGGACGGGCAGCCCTGGCGTTGCACCGCTTCCGGGGCGCGTCAGAGCGTTCTTCAGTCGGGCGAAGCGGGACACGGCGGGCAAGTCTAGACGGCACCAGGCGGGCGACCTTGCCGCCTTGGTGGGCTCATGGCCGGGTCGGCAGCAGCGGCTCATCACTACCTGCCGGCAGGTAGTGATCGACGTACTCGCCGCAGGATCTGGCCAGCGGCTTGACCGCCGAGCCGCCCGTAGCGGTCAGGGCTACGCCGCCCAGCCACACCGAGCGTGGGACGCCGAGGGCACGCTGCAATCCGCTGGGCCTGGCCGCCTCGACTTCGATTTCAACGGAACCCGAAGCCGTCGCCTGTCCCGCCGCCCAGTAGGCACCCCGGCCAGCGCCCACGAGGTAAAAGCCTGCCAGCGTCGGCGGGAGCGTCGCGACCTGGACGTCGTCCAAGCGGACGGTGAGCGGCACCTGGCTGTGGTACTGAAGCGAGATCCGAAACTCGCCCTCGGGAGCTGCCAGCGTTTGCCGGGCCGTGCTTGGCGCGTCGAAATGAAAGGCGGGCTGCCAATCCTCCTGACCAGCCACGACCGGGGCGGAAACCACAAGGGCGTCGCCGCCCCGGGCCAGCGCCGCGTTTGCCTCCTCGGTGCCACACGCCAACACCGCCCCGGGATTGCCGCCCTCGCTCGTCAGGACCTGCGTGGGCGCAAGCGGACCCTTGCGTTTGTAGAGGACGTATTCGCCTTGGCGCGCCACCTCCCTGAACGCGGGCGGCGGAATCGATTGAAATCCGGCCGCGGTCGTTATCGCGAAGCGGAAATCCTCCAGCCGCTTCGGTTCGATCGTGTCGAAATCCACGGGCAGACCTTGCTGCCAGGTCTTGGCGCCACGCGAGCCGACCTCGGGCGGCACATACCCGCCGGGGCTGCGTACCAGGGTGTCGCGCAACCAATAAGCGGCGAAGCGATCAATCCCCAAGAACGCGAGCCGCTCGCCCTCTGCCCGCTCGGCAAGCACCTCAAGATCCCGCCCGCGATCGTCGAAGCCGACCGGGGTTGCGCGGAGGGCGAGCAGGGTCGAGCCCAATGCCGCCACGCAGAACACCGCCGCCGTGAGCACGCGAACGACGTCCCACGGAGTGCGCTTCGAAGCTGAGCGAGGGGCCAACAACCAACCGACGGTGACCAACATCGCGAGCGGCGCCAGGACCGCCAGCGCCTTCGCCTCGACATGAATTTCCGCAAATGGCCGGGCGAGTGCATAGACGCCCCCCGCTGCGCCGAGGACGCAGATCAACGCCCAGTCGCGGCGCCGGATCAGCGAGATGGCGGCGGCAGCTAGGCACAACGTGGCAAATCCAGTCGCCAGCAGCGCCCCGTCCACCTCGCCACGCACCAGCCGAAAATCCCCCTCGGGCCAGATGCCAAGCGCCTCGCCAGGCCAAACGGGCGACGAGAGACGACCGCTCGATTCCTGGACGTCACCGATCCTCGAGATGAATGAGCCCGTTGGCCCAAGGACCAGCGCGGCGATACCCGCTATCACCAGGCTGGCCGCGACCAGCACCCACAAGTGCGCGCCAGCCCAAGCGCGCGCTGCCGTCCAGCCACGTGCTCTTGTGGCGGTGTCGAAGCTCAGCATTAGCCAAGGCGGAATCGCCAGCGCAAACCAGGCCGCCCCGGGAATGCTGAAGGTGAAAACCGCACCTAATGCCAAGAGTGCGAGGACCGCCGCCACCGACCTGGGCGGCGGTGGCTCATGGCGCTGATCGCGCGCCCGGCGACGGGCTGCCGTCAGCGTGGCCGCGAGGGCCAAGACAAACAGCGCCATTGCCGTCTCCTTGAAGCCCGACTGCGCCAGGAACGAAGCACCCAGGTAGGGGAGGCCGGTCAGAGCCGCGGCCAGGCCCCGTCGCAACGGCGGCAGCATCGCGAGTAGTGACAGCGCCGTCAGCGCCGTCAGCGCCGGAATCGCGATCAGAAGGCCGTTGAAGACATCCACAAGGTCGAACCCCGTGCCATCGGAAATGGACGCCACAAGCGCCTGTGGGCCAACCGGGTAGCCAAATCGCACGGCATTGGGCTGCGGGCCTGAGCCGCTCGCGAGCCAATCCGCCCAGTAGAGCTGTGCAGCCTGGTCATTCGTGTAGATGCCCTCGCCGAGCACACCGGTGCGCTCGTTGACTACGAACGGCAGGCACGCAATGGCCAACACGCCGACGACGGTGGCGAGCGCGACCGTGTGCTGAGCCCGGGCAGCGCCGGGGACCTCGGATGGGTCGCTTCGGCGCGGACTTGCTCGATGCGTCTTGGCAATCGCCAACGCGACCAGGGCCGCGAGCACGATCGCCGCTGTCGTCCCCGGCCGGGAAGACGAACCAGGAACGGGGCGATCGTCACGAGCGCTGCCAATCCGACGGAGCCTGCAAGCCAATCAGGCCGCTGCCAGCCGAACGCGAGCATGATCGCGCGGCCCGCCGCCACAGCGGCCACGATGATGACGAGCGCCGTGACGAGCGTGGCGAGCATCAGTAGATGATGTCGGGCGAAGCGGCGCTGGAGCGCGCGTCGGGTGCTGTGCCCAACCCGGGTGGCGGCTGATTTGCGCGCGGATCAAGATTGACCGAGTCGCCGTTCAGCTCGGCGGCCGAGAGATCAGGCAAGTCACCGCACGCCTCAGGGTCGAGTGTCCCATCGATCGCATATACGGCGACCGGGCCGTCGCGAAGCACCTCCGTGGTGGCCGGGTCTGCGCGAGTCCACAGGCCCTCCTTGGTGTCCGTCAGGCCGGCCGGCCGGTACGGGTCGTACATAGTCACCACGTACTCGTAGCCACCCTCGTTGAGCTCCCGCCGCCACGTCGCGCAATCCGCGATTCGCAAGTAGGCGCCGTGCGCGCCCTCGATACCCAACCACTGAACGTGATTCGAGAGATCCGCTCCGGCAAACGCGTACTGGTTGAGGTAGCCGCGGATGCCCGAGATGGCGATCCTTGCGTCGCGCAGATCCTGGGCCCAGCGCGCCGCGGGCGCAATCTGAAGTTGCGGACTGAGATTCTGGTAGCGGCGCTCCATGTAGTGGCGCTGGATCACGAAGCCGGCGCCGACGGTCGCAACAACGAGCCCCACGATGAACGCCCGGCGAAGCCGGGCGCCCGGTTCAAGCAGGCCCCGTGACCGAGCGGCGGTCGCGGTCGCAAACGCGCCCAGGACGAGGATCGCGGTCGCGATCGCGCCCTTTGTATGTCCCCCCTCCGGCCACTGCACGATCGTCGAGCGTCGTCACCATCGCAATTGCGGCAAACGCCCAGAAGCCCAGCGACCGCCGTGCGGGGCTCGACCGAAACCAGGCCAGGCATGGCAGCGTCGTCAGGGCGATGGCCAGCGCCGGGGCCAGGTAGCGCACGTTCCACTCGAACGCGATCGGCTGCCCCTCCTCCCCGCCCGCCGTCAGTGGGGTGAATACGTACGCCACCGCGGTGATCAGCGCAACGGCCCCAAGCGCGCGCAGGAGTGGCTCCCGGGATCGCCAGAGCGCGTAGATCCCGCCAAAGACCAACCCGGCGAGCACGGCTGGCCAGAGCGGCCCGAGTTCCTCGCTCAGCTTGGGAAAAAACCAGGCGGTCCAGACATCCGGGTCCGTCGCGTAGTGGAAGACCGAAAACCCGGGCCGAAGTTCGAGGTCCCGGGTGGGTACGGGCAGATCCAGCGGCCCGAAGGCCGTGAACGGAATGGGATTGCCGACGGTGAGCAGGTTCCGCAAGTACCAGTAGCCGCCGGTAAGCGCCATCGGCAGCGACCACCACACAGCGGCGCGCACCCGCGTCCCGCGCGAAGCGATCATCACCACGGTCAGGGTCAGGAGCGCCACAGGAGCCAAGAACGAGAGCTTGGTGCCCGCGGCAAGGCCCGCGGCGGCGCCGGCTACCGCAAGCGCGCCAAACCCGATTCTGCGGCCACCGGCTCCAGCGTTGACCAGCACGGCAACGGCGACGAGGAGCAGCGCGACGCCGACGATGTCGTTGAGCGCTTCGCCGGCCTGGAAGTCGACCATCGTCTCGGCGCCGAGGATCACGGCGCCGCCGAACAGCGCCTGCGGCGCGGCGCCATACGGCCTGCCGATCGACCAGGAGGCGAGCAGGCCGATCGCCAGGAACCCGATATTGAGGAGCGGCGAGACGAAGTCACGGCCAAACGCGAGGATCGGAATCGCGTGGAAGATCTCAGAGTTGGCGGGATAGAAGGTGGCGAAGAAGACCGGGTCAAAAAAATGAAGCTCGCCCGTATTGCCCGTTTCCAGGAACCGGGCTGCGAGGGGGCCGTGATACCAAAGCGAGTCGGCTCGCCCCATGCCGCCAGCGATGCCCGTAAGCGTCGGAATGGCCCAGCCCGCGAACACCGCGGCACAGACGACGGCGACCACCGGGCCGGCCCAGCGCGGACCGGCCGGAGCCGGCGGGGACTCAAATTCCCGGATGCGAACCCGGTCGCCGACCAGGGTGGCCAACAAAGCAACGAGGACGCATGCCAACGCGTAGGCCGGCGAGGCGAACAGGCCAAACGTCCCCAGCGCGACGGCGATCACCACCGCGAGCGACAACGCCAACCCGGTCTCCGCAACCAGCGCCGGCGGGCCGCTCCATGACGGCAACAGGGCACGTCGCACCCGAATTGCCGCCCAACCCAGGGCAACGACGACCACCGCAAGCTCCGCCACGCCAAAGAGATAGTCGGCGGCTCCAAGCTGCCGTTCGGATGGCGCCGCGAAGCCGCTCATCGCGGCCGTCCCCTTACTCGCCCGGTGGTTGAATCACAACCGCTTGCTCGCCCGGATCGACCATCCCGAGCCGGCGCACGCCGCGCTCGGCAGCGTCGGGCTCGGAAAGTGCAGCCGCCCGTTCCTGGAGCTCCGCATGCTCGGACTTGAGCGCTGCGAGCTGAGCGCCCTCTGCCTTCGAGTCCTGCCAAGCGTCGAAGAAGTTCAGAGCCGGATTCACGTACAAGGCCAAGACCACAAAGAACACGCAGACCAAGAGAACCCGGCCGGCACGGTCCCAATCGATCCGTGACGCCGCCCGTCGGGCCGTCTTCTTGCGGGGTGCAATCCGGTAGGCGCGTGCGCTCACGCATCATCGCTTCAACGCGGGCCGCGCTCTACCTTCCGATGAATGCGCTCTTGCCGGGAAACATTGCGGAGGCCCCCAGCTCCTCCTCGATGCGCAACAACTGGTTGTACTTCGCGACCCTGTCCGAACGCGAGGGAGCGCCGGTCTTGATCTGACCCACCCCGGTCGCCACCGCGAGGTCCGCGATCGTCGTGTCCTCGGTCTCGCCGGAGCGGTGGGACATCACGGCCGAGTACCCCGCATCCCGGGCCATCGCGATCGCAGCCAGCGTCTCGGTCAAGGTGCCAATCTGGTTGACCTTGATCAGGATCGAGTTTGCAACCCCCATCTCGATCCCGCGGCTGAGCCGCTCCGGATTTGTGACAAAGAGGTCGTCGCCCACCAACTGACAGCGGTCACCGACCCTGTCCGTAAGAGCTTTCCAGCCGTCCCAGTCCTCTTCATCCATGCCGTCTTCGATCGAGACGATCGGGAATCCGTCGATGGCGTCTGCCCAGTACGTGGCAAGCTCGTCTCCGGTCAGCGTGCGGCCTTCGTGCTCAAGCACGTAGGCGCCGTCGGAGTGGATCTCGCTTGTCGCTGGATCAAGCGCGATGAAGACATCTTGGCCGGGGGCGTAGCCGGCGGCCTCAATCCCGTCAACCAGCAGGCCCAGGGCCGCCGCATTTGACTCGAGATCGGGCGCAAATCCCCCCTCGTCGCCGACCGCCGTGCTCATTCCGCGCGCCGCAAGGAGCCCCTTCAGGGCATGAAACACCTCGGTCCCCATCCGCAAGCACTCGCCGAATCCCGCGGCGCCGGCCGGCACCACCATGAACTCCTGAAAGTCAACCGAGTTGTCCGCGTGGGCGCCGCCGTTCAAGACGTTCATCATCGGCACGGGCAACACCGTCGGCGGGCCCAATTCGGCAAGCTTGGCGACGTATCGGTAGAGCGGTTCGTTGTCGCTGACGGCCTGCGCGCGCGCGGCAGCGAGCGAAACGCCAAGGATCGCGTTGGCGCCAAGCCGGGACTTGTTCGGGGTTCCGTCAAGTTCGATCATCGCCTGGTCGAGACCGGCCTGATCGGCCGCGTCGCGGCCCGCGATCGCCGCTGCGATCTCACCGTTGGCATTGGCGACGGCGCGACTGACGCCCTTCCCCAACCAGGCGTCACCACCATCGCGAAGCTCGGTTGCCTCGAACTCACCGGTCGAAGCGCCGGAAGGAACGGCTGCGCGACCCGGCGCCCCTGACGCCAGCAGGACCTCCACCTCGACCGTCGGGTTGCCCCTTGAGTCGAGGATCTGGCGCGCGTGAACTGCGTCGATCTTGGCCATGGCTCCTGTCTGGTGGCGGAAGTCGGGTGTCAGGTGAGGCCGCCCTGAGCGCACCGAACTCGGCACCGCTCATTGCTTCGCTCGCCTGGCCGGGCGAGTCCGTGAGTTTAGCCGCGGTGCTGGTCGCGCAAACGCCGCGCGGCAGCGCGAACTGCAAGCTCGGGATCGACTCCGAGGCGACGCGAGATCGCCACCACCTCAAACAACAGATCGCCGACGAACCGCTCGGCTCGATCGCGCTCCGAACCCTTGCTCGGTGCGGGGGCGCCACGGTCCGGGTGGGCCCGGCGCAGGATCTTTCGGGCGTACAGGAGGCCCGGCAGGTTCTCGGGCACATCCGCGAACGGATCGTCCGCCCCCCGACCCTCGACGTCCCGCTTGATCTTGTCCCAGTTGGCGAGCACCTCGCCCGAGGTCGCGGGGTCGGTCCCTTCGAGCAATGCCTTTGCCTCGGATTCGTCAAAAACGTGCGGGTGGCGCCGGATCAGCTTCTGCGCGAGTCCCTCGGCCACCGCGGCCAGCGAACCGGCGCCGCGCTCCTCCATGAGCAGCGCCAGGAACTGGACCTGGAAGAGCACATCGCCAAGCTCGTCCAGGAGCTTGGCGTCGTCACCGGACTCGGCGGCCTCGGCAAGCTCGTAGGCCTCCTCGACGGTGTGCGGAACGATCGTTCGCTCGTCCTGTTCTCGGTCCCACGGACACTCGACCCGCAGCCTGCGGGTGATCTCGTCGAGCCGGGCGAGCGCCGCGCTGGCGTCCGCTCCGGAAGTCGGCAAGCGCTATCCCCCGGGGACAGGCGCCGGAGCGCCGCCGGGAATCTGCTGAGCGTCCGCTGGAAGCGTCGGCTCCGGCGGAACCGGATACTGGGGTCCCTGGGGCAGCCCGGCAGCAACTGCCTCGCCGGCCGAGGACGGCGGCACGGGTCGCATCGAAGGAACGAACGCAGGGCAGCCGACCACGGGCTCGCCGGTGAGCGGATCGAGTCCGGGCTCCTCGCCCTCATCATCGCCCTGGCATGCGTCGGGCGGCGGTGGCGCGTTGGAACAGCGGTCGATCGCAACATCGTCGGCGCAGACCGTGTTCGCACGCCAACGCTCAAGGAAACCCTCCTGGTAGGAGGTTGCCGTTTCCTGCTGGCGCTCAGCGCCGAGCGTCTGATTGATCTGCTGCGAGACCTGGTCGTCAAGGGGTTGCGTCTGCGCCTCGTTGACGGCGACGACCTGGACGACGTAGAAGCCCGAGTCGCCCTTGATCGGACCGACCAACTCGCCCTCGGCCGCTGCGAAGATCGCGGCGTCAAGAGCCGGCTCGTTCTGGCCGGAAACGACGCCCTGGCGCAGGCCACCCAGCGGCGCTGTGGCCTCGTCGGTGGAGAGCTGCTCAGTCACCTTCTTCCAGTTGCCCGGCGAGTCATCCTCGGAAAGTTGGTCAAGCGCCTCTTGAGCCTTTGCCTCGTCCGGGTTGAGGAGCGTGCGGACGTCGCGGGTTTCGGGCGTTTTGAATTGATCGACGTTCTCGTCGTAGTACTCGGCGATCTCGTCGTCCGGAATCGTCGGAGGCTCGGTACCCAGCACCTGTTCCTGGATCCGGGTCGAAAGCAGCTGCAGCTCGACCCGCTCGCGGGCATCCTCCGGCGAGAAACTGGACTCCTCAAGGAATTTGTCGAACGCCTCCTGGCCGCCAAACTGCTCCTCGACGATCTTCTCGAGCTCAGCGTCGGTCTCCCGGTCGCTGACCTCGATCCCCAGTTCCGCCGCCTCGCCCCTGACCCAGCGCGCCAGCAGCACGTCCGCCATGGCGGTCTCCTTCAGCTGGTCGTACTGCGGGGTTCCCGGCTCTGGGGCCTCGGCCTGGGCACCCTGGCGGGCGGCAGCCTGGGTCAGCGCAGCGTCGAACTGCGCCTGGCTGACCTCGCCGCCGGGAGAGTCCTCGACGAAGGCCTTCGCGCCGTCGGGCAGGCTCGGCTTGCCGAGTCCGGCCGTAGCGGCGACCAAGACGATCGTGCCAACCAGCAGGGCGGCAAAGGCAATGGCAGCTGTGCGCTTTGAAGCAGTAGGCATCGGCGCGAAACCCTAACGGACGGCGCTATCGACTGTTGAAGTAGCGCCCAGCGCGGAGCTCACAGCGACCACCGCCGCAAGGCGTTCGGCTGGTTCCTCAGGTACCCGGATCGACAGCGTCTGTTTGGACGTCTCGTACAGAGCGTCGGGCAGCCCGGTCCGAATCTCTGCCACCGCGGACGAATCCAGCTCGACCGGCGAAATCGAGAGCTTGCCGCCCCGCACCTCGGCCACCCGGCCGCCCGCTTCACCGACCTCGATCCTGATGCGCTGTAGTGCCAGAAGCGCCTCGACGGGCTCCGGCACCGGCCCGAATCGGTCGCGCAGACCTTCGGCGATCGCGCGTACGTCACCCGCTTGCCGAGCCCCGGCGATCCGCCTGTGAAGGTCAATCTTGGCCGCCTCGTACGGGATGAAGTCCGACGGGATGTAGGCCGAGACGTCAATGTCAATCCGAACCTGGCTTTCGGGACGCTTGTCACCATCGGCGCCGGATCGCAGCGCCTCGGTCGCCTCCTCCAGCATCGCCAGATAGAGCTCGAACCCGATCGCTGCCACGTGGCCCGACTGCTCATCGCCCAGCAGGTCGCCGGCGCCACGAAGCTCCAGGTCGCGCATCGCGATCTGGAATCCGGAGCCAAGTTCGGTGTGATCGGCGAGGGTCGCCAGTCGGGCCGAGGCTTCCGAGGTCAAGCTCTCGTCGGTCGGATGAAGCATGTACGCAAAGGCGCGTTCCTTTGACCGTCCCACCCGGCCACGGATTTGGTAGGCCTGAGCCAACCCCAGCAGGTCCGCTCGCTCGACGATCAGCGTGTTGGCCTGCGGAATGTCCAGGCCCGACTCGATGATCGTTGTGGCGACCAGGCAGTCGGCTTCACCGCGCAAGAACGAGAGCATCGTCTCCTCAAGCTCCGCCGCCTCCATCTGCCCGTGGGCGGAGGCGAAGCGGACGCCCGGACACAGGGCCCGCAGGCGTTCGGCCGTCTCCTCGATCGTCTCGACCCGGTTGTGAAGGAAAAAGGCCTGGCCTTCGCGACCGACCTCGCGGCTGATCGCCTTCGCCACCAGCTCCTCGTCGTATGGTCCGACGTACGTGCGGATCGGGCGGCGACCCTCCGGCGGAGTCTCGATCACCGAGATGTCGCGCAAGCCGGCCAGGCTCATCTGCAGAGTGCGGGGGATCGGAGTTGCGGACATCGAAAGGACATCAACCCTCAACTTCAACTGGCGCAGCAGCTCCTTTTGCTTGACCCCAAATCGCTGCTCTTCGTCAACGATCAACAGGCCAAGGTCCTGGGCCCTCACGTCGCGTGAGAGCAGGCGGTGGGTGCCGATCAGAACATCGACCTTGCCCGCAGCGAAGGCTGCAAGGGTTGCCTTCTGAGCGGGCGCGGGGACGAGCCGCGAGACCGAAGCAACCTCAAACGGAAGGTCCGCAAACCGCTCGCTGAAGGTTCCAAGATGTTGCTGCGCAAGGATCGTTGTCGGCACCAGCACCAGTACCTGCTTGCCCTCCGCGGCAGCCTTGGCCGCGGCTCGCAGCGCGACCTCCGTCTTGCCGTAACCCACGTCCCCGCAGATCAGGCGGTCCATCGGCTGGTCGGATTCCATATCCGTCCGCGTGGCCTCAATCGCCTCCATCTGGTCAGCCGTCTCGCGATACGGAAACGCCTGCTCAAGCTGAAGCGACCATTCGCCGTCTGGGCCGAAGGCATGCCCGCGCCTAGCGGCCCGCTCCGCGTACAGGTTCAGCAGTTCGCCGGCAAGCTCGCGAGCCGCGTGGCGGGCACGGGCCTTGATGCCATCCCAGCGCTTTGACCCCAGGGCCGAGAGTTGCGGCGCCTCGCCACCGACGCCGACGTAGCGCGTGATCTTCGTCAGCTGCTCCGTCGGAGCGAAGACCCGATCCTCGCCACGATAGGTCAGCTCGAGGTAGTCGCGCGTAACCCCCGCAACGGTCTTTGTCTCAAACCCGGCGAAGCGAGCGATGCCGTGGTCGGCGTGGACGACGTGGTCACCGACGCGAAGATCGGCCATCGAAGCCAAGGACCCCCGCACGCTGGCCGCCGTGCGGCCGCGCCGATGCACGAGCTTTCGCCAGGGATAGACGGCCAGCTTTAGGCTCGGAGATACGAAACCGTCGGCAAGCGGGGCCTCGGCGAAGTACAGACTGCCACCGGCAACGTGCTTCCCCGGACCCGGCGCTATCTCGCCGGGTCCGGACACGGTGCGGAGCATTTCCGCGGATGTCCGTTTGAGGTTGAACCGGGCCCGCTCCGCCTCGCCGTGGTGCTCGAAGGCGACGACGACGGCGTACCCGGAGCGCAGCTCGCGCTCAAGCGTCGGCTCAGCCTCGCCGATCGAACGCGCCGCAGACGTGGCGACTTGGGCCCGGATCTCATGGCCTTCCTCGTCGTCACCACGAGCGGTCGCCAGCGCCAGGACGGCCCGCTCGGCCAGGGGCACCGCCACGTCCACGTAGAGCCGGCTCGCGTCGCTTGAGTGCATCGCCGCCGTGACGTCCTCCCAGTGGGCGCGCAGCGCCGGCTCGATCTCCTCAGCCGCAGCCAGAAGGTAATTGGCGCCGTCACCGATCACGTCAAGTGGAGCGCTGAATCGTTCGATCGGCAAGACGTCGGCGATTGCGGGACGCTCGTCGTCATCTGATTCCAGCTCGCCGGCCAACCGGTGCTCGGCGGCGAGTTCGGCGGCGGGCGCAAGCTCAAGCACGTCGGTCTCGCCCAGCGAGCGCTGCGTGAACGTCGAAAACCAACGGATCGCCTCGATCTCGTCGCCGAACAGCTCCAGTCGCGCGGCGCGGTCCTCCGTTGCGCCAAACACGTCGAGGATCCCGCCGCGCACCGCGAACTGGCCGCGTGCCTCGACCTGATCCACCCGCTCGTAGCCCGCTTCGGAGAGCAACTCGGCCACGAACGGAAGATCGATCTCCTCGCCCCTGCGCAGGCTGAAACCCTCGGGTCGCAGCGACGCGTCGGGGACCGCTTCTGCGAGCGAAACGGCGCTGGCCACCACAATCGGCGACGACGTGGGGTCGGGCTTCGTCAGCGCGTCGAGCGCAGCGATCCTGAGACCCACCAAGTGCGGCGGCGGCGCGATCTGGGACGAGTACCCCGTCCCGCGGGACGGATAGTGATGCACACGGCGTGGGGCCAAATAGGCGGTCAGCTCTCGCGCCAGATCACGGGCGCCGCGGTCGTCCGGGGCAACGACCACGAGCGGGCCGCCACCGAGGGCGTCCGGGTCCTCCGCGAGCGCCGCGATCAGGTAGCCGTGGATCGCGCCCGACGCCTGGGCAACGCCTGATCCCCCTCGCCCAAGGGCAGCCACAACCCTCCGATACCCATCGTCGGCGTAGGCGAGCTCCAGCAATGGGCGCAGTGACAAGCTGGTGTGAGGCTAGCCAGCCCGGGCGGCTGTCGGATGCGTGGCGGGGAGCCGGTCAGTCGCGGTAGGGCAGGCCGGTGCCGGAGCGGGCCCACTCGACCTGGCCCTCACCCTCGGCGCGTGAACGCTCCACGACCCCGTCCCACTCGTGGAGCATCGCCTTCAGCCGGGCGACCGCCTCCGGTGGATGATCGGCGGAAACGGAGGCCAGCCTGATCGCGATTTCCTCGGTGAGCGCCGCGGGCGCCACCTTGTGGACGATGCCCCAGCGCAGCGCCTCATCGGCGCCAATCTCCTTGCCGCCGATCAGCAGGTACTTCGCGACGGAGAGCCCGCAAAGGGTGACCAGGCGAGCGGGGCCCACCGGAACGCCAAGCGAGGCGCCAGGAAACCGCAGGCGCAGGTTTGAGCCACCCACCCGCATGTCACAGGCAACCGCCACCTCTGCCCCACCGCCGACGCAGGCGCCGTGGCATGCGGCGACGGTTGGCTTGGGGAAGCCAACCAGGCGGTCGTAGAGGTCGGCGAAAAGCTGCATCCGGCGAACCGAGCCGTCGGCGTCGAGCTCCTCGCGGACATCGGCGCCGGCTGAGAGTCCCATGTGATCCGTGGAGGAGATGACCAGTGCTCGTACGGCCTCGTCGCCGTCAGCGGCGTCGAGGTGGGCCAGCATCTCCTCAAGAACCTGGGTGTTCATCGCGTTACGGGCCTTCGGACGATCGATCCTCAAGACCGCTACGGCTTGCTCCGCCTCGTATGTCGTGAACTCACTCATGCTCGCCAGACGCTATTCGGTCGATCAGGCGATCCGCCTCATTCGCAGCGGCCTCGATCACGGCGCGGACTTCGTCAGCTGGTTCGGTAAAGCGGCCCAGCACCCAAGCCGACACCACGTCGGGGTCGGTCGAATCCGGGCGCCCGACGCCAACTCGCACACGCCAGAACTCGGCGCTGCCGAGGCCACGTTTGAGCGATTTCATCCCGTTATGTCCGGCGGCACCGCCACCGAGCTTTGCGCGGATCTCGCCAAACGGCAGGTCGATCTCGTCGTACACGACGACGACACGGTCGAGCGGGACGCGCAGATGACCGCGCGCGGGTCCGACGGCGTCACCGGACTTGTTCATGAACGTCTGTGGCAGGAGGGCCACCACACGCGGACCGCCGGCCCGGGTGCGGCCTTCGGCGATCAGAGCGCGAAATCGCTCCTTTGCCTTGGGCAACTCCCAGCGTCGGGTCAGCTCGGATACGACCTCGAAGCCGATGTTGTGGCGCGTCGCGGCGTAGCGCTTCCCGGGATTACCCAGGCCTACGACAAGGATCCTGTCGCCCGCATCAGGCGCATCGACCGTTTCAGGGCGCCGCCGACGGCCAAAGATGGACAGCGCCGCTACTCCCCGTCGGAGTCGCCGGCGTCGTCGCCGCCGCCATCGCCCGCGTCCGCGTCCGCATCCTCGCCCTCGGACTCGACCGGCTCGCCGTCCTCGCCGATCAGCTCAGTCTCCTCTTCGAGGTCGGGCTCGGGCTCCTCTTCGACGCGCGGCGGCGAGAGGGTCGCGATCGTGATCTCGTCAAGCTCGACACCTTCACCCAGGTGGAACTCGGCGCCCTCAGGAGCGATCAGCGAGGCGAGCGTCAGCGTGTCGCCGATCTCCATACCGGAAACGTCCGCGGCGATCGATTCGGGAATGTCGGTCGGGAGGGCCTCCACATTGACCTCGTGGGTGATGTGCTCGAGGACGCCGCCCTCCTTGACACCGGGGGCATCCTCGGTGCCGAGCAGCTCGATTGAGACCTCCGAGAAGATCTTTTGGTCGAGGCGCACGACCTGGAAGTCGATGTGAATGATCTGACCACGGACCGGGTGGCGCTGCGTTTCCTTGACGACCACGGGTTCGGCCGTGGCGCCCTCGAATTCAAGGTCGAGCAGGGCGCCGCCGTGGGCGATCGCGTTGCGCGCCTCACGCTCGGGAACGCTGAACGCACGAGCCTCGCTGCCGCCCGAGTAGACAACGCCGGGGACGAGCCCGTCCCGACGCAGTCGGCGGGTCGTGCGAGATCCGAACTCGGAGCGCTCGGTCACCTTGAGTTTGACGCGATCTGAAGCCATGAACGACCGGGGAGGATAGCTACCGGCTGTAGGCGTACAATCGTTTCGTGGTCCAGATTGGTAGAGGTCGTCGGCTGACGCTTGTCGCCGTGCTTGGTGCGACACTCGCCGTGCCGTCGGTGGCGTTCGGGGGGCTCGATCCGATCGTCGTCGAGGCCGGGGACCAGAGTGTCTTCAGCCCCAAGGTCTTCACCTCCAACCTGAACGATTCAGGTCCCAACTTCCTTTGGGAATGGGGAGATGAAGGCGACAATGGCGAGACCGTTGGCGACCACAACGTGCGCCAGGATCGCAGGCTCTTTCGCTCCGGGAAACCCACCGATAGCGTGGTTGGCGGCTACTACCTGAGCGCGTCGGCCGGCACCTTCCGGTACTTCTGCGACGTCCATGGCGGCCCTCGCGGCGCCGGGATGTCGGGCAAGGTCAAGGTGCCCCCGATGCAGTACGCCATCACGAGGCTCCGCGGTTTTCAGGACTTCATTCCGGTGCAATGGGCAACCGTGAACAGCGAGACCGGCAACCAGTACGACGTCCAGTACCGGGTCGGCGACAAGCCCTGGCGCAACTGGAAGACGAACACAAGCAAGCTGCAGGCCAAGTTCGGGTTCAACGACAACCCAGTGCCCCTGCGCAACCGGGTGTACTCGTTCCGGGCCCGTTCGGAGGTTGCGGGCAGCAAGAAGCGGCGCAGCAACTTCTCGCCGCCGCTGGTCGTCGCGCCCTAGGCCACTTCGGGCGCCGGGAGCTTCGCGAAAAGGCGCGGGTCGTTGGTGCAAATGCCATCGGCCCCCAGTTCGATCAACTCGCCCATGCGGGCGTCGTCGTCTACGGTCCAGCAAATCAGCTCGCATCCGGCAGCATGCGCTGCCTTGGCCAGCGCGAGTGACGCGAGCGGGTGATAGATCCAGACCGCGCTGATCCCGAGGCTCGGGGCCTTGCGGGCAACGATCACAGGGAGCCGGGCGCGCAGGAGCGCCATGGCCCCGCGCAAGAGCGGCTTTGGGAGACGGCTCTTAGTCCAGTCGCGACCGACCTTGGGGAGGGTCCAGCCCCGATAGATGTCGGGCGCGATCTCGGCCAGCGCCTGGACGCTCGCGAGTTCCATCGTCGAGGTCATCGCTCGCTGCTCAAGGCCGCGGCGCCGCACCGCGGCCACAACCTCGTCCTCGCGGCCGATCGTCTTCAGATCGAGGCCAAAGCGCAGATCGTCGAGCGGTGGTTCGCAAAACGCGTCGAGCGCTTCCTCGAGTGTCAGCGGCCGACGGCGTTCGGCGTCGGCCCAGTCGTGAGCGATGAGCAGCGGACCCGACCCCGCCGCGGGCCCGGCCGACGCCTGCGACCAATCCGCGGGCACCCGGAAGTCCGCTCGCGGGCGTAGGACATCGAGTTCGATCACGTCAACGCCTGCCTCCGCGGCCGCCCTGAAACTGGCGAGCGTGTTGCCGGGCTCGATCGCATCAGCGCCCTTGTGTCCAATTCGGATGAGCCCTTGGGATGCCACTGAAGCCAAGCGTAGATGTAGGTTGCGGCGGTGGGTTACCTGAGCGATATTGCGCGGCGCCGAATCGCAGCGGTCATTCTGACCGTGAGCGCAGTGTTGGCAATCGCGGCAATCGCTGACCTCGGACCGTTCGGTGATCCGCCCAGCGAGGAGGAACGGGTCACCGAGACTGTCGAGCGCCTGTTTGCGGCCGCAGGCGCGGCGGAGTTCGATTCCTACTGCGACCTCCTAACCGACGCCGCCCGAACGACCGTCGAGGAAAACGCTGCCCGCCTGCTGGGCAACGAGAACCAACTTGCCTGCCCCGAGGTCCTCGCCGCCGTGCCCGAGGCCTTCGCCGGTCTACAAGCGCGAATCCGCGAAGTTTCCGTCAGCGGCCCGCGTGCGCGC
Organism: uncultured bacterium; assembly: GCA_963701205.1. Taxonomy (GTDB): domain Bacteria; phylum Actinomycetota; class Thermoleophilia; order Solirubrobacterales; family 70-9; genus JALZKA01. Next base: position 1,601,864 of record OY969575.1, on the reverse strand, counting down.
GTGGAGGCCAACGTCCGAACTGACTCGACGAGTGGCGCGGAGGCGCGCACGGTCATGCTCGAGCAGGGCGCCGACGGCGCTTGGCGGGTGAGCGACCCCTCCTAGCTGCCAGCTTTGCCTAAAAGAGCTGGTTCTCGCCGGCGAAGATCTCCGAGACGGAGTCGTCGGCGAAGATCCTGCGGATCGAGTCGGCCAGGATCTGGGAGGCGTGGAGGACGGTGACGTTCTCCGGGGCGCCGGGCGCCAGCGGCACCGTATCGGTCACGACGATTCGCTCGATCCCGGAATTCTCGTAGGCGAGGCGCTCGTAGGCCGGGCCGGAGAAAACGCCGTGGGTTGCGCAGGCGATCACCTTGGCGGCTCCTTCGTCGAGGACCGTTCGCGCCGCAGCGCAAAGGGTTCCCGCCGTGTCGATCATGTCGTCAACGAGCACGGCAGTCTTGCCCTTCACGTCGCCGACCACGTAGCCGATCTCCGCAACCTGCTGAGCGGGCCGCTCCTTTTCCATCACTGCCCAGTGCACGCCGACCTTGCGGGCGAAGTTGCGGGCCACCTTGACCCGGCCCGCGTCCGGCGAAACGATCACGAGTTCCTCGGTAAAGACCTGGTCCATGAAGTACTGAGTCAGCATCGGCATTGCCGTCATGTGATCCACGGGTTTCGAGAAGAAGCCCTGAACCTGACCTGAGTGGAGGTCCATGGTCAAGATCCGATCCACGCCGACTGCCTCCAGGCATTGGGCAACAACGCGCGCTGAGATCGGCTCGCGCGGCGCCGACTTCTTGTCCTGGCGCGAGTAGCCGTACCAGGGCATCACCGCGATGATCCTGTGCGCCGAGGCGCCCTTGGCGGCGTCGATCATCACCAAGAGCTCCATCAGGGCGTCGTTGGGTGTCATGTCCTGCGCGCGGTTGGCTGCGGTCGATTGGACGAGGAAAACATCGGCGCCGCGAATGGACTCGTTGTAGCGGCAATACACCTCGCCGTCGGCAAAGGTCCGCAGGTCCACCTGGCCCAGATCAACGTCGAGCTTGCCCGCGATTCGCGCTGCCTGCTCCATCGACGCGCGGCCGCCGAACACCATCAACCGCTTGGTGTAATCGTGCGTGATCGAGCTGACGGGGGTCGGGGCTTCCTCGGTGCTACTCATCGCCTTCGCTATCCCCTTCAGCCTGGTCGTCTTTGGATTTCGCGTAGTCCTCGATATTGCGCTGGGCGGCATCGGTCACCGCGAGCGCGCCTGGCGGCACGTCGGAGCGAATCACTGCACCGGCCCCAGTGTAGGCGCCATCGCCGACCTCAACGGGGGCAACCAGCGAGTTGTTGACGGCGATCCGCGCGTCCTTCCCGATCCTGGTCCGGTGTTTGGAACGCCCGTCGTAGTTCGCCGTGATCGTGCCGGCGCCAACGTTGGCACCGGGCCCGATCTCAGAATCGCCGATGTATGAGAGGTGCGGCACCTTGGCGTCCTTCCCGATCTCCGAGTTCTTGATCTCGACAAACGCCCCCGCCTTGGCGCCCGCCGCGAGCCTGGCACCTGGGCGCAAGTAGGAAAACGGGCCAACGCTCGCGCCATCGCCGACCTCAGCCTCGACCAGGACAGATTGGAGCACCGTTGCCCCAGTCCCGATCCGGGAGTCGGTGACGGTCGAGTTCGGGCCCACCTTCGCGCCACCGGCCACCCTGGTCTTCCCGCGCAGGTAAGTCCCCGGCTCGATAACTGCGTCGGCCTCGATCTCGACATCGGCCTCCACCCATGTGCTGCCCGGGTCGATCACGGTGACTCCGGCGAGCATGTGTGCGCGCACGATCCGCTCGCGGGCCTTGGCCGCAACGAGCGCCAGGTCGGCACGGGTGTTGACGCCCAGGTTGACGTTCGGATCGTCGGCGATGTGAGCGCAAACCCGGAGGCCCTCGGCGCGCATCAACGGCAGCACATCGGGCAGAAAGTATTCCCCCGCCTCGTTGTCGTCGGTGATTTTTGCGAGCGCAGCGGCGAGCGGCGCTGCTTCAAATACATATGTGCCTGAATTGATCTCCCGGGTCGCCAGAACCTCCGGGGCGACCCCCTCGGAATGCTTGGTCTCGACGATCTCCCGGACGTCCCCGCTGGGGTCCCGCACGATCCGCCCGTAGCCCGCCGGATCGTCAATCTCCACTGTCATTACCGTTGCGCCCGCTCCGCACTCGCGATGCGCAAGCAGCAGCGCCGTAATTGTCTCGGCGCTGATCAGCGGCACGTCGGCGGAGAGCACGATCACGCTGCCGGCGTCGGCGATGTGGTCAAGCGCAGCGCGGATCGCCCCGCCGGTGCCGTTTGCCTCGGGCTGGACGACGGTTTCCGCCCCTGCGGGAAGGACCGCTGAAAGATCGTGACTTGGCGAGACGATCACAACGACGCGCCCGGCTCCGGCGGCCGTGGCGGCCAGGATCGGCCAGGCGACCATCGGGCGGCCGCATACCGGGTGCATGACTTTGGGCAGGGACGAGCGCATGCGCGTTCCCTCGCCCGCGGCCATCACCAAAACCGTCGGCGCTTGCGTCGTGCTTGGCACCGCTGAATCGTAAAGGGCGCGGCCGCGCTCAGCCTGCGGCGCGCAGCGCCCTGAACAAGGCCGACCACCGGTCGGGGTCGTGGGCGGGCGGCAGGGTCAGCGTTATGCGGGTGCAGATGTCGCCGTAGCGGCGTCCCAATTCCGCGATCGCATCCTCTGGCGTGCCAACGACCGCGAAGGTGTGGAGGATCGCGTCGTCGATGACCTCCCCCATCGAGTCCCACTCGCCGCGCTTGGTCATCGCCATCAGCTCGTCTTGGAGATCGCCCCAGCCGTGTAGTTCAAGAACGGGGCGATACGCAGGGGTTGACCCGTAAAAAGCGATCTGCTGCTTGACGAACTTGGACCCCTCCACGATCTCCTCGTCCGTGTCAGCGGCCACGACGAACGCGGGCGCAGTGATCTCGAATCCCTCGCTGGTACGGCCGGCCTTCGCAAAGCCCTTTGCAAGCGCTGGAAGCGTCGCCTCGCGCACATAGCGCTCGGTTGAGAACCCGTGACAAAGGACACCGTCGGCCACCTCGCCGGCCGCCTGAGTCATCAGCGGGCCCACCGCCGCCAGGAGGATCTTTGGGTTGCCGTGCGGATTGGGACCCGGGTTGAAGAAGGGCGCCATCAGGGTGTGGGTGTAGAAATCGCCTTGGAAGTCAAGTTGACCGTCTGTCTCCCAGCACTTCCAGATCGCCCGGATCGCGAGGACGAACTCGCGCATGCGGGCCGCCGGCTTGGACCACTCCATCGAGTAGCGACGCGTGATGTGCGGCTTGATCTGCGAGCCGAGGCCCAGGTTGAAGCGTCCGCCCGAAAGCGCCTGGACATCGTTTGCCTGGAGCGCAACCGTCATTGGATTACGCGCAAAGGCCACTGCGATCGACGTCCCGATTTCGACCGTCTGCGTCCGCTCCGCGGCGAGGGCACAGGCGATGAACGGGTCGATTTGGGTCTCAAAGGCCCACCACCCGTCAAAGCCGTCGCTTTGCGCCGCGACCGCGGCGTTGGCCGCCGCATCGATGGTCGGTTGGTACTGCCCCGCGTCAACTTTCATGCGGCGGGACGGTACAGGGGTGGCAAGCGGGCCGTAGCCAATCGCTGCCGGTAGCCAAGGATCAGCTGTTGAGACCTAGACTGAACGCAGCAAATGGGGAGTCGGCTAATTGGCAAGCCTCTGGCTTTTGGTGCCAGCTATCCCGGTTCAAGTCCGGGCTCCCCAGTCGCGATCTAGGCGCCCTTGCCCCGCCGCTTGCCCACCTTGCCGCCCTTGGCGCCGGGCTCCAGCGCCGGGCCGCGCGGCGGGGCGATCCCAAGCACCCGCATCGCCTTCAGGCCGAGACCAAGCTTCTCCCGGCCCACGGTGGAGGTGATGTCGTGGCCGGAGAGCTCACGCACGCGCTCGAGCCGGTAGCGGACCGTGTGACGGTGGGTAAAGAGGGCCGTTGCCGTCGGGGTGACGTTGCCGTCATTGTCGAGGTAGGCCTCGACGGTGGTAACAAGGTCCGTCTCGTACTGCTCGTCGTAGGCCGCGAGCGGTGCCACCGTCTCGCCATAGAAGCTCCGAAGCTCACCCGGATCCTCGCTCATCGCGGGCAGCAACAGCCGGTACGAACCCGTGTCCTCAAAGGCCAGCACGTCGCGCTCTTCCGCCTCGGCGACATTCGCCGCCAGCAGGGCCTCCATTCCCGCCCGGTAAAGATCGACAGGATCAGAGGTGCGGCGGCTGTATGCGACCGTGATGCTGAAGCCCTTGAGTGACTGGGACAACTCGCCTGCCAGCGAAGTGGCGGCGCGAGCCAGGACGCCATCCTCGGCAGCCGGCACGATCGCCGAGACCTCTGCGACATCGCCGTTGCCGACCACCGCCACCGCGCCCTGTGCCTGGGTCCGCAGGACGCGCAACGCCAGGGTCAGCACGCGCGCGCGCCAATCACCATCCTGGGCGCGGTGGGGATGCGCCCTGGCGATCAGAACGCCGGCGCCCGCATCGATGTCGGCCCCGACCTCAGATGCACGCGCGGCGATGTCGCCGCGGTCGGTCATGCGGCGGCCAAGGACAGCGTCGATGAAATCGCCGGCGGCCTCATCGGATGCCCACTCATCGGAGCGCGAACGCTCCACCTCAAGCGCCAGCAGCGCCGAGACCATTCGGGCCACGGCGCTCGACGACCCCGCAGCCTTGCTGCGTGCGCGAAAGCGAAGCTCGCCGACCACCGCATCGGCGACGCGCAGGTCCACCGACTCGACGCCTTCGCCCCCGGCCAGCAGCTTGGATTCCTCGGCTGACGATGGCGCGGCCACGGCCAGCACGACGCCCGAGCGGTCGATCACCGCCACGCTCGCGCCAAGAACCTGGCCCGCGGCACGCGCGATGGCGGGCAACCCGGCTCCGGACTCAATCGCTTCAGAGAGCGCTTCGAGTGTGGCTCCCCCGCCCTTGGCGCGGCTGTCGGCCTTCGCGGTCACGCCTTGATTCTGCCAGCGCCCGTCTGATTCAGAACCCTTATGGGCGTTCGACTACCCGAACCAGCCGCTGATCGAGTCCCAGTTGTAGACGATCAGGATCCCGAAACCGGCCCCCATGGCGACCAGCACAACGAGCACGAACAGCGACAGGAGCGCTGCCGTAATCCGCTCCCACGTGCGCCCAAACGATCCAATTGTTGGCGCCAGGATCAGGGCACCGAACGCCAACAGACTCAGCAATCCGGCGCCGCCGAACAGGAAATGCAATGCGGTTAGTTCCGCCAGGACGTTCATGCTCGGGTGCCATTGTCGCGAATGTGGACGACGACGAGTGCGACGGCCGCGCAGGTCGCGAACGCGGCGACCCCCAACGCACCGCCGGCGTTGACATCGCTCAGGTAGTGAACGCGCAGGTAGACGCGCGAGAGCGCGATCCCGGAAGCCAAGAGCGTCGCGCCGACGAGTAGGGCGGTGCCATAGGCCTTGCCCGGTCGAATCCGCAGCGTCGCAACCAGCGCCAAGAACGGATAGAGGACGGCGTACGTGGCGTGACCCGACGGCCAAGCAGCGCCCCCCGCGTCAACAAGGGGGGACGGGGGACGGGGTCGGTCAAGCAGCTCCTTTAAGGCCGGGACCGCGATCAGGCAGATCGCGAGGGCGCAAAGGAGGACCCAGAACTCCGGCCACCGTTTGCCGGAGCCAAGGGCAATTGCCGCGAGGAGTGCCGTCGCCAGGATCGCGGCGGTACCCCCGAACGCCGTGACCACCTTCGCTACCTCGGTCAACGCGCCTGAGCGCAGACCGTCCGCCAGATCAAGCGCCCCCTGATCGCCCGTGGTTGGACCGGGCGCGTCGCTGATCATCGCGCCGTAGCCGGCGACGATGAACAACGCGACCGCAAGGATCGCCATCAGAGTCGTGAACTCAAGGCCCAAGTTCCCAGGGGTAACGCGATGCCAGACGAAGGTCGCCTGGGGCTTGACGCGACGCCCGGCAAGGACGAGCGGCCGGGTTGCCCCGCGGGCCTCCAGCCAGCCGGCGATCTTCTCCCGGCCCTTCGGATCGCGCAGGTGGTGGACAGCAACAATGGCGCCGACCACGAGGACGACGATCGCGCCGAAGATGAAGATTCCGCGCCCGGCAATGTTTTCCGCGAGGTGGATGTTTTCGGCTAGGAAGTAGCCCAGCAGCGAGAACGCAGCCGACCACAGGCCCGTTCCGAGGACGCTGTACGGCAGAAAGTCGCGGTACTTCATGCCCGAGCTGCCCGCAATGAACGGCGCCAGGGCTCGGACCAAGCCAAGGAATCTGCCGATCAGAATCGTCTTGCCGCCGTGGTTTTCGAAATAGGCCTCGACCTGGGCAAAGCGCTCGGGCGTGATCCGCACACGCTGACCGTGCTTGAGGATGAAGCTCCGCCCGAGGCGGGAGCCGATGTAAAACGAAGCGCTGTCGCCAAGCCAGGCCGAGACCCAGACGAGCGCGATGGTGATCACGATCGAGGTCTCACCCTGGCCGGCGATCGCGCCGGCGACGATCACGGCGGTCTCGCCGGGGAAAACGAGGCCGACGAAGGCGCCGGTCTCCAAAAACGCGAGCAGGCTGACGACCAAATACGTCCAGTTGCCCAGGGTCGCCGCCAGATCGTCAAGCGCCTTTTCGAGGTCCAGAGACGGCAGCCGGTCGCCAAGGACGGCGTAGGCCACGGCAATCGCCGCCACAACCAGTAGGAGTGGGTGGCCCCTGACGATCTCTAGCGCCCGCTTCATGCCCGCCAGCCTGTCACGCCTCGCGCCCGGCGGGCCCGGCGGGCCCGGCGACAATCGCCTGGGCAAAGCGCGGCGGCAGCGCCGCGCAGGCCCGGTCGGCCTCAACGATGTCGTCGAACAGCCCGAACACCGTCGGCCCGGAACCTGTGAGCAGGGCGCACGACGCACCGGCATCGCGTAGCGCCTCGATCGAGTCCGCGATCGCTGGGCGAAGCGAAATCGCAGCCGGCGCCAAATCGTTGACAAGCAGATCGGCGTACTGAAGCGGCGATCCGCCGGATGCAGTCGCCTCACGTAGCTCCTGCCCCGAGCGCGCCAGCGCCGCGCCGTCACGGCCGCGGCCGAGCCGATCGGCCTCGGCATATACCGCAGCCGCGGAGAGGCCAGGATCGAGCGGAATCAGGACGAGGGCAAACGATCCCGGGTTCGGCAGCGCCTCCACGGTCTCACCCGCGCCGCACACGTAGGCAAAGGCGGGGTTCAACTGCGATGGCACATCGGCGCCGAGACGAGCCGCGATGAGCTCGAGCCCCTCCACGTCGCCGCGCGCGAGCCTGAGAACGGCGGCGGCATCGGCGGAGCCTCCCCCGAGCCCCGCCGCAACCGGAATCCGCTTGTCAATCTCGATTCGAACCGGCGGATGCGCCCAACCGGCGGCGCGCAGCTCAGCCAGCGCTGCCGCTGCCAGATTCGGTCCGGACACTGCGTCGCAGACCACGGAATCGGTGTCAGCTTCAACCACCGTGATCCGGTCGGCCAGGGTGAGCGGGCAAAAAAGCGATGCCACCTCATGCAAGCCGTCGGGGCGGGTCGGGCCGACCAGCAAAGCCAGATTGAGCTTCGCGGGCGCCCGCAGGACCATCAACGCCCAAGCTCCTTCGCAAGCGCGACGAACTGTTGGGGCTCAAGCTCCTCGGCCCTGACGGTCGGCGAAAAGCCGAGCGCCGCCAATGCCCCCAGAACCCGGTCGCGCGAATCAACCCCAGCCATCGCGATCGATCGCGCAAGCGCCTTGCGGCGATGGGCGAATGCCGCCCGGACAAGCGTGGCCGTACCGGCGCCGGGCCACGGCGCGATCCGTTCGAGCTCCACAAGCGCGGAGTCAACCCGCGGGCGGGGCTTGAAGACGGCCCGGTCCACCCGACGCAGGATCTTGGCCTTGGTGCAGAGCTGGGTCAGGACGCTCGGCGATCCGTAGGCCTTCGTGCGCGGCGCGGCGATTAGGCGCTCCGCGATCTCAAGCTGCACCATCACGGTCCAGCGCTCCAACCCCGTGAGCTCAGCCAGCGTGCGGATCAAGATCGGCGTCGCGATCGAGTAGGGCAGGTTCGCCACCATCGCGGTCGGCGTGGGCTCCAGGCTCGCCAGGTCGAGCCGCATCGCGTCGCCGAAGATCGGGCGGATGCCCGAGTGGAGCATGGCCAGCGCTTCAAGCCGGTCCCGCAAGCGTTCGTCGAGTTCAACCACGTGCACCACGGCGGCCTCGGCGGCCAGGCGTTCCGTCAGGACGCCCTCGCCGCCGCCAACTTCCAGGACGATGTCCCCTTTCCCGAGGCTCGCATGCCGAACGATGGCCTCAAGCAGGTTCGTATCCGCCAGAAAGTTCTGACCTAGCTTTGCCATCCGAACGCCCTCTGCGCGTTGGCGGTCACCAGACGCTCCAGCGCTTCGTAGTCCTCACCACGGGCTGCAGCGACCTCCCGCGCCGTCTCAACGACGTACGCGGGCTCGTTGGGCTTGCCACGGCGCGACTGCGGCGTCAGGTAGGGCGAATCCGTCTCGACCAGGATCAGCTCGTCGGGGACAAGCGCGGCAGCGTCACGCAGAGCCTGCGCCTTCGGGTACGTCGCGTTGCCGGCAAACGAGCAGTACCAGCCATGGCGCACGGCATCGGCGACCCGCTCCGGCGGGGCCGAAAAGCAGTGCAGGATAACCTCGACTCCGCCTGCCTCGGCCGCAAGCACCGCAAGCGACTCTGAAATCGCGTCGCGCTCGGGCCCGTCCCCCGATCGCATGTGGATGACCAGCGGCTTTGCGACCTCGCGAGCGATTTGAATTTGGTCACGAAAGGCCCGCAGCTGGTCCTCCGGGGGTGCTCCCGCCCGAAAGTAGTCGAGTCCCGTTTCCCCGATCGCAACCACACCGGGCTTCTCGGCGAGCGCCCGCAGGTCGGCACGCGCGGTCTCATCCCAACCGGTTGCCGAGTTCGGGTGGCGGCCCACGCTGGCGTAAATGCGGTCGTGCGTGGCGGCAAGGGCGATCGCGCGCCGGTTGGACTCCTCGTCAAGGCCCACCGTCAGGATCCGCTCCACCCCAGCTTCGACCGCCCGCTTGACAGCCTCGCCGGCATCGTCGTCACGCAGCCCGATGTGCGAGTGGGTATCGACCACGCCGAGAGTCTAGGTCGGCGCCCCTAGCGCTTATCCCTCCAGCTTCGGAAAGAGCGGATCAATGCGCTCGACGCGTGCGCCCCCCGGGCGCGATCCGAACTCGGCCAACCCGCGTTCGGACTCGCCCAGGGCAACGAGCAGCTTCTCGGCGGAGTCTGGGATGAAGGGCAAAAGGGAAAGCCCAACGACACGCAGGCCCTCGCCCAGGTTGTACAGGACCCGATCCAGCCGCTCCGCGCCGGAATCGTCACGGGCAAGCTCCCACGGCTTCGTCTCCTCCACATAGCGGTTCAGACGCCGTACGCGTGCCCAGATCGCCTCCAGACCCTGGCTGAGCGAGCATCGATCAATCAGCTCGCGCAACTCACCCGGTAGCGCGGCCATCCCTGCGTCGCCCTCCGCGAGCGACGGATCGACCTCAGCGTCGGGCAGGACACCGTCCCGGTAGCGAACAAGCATCGCCAGGATCCGGCTTGCGAGGTTGCCGAAATCGTTCGCCAACTCGCTTTCGTAGCGGGCTTCAAACCCGGCCGTCGAGACGTTGCCGTCCTGGCCGAAGGAGACCTCGCGAAAGCAATAGAAGCGCAGCGCGTCGGCACCGAAACGGTCGATGACCTCGTTCGGATCAAGGACATTGCCGAGCGACTTGGACATCTTCTTCTCGCCCATGAGCAGGTAGCCGTGTACGTAAACCGAGCGCGGTACCTCAAGCCCGGCCGCCATCAGGAACGCCGGCCAGTAAACCGTGTGGAACTTGAGGATGTCCTTGCCGATCACATGCACGCTCGCCGGCCAAAACCGATCGGTCAGGTCCTCGCCATCCCGCGCATAGGAAAGCGCGGTGTAGTAATTGAGGAGGGCATCGAACCAGACGTACATCACCTGGTCGGGCTGCCAAGGCAGCGGCACGCCCCAGTTCAGCTGCGACCGCGACAGCGAGACATCGTTCAGGCCACCCTCGATGAATGTCAGCGCCTCGTTGCGCCTGAAGTCGGGCTGGACGAAATCAGGTCGCTGCGTGTAGAGCGCCTTGAGGTCGTCCTCGAACGCCGATAGCCGAAAGAACCAGTTCTGTTCCTGCTCGCGCTCCAGCGGGATTTCGTGGATCGGGCACGTGTTGCCGGGGCCGAGTTCCGTCTCCGTCTTGAAATCGGCGCAGCGCGGGCAGTACCAACCCTCGTAGGTGCCCTCATAGACGTGGCCTGAGTCGTGGACGCGTTGAACGACCTCCTGGACCCGGGCGATGTGCTGGAAATCGGTCGTGCGGACGAAGAAGTCATTGGTTGCGCCCACTCGCGCCGCGATTTCCTTGAACCGGGGCGCGTTTAAGTCCACGAGCTCCTGGGGGCTCAGCCCCTGGCGCTCCGCGGCCTGCACGACCGGCTCACCGTGCTCGTCCGTGCCGGTCAGAAAAAAGACGTCGTCCCCTCGCTGGCGCATGTGCCGGGCCATGATGTCGGCGGCAATCGTGGAGTAGGCGTGGCCGAGGTGCGGCTCCGCGTTCACGTAGTAGATCGGCGTCGTGACGTAGAAGCTCACGCCGGAGAGGATATGCGCACGAAAAGGGGCGGCCCGAAGGCCGCCCCTTTCAGGTCCGAAGTAATCAGGTGATTACCGCTTGACCTTGCATGACTGCTTGAGGGTGACCGTATCGCTCGAGTCGTCCTTGTAGACGACCGTGCGCTGGAACTTGATCTTCTTCGGCCTGCACTTGGCCTTGGCGACCTTGCTCGACTTGAAGATCTTGGCGTTGAACACCGTGATCATCACCGCGCCGGTTTCCGGGGCGGGGTCGACGCGGAGCGCCTGACCGTAGCCGTTCACCGGGGACTTGATGATCTTGCCGTCAACAATCGGTGACGCCGGACCGAGGTTCGGGCTGTAGGTGTGGAGGATCAGCTCGTTCTTGGTCGGACCGTGGAACACGGAGACGACCGGCTCGCCGATTACGCACGGCTCCGTCGCGCCGGGCCCACAGGCCGCTGTTGGTGCGGTGACTTCTGCCTTGCCCTTGCCGATGTACGACTTGTTCGGGCACTGTTCGCGAGCGAACTCGGTCGTGGTGCCGTTCGCGAGATCCGCGGTGCAAAGCGGCGTCTTGCCCAGCTTGATCTTGACGTTCTTCGAGACCGAGATCAGCTCAGAAGCCGGATTGGACTGGCCGCCGGTGATCTGGTCGCTGCTGTTGCGAACGCCCAGGAACAGGTTCACGGGCTTGAGCCGCTTCTTGCTGAGCTTGGATGGCGTGACCTTGCCGTCAACGACCGCGTCGTTATCGCTGGCCCCGTCTGCAAGCGCGATGCCAGCTGTGGCAACGGTGACCGCCAGGCCGAGCGCCACGATCTTCCGTGACTTTGAAAACAACAACTTTTCCTCCTTGAATGGGACGCGGCCTATGGCGCGCCGGATGGTTCAGGCCAGTCTGAGGCTTCCGCGCCTCAGCTACATCGGTGTAAACCCGTGTGTGTTCGTGATAGTTGCGGAGTTGCGTTGCGGGAAACTACGGATTCGGAAGATCGCGGACGTGGAGGTAGCGACTGGTTTCCCCGGGCGTGCCCACGGAGCCGATCGGGCTCTGGGCAGCGCAACCCGGCGCGGGAATCAGCGCCGTGTCCAGCTCGTCGTTGAACGCGAAGAGCTGCAGGCGCTCGAAGAACAACTCTGCCTCTGGCGCGACCCCGTCTGTCCGCTCCTGGAAATCGGGGTCCGTCGCGCTTGCCGGATCGATCTGGGCCTCGACTCCGGCGGCACATTGCCGCGTCTCGAAGGACTCCATTCCGCCGAGCACGTCGAGGAAGCCGCCCGGCTTGAGATACGGGTTGGTCCGGGTTGCCGAAAGGCGCCGCGGGTAACCGGCCAGGGCCTCAGGCGTCAAGACTGGTTCCGTCCTCAGGTAGTGCACGTTCGACGACGTGCCCACATCGAAGAACTGTCCTTGGCTTGCCGCGGCCAGGTTCGCCAGACCGGTGAACTCCCGCCGGTAGCGGCGGACCACTTCGAGAAGGGCGTTGACCGGTCCGAGCCAGTCGTCAAGACTCCCGAGCAGCGGCGTTAGCCTGTCATCGAGGAGCCGGCGTGTCGCGCCCATGCCGCGGGGCGCCGCGGCGATCGTCGCCGGGAGCGCCTCGAAGAGACCTTGGAGCTCGGGCGCCAAGACCGCAAGATCGCGGGCTGTTGGCCCGAGCTCGCGAGCCGACGGGCGTAGGGCCGTGACGACCGGATCGGTGTCGCGCGCAAACTCTTCGAGCCGGGTCAGGGTGGCACGCGACTCGCGAAGGAACGTCGGGAGAACCGTGAACGTATCCGCCAGCTCCTGGTTGCGCCGGGCCGTGGTCCCGAAGACGACGTTCGCGTTCTCGATCAGACCTCGCAACTGCCCGCGACGCTCGGCGAGCGCTCCGAAGACTTCGCCGCCGTCGCTTACCAGGCGGGTCACCGCCTGCTCCTGCGTGTCCAGCAGCCGCAGCAGACGGTCGGCCTCGTCGGCGAACGGCTCAAGGCTGGCAATCGCTGCAGAGACGTCGTCGCCCCGGCCTTGCAGGGCACCGGCCTGGCCCTGCATCCAGGCGCGAAACGCGTCTTGGGTGCGCGGATCGAAGGTTCTGAAGATCTCGTCGAGTTGGACGGCGTCGGAGACCTGTGCAAACGGAATGCCGCCGCCCTCGGGGAGGGGCTCGGAATCCTCCGAGCCGGGCGACAGCTCGACGTAGGTCTCGCCCAAAAGCGTCTTCTGGCGCAGGATCGCCTCGGTGTCGTCCGGGATGGGCGCATAGCGGGAATCAATCTCCAGGACTGCCTCCGCCCGCCCGTTTGCGTCCCGCTCGACGCGCGAGATGCGGCCCACCGAGACGCCCGAGACGCGCACGTCGGACCCGGCCGCTAACTGGGAGGCCTCGTCGAACGGGACGGTGACCTTGTACCCCTCCGCCTTCAACGGGACAGGCCCCCCGAAGGCGGTCCACAGATAGAGGATCAAGCCGAAGCAGGAAACGGCGAAGCCAACGGCGACCATGATGCGTGCGAAGGATGGGACCTTGGTTTCCATCAGGGCGTCAGGGGGCAGATCTCGGAGGACTCAGGGACGTTCGTGAGGCGCTGAAGAGTCCAAATAAAGGGCCGCGCGATTGCTAGCTCCTCCGCCCTCAGCGCGGTGAGGCATGACTGCATGACAAGCCCGCGGGGTAGGGCCCCGTGGGCGTCCTGAAGCAGCGCCGAGTTGTTGGCATTGTGGTTAAGCCAAGCGGTCCAGAACAGGTAGCCCTCCTCAGGGCCGGCGGGGTTGTACGACCAGGCGTTGAACAGTCGGTTGAGATCACCGAACGTCCGGCTCGTCGCGCTAACGGTCCTGCCAAGCGGCGGCGCGGCCTGGCTCAGGTGCTTGAGTACGGGACGGCTTGTGCGGGTAAAGGGACGGATCTGATCGCGGATCGGCGCAAGCGTCTCGCTCGCCAGGCGCTGGGTTGCTTCCTGGCCAGGCTTGAACGCCTGGGCCGCCGGGATCAGCGCCTCGGACGCCGGGCCGAGCTCGCGGGCCAGGGTCTCGCCGCTCGCCAGGGCGCCGCGGGTTGTCTCTAGGGTTGACGGCAGCTCCTGGAGCGTCTCGCGCAGACTGGCCTCCTGGCTTGCGAAGGTGCCGAACACGTCGCTCTGGGTGGAGACGAAGTCAGCCAGACGCGTATCGCTGCGCCCGAGAGCCTCGGCCAGGTCACCGAAGCTGGTGACCGCGCGGCTGATGTTGCGCCGACGCTCGGCCAGCCGACCATTGAGCTTGGCCAGGTTGAGCCCGAGCGGCTCAAAGCGCCGCAGTCCTGCCGACAGCTCCTCGCCGCGGCCGCCCAGTCCCTCGGCGGCGCCTTGGATCAGCAGCTTCAGGTAGTTCTGGGTGTCGCCGTCGAGCGATGCCAGAATCTGGTCCGGCATTATGTTCGGCTCCGAGTTCGAGAGCGGGATCCTGTACCCCTCCTCGACGATCTCGCCTGAGCCGCCCGGATCGACCTGCATCGTCATGTCCTGAAGCCCGGTTCGTGGCCGCATCAGCACCGTCGCGTCAGAGTGGATCAGCTGCTCGTACGGCCGGTTGATCCCCATGGTCACGATCGCGCGCCCGTCCTCGAGCGAGACGTCCCGAATGTCGCCGATCTCGACCCCGGAAACGACGACCGTTTGTCCCTGTCCCGGGGTGACCGCCTGGGCGGTGGAAATCGCTACCTCCAGCTCAAACTGGTCGTCACCGAGGAACGGGATCCACGACGGGTACGGCTGCCGCTGATTCGACAGGATCACTCCGGCGGTGAACAGCGCCAGCGCCACCAGGCCGATGATCGCCACGAAGTCACGCAAGTGTTCACGGACGGCACGTTTCATGGCGCCGCATTCAGCTCGGATGGTCCAGCCGCAGCGGCTGGACCGTTCAGGTCGGCGAGATCATTCGTGTGGCATGGCACGTCCATGCGGAAGGCGGGCGCGGTATTGGGTAGGACCGGCTGGATGCCGTCGGGCACGGCAATCGCGTTCGCGAAATTCCGCGCGTCCTGAGCGACCCCGCCCGGGTTGTCGCCCTTGAGAAGCTGGGGCCCGCCGCCGGGCTGGAGCCGCAAGTAGGGCCCGTTCCCGTCGAAAGGTTGTCCGGCGGAAGCGATCTGGGTGGCGCTGTAGAAGAGTTCGCGGTAGTTGGGCTGCCCGGTGCCGAATCCGCCGGCATCGACGGTGATCTCAGTATTTGCCGTCGGAACCAGGATCTCGCTTGTGCAAAGCCCGCCAAGCTCCATCGCCGGGAACAAACTCTTGGCGCCCGCTGCTGTCTGGGCCAGCCCCGGGGCCGCGAGTCGCAAGAAGCGGGCGGTTCCGCCAAGCTCACCTGGACGCAGCAAGAGCGCCGCCTGCTCAAGCCAGGGACGGAGCGTGGTGATCGTGTCCGGGAGCTCCTCGAACGCGGGCTGCGACTCGACCGCCAGCGCCCGGAGCGGCGGCAGCGCATCGCTCAAGGCTCGCAGGGAGCCCTCGGCCTGCCTGAGGGTCGGATCCAGGAGCTCGACCGACCGTGACAGATTCTCTGACTCGCCGGCGAATGCGCCCGCGGTCACGTTCAGGTTTGTGATCAGGTCGGCGAGCTTGTCCTCACGGCTGTCGAGCTTGCCAAAGACGACACCTGCAGCATCGATCGTCCGGGCCAGGTCGCCGGGCCGCTCGCCCCTGAGCGCGTCGGTGACAATCGCCGAGTCCCGGCCGGCCGGACCGCCGTACTCAAAGGCGTCGTTTAGCGACTCCGCCGCGGTCTCGCCCTGGACCACTGCGTCCTGGGTCTTATCGTCAGCCCGAGTTGGCTCGTAGGTAAGGGCCGTCCCAAAGCCCTCGAGCAGACGCTGAAGGCCACGGCGCTGCGGCTCTTGGAGTGCGGTCAGGACCTCGTCGAGCTGAACCGCGGTGGATGTGCTCGTGATGGGGATCTCGCCCCCGTCCTCAAGTTCGGGCGCGCTCGGACTCCCGGACCGCACGTCCAGGAAGTAGTTGCCTTCCAAAAAGAGTCGCGGGCGGATCTTGATCTCGGCGTCTGAGCGGAGTGGCTGACCCTCCTCGTCAACCGTGAACGTGACCTTGGCCGCGTCGCCTACCGGCTCCACGTCCGTGACCTTGCCGACGTTGACCCCCGCGATCCGGACCGGCGCCGTTTCGCGCAGCGTTGCCGCATTCTCAAACGTTGCGGTGACCTCGTATGAGGGGCTGCTCCATGGAAGCTCCTTCGTATAGGCGAGGTACCCGCCCGCCGCAATCACCGCGGCTACAAGAAGGCCGATCCACGCAGGATGCGGGCCGGTGTAGCGGCGTCCCCAGACGCGCGGATCGGCGACCTCCTCGCCCCAGGGCGAACTGGAGTCTCGGCTGCGGGGGAAGAAGCGCATCACTCGCCCCTCCGGATCTGGCTTGGAAGCTGGTCCGCGGTCGTCAGGCCCTGATCACCCGGAACGTTGCCGATCACCCGCTGACCAACTGCGTACGGCTCCTTGCCCGCCTCGCACTCAATGATGTCCTGCCCGGGTGCCGCGGTGTTCGGATAGGGGTTGTAGTGCAGGAAGTTCTCCTGGTCACCCCCGCCGCCGTTGGCGGGCGCTGCCGCCAGCGACCCCTCGTTGTTGAGGCCCACCGGCGGCTCAAAGACGGTGATCCGCTGCCAGCGCCCACCGCCGGCGCCGAGGCTGGTGACGCTCGCGAGATTGGAGAACAGGATGCTCCAGTAGTTGCAGACGGTCTGCGATGGGCCGATGTAGCGGATCGCGGGTCCGAACACGTCCATCGTTTGCTCGAGACGGGTGAGCCCGGCACGGGCGGTCGCATCGTCGTTGAAGCGCTCCAGAGCCTCCGCGGTGGGCGGCAGCTCCCGGTTGAGCCGTGGCGATGCGCGCAAGGCGGGTGCACCCGCCTGGAGCGCATTGGCAATCGCCGGCGCGGCACCGGTCAACTCCCGGATTCCAGGCTGAAGCTCAGTGAACAGGTTCGCGCTGTTGGTCAGGAACGGACGGATCACCGGCAGCGTCTCGGTCGCCAGCGCGAAGGTAGGGGGCGTCTCCGCAATCGTCTCGGCAAGCGCGGGTGCGACCTGGGCGAGCGCGGTCATTGTCGTGTCGAGATTGACGAACGTCTGGGCCTGCTCTCGAGCGACCGGACCCACCTCGGCCGCGGCCGCCGCGAGCGCGACGACGAATCTCCCGAGACGGGTGTCCGGCGCTGCCAGATTCTCCATCACGGGCTCGAGGCGCTCGAGTGCGCCCGGAAGCTCCCCCAGCGCCGCATTCAGGTCCGGGCCTCGACCGGCCAGAGCATTCCCGAACTCGACCAGGTTGGCCTGGATCGCGATTCGCGTCGGCTCGTCAAATGTGTTGAACAGGTCATCGATATCGGCCGATTCGGGACGCGCTGCTGACTGGGGAACCACCCCGCCACTCGCATATCCATCGGCATCGGAGCCAGGAACCAGCTCGAGGTATTTGAGTCCAAGGGCCGAGCGTGCCCGGACGATCACGGTTGAGTCCATTGGCAGTGGCTTGACATCGGGGTCGAGCTTCAGATTCAGCTCCGCGTGATTCGCGCCGGTCTCAGGGTCACTCGCCGGTTTGATCGTCGAGATTTGCCCGACCCGGACTCCGCCCATCCGCACCTCGTTGCCTGGCACGAGCTTCTGGGCGTCCGGAAGGTGCACCGAGATGTTGTAGGTCGGTACGAACGGCAGGCTCGAGTTGGCGTTGTACGCCAGGAAGACGGTGACGATCGCGATCAGCACGGTGACCGCGCCAACCATCGTTGGGCTGCTCGCCAGGACCGATCCGGCGCTGCGCCGCCTCACGGCCGGCCTTCCTGGGAGCCAACCAGATACTCGAGCAGCGCCTGCGCTCCCTGATCATCGACGCCCCTCGGCGTACGTTCGCCCGCGGCGTCGCCCGGGGATGAACGTTCCGCCTGCTCGTCGCGCTCAGGCTCGACCTCGATTGGCTCCAAGAGCTTCAGCGCGAAAGCCCTCAGCGCGCTGGCGCTGGTGCTGGCACCGCCCTCAAACGTCGCCCCGCAACCGGACTGCTCGATCGACGTGTAGTCGAAACAAACGTTCGCCGGAATTACCGCACGGGTGAAGTGCCCAAGCGAATCGAACGCGTTGAGCGTTCCGCCCAGGCCAAAGATCGTCTCCAGCAGACCCTGGAAGCCACCGGTTCGGCGCAGCGTGGCGAGTAGCAGCGAGAGCTCGGTTATTGCCGGGGCCCCCGCAACGGCCAGGTCCCGAGCCTGGCGGATGACCGGATCGGCCGCGCGAAGCGGTGCTCCCGCTTCGTCGGCCGCGTCGCCAAGCGTGGTGAATGCGCGTGTGCCGGCCGCCGAGAACGGCTCAAGGGCAAGACTCGCCCGGGTCAGAGCGGGTGCGGCGTCGCCGAGGTCGCTGAACACCGGCGCGGATGCGTCCGAAAAGCTCCGCAACTCGCCCATCGTTGCTCGCAGCTCACGCAGGAACCCCGGAAAGCGGGCGAAGGTCTGCTCCAGCTCGGCCCGCCGGCTCAAGGTCGCTTCGCCGACGGTCGTCGCCTCGTTGATGAAAGAAGCGACCCGATCGCGCTCGCCGGCCAGCTCGGTCATGACGGCGTCGGAGTTCCGGGCAAGCCCCTCGAGCGCGCGATTTTGCCGTGCGAGCACCGCAAGCACCTTGTTGGTCTCTCGCAGGGCGGGATTCGACCGCTCGACGATCTCGGCCAGCTCGTCACCGCGCGCGGCCAGCCCCGCCCCAAGGTCATTGAGGATCAGCCGAAAACGGTCTGGGTAGGGCTCCCGCATGATGTTGTTGACGAGATCCAGATCAACCGATTTTCCGTTGCGCTCGAGCGGAAGGAGGCGTTGGCCCTCCCCGCGCTCACCCTCGGCGATGACATCGAGCTCAGGCGGCGGCTCAGTACCTGGCGCCCGTGGCTGGGTCGGCTCGCAATCGACAAACTTCTCGCCGAGGAGCGATTGCGGGTAGATCTGGCACGAAGCGTCCTTGCGGAAGTCCTGAAAGCCCGGATCGTCGATCCGCAGCACGACCACCGCCTTGCCCGGCTCGTCACTGCCATCGAGAAGAGCGGTCTCGTCCGGAAAGGTCACGTCGAGCTCGGCGACCGAGCCGGCGTTGGCACCCGCTACCCGGACGTCCATGCCGGGCGCCAGGAATCCGGAATTGTCGAATATCGCCCGGACCTCGTACCCGCCGCCGTCGTCGTTGGCTTCCGCCGCAGCGATGACAAGCGCCGCGGCGGCGGCACAGGCCAGGGCGATGGCGGCGATCCTCCTCATGGGCCCGGTATCAGGTCGCCGGGATCGCACTGGCCACCGAGCTCGCCATCCGCCAGGAACGGGTGATCGGTGGGCGCGGGCCAACCGGAGTTGGCCTGGGTCGCGCCGCCGGGGCAGCGGGTGAACGGCCCGACTCCGAACGCGCTGTAGGCGTCCAGCATCTGGCTGATCGGAATCGGGTTCAAATCCTCCGAGCCCTCGTCGTAGTCGAACGGGTTCGATCCCGCGGTCTGGGCTCGCAGGTAGTGACCGTTGAAGTCGTAGTAGCCGGCACCGGAGCCGAGCTTGGAGATGAGTGCGACCAGGTCGGGTGAGTATGGGCGCGCGAACTCGAAGATTGGCTGCGAGTCCGTGAGGGCGTCAATCGTCGCCGGCACCGCGCCTCGCGCGGACCGCTCCGCGCCCGGGAGATCCCGCAGAGCATCGGTTAGGTCATTTGCATCTCCCGGCTTGCTGATCGCTGTCCGCAGGTCGGCGATCACCGGGATCCCGTTGCGCGCGACGGGCCGCAGGTCGCGCAAGAAGCCGGGCAGGTCGGGCGCCACGCGCCCAAGGTCGGCGACCAGCGGATCCACGTCGTCCAGCGCCGCGCGCAGATTCACGAACGTCGTATTCGCCTGGCGCAGTGCCGGCGGCAGCGCCTCCAAGGCGCCATCGAAAGCCTGATTCTCAGACGCGATCGCCCCCAGCGCCAGGTTGGCATTCTCGGTCAGCGCCTCGAGGTCGTCGCGCCGATCCGCGATCGTGCTGAACACGTCACCGCCCGCGACGAGGAACCGGCTCAGCGCCTGCTGGTCCGTGTTGAGCTCGGCCAGTAGCCGCTCCCCCGCCTGCAGGCTCGGCGCGAAGTACCGGTAGGTCTGGCGTGCCTCCTGCGTCCGGCCGGTGTATACGGTCGCCTGGCCGCTGATGAAATCCTTCAGCGACCGCCGGGTACGGGTGTCGAACGTGTTGAAGAGCTGATCAAGATCGACCGGCGACGTGGTCTTGTCAGCGGCGAGAGTCGCGCCGTCCGGCAGAGCTTCCTCGGGGTCGGGTCCCATCTGGAGCGCGATGTAGCGGTTCGCTATTCCGGATAGCGAGGTAAGCCGGATCTGGGCGGAGGTACCTGCGAGGAGCGGACGTTCAAGGGTGACCTCCACTGCCGCCTGGGCATCGTCGGTGAGCACGAGCTCGTCAACCGAACCGATCGGCTGGCCGGCGACCAGCACCTGATTGCCCGGAACAAGCTGGCCCCCCGTCTGGAACAGGAGCGTGTACCGGTGCCCCCCCGAGTCGCCAAAGAGCGTCACGAACACGAGCACGACGCCGAGCGCCAGCGCTGCCAACGCAAAGGCGCGCGTCGCTGCGCTCCCACGCGAAGTGCCGGGGTCCTGTATCTCGCGAGCCTCCTGCTCACGCATGCGCCTAACAATGTCCTTTCGTTTGCCAGCCCAGCCGAAGCTCGGTGGCTAGCCGGCGTCCGTTCGAATCTGCGTGCCCGGATCGTATCCCGGCGCGCGTAATCACCACTTCGGGTTTCTACTGATCGTGGCGGCGCTTAACGCGGCGTCAATGCCACCTATTCGCGGGGCTCGCGGCCGGTCAGCGCCGTGTAGAGCTCGTTGGCCCTGGTACCGGTCAGCGCGGCAACGACACCCGCTGCGGCGCGCGGCCGGGCGCCCGACTTGACCAGGCGGCGCAACGCGTCCACGGCAAAGGCGATTTCTGGTGCCGATGCGGCGTTGCCCGCCGCGGCGCCGATCACGACGACGATCTCGCCCTTGACGTCGTCCCGGAAGCGCCGGGTCAACTCGCCCAGAGTCCCGCGAACAACCTCTTCGTGGAGCTTCGTCAGCTCCCGGCACACCGCGGCGGGGCGATCGGGGGCGAGGGCAGCGAGCGCCGCGAGTGATGCCGGCAGGCGGCGCGGCGACTCAAAGGCAACCACCGTTTCGCCGCCGCCCAGAACGCGCTCCAGCTCGCCGGCGCGGCGCGGCAGGAACCCCTCAAAGCGCCAGCGATCCGTTGGCAAGCCGGATGCCACAAGCGCCGTCGTGATCGCCGACGGCCCGGGCAGCACCTCGATTTCCAAGCCGCGTTCGATTGCCGCGCCGATCAACCGGAAGCCGGGATCCGAGAGCGCGGGCGTGCCGGCGTCGGAGATCAGGACGACCTTGGCGCCGCGCTCAATGGCCTGCGCAAGCTGGCGCGCTCGGTCAACCTCGTTGCCCTCATGGTTGGAGACGAACTTCGGCCGCGTGATCTCAAGCCGCTCGTAGAGGCGACCCGTGCGGCGTGTGTCCTCACAGGCCACGATGTCCGCGTCCGTCAGTGCCTTGCGAGCGCGCTCGGTCAGATCCTCCAGGTTCCCGATGGGGGTCGGACAAACGATGAGACGACCGGACATCAGACGCCACCTTTAGCGATGGCCATCGCTGCGGCGCCGATCATGCCCGCCTCGCTACCAAGCTCGGCAGCGACGACACGCGTCGTGTTCATCGGGCTCAGCGCCCGCTTCACCAATTCCTCACGCGCCGGTCCCAAGAGCAGCTCGCCGGCCGTGCTGACTCCGCCCCCGACAACGATCACCTCGGGCTCGAAGATGTTGGCGATTGAGCTCAAACCTGCGCCGAGCCGTCGACCGATCGCCGCCATCACCTGAATTGCAACGCGATCGCCGGCCATCGCTGCAACCGTAGTTTGCCTGCCATCTACGACCTTCCCCGCCTGCGCGAGGCGGCCAAGTTCCGAATCGGGGTGTTGCACGGCGGCGAGGCTGGCGGCTTGGCCAAGCGCCGTCCCGGAGGCTAGGGCCTCCAGGCATCCGCGATTGGGACACGAGCCCTGGCAGGGCGGGCCGTCGACGTCGATGACCATGTGACCCAGTTCGGCGGCCGCGCCGGACGATCCGCGGTAGAGCTCACCGTCAAGGATCAAGCCGCCGCCAATCCCCGTTCCGATCGTCAATAGAACCGCGTTGCGCGTGCCTCGCGCGGCGCCCCAGCGGTGCTCCGCAAGCGCCGCCGCATTTGCGTCGTTGTCGATCGACACCGGCAGGCCGGTTCGCTCGGCGATCAGATCTCGCAGCGGCAGGTCGTTGATCGGCAGGTTGACCGCCTGAATGGCGACCCCGCGCTCGTGATCGATCGTGCAGGGGACCCCGAGCCCGATCGCGCGGGCGTCCGGTCGAGCCTCAAGGGCCGCATCCAACTCCGCATCGAGGGCCGCCATGACCGTGTCGCTCGTATGGCCGAAGTCCTGGCGCTCGGAGCGGTAAAGGACGTCAGGACCGTCGCCGATTACCCCGGTCAACAGCTTCGTTCCACCGAGGTCAACCCCAATCGACTCCTGGGATTCTTGTGTCTGGGGTGAAGGTGGCGGGGTCATAAGGGAGTATTTCTAGTCAATGAGTCCGAATGACGAGTCTGAGCGCCCAGAGCGTCCCGACTACAAGGTCTACAGATCGCGTCGCTTCTCGCTGCCGGGACGCGCCTCCGATGATGCCCGGAAGCTCGGCAAGGATGATCGCAAGCCCGCGACGCGACAGCGGCCGCCCCGCCGTCCGACGCCAGCCGAACCCGCCCGCGACGGCGGCCGATCGTGGCCGCGAACCATCGGCCTTGTCCTGATCGGCTGGCTCGTCCTCAGCTTCTTGAGCTTCGCGATTTCTGCGACTATCCAGAAGTCCAAGCTCGGCGACACGGGTGGGCTTTTGGGCGGTAATCCATTGCTTGTCGCCGTCCCGCAGAACATCCTGGTACTGGGTACGGACGTCCGCTCCGACGAGTTCGCGTCGTCCGATGCTGTTGCGGACGAGTGCGTCGATGCCGCAGCATCCGGAAAGTCACCTCCCTCCGGATGCGCCGGATCACGGGCCGACACGATCATGATCCTGCGCGCCGGCGGCGGCGCCTTCGAAAAGCTTTCGATTCCCCGTGATGTCTATGCGGCGATCCCGGGACAGGCAAATCAAAAAATCAACGGCGCCTTCTCCTTTGGCGGCGCCAAGCTCCAAATCGAGACGGTCGAGCAGTTCCTGGGGATTGACATCGACCATGTCGCGATCGTTGACTTCGGCGGGTTTCAGGACTTCATCGACGCGATCGGCGGCGTCAAGGTTGACCTTCCCCGACGCATCTGCAGCGAAATCTCCGGCACCTACAGGATCCGGCTGCAGGAGGGCGAGGTAACGCTGACCGGCGAGAAAGCGCTGGCCCTGGCCCGAACCCGCACGTCCACCTGTGGCCCGCCTATCGACGACCTCGACCGCACTCGTTTTCAGCAGTTGATCCTGAACGGCATCAAGAACAGGCTCACCGACCCGCTTCGGATCCCGCGGAACTTTCTGTTCGGGCCGCTGATCGGCTGGAACGCGCCGAAGGCGATGGTGTCCGACATGGGCGGCTTGGTGATGCCGCAGCTGGCGATGGCGGCTGTCATCGGTGGCAGCTCGGACACGGTTGTGCTCAAGCCGTCGGGACCGGGCCCGCTCGGGAGCCTCTTCGTCCCGGTCGATGCGTGCCGCAAGGCTGTTCGCAAGCTGACCGGAAGCGAGCCCGAGAACGACCCCGTCTGTAGTCCGGCCGGTTGAGCGCCCGGCGGCGAGACGTCAGTCCGAAGATCCGCCGCCGTTGGAACCCGACGACTTCTTCTCCGACGACGAGCTTGAGCTCGACGAACCCCCGCCGGACGAACCGCTGTCAGACGAACTCGATGCAGCTTTGCCCGTATCGCCGCCCCCCGAGCCGGAATCGCTAGCCGTGGCCTTCTTCGCGCCCTTGCGCGCGTAGTCGGTGGTATAGAAGCCGGAGCCCTTATAGTGAATCGCGGGCGCCGAAAGCACGCGCTCGCAGGGGGCGCCGCATTCCTGACATTCGGAGATCGAATCGTCCGACATGCTCTGGAACACCTCGAAGGTGTGACCCTTGGTGCAGCGGTACTCGTAGATCGGCATCACAGGTGATTATGGATGACGCCCGTTTACTGGGCTGCCGATAGCCTGCGGGGGCGATGACCGACGCCGCTCCAAAAGCCGATCCACCAGTCAACGTCACCATGGACGAGATCGTCTCGCTCTGCAAACGCCGAGGCTTCGTCTTCCCTTCCTCGGAGATCTACGGCGGCCTCGGATCGACCTACGACTACGGCCACTACGGCGTTCTGCTGAAGACGAACGTCAAGAACGAGTGGTGGCGTTCGATGCTCTCGGAGCGCGACGACATCGTCGCACTCGACTCGGCCATCCTTCAGCACCCGAAGGTGTGGGAGGCCTCCGGCCACCTCGCCGGGTTCACCGACCCGCTCGTTGACTGCCGCGCCTGCAAACAGCGCTTTCGGGCCGACCACCTCGACCGCGAGGAGATGTGCCCGGCCAAGGCAACGCTGCCCAAGACCGAGGATCGCCGCCACGACCTCACCGATGTGCGCGAGTTCAACCTGATGTTCGAGACCACCGTCGGCCCCGTCAAGGAGACGGGATCCAGCGCGTTTCTGCGCCCGGAGACCGCGCAGGGGATCTTCATCAACTTCAAGAACGTCCTGCAGTTCGCGCGTAAGAAGCCGCCCTTCGGGATCGCCCAGGTCGGCAAGTCGTTTCGCAACGAGATCACGCCAGGCAACTTCATCTTCCGGACGCGCGAGTTCGAGCAGATGGAGATGGAGTTCTTCTGCCCGCCGCCCGACGCGGGCGAGTGGTTCGAGCACTGGTGCAAGGTGCGCTTCGACTGGTACACACGACTGGGGATCCGGCCCGATTACCTGATGCTGCGCCCGCACGAGGCCGACGAGCTGTCCCACTACTCGTCGGGCACCTCCGACATCGAGTACCTCTTCCCGATCGGCTGGTCGGAACTTGAGGGGGTGGCGAACCGCGGCGACTTTGACCTCACCCAGCACGCCAAGTTCTCGGGCGAGAAGCTGGAGTACTTCGACCAGCAATCTGGCGATCGCTACGTACCCCACGTGATCGAACCCGCGGCCGGCGCCGATCGGGCCACGCTCGCGTTCCTGGTGGACGCCTACGACGTCGAAGAGGTCGAAGGCAAGCAGCGCACGGTCCTGCGGCTGCACCCCCGTCTGGCGCCGATCAAGGTCGCCGTGATGCCGCTTGTGTCCAAGGAGGGCATGCCGGAGCGAGCGCGAACGATCTTCGAGCAACTGCGCCCAGTCGTTCAAGCGGAATACGACGCGGGCGGCTCGATCGGCAAGCGCTACCGCCGCCACGACGAAATTGGGACGCCGTTCGGCGTCACGGTTGACGGCCAGACCCTTGAGGATGGGACGGTAACCCTGCGTGAGCGCGACTCGCTCAAGCAGGAGCGCGTCTCGGCCGACGGCTTGGGCGGATTGCTTGCCGCGCGCCTGGCCGAGGAATGGGTCAGCCCAAAGCTCGCGCCCTAGGGCGTCGCGCGCCCTTCAGCGGTTCCAGCGCTCGCCGCCCGTCAGCCGCTCCATCCCGAGCCAATACAGGTCCATAGTGACCTCCACGATCCGGTCGCGGGGCAACGCCTGGGGGTTGTCGAGCCACCAACCAGCCATGAACTGAACGCCGCCCGCGATCAGATGCGCGAGCACCGCCGAGGTGTCCTCAACCGCAAGGTCCCCCGGCTGGGGCGGCGGTGCCTCAGCGATCATCATCAGGGCGAGTGCGCCGGCCGCTTCCTCGCGCAGCCGGTCGAGCGCATCACCCGCGTCGGGGTCGGCGATGTTGCGGGTCAGCAGCCGGATGGCTGCCGGGCGCTCTTCGGCGAACTCCAAAAAGGCCTCGATCCCCGATCGCAAGCGGGATTCGTGGTCGGAGGCAGCGGCAATCGCGCCGACGACGCGTTCAATCAGTTCGTGGATGAAGGTGTCAAGGAGCGCGATCTGAAGCTCGCGCTTGGAACCGAAATGCTCGTAGATCAGTGCTTTGGAGACGCCACCGTGGGCAGCCACGTCGTCGAGCGACGCGTTGGCAAAGCCGCGCTCGGAAAACAGCTCGAGCGCGCTGCCCAGGATCGAGTTGCGCCGATCGGCTGCAGACATCCGCCTGCGGGTCGTTCCTGTGCTCCTCTCCACACCGCAACCCTACTAACTGACTCATTGGTCAGTTAGTATCCCGGTGCGCCAGCCCCGACGAAGGAGAGCCCGATGAGCGTCGCTCAGAACGACGGAATTCGAACCGCGAACGCGATCTCGTATGAGGACCTCTACGCCCGCTGGGAGCACTCCAACTGGAGCGCCACTGATATCGACCTCTCCCAGGACCGCAAGGGCTGGGCGGCACTGACGGAGATGCAGAAGCGTTCCGGGCTCTGGATCTACTCGATGTTCTTTTACGGCGAGGACTCCGTCGCTGAGAACCTCTCGCCTTACATCGACGCCGCCCCAACGCAGGAGCAGAAATACTTCCTGGCGACCCAGCAGGTTGACGAGGCGCGCCACGCGATCTTCTTTCACCGCTTCTTCAAGGAGGTGATCGGCGCGGGGGACTCGATCGCCGCGACGCTGGCTGCCACCGAGCCGCAGCTCAATTGGGGCTACCGCAATGTCTTCGGGCGACTCGACAAGATGGCCGACGAGCTTCGTCGCGACCAGTCCCTGCCCAAGTACGCGCAGGCGATAGCGCTCTACCACATGGTGGTGGAGGCGACTCTCGCCCAACCGGGGCAGCACTTCATCGAGGACTACTTCGCGAAGGCCGGGACGCTGCCCGGATTCGTCGAGGGCATGGCAAATGTCTCACGCGATGAGCAGCGCCATATCGGGTTTGGGGTCAAGGTGCTCTCCGAGCTGTTCGAGGAATCCGACGAGTGCCGCGAAGCCGTACGCGAACTGTTGCTGGACGTGCTGCCCTACTCGCTCGCGGTGTTCACCCCACCCGGGTTTGACCGCGAGTACACGCGCTGCTACGGCTTCGAGATCGAGGATATTTTCGCCTTCGGGCTGCGTTCGGTTCGCACGAAGTGGAAGGCGATCGGCTGGCCCCTGGACGAGATGCCGGGCGTCCTGCCGATCGACCCCGAACTCGGGTCCGACGAGGTGGCGCGCCGACAGATCAAGCTGATCGAGGCAGGAGTGATGGGCGCGCCCCACCCCGATCCGCAGGTCTCGCCGGAGATTCAGCGCCTGTTCTTTGACGTGATCGCCCGCTCGGCCGACACCGAGGCCGTCAACGGGACTCCCCTGACCGTGCAGTGGCGATTTGCTGACGCCGATCCGTGGCACGTGATCGTCGCCAACGGCTCGACCCACGCCGAGCCCGGCGAGGCAGCACATGCCGACATCACGTGGGAAACGACATGGGCAGACTGGATCGGGATCTCGAAGAACACAATCGACCCCCGTCGAGCGATCCTGACCCGCCGCCTGCGATTCCGCGGATCCCCCCGCAGCCTGCCTACATTCATGCGTGCGTTCCCGCGCCGCCGGACGCGCTCACTCGTCTAGCAGCGAGCGGGCGCGATCAACCATCGATCGCGCGACGAATCTGCCAATCAGCCTGTTCAAGCCGCCGCTCAGCCTCCTCCTCGGCGACGTCAGCGAGGTCGGCAACAATCCAGACCGCGCGGCGGCGCAGCTTGCTGACCGAAACCTGCATATCGACCATCTGATTGGCGACGACCCTCCCCGCAACAATCATCGCCGCCGTCGTGATCCGGTTCAGAGCAAGCTTCTGAGCGGTTGCCGCCTGCATCCTTGTCGAACCCGTGACGACCTCTGGACCGGTGCGCAAGCAGATGCCAAGATCGGCCAACTCAAGCAATGGCGTGCCTGGATTGTTGGCGATCCCGCACGTCCACGAGCGGCGCGCCTTTGCCGCCTCAATCCCGGCAGTCACAAATCGCGTCGTCCCGCTGGCGGCAACTCCGATAACAACGTCCTCAGGCCCAAGGGCCAACTCGGCGAGCTTCTCAGGCACCGCCTGATCGTCATCCTCAGAGTTGGTGATCGACGCGCGCAACCCGGCCCCAGCGACATACGCGCTGAACTGCTTGGGGTCAACACCAAACGTCGGCCTCATCTCAGACGCCTCGCCGGCGACGACCCTGCCGCTTGTGCCGGCGCCCAGAAACACGATGCGCGACCCAACGACGGTCGCGTCCGCCACTCGCTCGGCCGCCTCCGCTAGCTGATCGGCGACCGCGGCGACCGCTTCTAGCGTTCGCGGCTCCTCGGCATCAATCAGCTCTATCGCCGCCCGAGCTCCCAGGTCGGCGATTCGTGCGGTGCGCGGGTTTTGCCGCTCAGTCTCCGGCCGCATCTCGATCCAGAAGTTTTTGAGCGAGCTGGAGCGCCCCCTCGACGGGTACGGCGGCCAACGCCGTCAGATCAAAGGAAGCCCCGAGCGAGACGGCAAAGGCGTCGCGAGCGACGTTGCTCTCGAAAACCCCGCCCGCGATGACGACCCTGATGGGCGTGCGGCGCCGACTCTCGCGAACGTGCTGCTTGAGCTGAAGCGCCAGCGCCTGCATCTCCCGGTCAACGATTCGGCAGGCCCAACTCGCCCCCTCCTCCGCCGCCGCGGTCAGAACGCCCGCGAACCGGGCAGGGCCACGCTGAGAGTCCGCGGCGACCGGGAATCTCCTCTCCTCGAGAAGCAAGCGCCCAAGCTTCACAGCGGAGCCGGGATCACCGTCGCGCAGGCCGCGCCCTCCGCTTACCCGATACCCATGACGGTCCCGGCTGGTAATGACCGAGCCAGTCCCTGCGATGACAACCACATCAGTCGCATCGGGCGCCAGGGCCCACGCCGCCTCATAGTCCGGCAGCACTTTGACCCGGCTACCCGCGAAGCGGGCGTTGAGGACTCGCTCGATCAGCTCGAGGCCGGGGCCTACGCCGATCCCGGCAACGCAGGCAACGACGGCGCTTGGATGCGGACAGGAAGCGAGCGCTTCCAGGTAGTTAGCCACGATTACGTCCGCGGGAACGCTCATCGGATTTCCCGCCCCTGCCGACCGCGCGAAGACGATCGCGTCACCCCGCGCCGCTACGGCCCGAGTGCTCGAGCCTCCAGCGTCGATTCCCACAGCGATCCTCACTCGGCCCGAACTCTATGATCATTGACTTGTACGCCCCACCGCCAAGGCAATGAGCCCGGCGTCGAACAGCGCGCCGGCGCTGCCCGCGACCCCGGATGCGATCACTCAGGACGTCAATGGTCGACACTTCTTTGATCGGCGATTTCTCCCGGGGCAGGTTGACGATCTTCTACTCGGCATGCGCGACTGGCTGTACTCCCCCCAGGTCGAGTGGCTCGTTCGCAATGTCCCGGGTCGCCCCGCGCCCAATAGGCCGCTGGGCTCGCTTCGCTGGCCCCCACAGGGCGATTTCGGGCTAGACACCACCTTCGACGCAACCGGTCGAGTCGAGATTCTAAGATCCATCCGCGCTTTCGCGCAGATCGCAGACTGGCGGGCGAATGGGACGGCCTGGGATTTTCGATCGGACTGCGAGCGTCCCGACCCCGGACGCCCGGAAACCGGGCTCGATCCGCAACTGACAGCCGCGATTCTGCGGCGGGCCAGCGAACTCGGGCTTCGCTCCCATGGGCGGCTACCCCGTGGCGGAAACCGGGTCATGGTCTCTCTGGGCGGCGCCCGTAAGGCGCCTTGGAATCGAGTTCGCGCGATGCGTCAGGCGATCGCGGCCGATCTCGCGCAGGGGCGAGCAGCACCAGCGCACATCGTCCTGCTCACGGGTTGGCGCGCGCTAGGTCCAAGCGAGCACAGGCATCCTGAAGTGATTACGTATGCGCCGGGCGCCCGCTTTGAACTCGACCTTATGCTCGGCGCAGGAACCAGACTTTTCGGAATCGATCCGGCGCAACCTGACCGTGATATCGGCGCCACGGGAGGCGCTCCGCCGCCGGTTGGCGGCCCCGGATCGTGGCGTTGGATGACATGGCACAAGCACAATTGCCGTGGCGGCAAGAGCGCGGTGCACGTTGTCCAGGCCCCATCGTCTGATGGCCAGCGCCGGGCGACTACCGCCGACACGCTTACCTTTCTCGGTGGGCTGCTCGGTGGCCCGATCTCGCTGGTCACATCGCCAACCTGCCGACCGTTTCAGTACCTCGACGCGGCGCGGGTGCTCGGCCTCGACCATGGCGTCGAGGTTGACGTCATCGCGCACCCGGCGGAATGGGCGCAGACGACGACCCAGCCGAACGCGGCTGTCTACCTGCAAGAGATACGCAGCACGATTCAGGCTTCGCTGCGACTGGTTGACGGGCTGACTAGCGACGCCGACTGACCCGGGCCCTGAGCGCCCGGAACAGATCACCAGGGACTCGACGACGTTCGGACCGAGCCTCCGTACGAATTCCGCGGCGCACAAGCCGCCGTAGCGCGAAGATCAACGCCGGATCATCGCCCGCGGCCTCGGCGGCCCGCAGATTCTCATGCACATACGTCAGCGCGCGACGACTGCGAACCGGACCGGTTCCGACCAACGGAAGCGGAAGCCGGTCTGGAAGCGTGCCGCAGCGTTGCAGACCGCCGACGACCCGAAGCCCGGTCATGGTCCGCAGACACTTCGGGCACTTCCCGCAATTGAGGCCGCTCTCACCTGGCTGGAAGCACACGCGCAACGAAGACATCGCCAGATCTGACTTAGCGATCACCCGCAGCTTGTCGACCCGGCTAACCGCGTCCACGTGTTCGAACACCACGTGCTCGCTCGACCACAATGGATCCAGGATCGGATGGGTCCCGGTTGGATGCAGGTCAAGGTAGGAATGAGTGGCTGGAATCAAGAATCGGTTAAACCGCCCGGCCAGCAGATGCCCGACGCTTGCCAGCGCCGCGCTGGTGTAGATCCGTTCCCAATTGCAAGTCCGGTTCGAGAGCGCACGCAGATCCGTTGCAACCTCGACAAGCGGCAGGGCCAACCGCTCGGCGACCGCCCGCAGGGAGTGAGAGACGAGCTCCCGCTTGCGAAGCTCATCGAGCGCGATGTCGAAGCCATGGACGTAGATCAAGGCGTCAATCTCGGAGCGCCGCCTTAGCACCGTGTAAAAACTGTCAACCCCGCCGGTAAAAAACGCGGCCGTTTCCGATCCCGCGACTCCAGTCGGACCCTGCCGCGACTTGGCGCGGATGCGTACCTCCTTGAGGCGTTGGTCCCAGTTCGAGAGGATCGCTTGCACCCGGGGGGCAGCCGATAGCATCGCTGGCGAGCACGGTGCCCCCAGCTCGAGCGCCGAGGCCCGCCGCATGGCGATCGGCAACGCTGCGGCGAATAGACCATCGATGCGATCGTCGAGCCCAACGGAGTCGCAGCGGTACGTCACCTGCCGTACGTCCTCGCCGAGCCAGATACGTGCGGACGCGACACCGCCGTCAACGTGGATCGGATCTAGCTTTGCGAGGGGTCGCGAGTCGGGGATGTAGAAATCCTATTTGTGGATGGCTTGACATTTCCTGGCCGATCGGATAGTAATTGCGCCGAACCGACCCCAAGGAGGAAGCGTGAGCGAAAACGGCGCGTCATCGCAACCCGAGCTGAAGACGGAGGACGAAGCCCTCCAGGTGCTGCTCGACGGCGATATCGACAAGGTGATGTCAGGACTCGACCGGATCATCGAGGCCGCCCCCTCCTACGAAAAGCTCTTCATGCGCTGGCAGCGGCAGCAGTGGTCAACGGAGGATTTCGACTTCACCGAGGACGCCCGCCAGTGGAACGACCCCGACATGATGACCGAGGAGGAGCGCCGCTTCTTAATGTTCGGCTTCTCCGAGTTCTTCCTTGGCGAGGAACGCGTCACAGTCGAGCTGCTGCCGTTCGCGATGGCCGCCCCCAGCCACGAGGCCCAGGCATTTCCTGACCACCCAGATCTCCGACGAAGCCAAACACATGGTCTTCTTCAACCGCTTCTACAAGGAAGTGCTCGGGTTCAGCGCAAACAGCATCGGCGAGATGCTCGATACGCAGCGCTCCCACGTCAACGCGGATTGGAAGACGCTCTTCGACGAGATCCTGCACGACTGCGCCGAGCGCTGCCGCAAGGATCCGACGGACATCGAAGCGCTGATCCGTGGCATCACCGTCTACATGATCGTGATCGAGGGCACGCTTGCCCTGACGGGCGCCCGCTTCATCATCCGCAGCCTCCGCGAACGCGAATGGCTGCCGGGCTTTACCGCCGGCTTTACCGCGGTCAACCGCGACGAGTCGCGCCATGTCGGCTTCGGAGTCAAGTTCCTTGCCGACCAGATCAAGGAGGACCCGGCCAACGCGCGGATCATCGAAGAGACCTTGAAGGAAGCGTTGCCCGTCGCCTCACTCGTCTTTGTCCCGCCGTGGGTCGAGGATCCGTACAACTTCGAGACCCCGTTCTACAGCTCAGCGGAGATCTTCGAGTACGCGATGAAGGCGCTCGCCAAGAAGCTCGCCGCCATGGGCCTTGATCCCGCGATGCTGGCCGCTTGAGCACCGCGTCCGCCACTCGCAAGGCAGGGCCGGGCCGACCGTCGTCAGGAGCGCGTGAGCGCATCATCGACGGCTGCCTGGAGGTACTGAAGGACGACGGCTACGCCGGATTGACGCTGGCAAAGGTCGCCGTGGCTGCAGGCGAAAGCAAGGCGCTGATCGGCTATCACTTCGGCGCCAAGGCCGACCTGGTCGTCGCCGCCGCGCGGGAGCTGGGCGACTCGATCACGAGTCAGATCCGGCTCGGGCTCGACGGGACGGGGACGATCGAGGAGATCGTGGACGGCGCGCTCGCCGGGATCTGGGGGATCGTCGATCGCGACGAGCGCTTGCCGCGGGCCTATTTCGACCTGAACGCAGTCTCCGTCGTCGATCCCGAGATCCGCGACGTCATGCAGGAGGTCAAGCGAGGCTTTCGCGAGGTCCTGCACGAGCTGTTGATTGCCACGGCGAACCCCCTGCCTGCGTCGGCGATCCCGTCCTTTTCGATTCTCCTGATCGCGGGCATCGAGGGTCTCATGCTTGAACGGATCGAACGCGGCGAGAGCGACGAGCTTGCGGAGGCCCGTGACCTGTTCGTGCGGGCGATGACCGGGATCGCCGCGAAATCCCGCTAGGGGCCGCTCACCACTCGAAGACGAGCTGCAATGCGACGTCCTTGACGGCCCAGGCCCTTGCACACTCAAGCCACGAGCGAATCAATCGCGCGGGCAGGCGCGGGTCGCGGCGCCAAAGTTCCTCCGCGCCCTTCACGGTCAAGACGTAGCCGGCGGCCGGAGCCCAGGACATATCGCGCAGGCACTCGTCGAATGCGTCCCAATTGCCGCCGAAGTAATCCGGGAAGCGCAGCGCGGTCGCAATCGCGTCCAGCAGATCGTCATCGGCCTTGATCGTGGTTGCGTCGATCGAACCGGAAAACAGCCGCAGGGTGATCAAATCCTCGAGCGCGGGCGCCGCAGCGGTGAAGTGAACGCAACTCCAGCCCGGAGTCGCCAGCGTCTCAGCAGCCAGCGTCATCGAAAGTCCGCCGGATCGATGCGCTCGAAGCTGCCGTAGTGATCGCGCGTGTAGTAGGTCTCGCCGGCCGCGCCGATCACCAGGCGCCGGGCTCCCCGGTCGGGTGATCCCGGCGTCGGAACGGTGTACTCGCGGTAATAGCCAGGCGATTGGTCAGGCAAGCGCCCCTCGCGATTTTCGAACGTGGCGCCATCCTGCTCGTACGGCAGCCGCTCGCCGGCGTCGATCTGGCCGAGAACCCGGGCGACCTCCGCGCGCTCTTCGGCCGGAACTCGATCGACGGTTCCAACGTCAACCGATGAATGCTCCCCGGCGGATTCATCGGGCGCAAACTCCGCCTGGTCCGCTGGCGTCGGTGCGCTCACCTGTGGCGCGTCGCCGCCCGGCAGCGTGATCCCGGCCCAAGCGAGCACGCCGATGACGGCTGCAGTCGCGGCCTGACGCGTGCGTGTTGACAGCAACAGCTGTCGGATCAGCGCGGTCAGAGGTCTTCGCCGCGCTCGACGGCGCCGATCTGATCGACGCGACGCCCGTGGCGCCCTCCCTCGAACTCGGTCTCGAGGAAGCGCTCGACGATCGGCCCCGCCTCCGCCGCTGAAAGTCGCCGGCCGGCCAGCGCCAGGACGTTCGCGTCGTTGTGTCGGCGGCTCATCTCAGCCTCCTCCGGGTCGTGGGCGTTGACCGCCCGGACGCCGTCAACCTTGTTCGCGACGATCGAGACGCCGACGCCGGAACCGCAGACGATGACCGCCCGGTCGGCCTCGCCAGACGCGACCATTCGCGCCGCGTCGGCCGCGTGCAGTGGGTAATCGGTCGAGTCCTCCGATGCGGTGCCGACGTCCACCACCTCGTGGCCGCCCCCCTCAAGCATCGGGCGCACCAACTCCTTGAGCTCGAAACCCGCGTGATCGGAACCAACGGCAATGCGCACAGGGGCGAAGATAGCGGGGACGCAGGATAGGTTTTGGTCAATGGCAGCATCGGATGTCGAATTGGTTCGCCGGGTTTTCGCCGAGCTCCCCGACGCGGGCTACGAGTCCATGATCGAGCGGGTCCATCCTGACTTCACCATGGAAACGCTGCCCGGGATGGCGGCGGAGCCGCAGGTCTACCGCGGACCCGAAGGGATGCGTCTTTGGTGGGAGTCCTTCTATGAGGTGATGGACGACGTCGAGGTGGCGCCGGTCGAGATCCACGATGTGGGCGACGGCCGGGTCGTGGTCGCGTTCACGCTGAAGGCGCGGGGGCAGTCGAGCGGCCTGGCGGTCACGCAGAGCGCGTTCATGCTGATCGCGCTGGAGGAAGGCATGATGCGCAGCGTGCACCTGTTCTTCACGCTTGAAGATGCCATGGCAGCCGCAGCCAAGCCGCAGTAGCGCCCTAGCCCTTGGCCTGCCCGAGCCGCTCCGCGACCGTCGCCTCGGGCATCCCGCCTTGGCGCAGAATGCTCCAGCGACCATCCGCGATCGACGCGATATCGACCACCGTGGAGGGCATCCCGCTCAGCATCCCACCGTCAATGACCAGATCGGCAGCGGCGCGGATCGATGGCGGCACATCCCCGACCGAAGCGGGCGCCGGCATTTCGGTCAGATTCGCGGAGGTCTGAAACAGGGGGGTTGCGACGGATGCAAGGGGCGACGTGATCAAGCGGATGCCGAGTCGCTCGGGAGCGCCGCCGCAGGCCAACGGGTAGCGCCGGTCGGGGTTGTCAACCACCACCGTCACCGGACCGGGCAAAAGCGCGACCAGCGCGCTGCGCGTGGATTCCGAAAGACTGCCGAGAAGTTCGCGCAGGATCAGCGGCGAGAAAAAGAGGACCGCGGAGGGCTTGCCATCGTCACGGCCTTTCATCGCGTGGATACGGGCGATCGCGTCGGGCCGCAGCGGATCGCAGGCCAATCCGTAGAGACCGTCCGCCGGAAAGACGGCAACGCCGCCGCCGGTGACGGTGTCCTCCAGCCTCCGGGCGGCGGCCTCGGCGCCGTCGCGCTCGATTGAGATCACCGAATTCATTGGCGCGGTCCACCCACAACCACGCGCTCGATGCCGGCAAGGTCTGGGCGCACCTCGACGGCCTCGTAGCCGGCCCTGCGCACCAGTTCCGCGACGGTACGGGCTTGGCCCTCGCCCACCTCAAGTCCGATAGTCGCCGCCGTGATTTCGTCACGCAGGGCAAGTTCGCCGAGCATCGCCTCGATTGCCTCAAGGCCGGTCTCCCCCGGCGTGAGCGCCCCACGCGGCTCGAAATCGCGCAGGTCTGGCTCCAGCCCACGCCAATCCGGCGCGCTGACGTACGGCAGGTTGGCGAGCAGCAAGTCGAAGCTGCCCGAAGCCGGCAGGGACCCGGGTTCAAAGCTCACCCGGTCAGCCAGGCCGAGGTGAATGGCGTTCCGCTCCGCCACATCCAGAGCATCCGCATAGAGATCCGTACCCAGGACGCGAGCCCCAGGCAGCTCGTCGGCCACGGCCAGCGCAATGGCTCCCGAGCCGGTGCCGACGTCAAGAACGGTGCCGGGTTCCAACTCGAGCGCCAAGTCCACAAGGAGCTCCGTCTCAGGCCGCGGGATCAGCACCCGGCGGTCAACCTGGAGCTCAAGCCTGCGGAACCCACGCCGCCCCAGGATGTAGGCGACCGGCTCGCGCCGCAAGCGCCGGCGCACGAACTCGGCGAAGGATCGTGCGGCCGCAGACTCGATGCCGGAATCTGGCCCGGCGGCAAGCTGCGCCCGGCTCAGGCCGGTCGCTTCGGCCAGCAAGAGTTCAGCATCGAGCCGGGGCGAATCCACCCCAGCCGCAGTCAGGGCATCGACCGCGGCGCTCAGCGCCTCGCCGACGGGACTTGCGGCCACTTACCCTTCGGCCTGAGCAGCGAGGCGGGCGCGCTTTTCCTCGGCCACAAGCGCGTCCGTGAACTCGGACAGGTCGCCGGCAAGAACCTCATCCAGATTATGGGCGGTGAGCTTGACCCGGTGGTCCGTAACCCGACCCTGCGGATAGTTGTAGGTGCGAATCTTCTCCGAGCGCTCGCCGGTACCCACCTGGGAGCGCCGATCGGCGGCAATCTCGGCCTGCTGCTCGGCCATCTTGCGCTCGAATAGACGGGCGCGCAAGACGCGCATTGCCTTGTCGCGGTTTTGAAGCTGCGACTTTTCGTCTTGCATCGAGACAACGATGCCGCTCGGCTTGTGGGTTATCCGCACCGCCGAGTCGGTCGTGTTGACCGACTGCCCCCCCGGCCCGGAGGATCGATAGACATCGATTTGGAGATCTGAGGTATCGATCTGCACCTCGACCTCCTCAGCTTCCGGCAAGACAGCGACCGTGGCAGTTGACGTGTGGATCCGGCCCTGCGACTCGGTCTTTGGAACCCGCTGCACCCTGTGCGTCCCACCCTCGAACTTGAAGACGCTGTAGGCCGCGTCGCCCTTGACGGCAAAGGTCGCATCCTTGAACCCGCCCATGTCCGCTACCGAGAGCGAGAGGTCTTCGGTGGCGAAACCGCGCTCGGCCGCATACCGCGTGAGCATCTTGTAGAGATCGCCGGCAAACAGCGCCGCCTCGTCGCCGCCAGCGCCTGCCCGAATCTCCACGATCACGTTCTTGTCGTCGTGGGGATCCGACTCGACCATCGCGAGCCGAATCCGCTCCTCGATCTCCTCGATGCGCTTCGGGGCCTCGGCAACGACTGCCCGAAGCTCTTCGTCCTCGCCATCGGAGGCCAAAAGCTCCTGGGCGCCCTCGAGGTCGTCGCGAAGCGTCCGCCATTCGGCGGCGAGCTCCTTGGCGGCGCCCAGCCGTCGGTACTCGCGCCCAGCCTCTGCGTAGCGGCTTTGATCGGCGATCACGCTCTGATCGGCCATCTGTGACTCGAGCTCCGCGAACCGGTTCTCGATCTGTTCAACGAGCTTCTCGATCATCGCCTGGTCACGGCCCAGAGTTTGACGGGTCCGTCACGATGGTCGCACCGAGCTCCGACGCTCCGGCGCTCCGGCGCGAGGTCGCCCCGCGGGCCCTGATTCGCCTATTTGGAAGAGCTCTTGGCGGCGCGACGCCGGAAGCGCTCGACGCGCCCGCCCGTGTCCACCAGCTTCTGCTTGCCGGTGTAGAACGGATGGCACTCTGAGCAGATCTCGACGTGAAGGTCCGCTTTCGTCGCGCGGGTATAGAAGCTGTTGCCACACGAACAGTGAATGTGAGCCAGCGTGTATTCGGGGTGGATTGCGGCCTTCATTGAGCTTCAGTCTAGCGGCCGAATCTCGCGGTCAGGCGATCCGTTCGCTGCGAACCTCTAGGATGCCGCGACGCGCGACATCGGTCGCGAAACAGCAACGGGGGAGGCACTGGCATGCAGGTAGTTTCAGGAGGCGGCAGCGGTCGCGCTCGACTTGTAATCGTCGCCTTGTTGGCAACGGTGATTACAACGGCTGCGGTCACGGGAACGGGCATGGCCCGCGTGGTCGCCCAGACCAAGGTCACGATTCGCCCGACCCTGCCGCTCTATCACGGCAAGGTCAAGTCCGACTTTCCCGAATGCGTGAAGGGCCGCAAGGTCTTTTTGTTTCGCAAAAAGTCGGGGCCCGACCAGAAAATTGGCAAGGACAAAGCGAACGCTCACGGCTACTGGCGCGTCAGCTACCCCGGCAATCCGCCGCTGGGTGCCAAGTTCTACGCCAAGGTCCGCAATTACGACGCCAGCGAGCCCGGCCCGGGCACGGGCCTGGGCTGTTCGCGCGACAAGTCGCAGACGATCACCTTCGTCGGCGGGTGAGCTAGGAGCTTGAGGTGGCCCTGCCCACGATCGGCAGGGCCACCTCCATCACCACCGCGGACCCGTCCCTACCCGTCTCCTCGGGCCGCCCGATCACGGCAAGCAGGGCCAGCATTGGCTTGTTGGAAAGCAGCACCGTGGCCTCGAAGCGCTCGATGCCCATTGCGGCGGCGCGTTCGGCCAGCAGGAGGCAAAGTGCCTTGCCCAGGCCGCGGCCTTGCCAGGAGTCGATCACCAATACGGCGACTTCGGCCACCGCTCCGCTGGGCGAGAGTCGAACGAACCGGCCCACCGCCACCGCCTCACCCCCGGCTTCATCGACGACCAGCAGCGCCTCATGGTCGCGGTGGTCGATCTCCAGCAGGTAACGAAGCTGCGCCTCGGTCAGGCGCGGGACCGGCGTCATGAACCGTTTGTAGAGCGCCTCCGGCCCCGCGCGCCCAAGGCCGGTCAGGTAGCGCTCCCTGTCGCTGGGGGCCAGCGGAGCGATCAGCACGGCGCTGCCGTCGCGCAGCTCGATTCGAGTTGTGTCGGGAGCTCCCGCGGCCACCGCGGGAAGGTACAGCCTACGCCTAGTTGATCTCTTTTTCGACGCGGACGACGCGGTCCTTCTTGTCAGCGAACGCCTTGTCGCCGTCGCCGGGGCCACCGTTGACGAAGTCGCGCAGGTGGTCCTTGGCGCGGATCACGTCGTCGCCGGGACCGGCGTTGAAGCGATCCTTGCCACGCCCACCGTGCAGACGGTCGTTGGCAGCGTTGCCGTTGATCTTGTCGTGCCCCGCATTGCCGCGCAGGATGTCCTGGTCGCGGCCGCCAACCAGTCGATCGTTGCCGCCGGCACCCTTAATGGTGTCGTCGCCGTCGCCGCCCTTCAGGAGGTTGTCCTGAAGGTCACCGAAGATCAGGTCGCTACCGGATCCGCCGACGACATTCTCCACCGTGGCGGTCACGTCGTCGCCCTCGCCCAGTGCGCCGTCGTTGGCAGCACCGTCTAGGCGGATCCGCAGGTCGGCTGTGCGATCCGAGTAATCGGCCTTGTCGACTCCGGAACCGCCGTCGATCACGTCGGCGCCGAGGCCACCATTGAGGCGGTCGTTGCCTTCGTCACCGAAGAGCTCGTCGTTGCCGGCGCCGCCAAGCAGATGATCGCGCTTGGTACCACCCTCAAGCGTGTCGTTGCCGTCACCGCCCGAGAGGTGATCCCGGCCGGCGCCACCATTGAGCGCGTCGTTACCCGTGCCACCCTCGATCGTGTCCTTACCGGCACTGCCGCCGAGAACATCGTTGCCGGCGCCGCCGTCGATGGTGTCGTTGCCGGCGCCGCCCTGCAGATTGTTTGCGCCGCCGTCACCCGTGATCAGGTCATCGCCGCTGCCGCCGGTTGCATTCTCAACCGTGACGCTGACATCGTCGCCTTCTCCGGGGGCGCCGTCGTTGGCGGCACCGTCGAGCGAGATCTCCAGATCCTCCGTGCGATCGCTGTAGTCAACCGTGTCAACCCCATCGCCACCGTCGATGACGTCGGCTCCGAGGCCGCCGTTGAGGTTGTCGTCGCCGATGCCACCGATCAGGGAGTCGTTCCCAGTGCCACCGTGGAGGTCGTCGTTGCCGTCCCCCCCTTCGATCAGATCGTCGCCGGCGAGGCCTCGGATGATGTCGTCGCCTGGGCCGCCGATCAGGGTTTCGTTGCCACCGGCGCCCTCGATCTCGTCGTCACCGCTGCCGCCGATGACCGACTCAACGGTTGAGCGAACGTTGTCGCCTTCGCCTGCAGCGCCGTCGTTGGCGGCGCCGTCGAGGCTGATCTCCAAGTCCTCAGTGCGCGCGGAATAATCGGCGGTATCGAAGCCGGCGCCACCGTTGATGTCGTCGGCACCCAGGCCGCCCACCAGGTTGTCATCGCCGAGGCCGCCGTCGAGGGTGTCGTCGCCGTCGCCGCCGCCGAGCGAGTCGTTGCCGCCGCCGCCGATGATGACGTCGTCGCCGCCGAGGCCTTCGATGACGTCGTCGCCGGCGCCGCCGATCAGCTCGTTGTTCGAGTTGCTGCCCGTGATCTCGTCGTCATCCGACCCGCCGAGCACGTTCTCGACCGTCGCGGTGACATTGTCACCCTCGCCGGGCACGCCGTCATCGGCTGCACCATTGAGACTCACGTCCACGGACGTATTGCGCAGTGAGTAGTCCACCGTGTCAATGCCGCCGTCGCCGTTGTAGAGATCGCCGCCGGTCTCACCGGGGCCTGCGAGCAGGGTGTCGTCACCGCTACCACCGTTGATCTCGTCGTCGCCGGCGC
The DNA here is from genome assembly GCA_963701205.1 of uncultured bacterium. GTDB lineage: Bacteria > Actinomycetota > Thermoleophilia > Solirubrobacterales > 70-9 > JALZKA01. The sequence continues at coordinate 1,561,410 of OY969575.1, read as the reverse complement.
CGCCGCCGACGGTGTCGTTGCCGATGCCGCCGTTGATGGTGTCGTTGCCGCCGCCGCCGCCGATCTCGTCGTCGCCAGCGCCGCCGGTCAGGACATTGACCTGGTCGTCCCCGGTGATGACATCGTTGCCGTTGCCGCCAAGGATGTTCTCGATGGTTGACGTAAGGTCGTCGCCCTCACCACCCGAGTTCGCACCGTCGTTGGCGCTGCCGTCGAGCGACAGGGTCAAGTCTTCGTTGCGGGCTGAGTAGTCGGCAAGGTCGATGCCGGCGTCGCCGTTGAAGACGTCGGCACCTAGGCCGCCGTCAAGGACGTCGTCGTCATTGCCGCCGTTCAGAACGTCGTCGCCGTTGCCGCCGAGCAGCCTGTCCAGGCCGTCACCGCCATTCAGAACGTCGTTGCCGCCGCGGCCGGAGATCAGGTCGTCGCCTGGGCCGCCGTCGAGCACGTTCACGTTGTCGTCCCCGGTGATCGTGTCGTCACCTGAGCCGGTGGAGACGTTCTCGACCGTGGCGGTCACGTTGTCGCCCTCGCCCGGGAATCCATCGTTGGCGTTGCCGTCAAGCGTGATCGTGACGTCGTCGGTGCGGGCCGTGTAGTCCGCGGTATCCACTCCGAGGTCGCCGTTGAAGACGTCCGAGCCGTCAGCACCGGGCCCGGTGCTGAGCAGCGTGTCGTTGCCGTCGCCGCCGTTTAGCGTGTCGTTGCCGGCCTCGCCGTCAAGCGTGTCGTCACCGTCATCGCCGTTGAGCGTGTCCATGCCGTCGCCTCCGGTGATCACGTCGTTGCCGGGGCCGCCGCTCAGGACGTTGGGGCCGGTGTCGCCTGAAATCAGGTCGTCGTTGTTGCCGCCGATCACATTTTCGACGGTGCTGGTGACGTTGTCGGCTTCGCCCACCAAGGGATCGCCGTCGTTTGCCGTGTTGTCGAGCGAGATCTCGAGGTTCTCGGGCCGGCCTGAGTAGTCGGCCGTGTCCGTGCCGGCGTCGCCGTTGAAGATGTCATCGCCGGCGCCGCCGATCAGCGTGTCGTTGTCGGCTCCGCCGTTCAACGTGTCGTTGCCGCCAAGGCCGGAGATCGTGTCGTTGCCCGGGCCTCCCGTCAGGACGTTCGGGCCGGCGTCGCCGGAGATCTGATCGGCACCGGAGCCGCCGATCACGTTCTCAACCGTGCCGCGGATGTTGTCGCCTTCGAACGGGGCGCCGTCGTTGGGAGCGCCGTCAAGCGAGATCACAAGGTTGTCGAGGCGGCCAGCGTAGGTCGCCGTGTCGGTTCCCAGATCGCCATTGACGACGTCGCTTTCGCCCTCGCCCGGGGCCAGCAGGTCGTCGCCCTCGCCGCCGTTCAGCAGGTCGGTTCCGCCGTCGCCGTTCAAGGTGTCGTTGTCGGTGCCGCCGTTCAGCGTGTCGTTGCCGTCGCCGCCGTTCAGCGTGTCGAGGCCGGCGTTGCCGTTCAGGGTGTCGTTGCCGCCGCCGCCGGTCAGGACGTCATTGCCGCCGTTGCCGGTCAGGACGTTGTCCACCGCTCCACCGGTCAGGTTGTCGGCCGCCGAGCCGCCGATCAGGTTCTCAACCGAAACGTCAACGTTGTCGTCTTCGCCAGCCTCGCCGTCGCCGTTAGGGGCGTTGACATCAATCGTCACCGCAGCCGTGCGCAGCGAGTAGTCGGCGGTGTCGATGCCGCCCTGGCCGTTCAGGGTGTCGGAGCCGTTGCTGACCGCACCGGTGACGAACAGGTCGTCGCCCGTGCCACCGTTTTCGGTGTCGTTGCCGATGCCGCCGTCGAGGGTGTCGTTGCCCGCGTCGCCGTTCAGGGTGTCGGTGCCCGCGTCGCCGTTCAGGGTGTCGGTGCCGTCGTTGCCGTTCAGGGTGTCGTCGTTGGCGCCACCGGAAATCGTGTCGTTGCCGGGGCCGCCGGTCAGGACGTTCACCTGGGTGTCGCCCGTAATCACGTCGTGCCCGGAGCCGCCGATCACGTTCTCCGTGCTCGCCGCAACGTTGTCGCCTTCGCCTGGGGCGCCGTCGAGTGCCGCACCGTCAAGCGAGATATCAAGGTTCTCGGTCCGGCCCGAGTAGTCGGCCGTGTCCGTGCCGGCGTCGCCGTTGAAGACGTCCGCGCCGGCGCCGCCGATCAGCGTGTCGTTGTCGGCTCCGCCGTTCAACGTGTCGTTGCCGCCAAGGCCGGAGATCGTGTCGTTGCCCGGGCCTCCCGTCAGGACGTTCGGGCCGGCGTCGCCGGAGATCTGATCGGCACCGGAGCCGCCGATCACGTTCTCAACCGTGCCGCGGATGTTGTCGCCTTCGAACGGGGCGCCGTCGTTGGGAGCGCCGTCAAGCGAGATCACAAGGTTGTCGAGGCGGCCAGCGTAGGTCGCCGTGTCAGTGCCTTCGTCGCCGTTGACGACGTCGCTTTGACCTTCGCCCGGGGCCAACAGGTCGTCGCCTTCGCCGCCGTTCAGCAAGTCGGTGCCGCCGTCGCCGTTCAAGGTGTCGTTGTCGGTGCCGCCGTTCAGCGTGTCGTTGCCGTCGCCGCCGTTCAGCGTGTCGAGGCCGGCGTTGCCGTTCAGGGTGTCGTTGCCGCCGCCGCCGGTCAGGACGTCATTGCCGCCGTTGCCGGTCAGGACGTTGTCAACGTTGCCGCCCACGAACGTGTCGGCGGCCGAGCCACCGATCAGGTTCTCGATCGAGCCGTCGATGTTGTCGTTCTCGGCAGCCTCACCGTCGCCGCCCACGATGGTGACGTCGATTGAGACGGCGTTCGTGCGCAGCGAGTAGTCGGCGGTGTCGGTGCCGCCCTGGCCGTTCAGGGTGTCGGCGCCGTTGCTGGCCGCACCGGTGACGAACAGGTCGTCGCCCGTGCCACCGTTTTCGGTGTCGTCGCCGGCGCCGCCGTCGAGCGTGTCGTTGCCGGCATCGCCGTTCAGGGTGTCAGCGCCGTCACCACCATTGAGCGTGTCGTTGCCGTTGCCGCCCGAGAGGACGTTCGCGGCTGTGCTGCCGGTAATGCTGTCGTTACCGGCGCCGCCGATCACGTTTTCCGTCGAGATCTGGACGTCGTCGGCCTCGCCAACGCCGCCGTCGTTGGCGCCCACACCGATCGTGATCGTCAAGTTGTCGAGCCGGGCGGAGTAGTCGGCCGTGTCGGTTTCCGTACCGCCGTTGAAGACGTCGTCGCCCGCGCCACCAACCATGTTGTCGTTGCCCGCCAAGCCATTGAGGTTGTCGTTGCCGTCGCCACCGTTCAGGCTGTCGTTGCCCGCGTCGCCGTTTAGCGTGTCGTTGCCCGCGTCGCCGTTCAGAACGTCGTCGTTGTCGCCGCCGTTCAGGGTGTCGTTGCCGCTGCCGCCGGAGATGGCGTCGTCGCCGGTGCCGCCGGTAAGCGTGTCCACGCCGGCGCCGCCGTCAAGGGTGTCTGCACCCGGGCCACCGTCGAAGGTGTCGTTGCCGGTCCCGCCGATGATCGTGTCGTTGCCGTCACCGCCGGAGCCGCCGTCGCTGCCAGAACCGCCATCAAGTGTGTCGTTGCCGATACCGCCGTTAAGGGTGTCGGCGCCGTCGCCGCCGACGAGCTCGTCGTCGCCATTCCCGCCCGTAAGGATGTCGTTGCCGTCGCCGCCGTTAGCGGTGCCGGGAATCGTCACCGAGGAGTCAATAACAAGGGTGTCGTCTTGGTCGTCCAGATCGATCTGGTAGTCGGTGATGGCACCGGAGCAGTCAACGGGTCCGCCTAGCGGTATGTCGATACACCCGCCGCCGACGGAGATCACTCCACCCGTCGCACCCGTGTCCGTGATCGTGTACGTGCCGCCCGCCTCGCTGATTGTGACGTTGTTGGTCTCACCCGGCGACGCGTCGTAGCGCAGGGTGGTGCCCTGGACACTGGCGGTGCTCGCCGACGCGATCGACGGAACGACCGCGAGTGCGGCAAGCGCCCCGATTGCGGGCAGCAGGAACCTGATCGAAAAGAAACGCGGCATTGTCAGGCTCCCTTCACCTTCACGGTTTCGCAGGCAGTCACCTTGTCGATTTCCTCGACAAACGCCTTGTCGTTCTTCGGCCTGCCGCACTGGACGATGTCGAACGCCTCAGCGTCAACCGAGCGCAGCCGGTCCATGCCGCGGCCGCCGCGGATGTTGTCGTTGCCCCTGCCACCGTTCATCCGGTCGCGGTTGTTGAGGCCCTTCATCTTGTCATTGCCGAAGCCGCCACCCATGCGGTCGTTGCCGTTATCGCCCCGCATGAAGTCGTTGCCGGGGCCGCCGCGCATGATGTCGTTGCCGGCGCGGCCGCGAACCTCGTCGTCATTGGTGCCGCCGGCCACAACATCGGCCGCCCGACCACCGTCAACCAGGTCCTTGCCGCCGCGACCATAGACGCGGTCCTCGCCCTTGCCGCCCAGCAGGATGTTCCTCTTGGCACTGCCGCGAACCAGGTCCGCGCCGGAACCGCCGGTCGCGTTCTCCACGTTCGTGGCGATGTTGTCCGCTTCGCCGAAGGCGCCATCGTTGGCGGCACCGTCAAGCGAGAGGCGGAGGTTCTTAGTTCGGGCCGAGTAGTCAGCCGTGTCCTTGCCGGCGTTGCCGACCAAGGTGTCGGTGCCCTCATCCCCGATCAGGGTGTCAGCGGCACCGCCGCCGACCAAGGCGTCGTCGTCAAGGCCGCCGTCAAGCGTGTCCTCGCCGGCTTCACCCAGCAGGGTGTCGTTGCCCTCGCCGCCATTCAGCTCGTCGTCACCGGCGCCGCCGATGAGCACGTTGTCGCCGCCGTCGCCGGTGATGCTGTCGCTGCCGGAACCGCCGGTCACATTCTCGACCGTCGTCATGACGTTGTCGCCCTCGGCGATCACGCCGTCGTTGGCGAGGGCGTCAAGGGTGATCGTCAACGGGTCGATGCTCGCCGAGTAATCGGCCAGATCCACGCCATCGTCCCCGTTGAATTCATCGGCATCGAGCCCGCCAACGAGCGTGTCGTCGTCGAGGCCGCCGTTGAGCGTGTCCTCGCCGTCGCCGCCGTCGAGGGAGTCATTGCCCTCGTCGCCGTTCAGCGTGTCGCTCGCAGCGCCGCCCAAAAGGGTGTCGTCGTCGAGGCCGCCGTTGACGGCGTCCTCGTCGTCACCGCCGTCAAGGGTGTCGGCACCGTCGTCGCCGTTCAGCGTGTCGGTGCCGGCGTTGCCAGAAATCGTGTCGTCGCCACCGTCGCCCGTCAGGACGTTGGCCTCGGCGTCGCCGCTGATCACGTCGTCGCCGCTGCCGGTGGTCACGTTCTCAACGGTTGAGCCGACGTTGTCGCCTTCACCCGTGGCGCCGTCGTTTGCAGCGCCGTTAAGCGAGACGTCGAGGTCGGCGCTCTCCGCCGAGTAATCGGCAAGGTCAATGCCGTCGTCGCCGTTGAAGACGTCGGGGCCTGCACCGCCGGTCAGCGTGTCGTCATCGATGCCGCCGTTCAGCTCATCGGTGCCGGCGCCGCCCAGGAGGGTGTCGGTTCCCTCGTCGCCGTTCAGAGTGTCGTCGCCGCCCGACCCGTCGAGGGTGTCGTTGCCGAGACCGCCGGTCAGCTCGTTGGGGCCGTTGTTGCCCTCAATCAAGTCGTCGTTGGGACCACCGATCACGTTCTCGACCGTCGCGCCGACGTTGTCGCCCTCGCCGAACTCGCCGTCGTTGGCAGCGCCGTCGATCGAAACGTCCAGGGGACCGCCCGCCGCCGCGTAGGTGACCGTGTCGGTGCCCGCGTTGCCGTTCATCGTGTCGTCGTCGGGGCCACCGGCCAGCGTGTCGTCGCCGTCGTTGCCGTTAAGCGTGTCCGTGCCAGCGCCGCCGTCAAGGGTGTCGTTGTCCTTGCCGCCGTTCAGGGTGTCGTCACCCGCGTCGCCGCTGATCGCGTCGGGACCGGCGCCGCCGGTCAAGGTGTCGTTGCCGTCGCCGCCGGTCAGCGTGCCGGGGACGAGCACGTTCAGTGCCAGGGCGGCCGTGTCGCCCACGTCGCCGAGGTCGATGTCGTATCCGGTGATCGGTTCATCACAGGTCGCGGCAACGCCGGGGGCGCCGCCGCCCATGCAACCCGCGCCAGGCGTGATCGTCACCCCGGCAGCGTCGGCCACCGTGTAGAAGGCTCCGTCGTCGCTGACCGTGAGGGTGTTCGCCTCACCAGCGGCAGCCGAATAGGTAAGGGTCCCGGCGGAAACCTGGACGGTCGATGCCGCTGCAAGCGAGGGAAGGACGGCGAACGAGGCGCCGGCAACCAACGAGAACAACACAATCCGCAGACGCCGCGAGGACCCCGAACCCATCTGAACCATTACCTCCGTTTTAGTGCGCAAATTGTTTCCCCCCGGAAACCGCGCTTGTTCAGAACTCCCTAACGCGGGCCACCGTAACACACTTTGATTCCGCCCACACCCCTTTTTTTCCTGCGTTTGCGACGGGAGTTGCAGCGCAGCGTGAAGAGTTCGCGCCGTGAACGCCGCTGCGCTAGGTCTCCTGGTAGAGCGGGCCGTCGCCGCCCTCGGGCATCGTCAGGCGACCGCCCTTGGCCGTGATCGCGCCGCACTGCACGCAATTGGAGGCCGTCACGTTGATGTCAACGTTGGGCTCGTTCGACGCAAGTTGATCTTCGGGAATCTCGTAGACCTGCGCGGGGCACATCGAGACCCAGGCCTGGGCGACCTCCCGTGGCACATGACTTTGGATCTTGACGTGGTTGGGAGCATCGTCGCGGGTTGCGTTGCCGGAAAGGAAGACCGAATCGAGCTTCGAAAAGGTCAACTTGTTGTCGGGCTCCGGATAGGAGTCGGCTGCGTTGCCGATCGTCAACTCGACCTCGGCATCGGGCTCGGACGTCTTGTGGCCAGGCGGCAGGGCCCCGCCGGACAGAAGCCAGGCGTTGGCGATGGCCCCAAAGGCCACAAACCCCTTGTCCCCGTGCTGGCGGACGTTGCGCGAGCGGTAGAGGTCCTTCTCGATGTCGGAGCTGCGGACCTTCTCCTCGTAGGCCGCAAAGTTGACCGAGTCCGGATCGGCCTTGAGGCTGTCAACGATCGCCTCGGCGGCATACATGCCGGCGTGCATCGCGTAGTGGATCCCCTTCAGGTACGGGATGTTCACCATCGAGACGTTGTCGCCACACATCACCATGCCCGGCACCGCAAGCTTGCGGGGCATCGACCAATAGCCGCCGGACGGGATCGTCTTCGCGCCCCACCCCACTCGCTTGCCGCCCTCGAGTAGGTCGCGGATGAACGGGTGGGTCTTGAACTGCTGGAGCAGGTCGTGGCAGGAGAAGGTGGCGTCGGTCGTATCGAGGCCGGCGACGATCCCGATGCAGAGCTTGTCCTCGCCCATCGGGTAGATGAACGATCCGCCGAACTCGTTGTGCCGCGGGGCCTTGCGCATCGGCCAGTTCATCGTGTGAATCACCCGGTCGAGCGGCTTCGGAACCTCCCAAATCTCCTTGACGCCGATCTCCCAGCGCTGGGCGTCGCCGGCGAGGTCGTAGTACTCAATGGCGGAGTTGGTCAGGTGACCCAGGGTTCCCTCGGCAAGCACCGTTGCCTTCGCCATCAGGTCGGAACCGGGCTCGAAGTTCGCGAGTGGCTCGCCCTGGCGGTCGCGCCCCTTGTCTCCGGAGCGCACGCCGCGAACGATCCGGTCCTCGACAAGCAACTTGTCAGCCACCGTCTCAGTCAGGATGTAGGCGCCGGCCTCCTCCGCCTGCTCGGCGAGGAACCGGCTCAGGCGTGAAACGGAGGTGACGTAATTGCCGTGGTTGCGAAAGTTGGGTGGCGGCGGCTTCAACGGAATCGCGTGCCGCTTGGTCAGCAAATAGACCGCGTCCTTCTCGACCTTCTGGTAGACGGGCCAATCGGTCGGGTCGAGGTCTGGGAACAGCTCCTCCATCGCCGAGGGGCGCATGTTGGCGCCGCTCAGGTTGTGCGCGCCGCACACCTTGCCCTTCTCGATAACGGCAACCGGGATCTCGCCCAGCTGCTCGGTCAGCTCGGGCTCGTCGGCGAGCAGCTGCATCACGCGGTTCGCGCAGGCGAGGCCCGCGGGACCACCGCCCACGATCACGATTCCCGCCTCGAGCCGCTCCTCCGGGGCGTCGGTCGGCGGCCCGACGTGATTGCCCGCGTCAAACGGCGGCGGGTAGGAGCTCGGGGCTACACCCATGGCTTCGTTTAGCCCTTCTTGGCCTTGATGGCTTCGGTCAGCTTCGGCATGATCTTGTTGAGATCGCCGACGATGCCGAGGTCGCAGAACTCGAAGATCGGCGCGTTTTGGTCCTTGTTGATCGCGACGATGTTCTCGGAGTTCATCATGCCCACCTTGTGCTGAATGGCGCCGGAAATGCCGGCGGCCAGATACAGCTTCGGCGCGACCGTCTTACCGGTCTGCCCGATCTGCGTGGCGTACGGCGTCCAGCCCGCATCGACGATCGCACGAGTCGAAGCGACCGCACCACCCAACGCGTCGGCCAGGCCTTGGGCGGTCGAGAGATTCTCAGCATCGCCGAAGCCGCGACCAGCGCCGACCAGGATGTCAGCGTCCTCGATGTTGACGCCACCCTCGTCGCCGGTCTCGCCGCGACTCACCATCGTGGCCTTGGTGGACCACTCGGAGAGCTCGACGTCAACGTCAACGACCTCGGCGTCCCCGGAGCCGCTCTCCGCAATGTCGAAGGCGTTCAGGCGACCGATGATGATCCCGGGTTCAGAGACGTAGCCGACATCGACGATCGCCGAGTCCTGCAGGACTGGGCGTTCCGCGATCAGCTTGCCGCCGTCGGCCTTGACCGCGGTGACCTCCATGGTCACACCGGCGCCTAGGCGAGCCGTGAGGCCCGCGCCGATCTCGAAGCCGAGCAGGCCACCGCCGAACAGCGCGTAGGTGTAGCCGTTGTCCGTGATGACCTTCGCCATCGCGTCCACGATCGGCTGCGCAAGTCCTTCGGGCACGGACTTGGCCCTGTAGACCTTGGCGGCGCCGTGCTTGCCGAGCGCCGCACAGGCGGCGTCGTCGATATCGCCGACGACCATCGCGGCAGCCTCGCCGCCGATCTCCGATGCCAGCTTCGCGGCCTCGGATATGGCTCCAAGCGAGTTGTTGTTGAAAACGCCCTCGTCTGAGTGAAGTGCGTAAACCAGAATCCCGCTCATCAGATCACTTGCCTTTCCAGGCGGGAAATATTCGTTTCGCGCAGGGCGCTCATCAGATCAGTTTCCTTTCCTCTAGCCACGCGACAATCTTTTCGACCGTCTCGTTCGTGTCCTCGTCCTCGATGATCTCGCCTGCCTGTTTGGCTGGCGGCGGGTTGATGCCGAGTACCTGGGTTTGCGAGCCGGCCTCGCCGACCTTGTCGGCCTCGATGCCGACGTCGCCGGTGGCCTTGGTCTCAAGCGGCTTCTTCTTCGCCCCCATGATCGCCTTCAGCGACGGGTACCGGGGCTCGTTGATCGCGTCACCGACGCTGATCACGGCCGGCAGGGCGACGTCCACAGTGTCGTAGCCGTACTCCGCCTGGCGCTGACACTGCAGCGAACCCTCGGAGACGTCCATCTTGATCACCTGCGTAAGCGAAGGCATCTTCAGGTGGTCTGCCACCACGGCGCCGATCGTGTAGCACTCGCCATCGTCGGACTGCTGGCCCAAAAGGACCAGGTCGGGCTGCTCGGACTCGAGCAGCTTGGCCAGCGCGTAGCCGGTGGCGCAAACGTCAGAACCCTCAAGGGCGGAGTCGCTCAGGTGAACCGAGCGGTCGGCTCCCAGCGCAACGGCCTTGTGCAGCGCACGCACGGCGCTGTCGGGACCCATCGTCACCGCGACGATCTCATCCACCTCGGCAACGCCGCCCTCGCGGATCTGCATGGCGGCCTCGATGCCGTGGGTATCAAAGGGATTTAGATTCTTCTCACCGGAACGGTCCAGTCGCTTTGTGTTCGAGTCGATCCTTTTCTGGACCGCAGCGTCTGGAACTTCCTTGACAAGACAACAGATCTTCAAGTCAGTGCCTCCTTGGGAATGGCGCGCCTGGGCAGGATTGGTGAGGCGCGGCGGGCATGTTACTGACCCAGGAAGCGATTGACGGGTCAATCAACCTACCCCTTGGTAGGAACACTTGTTCGGATTTCGAGTGGACCACTTTGAGCGCTAGCTCCTGCTCAGGGCTTCCAGACCGGGCGGTTGCCGAGCAGCCGTGAGACGGTCACCAGCCGATATCCGCGCTGCTTCAGAGTGTGAATGATCCCCGGCAGTGCCGCCACCGTCTGACTGCGGTTGCCGCCGGCGTCGTGCATCAACACGATTGAGCCGCTGCGTGCCGCGACGGCGCGCTGGTGGATCGCCCCCGAACCTGGCTGCTGCCAGTCGTTGGTATCGATATCCCAAAGGATCGAGCTCATTCCGCATATCGAACGCCGCCTGGGTTGAGTGGCTGATCGCGCCGTAGGGCGGGCGGTACTGGCAAGGGGTGAAGCCGGTCGCCGAGCGGATCCGGCGGCTGGTCTCCGCGATATCGGCCCCCGACGGATACTGGCTGTGATGGCTTGAGTGGTTGCCGAGTTCGTGACCCTGCTTGCGCATCGACCGCAGGACGTGCTCGCGGCCCGGAATCTCTTGGCCAAGCACGAAGAACGTTGCCTCGACTTGGTAGGCCCGCAGGGTCGAGAGGATCTGACTTGTGTACGGGCCCGGCCCGTCATCGAAGGTGAGTGCAATTCGCTTGCGATTGCGCGATCCGTTCGTGTAAACCATCTTCCGGCCGCGAGTGCAGCCGACGATTCGGGGTCGCTTGATGCGATCGTGGACCAGGCGGTGGTTCGGCGCGGAGTCCCGGCAATCCGGCACGGGCTCAGGCAGCGGGTCGTCCCGGCGTTGCCGAGACCGCTTCGACCCTGGCACCGCAGGCGCCGCGCACTCGCCCTCGATCCAGTTGCTGCGGACCTGCCAGCGCAGGCCACCGACCTTCAGATCGGAGCGATCGACCCTGACGTTGGCCACGATGGCCCGACCATTCGGCCGATCGATTGCACGCTCGCACGTTCTCGTATGCGACGACGTTTCCGTGCTGCCCCAGGCGAGCGCTGATCAGACGCGGTCGGTTCTGTCCGGCGCCAAAGCAAAACCGGCGCCGGCGCTCGCCCTGTCGGGTCTCCCAGCACAGGTATGCGGAGCCAGACGGATCGGCCTGGAGGTCGGGCGTCGCGTTGAGCGCGGACGGGGACCACTGACCGAACGACCCGATCCGGATCTTCACGCGCGGCCCGCTCTGCTTGACCGATGCACTTGAGATATCGAGCGGCCCGGCGACGTCCTTTGCGTCTTTTGCTGCGCTCGCCGGGGCGGCCAGTGCAAGGCTGGCTGCAACGGCCGCGCACAGGCCGATGACGATTGTTTGTCTTGATTCGCGCACAGCTTCGGTCCCGTCTGGTCACGGCGCCCGCATGGGCGATCCGATGAACGTATGTGATCACCCGGCGCGGTGTGGCAGTGCGATCGCGCCGTTGCATGCCGACTTCCGCTGAAACAACCTGATCTCGTCGAAGGCCCCCAGCGGCACCGGATGCGACGGATTCGGACCTGCCAACGAACCCAAGGACATCATCGGCAAGAACCCGAAGATCGGGGCGCTGCGAAAGAATGGCGGCCCGACGAAGACGATCGCGCTCAAGAGTGGAAGCCCGGCTATCGGCAAGGCCAAGAAGGCGTCAGCGCCCAAGCGCGATCAACGCAGTGTCAAGCGCGACGCAAAGCCGGACATCGGGGCGTTCGAGCGCTAGGAACTACGCCGGGGCGCGCTCGGCAACAGCGCCCCGAACGAAATCCACGATCTCGTCAGTGGACGCGCCCGGGGTGAAGACCTCGGCCACGCCGAGCTTCTTCAGCTCCCCTACGTCCTCGGCCGGAATCGTGCCGCCGACCGTGATGACCACGTCGTCGATCCCCTGATCGGCCAGCTGTTTGACGATCTTGGGCACGAGGGTCATGTGGGCTCCCGAGAGGATCGAAAGGCCTACGGCGTCGGCATCCTCCTGGACCACGGTGGCGACGATCTGCTCGGGAGTCTGGTGCAACCCCGTGTAGATGACCTCCATCCCCGCGTCCCGAAGCGCGCGGGCGATGATCTTGGCGCCCCGGTCGTGACCGTCAAGCCCCGGCTTGGCAACAACGACGCGGATCGTGCGTTGAGTGACTGACTCGCTCATCCACCCTGAGCGTAGACGAGCCAACCGAAAAGCACCAGCCAGCCCACACCGCACCCACACACACACCGCGCCCCTGAGACCACCACCCCCCGCACCGCCGAGTTCGCTATCGGCGGTACCTATCTCCGTCGATGACGGACTCGGGGGTGCGGGGTTGTTCGGTGGTGGCCGATGGCCGCCGCGGTTCCGCCGACCGCAAGCGCGGTCAGCGTCGCGCCGGCGATCGCCAAGCGCCGTCCGAGGCGCTCAAAGCGCATGACCCGCCAGCCCTCGTCCTTTGCTACCGCGAGCAGGTCGGCGTCGGGATTGACGACGACGGCGTGGCCGACCGCGCGCAGCATCGGCAGGTCGGAGGCCGAATCGGAGTAGGCCCAGGAGTCCCCCAGTTCGATGCCGTGGTCCTCGGCGAACCCGCGCATCCCCTTGAGCTTGCCCTCCCCGTACATGAACGGCCCGTCAAGGCGACCAGTGAACAGCCCGTCGGCATCGACCTCATAGCTCGTGCCGACCCCGCCCTCCATGCCGAGGACGCTCGCAACCTGGCGGACGAGGCCGTCGCCGGCGGCGCTGACGATGAAGGTCGGCCTGCCAGAGTCCTGGTGGGAGTGGACCTCGTCCAGCATCTGGGGGTAGATCCGCGGCAGTACTCCTGCGAGCACGCTCGGCGCCAGCCGCTCCAGGTCCCGGGCCGACGTACCGGTCAGGACCTGGGAGATCTGATCCATTGCCTGCTTCGTCGTCTCGTCGGTCGAGCCGCGCAGGCGAAAGACCAGGCCGTCGCGGGCCCAACGAAGCATTTGCGATCGGGAGATGAGGCCCGCGTCAAACGATGAGCGCACCCAAGCCATCCCCGAGGACCCCGCCATCAGGGTCCGGTCGAGGTCAAAGAACGCCGCCGCCTTTGGCGGCTCCGAGCTCAAACCTCGATCAGGATCGCGTCGCCTTGCCCGCCGCCCGAGCAGATCGCCGCGCAACCGAGGCCGCCGCCGCGCCGCCGCAGCTCGTGGACGAGAGCGCCGATGATCCGGCCGCCGGATGCTCCGATCGGGTGCCCGAGAGCGATCGCACCCCCGTTGACGTTCACGTTCTCCTCGTCGATGCCAAGCATGCGCATCGAGTTGAGAGCGACGGAAGCAAAGGCCTCGTTGATCTCCCAGAGGTCAACATCATCCGGCGACTTGCCGAGACGCTCAAGCGCCTGCAGCGCGGCCTTGGCCGGTGTCTTTGCCAGGTAGGCGAAGTCGTCGCCGATCATCCCGTAGCCCACGATCCGGGCCAGCGGCTCCTTGCCGTTTGCCTGCGCCCACTCGTCCGATGCCAAAACCACGGCAGCGGCGCCGTCGTTGACGCCAGGGGCGTTGCCGGCCGTATGGGTGGCGTCGTCGTCGCCGATCGCCCGCAGCCCGGCAAGCGACTCCTGGGTCGTGTCGGGGCGAATCGCCTCATCGGCCTCAACAACGCTTTCGGACTTGCGTGACTTGACCGTGATGCCGGCGATCTCGTCGGCCAGGCGGCCCTCGTCGGTGGCCTTTGCAGCAAGTTGGTGGGAGCGGGCCGCAAGGCGATCCATGTCCGCGCGGGTGATCTCAAGCTCGTTGGAGACCTCGCTTGCCTCGTTGATCATCTGCTTGCCCGTGAACGGATTGGTCAGACCGTCGTGGGTCATCGCGTCGATCGCGGTGACGTCGCCCATCCGGAACCCGAAGCGGGCGCCCGGCAACAGGTAGGGGGCGTTCGACATCGACTCCATGCCGCCGCCAACGCCGATCGCCGTATCGCCGGCACGGATCGCCTGATCGATCAGGCCGACTGACCGCATGCCTGAAGCGCACACCTTGTTGATCGTCTCCGAGGGCACCTCCTTGGGGATGCCGCCCTCGATCTGGGCCTGCCGGGACGGGATCTGGCCCTGGCCGGCCTGCAACACCTGGCCGAACGCAACCTGCTCGACCTGCTCGCCGTCAACGCCAGAGCGCTCAAGCGCCGCGCTGATGACGTGGCCGCCCAACTCATGGGCGCGCTTCGACGCCAAAGCGCCGCCCATCTTGCCGAACGGGGTGCGGGCGGTTCCGAGGATCACGGTCTGCGACATTGGTGGAAGCCTTTCGAAGCGATTTCGTGTGGAAGTGGACTGCTCCCAATCGTAGTTAGACTCGCGCGCAGTGCAGGTCGACCTCACTGATTCCACCCTGGCGGAGCTCGAAGCCGACCTCCACGTTCTGACCCTGGCCGAGGGCGAAGAGCTGCCGGCCGACATCGCTGACGCCCCTGGCGCCGCCGACGCAAAGGCCGCCTTTCGCAAGCTTGCGGTCCTGCGTCCAGACGAAACGACCCGGGTCCTCGTGGTCGGAGCCGGCAAGGCCTCCGAGCTTGACGCGGAACGGCTGCGCGAGCTTGCGGCCTTGGTCGAAAAGCAGTCGCGCCGATTTGCGGCCGAGCGCATCGCGTGGGACCTAACCCCAGTTGCATCGCTCGCGCCCGATACGGCCATCGCGGCCGTCGTCGAGGGGCTCGTGATGAGCACGTTTCGATTTGACCGCTACCGATCCGCCGACGCCGACGACGACCCCGCCCCCGCCCTCGCCAGCCTGACCCTCGCCGTTGGCAAGCCGGATGCCGACGCCAACGCGACGGCCAACCGGGCGCTGGTTACCGCGCTGGCCGCAAACCGCGCCCGAACCCTGCAGAGCATGCCGGCAAACGATCTCACCCCCGCCGCCCTCGCCGAGCGCGCGGTGGAGTTGGCCTCAGGCGATCCGCGCATCACCGTCCGGGTTCTGGAGCGGCATGAGATCGAAGAGCGTGGCCTGGGCGGGCTCGCTGCCGTGGCCTCCGGCGCGACGCGCGAGCCAAAGCTCATCACCCTCCGCTACGAGGGTCGCGGCGGCGGCGACGTCCTTGGGCTCGTCGGCAAGGCAGTCACGTTCGACAGCGGTGGCATCTCCATCAAACCGTCGGCTGGCATGCACGAGATGAAGATGGACATGTCCGGCGGCGCCGCCGTCCTTGAAACCATCGCCGCGATTTCTGAACTGGACATCGCGCTCGACGTGGTCGCCACGATCCCGGCGACCGAGAACATGCCGTCGGGCGATGCCATGCGCCCGGGCGACGTCGTGACCCAGCTCAACGGCAAGACCGTCGAGGTCACAAACACCGACGCCGAAGGCCGCCTGATCCTCGCTGACGCGCTGACCTGGTGCGTGCGCGAGCAGGGCGCCGACCGCGTTGTTGATATCGCGACCCTGACCGGTGCCGTGGTGGTCGGTCTCGGCTCCACCTACGCGGCGCTGGTCGCCAACGACGACGACCTCGCGGCGAGGGTTGAGGCCGCCGCCGAGGCGAGCGGAGAGCTGGCCTGGAGGCTTCCCCTTCACCCGGAGTACAAGAAGCTGACGGAGGGCACAATCACCGACCTCGTCAACTCGTCGGCCAAGCGCAAGGCGGGAACCATCTACGCGGCGTCCTTCCTGGAGGAGTTCGTTGACTCAACTCCGTGGGCGCACCTCGACATCGCGGGCACCGCCTGGGATGTCGGCCGCGAGTACGTGGGCAACGGACCGACCGGGTTTGGCGTCCGCCTGCTGGTCGAGCTCGCGCGCTCGCTCGCCGCCTAAGCGGGCGCTCAGGTCAAGACGTCAATCCAGAGACCGTCGCCATCGGGATCCGACGCCAAGCGACGACCCTTGGCCCGCCGGTCAAGCGGCAGCCCGTCGGGAATCTCGATTCGCATCATCTCCATCAAGCTCCGCGCGATGCGGGTATCCCCAGAAAACCGGACGCGGCCACCGGCGATCTTTTGCAGCGCGACCCTTCCGCGGGCGTTCATTGGGTCCGGGACGCCCATCCGCAACCTCGCGGTCGTCAACAGGACGATGTCGGGCAGCCGTCCGGACACCACCAGATCAGCGCGGTGGAAATCGCCGTCCTCCACCCGGATCACCCGTTTGCCAAACGTGATTCGCGTCGGTACGTAGGGCTCGCGGAAACGAAGTACCACCCTGCCGCGCAACTCGGCCGCGATTTCCGGGCGCCGCGCCACACCGCGCTCGACCAGTGCGAAGATGCTGGCGCCGATCCCATCGCGGTGGGTTCGGCCAAGCCGGACCTCGGGCAGCGCACGCCGGATCGCGATCTTCGCGGGATCGACGGCAGGTGGGTTGATCGCCATGCCTCGATCGTAGGCAAGAGGCCAACTAAGATCACCGCGCCTTGGACTTCGCCTTGACAGACGAACAACGCCTGGTGCGCGAGACGGTCCGCGATTTCGCCCGCCAGCGCGTCGCGCCGGTCGCCGAGGAACTTGACCGGACCAAATCGTTCCCCTACGAGATCATCAGCGAACTGGCGGGCCTCGGGTTGATGGGTATCCCGTTTCCGGAGGAATACGGCGGGGGCGGCGGAGACACCCTGACCTACGCCCTTGCGGTCGAAGAACTGGCCCGCATCGACTCGTCGGTCGCGATCACGCTTGCGGCGCACACGTCGCTCGGGACCATGCCGATCTACCTGTTCGGAACGAGCGAGCAAAAGGACGACTGGTTGCCGGAGCTAACAGCCGGGCGCCGCTTGGCGGCTTTTGGCCTGACCGAGCCCGACGCGGGCTCCGACGCCGGCAACACCCGCACGAAGGCCGCCCTCAACGACGGCGAGTGGGTGATCGACGGCGCCAAGCAGTTCATTACCAACGCGGGCACGGATATCTCGGGCTGCGTAACCATCACCGCCGTTACCGGCGGTGGGAACGGGAGCCGTGAGATCTCGAACCTGATCGTTCCGAACGGAACCCCTGGGTACGAACCGGGCGAGCCCTACCGGAAGATGGGCTGGAACGCATCGGATACCCGCCCGCTCAACTTCGATTCCTGCCGGGTGCCGGAGGCGAACCTGCTCGGTCCGCGCGGCAACGGCTTCAAGCAGTTCATGCAGATCCTGGACGGCGGCCGAATCGGCGTCGCCGCGATGGGGGTGGGCCTGGCGCAGGGGGCGCTGGACGAGGCGATCGCCTACGCCAAGGAGCGCCAGGCATTCGGCAAGGCAATCGGCAAGTTCCAGGCGATCCAGGCCAAGATCGCCGACATCTCAGCCCAGCTCGAGGCCGCCCGCCTGCTCACCTATCGCGCCGCAATGCAAAAGGACGCCGGCGAGTCGTTCACGCTGACGGCGGCCCAGGCGAAACTGATCACCGGCAGGCTGGCCGTACGTGCGTGCGAGGAGGCGGTGCAGATCCACGGTGGCTACGGCTTCATCGAGGAATACCCCGTGTGCCGCTTTTACCGCGACGCCAAGATCCTGACGATCGGCGAGGGTACCGACGAGGTCCAGCACATGGTTATCGCCCGTCAGCTCGGGCTTTAGGCGTCCGGGCAGCGCGCTAGGCCGGGCGTGCGGTGACCGCGCCAGCAGCCAGCTTCGCCAATTCGGCGCCGCGGCCCGTATCCGCCGTGCCGACGCCGTAGTGGGTCAACATCTCGATCTCGCGATCGCGATCGACCGCCGCATTGGCGTCAATCTTGGGGGCCCTGCGAATCTGATCGCGGGTGTACGGCACCCAGACGTGGCCGCTGGCAGCAACCGCGTCGCGGGCGGGTACGAGGCAATGTGCGCCGAACCGGCCCATTCGAGCGAGCAGCCACTCCGGCCGGCCATTGCTCTCATCCACGTAGACGCCTTCGATCTTGCCGACGCTGGCACCGCCCATCTCGTCGAGCTTGAACCCGGCCCACCCGGCCAGGTCAGCGGCGGTCAGTTCAACTTCCTCGGTAGCCGCGTCGTCGGCCACGGCGGGCTCAGCGTCCACGTCGTCAGTCTTTTTCTCGTCACTCATCGCCGGATGTTTCTAGCAGCTTGCGTGCCGCGCTCGCCGGATCCGTCTGCCGGCGGACGACCTCATCGAGCAGCCCGGACCACTGCGGATCGGCATCGACACGCGCCTCGAGGTCGCGGCGCATCCGGGCAGCGGCGATCCCCAGGACCTCGGCACGCAGGTTGCGCGCGCGGCGCTCGGCGAGCGTGCCCTCTTCCTCGATGTGCGCGCGATGCTTCGCGATCGTCTCGACCAGCTCGGGCACCCCGGCCGACGTCGTCGCCTCGGTGCGCACGACCGGCACCCGCCATGCCCGCTGCGGGCCCATCCCCAGCACCGCCCGGACCTCACGGATCATTGTGTCGGCCAGGGGATGGTCGGCCTTGTTGACGACGATCACGTCCGGAATCTCCATGACCCCGGCCTTCAGCGCCTGGACAGAATCCCCGGAACCCGGCATCAGGGCGAGCACAACAGTGTCAGCGTGATCGACAACGTCGATCTCGCCCTGTCCAACTCCCACCGTCTCCAGCAAGATCTCGTCCTTGCCGGCTGCGTCCATCAGGAGCGCTGCCTGTAGCGCCGCCTCCGCCATTCCACCCAACGCTCCCCGCGCCGCCATCGAACGAATGAAGACACCTGGGTCCAGGAAGTGGTCAGAGAGCCGGATCCGATCGCCCAGGACCGCGCCGCGTGTGAACGGACTCGAAGGATCGACCGAGAGGACGCCGACCGTGCGCTCGGCCGCGCGCAATTGCGCCGTGATCGCACCGATCAGGGTGCTCTTGCCGACGCCGGGCGGACCGGTCACCCCGACGATCCGCGCGCGCCCGGTCTTGGGAAAGAGGTCCGCGACGAGCTGATCCCCCGCCGGGTCCCGATTTTCGACCAGGCTGATCGCGCGAGCAAGCGCGCGGCGATCGCCGGCGACGATCCGCTCGGCCAGCGTCCCGGTCGGCTTGGCTGGGGCTTCGGGCATCGCCGGAAGTCTAGGGAGAGGACGGGTTCGCTTCCGTTGGCACGCGGCGTCTTGGCCCGGCGCCCGATTACAGTCCCGCCCCGTGCCGCGACCGCTTCAATTCATCGCCTTCGCCCGCAGCAACGGAATGCTCAACCGGCGCTACGCGCGTCTTTGGTGGCGCTACCTGTGGCGGCGCTACCTGACCCACGCGGGTCGGCGCTGGCAGACCAACGGTCCGGTCTTTTTCGGCAAAGGCCTTGAACTCGAGGTTGGCCGCACCGGCAAACTCACCTTCGGCCCCTTTGTCTGGATCGGCGACCGGACGAAGATCCGTTGCCACGAGGGCGAGGTCGAGATTGGCGCCAAGACCGTGATCGGCCAGGAATGCACGATCTCCGCGTTCCAAAACGTTCGCATCGGACGGGAGTGCGTGATCGCCGACCGTGCGATGTTCATCGACTTCGACCACGGCATCGTCGAGGTCGAACGCCCGATCCGAAAGCAGGGGATCTACAAGCGGGACGTCGTGATCGGCTCCAACGTCTGGGTCGGCTACGGCGCCTGTTTCTTGCGCGGGGTTGCGGTCGGCGACAACGCCGTGGTCGGAACAAGCGCGGTCGTCACCCGACACGTTCCGGCCAACGCGATCATCGCCGGGTCGCCGGCCAAGGTGATCCGCATGCGCGACGCGCCGGAAACGATGACGTGGCCCGATCCCGTGGCTCCGGATCCAGCGGACCCTCGGACGCTGCGAAACCATGCCTAGGCGCGACCGCTCCCGAGCCTGGCTCCTTGGCAGCGGTGGCAACGTAACCCTGGCGGCCGGTTGACGTCCGCCGCCGAATTTCCGCAGCCGATCTTCATCGGCGGAAGCGCCCGCAGCGGCACTCACATCATCGGCGCGCTCCTCGCGGCGCACGAGCGCTACGGCACCGTCGGCGTCGAGGCGCGATTTCACTGCGCCAACAACGGCCTCGCCGACCTGCTGGAGGACAAGACCGATATTGATTCGTTTTGCGACCGCGTTCTGGGTCGCTGGTGGAGCCGCGGGATCCTCGGCGAGCGCGGCCTATGCGTGATCGCCTCGCGCGACCAACTCGAGCGCGCTGTCGCTGAGTTCCGCAGCACCTTTGAGGCGGACCGATGGCGCGCCGGTCGGACGCTGATGAAGGCTCTGATCGACCCCACGGCTGAGCGCAAGGGAAACCCGGCATGGGTTGACCTCAGCGGCTACAACGTTCGCGCGGCGCCGGTATTGCGGCGGCTCTTCCCAGGCGCCAAAGTCCTGCACATGGTGCGCGACGGACGGGCCGTGACCGCATCGATTCTCTTGAAGCGCGACCAGACGGACGATCGCGATGAGGCGTTCGGGCATTGGCAGCGGCGCATACTGGCGTCGGCTGCCGGTATCAAGGCCGCTCCCGCCGGCACCGTGCTGACCACCGACCTCGATCAGCTCACCTCGTTGGATCGAGACCGGCAGTTCAACCGGATGGTCGAGTTCCTCGAGATCGACGATCCGTCATCGATGCGCGAATATTTCGACCGCGAGATCTCGGCCGAGCGCGCACACGTCGGGGCCTGGCGTCAGCGCCTCGCGCCAACCGACGCACGGTGGGTAAATCGCCGCTATCGCCAGGCGCTGCGGGAGTTTCGCCGCGCGGGCATCGACTGGTGGCAGTAGGACTGCGAGCGTCCGAAAGCAGCAGGCTCGTTGGCGCTTGAGCAGGTTCGACGCGCTACGCGCCTGGTCTCCGCGCGCGAGCCTCGTAGTCCGCCCGCTCGGCCTGGTCGGCGTCCAGCGCCCTGTCGTGCTTCGCCAGGCGACGGACGATCCCGGTCACGCGCGCGGGCGCCAACTCGGCTGCGCCGGCCACGTGCGCCAGCCAGCCCGGCACCGACACCTCGGCCTGGCGCTTGCGACAACTCGAGACGATTGCCTCGGCCACGTCCCCGGGCTTGACCCGTGGCAGCGCCGCGGGCAGAGTAAGCCCGGTGATCAGGTCGGTCTCGACCGCGCTGGGCAAGACCGTGGTCACCGTGACGCCGCTGCCGTGAAGCTCGTCTCGGACCGCAGCCGAGAGACCGACAACTGCGTACTTGGCAGCGCTGTAGGTCGCGACGCCCGGCAGATACACCTTGCCCATCATCGACGCCACGTTCACGACGTGCCCGCGGCCGCGCTCGACCATCCCCGGAAGGGCTAGCTTCATCCCCCAGATCGGTCCCCAGAGATTTACCCCGAGCGACGACTGGGTCACCTCGTCGGGCTCCGCCAAGAAGTTTCCGGTCGGCATCACTCCCGCGTTGTTGACAAGCACGTCAAGCGGCCCGGCCACCGCTTCGCTCGCGGCCAAGAAATCGGCGAAGGAATCACGGTCGGAGACGTCGAGGCGAACGCCCCTGACCCCTGCCCCAAGCCTCGTCTCGGCCGCGGCAAGGGCCGCTTCGTCAATGTCGCCGATGACCACGGTCGCCCCGCGGCGTTGAAACTCCGCCGCCGTGTGGAGCCCGATCCCACGCGCCGCGCCGGTGATCGCGACGCTTGCCCCCTCAAGCCCGATCGCCGCCACGACTAGCCTCGGCGTGCCGGCGCCAGTTCCGCGTACACGGCTGCGGTGCGCTTCGCAACGTCGGTCCAATCGAACGTCAGGACGTGCTCGTGGGCCTCGGCGATCAACCGCTCGCGAAGCGCCGCATCCGTCAGGACGCGAACCGCAACCTCGGCCAGCGCCTCGGGATCCCGGGCCTCGAAACGCAGGCCCGCGGCGTCATCGGGCACCACCTCGCGCAAACCGCCGGTGTCGGCAACGATGCACGGACAGCCCGAAGCCATCGCCTCAAGCGCAACCAGCCCGAACGGCTCGTAGATCGATGGAACCACACAGATGTCGGCGATCCGGTAGAGCGTGTGCAGGACATCGTCGCCGATCCAACCCAAAAACGTGCCGTGATCAAGCAGGCCCAGTTCGGCGGCTTGACGCCGCAGTTCATCCTCGTGGGTGCCGGAGCCGGCGACCAAGAACCTTGTTCCCGGCGCCTCCGCGATCACCCGCGGCATCGCCTCAAGCGCGAGCTGAAAGCCCTTCTCATACACAAGACGGCCGATCAGCAAAACCAGCTTCTCGTCCGGTGTTGCGAATTCGGAGCGCAACCGCGCCAGTTCAATTTCATCGGAGGGCGGCATGTCGTCCGGGTCGATGCCGTTGGGGATTACGTTGACGCGCTCCTCGTCAACGTCAAAGATGTCAGCGATCTGTTCGCGCATGTAGGCCGAACACGCGATCACGCGGTCGGCGCGGTTGGTGATCCAGCGCTCGACGCCGTGGATATAGGACTGTGGGTGGTTCAAAACCCAGCCCTGATGGCGCCCATGTTCGGTCGCGTGGATCGTCGTCACCAGCGGGCAGTCGAAGCGGTTGGCGAGGTGGTCGCAGGCGATCGCAACGAGCCAGTCGTGCCCATGCACTAGGTCGAAGTCAAAGCGATCGCCCAGCTCAACGCCCGCCGCCAGCATGTCGGCGTTCATGCGCTCGACCCAGGCAACGAACTCGCCAAGATCGGTCGGGCGCTTCGGTTCGATCACGCGATGGATCTGCACCCCGGCCATGTCCTCCTCGGCCGATGACTCCTCGCCACCACGGGTTAGGACGTGGACCTCGTTGCCCAGCTCGACAAGCGCCTCTGAGAGCTTGCGGACGTGGCGCGCGAGACCGCCCTCAATCAGCGGCGGGTATTCCCACGAAAGGATCAGGATTCGGTTCATGCGGCGATGGTGTTCAAGCTGCTAGGAGGGGCGCCAGGCTGAGATCTGGCGCCAGGTTGCGAAGGCGTGGTTCCGGTGGGTCGATTGAGTGTATGGCCATCAATAGCTCCGCAGCGTGGTTGGTGACCCGCTGAAACGGGTAGTCACCCGCCTGTCGACGCTTGTCGAGGAACGCCCAGTCCGACGCTTGCAGCGCCAACAGCTCCCGGGCGGCGCGAAGCGCGGCGGCCTGCGAAAGGTCCCGCTGCCCGAGCCGCGCAGCCAGGCGCAACTCCAGGCGGCGTGCGCCCCAGGCAAGATCGCAAACGGCGGGCGAGTCCCACGTCGACAGGTCCTTGTGCTCGCCCCAGCTTGATCGATGGAGCTCTGCGGTCCGTACCTCTGAGCGCTCGAATGCCTGCGGCAGCGTCACCAGCTCAACGCCCGCAGCCTCGGCGGCGGAGACCACCTCGCCAAGCCAATCGGGACCCTCCCACCACCAATGGCCCAGCAACTCGGTATCGATGGCAAACACCATCAGCGGGTCCCCGGAGGCGCTCGCCTTCAACCGCCCGGCCACCCGATCCAGGAACTCGCGAGCCTGTTCACGGGCCCGCGACGCGCCCGCCTGCGGGTCGCGGATATCGCCGCCGATTGACCACACCCTGGCGCCCCGAAGCGATTCCCGGTGGAAGTCGGTGTGGGCCGGATCTGACGGATAGCCGTCGAGCGACCACAGCCACTGGACAGCTTCCCAGTCAATCGGGAATGCCACGGGACCGGCCTCGGTCGCGATCGGGGTCAGCGCGGCATCCGGCGCCTCATGGGCGCTTTGGTCGGTGACGAAGAAGTCCAAGCCGTGCTCGGCAAGTAGCCACTCCAGCCCCGGCTCGTACGCGCACTCAGGCAACCAGATCCCGTCGGGCTCGCCGAAGCGCCGGCTATGCGAGCGCAAGCCCGCGTCGATCTGCAGGCTCCGTCCTGCGTCCGTCGCCAGCAGCGGCAGGACGGCGTGCGTGGCCGCTGAGCACATGAGCGCAACCCGTCCTTCGGCGTGCGCCTCCTGAAACAGGCGAAGCGGCTCGTTACCTGCCGCCGCCAGACGATCAAGGCCGCGCCGGTAGCGCTCCGCCTCAGCCTGGCACGGCGCTTCAAACGCGCCGTCCTGCTCATGCGCGTCGGCCAATGCCGAACCCAGCCGGAATTCACGCCCAAAGGCGGCGAGGCGATCGCCGACGGCGGCGGCCTCAAGCTGATCGGCAAGCACCGGTGTCACCGTCATCGTCAGCCGGTCGGCGACCTCGAGAACGGGGGCGTATGAACGGAGCACCGCGTCGAAGAGCCACTCTTCGCCAAAGGGGTATGTCCCGAACCCCTCGACGTAGGGCATATGCGAGTGCAGTACGAGCGCCAGCCGGCCGACGGGCATCTAGCGACCGCAGACGGCGACGAAGTCGAGCGCCTTGTCGAGGTCGGACTCAGCAGCATTGCGAAGCGCGAAGTCCGCTGCGGAGATCGCCGGCGTGAATCGGTCGTAGAACGGCTTCGAGATTCTCAGGCCCTTGTGGATGCGATCCCAGCCCAGATCGAGCGCGATCTGATGGATCCGCAACTTCCGCGCGTGGAAGAGGCCCAGGATCTCGACGCCGGCGAAGTGCGGCTCTAGTAGGTCTCTGAACTCGCTCGCCGTGTACTCGCGCAGGTGCCATGGGTTGTCCGACTTCTCAGCCCCTTCTGGCGCCAGGGTCAGCCGATTCGGCGTCGAGATATAGGCAGTCGGGGCCGCGGCGGCGATCGAACCAAGCAGCTTCCCCGGATCGTGGATGTGCTCAATCGTCTGCAAAAACACGATCGCGTCACACGGACCCGTGAAATCCTCGACCAGCGCCCGCTGAAAGCCCAGGTTCGCCCCGGCGTAGCGGAGCCTCGCGTGCTCGTGGGCCTCCGGATTGGCGTCAACGCCGACCACGCTCGCAGCGGCTCGGGCGAGCGCGGCCGAGCCGTAGCCCTCTCCGCAGGCGAGGTCGGCAACATCAAGGCCCGCCACGCGGTCGGCGATCCACTCGTACACCGCAAGGTGGCGCCGGTACCAGTAATTCTCCTCTGGGAGGTCAGGCAGGGTGCGCTCGCCGGTCAGCTCGAGCGGCGGCACATGGTCGGGCTGATTTCGCTGTACGAAGGCCACAGGCTGAGGCGCAAGACGGTAGCGATGGGTACAGTTTTCGCCCTCATGCCCGCCTCGCCAACCGCCACCCCGGACCACATCCGAGACGTCAACGAGCGCTACCACGACGCTGCCGCCCACGAGTACGACGCGAAGTGGGGCATCGATTTCGGCGAAATCGGCCGCTCGCAGACTCGGCTGAAGCTGGTCAAGGCGCTCGGAGAGTTCCCTGCGACGCCTTTCGGGGACGCACTTGAGATTGGCGCCGGCACGGGCTATTTCGCGCTCAACCTGATGCAGGAGGGTGCGATTGACCGACTCGTGGCAACAGACATCTCGACGGGCATGCTCGGCAGCCTGCAGCAAACGGCCGATTCGCTCGGATTCGCGCAGCGGGTCAGCACACGGCAAGCCGATGCGGAGCAGCTTCCCTTTGCCGACGCAAGCTTTGACCTGGTGCTGGGCCACGCCGTTCTCCACCACATACCCGACCTTGGTCAGGCCTTTTATGAGTTCAACCGGGTCCTCCGCCCGGGCGGCGCACTCGTGTTTTGCGGCGAGCCGTCCCGCTACGGCGATCGTATGGCGATGGTGCCCAAACACGTGGGGGCATGGACCGCACCCGCTTGGAGGCGCCTGATGGGCGCCGACGCGCGCAATGGATTCCATGCGGGCGAAGAATGCTCCCACGCCGACGACGACCACTCGCTTGAGGGTGAGGTCGATGTACATGCGTTCGCGCCCGGCGATCTCGCGCGCTTCATGCGCGACGCCGGCCTCCAGGACGTCAACGTCAGGGGCGAGGAACTGCTGGCGAACGTCTACGGCTGGTGGCTGCGATCGCTCGAGGCATCGGCGCAGCCAGAGCAGGTCCCTGACGGGTGGAAGCTGTTTGCCTACCGCAGCTACATCGCGCTCCAAAAGCTGGATGTCCGCTTGCTCGAACCCCGGCTCCCCGCCTCACTCTTCTACAACCTGATCGTCAGCGCGCGCAAGCGCGGCTAGCCAAACGTGAACGCATAGCCCGCGACGCCGGGGGCGACCTTGAGCGTCAGCGTGTGACGCCCCGCGCGCGGCAGGTCAACCAGGCGATAGAGACGTTGGCCGGTGACGCGCACCGAACCGCCGGCGACATCCTCCCCGGCGAACGCTGCCCGAATCGGCTTGCCGTCAAGCGCGACTCGGACGTCGCTGGGACCGCCCTCGGCGCCGAGCACCAGGAAAACCCTGCGCGCCTGAAAGGCGAGGTCGATCGCCGCGTCCGACGACCTTGCGGTCGCAGATTCGCCGTCGATGGCCCAGGTTCCGTCGAGCGCAAAATCGTTTGTCGCCAGACCCGATGCGCCCGGCGAGCGGTAGCGGCGCTCGCCGTTTCGCAGTGGCTCGACCCAACCCGCGGCCCGCAGCGACCCAAGATACGTCTCCGGCGACGCCAGGGCAGGATCAACGGTCTCGGCCTGGGCATCCACCTCAGCACCCAGATCCGAATCCCCGGCTTCAGCCAGCAGCGAGCGAATCGCCAACTCCGTCTCCTCGTATGAGCCCTCGCCGAAGTGGACATAGCGAACCTGGCCGCTGGCGTCGATCAGGTACTTGGCGGGCCAGTACTGGTTGCCAAATGCGCTGAAGGTGCCGAGCTCGTTGTCCTGGACGACCGGGTAGCGGATGCCGTTGTCTGCGATCGCCCGCTCCACGTTGCCGGCGTCCTTCTCAAATGCGAACTCAGGCGAGTGCACGCCGACGATCTCAAGGCCGTCCGCTCGATACTCCTCATCCCAGGCCTTCAAGTACGGCAGGGTCCGGATGCAGTTGATGCAGGTGTAGGTCCAGAAGTCGATCAGGACGACCTTGCCTTGCACCCTCGTCAGGTCGGGGATCGAAAGCTCCTCACCGTCGGTGTTGAACCACTCCTGGGTGGCGACGAAGTCCGGCGCCTGGCCGTAGGTGGGCAGCTCGATGCCGGCGGCTGCCTCGTCGGCTCCGCCCTCCTCGGACCGTTCGCCACCGCGAACCGCTGCCAGCTCATCCGCGACGGCGTCAGCCTCCTCGAGGCCGCCGGTGGGGTTCACGAGGAACCCGGGAAGATCATCAGCGATAGCGGTCTGAAAGCGGATGTCGAGTTCAGCCGCCATCAGGCTGGCGGTGGCGACCATCAGAACCCCGGTCGCGAGCTGCATCTGGCCCTGCCAAGTGCGTAGGCGTGTTGCGAGCCGCCGTCCACCCAGCATCAGCGCGTAGAGCACCGCACCGGAGCCAAGTGCGTAGGCAAAGGCAACCGCGAGCTTTCCGACCGTGAATTCCTGGGACGCCGAAACGGTGATGACCCCGGCCAGAATCGGGCCCGCACACGGCGCGTAAACCAGTCCGAGACTCAAGCCGAGGACGAGGCCGGATCCGAAACCGTCACCGGCGACCTTGGCCGGGCCCGGCACGACGCGACTGACGAACGCCTCAATCCGATCGGAGAGCCAGGGCACCAGCAGGACGACTCCGAACACTCCCAATGTGCCGACCGCGATCCAGCGGATCAGGGTGTCGGGCAGTCCCAGCGCGTCGATCAGATAGACGAGCGCGACGGTGGCGAACGTGAACGACCCAACCAGGCCAACGACGACGCCAAGTGGGCGGCGACGGCCACCGCTGATCCCGGCGGAAAGGACCGCGGGAAGAACCGGCAATACGCAGGGTGAAAGCGCCGTACCGGCGCCCGCCAGAAGGGCGAAGAGGATCAGGAGAATCATGGAATTTTTTGGAAACGGCCCCTGCCGTTCCTACGTTTTAGGTGTCGCCGTGGATCACTGCGTTACGCGCGGCCGGGCCCGCCAGAGCTTGGATTCGCCGCTGATGCCCTTCAGGTGCCGGCCACCAGCGAACGACCACGCGTAGGAATCCTCACCGAGGAGCTCGCGGATCCCCTCGTCGCACAGCACGCTCCCGGGCCTGGCCACGTCGGTGATCCGGCTGGCGATATTTACCGGACGCCCATAGAAATCACCGCCGCGCGCCACCACGGATCCGTGCGCCACTCCGGCCCGGAGTAGAGGGAAGGACTGGCCTTCCTCCTCCGAGGCCGCAACGAGCTCGAGCGCGGCGTCAAGCAGGGCGTGGGGGTCGCTGGACGTCAGCATGACGGCGTCGCCGATCAGCTTCACGAGCCTGATCGGACCGCTGGCAACGACGCTCGCCATCTCGCCAAGCCGATCCGTCAGGGCGCCAACCTCGGCAAGGTCGAGGCGCTCGCCCAGCTTCGTAAAGCCGACGAGATCCGCAAATGCGACTGCGATTTCAAGGTCGGACTCGCCCGTCAGCGAGGCATGGCGAATTTGCTCCCGCAGATGCAGCTCAAGGACGTACTCGAGGTTGGGTGAGAGCAGCGGCCCGATGCCCTCAATGATCGTCGCGAAGCGCCGCCCCACCTCGAGGTCGGATTCGCCATCCACAGCGAATACCCGGACGCCAAGGCTGCGGCTGGCGGCCGCCAGCTGCGACATGTTCATCCCGATTACGCGGGAGACTTGAAGGAGTTCGGCCTCCGGGATCTCCAAGTCAAGGAGCGTCTTGGTGCGCCCGGCTGCGTCGATGTCCCGCTGGCTGAATGCGCGTTCGTCGTCGTCAGGCTGCGGCATCCCGAGCGCCCGCCATTGCCGGGCGAGAAAGTCAGGGGCCAAGCCGCTGCGCTCGGCGACCTCGGCCCGGGTAAAGCGATCACCGTCACCTGTCAGTGCGAGCTCGACCGGCAAGAGCGCGAGCCGTCCGTCGGCGATCGCCTCACGCAGATCGTCGAGCGAGGCCCCGCGGCTTTCCAGCTCCTGGAGTGCTTCAAGGCGTTCGTCTCGGGCGTCGCCGTCGGTCCCGGCAAGCAAGCCTTCTGCCTCAAAATCGATCGCCATTCGAGTCATTCTCACGATCGGCGACGCCGGGCGCGCCGAGGCTGGACGGGGGCGCTAGGCAAACGCCACGGCGCCACCGCGACGCGGGTCCCCGGCCGCATCGAGCGCCCCCGATTCCGGATCCCTGCTGATCGCCTGAACCCCACCGAAAAACATGTTTGGCTGCTGCCAGCGCTGGATTGTCCGCCCCGCCAATTCCAGCGCTTGCAGCACGGTCTCGTCAACGCCCGGCTCGGCGTGCAAGACATCGGCCTCGTGGTGGACCCGTGGCGCCGCAACCGCATCAGCGACCGTCGCCCCGTCAGCAACCATCCGCAGGATCGTCTGCAAGATGGCCGAACGAATCCGGTTGGACCCGGCGCTGCCAAGGCCGGCGATGAGCTCGCCGTCGCGCAGGATGACGGTGGGCGACATCATCGACGGCAGGCGCACGCCCGGGCCCCAGCGATGAAACCCGAGCGGGTTCAAGTCCTCCTCGCCAAGCATGTTGTTGACGTGGACACCCGTGGCAGGAACGATCAGCCCCGAACCGGTGCCGTTGGAACAGGTGACCGACGCGCAGCCGCCTTTGCTGTCCACCGCCGTGATGTGCGTCGTGGAGCCCAGCCGGGACGCGATCGCGTCAAGCTTCGACGGCGCCAGGAACTGCACGGCGAATCCGTCCGTGCCAAGTCCGGCCAAGAACTCATCACCGCGCCGAGCCTGGGCTTCGGCCATCACGGCCACCGTCGCCTCCAGCCCGCAGTCCTGCGAACGGTCAAGCAGGGCCAGCGCGAACGCGATCAACGTGCCGCCGGAGGACGGTGGCGGGTTGGTCACGACCTCATAACCCCGAAAGCTGGCACGGACTGGCTCGCGAGCGACGGGCACGTATGCGGCCAAGTCGCCGGTTCCCAGGGTTCCGCCGCGCGCGCCGACCCAATCGGCGACGCCACTAGCGATGTCGCCCGAGCAAAACGGCGCCGCTCCGTCGGCCGCCAGGCGCTCCAGCGCCAGCGCCAGGTCCTCCCAGCGAAACACATCGCCGGCACCCAGGATGCGGCCCCCGGGAGCGTAGATGCCTGCGCCCTCAGGCTCGTGCGTGAGGATCGGCGCGAGGATGCCAAACAGGTACGCCTGCAACGTGCTGACC
Source organism: uncultured bacterium (assembly GCA_963701205.1). GTDB lineage: Bacteria > Actinomycetota > Thermoleophilia > Solirubrobacterales > 70-9 > JALZKA01. The sequence continues at coordinate 1,531,517 of OY969575.1, read as the reverse complement.
TGGACGCCGTTGCGCGCGGCCTCGATCGCGGGGCCAACCAGATCAGGAAAGCCAAGGGTCCCGTAGTCGGCAAGGGCCCGTTCAAGTCCGGGCGCCATCCCGGGCACGCCACACGACGCGGCGCCGATGTTGAAGACCTGACTGACGTCGGGAGTGAACACGACCGGAGCGGGCACCAGCTCCGAGTGCCGCTCGATGCCATCGCGACCCGGCGCGGCGACGAAGAAGTCGAGCAACGCTGAGCGCTCGCTGTCGTGCACCAACATGTAACCACCGGCGCCAAGCCCAGTCAGCGGACTTTCGGCAGCAAACGAAGTCAGAACCGCCGCCACCGCTGCGTCAACGGCGTTGCCACCCTCCCTGAGCACCCATGCGCCCGCCTCAGCGGTTGCCGGATGCCCGGCGGCAACTACTCCTCGCGCGCGCTCCATGAGCGCTGAGGCCTCAGTTGTTTGAGGGCAGGAACTCGGGCACGTCGAGTTCGAGATCACGCGGGCGCGACTCAAACTCCTTGGCGGTGCCCGCCCTGCGATCGGGCGGCCGTCGCGTGGACGTCGTCGTCGATCCCGCCGGCCGCTTGGATGCGCCGGTCGAGCCGTCGGCACGACGGCCACGGCCGTCGAAACGAGTCGCAATCACCGTCACCCAGACTTGATCGGTCAGCGAGTCGTCGACATTGGCGCCAAAGATGATGTTGGCGTCGGGATGCGCAGCTTCCTGCACGACCTTCGCGGCGTCGGAGACTTCAAGCAGGGTCAGGTCGGAACCGGCCGTGATTGAAAGCAGGATCGAACGCGCGCCGTTGACGGAGGTCTCAAGGAGCGGCGATGAGACGGCCCGCTCCGCGGCTGAGACGGCGCGCTGGTCGCCCGCCCCCATGCCGATCCCCAGCAGGGCCTGGCCGGCGTCACGCATCGTTGTGCGCACGTCGGCGAAGTCCAGGTTGATCAAACCGGGCAGTGTGATCAGTTCGGAGATTCCCTGTACGCCCTGGCGCAGCACGTCGTCGGCCACATGGAAGGCTTCAACCATCGTCGTGTTCTTGGCGAGCACGTTCAGAAGCCGCTCGTTCGGAACCACGATCAGGGTGTCAACCTCGGCCGCCAGCGAGTCCACCCCGTCATCGGCCTGCTTGGCCCTCCGAGTGCCTTCGAAGCGAAACGGCTTTGTGATGATGCCTACCGTCAGGGCGCCCACGTCGCGGGCAAGACGGGCCACGACAGGCGCTGCGCCCGTCCCGGTGCCGCCACCGGCGCCGGCTGTGACGAAGACCATGTCTGAGCCCTTGAGCAAGCGCTTGATCTTGTCCTGCTCCTCGAAGGCCGCGCGGTATCCAAGCTCCGGATTGGATCCGGCACCAAGGCCGCGATTGGCACCTGTGCCCAGGTGGACGGTGACGTCGGCCATCGACTGCTGCAGCGATTGCAGGTCGGTGTTGATCGCCATGAACTCCACCCCGGGGATCCCGGCCTCGACCATGCGATTGACGGCGTTGACGCCGGCGCCGCCGACTCCAACTACCCTGATGATCGGGTTGTGGGGTCCGGGTGGGGCCGCTGGGCGGGTGTGATCGGGTTCGTCCCTGCCGTACATCGCGCCGGCGGGGTCGGGGTCCTCGGCAAAGATCTTTGTCAGGCGGTCCTTGGCGCCCGGGGGCTCGGCTCGGGGGGGCTCGTCCGGAACCGGTTCTGGGCGAACGGGCGCGGCCGTCTCAGACGCTTCAGCAGGCTGCGGTTCCACCTCGGCGGAATCCGCGGGCAGCACGCGAGTCTCGTCGGGCTCGGACCCCTGGTCGGCGTCCTCGCGGCGCGGGGGCGGCGCGGGCGCTTCGGGCGGATCCTCGGGATCACCCGTGGAGCGGAAGAGGTCAGCGAGAGGGCCTTCCCTCATGCTGGCGCGTTTACGTCGTGCCATGCGTCAAGACCTCCTTGGCAAGCTCCCGATAGTAGTCCGCAGCGTTCGACTTGGGATCGTACTTCAGGACGCTGGCACCGCGCACCGGGGCTTCCGCGAACTTGATCGCCTTCTTGATTCGGGACTTGAAGACGAGATCGCCGAAGTTCTCCTCCAGGATCTCGACCGCCTCCTTGGCGTGAACCGTCCGGGAGTCGAGCATGGTCGGCAGGATGCCCTCAATCTCGACACGGGGATTGAGGTTCTCGCGAATCATCTCGAGGGTGTTTTGCAGCTGCATCAGCCCCCGCATCGACAGGTACTCGCACTGCACCGGGACGATTACCTTGTCCGACGCCGTCAGCGCGTTGACCGTGAGAAGGCCAAGGCTGGGCGGCGTGTCGATGCAAACGAAGTCGTAGTCGCTGGCCACACCTGCGATCGCCTTCTCCAGCGAGCGCTCGCGCCCGATCTGGGTGGACATCGCGATCTCGGCTCCCGCCAGGTCAATCGAGGCCACGGCGATATCGATCTCGCGGTGGTGGATCACCTCGGGCAGCGGAATGTGGTGCACGAGGACGTCGTACATCGACTTGTCCACCTTGTCAGGGTCGATCCCTTGGCTCATCGTCAGGTTGCCCTGCGGATCCAGATCTATGCAAAGCACGCGATGGCCGGACTCGGCGAACGCAACCGCCAGGTTCAGGGTTGACGTCGTCTTGGCGACGCCGCCCTTCTGGTTCGCAAAGGAGATGACCTTGGCGAGGCCTGTCCGCGGCTTGTCGGATTCCGACTCGGAGATCGGGCTGCCGCCGCCAGTGACCGCGGGCCGGCGCGGCGAAAGCGCCGCCTCAAACGAAATCCGGTCGGCGTCGGTTGCGACGTCGGGCTCGGCGTCAGGCTCGGGATCCGCCGCCGTTGTTGGCGCGGGAGTGGGCTCGACAGGAGCCGCGGGGCTGACAGCCACGGGCTCGTCGGCTTCCTCGATCGCTTGTAGCTCGTCGGACACGGGCTCCACCTCCTCGGCGGGCGCTTCGGATTCAGGTTCAGCAATCGCTTCGCCAAGCTCAGCGAGCTCAGCGCCGACCTCGGGGAGGTCACGCAACTCAGCGCGTTCATCGATGACTGTGGCTCCCATACGGGAACCCTGACGTTGAGTGTTTCGCGTGCCGCGATTAAAAAGACCCATACGCTCGCGATTATTCGCACACGCTTGTGCGTTTCCTCCCTGTGCAACGGGGCAAACGGTCTGAGATTCAGACGCATTCGTGTAAGGATCACCGCTTCAGTGGAGGATCTGCTCTCAAAACGGCTCGTGATCGTGACCGGCAAGGGCGGCGTCGGCAAGTCAACCGTGGCGCTTGCACTCGGCGCCGCGGCAGCCCGCGCCGGCAAGCGGACGATCGTCTGTGAGGTCGCGGCCCAGGAGCGGCTCTCGCGCGCTTTCCACCACGCCAAGGTCGGCTTTCACGAGGCCGAAATGGCCCCGAATCTTTGGGCGATCTCGATCGATCCCGACGAATCGATGCGCGAGTACGTGCTCCTACAGCTCAAGGTCAAGGCGATGCGCGACTTGCTGTTTAGATCGAAGATCTTCAGCTACCTCGCCGCCGCGACGCCGGGCCTGCGCGAGCTTGTCACGATCGGCAAGATCTGGGAGCTTACGCTCGACGAGCGCAAAGTCAAAGGGGCTCGCAACTACGACCTCGTGATCGTTGACGCGCCGGCAACAGGGCACGGAGTCGGCTTCCTGCAGACGCCGAGGACGTTCGCAAATGTGGCCCGTGTCGGCCCGATCGCATCGCAGGCGGAAACGCTCGACAAGTTTGTGACCGACGAGAACAAGACCGGGGTCGCAATCGTCTGCCTGCCTGAGGAGATGCCTGTCAACGAAACCGCGAAGCTCGAGCACGACCTGCGCTCGGAGGTCGGCGTTGCCGTGGATCGGATCTTCTTGAACGGGCTCTATCCGGAGCGCTTTACGGCGGCGGATGAGGTTGCAATCGAGCGGGCGTTCGACGGCTCCGAGGGGAGCAGCCGTTCGGCCCTTCGCGCGGCGCTGTCCGAGCGCCGGCGCGCGGTGGCCCAGCGCGAGCAGGTCGCACGGCTCGAGGAGATCACGGAGGCACCCGTCAGGACGATGCCCTTCCTCTTTGAGCCGGAGCTTGACTACGAGCACCTGCGCTCGCTGGTCGAGGTCGCAGCCTGATGAGTTCGATGACCGAGATTCTCGGCGAGACCCGAGTCCTGATCTGCGCCGGATCAGGTGGGGTGGGCAAGACCACCGCGTCGGCGGCCATCGCCGCCGGGATGGCCGCCCGGGGGAAGAAGGTCGCCGTGCTGACGATCGACCCGGCCAAGCGCCTGGCCGACTCGCTGGGCCTCCCCGAGCTGGGCAATACCGAGCGCCAGGTCGATCCCGCGCTGTTCGGCGAGGCGGGCGTCGATCCCCAGGGTGGCGAGCTCTGGGCGATGATGCTCGATCCAAAGGCTACGTTCGACGAGGTGGTCCAACAGCACGCTCCGGATCCGGAGACCCGCGACCGCATCCTCACCAACCGGATCTACCAGCAACTCTCGTCCGCTCTGGCCGGATCGCAGGAGTACATGGCGATGGAGAAGCTCTACGAAATCTGGGCATCGGATCGCTACGACCTGCTGGTCCTGGACACCCCGCCCTCCCAGCACGCCCTTGACTTCCTTGACGCCCCGCAGCGCCTGCTCCAGTTCATCGAAGGCAAGGCCATCAAGGTGTTCATGGCGCCGACAGGATTTGCGGCGAAGATCGCCGGGCGCGGAGCGGGCGTTGCGTTCTCTGTCCTGAAGCGCATCACCGGCGTCGATCTGCTTCAGGACCTCGCCGAGTTCTTCCAGGCCTTCAGCGGCATGGTCGGTGGCTTTCAGGATCGCGCGCAGAAGGTCAACGAGTTGCTGGCGGACCCGCAAAGCACGTTCCTCGTCGTCTGCGGCCCGCAGAACGACTCGATCGAGCAGGCTTTGGAATTCCACGCAAAGCTCGCCGATCGCCAGCTGCCCTTCGGCGGCGCCGTGGTCAACAAGGTGCACTACGCGGACCCCGGTAGCGCCGAGTCGGTCAAGGAGGCTCTGGGCGGAATGCTCGACGACCCCGACCTCATCGGGCGCGTCGTCGCCAACTTCACGGACTACAGCGCCTTGGCGGAACGCGACGGCCAAAACATCAAGGAGCTTGAAGCGGACATCGGCGCCGATCGCGTTATCCAAGTGCCGTACCTGGACTCCGACGTCCACGACCTCGCGGGACTGATGGAGGTCAACCGGTACCTGTTTGCGACCGGAGCGGACGAGCGGGCCGCGATAGCGACCTCGGGCTGAGCGGATCAGACAGGCCGAAGCCACCGAGCTTGCGCTCAGCGGCCTGGCCTGCTCTTCCTATTGGTGATCGGAGGTAAGTGCTGGGAGGCCCGCGCGCCTATGAGGCGTGCGTGACGGAGTCGTCCGCGTCAACTTCCGCGCGACGGGTGCGGTCGTAGCCAACTTCGCGGACCTGCCACTCGGTCGTCTCGGGTGGCGGAAAAAGGAAGGACACACGTTCGTGGACCTGGCGACGGTGCTTATCGGAGTCGGCGATCAGGTCGGCGACCGGGCCTTCTTCGGCGGTCCTGGTGCGAAGCACGTGAATCTCGGCCATCGGCTGCTCGGCCGGCTCGCGCTCAGCCGCCGGTGCGGGCTCCTCCTGCCACTCGAAATCGCCGTCGCTGGCGAGGTGATCGTGCAGGCGGTTCTCAATTCGCAGGAAACCTGCCACCGGCTCGCGCTGGGGCTCCGGATCTGCCTCAATCTCGGGCTCAAGGGTCGGCTCAGGCGTTTGCTCAGGGGTCACGTCGGCGACCGGTGCAGGTTCGGACTCCCACTCCAAATCCGGCGACTCGATCGGCTCGGGTTCGGCGTCGGCGTCGCGCTCGACATAGGTCTCCAGCTCGTCGGCAAGCTCGACCTCGAAGCCGGGCTCGATGGCCATCGTCGGATCCCATTCCGCAGTCTCGCCGCGAGTATTGGGCGCGCCCTCGCCGACACGAAGGCCGTCGCCGAGGAGGATCTCGTCCGCTGCGGCGCGTAGCTCGGTACCCAGGTGGCCACAGGCGGCGTCGCTGAGAATCGCTCGCGTGAGGTCTTCAACCTCGGCCGCCACCTCGACGGGCAGGCGCTGCGTCGAAGCCGCCACCGGCTCGCCGCTCCAAAGCTCGCGTTCGAGGGCAAGCGCGCGGTCCACCGTCTCCTTCACCGCGGTCCGATCGTCCGGCTCGGCACAAAGCGCGGCCACCCGCATCGGCATCCCGAGCGAGGCTGGGCCGCCGCCCTCGAGCATGAAGCGCAGGGTCAAGAGGTAATCGTTCAGGGCTTCGAGCGTCACCGGCCGCTCAAGACCGGCCTCGAAGCGCGAGATCGCGCGGCCCAGCGAAGCAGGAAATCCGTTGCGGTTGCCTTCAATTCGCAGGAACGGCGCGCCGTCTGCGGCCAGTCGCCGCGAGAAGGCCGCGAGGTCGCCCAACTCGGTCGCCGCCAGGCGGTAGCCGCCGGGCCGGGGCTTGCCCGCGCCGGTCGCAATCCGGCGCCAGCGGTCGCCACCGGAGCGGATCCAGGCGTGGGGGCCGAGCGCGACGCCGCCGGCCTTGAAGAGTCGAAGCGTGGTGATGACGCGCTTGAAGGCACTCACCGAACGCAGGCCCAGGTCGGACCCGTCATCCTCGGCGCCGACGGCGTCGATGCGAGCCACGGCCAAGAAGTTGGGCTCCCAAGCGGCCGCGCCCATGCCCTCGCCGCCACGGGCTTCGGCCGGGACTTCGACGACATCGCTGCGGACGATCATCGCTCCGGCCAGCTCGACGCGTTCGGAATCCATCTGGAAGCCGCGCAGCGGCACCACGATCTCAACCTCGTCCCGCGTGATCTCGCCCAGTTCCAGAAGTTCGTTCATCGTCGCCTCCAGGCGCGCATCGTCGAGGGTGAAGTCGGTCGATCCCTGCCACAGGCGGCAGAGAAACACGACGCCGGCAAGCTCGGCACGGCGCCGCGCTTCGTCCGGCTCCGGCACGCCCATCTCCTCGAGATAGGGCCCGGCAAGCTCGGCGGATTCCAGCGCCGCGCAGGTGGTTCCAAAGGAATCAAGGCCAGTCAGATCGTCGGCCCGGTCGCGAATAAAGCGCGACGTCTGCGGCACGTATTCGGCGAGCGGTGACCCGCTACCGGACTCGCGCACCTCGTAGGGAACCTCGGCGCCCGCTGCCAACAGCTCACGCAATCGCAGCGCCGCGTCGCCCGCCATTGTTCTTAGAGCCTCTCGGAGGACCAAATCACGCATGGCTCCGAGGTTCTCCTCACCCGCAACTGTTCCTGCGATGCAAGACGCCTTGCAAAATCGGATGGGAGTGCCATCGCGGTTGCGTGACCGCCGCGGATGCGTGACCGCGGCCGGGGTAAGACTTAGGCGGCAGCTGTGACGCGCGCGGTACTGGCGGGGGCGTCGCCCAGCCAGGCCTTGCCGTATGAGCGCATATCGTCGATCAACGGCACGAGCGCCTGGCCCTTGGGCGTCAGCGCGTACTCGACCCGGGGCGGAACCTCGGGGTAGGTGTGCCGCTCGACGATCTCGTTCTCCTCAAGGCAGCGCAGGCGCAGCGAGAGGGTGCGGGGGCTGATGCCCTGAAGAGAGCGTTCCAGCTCACAAAAGCGCTTGCTGTCGTCGGCAAGGTCGCGGATCACAAGAAGTGTCCACTTGCCCGAGATAATCTCGGCGGTCTTGCAGACTGGACAAGTTCGGTCCATGGTTTCGCTCATTCGCCGGACGAGGCCCAATGCCTCCGCATGTAGCGATAAACCGGCTTGGCAATCCAGTATAGCCAATGCTTTACCTAATGAAGTGAGGTCCCGGAGGGCGATTTGAGGACCTGGACCAGGCCCGCTCGCGGTAACGTCCGACGGCTATCCGGCGATTTCGGCGACGCCGCGATCGGCGCCTGACAGTTGCTCGATTCCTGACGCTCGCTGCCCCTTGGCCTGGAGCATGAGCTTGAAATCGTGTGGACTCGACGCAGCGTCCATCGCGTCCGCCTCCTCGATGTTGCCCGCCATCACATGCTTGAGCAGCGCTTGATCGAACGTCTGCATTCCGTAGAACTCCCCCTCGGCGATCACCTCGGTGATCTTCCCCGTTTCGTTGGGATTCAAGATCAGGTCCTGGACCCGGCCGGTAACGACCAGCACCTCGCAAACGGCGACCCTGCCCTCCCCGCCCTTCTTCTTGATGAGGCGCTGACCGACGACACCCCGCAAGGTCGAAGCCAGCATCACCCGGGCTTGCTGCTGAAGGTGGGGCGGGAAGAAATCAATGATCCGGTTGATCGTCTCGGTGGCGTCCAGCGTGTGCAGCGTGGAGAGCACCAGGTGGCCGGTCTCGGCGGCCGAAAGCGCGGTTCGGACTGTCTCTTCGTCGCGCATCTCGCCGATCAAAATCACGTCGGGGTCCTGGCGCAGGACCCGCTTCATCGCCCGAGCGAAGCTCTCCGTGTCCTGGCCCACCTCGCGTTGGTTGATGATCGAGCGCTTGTCGCGGTGCAGGTACTCGATCGGATCCTCGAGGGTGACGATGTGTTGCGGCTGGGTGGAATTGATCTGGTCGATCATCGCGGCGAGGGTCGTTGACTTTCCCGACCCGGTCGTACCTGTCAACAGGATGATTCCCCGGCGCTCCTTGGCGAGGTCCTTGATGACCTCGGGCAGGCCGAGATCGTCAACGGTGCGAACCTGGAACGGAATCGCGCGACAGACGATCGAGACCTGGCCGCGCTGGCGGAAGCTGTTAACGCGAAATCGCGAGACCCCCGGGAGGTCGTATGAGTAGTCCGCCTCGCCGACCTCGGCAAACGACTCCCGTAGGGACTCATCGCCGCAGATCCGCTCAAAGGCTGCGGCGGTGTCCTCCGCCGTCAACGGCTCGGCTCCAGGAATTGGGCACAGCTCGCCGTGGATCCGGGCCATTGGCGGCGAGGGAACCTTGACGTGAAGGTCGGAGCCCTCGTGCTCGACCACGTAGCGCAGCGCCTGATCGATATCGAAAGCCATCACCCTGCCTATCGGGCGGCGGCCCCAATCTCTTGAGCTGGGGCCGCCGCCGGGCAGGTCCTACTTTCCGGCTTCGTAGCTGACGAGCTCGGCACGCCCACCGAGTCCGTCGGTGTGGACGCTCAACACCATCCCGACTCCGGGAACGTAGAACTTGAGCTCCTGGACGTGGGGCTCGAGCGGGACCAGGTCCCGGGTCATCAGAACGTCTGAGTCGAAGAAGCCGAATGGAACTTCAACCACCTCGTCTCCAACCGTCACCACGCCGGCGCGGTCCTCGGCCTCGCCCTTGTAGTACTCCTGTCGGTACTCCATGCCGGGCACGGGGTCGGCCGGGAGCGCGATCCCGGCTTCGGCACCGTCCACCCCGGCCTCGAACGATCCGGCCGTCGTGTCGGGCTTGCCGTCCACGTACTCCTGCGTCGCCTCGCCCAGGTACCAGATGTTGCCCGCGGCGTCCTGGGCGTACCAGTCATCGGTGACCTCGACGGGCACGCCGTCCGCAGTGACCGTGTCCCGGACGACACGCGCCTCGACGCCGTTGGCGATCCGCTTGGTTTCGTCGGTCACCTCGACGACGACCCGTTCGCGCGCTCCGGTCGTATCGGTCTCGCGATACACCCAGCGGCTGCCAGGGCTCATCGGCCAGTACTGGTTGTCGATCTCCGTCGTGAACTCCGCCGGATCCAGGTTGGCGGGCTCGGCGCGCTGTGGCAGGCCCGCGGATGGATCATCCGGCGTTGTGCTCGGAGGCGGCGTGGCCTTGGTCTCCTCATCGCCACACGCCGCGAACAACAGTGAGAGCGCCAAGACGACGCTCATTAGGTACTTCATTTCATGCCTCCAGGGTTGGGTTCATGACGGCGTTATCCCGGGTGGCCGATGAAAGCTTCGTGAAATCGGCCCACCCGCTTTCATCTTTGTTTCATCAACCCGGCCGAAGGTGACCACGGCATGAGAATCCTGATCGTCGAAGACGAGCGCAAACTGAGCGCGCTGCTCAAGCGCGGACTTGAGAAGGAGGGCATGTCGGTGGACCTGATTGGCGACGGCGAGGAGGCCCTTTGGCGCGCCCAGGCCACCGAGTACGACGCCATCGTGCTCGACGTGATGCTGCCGGTGCTCGACGGCTTTACCGTCTGCCGCCGCCTCCGCGAGGCGGGGGTCTGGTCACCGGTGCTGATGCTGACTGCCCGCGACGCCGTGAGCGACCGCGTCGCCGGGCTGGACTCCGGTGCCGACGACTACCTGACCAAGCCGTTCTCATACGCCGAGCTGCTGGCTCGCCTGCGGGCGCTGATGCGCCGTGGGCGACCGGAACGCCCAACCGAGCTTGTGGTCGGCGATTTGCACCTTGACCCGGCGCGCCACCAGGTCCGTCGAGGCGAAACCGAGATCGAGCTTTCGCCAAAGGAACTCGCCGTCCTCGAAACGCTGATGCGCCGCCCGGGCCAGGTCCTCTCGAGATTCGAGCTGCTTGAACACGCCTGGGACTACGAGTACGAAAACCGCTCGAACGTCGTTGACTCCTACGTCCGCTTCCTGCGGGCGAAAGTGGATAGGCCGTTTGGAGTTGAATCGATCGAGACTGTTCGCGGCGCCGGATACCGCCTGCGCGAGGATGGTGGCCGCCGTTGAACCGGCTCCCGATTCGAATCCGGGTCACCCTCGCGTTCACAGCAAGCGTGGCGCTCGTGCTCGCCGGACTCGGGCTGTTTTTGTACCTGCAGCTCGAAAGCCAGCTCGACGAATCGCTGGACGACGCGCTCGAGGTCAGGATCGCGGACCTCGGCGCGCTGCTCGACGGCGAGTCGGGCGAGACACCCGTCATCCTGCGCACGCTCGACCCCGAGGACGGCTTCGCCCAGGTCATTGGCCGGGACGGCGACCCGATCCTTTCGACCAGCCAGGTCGCGGACGATCCCGTCCTCGACGTCGATAACCACCAGCGGGCGCTGCGGTATACGACGACCTTCGAGCAGGATGCCCTGCACCCGATCGACGGGCGCGTCCGGTATTTGACGAGCCCGCTGACCCACGACGGTGAGCCGGTGGTTGCCGTCGTCGGATCGTCTCTTGAGAGCCGGGATGAGTCCCTTCACCAACTCGCGTTGCTGTTGCTGCTTGGCGGCCCAGCGGCGTTGACACTGGCCGCCATCGCGGGCTACTGGGCCGCCGGCCGGGCGCTCCATCCGGTCGAGCGAATGCGCTCAGAGGCCGCCGCCATCAGCGCCGACCATCCTGGCGGACGGCTTGCAGTGCCGGTTGCAGACGACGAACTCCGGCGGCTGGCCAACACCCTCAACGAGATGCTCAGCCGCCTCGAGGGCGCGATCGAACGCGAACGCCGGTTCGTTGATGACGCCAGCCACGAGCTGCGAACTCCACTGGCCCTGCACAAGACGGAGCTGGAGCTCGCCCAGCGCTACGCCGCCAGCGAAGACGAGCTGCGCAAGGCCATCGCGTCGGGCATCGAGGAGGTAGATCGCCTCGCCCAGCTCGCCGACGATCTCCTGGTTGCTGCCCGCTCGGGAGAGGATGGGCTCGCACTCAGTCCCGAGGAGCTGCGGGCCTTCGAATTGTTGGAGACGGTGGCGACCCGATTCCGGGCTCGAGCCAATGCCGCGAACCGGGACCTGGTGATTGCCGCGCCCCCTGACCTTGTTTTTCTTGGAGACCGCCTGCGCCTCGAGCAGGCGCTGACCAACATGATTGAAAACGCGCTGCGCCATGGTGCCGGTCAGGTTGTGCTGTCAGCAGAGGCCCAGCCCGACTCAGTGCGCATCCATGTGCGAGATCAGGGATCAGGATTCGGAGACGACTTCCGCCCCCGTGCCTTTGAGCGATTCAGTCGCGGCGACGCTGCCCGCGCTCGCGGCGGCGCCGGCTTGGGCCTGGCGATCGTCGAGACGATTGCCACAGCCCATGGCGGCTCAGCCGGAATTGCGGCAAGCGGAACGGTCGGCGCCGATGTCTGGATCGAGTTGCCGGTAGCGTCGGCGTCGCATTGAACGCAAACGAGCTGGAAAGTGACGTTGTTGTTGTTGGCGCGGGCTTGGCCGGCCTGGCGGCAGCCCGGGCACTGGAGGCAGCGGGGGCTTCGGCCATTGTCGTGGAAGCTCGCGACCGCGTCGGCGGCCGAACCCTGAACCGAAACATTGGCGACGGCAAGATCGTCGAGATCGGCGGGCAGTGGATCGGCCCGACCCAGGATCGTCTGGCAGGTCTCGCGGCCGAGCTTGACATCGAGTCGTTTCCGACCTTTGTCACCGGCGAAAACGTCCTTGAACTGAACGGTAAGCTGCGCCGATACTCCGGCACGATCCCCCGCCTCAACCCGATCGCGCTGCTCGAGATCGAGCGGATCCGCCGTCGGATTGACGCGCTTGCCAGGGACATCCCTGCCGCGGCGCCGTGGACGGCGCCGGCCGCGAGGAGCCTGGACTCCACCACGCTCGGGGCTTGGCTGGATCAGCGAATGCACCTGAAGGTGGCCCGGCGCGTCGTTGAGATCGCTGTCCGCACCGTGTGGGGTTGCGATTCGGGCGAGGTATCGCTGCTCTTTGCGCTTTGGTATGTCAACGCAGCCGGTGGCTTCAACGCCCTGATCGAGGTCGAGGGCGGCGCCCAGGAACGTCGCTTCGCTGGCGGCTCTCAACTGATCTCCGAGCGAATGGCAGACGAACTTCACGGCCAGGTCCTGCTCGACTCGCCGGTAAGGCGAGTCGAGTGGACGTCATCGGGAGTCAGCGTCTTTGCCGGCGAGACTCACCTGCGAGCCAAACGAGCGATCGTTGCAATGGCGCCATCACTCTGCGAGCGAGTCGAGTTCGCGCCTAACCTGCCCCCGCCGCGAACCCAGCTCGGACAACGGATGCCCTGGGGCAGCTACATCAAGTGCACCGCTATCTACGACGAGCCGTTTTGGCGCGATGACGGCCTGAACGGCGAGGGCGTCTCCGACGTCGGCCCGGCAACAACAACCTTCGACAACTCGCCCATCGATGGATCGCCGGGGGCTCTGCTGGCGTTCGTCAGCGGCCCCGAGGCCCTGGCGCTCCAACCCCTGCCCGAGGGCGAACGCCGCGACGCCGTCCTGGCGGGCCTCGCTCGGCTTTACGGCCCCCGGGCCAGCACCCCCAGCGAGTGGATCGAGCAGGACTGGGCCCGCGAGGCCTACACCGGCGGCGGCCCCGTTTGCTTCATGCCGCCCGGAGTCTGGACCGGCTTCGGGCCCGCGCTCACCGCCCTCGTCGGCCCAATCCACTGGGCCGGCACCGAGACGGCCGACGTTTGGCCCGGATACATGGAGGGCGCCGTACGGTCGGGCGACCGGGCGGCAGCAGAAGTCCTTCGACATCTGTAGCGCCAGCACCAGCTTTCACGCTCAATTCATCCTCCGTCCGTAAAACCGTCGCCAGGGAGACATTCAACGGAGGTATCCAGATGAACAAAAGGACAAAGCTAGGAATCGCAATCGCATCGGTCTTGGCGGCCGGGGCGGGCGCGGCGGGCATCGCAGCGGCAACTGGCGGCGGCGATGACGAAAACAGCGCCCCGATCACCGGATCCGCGCTCGACCAGGCCTCGGCGGCCGCACTCAGCGAGACCGGCGGCGGCACTGTGACCGAATCCGAGACCGGCGACGAAGAGAGCTACTACGAGATCGGGGTGAAGCTCGACGACGGCACGTCGGTGGATGTCCAACTCGACCGCGACTTCAACGTCGTCGGCTCCGAATCCGACGGCAACGAGAACGAGTCAGGCCCCAACCACGACGACTAGGGCTGCGGCGATGCCGACCTCGTCGCTCGGATTCAGGGCAGGATGGCAGTCACCCGAGCGGGCATGGATGCCCGATTAGCGAGGCAGGGCCAGGGATGGCCCGATGCCTGGAAGTCGAGCGGCGGGGCGGCGCCTTGGTCGACCTCGTCGCTCGAATTCAGGGCAGTCACCCGAGCGGGCATGGATGCCCGATTAGCGAGGCAGGGCCAGGGATGGCCCGATGCCCGGAAGTCGAGCGGCGGGGGCGGCCGAACGAAGGCGCTAGGCGACGTCGCGGAGCTTCTGAGCCTCCGCGAGTGACTGCAGCTTCTTGAGCGACTGATTTTCGATCTGGCGAATCCGCTCACGAGTGACGTTGAACGTGCGACCCACCTCGTCGAGGGTCCGCGGATGCTCGCCACCCAGGCCGTAGCGCAACTCGAGGACGCGGCGCTCGCGATACGAAAGGTTCTCCAGCGCCTCCTTCAGCGCCTCCTGGGTCAGCAGATCGGCGGCGCGATCGAAGGGTGACTCGGCCTTCTCGTCGGCGATGAACTGGCCGAACTCCGACTCTTCCTCGTCACCAACGGGCTTTTCGAGCGAAACCGGGGCCTGGGCCGAGCGCTTGATCTGATCGACCTCTTCGGGGTCGATGCCGGTGACGTCGGCGATCTCCTCGGGCGTTGGCTCGCGCCCCAACTCGGTTACAAGCTTGCGTTCGGCGCGGCCAATCTTGTTGAGCTTCTCGACCACGTGAACGGGGATGCGAATCGTCCGCGCCTTGTCGGCGAGGGCGCGCGCGATCGCCTGCCTGATCCACCAGGTGGCGTAGGTCGAAAACTTGAAGCCCTTGCGGTAGTCGAACTTTTCCGCGGCCCGAACCAGGCCGAGCGTTCCCTCTTGGATCAGGTCCAGGAATGGCAGGCCCTGGTTGCGGTAGTTCTTGGCGATTGAGACGACGAGCCGCAAGTTGGACTCGACCATCTTCTGCTTCGCGTCGAGGTCGCCGCGCTCGATCCGCTTGGCGAGGTCAACCTCCTCCTGGGCCGTCAACAGCCGGACCTTGCCGATGTCCTTGAGGAAGAGCTGCAGCGAGTCCGTCGTCATGTCCGGCTTCAGGTCGAGCGTCGGCGACTTGCGGCGGCGGCCGCGCTTGCCGTCCGCTCGCTGGGCGTCGGGACTCTGCTTTTGAGCCGGGTCAACGTCGTCAACAAGCTCGACGCCCTGGCTCTCTATGAATCCATAGAGGTCTTCGATATCCCCCTCGTCAACGTCAACCTCGCGCAGTGCGGTGGCGACGTCTCCGTAGGCAATCACGCCTTCGGTCTGCCCCTTCGTCAGAAGGTTTTTGACCTCCTCAAGCTCCTGAAGTTCCGCGACTAGCATCCGCTGGCTCGCCTTCCTTGTTCTTGCTTGCTATGTCGATGGTCGATGGCCCGGTAACTGCTGCGGATATGTGGGAATCGGCTTCGCGATTCCATTTTGCCCCACCGGGTAGTGCCCAGCGTTCGCAGGCCAAGGTCCTGTGTGCGCAAGGGTAGCCAGTGGCGATTTTTTAGTCAACGGCGCAGGCCCTCACGCAAGGCAGATCGCACATTTTGCATGCGTTGCTGCACCGCTATGCGCGGGTGTCGGTTCACCCTGGCACCACCGCGCGGGTAAATTCCGCATGACGGCTATGGGCCATGTGGCCCGGACCCGCCCACGCGATGACAAGCGACGCAGCCGACAATCCCGCCGACGGCGCTCCTGAGGGCGTCTTCGGCAACCTGCCAAAGTCGCGCCCGGGGACGCGCAGCCCACGCCGCGACGGTGCTCCCGACGACGCGCCTGAACTCAGGGTGGGCGACGCAGCAACTCCCAGACGCCAAGCCAAGCCGCCGCCACCGCCGCCACCGCCACCGCCACCGCCGGAACCAGCCGCCCCCGACCCAACCCCTGACGCCGGCCGCTCCCCCCAGATCAAGGGTGTCGAGGACCTCGCCTGGGCTGGCATTGCGGTAGCTGCGGAGGCGGCGACCGCTGGCGTTCGCTTCGCCGGCCGGGCGCTGGAGGCGGCGCGGAAGTCGATCGACCGACCGTGAGGAGCGGATTCCTCCGCCGCGTTCGCGACTGGCTGCGTGCGTTTTGGCATCGCGCCTACCGCGAAAACATCACCGGCATGGCGGCGATGGTGGCCTACAACCTGGGGCTCGCCCTGTTCCCGTTCGCGCTGCTCGTCCTGTTCGTATTTGGCAAGGTCCTGCAGTCGGGCGACGTCGAGCAGAGCGTGATCCGCGACCTGCAGGGAATCTTTCCGGCGGTCGAGCAAAACGAACTGGAGCGGACGATTGACCGAATCCGCAGCAGCTCGACCACGATCGGGGTTGCGGCGGCCGTTGGCGCGGTGTGGATTGGGGCCTCATTCTGGGGGGCCATGGATACCGCCTTTTGCCGGATCTACCACGTGGAGTGCCGCGGCTGGGTGGAGCAGAAGCGCTTCGGCTTGGTGATGCTGCTTGTCGTCACGGTCTTCCTCGCCGCCAGCGTCATCGTGCCGATCGCTGAGAACCTGGCGATATCCAGCGCCGACGACTTACCGTTCGGCCTCGACAAGGTGCAGGGCCTGCGCAGCCTGTTTGTGTTGTTCGCGGCCCTGAGCCTGACCTTTGGCCTGGTGAGCCTCATCTATTACGTCGTCCCCAAGGGCCACGTCCCGTGGCACGCGGTCTGGCCCGGCGCGCTGTTTGTGACCGTGATGACGGCAATCGGCAACGCCGCATTCCCGTTGTATCTGACCGAGGTCTCCGATCTCGATCGCATTGGCGGCGCCCTCGGGTTCATCCTGATCGCGCTGATCTGGTTTTACCTGCTCTCGCTAGCGATCCTGGCTGGAGCCGTGATCAACGCGCTGCGCTTCGAGTTGCGCGACACCGGCTCAATCGACTTACCGGGATGGGACGAAAGCACGTAGGTCGGGCAGCGCGGGTAACCGTGCTGCCCGCCCCCGAGGCTGGACCGGTAGCGACGACCGGACCGCTCAGCTCGCTGCAGGAAGCAGTGGTGGAGCTGCCCCTTGCGACCTATCGCGACCTGTGGACAACCGAGAACCTCGAGCGCCTCGCGCGCTCCTACTGGGCCTACCTGAACCGGGTCTCGCTCGGCCTGATCCGCGTCGTCTACGAACCCGATCACCGAACTGTGGTCCTTCTCAGTCGTCGGCTGCCGCTACTGCGATTTCGCCGGCCGGACTACCAAACGGGGGCAGGCCTGGGTCAGGTCGAATGGCGGATCGAGCGCGGCCTTTTGGTGGCGGCGGCTGGGCGCGGGAAGGGCTACCTGCGAATCCGGATTTCCTCTGCCGAGCCTGACGAAGGGACCGCGTGCGTCGAGGTGCGGATCAGCACCGAGGTGGCGAACTTCTATCCCTTCCTGCGCGGCGATGGCCGGTTCGCTCGCGCCGGGGCCCGTGTTCTACAACGCGACACAGCTGCGGATCCACGTTTGGGTAACGCACGGATTTCTTCGCTCGCTCGGCCATCTGGAGCTGCCTGACTCGTCGGTTGGAGCGCTCACCTCGCGCCGCGAGTAGCTACCCGGCGAGCTCGTCGAGCGCGGCCGTCAGCGCATCGCTCAGCCCGATCGGCGCGAAGTCAAACTGTTCCATTCCCGACGGGTCGGACACGATCGTCTCTGCCTCCAGGCCATGAATCAAGGGCTTTGCGACGTCCGCGTCGACCGGCGTTACAAGTCCGATCCACCGCGACGATAGTCCTGGGCTCAGGAGCGGGACCGCGATCCGGGGTCGAGGTCGCTTGCCCATCGCGCGGGCCATCGCGTCCATCATCCCGCCGTAGGTCGTCACGCTCGGTCCGCCGATCTCGATTTCGCGACCCGCCGACGCCGGCACCACCGGGGCGTCAGCGAGGTAGCGGATCACGTCAGCGATGGCGATCGGCTGAGTGGCAGTCGTTACCCAGCGGGGAGTCACCATTGCGGGTAGCCGCTTGACGAGGTAGTAGACGGTCAGAAAGGACTCGCTGCCGGCGCCAATCACCGCCGCTGCACGAAAGTAGGTGACTGGCACTTCCGAATCGATCAGGGCCATCGCGGTGTCGTGTCGGCTTTGCAGGTGCTCGGACCCGAGGCCGCCCAATCCCCCCAAATAGATGATTCGGCCCACTCCGGCTTGCCGGGCGGCGGCGGCGAAGTTGCGGGCGCCCACCTTGTCGCGATCGGCGAAGCCGCTGCTCGCGGCCCCTCGGCCCATCGAGTGGACGAGGTAGTAGGCGGTCTCAATCCCGGTAAGAGCAGCGTCAAGGCTCGCGCGGTCGCTGACATCTGCCCGCACAACCTCCGCCCCAAGCGCCTTGAGATCCGCCGCGCCGCCGGGTCGTCGGGCCACGGCTCGCACGCGCCGGCCCCGCCGGATCAGTTCGGCGACTAGCTTGCCGCCGATATAACCCGTGGCACCGGCGACGGCGATGCTTGGCTCGCCATGTTGGGCGCCCTCAGCCGTAGCGGCCACCGGTGATCTCACGAAGCTTGGCCTGGTCGTGCTGGGCCTGCACAACCCTGACCGTGTTCGATCGCGACCGCGTGACCAGCGACTCGGTCGTTGCTACACCGGGCTCCGGGGTGCGGACGCCCTGGAGCAGCTCACCATCGGTAACACCGGTGGCGGCGAAGAAGACGTCGTTTCCCGATACGAGCCGATCGACGTCGAGGACCTCGTCAAGGTCGTAGCCGGCATCAAGCGCCGCTTTGCGCTCGGCGTCGTCGCGAGGCCAGAGCCGGCCCAACATCTGCCCACCGAGGCACTTGATCGCTGCGGCCGAGATAACTCCCTCCGGCGTGCCACCGATCCCCCAGAGGAGATCGACTCCCGCTCCCTTGCGAACCGCAAACAGAGCTGCGGAGACATCGCCATCGGAGATGAATCGGATTCGGGCGCCAACCTCGCGGATCTCGGCGACGCGCTCGGCGTGCCGTTCGCGGTCAAGCATGATCACCGTGACGCCCGACGGTTCGACGCCTTTGCGATCGGCCACCTTGGCGATCACATCGACCAACGGCTCGTCGAGCGAAAGCAGGTCGGCAACCGACGGGCCGCCGGCGAGCTTCTCCATGTAGACACACGGGCCGGGGTCAAACATCGTGCCGCGCTCGGCAAGGGCGATTACCGCCAGCGCCGACGGCATCCCCCGGGCGCAGAGAGTCGTGCCCTCAAGTGGGTCCACGGCGATGTCCACCTCGGGCGGACTGCCGTCCCCGATGCGCTCACCGTTGTAGAGCATCGGTGCCTCGTCCTTCTCGCCCTCGCCGATAACGACGACGCCATCCATCGGCACGGTGTCAAGCAGCAGTCGCATCGCGTCAACGGCCGCCTGATCGGCAGCCTCCTTGTCCCCGCGCCCCACCCAGCGGGCGGCGGCGAGCGCGGCGGCCTCAGTCACACGGACGAGTTCAAGCGCGAGGTTGCGGTCGGGCTTGGTCGAATCCCGCAGGTCATGGCTGATGACTCCCATTAGGGCAGGCAGGCTATCGGGCGGCGAGGGGCCCGCACCACGGGCATGGCTCCCCGGCAACGAACCCTGAGCCGAGGCCTCCTGCAGTGAGGTCGCCCTAGACGGTGCCCGGGGCTTTGCGCTGCTGCTTGCCGCCGGAGTCCATCGAGCGCATGAACCCGATCATGCCGATTGTCAGCGAGGCGGCGACCGCGACGAAGTAACCGATCTCAAGGCCGGTGCCGAACACCACCCCATCCTCGGGTTCAGGCTTGAAGAGGATGCCGTTGTAGCCGATCAAAACGACGCCGGCGAAGCCCGCAAGCATCGTGATCTCGCCCGGCGGGTAGGAGAGCTTGTGGCCGCGGATCAGGATGTAGCCGAGGATTGCGGGCGCGAGCGCGAGCAAGATCATGAGCCAGCGCAAGATCGGAAACGTCTCCCAGGCTGTACAGCTGTGATCCCCGACGCCACAGACCCAGGCGTTCTGGACGCCGCGCTCGGGAACCTCGGTCAGGCTGAACCAGGGCAAGAACAGGATGCTGACGAGGAGCAGCACCGACGCGACGATGCCGGCCAAGGTCCTGTTTCCGTCCAAGCGTGAAAAATCCATAACTCGGGCGCGAGCCTATACGACAGATGCCCTTGGCCGCCACCGGCAACCCGCGCTCGAACGGATAGGTTCTGCTGCGTGAGTCGCTGGGGCCTGACATTGCCGCTGCCAATGACGCCCCTCGCCGCGCATCGTGACCTTGTGCAACGCGCCGAGGCCGCCGGCTACACCGACCTTTGGTCAGGCGAGACCAACGGCCCGGACGGCTTTACGCCACTTGCCTTCGCGGCGGCCCAAACCGACGCCGTACGGGTTGGGACCGGGGTCGTCGGCGTGTTTCAGCGCGGTCCCGCCCTGCTCGCCCAGCAGGCCGCTGCGATGGCCGATGCCTCCGGTGGGCGCTTCGTGCTCGGAATCGGCGCATCGTCGGACCGCATCGTTGAGGGCTGGAACGGAATCCCGTTTGAAAAGCCCTACTCGAAGGTCGAAGAGACCGTTGACTACCTGCGGGTCGCGCTCGCCGGCGAGCGTGCGCCCGGGGGCTTCAAACTGGAAGCTGGCCCTGCGGAGCCGATCCCGATCGTCCTTGCGGCGCTGCGCGGGCGCATGCTGCGGCTTGCCGTGGACAAGGCCGACGGCGCCTTCACCAACTTTTTGCCGCTGTCGGGCCTCCCCCAAGTCGTCGCGGGGATCGAGGGCGCAGCGCCGGACTTTGAACTGCTCTGCCGCTTCTTCTGCATCCCCGGCGAACGCGACCAGGTCGAGCCGATTGCGCGCTTCATGTTCTCGTCCTACATAACGGTGCCGGTCTACGAGAAGTTCTATCGCTGGCTCGGACACGGCGCGGCGATCGACGAGATGGTCTCGGCCTGGCAGGCCGGCGACCGCCAGGCCGCGGCGACCAAGGCGCCGTGGGAGCTGATCGAGCAGATGTTCATCTTCGGCACCCCGGACCAGATGCAAGAGCGTCTGGGTGAGTTCGTCGCGGGCGGAATCACGCTTCCGATCCTGACCCCGATCACCACACCGGACAAAGTCGGTGACCTGATCGAAGCCCTGCGGCCGGGTTAGCCCGCTCCGCTTGTTACCCCGGGCTGGCAAGCGAGAGCCCGAACAACCCCTGCGGGTCCGTCCACCAATCTGTCAGCTCAAGGGCCGCCTCGCGGTAGATCCCAGCGAGACCCTCGCGGGCGAACTTCGTCGAGATCTCCGTCCGCATCTCCTCGCCGCGCTCGAATGCGACGGTCATCTCCAACCCGGGGATCTGGACCAATTGCCGGCGCAGCGATCGCAGCCGGATGTCCATGAACAGGTTCTCCTCATCCCAAAACGCGACGTGTTCGAAGGCGCTCAGGTCGAAGTCGGCGCCCAGGCGCTCGTTCAGGACGGCGAGCACGTTCTTGTTGAATGCCGCGGTGACGCCGGCACGATCGTTGTAGGCAAGCTCCAGCGTCGGCCGATCCTTGATCAGGTCCGTGCCGAGCAGGAAGTGGTCATCGGGCCCCAGGAGGTTGGCGACCCTGGCCAGGAAGCTGGCTCGCTGCTGCGGCTCAAAGTTGCCGACCGTTCCACCTAGGAGCGCGATCATCCGCGGCCCTGCAAGCGGAATGCGCTCCAGGTCGCGCTCGAAGTCGCAAACCAGGCCGTGCACATTGATGCCGTACTCCGAAGCGACCGCGGCCGCCGTCTCGCGGGTGATCTCCTCGCTGATATCGACCGGCGCGTAGGCCGCGAGGCAGCCGGCGTCGCGCATCGCGTCCAACAGGACCCTGGTCTTTGCCGCCGACCCCGAGCCGAGCTCAATAAGGGTCGCTGGGTGTCCTGCCGCCGCCACGATCGCGCCCGCATCCGCTTCCAGGATGGCGCGCTCTGACCGGGTCGGGTAGTACTCCTCGGTCTCCGTGATCTGCTCGAACAGCTCGGATCCGCGCTCGTCGTAGAAGTATCTGGGCGCCAGCTCCTTGAACGGTTTGGTCAGGCCGATCCTCACGTCAGCGGCCATCCCGGACAGGGGGCCGCCCGGCGGCAGGTGAACGTCAACCTGGACCGATCCGGCGATCGGCGCGGCGGGCGGGATCACGCGTCCCTCGCGCAGCGGATGCCGCTGAAGATCTGGCGACGCTCGGGCAGGTCCCAATTGCGAAAGCTCGTCCGGATCACGTCGCGGCCGGTGGCCCATGAGCCGCCGCGCAGGACGTAGAGGCCGGTGTCAAAGAAGACCTCGGAGTACTCGGGGTAGGGAAAGGCCTCGAACCCCGGATAGGCCCGCAGCTCACTTGTGGTCCACTCCCAGACATCGCCAAGCATCTGGATGGCGCCAGCATCGGATGCCCCGCCTGAATGCGATCCGGCGGGCGTCGTCCCGGATGCCACGTGGTCCAGGTTCGCGTGGGCTGGGTCTGCGCCCCGGGCTGCCGCTTCCCACTCGAACTCGGTTGGCAGCCGCTTCCCGGCCCACTGCGCGAAGGCCTCTGCCGCGGGCAGATCGACGTGGACGACGGGATGGTCTGCCTCGACCGGCCGGGAATGCCCCATGGCCGTACGAATCCACCCTCCCTCGCCATCGGGCTCCCAGTAGAGCGGTGGCCGGGCTCCGGTTTCGGCCATGAACTCGGCGAAGTCTCCGTTGGTCACCGGAACGCGGTCGATCGCAAACGGTGCGACTTCAACGACGTGCGCCGGGCGCTCGTTGTCGTAGGCAAAGCCGTCGGATCCGGCGCCGATCTGAACGGCGCCACCGGCAACCGCGACCATGGCTGGACCGTCGGTCACCGGCGGGCGCGGTTTTGCGGCGGCGGGCGTGTAATCCTCGGTCATCTGGATGAGCTGCAGCATCGTCTCGTTGTGCTGGTGTTCGTGAGCGAGGACCAACTCATAGACAAAGCCGTCCGCAAGCAGGCGATCGCCGCTTGCGAGGTCCACCGATTCGAGGACGTCCAGGGTCCGTTCGCGAACCTCGGCCATGTACGTCCGCAGCTCGTCGCCGCGGAGGATCGGCAGCTCGTTGCGGATCGCCCGTGGATTCTCGATTGCGTCATAGAAGCGGCCAAGCTCGCCGCGCATCGGCTCGCGGTCGCCGATCGTCTGCACCAGCCAGAGTTCCTCGAAGTTCGCGATATGGCCCAGATCCCAAGCGAGCGGGCTGAGAATCGGGCTGTAGACGCGGTTGAGCTGATCGTCGGTCAGCGGCTTGATCAGCGTCAGCGTCCGCTCCCGGGCCGCGTCGAGGCGCCGGGCGATCAGTTCCCTGGGCGGAGATTGGGTGGCGGACTGTGAAATTGTGGATTCCAAGTATTGGCGTTCAACGATTCGTTACGTAGCCCGGACGACGGGCGGATCAGCCGATTCGAGCATCTAGAGTGCCACGCCATGAAGATCGAAGGCGCGAGCGCGCTGATCAGTGGCGGGGCCTCCGGGCTGGGTGAGGCGACGACACGGCGGCTGCATGCGGCTGGCGCGGCGGTGGTGATCGCCGACCTGAACGCCGACAAGGGTGAGGGCCTGGCGACAGAATTGGGCGACAACGCGCGGTTCGTTGCCGCCGACGTGACCGAATCCGATCAGGTGCAGGCCGCGGTGGATCTTGCGGCAGCAGCAGAGGGTGGCCTGCGCATCTCCGTCTGTTGCGCAGGAATCGGCTGGGCACAGCGCACCACCTCAAAGCACGGCCCCCACGACTTCGACGCCTTCCAAACCGTGATCAAGGTGAATCTGATCGGCACCTTCAACGTCCTACGGCTGGCGGCGACGGCGATGGCGACAAACGAGCCCGACGGCGGCGGCGAGCGCGGGGTGGCGATCAACACCGCTTCGATCGCAGCCTTTGACGGGCAGATCGGGCAAATCTCCTACTCGGCGTCCAAGGGCGGCATCGTGGGGATGACCCTGCCTGCCGCGCGCGATTTGGCCACCCTGGGCATTCGGGTCAACACAATCGCCCCGGGCCTGTTCGATACCCCACTGCTCGCAGCCTTGCCCGAGGAGGCGCGCAAAGCGCTTGGCGACGGCGTCCCGTTTCCGCAGCGGCTGGGCGACCCGGCCGAATACGGACAGCTGGCCCAGCAAATTGTCGAGAACCCCATGCTGAACGGCGAGACAATCCGGCTCGACGGCGCGTTGCGCATGCCGCCCCGGTAGCCGACGCCGAGCGACGCCGAGCGCGCAACGACCCCGGACTCAGTCTTGCGCGAGCGCCTGCCGCAGGAGCGGCGCGCACCGCGAGTCCTCGGACTCAAGCGCCACGAGCGCCTGCTCGTAGTGGCGACCGAGGGCCGTCGCGTCCGCCGCGGAGATTCCGTCGAGCCAGCGGTGCCGGTGAGCCTTCTTGGGATTCATCTCGCGATTGAAGAACGCCCGCATCTTCGGCTTGTCGGGGATCGCCAGAAAATCAATCACGCTGGTATAGACGGATTCACGCTCCTCGCCAACGAACGAGTCGAGCCCAACGAGCAGCACCCGATCAGGGTCAATTTCGCGAAGGCCCCGTTCGACCCGGCGCATCCGTTCGAGCCACCAATCCACCCCCGTGAAGACGTCCGTCGGATGATGGGAGCGCTGGCGCCGATCAACCTTGGACGCGCCCGCGTCGCGACCGTCGCGCACCGTCAGGATGAACCTCGCCTCGGGGAACAATCGCCCGAGCGTCCCGGCCTGCATCAGGTTGTCAGTGGTCATCTCAACGAGGCCGGGTTTTTGGTTTTCCTCTGTCAGCGGCCACAGCAGGTCAAGGAACAGTTGCCGGCATGCCCCATCCGGATCGGTATCGAAATCGGCCTCGAACCGGCCAAGCGATGTGGTCAGGCGCCGGCGGGGCATGATCCTGTAAAGGCCGTTGACCCTTCGGCCCATTGGAAGCTGAGGCAAGAGCGCGGGCATCGGCTGGCCGGCCGAAACGCGGCGCCACCAATACGAGCGCAACTTGCGCCGAAACTGATCCAGCGTCGCCTCGCCTGAAAGCAGGTCGGGAAATCCCCGTGGCTTCGCGTGGAATCGCGACTCAAGCGGCACGCTGGTGTAGCGAGGATGCCGCGCCAACAGGTTTGCGATCACATGCGTCCCGCTGCGGCCGGTTCCGCCGACGAAGACCAGTGGCGGCGCGCCGGCAAGCGGCGGGCCGCCGGATCGGGCCCTTCCCGCAAGCTCAAGCTGATCGGGCTCCGCGGACATCCGGCGCCTATCTAAACAGAGGCTCGCCGAGTGCCGAGCGTTCAGCGATCCTCGCTTGGAAACGCCCGAAGGCGGCCCGGAACACGAGCCGCTCAAAGACCGTCTCCCAGTCGGCGAATCCGCCGCCCGATCGCAGCTCCTTCCACATCTCCTTGATGCGCTCCTCCCGAAACAGCTCGGTCCAGGCGCCGCCCTCGGCGATCAGCGCAGCGACCACCTCGGCATCGCCGGGGGCCTCCCACAGCCGCGCTCGCCGAAGTGCCGGCCGGGGGCCTGGCTGCGGGACGAAGAACGGGACGTCCTTCCATTCCGGCACGAGCCGCGCGGTCAACTCTGCGTGCGCGCTCATCGAAATCCGCTCTTCCGGGCTGATTGCAAACGCCAGCCGGATGAACCCAGGGGTGGCATAGACGGAGACACCCTGGGAGTCGGCGCCGATCTCGAATCGGTGCACGAACCGCTCGACGAGGTAAAACCAATTGAGGAGGTCGGGGCCGGCAAGGCCAAAGGCCTCGCCCTTGGCGACGATCGAGTCGAACTCCACGCGAGCGCGCTCGTAGGCGGCGGCGCTCGCCGCGCCGTGCTTTTTGCGCGATGACTCGAGCAGGCGGGTCATCACCTGGTCGCGTCCCTTGCGACGGACCTTGCGCAGCTGGCGCGCGTCCTGGTAGTAGAAGGCGTGGGCGATCTCGCCTCCCCACCCGGCCAGCGTCGCTCGGCTCGCTCGGGACCGCGGCAGGTTCACGTCGCGCCGCGCCTTCGAGGCGTGGCGCATCCCGTCGTGGAGGAGCTGACTTCGCAGAGTTCTGTCAAGCAGCGGGGTCTGTGGCCCGTCGCCTTCCTCGGTGTGAGCGACGACGTGCTCCATCGGGCGCGGGGCAACGCTCACGAGCTGGCGGGCGACATCCGCTTCGCCGGGCGTGTTGTCGGACGTCCGAAAGACGGCATCAACCCCGGCGCTGAGCGCGGCCGCAGCGACAAGCCGGGAATCGCGCCCACCCGAGAGGTGGATGACCGGGCGCTCGCGCCAAAGCGAGTCGGCGAAGCGAACCTGGTCAACCGCCTGCGACGCCGCTTCGGCATAGATCGAGGCCAGATCGTCGCCACCTGCGACCAGACCACCGATGACGTCGCTTTCGCGCACCGAGACCCCATCCGCCCCGGCCTCGATCACGGAGCCCGCCGCAACCTTGCGAACGTCCTTGATCGGAGTGAATGGCCCGCAGAACCAACCAACCGCCGCCAGCAATTCCCAGCCCTCACGATCAGGCTCGATCGGAGCGCCCGCAAACAGCTTGCCGGCCGCCGCCCGGTTCGACCAGATCCTGCCTTGAGCGAGCGTGGTCTCAAATAGACGGCCCGCGCCGATCGGATCGTTGACCACAACCAAGCGGTCGGCGGCCTTGTCGAGCGCCCCGGCGACCATCGGTGAGCGCAGCTCCGCCACTGCGCGCAGTGGATCGGAAAGGATTGCCCGCGCAAGCGGAATCCCCGCCACTCCAATCGGCAGCGATCCCGTCAGCCGCTCCCAGCCAGGTGGCACGTAGGCCGTCCCCAGCGCGAGGTCAGCTTCGGCCTCAAAATGGCGCCATCCGCAATTCGGCTCTGCGTCCGCCAGGACGACCAAGCCGCGGTGTGGTCCCGCCCGCTGGTGCGTTGCCAGCGGGTAGCGCACGAGCTCCCCGTAGTGGGCCGCGATCCTTGCGACCCCTGCGTCCAGGCGATCCGAGTCAGCCGCGACGTCGAACGAGTACGCAAGCCATGTGGGATCAATCTTCTCCGCCATCTCAGCGGCTGATCCTTACGCAACGTGGCCCGGTGCGCCCCCAGGGCTCAGCCGACGCGGTCGGATTCCGGAACGGACGCGGCGACGCCGAGCAGGGGATCCTGGCCATCGAGCGCGCCGTTGGCGGGATCGGCAAGGCGAATCGCCTCGATCAGATTCTTCTTCGCGCGCATCGCACGAAGCTCGGTGAGCGGCTGAATGATCCCGCGAAATGCGAGCGCACCACCGACGAAGCGAGGCGCCCAGGCTCGGCCGGAGCGCTTCTCGATCGCCCGATCGAGGGTGTTGACGGCCACCTCGACCGGCACCGACTTGCGGACGAAGCGGGGCATCAGGCCCTCCATCGCCTTGGTGGACGGGTGCTCGAAGCTGCCGCGAACGAGGTCGGTGTCAATGAAGCCAAAGTAGGCGCAGCCGGCGCGAGCACCGGTTACCGACAGCTCCACGCGCAGCGAGTCGGTCAGGCCCTCGACGCCCGCCTTCGAGGCTGCGTATGGACCCATGAGCGGAGCGTGCGAGGCAGCGGCCAGCGATGCAACGTTGATCAGGTAACCGTCGCGTTCGACGATCTGCGGAAGCACGGCGCGGTCCGTGCGCCAGACGCCCATCAGGTTCACCTCAAGCGTGCGCTCCACCTGCTCTACGGGAGCGGTGAGCAGCGAGCCAACGGTGTGGATACCGGCGTTCGCAACGGCGACGTCGATCCCGCCGAACAAGTCCACCGTTCCAGCGACGGCGCGCTCAAGGGCGTCCAGATCACAGACGTCCGCCTCAAAGACCGCGCTCCGCGGGCCAAGCTTGGCGGCGCGCTCCTCGAGCAGTTCTGGCTCGAGGCCGACGAGCGCCACATTGGCCCCCTTTGCGTGCAGGCGTTCGGCGATACCCGCGCCGATGCCGCGCGCTGCACCGGTTACGAAGGCTGTGCGTCCGTTGACGTCGTACTTGGCCATTTCTAGATCCTCTCGTAGAAGATTTATGCCGCGACGGCGGCGGGAATTAGCTCCGACGAAGGCGAGTGTGCCGGCGTGGCGAACTCGTACTCGTCAACTTTCAGAGAATTCAGCTCGTTGCGAAACTGCCAGGTCGCGCCAGGCCAAAGGGTGATGTTGCGCCCGTGCGAATCGAGGTACCAGCTCTGGCAGGTTCCCCGCGACCAAACGGCGTCGCGCAGTTCGTCCTGGACACGCTGGTTGAATGACGCCTGGGCGGTTGCCGTGGGCGCCAGGGAGACACCGGGTCCTCGGTGCCGGCATTCCTTGATCGCCTTGAGCGCAAGTCCGATCTGCCGTTCGATCATGAAGACGACGGAGTTATGGCCGAGGCCCGTATTCGGGCCCAGCAGGAAGAAGAGGTTGGGAAACCCGGCGATCATCGTGCCGCGATGGGCCTGGATCCCGGACTCGGTCCACTCCTCGGCAAGCAGCCTGCCGCCAACGCCCCGCAGCTCGACCGACGAAGCCATGGCCTGGGTGTCGAACCCGGTTCCGAGGATGATCGCGTCAACCTCGCGCTCGACTCCGGCGCCATCGACGACCGAGCCCGCGCGGATCTCCGCAATCCCGTCGGTGATGACCGCCGCGTTGGGCTGGTCAAGCGCGGCGTAGTAGGTGTTTGACATCAGGATCCGCTTGCAGCCGATCTCGTAGTTGGGGGTCAGCTTTTGGCGCTTGACCGGGTCGCTGACCTGTTTTTGCAGATGCCTGGTTGCGATGCGTTCGGCGATCCTGCCGATCCGCTCGCTCTTGACGACGCGCAGGGCGACGAGCTCGAGGAACCAATAGATCCCGTAGCGAATCCCGCGCTGCAGGAACGGCAACGCCCGGTACAGGCGGCGTTCGAAGCGCGAGATCCCCCGGTCCACCTTCGGCATGATCCAGGGCGCGGTGCGCTGGTAGAGGTCCAGCTGCTCGACCTGCGGCTGAATCTCCGGAACGAATTGGATCGAGCTCGCACCGGTGCCGATCACGGCAACCCGCTTGCCGGTCAAATCGTAATCGTGATCCCACTGCGCCGAGTGAAAGACGGCGCCCTTGAAGTTCTCGATCCCGGGAAAGTCGGGGGCCGACGGCACGTGCAAGCCACCGATGCCCGAAACCAAGAAGCGCGCGGTGATCGCGGACTCGCCCTCGGGCCCCTCGGCGCGACAACGCCAAAGGCCCGCGCTCTCGTCCCACTCGGCGCCAAGCGCCTTGGTGTTCAACACCAGGTGGTCACGCAGCCCGTACTTATCGACGCAGCGCTCCAGATAGGCCCGAATCTCGGGCTGCGGCGCGTACATCCGGGTCCAGTCAGGGTTCTGCTCGAACGAGTACGAGTACATGTGCGAAGGGACATCGCAGGCGCAGCCGGGGTAGGTGTTTTCGCGCCACGTGCCGGCGACCGAGTCGGCCTTGTCGATGATCAGAAAGTCGTCGATCCCGGACTGCTTGAGCTTGATCGCCGTCCCAAGGCCCGAGAAGCCGTTGCCGACGATCACGATTTCGTGGTCGGGTTGCTCGATTTCGGGAGCATCGGCCGGAGCGGGGCGGGTGGCAGTCGCGGTCATCGTTTCTCCAGGTCCTTCTTGGTTAGGTGTGGCGGAAGTCGGGTTGCACACTTACACTGGTGTAAGTTACAGTGGTGTAGCCTAGCATGTTGAAGCGATGAACGCCACCTCGACCAGACCCCTTCGTCTCAGCGGTCCGCAGCGGCGCGCTCAGCTCCTCGACGTCACCAAGACAATCGCCGGCGAGCGCGGATTCCACTCGGTTTCGATCGGCGCCGTCGCCAAGCGCGCCGGGATCACCCGCCCGGTTGTCTACGACCACTTCAACGACCTCGCGGGGCTTTTGAACGCGCTCGTCGAGCGCGAGGGACAGCGCGCGGTTGCGCAGCTGGTCGAGCTGATTCCGCGCTCGCCGACCGACCAGGACCCCGTCGAGATGGTGCGCCAGGGGTTCCGGGCCTTCCTCGAAGCGGTGGCCGAGGATCCGGTGACGTGGCAACTCGTGCTGATGCCAGCCGAAGGCACGCCTGAAATCCTGCGCGAGCGGGCGGTCCAGATCCGTGCGGACGTCACGGCGCAGATCGCCGCGCTCGTACCGGAGGTGCTTGCCGTCGTCAACGGCCCCACCCCGATCGACCCCGAGCTAACCGCGCTCACCCTCCAGGCGGTCGCCGAGGACGCAGCCCGCTTGCTGCTGGAAAGCCCCGATCGTTACCCGATCGAGCGCCTTTTGGCCCACAACGAGTGGCTCTTGGACCAACTCGGCCTGGGCGCCTCCCCCCGCCCCTAACGCCGACTGCGGGTTTGTATGGGTGATGCCCCCAATACCCCGCAGTCGCTGGCTGGCCGCCGTCACGTGCCCCGGTTCTCCGGGTCGCGGTAGACGTCTTTGAGCCAGGGCGGCGTCACCTCGAACTCGAAGTCCTGCCAGGAGTCGGCGAGCGACTCGATCGGGACGAGGTGGATCGCCGAACCCGGGGTCCAGCGGCCGGAGCTATCCGGGCGAGGGCCGCGGCGGCCGACCTTGCCCGCGTGGCTGCCACCGGCGATCCAGTAGCGGCCGGTCGCGCTCACCCAGCCCGATTTGGGAATGATCCCCGCGTCGGAGAGCGGGTCGCCGCTGTAGCCGTTGTAGCCCTGGTGTGAGCTGGCCCTGGCGTCGGTTCCTTCGGTGCCGACGCGCACCGTGAACGATTCCCAATCGTCGTCGTGGTACCCGGCAGCCCCGTAGAGGTGGCGAGATGAGTGACTGCCCGGGTAGTAGAGCCAGAACTGGACGTACGTGTTGCCGGATCGCTCGCCGGTGCAATCGAAGCCGGACTCGGCCGACACGGCTTCCTCGCCGCAGGCGACGACGTGCGTGAACGCCGTCACCGGCTCGCCGGCAAGCGAACGCTCGACCCTGCCCTCCCCGACCCCCTCGGCGCAGGCATCGTCGCGACAGGACCGAAAATCAACCGGCAGCGCCCGCATTCCAGGCTCGTACTCGAGCGTTGGCGTGTGCCTTGTCACCAAGCTCGCCAGCTCGCGGCCGTAGGCCAGGACGAGCGGCCCCGGCACCCCGCCGCATCCCTCCCCCAGACCGACCGCGCAGATCAGGCGGTTGGCAATGGCGCTCGCAAGCGACGATCCGGGAACCGGGCTGGCGGCGACCATCGCTGCGAACGCAAGCGCAACCACCAGGACCAGGCCCAGCCATTCAGGCGTGGCCTGGCCGCGCTGGCGCCTGTGTCGCATACGAATGCACAGCCCGTGACCCGTGACGAATTGCCCGCGCCCCGTGCAGGTACGGTTCCCCAATGGCCTCAGAACCCATTAACGTCGATTCGCTGAAGCCCCGCAAGGAAGGCCGCGGCTGGAAGTCCTACATCCTCGCCGCCGCCGCCGTGCTGTTGGGGATCCTGATCGTCCAGAACCTGCAGGAGGTTGAGGTCAAGTTCCTGTTCGTCAACACGACGATCCCCTTGATCTTCGCGCTCTTGATCGTCGGCGCCCTCGGCGCGCTGATCGGTTGGGCCACGCCGCGCGTCAGGCGCGGCGGTCACGACTGACCCCGCCCAGCGCCGCACCCTCCCGTTAGAGGTTGCCGATCTCGCTGGCGATCTCCGCCGCCGCCTTCTTGGCGTCGTCAAAGAGCATGTCCGTGTTGGGCAAGTAGAAGAGGTCGTTGTCGATCCCGGCGAAACCGGGGCTCATTGAGCGCTTGATCACGATGACTTGCTGCGCCTCCGAGACCTCGATGATCGGCATCCCGGCGATCGGCGAGTCGGGATCCGTCTTGGCCGCGGGGTTGGTGACGTCGTTGGCGCCGATGACGATCGCAACGCTCGTCCGCGGCATCTCCGGGTTGATGTCCTCCATCTCACGCAGCTTCTCGTAGGGCACGTCAGCCTCGGCAAGCAGCACGTTCATGTGTCCCGGCATTCGCCCGGCGACCGGGTGGATCGCGTAGTTGACATCGATCCCGCGTTTGATCAGCGCGTCGGCCATCTCCTTGACGGCGTGCTGGGCCTGCGCCACCGCGAGCCCGTAGCCCGGCACGATCACGACCGAATCGGCATAGGCGAGCTTGATCGCGGCGTCCTGAGCCCCGATCGAGGTGTGCGGCCGAACCTCGCCGCCGCCCGCCCCCCCACCCGCCGGAGCGCCACCGAAGCCGGCGAAGAGGATGTTCGCGACCGACCGGTTCATCGCCGTGGCCATCTCCATCGTGAGGATCGTTCCCGATGAGCCGACGAGGGTGCCGGCAACGATCAGCGCGACGTTGTCGAGCGCGAACCCGGCGGCCGCGGCGGAGAGGCCCGTGGCCGCGTTCAGGAGCGAGATCACGACGGGCATGTCGGCGCCGCCGATCGGCAACACAGCGAAGTTACCGAGCAGCGCGGCCGCGACCAAGATGCCGATGAAGAGCGGCTGCGAGACGCCGTCGTTGTTGATCGCGATCGAGACGCACGCCACCACCACGCCGATCAAGAGGGCCGCGTTCAGGACCTGCTGGCCGGGCAGCGCCATCGGCTTGGTCGGGATCAGGTCCTGAAGCTTCGCGAAGGCGATGTTCGAGCCCCAAAACGAGACGGAGCCGACAACGGCCGCAAACAAGATCGGGATCAACTCGTCAAGCGGGACTTCGTGTCCGAGCGAGATTCCGTGGCGGATCTCCGACCAGGCGATCAATGCAACCGCGCCACCGCCGACGCCGTTGTAGAGCGCGACCATCTGCGGCATCGCCGTCATCTGGACGCGAAGCGACGCGACAACGCCGACCGCTGTGCCGACGCCAAGGCCGGCCACAATCAGCCCCCAGTTTCCGATGTCGTCCAACAGCAACGTCGTCACGACGGCGATCGCCATCCCGACGGCCGCGATCATGTTGCCCTGCTTGGCCGTGGTCGGATGGGTTCCGCGGCGAACGCCAATAATGAACATCGAGAAGGCGACGATGTAGAGCGCCGTGGCGCCGTCGCCGCCCGGCTCAAGGACTGCTAGCGGCAGATTCACGGCTTCGCCTCGTCGTCCTTGGGCTTCTTCTTGACGGCGAACATGCCGAGCATCCGGTCGGTGACCATGAAGCCGCCAACGATGTTGATCGCGCCGAAGGCGATCGCGATCGTGCCGATCGTGTACTCAACGGCGTCGTTGCCGAAGCCGACCACGATCAGGCCGCCGAGCATGACGATGCCGTGGATGGCGTTGGTCTGGCTCATCAGCGGCGTGTGCAGGGTCGCTGGGACCTTTGAGATCACCTCGAAGCCGACGAACGCGGCCAGCACGAAGATCGTGAGCTCGGTGACGACGCCCACTAGCCCGCCACCTCCTTGGCCCGTTCATTAACGATCTCGCCGCCATGGGTCAGGCAAGTGCCTTTGATGACCTCATCCTCAAAATCCAGGTTCAGGGCACCCTCCTCGTCAACCAGCAGGCCGAGCAGATTCTCGATGTTCTTGGCATAAAGCTGGGACGCGTGCGCCGCCATATCGCTCGGCAGGTTCGCAGGCGAGATCACCTTCACGCCGTTGTCGGAGACCACCGTCGTGCGAGCCTCGGTCAGCTCACAATTGCCGCCCGAATCGCCCGCGAGATCAACGATGACGGAGCCGGGGGCCATATTCGCCACCGCCTGCCTGGTCAGCAAGATCGGCGCGGCGCGGCCCGGGATCTGGGCCGTCGTGATGATCACGTCCTGGCGCCCGGCATTCTCGGCAAGGGCTTCGCGCACCTGCTCGTTTTCCTCGTCCGTGAGCGGCCGCGCGTAGCCGCCCTCGTCCTCGGCGTCGGGGATGAAGTCAAGCTCAAGCGGGCGCCCGCCAAGTGAGGCGATCTGCTCCCATGCGGCACGCCGGATGTCGAAACCGCTGACAACCGCGCCAAGCCGCTTGGCCGTTGCGATTGCCTGCAAACCGGCAACGCCGGCGCCCAGCACCAGCACCTTTGCCGGAGCAACCGTGCCTGCCGCCGTCGTCATCATCGGAAAGAATCGGCCAGCTTCCCGGGCGGCAAGCAGCGCAGCTGCATAGCCGGCGACGTTCGCCTGGGAGGAAAGGGCATCCATCGCCTGGGCCCTGGTGATCCGCGGCACGGACTCCATCGCGAAGGCGGTCACGCCCGCGCTGGCAAGCGCTCGGTTCGTCTCACCGGAGGTCAGCGGCGCCAGGTGGGAGATCAAAACTTGACCCGAACGCAGGCGGCCGATGGCCTCGCCGCTGGGCACAGCAACCTGGGCGACGATCTCGGCGCCCCAAGGCTCTCCGATGGTCGCACCAGCCTCCGTGTAGGCAGCATCGGGATGCCCGGACTCAGCGCCTGCCCCGGACTCGACGATCACATCGAGGCCCTTGCCGACGAGCGAGGCGACGACGTCGGGGATGAGCGCAACTCGGCGCTCGCCGTCAGCAGTCTCTTTCGGAACCCCGATCTTCACTCAAATCAACCCTCGCACCCGCATCTCGGCGGCAGCGGTCGCGAAGCCTATCCAGTAGCGATCGACGGTAGTTATGAGACACTTCGCGCAATCGAAACGGGGGAGGTTCCTATGCGTTCAAAGTTGGGTGTCGTTGGCGTGGTCTTCGCGATTTGCGCAATCGGCACATCGATCGGGATGGCGGCGGCTGGCAAGGCCGACACCACCGTGACAATCAAGGGCGGAGGCGAAGTATTCGGCTACGTCAAGAGCGCCAAGACGGCCTGCATGGACGGCCGCAAGGTGACGGTCTACAAGCAGAAGGGCGCCCAGGGTGGCGGCGACGACATCAAGGGGCCAAGCGATACGGCCTCGCAGAACGGCGATCGCTACATGTGGTCGGTGGGCAACCCGGGGCTGCAGGGCAAGATTTACGCCCGCGCCAACGCAACGACCAAGTGCAAGGCGGATAACTCGAAGACGATCACCGTCGGTTAGCAATCCGGACAAGGCCGGGCCTGGTCGCGTGCTAGCGATCAGGCCAGGCTGTCCGCTTCAGTCGGAGCGTCGATCAACGGCTGCGGCTGCGGCTGCGTTAGCCGCCGTATCGGTGCGCATCCCCGCCGCAGGAGCGTCGCGGCTCGCTTGGTCGGCAAGCGTCGCTTCCTCGACCGCGGCGGCCATTCTCATCATGTCGCGCTCCAGGATCGCCGGCGCGACCCCACGCAGGCGAAACAGAGCGCCGACGATCCGTGGCGCCACGATCCGGCGCGAGCGCTTGGCGATTCCACGCACGATCGCGTAAACGGCCCGCTCGACGGGTATTACGTTCGACAGCGGGCCGGTGAAGCTGCTTCTGATGGTGCCGAACATCCGGCCGTGGCTCTCGGCCCCTTCGACCATGTCCGTCCCGACGAACAGTAGATAGACAACGCCGACGTCCACCCCAAGGTGGCGCAACTCGCGGCGCAAGACGTCGCCAAGCCCCTCGACTCCGGCCTTGGACGACCCGTAGGCACCGAGCCCGGGCGGCGCGGCGATCGACGATGCCGACGCGTTGATCAGGATGTAGCCACGCGAATCGAGGACATGCGGTAGGCACGCCTTGACCGTCCGGAAGGTGCCGGTCAGGTTGACGTCCACCTGGACGGCGAAAACCTCGGGATCGGTGAACCGCAGGCTGCCCTCGGTAGCAATTCCCGCGTTCGCGAAGCACAGGTCGATCCCGCCGAAGCGCGCGACAGCGGCCGCTACCGCCGCGTCCACCGATTTCTGGCTGGTGATGTCGGTCTCGAATGCCGCTGCGGAGCTCCCGCATCGGGTGGCAACCGCTTCCGCCGCGGCGAGGTCGATATCAAGCAGGGCAAGCTGCCATCCCTCGGCGGCGAGGCGCTCGGCGGTGGCAGCGCCGATGCCGCTCGCGGCCCCGGTGACCACGGCCGTACGCGGTTCGGCCCCCTGCCAGCGAGCCATCTCAGCCGTCTTGGGCTGCGACCAGCGCGGCCAGGCGCTCGATCGTGTGCAGGCGCTCGTCCTTGTCGAGATGGACGGGCGAGCAGATCAGGCGGTCGATGCCGATCTTGCCGAACGACGCAAGCCGATCGGCGACCTCAGCCTCGCTGCCGATCAGGGACGTAGCCGCCACAAGCTCGTCCGGAATCGCCTTGTAGGCCTCGTCGCGCTTGCCGTCGAGGAAGAGCCCCTGGACCTCGTCGGCGACCTCGCCGAACCCAAAGCGATGCGTCAAATCAACGTAGAAGTTCGTCTCGCGGCTACCCATTCCGCCGAGGTAGAGCAACAGGCCGGCGCGGACAACGGCACGCGCGGCATCGACATCGCCGTCGATTGCCACCTGGATTGACGGCGAAACCTCAAGGTCGGCCCGCGTCCTGCCGCCCTTGGCGAAGCCGGCTTCAAGGTGCTCGCCCCAGGTCGAGTCGAAGGCATCGGGCGAAAAGAAGATCGGGATCCAGCCGTCGCAGATCTCGGCGGCCATCTCGACCGACTTGCGCCCAATCGCGCCGACGAAGATCGGGATCTCATTGCGGAGGGGATGGAAGTTCAGCTTCAGCGCCTTGCCCTGGCCCGTCCCGCCCTCAATCGGAAGGGTGTAGTGCGTGCCCGAGCGCTTGAGCGGCCCCTCGCGGGCGATGATCTCGCGGACCACCTCGATGTACTCGCGGGTGCGCCCCCACGGCTTGGCGTATTCGACCCCGTACCAGCCTTCGGAGACCTGGGGGCCTGAAGGACCGAAACCGAACATGAACCGCCCCCCCGAAAGGGCGTCGATGGTCGCGCCCGCCATCGCGGCCGCCGCCGGTGGCCGGGCGGGGACCTGCATGATCGCTGCACCGAGCTTGATCTTCGTCGTCTGCCCTGAGAGCCAGGCCAAGACGGAGACGACATCCGATCCGTAGGACTCCGCGCACCAGATCGACTCATAGCCGAGGTTCTCCGCCGCGTGGACGATTTCCAGGGCCTCGTCGCCCTTGGGGCCAATTCCCCAATAGCCGAGATTGATGCCGAGCTTGGGCGCCGTCACGGCGCGGAGCCTACCCATTCGGGGGCACTTGAACGTGAAAGCGGCCGCCCCAAGGGCGGCCGCTTCACACGCTTCATGGTTAGGTCGCTACTCGATCAGCCCCGACGCCCGCAGGTAGTCGCCAGCGACGTCCGCGGGCTTCTCCTTGTCGATGTCAACGCGAGCGTTCAGCTCCTGCATGACCTGGAGGTCGAGCCTGGACTGAACCGCATCGATCGTTGACGCGAAGTCCGGCCCGGCTTCATCAGCCGCATCCTGGGATGCGACGAAGAGGATGTTGCCGGCGGGCAACACGCCCTTGTCGTCGGACAGGATCGTGTACGTGTCCGGATCGGTGTAGAGCTGCGCGTCCGTCGTAAACAGGATCGACAGGTCGGCGTCGTCCGAGTCCAGGACCTCATAGCGCAGGCCAATATCAATCGGGGTGAACTTGCCGAACTCCAGCCCGTAGTTCTGCTCAAGCCCAAGCAGACAATCGATCCGCTGGCGGCACTCCGGCGAACCGGCCAGGGTCAAATCCTGCGAGGCGCCCTCGAGGTCCGAGATCGACTCCAGTCCGAGCTCGTCCGCAGTGGCCGTCAGGAGTCCAACCGCATTCGCGCTTGAAAAGGGAGTCGGTGGATAGGCGACCAAGCCAAGGTTTGCGAAGTCGTCCGTCGTCTCCTCGTACGCGGCGGTCGCGTCGCCGGGTACGTCTTCGGGCGCAAACTCGAAAAACGAGGTGAGCGCCGTCGAGGTGTACTCGGGGTAGGCATCAACCTCGCCCTTTTGGAGCGCTTTCAGCGCGATCTGCTCGGAGCCGAGGTTGAGGTCGGTCTTGATCGAGTAGCCGGCAGCCTCGAGGCCCTGGGCGTAGATCTCGCCCAGGATGAACTGCTCCGTGAAGTTTTTAGATCCGATCGTCAGCTCAATCCCTGAGTTGTCTGGGTTCGATTGGATCAACGCGCTGCTGTCGCCGCCCGTATCGTCACCGTCGTCGGTTCCTGAGTCGTCATCGCCACACGCGGCAACGCCCAATCCGAGCACCATTGCGGCCAGCAGCGCGAAAAGCGACCGCAGCCCGAAGTCCAGCTTCATTGAGAAATCCTCTCGTTGACTGTCGAATATGTGCCCAGGCCGCAGGGACCTGAGCTCGGCGATCCTATGCGTTCAGGTCGCGCGCTGCAGACGTAGGCCCCTGGGTGTCAACGCCCGCTGCAGCCCCGCGAGTCCGAGCTCCGCCGCCAGCGCCAGGAGCGCCACCAGAATCGCGCCCGCCAGCACACCCTCGTCGCCATAGACGTTGCGCGAGAGAATGAAGTCCCCGAGCGTCAGGGTTCCCGCGAGCGGCGCAATCGTTGCCGTCGCGATCACGTTGATCGCCGCGGTGCGGACCCCCGTCATGATCGTCGGGGCCGCCAGCGGTAACTCGATCCGCCACGCGATCTGGCGCTCCGACATTCCAATTCCGCGCGCCGCTTCGACGGCGGTGCGATCAGCCTGCCGGATCCCGACGAAGGTGTTGGTCAGGACTGGCGGCACCGCGAGAACGGCCAATGCGATCGTCAGATTGAGAAACCCGGTCCCAACGAATGCGATCAGCACGGCGATCAGGACGAGCTCTGGAATCGCCCGGCCCGCGTTCCCGGCGGCAACAGCGAAAAACTCGCCGCGGCCACGGTGGCCCAGGTAGACGCCGAGCGGCAGGGCAACGGCAATTCCCAACGCGATCGCGGCCAGGCTGAGCTCGAGGTGGACCTGGGTCAGATCCCAAACCTGGCCAAGGCCGCCGACCTGGGTGCTCGACTCGACCGACGCGCGCTCGTTGAAGATGAACTCGACCGCGCCCGAGAACGCGTCCAAGAAGGCTGCCGGCAACAGCGCGCTCATCGCCCCGTCCAAGCCGGTCGCCGGACCGGGCCGAATGCGCGCTTGCCACGGTCGCGGGGAGCGTCGCCGACGCGGCTCCAGCGGGTCAGTCGCCGCTGCACCAAGACGAGCCCCAGATCGAACAGCATCGCCATCCCGATCGTTAGGGCGCCCGCGACTACGACACCCGTGCGGAAGGTGATGTCCGTGAGGATCTCGCCGCCGAGACCGCCGCCCCCGGCGAACACCGCAAGCGTCGCGATGGCGACGGTCGAGACGGTGGCGATCCTGATGCCGGCGATGATCTCCGGCATCGCAAGGGGCAGCTCCACTCGCCACAGCATCTGGCGATCGGTCATTCCCATGCCTCGGGCGGCGTCCTTGGTACCGGATGGAACGTTCGCGAGTCCGGCGACGATGTTGCGATAGATGATCTGAAGCGTGTAGGCGGTCAGCGCGATGATCGCCGTATCAGTGCCGCGGCCCGTGATCGGCAACAGCAAAAAGAAGAAGGCGAGGCTGGGAACCGTGTAGAGCACCCCGGTCAATCCCAGCAGCGGAGGCACCAGCCAACGCCGGCGGTGCGAGGCCAGCGCCATCGCGAACGCGATCAGAAATCCCACCGCGACCGAGACGACGACCAGCACCACGTGCTCCTGGGTTGGCGTGACGTAGCGGTCGAAATTGTCGAGGACCCAATCGAGGCAAAACGCGCCGTTGTCGCGGATACAGCTGCCCTCCGACCGATCGCCGAAGAAGCTGGGGTCGAGCTGGGCCAACGGCAGGTTGGTCACGACGCGGGTGCCCGCTCGGCGGCGGAGCGCTCGGCGGTTTTTGCCTCATCGGAGGCCAGGAATTCCTGGACGATTTCCAGCGAAAGGATCCCAGCGATGCGGCCGGAGCCGTCAACGACCGGCGCATACCGGCTCTCCGCCTGGAGGATGTCCGATAGGGCGTCGCGGAGAATGTCGGACACGTCCAGGATCGGGTCAGGCGCGTTGCCGGCACGCGACGGCACGACCGCGGCCCCTAGGTCCGTTTGAGAGAGCCAACCCAGCGGCCGACGCTCGGAATCGACCAGCAGCGCATACGGGACCTCGGCACCGTCGAGCTTGGCGCGGACCTCGGCGCTCGCCTGGCCGACGAAGGCAAGCGGCGCCTCCCAGAGGTCAACGTCAGCCACCCGCATCAGCGCGAGGCGCTTCAAGGCCCTGTCGGCGCCAACGAAGTCCTCGACGAACTCGTCGGCCGGCGCCATCAGAAGCTCGGCGGGAGTTGCGTACTGGGCCAGCTTGCCGCCCTCCTTCAAGACAGCGATCCGATCGCCCATCTTGATCGCTTCGTCGATGTCGTGGGTGACGAAAAGGATCGTCTTGTGGACCTCGGCCTGCAGGCGTAGAAACTCGTTTTGGAGGCGTTCGCGGTTGATTGGATCAACGGCGCCGAAGGGCTCATCCATCAGCATCACCCCCGGATTGGCCGCAAGCGCCCGCGCCACCCCGACACGTTGTTGTTGGCCGCCCGAGAGCTGCGAGGGGTAGCGATCGCGAAGCTCTGGGTCAAGCCCGATCAAGCCGACGAGCTCATCAACGCGCGCTGCGATGGTTTCCTGCCCCCAGCCCAGCATCCGCGGGACCGTGGCGATGTTCTGGCCGATCGTGTGGTGCGGGAACAGGCCGATCTGCTGGATCACGTAGCCGATCTCGCGCCGCAGCTCGGCGGGGGACCGCTCGGAAATCGAGCGCTCACCCACCCTGATGTCGCCGCTGGAAATCTCGACCATGCGATTGACCATCCGCATCGCGGTCGTCTTTCCGCAGCCCGAAGGCCCCACGAGTACGCAGATCTCACCCGCCGCCACCTCGAGCGACAGCGCGTCAACCGCGGGCTGATCGGCGCCCGGATAGACCTTCGTCGTCTCCTCGTAGGTGACGGAAAGCGCCTCCGAGGAGCGCTGCTGGCTCGTCTCGCCCGCCACGCGGCGATCGTATCGGTCGCGGCGGGCCCGCGTCAGGGACGATCGGTGCCCAACGGCGCCCGCGCGGCCACGCACCACGCCTGAATCGGCTGCGGCTTGCGCCGCTGGTAAGAATCAACCGATGGAGGCCGCTCATCCAAGGGGACTTTCGGGCGCCGAGGCGGCGCGCCGGCTTTCCGATCTCGGCGAGCCATTGCCGCCCAACAGCAGGTCCGTCGCGTCCATCGTTGCCGCCAACGTCTTCACGCTGTTCAACGCGATCATCGGCGTTTTTTTTGTCTTGATCCTCTCGCTCGGCCTCTGGGCCGACGCGATCTTCGGTTTCATCGCCGCGCTCAACTCCTACATCGGCATCCGCCAAGAGCTTCGCGCCAAGGAAACGCTTGACGCGCTGGCGCTGCTTGTCGCCCCCCACGCCCAGGCGATTCGCGATGGCGTGCCGGTGGATCTGCTGGCCGACGAGGTCGTTCGCGGCGACACGATCCGCATCGAGCCCGGCGACCAGCTTGTCGCCGATGGCGAGGTGATCGCTTCCCGAGGCCTGACCCTCGACGAGTCGATGCTGACTGGCGAGTCCGACGGAATCCAAAAGCGAACGCGCGACCGCGTGCTCTCGGGCTCGTTTTGCCTGAACGGCTCGGGCTATTACGAAGTTGACGCGGTGCGCGAGCAAAGCCACGCGGGCCGGGTGGCCGGCGAGGCCCGCGAGTTCCGGCACCCGCCCTCACCGCTTCAGGAAGAGGTCAACCGGGTGATCTGGGCGACGACTGCCGTGCTCGTGCCACTGGGCGCGTTGGTCCTGTTTGCGCTCAATGCCCGCAACACGCCGTTCGAAGAAGCCGCCCAGACCGCCACCGCAGGCCTGGTCACGTTGATCCCCGAGGGTCTCGTCCTGCTGATGAGCGTCACGCTTGCGGTCGCCGCCGTGCGGCTGGCCAAGCAGAACACGCTCGTCCAGCAGATGGCCGCCACCGAGGCGCTGGCCGCAGTGGACACCATTTGCGTAGATAAGACCGGCACCCTGACCGACGGCGAGCTCGAGCTGGTCGAGGTCGTCCCGGCGAGCGCGGATGGAATCGGAGCCGCCGAGCGCGCGCTGGGCCGCTTCGCTGCGTCGGCCGGCGAGCGCAACCGGACCCTGCAGGTGATCGCCGATCGCTATCGACAGGCACCCGAAGAACCCGTCGCCGAGGTCGCGTTCTCGTCCGCCTGGAAGTGGAGCGGCGTCACACTGAACGGGGGCGGCAAGACGACCAGCTACGTGATTGGTGCGCCGGACATCCTGATCGCGGCGGGCGCGCTTGAACTGCCGGAAAGCCTGCGGGCATCGCTGGCCGAGCACACCGACGCCGGTCGCCGGGTCGTCGCCTTTGGCGAGGCGGTGGGCAAGCTCCCGTCCGATCCCGCGAGCCAACCGCCGCCGCGGCTTACGGCCCATGCGCTCGTCGTCCTCTCCGAACGGCTGCGGCCGGACGCTCGCGAGACGATCGAGTTCATGCGTGAGCAGCAGGTTGACCTGAAGCTGATCTCGGGCGATGCGCGATCGACGGTCACGGCCGTCGCATATGCGATTGGTGTTGACCGCAACGCCGGAGTGATCGACGGGCCCGACCTGCCGGATGACCGAGCAAGCCTCGGGGTTGTGGCAGAAGGGAACACGATCTTTTGCCGCATCACCCCGGAGCAAAAGAAGGCGCTCGTAACCGCGCTCGGCGAACGGGGCCGCTTCACGGCGATGATCGGGGACGGCGTGAACGACGTGCCGGCCCTCAAGCAGGCGCGGATGGCAGTCGCGATGGGTTCCGGCAGCCAAATCACAAAAGGCGTGGCCGACATCGTCCTGCTGCGCGACCAGTTCTCGATGCTCCCAAGGGCGATCGGCGAGGGGCGTCGCATCGCCCGCAATATTCACCGCCTTGGCAGGCTCTACATGACCAAGTCGGTCTACGCTGCGGTCCTCATCGCGCTCACTTCCGTGTTGGGCCTGACCTTCCCGTTTCTGCCCCGCCATCTGACCGTTGCTGCGTTCCTGACGATCGGCATCCCGTCGTTCGTGCTGGCCCTGGCGCCTAGCGAGGGGCCCCTTTACCGCGGTCGCCTGCTGCGCGCCCTTGCTGCATTCGCCGTTCCGGCCGGAGTCGGTATCGCAGCGGCCTCGATGCTCTCGCTCTTCTTCGTCGATTCGCTTGCCGGCGGCAGCGTCCAGGAGGGCCGCACCGCCGCGACAACCACCCTGATCGTCCTGGGGCTTTGCTTCATCCTGCTGCTGGAACGCGGCCCTGGGCGCGAGCACATCACGATCCAGACGTACATGCTCGCGATGATCGCTGTGCTTGGCGCCCTCTTTGCCGCTGTCTTCGCCGTCGAGCCCGTACGCGAATTCTTCGAACTGGAGTTGCTCACCGCCGGCCAGTGGTTCCTGTCCCTGCTCGCCGTCGCTGCCGGATTGATGGTCGCGGCCGCCGGATGGCGGCTCCCCTACGTTCAGCGGCTCGAGGCTCCTGATGGGAAGCTTCCCGAACAGGACGACGTTCCGGCGGCGACGCACAGCCCGCAGACCGAGGAGTTCAGCCAGGTGCCAAAGCCATGAGCAACGCCAACGAGCGCCGCCGCACCAAGATCGTTTGCACGATTGGCCCCGCGACGCGCACGGTCGAGACGATGTGCCAGTTGATCGATGCCGGCGCGGACGTGTTCAGGCTCAACTTCTCGCACGGCACGCCCGAGCTACATGCTGAAAACGTGGCGATGACGCGCGAGGCGGCGGAGCGTTGCGGCAAGCAGATCGGGATCTTGGGGGACCTGCCCGGCCCCAAGCTGCGGCTGGGCGAGGTCGGCGGCGGGCTCGTTGAGCTGCCCGTGGACGGCATCGTCGAGCTAACGACGGAAGCCGTCATCGGAGATTCGACGCGGCTGCCCGTTTCCTGGTCGGGGCTCGCCGGAGCGGTTCACGAAGGCGGCGAGGTCTATCTTGCCGACGGCCGGATCAGGCTGCGGGTGGAATCCACGGACGCAACATCGGCTCGGTGTCGCGTTGAGGTCGGCGGGCCCGTCGCATCCCACCAGGGACTCAACCTCCCGGGCGCCGACGTAACCCTGCCCTCCGCAGGTCGGAACGACTTGGCCTGGGTCGATTTCGCGATCGAGCACGAGGTTGATTTGCTCGCCGTCTCGTTCGTACGCCGGGCCGAGGATCTGGAGCCCGTGCAGCGGCGAATCCGGACTGGCGGCGCCGACATCCCGCTGATTGCCAAGATCGAAAAGCCGCAAGCCGCCGAGCGCGCCGACGCGAT
Organism: uncultured bacterium; assembly: GCA_963701205.1. GTDB lineage: Bacteria > Actinomycetota > Thermoleophilia > Solirubrobacterales > 70-9 > JALZKA01. The sequence goes on along the minus strand of OY969575.1, from coordinate 1,487,725 downwards.
CATCAAGGCCACTACCTCCGGAATCATGGTCGCGCGCGGCGACCTTGGCATCGAACTCCCGCTCGAACAGGTTCCAAGCGTTCAGCGTCGCCTGATCGGACTGGCCGGCAAGTACTCCCGTCCGGCGATCACCGCAACGCAGATGTTGGCTTCGATGGTTTCATCGCCCCGGCCGACGCGGGCGGAGGTGTCTGACGTGGCCAACGCGATCTACCAGGGCACCGACGCCGTGATGCTCTCCGAGGAGACGGCGATCGGTGAGCACGCCGTCGAGGCGGTGCGGGTCATGGACAGGATCGCGCGCGCGACGGAGCCTGAGCTGCCCTATGGCGACTGGGTCTTCAACCGCGCCAGCACGGACGGCGACGTGGCGGCGTCGGTGGCTCGCGCGGCCGTTGGCTCGTGCTACACGCTGGGGCTCGCTGCCCTGATCGTTCCGACCCGCTCCGGGCGCACGGCTCGCCTGGTCTCCGCCCATCGCCCCAAGGTTCCGGTGCTGGCCGTTTCGCCGCGGCTGCAGACCGTTCGCCGACTCAACCTCCTGTTCGGCGTCCAGTGCGCGATGGCCGACGAGTGGACGGGCATCTCGGCGCTGCTCGAGGAGTGCTCAACCCTGGCGCGCGACACCGGCGTCGCGAAGTCCGGCGAATTGATCGGGATCACGGCGGGCCTGCCCGACCAGGAACTGGGCACCAACCTGTTCGAGGTCCACCGGGTTCCTTGAGCACAGATTGTTAGTGGCGAGCGTCGGCCCAACAATTCGTCTCGCGGCGCCGCTTGGGTTGATGGCGTTGATCTTCTATCTCTCCGCGCAAACCAGCGTTGGCCCTGAGCTGCCGGCGTGGACCCGCATCGTCGCCCACTTCACCGAGTACGCAACCCTGGCCGCGCTCTGGAGTTGGGCACTGGCGCCGCTCGTGGGCAGGCGGGCGATCACGGCGGCGTTCGTGATCTCAGTCCTCTACGCAATCACCGATGAGTACCACCAGAGCTTCGTCGCGGGACGGGATTCGGACCCGCTCGATGTGCTCACCGACGCCATTGGCGCCTTTGCGGCCCTGGCCGCAATCAGGTTGTGGGCGACTCGCGCGCGAACCTAGACGCCGTGGCCGGTGAGGCCGTGGTCGCCGAACGGCTCGTCGCGCTCGCTGACGGCCGTGCGAAAGCCGGCCTCGGCCGCGCGCTGCTGAAAGCCGTACCCCTCGGGCGTGTGGCGGGCGATGCCGTCGAAGAACGTGCCAAGGACCTGCGTCGCGTCCAACCCCTGGGCCCGGATCGTCTGGTTCACCAACAGCTTGTGCATCACGAGCTGGTTGATCGGCAGGCGGGCGACGCGCTCCAGCAACGATTCAAAGCAGGCGTCCAGCTCAGCGACCGGAACCGCCGCGGCGGCAAGGCCCCAGTCAAGCGCTTCGCTGCCGGTGATGCAGTCGCCCGTCAACAGCAGGCGCTTGGCGCGAGCCGGGCCAATCCGATGCGCCCAAAGCGCGGTGGTGGGCACGCCCCAGACCCGCGCCGGCGGATAGCCGATCTTGGCGTCCTCCTCGCAGACGATCAGGTCCGAGCACAGGGCCATGTCGGTGCCACCAGCGACGCAGTAGCCCTGGATCTTGACGATCACCGGCTTGTCTGAATCGAACAGCGACATGAAGCCGCGGACGTTCCGCGACATCATCTGGTAGTCGGTCACCGGGTCCCACTGGCCCGCCGGGTTGTGGTTTTGTGCCATCACCACAGGGTCCAGCGGTGAGCCCGCTGGCGCGGCTCCTGGTCCTCGCTCGAGGCCCATGCCCTCGGCGCTGTCCACAAGGTCGTAGCCGCCGCAAAAACCGGAGCCGTTACCGGCCAGGGCGATCACGTGAATGGCGGGATCAAGATTGGCGCGCTCGACGCAGACCGCCAGTTCATTCGGCATCGCCGCAGTGATCCCGTTGCCCCGCTCGGGCCGGTCGAGCGTGATCCGCGCGATGCGGCCATCGCCCTGATACGTCATCGTCTCGAGTTCCATGGTCAAGGAAGCTATATCTATCGAGGCCGCGGGGCGCGAGGTCAAGCTCTCAAGCCCCAACAAGGTCTACTTTCCCGGCCCCGGCCACACCAAACTCGACCTTGCGAACTACTACTTGGCGGTTAGCGAGGCGGCGGTCCTGCACCTGCGCGAGCGCCCGACGACTCTCAAGCGATTTGTGAACGGCGTCGAGGGCGACTTTTTCTTCCAAAAGCGCGTGCCAAAGGGCGCCCCGGAATGGCTCGAGACGGCGACTGTCCACTTTCCGAGTGGGCGCTCAGCGACGGAGCTTTGCGCCAACGACGAAGCGCACCTCGTCTGGGCGGTGAACCTTGGCGTCATCGATTTCAACCCCTGGCCGGTTCGACGTCGCGACCTCGATCATCCCGACGAGTTGAGGGTGGACCTGGACCCGACCCCGGAGGCATCCTGGGACGACGTCCGCAGGGTGGCCCTGATAGTTCGCGAGGTACTCGTCGATCACGGACTTGAGGGATTCCCCAAGACATCGGGATCGCGGGGAATCCACGTCAACATCCGGATCGAGCCGAACTGGGATTTCACCGAGGTCCGCCGCGCGGCGCTCGCGCTGGCCCGCGAGGTCGAGCGTCGCGCGCCCACTCTCGCGACGTCGAAATGGTGGAAGGAAGAGCGTCACGGCGTCTTCGTCGATTACAACCAAAACGCCCGCGACCGCACGATCGCGTCGGCGTACTCGGTCAGGCCGGTGCCCGACGCCCGGGTTTGCTGCCCCGTCACCTGGGACGAGGTGCCGGATGTCGAAGCTGCCGACCTGCGCCTCGACACGGTGCCGGCGCGCCTGCAGGACGTTGGCGACCCGGCGGCGACGATCGACCAGCGGGCATTCTCCCTTGCGTCGCTGCTCGACCTTGCCGCCCGGGACGAGGCGGAGGGGCTTGGCGACGCTCCGTGGCCGCCGCACTTTCCCAAGCAGAAGGGGGAGCCGAGCCGGGTTCAGCCGAGCAAGGCCAAGGCCGACTCTTGAGCGCGGTAGGCCCGGCTGATCTGGGAGGCGACCCCAGGGCGCTGGCGCGAGAGGAGGCCAAGGCCTGGGCGGCGACGCGCTGGCGCCAGTTGTTCGTCAGCGGCGCCGCAGCGGATCCGGCCGCGGTCAGCGCCGCTTCCGAGCGCCTCGGGATTCCGGGAACCGACATCTCGATCCGCACGGGTCGTGACAACCGTCCCGCCCGGCAGCGCGTCGCCGAGCGATTCTTGCGGCATCCATCTACTGCGGACTGGGATGAGGAGGCCGACGATCCGGCCGGGCCCAAGGGGGCACCCACCCTGATCTTTTGCCCCGGCCTGATCAACACGATGCTGCCCGTCCGTGGTTTCGCCCACGCCTTTCCGGTCCTGTCCGCGGCGGGCTGGAATGTGATCGCGGCGGATGCACACCCGATGCGCTCCTGCGAGGCCAACATCGAAGACCTCGTCGCCGCGGTCGAGCGGGGCGAGGGCTACGGGCCCGACTACGCGCGCATCGATGCGGACAGGGCTGAGCCACCGGGGGACGTGATCCTGCTCGGGTACTCCAAGGGCACCGCCGATGCGCTCGCAATGCTCGTGGCCCGGCCCGACCTGGCACCGCGGGTGAAAGGGCTCTACTGCTGGGGCGGCGCGGTCGGTGGCTCGTACCTGGCCGACGACATCTATGAGGCGATCGCCGACGTGGACGTACCGCTTGGCGCGCTTGGCGATCCGCTCAAGGCGGCGCTGCGCGCGGTCTTTCCGCTAATCAAGCTGGACGGGATCAGCGACCGGCTCGACGAGTACGACGTCAAGGGGGCAATTCGCGACTTGACCACCCCGGTGCGCGCGGCGTTCCTCGCCGAACACGCGGATGCCATCGACGCCCTGGACGTCCCGATCTTCAACATCACAGCGGCGACGAGCGCACTCGAGGTCCCGTACTTTCAGGTCCAGGGGTACCTCCAGATCCGCAACCATCCCGACGGTGGGGACTCGGACAACGACATGCAGCTGACGCAGGCCCAAGCCCGCATGACGACGCCGATGGCCACGGACCTCGCCGTGCTTCGCGCTCACCATTGGGATATCTCCTACGACGCCTTTCCGATCCACATGCGGCTTGGATCGGCAAACCTCGAGCATCGATTCCCGCGTGAGGCCGCGCTCAGGGCGATCTGCCAGTTTGCGTCTGAGCTTGCGGCGGCCGGCTAGCGCGAGTTCCGCGTTCGCCCGAGTCCTTGAACCCCAGCCGGCACGGGGTGAATCGAGGGGCCCTTGCCGACAACGCCCACGGTTCGCCGATAGGACGCAACCAGCTCATCGCGGTCGGCTAGCCCGCGCTCAACCGCCGCGCCGACAGGCAGGACTCGGTGATCAGACGGGCGCACCCAGATCGGCACATACCGGACCCCGGTGACCCGGGCCTGCCCTCCTGCCACCCGCAGGTTCAGCATCGCGATGAGCCCGTCGCGGCTGGAGGCTGAAAACCCGTACTCGGCCCCCTGCGCCGCGATCAGGTTCCCCTCGCTGAAGATCGCGTACTTGCCGGCTATCTTGCGAATCGGCTGGACGACGTGCGGGCCCTGCCCGACGACGGCGGTGATTGCCTCTTCGCGCAGCAGTGCGCGCACGTACTTGCGCTGGGCCTGACTCACCGTGTGGACATACTCCGGCGCGATGTCCGACCCCCGGGGAAAGGCCTTGAGCTGGGCTTGAAGGAGGGGCCGCAGGGTCCAGTGCACGTTGACGATCACCGCGTCGGCGCCTGCCTGGCGCGCCCGGCGAGCGTCGACGGCGACAACGGCCGCCTGTCGGGCCAGGTTGACCGAGAATGGATGCGGAAGCGCGCGAAGGTTGGTGTTCGTCGTGTACGAAAGCAGCGCCAGCTTGATCCCCTTGGACTCGACGATCAGTGGGGTGCGGCGATCCCGGCCGGATTCATACATCCCCGTATGACCGACACCGGCGCGATCCAATGCCCTGTTCGTGGCCGCGATCCCCGCCTGCCCCTGGTCGAGTGAGTGGTTCGACGCGGTGCTACAGGCATCCCAGCCGGTCCAGCCGATCGCGCTTGCGAGCGCAGGCGGAGCGTTGAAGACCGGATATCCGCTCGGCGGGCCAAGCGTCGTGATCGGCACCTCGGCGTGGCAGAAGGCCAGATCGGCATGCCTGACCAGCGGACGTACATGCCGAAACAGGGGCCGGAAGTCGTAGCTGCGCTTGTCGGCCTGCTGGTGCGCCTGGGCAAAGATCTCGTCGTGGATCAGGATGTCGCCGCCGAACGCGACGGCGATTTCCCGGGCCGGCCCCCCCGTCTCCGACGCGCCTTCACCGTCGCCCATGCAGGACGACGTTGTGAGCGCCAGGCCCGTAAGCGCCAGCGCCGTCACTGCCCGCGCCGGCGACACCGCTACTGATCGAGTTGATCGAATGTGCAGTCCCGAGCGTCTTTGTCGTCGCGCCAGCGCTGGATCTTGGCGCCGTGCCGAATCCGGCCGTCGGCAACGTGGTCGAACGTGACCTCGACCACCAGCTCAGGGCGTAGCTCGACCCACTCCAGATCGCGGTCGGCGTTCCAGCGGCTTGGGTCGGCCGAACCACGCTCGCCCGACGAGTACGGGGCTAGTTCATCAACAAGCTCGCGTTTGCGCTTGGCGGTCAGGCCGGAGGTATGCCCAACCACCCGCAACTCGTCGCCGTCAAAGAGCGCCAAGATCAGCGAGCCCACGGTCCCCTGCTCCTTGCCGGGACGCCATCCCCGCACAACGCAATCGGCGGTACGGACGCGCTTGATCTTGACCATCCCCTTGCGCTCGCCGGGGCGATAGGTGGCTTCAAGCTCCTTGGCGATCACGCCCTCGCCTCCCTGAAGCCATGGCGCCGCCGCCGCCGGGTCGGTGGTGATCGGTGTCAACTCGACGCTGCCCGGGTCGGCCCATGATTCGACAAGCCTCTCCAGGGCCCGCCGCCGCTCGCGCAGCTGATTGTCGATCGCTGATTTCCCGGCCACCGCCAGCAGGTCGAACGCGCGATAGATGGCGGGCGTCTGCTCCGCGAGCAGTGCCACCCGCGAGGAAGCCGGGTGCAGTCGGTTCTGAAGCCGGTCGAACTCCTCCCGTCCGTCCGTCCCCAGGATCACGAGCTCGCCATCGAGCACGTACTGGCCGGGCGGAAAGACGAGCTCCGGAAAGTAACGGCGAAGCGGCTTCGAGCCCCGGCTTTGCAGATAGACGTCGTCGCCATCGACGAACGCCAGAGCCCGAAATCCGTCCCACTTCGGCTCGTACGCCCATCCATCGCCCTCGGGCATCGCCTTTCGCGAGAGGGCGAGCTGCGGCGGGACGGGCGGCTTGAGAGGCAGGGCCACACCGCGATCGTACGAAATGCGGCCGAGCTGTCCGATCACACTCGCTCTCGTTCGGGAGACTCCCGATATGGCGATCCCACCCAAGCACTGCGATATCGCCGTCGTCGGGGCCGGGATCGTTGGCCTGGCAGTTGCGCGCGAACTCGCACTACGCCATCCCGGCGCGAGCGTCGCCGTCATCGAACGCGAGGATCAGATCGCAGCCCACCAAACCGGCAGTTCAAGTGGCGTAATTCACGCGGGCATCTACTACCGGCCGGGTTCGCTCAAAGCCCGGCTTTGCGTCGAAGGGTCGAGCCGGCTGTTCGCCTACTGCGCTGAGCGCGGCGTCCCGGTGCGGCGCGACGGCAAGCTGATCGTGGCCACCCGCTCCGAGCAGATCGAGGAACTCGACGAGTTGGAACGGCGCGGTCGGCAAAACGGGGTTGAGGGTTTGCGCCGCGTGGCTACGGACGAGATTGCGGCGATCGAGCCGCACGCCACCGGGCTCACGGCACTGCACTCGCCGGCGACCGGAACCGTGGACTTCCGGCGCGTGACTGCGGCACTCGCGCAGGACCTTCGGGTGGTTGGCGGGAGCGTGACGCTCGCTTGCGCCGTCCTAGCGATCCGCGAGAGCGGGTCCGGGGTCATGATCGATCACCCCAACGGCACGACGAAAGCCCGCCTGCTGGTTAGCTGCGCCGGCGCGTGGGCCGACCGAATCGCGGTGGCCGCCGGCGCTCCGCCCGATCCAAGGATCGTGCCGTTTCGTGGGGCGTACCTGCGACTGCAGGGCGAGCGAGCGGACCTGATCAGGTCGAGCATCTACTCCGTGCCCAATCCTGGGTTGCCCTTCCTGGGCGCCCACTTGACCCGCGGAATCGACGGCACGGTGCTGCTCGGCCCGACCGCGCTGATCGCCGGGGCGCGTGATGCGTGTCGGCTAAGACGCCTGCACCCGCGCGACATGCTCGACACCGCCGTCTGGCCGGGAACCTGGCGGTTCCTGGCCGCGAACTGGCGCGCCGGGTGGACCGAGATCCGGCATGCCCTGAGCCCTTCCGCATTGGTGCGGGAAGCTGCGGAGATCGTCCCCGGCCTTCGCCGCAGCGATTTCGTTCCCGGGCCGGTGGGCATTCGGGCCCAGGCAATGGGTAGGGACGGTTCGTTGGTTGACGAGTTCGTCTTCACCAAGACCGAGCGCTGCCTGCACGTCCGCAACGCTCCCTCGCCGGCTGCGACGTCAGCCCTGGCCCTCGCGGACCTGATCGCCGACGAAGTCCCCACCGGGGTAGGGTGATCGGCAATGGACGCGCCAGCTTCCTCATTCGCTAAATCGCTCTTCCTCGGCGAGATCCATGAGCAGATGGTCTTCCCCTATCCGAAGCCGGATGCCGAGGAGCAGGTCAAGGTCAATGCGCTGATCGCGTCGGCCCACGAGATCGCGGGCGCTGTCGATCACCGCAAGGCCGAGGAGGAGCGCTGGATCGGCGACGACGTAATCAAGGCGCTTGGCGAGGCCGGCCTGTGCGGGCTCTACGTCGATGAAAAGTACGGGGGCCAGGGTCTGTCCCAAACCGGGTACGCGCGGGTCTTTGAAACGTTCGCCGAGATCGACGCGACCCTCGCAATCATCCTCGGCGTCCATCAATCCATCGGGTTCAAGGGCATCTCCATGTTCGGCACCGATGATCAGAAGGAGCGCTTTCTGCCCGATCTCGCGAGTGGCCGCAAACTGGCTGGCTACGCGCTGACGGAGCCCAACGCGGGATCGGATGCCTACGGAATCGAGTCGCGTGCGGTGCTGCAGCCCGACGGCTCCTACGTCCTCAACGGCGACAAGCGCTACATCGGCAACGGCTCCAAGGGCTCGGTCTTCACGACGTTTGCGCGCTGCGAGGTCGATGGCCAGGACCGGCACATCGCCCTGATCCTCGAAAAGGGCATGAAGGGGTTCGAAGTCGGCGAGCGGTTCGACACGATGGGCTTGCGCGCCAACGATCTGCGGCGGCTTCATTTTTCCGACGTGAAGGTGCCGGCTGAAAACGTCCTGGGCGAGCCGGGCGAGGGCTTCAAGATCGCGATGTCGGTCCTCAACAACGGCCGCATCGGCCTCGGCACCGGATCCGTTGGTGGCGCCAAGGCAATCCTCGACACGGCGATCGAGCATGTGCGCGAGCGCAAGCAGTTCGAACAGCCGCTAGCCGACTTCGAACTGGTGCAGGACAAGATCGGCTGGATGGTCAGCTACCTCTTCGGGCTGGAGTCGATGGCCTACTTAACCTGCGGCCTCGTTGACGCGGGTGTTGAGGATTACTCGCTGGAATCGGCGATTTGCAAGGTCTCCGGGACCGAGTTTCTTTGGTACGCGGCCAATCGCGCTTTCCAGCTGCACGGCGGCGCGGCGTACATGAAGGACAACCCGCTGGAGAAGATCCTGCGCGACATCCGGATCTTCCCGATCTTCGAAGGTGCCAACGACGTGATGCGCTGCTTCATCGCCCTGACCGGCATCAAGCCGGTTGGCGAGAAGCTCTCCGGACTGGGCGATGTCGGGCTCAATGACCCGATTCGCTCGATCGGTGTCCTGGCGGACTACGTGGCGGGCAGGATCCGCTCGGAGGTGCGGCCGGACAAGATCACGATGGCCCATCCGGAGTTGCAAAAACACGCCGATTCAGTCTCCGAGCAGGTCAAGGAACTGCGCAGCGTCACCGAAGGCCTCCTGCGCCGCGAGCGCAAGAACGTGATCAATCGGCAGTTCGCCCAGAAACGGCTAGCCGACGCGATCTCCGACATCTACGCCCAGGTCGCCGTGCTGTCACGGGCGACGTCGATTTACGCCGACCAGGGCGTCGAGACCTCCGGCCAGGAGCACTACATCGCGGAGACGTTCTGCGAGCGCGCCGCCGGCCGGGTCCAATCGCATCTGCGCCACGTCGAGTCCAACGACGACGATCGCGTCGTGGCGATTGCCAAGCTCGCCTACAAGCGCGGCGAGTACGGCTACTCGCTGTTTGACTGAGCCGCCCGCTGCTCCCCGCCGTCCGGCGACCTAACCAGTCCCGCTTCGGCCCCGCGGGCCCTAATCCGCTTCCGGCTCCGCTCCGCCCTCCTCCGCCTCGGGTGCAGCTTCCTTCTTGCCGGCGTTGGCAACCGCTTCGCGCATCTTCTCGGTCGCCTCGTCAGCGCTCATCCCGGCCTCGCGGGCGGCCGCCGCGAGCTGGCGAACGCCGATCTCGATCTGGCGGTCGGAAAGGTCGTCCAGCGGGATGCCCTTGCTTGCGTAGTGCTCGCGCACCTTGGCGATGATCGCCTTGGTGGATTCAATCGTCATCGGCGGGCAGCATACGCCGCCCCCGCCGAGTGCGGGTTTGTGGGGCCATGGCCCATACAACCCCGCACTCGCGGTGTAGCCAGGCGTTACGCGAGCAGCCTCTTTCGCAGGTCCGCTTCGTCAAGCCCGTCGATCATCACGACCTTGTCCCGTGATCGCTCGCCGCCGATGATCGTCACCGCCGAACGCGGCACGTCCGCCTGCTTGGCCAGCAACCGGCAAAGCGCCTGGTTGGCGCGCCCGTCCACTGGGGCCGCCGCGACGCAGACCAGGTAGCGTCCGTCGCGCTCGCCGATGATCTCGTTGGCGCCGCCGCGCGCGCGAAGCCGCACCTCGATCGTCGCGACGCCACCGCGCATTCCACGCGGCTGCGGGGTTGTGGGGTCATGGCCCATAAAAACCCGCAGTCGGCGTGAGTGGCTAGGAGAGCCGCTCGACGACCATCGCCTCGCCCTGGCCGCCGGCGACGCACATCGTCTCGATTCCGACGGCGTGGTCGTCGGTCTCCATCACGTTCAGGAGCGTGGTCATGATTCGGGCGCCCGTCATTCCGAAGGGGTGGCCGAGCGCGATCGCACCACCGTGCGTGTTGATCTTCTCAAGCGGAATGTCGCACTCGGCCATGATCGGAATCACCTGGGCAGCGAAGGCCTCGTTCAACTCGACGGTGCCGACATCGTCCATCGTCATCCCCGCCCGCTTCAGCGCCTTGCCGATCGCGCCGATCGGAGCAACACCCATGTACTCGGGCTCGTTGCCCCAGGTTGCGGCGGTGACGATCCTGGCGCGCGGAGTCAGGCCCAGTTCCTTGGCCTTGGTGTCCGACATCACCAAGACGGCAGCGGCGCCGTCATTCAGGGGGCACGAGTTTCCGGCGGTGACGCCGCCCTCGCCGAAGGCATCGGGCAACGCGGACAGCTTCTCAAGCGTCGAGGAGGCGCGCGGCCCGTCGTCCTTTGCGATCTCGTTGCCGTCCTGATCCTTCAAAGCCACAATCTCGCGGTCGAAAAAGCCGGACTCCTGGGACGCGACGGCGAGCTCCTGCGATCGCTGGGCGTACTTGTCCATGTCGGAGCGGCTCACCTCGTAGCGCTTGGCGACATTGACGGCAGTGTGGCCCATCTCGATGTATGCGTTCGGCTGGCCGTCCTGCTTGCCCTGAAGCGCCTCGTTTTGGTCGTCGGCACCGACCGCTTCCGAGCGTTCGTTGAACCGGCTTACAAATTCGACCCCGGCGGCGATGTAGACGTCGCCCTCGCCAGCCTTCACCGCGTTACCCGCATGGCGGATGGCATCGAGCGACGAAGCGCAGTAGCGCGAAATCGTCGTTCCGGTTACCTCCTGGGGCAGCTTCTCGGACAGGAGCGCGACGATGCGGGCGATATTGAACGCCTGCAGGCCCTGGGGCATGCCGCAGCCGCAATAAATGTCCTCAACGAGCGCCGGATCCAGATCCGGGTTGCGCTCGAGCAGCTGGTCGACGATGTAGGCGGCGGTCTCGTCCGGGCGCAACTGCGCGAGCGATCCCTTGAAAGCGCGGCCGATCGGGCTGCGGACGGCGTCGACGATCACTGCTTCGGGCATCAGGTGGTTCTCCTTGGAGTGAGGCGCCTAAAGCGGCGCGGGAAAGGGTGACCCGGACGTTAGCGGGAGACAGGCGGCGGTGGTGCGCCCGAGCGAGTGGAACCGAGAAATCTGGCACGGCCCGGGATAAGCTCCAACCGATGAGCGAAGAATCCACTGCCACCGGGCTTGGGATCGACGTCGCCGAGGTTTCGGCGCTGGCCGAAGCCGGCGAGATCGAGCTCATCGACGTCCGCCAGGGATACGAGTGGGACGCCGGTCGAATCGCCGGCGCCCGGCACATCGAGGTCAACGAACTGACGCAGGCCGCGGACTCGATCGCGAAGGACCGAACGGTCGTTTTCTACTGCCGCACCGGCAACCGCTCCGCAATGGCGGCCGAAGCCTTTACTCAGGCGGGCTTCGACGCCCGCAACATGACCGGCGGCCTGACGGCCTGGTTTGAACAGGGACTGCCGCTGGAGCCTGCCGACGGCAGCGTCGCCGAGCCGAGGCCCGTCTGATGGAAGCCGGAGGCGGACCGCTGCCACCCACGCCCGAGGAGGAGCTGCTTGGCTTGCGCGAGTCCGTGGCCCAGCTCGAGCGCAAGCTCGGAACCCGCTTCTATGCCCTTGCGGCGGCCACGACCCTGGCGCTGGCCGCGGGCATCGTCGGCATCGTGCTCAGCCTGGGTGTCAAGGACGACAGCGCGACCAAGGGCGACCTCAAGCAACTGCGCAGCGAAGTCGCCGGCGTCGAGGAAAGTGCAAGCACGGCTGCCGACGACGAGCTGGCCGACCTTGGCGACCGGGTCAGCGAACTCGAATCCCAGGTTCGGAGCCTGCGCTCCGACCAGGACGGATCGGCCAAGGAGATCTCCGTGCTTCAGGACGACGTGGCCGACCTGCGCGAAGAGGTCGCGAACCAAGAGTCGGCGCCGCCTGATGACTCCGCGGATTCGAAGTAGCCGGACCTAGCCGCGCATGCGGCCGCCCTTGGTGACCCGCCGCACGACCCTGCTTGACGGCGCCACCATTCCCGAGCGCTCCAGGTCGACCTCCAACTCGTCAATGCCGTCGCGCAAGCGGGCCAGACGCTCGGCGACAGTCGCCGCACCCTCGGACTGGCCTTCCTCCAGGTACTGAAGGCGCTCCTCGCGCTCAAGGCTGTGGGCCTCCTCCATCGAGTTGATGATGATCGCGATCAGGACGTTGATGACTAAGAACGACGCAAGCAGCACGTAGGAGACAAAGAAGATCCACGACTGCGGATGGATCTCCATCCCGCGCTCAAGCAGCGTTGGCCAGTTCTCGAGCGTGAGCATGGTGAACGACGAGAGGAGCGATTGCCCAAGGTCGCCCCAGTTCTGCGGATCCTGCTCGTTAAACAAGATCCAGCCGACCATCCCGTAGACGTACATGAGGAGCATCGTCAGGACGACCAGGCTGATGATCGGCGGGATCGACCGCACGAGGCCACGCAAGAGGACGCGGAGCTCAGGCAGCATCGTGGCCAGCCGTACCACCCGTAGGAGCCTGATGACGCGCAGCAGCGTCGAGTCCTCGCGGAGCCCGGGTCCAAACGCGGCCCCAACGACCACGAAGTCAAAGACGTTCCACCCGTTCTTAAAGAAGTCCTGCGGGCGCTTGCCGAAGGCGCCGATCCGAATCGCCATCTCCAGGCCGAAGATCGCCAGGAAGATGTCGTCCAGCGTGCCCAGGGTTGACGCGAGGCTGTCGGAGATGTCGTAGGTCTGGATGCCAAGCGTGATCGCGTTGAGGACGATCACCCCCAAAATGAACCCCTGAAACCGACCCGAGTCGGCAACCGCCTGCAAGCGCCGTGCCATCAGGCGAGCAATATCTCACGTCCGCCGGTTAGCGGCGTTAGTGACAATACGCACTAGTCGTGCCTGATGGTGTCCGACGACTCTTCTACTTTCGCCTTGAATCCGCCATCTCCCGAAAGGAGAGACCTGATGCCTGAGGGCTACTGCGTCAAAGAGCGCAAAAAGGTCGAAATCCAGAACCCGGAGCAGATCACAATGAAGAACGGGCGGCCGGCAGTCACGGGCACGTGCCCCGACTGCGGCACAAAGATCTTCAAGATCGGCAAGATGGAATAAAGGTTGTCTATACGGCCGCTAGCCCAGATTGCCGGCGGCCGTATAGGTAGCCCACCAGCGTTTCGACCACGGTCGGGTCGAACTGGGTTCCGGCGTTCGCGGTTAACTCGGCGACCGCTTGGTAGTGCGACATCGCCTTGCGATACGGGCGATCCGAGATCATCGCGTGGTAGGCGTCGCAAGCGAGGATGATGCGTGAGCCGAGTGGGATGTCCCCGCCGGCCAGCCGATCGGGATAGCCACCGCCGTCCCAGCGCTCGTGTTCGTGGCGGACGATCTTTGCGATCGTCCCCATCCCCGGAACCGCGCGCAAGATGCGCTCGCCGATCACCGGGTGCCTGCGCATGATCTCCCACTCGCCCTCGTCCAAGGGGCCGGGCTTGTGCAGGATCCGATCGGGGATTCCCACCTTGCCGATGTCGTGCAGGAGCGCGGCCGTGCGAACGGTCCGGACATCGTCCGCATCCATGGCCAGCGCCTCGGCGATCCTGGCGGTGAGCTCAAGCACTGTCTCTGAGTGCTCACCCGTGTACTGATCGCGCTCCTCAAGTGCCTGCGCCAGGGCCGCCACAATCTCCACCTGGGTCCCGGTCACAAATCCCGCCTGGGCGACCGGCCCTTCCGGATCGGCAATCGTTACGCGACCGCCGCCACCGGCCCGGGACAGCTCCATCGCACCGGATGCTCCTGCCAGGAGGACGTCCGCGCTCTGCTGAGTGGGCGCCAGCATCGCGAGCCCGACCGACGCCGCGACTCCGTGCTCGCCGCCGGCCTCAACGCCCTCCAGATCCTTGAGAAACCGGTCGAGCGCCTCCTCGGCCTCCACGACATCCGTCTCCGGCAACATCAGGATGAACTCGTCGGACCCCGCCCGGCAGACCAGGTCGTGGGCCCGGGTGCTGCGGGCCAGGAGCTCGCCCGTTGCCTTCAGAACCTGATCACCGGCGGCATACCCCCGTTTCAGGTTCAAGTGGCGGAAGCGATCGATATCGATCATGGCGAGGGCAAGCGGACGCCCGTAGCGATGGGCGCGCTGCACGTCAAGGTCGAGCTGGACGCGAAATGCGCCCAGGGTCATCACGCTCGCAACGAGCGAATCGCGGGCTGAAAGCCTCGCAACATCGGCCTCAAGCTCCTGAATCCTGCGTTGGGCGTCTTGGAGCTGAGCCGCGGATTGATCACGGTCTCGGGACAGCACCTCCATTGACGGATCGGCATCGCGGCCCCAATGCTTGAATGGGCCTTCCCGAAAGCCGTGCACCGGGACTGCCATCTGCGGGGGTGCAGGTGCCGATTGGCGCAAGTGATGCCAGAATGGGTTGCGCCGACCATGGAGAGCAAGCAAAAGCCACTCGAACTGATCCTGGCCCGCAACCTGCTGACCAGCATCTCGACGCCCTCCTTCCTGGTCGACTCAGAGGGCACGATGGTCTTCTACAACGAAGCGGCCGCGGCTTTCCTGGGCCGGTCGTTTGAGGACTCCGGGCGAATGACCGCGGCGGAATGGACGCAGGCCTTCGGACCGTTTTCTGAAGAGGGCAAGCCAATCGACTACGAGAGCCTGCACCTCGTGCATGCGATCCGTGACGGGCGCCCCGCCCACGGCGGCTTTGAGATCCGGGCTGCCAAGGGCGAGTCGGTGACGGTCGAGGCGGCCGCCTTTCCGCTGGTTGCCTCCGCGGAGGGAACGTCAGGAGCGATGATCCTGTTTTGGCCCCAAACAAGTAACGGGTCCGCATGAAGATTCGCGTTTGGGGCGCCCGCGGTTCCGTACCTGCCCCAGGGCCGGAAATGGTCCGCTATGGCGGCAACACCTCATGCGTCGAGCTCACCTTTCGCGACGGTCACCGGGTAATCCTCGACGCCGGCACCGGAATTCGGGCCTTGGGCCTGGAGCTCGCCGATGCGTCCAACGTGGAAATCCTGCTGACCCACCTTCACCTCGACCACATCCAGGGTCTGATGTTCTTCCCGCCCTGCTTTCGCTCCGACGCCGAGATCACGATTTGGGGACCGTCGTCGCCGGAGGCCTCGCTTGAGAACCGGATCGGGCGCTACATCTCCGCCCCGCTGTCGCCGGTCGAGGTTCGCGAGTTGCCCTGCTCCGTCGCCTTCAACGAGGCACCGGCAACGGAATGGCAGCTCGGCTCCGTGACGATCCGCGCTGAGGCGATCACCCACCGCGGGCCGACGCTGGGCTACCGGATCTCCGACGGCGAGACGACGATCTGTTATTTGCCCGACCACGAGCCCGCGCTGGGCATGCCGCTTGAAAGCCTGGAGAACGAGTGGATGTCTGGATTTGGGCTCGCCCGGGACGCCGACCTTCTGATCCACGATTGCCAGTACACCGACGAGGAGTACCCAAGGCACATCGGCTGGGGTCACTCCGCAATGGGGGACGCCCTGCTGTTTGCCGATCGGGTCGGCGCCAAACAAGCCCTGCTTTTTCACCACGACCCGCTCCACACCGACACGAACCTCGATGCAATCGGGGCGGGTGCCAAGCAGCGCTGGACCGAGTTGGGCCACGACGCCGCTTCGGTCGAGCTTGCGCGCGAGGGCATGGAGCTTGAGGTGGTTGGCGCTGGACCGCTTGTCCAAGGGGTTACCGGGCAGCTCTCGACCGCCGGTACAACTTCTGCCGCCGAACTTTCGACGTAGGGATAAGAGACACCGGGGTTTTCGCTCCTAGGTTGGGTCGCGATGCGTAATCAATGTCGCGACCGTCAGGCCACGCCTGTCGTTAAGGAAGGAACAACCATGGGAAAGAGGCTTAGCCTCAGCGCCCTGATCGCCATGGGAGCGGCCCTCGTCTTACCGGGGGCGGCTTCGGCTCAGGGCATCAATGCTGTCAGGGGAGAACTCGACATCACCTGGGTGATGGTCGCGTGCGTCCTGGTCCTGTTCATGCAGGCCGGCTTTCTCTTGCTCGAGATCGGTTTCTCGCGGCAAAAGAACGTCGGCGCCGGTGTGGCCAAGATTCTGGTCAACCTGGGGATCTGCTCCCTGGCATGGTGGGCAGTGGGATCTGGAATCGCGTCGGCTACCGGAAACAAGATCTTCGGTACCGAAGGGTTCTTCTTCCACAACAACCAGGAGATCGGCGGCGCGATCGTTGGTGGCGCCGACTCCGCGCTCATGTTGTTCGGAATGCTGTTCTGCGCGGTCTCTCTGGCCATCGTCTGGGGCACCACGCTTGAACGCATCAAGTTCAGCGCTTACGTGATCTACGCGGTCGTTTTCGCCGCGATCATCTATCCGCTGGTGGCACATGGCGTCTACGGCGGAGGTCTGCTTGCCGACGTCGGCGGTCGGCCGGTGATGGACTTCGCAGGATCGACGGTTGTTCACCTGACTGGCGCGGTCGGCGGGTTCGCAGCGCTGCTCCTATTGGGAGCTCGGGCTGGCAAGTATGGCCCGGACGGGAAGCCGCGAGCGATCCCGGGACACTCGATGCCCCTGGTCGGTCTCGGCGTCCTGATCCTGTGGGTCGGCTGGTACGGATTCAACGCCGGCTCCACGTTCGGCACCGCGGACAACTTCTTCGCCCAGGTGGCGTTGAACACGCAGCTTGCTGCGGCCGCGGGCGCCCTGGTCGCGCTTGGGGTGATCTACCTGAAGACGAAGTCGATCGACGTAGGCATGGCCGGCAACGGTGCAATCGCTGGTTTGGTCGGCATCACTGCACCATCTGGCTACGTCGAGTTCTGGGCGGCGCCCATTATCGGTGCGGTCGCTGGAGTGGTGGTCGTGTACGGCGTCCTCTTCTTCGAGAAGTACCTGGACGACCCGGTCGGCGCGCTTTCCGCGCACGGCCTGGCCGGTATCTGGGGAACGATCTCGATTGGGCTGTTCGGCTCGCCGAGGCTGATTCTCGACGGCGCGGCGCCGGGCGTGTACTACGGCATTACGGACGGTGGCTTCGGTGCGACCGTCGGTCAGCTCGGCGTCCAGGCCGTCGGCGTCCTCGCGACGTTCGCGCTGGTGTTCGGCATCTCGTATGCCACGTTCTGGTTGATGAAGACAACGATCGGCATCCGTGTCTCAGAAGACGAAGAGCTGGCGGGGCTGGACATCTCCTCCCACGGGATGTATGGGTACCCCGAACAGTTCATCCCACAGGAGGAATATCCCGGTATCAATACGCCGGCGCCCCACGTTGCGGGCACTCCAGTGGTAACCAATGCCGTGACATCCACGGCAACCAGCTCCTAGGAAGGGGGTGAGAGCATGAAGAAAATCGAGGCATTCATCCGCCACGAGGCGTTCGAGCCGATCAGGGCCGAGCTGCTCGAAAAGGGATTTCCATCCCTCTCGATCGGGGAGGCAAAGGGCTCGGGCCGCCAGAAGGGCATCGTTGAGCACTATCGGGGATCAACGCTGACGGTCAACGTTCGGCCGAAGCTGAAGATCGAGGTGGTGATCGAGGACAAGGACAAGGCCCTGGTGGTTGAGACCATCCTCAAACACGCGCGGACGGGAGACGTCGGCGACGGGAAAATCTTCGTCATCCCCGTTGAGGAGGCGATCCGGATCCGCACGGGCGAGGACGGCGACGACGTTCTCCAGGCCCACGAATCAGACGCCGTCACCTAGTAGTCACGTCCAAGCACCCCCGGGACCGCAATCCCCGGGGGTGTTTGACTGTCTCCCCACGCAACGCGCGTTCGCATGCAGTCCGCCAGCGCGGATCCGCTCGCGAGCAGCGTTCTCTCAATCGCTCATGGCCTCGCGGCGCGCCTGCTCAGCCGCGGCACGGGCGCGCCGTTCGGCCTCTTCGCGCAGCTTCTCCGCCTCCGCGCGAGTCCGCGCAACCGCCTCCTGCTGGGCCAGCTTCGTTGACTCACGCGCCTGCGCCTTTACCTCGCGCCGCAGGCGCTCCTCAAGGGCCCCAAGCCGTTTCTCGGTTTCCGCGCGCGCCTTCTCCTCCGCTTCGGCGCGCAGCTTGTCCTGCTCCTCGCGCAGCCGAACTGCCAAGTCGTCCTGAATCCGCCGCTCCGCGGCCTCCTCGGCTCGCTTGGCCTCGGCGACGGCGCGCTCTTCAAGCTCGGCCATCTGTTCGGCCAGCCGCTCCTGGGCGGCTTCCCGGGCGCGATCTTCCGCCTCCTTGGCCAGCCGCTCGACGAGCCCGTCCAGCCGACGCTTGACGCGAACGAGCTCGGCTTCGGCCTTGACGCGCTTGTCGGCCTCCGCGGCCACGCGCTTGTCAACTTCCTGGTCGGCGTTGCTGACCTGAGCGCGGGCCTCGGCCACAAGCTGGTTCGCCCGCGCCTCCGCAGCGTCAACGGTCTGGTTGCAGCGGGCCTGGGCCTCGGCGATCTTCTGCTCGGCCAGCTCAAGGGCCCGCGCCTTCGCGACGGTGGCGGCCTGCGCCGCCATTTCGTTAGCGCGCTCAGCGGCTTTCTCCCCGAGCCGTGACGCGGCGAGGCGCAGCTTCTCTTCCGCCTTGACCCGAATCCGCTCACGCGCATCCCCGACCCTGGCTTCGGCTTCGCTATCGATTTCCTTGCGCAACTCGGCGATCCGTTCGCTGACGGTGATCTCCAAGGCGCGCTCGTGATCGGTCTCAGCCTTCGTCAAGCGCTCGCCGAGCCGTTCGGCTTCGCCCCTTAGCGCGGCAAGCGCCTGCTCGGCGTCGTCGGCCCTTGCCTCGGCAAGGCGTCCGGCCGCTGCAGATTCGCGCAGCGCCCGCAGCTCCGACTCGTGATCGGCGAGCGTCTCCGCCGCGCTGCGCTCGGCCATGTCCGCGCGCAGGCGAGCCTCCTTTAGCTCCTCACGCGTGCGACGCAGGTCCGCGGCAAGCTCGGCAACGCTTTCGACCCGCGCCTCGGCGGCCTGTGCGCTTACGTCGGCCGCAAGGCGTCGGGCCTCGTCAGCAGCGGGGCCGCTATCCGGCCTGACGGCTCGTAGCAGCGGTTTGGCTCCCTCGTCGGGGTCGGGAACCTTGTTCTTGGAGTCTCGATCGCGATCGGGCATCGCTGTTTTCGTCTGCGGAGGGCGCTGCCGAGCCCCCATGCAACGATGCGCCGAGACTACATCAGGCGGGCTTTGACCAACAGTCCTAGAGCTGCGATGGGCCCGCGCTGTTCTCCGCGAAGAACCCCGCGATCGCGAGCAGGATCAGCACGATTCCGGCGATCACAGCAAGCGGCGCCCGCGCCGCCTGTCCCCACGCGCCAAGCAGGAACCCCGCGCCGAGCACGACGAGAAACGGGACCACCTCGGCCAAGCTCTCGGAGGCGGCGAACGGAAGCAATGCGGACAGGGTCGGATCAGGCATGACACGCATTCTCCCTATCATCGCCCCCGATGACGTCGGTTGCCGAGATGAAGGCCGCACTCAAGGACGCCGCCTACCTGGCCGACGAGCCCGCGGCCCTGGTTTCATACCTCGCCCTGGAGCTCGGCAAGCCCGTCCTGGTCGAAGGCCCGGCCGGCGTTGGCAAGACCGAGCTCGCAAAGGCGCTTGCGCGCGCCACCGGGCGCGAGCTGATCAGGCTGCAGTGCTACGAAGGGCTCGATGAGGCCAAGGCCCTTTACGAGTGGAACTACCGCCGCCAACTGTTGCGGATCCAGGCATCGGCGACCGGCGCCGACGACGACTCCTTCGACCGCATTTTCGACGAGGAGTTCCTGCTGACGCGACCGCTGCTGCGGGCGATTTCCTCGCCTGAGCCGGTGGTGCTCTTGATTGACGAGATCGACAAGACCGATCAGGAGTTCGAGGCGATGCTCCTCGAGGTCCTGTCTGATTTCCAGATCTCGATCCCCGAGCTCGGGGTGATCGAGTCCACGACCCATCCCGTGGTCCTGCTGACTTCCAACAACTCGCGTGAGCTCACCGAAGCGCTCAAGCGTCGCTGCCTTTATCTGTGGCTGGACTACCCGGAGATTGAGCGCGAGATCGAGATCGTTCGCCTCCACACGCCCGAGCTGGACGAATCCTTGACCCGACGCCTCGTCGAGGTGGTCCACATGATCCGCGCCCTGGACATGAAGAAGCCGCCGTCCATTGCCGAGTCGATTGACTGGGCGCGAGCGCTGTTGCTGCTCGGCGCCGACGAGATCGACCAGGAGACCTTCAAGCGCACGATGTCGATCATCGTCAAGCACCGCACCGATATCGATCTCGTCGCTGAGCGTGTGGGGGTCAAACTGGGCGGTCCGGCCGAACCCGAACAGGCCGAAGCGACGGGCTAGAGATGGACGCCGAAGGGTTGCCGGACGGGCTGGCGCCGCGGCTGATCTCCTTCTTTGAGGAGCTGCGTCGTGAAGAGGTGGGAATCGGAACCGCCGAGATCCTGGACGCCTTCAGCGCCCTGCGCGCCGTTCCGTGGACCGAGCCAGCGGACTTTCGCGAGGCCCTGGCGGCGACCGTGACCAAGTCGCAAAACGACCGGCAGATCTTCGACCTGGTCTTTGACCGATTCTTCTTTCGAGCCGTTGAAGGCGAGGCGCTGGAGCGTGAGATCCGCGAGGACGGCGGCGCTGACGGAGGCCCAGGCGAGATCGATCCGGAAACGCTTCGCGAGGCGATCCGGCAGGCGATCGCCGACGGCGATGAGAACGCCATGCGCGACCTGGCCCGGCTCGCGATCGCCGCATTCGGCCGCCAAGGCCAGGGGTCGGGCGTCGTCGGCGTTGACGTTCAGCGCATCCGGCGCACCCTGGGGCTGCAACCGCAGCCGCCAGGTGAGGCGGCCGAGCAGGATGGCCCGCCGATTGACCGCGAGGGAATCAACCGCTTCGAGCGCCACCTGCGCCGGGAACTGGAGCGCGACATGATCGAGCGCACCGGCAAACTGCCGCCCTCCCGTCCCCTTGCGGACCTTGACCGGACGCTGCCGACAAGCCCGTCGCAGGACCTCGCCGCGGTCCACCGCGCGGTCTCCCAACTGCGCAAGCGGCTTGCGACCCTGGGGCACGAGCAACGCGGCCGCCGCCGCAACTCCGTGGTCGATATGCGCAAGACGATGCGAGCCTCGCTGGAGACCGGCGGCGTGCCGCTGAAGCTCCGCTACCGCCAGCGCCGCCCGCGCCGTCCCGAGATCATTGTGCTCTGCGACGTCTCGACATCCGTCACGTCCGCATCCGTCTTCTTCCTTTCTGTCCTTCACGCGCTGCACGACTCGTTTCGCAAGCTGCGGAGCTTCGTCTTCATCGAGCGGATATCTGAGGTGACGGAGATCTTCGAGCGTGAGCGCGATTTTCGCGAGATCGCGCAACGGGTGAGTCGCGAGGGCGGTGTCGCCGACGTCTCCGGCTACACCGACTACGGCCGCGTCTGGCGGGAGTTCGTCGAGGAAGTGGGCGACGATCTGCACCCCCGGTCCACGGTGATCGTCCTCGGCGACGCGCGCACGAACGGGCGCGAACCGCATGCGGAAATCTTTGCGGAGCTTGCCGAGCGGTCAGGGCGAACCTTCTGGCTCAATCCGGAGCCCAAGCTCTACTGGAACTACGGCGACTCGGTGATGGCCGCCTACGAGCGCCACTGCACGGCCACGTTTGAGTGCTGGACCACGCGCCACCTTGAGGACTTCGTCAACGTGGTTGCGGGTGGCCGGGTGCCCGAGGCCCCCTGATTGGATCTTGGCGCGCGGACCCGGGTTAGACTTCGGGACGGAAAACAGGGGTGCTCGCGGGCAAGCGGGCTGAGATAGCGGCCGACGAAAACCCACCGCTGACCCTCGGAACCTGTGCGGTAATTCGCGCGAAGGGATGGATGACAAGCGCCACGATTCAAACCGCGAGTCTCAGCCACTCGTATGGCGAGCTGTCGGTGTTTGGCTCCCTGGATCTTCAGGTCGAAGCCGGCGATGTGGTCGGGGTGGTTGGCCCCTCCGGCTGCGGCAAGTCCACGCTCCTGGAACTGGTGGCCGGACTCCGCGCGGCGTCGGCGGGGCGGATCGCGGTCGGCGGCAAGGCGGACGAACCGGCGCGGCTTGCGAGCTGCGCCTACATGCCCCAGCGGGACCTTCTCCTCCCCTGGCTCACCGCCCTCGACAACGCCTGCATCGCGCCGCGAAACCATGGCCTCTCAAGGCCCAGCGCCCGCGAGCTGGCACGCCCGCTCTTTGAGCGCTTCGGCCTTGCCCATTTTGCCGACGCCCGCCCAAGCGAGCTCTCCGGCGGGATGCGCCAGCGGGTCGCCTTCCTGCGAACGCTCCTGGCCGGCAAGCCCGTCCTGCTGCTCGATGAGCCGTTCGCGGCGCTCGACGCGATTACCCGCGGCGAGATGCAGGAATGGCTGGCGGGCGCACTCACCGCCGAGGCGCGAACGGTCCTGCTCGTCACCCACGACGTCGAAGAGGCCCTCTACTTGTGTGACCGGGTCCTGATCCTTTCGGCGCGACCGGCCACCGTGGTCGCCGATTTGACGCCAGCCGCGCCAAGGGCCCACGATCGGCTGGCCACCATCACCGATTCGGCGTTCGCGGAACTGCGCGAGTCGGCGATCACGGCCCTTCGGGATGGCTCGCGATGAGCAAGGTCCTCGCCCCGCTGTCCGTGCTGATCGCGCTGCTTGGCGCCTGGGAAGCCGGCGCGCAAAGCGGCGTGATCGCTGACGCCCTGGGCCTGCGTGAATCGGCGGGCGCCGTCCTGGTCCCGGCCCCGTCCGAGGTTGGCGAATCGCTTTGGCAAGATCGGCAGCTTCTGCTCGACAACTCCTGGATAACGATGCAGGAAATCGGCATCGGGCTCGCGATTGCGGCTGTCCTCGGGATCGCGTTCGCGATCGCGATGCACCTTTCCGAATTGATCCGCAGAGCGTTCTATCCGCTGATCGTCGCCTCGCAGACGATTCCGATCATCGCCATCGCGCCCGTTCTGGTGATCTTGCTGGGGTTTGGAATCGGGCCCAAGCTCGTCGTGATCGCGCTGATCTGCTTCTTTCCGATCACGGTCGCCACGCTCGACGGCCTGCGCGCAGTTGATCCGGCCGCTGTCCGGATGATGCGCACGCTTGATGCCGACCGCCTTGCGATCCTCAGGCGCCTTGAGCTCCCTGCGGCCGTTCCGCACTTCTTGAGCGGCGCCAAGATCGCGGTTGCGGTCGCAGCCATCGGCGCCGTGTTTGGCGAGTTCGTCAGCGCCGACGAGGGCCTTGGACACGTCATTCGCCAGGCCCAGGCCAACCTGTTGACCGCCAGGGTGTTCGCGGCCGTTGTCGTCTTGTCCGTGTTCTCGCTCAGCTTGTTCGGGCTGCTCTCGCTCGTCGAGCGACGGGTGGCGTGGTGGCGAGGCGTCGAATGACCACAATGAAGGAGCCGTGTTGAGGACTGCCATTGCAATTTTGATTCTGATCGCCAGTCTGGGCCTGACCGCTTGCGGCGAAAAAGACGAGGGACGCGGCGAGCCCGCGCTGGTGGATTTCGACCTCGCGCTCGACTATTACGTCAACCCCGACCACGCCGGCATCTACCAGGCGATCGAGGGCGGCAACTTCCGCGAGGCGGGGCTTGACGTCACGCCCAGAATCCCGTCGGATCCCGCGGCGCCGATCAAGCTCGTTGCCGCCGACCGGGTTGATTTGGCGATCTCCTATGAGCCTGAGGTCCTGATCGCGCGCGACCAGGGACTTGGGGTCGTTGCCGTGGCGGCGTTGGTGCCGACACCGCTCACGTCCCTAATCTCCTTGCCGGGGTCCGGCGTACGCGACCCCTCCGATCTGCGCGGCAAGACGCTGGCTACCGCCGGGATTCCCTACCAAGAGGCGTTCCTCGAAGCGATCCTGCGCGACGCGCGCATCGACCGCGCCGAGGTGGATACGAAGAGCGTCGGCCTTGGCCTGCTGCCGGCGGTTCTATCGGGACGTGCCGACGCAATGCTCGGCGGCTTTCGCAATATCGAAGGGGTTGACCTGGCCGAGCGCGGTGAGCGGCCGATCGTCACGCCCGTAGACAAGCTTGGAATCCCCCGCTACGACGAGCTGGTTTTGGTCGCCAACGAGGACCGGGTGGCCGAGGACCCGGAAGCGATCCGGCTGTTCATCGCGGCGCTCGCAATCGGGACGCGTGACGCAATCGCAGACCCGGATGCGGCGACCGAAGCAGTGATCGAGGCAGGCGAAGGGCTTGACCCGAAGCTGACCGCTGCCGAGATCAAGGCGACGCTCAAGCTGCTTGCCCCCAACCGGGGCAAGCGTCCCTACGGGTATATGGACGTCGCCGAGTGGCAGGCGTTCGGCGGCTTCCTGACCGACGAGGGGATTCTTGACTCGCGGCCTGACGCCGCCTTGGCGTTGACGAACGAGTTGCTCCCGGGTGAAATCCCCGAGTAGCCGACGGTCAGGCGGCGTCGGCGTAGTGGTCGGGCGCAAGCGGCAGGCCGCGCGCAAGCGACTGGGCGCTGCCGTAGTGGCTCAGGCTGAATACACCCGCCAACCCCCTGTACGGCGCGTAGGGCGCGTAGAACTTCTCGATCTCCGGCACCATCGCCCGGCGCCCGAGGCTTGCGGCGACCCCAACCAGCTTGACGTAGGCAAGGTCGCCCGCGGGCAGCGCGTCCGGATCGCCTCGGCCAAAAAGGCCCAGGCACTGAAGCGTCCACGGGCCGATCTCGGCAAAGCGCAGGAAGCGCCGATCGTGATCGGGGTTGGCAGGGTCGGCGTGGCCCGCGGCAATCTCGCGCGCACACTTGACGAGCGCCAACGAGCGCGCCGGGGACAGGTCGCAGGCCGCTAACGCGGCGGGCGACAGGGTCGCAAGCACAGTGGCCGACGGCACCACCGTTCCCCCGCCCCAGCGCCGGACGATGCGACGCTGGATCTGCGCGGCGCGCCGCGACTCGATCAGCTGTTCGGTGATCGCCCAGCAAAGCGCCTCCCAGGGCTCCGGTCTGCGAACGGGGCGCAGCCACGGCCGGCGGCGAATCGCCGGACCCAGGAATTTGTCGCGCTTGAATTCGGCGTAGAAGGGGCGCAGGTCGTCGTCCACGCCCAGCGCGAAGCGCAGCTTGCCGATCGCGCGCTCAAGCGCTTCTTCACCCGCGTGCTCGGCTACCGCGCGAAAGCCAACCGAACCATCGCGACGTTGCCACGCGTGGACCGTGATCGCCCTGCCGTCAACCTCAACCGGGCGGCTGAGCACACCGGAATCAAGGCGCATGACCCGGTCGCCGCGGCCGCGCGTGGGCAGCCGGTACGGACAGGGAGGGCGGACCTCTACGTCGAGCGCGCCGGCGCGGCTCAACGGCCGCCGAGCATGTGGACGTCAACCAAAAACGAACGGCTGGCGACGACCTCCTGCTTCGGCTTGCGGCCAAAGCGCCGCTTGGACCGCTTTGGCGCCGCGGCCCGAGTGGCCGCCTTGACCACCGCGACCGTCGCAGCGCCGGCGACGACACCGCCGGCGGCGGCGATCGCAACCGTTCGAGCCTCGCCCCGGAACGCAGCCAATTCAGCGGCGCGCGAGGTCGCAGGCAGGGCGGCCGGCCGTTCCTCGGCGGGTACCGCGTCCTCCTCGATTGCTTCTGCCTCCAGAACCTCTTCCATCACTCGCTCCGCAGTCTAGACCCGCGGCAGGCGGGGGCGGGTGCGGGGCGCCTAGAGGGCCTTCTCAAAGATCCGATAGCGCTGCACAACGTGGCCGCCCATCCCCTCCATGGCGCGATTCATCGGCTTGTTGGTCTCCAGGATCCAGCCCATGTGGCCCCCGGATGGACCGTGATGTTCAGCCGCCTCAAGATGGCGTTCATAAAGCGCGGCCGCGACTCCCAGATGCTGATGCTGGGGCAGAACGCCAAGGGCGAACACGCGGAGCCGATCGATGTAGCTCTTGCGGCGCACAAAATGCCACCAGCCCGTCGGCAACAACCGGCCGTTCATCTTCGTCAGCGCCTGCTCGACGTCGGGCAGCGTCAACGCAGCGCCAACTACCTCGCCGTCCTTCTCGGCGATCATCGCCCAGTTCTCGTCGAGCACCGGCTTTAAGTTCTTGGCCTGGAACCTGACCTCGGCGTCCGTGATCGGCACGAACCCCCAGTTCTTGCCCCAGGCCACGTTGTAGACCTCCATGAAGCGCTCGACCTCCGCGCGCATGTCCCGCTTCTTCATCGGCCGAACGACGACGCCCTGCTCCCGTGAGTGCTTGGCCGCCGCGTGGATCATTGGCGTGAACTGTTCGCCCTCCTTGAGGTCCCCGAACCACAGCTCCCACATCTGCAAATCAATCGCCTTCGTCAGGCCCTGGCCCTCGAGCAGCTCGCGGTAATACGGGGGATGCCACGGCTCGAGGATCATCGAGGGCTCGTCGAAGCCATCGACGAGCAGACCGCACTCGTCGTTCGTCGTGAAGTCCATCGGCCCAAGGATGCGCTCGCGGCCCCTGGCCCGCACCCATTCCAGCGCGGCGTCCAGCAGCGCCTTGGCCGTTTCCGGATCGTCCTCGGATTCAAAGAAGCCAAAGAACCCGTCGCTGCCACCCTGGTAGGAATCCCAGCGGTGATCGATGTGGGCGCAGATCCGGCCCACCGCCCGCCCGTCGCGTTCGGCCAAAAACAGCTGTGCCTCAGCGTGATCGAACCAGGGGTTCTTCTTGGGATTCAAAAACGCCCGGCGCTCAAAGCGAAGTGGCGGCACCCATTGCGGATCGTCGGCCCGCAAGACAAACGGCACGTCGATGAACCGGTTGCGGTCGCGGCGACCTGCGAGTTCGCGAATCACTGGCGGCATCGGGCGTCCACGCTACCGGCTTGGGCGCTCTGGAAGACTGCGCGAATGCCAGAAACTCCGCGAGCAGCAGTGGACCTGTTCGAGAAAACAAGAAACCACGACCGCTCCGAACAACTTGAGGCGGCCAGGGCGGCCGACATCCTGCCGTACTTCCGCCTGATCGAATCTGAAGCCGGGCCGCTGATGGAGGTCGAGGGCAACGAGAAGGTCATGCTTGGCTCGAACAACTACCTGGGGCTGACGGGCGACGAGCGCGTCAAGCAGGGGGCGAGGGACGCCCTTGAGCGCTTCGGGACGGGCCTGACCGGCTCCCGCTTCCTGAACGGGACGACTCCCCTTCACACCGAGCTCGAG
This sequence comes from uncultured bacterium, assembly GCA_963701205.1. Classification (GTDB taxonomy): domain Bacteria; phylum Actinomycetota; class Thermoleophilia; order Solirubrobacterales; family 70-9; genus JALZKA01. The sequence goes on along the minus strand of OY969575.1, from coordinate 1,460,321 downwards.
GCGGAGCTGGCCGAGTGGATGCAAACCGACGACGTGATCGTCTTCACGACGGGACACCAGGCGAACCTCGGCTGCCTCGGGACGATCCTTGAGCCGGGCGACACCGTGATCTGCGATTCCGCCGACCACGCTTCGATCCTCGACGGGGTCCGCGTCTCCGGAGCCAAGCTTCGCCCCTTCCGCCACAACCAGATGCCGAAGCTGGAAAAGATGCTCGAGCGATCCACCGAGGACGGCGGCGGCGTGCTGGTCGTCGTCGACGGCGTCTTCTCGATGGAAGGCGACCTCTGCAACCTGCCCGAGATCGTTGCCCTCTGCGAGCGCTACGGAGCCCGCCTCATGGTTGACGAAGCCCACGCGGTGGGCGTCCTCGGCCCGCGCGGGGCCGGATCATGCGAGCTATTTGGGCTCGAGGACCGGGTCGACCTGCGGATGGGCACCTTTTCCAAGAGCCTCGCCTCATGCGGGGGATTCATCGCGGGATCGGCCGAGGTGATCGATTACCTGCGAATCTCCTCACGGCCGTTCATCTTCACTGCCTCGGCCGTCCCCGCCGCCGTTGGCGCTGCGCTGGCGGCACTACGGGTGATCCGCTCCGACGGGCCCGCGTTGATGGCGAAGCTCCTCGACAACGCGGCCTACCTGCGCCAGGGCTTCCGCGACCTCGGGCTTGTCGTAATCGAACCGGGCACCCTGCCGGACGGGACGCAGGCCAACACTCCGGTCGTCCCGGTGGTGGTCGGCGAGGACTGGCAGGCCGTTCTTTTTTGGAAGGCGCTCTTCGACGCCGGCGTCTACACCAACGTCGCGATCCATCCGGCAGTCCCACCGGGCCAGGCGCTGTTGCGGACATCACTGATGGCTACCCATGAACGCGACCACCTCGACCGGGCGCTCGAGATCTTTGCTGAAACCGTCAAGCAGTTCCCCGAACTGCCACGAAGCTGACGCCCCGAGTTCGACCCTGAGAACTGATCAGGGGACTACCCCTAGATGGGTAGTTATGCCTTGTACAAATGTGAACAAGTGGTGAGCGTCAAATAAAAACCTGCTCTTAGCGAACGAACGGCCTTGAGACGACGGTTCTACGTTGACGACTGTGGCGACGATTCCATAGGTTGCCAAGTGCGCCGGACGCATCCGGGGGAGGGAGCGATTAGAGGGTCGGTAAGCCACTCCGATCAGCCTTCGACTCCACAGCTGAAGCCAGCGATGACTGCCGTGCTTCCTGCGCCCATGTCCAATTGACCCTTAGCGCTCAACAGGAGGAGTGACGATGGAAGCTGCCACGACGATCGCCCATACCCAGATGCCGCAACACATGCGTGCCCTGGCCGAAGCCAACCGTGTTCGGCTGGCCCGCGCCGCATTGAAGCGCGCCGTGCTGGGTGGCGATCTCGACACGGCCGAGGTCGTCCGTGAGTGCCCCTGGGAGGTCGAGACGATGTCCGTTGGGGAGCTACTGCGAAGTCAGCGCCGCTGGGGGCGCACCCGGACGCGCAAATTTCTTGACGCGGTTCAACTCTCCGAGAATCGCGAGCTGGGCCGGCTGACGCTGCGCCAGCGTTCGCTCTTGGCGTCCGAATTGGATGCCAAGCAGGGCGTCGTCCACGTATAGGCCCAGAGCCACGGAAGGCCACAACGGGCGGTCCAACGGGCCGCCCGTTTCGCGCCCAGGCTCAGCGCAGCTTGATCGAAACGCCCGCCTTCTGCCTGAAGATCCGCATCATTACCCACAGGGATCCAGCCCCGACACCGAGCGAGATCGCGACTCTGGCCAGCGGCGGCACCGACTCCGGGCCGAAGTAGAAAAGGCCGGCAAGCACCGCAACCGCAGGGATCCCTGCCAGCAGGGTCGAGTGCGACCGAAAGCCCGTGAAGTGCTCGCGGATCGCAAGCTCGAAGCCACCGACGGAAGCCAGCGCCAACCCGATGAGGACGAGCACGGGGCCGCGATCCCCACCGCCGATGAACCCGACAAGCAGCAGGACGAGGCCGATGAAGACACAGATCTCGACCAGCGGGAACGACCCCCAAAGCGCCGGCGGACGCTCCTCGGAGGCGCGCGATCGACGCGATCGCGTCGCCTCCTGCCGGGGCACCGGCGCAGCGGAAGGCGCGGCCGCCAGCGGCTCACGAGGCCGACGAGGCCGGCGCTTCTTTCGTTTCTTTGCCAAGGTTGAGTATTGGTGCGGGACGCCCAGCGGGCGCCCCGGAGGCTAAGGGACAGCCGCTTGACACCTTGACGCGCCACCAGCCAAGCAGCATGCCGAGGATGCCCCAGCGGGGCCGGGCGTGCCAGTGCTTGCACTCGCGCTCGCCCACATCCTCGTTGGAGATCCGAACCCAGCGGTAGTCGTCCGGGTCGGCGATCATGCGTTCGACAAGGGCGCGGTTTTGCTCCTCGACGTCGGCTCGCTGGCCAAGCTCGATTTGGGCGTCGCGCACGCGCACAACCAGGGCGTCGCGGACCCGTTCCAGATCGGCGGCACCAAGAATGCGGGGGCCGCCGACGGCGCCGACCTTCCACTCAAGGCCCCGTCGCGGAAAGGCGCTTGCCCAGAGCTCGGAGAGCTGGTGCTCGAGGTATCCGATCTGCCGGTGCAGCTCCCGGCGCAACAGCGCTTCGTCGGGCGCATCGACGAGGAGTTGCGGTCGCTGCTGCTCGAGCAAGCATGGCGACAACTGAGTCTAGACCCCCAGCACCCCGGACGCCAGCCAGAGCGCTTCCTCGACGGCGACGTCGGGAACGCCCTTGACCGCGATGGCGCAAAGCAGGATCCGTTTGCTCTTCGGGGTGACCCCCCGACCCTCGCCGCAGGCGCCGAAAAGAAGGGCCAGCGGGCGCATCTCATCGGCGATCACGAGCGTCCCCACCGGTAGCTCTCCACGCCTTCCCTCAAGCAGTTCGCCGGGTTGCGACGGACGCAGGCCGACAGCGCCGGTCACCCTGTCTGCATCGAATGCCCGCATGGCCACGCTGGTCTCGACGATCGCAATCGTGAGCGCGTCGTCAAGCAGGTTCTGGCTCTTGAAGCCACCGTCGCGCATCCGCCGCAGCGCCAACTCCTCAACCGGCGTGCGCTGTTCGTCCGGGTCGAGGCCGATCTGCCGGAAGAAGACCCGGTAGGCCCAGGGAATCGCTTGGTGGCGCATATTGACCACCTGAGCGCCCGAGATCCGTCCGGCAAGGTCCCGCAGGCGATCCTTCACTTCACGCGGGCTGCGCCCGGACCCGCGCTCGACCGCAAGCGAGTAGAGCGCAAGCCCCTCGAACTCCGCGGTCAGCTCGGGCGCCAGCCAGCCCCGGGCGGGCGGACTCACCGGACAGCAACCGCGCGCAAGTCGGACTGGGCGATCAAATCGTCGAAGGCCGAACTCAAGCCCTCCGCCGTGAACCGGTCGCTGCCAAATGCTGCCTCGGCCAGGATTCCGCCGGGATATGCGAGCGCAAGGGTCGGACAGATTCCCACCCCGTAGACGTTGGACACCGCCCCATCGCGATCCCAGCCAACCGGGACGTCCCATTCCCGCTCCGCGACGATCCTCTTGACGTCGTCGATCCCGTCCCTGACGTTGACCGAGAGGAAGTTCATCCGGCCCTCGTAGCTGGCGGCGACGCGATTGAACTCGTCTTGCTGTGACAGGCAGTCGCCGCCGCGAGTGAACCAAAACGAGATCGCCAGCGGCCGGTCGAAAAAGTCGCACACGCGCAGGACCGCACGCTCCCGGATCAAACAGGCTGGAGTTCGCCGGTCGGCCTCCGGGCAAGGATTCTCGCCGCTTTCACAATCGTCCTGAAAGACGTTCGCGTCACCGACGAGGTCGCCCCGAACGTCGGGAACGGCGAACTCGGCAAGCGCTTCACCGGCGATGCTCGGATCGGTTCCAAGCAAGCCGGTCTCCTCGTTCGAGATGGTGTTGAACGTCGCGTACGCGATCAAGACGACGAACGCGAGTCCCACGATCAGTGGATAACGGGCCCCGGGCGGGCGCGGCTCGCTCTCGGGCGGCTCCTCACCTGGAATCCGCGGCGCACTCATCCGAGCGGCGCGACCGGCGCCTTCCGCCGGAGACGCAGTCGGCCCAGGGTTTGCCGCGCAATTGCAAAGTCGTTCTCTGCCCAGACCAAAACCGCTGGCAGGACGAGCAGCACGCCCGCCAGCGCGACGAGCAGGTCAACGACGGCGACCAGGCCGAACTGCGTCAGCATCCTGATCGCCTCACCACCAAAGATCGCCTGGACCGGTGCCGCGAGCGCCAGGACCGCAAACCCGGCGATTGCCGTCGCCGCCGACGCCATCACCGCTGCGCCGGTTCGGGCATACGAGCGGCGCAGGGATTCGCCAACGGAGGCGCCTCCGGAGCGCTCTTCCCAGTAGCGGGACGAAAGCAGGACGCTGAACTCCGTGGCGATCGCGATGACGAGGGCACCGAGGGTTGCGGACATCGGGTTCAACGGCACCCCTGCACCCTCCAGCACAAGCGCCGACCAGCCGGGGGCAAGCAGTACCGGAATCAACGGGATCAGCGTCCGCTGCCAGGACCTGTAGATCAAGAAGAGCACCAGCGCGACCGCTGCCAGGCCGGCGAAGGTCAGCAGGTAGCGGTTTGAACCAAGCGCCGCGTTGGCATCAGCGGCGAGGACAGGAAGGCCGACCACCGCGACCTCGACGCCGTCCGGAAGTGGCACCGCGGCGTCGGGAGAATCGAGTTGGGCGCGAACGCGGTCGATCAGCTCCTTCTGCTCGTCGAAGGGCATGACCCGGATCCCGAACTGCAGCACGGCCGTGTCCCCCAACGTGGCCGATTCGAGGTCTAGCTCGATCAGCGCCTGCAGGAAGTACGCCGGGATCTGCTGGAGCAAGGCGCCGATCCTCGCGCTGCCCGGAATCCCGCCCGGAAACAGGGTCGGCAGCGACGGGCCGGGGCACAACTCGACACCATCGTCCCGGCAGGTCGGAAACTCGACATCCCCCCCGCCCTCGATCAACGCCCGGCGCCGGAAGTCCGACATCCACTCGATCACACTCGGGCTTGCGACATCTTCGCCTTGGACCGTGACCGCGAACTGCCCCGTCGATCCCGTCTCGTCCTCGACGACGTTGACGTTTTGCAACTCGGGCAGGTTCCCGGGGACGAGCTCGCGAAAATCGCTGACGATTTCCGTCCGTGTTCCCGCAACCCAACCGGCGGCCGCCAGCACCACGGCCGCGGCGATGATCTTGCCGGGCATTGCGATCGACGCCGCCAGGGAGCGCGGGCCCAATGCGTTCAACCGCCCGCGGAGCGTCGAAGCCATCGCCGCGGCGCGCTCTCGCCGTGCACCGCCCAGCGTCCCCAGGCGAGCGCGGAGGCGACTGCCGGGACCGCTCTTGGCGGCAACATCACCGGTCATCGAAAGAATCGCCAGCCCGGCCGTCATCGCCAGCGCAAAGGCGATCACGATCCCCGCGACAAGCAGAAGCCCGAACGATCGCACCATCGGGATCGGCGAGAGCAAGAGCACGGTGAAACCCGCGGCGGTCGCAAGACCCGCGGTCGCGATCACGGGGCCGCCGCTGCGCGGCTGCCTCGGCCGCGGCCCGGACCGCTGAGACACCACTCGCGCGCGCCTCCCCAAACCGCGCCTGAAGCTGAATCGCGTAATCGACCGCCAGCCCGATCAGGATCGGGAGCCCGGCTATCGACGCCATCGTCAGTGACCCGCCAAAGAGCGCCAGGGCTCCGAACGCCAGCGCGCTTGAGACGAGGCCGATCGCAAGCGGCAGCAGCCGGAATGGCGGCACGAAGACAAGCGCTAGGACGAGGGCCATCATCGCCAGCGCGCCCACCAGTAGAACGACAACCTCGCCTTCGATTTCGCGCGTCAGGCCGTCGGCAATCACGGGGGCGCCGCTCACGACATAGGAGCCGCGCCTGATCTGGAAAGTGGGATCGTTGACCGCGTCGCGGACCAAGCCAAGGGCGTCAACCCGCTCCTCCTCGCTCAAGTCTGCGCGCAGGCGCACTGAGATCAGCGCCGAGTCAGCCGACGGGAACAAGAACGAGAACTTGGATTTCGGACGGCCGTCGGTGAATCGGGAGTCGAAGACCACGGATGAGATGAAGCTCGGGCTGTCAAGCGACGGCAATCCCGTCAGGCCGTTCTCAACGGCGACTCGCAAGAGCCCGGCGCTGGCCTCGGTTTGGATGTCCTCCTGTGCCGCTCGGGCGACGGCCTCTGCCTCCGCCTTCCCGAAGCCTTGGCGCAGCGACTGCCGATAGGCGCGCGCGAATGCCTTGCGCCCGGCGACCTCGGCGTTCGTCGCCTGCTCTTGGAGCACAACTTTCGATTGCTCGACCGCCTGGTTCAGGAAGGTTGCGGGCCCAAAGACCACGTGAGCAGGCTGCGCATTCGCGAGCTCAGTACAGGGCTCCGGGGTCGGAACACCCGCTGCAATCTCGTCGGCGGGCGCCGAACCGGCGAGGCAAGCCTCGAGCGTCAATAGCCGACCCAAGATCCTCGGTCAGCATCAGCTGTTCCAGGTTCGCCTTGACCAGCACATAGATCGGCTCGTCACCGAATTTCTCGTAAAAGCTCTCTGTCTGCGCGAAACGTCGTCGAGCCGCGATCGACAAGCGTCTCGACCTCGCCGTTGGGCTTGAGGGATGCCGCGCCGACCGATCCGACGATCGCAAGTAGAACCGCAGCGCGATCACGGGGGCCGGGCGCTCGACGCACCAGGCGCCCACGCGTGCAAAAACGCTTCTCATCCGTATTCAGACTACGCAGCAGCGCGAGCCAGAGCGTCGGGGACGAGAGTGGCGGCTCTGCGAGCCTGCCACCTCGAACCGGCGGCCTAGTCCATCGCCAGTGGGCCGATTGTCTCCGCGTTCAGGAACTGCGAGACGAACTCGTTCTCGGAATCGAAGAGGTCCGAGGAAAGGCCGGACTCGACGATCCGCCCCTTCCACAGCACCGCGATGAAGTCGGCGATCCGGCGCGCCGTACCGAGGTCGTGGCTGATCACCATGTAGCAACCGCCGTTTTCCTCGTGGATCTCGCGGATCAGCTCACAAAGCAGCGCCGTGCGAACCGGGTCGAGGCCGGAGTCGGGCTCGTCGAAGAACACGATCGAGGGATCGAGCACCAGCGCCCGGGCAAAGCCGGCGCGTTTGCGCATTCCGCCCGAGAGCTCGTTCGGCATCTTCTCGGTCGCCGTCGCCAAGCCGACCTCGTTGAGGCGCTTGTTGACGATCTCGCCGATCTGCTCCTCTGACTTGTCGGTGTGCTGGCGCAACGGGAAGGCCGTGTTGTCCCAGATGTTCATCGAGCCGAAAAGCGCTCCGTCCTGGAACAGCAGACCGAACTTCTTGCGCATCTCGAACAGCTCGTCGTCGGTCATGTTCGGGACCGATTCGCCATGGACGAGGATGTCGCCGGAGTCGGGGTAGAGCAGGCCGACGATCAACTTGATCAACACGCTCTTGCCGGTACCGGACGGGCCCAGGAGCATGGAGATCATGTTGTCCGGAATCCCGACGTTCAGGCCGTTTTGGATCCGCATCGAGCCGAACTGCTTGATCACGTCGATGATCTCGATCGCGTCCTCGCCGCCGTGGTCACGCTTGGTGCCCGTGTGCCAGCGGTAGGGCTCGGTTTCATCGGAAGCAACACCAGGGATGATGTAGTCCTGGTTCAGCTTGCCGAGGCTGGGTTCCAGCTCGACGTAGGGTTCGGCTTCCTGCACGTTCGAGATGCTGACCTCGTCCGCGAATGCCTCGACCTCTGTGGTTGCAGCCGCCTGCTCCTCGGCTTCCTGGTCGTGAATCCTTTTCTCGGCCAACCTGATTCTCCTATCCACCAACGGGCGCGCGCGGATTGGCGCCCCAGAAAACAAGCGTTCCCATCATGCCAATGATGTGAACCATGACAATGTTCAAGACCATCGATTTCGCCGTCGCGGTACCCACGCCGACCGGGCCGCCAGAGGCGGTATACCCGTAATAACAACCAACCAAGACGATGACAGTCGCCATCGCCATGCCCTTGATCACGCTGAATATCAAGTCCGGCGGGTTTTGGAACATCCAGAAGATCAGGAAGTAACCGCCGGATGAAACCTCGCCGACCTGCTCGACAACCGCCAGGTAAGAGGCGATGAAGCCGACGCCGATGCCAACCAGATAAATGAACGGCAGCGTGATCCAGGCCGCCAGCAGGCGGGTTGCGCAAAGGAAGATCATCGGGTTGACGCCCATGACCTCGAGCGCATCAACCTCGTCGGAGATCCGCATCGCGCCAATCTCGGCGACGATGCCGGTGCCGACCTTGGCGGCCATCATGTAGCCGAAGGCGTACGGAATGACCTCGCGCAAATCACACCAGGCCGCGAAGGTACCCGCGTTGGACGGCGCGCCGACCGATCGCGAGAAGTACGCGCCCTCGATGCCGCATTGGAGGCCGAGGATGAAGGTCAGGCCCCAGATCACCATCGCCGAGCCAAGGATCAGGATCCCGGCCTGACGCAGCGCCTCGCCAAAGAAGTGGAACACCCGGCCCGAGTAGACGAGGCCCATCACGCGGCCGCTGAAGCGTGCGATCTCGCCCAAGGGAGGCGAGCCAATCCCGCGGAATTGCCATCCAGCCGGGCATTATGGGCGGCCTTCCACGACGGCTGTGCGGTCAGGCGTCATTTGATCACCGAGATCTCGGGGTGTGTTGCGAGCAGGGTCTGAGTGAATACGTAGTTGAAGGCAAAGACGCCCAGGAAGGCAACGACGACGCCGACGTTCACGGCCCGCCCGACGCCCTCAGCACCACCGGACGCATTCATCCCGTAGTAACAGGAGACGACGGCGATAATCGCGCCGAACATCGTGCACTTGAGCACGGAGCCCCAGAGGTCGGTCACGGAAGCGTTTGTGAAGAGCGTCGCGATGAATCCGCCGAGCGGCTGGCCGTAGGCGATCTCGGCGAAGATTCCGCCGGAGATGCCGAACAGCACCGCGTAGATGTCCATCAGGCCCGTGATCAGCATCAGCGCCAGGAAGCGCGGCACCACGAGGTTCTTGATCGGATCGACGCCCAGCACCTGAAGCGCGTCGAGCTCCTCGCGGATCTTGCGGGCACCCAAGTCGGCGGTGATCGCCGTTCCGGCGACGCCGGCGACGACAACCGCGGTCACGAACGGCGCGAACTCGCGCACTGACGCGAGGATGAAGAAACCGCCGAGCCGGTCGAGCGCGCCGAACAGCGAGAGGAAGTTCGCGGCCTGAAGTCCGGGCGCGCCGAATCCGAACGCCACGGTCGAGATCATCATCGGGAACCAGCAAAGCTGCAGCGCGAAGAGGAACTGGGAGATGAATTCGCCGCCGTACGGGTAGGGAGGGCGGGCGGCAGAGACGATCGTCTTGCCGGTCAAAATCATCATGTTGCCGACCTGCTCGAAGAGTGACTTCGCAGGAAGGAACGCCCTATCGGCAACTGATCTAACCATCTCTCACCCGAGGCGCCACGGATCTGCCGCCGCCTCTTGCGAACAGACTATTCCATGAGCGGGTCAATCCTCAACCCACAACCGCCACGGCCTCCGATTTGGCTCCCCAGCCAAGTGCCCAGCCGATAGAACGGGCCGCGCTGATGGTATGTTCCCCGCGCCTTGGGGAGGTTTCCCACAAGCAACCGCCACAAGCGGATCGGGCATCGCCCCGCGACGGTCGCTGCGCTGTGTGCGCTTGCCGTCAGTCTGCTCGTTGCCGCGTGCGGCGGTAGCGATCCGCGGCAGGATGCCAACGAGCCCGAAGGCGACTTCCCGGTCGAGGTCACCCAAGCCAAGTTCGCGGCGAAGCAGCGACTCGCCGCAATCCAGGACCTGCGGCTTGAGGTTAAGAACGCAGGTGACGAGACGATCCCGAACTTGGCCGTCACGATCGACACGGGCGATGAGCCTGCGGACGGCTCGTTCAGCGTGCGCTCCGACCAAAAGGACCTGGCCGATCCAAACCGGCCGGTCTGGATCCTTGAGAACGGGTTCCCCAAGATCGTCGAGCCTGGTGTCGAGCCCTCGGAACTTGACGCCGCGCCCAGCGCCGGCGCACAAACGGCATCAACCAACACCTACGCCTTCGGCCCGCTTGCGCCGGGCGAGTCAATCGCCCTTGTTTGGCGCGTGACCCCCGTCGAGGCAGGCACGTACACCGTCCGCTACGAGCTGGCTGCCGGTCTCGACGGCAAGGCTAAGGCCGTGGCCGACGGCGGCCCCGCGGCCGGTGAGTTCGCGGCCACCATCACGGACAGGCCGCCGAAGACTCGGGTCACCGATTCCGGCAAGGTCGAAGTCGCAAAAGTAGCTCCGGCTCCGCCCGGCCGGCCCCCCGCGGTCACTACGGTTAGCGCGTGACTCGAATCTGGATTTTGATCGCCAGCCTTTCGGCAGCGCTTGCGTTGAGCGCCTGCGGCGAGAAGGAGGAACCCCAGGTCTCCGGCCCACGGGTCCCTCCCGCCGGCGTCCCGCAGCCACCAGGCGGCGATGTCGGCAGCGGTCGCGGCGGCGTCGCCCTTGTGAAGGTCGGTGAGTTCGACAAGCCCGTCTTCCTGGCCCAGGCGCCACAGGAAGCTGCGCTTTACGTCGTCGAGCAGGGAGGGCAAATCGTCAGGGTTGCGGCCGAACGGCAAGCGCAACGTCTTTTTAAACGTCGCCCGCAAGATCAGTTCGGGCGACGAGCAGGGATTGCTGTCTATCGCGTTCGACCCGGGCTTCAAGCGCAATGGTCGTTTTTACGTGGACTACACGAGCGCCTCTGGCGCCACCCGGGTCGTCGAGTACCGGCGCTCGCGCAAACGCCCCCAGCGGGCCGAGCCGACCAGCGCCCGATTGGTGCTGAACGTTCCCCAGCCCTTTGCCAACCACAACGGTGGCTTGCTCCAGTTCGGCCCCGACGACCGCCTGTATATCGGGTTGGGTGACGGCGGATCCGGCGGCGATCCGCAGCGCACCGCCCAGGACCTGGGCTCGCTGCTGGGCAAAATTCTGCGGATCAACCCTCGGCCGCGCGGCAAGAGCTCCTACCAAATCCCCGCCGGAAACCCCTTTGCAAACGAGCAAGGAGCCCGGCCCGAAATCGCGATCGTCGGCCTACGAAACCCGTGGCGTTACTCGTTTGACCGCCAGACCGGCGCCCTTTGGATCGGCGATGTTGGCCAGAACTCGCTTGAGGAGATTGACGCCGTCGCCGATCCCGCCGCAGGCGCCAACTTCGGCTGGTCGGCATTCGAAGGTGCTGAGCCGTTCAACTCCGACCAGGACGCGCCCGGCGCGCTCGACCCGATCCTCACCTATGGACGCGACCTCGGCTGTTCGGTGACCGGCGGCTACGTCGTCCGCGACGGTTCGCTGCCGAGTCTCTACGGCCGCTACCTGTACGCCGACTTCTGCCAGGGCCAGCTTCGCAGCCTGAACGCGGGCGCCCTCGACGGCGCTGAGGCTGGCGACCGGGCACTCGGCGTCCAGGTCCCGTCGATCAGCTCGTTTGCCGAGGACAACCGCGGCCGGATCTACGCGACCTCGCTTGACGGGCCCGTCTATCGGCTCAAGGGCGAGTAGTGCTTGAGGGAACGCTTAGCTTCGCCGATGACAATCGCGACGCAGGGATGAACTCTTTTCGCAACACCCACCATCGCTGGTCGCTGGCGCTGACGGCCGCGCTGGCGACCGTCATCGCCGTCCTGCTGGTCGTCCTCGGCACAGCTGAAGGCGCCCCCACCCGCGGTCAGCCCATCGGCGACGGGGACGGCGGCGTGACGCTTGTCCAGGTCGGCGGCCAGGATTTCAACGCGCCAGTGAACGTCGCCTTCGCCCCGGGCCGACCCAACAAGGTGTACGTCGTCGAGCAGGGCGGCAGGGTCAAAGTGATCGTCGGCGGCAACGCCCGCGCCAAGCCGTTCTTGGACGCCACCGATGTGACGAACGCGAACGGTGAGGGCGGCCTGCTTGGGCTGGCCTTTCACCCCAACTTCAAGCGAAACGGGCGCGCCTACACGTACTTCACGGACGCCGCCAATGGCGACATCGTCATCTCCGAGTACAAGACGAGGAGCGCGGTCAACGCACGGGAGGCTTCGCGCCGGACGGTGATCCGCATCCGCCACCGCGATGCGGCAAACCACAACGGCGGGCAGGTTCTGTTCGGGCCTGACGGGCACATGTACCTGGCGACCGGCGACGGCGGCGGCGCCAATGACCCGCGCGAGAACGCTCAGGACAAAAAGAGCCTGCTTGGCAAGGTCTTGCGGATCAACCCGCGCAAGTCGGGGTCGCGGCCCTACTCGATTCCGGCCCGCAATCCGTTCGTCGGCAGGCCCGGCAAGAACGAGATCTTCGCCCGCGGCCTACGCAACCCCTTCCGGTTCGGCTTCGATCCCGAGAACGGCCGGATCGCGATCGGCGACGTCGGCCAAAGCGCCTTTGAAGAGGTCAATTACGAGACCCGACGGAGCCTGCGCGGCGCCAACTTCGGCTGGGACCGTTGGGAGGGGTTGGAACTCGCGAACGGCAGCGGCGATAACGAAGCCCAAACGCCGACCGCCGAGAACCACGACGGACCGATCCATGTGTACCAACAGCCCTCTCCGCGCGCGATCACCGGTGGCGTGGTCGTCCGTGACCCTGACTTGACGAGTCTTTACGGCCGCTACGTGTTCACAGACTTCTTCGAGGGCCAACTCCGCAGCCTGGTGCCGAGGCTTGGTGGGGCAATTGACGAGCACCAGGTCGGAGTGGAGCTGGCGCACGCGACGTCGTTTGGCAGCGACCCTGCGACAGGCGACGTGTACGCGACCTCGCGTGACGGCCAGCTCTTTAGGCTCGACCCGCTGCCCTAGCCGATACCCCGTCGGGAGAGTAGGGTTTTGAGCATGGAACCGACCGCCACGCCCGAGTCCACCGTCGCCGATTCCGCCGGCAACGGTGCGAGCCCCGCAGCGAGCTTTGACGTTTCGAACCCGGCGTCCGGAACCGTGATCCGCAGCGTCCCGGTTGACGGGCCCGAACGCGTTGCGGAGGTCATGGCCAGGGTGCGGGTCGCGCAACCAGCCTGGGAGGCCCTTGGGCCCGAGGGCCGCTACGACTGGCTGGCGAAGCTGCGCGACTGGATCTTCGACAACGCGGGCCACCTCGCCGATGTCATGCAGGAGGAGACGGGCAAGGTCCGCGCCGACGCAGAGCTCGAGGCCCCGTTCATCTGCGAGGCGATCAACTACTGGGGCACTCGCGCCGCCGAGCAACTCGCCGACGAGACGCCGACCTCGCACAACCCGCTCTTCAAGGTCAAGAAGCTCCGCATCACCTACCGCCCCTACCCGGTTGTCGGCGTGATCAGCCCCTGGAACTTCCCCCTGATCCTGGCCTTCGACGACGCGATCCCGGCGCTGATGGCAGGGGCGGCTGTCGTGATCAAGCCGTCCGAGGTCACGCCGCTGGTCGCGATGGAAGTCAGGCGCGGCTGGAAGGAGATCGGCGCGCCCGATGTCCTCGATGTCGTGAACGGCGCTGCCGATACCGGTGGTGCCCTGATCGACGGCGCTGACTACGTCCAGTTCACGGGCTCCGAACGCACCGGCAAGATCGTGATGAAGCGGGCCGCCGACACGCTGACGCCGGTCAGCCTCGAGCTTGGCGGCAAGGACCCGATGATCGTTCTGCGCGACGCCAACGTCGAGCGCGCCGCGAACGCCGCCGCATTCGGCGGGCTCGGCAACACCGGCCAGATCTGCATGTCAATCGAGCGCGTCTATGTCGAGGCTCCGATCTACGACGAGTTCGTCGCCAAGCTGACGGAAAAGGTCAACGACCTGCGCCAGGGCGTTGACGATCGCACCTTCAAGCAGGACGTCGGCGCGATGACCTTCCCCCAGCAACTGGAGATCGTGTCCGACCACGTCGAGGACGCCCGCGAGAAGGGCGCGAGGATCTTGACCGGCGGCAAGCGCGGAGCCGGACCCGGCGACTTCTACGAGCCGACCGTGATCGCCGACGCCGACCACACGATGAAGGTGATGGTTGATGAGACCTTCGGACCCGTCCTCGGCGTGATGAAGGTCGCCGACGCCGATGAGGCGGTGCGGCTGGCCAACGACAGCCGCTATGGATTGTCCGCGTCCGTGATGTCAAAGGACACCAAGCGCGCCGAGGGCGTCGCTCGCCGGCTTGAGGTTGGCGCGACAAACATTGACGACGTGCTGACCAACTACTTCCTTCACGACCTGCCGATGGGCGGGTGGAAAAGCTCGGGGGTTGGCTTCCGCCACGGCGGCGCCTACGGCATCAAGCGCTTTTGCCGCACCGAGGCGATCGTGGCCCCGCGCTTCCCGCAGGGCAAGCGCGACCCGCTCTGGTTCCCGCACAAGCGGCGGGATCGCAGGTTGGTGGCACGCCTCTTTCGCATCATCAACGGCCGCGGCCTGCACGGCCGCTTCGGCCGCAGCCGGTAGCGCTTCCGCATAGCGGCCACCCCCGGTGGCATCGCATCCGCCGGCGTGTCCGATTCCGCCGGTCGGCACGCAAGGATTTGGAGGCGATGGGTGCGATCCAGGAACGCCGGATCGATCTTGGCGGGTTCGAGACGCGAGCGCTGGAGCATGCGCCACAGCCCGGCTCGGCTGACCCGACGCTGGTCCTGATCCACGGCTTCTCTGACTCGGCGGATACTTGGCGACCCCTGATGCGGCTGCTCGCTGACCGCGGCCAGGGGGCGTTGGCGATCGACCTGCCGGGCTTCGGCCAGGCCGAGCACCTTGCCCGTGACCGGCCGATCCTGCCGCAACTTGACCGCTGCGTGGTCGCGGCGGTCGAGCACGCGGCCGCGACTTCGCCAACCGGGCGGGTCATTCTGGCCGGCAACTCACTCGGCGGCTGCGAGTCGTTGCGGATCGCCCAGCGCTCCTCGGTGCCCCTTGACGGGATCGTTCCAATCGCCCCGGCGGGCCTCGACCTTGCGGGCTGGATCGGGATCATCGAGGGTGCCTGGGCGATCCAGTCGATTCTGCGCTCGCCACTCCCCCTGCCAGAGCTAGTCGTTCGCCAGCTCGTGGGCCAGGCTTACCGCCAGCTCGCCGCAGCCGATCCGCGCCGCCTGGATTCCGAAGTGGTCACGGCGTTCACCCGCAGCTTTCGCTCCAAGCGCGACGTGGTCAGGCTGCTTGGCACCGGCCGCACCCTGCGCCCGGAGATCCGCGATCCGTTCGAGCTGGAGTGGATCGAGTGCCCCGTCCTCGTCATCTGGGGTGACAGCGACCGGATGGTTTCCGCCAACGGCGCCAAGCGCATCCTCGACCAGGTTCCGCACGCGCGGGTCGAGGTGCTCGAGCGCTGCGGGCACTGCCCCCAGGTCGAGTACCCGCAGCGGGTCGCGGAGCTGATCTTCGATTTCACCGACGCCCGCGTCCCGGCCTAACCGGGGACCGGACGCCTACTTCGGCTGCGGAACGATCCGGATGTAGGGCCGCGGCGCTTCCCAGCCGTCCGGGTACGTCTCGCGGGCTTCCTCGTCCGAGACGGAGCCGGCGATGATCACGTCCTCGCCCGGCTTCCAGTTGACGGGCGTCGAAACCTTCTTGGCCGCGGTCAACTGCAGGGAGTCAACGACGCGCAGGACCTCGTCAAAGTTGCGGCCGGTCGTCATCGGATAGACCAAGATCAACTTGATCTTCTTGTCAGGCCCGATGACGAAGACGTTGCGGACGGTCTGGTTGTCGGCCGGCGTGCGCTCGGTGGCCTCGCCCGACGTATCGCTCGGCAGCATCCCGTAGAGCTTCGCCACGTTGAAATCGCTGTCGGCGATGATCGGGTAGTTGGGCGCGGTTCCCTGCGTCTCGGCAATGTCAACCGCCCACTTCTCGTGGTTTTCGATCGGATCGACGGAGAGGCCGATGATCTTGACGCCGCGGCTGTCGAAGTCGGGCTTGATCTTCGCCATGTAGCCCAGCTCCGTTGTGCAAATCGGTGTGAAGTTGCGCGGATGTGAGAAGAGAACCGCCCAGGAGTCACCGATCCACTCGTGGAAGCTGATCGGGCCCTCGGTGGTCTCGGCCTCAAAGTCGGGCGCGCTATCGCCAAGTGTCAACGCCATCTGGACTCCTAACGTCTTGCTGTCCACCCCAAAAACGCGGCGCGTGGTCTGGGCGGTCTTGGTTTGCCAGTGAAACAGTAGTTGGTTGCGGCAAGCGACCCACCTTCCCAGAATCCAAGCCAGCCTCACTACAGTTCGCAAGCCCGATGGCGCAGCCACCACCCCCTTCTTCATCGCGTTTTTGGAAAGCGGTCAACGGGGTCACGGCGCTCAACACGCTTGCCTACCGGGTGAGCGGCGGGCGGATCGGTGGGCGACTGCCGGGAACCAATGCGCCCCTGATCCTGGTCCACCACGTCGGCGCCCGTAGCGGCACGGAGCGGGTGACGCCGCTGATTGGCATCGCCGATGAGGACCGCTGGGTAATCGTCGCTTCGAAGGCAGGGACCGATCGCCATCCGGCCTGGTTTCACAACCTGCTCAGCACGCCGGAGACCGAAATCGAGGTCGGCCGCAAGCGGATCGCCGTGCGCGCCCGGATCGTGGACGGCGAGGAGCGCGAGCGGCTCTGGGCCAAGGCGGCCGCCATCTACCCGCGATTCGACGAATACCAGAAGTTCGCCGGCGATCGCACGATTCCCGTGCTCTCGCTCGACCGCCGCTAGGAGAGCTGCCCCGGGCGGGCAGCCGTCGGCCGCCCTCCGCCCGGAACTAGGCCGGCTCTCGGGCGCCGGCTCCTCGGCTTCGGGCTTCGCCCTCCGCCCGGAACTAGGCCGGCTCTACGACGCCGGCTCCTCGGCTTCGGGCTTCGCCCTCCGCCCGGAACTAGGCCGGCTCTACGACGCCGGCTCCTCGGCTTCGGGCTTCGCCCTCCGCCCGGAACTAGGCCGGCTCTACAACGCCGGCTCCTCGGCTTCGGGCTTCGCCCTCCGCCTCGATGGTCCCGTCCCCTTGGAGGTCGTCCTCGGGCGGCAGGTCTCCCCCGCGGTCGGTGCCGGCGATCAGCTCGTCGGTCTTCGGCTCGGCCGGGACGAACCCGGACTTCATCCCGAAGTAGACGGCCTGGGGATGGTGGGCAATGATCGCGACGGTTGACTGCTCGGGCTCGACGGCGTGGCCACCGGACAGCGACATCCCAATCTTCTCGAGGTCGAGCAAGCGCCAGAGCTTCTCGTGCTCGGATTGCTCGGGACAGGCTGGATAGCCCCAGGAGTAGCGGCGACCCTGACCCGATTCGATGCCGAGTTCGCGCCGCACCTCGGCGTGCAGCCACTCCGCCAACCCCTCGGCAGCCTGGACGCCGAGGCCGTGGACGAAAAGCTGCTCGGCGAACTCGCCGTCCTGCTCAAGATCCTTGATCAACTTGGTGACCTCCGGCCCGACGGTCACACCCTGGAGCGCGACGATGTCGCGCTCGCCGCCATCGGTCAAGGGTCGGTAGAAGTCGCTCAGGCAAATGCGGTCGTGCTTGGGCTGGCGCGGAAAGACAAACCGCTCCAGCTCGCGATCGTGATCTGACGGATCGAAGACGACCAGCTCGTTGCCGTCGGAATTACAGGGGAAGTAGCCCAGGCGGGCCTTCGGGCGCAGGTAGGTCTGCTCGCGCCACATCCGTTCGAGCTTGGGCGCGAAGCCCTCCTCCCCGTCGTGCCCCTCGACGATCCGGCGCCAGGCCTCGCCCTTGTTGCCGCGCCCGCCCCAGTGAAGCTTGAAGAGCACGTGGCGGTCGAGGTAGGGAAATACCTCGTCAAGGTCAATCTCGATGTCACGCACTCCCCAAAACGGCGGCGCCGGGATTGGCGCGTCAGTGGCGGCTGCCGAGCGAACGGAGTCGTCTGTGGTCGGCGGGGAGTTGTCAACGACGACCGGCTTTTCCCGAAACTCTCGCGCCTCGTCTCGGATCTTGGCGAGCAGGCCGGAGCGCGCCTCGTCATCGATCAGCGCATCGACGGTGTCGAGGCCCGCGAAGGCGTCCTTGCAATAAAAAACGCCGGGCTCGTAGATCTCGTCGGACTCCTTGCCGAGCGGGTAGAGCACGCGGCGGCCGAAATCGCGGTTGATCGCGGCGCCACCGATCAACACCGGAAAATCATGGCCGCGGCTGTGGAGTTCCTGGATGCAGGCGGGCATCTGCTTGGAGGTCGAGACGAGCAGCGCTGAGAGGCCGATGGCGTCGGCGTCGTTCTCGACCGCGGCGTCGATGATCGTGTCGATCGGGACCTGCTTGCCGAGGTCGATGACCGTGTAGCCGTTGTTGGTCAGGATCGTGTTGACCAGCGACTTGCCGATGTCGTGGACGTCGCCGAACACAGTCGCGATCACAACCTTGCCCTTGGTGTGGCCGTCCATCCGCTCGAGGTAGTTCTCGAGCTGCGCCACGGCGCGCTTCATCACCTCCGCCGACTGCAAGACGAACGGCAAGATCAGCTCACCCGCGCCGAACTTGTCGCCGACCTCCTTCATCGCCGGCAGCAACACCTTGTTGAGCGTCGGGACCGCGCCGATCTTTTCGACGGACCGGTCGATCCAGTCCTCAACCCCGTCCTTTTTGCGACGCAGGATGTGCCAGTGAAGGGCATCCTCGGGCTCCATCTCGGCGGTTGGGTCCTCAGCCTCGGCGGCGTCCTCGGGCCCCTTTGATTCGAAGTGCTGAATGAAGAGCTCGAGCGCGTCCTCGCGGCGGTTGAAGACCAGGTCGTCGGCAAGCTCGCGCTCGTTTTCGGGAATCTCGCCGTAGGGGGTGATGTGGTTGGGGTTGACCATCGCCAGGTCGAGCCCGGCATCGACGCAGTGGTGCAGGAAGACCGAGTTCAAAACAGCGCGGGCGGGCTGGCCGACGCCGAAGGAGACGTTGGAGACGCCAAGCGATGTCTTGACGCCTGGCAGGCCCCCCTTGATCGCCTTGATCCCCTCGATCGTTGCGACCGCTGAGGGCTTCCACTCGTCGTCGCCCGTGGTCAGGGTGAAGGTGAGCGCGTCGAAGATCAGCGCCTCGCGATCAAGGCCATGCTCGTCGCAGGCGATCTCGACGATCCGCTTGGCGATCTCGAGCTTGCGCTCGGCGGTTTTCGCCATCCCGACCTCGTCGATCGTTAAGGCAATCAGCGCCGCGCCGTGAGCCCTGGCCAGCGGGATCACCCGGTCGGCCTTGTCGCGCCCCGCTTCGAGGTTGATCGAGTTGACGATCGCCCGTCCGGGAATCGCCTCCAGCGCGGCCTCGATGACCTCTGGCTCGGTCGAGTCGATTTGGATGGGCGCCGGTTGGGTCAGCGAGATGCGCTGCACGACCTCGCGCATCTGCACGTCTTCGTCGCCGCGCTCGGTCAGCGCAACGCAAACGTCAAGGATGTGGGCGCCGCCCGTAACCTGATCCTCGGCGACCTGGACCAGGCCGTCGTAGTCGTCGGCCAGCAGCAATTCCTTGGCCTTGCGCGAGCCCTGCGAGTTGACGCGCTCGCCGACGAGCGTCGGGCGCGGTTCCTGGACCAAGTCGGTTGCGGTCATCATCGAGCTGACCAGCGGCGGCATGCCGGTTGGCCGCTCGCCGGGCGCCCTGCCCGCCACCTGCTCGGCGATCGCGCGGACGTGTTCGGGGGTCGTCCCGCAACAGCCGCCGACGATGCCGACGTTGTGGCGCTCAACGAACTCGCCAAGCACCTTGGCGAGCTGTTCGGGCGTCTCGGGGAAAATCGTCTCGCCCTCGGGACCCTGCAGCGGCAGGCCCGCGTTGGGGATGCAGTGGACGGGCAGGGTCGAGTGCTCGCCGAGGAAGCGGATCGCGTCGCGCATGTCCTCGGGCCCGGTTGAGCAGTTGAGACCCAGAACATCGACCCGGAGCGAGGTCAGCGTTGTGAGGACCGCGGCGATGTCGGTGCCCAAAAGCATCTTGCCGCCCTGCGGCAGGAGCGATACGGAGGCCTGGATCGGCAGCGTCGTGCCGGTTGTGGCAAAGGCCTCGCGGGCGCCGAAGATCGCCGCCTTCACCTCGAGGATGTCCTGCGCCGTCTCGATGATGATCAAATCGGCGCCGCCCTCGATCAGGCCGCGCGATTGCTCGGCGAAGACATCGACCAACGCCCGGAATGAGATGTCGCCGAGCGTCGGGTCATCGGAGGCCGGCAAGAATCCCGTCGGGCCCATTGATCCAGCGACAAAGCGATCGGGGCCGACCGCCTTGCGCGCGATCTCGGCCGCCTTCGTATTGATCTCCAGCGTGTGTTCGCCCAGGCCCCACTCATCAAGCTTCAGCCGCGACGCCTGGAAGGTGTCGGTCTCAACTACCTCGGCTCCCGCCTCGATCATCGAGGCGTGGACGCCCTCGATCACGTCTGGGCGGTTCAGGATCAGCGCCTCGTGGCACTTGCCCTGCAGGCCGCCGTAGTCCTCGGAGGTCAGATCGAACTGCTCCAGCGTTGCGCCCATGCCGCCGTCGAAGACGACGACGCGCTCGCCTACGGCTGCCAGGTAATCACGTTCCGCCATGGGCTAGAAGGTAGGGCGCTGCCCAGGATGCGGGCCTCGTTTACTCGGACTTATCACGCGATCTTGCCTCCATCGGTCCCGGCTGTCGCACCGTCTATCGCCTGCTGGCAGGCGGTTCCGGTTGCGGCGGCTTCTGCGGTCCGGATCCCTCAGCCGCTCTTGATGGTTCGCCTTAGGAGGATACGCGACCGCGGCGCCTACTTCAGGCAGACGATGCCGATGAAGAACGCCCCACCTGGATCTCCCATATTGACCACGCCGAACTCCCAGCTTCGGGGCCGAGTGCCGAGGGCGAGGTAATCGGCAAAGATTTTGCCGCTCGAACCGAAGTAGCCGTTGATTGGCGTGAACTTGCGCGGGCACTTGGCGAAGAGGTCACTGCGATCTTCTGGATAGCCCATCGGTAGGTCCGCGGACTCAAAGTATCTGACGGTTACACCCCGACGCTTGCCGGCCGCACGGGGCCCGAGCGCGCGCGCACCTGCCGGTGTTGCCACCGGGTGCACCGAAATCCCAGTCACGACCTCCGTTTTTGACGGCAGCTTCGGGTTGCCGCCGCCGATCCCGACCGCGACCGCGCCGAAGGTGGCCACCGCGGCCAACCCCGCGAGCAACGTAAGTCTCTTCAACATCGCTATCTCCCCTCGTAAACCGTGCAGCCAGACCTCAGGTCGTGGCGACAGGCCCCAGTTCTACCACTGATCGGGTTGGGGCGGGCAGCGGCGCGTCTAGCCGCTGACCGTGTCGCTGCCGCGCTCGGCGTGACGGGGGCGCGGCTGCAGCCGGACGGGCGCGGTCGAGAGCGCCCGCATGCGCATGTCCGACCAGGTGACGCCCTCCCGGACAAGTGCCGGTAGGCCAAGTGCGACCGCCGTTGCGATCTCGACGGCCTGCAGGATCACGCCGTAGGCGAGCGCATCGGCGGCTCCGACTCCAAAGCCCGTCGTCAGGACGCTGATCACCGCAAGCTGGAAAACGCCAATGTTGGACGGCGTTGCTGGTACGACGGCAGTCACGTTGACGGCAAACAGCACGGCGGCGGCGGCGCCAATCCCGATCTGCGGATTTGAGTCGAGGCCGAGCGCCGTGAACAACACGAAGCACGCCAGGAGCTGAAGGCCCCAGGCTGCGAGCTGGGCGGTCGCCGCGACGGGACCGCGACGGGGATCCTTGAAGACTCTCAAACCAAGTCTGACCTTGGCGAGGGCGTCCCTGACCGCACGGACCACCCGCGCCACGCGCCCGGACCCGTTTTTCTTGACGAGGCTGGGCGCGAGCAGGACCCCGATCAAGATCAGAAGCGGAGCCAAGCTGACGAGGAAAAGGCGTTCGGTCCTGGTGTGGAAAAGGTCTGTGGAGCCGACGATGATCGCTCCCAGGATCGCGAGTGCAAACAGGTTGAGCGCGGTCTGTGAAACGAGGGTTCCGAGCAGGACCGGGAAGTTTTCACGCATCCGGCCGGTGCGGCGCGCCAGGACCATCGCCCTCGCAGGCTCGCCCAGCCTGGCCGGCAACGTTGCCGACATCAGGACGCCGATCATCGTCGCCGAAGTCACATCGCGATGGCGAAGCGGCGTCTTTGGCAGCGCTGCGCCCGCGATGGCCGACCACGAAGCGGCGCGCACAAAGAGCGAGGCGACCATCAGCGCGGTCGCAACCAGGACCCAGGTCAGATCCGACCGCACAACCGATGCAACGGCGTTCTCGAGCCCAATCCGGTTGGCCGCGATCGCGCTCAGACCAACGCCAAGGAGAGCGGCAATGCCAAGCCCAATCCGCCGGGCGATGTGGCCGCGCGAATTGCCGGCCACAGGATGGGGGTCGAGGGAAGGCATGCGAACCGGGGGCTTGGCGGGTGCGCCGTCGATCGGCACGAGCCCGCTGCGACGCGAGAATCCGGCAATTCCGGGCTCGGGCTGCGGGGCGTCAAGCGCCTCCGAGTAGACGCCCTCGACCTGCTCGGCAACGCGCGCCCATCCGTAGCGTTCGGCCGACTCGCGAGCGGCGCGGCCCAACGCCTGCTGGCGTTCGGGTTCGAGGTAGAGCGCCTGCAATTCTTCGGCAAGGCGCTGCGGGTCGGCGGGTGGCACCAAGACGCCGTCCACGCCATCCGTCACGACGTCGGAATAACCCGCGATATTCGACGCAATGACGGGCGTCGAGGCTGCGAAGGCCTCGGTCAGAATCATCCCGAAGCTCTCGCCCGACAGCGATGGCGCGCAGAGCACGTCGGCTTCATGCAGGCGCCGCCAAAGCTCGTCGTGGGAGACGCGCCCGAGCGCGTCCACCTTGTACTCAGCCGCCGGGCCGGGCAGATAGCGATCAACGTCGTCGAGCCCGGCACCGACAACCGTGAGCCGGGCAGGGACGTGGTCAATCAGCGCCTCGAAGGCCTGCAGAAGGACGGGCAGGCCCTTGCGCTCCTCGGGCCGACCGACGAAAAGGACCCGGAACTCATCAGACGGCGACTTCGGCCGCTTCGGCGGCCCGTCGAGGTCAACGCCGTTGGGGACGATCGTGTAATCGCCGCCGAACCAGCGCCGGCCAGTCCAGGCGGCGGCTTCGGAGACGGCAATCCGCGCGTGAAGCTGGTTGAACTTGCGACGGGCTCCGCAGAGGTTCGCGATCTGGTTCGGCCAAGCGGTCGTGGAGTAGGCGTGAAAGGTGCCGACGACCGGCGCGTGCTTGTAGGAGCAGGCGTGCCAGGGAACGAGGCCTGCAGGTGGCTCGTGAATGTGAACCACGTCGGGCTCAAACTCATCGAGGGCGCGACGCAGGGCGATCGCGCCCGCCGGCGAGGCCGAAAGGTTTGAGACCGCCCCGTTCGAGCCAAAGCCGATTGTGCGGCCCAGCTTGACGAGGTGATCGGGAGCCTCCATCTCCTCGGGATGGCCCTTGTGGAGAGCGCGCGTGAGCCGCCCCCGCTCGTCCCAAGGGGTGAAAATCCGCACGTCGTGTCCACGCTCGAGCAGTGCAGCCGCGAGCGCTTCGATATGACGAGTTACGCCCCCCGGGAAGTTCCAGGAATAGGGTGAGACAAGCGCGACACGCATCAGCACAGGATAGAGAGGGGGATCTGGCCGGGCCTTTAGCGCTCTGAGCCCGTCGCGGATGCCTCAGCGTGCGCCGCCCAGGCAAGCGCGACGAATCCGGTCAGGCTGAGGATCGCGATGATCCAAAGCAGCGGCCCGGAATCGTTGGACGCCGTACCGATGACCGCGACGGCAAGGACACCGACGGCCGTCGCCAGCGCGGGCCGCCGCCCCTCCATCCAGCCCACGACCGGGCGCCGATGGACAAAGCCGGCAGCGGCCAGCGCGACCGTCAGCCAGAGCATTGGCGCGCCAGCGTAGGTGTCGAACGAGTTGAGGGTCAACTCAATCCGCCGCGAAAAGACGTCGAGCACGTCGTTAGAACCACCGGCGCCCAAGAGCGATCCGGAAAGGTGCGAGTCGCTGCCGGTCAATGCGTCAAACGCGACGAGCGCCAGCAGCAGCAAGATGCCCGCTCCGACGGTCAGCCCAGCCGCCAGCCGCCAGCCGAGCCGTAGCAGAACCGCCGCCGCTGCAGCGGCGGCGGCGGGCATCACGATCGCCGCACCGACGTCCGCGCCAAACGCACCGGGGGCAAAGACGGCGGCACCCAACAACCCGGCGCCGGCAAATGCGGCGGCGCCGAATCGGTCGGGTCCGGCGGGATCCGGCTCGCCCCGCGCCGCTCGCAGCGCGACAAGCCCGGCGCCAACGGCGATGATGATCTGCGACGCAAGCGTCGCCTCAAGCTCGTTGCCGATTCCGTAAAAACGGGAGCCGGATCCGGGGTTCGAGCCGGCAAGCGAGAGCACGAGCGATCCGCTGACGACGACCGCGGCGTGGGCGCTCACGCTGACTACGCAGGCAACCGCGAGTGCGGCGTAGCGCGACATGGTCGCCAGCGTGAGCCCCGCGAGCGCTGGGCAGCCCAACCCGACAATCAGTCGTTCGGCCGTCTCCGAGGGCCAAACTGCACCGCAGAAA
Source organism: uncultured bacterium (assembly GCA_963701205.1). Taxonomy (GTDB): domain Bacteria; phylum Actinomycetota; class Thermoleophilia; order Solirubrobacterales; family 70-9; genus JALZKA01. The sequence goes on along the minus strand of OY969575.1, from coordinate 1,435,773 downwards.
AGCAAAACGGCCGGGAGCCACATGAACGCGAGGGCCAGGACGGAAAGCGCCTTCGGCGCCAGGCGGCCGCGACTGAGCGTCGTCGCGCCGGCTGCCGCGAGCACCCAGAGGAAGAGGTTGAAGAGGATCACCGGCGAGCGCCTCGGGACGATCGTGCTCATCCGCCGCTCGAAATCCTCAAGCGCCGCAGCGCTACGGCCGTCCTCGGAGGTGATGGACCGACCGTTCATTGCGTCGGGCACCGTCACGCCGAAGCGCTCAAGGATCGTCGGCGCGAGATCGGTCGCGGAGACAAGACCGTCGGCGCGCGTGGTGGCCGACGTCAGCGTCGTTTCGCCGAAGCCATCGCCGGCGATGGCGAGGGCGAGCTGGCCGCGAATTGTCGGCGGCGGCGGCTCCAGCGCAATCACGAGATCGCCGGGCTCCATCCGCGCGAGTTGCGCCTCAAAGCCGGCAATCGATGTCTGAGTGATGGTCAACCCGGGGCAACGCGCAAACGCGCACTGCGGTCGTAGGGTCGCGTCCGGGTCGTCGTCGGAGACGATCAACTCAGCCAGGCCCACCTCCGGCGTGATCTGGACGGCGATTCCGTTGCGAAGAAGAACGCGTGCCAGAAGTCCAGGACGGACATCGCTGGGGGCGCTCTTGGCCCGCGCCAAAACGTCGGGCCAGAGCGCCCCTGCTCCAGCGGCCAGGACCGGAAGGTCGCGGTCATAGAGGGCGGGAGGAAGGCGCGCGCCCTGTGAGATGTCCAGGTAGGTCTGGGCCGGCGGCGAACTGCCGAGCTTGGGGTTGGCCATCCCAATCGCGGCCCGCGAGCCGGCGCTGAGCTGGCCCGGAGACACCGCCTCCGGGATCAGCGTCAGAACGACGGACCGGGCGGGGCCGGAAGGATCGGTTGCGGCGCGGGCAGGCGCCGCCAAAGCCAGGCCAAGCCCGGCTAGCATGAGTCCGGCGATGAGCGAGCGCACGTATGCCAAGTTCACGTTCTTCAAGGTTGATGGCGCATGGTCGCGCCGCGACGGCGAAGCGAGGGCACAGGATAAGCGCGAGTTCCTTGCGGCCTGTGAGGACTTCGCCCAGGACCGCTCATTGCGTGCCTACTCGACCGTCGGAACGCGCGGCGATACCGATCTGCTTTTGATCAGCCAGAGTCCGAACCTGGACGACCTGCACACCTTCCACGTCGTGCTGGCCCAGAGCGGCCTGGCGAAGTGGATGACGACTCCACACTCCTACCTGGCGATGACGAAGCCTTCGCCCTACTCCGAGGCCGACGCCCGATCCGAGATCTGCCAGTCCGACCGTAAATACCTGTTCGTCTATCCGCTCGACAAGCGTCGCGATTGGTACCGGTTGCCGCTCGACGAGCGCCGTCGGGTGATGAGTGAGCACATCGAGATCGGCAGGACCTATCCGGAGATCGCGATCAACACCGCCTACTCGTTTGGGATCGACGACCAGGAGTTCGTCGTCTCGTTCGAAGCCGACGAGCCCGGCCGCTTCCTCGACCTCGTCCGCGAGTTGCGCGAATCGGAATCGAGCGCCTTTACGCTGCGCGACACCCCGATCTTCACCTGCGTGGCGATGTCCACAGCCCGCGCCCTTGACGCTTTGGACGGAACCGCGGCCACCGCGCACGCCGGTGTCTTCGCGGACTGACCCGCGAAGGCCCCTACCCTTTCGATCCCGATGCCGACTCCAGGCAGCAGCGCCAATCCGCTTCGCGTCGCCATCGTCGGCTCCGGGCCGGCGGGGTTCTATGCGGCCGAACACCTGCTTAAACACGACGAACACGTGGTTCAGGTGGACATCTTTGATCGGCTGCCGACGCCATACGGGCTCGTGCGAGCGGGGGTGGCTCCCGACCATCCCAAGATCAAGTCCGTCACCCGGATGTATGAGAAGACGGCGGCGCGCGCGGGCTTTCGGTTCTTTGGCAACGTCGTCGTTGGCCGCGATATCTCGCCCGCCGAGCTTGCCGCGCACTACCACGCGGTGATCTATGCCTACGGCACCGGCACCGACCGCGCCCTCGGCATCGCGGGCGAAGAGCTCGCCGGCAGTCACCCCGCGACCGAGTTCGTCGCTTGGTACAACGCCCACCCGGACTTCGCCGACCGCGAATTCGACCTGTCCGGCGAGCGCGTGGTCGTGGTCGGCAACGGCAACGTCGCCGCCGATGTTGCGCGGATGTTGGCGCTGACGCGGGAGGAGTTGGAGGCGACCGATACTGCCGACCACGCCATTGACGCGCTGGCAGAGTCAGGCGTCCGGGAGATCGTCGTCCTTGGCCGTCGCGGCCCGGCGCAGGCGGCATTTACCAACCCCGAAGTCAGGGAACTTGGCGAGATGGCCGACGCCGACATCGTGATCGCCCCCGGCGAGGTCGAGCTTGACCCGATCAGCCATGCCTACATGGGCTCCGAGGACGCCGACCCGACGCGCAAGCGCAACGTTGACCTGTTCAAAGGCTTCGCCGAACGCGAGCCCGCGGGCAAGCCGCGGCGGATCGTGATGCGCTTCCTTTCCTCGCCGGTCGAGATCAGGGGCGACGGCAAGGTCGAATCGATCGTGATCGGCCGCAACGAGCTTCAGCGCGACGACGATGGCGTTGTGCGTGCCGTTGACACGGGTGAGCGTGAGGAGATCGAGTGTGGCCTCGTCTTGCGCTCGATCGGCTACAAGGGTGTCGGCCTTGACGGTCTGCCCTTCGATCCGGCGAACGGCACAATCCCCAACAACCATGGCCGGGTGATCGACCCTGAAACCGGCGCCCAGGTGCCCGGGATGTACGCCGTCGGTTGGATCAAGCGTGGGCCAACTGGAGTGATCGGTACGAACAAGAAGGACGCCCAGGACACCGTGGATGCCCTGCTGGCCGATGTCGTTGATCGCAGGGTTCCCGAACCGGCTGGCGATCCTTCGCCGACGGCGATCGAGTCACTCATCGCCGAACGCCAACCGGACTTCGTCAGCTTCTCCGGCTGGCAGGCGATTGACGGTGCGGAGGTCGCGCGCGGCGAGCCGCTGGGCCGACCGCGCGTCAAGTTCCCGACAATTGGCGAGATGATCGACGCTGCCCGCAGGGACCGCTAGATTCGGGGCATGGCCGACCTCGACGAGATCAAGCGGATGATCGAAGCGGCGCTGCCCGGCGCGGCCGTCGAGGTCCTCGACGAAGGTGGCGGCGACCATCTGCGGGCGATCGTCACGGCGGCCAAGTTTGAGGGCATCAGCCGGATCGACCAACACCGGGCGGTGCGCGCCGCGGTTCGGGAGCGCTTTGACGACGGTTCGATCCACGCGCTCTCGATTCAGACGCAAACGCCATAGCTACCGCGGCCAGGACCGGCCGCTTCGCTATCTTGGAAATTGATGGCTGCCGACCCCCAGCTCAAAGAACAGGTCCAGGGCCTGCTTGCCGACAACCCGGTCCTGCTCTTCATGAAGGGCACGCCAGAGGCTCCGCGGTGCGGCTTTTCGCAGCGCATCGTGCAGGTGCTTGAGGCCGTCGGCGCCGAGTACGGGGCGATCGACGTCCTCCCCGCCCTGCAGCCACTGCGCGAGGTGACGATCGAGCTTTCGGACTGGCCCACATTTCCTCAGCTCTACGTCAAGGGCGAGCTGGTTGGCGGCTGCGACATCGTCGAGGAAATGCTCGATTCGGGGGAACTCGTCGAGCTGCTGGGCGTCAAACAGCCCGCCGACGAGATCCCGGAAGCCGATCGGATCCTGCCCGGCGGGCCGCAGACGAGCCCGCCCATGCAACTCGGCTAGGCGCCTGCGGGCACCAGAGCCGCCGCCATCCGGATGACGGCATTCGATCGCGATACAGCCTTGACCGACGCTGGCGGTGGCCGCTACGAGGGCGCCGTCGCTGACGGCTGGGCGACCCCGCGCGGACCACTGGGCGGCTACGTGATGGCGCTCGTGCTGCGCGCCTTTGGCCTTGCGATCGACGATGACGCCCGCCAACCGCGATCGACGACGATGCACTTCTTGCGCGTACCCGAGCCGGGGCCAGTTGCGATCACCGTTTCCGTCGAGCGGACGGGGCGCTCAATGAGCACCGTCAGCGGTCGTCTTGAACAGGCTGGCAAGCTGCTCGGCCTGGCGCTCGGCGCGTACTCGACGCCGTGGCAGGGACCGGAACTTCCCGACCGGCCCATGCCGGAGGTGGATCCGCCGGCGGGTCGCGAACCCGTCCCCGACCTCGGCCGCGGCACCCCGCCGGCGTTCACCGAGCGGCTCTCGATGCAGCACCGGTTCGGCGCCGCCCCGTTTTCCGAGGCCGAGGAGGGATTGACGGGCGGCTGGATCGGCCTGCGCGAGGAACGACCGATCGACGCGCTGGCGCTCGCCGTACTGGCCGACGCGTGGTTTCCCGCCCCATGGCCGCGACTCGCCGCGCTCGCGCCGGCGCCGACGATTGACCTGACGATCCACTTCAGGGCGCCGCTGCCACTTGCCGACGGGCTCCTGCTGGGCCGCTTTTCAAACCGGCTGGTGCGCGACGGCTTCTTTGACGAGGACGGCGAGCTGTGGTCGGCTGACGGCACGCTCGTCGCGCAATCGCGCCAGCTCGCAATCCTGCTGCCGCCGAAGGCATAGGGTCGGCGGATGGAGCTGCGATCAAGCACCGAGGTTGTCCTGTTTGCTGCTGGGCTGATCTTTCTCTGGGCCCTGGCCCTCGGTGTCCTCAAGTACCGCCAGATGGCGCGAAGCGACGATCACCTGGCCCACCCCTACATCGACACCGCGCACCGGGCTGCTCTGCTCTACAGCTTTGCGACCCTGCTGATCGCCGTCTTCGTCGAGCTGAGTGGCTGGAGCGAGGGAGTGAATCTGGCGGCCGCGGGTGCGCTGGTCATCTTCTTCGTCTTCGCGATCGCGAGCTACGTGATGCATGGGTTGCGGGGGCAGACCACCAACCAGTTCGCCGATCCGTACCCGAACTCGGCCGCGGTGCACGGCGGCATGGCGGCGCTGATCGTGGCCGAGATCAGCGGGTTTTTGGTCCTGCTCGCGGGCTTCATCGACGCCCGTTTCTAGACGCACGGTCCGCGACTAGTCGAGCGCCGACTCCCACTGCGAGGTCAACTCGGCAACGCGGCGCTTTGCCGCCGCGTGGCGCTGGGCCGACCGCTCGGCGGCACGTGGATCGTTCCAGGCCGCGGGGTCGGCTAGCTCCGCTTCGAGCCGCGCAAGACGCGACTCCTCCGCTTCGATCTGGCGTTCAAGCTTGTTGGCGGCCATGTCAGCGGCACGGGCCTGTGCCCTGGCGACCCGGGCCTCCTTCCCACGGCTCGCCGGCTTCGCCGCCGGCGCCTCGCTGGCGATCGCCGCCTCCCGCGCGGCCCGCGCCTCTTCGCGAGCGGTCCGGTATTCGGCCCAGCCACCCGGATAGCCCCGCAGCTTTAGGTCTTCAAAGGCAACGGTGCGCGAACCGACGGCCTCAAGCAGGGCCCGGTCGTGGGAAACCAAAAGCAGCGTCCCGCCGAATCCCGCAAGCGCGTCCTCGAGCGCCTCACGGCTTTCAACGTCAAGGTGGTTGGTGGGCTCGTCGAGAATCAGCACGTTGGCGTCGGAGGAGACGAGGATCCCCAGGGCCAGGCGCTGGGCCTCGCCGCCCGAGAGCTGCGTCATCAGCTTCAGGGCGTCGTCACCGGAAAACAGGAACTGACCCAGCAGGGCCCGAGTCTTGGCCTCCGAGAAGCCGGTCTGCCGCTGCGCGTGGACAAGCGCCGTAAGCCCTTCCTCGGTGGGCGTCAGGGAATGCTGGCGCAAATGGCTCAGGTGGACGTTGGAGCCAACCCGAAGCTTGGCCCCCTGCGCGTCGGCGTTGCCGGTCAGGACGCCGAGCAGAGTGGATTTGCCGGCCCCATTGGCACCGATCAGGCAGACGTGCTCGCCGGCCTCAAGCCAAATCTCGTAATCGCCAAGCAGCTCCTTGTCGCCAGCGTGCAGGCCGGCGCCGCTGAGCTCGAGGACGACCCGGCCGGACCGACTCGCTTCGCCGAACGAGAACGAAAGCGAGCGCTGCGAGGCCTGGTCGCGGCGGGGCGCTTCGCTGCGAATCCGCTCGACCTGCTTGGCCTTCGACTTTGCCTGGCGGGCCTTCGTCGCCTTGGCCCGGAACCGTTCAACGAAGCGCTCGAGCCTGGCGATATCGGCCTCCCGGCGGGCGGAGTCGCGCTCAAGCGCAAGCTCGCGCCGGGCCTTCTCGACCCGCCATTCGTGCCACGGTCCGGCGAAGTAGCGGGCCCTTCCGCCCTCGCCCTGGCCGAGTTCCAGGACCGAATTGCCCACGGCCTCCAAAAACCAGCGGTCGTGGGCGACGAGGATCACGGCAGCGTCGAGGCCGCGCAAACGGTCTTCCAGCCACTCAAGCGACTCGATGTCGAGGTGGTTGGTTGGCTCGTCCAGGAGCAACAGGTCAGGCTTGGCTGCTAGGGCACGAGCAAGCGAAGCCCTGGTCAGCTCGCCACCCGAAAGGGTGCCGAGGTCACGGTCCAAATCGTCACGGCCGAAGCCCAAACCACCCACCGTGGCCCTGGCGTCGTCGCGCCAGCGGTAGCCCCCTGCGTGCTCGTAGGCCGTCTGGGCGTCGGCGTAGGCCGCCAGGGTGGCCGAGTCCGCGTCGGTGGTCATCCGCTCCTCGAGGGCCGCCATGCGCCGCTCGATCTTGATCACCCACGCGAGGCCGCCGACGACGTAGTCGCCAAGCGAGACGCCCAGCTCGCGCGGTGGGCGCTGATCGTGAAGCGCAACCCGCGCCCCCTTCGCGAGCGAGAGCTTGCCCGCATCGGGCGAGAGCTCGCCGGCGACGATCCGCAGCAACGTGGTTTTGCCCGTGCCGTTTTGCCCCGACAGCGCCATGCGACCGCCGCGCTCCAGGCGAAACGAAACCTCGCTCAGGAGCGCGCGGTCACCGAAGTGCTTCTCAAGGCCAGAGGCCTGGACGATGGCCACAATGCCGTCGCTACTGGTACGCGGGCCTAGACGGCCGCGGTCTCGCCGGGCGCGTCCTCACGGACCTGGAAGGAGGAGCCACAACCGCAGGCCGCGACCACGTTCGGGTTGTTGACCGTGAAGCCGGCGCCCTGAAGGCCATCGACGAAATCGACCTCGGAGCCAAAGACGAACTGCATCGAAACCTTGTCAACCACGACGGCGATGCCTTCGTGCGAGAAGACGTTGTCGTCGTCGGTGGGCTTGTCAAGCGCAAGCGAGTATTGGAAACCGGAACAGCCACCGCCGCGAACGGCAACGCGGAGCGCCTGCTCGGGCGTTTCGGCGTCACCGGCGGTCAGCTCACGAATCTTCGTGACGGCCGCGTCGGTAAGGGTCACTGCTGGTTGCGGTGTGTCCATCGTGCTTCAGATTGTATAGCCCGGGTCAATCGGACTTTTTTGATGTGGGATATGCGTGGTCCAGGTACTCGACGATTCGCTTCGAATCGTGCACGATCTCCTCGCCATCGACGAGCAAGGGCACCCGTTGTTGCCCGGTCAACTCTTCGACCTCTGGACGCCGCGATCGCCGATAGGGAACGCGCTCGGTCGCGTGCTCGATTCCGAGCTTTCGCAGCTTGCGCGCGGCAGCGCCGCAGGGGCAGAGAAAGTTCGTCGGCGTCGGGCAGCGGTAGAGGACGACGCTTGGCCGACCCGGGTTCGCGGACGTCATCGAATCACCCAGTCGCCGATCCGCCGCGCCTTGCCGAGCGCGCCGACGGCCAGGCGTTCGGCACCACCCGCGTGCGCTACACGATCCCCCAGTTGCGCCATCTGCCACTCGACCGCGTCCACAAGGGTCTCTTCATGCGGGCGCGGCGCAAAGCCAAGCTCCTGCTTTGCGCGGGTGTTGCGGTAATTCCACCACAACATTCCCGAACGGACCTCATCCGCGGTCGTGGGAGTCGGCAGATGCGCCTTGGAGCCCGCCGCGAGGATGCCGACCAGGATCTGGCCGGGCAGCTTTACCGCCGGCGACTCGACGCCCGAGATCCGGGCCAGGTCGGCGAACAGGCGGTCTAGCGTGAAGTTGCGCCCACCCAGGATGTAGCGCTCGCCGCTTTGGCCCTTGGCATCGGCAAGCAGGTGGCCCTTGGCGACGTCACGAACGTCCACGATGTTGAGCCCGCCGTCAACGTAGGCCGGGATCCGGCGCAGCAAGAAGCGCCTGACGAGACCCATCGAGGTCGAACTGGGCGCGTCGGGACCGAGTACGAAGGAGGGATTGACGATCACGATGTCGAGTCCGCGGGCGCACGCCTGCAGGGCTTCAAGCTCGGCCTCGTGCTTTGAGTTGACGTAGGCGATCCCCAGGTGGCCGATGTCAAACACCGCGGTCTCGTCAATCGCCTTCTCGCGGGATCGCGCCACCCCGATGGCGCCGACCGACGAGGTGTGGACGACCCGCTCGACCCCCGCCTCCAGGGCGCACTCGAAGACGACCCGCGCACCACGAACGTTCGCATCGAAGACGTCAGCACGATCCGCTGGGCGCAGCGACGTTCGTCCGGCGACATGAAAGACCCGGTCAACGTCTGCCATTGCCCTGCGAACGGCGCGGCGATCACGAATATCGCCCGTTGCGCGTTCGAACTCGATGTCATCCAGATGGTCGAGCTTCGAGCTTCGGCGAGTCAGCAGGCGCAGCTCGTCGCCCCGAGCGGCGAGCGCTCGGGCGACATGCGAACCGATGAATCCGCTGGCGCCGGTTAGCAATGTTCGGCCCATCTGCCCATCGTAGAGGCGGACGAACTGCTACAAGCTCTCCCTGCAATGAGCACCCCCCGCACATCCATCGTTATCGACACGACCGCGTACCTGCCCGACGCCCTGATCGCCGAGCACCGGATCGAGCGCGTCTCCCTCTACGTGACCCTCGACGGCGAGCAGAAGCGCGAAAGCGAGATCGATGCCGCCGAGTACGACGACTTCTACGAGCGGCTGCGGAAAAGTGACGAGGGCGCGACGACCTCCCAGCCTTCGGTCGGCGACTTCATGGCGGCGTACCTGCCGCTTCTCGACAGCGGGCGCGAGGTCGTCTCGATTCACCTCTCATCGGGCATCTCGGGAACCTTCGCGGCGGCGACGCAGGCCAAGGAGCAGCTCGCGGCGGATGGCAGGGGCGGAGAGCGCATCCACGTCTATGACAGCCGCTCGGCAGCGGGTGGCACCGGGCTCGTTGCCCTGGCGGCCGCGAAGTCAGCAGCGGCAGGCGCGCCGGGCGCCACCGTTGTGGCCGCGGCTGAGCGGGCCCGTGACGGCCTCAAAATGTGGTTTGCAATCGACACCCTTGAGTACCTGCGCAAAGGCGGTCGGATCGGCGCGGCGCAGGCGTGGATGGGTTCCGCGCTCCAGATCAAGCCGATCCTGACCCTGGAGGAGGAGATCACGCCGGTCGAGCGCGTGCGAACCCGGCGCCGGGCGTTTGAGCGCATGGTCGCCTTCGGTCGCGAGCGCCAGGAGGCGGGGGCAACGGCATGGGTCGTTCAGCACATCCACGATCACGAGGCGGCCAGACACCTGGTTGACGAGTGTCGCCAGGTCTTTGGGAACGAGCCCATTTTCGTCAGCGAGGTCGGCCCGGTGATCGGCGCCCATATCGGACCGGGACTGCTTGGCGTGGGCGGGATTGACCCCGCCCTGCTCGATCAGACCTCCTGGTCTTAGCGGCGGCGAAGCGCCCAGCGGGCGCCGACCGCAAACCCGATGGCCACCGCGCCGACGATCAGCTCGCGTTTGTGCTCGCGAGCCTGACGACGCCAGTCCGTGATCTCCGTGACCCGGCCGCGCAGAGCCTCAACTGAGCGGCCGAGTTCCTCGCGTTCGCGCACTATGTCGGTACGAATCTGATCGGCCGATCGGGTTCCGGGGGCAGGCCGAACGGACCGCTCAAGCCCGCCGTCGGGGCGTGGCGTTACTTCGAATCCGTCGCTCATTCCGGGGCCTCCAAGACGTCGCGTATCTCGCGAGCCTCCTGGATCGCCATCGTCGGTGCCGGCGGCGAGCCGGACCTGACTGAGCGGTAGGCGAATAGCCCGGCGGCGGCGGCGACCAGGAACCAGACGACGGCCTCAACCAAAAAGCCGAGCCAGATCGTCTCACCGAAAAAGAGGTCGTTCAAAAGCCAGGCCATCGCGTGCATCAGCATCGCGAACCCGAGCAGGGCGAAAACGCCGGCGACGATCCCGACGACCGAGCCCTTGACCAGCTTGGTGCCCTTCTCCAAGACCTCGGTCTTGGCTAGCTCGATCTCCTCCCGGACGAGGAAGGAAACGCGCTCGGAGACGTCAAGGACCATCTCACCAACGGAGCGGTCGTCGCCGCGCGGCATCTGCGAGCCAGGCTCAGGGGTCACTCGGGCGGTTCCTCATTGAACGCGCGAATGTAAATCTTGGCCGCGACCTTGGTGGCGGCCACGCTGGCGAGCGCGGAGAGGCCGGCGACGAGGCCGGTCCAGATCAGGCGTCTAAGGATGTCGTTTTCCATTCGTGTCCAAGTCCTCGCTGCCGGTCAGTTAACCAACTCTGTGCCTGAACCAAGCTCAAGGCCGCTGCAGACGTTCTCGATCAGCATCTCGCGAGCCCGGTCGAAGTCACCCTCGCCAGCGGGAATCAGCTCAAAGATCCAGGCCGACAGAAGCTGTTCGATGGCGCCGTAGAACCACATGGAGGCAAGCTGCGGGTCGATCTCCGACCGGAACTCGCCGGCGGCCTGGGCATCGGAGACGATCTTGGCGATGGACTCATAGGCGCGGTTGATCTCCGGCAGATGGGTGCGCCCAAACGAGTTCGCGGCGCGCGTGACCTCAACGATGATGACCTGCATCAGGTCGGGGTCGCGCCGGTAGGACTCGATGATAAATCCCGCCACCGCATCGAGCTTTGCCCGGGGCGAGACATCGCGGCGATCCGCCTCGTCGATCGCGCTCAAAAGCAGCGACCACCGCTCCGTGAAGAGCTCGGTCATCACCTGGCCCTTAGAGCGGAAGTAGTGGTAGACGAGTCCATAGGCGACGCCCGCCTCGTCGGCGATGTCGGCGACGCGGCTCGAGTGGAACCCCTGGCGGGCGAAAACTCGGATCGCGGCGTCGAGAATCTGGCGGCGGCGATCTGCGGGTGGTGCTTTGGCTGTCATGCGTGCGCTCAATCGGCCTGACTGACAGGTCAATCGGGAGTCTATTACCCGTTTGGGGCCCTCGCCTCGCGTCCTTCCGCCTTCGGGCAACGCGTAGCCAATCCCATCCGAGTGCGGGTTTTTGAGGCCAATGCCCCCACAACCCCGCAATGCGTTGCGAGCGCCGTCCCGCTCCGGCCTCGACAACAAGCGCGTCGCCGGGGCCTAGCCGCCCGCCAGCAGCCAAAGCACGACGGTCGCGATCACGATCGCGGACTCGATCGCAGCGATCAACGCCGCGGTGCCAGCGAGCGTCCCGGTATCGAAGCCCACGAGCAGCGAGATGCACAGGATTCCGATTGAAAGCGCGCCCCAGACCAGCAGCGACAACTCCCAGCGCCGGTCCCGATCCGCTTGCCGTTCGCGCAGCCGTACCTCGAGGCCAAACGGAAACGCGATCAACGCGCTAAGGAGCGCCGCGGCAAAAACGACGATCCAGCCATTGACCCCGTCGCTGCCCAAGTAGGGCTCGCCAGTTGCCGCCGCCAAAATCAGCGCCGCCACGGCGACGGCGCCGCCGCCAAGCGCCAGCGACACGGCGAAACGTCCGCCCGGCTCGGGGCTTCCCCATCCGCCCTCAGCCATCGTCGGCTGCCAGCTGCCGCCGTTTTTGCTCCAGCTCCACCGTCAGCGCTCGCGCGTGAAGGGCGCCAATCAGATCCGGGAACGGATCCATCCCGCCATCGAGGATCTCGGCGGCCCGCTCTGGGTCCAGGGCGGAGAAGCGCTCCAACATCAGGTTCAGCTCGTCGGCGATCACGGGCGCCAGGCCCTTCATCAGGCGGGCGACATCGCGCGCGCCGAAGCCCGTTGTCTCGTTCCAGCCCTTGGCCCGAAAACGCATGATGGCCTCGATCACACGCAAATCGCCAGGCGAGTAGCCCTCCTCCACCGGTCCCAGCACCCCAAGGTCCGTCAGGTTTTGCAGCGCTCGTTTCGGAATCTGGAAGCGCTCGAGCACCTCGTCCTCAGATGTCCGCTCCGCCTGCGAGGCAAGGGCTTTATCGATCAGCGACTCGCCGGCGTCGGCGATCGCCGCCAGATGCCCCGTGTCGCCCCCGGCCGACTCAATCGCCTCGCGAATCACGCGCAAAGGCATGAACTGGTCCTCTTGGAGGCGCTTGATCAGGCGGATCCGCTCGGCAAACTCCGGCGGGTAGTACGCCATGTTCCGCGAGGTCTTGACCGGCTCGGGGAGCAGGCCTTCGCGCAGGTAATGGCGGACCGTTGCGACCGGCACGCCGGATGCCTCGGCCAGCTCGCTGATCTTCAGTAGCTCCTTGGCCGGTGCCGACATCGGATCTGGCTACGCCGCTCCAGCCGTGGCGCCGAGCGCCTGTGTGTGGGCTGCAAGTCCCAGCATCTGGCGAGCTTCAGCGGGGGTCGCGGCGCGACGGCCGATGTCCTCAGCCATCTGGCGCGCCTTCGCGACGAGTTCGCCGTTGGAGGTCGCCATCTCGCCGCTCGGCAGGTAGAGATTGTCCTCGAGCCCGGCACGGATGTTGCCGCCGAGGGTCAGCGAGGTCGCCAGGAGCTTCCACTGGTCGCGCGAGATGCCGATGACCTGCCAGTTCGCGCCTTTCTCGGCGCCGCCCGGAATCTGCTCGGCCATGAATCCGATGTTCCTGGTCGTCGGCCGGATCCCGCCCGTGACGCCCATCACCAGCGAGATCTGATGCGGCTCGTCGATGAATCCCATTGCGATCAGGGGGTCGAGGTTGGCGACGTGACCCGCATCGAAGCATTCGTGCTCGGGCTTGATTCCAAGCTCCTTGAACGCGGTCAGGAACTCGATGATCAGGTCAAACGAGTTCTCGAACACGGCCTTGAAGACGAAGTCGTTGCGCCGCTTGGAGAACTTCGCGTAGTTCATCGAGCCCATGTTCAGCGCCGCGACATCGGGGGTCAGCGCCCGCAGGTATTCGAGCCGCTTCTCGATCGAAACACCAAGCGCTCCAGTCGAGTAGTTGATGATCACCTCGGGCCCGACCTCGTCCACGATCGCACTCGTGATCGCCTGGAAGTCGGCGACCTCGTAGGACGGCACCCCATCCTTGGTGCGGGCGTGGATATGAATCTGCGATGCGCCCTCGTCCACCGCACGGCGGGCCTCGGCCGCGTACTCCGCGGGGGTATAGGGGATCGCCGGGCACTGCTCGCGGTTCGCGATTGCGCCCGAAATCGAGTTGGTGATGATCACGGGCTCGTCGAAGCGGCTCATATCTCGCCTTTCTCGGCGGCGTCACGGGCCGCATCGACGTCGAGGAAGGACTTGAAGCGAACCGCCTTGCCGTCACGAATCGTGCTGCAGAATGCAAACGGCTGATCGAGCTCGATTCCACTTTGATGCCCCCTGGCATGGACCCTGCCGACGACCAGGATCCGATCCCGAAAGTCGATGACATCGGCGATTGTGAAGTGGAAGGTCTCGAACGCCTCGACGTAATCCCTGAACCACGCGCGCACCCCATCGTGGCCGCGATACGGCTCGGCAACGAGCGTCCCCGTGATTACCGGAAACATCTCGCAGTCGGGCGCGCAGAGCTCGACTGCAAGGTCCGAGTCGCCGGCGTTCCACGCGGCGACCGCGCGAGTGGCGAGCTCGACGTTGGGATTGCTCATACCGGCATGACCCCGTGCTTTCGCCAGGGCCGCTCGACCTTCTTGTCCTTGGCCATCCGCAGGGCGGCGATGATTCGCGGCCGCGTCTCACGCGGGTCGATCACGTCGTCGATCATCGCGTTGCCCGCGGCGATGTAGACGTCGATCTGCTCGCGCACCGCGGCCAGCATCGCCTCGCGGGTCGCGTCGGGATCGTCGGAGGCCTCGATCGCCGAGCGGCCGATGATGTTGACCGCGCCCTCGGCACCCATCACGGAGATCTCGGCCGACGGCCATGCGTAGATCTGGTCGGGCTCGTAGGCCTTGCCGTTCATCACGTAGTAGCCGGCGCCATATGCCTTGCGAATGATGATCGTGACCTTGGGCACCGTCGCGCGCGAGATGGCGTAGAGCATCTTGGCGCCGTGGCGGATGATCCCGGCGTGCTCGACCTTTGAGCCGACCATGAACCCCGGCACGTCCTGGAGGAAGACAAGCGGAATCTCAAAGGCATCGCAGAGGTTGACGAAGCGCGCCGCCTTGTCAGCGGAATCGTTTTCAAGGATGCCGCCCAGTTGCTTGGGCTGCGACGCCACGATCCCAACCGGCTGTCCGCCGAAACGGGCGAGGCAGGTGATGATCGTCTTCGCGAAGCGGGGCTTGATGTCGAAGATCTCGCCGTCGTCCACGATTTCCCGGATCACCTCGTACATGTCGTAGGGCTGGCGGTTGGACTCGGGAACGATGTCGAGCAGCCGCTCCGACATCCGGTCTTCGGGATCGTCGGTCGGCTTGATCGGCGGCTTCGCCTCGCAGTTCGATGGGAAGAAGGAGAGGTACGTCTTGACGGCCTCGATGCACTCGGCGTCGTCGGCGACCTCAAGATCACCGACCCCCGACTTGCGGCAATGGACCTTGGCGCCGCCCAGATCCTCCATCGAGATCTCCTCGCCCGTCACCGCCTTCAGCAGGTGCGGCCCGGCCAGCGCCATCGCGCCCTGACCAACGACCATCGGAACGAAGTCAGAGAGGCCGGGGATATACGCGGTCCCCGCGGCGCACGGGCCCATCATCGCCGCCACCATCGGGACGACTCCCGACATCTCGACCTCTTCGCGGAACAGGTGTCCCGAACCGGCAAAGAGCGATCCCGTTGCCTCCTGGATCCGGGCGCCGGCCGAGTCGAGGAGCCAGACGAGCGGCATCCGCTGCTTCAGCGCAAGCTCGCGCAGGCGCCCGACCTTGATCTCGCCGGTCATCCCCATCGAGCCCGCCATCACGGTGAAGTCGTAGGCGGCGACGGCGACCGGGCGGCCGTCGATGTCCCCCCAGCCGGTGACGACGCCGTCGGCCGGCGCCTCCTTGCCGTCCATCGCGCGCTGGGCGAAGTGCGGTCGGCCGTGAATGCCCATCTCGACGAAGGTGCCCTCGTCAACGAGCAGGTCAATGCGCTCGCGGGCGGTGAGCTTGCCCGCCGCATGCTGCTTTTCAATCTTCTCGGGGCCACCGCCCAGCTTGGCCCGCTCGCGCCGCTCGTGCAAGTCGGTGACAAGGCGCTGCATCCCCGTCTCCTCGCCGTGCTCCGTTTCCGCGGGAGCCTCGGGCGCCTCGCCTGCATGGTCGGCCATCGTCAGCGCCCCTTCCAGTTTGGCTCGCGCTTTTCAAAGAACGCGGTGACGCCTTCGATCGCGTCCTCGGTCGCAAGCTCGATCGTCAGCTGGGCCCGCAGGAAGTCGAGGGCCTCGATCAGCGGCATGTCCATCTGTCGCCACATCGCGTCCTTGCCGAGCCGCATGACGAGCGGCGATTTCGAGGCCAGCTTCGCCGCCCACTCGGCGACGGTCGCGTCGAACTCCGCAGCCGGGACGACCTTGTTGACGATCCCGGCCTCGCGCGCCTCCTCGGCCGTCAGGCGCTCGCCCAGGAGCAGCATCTCGTTGGTCTTCTTGCGCGGGACGTTGCGATAGATCAGCGCCATGATCATGAACGGGAAGAGGCCGACGTTGATCTCCGGAGTACCGAACCCGGCCGTGTCCTTGGCGATGATCAAATCGCACGCCAGGGCGATTCCCAGCGACCCTGCGAGAACGTGGCCGTTCGCGGCGACGATCGAGGGCTTGCCGAGCTCGCCCAGCTCGCGAAACACGTCAACGAAGAGCTCGATCCCGAAGTACTTGTGCGCGGTCGGCGCATCGGCCGCAAAACCGCCCAGGTTGCCCCCGGCGGAGAACACCTTTTCGTGCGATGAGGTCAGGACGACCACCCTTACCTCGGCGTCATCCTTGGCTTCCCGCAGCGCGGCCAGAAGCTCGCCCAGAAGCTGATCGGAGAGCGCGTTGCGGGTCTCGGGGTCGTCGAAGGTGATCGTCGCGACACCATCGCCGACCTCGTAGCGGATCTTTTCAAACGCGGTCATCTGCGAGAAGTATTACTCTTTACTTTCTACTTTGTCGAGACCCGCCCTCTGCTGGGCGGAAAGGAGAACCCGCGTGGGCGCCACCGAGACCGTAATCAAACCGGAACACGACGGAACGCGAAAGCATTTCATCTTTAGCCAGGAGCATCTGGACCTGCGGGATTCGATGACCCAGTGGGTCAAAAAGGAGATGTGGCCCCACCGCAACGAGTGGGAAGACACCCTCTGGCCCGATTCCGCGCTTCGCCGCGCGGGTGAGCTTGGCTACTTGGGCCTCTGCTTTCCGGAGGAGTACGGCGGTCAGGGCGGCGACTACTTCTACTCGCTGGTGCGCGCGGAGTGCATGAGCTACACGGGCTCGGGCGGAACGAACATGGGGTTCGCCGTGCAGACGGACATGGTCCTCCCCCCCGTTCATTTGCTGGGCACGGAGGAGCAAAAACAGCGCTACCTGGTTCCCGGGATCAAGGGCGAGCGGATCGGCTGCCTCGGGATCACCGAGCCCGGTACCGGTTCAGACGTTGCGGGCATCCGCACCTCCGCGATTCGCGACGGCGACGAGTACGTGATCAACGGCTCGAAGATGTTCATCACCAACGGCGCGCGCGCGGACTTCTGCGTCCTGGTGACCAAGACCGATCCATCAGCGCGTCATGACGGCATCACGCTGCTGCTGATCGACCTGCGCGACGACGAGGGCAACCCGCTGCCGGGCTTCAGCGTCTCGCGGACGCTCGAGAAGATGGGGATGCACTCCTCGGATACGGCTGAGCTTGCCTTCGAGGACATGCGGGTTCCGCTTGATTCGGTACTGGGTGAAGTCGGCAAGGGCTTCTACCACATCTCCTGGGAGCTCCAGGGCGAGCGCCTGGTCGCCGCGGCCGGTTGTTACTCCGGTGCCGAGCGGATGTTCGAGCGCACCCTGGAGTACGCCAACGAGCGCGAGGCCTTCGGTCGCTCGATTGGGCGCTTCCAGGTCATCCGCCACAAGTTCGCCGACATGGCAACCAAGATCGAGGCCTCCAAGCAGATGGTTCACGCAACCGCGTGGCGCTTTGCCAACGGCGAGTACCCGGTGCGCGAGATCACGATGGCGAAGCTGTTCGCCTCCCGGGTCTGCCACGAGGTCGCCGACGAGTGCGTCCAGATCATGGGCGGCTACGGCTATATGAAGGAGTACGAGATCGAGCGCGCCTACCGCGATCAGCGGCTCAACCGGATCGGCGCCGGAACCGACGAGATCATGCTCGACGTGATCGGCCGCTCGTACGGGCTCTAGACGGCGCGGGCCGGAGGGGCGACGCCGTAGCGCCGCCCCTCCCCCGCGTCAGTTCAGGGTCAGACCGCGGAGCCCTGGGGCTGGCCGCAATGGGCGCAGCGCCCGGCGTTCTCCGGGATGTCGGAGAGGCACTCGGTGCACGACTTGGTGCCGGCCGTGATGCCGCGGGCTTCCTTGTACTTCCCGTAAGGGACGACGACAAAGAAGTAAACCGCCGCGCCGATCGATGCGAACGTGATCACCGCGTTGATGAAGTCCCCGTAGAGGAACTCGGAATCGTTGATCGAGAAGCTCAGGCTTCCGAAGCTGGGCTCGCCAACAAGCGCAGCAATGATCGGGGTGATCAGATCGGTCACCAGCGCCTGGATCAGCGCGAAGCCGGCGAGGGCCATGATCAAGCCAACTGCGGTCTCGATCAGGCCTCCCCCGGTGATGAAGTCCTTAAATCCTTTTAGCACGCGTTACCTCCGTGTATTGGCCGATATGGACAAGCGCAGGCGACGCTATCAGAGCGTTTTGCCGCCGCAATCTGGCAGGATCGGGCCATGGGCAGCGACATTTCCGGGCCGACGGTGGTCAAGGACAGCGGCCAGCGCGCGCTGCTGCCCCCGTTCGACGACGAGCATGAGGATTTGCGGGCAACGATCCGGCGCTGGGTCGAGGTTGAGATCGCGCCGCACGTCGAGGAGTGGGACGCGGCCGAGGAGTTTCCGGCCAGCCTGTATGAGCGCGCGGGGGAACTTGGCTTTCTTGGCCTGAAGTACCCGGTGGAGCTGGGCGGACAGGGCGGCGATTACGTCCACGACGCGGTCTGGGCCGAGGAACTGGCCGCCGCCGGCGCCTCGGGGGGAGTCGGTGCCGGGCTGGGGGCGCATACCGGGATCGCCACCCCTCCGATCTGGAAGTTCGGATCGGCCGATCAGCACGAACGCTTCCTGCGGCCCGCCATCACCGGCACGAAGATCGGCGCCCTCGGCATCACCGAACCCGGCGCCGGGTCGGACGTTGCCGCGATCAGGACCAAGGCCGAGCGCATCGACGGCGGCTACCTCGTCAACGGCTCAAAGACGTTCATCACCAACGGCGTGCGTTGCGACTTCCTGGTCTGCGCGGTCAAGACGACGCCGGATGGAGGCCACCACGGAATCTCATTCCTGATCCTGGAACGGGGAATGCCCGGATTCGAGGTCGCCCAAAAGCTTTCGAAGCTGGGCTGGCGGTCATCCGACACTGCCGAGCTTTCGTTCACCGACGTCGAGGTTCCGGAAGAGAACCTGCTTGGACCTGAAAACGGCGGCTTCTACCTGATCATGGCCAACTTCCAGTGGGAGCGGCTGTTGATGGCGCTTGGTGCCGTCGGGGCAATGCGCCGCCTGCTGGAGGTGACGATCGCCTACTCGCTTGAGCGCGAAGCCTTCGGCCGGCCGGTGGGACGCTTTCAGGCAATCCGCCACAAGCTCGCCGAGATCGGGGTCAAGCTTGAGGTCAGCAAGGCGCTTACCTACCACGCCCTGCGCGAGTTCATCGCCCCAGAGTTGCGACGCCGCGAGGCGGTTGCCGCCGGCGATTGGGGGCACCCCTCAATCGGCGCTGGCCTCGACGAGGTGACGAAGGCGAAGCTGTGGACGCAACGGGCCGCCGTCGAGGTCGCCGACGAGTGCCTGCAAATCCACGGCGGATACGGCTACATGACCGAGTACGGCATCGAACGCGCGCTGCGTGATCTACGCCTGGGGCCGATCGGCGGCGGTACCGACGAGGTGATGAAGGAGATCCTGGGACGCAGGCTCGGGCTCTAGTGCGTTTCCCGCCGCGACGGCGGGTCGTCTCAGTGAAGCCAGTCATCGAATAGCGTGGCTCCGGCAACCGGATTTCAACACTCGAGACCAAAAGGAAGCGAATACATGGGCCTGCTGGATTCAAAGACCGCGATCATCACTGGGTCGGCAAGGGGCATTGGCCGAGCGACTGCCGAGCTGTTTGTGAGCGAGGGCGCGAAGGTGCTGATCAACGACATTGACGGTGATGTTGCGGAGCAGGCATCAACCGAGATCGACGGCGACACCGCGGTATTCGCGGGGGACCTGACCGATCCGAGCGTTCCGGATGCGCTGATCAAGAAGGCGCACGATGAGTTTGGTCAGGTGGACATCCTCGTCAACAACGCGGGCTACACCTGGGACGGCGTTGCCCACAAGATGAGCGACGATCAGTTTCAGGCGATGCTTGACATCCACACGGTCGCTCCGTTTCGGCTGATGCGGGCGCTGGCGCCAGCGTGGCGCGAGGCGGCCAAGGCCGAGAAGGCCGAAGGCAACGAGGTCTTTCGCAAGATCGTCAACATCTCGTCGATCTCCGGAACGATGGGCAACGCCGGTCAAATCAATTACTCAGCCGGCAAATCCGCGATCGTCGGCATGACGAGGACGCTTGCCAAGGAGTGGGGTCAGTTCAAGATCAACGTCAACGCCGTCGCCTTCGGCTTCGTCGAGACGCGGCTGACCCAGGCCAAGGAGAAGGGCGAGACCGTTGAGAAGGACGGCGAGACGATCGACCTGGGCATCCCCGAGCAGATGCGCGCAATGGCGGCGATGATCATCCCGCTTGGGCGCCCGGCCCAGCCCGAGGAAGCGGCCGGCCCGGTGCTGTTTTTGTGCTCCGAGCACGCGAACTACGTTCATGGCCAGGTGCTGAACGTGACCGGTGGCCAGTTCGGCGGCATGTACACCTGACCGCGGAGTCAATCGCGGCGGTGCGCCGCGATTGACGACTCACCCAGGTTTGGGCTTGCGCGCCTCCGCCTCGATCGTGCCGTCACCCGGATCGCGGCCTTCCAGCCCCGGCGGCCAGGCGCCAAACCAGTTGTCGCGGGCGCCATCCATCGTGATGGTGGTGCCGGAGTAAAAGTCGCCGGCAGGCGAGGCGAGGTAGGCGACCAGCCAGGCCCATTCATCCTCGCTGCCGGTCCGGCCCAGGGGGATCGTCCGGGCGACGTTCTCGACCATCGATTGCGGGTACTTGGTCCGAAACGTATCCGTTGCGAATTGCCCCGCGGCCAGCGCGCAGAGCTTGATCTGATGGCGCGACCACTCGATGGCGAGCGTCTTCATCATGTTCTCGACCGCGGCTCGCGCGGCGCCGGAATGGACCATGCCCGGCATCCCGTTATGGGGCGAGAGCGTCACGCTCAAGACCTTGCCGCTCCCCTGCGGGATCATCGCCTTGGTCGCCGCAGCATGGGTCATGAGCCAGGTTCCAACGACGTTCAGCTCGATCACGGTCCGAAAGCCCTTGGGCGTAATCGCCTCGGCGGGGCTCAGGAACTGCCCGCCGGCGTTGTTGATCAGGACGTCAACACGACCGTGGCGCTCCACGATCCGGTCGAAGAAGCCGTCAACAGCATCCTCATCGCGAATGTCGAGGGCCTCTGCGGACGCCTGGCCGCCGCTCTCGGAGATCGCGGCGACCGTCTCGGCGATCGGCTCGGGCCTGCGGCCGCAGCCCACGACCGTCGCCCCCAGGCGCGCCAACTCGAGCGCGCTCGCACGACCAAGTCCAGTGCCAGCGCCGGAGACCACGCAGACCTGACCGTCGAGCAATCCGTCCCGGAAGATTTGGGATTGCGCGCCCATTCGCCCGCAGCATATTCGGGCCTCGGCAAAAGTCTGGCTACGCTGGCTGGCAATGAGGATCAAGGCACAACCGCGTGGCCTTGCGAGCCCGCTCCCGGGCGGATCTGGCGGCGCAAGTGTCGTCGTGGAGCCGCTGGAGGTCGGGCGCATGGTCGTGCCGCCGCAGTTCCTGGAACGGGCGGGCGGCGAGCGCACGGGACAGCTGCGGATGCTCGGGCCCCTGACGCCACGCTCGCGCTGGCTGACGATTCCCTGTCCGGCGTTCCTCGTCACCCACCCGACCGCTGGCCCGCTTTTGGTCGATACCGGCCTGCATCCCTCGGTCACCGCCAAGCCCAGCGCCAACCTCGGACGCGCGATCGCCTGGTACTCAAAACCCGAACTCGAGCCCGGCGAGGACCTACCGGCGCAGCTGCGGGCGCGTGACATCGATCCCGCGTCGATCCGGACGATCGTGATGACCCACCTGCATTTCGATCACGCGTCCGGCATGTCGGAATTCGGTGACGCGGCATTCATCGTCTCCGAACAGGAATGGCAGGCGGCGTCCAGCGGATCGCGCCCCTTCATGAACGGCTACCGGCGAGCGCAGTTCGATTACGCATTCGATTACCGGACCGTCAGCTACGACCGGACGAACGTTGACTCCTACTCGACCTTCGGCCGATGCTTTGACCTGTTCGGGGACGGCAGCGTCTGGCTGGCCTCAACGCCAGGGCATACGACCGGCCACCAATCGGTTATCTGCCGGCTGGCCGAACGCGACCTCGTGATCGCCGGCGACGCCATCTACACACTCGCCCAGCTTGACGATGCACCGCCGCCGCCAAGGCCGGCCGATCCGCACACTTGGCGGCGCTCGCTGCAGGAATTGCGCCTTTTTCGGCGCTCGTATCCCCAGGCGGTGATCATTCCGGGCCACGATGCCGCGGTTTGGCCAACGCTTGAGAAGCGCTACGAGTAGAGGCTGGCGGCGGCGCTGCGGCGGCGTGCTCCCGCTCGGCCTTCCGCATCGAGCATCTCGTACATCGCGCGCACCCGATCGAAGATCGCCTGCGCCGTCGCGAGTTGCGCATCCGGGGACGGCGCCGGGTCGCGGGGGAAGCTCACCGGCTCGCCGAACTGGACGGTCACCTTCGGAAAGCGCAGCCGCTTCCAGCCCCTGATCCGCGACGATCCGTGGATCGCAACCGGGACGACCGGGACGCCGGACTCAAGCGCCAGCCGTCCAACCCCGGGCCGGGCTTCACCTAGTTCGCGGGTACGGGAGCGGCCGCCCTCGCAGTACATGCCGACGCAACCACCCATGTTCAAAATGGCGTGAGCCGAGATGAACGCTTCCTCGTCGTGGCGGCCGCGCATCACGGGGAAAACGCCGCCGACCCTGAACACGTAGTCAAGGACCGGGTTGCCGTAGAGCTGTGACTTGGCCATGAACTGGATCTTGCGGCGGATATAGACCCCCGTGAGGAAGTGGTCAAGGTGCGAGAAATGGTTCGGGGCGATGATGAACGGGCCCTGCTGCGGCACGTTCTCCGTTCCGAGCGCCCAGCCCCGATAGAGAAACATCAGGATGGGGGTAAAGATCATCCGGACCAGCTCATACGTCCAGCCGGGCCGATGGGTCCGCACCCACTCGTGGAAGTGTTGGAACTCCGCCGGTGAGCGATCGTCGCGATAGACCTGCGGCTTGATCTCAGCCATCCCTCAGCCCTCGCCGCCCGCCCAACCCCTTGAGCGCTCAACCGCTCGATGCCAGTCCCCGACGAGTGCGTCGCGCTCGCCGGAGCCGATCGCCGGCTCGAACCGGTCCGCCTCCCGCCAGCGCTGCCCGACCTCCTCGATGTCCCAGATTCCGCTGCCGACGCCGGCCAGGTAGGCGGCACCAAGCGCGGTCGTCTCCGCCACCTCCGGGATCACGACGGGAACGCCCAGCACGTCCGCCTGGAATTGCATCAGCCAGCGGTTGGCGACGGCGCCTCCGTCGGCCTTGAGCGTGCTCAGGGCCTCGCCAGCTGCCGCTTCCTGGGCCCGCACGGCGTCAACGGTCTGATAGGCGATCGCCTCGAGCGCCGCCCGGGCAAGCTGGGCCGGGCCGCTGCCCCGCGTCAAGCCGACGATCGTGCCGCGTGCATAGGGGTCCCAGTAAGGCGATCCGAGGCCGGTGAGGGCGGGGACGAAGTAGACGCCCTCGTTCGAGTCGAGCGAAGCCGCGAGCGCCTCCGTCTCGGCGGCATCGCCAATGATCCCCAATCCGTCGCGAAGCCACTGCACGGCGGCCCCGGTGACGAAGATCGCAGCCTCAAGCGCATAGGTCGTTGTCCCGTCCAGATGCCAGGCAACCGTGGTCAGCAACCCGGCTCGCGGCGCGGGGACCTTAGAGCCGGCGTTAAGCAGGACGAAGCTGCCGGTTCCGTAGGTGTTCTTGGCCTCGCCGGAGCGATGGCATGCCTGCCCGAAGAGCGCTGCCTGCTGGTCACCGGCAATCCCTGCGACGGGCACCTCCCCGCCGAACTCCTGCGTGGTACCGATGATGCCTGCCGACGGCACAACCTCCGGCAGCCGGCCGGTCTCGACCCCAAGCAGCGCGCAGAGCTCCGGATCCCACACCCCCTTGCTGATGTCGAAGAGCAGCGTGCGGGACGCGTTTGAGTAATCGGTGGCGTGCCGGCCGGTGAGCTTGAAGATCAGCCATGCGTCAATCGTCCCGAAGACGGCGTCGGATGCCGCCGGCACGTTGCGCAAAAGCCACTCGATCTTTGTGCCAGAGAAGTAGGGGTCCAAAACCAAGCCGGTCCGCTCGCGGATCAGCTCCTCGTGACCGCCCTCGCGCAGCTCATCACAGCGTGCCGCGGTACGACGGTCCTGCCAGACCAGCGCGTTGTGGACGGGCTCGCCGGTGCGCGGGTCCCAGGCCACAACGGTTTCGCGCTGGTTGGTGATCCCGATTGCATCCAGGCCGGCGCCGCCGATCCCTGCCGCGGCAAGCGCTTCGGCCGCGACCTGGCGCGTGACGTCCCAGATTTCGGTCGCGTCATGCTCAACCCACCCGGGCTCGGGAAAGTGCTGGGCGAACTCGGAGTAGGAGCGACCCGCCACTTGCCCCTCCCGGTCAAAGACAAGGCAGGTGGTGCCGGTTGTGCCCTGGTCGATCGCGAGGATCACAGCGCCCGCAGAGTATCCCGCCGGAGGCCGATTGGCGGGGCGCCTCAGCGCCTGGCTGCGTAGACGCGCGTGAAGTCGCGTAGCTGGCGGCCCCGGTGGATGAAGCCCTTCAGTGTCTTGCCCGTCGCCCGGTGCTCCAGCTCCAGCTCGACCTCGCGCACCCGAAGCCCGGCGCGAACGCAATCGACCGTGATCCCGATCTCCATTCCATAGCTGGGCGCAAAGGGGAAAGCGGCCTGCATCGCCGCCGAGGTCAGAACGCGCTGGCCTGAGATCGGCGCCGAGGCCTCGTACCCGGAGCGCCGGTGGATCGCCCAGCGCGCGTAGCGCAGCGCGAGCCCAAAGCCGCCGCCGACCCGACGGCGAAAGGCCGCGATCGCAAGGTCGCATTCCCCGGCCGCCACCGGCTCGACCAGCTTGGCCAGCTTGGCGGCAGACGCGCCGAGGTCCCCGTCACAAAGCAAGAAGAGCGGACCACCGGGCTCGGTGGCCCGGTCAATGACGCTCGCTGCCGCCGCCGTCATGTTGCCGCCCTTGCCGACTGGCGCCTGGCGCGTCACGACAGTCGCGCCGCTTGCCCGCCCAACCTCGGCGGTGGCGTCGTCCGAGCCGTCGTCAGCGACGATCAGCTCGATCCCCGGCACCGATTCGGCCAGCGCCGCGCAGGTCGCTGCAATCCGGTCGGCCTCGTTTCGCGCCGCGATCAGGGCGACGACTGCTGGCGCTGCGGCTGCTGGTTCCGGGGACAAGGGCAACTATTGTGCCCGGAGCCCAGGTTGGACGACTAGCGGAAGGTGGCCGAGGAAACGAATGGCGGAGATCGAGGCGCACATCACCGGAACGGTTTGGAAGATCGAGGTCGCCCTAGGCGACGACGTCGCCGATGGCGACACGGTCGTGATCCTGGAGTCCATGAAGATGGAAATGCCCGTCGAGTCCGAGGACGACGGCAAGGTCACCGAGATCCGCTGCGAGGAGGGTCAGTCCGTGCAGGAAGGCGACGTGCTGGTCGTGCTCGAATGACCGCGGGCCCGGTGGAGGAGCTGGCCGGCGGCAAGGTCGTCCTCGACTATCCGGCGGACGCCGTCGCCAGGCTGCGGCTGAACAATCCCGAGAAGCGCAATCCCCTTGATCACGACGTCCTTGACGCGATCGCTGCAACGCTGCCCAAGCTCGATCGCGGAATCGAGATCCGCTGCGTTCTGATCACGGGCACCGGACGGGCGTTTTCGGCCGGCTACGACATTGCAGCGATTCCGGATGCAAGCTTTGAGCGCGACGCCGAAGCGCTGGTTGCGCACCCGTTCACGGCAGCGATGGACCAAGTCAGCGCCCACCCCTACCCCGTCGTCGCGGCAATCAACGGCCACTGCCTTGGCGGCGGGCTCGAGTTGGCAGTCCGTTGCGATTTGCGGATCTGCGCCGCTGGAGCGAAGCTGGGCATGCCGCCCGCGAAGCTGGGGTTGATCTACGGGCACACCGGTCTCGAGCGCTTCATCGACGCAATCGGAGTGGCGAACACGCGCGACCTGTTTTTGACTGGCCGGGTGATCGAGGCTGAGCGGGCACTTGCGATCGGCCTGGTCGGCGAGATCGTCGAGGACGAGCGAATCGACGATGCCTCGGTTGAGTTGGCCGCCCTGATCGCCGCCAACGCGCCGCTCTCGGTAACGGGCAACAAGCGCGCAATCGAGACGCTCGCCAGGTTTTCGCGGCTGACCGACGAGCAGGAGCGCGAGCTGGTCGAGCTGCGGGAGTCCTGCTTTACCTCGGAGGACTTCCGCGAGGGAATCGCCGCCTTCGCCGAGAAGCGCCAGCCCCGTTGGCAGGGACGCTGACTGGCGAGACGACACCGATGGTCGCCCTCTCGGCGGCCGATCAGACGATGGCCGGCCTGATTTCGCGAATCGGCCCGATGTCGATCGAGCGACGGCGACGCGGCCGCCCGCACGGCGATGCCTACGGAGCGCTGCTGCGCGCGGTCGTCGGCCAGCAGCTCTCGGTCAAGGCCGCGGCAACGATCTACGACCGGGTCCTGGCGCTGTTTCGCGGTGCGGTACCGACGGCGGTCGAACTGCTTGATGCCGACGAGGGGTCGCTGCGATCGGCGGGCCTGTCGGGCCGCAAGGTGGAGTACCTGAAGGATTTGGCGACGCATGTACTTTCAGGCGAACTCGAGATCGAACGGCTGGGTGAACTTTCGGACGAGGAAGTCATCGAGCAGCTGACGGCGGTTCGCGGGCTCGGCGTTTGGACCGCGCACATGTTCTTGATCTTTCACCTTGAGCGCGAGGACGTCCTGCCCGTCGGCGATCTTGGAATCCGCTCGGGGATCCGGGACGCCTACGGCCTCGACGATCTGCCAACGGCGCCGGAGATGGAGGCCATGGCCGAGGCCTGGCGCCCGCACCGAACGCTGGCCTGCCTGTATCTGTGGGAGTCGTACTCCAGCACCCCCTGACCAACTGTTTCGGCGGGTGCCGTCCGATCCCGTGCCTAGCCTTCCGGCAAGCGATGGCGCCACTGATCACGTTCGATGAGGCCTTGGTCCTGGGGGAGTTGACCGAGCACGACGACATCCTCGCGCTGGTTGAGCGTGCCTGGGAGGCACGCCAGGAGGAGTTCGGCGATTCGACCGACCTCTGCTCGCTCGTGAACGCCAAATCGGGCGGCTGCGCCGAGGATTGCGGGTTTTGTGCCCAATCGCGCTATGCCGAGGCCGACACCCCCATGCACGCGATGCTGGAGCCCGACCAGATCCTTGAGCACGCCAGGGCGGCGGAGGCGGCCGGTGCCCACAGGTTCTGCATGGTCACCCAGGGCCAGGGGCTCTCCAAGCGGGACTTCGAGCGGATTGTCGAAGGCGCCAAGCTCGTCAGCGAGAACACAAACCTGAAGCGCTGCGTCTCGATCGGCCACATCTCCCCCACCCGGGCAAAGCGGCTGAAGGAAGCGGGGGTCCAGCGGGTACACCACAACGTCGAGTCGGCCCGCTCCTATTACCCGGAAGTTTCAACGACCGTCCGCTACGAAGGCCGCCTGCGAACGCTCGACGCCGTCGAGGAGGCGGGGCTCGAAAGCTGCGTCGGTGGCATCCTCAACCTTGGTGAATCCAAGCGCCAGCGGGTCGAGATGGCGTTTGAGCTGTCAGAGATCAACCCGACCTCCGTGCCGATCAACTTGCTCAACCCCCGCGAGGGAACGAAGTTCGGGGACCGCGAGCTGATGGATCCGTGGGAGGTCGTCCAGTGGGTTGCGATCTTCCGGCTGATCATCCCAACGGCCCTCTTCCGGCTGTGCGGCGGCCGGGTCGAAAACCTGGGTGATCTGCAGCCGCTTGCCGTCAAAGCGGGCCTGAACGGCGTGATGATGGGCAACTTTTTGACGACGCTTGGCTCCGAACCGGCCGACGATCGGGCGATGTTTGAGGAGCTGGGGCTTAACGTCGCCCGCCAGCCCGATAACGGCGCCAACCCGCGGCCGGACAATCGCGATGGCTGGCTCGAAGGCGAAGCTCCGGCGACCCCGATCGACGACTTGATCGACAGCCAAGCCGACGCGAATTTTTGGGATCCATCCACCCAGCTACGGGTGATCAAGAAAAAGGGCAAGGTGCCCGAGTACCCGGCCCGGCCCTCCGAGACGGAATCCGCAGGCCATCCCGTTGGGGCGGAGCAGCCCGCCGGCTGGGGCGACTAGCGCCTTCGCGCCGCCCGATGGACGAGGTCACGGCACGCCTTGAGGAGCTCCGCCGCGGCGGGCTTCACCGCAAACTGAGGCTGGTTGAGGGCCCTCAGGGCCCGCGGGTCACGCTCGACGGCAGCGAGGTCCTGCTGCTCTGCTCGAACAACTACCTTGGCCTGGCCGATCACCCCCGCGTTCGCCAGGGTGCCGCTGAGGCCGCCGAGCGCTACGGGGCTGGGGCTGGGGCATCGCGGCTGATCTGCGGCGATATGGAGCTCCACCGCAAGCTCGAGATGCGACTTGCCGAGTTTGAAGGAACCCAGGCGGCGCTCCTGTTCGGCTCGGGCTACTTGGCCAACACCGGCATCGTCTCGGCGCTGGCCGGTGAAGGCGGCGTCGTCTTCTCGGACGAGCTCAACCACGCGAGCATCATCGACGGCTGCCGGCTCGCCCGATCCGAGACCCACGTCTACCGCCACGCCGACCTTGACGACCTTGAAGCGGGTCTCCGCCACGCCCGGGGCAAACCATGTGTGATCGTCACCGACTCCGTCTTCTCAATGGACGGCGATGTGGCGCCGCTCGTTGGCATCCACGAACTGGCCAAGCGCTACGGCGCCAAGCTCGTCGTTGACGAGGCGCACGCAACCGGCACGCTTGGGCCGGGCGGCCGCGGCGCCGTCGCGGCGGCCGGGCTCACGGGCCAGGTGGACGTCGTCGTTGGCACCCTCGGCAAGTCGCTTGGGAGCTACGGCGCCTACGCCTGCACAAGCGTCGAACTGCGCGACTACCTGATCAACACGGCCCGGCCGTTCATCTTCTCCACCGCCCCCCCGCCACCATCGCTGGGCGCAGCGCTGGCGGCGCTCGACCTGCTGGACAAGCGCCCCGGCGTTGTCGAGCAGCTGCGGCGAAACGGGGCGGTGCTGCGCGAGGCACTGAGCGCAGAGGGCCTAGACGTTGGGCTCTCGCGCACCCAGATCGTGCCGGTAATCGTTGGCTCGGCCCGCCTCGCGATGGCGCTTTGCGAGCGGGTGCTGGACGGCGGCACCTTTGCGCAGGCGATCCGGCCGCCAACCGTCCCCGAGGGCACCGCGCGCCTGCGGCTGACGGTAATGGCGAACCACCGTGCCGACGAACTGCAACGCGCCGCGCACCAGATCGGTCGCGCCGCCCGTGATCTGGGAATCATCCCGGCAAGCCGTGCCGAGTTCCCACGAGCCGCCTGACCGCGCCGGTGGCGTCTTCGTCACCGGCAGCGGCACCGAGGTAGGCAAGACGGTCGTCGCCGGGCTGATCGCGCGCGACGCGTCCGATTCCGGGCTTTCGGTTGGCGTCCTCAAGCCGGCCGTCAGCGGCCTCGACGAGCACGCCGCGCCCGGCGCTGGGCTGCCCGACCACGAGCTGCTGCGGCTCGCGGCCCGCTCGGCTCAGACCGACGACGAGATCGCGCCGTACCGCTACGGGCCCGCCGTATCGCCCCACCTGGGCGCGGAGCTGGCCGGCAAGCCGATCGAAAGGCAGCGACTGCTGGCCACCGCCGAGCGTGCGCGGGACGGTTGCGAGTACCTCGTCTGCGAAGGCGTCGGCGGTTTTCTCGTGCCACTCCGCCTCGACTATCTGGTCAGGGACTTCGCCCACGATCTGGGCTTGCCCATTGTGATCGTGGCGAGACCCGGCCTGGGGACGATCAACCACACGCTGTTGACGCTCGAGGCGGTTCGAGGAGTAGGGCTCGACGTCCTGGCGGTGGCGCTGACGCCCTGGCCCGCCGAAGCATCGGA
This sequence comes from uncultured bacterium, assembly GCA_963701205.1. Taxonomy (GTDB): domain Bacteria; phylum Actinomycetota; class Thermoleophilia; order Solirubrobacterales; family 70-9; genus JALZKA01. Next base: position 1,406,023 of record OY969575.1, on the reverse strand, counting down.
AGTCGAGCGCTCGAACCGTGCGACGGTCGAGCAGCTGGGCAACGTCCCGGTCGTCGCGGTACCGCCGATCGATATTGCGGCGCCGGATTCGTGGCCGCCGCTTGATCTCTTCGCCTAGCTGAAGCGCGATCGCGCTTCAGCTAGCGGCTACGCGTCCGGGCGGCTTACTAGGCTCGCCGCCGGACGATGCCAGACGCGGTCAGCAACTCAAGCCAGCTCGACCACGCGCACCTCTGGCACCCGTTCACCCAGCAGCGCGGCTGGTGCGACGAGCAGCCGTTGATGATCACCCGCGCCCACGGCACCGACCTGATCGACGCCGACGGCCGGCGCTACATCGACGGCGTCTCATCGCTTTGGTGCAACGTCCACGGACACCGCCACCCCGGCATCGACAAGGCCATCCGCGACCAGCTTGACCGGGTGGCCCACTCGACGATGCTTGGCCTCTCTCACCCGCTCGCCGCCGAGCTTGCCGCGCGACTCGTGGCGATCGCACCCCCTGGACTGAACCGTGTTTTTTACTCGGACTCGGGCTCGACGGCGACTGAGATCGCCCTGAAGATGGCGTTTCAGTACTGGCAGCAGCAGGGCGGCGAGGACCGCAAGCGCACGTCGTTCGTCTGCCTGCGCGACGCCTACCACGGGGACACCGTCGGCGCCGTTTCGGTTGGCGGCATCGACCTCTTTCACTCGGCCTACGGGCCGCTGCTCTTCGACGCCCACCACGTCGCTCCGGGCGACGCGGCGGAACTTGAGTGCATCCTCGACTTCCACGACGGCGAGATCGCCGCGGTCATCGTCGAGCCGCTTGTCCAGGGAGCGGCGGGGATCCGGGTCCAACCGCCCGGCTACCTGCGCCGTGTACGCGAGCTCTGCGACCGCCACGACGTACTCCTGATCTGCGACGAGGTCGCAACTGGTTTCGGACGTACCGGAACCATGTTCGCCTGCGAGCAGGAGCGGGTGGCTCCTGACCTGATGTGCGTCGCCAAGGGCCTCACCGGCGGCTACATGCCGCTGGCGGCCACGCTCGCGACCGAGCGGATCTACGACGGCTTCCTTGGCGCACCGGAGGAGTCCCAGACGTTCTTTCACGGCCACACCTATACGGGCAACCCCCTCGCCTGCGCCGCTGCAATCGCCAACCTCGACGCGTTCGAGACCGAGGGCACCTTGCTGCGCATGCAGCCCAAGATCCGCCTGCTCAGCGAGCTGCTCGCCGACCTGGCCCAGACCGACGAGGTCGCCGAAGTCCGGGTTCGCGGACTGATGGCGGGAATCGATTTAGGCCAGCACGACCCCGCGCTTCGCATTGGCCACCGGGTGACCCTCGAGGCGCGCGCCCGTGGCGCGATCGTCCGACCGCTTGGCAACACGATCGTCCTGATGCCACCACTGGTGATCGCCAAGTCCGAGTTGCGCCGACTTGTGGCGATCGTTGCCGAATCGATCGCGGCCGCGCTGACCGACGCCTACCCGACCCGGGCCCCGATCGCAATCGAGGCCCGAGCCGCAGCCGCCGCGCCAATCCAGCGGGCCGCGTAACCCAACCCCACCGAGTGCGGGTTTTTAGGGTCAATGCCCCCACAACCCCGCAGTCGGGGTGATCCGCCCTCCCACAACCCCGCAGTCGGGGCTGGGCCTACTCGCTGTAGGGCTCGAAGTCGGACTTGCGGGCGCCGCAGACAGGGCAAAACCAGTCGTCGGGTACGTCGTCGAACGAGGTCCCCGGCGGAATCCCTCCATCCGGGTCGCCCTCGTCCGGGTCGTAGATGAACCCGCACGATGTACAGATCCAAAGCTTTTTGGCCGGCCCATCCGTGCTCACAGATTCAGCGTAGCGAGCAATACGCAAGGATGGTCGCGATGAACGAGCCAAAGCTTCCCGCCGACGCAGTCGGCGCCCGGGATCCCCTCGCCCCCGACTTCGTGCCGGCGCCCACCCGCGCCGCGGCGACGATCATCCTGCTGCGCCGCGGCGGCAAGCATGCCGACCGCGAGCTTGAGGTTCTGCTCGTCCAGCGCAACCCCACTGCCCGGTTCATGCCGGGGGTCTGGGTGTTCCCGGGCGGCGCGGTTGAAGCCGACGAGCTGATCTCGGGGGTGGCCGGCGCCGAGACGGACCTGGCCGCCGACGAGCTGGCGCATCGCGCCGCTGCCGTGCGGGAACTCGAAGAGGAAGCGGGAATCGCGCTCGGCTCAGACGCTGAACTGTGGCTCTGGTCGCGGTGGATCACGCCCGAGCCAGTCCCGATCCGCTTCGACACGCGCTTCTACATGGCGCTGGCCCCCGCTCACTCGCCGCCCACGCCCGACGGGTCGGAGATCGTGGACGCCGCCTGGGTCAACCCGGCAAAGGCCCTCAGACAGGGTGAGAGCGGCGACCTGGACTTGGTCTTCCCCACGATCAAGCAGCTGGAGGCGTTGGCCCCGTTCGCCACCGCCGACGACGCGATTGCCGCCGCGAGGCAGACGACCGTCGTCCCCGTCATGCCCCGAATCCTGCCCGATCCCGACGCTGATGAGGGTTGGCGGATGCTGCTCCCGGGCGACGAGGGCTACATCCCGCCGGAGGTCTAGGCCACTTCGCCCTCGATGTGGCGGGGCGCTAGGCAGTCGGAGGAAACGGGGCGAGCCCGGCGTGCCAGGGCCCGGCTTCATAGGTGTGGATGCCGTGTTCTTCCATCTCCTTGCGGATCCGGCGAAAGAGCATGCCGGCGTTGTCAAGAGCGGCGTCGTACTCGGCCTCGGTCAGCTTGCCGAGGACCCAATGGAAGTACAGCTGGCGGTCCCCGACGCCGAAGTCCACCTCCGCGTTGATCGAGGCGACCCAGTCCAAAAACCCAGGGCTAAATGTCTCGCGCAGGGCGATCGGGTCGTGCCCGGGAGCCACCGTTGTAATGAAGCGGGTGTTGAACTCGATCGATTCGAACTGAACGCGGTGACGGCTGACGCGACTTTCGATCGCCTCCAGCGCCCCCTCCTTTGACTCGACGTTGAACGGCGGCATGACGGCCGCGAGGTCGGGCATGTGCGCCTTCACGAGAATTGCACCGGGCAACACGGTGCGCTTGAACAGTCCGCCGTGTTCGCGCTCGTCGGCATCGCATGACGCGCCCCAGAACCCTTGATCGAACTCGCCGGTTAGGCGATTTCGGCCGCCCGGGCAGAGCGCCACGGGGCCACCCGCCGGATTGAGGCCACCAACACCGGCGTAGGCAACGCCGCGACGCTCGGCGACCGCCCTTGCCACCTGGGCCCAATCGGATTCGTTGGCCGCGCTCACGCGCGACATGGTAGGCGCCGGAACCCGGCGGGCGCTACCGGCCTAGGGATCGGCGAGGATGTTTGGAGCGCGGCCGCCGCCGAAGAAGAATGGCGGAGTCTGGATGAAGCAGGCCGCAAACGCCGTGCTCTGGCCCTGCTCGACGCCCTCACCCGGGTTGGCCGGGCCGCGGAAGGCAAGCTCGTCCTCATCCGGATCGCCGCCGAGGCCGGGCGTGAAGTCGGTGTTCTTGCAGTCGAAGTTGGGGAAGATTCCGCCTTCAGCGGTCTCCCGCGTCGTCAGGTAGTTCGGTGCCGGGTAGCCGTTGCCGCGGTTGGTTGGCAGACGGCTCGGGTGGATCGACAGCGTCTCGGCGCTGGTGTAGCCGATCTGGCGCAGGTAGGTCCGCGGCGTCGGCTGGCCAGGCTGCGTCGGCAAGGTGTTCGAGAGGGCATAACCAGGCACCGCCAGGAAATCGGTGACGACGTTCTTGTACTGCTTCAGGTAGGCCAGCGCCGGATTGACGTTTGCCAAGACCGGCTCAAGCGCATCAAGCGCCGGCCGGAGGCCCTCGCCACCCAGCAGGCGACGGAGCGCCGGCAGGCCGCGTTTGCTGACGTCAATCAGCGGATCGAGCTTGCGGAAGAGGCGCTCAAGGTGCGGCGAGAGCTTGCGGACGCTCTCCAGCGTTGGGCTGATGTCGTTGGCGACCGGCAAAAGCTTCTGAATCACGGGGCGGGACGTTGCCTGGAAGTCGTCGAGCCGCTCGAGCGTCGCCCGGGACTCGCGCTGGAAGGTCGGCAGGATCTGGAACGACTCCGCCAGGGCGGCGTCGGCGTCGGCGAGGCCCCCGAAGGTGGCCTCGCCACCGGTGATCGCGCCGGCCAACTCTTGGTCGCGCTCCGAAAGGGCCTCGAAGACAGTGCCGGTGTCGCGAACCAGACCCTTGAGCGCAACCTTCTGGCCCTTCAGAACGGCCAGGATCTGGGAGGCGTCGGTGATGAACGGCCCGAGGTTGCCGAAGGCGTCGTTGAGGTCGAGGCCTCGGCCGGCCGAGGCCACAGAGGCGGCTGCCTGCCAGCGCTGAAACGCCTCGCGAGTCTCGGTGTCCAGCGCGTTGAAGATCTCGTCAATCTGAACGGCGTTTCGGGTCTGCCCGACCGCCAGGGTTGCGCCCTCCTCGAGCGGCTCGGCGGCCGCTTCGACCTCAGCGTCGGTCAGCGTCGTCGCGGCACCCAGTGAGACGGGCGAGGGATCGCCGTCAGCCGTCTCGGAACCGGGCGTAAGTTCGACGTACGTCTCGCCGAGCAGCGTCTTTTGGCGCAGCACGGCGCGAGCGTCGGTTGCGATCGGCGCGAACTCGGGCTTGATCTCCACGACGGCCTCAGCCGTGTCGTAGCCATCCACCCTTGCGTCGCGGGGACCGACCTCGACCGCCTTGACCTTGCCCACGGATACGCCGCCGATCCGCACGTCGGACTCGGCCGCAAGCGTGATTGCCTCGGGGAAGTAGGCGCTGAAGCGGTAGCTCTTGGACTTGAGCGGCGTCGGCCCGCCGAACGCGACCCAGAGGAAGAGGATCAGGCCGAAGCAGGAGAGCGAGAACCCGATTGCGACCAGGATGCGCCCGACGGATGGAGCCTGCTTCTGCATCAGCCGCACACCTCCCCGGGGCCAAACAGCGTTCCGAGGCCGGTGACATTGGACGCAATCAACTCGCCGCCGGGCACGTGACTGAATGCCCCGGCGACCAGGTTTGTGAGGTTCTGGCAGCTGGCCGAGAAGTAGATCCGCCGGTAGAGGCCGTGGCCATCCTGGCTGCCGAAGACGCTGACGCTGTTGTGCGCGAGCCACGCGGACCAGTACAGGTAACCCTCATCACGACCGGCCTCACCGGGGGCTTCCGCCCCGTTCGGGTTGAAGGCCGCCATATTGAGCAGTTCGTTGAGCCTGCCCGTCACCTTGGTCAGCTCCGGCGCGGTCTTCGAGAACTTGCGCCCCGCCTTGGCCAGGTCGGGCACGACCGGACGGGCCTTGCGGACGAACGGCCGGATCTGGTCGCGAATCGCCGGTGTGGTGCGGTTGGCTAGCCGCGTAAGGGCCGCGTTGACATCCGGGAGCTTGCGAGCGAAGGGGCGTAGGTCGTTGAGCGCGGGACCGAGCTGGTCGCCAAACTCGCCGGCTGCCTGCAGCGCGTCGCGCGTCTGGCGCAGCGTGCCAGGTAGGAGTGCGGTCGCCTGCTGGACGTCCGGATCCTGGACGCCGATTGCCTCCAGCGTCGAGTTGGAAGCCGAGACAAAGCGGGCGATGTCGTCGTCCTGCTTGCCCACAGCCTCGGTCAGCGAACTCAGGTTGTGGATCAGGTTCTTCAGGTTCTCGTCGCGCTTGGCGACTTCGGTTGAAAGCCGGTCGAGGTCGTTGTTGATCGGTCCAAGGGCGGCCAGCAGCTTGCCCAGGTCCTTGTCGCGGCCATCAAGGCCCTGACCGGCGCCGACGATCAGCGCCCGCAGGTAGGCCTGGCTGTCGCCGTCGAGGCCGGCGAGGATCTCGTCGAGGTTGATATCCGGGGCCGTGTTGGCGAGCGGGATCATCTCGCCTTCCTCGTAGGGCTCCCCCAGCGCACGGTCGTTCGTTCCTGGATCAAGCGCGAAGAACATGTCCTTGAGCCCGGTGCGCGGCCTCATCAAGAGCGTGGCGTCCCGGTAGATCGGCAGGTAGTCACGTTCGATATCGAAGGTGATGATCGCGCGGCCATCGACGAGCTCGACGCCAGAGACATCGCCGATCCGCACACCGGCAACGCGCACGGTCTGCCCCTGGCCGGCAACCACGGCCTGCGCGGTCTCGAACTCGGCCTGGAGCTGGAACGGCTTTTCCTCCAGGATCGGGATCCGCAGGCGCTGCTCCTGGAGGATGATGTAGCTCGTCACCGACGCGATTGCGAACAGGGCAACCACGGCGATGAAGTTGCGAAGGTTCTTGCGAATCGCGGTCTTCATCGTGCCGCACCCGTAACGATTGCGTCAAGTTCATCGAGCAGGCTCTGGAACTGTGAGCGATCCTTGCGAGTCTGCTTCTTGTTGCCCTCGGCCAGGCTTGATGCCTGGGCGAGTGGCTCGCCGAGCGCGTTGAGTTGCGACTGCTGGGCTGATGAAAGCGGGCTTGCCGGAGCTGAGGCGGACGTCTGGGTGGGTGCCAGGCCAACCTGGGAGTTCAGGTTCGGGGCCTCCTGGGTCTCGCAGGGGACGTCGGGGCGGAAGGGCGTCTTGGCCGCCGAATCAAGCGCCGGAATCGCTCCCTCGATCGGCAGCGGCGTCACGCCGTAGATGGGACCCTGGACGGGGTCGGGGTGAATGACGGTGTTGGTGCCACCGCCCGCGAGAACGCGGATGTACGGGCCGTTCGCGTCACCGGAGCGGCTCTCGCCGGCGATTCCGGTCAGGCCGTAGCCGAACTCCTCGAAAACCCGCGCCGTGGCCGGCGTGGACGTGTCGTTGATCGTGTCGTTGGACCACGGGACGACCACCTCGTTGGCGCAACTTGCCAGCGCCCGAGCCTGGCGCATGAACGGGATCGTCGCCTTCGACAGACGGGTCAGGTTTGGAATCGCCGGACGCAAATCGCTGACGAGGCCGCGCAACTCAGGCTTGGAGACGAGCCCTGAAAGCTGGCGCAGGAAGGGCGTGCCGGCATCGAGCGCAGCCGGGGTGGACTTGACGCCGGGCAGCGCCTCGCGGGCGAAGGCGCGCACCGCCGGGAAGGCGGCGTTCAAACTTGCCAGCGCGGGCCTGCCGACCTCAAGGACACCCGGAAGTTCGGCGATGCCGCGCTCGAGCGCGTCGGATTCGGCGGCAAACGACCCGAGCACGATCCGGAGGTTGGTAACCAGGTCCTGAAGGTCGCTGCCGTTACGACCGAGGGCCTCGACCGTCGAGTCGAAGTTGACGATCAGGTCCGAGAGGTCGCGGGGTTCCTTGCCCAGGAACGCCTCGTTGACCTGCGACGTGTAGCGGAAGGCGCCCGGTGACGAGCGGTAGAGCTCGCGGAATCCCTCGGCGCCGCCGTAATCGGCGAATGCGTTGCCGAGCTGGTCGAGCAGGATCTGAAGGTCGGTGCGGACGTCGGACTGAAGCGTCGTCAGGACCTCATCAAGGCTGACCGCGAGCGAGGTCTGCCCGGCCGGGAACACATAGCCGTCCTCAGCAACGGGGGCGTTGGGGCTGCCGGGCTTCAGGTCAACGAACAGGTTGCCTTCCAGGAACAGGCGCGGGCGAAGCTTCATCGTGGCGTCGGTGTGAAGCGGCAATGCCGATTCGTCGAGCTGCATCGTGACGACCGCGGCGGTTGAGGGTGCTGCACCTTCGTCGCCGGCCTCGGGCTCATCGGTTTCGCCTTCAGCCGCCCGGGGATCGCCGGCCGCCAGGTTCTGGATCGTCGTCACCTTGCCGACGTTGACGCCCGCGATCCGCACCTGCGAGTTGGGACGGACGTTGCCTGCCGACGCGAAGACCGCCTGAACCTCGTAGTTCGAAGTCCAGGGCAAGTTCTTCGTGTAGGAGAGCACCGAAGCCACGCTGACGACCACGATCAGGATCAACCCGATCGCCCAGTTCGGCAGGCGCTTGCGCTGTGACGCGGTTCTCATGGCTGGCGCGCCTCCACGCGCGTGTCCTCAAAGGTCCGCTCGCCAGCGTCGTTGAAGAAGAGGGTGGTTGGGCCGCGCGATCCTGGCAGGTCGTTGATCAAGACCGCCGGATTGTCGATGCCCTGGCCTGGCAGGCGGACATCCGGGCTCGCTCCCAAAAGGTAGCCGAACTGGCCCTGCTCGCAGTCCGCGTTCTTCTGGCCGGCCGGTGTGTTGATCGGCACGTGCAGGATCGGCAAGGTCTCGGGCTCGAACATGCCCGGAGTCGGTGATGCGGTGCCGGCCTTGCCGTTGGCGGGGTTGCCGGAATAGCTACCAATCGGTGTCTCGACCTCGCCGGGCACGGTAACTGGTTCCCCGGCCACGCTGACGGTCGTCGGGCCGGGCGGAGGCGCTGAGAGGGTCTGCCGGAAGCTGTAGCCCACCTGCGTCTGGTCAAAGCCGGACGGTAGGAAGCTGAACCAGTAGTTGAAGTAGTTGCACACGGTCTGCGCAGGGGTGACGAACTCAAACAACGGACGGGCCTCGGCGAACGTGGTCTTCAGGCGCTGCAGCGAGAGCTTCGTGGTCGGCTGATCGACGAGGCGCCGCAGCTCGACCAGGGTCGCCCGGAGGTCCTTGTTGAGGCTTTGCGTTCGGGCCAGGACCGGGGTGCCGACGCGGACGGCGCTGTTGAGCGACGGCAGCGCCAGCTGCAGCGACTTGATTCCCGGGCGCAGGCGCCGCGATAGCTCGGCGAACTCGGCCAGGAACGGGCGCTGACGCGGCAGCGTGTCGATCGCGGTGCGCAGCGTCGGCGGGCCCTCCGAGATCGTTTCCTTGAGGGCTTCCGTGTCGGCGGTGAACGCGGCGAAGGCGACGGCGCCGTTGGCAAAGAGCTGGGCCTGCTGGGCGGAGACGGGAGCAACGATGCGGGCGGTGTCGGCAAGCTCCGCGAAGAACCGGCGCAACTGGGTGTCCGGATCGGCCAGGACCCTTGCGACGGGGCCCAGGTTGCGCATCAGCGGCGCCAGGCCCTCGATCGTGTCGTTGAGCGACCCGCCGCGGCCGGCGAAGGCGTTGCCGAACTCGATCAGGTTCTTGCGGCTGTTCTCGCGGGTCTTGTTGTTAAATGTGTTCGCAATCGCATCGAACTCGGTCTGGGGCTGGAAGCAGCCGTCCTTGGCCTGTTCGGGAATGGTCTCCGAGAAGGTCTCGGGGTCGAGCGGAATGTCGCAGCCGATGAACCCGGGGTCCGCCTCGGTGTCGTTCAGTCCGTCGAAGATGAAGCCCTCGGGTGCCTCGGGGCCCGTGCCACGGACGATCTCCAAGTACTTGAGCCCGAAGCTTGAGCGGTAGCGCACCCGGAAGACCGAGTCCTGCGGGATCGGGGATGCGTTCTTGTCCACCTTCAGGTTCAGGCGAGCGCCGATCTCCGCCTCGGGCGGGGCACCTTCTACCTGCGCCGTGGCGGTCCGGTCGGAGAGCTGGATCGGCTGGATCGATTCGACCACACCGACTCGCGTCCCGCCGATGCGGATCTCGTTGTTGGTGCCAAGCCGCGAAGCGTTGGGCACGTCAACGGAGACCTTGTAGACCGGCACGAACGGAAGGCTGTTGTTCGCGTTGTAGGCCATGAACACGGTCACGATCAAGATCAGGGTCGTCACCGCACCGACCATCGTCGGCGAGGAGGCGAGGGCGGCTATCGGGCTGCGGCTTCTCATGGCTTGAAGAGGAACTCCAGTAGATCCTGGGCGGCCGCGTCGGCGCCAGCGCCAATCCCGGCCTTGCCCTTGCCTTTGCCCTTGCCGCGCTTGCCCTTGCCGTTCTTTCCGTCCTTGCCGCCGAGGGCGCCAAGCGAGTTCGCGGGCAGGTCAAGGAGCGATTCCAGCTCGTCGCGGATTTCGTCAGGAGTCTGGGGCACGTCCGGCAACAGCCCCTCGTCAGCGGCGGTCGGTTCGTTGCCGGCGCTGTCAGCGGCCTTTGTTTTGGGAGCGCTCGCGGTCGTCCGTGCGTTGTCGGGGAACTCGGCGCCGAGGTCGGGATCGCAGATCTCAAGGTCATCTGACCCGTCGGGGCAGACTTCCCCTGGGTAGCGACCGACGCCCAGATCGGATTCGTCGGACCCGACGGTGATCCCGGGCTGGTTGGGCCCAAGCATGCCGACACACGAGTGCGCGCGGAGCGGATCGCGGGTTCTGCCGGCGGCAAGGTCGCCGTCGGTCGCCGGATTCTGGACGGCGCCGGGGTCGAGCGGCCAGCTCTGTTCCGAGTTCCAGGTGCCGCAGGGGCCGGCGAAGACGTCGTAGAGGTTGAACTGCAGGAAGTGCCCAGCGCTGTCGTACTGGTTGAGCGCCAACGAGAAGTAATAGAAGTAGTTGAGAAGCCCTTCCATGCCGGTGTAGCCACGCGTGTCGCGCTGGCCGGCCAGCGGGTTGTCGCGGCCCGTCTCTTCGTCAACCCGATCGTCGATTGCGATTGCGCGACGCGGATCAGCGATGTCATCGAGGAACAGGCGGATCTGCTTGGCGGCCTGGGTGCCGTTCACAGTGGCCTCGCCAAGCGCCTTGATCGTTGCCCGGCCGTTGGCACCCAGCGCCTTGGCTCCGGCCTTGGAGGCGCGTCCGAGGCCAAGCAGCGACTTCTCGGACGAGCGCGAGAAGGCAGGCAGGTTCTGGGCCAGGGTGTTTAGGCCCGGCGCGGCGGTGCGCAGGTCTGCCATCAGCGGCGTCGCCTCGCGACCGACGTTTTCGAGCTCGGCCATCGTCGGCCCCAGCTCGCGGAATACGTCGTCAAGAAGATCGAAGTCGGTCGAAAGGTCGTCGCGGCGCTCCGCCGAAGCCGCCGCCGCGGCGCCGGCGTTGCGGATGAACGCAACGACGTCGTCCGAGCGGCTGTCAAGGTCGGCAACGATGCGGTCCGAATCGACGTTCAGCTGCGCGATGACCTTCGCCTGATCGGCTAGCAGCTTCAGCGCCTTGTGCATGTCCTGAAGCGCGGGCGCGCCGAGGCGGATCGCCTCGTTCAAGCGCTCTGGGTTGCCCGCAAGGGCGGTGCCGAACTCGTTGATCAAGAGGGTCAGGCGCTGCCTGTAGGGAAGCCGAAGCGTGCTGGCCACAAGGTCGGCCTGGACCGACTGGCTGACGAGCTTTGGCACCGTGGCGCCGTCGGGCAGCGGCGCCCCCGCGGGCTGGCAATCGATGAAGTACTCGGCGATCAGCGACTGCGGCTCTGATGCACACGTCGTCTTGTCGCCAAGGACGGCGAGCGGTCCGGTGAGCTCGACCTCGACAAGCGCGCGCTTTTCCTCGTTGATGTCAAACCCGGTGATCGACCCAGCGGCGACGCCCGCGACCTTGACCTCGGCGCCCTCGACCAGACCGAACGCGTCGTAGATCTCAAGCTTGTAGTTGTGCGTGTCGTCGGCGCCTGCGGACGCGGCGACGAGAGCCGCGGAAGCGGCGAGTGAAGCGAGGATGAGCGCGATTCGCCTCATGGCCCCGGAGGCACCTCAGCCGGGTTGCAGGCCACGGTTCCGCCGTCGGTGAACGGGGTCGAACCGTCGCCTGGGTCACGCTCGTTCGTGCCGGGGCAGCGGGCGTGGTTGTTGATGTCGAAGCTCGGGTTGTCGACGCCGCCCAGGATTGCGCCGAGGTCAATGTTGTTGCCTGCCAACAGGTCCGCAAGATCGACTAGCCCGCTGGGCGAGAAGGTGAACGCGTTGAAGGTCGAGGCGATGCGACCGAGACCGCCGCTGGCGTCAACCGCACCCGAGGTGGAGAACCCGTCGAACCAACCGAGCAGCTCAGGCGTGTAGGCGCGTAGATGGGCGAGCGCCGGGAGCGAGTTCGTCAGCGCGCAGGTGGACTCACCCAGGGCCCCCTGTTTGAAGTCCTCATCGGCGGCGGCATCGAAGTCGGCGGCGGGATCCGCGCCGCAATCGGGGGCCCCGGTACCGACGCTGATGTCGGCGAGCGGCACCTGCAGGCGGGTCAGCTCGATCAGGTCGTTGCCCTTGCCCTTGCGACGCACGATGTTCGAAAGATCGCGGATCGTTGGCACCGAATCGGCCGCGGCCTGACGGAACTCGGCGAAGAACGGGCGCAAGCGGTCCGCCACCGGCCCGGTGGCGGCGACAAGCGGGTCGAGGTCGTCAAGCGCCGCCCGCAGGTTCACGAACGTCGTGTTCGCCTGGCGCATGAAGTCGGGGAGCTGGTTGATCGCCGACGCGAGGGCGGTGCGCTCGCGTCCGATCGCGCCCAGCGCAGCGCTGGCGTTCCCGACGAGTCCAGAGAGGTCGGCGCGGCGCTCGGCGAGCAGGCCGGAGAGCTTGGCGCTGTCAACGATCAACGACTCAAAGGCGCGGGTGTCGCGGGTCAGCTCGCCGAACACGCGGCGGCTGGTCGAGAGGAAGGGGTTCGCGTACTTGAGGCCGCGGTTCGCCTGCTTGGTGACGCCCGCGTAGGAGTCCTTGAAGCCCGTGATCACGCGCTTGAAGTCCTCGACGGTGTCGGTGTCGAGGGTGTTGAAGATCTGGTCCAGGTCGATTGCCGAAATCGTCTCGGCGGTGGACAGCGTGCCGCCATCCTCAATCACCTCGGCGCTGTCGGACGGCGGTGGCAAGGTCAGCTCGATCTGGCGGCCAGCCACCGAGGAGAGCGAGCCCCAGCGCACAGTCGCGGTGGTGCCGCGCGGCAACGGCGCGAACTCTTCGTTGACGGAGAGCGTCACGAGCGCCTCGCCGTCGTCGCCGAGCTTGATCTCGTCAACGGATCCGGACGGTACGCCGCCGACCATCACCTGGTTACCGGTGACGAGCTGGCTGGCGTTCTGGAACTGGGCGGTGATCGTGTACTTGCCGCTGGAGCCGGTAAACAGCATGAACAGAGCGATCACGCCGATGGCGATCGCGACCAGCGCAGCGATACGGCCAGACGCCGTTGAACCTCTCAATTTGCGTTGTCTCGATTCATCCCTGAAGGTGAGTCCCGGCCCCCCGGAACACCGCTGTCGAACTTACCAGCGCCACTCAGGGGGTGTCAAAGCACAACCGGACGCTGAATCCCGCATTTCTATGCGATGTAGGGCAAACCTTCTTTGAGTTCGCGTTAAGCGTGGGGCGCCGAGCCACCGCAGCGCTCCATTCGGACTCAAAAACACGGGTTGGACAACCGGCGCCAACGCCATCCCCCCTTGTTAGGGTTGCCCGCGTCGCTGCCACCCGGCGGCGGACCGCTCCAACGGGGCGGACTTAGATTCACTCAAGGAGTCAGCCACGTGTTTGGTAGCGGACCTTCGATCAGCCAGGGCCACCGTGGCCGCTTGGCGCTACTTACCGTCGTCGCCGCAGTGGCTTTCCCCGCCGTCGCGTTCGGGCACCTGGAGCGTCCGTCTTACTGGCCCGACCCCACTCCCGACACCGCAATCTCCCCGGCCGCTGGCGGCAAGGTCCCCAAGGCCCGTTCGCTTGCCTCCGCAGTCACGGGCAGAGGGCCCGGCGACGTGCGGGTGGTCTGCGAGCCCGCCTCATTGAAGCGTGCGCTGAAGGCCATCGACAAGGCGGAGCGCCGTGGCTACCGCCTGCGTCCCAGCCAGCCGAAGATCAAGGTTTCCTCGGCGCAGGCCAAGAAGCTTTCGTCTTGGAATCGTCGCTTCTACCGGCAATGCAACTTCCGCACGATCCAGAAGGCGATCAACCGCTCCGGCAACAACGACCGCATCGTCGTGATGCCGGGCCGCTACACGGAGCCGAAGTCGCGCAGGGCGCCGACCAACGATCCGAAGTGCAACCCGTCGCTCGTCCAGGAGAACCAGTCGGGCGCCGATACCCCGAGCTACGCCTACCAGGCGACCTGTCCCAACGACCAGAACCTGATCTATATCCAAGGCCGCGCCGTCAAGGGGGATCCGCTGTCCGCGCCGGACCCGAACAGGCATGGGATTCCCTCACAGGAACTCGGCCGCTGCGTGCGCTGCAACCTCCAGATCGAGGGCTCCGGCATCAAGCCAGAGGACGTGATCATGGACGCGGCAAAGGGTTACCGCAACGCGAACAACCCCGGCGCCAAGCCTGGCGTCAAGTTCGAAAGCTGCAAGGCGGTCGACGGCGTCAGCCCGTGCTACGCGAAGCACGTCGTCATGCGCACGGATCGCTCCGACGGATTCGTCGGCCGCAACTTCCTGCTGCGCGGAGCCCTTGAACACGGTTTTTACACCGAGGAAACCGACGGGATCCTGCTCGACCGGGTGAAGTTCTACTGGGCGGCCGATTACGGGCACCTGAGCTTCACGACCGACCACAACGTGATCAAGAACTGTGAGGGATTCGGCTCCGGCGACGCCGTCGTCTATCCCGGCGCGTCGCCACAGACCGGCGAGTACCGCGATGAGAGCTTCTATCCGAAGGAGCGCCTCAACACCGTGGTCAAGGATTGTGACCTGCATGGCTCGACGCTCGCCTACTCAGGCTCGATGGGCAACTCGGTTCGCATGACCCGCAACAACATCTACGGCAACACGAACGGGATCTCCAGCGACACGCTGTCGGCCAGCGGCCACCCGGGCTTCCCTGCCGACGGCATGAAGATCGACCACAACCTGATCTACTCGAACAACCTCAACCTCTACACCGAGAACCCGCCGATCGACCCCTACGTCCCGATGCCGATCGGCACCGGACTGGTCTGGCCAGGAATGAACGACGGAATCGTCACGAAGAACTGGATCTTCGACAACTGGCGTCACGGAACGCTTCTGGCCGCGGTTCCCGACGAGGTCGCCGGCACGCCCGAGGGCAACGTCGATGCGGATGTGCATTGCGCGAACCCGGACGTAACCTCGACGTCCTGCGGCAACAACCATTTCGGCAACCGCATGGGCCAGGTCCCACCCGGATTCAAGCCGCACCCGCAGTTGCGCCGTTTTGGCAACCGCACGGGCCTTGACACGGGCGGGATCAGCGAACTGCCCAACGGCGTTGACTTCTGGTGGGACGAATTCGCCACCAACACGGCCAACTGCTGGTTCGACAACACCGGCCCCGACGGCACCACCGGCAGCATCACCGGGCCGGGCGTCGGCCAGCCACCGGACCTGCTGCCGGACTGCGCGGGCGGCACCAACCCGGCGCTCAGCGTCGGTAACGGCGACGTAATCAAGGAGGCCCAGTTGCTCGACTGTTCGATGTGGTCGCGTGGCGAAACCAGCGAAGACCACCCGCTTTGCTACTGGTTCACCATGCCGGCTCAACCAAACACCAGGGCCGCCAATCGTCAGAACCGCCAGATCCAAGCGGCTGGCGACGAGTTCATCGCCAGCGAAGAGGGCCGCAGGCTTGCTGAACGGCTTGAAGCGCTCGCGCAAGCTGCGCGATAGGGCACTCCTGGCCGCAGCGGTGGTGAGCCTGGCGCTCATCGCGGGCTGCGGCGACGGAGAATCAGCGGATGGCGGGATCGAGCCGGCCGAGACCGGCGTCGGCCAGGTGACAGCCGGCTCTGTGGCGCAGCTTGCCCAGTGCCAGGACTGGACCGAAGGCACGCCCGAAGAGCAGTTGGCAACGATCATCGACATTCGCAGCCAGGTCAACAAGGACACTGCGGACATCTCCTCCTCCTCGCTGACTAATGACGAGGCGCAGGGTGTTTTTGACCGTGCCTGCTCGAACGACTTTGCCGCGACCTTCCGCCTCTACGTTCTCTATGCCCGCGCCGCCAGCATGATCTCGCTGACGCGCGACCCGTAACCTTCGCGGGGTGACCGATTGGGACTACGACTGGGCCGTGATCGGCTCAGGCTTCGGCGGCTCGGTCTCCGCCCTGCGCCTGGCTGAGAAGGGCTACTCCGTCGGGGTGGTCGAGTGTGGGCGCCGCTACGAAGACGACGATTTCGCGAAATCGACCTGGCGATTGCGCCGCTACTACTGGATGCCGAAGATCGGCCTGCGCGGAATCTTTCGGCTGACCAAGTTCAAGGATGTCCTGATCGTCTCCGGATCCGGCGTTGGCGGCGGCAGCCTCGGCTACGCGAACACGCTCTACCGAGCCAAGCCCGAGTTCTTCGGGCACCCGCAGTGGGACGGACTGGCGGAGGACTGGGACCGCGAACTGGCGCCGCACTACGAGACCGCGGAGCGCATGTTGGGCGTCACCACCTACGAGGGCGTCGGCCCGGCCGACGAACTGCTGCGTC
The DNA here is from genome assembly GCA_963701205.1 of uncultured bacterium. GTDB lineage: Bacteria > Actinomycetota > Thermoleophilia > Solirubrobacterales > 70-9 > JALZKA01. The sequence goes on along the minus strand of OY969575.1, from coordinate 1,389,941 downwards.
GGTTCGCGGCTGAAACTGGATCGGCCGATACCTGGAAGAACACCCGCGTGGGCGTCTTTTTCGGACCTGCGGGCGAGCGCGTTGAGGATCCGTACTTCGGCGGCGAGGGTCCCGAGAGAACCGGCTGCGTGCGCTGCGGGCAGTGCATGATCGGTTGCCGCTACGGCGCCAAGAACACCTTGCGGAAGAACTACCTGTGGTTCGCTGAGAAGCTGGGCGTCAAGATCCACTCCGAACGCCAGGTCGTGGATATTCGCCCGCTCGGTGAGCCGGGGGAAGGCTACGAACTGACGACGGAGCGCGCGGGGGCGATCCTCCGCAGGCAGCGCCGCACGATGCGCGTGCGGGGGGTTGTGGTGGCGGCAGGCGCGCTGGGAACGAACCGGCTGCTCCGCGATTGCAAGCACCGCGGGTCCCTGCCCGCGATCTCGGACCAGCTTGGCGAGCTGGTGCGAACGAACAGCGAATCGATCATGGCGGTGACGGCACCGGACGACCGCTACGACTTCGCCAACTCGGTCGCGATCACGTCAAGCATCTACCCCGATCCGAACACCCACATCGAGGTCGTGACCTACGGCAAGGGCGGCGACTCCGTCTCCGCCCTGTTCACGCTGATGACGGGCGACGGGACGAAGCTCACGCGGCCGGTCCTGTGGCTCGGCCAGGCGCTGAGGCACCCGATAAAACTGGCGCGAAGCCTTGTGCCGTTCGGCTGGTCGCGGCGGACCGTGATCCTGCTCGTCATGCAATCGCTCGACAACGCGATCCGGCTCGTTCCTAAGAAACGGATCTTCGGGAACGGCGTCCGCCTGCAAACCGAGCAGGACCCCGAGCGTCCCAACCCGACCTTCATCCCGGTCGCGAACAAGGTGGCCGCTTGGTTTGCCGAACAGATCGACGGCTTCGCCCAGGGTGGCCTGACCGAGTCGCTGTTCAATACGCCGACAACCGCCCACATCCTCGGCGGTGCCGTGATCGGCTTCGGGCCGGACACGGGGGTCATCGACCCACGCCAACGTGTCTTTGGCTACGAGGATCTACTCATTTGCGACGGCGCCGCGATGCCCGCCAACCCGGGCGTTAACCCCTCGCTGACGATCACCGCAATGGCGGAGCGGGCAATGGCCGGAGTCCCACCAAAGGACCCCGGCACAGAGCTCGCGGCGCTGCCTGAAACCGTGCGCGCTGCGGCTTAGCCCGCCGCCGCGAAACGAGCAGCCACTTCGTCCCAGTTGACGACGTTCCAGAACGCGTCAAGGTAGTCGGGGCGCTTGTTTTGGTAGTTCAGGTAGTAAGCGTGCTCCCAGACATCCACGCCCAGTAGCGGCGTCTTGCCATCGGAGACGGGCGAGTCCTGGTTCGGCGTCGAGACCACGGCGAGCCCCGATCCGTCGTGGACAAGCCAGGCCCAGCCGGAGCCGAATTGCCCGATGCCGGCGTTCTTGAACTTCTCCTGAAAGTCCTCAAACGAGCCAAAGGCATCGTCGATCGCGGCAGCCAAATCGCCATCCGGAGAGCCGCCCCCGTCGGGCCCCATGACCTGCCAGAAGAAGCTGTGGTTGGAGTGGCCGCCGGCGTTGTTGCGAACCGGCCCCTGCTTGTCGGCGGGCAGGCTGGAGAGGTTCTTGAGGACCTCGTCAACGTCCTTGTCAGCCCACTCGGTGCCCTCAAGGGCGGCGTTCGCCTTGTCAACGTAGGCCTGATGGTGCTTGTCGTGGTGAATCCGCATCGTCTCTTCGTCGATATGCGGCTCAAGCGCGTCGTATGAATATGGGAGATCCGGTACTTCGTAGGCCATTTGGGCTCCTTTTCGTAGTGGTTCCGCTCCTGCATCGGGGCGCCCGGATTTGAACCGGGGACCTCACCGTCCCGAACGGTGCGCGCTACCAAACTGCGCCACGCCCCGAGCAGCGCAAGTATCGCAGGCCGCCCGCCATACTCCGCTCGCAGATGGCCACCGACCCGCCGAGACGCATCGAGCCGGCGGCAGGCTCCGCGCGATCGTGGCACGCCTGGGCGCTGACCGCTCTGGCCGTCCTCGTCCTCCTGGCTTGCGTACTGGCGATCGAGCCGCTGCGAAGCGCGTTCTCAGACGCAGTTCGCGGCGACACCGCCGATCTTCGACGCGACCTGCGAGACCTGGGTGTGGGCGGCGTCGCGATCCTCTATTTGCTGGTCGCGATCCACACCTTCGTCTGGTACCCGGCCGAAATAATCGACGCCGCCGCGGGCTTCGTGTTTGGATTCTGGCCCGCCTTTGCGATGCTCACGATCGGCTGGACGGTGCAGGGACTCGCCGCCTACACGATCGGACGCCGGGCAGCCCGACCGCTGCTCCACCGGTTCATCAGCCGTGAACGCTTTGACCGGCTCGAGCGCGCCGCAGAAAACGGCGGCGTCACGCTGCTGCTTGCGGCTCGACTCGTGCCGATCGTTCCGTTCAGCCTTTTCAGCTACGTCGCGGGCGCCGCACAAGTTCCGGTGTGGCGCTTCGTCTGGACAACCGCGCTTGGCTACATCCCGATCACCGCCCTGTCCATCTACTTGGGCTCGCGGCTGGAGCACCTGTCGGCCACCGACCCGCTGATCTGGGCCGCGGCCTTGATCGTGGTCGGCCTGCTGCTGCTGACGAGGCGGTTGCGCCCGCTGCTCGACGGCGAAGACTGAGCGGGCCGAAACCGCTTCGTCAGCCTGGCGGCACCCCGACGCGCTCGATCGCCGCGCGCAGCTCCACCAGGCTGGGTGCCGGGGGCAGCGTCTCCGACCCGCCGGGCCCTGTCACCAACACGGCTGGCTCGGCCGGCAGTTTCAGCTCGAAGGCCAGGCGGCCGTCTTCGTCAACAGCGCTCTCATAGCCCGGATCATCCATCTGGGCTTGCAATTCCTCGGCAAAATCCTGATCCCAGACGTCCTTGTCCAAGCCGGGGGTCACCGCCGCGATGCGTTCGAGAAAGTCCTGGTCGGCAGGAGCCGGACTGACGGCTGCGAGGTTTCGCAAGACGAGTTCCGCGAACTGCCACTGATGTCCCTGCGCTCCAGCCGCAAAGGCGGCAAGCGCGGGCTGGGTCACGGCGCTGCGTTGAAACGAGAAGTGCCGCAGATTGATCTGAGCCCGCCCCTCCCGCACGTACTCGACGATCACCGGGTCAATGACGTCAGCCTGAAACTCCGCTGCGCCCTGATCGCGCAGATCCGTGAACAGGTCCACCACCACCGGGGCATCGGGAGATCCGAGCCTGGCATCGTCCTGGCGGATCCCGGCGATCAGCTTCTGGACTTCGACCCGGCCCTCGACATCGACGGCCTGGGGGCCGCCCTCACCGACGGATATCGAGTAAATCGCGGCCAGGACCCCCACCACCACCACAGCGATGATCGATCGTGGCACCCACGCGCTCACCCGGCCACAGCCTTGTAGTAGCGCACCGCCACGCCGGTGAGCAGGGTTTCAAACGCCTCCTCGACCGGGCGGTCGTGGCGCTCGGACCAGGCAAGCAACCCATCGGCCTCGATCTGGCTCGATACCCGCACCACCTCGTCAACCAGGTCGGGGTGCTCGTCGCTGAAGAAGGCTCCGATCGAGTAAAGCTCGGTGTCCATGAGCGAGCGTAGAAATGGTGTGGTCGCGTCCGACATCGCCCCAAATCTACGCGTCTGATGGGATAGGGCACCAATTGACCGACTGCGCCGAGATCATCTCCTTCTGCGACGAGCTGCTGGATCCCGGCGGATTCGACGATTACGGGCCGAACGGACTGCAAGTTCCCGGGGCGCGGGAGATCACGAAGGTGGCGACGGGAGTCTCAGCTCATCGCGAGCTGATCGATCGTGCCGTGACTGCGGGCGCGCAACTTCTGATCGTCCACCACGGCCTGTTTTGGGACTTTCACCCGCGGTCGCTGACCGTGCAGATGGCGACCCGGCTGCGGATGGCGCTTGGCGCGGATCTCGCGATTGCCGGCTATCACCTGCCGCTTGACGCGCATCCGCAGATCGGCAACAACGCCCTGATCCGCGACGGGCTCGGCTATGCCTCTTCGCCCGAACCGTTCGGCCTTGCGAGGGGCAGGGCGATCGGTGTCGTCGGGCGCAGCGACGAAGGGGTGCCGGTGGACGAACTGCGAGGCCGGATCGAGTCGCTGACGGGACGCGCTCCGCTTGCCCAGGGCGCAGGCCCAGCCGTCATCCACTCAATCGGCGTCGTGTCGGGCGCCGGGTCTTCGTCAATTCATGAGGCCGTCGCGCTGGGGCTTGATGCGCTGATAACCGGCGAACCCGCGGAACACGCGATGGCCGACGCAACGGAGGGCGACATCCATTTCTTTGCCGCAGGCCATTACGCGACAGAGACGTTCGGAATCAAGCGCCTTGGCGAGCTGCTGGCGGAGAACCTCGGGGTCGAACATGAGTTCATTGACGTCCCGAATCCGGTCTGACGGGCCCGAATTTGCGCCCTTCGGCCAGCCTTTAGGAAAGATTTCGTTGACAGCGTCCGTGCCGAGGGGTATGACTTCTGGCAGTCGATCATCGTCGAACCATAAGGAGACCAAGTGGCCAATCACTTGACGCCGTCGGAGCTCGCAGACGAAGTCGAAATGAAGCACCGGGAGGTCATCGCCAAATGCATGGAAATGGGCGTCCCAATCTTCAACGGTCGAATTGACAAGACCCTCTTCCTGACCTCATTGCGCCGGCTCTCTGAAGGCGGCAAGCGCAGCGAAGTAGCTGCTTGAGCTGACGCTCGGTACGTAGCGGGCTCGCCTGGGTTGCGGGCCCGAATGGCTCCTATATCGTGGTGTGCACTCGGCGGACCTCGCCGGGCCGGTATTCCCGCCCTGTAAGGAGATTCAGCACACGATGGAGTCAGCGACGATGGTCAAGCCCCAACAGAAGGGGATCCAGTCGGCAACGATTGCCGACCTGCTGCCGCAGGCAGCGGCCAAGTACGCCGACCGGCCCGCGGTCAAGTTCAAGGACGACTCCGGCGCCTGGGTCGATCAGTCGTTCGCAGAGGTCGGGGAGATCGTCCGCAAGCTCGCCCTCGGCCTGATCTCGCTGGGAATCGAGCGGGGCGACAAGGTCGCGATCCTCGGCAACACCCGGGTCGAGTGGACCTACTTCGACTTCGCGGTGCTCACGATCGGGGCGACGGTGGTCCCGATCTACCAGACCAACTCGCCCGAGGAATGCGAGTACGTGCTTGAGAACTCCGACTCGAAGGCCGTGATCGTCGAGGACGAGGAACAGCTGGAGAAGATCCGGTCCGTTAAGGCTGCCTGCCCCGAGCTTCAGCACGTGATCCGGATGACCGGTAGCGGCGGGGGCGCGACCTCGTTTGACGAATTGAGCGCACTGGGCGCTGAGCGCGACAGCGCCGAGTGGGCCGAGCGCTACGGCTCCGTCAGCGCCGACGACGTCTGCACCTTCATCTACACGTCCGGAACCACCGGGCCGCCCAAGGGCTGCGTGATCTCGCACGGCAATTACAGAGCGATGCTCGACATGGTTGTCACCCAGGACGTCTTGGGCGACGGCGACGAGCTGACCTATCTGTTTTTGCCGCTCGCCCACTCGTTCGCGTTGCTGATTCAGCTCGGCAGTTTTGAAACCGGGGCGTGCATCGCCTACTGGGAACGCGATCCGCTGCGGATCATGCCCAACCTCGCCGAGGTCAAGCCGACCTACTTTCCCTCGGTGCCGCGCATCTTCGAGAAGATCTACACGGCGGCGACCGCGGCGATCGAGAACGAGGGTGGGCTCAAAAAGCGGATCTTCGATAGCTCGATAGCCGTGGGCCGGCGCTTCCGCGAGGCCGAGCGGGCAGGCGGCGCGGGGCCGTTTTTGTCGCTGCGGCACAGGATTGCCGACCGGCTCGTTTTGCACAAGATCCGCAATCTGTTCGGCGGCAACCTGCGCGTCGCCGTCACGGGCGCCGCCCCAATCAATCCTGAGATCCTGCGCTTCTTCGATGCGGCCGGGGTGCTGGTGCTCGAGGGCTGGGGAATGACGGAGACCTCAACGGCCGCGACGATCGCGACGCCGGAGGACTTCAAGTTCGGGACGATCGGCAAGCCGTTCCCCGGGGTTGAGGTGAAGATCGCGAGCGACGGCGAGATCCTGGTCAAGGGTCCCAACATCTTCCAGGGCTACTACAAAAACCCGGATGCGACCGCTGAGACACTGATTGACGGCTGGCTGCACACCGGCGATTTGGGCGAGGTCGATGCCGAAGGATTCCTGAAAATCACCGGCCGCAAGAAGGACATAATCATCACCGCAGGCGGCAAGAACATCACGCCGGCCAACCTTGAGGCGGAGATCAAGCAGCACCCGCTGATCTCGCAATGCGTCGTCGTTGGCGACAGGCGTCCGTATCTGGTTGCCGTCACGACGCTTGATCCGGAGGAGGTCGCGAAGTTGGCCTCCGAGAAGGGTCTCGACGCGGCGACGGTCCACACCGACCCCGGCGTACGGGAGTCAATTCAGGCCCACCTCGACAAGGTCAACAAGAAGTTCGCGCGGGTCGAGCAGGTCAAGAAGTTCGTCGTCCTGGCCAACGACTTCAGCCAAGAGGGGGGCGAGTTGACCCCCTCGATGAAGGTCAAGCGCAACATCGTGACCCAAAAGTACGAACCCGAGGTGGACGCGCTCTACGCCGCGGACTGACGTGGACTCAGAGTCGACGGGCCCGGGCGAGTTCCTTGCGAGCGGTCGATGTGAGGTCGATCAAGTCCAACGGATGGCGGGCTGATCCCCGCGAGGGCCTGGACAGGTAGGCCTCACGGCCCATTGCCTCACACCGGGGGCAGACCTCCAAGCGAACACCTGCCTCGGCGGATCGCCTGAATTTGCATTTGGGACACACGAGCGACATCGAAATCTCCTGACCAACTTCTGGGTTGTAGGAGCCCGGAGTCTCCGATGGCAGAAATCGGCGCCGTGCTTCCAACTGGGTACTCAATACCCCATACCCGAAGCGGAGGCATAGAAACCCCCGGCGACGACGGGCAGCGCGTTCCCCACGCTAGAGCGCGGGCTGACCGCCTCGCGCCGCGAGTGGAATCACGCCCCAAAGCAGCCCAAACAGCAGGAGCGCCGCGACCAGAACGATGATCGCGCTCGCGGTTCCAAACACCAGGTGCGCGATCAGCGCAATTGCGCACCCCATCGCCAGCGCCAGCGCGATTAGGCCCAAGATCACAACCCGATTCGAGTAGGCAACGATCTCAGGCTTTTTCCCGGCGCGGAACAGCACACGATGGTAGGCCGTTGGCGCGATCAGCAGGGCGGTCGAGAGTGCCGTGAGCGCCAAGACGGCGAAATAGGCATCCCGCTCGAATGTGCTCAACCCCGCAAACCCCTGTGAAAACGGAACGGTGAGCAGGAACGCGAAAAGCACCTGCACTCCGGGCAAAGCCACCCGTACTTCCTGGAGGAGCTCATTCAGGTTGCGGTCGAGGCGCTCCGCCTCCGTCTCGTCGCCCTGAGGCGAATCGGGTTTCGCGCTGGTCGGCATCGCTACGCCGCTCGCGCGATCGATTCCACTGACCGCCGATCGACGCGAGGCGGCTGCGTGCGCTTGTTCCTCCGACGACGTTCAAACGTCTTGCGTCCGTCGGGTGCATCGTCCCCGGCTACCGCCTCGAGTAGCTTCGCAAGAGCGCGTCGCATGATTCTGGAAATCTGCATTTGCGAGACGCCCAGCTGCTCGCTGATCTCATACTGATTCAGGCCGCGGGCAAATCTCATCACCAGAACCCGGCGCTCACGTGCGGTCAGTCCGGCGCAACGCTCAACCGCCATCTGGGCCTCGACCCGGTCAATACCAGGGTCGTCGCTGCCCAGCGCATCGGCGAGCGTAGGCAGGGCGTCATCGTCCTGGTCCCGGGCACCATCGAGCGAAACCGAGCGCTGAGACTCACGGGCTTGAAGCGCCTCCAGCACTTCCTCCACTGTGAGGCCCGTTGAGTCGGCGACCTCGTTGGGCGATGGGGCCCGCTCCTCGTTCGTCAAGTCGTCAACAGCGCGGGTGACGGTGATCGTGTTCTCCTGCACATTTCGTGGCATATGTAGGCGCCAGGAGTGGTCGCGAAAGTGACGTTTGAGCTCGCCCAAAATCGTCGGAGCCGCGTAGGCAGAAAACACCCGACCGCGATCCGGGTCGTAGCCACGGAGCGCCTTGAGCAGGGCGAGGCTCGCCACCTGGATCAGGTCTTCGTTGCGCTCAAAGCGACCGCTGTAGCGCCGAGCCAACGACCGTGCAAGCGGCAGAAACCGCAAAAGCAACTCTTCCTCGAGCTCGGGACCCGGCTCTCGGGCGTAGAGCGCCAGCAAGAGTTCTTCAGAAGCAGTGCGAACCGAGATCTGTTCTGCGATTGCATCGACTGACATGGGGTGATGCCTCCAGTCTGTTGGGGGAACCTCCCGGCCGGTCCGTAGTAGCTGGAGCGAACTCGAGCCCCTAGGCGGCACCATGCGGGTCGTAATGAATATGAGTCGGCGGGCCTCAACCGATGGGACGCTCCGACCTAGCCCTACTTATACCCGATTGGACTGAAGCGAAACATTCTCGTTCGGATCCCAAGGGGGAGTCAATAACGCACGGGGCCCGCCCTCGAGACCGAGTAGCGGGCCCCTTGCCATGGCGACCACGCGTGTAAAGCGTGGCCTCGGTGCCGCGGAATCAGCCGGCCGTTAATGCATCCCGCTGATCCTCGCGCCACACGCTTTCGTCAACCTTCGCGCCTGCGAAAGCGGCGCGTTTGATATTGGTCATCTGCGCGGCGAGACGCGGGGCCAGATCAGGAAGACAAGCCCGATCAGGATGCACGCGATCCCTATGCCGTAATGCACAAGGATCGCCAACGCGATTCCGATCACAATTAGCAGTAGTCCTAGTTCCATACTTCGAATGTACCCCCGATTTCCGTCCTGAAACGGGGAGCGATCGCAACGAGGCTTTGCCGATCAGCCAGACTCGACATCCGGCGCCGCGGACTCCATCACGAAGACTTCAACCGCCACATCGTTGCGCGGATCGTGGTCGCTCAGGAACGCCCGCACCTTGCGATCGGTCAATCCCTCGACCATCGCCATGCAATCTTTCGACATGGCGCCCTGGAAAGCGCGCCGGAACTGACGAACCAACTCAGCTCGCTCCGCCTCGGTGAGCTTGAGCTCCGCCTTGGTAAGGCTGTCCTCAACAGTGCATACAACCAGGTCATCCGCGATCGTCGTTCGAATGCGCCTTGGGCCGCGACCGAGATAGTCCTTGTAGAGCCTCACCATTCCCGATGAAATTTCTCGGTTGAGACCGTTCGGGTGATCCGCCTGGTTCCCAGTCATATTCGCCTTCAGTCACGCACCGTCCTCGAGGGCTGCTCAGGAAGGCGGAGGTGCGAAGGCCTAGGAGCAGGATGTCTAGGTCGAGTCTAGTCCCCATGCACGTACCCCATCAAACGGCCGACGGCTTATCGGCCGAGTCCGCCGCCGACCCGGAAGGTCAGCGCTTTTCCAGGGCCCCTAGGCGTCCGCGCTCGAGGCCGGTGGCTCGTCGGCGGGCGGTTCTTTGGGCTGGTTGCGAAGCAGCGCGCCGGTGGTCTGCTCAAGGACGCGACGCCAGGCTGCCGGCGTCTCCTCCGCCCGCTCGACCTGCTCCATCACGTGGCGCACCCGGCGGGCCGAGATCTCGATCCCGTGACGCCCGGCGATCTCCTTGTAGCGGTCGTAGTCGCGCGCGAGCTTGAGCGTGACCGACTCGAACCCGTGCTTGGCGATCTCAAGCCGGGCTTTGTAGTCCAGGATTGAGGTCCCGAACATGAGCGCGTCATCAAGCTCGGGCTCAATCAGAACGATGTCCACGCCGGGGTAGCGCTCCTCCCAGATCTCGACGGCCCGATGGAGCCTGTCGTGGGACACCATCCGGAAAGCCTGGTTGCCGATTCCCGCCATGCCCATATCGGAGACACGCTGAACGCGCGAGCCCGTCATCGTCGGGATCCGCTTCTGGAAATCGTTCACGTAGGGAACGAGCGGGTTGATGACGATGATGAACCGGGCCCCACGCTCGACCGCGACGTCAACGTTGGTCGTCGAAAGGATGCCGCCGTCGATGAACTCCCGGCCCTTGATTTCGACGGGTTCATAGATCAGCGGCAACGCTCCCGAAGCCGCTACCGCGGTAGAGATCGGAACGTCGGCCCACTCCCCCTCGCCCAACACCACGCGCTCGGTCGTATCCAGATCCGTTGCGGTCAGGTAAAGCTCGGGGCCTAGGTGGCGAAAGTCGTTGGTGCGGTCCGGGTCGGAGAGGACCTCGCGCATGTAGTGCTCGATGCCGCTGCCCCGGTAGACGCCGGCTGGCAACAGGCCCGCGAGGCCTGTCGCAAGATCAACGACCGATGACTCGCCGATGTTCTCGATGAACTCGCGCGCGATCCCTGCCAGCTTGAACGGAAGTGTCAAGCCCTGGCGCAGGAATCCCTGATAGTTGGGACGCAACAGCATCGAAAGGTCAATGTCCGGGATCGGCGAGCGCAGGTCCGCGTTCAGGACTCGCATCATCTCCTCGGGGGTGACCCCGTTGGCCGTCAGGCCGGCAATGAACGATCCGGCGCTGGTTCCGACATAGACGTCAAACTCGTTGACGGTGTGATTGACGGCCAAAAGGTCGAGGGCGCGCAGGGCACCGATCTCATAGACGCCACCGGTGAAGCCGCCGCCGCCGAGGACCAACGCGGTCTTGGAGGCACCGCGGCGGGCCCGGCGGCCCTTGCCCGAGTCGGCGCCTGCACTCTCAAAGGGAACGACCTTGCCCATTGGGGCAAGTATCGCAGGGGGACCGGAACACACGTTCTGCTGCCTGCAACCGGCCTTCGTTACGCTGAATTTCGTGAGGAAGCTCGCCACCCTGGCAGGGGCAACAACCGGTTGCGCGATAGCGCTGGCGTGCGTCACGATGATCGTTGCGGTCAATCCGGCCGCCGCGGCCGCGGCCGAATACGAGCGGGCTGGCGTCATCGACGATGGCGGTTGGACGCCCGCAGCCCGCCCCGGCAGCCCGCAGGCCGCCCGCAGCTCAATCGGGCGTGGACGCCTGAAGGCCGAGCTGAAACGCGCCTTTGGCTCAGTAGCCGGCGCCAAGGGCGCCTGGGTCTTCGATACCGGCTCCGGCCAGCGCGCGCTCCTCTACGCCAAGGCAAAGACCACACCCAGATTGATTGCGTCGAACACGAAGCTCTTCACCACAGGGGCCTTCCTTGACCGCTTCGGGGCCGACGGCCGCCTGCGAACGAAGGTCTATGAGGCCGGCAAGCGCCGCGGGCCGCAGAAGGGGACCCTGAAGGGAGACTTGGTCTTGGTCGGCGACGGCGATCCGGCCCTTGCGACGCCCGACTTCGCGCGCCGAAACGGAGTGCCGCTGACGTCGCTCGGCCCGCTTGCCCGAGCCATAAAGTCGGCAGGGATCAGGCGCGTCAAGGGCGACGTGCGCGCCGACGACACAATCTTCGACCGGGCGCGCAGCGTCCGCCAGCCGGGGATCACGGGCGGGCCCTACCTGAGCACGCTCTCAGGCCTCTCGTTCGATGCCGGGTTCGCAAACGGCCAATACGCCTCCGACCCGGCCCTGCGCGCTGCCCGGAAGCTGATCGCCCGGCTTCGCAAGGAGGGCGTCAAGGTGCGAGGCGAAGCCGTGATCGGCAGGGCGTCAAAGAGTCTTGCGGCCACAAGGCCGCTGGGGACAGTCGATTCTCCAACCGTTGCGCGCCTGATTCAGGAGACGAACACGCCGTCCGACAATTTCTACGCCGAGATGCTGTTGAAGCGCCTTGCCGCAGGCAACCAGCGGCAGGGCACGACCGCTGGCGGCGCCAGCCGTGCCAAGCGCTTCGCCCGCAAAGTGGGCTCCGGTGTCAGCATGGTCAACGGGTCGGGATTGTCCCGCAGCAACAAGTCGAGCCCGCGCCAGATCGGCAAGCTGCTCGTCAGGCTCGCTGGCGGCGAGCGCGAACGAGCGCGAGCGTTTCGCGACTCGCTGGCGGTAGCCGGACGGACCGGCACCCTTGCCAACCGAATGCGGGGCACCGCGGCGGAGGGCCATTGCCAGGCCAAGACAGGGACGCTGGATGGTGTCAGCGCGCTGTCCGGCTACTGCCAATCGAGCGGCGACCCCGTTGTGTTCTCGATCCTGATGAACGGCCCCAACGTCGAGTCCGCCCGCCGGGCGCAGGACACGATGGTCGCCGCGATCGCGCGTTACCGCTAGCCGAGCAGGGCCAATAGGCCGTCCTCGTCAACGATCTCGACGCCCAGACCCTCGGCCTTGGCCAGCTTCGACCCGGGACTATCCCCCGCGACCACGTAATCGGTTTTCTTGGAGACGGAACCGACGACCTTGCCGCCAGCGCGCTTGATCCGGTCAGCGGCGTCGGCTCGCGACAGGCTCGGCAGGGTTCCGGTCAAGACGAAGGTCTTGCCGTCAAGCGGCCCACCCGCCACCCGCCGCTCGGACTCGTCAAGCTCGAAGCGCAAGCCGCGCTCGCGCAGACGCGCGATCAGCGCGATTGTGGGCTCCTCTGCCAGCTCCTCGGCGATCTGCCCAGCGGTGATCGGACCGACCCCCCCAACCGCCTCGATCTCCTGGGCATCTGCCTGGATCAGGGCATCGATCGTCCCAAAGTGCTCGGCAAGCGCCTGCGCGGTCACGTAGCCGATCCCGGGCAGCCCGAGAGCGAAGAGGACGATTGAGAACGGCTGCTCGAGTGACGTGGCAATCGCGCTGATCAAGTTCCGCGCGGAGACCTCGCCGAATCCGTCGAGCTCAGAGAGCCGATCGACGGTGAGGTCGTAGACCCCGGCCTGGTCGGCGACGAGCCCCTCCTCCAGGAACCGCAGCGCGAGCTTTTCGCCGAGCCCCTCGATATCCATCACGGCGACGAAGTGCTTGAGCTGCTGAAAGCTCTGACCCGGGCAGCCCGCGCCGGTTCGGGCAGATCGTGAATACGGAATCCTCAGGCTTCACCGTCGGCGTGTCACAGGCCGGGCAACGCTTCGGCGGCCGGGCCTTGCGCAGGCGTTTGCCCTTGCGATGCTGAATCAACGGCGAGATCACCTGCGGAATCACGTCGCCCGCACGGGTGATGACGACCTGATCGCCCTCGCGGACGTCCTTGCGGGCCAGATCCTCCTCGTTGTGAAGCGTCGCCTGGCTGACGGTCACGCCGCTCACCTGGACGGGCTCAAGTTGCGCGAACGGAATCATGTTGCCGACCCGACCGACGTTCCAGACGACCCGCCGCAGTGTGGTCGTGGCGGTCATCGGCGGAAACTTCCAGGCGATCGCCCAGCGCGGTTCCCGCCCGACAACGCCGAGTTCGCGCCACAGGGCGCGCTCGTTGACCTTGACGACAACCCCGTCGATCTCGTAGTCGAGCCCCTCGCGCCGCTCCTGCCACCAGCGGCAGCGATCGACGACCGGCTCGACCCCGTCGTGGGTCTTGATCTCGTCCTCGATCGCGAACCCCCGTTCGCGCAGCCACTCGATCTCGTCCGCATGAGTCGCGTGATCGACGCCGCTGCGGGTGCCGATGCCGTAGCACCACATCGCGAGCGGTCGCGCGGCGGCGATTCGCGGGTCGAGCTGGCGAATGGTCCCTGCGGCGGCGTTGCGCGGATTAGCGAAGGCGGCTCGCCATCCGCGATCGCGCTCCTCGTTCAGCGTGCGAAGCCGCTGCGCGGAAAGTAGATCTCGCCCCTGACCTCGACCATCTCGGGAGCGTCGGCAAACGTCGCTTGGGAATATCGGCGATCGTCCTGCACGTTGTGGGTCACCTCCTCGCCGATACGTGCCGTCGCCACGAGTCGCAGCGCGAACCAGCTCTCCGGTCTCGTAAATCAGCGAGATGGCAAGGCCGTCGATCTTGGGTTCGGTCACGTACGAGATCCGCTCAGCCCGGATCTCCATCCGGCGCAGCAGATTGGCGATCCGCGTTCTCCCAGCCTCGAAGCTCCTCCTCGTTGCGCGCGTTGCCGAGCGAGAGCATCCGCTCCGGGTGCTCGACCTGCGCGAATTTCTCAAGCGGGGCGGCACCGACGCGCTGCGTCGGGTGAATCTGCGCTCCGCAGCGCCGGATGCAGCGGCCTCGAGCGCGCGCAGCTCGTTCAGCAGTTCGTCGTAGGCGTCGTCGCCGATCTCCGGGGCGTCCTCGGCGTAGTAGCGGCGGTTGTGATGCTCGATCTGCGCGCGCAGCTCGGCCGCGCGTTTTGCCTTGGCGGAGTCCGCCGTCATCGCCGGCCGCTCGGCTTGCCCCCAGCCGACCCCTTGGCGGCGGCTCGGGCGAACATTCCCTCCATGTCCCAGGCCCCCACCCCGTCGAGCCCCTCATGGTGCGTCAGGTCAAAGTGAATGGGGGTCAGGGCAACCCGGCCACGGGCCACCGCCGCCAGGTCGGTCCCCGGCTCGTCCTCGAACGAAGGCTCAAATCCATAGATCTCGTAGCGGCGACGTCCGTCGGGCCCCTCCTCGACGAGCTTCAGCTCATCGTCGTAGAGGCGCTTTCCGAGGCGGGTGACCTCGATGCCGTCGGGCGTTCCCGCGGGGCAATTGACGTTGAGAATCGTCCCCTGGGGCAGCGGCGTCGCGCGAATCAGCTCGACCAGTTCAGCAGCAAGCGCCGCGGCGACGGCAAAGTCAAACGATCGACCGAAGCGAAAACCCATCTCTCGTGCCGCTGATTGCTGCGAGATCGCGATCGCGGGGATGCCGAGCACGATCCCCTCGAACGCTGCCGCCACGGTCCCGGAGTAGGTGACATCGTCGCCAAGGTTCGCGCCGTGATTGATCCCGGAAACAATCAGGTCAGGACGCGCGCCGAGGAGCCCCAGATCCGCGAAGCGCACGCAGTCAACCGGCGTCCCCTCCGTCGCAAATCCGCGCTCGCCGTCCGCGAACTCGATCTCCTCGACCCAGAGCGGCGAGCGCGTTGTGATGCTGCGCGCCGTGGCGGAGCGGTTCGAGTCGGGCGCGACGACGTCGATGATCACGTCGTCGAGCTCGCGTAGCGCCAGGCGCAGGCTTTGGAAGTCCCTGCGCCTCGATCCCGTCGTCGTTGGTCACCAGCACCCGCACGCTGTCGATTCTAGATCGAGCCGTCCCCGCCACTTGAAATCGCTAGGCTTGGCGCTCAAGTTAGGGATACCTAATTCATCGAGGAGGATGATGAATCACAACCGCATCAAGGCTGGGCGCACCCTGGCCATCGTGACCGTGACGTCGCTGGCCGTTGGCGGCCTCGGAGGCGCGCTGGCAGCCTGTGGGGATGACGGCAACGCGAAGCTCACGGTGTATTCGGGGCGGGCAGAAGACTTCATGGGACCGGTCCTTGACAGGTTCGAGGCGAAGACGGGAATCGAGACGGAGGTCCGCTACGGCGACACCGCCGAGCTGGCCTCCACGATTCTCGAGGAGGGCGAGAACTCCCCGGCCGACGTCTTTCTGAGCCAGGACGCCGGGGCGCTTGGCGCGCTCGAGGATGAGAACCTGCTGGGGCGCCTCGACCCGCACGTGCTTGGGCTCGTTGACCGCCGGTTTCGGTCCGCCGACGGCAATTGGGTAGGAACGACCGGCAGGGCACGAACGGTCGCCTACGACTCGCGCCTGCTGGACGAGGCTGACCTGCCCGCATCGGTCATGGACTTCACCGACCCCCAGTGGAAGGGGCGGATCGGCTGGGCTCCGACAAACGGCTCGTTTCAAGCGTTTGTCACGGCCATGCGCGTGATCAAGGGAGAGGAAGCCGCGCGGGAGTGGCTTGAGGGCATGGCCGCCAACCAGACCGTCTCGTATCCGGACAACATCGCGGTGCGGGATGCGATCGCTGCGGGCGAGATCGAGGCGGGCCTGATCAACCACTACTACGTCGCGGAGGCAATCGAAGCGGAGGGCGACGACTACCCGGTCTCGCTCTACTTCCCGCCCGACGGCGATATCGGCTCGCTGATCAACGTCGCGGGGGCCGGGATCCTCGCCGGAACGGACCAGGTTGGGGCGAGTAAGCAGTTGGTTGAGTTCGTGCTCTCGCCGGCCGAACAGCGCTATTTCGCGGACACGATCAAGGAGTACCCGCTGATCGAAGGGGTCGCGCCCGACCCCGCTCTGGTCCCGTTGGCCGAGATCGAGCATCCCGACGTGAACCTCGCCGACCTCGCGGATTTGGCAGCCACATTGCGGTTGATCGAGGACGCGGGAGCGCTATAGCCAGGCCTCCCGCATACCTGGTTGTGGCCGGGGGCCTGATCGCCCTCGCCGCGACCCTGCCGCTTGCGTACCTCGCGATTGTCGTTGGCGGCGACGGCGGCGATGCGCTGGAAACGATCCTGCGCTCACGGACCCTGGAGCTCGTCGCCCGAAGCGCCGGGCTCACCGCAGCCGTAACCGTCGCCGCCGCTGCGATCGCGGTGCCGCTCGCCTGGCTCACCGTACGCACCGACCTCCCAGCCCGTCGCACGTTCACTGTGATCGCAGCGCTCCCGCTCGTCATCCCGAGCTACATCGGGGCCTACGCCTTTCTCTCAGCTCTCGGGCCCCACGGCCTGGCCCAGGACCTGTTCGATGGACTGGGCGTTGGCAGTCTGCCTTCGATCACCGGATTCGCCGGCGCCTGGATCGTGCTGACGCTGTTCACGTATCCGTTCGTCCTGCTCCCGGTGCGGGCCTCGCTGAAGCGGCTCGATCCGCAGCTCGAGGAGGCGGCGCTTGGGATGGGCAGGAGCCCGACCGAGGTGTTTCGAACCGTCATCTGGCCGCAACTGATCCCGGCGGTCGGCGCCGGCTCGCTCCTGGTCGCCCTGTACGCCCTGAGCGATTTCGGGGCGGTCTCGATCATGCGCTTCGACTCGTTCACCACATCGATCTTCACCCTCTATCGCGCCAGCTTCGACCGCATTGGAGCCGCGTCGCTGGCAACGCTGCTGGTCCTGCTGATGCTCGTCCTTTTGTGGCTCGAGTCACGCACCAGGACGCCACGAGCCCTCTACCGCAGCGCCCCAGGGTCGGCACGCCCAGCCCGAACCGTCGAGCTTGGGCGCTGGCGATTGCCCGCGCTTGGCTTCTGCGGGCTGATCGCCACCTTTGCCCTGGCGATACCCGTCGCCGTGCTCGTCTATTGGTCGCTCCAGAGCGTGGCCGGATCGGTGGACTGGGCCGAGATCGGCGCGGCCGCCGGCAACTCGCTCTTGGTTTCCGGTCTTGCGGCGCTGATCTCGGCTCTCTGCGCGATCCCGATCGCCGTCCTGGCGGTCCGCCATCGAGGCCGTTTCGCTTCCGTGGTCGAGCGGCTCACCTATACCGGCCACGCGCTCCCCGGGATCGTCGTCGCGCTGGCCCTCGTCTTCTTCGGCACACGGGTGGTGGTCGGGCTCTACCAGTCACTGGCAATGCTTGTCTTCGCGTTCTGCGTGTTGTTTTTGCCACTTGCGGTCGGGGTCATCCGCGCCGCTCTCCTGCAGGTCTCGCCCCGAGTCGAGGACGCCGCTCGCGGCCTTGGCCGCACGCCGCTTCAGGTCCTGCGCACGATCACCGCCCCGCTGATGGCAAGCGGCGTCTTGGCGGGGGCCGCGCTCGTCTTTCTGACCGCGATCAAGGAGCTTCCGGCAACGCTGATCCTGGCGCCGATCGGTTTTGAGACCCTGGCCACGGAGATCTGGCAGGCCACAAGCGCCGGGTTCTTCGAGCGCGGCGCGCTTCCCGCGTTGGTCCTGCTTGCCGTTTCCGCCCTGCCGCTCTACTTGCTGACCGCTCGCGAGTAGGCCGACGTGCCGTCAATGCCTGCCAAACTCGATTCGTGAGTTCGCTCTCCTGCAAAGACCTCCACAAGTCCTTCGGGGACGTGCGCGCGGTGGACGGATTCAGCCTTGAAGCTCCCAGTGGCTCGATCGTCGCGCTCCTTGGCCCGTCCGGCTGTGGGAAGACGACGTCGCTGCGACTGATCGCCGGCTTTGAACGCCCTGATTCCGGGTCCGTGCGGATCGGGGGGCGGGTGCTGGCCGACGCCGGCGAGTTCGTCGCCCCCGAACGCCGGCGGGTCGGCGTGGTCTTTCAGGACTACGCCCTCTTCCCACACATGGACGTCGCCGCCAACGTGGCCTACGGCCTCGGGCGCCGCCCCGACCCGGAACCGGTGGCCAGAGCCCTGGCGCTGGTCGGGCTGGCGGACGCGGGGGGGCGGTCGGTGCACGAGCTTTCGGGTGGCCAGCAGCAGCGCGTTGCGCTCGCGCGGGCGCTCGCCCCCACCCCGGACCTCGTCCTGCTTGACGAGCCCTTCTCAAATCTCGACGCCGGCCTGCGGGACCGCTTGCGCCAGGAGGTTCGCGCGATCCTGCTCGAGGCCGGGGTCACGGTCCTGTTCGTCACCCACGACCAGGAGGAGGCGCTCAGCCTTGCCGACACCGTTGCCGTAATGCGCGCTGGGCGAATCGAGCAGATCGGGTCGCCTGAGGAGGTCTACTCGCGCCCCGCAAGCCGCTGGATGGCTGAATTCGTGGGCGATATCGAGGTGCTGCCGGGCGCGGTTCACGGGGGTCGCGCCGAGTGTGAGCTTGGGTCGTTTGCAGCCGAGGCAAACCTCAGCGGCGCGGTGGACGTCCTGGTCAGGCCCGAGTCGCTTGCGATCGGCATCCACGGCCCGCAGAGCGCAATCGCTGCTGAGGTCGTGTCGCGCCGCTTCTTTGGGCACGATCAGCTTGTCGAGCTGCGGCTCCCGTCTGGCCGCGTTGTGCGCTCCCGGCGCCTTGGCTTCCCGCCCTGGCACCCGGGCGACCATGTCCAGGTATGGATCGACGGCCCGGCCGACGTCCTACCGAGCTCAGAGGTCGCTGCCGCGGAGGGATCGCCCGCGTAGTCACTCGGCGGGGTATTCGAACGTCGGTCCGTCCCCGAACTCGACGCCGGTGAAGTAGAGGCCATGGGGCGGCGCGGTCTGTCCCCCGCGCTCGCGCGGAGCGCCGGTCAGCAGCTCGCGAAATTCGGCAACGGAGCGACGGCCTGCCCCGACTTCCAGCATCGTCCCGACGAGCACCCGGATCATGTTGCGCATGAACGCGTCGGCCGTGATCTCGTAGGCGATCAGTGAGCTCGACTCGTCGATCCACCGCGATCGCGAGACGGCGCGCTCGAAGCGCACGTGTTCGGTCTTGGTCGGCGTGAACGCCGTGAAGTCGTGCTCGCCGATGATCGCTGACGCGCACTCGTCGAGCCCGGCGCGATCGAGCGGGTAGGTCCACCAAAGCGCCCGGCCCCGCTCAAAGGGATCATGTGCCGAGGCCGTGAGGACCCGGTAGCGGTAGCTGCGCGAGCGGGCCCAGCGCCTGGCGTCGAAGCCGTCCGGCGCGCGCTCCACCCCGACCACCGCTATCTCGTCCACGAGCACCGCGTTGACCCGTTCAGCAAAGCGGGTCGGAAGCTCGCCGTCAACCGAGAAGCTTGCAACCTGCCCCGTGGCGTGGACGCCCGCGTCCGTTCTTCCGGCGACTGTCAAGGAGGCTTCAACGCCGCCCAGAATCTGGCCGACGGCCGCCTCCAGTTCCGCCTGCACCGTCCGGAGCCCCGGCTGCCGAGCCCAGCCCGCGAAGCCACTGCCGTCGTAGGCGATCTCGAGCCGCCAGACGCTCATCGAGCGATACCCGCGGAGGCGAAAGTGAGCAATGTCACGCAGCTACGACCGTCGAAGGGGGCTAGAGTCACGGCAGCGATCCAATCACCTAGGGGAGGCATTCGGATGTCGAATATGACCGAAAACCAGCGCAACCAGTTTGAGCGAGTGGATTTGCGCGAGAAGCGGTCGTCGCTGAACGCCCTGACCGAGGGCGGCCAGCGCTTCCTGGCGATCCTTACCGTGGTCTTCATCGGAGTCCTTGGAGCGCTCACGTATGCCGCGACGCAGGTGTTTGACGGCTGGCATCACCTGATCGTGATCGGCGACCTGTTGTTGATCTTCTTCGCCGTTGCGGGCTGGATCTACTCGACCCGCCAGCCGGACTAAGGCAGCGCTCAGACCAGTTCGAGCAGGACCATCTCGGTCGCGTCTGAACGACGCGGGCCGAGCTTGACGATCCGCGCGTAGCCGCCCGGACGCTCCGTGTAGCGCGGCGCGATCTCCTCAAAGAGCTTGTGAACCAGGAACTTGTCCTGACCGAGCTCGGAAAGCGCCTGCCGTCGTGCGTGCAGGTCCCCACGCTTGCCAAGCGTGATCAGCTTTTCAAGCTGGGGCTTGACCGCCTTGGCCTTGGCCTCGGAGGTCTGGATCCGCTCGTGATCGATGACCTCGCGGCAGAGGTTGCGCATCAACGCCTTGCGGTGAGCCTTGTCGCGACCCAGCTTGCCCTTTTGCTTGGAGTGACGCATGCGCTCTATACCTCGTAATCCGTGCCGACCGGAGGCTACTCGCCCTGCAGCGAGAGGCCGAGCTGGTGGAGGGACTCGATCACTTCATCGGTCGAGCGCTTGCCGAAGTTCGGAATCGCGTTCAGCTCCGACTCAGACCGGGTGATCAGATCGCCAATGGTCTGGATGCCAGCGCGCTTCAGGCAGTTGTACGCGCGAACTCCGATCTCAAGTTCCTCGATCAGCCGGTCGTCGCCCTCGCTGGCGGGCGCGGCGCCAATGCCAGCCTCCAGTTCAGCGAAGTTGTCGCGGGCCGTCAGCTCCTCGACACGGTCGGCGTCGGTGAAGATCGCAAGCGACTTGATCAGGATCTCGGCCGCTTCTCGCAAGGCCGAGCCGGGCTCGATCGAACCGTCGGTCTCGATCTCAAGCGCGAGCTTGTCGAAGTCCGTGCGCTGACCGACGCGGGCGGAATCAACCGAGTACGCGGCGCGGCGGATCGGCGAGAAGATCGAGTCGATCGGAACGACGCCGATCGGCTGGTCTTCGGACTTGTTCTCCTCGGCGGGCGAGTAACCGCGGCCGCGGCCAATCGTCAGGTACATCTCCAGCTTGGTCTTCTTCTCAAGCGTGGCGATCGGCGCGTCGGGGCTCAGAATCTCGACGCCGGCGGGCAGATCGATATCCGATGCCTTGACCTCGCCGGGGCCGGTGACGACAAGGGGGGCTTCGATCTCATCGGCGTCGGTGTGCATCTTCACGACGATGTCCTTGAGGTTGAGAACGATGTCGGTGACGTCCTCCTTGACCCCCTGGATCGTCGAAAACTCGTGCGCCACACCCTCGATCCGGACGCTGGTGATGGCGGCGCCGCCCAGCGATGAAAGCAGCACTCGCCTCAGGCTGTTGCCAAAGGTGTAGCCAAAGCCCTTATCGAGCGGTTCGATCGTGAAGGTGCCGTTGTTGTCGGCAACGTCTTCCTTGGAAATCTTGGGAATCTGGAATTCAGGGAGTGTGGTCATCTGGGTATCTCCGGTCTAGTCGGGTACGGGGCGAGCGCGCAAACGACGCAACTCTGAGGTCGGTTCGTTAGGGACGCGGCACTTAGACGCGCCTGCGCTTCTTCGGGCGGCAGCCGTTGTGAGCCTGCGGAGAGACGTCCTTGACGGTCGTCACCTGAAGGCCGGCTGCCTGCAGCGATCGGATCGCTGTATCGCGTCCGGATCCGGCGCCCTTCGCATACACCTCGACGCGCTCGAGGCCGTGTTCCATGCCCTTACGGGCGGCGGCATCGGCGGTCACCTGGGCCGCGAAGGGAGTCGATTTGCGGGAGCCCTTGAATCCGGCTGAGCCGGCGGACTCCCAAACGATCACGTTGCCTTCCGGGTCGGTGATCGTGACGATTGTGTTGTTGAACGAAGTCTTGATGTGGGCGATCCCCGACGGGACGTTCTTGCGGACTCGGCGGCGCGGCCGGCCCTTGCCCTTGCGTGGCTGCGGCATCAGTGACTCACGCCCACTGGAAGTTCAAAGTTGGCGCTGGTCACTTCGGTGCCGGCGCCTTCTTGCGACCCGTAACGCTCATGCGGCGCGGGCCCTTGCGACCGCGGGCGTTGGTCTTTGTGCGCTGGCCGCGCACCGGCAGGCCCCGGCGATGGCGCAAGCCACGGTAGGAGCCGATCTCGGAAAGGCGTTTGATGTTCTGGGAGCGCTCGCGCCGCAGGTCACCTTCGACCTCGTATGCCTCGACGGCGTCGCGCAGCTTGATCGTCTCGTCCTCGGTCAGATCCTTGACGTAGGTGTCGGGATCGACGCCGACCTGGGCGAGGATCTTCTGGGCCGTGGACTGCCCGATCCCGTGTACATAGGTCAGGCCGATCTCGGCCCGCTTGTTGAGCGGAAGGTTGACTCCTGCGATCCGTGCCATTGGTTTCTAGCCCTGCCTCTGCTTGTGCCTGGGGTTCGAGCAGATCACGAGCACGACGCCACGACGCCGGATGACCCGGCAACGTTCACACATCGGCTTGACTGACGCTCGTACCTTCACTTGACTCGTTCTTCCACCTATGTCTCGCGGCGCTTTTCAGCGCCGCGTCGGCTTGTTGCCTTCGGTCGTATCCTTTAGAAGGCTCGCGCGGCCCCATGAATCGGGCCAGCGAGCAATAAATCACTTACCAGCCAAGGCTGAAAAGCGACCGCGAATGGTAGCAAGGGGCAATTGACGGACTGTGACTGCGCGGGCACTCACCAGATCCCGGGGATCAGCCTCCGCGTACGCAGCATGTACTCCTCGTAGGGCGCTCCGATGCTCGCGCTCAATTCGCGCTCCTCGCTGCGCAGCCGCAGGGTGTTTGCGACCAGCGCCGTCCCACCGACGATCACCGGGGAAAGCCAGTTGCCGAGCGCCAGGGCGCAGGCCATGATCGCCAGGCCGACGACCAGCGGCCACCAGCCCGCTCCCGGCGGGGTCAGTGACTCCACCCGGTGGGCGACCACAGCCGCCAGCGCAAGGCTGGCGAGCACACTCACGGTCAGTAGTGACCGGGATCGGTCGGGCTCTTCGACCTGGTCGGCGCCCGTTCTTCGCATATAGGCCAGCTCTGCCGCGAGCCAGGCGCTGACGATCCCCCAATACAGGACGGCCGCCGCGGTTTCGTGGACGGCGAGGGGCTTCACCGCTCCGCCCGCCTAGGTGTGCCAGGGCGTGAGAACGCGGGGACCGTCCTCGGTTACGGCGATCGTGAACTCGAAGTGAGCGGTCATCGTTCCGTCGGCCGAGTAGACGGCCCATCCGTCGTCCCCCTGAACAATCGCGTGGGTGCCAACCGCGGTCATCGGCTCAAGCGCGAAGACCATGCCGGGCTCAAGCTTGGGTCCGCGGCCAGCGGGGCCGTAGTTGGGGACCTGCGGATCCTCGTGCATCTCACGGCCGACGCCATGGCCGACGAGGCTGCGAATGACCTCGAACCCGGCTGCCTCCACCGTCTCCTGGACGGCATGCGAGACGTCGGAGAGGCGGTTGCCCACGGTCGCCAGCGCGGTACCAGCGTGAAGCGACGCCTCCGTTGCGTCAAGCAAGCCCTGGGTGACCGGGTCGATCTCGCCGATTGGGACCGTCACGGCGCCGTCGGCGACCCAGCCGTCCTTGGTAACGCCAACGTCAATCGAAAGCACGTCACCGCGCTTGAGGGCGACGGCATCCGGGATCCCGTGCACGACCATCGCGTTCGGCGAGGCGCAGATCGAGCCGGGAAATCCCCGGTAGCCCTTGAAGGTGGGGGTCGCGCCCTGCGAGCGGATGAATCGCTCGGCCGCTTCGTCAAGCTCGGCGGTCGTGACGCCGGGCCGGCACTTGCCGATCAGCATCTTCAGGCAGCGAGCGTGGATCTCACCCGCGGCGGCCATCAACTCGACCTGGTCCGGGGTCTTCAGGATGATCCCGCCGCGGTACACGGGCTAGGCCTCTTCCTCCATGCGCAGGGTGGCCAGCAGGCCCCGCACCTCCTCATACACGTCGTCCGGGGCCTTGTCTCCTGAGACCCGCTCCAAGACCCCTCGTTCGTCATAGAAATCGACCAGCGGCGCGGTCTTCTCCTGGTATTGGACAAGGCGGTTCGCGATCACGTCGGGCTTGTCGTCATCGCGGACGATCAGCTCCGCTCCGCAGACGTCGCAGATCCCTTCCTGCGCGGGCGGGTCGAACTCCGCGTGGAATACGTGCCCGTTGGGACAGGTCCGCCGACCACCCAGGCGGCGTACCACCTCTTCGTCGGTTACATCGATCAGGATCGCGGCGGTCAGGCGTTTGCCGAGTTCATCGAGCCGTGCGCTCAGCGCGTCGGCCTGGCCGACGGTCCGGGGAAATCCGTCAAGGATGAAACCGTCCTCCGCCTCGTGGGACGCGAGTCGGTCGGCGATGACCCCGACGATCACGTCGTCGGGAACCAAATCGCCCCTGTCCATGTAGGCCTTGGCGTCCCGGCCAACGGGTGTCTGCTCGCGAACGGCGTCGCGCAGGATGTTGCCCGTGGCGTAATACGGCAGCTCAAGGTCAGCCTGGAGGCGTTCGCCCTGGGTTCCCTTGCCGGAACCGGGCGGACCGAGGAGGACGAGATTGAGGACGGACACGGCCTGAGAGCCTAGACGGTCGTCCGAGAACGCCGCCAGGCGCCGGTTTGCAGCCTCCGCCATCGCGGAGACAAACCACTTACTTGAGGAAGCCTTCGTAGTTGCGCATCATGAGCTGCGCCTCAAGCTGCTTGACCGTGTCGAGCGCAACGCCGACGACGATCAGGATCGAGGTGCCGCCGAAGAAGAAGTTCGCCGACGTCTGGCTGATCAGGATCGTGGGCAGCGCCGCGACCGCGCCCAGGTACAGGGCGCCCGGGAACGTCAGGCGCGAGAGGATCCGGTCGAGGTATTCCGCCGTCGGCCGGCCGGGGCGTACGCCGGGGATAAAGCCGCCGTACTTCTTCAGGTTGTCGGCCTGATCGACGGGATTGAACGTGACGGCGGTGTAGAAGTAGGTGAAGATCACGATGAAGAAGACCTCGCCGGCCACATAGGCCCAGCCGTTCGGGCTGAAGAACGTCGCGAAGTCGTTCCAGAAGTTGTCCTGGGCCCCGCCGAGCAGCTGCCCGAGGGTCGGCGGGAAGGCCATGATCGAGGCCGCGAAGATGACGGGGATGACGCCGGCCATATTGACTCGCAGCGGCAGGTAGGTGGAACCGCCAGTGGTCATCTTGCGGCCGACTACGCGCTTGGCGTACTGCACCGGGATCCGGCGCTGGCCCTCCTGGACAAAGACGATGCCGACTAAAACGGCGATCGCGACGAACGGCATCATCACGACGAAGACCTGATCGGGGTTCGTCCACCACGCCTGGATTCCGCCTGGCAAGCCGGCGACGATCGAGGCGAAGATCATCAGGCTGATCCCATTGCCGATTCCGCGCTGCGTAATCAGCTCGCCCATCCACATCAGCAGGGTTGCGCCTGCGGTCAGCGAGATCACGATCATCAACAACGTCCCGAACGTGAGCTCGCCGTCGATGATTCCCGAGCCGCCGAAGCTCTGCGAGTTGAACAGGAAGACGTAGCCGACGGACTGGGCGGCGGCCAGCCCAACGGTCAGGTAGCGCGTGTACTGGGTGATCTTCTGCTGGCCGACTTCGCCCTCCTTGGAGAGGCGCTCAAGGGCCGGTACCACCACGGTCAGAAGCTGCAGGATGATCGAGGCCGTGATGTAGGGCATGATCCCCAGCGCAAACAGCGAAAGCCGCTGCAGGGAGCCGCCCGAAAAGAGGTTGAGGAAGCCCAGGATGTTGCCGTCGGCGAAGTTCTGGTCGAGGGCTTGGACGGCGTCGATATCGACGCCGGGCGCGGGGATGAACGCGCCGAACCGGTAGAGGAGGAGGATCGCCGCGGTGAACGCGAGCTTGCGACGAATCTCCGGAACGCTAAACGCGTTAGCGATCGTCTGCAGCATCAATCAATCAGATCGCAGGTACCGCCGGCAGCCTCGATCTTTTCCTTGGCCGTCGCGCTGAATCCGTGCGCGCGAACGGTCAACTTGGTCGAGATCTCGCCGCGGCCGAGCACCTTGACTGGATGCCTGCGGGTCGCGAGGCCGGCCGCCTTCAGCGTCTCTGGCGTGACCTCGGCCCCTGCATCAAAGCGAGCATCAAGATCGGAGACGTTGACCGGCTGCGTGTGCGTCCGGAACGGCTCAAACGGCATCGACATCTTCTTGGTCGGGCCCTTGAGCTTGCGGGTACGCATGTGGATCGGGGTCTGGCCACCCTCAAAGCCGACTCGGCGCTTGGCACCGGCGCGGGACCCGGCGCCGTTGTGGCCACGTCCGGCGGTCTTGCCCTGGCCCGATCCCTTGCCGCGACCCAGGCGCTTGCGCGCGTGGCGGGAGCCCGGCTTGGGGCGAATCGAGTGCAGTCCGATCTCTTCAGGGTCGAGTCGAGCCATGGCTATTTCTCAATCTCGACGAGGTGCTCAACGACGCGGACCATCCCCCGCAGCTGCGGGGTGTCGGCCATTGCGCTCTCGCGGCCGATCTTGCCGAGGTTGAGCGAGCGCAGCGTGGCGAGCTGCTTGCCGTTGGCGCCGTTGGACGAGCGCACCTGCTTGAGCGTCACGTCGGCCATCAGGGCGCTACCTCGGCCGGAGCGGCAACGGGCTCAGGCGTCGATTCGGGTACGGGCTTGGTGGCCGCCTCGTCGTCGGCGGGCAAAGTCTCGACGGCGGTCACATCAGCGTCACCCAGGCCCAGAACCTGCCGAACGGTCAGGCCGCGGAGCTTGGCGACGTCCTCGGGGCGACGGAGCTGGATCAGTCCATCCATCGTCGCCTTGACGAGGTTGATCGGGTTCTGCGTTCCGATTGACTTCGAGAGCACGTCGCGAATTCCGGCAAGCTCGAGCACGGCGCGAACGCCACCGCCGGCGATGACGCCGGTACCAGGGCTTGCGGGGCGCAGCACCACGTGGCCCGAGCCGTAGCGGCCGATGATCTTGTGCGGGATCGTCTGCCCGTACATCGGCACCTTGATCAGGTCCTTGCGGGCGTTCTCGACGGCCTTCTGGATCGCCAGCGGGACCTCGCGGGCCTTGCCGTAGCCGATCCCGACAACGGAGCTGTCGTCGCCGACGGCGACCAGCGCGGTGAACGAGAAGCGACGACCACCCTTGACCACCTTGGCCACGCGGTTGATCTCAATGACGCGCTCCTGCAGGTCCAGGCCCTGCGGGCTCACAGTCTCGTATTCGCGGTCACGTCCCATAAGGCAGCGTTCCAGGGTAGTGGGTCAAAACTGCAGCCCGCCTTCGCGAGCGCCTTCGGCAAGCGCCGCGACGCGACCGTGGTAGCGGTAGCCGCCACGGTCAAAGACGCAACTCTCGACGCCGGCCTGCTTGGCGCGATCCGCCAGGAGCTCGCCGGCCTTCTTGGCCTGCTCGGTGCCGACCAGCTTGCGCAATTGCGGCTCGGTCCAGCCAACGGCTGCGACCGTTCGGCCCGCATCGTCGTCGATCAACTGTGCGGCGATCCCGCGGTTCGAGCGAAAGACGGAGATCCGGGGTCGCTCGGCGTTGCCGCGCACCTTGGCGCGAACACGGCGGCGGCGGCGAAGTCGTTGCTGGCCTTTTGTGGTGACAGCCATCGCTATGCCCGCTTCCCGACCTTGCGGCGAACCTGTTCGCCCGCGTAGCGAATCCCCTTGCCCTTGTAGGGCTCGGGCGGACGGACGCGACGGATCCTGGCCGCCATCTCCCCCACCGCCTGCTTGTCAATGCCGCGCACGACCACCTCGGTCTGCTGCGGCACCTCGAACTCAACGCCCTCGGGCGCCTCGATCTGGACGGAATGGGAAAAACCGACGCTCAAGTTCAGGTTGCGGCCGGAAAGGGCGGCGCGGTAGCCGACGCCCTGGATCTCAAGTCGCTTCTCATAGCCGTTGGTGACGCCCTCGACCATGTTGGCGATCAGGCTGCGGGTCAGCCCGTGGAGGGCGCGGTGGTCGCTGCGGTCGGTCGGTCGTTCGACGGTCAGCGTGCCCTCGTCGATCGCGACCTTCATATCGCGGCTGATGATCTGGCTCAGCTCGCCCTTGGGGCCCTTGACTGAGACCACGCCGGAGCCGACGTCGATATCGACGCCATCGGGCACTGGCACTGGCTTTCTTCCGATTCTGCTCATAAGTTCACGTCACCAAACGTAGGCGACGACCTCGCCCCCGACGCCCTTGGTCTTCGCCTCGTGGCCGGTCATCACGCCGGTCGAGGTGGAAACGATCGCCGTGCCCATGCCGCCCATGACCCGGGGGATCTCTTTGTGATCGGCGTAGCGGCGGCGGCCCGGGCGCGAGATTCGCTCGATGCCGGTGATCACCGGCTTGCGACCGTCCGTGTAGCGCAGCTCGATCTTGATGACCTCGCCGATCGCGGTGGGCTCGACCGTGAAGTCGGCGATGTATCCCTGCTCCTTGAGGATGCGGGTCATCTCCTTCTTGAGGCGGGAGGACGGCACTTCGACCTCAGGGTGCTCGGCGCGAAGCGCGTTTCGCACTCGGGTCAGGTAATCGGCAATTGGATCGGTAAGCATCTTTTGGTCTCGTCGCCTCGGGTTACCAGCTGGACTTCGTCATTCCGGGCACGTAGCCGCGGTGCGCGGCGTCGCGCAGGCAAATTCGGCAGAGGCCGAACTTCCGGTAATAGGCGCGTGAGCGGCCGCAGCGGCGGCAACGGTTGTGCGCGCGGGTCTTGTACTTGGGCGTACGGCCCTGCTTGACAATCTTTGAAGTCTTCGCCATTAGATAAGCCCTTCCAGGGATGGCAAGTTGGTTTCGCGCCTTGCGTTGCTCATTGTCTACTCGCCAGTCCCTTCATCAGCGGCGTCGCCGGCTTCCGCCGATTCGCCCTCTCCATCTTCATCTTCGTCCGCCGCGACCGGCTTCTCGTAGGCCTCGGGGTTCTCTTCCTTGAGCTGCTCGAGGGCGGCGGCTTCGGCTTCGGCGCGCACGCGCGCCTCTTCCTTGCGCCTTGCTTCCTCTTCCTCGGCCTGCTTGTCGACCTCGCCGGGGCGGCCGTCGTGCGAGAACGGGAAGCCCAGGCCTAGCAGCAGTTCGAAGCCCTCCTCGTCGGTCGGCGCGGTCGTGGTAATCGTTATGTCGAGCCCGCGCACCTCGTCAACCGAGTCGTAATCGATCTCGGGGAAGATCAGCTGTTCGCGGACGCCGAGCGAGTAGTTGCCGCGGCCGTCGAACGAGCGCGGGTTCATCCCGCGGAAGTCGCGAATCCGGGGAATCGCGATCGCCACGAGGCGGTCGTAGAACTCCCACATGCGAGCACCACGCAGCGTCACGGCGACGCCAACGGGCATGTCCTCGCGCAGCTTGAAGTTGGCGACCGATTTGCGGGCGCGGCGGATGTTCGGGCGTTGCCCGGCGATCGTCCCAAGTTGTTCGATCGCGGCCTCAAGGATTGGCGTCGACTGCTTGGCGTCACCGATCCCCATGTTCAGCGTGATCTTCTGCAGCGTGGGCACCTGCATCGGGCTTGAGTAGCCGAACCGCTTGGTCAGCGCGTCAACGAGCTCCGCCTGATGGCGTTCGCGCATGCGCGGCGGCGGCACCGCCTGCTGAGCTTCAGTTGTCGTCGTTGCTTCCATCGGTCTTCTTCCTAGTCGAGCGCTTTTCCAGAGCGCTTCGAGAAGCGCTGGCGCTTGCCGGCATCGTTGACCCGCACACCGACCCTTGTCGGCTTGTTGTCGGACGGATCGACAAGCATCACGTTAGAGACATGGATCGCGGCCTCCTGCTCGATGATCCCGCCGGCGTCGCCCTTCTGGGTGTCGCGGACGGAGCGCGGGCGCGAATGCTTCTTGATGATGTTCAGGCCCTCGACGTAGACGCGGCGGCGAACAGGCTCGGTCCTCAGGACCTTCCCGGTCTTGCCCTTGTCCTTGCCTGAGGTGACAACCACGGTGTCGTCCTTGCGAATCCGCATGGCCTTGCCCTTCGGCTCCGGCTTGCGCTTGACCTTCGGCATCGCTAGGACCTCCCTCTTGAAAGGGGGGCGATTCTCGTCTCGTTGAGGAACCTCATCACAGGACCTCCGGCGCAAGCGAGATGATCTTCATGAAGTTCTTGTCGCGAAGCTCGCGGGCCACAGGGCCGAAGATGCGGGTGCCGCGGGGGTTGTTTTGGGGATCGATCAGGACCGCCGCGTTCTCGTCGAAGGCGATGTAGGTGCCGTCTTTGCGACCGAGCTGCTTGCGGGTGCGGACGACAACGGCCTGGACAACCTCGCCCTTGCGCACGCCACCCTGCGGCGTGGCCGCCTTAACGGTGGCAGTGATCACGTCGCCAACACCTGCGTAGCGGCGGTGCGAGCCACCCTTGACGCGGATGCAGAGGATCTCTCGAGCACCCGAGTTGTCGGCGACCTTCAGACGGGATTCCTGCTGGATCATCGGGCCCTCTCCACCACTTCGACCAGGCGCCAGCGCTTGTTCTTCGAAAGCGGTCGCGACTCGATTACGCGGACCACGTCGCCGGCCTTGGCGTCGTTGGCCTCATCATGGGCGTGGATCGTTGACGAGTGACGGACGACCTTCTCGTAGCGGCGGTGGCGCCGGACGATGTCCACGCGGACGGTGATCGTCTTGTCGGCCTTGTCAGACACGACGGTCCCCTGCTGGATCTTCTTGCTGCCGGGCTCGTGTACGGCCGGGGGCGTGCCCACGCCCGGCTCGCCCTTCTTGGCACGGACGCTAGCCCGACGGCGGCGACGCTCGGCTGCATTGCGGGCACGGGTCGCGACACGGGCGCTGATTCGGTCCTCGACCGAGCGCTCGGACCCGGCCTCACCGGTGTGGGTCGAACGCGCGAGCTTGCGCCGCTGCTTGGGGTGGACCACGGGTTCGGGTTCGGGTGTGGGCGCAGGGGCCGGTTCCTCGGCGGGCTCTTTGGCCGCCGGTTCCTCGGGCGCAGGGTCGTCGTCAACAGGCGCCTCTTCGGCAGCGGGCTCGTCCTCGGCGGGCGCTTCCTCAGCGGCGGGCTCCTCCGCAGCGGCGGGCTCAGCCTCCGGAGCCTCCTCGGCCACGGGCGCGTCCTCATCGACAGCGGGAGCATCGGCGTCCGGCGCGGCCTCATCGACAGCTTCGGTTGCTTCTTCAGTCTCGTTCTTTTCTTCCTCGGTCATACCTTCCGAGCCCTCAATTCCTTCTCGACATCGATTCCGCGCTGGCGGGCAACCGTCAGCATCCGCGCCAGGTCCTGGCGCGACGCACCAAGGCCAGCGGTGTTTTCAAGCTCGCCGGTGGCGTGGCGGAAGCGCAGGTTGAACGCCTCCTGACGAGCCGTTCGAAGCGCCTCGACCAGATCCTGGTCAGACAATGCATGGACGTCCGAGGGCCTCATTCGGCGCCACCCTCGCGACTGACGAACTTCGTCTTGATCGGCAGCTTGTGTCCGGCCAGACGCATCGCGTCCTTGGCCAGCTCCTCGGGGACGCCCGCCAGCTCGAACATCACCTTGCCCGGCTTGACAACCGCAACCCAGCCCTCCGGGTTGCCCTTGCCGGACCCCATGCGGGTCTCGGCCGGCTTCTTGGTGAAGGGCTTGTCGGGAAAGACGTTGATCCAGACCTTGCCGCCGCGCTTGATCTTGCGGGTCATTGCGACTCGGGCAGCCTCGATCTGACGGTTGGTGATCCAGCCGCGCTCGAGCGCCTTCAGGCCGTACTCGCCGAAGTTGATCTCCGATCCGCCCTTGGTGTTGCCGCGGCGCTTGCCGCGCATCACCTTGCGGTACTTGACGCGCTTGGGAGCCAGCATCAGGCAGCACCTCCGGGGGGCGCGTCGGCCTCGCCTGCGGGCGCGTCCGGAGTCGCCGGCTCAGCTGGTGCTGCGGGGGGAGCCGGCTCAACCGGGGCCGCGGGCGGGGCAGCGGGGGTAGCGGGGGTAGCTGGGGCTTCGGCAGGCGCAGCGGGCGCGGCACTCGCCCGGCGGGCGCGGGCGCGCTCGTCGCGGCGGCGCCGGTTGCGGGGCTGCACTTCCTCTTCCTCGACGACGCCGGTGCGGAAACCCTCGGGCATGACCTCGCCCTTGTTGATCCAGCACTTGACGCCGATCCGGCCGGTTGTGGTCTTGGCCTCAACGAATCCGTAGTCGATGTCGGCGCGCAGGGTGTGCAGCGGAACGCGACCGTCGGAGTAACCCTCGGTGCGGGCCATCTCGGCGCCGCCGAGTCGACCGGAAACCTGGACCTTCACTCCCTTGGCGCCGGAGCGCATCGCCGAGGTCAGGGCGCGCTTCATCGCACGGCGGAAGGCGACGCGATTTTGAAGTTGCTCAGCGATCGACTGCGCGACCAACTTGGCGTCGAGCTCGGGGCGCTTGATCTCGCGGATGTTGACCTTGACCGGCTTCGAGGTGAGCTTGTGCAGGTCGCGTCGCAGGGCGTCAACTTCGGAGCCGGACTTGCCAATCACGATGCCAGGGCGAGCGGTGTGGATGTCCACGGTGATCTCACCGCGCTGCTTGACGATCGTGATGTCAGAAAGACCCGCGTGGGCGAGGCGGCCTTCGATGTGATCGCGGATCGCCAGGTCCTCCAACAGGTAGTCGGCGAATTGACGCTCGTTGAACCAGTTCGACTTCCAATCGTGGATGTAGCCGACCCGGAATCCTTCGGGATGAACCTTCTGACCCAAAACTCCTGCCTTCCTATTCCGTCGGCCTCAGGGCGACGGAGACGTGGCTAGTGCGCTTGTCGATCCGGCTGGCACGACCGCGGGCACGGGCACGCCAGCGCTTCAGCGTGGGCCCCTCGTCGACGCGGATCTCAGCGATCTTCATCTCGTCGGCGACGAGATCGTGGTTGTTTTCTGCGTTGGCGGCTGCCGACGCAATCAGCTTGGCGATGTCGATGGAAGCGCCGCGTGGGGAGAACGCGAGCAGCTCCTGGGCCTCGGTCACGCCGAGGCCGCGCACCTGGTCGGCGACGAGCCGGGCCTTGCGCGGAGCAACGCGGAGGTAGCGGGCGCTGGCGCGCACCGTCGGAGCCTCCTCGGTCTTTTCTGCAGCCTTGGCCATGGTCGGCGCCTAGCGCTCCTTCTTCTCGCCCGTGTGGCCGCGGTAGGTGCGGGTGGGCGCGAACTCGCCGAGCTTGTGGCCGACCATCGACTCAGAGATAAAGACCGGCACATGCTTGCGGCCGTCGTGAACGGCGATGGTGTGCCCCACCATCTCCGGAAACACGGTCGATGTGCGCGACCAGGTCTTGATCATGTTCTTTTGGTTGGCCTCGTTCATCGCGTTGATGCGAACCATCAAACGCTCCTCGACGAACGGCCCTTTTTTCGTTGATCTACCCATCTAAAAAACCTTCCTTGCCCTAACGCTTCTTCTTGCCGCGCTTGCGCCCGCGAACGATCATCGCGCTCGAGGCCTTGCTCTTCTTGCGGGTCCGGTAGCCCAACGTCGGCTTGCCCCAAGGGGTAACCGGGTGCCCGCCGGGGGTCTTGTGGGCCTCGCCGCCGCCGTGCGGGTGATCGACCGGGTTCATGGCGACACCGCGGGTTTGGGGGCGGATGCCCTTGTGCCGGCTGCGGCCCGCCTTGCCGACCTTGACGTTTTGGTGCTCCGCGTTCGAAAGCGTGCCGATCGTGGCGCGCGCATCAGCTCGAATCAGCCGCATCTCCGAAGAGGGCAGGCGCACGGTGACCATGGCGCCCTCCTTGGCAACGAGCTGAACCGAAGTTCCGGCGGCGCGGCCGAGGCGACCGCCCTGGCCTGGAATCAACTCGACGTTGTGGATGATGGTGCCGGTCGGGATCGCGCTCAACGGCAGCGTGTTGCCCGGCCGAATGTCGGCACTTGGGCCGGACTCCACCTTGTCGCCCACGCTGAGGCCCTGCGGAGCGAGGATGTAGGTCTTGACGCCATCGGCGTAATTGATGAGCGCGATGTAGGTGGTGCGGTTCGGGTCGTACTCGATCGTCGCGACCTTGGCCGGGATCCCGTCCTTCAGGCGCTTGAAGTCGATCTGCCGGTAGCGGCGCTTGGCCCCGCCGCCGCGATGGCGCGAGGTGACGCGGCCGTAGACGTTGCGCCCACCGGTGGACTTCTTGCCCTTGGTCAGGGGTTTGTATGGCCGGTCTGTGGTCAGCTCTTCGCGGACTTGATACATCGCGAAGCGACGGCCCGGGCTGGTCGGCTTTGTCTTTCTGATCGCCATTACTCAGCCACCGCCGCGCCCTCGAACAGCTCAATCCGGTCGCCCGGCGCAAGCTGGACGATCGCCTTCTTCCACGCTCGGGTCTTGCCGCTGTGCAGGCCGCGGCGCTTTGGCTTGGCGCGCACCGTCGCGGTCCGGACAGCCGTTACCGACACCTCAAAGACCTCCTCGACCGCAGCCGCGATCTGGGTCTTGTGGGCGCGGTCGTCAACCCGGAAGGTGTACTTGCCGTCAGCCATCAGCGCGTAGCTCTTCTCGCTGACGACCGGCTCGATGATGATCGACCGGGCGTTCATGCCTGGTCCTCCCCATCGTCGGTGCCGCGCGTGACCTCGCCGACGCGCGACTCAAGCGTCGCCAGGGCGGCCTCGGTCACGATCAGCGAGCGGTGGCCGATGATGTCGACGACACCTGCTGATCCGGCCGGCATCACGTTGATGCGCGGGATGTTGCGAAAGCTCTTGGCGACAGCGGTCTCGTCCGGATCCAAAACCAAGAGGACGGGCAGCCGCGGACCCCACTTGGCGATCGCGTCGGCCGCCTGCTTCGTCGAAGGCTCGCTGAACGAAGCAGCGTCCAACACCGCGATCGAATCGCGATCCGCATGGACAGAAAGCGCGGCACGCAGGGCCTTGCGACGAGCCTTGCGGTTGACCTTGAAGGTGTAGCCACGGGGCTTTGGCCCAAACGCAGCGCCGCCGCCGCGACGGTGCGGGACGCCGAGAGCGCCGGCGCGGGCGCGGCCGGTGCCCTTCTGCTTCCAGGCCTTGGCGCCGGTCATCGAGACCTCGCCACGCCCAAGGCTCGAAGCCGTTCCGCGGCGGCGGGCGTTCGCCTCGGCGCGCGCGGTGTCGTGAACGAGCGACTCGTGGAAGCTTTCCGTAAAGAGGCTGGCGGGCAAGTCGGACTTCGCCTGCTTGCCGAGCGTTGGGGCCTTGGGGCTAGCCATCGCTACGCACCTCAATCGTCCCGTTCTTGGGCCCGGGCACAGCGCCGCGGAGCATCAGCAAGTTCTGTTCGGCGTCGATCTCGATTACCTCGAGGCCGCGCTGGGTGGCGCGCTTGCCGCCCATCCGGCCCGGCATCCGGACGCCCTTGAAGACGCGGGCGGGGTAGGCGCTGGCGCCGATCGAGCCCGGGGCGCGAACGTTGTGCGAGCCGTGCGAGACGGGCCCACGCGAAAAACCGTGGCGGCGAACGGTGCCCTGGAAGCCCTTGCCGATGGTGATGCCGGCGACCTTGACCTTCTGGCCAGGCTCGAACTGCTCGACCGTTGCCTTCATCCCGATCTTGGGGCCCTCCTCGGCACCCAGATCCTCGTCGCGAAATTCGATGACGGTGCGCATCGGCGGAGCGTCGGCCTTCTTCAGGTGTCCGACCTCGGCCTTGGTCAGCTTGCGCTCGGCAACTTCGTCGAATGCCAGCTGCACGGCGGCGTAGCCGTCACGATCGGGCTCGCGAACGCCGGTGACAGGGCAGGGACCGGCCTGGATTACGGTCACGCCAACGACGCTTCCGTCCTCCTGGAAAAGCTGGGTCATGCCCACCTTCTTGCCGATGATCGCTGCCACTTGATCGCCGCCGCTAACCGAGCTTGATCTCGATGTCGACGCCGGCCGGCAGGGCATCAAGGCGCTGCAGGGAGTCGATCGTCTTTGGGGTGGGCTGGTGGATATCGATCAGGCGCTTGTGGGTGCGGATCTCGAAGTGCTCGCGGGAGTCCTTGTCCTTGAACGGAGACTTGATCACGCAATAGACGTTCTTCTCGGTGGGCAGCGGCACGGGACCGGACACCGACGCGCCGGTGCGTTCGGCCGTATCCACGATCTCGCGAGCGGCGCGATCGATCGCGTCGTGGTCGTAGGCCTTGAGCCGGATCCGGATCTTGTTTGTGGCGAGGGTCGCCATTTCGCTGCTTTCTTTTCGGTCTTTCGCGTCATAGGGGCGCCGCTCGGCTGGAGCGCCGCCCCAAGATTCGAATCTTTTATGTCCTTGCTTCTTTGCGGCCCCGTGGCCACAAAGTGAGGGACCGGCTCTGGCCGGTCCCTCGTACTGGAGTCGCTACTCGATTACGTCTGCAACGACTCCCGAGCCCACGGTACGTCCGCCTTCGCGGATCGCGAAGCGCAGGCCCTTGTCCATGGCGATCGGCTGAATTAGCTCGATCGTCATCTCCACGTTGTCACCTGGCATGACCATCTCGGTTCCCTCGGGGAGGTTCGCGATACCGGTCACGTCGGTGGTCCGGAAGTAGAACTGCGGGCGGTAGCCCGAGAAGAACGGGGTGTGACGACCGCCCTCCTCCTTCTTCAGGCAGTAGACCTCCGCCTTGAACTTCGTGTGCGGATTGATCGAACCCGGCTTGCAGAGCACCTGGCCACGCTCGATCTCCTCACGCTTGGTGCCACGCAAAAGACAACCAACGTTGTCGCCGGCCTGGCCCTCGTCGAGGATCTTGCGGAACATCTCGACGCCGGTCACGATCGTCTTCGTCGAGTCCTTGATCCCGACGATCTCGATCTCGTCGCCGGTGTTGACGATGCCCTGCTCGATGCGGCCCGTGGCAACGGTGCCACGTCCCGTGATCGAGAAGATGTCCTCGATCGGCATCAGGAACGGCTTGTCGAGTTCGCGAACGGGATCGGGGATGTAGCTGTCGAGCGTCGAGGCCAGCTCGAGAATCGCGTTGACCGCGCCCTCGTCGCCCTCGAGCGCCTTCAGCGCCGAGCCCTTGATGATCGGCGTGTCGTCGCCCGGGTAGTCGTACTCGTTGAGCAGGTCCTTGACCTCCTCCTCGACGAGCTCAATCAGCTCATCGTCGTCGACCATGTCGACCTTGTTCAGGAAGACGACCACATGCGGAACGTTCACCTGACGCGCAAGCAGGATGTGCTCGCGGGTCTGGGGCATCGGTCCGTCGGCTGCCGAGACGACCAGGATCGCACCGTCCATCTGGGCGGCGCCCGTGATCATGTTCTTGACGTAGTCGGCGTGCCCGGGGCAATCCACGTGGGCGTAGTGCCTGTTCTCCGTCTGGTACTCGACGTGCGAGGTGGCGATCGTAATCCCGCGCTCCTTCTCCTCAGGCGCGTTGTCGATCTCTTCGAAGCTCTTCGCCTCGCCACCCTGTGCCTCGGCGAGCACCTTGGTGATCGCCGCGGTCAGCGTCGTCTTGCCATGGTCGATGTGACCAATCGTGCCGACGTTCACGTGCGGCTTATCGCGCTCGAACTTCTCCTTTGCCATCTCGCTCCTTCTCCGTTTCTAATTCAGTCTTGGTTTAAGTCCGTCTGGTGATCGTTCTACGTTTCTTGGGTCCCTTGCGCGGCCACAGGCATGTGGCCCGGCGCCTTGCGGGCGAACCCGGAAAATATAGCTAGGCGTCCCCGCCCTCGCCTGAACGGGCTGCCACGATCTCCTCAGCGATATTGCCGGGGACCTCTTCGTAGCGCTCGAACTGCATCGAGTAATTGGCCCTGCCCTGGGTCGAAGACCGCAGATCGGTGGCGTATCCGAACATCTCCGATAGCGGCACATAGGCCTGCACGGCGAGCGCGTTCCCGCGCTGATCCTGTCCCTGGACCTTGCCGCGGCGCCTCGAAAGATCGCCGATCACGTCGCCCAGGAAATCCTCCGGCGTCGTCACCTCAACCGCCATCACGGGCTCAAGGAGCACCGGCTTGGCGCGACGGGCCGCGTCCTGGACGGCCATCGATCCGGCGATCTTGAACGCCATCTCCGACGAGTCGACGTCGTGGTAGGAACCGTCAACAAGCTCGACTCGGACGTCAACCATCGGGTAGCCGGCCTTGATCCCGGAACCAAGCGCTTCCTCGATGCCCTGCTCGACAGCGGGGATGTACTCCGAGGGAATCGAGCCGCCCTTGATCTTGTTCACGAAATCAAAGCCCTCTTCAGGCGCCGGCTCGACGTTGATCACGACGTGCCCGAACTGGCCGCGGCCGCCGGTCTGCCGGACGAACCGCCCGACGATCTTCTCCGCGCGCTGACGGATCGTCTCGCGGTAGGCAACCTGGGGCCGGCCCACGTTGGCCTCGACGGAGAACTCGCGCAGCAGGCGATCGACAAGGACCTCCAGGTGGAGCTCGCCCATCCCGTGGATCACGGTCTGGTTCGTCTCCTCGTCGGTCTCGATCTGGAAAGTGGGGTCCTCCTCGGCCAGGCGCGCAAGCCCGGCGCCGAGCTTCTCCTGGTCCGACTTCGTCTTCGGCTCGATCGCGACGGCGATGACCGGTTCCGGGAACTCGATCTGCTCGAGCACGACGGCGGCGTCAGGCGCGCAAAGGGTGTCGCCCGTCGAGGTCTGCTTGAGGCCAACACCGGCGACGATGTCGCCCGCGTAGCACTCGTCGATGTCTTCGCGCGAGTTCGCGTGCATCATCAACAGGCGCCCGATCCGCTCGGTTCGACCCTTGGTGGCGTTCAGGACCCGGCTGCCCGAATCGAGCTTGCCCGAGTACACCCGGAAGTACGTGAGCTTGCCGACAAAGGGGTCCGCCATCACCTTGAAGGCGAGCGCTGCGAACGGAGCGGAATCGTCTGCCGACCGTTCGGTTTGATCGCCCTCGGAGCCGTCCTTGTTGGGCACGAACCCGGAGACCGGCGGAACCTCAAGTGGCGAGGGCAGGAGCTCGACGATCGCGTCAAGCAGGGGCTGCACGCCTTTATTCTTGAACGCGGAGCCGCAGAGGACCGGAGTCACCTTGAGGTCAAGCGTCGCCCGGTGCAGCGACTTGGCGATGCGCTCGTGCGGGATCTCTTTCTCGTCGAGGTACATCTCCATCAACTCGTCGTCGTAATCGGCGCACGCTTCGATCAGGTGGGTGCGAGCCTCGTGGGCGGAATCCGCGAGCTCGTCGGGGATGTCCTTGTAGACGAACTCGGTGCCCAACTCGTCCTCCCAGACCAGCGCCTTGTTCTCAATCAGATCGATGATGCCCACAAACTTGTCCTCGGCGCCAATCGGAAGCTGGATCGGCAGCGGGTTCGCGCCCAAGCGGTCCTTCATCGTCTGCACGGACTTCTCGAAGTCGGCGCCGATGCGATCCATCTTGTTGATGAACGCGATTCGCGGCACTCCGTACTTGTCAGCCTGGCGCCAGACGGTCTCCGACTGCGGCTCCACGCCAGCGACCGAATCGAACACCGCGATCGCGCCGTCGAGGACCCGCAGCGAGCGCTCGACCTCAACCGTGAAGTCCACATGGCCGGGCGTGTCGATGATGTTGACCCGGTGGTCCTTCCACTCGCAGGCGGTTGCTGCCGACGTAATCGTGATCCCGCGCTCCTGCTCCTGCTCCATCCAATCCATGACCGCGGCACCCTCGTGGACCTCGCCCATCTTGTGTGTACGGCCGGTGTAATAGAGGATGCGCTCGGTCGTCGTCGTCTTACCGGCGTCGATGTGCGCCATGATGCCGATGTTGCGTGTCTTTTCGAGTGGGAAGTTTCTAGCCATGGTTATGAAAGAGTGTCGATCCGAGATGGTCAGGAATGCTTGCGGGAACGGCTATCAGGGCACAAAAAAGGCCCTGTTCGGGCCGGGCCGCGAGCGGCCGATGACTATACCAGAGGCATGAAGCCCACCAAAAGCATCCGATGCGGCTGAGAAAGCCGGTTTTTAGGCGCCCCCGGATGCCCGGGCCGGCGCTGCGGGACGTTGGCGCCGAACTGGTCGCCATCGCCCGCGAGCTCGTGCGCATCCCGGTCGAGCTGTTCATGCTAGTGGCCGAGTTCGCGGGTGCGAATGTGCTCCGCGCCTGGCTCATCATCTGGCCTCGTTTGCAGGCGGTTTGGCATCTCGCCGTCGCCGGGTTCGAGCGCGCCCAGCGCGAAATCACACCTGCCCGGGCGACGGTTGCCGTCGCTCTCGTCGCGGCCCTCGGCCTCGGCGTATCGCAGTTCCTGGACTACTCCGCAACCCAGATCGGCGCC
Source organism: uncultured bacterium (assembly GCA_963701205.1). Taxonomy (GTDB): domain Bacteria; phylum Actinomycetota; class Thermoleophilia; order Solirubrobacterales; family 70-9; genus JALZKA01. The sequence continues at coordinate 1,349,856 of OY969575.1, read as the reverse complement.
CCGCAGTACAGCGGTGTCGAGCTTGTCGCGCCCGCGCCCGTCGCCGGCGAGGCCAGCGCCGGAAGCGCTCACCTGTGGATCGGGCTGCCCCTTGCCGTGCTTGCCGTCGCCGCGATCGTTCTTGCCGCCCGCGGACGCCCGTCCGCCGCCCGACTGTTGATACCGATCGGCCTCGCGGTGATTGTGGTCAGCGTCGTAGTTGACGCGCCAAAGGGCCTCGACGAGGGCGAGAACGTGCTCCTTTATTCCGGTGCCGAGGCCAGTCTGCGCAGCGGCTTTTGGGTCCAGTTGATCTCCGGCGGACTGCTTGCGCTGCTTGCCCCGGTCCTGGTTCGCTCGCTTGACCCCGACGCGTCTGACGGCCACCGGCTCGCGCTGAGGCGTCGCCTGCGCCCGGCCAAGGTGGGCAACTGATGGGCGCCGTGAGCAGGCTCGAGCGTCTGTTGCCATGGGCCTGTCTTGCCGCGGCAGCGGTTCTGATCGCATCCGAGCTGATGGTGATGTTCCAATTCACGCCTCCCGGCGCCGAAGCCTTGTCCGAGCAGACCGCGCGCTCGCGCCACGGCAACGCGATGTTCGTGATCGCGGGCTTCGCCATCTTTGCCACCTTGATCACGGTCTGGTCCGGCTCCAAGCCGGCGGCGATTGGCGTCGTCACGATGGGTGTGATCGCCCTGTTGGTCTTCCTGGTTACCGACCTGCCCGACGCAGGACAGATCGGGACGCTCGACGACGGTCGCCAGTCATTCATCGACGCCGAGGCGGTACCCCAGGCGGGATTCTGGCTGGAGATGCTCGGAGCGCTGGCGCTGGCGCTTTGCGGAGCCGCCCTCGCGAGCATGAGTTCGGAACAGCTCGCGGAGCTGCGTCCCGGCCCGAAGCGGGACGAGCCGAGCTAGCTAAATCAAAGGGGGCAACCGGCGTCCTCGCCGATCGGCGAGGACTACCAGCGGTAGTGCGCGAAGGCCTTGTTGGCCTGCGCCATACGGAAGATGTCGTCCTTGCGCTTCCAAGCGCCGCCCTGCTGCTGGATCGCGTCGAGAATCTCGTTCGCGAGACGCTCGGGCATCGACTTCTCGCGGCGGTTCCGGGCAAAGTTGACCAACCAACGCACGGCCAACGTGCGGGCGCGCCGCGACGGAACCTCAAGGGGGACCTGGTAGGTGGCGCCACCAACGCGACGCGACTTGACTTCAAGCGTCGGCGTCAACGACTTGATCGCTTCCTCAAGCACCTCGATGGCGTCGTTTCCGGAGCGCTCCCCCACGATCGCAAGCGCGTCGTAGACGATCTGTTCGGCGGTCGACTTTTTCCCGTGCAGCATCACCTTGTTGATGACCTGCTGAACCAGCCGTGAACGATGCTGCGCGTCCGGCTCGACCAGACGCACGGTTGCGGCGTTGCGGCGCGCCATTACTTCTTGACCCCGTACATCGACCGCGACTGCTTGCGATCGGAGACGCCCGAGGCGTCAAGGGTGCCGCGAATTACCTTGTAGCGCACACCCGGAAGGTCCTTGACCCGGCCGCCACGCACGAGCACGACGGAGTGCTCCTGAAGATTGTGGCCCTCGCCCGGGATGTAGCAAGTGACTTCCATCCCGTTCGTCAGCCGTACGCGGGCCACCTTGCGAAGCGCCGAGTTCGGCTTCTTCGGCGTGGCTGTATAAACGCGCGTACACACACCACGACGCTGGGGCGCAGAGGTCCTAGCCTTCCGCCCTTGGCCGGATTTGAGACCCGGGGTCGCGACCTTCTTGGTCGGGGTCTTACGGCCCTTGCGGATCAGCTGATTGGTCGATGGCACGGCCGAGGATGGTAGCGAACAGGCCAATCCGCTCCCGGTAGCCTGCGGTCGGTGGCGTCGCCTGTAAACCAGAAGCCGATCTTGGCCGTTGACGTGGATGGCGTCGTAAGCCTGTTCGGCTTCGAAGGACCCATCGACCAGGTCCCCGGCAAGTTTCACCTGATCGATGGTATGGCTCACTGCATCGCCGACGGCGTTGGGGAGCGCCTGCGCAGGCTCACAGACCATTACGAGCTGATCTGGGCCACCGGCTGGGAGGAACGCGCAAACGACCATTTGCCGCTCCTGCTGGGCCTCGCTGAGGATCTGCCCGCGCTGACCTTCGGTGGCCGCGCACGGTTTGGAACCGCTCACTGGAAACTCGAAGCACTGGCTGAGTACGCCGGCATGCGACCGCTTGCGTGGATCGACGACTCGCTCGACGAAAGCTGTCACGCCTGGGCCGCCGAGCGCCCGGCGCCAACCCTCTTGATTCCGACCCGCTCCGACGAAGGGCTGATCGACGCCCAGGTCGAGGCCGCGATCGCATGGGCCAAGAGCCTTCCCCAAGAAACGCTCACCGACTCGGGTTAGAATTCCAAGCCGTGGACGGATGGGTACCGATTGTGTTTTTGATGTTCGTGCTGAAGATCCCTGTCGCGATGCTCCTCTACATCGTCTGGTGGGCATTCCACGCCGATACAGACCCCGAGGAAGCGCCGGACCAAGGCGCTGAGGACCCGCATTTCAGGCGCTTTCGTCGCCAGCCGCGGTTGCCGCGGGGACCACGCCGCGGCGGGCCAGCTCCGGACTGCCTGCCGCTGCCCGGCGGTGCCGATCATGGAAGTCGCGCTACGCGACCCGCCTACGGCTCCCCAACTAGCCGGGCCAGCGCCTCCGCTGGGGCGAGCCCTGCGCCGCGCAGCGCGGCCAGTAGCAACAGCTCGTCCTGACTCGGCTCGTCGGCGGCGGGCTCCGGCCCCATGAGCGTGCCCGTGTCAATCGCAAGCGCCTGCGCCAACAGGATGTAGGCGTGCAGCGGAGGATTCGCAAATCCTCGCTCGATCCTTGAGAGAAAACCGACGCTGTAGCGATGCCCTCGCGGGTGTCTCACCGCCTGCACCAACTGATTCTGTGTTAGCCCGTCGGCCTTGCGCAAGCGCCTGATCCGGCCACCCACCTGGGCCGAGTAGGTCTCGAGGTCAAAGCATCCCGGCTGCGGCTCAATCAGTCGCGACCGATCATCCATCAGTGGGGAGTCGAGCTCGCCTGGGGGTCGTAGCGCGGGAATCGGGTAGTAGCTCGTGCGGTGCCTTCCCATCTCTAATCCCGATAAGGCCGGCGGCGAGCGCGGCGCCCCCTCCCCGCCCCGGTTCGGCTGAGCCTCGTCGTGGATTCGCGAGGGCATGCACCCCTTCCCCTCACCACGCCATTGCCCATTTCGGCAAATCGTTTGCCGGCCCCGCAACAAGTTGCACCCACGGCAACAAAACATCCCCAATCGACAGGAAATTTGCCGGTCCGACAACTGTTTGCACCGAGAGCAATGAACTTGCCGAACTGGCCATGGGGCGTGAGCGGAGGTGCTGGCCTACGGGAGCCCGAGCGGAAATTTGCCGGCCCGCTGGCCTGATCGGTGCCGTGGGCGCGCCCGCATGCCGCGGTGCCGCGTTGGTCAGGTCCGCAATATGTGGTCAGGCGGAGCTAGCTGCCGTTGGCCGTGGTCGAGGCGCCGGATTCGCCGCCCTCGATCTCGTGGGCGAGCTCTTCGAGCTCCTCGGCAAACGAGGGACCGAAGCCCTCCACGTTCGCTGATTCCTCGCCGTTTTCGCCAAGGCCCAGCTCGGCCGCCAGCTCGTCCGCGTCGAGGAGCTCCTCGTCGGGGCGCTGGGCGGGCTCCACTGGCTCGATCTCGAGCGAGCGGTAGTGGCGCAGGCCCGTGGCGGCGGGGATCAGCTTGCCGATGATCACGTTCTCCTTGAGGCCAACCAGGCGATCGCGCTTACCCTCGAGGGCGGCATCGGTGAGCACCTTCGTCGTCTCCTGGAACGAGGCGGCGGAGAGGAATGACTCGGTAGCCAGCGATGCCTTGGTGATGCCGAGGATCCGCTCCTTGCCCTTGGCGGGTGAACCGCCAGCGGCCTTGGCTGCCTTGTTGGTCTTGACCAACTTGTGCCGGTCTTCAAGCGCGCCGGGCAGAAGGTCGGTCGATCCCTTGGTCTCGATCTCGATCTTCTTCATCATCTGACGCACGATCAATTCGATGTGCTTGTCGTTGATGTCTACGCCCTGGGTCTTGTAGACCTTCTGGACTTCCTTGACGATGTATTGCTCCGTCTCCGTGCGGCCCTTGATCTCAAGGATCTCGGCCGGGTACAGGGAGCCCTCGTTGAGCTGAGTGCCCGCCTCGACGCGCTCGCCGTGCTTGACGTAGAGACGCGAACGTGGCGGCAGCTTGTAGTCGAGCTCTTCGCCCTTGGCATCGGTGATCGTGATCACGATCGCCTTATCGGAGTCCTCGATCGAAACCTTGCCATCGGTGCCAGCCATCTGTGCCAGTCCCTTGGGCTTGCGCGCTTCGAACAGCTCAACGACGCGGGGCAGGCCCTGGGTGATGTCCAGGCCGGCCACGCCACCGGTGTGGAAGGTGCGCATCGTCAGCTGGGTTCCGGGCTCGCCGATCGACTGCGCTGCGATGATTCCGACGGCGTCACCCATCTCGACGATCGAGCCGGTCGCAAGCGCACGCCCGTAACAAAGTCGGCACACGCCGGACTCGAACTCGCACTTGAGGGCTGAGCGAACGGGAACCGTCGCACCCTTCTCTTCGCCAAAGGCCTCGACGATCTCCGCCAACTCGGGCTTGTCGATCTCCTGGTTTCGCTTCAGGAGCTGGCGGCCGCGCTTGGTCGCAAACTTCTTGGCGGCCATCCGGCCGATCAGATTCGGGTTGATCGTGCCGTCCTCGAGCTTGACCGGCATCTCGATGCAGTCTTTGGTCTTGCAGTCCTCGATCCGGACGATCACGTCCTGCGAGACGTCGACGAGACGACGGGTCAGGTACCCGGAGTCGGCGGTGCGCAGGGCGGTGTCGGCCAGCCCCTTGCGAGCGCCGTGGGTGGAGATGAAGTACTCCAGAACCGTCAGGCCCTCCATGAAGTTCGCCTTGATCGGGCGCTCGATGATCTCGCCCTTCGGATTGGCCATCAGGCCACGCATGCCCGCCAGCTGGCGGATCTGCTTGAACGATCCGCGGGCGCCGGAGTTGGCCATCATGAAGATCGGGTTGAGTTCATCCAGGTTGTCCTGCATGGCCTCGGCGACCTCATCGGTGGCGGCGTTCCAGAGCTCGGTGACGCGCTCCTTGCGCTCGTCGGCCGTGATGTAGCCCTCTTCGTACTCACCGAGGATCTCGCCGGCGCGCTTCTCGTAGCCCTCGAGGATCTTCTCCTTCGATGGCGGCGAAATCACGTCGTTCTTCGAGATCGTGATCCCGGCCTTGGTGGCGAAGTGGAAGCCGAGCTCCTTGAAGGCGTCAAGGGCCTGCGCGATCGCGCCGGCCCCGTACCGCTCGATCAGCTCGTAGACGATCGCATTGATCTCCTTCTTGACCAGCGAGCGGTTGTAGAAGGTGTAGGTCTCCGGATCCCACTCGTCTTCAAGCGCCTCGGCGAGCGCGCGCTCGACGCGATCGTTGAAGATGATCCGCCCGACGGTGGTCAGGAAGTGCTCATGGCCCGTGCGGCGGTACTCCGCAAAGTCCTGGAGCTTGACCAGGCCGCGCTCGTAGGCCAGCTCGGCCTCCTGTGCCGTCCTGAACGGGTGCGGACGGGGCTTGAGGTTCGACGCATCGAGCGACTCAACGTCCTCACGCGAGTAGGTCAGGTAGTAGATGCCCAGGACCATGTCCTGCGACGGGGTCGCGAGCGGCGCGCCCGAGGCCGGCGAGAGGATGTTGTTCGACGACAGCATCAGGACGCGGGCCTCAGCCTGCGCCTCAGCCGACAGCGGCACGTGCACAGCCATCTGGTCGCCGTCGAAGTCCGCGTTGAACGCGTGACAGACCAGCGGGTGGACCTGGATGGCCTTGCCCTCGACGAGTACCGGCTCGAAAGCCTGAATGCCCAGGCGGTGAAGCGTCGGCGCGCGGTTCAAGAGGACCGGGTGCTCGTGGATGACTTCCTCGAGCACGTCCCACACCTCGGGAACCATCGAGTCGACCATCTTCTTGGCGGCCTTGATGTTCTGGACGGCCTTGCGCTCGACCAGGCGGGCCATGATGAAGGGCTTGAACAGCTCAAGCGCCATCAGCTTCGGCAGGCCGCACTGGTGCAGGCGCAGGCTCGGGCCCGAGACGATCACGGAGCGGCCGGAGTAGTCCACGCGCTTGCCGAGCAGGTTCTGACGGAACCGGCCCTGCTTGCCCTTGAGCATGTCGGAGAGCGACTTCAGCGCGCGGTTGCCGGGTCCCGTGACTGGGCGCCCGCGGCGACCGTTGTCGAACAGGGCATCGACGGCTTCCTGAAGCATCCGCTTCTCGTTGTTGACGATGATCTCCGGCGCGCCAAGGTCCAGCAGACGCTTGAGGCGGTTGTTGCGGTTGATCACGCGTCGATAGAGGTCGTTGAGGTCTGAGGTGGCGAACCGGCCACCGTCAAGCTGCACCATCGGCCGCAGCTCGGGCGGAATCACGGGCACGCAGTCGAGGACCATCCACTCAGGCTTGTTGTCAGAGTTCTTGAACGAGGAGGCAACCTTCAAGCGCTTGACAGCACGGGCCTGCTTTTGGCCCTTCGAGGTGTTGATCATCAGCTCAAGCTCTTCGCAGTCGGCTTCGAGGTCGACCTGCCCGAGCAGCTCGCGGACGGAGTCCGCCCCCATGCCGCCGGTGAAGTACTCGCCCCAGCCGAACGGGGATCCGAACCGCTCCTTGAGCTCGCGGAAGACACCTTCGTCGTTGATCACGTCCTTGACCTTCATCGTCTGGAAGGTGTCCCAGACCTGCTCCATGCGCAGGATCGCGTCCTCGATGTAGGCCTCGGTGTCGGAGATCTCGGAGTCGACTGCCTTGCGAAGCTCCTTGAGCGCCTTCGTGCGCTCGGCCTCGTCGAGCTTCTTCGGGTTCGTAAAGGGCAGGTTCTCGGCCCAAATTTCGTCCTCGCCGTCCCAGCCGGCCTTTGCGTTCTCGCCCTCGAGCCAGGCGACACGTCGCTCGAGGCTCTCGGAAAGCTGCTGCGTGCGCTGCTCGCGCTCAGCCTTGTAGGTGTCGAGGACCTTCTGGACTTCCTTTTCCAGCTTGGTCATGTCCTTGGTGCGGGCTTCGTCGTCAACGCTGGTGACGATCGAGGCGGCGAAGTAAAGGACCTTTTCGAGCTCCTTCGGAGCCATATCGATCAGGTAGCCGATCCGGCTCGGAACGCCCTTGAAGAACCAGATGTGGGAAACGGGCGAGGCGAGGTCGATGTGCCCCATGCGCTCGCGCCGGACCTTGGACCGCGTGACCTCAACGCCGCAGCGCTCGCAAACGATGCCCTTGTAGCGGACCCGCTTGTACTTGCCGCAGTAGCACTCCCAGTCCTTGGTGGGACCGAAGATTCGCTCGCAGAAAAGGCCGTCCTTTTCCGGCTTCAGGGTGCGGTAGTTGATCGTCTCGGGCTTGGTGACCTCGCCGTGGCTCCAGCCACGAATCTTCTTGGACGAGGCGAGACCGATCTCGATTGCGTCGAAATTGTTGATGTCCATGCTCATTCCTTACCCGCCTTTTCCTCGGCCTTCTTCTTGGCCGCTCCGTTGGTCCCGCCTTCGCCCTCGGCGACGACCTGTTCCTCTTGTTCATCGGCTGCGCCGTCACCGGCTCCGTCGGCGCGAACGCCTGACAGATCAATTCCCAGCTCCTCGGCAGCCCGCAGTAGTTCGTCGTCCTCTTCGCCCAGGTCAACCGTGCCTTCTTCGGCCACCAGGACCGGATCGAGCGACAGCGCCTGGATCTCCTTGAGGAGGACCTTGAACGACTCCGGTACGGACGGCTCGGCGATGTTCTCGCTCTTGACGATCGACTCGTAGGCCTTGACGCGGCCGACGGTGTCGTCGGACTTGACGGTCAGCATCTCCTGCAGCGTGTAAGCCGCGCCGTATGCCTCGAGCGCCCAGACCTCCATCTCGCCGAAGCGCTGGCCACCGAACTGCGCCTTGCCGCCCAGCGGCTGCTGGGTAACTAGTGAGTAAGGGCCGGTCGAACGAGCGTGGATCTTGTCGTCGACAAGGTGGTTCAGCTTCAGGATGTACATCTGGCCGACCGTCACCTGCCCCTCAAACGGCTCGCCGGTGCGCCCGGAATAAAGCTGCGCGCGGCCCGAGGACTGCGACCCGACCGGGTTCGACTTGTCGAGGCCGAGGTCGATGCCGCGGTCGGCGTGTTCCTCTTGCCAGCGAACGAGCGTCTCATCGACGTCCTCGACGTGCGCCCCGTCAAACACCGGGGTCGCAACGTAGACGCGACCGTCACGCTCCTGCGCCTGCTTGTAGGCCTCAGATCCGTCGTCGTACCAGCCGTTGGCCGCGGCCCACCCGAGGTGGGTCTCGAGGATCTGGCCGATGTTCATGCGGCTTGGAACGCCAAGCGGGTTCAAGATCACGTCAACCGGCGTGCCGTCGGCCAGGAATGGCATGTCCTCTTCGGGCACGATCTTCGAGATCACGCCCTTGTTGCCGTGACGGCCGGCGAGCTTGTCGCCCTCGGCGATCTTGCGCTTGGTTGCGACGAAGACGCGGACGAGGTTGTTGACGCCGGGCGCCAAATCGTCGCCGTCCTCGCGGTCGAAGGTGATGACGTCAATCACGACGCCGCCCTCGCCGTGCGGAACCTTGAGCGAGGTATCGCGGACCTCGCGCGCCTTCTCCTTGAAGATCGCGCGGATCAGCTTCTCCTCTGCGGTCAGCTCGGTCTCGCCCTTAGGCGTCACCTTGCCGACCAAAAGGTCGCCGGAGACAACCTCGGCGCCGACGCGGACGATGCCGCGCTCGTCGAGGTTTCGCAGCGATTCCTCGGAGCGATTCGGGATGTCGCGGGTGATCTCTTCGTCGCCGAGCTTGGTCGTCCGGGCGTCGATCTCGTACTCCTCGATATGGATCGAGGTGAGCTCGTCGTCCTTGACCAGGCGCTGCGAGAGGATGATCGCGTCCTCGAAGTTGTAGCCCTCCCAGGACATGAACGCCACCAGGCAGTTCTTGCCCAGCGCGATCTCGCCACCGGCGGTCGATGAACCGTCCGCCAGCGCGTCGCCGACCTTGACCTTGGTGCCGGCATTGACGATCGGCGTCTGGTGAATCAGGGTTCCCTGGTTTGAGCGCCTGAACTTGTCAAGGCCGTACTCGTCCTTGGACGAGCCGTGGGTAACGACCACCTTCTCGGCATCGACGTAGCTGACCTCGCCGTCGTGCTCGGCGATCGTGACGTCACCGGTGTCAAGCGCAGCGCGGCGCTCCATCCCGGTGCCGATCAGCGGCGCCTCGGGCTTGAGCAGCGGCACCGCTTGGCGCTGCATGTTCGAGCCCATCAGGGCGCGGTTGGCGTCGTCGTGCTCGAGGAACGGGATCAGCGCAGTCGCGATCGACCAGATCTGCGTCGGCGAGACGTCCATCAGGTCAACCTGCTTGGGATCCATCAGGCCAACCTCGCCCTCGCCAACGCGGCAAGACACGGATGGGCCCTTGAGCTTCTTGGTCTTCGGATCAACCTCGGCGGAAGCCTGAGCGATGATCTTCTCCTCTTCCTGCGTTGCGTCGAGATGGACGATCTCGTCGCTGACGACGCCCTTCGCGACGACGCGGTACGGAGTCGTGACAAAACCGTGCTCTGACACCTGCGCGTAGGAGGACAGCGAGCCAATCAGGCCGATGTTCGGGCCCTCCGGGGTCTCGATCGGGCACATCCGGCCGTAATGGGTCGGGTGCACGTCGCGGACCTCGATCGGTGCGCGCTCGCGGGTCAGGCCACCGGCGCCCAGCGCTGAGAGGCGGCGCCTGTGCGTCAGGCCGGCCAGCGAGTTGGTCTGGTCCATGAACTGCGAGAGCTGCGACGAGCCGAAGAACTCCTTCATGGCCGCAACCACAGGGCGGATGTTGATGATCGTCTGCGGCGTGATCGCGTCGGCGTCCTCAGTGGTGAGGCGCTCGCGAACGACGCGCTCCATCCGGTAGAGGCCGACCCGGAACGCGTCCTGGATCAGCTCGCCGACGGTGCGCAGGCGGCGGTTGCCGAAGTGCTCGTACTCGTCGAGGTGGTCCTTGAGCGGCTCGCGCGAGTAGGTCACGGCCTCCGCGGCGTAGTCCTTGATCGGGTTCTCCTCGTCGATCTCCTCAGAGACACCGAGCAGGCGCGGCAGGCTGGTGAGCTCCTTGATCAAGGCGACGATGTCTTCCTTGGTCAGGGTGCGGTGCTCGAGGTCGACATCGAGGTCGAGTCGGGCGTTCAGCTTGTAGCGGCCGACCCTGGTCAGGTCGTAGCGCTTGGGATCGAAGAAAAGCTGCTCGAGGAGCGCCTTGGCGGCGTCAACGGACGGCGGCTCCCCGGGGCGCTGCTTTTTGAACAGCTCGATCAGGGCGCCGTCGGTGGTCCGCGTCGGCTCCGTGTCGGCGGCGATCGTGTGCCGCATGTAGACCGAGTTGTCAAACAGGGCGAGGATCTCCTCGTCCGTCTCGAAGCCCATGGCGCGCAGGAGGACCGTGACCGGCAGCTTGCGCTTGCGGTCGATCCGGGCGTAGACGCGGCCCTTCTTATCGATCTCCAGCTCAAGCCAGGATCCGCGTGAAGGCATCAGGTTGGCGATGAAGACCTGCTTCTCGCGGTCCTTGGGCTCCATCACGTAGGCGCCAGGCGAGCGCACGAGCTGGGTCACGACGACCCGCTCCGTGCCGTTGATGATGAAGGTGCCACGCGGGGTCATCCACGGGAAGTCCCCCATGAAGACGGTCTGCTCGCGAATCTCACCGGTCTCCCGGTTTTGGAAGGCGACCTTGACGTTCAGCGGTCGCGAGTAGGTGACGTCCTTCTCGCGACAGTCGGCGACATCGTGCGCAGGCTCTCCAAACTCAAAATCCGTAAAGACGATCGCCAAGTTCCCCGTGTAATCCTCGATCGGGGAAATGTCGTTGATCGTCTCCCGCAGCATTCCCTTTTTCGTGTCCGTGAGGGACGCGAAGGAACGACGCTGGATATCGATGAGATGGGGAACCTCGAAGGGCTCCGGAAGTCGTGAAAACGACCTCCGCGTGACAGGGGCAGCATGAACTCTGGCCAACTGGGCGACTCCTCAGATGGTCGATATGGGCGGTCCGGCGCAAATTGTGCGCAGAAACAAGGGCAAACGGCGCGACCGATGAAGTTACCACACGCGGTGCGGCAACTTCAAGGGCCGGTCAATAACTACTTCAGCTCGGCGCTTCCGCCGGCCTCTTCGATCTCCGTCTTCAGCTTCTCGGCCTCGTCGCGATCAATGCCTTCCTTGACGGCGCTGGGCGCATCGTCAACCAGGGCCTTGGCCTCTTTGAGGCCGAGTCCGGTGGCGGCACGAACGGCCTTGATCACGGGGACCTTCTTGTCGCCAGAGCCGGTCAGGATGACGTCAACGGTCGAGCTCTCTTCCTCGGCCTCAGCGCCACCGGCGCCACCGCCTGCGGCGGGTGCGGCCGCGGCGACCGCGGTTGCGGAAACCCCGAACTCCTCCTCAAGCGCCTTAATGCGCTCGGAAAGCTCAAGTACGGAGATTCCCTTCAGTTCCTCAATCCATTCAGCAGTTGATGACATTGCTTAGTCCTCCTCAGGAGTTTCGTCGCTGGAATCCGCTTCCTCGGAGTCCGCGCCCTCAGGGGCGGGTTCCTCAGACGGCTCCTCGTTTTCTTCGGTTTCGTCAGTTGTTTCATCGTCGGAAGCCTCGGCCTCGCCTTCGGCTCCGTCGGCTGCGGGTTCAGGCTCGGGCTCAGCTTCGGACGCTTCAGCTGGCTCCTCAGCGGGCGCTTCGGCCGGCGCCTCACCGGTAACAAGACCCTGCTCGGCGATCTGCGCGAGCTGGCGGCCGAGTCCGGAAATCATGTTGCTGAGCCCCGCGACCAGGCCGGTCAGCGGGCTTGCGGCGAGGCCAACGAGCTGGCCGTGCAGGACCTCGAGCGCCGGCAGCTTGGCGATCGCGTTGAAGGATTCGACATCGAGCGCGGAGCCATCCATGATCCCGCCCTTGTACTCAAGGACATCGTGCTCCTTGGTGAAGTTCGTCAGCGTCTTGGCCACGACCACGGCGTCGCCGTTGATCAAGGTCAGCGCGATCGGGCCGATCAGGAGCTCGTCGAGCGACTCGGTCCCGGACTTCGCCGCCGCCAGCTTGGCGAGGCGGTTCTTGACGACCTTGAAGGACGCGTCCGACTCGCGCAGCTTGGTGCGCAGTTCGGCAGCCTGCGTGACGCTGATCCCCTTGTAGTCCACCGCAAAGACGGCCTGGGCCGCGGACAGGTGTCCGGCCAGTTCTTCGACCACGGCGGTTTTCTCGTCTCGGTTCATCTCAATCGGGGGTGCGTTTTGCTCACGAAAAAGCCCGCGCTAAAAGGCGGGCCTGGGGACGTTCCTCGGGCGCCACCTCAACTGGACTTACAAACTGCGGCCAGTGGTCTTCGGCAGGCGAAAGTTGTTCGGCGCGTCAGTGTAGCGATGGCCCTTTGCTCGACAGCCGGAGCGGCTACTCGGACTCGGGCGCGGCGCCGTTGCCGGCGGCCTCGTCGCGTCCGAGGATCTCGGATTCGCGAACCAGTCCCGTGTCCACGTGGATTCCAGGGCCCATCGCGGTCGCCAAAGTGATCGAGATCAGGAAGCGCCCCTTGGCCGAGGCGGGCTTGGCGCGGACGATCTCGTCGATCACCGCGGCATAGTTTTCAAGCAGCGCGCGCTCCTCGAAGCTCGCCTTGCCGATCGCCATGTGGATGACGGCCTGGCGGTCGGTGCGGTACTCGACCTTGCCCGACTTCGCTTCGCCGACGGCCTTGCCGACGTCGTCGGTGACGGTGCCAACCTTCGGGTTCGGCATCTTGCCCTGCGGGCCGAGGACGCGGCCGAGCTTGGAGACGACCGGGCCCATCAGCGCCGGGGTCGAGATCGCGACGTCAAAGTCGGTCCAGCCTTCTTCGATCTTGGCCGCGAGGTCAGCGCCGCCAACATGGTCGGCGCCAGCCTCCTCAGCGGCGCGGGCGGCGTCGCCTTCGGCAAAGACGACGATCGCGACATCCTTGCCAAGGCCGTGGGGAAGCGCCAGGGTGCCGCGGAGCTGCTCTTCGGCGTGGCGGACGTTGACGCCAAGGCGCACGTGCAGCTCGACCGTCTCGTCAAATTTGGTGCCCGCGGTCTCCTTGAGCAGGGCGACGGCTTCAGCGGGCGGGTAGTGCTTCGCGCGATCGACCAGACCGAGCGCGGCGCGGAAACGCTTGGAGCGGGTGCGGGCCATGACTACTGCCCCTCGACGTCGACGCCCATCGACCGGGCGGTGCCGGCGATGATCTTCGAAGCCGCGTCAAGATCGTTGGCGTTCAGGTCGGGCATCTTCTTCTCGGCGATCGAGCGCACCTGCGCGGCGGAGATCCGGCCGACCTTGGTTCGGTTCGGCTCGCCGGAGCCCTTGGGGATATTGAGCGCCTCGCGGATCAGAACCGCGGCGGGCGGCGTCTTCGTGATGAACTCAAAGGAGCGATCCTCATAGACGGTGATCTCGACCGGGATGATCGTCCCCGAGTCCTGCTGCGTCTGGGCGTTGAACGCCTTGCAGAAGTCCATGATCGCGACGCCGTGCTGACCGAGCGCGGGTCCAACCGGAGGCGCGGGGTTGGCAGCCCCGGCGGGGATCTGCAGCTTGATCATTGTGAGGACTTTCTTGGCCATGCGGCGGTCGAGGATACAAGGCGTCCAGCAGGCGGCCTCAGTCTTGGCGGACCTTCCAAGTAAAGGCGTCGGGCGACTGGTCGGTCTGCCCGTCGGCGTTTGCTCTCACCTTGAACGTGTGCTTGCCGGGCCGCAACCGCTTGTATGTCTTCGGCGAGGCGCATGGCTTGGCCGCTCCGCCATCGAGTGAGCAGCGAAACGTCGCAGGATTGATCGACGACTTGAAGGCGAAAGTCGCACGTCGCTTCGCCGTGCGGTTCGCGGGGTGCTTGGTGATCGTGGTCTGGGGATTCGCGCAGGGGCCTTCGGTCGGCGCGACCGAATTGGGGCGCGGCGACGGCGTCGTCTGAAGGGCGAAATCCGTAGCGCTGTCGTTGCTGTCATCGCCGGCTTCCAGCAGGGTGGCGCAGCCAGGCGCGATCGAACGCTCCAGCGATTGCTCGCTCCCCATCCCCACGGCAGGCGTCCCCGCACCGCTCGGTGCACCCAAGACCGTCCCCCACGCGGCGCAATCGATGTCGCCGAAGGCAGGGGAGTACAGGCACACGGCTCCCGCGGAGGGATTCATCACCCCAAAAGCGCTCACGTACGTGTGATCGAGCGCGACGTCGTACTCCGCAGCCGCGGCCGCCGTTCCGATCAAAGCGGTCCGCTGGTTCTGGCCGTTGGCGACATTGGGGATGGAGATCGCGTCGACGAGCGATCCCGCTGGTCCGTAAAAGACGAGGCCGGCTTCTGCGTCATCAAAGAGCGTCTGCCCGGCGGCGTACATCTGGAGCTCGACGAACTCGACGTCGTCCGGCACCCCTGAATCGCCGGCGTGGACCTCGCGAATCTGCACCAAATGGTGGTCCGCCGAGGCGCCAGCAGGCACACACCACGCGACCCCGAGTGTGACGCCCACAGCTGCCAGAACACGTCCCAGCACAGGCCGAGACTAGATCGTCCAACACACCCGTGTCAAGGTTGCCTGGAAGCGCCCGGGAGTGCGCGGACGTGAGTCTTGAGCGAACCGCCGGTCAGCACGTGAAGCGCCATCGAGCCGGGCTCGTCGACCAAGACGAGGTCGTCGCCCCCGGGGAGGGCGAAGGGCAACTGAAAGCGCGTCGCGGCGCAGGCAACAACTGGGCAGCCGGCAAGTGTGTCGAAGGTTGTTGCGTGAACGTGCCCGCTGATCACGCGCCGAACCTGCGGATGCTGCGCAAGAAGATCGGCGAGGCGGCTGCGGTCAAGGCCAGCGAGCCCGATTGAGTCGATCGCCTTGTTCCCAGTTCTGATTGGTGGGTGGTGGATCGCGATCACGGTGGTCGTGTCGGGCGCAGCCTTGAGCCGGTCGGATAGCCATCTGAGCTGCGCTTCGTCGAGGGCGCCTTCCGTCACGCCCGGAATCGTGCTGTCGAGGCCGATCAGAAGCATCTCCCCGACGGAGGCCGAGTAGTCGTAGGGGGCTCCCGGCTCGGCGTCGGCCTCCAATGGAAAAACGGCACGCAGCATGGCGCGGTCGTCGTGGTTGCCCGCGAGGACGTGGACCGGGACTTCAAACGGAGCCAAGAGCTCCTGCACCAGCGCGTATTCCGGCGCGCCGCCGTCGTTGACCAGGTCGCCGGTGACGACTACCGCATCCGCCGAGGTTTCGAGATCGAGGACCGCGGCGACCGCGGCGCTCAGCGCGGCGGCAGACGCGCCATCGTCGTCGAGGCGAATGTGGGGGTCCGTGATCTGGGCAAGGACCGTGGGGACAGACGCGGCCCTATCCACGCGAAACTAGGCGACCTTCTTGACTTGGTCGTACCCAACTTCGACCGGGGTCTCCCGTCCGAAGATGGAGACCAGGATCTTGAGCCGCTGCGCGTCCTCGTTGATCTCGGCGATCTCGCCCGAGAAGTCAGACATCGCCCCGGAGATGACCTTGACCGATTCGCCGACCTTGAACTGGGCCTGGGCGCGCGGGCGCTCCGCCGTCTCGCGGTGCATCAGCCGATCGACCTCAGGCTGCGAGAGCGGGATCGGCTTGTTGCGCGAGCCGACGAATCCGGTCACGCCCGGAGTGTTTTTGACCAGGTTCCAGGCGTCGTCAGTCATCTCCATGTTGACCAGGACGTAGCCGGGCATCGTGCGCTTTTCGACCGAGATGCGCTGACCATCCTTGATCTCCTGCACCTGCTCGGTAGGAACGACGATCTGGCGAACGCGCTGGCTCGCGCCCATCGTCTCCACGCGGTGCTCGAGGTTGTTTTTGACCTTCTTCTCGTGCCCGGAATAAGTGTTGATTACGTACCAGCGAAACATTGCTCTTTGGCTCTCAGCTCTCGTTTAGGAATTGGTCGGGGGATCCGGAAGGGCTAGATGATCCGGTTGACGGCCCAGTTGAAGGCGGCGTCGAGCACGCCCAGATAGGTGGCGGCGACGACGATGAAGACTACGGTCACGGCGGATGCCTGAATCAGGGTGTCGCGGGTCGGCCACTGCACGCGACGAAGCTCAGCGACGCAGGAGACCAGAAAGCCGCTGACCCGGCCGCGCTCGCGCTCGACCGGCGCTTCGCGCGGCTTGCGCCGCTCGATCGAAGCCTTGGCGGCCTCGCGCCGCTCCTTTTCAATGCGGCGAAGCTCGCGCCGACTCGGCTTGTCATCGGTCGCCTCGGACGGCTGCGAACGGGCCGGGGCCGTCTCGGCGCGTGACGGGGCCGGCGCGGCCTGCGGATCGCCCTTCAGCTCATCCAGGTTGGCGCCACGCTCGGCGAGCTCGGCCTCGACAACGTCGGCCGATTCCGGCACCTGCGTGTCGTGCTGGGCCTTCGCTTCGGCGCCGCCACCCTCCTGTTGCAAGGCCTGGCGCCTGCGCTGCTCGGCCTTTCGCTGTGCCCTGGACTTGGCCACTTACTTATCTAGAGCCGTGAGGCTCAGCGCGTTTCCTTGTGCGCGGTGTGGTTACCGCACCAGCGGCAGTACTTGCGCATCTCGATACGGTCCGGCGTGTTGCGCCGCGACTTATTTGTCTGGTAGTTCCGTCGCTTGCACTCCTCGCAAGCGAGGGTTACCGCGATTCGGACGTCTCCGCGAGCCATTTGCTCTCCTGATCAGATCGTCGTCGATGAGTCCGTACGAAAAAAAGACCTCTGCGCCGAGGCGCGAGGTGCCGACAGGATAGCGGCTTCAACATGGCGCGCAACGATCGCGCTTCCACCGCCTCGACCCCGGCAGGGACCTGAGTTGCGAGCAGCCCTTTAGAGCCCGGAGCCGGATTCGAACCGGCGACCCCTTCCTTACCATGGAAGTGCTCTACCTACTGAGCTATCCGGGCGCGGGCCGTCAGGTTACCGACGACGGGCCGCGGCCACGGCATCCGTGAACTCATCGACATCGGCGGGCTCGGTGTCCCAGGCGCACATCCAGCGCACCGCCCCCGTCTCCTCGTCCCAGATATAGAACGGCGGGTCGCCTTCGAGATCAGATCGCAGCGCCTCCGCCACCCCGGCGGGCAAGGTCGCGAAGACGGCGTTGGCCTCAACTGGGTAGAGGATCTCGACCCCGGCGAGGTCGCCAGCCGCTGCGGCCAGCCTGCGCGCCATCGCGTTTGCGTGGCGGGCGTTTTCGAGCCAGAGGTCGCCGGCGAGGAGCGCTTCGAGCTGGGCGGAGACAAACCGCATCTTTGAGGCGAGCTGGCCGAGCTGCTTGCGGACGAACTCGAATCCGTCGGCCAGCTCGGGGCGCAGGAACACCACGGCATCCCCGAAGGCCAACCCGTTCTTCGTCGCCCCAAAGGAGACGCAATCGACGCCGCAATCGGTGGTCAGCGCCGCCAGCGAGGTGTCAAGCGAAGCGGCGGCGTTGGCGATCCGGGCGCCGTCAACGTGGATGAGCATCCCGAGCTCGTGGGCGCGATCGGCGATCGAGCGGGTCTCATCGGGCGTATAGACGGTGCCGAGCTCGGTCGCCTGCGTAATTGAGACAACTCGTTGCTGGGCGTGGTGCTCGTCGCCGCGGCGCGCCTCCCAGCGGCCGAGGTCGCCGGCCGTGAGCTTGCCGGCGCTTGCGGCGACGGTGTAGAGCTTGGCCCCCGCGATCCGCTCCGGCGCGCCGCACTCGTCCACGTTCATGTGGGCGACGTCGGTGCAGATCACGGCCTCGAAGCCGCGCGTCATCGCATCGATCGCAGCGACGTTTGCTCCCGATCCGTTGAAGACCGGAAAGCCGCGTGCCTCGGGGCCGAAGTGAACGCGAAAGAGCTCCTCGACGCGAGCGGTCCAGGCGTCGTTGCCGTAGGCGCCGGCGCGACCTTCGCTGGCGGCAACGAGCGCCTCCAGCACCGCCGGATGGGCGCCGGCGTGGTTGTCGGATGCGAAGTTCCTCATCTAGGGGTGGAGCTCGATCCGGGCGCCGTTCATCTTCGCCGCGGCGTCCGAACAGAGGTAGGCGATCGCCTCGGCGATGTCGGCGGTCGAGGTGAAGGTCCGAAACGGCTTCTCGGGCGACTCCTCGCGCATCTGCTCGGTGAGGATCGCGTTGACGACGACGATGTTCGCGGTGGCGCCCGATTCGGCGAGCGAGTCCGCCAGCGCCAGCGTCCACGTCTCGGCGGCGGCCTTGGTCGCGGCGTAGGCGGCGTTGGTGGCCTCAGGCGCCCTGGCCTGGGTCGAGGAGACCAAAACGAACCGCCCGCCCTCGTGGGCGAGCTGATCGTGAAAGGCACGGGTGGCGTGCTGGAGTGTCTTGACAAGCAGGTCGTGGAGCCACTCGTAATCGGCAAGCGGCGCGCTTTGGATCGGCTCGCCGCCCTTCCAGCCGCCGACCAGGTGAAGCAGCGCGTCCACCCGGCCGAAGCGCTCGCCAAGAGCCGCGGCCCACTCGCGCGTGGCCTCCTCCGAGAGCAGGTCCACCCCCCGCGCGTCGAAGCGCTCCGGCGGCAGGCCGAGCGTCTCGCCAAGCGCGTCGAGGCGGTCCTGGTCAAGGTCGGTTGCGGCGATCGTCGCCCCCGCGGCAGCCAGGCGGGCGGCCACGGTTGGTCCGAGGCCGCCGGTCGCACCGGCGATCGCGACGATCTTGCCGTCCAGATCAGGCATCGCGCTCAGCGTAGGCGATGGCCGGGGCGGGGCGCACGAGCGCCGGCTCGACCCGTGGGCCGAGCTGGGCGAAAAAGAGCGAGAGCGGGAACTCGTCGTCGCGGACCAGGTCAACGAGCTCCTTGGGCTCGGTGACCTCGGGCAGGGTGCGGCGATCGCGGGCCCAAACCGACGACTCGGTCGCGGGCACGTACTCGGACACCAGATCGTGGGCGGCCGTCCACTGGCCCAGCTTCGAGCGATCGATTCCGGTTCGGTAGAGGTCCTGGATACGGGCACGAAGCGCCTCCACCCCATCGGCGACGCGAGCCCAATCCACCTCAAGCCGGCTGTCGCTCCAGTTGATGTAGCGCTCGCTGTGAAGGAAGGCGAACAGCAGCTGACCACCGAGCCCGTCGTAGTTGCGCACGCGATCACCGGTCAACGGGAACCGGAACATCCGGTCGAAGAGGATCGCGTACTGAGCGTGGCGGGCGAACGCGAAGCCGTCCCGTTCGAGCTTTCGCGCCTCGGCAAACGCGGTGAGGTCGCAGCGAAGCTCCTCGAGCGAGTACATCCAGTAGGGGCTGCGCTGGCGGATCATGAACGGGTCGAAGGGCAGCTCCCCGCGCATGTGGGTGCGGTCGTGGAGCAGATCCCAGAGGATGAACGCGTCGCGCGAGATCTCCGGCGACGCCAAGAGCGCGGCCGCATCGGGGGGCAGATTCAACCGCAGCGCCTCGGCAGCCGCCCTCCCCACCCGGCGAAACCGCTCGGCTTCGCGGTCGCAGAAGATCGCACCGAAGTGATACTCGGTGGGCCGCTCTGCCGACGCGAATGTCTCCGGGAACAGCACGGCGCACTCGCTCTCATACCCCGCCGTGTAGTCGACGAGCTCGACCGGGACGAACTTGGCGTTGTCGTAGGTGGCCTCGATCTCCGCGATCCAATCCGGCCAGGGGACACGCACGATCAAGGCTTCAAAGCACGTGTCGCGCGACGCGTTTTGCTTGTACATCGGGAAGACGACCAGATGCTGAACGCCGTCGCGGCGGTCGCGTTCGGGCCGAAACTCCTCCATCGAACCGCCGAAATCGGGGGGCCCGAATCCGCTCTCGGCCCAGGCGGCGAGGTCGCGGCCAAGCGCGTCGATGTACTCGGCCTGGTGAGAGAAGTGCGGGCGCAGCTCCACGACGGCTTCGGCCATCGCGCCCACCAGCTCCCCAGCGCGGCTCGGGTCGGCTCCCGGCGCGATCGAGCCGTCGGGGGCCTGCATGAGCCGCAGCTCCTCACATGCGGCCTTGAGCTGTGCCCACGACTGCTCGAACTCCAGGCTGCACCCGGCCAGCTCGGCGCCACGAGAAAAGCCCGCCGCCGAAACCCAGTAGGCCAGGTTCAGCCAAAGCTGGGCGTGGCCAAGCTCGCCCAGGCAGTCGTCGCCGAACAGGTCGGAATCCGCGAGGCAGACGACTCGGCCCCGGCCGTGGGTGGCCGTCGCCGCCAGCGGAGCCCCGGGATGCGACGCGGTCGAGTGGGCCCGCGCCAGGACCCTGGCCCCGTTTTGGCACTCCAGCGATCCCGCGCGGTAAAAACACGCGGCCTCGACACCAACGAGCGGATCGGAGTCGGCGTCCAGGGGACCATTGCGATCGAGCTCGGCGATCACCCAGGCGGGGGCGCCATGGTTGTGCTCGTAGTCCTGAATCGTCTCGTTGCGGATCCGCATCCCGAACCGGGCCAGCAAATCGTTCAGGTTGTTGCCGTACTTGTCCTGTTCGGTCTCCCCCAGGACGATGAGCCCGCCCCCGGCCGCGACGAACTCCACGATCGCCTCGATCTCCTCGGCGCCAAGCCGCGGCGTTCCCGACCCGGTCGTCGCCTCCCACTTCGGATCCGACGGATGGGCGAGCACCAAGACGTCGGCGCCGGCGAGAGCATCGGCGTCAAGTGCACCCTCAGCGTGCACGGCCGCCTCAAAGTCGTGGGCTGCCAGCGCGGCAGCGGCAAGCGCCAGCGACGAGTCGGCCGGGTGCGCGGGCTGCATGCGCTGCGCGACCTCATCGCGGATCGTCCAGGCCTCTGAGTGCGACTCGTCAAAGAGGACGCGAGCGTGCTTGGGGTAGGCGGGCATCGCTTTCAGGGTACGGGCGCCCGGACGAGGCGTCAATACGACCATGAACGCGTTCGCAAATCGCGATCTCGCGACGCGTTCGGCGTTCGATAGCGGGGGGTGTAAGTGGGGGAGGTGAGAATCGAACTCACTCAGCGCTAGGGCACCGATTTTACAGACCGGCCCGGCTCTCCAACTCCGGCGCTCCCCCCGTTCAGGGGCGCTGGAGTCTAGAGAGTGCCGGGCTGATCCAAGCGGTCGTCAGTTCAGTTGACTTCTCGCAGTCGCTGCGCTTCCGGCAGAGCCTTCAGCTTGCGCAAAGTGTTGTTCTCAAGCTGGCGAATTCGCTCCCTGGTGACGCCAAACGCCCGCCCGACTTCCTCCAGGGTCAGCGGTTCTCTCCCGCGCAGGCCATAGCGCAGCTCAATCACCTGGCGCTCGCGATCGGGCAGCGCGTCAAGGGCGCGCTGCACGTCTTCACGCTGAAGATTCTCCGTTGCGATCTCAAACGGGCTTACCGCCGAGTCGTCGGCCACGAAATCGCCGAGCTCCGACTCGTCCTCGTCGCCGACCGGTTTTTCGAGCGAAACGGGGCTCTGGGCGACGCGCAGAATCTCGCGCACATCGCGCACGGTGATCTCGAGCTCGGCCGCGATTTCGGCCGGCTCCGGCTCGCGACCGAGCCGCTGCACGAGCTGGCGCTCCACAAAGGTGACCCGGTTCAGCTTTTCGACCATGTGCACGGGGATCCGGATCGTTCGCGCCTTATCGGCGATCGCACGGGTCACCGCCTGCCGGATCCACCACGTCGCATAGGTGGAGAACTTGTAGCCACGGCGGTAGTCGAACTTCTCGACGGCCCTGATCAGGCCAAGCGAACCCTCCTGGATCAGATCGAGAAATCCCAGGCCTCGACCCAAATAGCCCTTGGCGATCGAGACGACGAGCCGCAAATTGGCCTCGACCATGTGCTGCTTGGCAACCATGTCGCCGCGCTCGATTCGCTTCGCGAGGCTGATCTCCTGATCAGCCGTCAACAGCTCGACCCGTCCGATCGAGCGCAGGTAAAGGCGCAGCGAATCAAGGCTGGGCTCGACCGTCAGATCGAGCTCCGGTCGCTTGCTCTGCGCGCCGTTCGACTCGCCCTTCGCCTCTTTGAAGGCGCTGACGCCGTCAGCCGCGATCACGTCCACCCCGTGTTCGATCAGGTAAGCGTGCAGGTCTTGGACCTGTTCCTTGGTGACATCGACCTCCTCGAGCGTCCCCGAGATCTCCTCAAAGGTCAGATAGCCCCGCTCGCGGCCCTGAGCGATCAACCCGCCGAGCTCGTCCGAATCTGCGAGGGCTGCCACCGCGACATCGGGCCCCGCGCCATTTGATGCGGATTCCTCAACGCCCTCCTCAGTCAGCAACCCCTGTGCCTTCTCTGCCACCTAGACCCCGGTCCTCTCCTCCAATAGGCCCGTGAACGCGGTGAAGTATATGCCTCTCCAAGCTACCCTGACCTGATGAGCGAACGCAGTCCGGTGCTTGTGCCTGGCCCCCGCGACGTCCAGGCTGGCAAGCCACGCACGGAGGTAAGCCTGACCAGGGTCGGCGTCCGCGGCGTCGAAAAGGTGATCCACGTCGGCGGAAAGCTCTTCTTTGCCGAACTCGAGTGCTTCGTGGACCTGAATCCACGCCAGGCGGGCGTGCACATGTCGCGCTTTGAGGAGATCGTGAACGAGGCGATCGGTGCAGCCGTGGAGAGCGAGAGCATGCGCGCCGAGGAGCTTGCCGCGGGAGTTGCCGAACAGGTTCGCGAACGCCAGGACGGGCTGCGGGCAGAGGTCCGCATCGAGGCGCGCTACCCGGAAACCGTGAAAGCACCCGAATCAGGGATCCCCAGCCAGGAGATCTACAAGCTGCACGGGATCGCGGTGGCATCTGAACGCGGCACCCGGACCATGACCGGCGTCGAGGCCCACGGGATGACCGCATGCCCCTGCGCGCAGGAAGAGCTGACCGCTCGCGCGCGCGAGCGGCTTGAGGCCGACGGCTTCGAGCCGTCAGAGATCGAGCGGATATTCGACGCAGTGCCCGTCGCCACCCACAACCAGCGCGGGATCGGGGAGCTCCACCTCGGCCAGCCGGAGGGCAGCACGGTCGAGATCGACGCACCCGACCTGCTGCACATCGTCGAGCAATCGATGTCGTCAGAGATCTACGAGCTGATGAAGCGAAGCGACGAGGCGGCGGTCGTCGAGAAGGCGCACCGCAACCCGCGTTTTGTCGAGGACGTTGTGCGCGAGATGGTGCGTCGAGTGACCGACGCATACCCCCAGCTTCGCGATGGCGGCTTCCTGCACGCCCGCCAGGAGAACCTGGAGACGATCCATCGCCACACGGTCGTCGCCGAGCGCTCCGGCCTGATCGCCGAGGTTGTCGACGAGATCGCGACCGGAGAGCATTCGCGCCGGCACATGACCAAGCGCGAGTGGCTCGAACAGCCCGCCGGCTAGCGGGACCTAAGCGCGCTCAACGCCCCGTGGTTCTTGTGCCTGGTCCATGTGGCGGCGCAGGCCAAAGAAGTAATCAGCGCCCGAGATCACGGTCATCGCCACCGCGGCGTACACCGTGAGATCGACCCAAAGCGGCGTGGGTTCGAAGGCGATCAGGGCGAAGATCGCCAGCACCTGAAGCCCGGTCTTGACCTTGCCAAGCCAGCTCGCCGAGATCACCGCCCCGCGTTCAGCGGCGATGGACCGCAGCCCGGTAACGGCGAACTCGCGGGCGATGATCACCATCGCGACCCAGGCCGCGAGCCTGTTGAGCGAGACGAGTGAGACGAGTGCCGCCGTGATCAAGAGCTTGTCCGCCAACGGGTCCATCAGCTTGCCGAAGGTCGTGATCTCCTGCCGGCGCCTGGCGATGTAGCCGTCGAGACCGTCGGTCAACGCGGCGAGGGCGAATACGGCGGCGGCGATCACATCGCCCTGCGGGCTCTCCTCAAGAAGCGCGACGACGACGACCGGGACTGCGACGATCCGCAGCATCGTCAGGGCGTTCGGCACGTTCAGCGGGAACATCGCAGGCCCACGATAGGGATTGCGTCGCAACGTCCCTGCCGCCGGCACCTTCCGGTACCGGTGCAGCGAGCGATGCGCGAGGGTCCAATCGGCATTACGATCGCCGGGGATGGCAGTCGACTACGTCTACCGGCTTGAGCAGCCGCACGTCCCCGGACAGCTCGCGCGCGTCTGCCAGACGATCGCTGACGCCAGCGGTCTGATCGGCGATGTTGTCACGGTGCAGGTCGGCCGCGATCGCTCGATCCGCGAGATCTCGGTCGAGGTTCGAAATCACGAGCAGGCCGTCCAGGTTGCCGCCGATCTGGAGGCCCTTGACGGGGTCAGCGTGATCACCTTTCTCGACAGGGCGGTGCTGGCCCACGAAGGCGGCAAGCTCGCGATCGAGGTCCGCAACCCCGTCACCACGCTCCAGCAGGCGCGCGACATCTACACCCCGGGTGTCGCCCGGGTCTGCACCGCGATCGCCGAGGCGCCGGAGCTCGCCAACCGGCTGACGATGATCGGCCGCACCGTCGCGATCTGCACGAACGGCACCCGCGTGCTTGGACTCGGCAACATCGGCGCCGTCGCGTCGATGCCGGTGATGGAGGGCAAGGCGCTCTTTTACCGCCAGATGGCGGGGATTTCGGCGATGCCGATCCTGATCGACACCGAAGATGCCGACGAGTTCATCGAGACCGTGGAGCGGATCGCCCCGGGATTCGGCGCGATCCACCTCGAGGACATCAAGGTCCCGGAGTGCTTTGCGATCGAGTCGCGCCTGATCGAGTCCCTGGACATCCCGGTCATGCACGACGACGTCCATGGCACCGCCGTCGCAACGCTGGCGGCGACGCTTGCCGCCTGTGAGCAGGTCGGAATCGATCTGGCCGACTCAACCGTTGGCCAGATTGGGCTTGGCGCCGCGGGCCTGGGCATCGCTTCGCTGATGGTCGAGGCCGGCGCCGCCAGGGTGATCGCGTCCGATCCGGACGAGGGCTCACACGAGCGGGCGCGGGCGAGCGGGATCGAGCCGCGAGGGTTCGAGGAGGTGATGGCGGAAGCGCGGATCGTCGTCGCAACCACCGGTCGCCCGGGGCTGATCGATGCCGAAATGGTGCAGTCCGGCCAAGTCGTCTTCGCGCTGACAAACCCGGATCCAGAGATCACCCCGACAGCCGCGCTGGCGGCGGGGGCGGCGTTTGCGGCCGACGGCGCCAGCGTCAACAACGTGCTTGGCTACCCCGGCATCTTCCGCGGCGCCCTGATGGTGGGCGCCGACCGGATCTCGACCCAGATGAAGCTCGCTGCAGCCCATGCGATCGCCGGGCTGACAAAGGAAGCGGAGCTTGTCCCCGACGCGCTCGACCCGGCCGTCCACGCCGAGGTTGCGCGCGCGGTTTCCGAGGCCGCACTTGAAGAGGGGCTATCCCGCCCAGACCGCGTGCCCGCCGGCCTTTAGCCGGATTCCGGCGGAGGCAGGACTGTCCGAGCCGGCAAGCGGCCGGTTGGCCGCGCCGACTGTGCGACGGCGGCAGCGGTGGCCGCGACAGGGCGGCGCGAAGCTGCGAGCGCGTGCGCCGAGTCGGCTAGCCGCTACCGCGCGAGCGCCCCGGCCCGCGCAAACACCGCGTCCAGCATCGGGCGCGTGAGCTTGCCGGTGAACGTGTTTTGCTGGCTCGGGTGAAACGAACCCAGCAGGCTGTACGGGCCAACCTCGGTTTCTGAGAGGTGGGTGAACCGGGGTTTCGGCCGGGCAACCGCGTGACCTCCCGCCACAAGCGCCCGCAGCGCGCCATCCCACGCAAAGGCGCCAAGGCAGACGATTACCCGGGCGTGGGCGAGCAGCTCGAGCTCGCGCACGAGGTAGGTCAGGCACCGGTCGCGCTCGTCCGTCGCGGGCTTGTTTGCGGGTGGCGCGCAACGCACGACGGCCGTGATGTAGGCATCGACGAGCCGCATCCCGTCGTCGCGCCCGACGCTTTCGGGCTGGCTGGAGAGGCCCGCATCAAACAAGGCGCGGTAGAGCCACTCGCCGGAGCGATCACCCGTGAACATCCGGCCCGTTCGATTGGCGCCGTGGGCAGCGGGCGCCAGGCCGACGATCACGATGTGGGCGTCGGGATCACCGAACCCGGGGACCGGTCGAGCCCAGTAATGATCTCCCGCGTGGCGTGGCGGGGGATCGGCGGCGACGCCCTCGCGCCACTCGACCAAGCGCGGGCATGTGCGGCAGGCGACGACGCCGCGGCCCAGCTCGTCGATGCTCTCGAATCTTTGCGCCACGGGCCCTAGTTCAACACGCGGCGGCGAATGATGCCGGGCCGGTAAGTTCCCAGGCCAGGTGAGCGACTTCCCCACGCCCAATCCCATCACGCGGCGCCGGCTTTTGGTCGCATCGTCGGCGACGCTCGCCGCCGGGGCACCGCTGGCGCTTGCGGCCTGCGAACGCAGCGACGATGACGACGTCAGCTCGCCCGCCCGCGAGGCCCAACTGTTGGACGAGGTCCTTGCTGGCCAACTCGCGGTTCTGGCGGCGATCGAGCCGACGGCGAACAGCGCGCCGCAGCCCGCGGCGACGATCCTGCCTGAGCTTGAAGCGCTCCGCCGCGACTCGGTCGCGGCGCTCGGCGCCTACATCACAGAACTCGATGAAGTGCCCACCGACGAGCCTGCGGCATTGGTTACTGCCGAGAGCCCGACCGAGGGCGCGGCCCGCCAGGTCGAGGAATCGATTGCGGTGGCGCTGGCCGCAATCGGGGAGCTGACGAGCGACCCCTACCGCGTGGCCGTCCACCGCGCGATCAGCGAAGACGCGGCAGCGCTTGCGGTTCTGCGCGACGTGCTTGGCGAGGATGCGTCTCCAGACGCGTTCGTGATGGGCCCGAGCCGGGCCAGGGAGAAGGCGAAGTGAACGCGATCAGCCGGCGCACCCTGGTCGGCCGTGGCGCCCTCGCCGCGGGCGCGACCGTCCTGCCGGCATCGCTTTTGGGCGCCGAAGTCGCCCTCGCCCAGGCCGATGCAGAGACCGACGCCCTCGAGCGTCTGATCGCGCTGGAGCGCGCCGCCGCGCTGGCACCAAGCCTCGCTGCCGAGGAGGCCAAGCTTGGCAACGCGACGAAACGGGCACTCGAGAACATCAGCCGCCAAAACGCCGAACACGCCGCTGCGCTCGCGAAGGCGCTTGACTCGCTTGGGGTGGATCCACCGGAGGTCCAAGGCGATCAGGCCGACTTCTCGGCGCTAGAAGCCTTCAAGCCGGACGCCGCCGAAGCGGTGCTGATCCGGTTTTTGATCGGCCTTGAGTCGGACCTGGTTGCCGCCTACGAGACGGAGACCACAGAGTTCAAGTCCGGGGACCTCTTTCGCACCGCGGCGCAGGTTGGCGCCTCCCACGCGCAGCACCTCGTCGTCCTGCGGTTGCTCGCCGGTGAGACCGACGGGCTGATCGCGCTGCCCGCAGCCTCCGGCCCAAAGACGCAAGACAAGGCCGAGGGCGCATAGCTGATCGCTCTACGCTTCGGCCCAGCCGATGTCAGCAACTGAGACCAAACCGGCAGCCCGAGGGCTGCGCAAGATCGCAATCGTCCCGGCCCTAAACGAGGCCGGCATGGTCGGCCGGGTCGTGCGCGACATTCGCCGCCATGCGCCTGATTTCGACGTCGTCGTGATCGATGACGGTTCGACCGACACCACGGCGGCCCACGCCCGCGCCCAGGGCGCGGTGGTCATCGCCCACCCGTTCAACCTGGGCATCGGCGGGGCGATGCAGTCGGGCTACCGCTACGCGCTGCGCCACGGCTACGATGTCGCGGTCCAAATCGACGGCGACGGCCAGCACAAGCCCAGTCACATCCACGACCTGCTGGCAAAGCTTGAGACCGAAGGCCCTGAGGCCGACATGGTCACGGGCAGCCGGTTTTTGGGCGAGCCCGGCTACAAGGTTCCGATCGGCCGGCGGCTTGGCAACCTGATCTTTGCCGTCGTGCTGACGACTTTGACCCGACAGCGGGTCACCGATCCGACGTCCGGGTTCCGAATGGCCAACCGGCGTGGGATTGAGCTCTTCGCCCGCGACTATCCCCACGACTATCCCGAGGTTGAGGCGATCCTGATGCTCCACGCCCACCGCCTGCGCCTGCACGAGGTGCACGTCGAGATGAACCAGCGCGGGTACGGGCGCAGCTCGATCAACTACCCGCAGAGCGCCTACTACATGGTGAAGGTCCTGCTGGCGATCTTTATCGGCCTCCTGCGCCGCCGCCCCACGCCGATCGAGGCCCAGGGCGCCGTGGGCCTCGGCGTCGGCCCTCCGCCCGATACCGGTGAGCTGACCGCGCTGGCCGAGGAGTCGAGGCGATGACACGGGTCCACATCGGTGCGCTGGCGGTTCTTGCAACGTTTTGCGTTGGCGCCCAGCCCGCCTCGGCGGCGACGATTACGGTCGCCCCGGGGCCACCCTCCCTTGGCGAGGCCATTCTCTTGGCCGCACCCGGCGACGTGATCGTGATCCCGGCCGGCGAGTTCGTCCTGACCGAAGGCCAGGCGCTCGAGGAAAAGGATCTAACCCTGCGCGGAGCGGGCGCCGAGCAGACAATCTTGATCCCGGCCGGCGGCGGCGAGGCGTTGGCCGACCCCGGCGTGACGGTCGAGGAGCTGACGATCGGCACGCCGCAGCAGCCCAGCGAGGAGACGGCCTCCACCGACGGGGATTCGGGGATATCGGGCAAGGCGCAGGTGATCGCGCTGATCGCAACATTCGGGATCTTCCTTTTCATCCTTGAACTGGTCCGCCGGCGACGCCTGGCTGAGCGCTACGCGATCCTCTGGATGGGCGCCGGATTGGCCCTCCTCGTCCTCTCGATCTGGACGGGGGGCCTTGAGGTGATCGCGGACACGATGGGAATCCAGGAGCCCGCAAACGCGATCTTCCTGCTCGCCTTCGCGCTTGGCTTTCTTTTGCTCCTCAACTTCTCGGTCGCCTCATCCCGCCTGAGCGAGGAGACCAAGATCCTGGCCCAGGAGGTTGCGCGCCTCGAACAGGAGCTAGGCGCGCAGGAGCCAGAGGACCGCTCGCCAATAGCCGCGGAGGATCGCTCCCAGCAGTCTTGAGCGCGAGGCGCGTCCGAGGTATGGGGTCGTCAGGTCGGCGACCAGCGACGTTGCAAACGCCCCCGTCGAAATCGCCCGGCCGGCTTGAATCGCGCGCCGCTCGGAGATGAGTCGGGGGATCGCTGCGAGCGTGTCGCCCCAAGCGCGGAGCTTCTGGCCGATCCAGCCGCCGGCGATCGCCACGACAACCAGCGCCAGCTCGGTGGCGATTAGGGCTGGCGCCACCAAGACCAAGAGCCAGGCGGGGTAGACCCGAATCAGGGTCGCCCAGCGGTTTCGCTCCAGATATCGCCACTTCTCCTTGCCCTTGTCGAACTCGTAGTCGTGATCGACCCGGGCCGCCGACGCCACCCCAACTTCGGCGCCCGCCAGGCGCAGGCGGAGCGACAGGTCAACATCCTCGTGGTAGAGGAAGAACTCACCGGCAAACCCTGAGGCGGCGGTGAAGCGCTCGCGCCGGATCGCCAGACAGGCGCCGGAGGCAAACCCGACTGCGCCATCGAGTTCCGCCTCAAGCAGCGCGTCCCCGGCCCCGCCCGCCCAGGCGATCCCAGTGAAGTGGACGATTCCGCCCCGAGTGTTGACGATCGTCCCCCCCGCCGCCGTCACGAGTGCCTGCCAGGCGGCCCATTCCGGCCGCTCGGCGATGGGCCGCACGATCGCCTCGCGCCAGCCGACGGCCACCACCGCGTCAGGGTTCAAGAAGACCAGCGCGTCGCCGGTGGCCTCCGAAGCGCCCAGGTTGCAGGCGGCCGGAAAGCCTTGGTTTTCTGAATTGCGGATCAGCCGTGCTGTCGGAACGGCGTCCGCAATCACCTCGGCGGTTTCGTCACCCGAAGCGTTGTCAACGACGATCAGCTCATCCGCGGCGCCGAGCTGGGCCGCAACCGCAGCGAGCGCCGGCCGGATCGACTCGCCATGCCGAAAGGCGACGACGATCACGGAGATCGATGGGTTTTCGCCTGACACGACCGGAAACTCTAGAGTTGCGAGCGGTGAACCCGCTCCTGGCTCCGATCGCGATCCCCGCCCGGCCTGCCCAGCTGACGGCTCGGGAGCTGGAGTCGCCAAGCGAAGTAGTGCGCTCGATCCCGCACACGATCAGCCTGCTGGAAAGCCTTGAGAAGCGCGGCGCGATCGAGGCGGAGCCGGGCGAGGCCGAGTAGCGGCCGGGAGACGCGAATGGGATTCATCAATCCAGCGCCGCCCCCGGTCGACGTCGAGCAGTGGCGGTCGCTGCCACATCTGGAGCGGATCAAACCGCTTGCCCAAGACTGGGCGATCAACGGCTTCGGAACGCCGTATGTGATCTACCTGCTCTACATCGTGAAACTCGTGGTCTTCTCGGTCGGCGCGGCGCTCGTGATCTCGACGACCCCCGGCCTGGGGGGCCTTGGCGACTTCGGAAGCTGGTGGAACCAGCCAGTCGTCTTTCAAAAGCTTGCGGTTTGGACGCTTGCCTGGGAGCTGATCGGTTTGGGCTGCGGCTCGATGCCGCTGACCTTCCGCTTCCAGCCGATGATCGGCGGCATCCTCTACTGGCTGCGACCGGGGACCATGCGCCTGCCGCCCTGGCCGACCAGGGTGCCGATGACGGCAGGGACGAAGCGCACGCTGATCGACGTCGCTCTCTACGCCGGAGTCCTCGGAGCCGCGGTCTATCTGCTCGCGGCCAACGGCGAGTCTGCCGGCGGCGCCGAGATTCGCCGCCTCGACCCGGCGGCGATCGCGGTTTTGCTGGGCCTGCTCGGGTTGCTCGGGTTGCGCGACAAGGTCTCGTTCCTTGCCGCCCGGCCAGAGATCTACGGCTTCCTGCTCCTGGTCTTCATGTTTCCAATCTCGAACCTGATCGTCGCCGCGCAGATCGTCTTCCTTTGCATCTGGTGGGGCGCGGCGTCTTCGAAGCTGAACCGCCACTTCCCCTACGTCGTCTCCGTGATGATTTCCAACACGCCGTGGAACCGCTCGCGCCGGGCCAAGGCAAAGCTCTACGTGGACCATCCCAGCGATCTGCGGCCGTCGGCCCGCGCCGCCTTCGCGGCCCACAGCGGCACCGTGATGGAGTTCAGCCTTCCGCTCTTGCTTCTGCTCTCAAGCGGCGGCACGATCGGGACGATCGCGGTTGTCGGGATGGTGATCTTCCACGTCCACATCACGTCCACGTTCCCGCTGGCGGTGCCGCTTGAGTGGAACCTCTTCATGATCTTCGGGATCCTCTTCCTGTTCGGCGAGTACGGGTCGGTTCCGCTCTCGACGCTCGACGATCCGCTCCTAATTGGCGTCCTGGCCGTGATCGGCGTTGGGATCCCGGTGCTCGGCAACCTCCGGCCGGATCTGGTCTCGTTCTTGCCGGCGATGCGCTACTACGCGGGCAACTGGTCCACGAGCCAGTGGCTCTTCAAGAAGGAGACGGAGGCCGAGCGCAAACTCGACGAGACGATCCAAAAGCCGGCCCGGATCGTCGTCGAACAACTCGCCGCCGTCTATGACCGCGAAACCGCTGAGCTCTTCCTCGCCAAGGGCCTCGCCTTCCGCGCCATGCACTCGCACGGGCGCGCACTTAACGGGCTGCTGCCCCGGGCGGTCGCCGACGTCGAGGCCTACCACGTGCGCGAGGGCGAGCTGATCAGCGGCGTCCTGAACGGGTGGAACTTCGGCGACGGCCACCTGCACCAGCGGCAGCTGCTCGAAGCTGTGCAGGAGCGCTGCGCTTTCGCGCCGGGCGAGGTGCGCGTGATCGCGCTCGAGTCGCAGCCGGTCGGGGACCGGCGCCAGCGCTACCGAATCTACGACGCCGCGAGCGGCCTCGTCGAGGAGGGCTACGTGGCCGTCGCCGACATGATCGCCCGCGGTCCCTGGCTCGACGGCTCCTGGGAGTTTCCGGTCGAGGTAACGGGCGGGCCCGGCCTGGCCCCCGCATGAGGTTGCGCCGATGACCGACGCAATCGTTGTCGGATCCGGGCCGAACGGCCTGGCCTGCGCGGTCGAGCTCGCTCGGGCAGGCGTGGGCGTCACCGTGCTTGAGGCCGCCGATCGGATCGGTGGCGGCACCCGCACGAGCGAGCTCACCCTGCCGGGCGTCCTCCACGATGAGTGCTCAGCGGTGCACCCAATGGCGGTTGGCTCCCCGTTTTTGAATTCGCTCGATCTCGAACGCCACGGGCTCGAGTGGTGCTGGCCCGATGTTGATCTGGCCCATCCGCTCGACGACGGCAGCGCCGGGGTCCTCTACCAATCCATCGACGAAACGGCAGCCGGGCTCGGCGTTGACGGCACGCGCTGGAGCGGCGTCTTCGGCCCACCCGCAGCAGCCATCGAGACCCTGAACGACGACATGATGCGGCCGCTCTTGCATCTGCCCCGGCACCCGGTCCACTTGGCCCGGTTCGGCCTGCGCGCCGGCCTCCCAGCAACGCTCTTGGCGCGGCGGTTCGCGACACCCCAGGCGCGGGCCCTGTTTGGCGGGGCCGCCGCCCACGCGCTCAGCCCGCTCCACCTGCCCCTGGGCTCGGCAATCGGGGTTGCGCTGATCGCCGCCGGGCACAGGTTCGGCTGGGCCGTTGCAAAGGGAGGCTCGCAGGCGATCACGGGGGCACTCGCGTCGGTTCTCGCCGAGCACGGCGGCAAGATCGAGACGGGACGAGCGGTCACATCGCTGGACGAACTTGACCGAGCCGACGCCTACTTCTTCGACGTCGCGCCGGGCGCCATGGCCACGATCGCGGGGGATCGCCTGCCGAGCCACGTCGCCCGCGCCTACCGCCGCTACCGACATGGGCCGGGGGCCTTCAAGGTCGATCTCGCCGTCGAAGGCGGGGTGCCATGGACGAACCAGGCCTGCCGCTCGGCCGGCACGGTCC
This sequence comes from uncultured bacterium, assembly GCA_963701205.1. Taxonomy (GTDB): domain Bacteria; phylum Actinomycetota; class Thermoleophilia; order Solirubrobacterales; family 70-9; genus JALZKA01. The sequence continues at coordinate 1,316,981 of OY969575.1, read as the reverse complement.
ACGCCGTCGGCTCGTTTGCGGAGCTGGTGGCCGCCGAGCGCGAGGTCAACCGCGGCAGGATGCCGGACCGCCCCTGCGTGCTGGTCGCCCAGCAGTACCTCGCCGACCCCTCGCGCTCAAACGGCGACGTCCACCCGATTTGGTCCTACGGCCACGTTCCAAACGGCTACGACGGCGACGCGACCGACGCCGTGATCGCCCAGATCGAACGCTTTGCGCCGGGCGTTCGGGATCGAATCCGCGGGATCTCGGTTCGCGGCCCCGCTGGCTTCGAGGAAGCCAACGCGAACTACGTCGGCGGCGACATCGTGACCGGCGCCAACTCCCCGTGGCAGATCCCGGTCAGGCCCCGGCTTGCAATCGACCCGTATACCACCGGGATCCCGGGCGTCTATATCTGTTCTGCGGCCACCCCGCCGGGCGCAGGCGTCCACGGAATGAACGGCTTCAACGCCGCCCGCTCCGCGCTTCGACGCTTGAGCTGAGCAGGCGACCTACGGTTAAGAGCCGCCGAGCGGATTCGAACCGCTGACCCCTTCATTACGAGTGAAGTGCTCTACCAACTGAGCTACGGCGGCGCGGTGGATCAGTCTAGGGGCCGGGGATCTACTCGTCCTCGCCCTCCGCAAGGCGGTAACCGACGCCGCGAACGGTGACAACGAGTTCGGGATCCTGGGGGTCAACCTCGACCTTTTGGCGCAGGTTGGAGATGTGAACGTCGCAGGCGCGGACGTCGCCGGAGAACTCGGATTGCCAGAGTTCCTCCATGATCTCGAGCCGGCTGAAAACCTGCCCGGGGTTCTCGGCCAAAAGTCGCAGGACCTGGAACTCGGAGCGGGTCAAATTGACCGACTTGCCGCGAACGATCACCTGGTGGCGCGAGAGGTCGATGGTGACGACGCCAGCCTCGATCTTCTTGCCACCGCCGTCAACGCTGTGACGGTCAAGCTCGCGGCGGCGCAACTGGGCGCGGACGCGCCCGATCAGCTCGCGGACGGAAAACGGCTTCGTCACGTAATCGTCGGCGCCCACCTCAAGGCCAACGACCTTGTCAACTTCCTCGTCCTTGGCGGTCAGGAGGATGATCGGGACGGGGCTGCGTGAGCGCACGTCGCGGCAGACATCAAGGCCGGAGCGGCCCGGCATCATGATGTCGAGGATCAGCAGATCGAACTCGATGTCGCCCTGGAGCTTTGAGTCGGCGTCGTCGCCATCCTCGGCGATCGTCACCTCGAAGCCCTCCTGGCCGAGCGCGTAGCCAACCGCCTCGCGGACCGACGGCTCGTCGTCGGCGATCAGGATCCTGCGCTTCATGCCACCGGGGTCGCTGCCGGTTGGGCGATCGGCAGCCGGACCCAGAAGTCGCTGCCCTCACCTGGTGTCGAGTCAACCCCGATCTCGCCGCCCATGACGTCAACCATGCGCTTGGCGATCGAGAGTCCAAGGCCAAAGCCATCCTTCTCGCGCGCCTCCTCGCCACGGAAAAACCGCTCGAAGACCCTGCCGATTTCCTCGGCCGAGATGCCGCTGCCGGTGTCAGTCACTTCGATCAGGATGTCCTTGTCTTCAACGCGATGGGCGCGAAGCGTAACGGCGCCAGGGGCCGGCGTGTGCTTGAACGCGTTGGTAAGGAGTCCGATCAGCACCTGCCGCAGGAGAATACGGTCGCCGCTAGCGGCAAGATCGGGCTCAAGATCGACCTTGAACTCAACGCCTTCGGGTGGAGTCACGGCCTCCGCCGCCTCGGCAGCGGCGATCCCGACGTCGATGACCTCGCTGCCGCCTTCGCCGACGGCCTCCATCCGCGCCAGGGTCAGCAATGACTCGGTCAGCCGGCTGATCCGCTCCACGTCCTGCCCGAGCCGGCGCAGGAAGTGCTCACGCGCTTCGGGGTCGTCCTTGGCGCCGGATCGCAGGACCTCAACGGCGCCTGAGATTCCCGCGATCGGATTGCGCAACTCGTGAGCCGCGTTGGAGACGAACTCGCGCTCGGCGATCTCGCGCTGGAGCTCCTCGGTGCGATCGCGGACGACCGCAAGGACCGCGCCCTCGGCCGGGATCTCGCGCACCTGGAGCGCGTACACCCGATCGCCGATTCGCAAACCGTCGTGCTCGGCCGAGCCTCCGCGCGTCGCCCGCCGCAGCCAGGGGATCAGGGTTGCCGCGACCTTGCCATCGGCATAGATCAGTGGCCTGGCGGCCGGGTTCGAGAAGCGGACCGCTCCCTCCGGCCCAACCACCATTACCGCGTCTGAGAGCGCGTCGAAAATCGCCGACAGCCGGTCGCGCTCAGAGCGCAACGCGTCGAACGTCTGGCGCAGCGCGGCGCGCATGGTCTCAAGCGCCTGCCCCAAATCGGTGATCTCGTCGCGGCCACCGGTTCCCTCCAGGGGGCGGTCCAGCTGGCCCTGGCTGAGCTTGGCGGCACTTGAAGCCAGCCGCTTGATTCGGGACGTGATCGCGCTGGCGATCAGAAACGAGATCGCCACCGCAACCAACACCGCAACGCCGAGCGCCGTCAGCCGGTCGCCGCGGACCGCTTCAATCGCGCTTTGCAGCTCCTCCGGCCGAGCGGCTCGGACGACGAGGGCGCCCTCAAAGGAGGTACCGCGCGTGATGAACGAGGAAACGACTGTGTTGCCGCCGGGAAGCTCCTTGGAGTAGCGGCCACCGTCCAGCGCTTCGTTCAGCGCAAACTCGCCATCCTCGACATCGGCGAAGGCAACGCCCTGCGAGACCCTGGTTGTCAAGAAATCGCCGTTGACGTCAAACACCCAGGCGCTAAAGCCCTCCTGGGTCGCGAGATCAAGGGTCGATTGGGCTCTTGTCGCCGGCACGTTGCCAACCTCGTCGGCAAGCGAAAAGGTTCGCCCCGCCGCAATCTGGTCAAGGCGCTCGTCGGCCTGTTGCTGGCCCGACTCGTTGACCAACAAGAAGGCGAGGCCGGCGGTAATCAGTGCCACGCCCGCAAAGGCGATGGCGAGATAGAGGCGAACCCCGAACGGCCGGTGTCCACGCAGCGAGATCTTGTGGATCGGGTCGATCACCGTGACCGTCAATCTAACCCGACCGGGCTACCGCAAGAGATACTCGAGCCGGAACGAGAGCGCTTCAAGCGCGAGCTCCTCGCTGACGTTCACGCCCAGGCGGCGACGGGTGTCCATCACGAGTTCCGCTGCGCGGCGGGCGCGGCGCGGATCCATCCCTTCCGCATCCGCCCCCAGCTCGACCGCCCGGTCGGCGGTCAGCACGAGCTCTGCGGCGCCCTCGGCGACGGCCGCCAGATCCCGAACCCAGGCGCCGAGCAGCGCGAGGGAAGTGTCGAGCGCGTCGGTCCGGCCGCGCCGCGTTGCCCGCTTGCCAGCTTCCTCGGCATCGCGTCGCAGATGCCGCTCCGATCGTGGGTCAGCCGACTCCTTGGCCTGGTCGGCCAGCGCGTCCACCTTTGCCTTGGCGATCGCGCCGACCTCCTCGCCACGCTCCGCGGCCGCCTCCAAGAGCCCGCCCCACGGCGCGTCGGCAAGCTCGCCGGCCCGAATCGCGCGGGCAAGTCGCTCGGCCTCGACGCGCAGGGCGGCCCCCCGGTCTGAGAGCAGTAGTTCCGCGCGCTCCAAATCGCCGCCGGCCAAACGGGCCGCTGCGCGGAGGGTCAGCTCGTCAACACCCGCGTGCGAGCCTGCCAGCCGATCCTCGATCGCCTGCGGGCCGAGCGCCACAAAGCGGATCTCCTGGCAGCGCGACCTGACGGTGTCGAGCAGGGCGCTGGGCTGTGAGGCGATCAGGATCAGGTGCGCGAACGGCGCGGGCTCCTCCAGAGTCTTCAGCAGCGCGTTCTGGCTCTCCTCGGCCATGGCGTCGGCCTCCTCGAGGACGAACGCTCGGCGCTCACCTTCAAACGGCCGGTAGGGCGCCGCCTCGATCACGCGCTCGCGCACCTCTTCGACAAGGTGCTGGGCGCCGGCCGGGCGCAGCCAGGCCAGGTCGGGGTGGGGCGACGGATCGGCGAGCACCCGGCGAATCGCCGACCCGGGATCGGGCGCACCCGCCGCGATCAGCTCCGCCACGAAGGCTCGGGCGGCCCGGCGCTTGCCTGAGCCGGGAGGGCCGGAAAACAGGTAGGCATGGCCTGGCGTCGCGAGCGCAGCAACGAGGGCAAGGCGGGCCGCCGGCTGGTCGTCGGTGGCCGCGGCGATGGTCGCCGGCACCTCGAGCGCAGCGGTCATCGCCGCGCCCGCTCCAGGGCCGCAAGGACCCGCTCATGCACCACTCCCGGCTCGCCCTCGCCGTCGATGACGGCGATCCGCCCGGGGTGGCGCGCCGACAACTCGTCGTAGACGGCGGCCACCGCCCGCTGAAAGGCCAGGCCTCGGCCCTCGAAGCGATCACCCCCATCCGCAAGGCCGGCCGCCAGCCGCGATTGGCCGCGCTCGGCCGCGCGATCCGCGTCAACGCGGATCAGCAGGGTCAAGTCCGGCAGCGCCGGGCCGACAACGGTCGCGTTCAGGCTCTCAATCGCCTCGATTCCAGCCGCCAACGCTGCGGCGAAATCAGCTTCGGGACCGGCCAGACCCCGGCCCACCGCCTGGCCCTGATAGGCGACGCTCGAATCCATGTAGCGGTCGCAGACAATGTCGCTGCCGGATCCCATCGCCGGTGCGATCACGCTCGTCGCCAGCTCCGCACGAGCGGCAAGGAACAACATCAACTCCGCCGTCGGGCCCAGCTCCGTGCCCGGATCCTTGATCAGCTCGCGAATTCGCTCACCGGCGGGAGTGCCGCCGGGCTCGCGGAGCAGGACCGCCTGCGGGCCGAGCGCCGCGGCCAGTAGCGCCGCCTGGGTTGATTTGCCGGAGCGATCGATGCCTTCGAAGGAGATGAACATCGCCAGTCACGGTATCTGAGCCGCGCACGTGCGAATGTTCACAAATTCGCAAGCACCGGGTTGCCAAACTGTCGGCTTCTGATCAACGTCCTATTCGGAGGTAACGAGTGGCTTCACTGACTCGCTGGGTCCTGGCCCACAAGCGCACCGTAGTAATCGCTTGGATCTTCTTGACGATCGCGGGCATGGCGGCTTCAGGCCCCGCGTCGGATGCGCTGGAAGCCGAATTCTCCGTGCCCGACAAGGAGGGCTGGGAGACGAACGTTGCGATCGCGGCCAACTACCAGGGCACTGGCGGCGACACCGTCCCGCTCCTGCCTGTCGTGACCCTGCCCGAGGGAACCTCCCTCGACTCCTCGCCCGCGGTTTTGGCGGACCTTGAAAAGCTCGATGCCGAGCTGAACAAGGCGCTCCCCAACTCCCGCATCGCGTCCTACGCGTCGACCGGCGATGACACCTTCGTCTCCGCCGACGGCCAGACGACCTTCGCGGTCGTCTACCCGCAGCCCGATCCAGACTCGTTCTTCGGCGAGAATCCCAAAGCCGAAAAGGCGGCTAGCGCGGTCGTTGACGATGCGACGGTCGCCGGCGAGCCCGTGCTGCTGACCGGCTTCGACGCGCTGTTTGAGGATTCGGGCGCCGACAACGAAGGGCCCGGGGTCCTGCTTGAAGCGTTGATCGGCGGCACTGGCGCGCTCGCAGTACTGGCGTTCGTTTTCGCCTCGTTCTTGGCGATCGTGCCGATCCTGATGGCCGTGGTTTCGATCATGACCACCTTCCTGCTGCTTCTGGGCCTGACCGAGTTGACGACGGTTTCCCCCATTGTCCAGTTTCTGATTGCACTGCTCGGCCTGGGAGTCTCGATTGACTACTCGTTGATCGTCGTTTCCCGCTGGCGCGAGGAACGGACACACGGGCACACGGGCGACGAGGCGGTCCAGATCGCGATGGAGACGGCGGGTCGCGCCGTGATCTTCAGCGGCATCACAGTCGCCATCGGGCTCCTGGCCCTGATCGCGTTGCCATTGCCGTTCCTGCGCTCGATGGGCTACGGCGGCATGCTGATCCCGCTGGTCTCGACACTCGTTGCCATCACCCTGCTGCCGGTTGTACTGGCCAAGGCGGGGGCTCGGCTTGACTGGCCGCACCGTCGCACCGACGACAAGGCCAGCCGCGCCTGGACCCGCTGGGCGGAAGCCGTCTCGCGGCGCCGCTGGCTTGCCGCTGGCGCGGGCATGGCGATTGTCCTGGCGCTCGCATTCGCCGCTACCGATCTGCAGCTGGGTAGCACCGACGCCGACACCATCGCCAAATCCGGCGCAGCAAGGGACGGTCTGATCGCGCTCGAGGAGTCGGGGATCGGCGAGGGTGCTCTGCTTCCGCACGAGATCCTGATCGACGGCGACACCGATCCCCAGGACGTCGCCAGCGCCGTGGGGGCGGTTGACGGCATCCATGGTGCCGTCGCTCCAACCGACGCCACGTGGCGCCAGGGCGACACGGCTCTGGTCGAGGCAATACCCACACTTGACTCGGGCTCAAGCGAGGGCAAGGACTCGATCGAAGCCGTTCGAGCCGCCGCTAACGGGGTCGGTCCCGACGTCCGCGTTGGTGGGCAGCCGGCCGCCAACGAGGACTTCATTGACGCTGTCTACGGCAGCTTTCCGCTGATGATCGCGCTCATCACGGTGACGACGTTCATCCTGTTGGCGCGGGCCTTCCGCTCGCTGCTTTTGCCGCTGAAAGCGATCATTCTGAACGTGATCAGCGTCGCTGCAGCCTGGGGCGTCCTCGTCTTGGTCTGGCAGCACGGGTATGGATCCGAGCTGATCTTCGGCATTGAAGCGACCGGGTCGATCCCGTCCTGGATGCCGCTGATGATCTTCGCCTTCCTGTTCGGCCTCTCGATGGACTACGAGGTGTTCATCCTGAGCCGGATGCGGGAGGAGTACGACCGCACGGGCTCAACCGAGACGGCGGTGATCCAGGGGATCGGCCGCACCGGCCGACTCGTGACCAGCGCAGCGCTGATCTTGTTTTTGGCGTTTACCGCGATGGCCTCGAGTCCAGGTACGGACATCAAGATGTTCGCGACCGGGCTCGGCGCCGGAATCCTGCTCGACGCAACGGTGGTGCGGGCGCTGATCGTTCCGGCGGTCATCTCGCTGATGGGCCGCTGGAACTGGTGGCTGCCGAGCTTCCCCGCAAAGCTCTTGCGGGTTGAGCCGTCGGAGCTTCAGCCCGCTGGGGCCGAGCCCCGGCTCTAGGGGCTAGGTCTTTCGGGTCCCGGCCTTCTTGGTCCGGGCGGTGCCGGCGGAGGGCGGCTTGCGGCGACGCGCGGTCGAGCGACCCTTCGCAGGCTTTGGCGCGTCCGGCTTGGCGTCGCCAGCAGCAGCCTTCGCCGCCTCACGCGCTTCCTTCGCAGCCAGGCGCTCGGCGCGCTTTTCGCGCATCTCGATCATCGACGGGCAGTCGTCGTTCAGGCAAAGCTTCCAGGGCCTGCCACGGAAAGCCTTGACCGACAGGCGCGGCGCCTTGTCGCAGACCGAACAGCTCTCCTCGAGTCGCCAGAGTTCGTAGCCGCGGCCGGGAAGCGGGCCGGAGTTGCGGCACGAGTCGGCGTGTTCCGGTTCGTCGCGGTTGTAGCCCTCGCAACCCCAGAAGCGCTTGCCGCCCTTGAGGTCGATGACCCGCAGGCGGTTCGGCGCGCCGTCCTCGTGCGCCCGGCCGGCTTCCTTGCAAACGAGGCACTCGCCGAGGAACTTGTCCTCGTCCATGCCAGCCCAGATCACCTTGGCGAGATCCTCGGTGCGGCCCTGCATATCCGTCGTCGTTCCGTGCAGCATCTCGCGGCTGATCCGAAGGACCTCGTCCTTCGAGATCTCGCCCGCGGCAATCAGGTCCATATCGCGTTCAAGCTCGGCCGTCATCTCCGGCGTGGCCATGCGCGGCACGTGCTCCTTGAAGGCCTTGTACATCGCGATCCCGGTCTCCGACGGTTCGGGCGGGTTGTTGTAGACGTAGCCGCGGTCATAGAGCTTTTGGATGATGTCGGCCCGCGTCGCCTTGGTGCCAAGGCCGCGCTCCTCCATCAGCTCGATCAGCTTGCCCTGGCCGATCCGCGGCGGCGGCTGCGTCTCCTTGGCCACCCACCACGGCTCGCCGTCGATCGCCAGTTCCTGACCCTCGGAAAGCGCCGGGATCTCGTCGTCGGAAGAGCGGGCGTAGGTGTAGATGCGGGCGAACCCCGGGTCGACTACGACGGAGCCGCGGACGAAGTAGCTCTCCGTCCCGGCGTCGATGTCGGCGCGGGTCGACTCGACCACCATGGGCGGCCCGAAGGTCGCGATGAACCGCCGCACCACAAGCTCATAGACACGGCGTTTGGGTCCGTCGAGAGCGCCCGGGTGAACCGCCTGCGTCGGGTAGATCGGCGGATGGTCGGTCGTCTCTTTTTTGCCGCGCGTTGCCTCCATCGCGCCATCCAAGACGAAGGCGCCGTCGGCGAACTCGGGGATTCGGACCATCTGCTGCACCAGCTCCCTGGTATTCAGGGACGCCGGATAGACGGTGTTGTCCGTGCGCGGATAGGAGATGAATCCGTCCATGTAGAGGTCCTCGGCAAGTCGCATCGCGGCCGCCGGCGTGATCCCAAGGCGATTCGAGCAGTCCGTGGTGAAGGCCGTTGTATTGAGCGGGGTGGGCGGCTTTCGCGACGAGCGCCGGGCAGCAACCTCCTTGACGACACCGGGGCTCTTGGTGGCCGCGAGCGCCGCGTCCGCATCGGCTTCGGATAGAAAGCCTCGCCGTTTGTCATCGCCTTCCGGCTTGCGCGGATTCGTCGCGTGCTCGGCCTCGAAGGTGCCGTCGGGATGCTCGAACTTGGCGTAGACCTGCCAGTAGGGCTCTGCCACGTGCTTGCGGCGCTCAAGCTCGCGCTCGACGACCAGGCCAAGGGTTGGGCTCTGTACCCGGCCGACGGAAAGGAAGTTGGAACCGAACCGGCGGGTCGCGAGCGAGACCGCGCGGGTCAGGGTCGCGCCCCAGATCAGGTCAATGTCCTGGCGGGCGGCCCCGGCGTAGGCCAGGTCGTATGAGAGGTGGTCGAGGTCACCGAAGGCGCGCTCGATCTCGTCCTTGGTCAGCGCCGAGTAGCGCGCCCGCTTGACGGCGGGACGGCTTTCGATCGCGCCATCGAGGATTGCGGGGTTCGCTTCAAGCGCCTGCTGGAGCGCCTCGTGGCCGATCAGCTCGCCCTCACGGTCGAAGTCCGTCGCGATCACCACCGAATCCGCCTCCTTGGCGAGCTTGCGAACCGCCTTGACAACGTTTTTGTCCGTCGGCTCCGGGATCAGATCGGCGTCAATCAGCTCGTGAAGGTCGGTCTTTTGCCAGTTCGAGTACTCCTCGGGGAAGGCGACGCCCATCACATGGCCCTTCAGTCCGACGGTCATGTGGTCGCCGTCGGAATCGCTCCATATATAGAACGGAACCTTGTAGCTGGCATCCGCTTTCGCGCTGCCGGCGCTCAGAATGTCGGCAATTTTCGACGCCGAGTTGTTTTTCTCCGTGATGATCAGCCTCATCGGGCGGCGAGAGTAGCAGGGGTTGTCGGGGGGCAAACCCGCATGCAGCGAGCGGCCCGTAGGGCCGCAATCAGCTCCGGGGATCCGCCCGGCCGCGGCTTCAAGGCGCAAAGCCGGATCTCCGCTGGGGTCAATTTCAGCCGCCACCGAGCCGCCGGGGAACGCGGTTAGCCTTGCGGTGAGTGACCGCGATCGAGTTCCAACTTGCCCACGCAAGCGCCGTTCGCTTCGCCCAGCCCCCGAATGCCGACGCGGCTGCCGAGGTCGTGGCGCTTGCCATCTCGACCGCAGCAATTGCCGAACGCTCACCGGGCCTGGTCTGGGCCTTCGGCGACGACGCGGCCGAGTGGCCCGGGGTCGGCGCGGGCTTGATCGTGAGCCTGTCCGTCTGGAACGACGCCGAGACGCTCGCATCGTTCGCATATGAGTCTGCGCAGCTGGCTGCGACCGGGCGTCGCGAGGTCGCAGAACGCCTGACCTGCGCGTGGTGGGTTCCCGCCGATCACAGACCGTCAGTGGGCGAGGCAGCGGCTCGTCTGGCCCAGCTTCGCGAGTCTGGGCCAACGCCGGCGTCGTTCACCGTCGGCGAGCCGTACGCCGCGCCCGCGGTGCGGGCCGCGGAGCTGGTGATCTTCGACTGCGATGGCGTGCTCGTCGATTCTGAGCCCGCCACATGCCGGGTCATGGCCGAGCTGATCACCGAAGTCGGCCTACCCAAAACCCCGGAGGACTGCATGCGCGAGTACGTCGGGCAATGGTGGCCGGACTCCGAGGCCAGGATCGAGGCCGAGCTGGGACGGCCGCTGCCCGCTGACTTCGAAGCCACCTACCGGCGTCGCCAGGACGCCGCCTTAGGCGCCGGGGTCGAGCCGGTCGCCGGGGTGATCGACGTCGTTGACCAAGTGGAGGCCGCTGGCATCGCCACCTGCGTTGCGTCCAACGGTCCCCACGAGAAGATGGCGATCACGCTGGGGGGCGCCGGTCTGGCCGAGCGCTTCCGGGACCGCGTGTTCAGCTCGGCCGACGTCCCGCTGGGCAAACCGGCACCCGACCTTTTCCTGCATGCGGCCCACGCCCTTGGCGTCGAGCCTGGGGCCTGCCGGGTGATCGAGGACTCGCCCCTTGGCGTGATCGCGGCGCGGACGGCGGGGATCGCCGCTTGGGGGTTTGCAAGCCATGCCGATGCCAACACGCTGGCGGCGGCCGGCGGGGTGCCATTCGGCTCGATGGCCGACCTGCCGGCCCTCCTCGGCCTGCCACGACACACGCCGTGAACGACCACGCCCCGGCTCTTCGGCGTCACTACCCTTGACGTGATGCCGGCTCAGCAATACGCGGGTAAGGAGTGCGTCTGCCAGTTCCGCAAGGGGATTTGCGATCAAAGCTGCGTGCGCGACATGCTCTCGACGCCGTTTTACATCGCCTGCCTGAAGCTCTCCGGCCGCAGTTGCCTTGTGGTGGGCGGCGGCGAGATCGGTCTTGAAAAGGTCGAGGGGCTGCTTGCCTGTGGCGCGGCGGTCACGGTCGTTGCTCCCGAACTCACCAACGACGGCCTGCGCGGGCTGGCCGACGAGGGTTCCGTTATCTGGCATGAGCGCGGCTACCGCGCCGATGACCTGACGGGCAAGTTCATCGCGATCGCGGCCACGAACGACACCGACGTGAACATCGCTGTCTACAACGATGCCGAGGCCCGCGCAATGCTGGTCAACATCGTTGACGTTCCCTCGCTTTGCAACTTCATCTTGCCCGCGATCGTTCGAACCGGCCCGCTCGCCATCGCGATCTCGACCGCGGGGGCATCACCGGCGCTCGCGAAGCGCATGAAGCGCGAGATCGCAGCTTCGTTTGGCGAGCCCTACGCCCGGCTGGCGATCATGCTGAACGACGCTCGCGGCTGGGCCAAGGGCAACCTCCCCACCTACCAGGACCGCAAGGAGTTCTTCGAGGGAATCGTCAACGGCGACCCCGATCCGATTGAGCTGATCCGGGCCGACCGCGAGGCCGACGTTTTGGCGCTGATCGAGACGGCCAAGGCCGCCGCGGGCGTCCCGGCTCCGGGCTGACCGACTCGCCTTCCATCCCCAGCGATTAGGGTCAGTGAATGCCTTCAATCGCCGGCAAAATCGCGCTCGTCACGGGAGCCTCGAGCGGGATCGGAGTCGAGATCGCCAAGGCGCTTGGGGCGCGGGGCGCTCGCGTCCTGCTCGTCGCCCGTGGCCGTGAGGGGCTGGAGCGCGGGGCGGCGGCGATCGGCGCGGCCGGCGGCGAGGCTTACGCCATCCCGGGCGACCTGTCCGACGGCGCCGACGTAGCGCGCCTTGCCGCCGCGGTTCTGGCCGATCACGGGGTGCCGGACATCCTGGTCAACAACGCCGGAGCCGGGCGCTGGCGGGCGATCGACGAGACTGAGCCGGGCGAGGTCCAGGCTGCCACCGCGCTGCCCTACCTGGCCGCCTTTGAGCTGACCCGGGAGTTGGTCGGGCCGATGATCGAGCGTGGCTCCGGCCACGTCCTCAACATGACCTCCGCGGCGGCATTCCTGACGATCCCCGGAGCCAACGCCTACGGCGTGGCGCGCTGGGCCATGCGGGCGTTCAGCTACCAGCTCTCCGAGGATCTGCACGGCACGGGCGTGGGGGTCTCGCTGCTTGTGCCAACCGAGGTGGACTCCCCCTACTTCGACAACAACCCGGGCTCGCGGGAGCGGATCCCCAAGGTCGGCCGCCTGATTGGAACCCTGAACGAATCCGAGGTCGCGGCTGCCGCGGTCAAGGCGATCGAGCGCGAACGTCGCGAGCTGATCGTTCCCTGGCGAGGCTGGCTGCTCATCAAGGCCACACCGGCGCCCCTGATGCGGTTCCTCGTGCGACGAACTGGCTGGAAGCGCGGCTGACGCGCTACGCCGCGGGCAGGGCGTAAAGCGCGACGGCAGCGAAGTGCGCGGCGGCGGCGGCGATCACCAGGGCGTGAAAGATCTCGTGGTAGCCGAAGACGGCGGGCCGCGGGTTCGGCCGCTGCAGCGCGTAGATGACGCCCCCCGCCGCGTACATGATGCCGCCGCCCACGATCAGGGCCCCGGCGCCAACCCCACCCTCGGCGATGATCGCCGGGAATCCGATTGCGCCGATCAGGCCGACGCCGATGTACACGATTGCCGAGAGCCATTTCGGCGAGTCGAGCCAGATGAGCTCGACGATGGCCCCGGCAAGCGCCCCTGCCCAGACGGCGATCAGGAGAGCAGTTGACAGCGGCGGCTCCATGGTCAGCACCGCGAACGGGGTCACGGTGCCAGCGATCAGGAAGAAGATCATCGTGTGATCGAGGCGGCGCATCCAAACGCGCGCCGATGGGCGCTGCCAGTTGTGGCGGTGATAAAGCGCGCTGACTCCAAGCAGCCCCGAAAGGCTGACGGCGTAAATGGCCGCGACCGCGGTCGCCTCCACCCCTTTGGCCCAGACGATCAGGCCGGCGCCGAGCGCGAGCGAGACGAAGAAGGCGTACTCGTGCGAGACGCCGCGCAGCCGCGGCTTGACCTTGGCGATCGCCTCGGCGGCGGCGTCGCGGGCATCGACGATCGTCTCGCGCGCGGACTCCCGCGCGTCCGGCGATCGAGTCCCGGGCGGCGTCGCGGCGCTCGGCCAAGGCTTCGACGGCGGCGTCGCGGCGCTCGGCCATCGCCTCGGCGGCCTCATCAAGCTTTCTGCGAGCGTCGCCTGCCTCCACTCCAGAGAATGTAAAGCAGCGCGCGCCGCGGGACTGCGGACTCAGGCACGGACCACCACATATAGCGTTATCCGAGGGGAAGGAAACGCTACTCATAGCTAGAATAGGTGGTCGTGATTTGCCCCTCCTGCCAACGGCCAACCCGCGTCCTCGAGTCCCGCAAGGCCAACGACGGCAGCGCCGTCCGACGCCGGCGTGTCTGCCCGGCCTGCGGGGGGCGCTTCACCACCTTCGAGCGCCGCGAGCGCGAGACGCTTTGGATTCGCAAGCGCGGCGGCGAGCGCCAGCCGTTCGACCGGGTCAAGCTTGCGGGCGGACTCCTCCGGGCCGCGCACAAGCGGCCGATCGATCCCGCATGCCATCGAGCGGCTGGTCACCCGGATCGAGGACGAAGCGGAGGCGTCGGGCGGCGAGATCGACGCTGAGCGGGTGGGCGAGCTGAGCCTCGATGGCCTGCGCGAGCTCGACCGGATCGCCTATCTGCAATTCGCGGCCGTCTACAAGGGCTTCAGCGATCCCGATGAGTTCAGCGCCGAGTTGCGCCGGTTCGGAGTCGAACCACCACCCAAATTGGGGGATCGGCGGAGCCCGGTTCCGTCCGGCGAGAAGAGCAGAGTTGACAATCCGCTTTAGAGAGTTTCAAAAGGGAGGCAGAGCACCAGCAACGCCCCCCGTCGGCCTCGTTCGGCCGACACATCAATGGGAGAGAAAGAGGTAATTCAATGGGTCAGGTAGCTGCGCAAACAGGGGGACTCGCCGTCGATCGTCGCCACACGACACCCGGTGTCCACCCCTTCGACGAGATCGAGTGGGAGCTTCGCGACGCCATCATTGGCGATCCCGCGAACCCGGCCTTCGAGCAGCGCGGCGTCGAGTTCCCGGCGACCTGGTCGCAGAACGCCACCAACATCGTCGCCCAGAAGTACTTCCGGGGCCGGATGGGCTCCGATGAGCGCGAGTCTTCAGTGCGCCAGATGATCGGGCGGGTCGCCGGCACGATCGCCGGCTGGGGCCGGGATGGCGGCTACTTCGCAAGCGACGAAGACGCCGACACCTTCGAGATGGAGCTGATCCACATCCTCCTCCATCAAAAGGCTGCGTTCAACAGCCCCGTCTGGTTCAACGTCGGCTTTGAAGAGAAGCCGCAGTGCTCAGCCTGTTTCATTCTCTCGGTCGAGGACACGATGGAATCGATCCTCGGCTGGAACACCAAGGAAGGGCAGATCTTCCGTGGCGGATCCGGCTCCGGGATCAACCTCTCCAACATCCGCGGATCGGTCGAACACCTCTCCAAGGGCGGGCTCGCCTCCGGCCCGGTCAGCTTCATGCGTGGCGCCGACGCCTGGGCGGGCACGATCAAGTCGGGCGGCAAGACCCGCCGTGCGGCGAAGATGGTCGTCCTCAACGTCGACCATCCGGACATCGAGCACTTCATCTCCTGCAAGGCTGACGAGGAGGAAAAGGCGGCCGCGCTGCGCGACGCCGGCTTCGACATGTCGATCGACGGCGACGGCTTCGCCTCGATCCAGTACCAAAACGCGAACAACTCGGTGCGCGTCACCGATGAGTTCATGGCCGCAGTCGAGGCTGGCGAAAGCTGGGACCTGATTGCCCGCAACAGCGGCGAGACGACGAAGACGGTGGACGCCCGCGAGCTGATGGGCAAGATCGCCGACGCCGCCTGGCGCTGCGCCGATCCGGGCATGCAGTACGACACCCAGATCAACCGCTGGCACACCTGCCCGAACTCGGGCCGGATCAACGCGTCGAACCCGTGCTCGGAGTACATGCACGTCGACGACTCGGCCTGCAACCTGGCATCGCTCAACCTGATGCGCTTCCGCAACGAGGACGGATCGTTCGACGTCGATGATTTCGAGCACGCCGTTGACACGGTGTTTCTGGCCCAGGAGATCGTCGTCAGCCCATCGAGCTACCCGACCGAGGAGATTGCGCGCAACGCCCGCGCGTTCCGCCAGCTTGGCCTGGGCTACGCCAACCTCGGCGCGTTCCTGATGTCGAACGGCTTGCCGTACGACTCGGACGAGGGCCGCAACGTCGCCGCTGCGATCACCGCCCTGATGACGGGGCGCGGCTACCGCAAGTCGGCCGAGGTCGCTGCTGCCGTCGGCGCCTATGAGGCCTATGAGCTCAACCGCGAGCCGCACAACGCTGTCATGAAGATGCACCGCGACGCCTCGTACGAGATCGACGCGACCGGCATCAAGGGCGATTTGCTCGAGGCCGCCCAGCGCTCATGGGAAGAGGCCGTAGACCTCGGCGAACAGCACGGCTACCGCAACGCCCAGGCGACGGTGCTGGCCCCCACCGGGACGATCTCCTTCCTGATGGACTGCGACACGACCGGGATCGAACCCGACTTCTCGCTGGTCAAGTTCAAGGAGCTGGTCGGCGGCGGCCAGATGACGATCGTCAACCAGTCGGTTGCGCTCGCCCTCGGCAACCTCGGCTACACGGACGCTGAGATCGGCCAGATCGAGGCGTACATCAATGAGCACGCCACGATGATCGGGGCACCAGGGTTGAAGGACGAACACTTCGAAGTGTTCGATGTCGCCGTTGGCGAGCGGGCGATCAGCCACATGGGCCACATCAAGATGATGGCCGCCGCCCAGCCGTTCATCTCCGGGGCAATCTCGAAGACGGTCAACCTGCCGGAGTCGGCGACGGTCGCCGACATCGCCGAGGCCTACACCGAGGCGTGGCGTCTCGGCATCAAGGCGCTGGCGATCTACCGCGACGGCTCAAAGACGGCCCAGGCCCTGCGCACTGACGCGGGCGACAAGGCCGGCGAGCAGCCGGCGGCGATCGTCGCTCCGGCGCCCGCGCGGACGCGGATGCCGGTCGAGCGCCAATCGATTACGCACAAGTTCTCGATCGGTGGCCACGAGGGCTACATCACCGCGGGTATGTACGAAGACGGCTCGGTGGGCGAGATCTTCCTTACCGATATCGGTAAGGAAGGCTCGACGATCAAGGGCCTGATGAACGCATTCGCAACCGCGATCTCGATCGGGCTCCAATACGGAGTCCCGCTCGAGACCTTCGTCGAGAAGTTCTCCTACATCCGGTTCGAGCCGGAGGGCATCACCCGCAACCCGGAGATTCCGTTTGCGAAGTCGCTGCCCGACTACATCATGCGCTGGCTCGCCTCGCGCTTCCTCGACGCGGACTACCACGAGGAGCTGGGGATCCTGACTTCGGAGGTCCGCGCCCGCAAGGAGGCGCAACAGGCGCTGTTCGTAAACGAAGGACCGGCGCCGTCGGCCGCCCCGAGCGCGGAGGAATCCGGAGGCGCGGCTGAGCCCAAGGCGGGCAACGGCAACGGCGGGTCCGCTGCGCCAACCTCGGCGCTCACCGACACGCCGCCGGTTCGCCCGGCGCGGATGGCCGGGCTCGAGTTGGGACCGGCCTGCGAGCAGTGCGGCGGGATGATGCAGCGCACAGGCTCGTGTTACACCTGCTCGAGCTGCGGCAACAACACCGGCTGCGGCTGAACTGCAAGAAAGGCAACCGCCACGACTGATTGCCGTGGCGGGCCGGGAACTGAAATGAGAAGGGCGCCGCCGAGGCGCCCTTCTTCCCTTCGCTACGCGCCGGAGGCTCGCTGCGGGCGCTCCTGCCTGGTGGGTCCGTCACCCCGCTGGGCTTCGGTGGCATCCACCACGGCCCAGCCGATCCGCTCGACCAGCTGCTCCGCGTAGTGGCCCGACCGCAGGTTGGTCTCGGTCACCAGCTCCTGCATCAGGACTGGTGTCTCGCCGTCCTGCCCCGGCTGCGCTCTGACGATGATCTCGGGCATAGCCACGCTCCTCGTGTCGCTTTGCGATTCGCGGCCACCTTCGCAGCCGAACCTTGAGCTGGAGTCAAGATCACGTAAAAAGACGACAACATCCCGAGTCCGCCCGGGACGACGTTGGCTAGGCGGACTCCTCGCGCGGTCCGGGAATACCCCGGAATCCGAACGCCGCGGCGTCGCGGCCCGGCTGAACGAACCAGGCCTCGCCGTTCATCGAACCGGTGAAGAGCTCCAACACCGCGCTTGCCACCTTCGCCGCTGGAATGATCGGAATCCCCGCGTCGGCCAGCCCGGAGCGAATCGGATCGATGATCCGGGATTCCGCGAACCCGGGGCAAACCGCGTTCAAGCGGATCCCGCGGGCATGAAGCGCCGGCCCGAGCGAACGGACGAATCCAACGACAGCGTGTTTGTTCGCCGCATACAGGGGATCCATCGGCACCGATGTCAGCCCTGCGAGTGACGCCGTGGCGACGATCGCGCCGCCGCCACGGGCCTCAAGCGCGGGCAGGGCCGCGTGGGTGCCAAAGATGACCCCGTCCAGATTTACGCCCATGACCCTGCGGTAGGCCTCGACGTCGAAGTCCGCCTCGACCCCGATCCCACTGGCAAGCCCGGCGTTCAGATAGACGCAGTCGAGTCCGCCAAAGCGCTCCAGGGCCGCCGCGACCAGCGCTTTGTTTTGGTCGAAGTCTGAGACGTCCGCCGCAAAGAACTCGCCGCCGACTTGCTCCGCCACCCTCGCGCCCGCCGCCTCGTCGATGTCAACCACAAGCACGCTGGCCCCTGCCGCGGCAAGCGCTTCGCAAGTCGCACGGCCCAGGCCGTTCGCCCCGCCGGTGACGAGCGCCACCTTGCCCTCCATATCCACGCCCATCCCGAAGTTCTACAGCTTCGGACCCCCTCGTCCTCACCCCAACCCCTCCGCCCCCGCGAGTTCGACATCGACGGAGATGCTCGCCGTTGATCGCGGACTCGGTGGTCGGGGGCTCGGACTAGCCGGTCAGGACTTTGCGGATGGCGTCCAGGCCAGCGTGGGCAAAGCGGCCGTAGGCCGGTGGCGGGTCCGCCCGGTCCAGGAAGTCCGCGACCCAGAATCCGCGCTCGCCGTGCAGCAGCCGGATGCAGTCGGCGCGACCGAGCGGCTGAAAGGCCGAGGCCACCAACTCGGCGGCGGCCGCGGCCACGTGGTCGGCCACAAGGGCCAGTCGCTTCGCGCCCCACTCCTCCCAGATCGCCTTGTTCAGGCCATGGGAGGTGCCATCACAGTGGGCAACGAAGCCGCAGGCGGCCAGCTCGCGGGCTCGCGCCTTCTCCAAAGCCACGGACTGGGACCCGGGCACCGGTTTCAGATCCTCGTAGAGGTCGGGCCGCAGGCGCAACGCGAATCGCTTGACCAGTCGCGACGACTTGTAGCCGCGCAGATGTTGCTGATAGCGCGTCTCGGGATCGCGGGCGCTGGAGCCGACGTACACCCAGGGAATCCGGGGATCGCGGCGGCGTCCCGCCTCCGCTTTCAGCTCGACGACGTAGACGCTCTTTGCCATTGCGCCACCCTAGAGACCGCGACTCGGGCCGCTGAGCCGGGTCTAACCGGTCCTGGCGGGCTTGGCCGCTCGAGCGAGCTTGACGCGATCGTTCATCGAGAGCGCCACCTTGCGGAGCCGAACGTCCTCCGGGGTCACCTCGACGCACTCGTCCTCAGAGATGAACTCCAGCGCCTGATCAAGCGAGAACTGTTGATGCGGAACCAACTTGATCGCCTCGTCGGCGCCCGACGAGCGGATATTCGTCTGCTGCTTTTCCTTGGTGGGATTGACGTTCAGGTCGTCGGCGCGCGCGTTCTCACCGACGATGGCGCCCTCGTAAACCTCCTCACCCGGGCCGACGAAGAGCCGCCCGCGCTCCTGCAGGTTCATTAGCGCAAAGCCCGCCGTCTTGCCGCGGCGATCGGCCACGAGCGAGCCGCTCGGCCGGGTCTTGATCTCGCCAAACCACGGCGCCCACTCCTCGAAGACGGAATGGAGGATCCCGGTCCCCCGGGTCTCGGTCAAGAACTCCGAGCGCAGTCCGATCAGCCCGCGAGCCGGCACCAGGAAGTCGAGCCTGATCCAACCGGTGTTGTGGTTGACCATGTGTTCAAGGCGGCCCTTACGCAAGGCAAGGAGCTGAGTCAGCACTCCCATGTATTCCTCGGGAACGTCGATCGAAAGCCGCTCCACGGGCTCGCAGAGCTTGCCGTCGATCTCCCGCGTCATCACCTTGGGCTTGCCCACCGTCAACTCGTAGCCCTCGCGCCGCATCGTCTCCACCAGCACCGCGAGTTGCAGCTCGCCACGCCCCTGGACCTCCCATGCGTCGGGGCGGTCAGTCTCTTCGACCCGGATCGAGACGTTGCCCACGAGCTCCGCCTGCAGGCGTTCCTCGATCTGCCGCCCGGTCAGCTTGCCCCCCGAGAGCCCGGCCATCGGCGACGTATTGACACCAATTGTCATCGACAGCGCCGGCTCGTCAACGTCCAGCAGCGGCAGCGCAACCGGTGACTCCAAATCCGCGATCGTCTCGCCGATCGTGACCCCTTCGATACCCGCGATCACGACAATCTCACCGACCTCTGCCCGCTCGGCATCCACCCGATCGAGCCCCTCGCTGACGAGCAAAGCCGCGAGCTTCGCCGTGCGGGTCTCCCCCTCGCGAGTCAGGTGCGCGACGTCTTGGGCCCTGGTGATCTGCCCCTGGAAGATCCGGCAGACGGCGAGCCGCCCGTGGTAGGGGGAAGAGTCAAGGTTGGTGACCAGCGCCTGCAGCGGCGCATCGGGGTTTCCGCCTGGCTCCGGGACGTGTTCGAGAATCGCTTCGAACAGGGGGGTGAGGTCTGAGCCCTCGACGCCCTGCTCGGTCGCTGCCCAGCCAGAGCGGGCCGAGGCGTAGAGGATCGGAAAGTCGATCTGCTTGTCGGTTGCGTCTAAGTCCATGAACAGCTCGTAGACGGAATCGACGACCTCGCCGATCCTGGCGTCGTCGCGATCAACCTTGTTGACGACGAGAATCACGGGCAGCTTCTGCTCAAGCGCCTTGCGCAACACGAACCGGGTCTGTGGCAGCGGGCCCTCCGAGGCGTCAACCAAAAGGAGGACGCCGTCAACCATCGCCAAACCACGCTCTACTTCGCCACCAAAGTCGGCGTGCCCCGGAGTATCGACAATGTTCACCTTGACCTCACCGCCGCCATCCGGGCGGTAGCGAACGGCCGCGTTCTTGGCGAGGATCGTGATTCCGCGTTCGCGCTCCTGTTCACCCGAATCCATGACCCGTTCAACCACCTCCTGGTGCGAGTCAAACGTGCCTGCCTGGCGCAGCATCGCATCGACAAGCGTGGTCTTCCCGTGGTCGACGTGGGAGACGATCGCGATATTTCTGAGGTTCGGCACGGGCAATGAAGCTAGTGGGTCACTAGCTTCACAGTGATGGGTCGGCGAGTTGCGCTCAAAGCGGCTGAGGCAAGACGGCTGGCGCTTGCTGCACAGGGGTTTGGTGCGGTGCGGCCCGATCCCAAGCCGGCAGGCTGGGGCATGCGGCGGGTCCTCGGCAGCGTCGGGCTGCTGCAAATCGACTCGGTCAACGTCTTCGAACGGGCCCACTACCTGCCGCTCTTCAGTCGCTTGGGTCCTTATCCAAAGCGCCTCCTCGACCAGGCTTCCTGGCGCGCGCCGCGCAAGCTTTTTGAGTACTGGGGCCACGAGGCTTCGCTGATACCCGTCGCCACCCAGCCCTTCCTGCGGTGGCGGATGGCGCGCGCCGCCGAGGACGCTTGGGGCGGTATCGGGCGCATCCAGCGCGACGAACCGGCGCTGGTTGAACACGTATTTGGCGAGGTTCGCGACCGTGGGCCGTTAGCCGCGTCCGAGCTCGGTGCCGAGCGTCCAAAGCGCTCCGGGCCGTGGTGGGATTGGTCGCGGGAGAAGCTGGCGCTTGAATGGCTGTTTTGGAGCGGCCGGATCACCGCCGCACGAAGGCGCAACTTTGAGCGCCTCTACGACATTCCCGAGCGGGTCCTGCCGAGCGCCGTGATGCGGACATCCACCCCGCCGGTCGAAGCTGCGCAGCGCGAACTGCTCAGGGTTGCCGGCAGGGCCCTTGGCGTTGCCACCGAGGCTGACCTGCGCGAGTACTTCCGCATGAGCGCCGTGGATGCAAAACCCCGCCTTGCCGAACTCGTCGAGTCGGGCGAGCTGCTGGAGGTGGCCGTCGAAGGATGGGGCCGCGGTCCCGCCTACCTCTGGCATGAAGCGCGAGTCCCCCGCGCCATCGACACGGCGGCGTTGATCGGTCCGTTCGACTCGCTGCTTTGGGCCCGCAAGAGGGTCCAGCGGATCTTCAACTTCACCTACAAATTGGAGCTCTACGTCCCTCGCGAACGCCGGGTGCACGGCTACTACGTCCTCCCGTTCCTGCTCGGCGACCGCCTTGTGGCGCGGGTCGATCTGAAAGC
Organism: uncultured bacterium; assembly: GCA_963701205.1. Lineage (GTDB taxonomy): Bacteria > Actinomycetota > Thermoleophilia > Solirubrobacterales > 70-9 > JALZKA01. Next base: position 1,295,475 of record OY969575.1, on the reverse strand, counting down.
CGATCGCCCGCGCAGCTTGTTGGCGGTGAAGGCAATTCACATGGAGCCTGACGCGCCGGCCCACGCGCGACCGGCGCTCACCGACGAAGTGGCGCTTGCGGCGGAGTGGCTGGGCTTTGAGTGCTGCGCCGAGTTGGCGGGATAATCCAGCGGATGGCCGACACAGGCGATAGCGACGCGGTGCCAGGAATCCGGCTTGACGGGAACACCGGAATCTCGATGTCCGGCGGCGAGGTCCGCCTAGGCCAAGTACTGGAGTCGATCGTCGAGCACGGCCGCGACCTTGTCAACGCAAGCACCTTCCTGGTGCTGCTTGATGATCGCGGCAGGCTCATCGTGGCCGCGGCGGCCGGCGCCGTGGGCCCCGACGCGCGCGGGATGCACCTGCCGGCTGACGGCGCGGCCTGGCGAGGGACGATGGTCCACCGCGTTGTCGAGCGCACGGCAGCGATCGAGCCGCAGCTGCGGCGGTCATTGGCGGTGCTTGGGCTCAGTGCTGAGGCGGCGCTGCTGGTGCCGCTGACCTACCAACAGCGCGCGCTTGGCGTCCTCGCGGCCTTCGACAGGGTCGGCGACGAGGTCGTCTTCAGCGCCAAGGACCAAAGCCTCATGACCGGATTCGCCGCGAGCGCCGCGATGGCCGTCGCCACCGCGCAGACGCTGTCCGAGGCCCGGCTCCGGGATTCAATCGAAATCGCGGAGCGTGAGCGCGGACGCTGGGCACGCGAGCTGCACGATGAGACCCTTCAAGGCCTTGGTGCCCTTCGCCTGCGGCTCGCCTCATCGCTTCGCGGCAAGCAGGAGGACATGGCCGAGGCCATCGTTACGGCGATCGAGCAAATCGATGATGAGATTGCCAACCTTCGCTCGCTGATCACCGAACTGCGCCCCGCCGCGCTGGACGAACTCGGACTCGGCGCCGCGCTTGAGAGCCTGGCGGCTGGCCACGGGGCCGCGACCGACCAGGACGTGGTCCTGGAGCTCACGCTTGGCTGGGAAGCCGGATGGGGCGGGAAACGCCTCAGCCGCGAATTGGAGTCCACCATCTATCGCGTCGTGCAGGAAGCGCTGACCAACGTCGCCAAACATTCGTCCGCCGCGCGTGTGTGGGTATCGGTAACCCAGGACGATGATGCGATGGTCCTCAGCGTTCGTGATGACGGTGCCGGGTTTGACATGGACAAGCGGAGCCAGGGGTTCGGCCTGATTGGGATGCGCGAGCGAGTGGCGCTGCACGGCGGCAGCCTGTCGATCGTCTCGACGCCCGGCCGGGGCACGGAGCTGAGAGGCCGGGTTCCCGTCGGCTCCGAACCGGGACCCGAATCCTCCCGGTTGCTCGATCTCGGCCTGGACTCCTAACTGCGGTGCTACTGGTCGCCGCTGATCTCAGATCCCTCGCGCTCCATCATGCCCCGCTCCAGCGCGTAGTGAACAAGCTCGGATCGTTTTGAGAGCCTGAGCTTCTGCTGGATGTGGGCGCGGTGGGACTCGACAGTGCGAGTGCTGATGAACAGCTTCTCCGCAATCTCCATGTTCGTATGGCCGAGCGCGATCAAGCGCAGCACCTGAAGCTCGCGAAGCGAGAGGTCATCCGGCGCGTCAGCCGGCTCCGCGGCAAGCCGGGCGCCAAGGTCCGGCTGCAGGTAGGTGCGGCCCTGGGCGGCAAGACGCACGGCCTTGACCAACTCGGCGTCAGCTGCTTCCTTGAGGATGTAGCCCAGGACCCCGGCCTGCATCGCCTCACGCGCGAACGCGGGTTCGGATTGCATCGTCAATACCACCACGCGCGTCTCCGGGGACGCCTCGGCGATATCGGGTAGGGCCTCAAGGCTGGCGCGGCCGGGCATGTTCAGGTCGAGGATCAGAACTTGCGGACGATGGCCGCGGACGTAGCGGATTGCATCCTCGACGTCGCCTGCCTCGGCCACAACCTCGATCCCGGGCTCGGCGTCCAAGAGCATCCGCAGCGCACTGCGAACGACCGCATGGTCGTCGGCCAAGACAATCTGAATGGCGTCAACGTCCGCTGCGCCCTGCAGTTGGGTGTCCGTGCGAGCGGGCGGCATCTCCCAGACAGTATGCGTGCTGGCGCCCCCGGACATCCGGTGCTACCCCGATCGGCGGCGCGGGAAATTACTGAACAGGCGTCACCGAGGCCCAATCATCAGCGACTGGGCCGACCGGCCGATCCGTCCCTGTTCATCCGAGAGCTGCGCTTCGGCGAACCCGATCCCGTCGCGCTGGGGCGTCGTTTGAGCCTCCAGCAATACCCACTCGCCGACCGGGTAGCGATGCAGGTGCACCGTCAGATCGACGTTGATGAAGACAAAGCGCTGCCAATTGAGCACGGCGCTGACGCCGTTTCCGGAGTCGGCGACAACCAAGACACGCTCAAGCGGCGAGATCGCCTCGCCGGCCACGAGCGGCACCGTGCTTCGCATCCAGACGGTTGCTGGGCCCGGCTCAAGAAAGGCCCCGGCGATGAACAGGTACTCCACGGCCGTGTGATAGCCGATCTCCGAGCCCGTCGGAAAAAAGTCCTCGTGTCGGGCGTCGGCGTGGGTATGGGTTGGCGGTTCCGGCGCCGCTGGCACGTTCCCCAGTTCAATCTCCTGCTCGCGGATGCGCCAGGCGCTGGCACGGATCAGCTCGTCATCACCCGCAAAGAGGCTCGCCTCAAGCAGACCCACCCGGCGCCCGTCACGAACGATGCGGGCATCAACCCGAAGCGGCGCGATCGGCACCGCCCTCAGGATCTCGAAGCTGACTTTGGCGATGCGCATCGGAACGCCGTCAGGAGTGGGCAATGCTGCCAGCGCGCGGCCGAGCAGCGCCGTTGGCGGCCCGGCGTGCTGCGCGTCTGGGTCCCAGGGTCCACGGGTCAACTCGCTGGGGACCATCAACTCCCCGTCCACCTCATAGAAAGCAGGCGCCATCCCGCAATGCTATGGCGCCGTAACGAACGCCCTCGACGCGCGACTAACCTGACGATGATGGAAAAGCTTGAAAAGACCGAAGCCGAATGGCGCGAGGAGCTCTCGCCCGAGGAATACCACGTGATCCGCGAGAAAGGCACCGAACGCGCGTTCACCGGTGCCTACTGGGATTCCAAGGACGATGGCGTCTATCGCTGCAAGGCCTGCGGTCAGAAACTGTTTGAGTCGAAGACCAAGTTCGACTCGGGTACGGGATGGCCGAGTTTCTTCGACCCGATGGATTCGGATGCGGTCGTCACCCGGCCCGACCGAAGCCTGTTCATGAATCGCACGGAGGTCGTCTGCAGCCGCTGTGACGCCCACCTGGGGCACCTCTTCGATGACGGCCCCAGCCCGACGGGGCAGCGCTACTGCATCAACTCCTGTTCGCTGGACCTGGAGAAGGAATAGTCGCCGGGGCCCCAGCCTCGACCAGCGCCGCAGGAAGCCGCACGCTGCCATCGGCCTGCTGGCCGTTTTCGATCAGGGCGATGAGCGTCCGCCCCACCGCAGTCGCCGTCCCGTTCAGCGTGTGGCAGACGATGGGCTGGCCTCCGGGCTCGGCCCGAAACCGCGCGCCAAGCCGGCGCGCCTGATAATCGGTGGTGTTGGAGCAGGAGGTCAGCTCGCGGTAGCGGCCCTCGCTCGGAATCCACGCCTCGCAATCGAACTTGCGCGCCGCGGGGGCGCCCAGATCCCCGATCGGAATCTCAACCACGCGGTAGGGGATCTCGAGCGCGTTGAGGATCGCTTCCTCGATCGCGAGGATGCGCTCGTGCTCGGCCTCCGAGTCGGACGGCTCGACAAACGAGAACATCTCAACCTTCTCGAACTGATGCACGCGAAAAATCCCGCGTGTGTCCTTGCCTGCTGCGCCGGCCTCGCGCCGAAAGCACGTCGAGATTCCGGCGTAGCGCAACGGCAGTTGCCCCGGTTCCAGCGCCTCGTCAGCGTGCAGCGCGCCCAATGAGACCTCCGAGGTTCCAACCAAAAACAACTCATCGCGCTCAACCTCGTAGATCATCTCGCGCTCGCCCGGGAAGTACCCAGTGCCATAGAGCGCATTCTCCCGGACCAAGACCGGCGGCACGACGGGCTTGAACCCCTCCCGGCAAAGGAGTTCAACCACCATTCGGATGAGCGCCAGCTCGACCAGCACAAGGTCGCCCATCAGGTAGGCGAAACGCGATCCGGACGCTGCGGCGGCCTTCTCCATCTCGATCCACCCGTGCTGCGTGCCGAGGTCCAGATGGTCGCGCGGCTCGAACTCAAACTGCGCCGGTGCGCCACCTTCGCGCACCGTGATCGCATCCTCCTCGCCGCCGTCGGGAACGTCGGGGTGCGGCAAATTTGGAAGCGACGAGGCGAGCGCCCCGTGGCGTTCCTCGACCTCGGCGAGCTCGGCTTCCAGCTCCTTGATCCGTCCGCCAAGCTCGCGCATCTCGGCGATCGCAGCGTCCGCCTCGCCGCCCTCGCGCTTAACCTTCGCAATCTCCTCAGAGGCCGCGTTGCGGCGGGCCCTGCCGTCCTCGACCTCAGGCAGCAGCTCGCGGCGCCTGGCGTCGGCTGCGAGGAACTCGTCGAAAGCGTCAGCCGCGCCCCGTCGGGCAAGGGCCGCTCGCACCTCGTCGGGTTCCGCGCGGATTCGCTTCAGATCGAGCATCGCGCGGGCGGCCGTCCGGGCTCTCGCCCTACTGGTCGGCCTTGGAGCCCGAGTACTTGGCGACGAAGGCTGCTACGGCCTCGGCGTCCTTGCCCGTGACGATCTGCTGCGGCATCAGGGCGCCCGAGAAACCGCCGTTGCGAATCGCATACAGCGCATCGTCGAGCGATACATCGCGCTCGTCAAGGTTCGGGCCCTGGGTGCGCAGGCGGCGGTTGGCCGACCCAACGGCACCGGCGGCCTCCATGCTGTGACAACCGGAACAGCTCTCCGCGAAGAGCTCGGCGCCCGCGCGATCGGCGGTGCCTTGTGGCACCTCGATTCCCTCGCTGCCGCAGGCGGCGAGCAGGAGGGCCGCCGCGAGGGCGGTCAGGATTGCCGGGACGAATCGCACCGCGGCGGCATCATACTTTCCGGACCCCCTATGGCAGCCCCCTCCCCCAAAGACTTCCGCCAGGCGATGGCCCTCGTCCCCACTGCGGTCACCGTGGTCACCGCTCCAAGAGACGCGATCGCGGCCGGGGCAACGGCCAGCGCGGTGGCGTCGCTGTCGCTTGATCCGCCGATGATGCTGGTCTGTCTCGACCGGCGTTCGCGCACGCTCGGCGCGGTCCGCGCGTCCGGCCGCTTTGCGGTCAACGTGCTCTCAAGCGAGGGCGCCGATCACGCCCGATCGTTTTCGACGCCGGCCTCACACGAGGAAAAGTGGGCGGGAGTCGGATCCTCCGAGCAAGACGGCGTGCCGGTCTTGGACGAAGCGTTGGTCTGGATCGTCTGCGAGTTGCGAGACCTGCTCGACGGCGGCGATCATGTGATCGTCACGGGTGTGGTCACCGGATTGGGAACCCGCGAGGGCGTGCCGCTGATCTACCACGCGGGCGAGTACCTGCCGATCCCAGCCGAGCGGCGCGCCTAAAACAGGGCGCCGCTCGTTCCGGAGGCCCGCAGCGCGAGGAAGAAAACGACGAACGCTGAGACGGTCATGATCCCCGTCTCGCGGCGAACGATCGCCAGGGCGATCAGCCGTTGGCGCTCACGCGGCAGCGCGTCGAAGTCCACTCCCTCCAGCTCGCGCGCTCCGGCGCCGGCACGGGCCAACTCCGCGAGCATGGCGACGCCCACGGGCAGGACGCCATACAAATAGTGCAGCCCGTCCGGGGAAACCCTGCCGATCAGCAGCAGAATCGCGCCGAAGAGAACCTGCAGGACCACAGTCGTCTGGGCGACCCGCAGCACGTACCAAAAACCCTCCGAGGGAATCTGGCGGATCCAGGCCTGCGCGCCCCAGATGGCGGCAGTGAGGTTCGCGGCCAGAACGGCCACGCCAGTGATCAGGTGAACTGTGTTCATGTCCTCCCCAAACGGGGCATATAGTTACCGACCGAAGTGCTCAAGAGCTACCTGCCAGTCATCGTTTTCTCGGGGCTCGGGTTGATCGTGGGTGGTGCGCTCGTGGCGGTCAATGGATTGCTCGGCCCCCGGCGCCCCAACAAGGTCAAGACCGAGCCCTATGAGTGCGGCCTACCAAGCGAGGTCTCGCAGACCTTCCGTTTCGGGGTCAGCTTCTACATGATCGCGATGCTCTTCATCCTGTTCGACATCGAGGTCGTCTTCCTCTACCCCGTCGGCGCGATCCTGCAGGGCGCCGACTCGTTCTTCGTCCTTGCGGAGATCATCGTCTTTGTGTCCCTGCTCTTGGTGGCGCTGATCTACGTCTGGCGAAGGGGCGCTCTGGATTGGAAGTAAAGCGCGAGAAGATCCGTGCCTCGCAACCCCTCGATGAGCCGGCGGCCAACGAGCGCCTGCTTGTTCGCCAGCACCGCGCCAGGGACCTGCTGCGCGGCGACCTGAATGCCGCCGACCTCGAAAAACACGTCGAGGAGGCGCTCCTGACCACGCGGCTCGACAAGGTGCTGAATTGGGGCCGGGCCAACGCAATCTTCCCCGCGACCTTCGGGCTTGCGTGCTGCGCGATCGAGATGATGTCGATCGTCGGCCCCCGCTACGACATCGCGCGCTTCGGCGCTGAGGCGATGCGGGCCTCGCCGCGCCAGGCGGACATGCTCATTCTCTCGGGCCGGGTCTCGATCAAGATGGCGCCGGTGGTTCGCCGCCTTTACGACCAGATGCTTGAGCCCAAATGGGTCGTCTCGATGGGCGCATGTTCGTCGTCTGGCGGGATGTTTGCCAACTACGCGGTGATCCAGGGCGCTGACAAGTTCCTGCCCGTCGATATCCACGTTCCCGGGTGCCCGCCGCGCCCAGAGGCCCTCCTCTACGGCTTCAACAAGCTCCAGCGGATGATCCTTGGCAACCCGGACCAGGGCTGGCGCACCCGCTACAGCGCCCACGGAACGGAGGAGTGGGCCGACGAACTGGGCAACCTCACCGACGAAGCCGAGGCGGCGTACCAGGCGGCGCACGCTGCCGCTCGCGCGGCGGACGCAACGGCCGAGCCCGCGCCCCCGACGGCGACGCAACCCGACGAAACCGGACGCGAAACGGAGGATTCCGGCATCGGCGTCCGGCCGGGAATCCGCAACCCGGAGGCCGACTACTCGGCCGCGGAGCGCGACCAGGGGCGGTTCATCTGATGCCCGATGCACCGGGCCTGGAACTGATCGCGGCCGACCTGAACGAGGCCCATCCCGACGCCATCCGCGGTACCTATCACGAGTACGGGCAGGCGTGCCTGATCGCCAACCCGGAAGCGATTCGGGAGGTTCTGGCTTGGCTTCGCGACACGCCCGGGCAGGAGTACACGTTCCTGGCCAGCGTCCACGGCGTCGATTACCTGCCGGCGGAGCCGCGATTCGGGGTGCACTACGAATTGCTGTCAATGGCGCGGGTCGAACGGATCCGAGTTCGCGCCGCGATCGCCGACCCGGGCGAGGACGCGCTGCCCGAGATCCCATCCGTCTGCGACGAGTGGCCGACTGCCGACCATCAGGAGCGCGAGGTCTACGACTTCTTCGGCATCGTCTTTACAGGCCACCCTGACCTGCGGCGGATCCTGATGCCGGAGGATTACGTCGGCTGGCCCCAGCGCCGCGACTTCCCGATCGGCGGCGAGCCCGTGATTTTCACCAACACCGAGCGCGAAGTACCTGGGTGGTACGAGTGAGTAAGTCGGCCCCAGCGCACGGCCGCGACGTTGTTGCCCGCTCGGCGGCCGAGGTCATCGGTTTCTCGCCCCAGGAACGCACGGACGCGGACGCGCTGGTGGGCAGGCATCCGGCCGACGAGATGCCGGAGATCGAGTCCGAGCTGATGACGATCAACCTGGGCCCGCACCACCCGGCTACGCACGGCGTGCTGCGGCTGCTCGTGGCGCTCGAGGGCGAGACCGTCCGTGACCTAAAGCCGATCATGGGCTACGTCCACACCGGCATTGAAAAGAGCTGCGAGGACAAGTCCTACTGGAAGGCGATCCCGTTCGTGGAGCGCATGGATTACCTCTCCTACTTCTTCAACATGCAGGCGTTCTGCGGTTGCGTCGAGACGCTGCTGGGGCTCGAGATCCCGCCGCGAGCGAAATACCTGCGAACGATCCACATGGAGATGAATCGGCTGCACTCCCACCTCGTCTGGCTCGGCACGACGGCGCTCGACCTCGGCGCGATGTCGATGTTCTTCTACTGCTTCCGCGACCGCGACCGGATTCTGGACATGTTCGAGATGTCCACCGGCCAACGGATGCACACGCGCTACTTCCAGGTCGGCGGGGTCTTCGAGGACATCCCGGTGGGGTTCGAACAGAAACTGCGCGAGTTCTGCGCCGAGTTCCCGGCGCGCATCGATCAGTTCGAGGCGCTCTTGACGAACAACGAGATCTTTCTCCACAGGACGAAGGGGGTCGGGATCGTCTCGCGCGAGCGTCTGCTGGCGCTTGGCGTGACCGGGCCACTGCTGCGTGCAGCGGGCGAGCCCTGGGATTTGCGCAAGGTCGATCCCTACCTCGCGTACGGCGACCTCGACTTCGACATCCCGGTTGGCACCGTTGGCGACGGCTGGGACAGGTTCAGCTGCCGGGTCCAGGAAATGCGGGAGTCGGTCAAGATCATCGAGCAAGCACTGGACGGGCTCCCGGAGGGCCCTGTGATGGCCGACGACCGCAAGATCGTGCTTCCACCCCGGCACGAGCTCGGCACCTCGATGGAAGCCTTGATCCACCACTTCAAGCTCGTCACCGAGGGCTTCCGGGTGCCGCCGGGCGAGTCCTACTACGCGATCGAGTCGCCCCGCGGCGAGCTCGGCTGCTTCATCCTCGCCGACGGCTCAGCCAAACCGGCACGGGTCCACATCCGCGACCCGTCGTTCGTCAACCTCCAGTCCCTTCGGGACATGTGCCTTGACCAGTACATCGCCGACATGATCATGAATCTGGCGATGCTCGATCCGATCCTCGGGGGGATCGACCGATGACGGAAATCAGGCCAACCGACCTGTTGAGCGCCCAGGAGCGGGGCGAGTTGATCGACTCGATGCGACCGCAGGACGCGCAGCAGGTGCCCGAGCTGCACGAGGTTGACGTTCCCGACGACCTCAAGGCCCAAATCGAGGACGCGATGGGCCGCTACCCGGAAGTCCGCTCGGCCTCGATTCCCGCGCTGTGGGCCGTGCAGCGGCACTACGGCTGGTGCACGCCTGAGGGGATTCAGCAGGCCGCTGCCGTCATGGGGCTTACGCCCGCGTACCTGCAATCGGTGGCGAGCTTTTACGACCTGTTCCGGCTTGAGCCGACGGCGCCGCACCGGATCCTCGTCTGCCACAACATCTCCTGCTGGATGCGCGGCGCTGACGACGTCCTCAAGGAGTTCTGCGACGCCTCTGGTGCCGATCATGACCACGCGTCACATGACGGCGCGAATTCCCCGGACGGCAAGGTCTTCATCAAGGGGTTTGAGTGCCTCGGCGCCTGTGACATCGCGCCGATGGTCTCGATCGACGAGGACTACTACGGGCCGCTCGAGCCGGGCGATGCCGCCACGATCGTCGAGGCGCTTCGCGGCGGGCGCGAACCGGTCCCGGAAAAGAACATCCTGAAGCGCAAGCTCGCCGGTGGCGCGGAGGCACCCAATGCCTGAGAAGCGCCTGCTGTTTTCCAACCTCGATGAGCCCGGCCTTGCCGGCATCGACGTCTACAGGGCACGCGACGGCTACCAGGCGCTCGAGCGGGCGTTTCGCGGCATGGACCCCGATGACCTGATCGCCCAGATCGAGGCCTCCGGCCTTCGTGGCCGCGGCGGCGCCGGGTTCTCGATGGGCAAGAAGGGCTCGTTCTTGCCCCGCGGCGAGATGACGAAGTACCTGTGCTGCAACGCGGACGAGTCGGAGCCGGGCACCTTCAAGGACCGCGAGCTGATGCAAAAGAACCCGCATGCGCTGGTCGAGGGAATCGCGATCTCGGCGCTCGCGGTTGATGCCACCTACGCGTTCATCTTCATTCGCGGCGAGTACTGGAAGCAGGCGGACATCCTCGATGCCGCGGTCAACGAGGCCTACGAGGCGGGCTACCTGGGCGCCAACATCCTTGGCTCGGGACACCGGGTGGAGCTGGTCGTCCACCGCGGAGCGGGCGCGTACATCTGCGGCGAGGAGACCGCGCTGCTCGACTCGCTCGAGGGCAAGCGCGGGAACCCGCGCCTGAAGCCGCCGTTTCCTGCCATCCAGGGCCTCTACGGCGGACCGACGCTGATCAACAACGTCGAAACGCTGATGAACGTGCCTGAGATCGTCAACCGGGGGGCCGAGTGGTTCGCGGCGCTTGGTACGGAGCAATCGACCGGCACCAAGCTCGTCTCCGTTTCCGGCTGCGTCAACCGCCCGGGCAACTACGAGATCGAGCTGGGGATTCCATCCCGCGAGATCATCTACGACCTCGCGGGTGGGCCGATCCAGGGCGACGTGAAGGCCTGGTACCCAGGCGGGTCATCGGCGCCGGTACTGGGCCCGGAGGAGCTCGACGTTCCCTACTCCTTCGAGAGCATCGCGGACGCGGGATCGATGCTTGGCTCTGGGGCCATCATCGTCGCCGACGAGACCGTCTCGATCCCGCACATGGCCCTGCGGACCGCGCGCTTTTACCACCACGAATCCTGCGGCAAATGCACGCCCTGTCGCGAGGGCACGAACTGGACGGTAAAGATGCTCGAGCGAGTCGTGGGCGGGGAGGCGACCCCGATGGACCTCGACATCATCGTGTCCGTCCAGCAGAACATCATCGGCAACTGCCTTTGCGTTTTGGGCGACGCGATGGCGATGCCCGTCTCCTCGATGGTCAAGCGCTGGCGCGGCGAGTTCGAAGCCGTGATCGAAGCGGCGCGCATGGCGCCGGTGGCCGCATGAGCCCCGGGGCCAGGCCCGCGATCACGATCGTCGTGGACGGCCTGGAGGTCGAGACCACCGAGGGCGCGATGCTCGCCGACGCCGCGAAGGGTGGCGACGTCGAGATCCCGGTCTTCTGTTACGAGCCCAAGCTCGGTGCCCCCGTCGGCGCCTGCCGGATGTGCCTGGTTGAGGTCGAGGGCATCCCAAAGCTCCAGACCGCCTGTTCGACCCCGGTACGTGACGGCATGGTCGTCTACACCCAGACCGGCCGGGTCAAGGAAGCCCAGAACGCGGTCGTCGAGTTTTTGCTGGTCAATCATCCGCTCGACTGTCCTGTCTGCGACAAGGGCGGCGAGTGCCCGCTTCAGGACATCGCCATGGGCTGGGGTGAGGGCAAGAGCCGAGTCACGGACGCCAAGCGCCACTTCCAAAAGCCGGTTCCGCTAAGTCCGCTGGTGCGTATCGACCGCGAGCGCTGCATCCTTTGCTATCGCTGCGTTCGCTTCAGCCAAGAGGTCGCCGAAGACGAACAGCTGCAGCTCTTGGACCGCGGATCCCGCTCATACGTTGGGACGTTTGACGACCGCCCCTACATCGCCCCGTTTCACGGCAACATCATCGAACTCTGCCCCGTTGGGGCGCTGACGAGCGAGGCCTACCGCTTCCGCGCCCGGCCGTGGGACATCGAGGACGCAGGCTCCGTTTGCACCGCGTGTCCGTCTCAGTGCAACGTCAAGTTCACGGTCCGTGACGAGCGGGTCGCCCGGGTCCTTGCCCGCGACAACGAGGCGGTTGATGACGGCTGGCTTTGCGACCGCGGCCGGTTCGGCTTCCAGGCGTTCCACTCCCCCGACCGCGTGACTGCGCCGATGGTCCGCGGCGAGGACGGGCTTGCGGATGCCAGTTGGGCCGAAGCGCTGGATCGGCTGCAGACGGGTCTCGCCGCAGCCGGCCCCAAGTCTGCATTCGTGATCGGATCGCAAGCGTCAAACGAGGAGGGCTACCTGCTGCAGCGGATCGCGCGCCAGGCGCTCGGTTCGGGATCGGTTGACGCGCGGGCAGGCCGGCGAATCACCCGCGCGACGGCGCTGGCGCTCTCCGAACCTGAGCTTGGCGCGGCAATGACGGATATCGACACCGCTGACTCGATCCTTGTCGTCGGCGTCGATCCATTGCACGCCATGCCAAGCCTTGATCTGCGCCTGCGCAAGGTGATGCGCCGCAGCGGCGTGCGGGTCGTCGTCGCATCGGAGCGTCCGACCGCGCTCGACGGCGGCGCCGAAGAGACGTTGCGCTACCCACCCGGCGGCGCCGCGACCTTCCTTGATGACCTCGCCGCCGAACTCGCCAGTTCGGGCGGCGGTCGTAGTGAGGAAGTCGAGCGAATCGCCGGCGAGCTGCGGCCTGGGTCAACCGTCGTGATCTACGGTGAGCGCGTCGGCCACGGACCCAACGGCGATTTGGCGCTGCAGCGCCTCGCGGCGTGTGCCCAGGCGTTGCGTCTGCGCGACGCTGGAGCAGGGCTGCTTGAGGTGCCGGACTTCGCCAACGCCCGAGGCCTGCGCGAGGTTGGCTGCCTGCCGGGGATCGGCCCGGGCCTCGCAAGCGCCGCCGACGGCCTCGACGCGCAGCAGATCAAGGACGGCGTTGCCAGCGGCGAGATCGAAGCGGTCGTTTTTTGGGACGTCGATCCCGAGCGCGATCTGGATGACCCCGAAGGCTGGGATGAGGCGTTGTCGGCGGCGGACTTCGTCGCTCAAGTTGGCATGTTTCAAAACGCGGCGTCCGCGCATGCCGACGTCTTCCTGCCAGCCGAGACGCACGCCGAAAAAGAGGGCACGGTCACCCACCCCGATGGGCGCCTGCAGCGCGTCCGGCCCAGCGTGCCGCATCCGGGCGAAACGCGCCACGGCTGGCAGTGGCTCGCTGAACTCGCCGCCCGCCTCGGGCACGAGACGGGAATCGACTCGGCCGCGGAGGCCCTCGATGCGCTGACGGCGGACGTACCTTTCTACGGCGGGTTGACCCACGAAAAGATCGGCGGCTCAGGCGTTCGCTGGCAAGACGAAATGGCGTCGTCGGAAGCCTCGGCTTCGCCCACGTTCTCGGTGGAACCGGATGCCATTGGGGAGGCAGGTCAAGTCGCGACTACCGGGTCTTCGTCCCCAGCCCAGGCAGATCAACCCTCCGCGCCCGAAGCAGCACCCCCCGCAGGCGGAGTCATCCTTGGTTCCTACCGCGACCTCTGGGCATCCGAGGTGACGGAGCACTCGCCGGCGCTGCGCTTCCTTATGCCCGCGCAAACGCTGGAGCTTTCGCTGGCCGACGCCGAGCGTCTGGGAGTCGCCTCGGGCGACGATGTCACGGTTCGCTCGAACGGCCACTCCGTTTCGGCCCGGGTTGCCATTCGTGCCCGAATCCGGCCCGGCGCGGGCTTTTTGATCGAAGGCTTGACCAGCGACGGCGCCAACCGGCTGGCTGGCGCGACGGCCGTTGAAATCGCGAAGACGGAGCCGTCATGAGCCTGCCGCTCGCCGAAGTCGGCTTTGCCGAAGCAACCTGGCTCTTGATCGTCAAGTCGCTGATCATCTTCGCGGTGATCTTCGCGATCGTGCCGCTCCTGACCGTGGTCGAGCGCAAGGTGCTGGGCCGCTTTCAGGCGCGCTACGGGCCGAACCGTGTGGGCCCGCTCGGGATGATGCAACCCCTGGCCGACGCGGTCAAGCTGATCGGCAAGGAGCCCTACAAGCCCGATAACGCGACGGGCTTCCTCTGGGCCGTGGCGCCGATGATCGTCGTCTTCAGCGCCGTCACGACGATCGCCATCCTGCCCTTCGGCGACGTTCGCGACGGCGTCGGCCTCTATGGGATCGACGTCTCGATCGGCGTCCTGTTCTTCTTTGCCTTCGGCGGGCTCTCCTTCTACGGCCTCGTCCTGGGCGGCTGGGCATCGGGTTCGAAGTACTCGTTTTTGGGCGCGATGCGTTCAGCCGCGCAGCTGATCTCGTACGAGATCTCCATGGGCCTGGCACTGCTCGGGGTGGTGATGATGGCCGGGTCGCTCTCGCTAACGGAGATCGTCCACGCCCAGGAGTCGGTTTGGTACATCCTGCCCCAGTTCGTGGCCTTCCTCTGCTTCATGGTTGCCGGTTTCGCCGAGACGAGCCGGGCGCCCTTCGACCTGCCCGAGGCCGACGCCGAGTTGGTGGCGGGCTACCAAACGGAGTACGGCGGGATGCGCTGGGGCACGTTCATGATGGCCGAGTACATCGAGATGTTCGTCGTCTCCGGAATCGCCGCGACATTCTTCCTCGGCGGCTGGATGGGTCCGGGGCCGCCGATCCTTGACCCGGTCTGGATGATCCTCAAGATCCTCAGCCTGATGTTCGTCTTCTTTTGGATTCGGGCGACCTTGCCCAGGGTCCGCTACGACCAGCTGATGAGCCTGGGCTGGAAGGTCCTTCTCCCCCTCACCACGCTCAACGTGCTTGTAACTGCGATCCTTGTCGTCGCAACGTGAGAAACCACACCGCCAAGATGCCCCGCTTCGCGTCCGCTCTTGTCGGGTCAGGGCTCGTTGCCGGGAGGCAGGTCGTAGCCCGTCCGATAGGGACTTCGTCCCTTGTTCGAGCGAGGTATTCGTGAGCGAAGAGTTCCCGTATTTGAAGGATGACTCTGTTATCGCGGTTCAGCGCGGTCCGGAACCGGGTGGCGCCAAGGGCGCGTACCGCGTCTTCGGCGAGACGCTCCGCGGTCTGAAGACGACCATGGCGCGGCTGATCGAGGGGCCTGTCACCGTTCAATACCCGGAGGAAAAGACGCCCGTCTATCCCCGCTTTCGCGGGCGACACAAGCTGCACCGCTTCGAGGACACCCACCTTGAGAAGTGCGTCGGCTGCTCGCTTTGCGCCGCCGCCTGTCCAGCCGACTGCATTCGCGTCGTCGCTGCTGAAAACGACCCCGCCGACCGCGTCTCGGCCGGTGAGCGCTACGCCGCGACGTACGAGATCAACTTGGCCCGCTGCATCTTCTGCGGATACTGCGAGGTCGCTTGCCCGTTCGACGCGATCACCATGGGTCATGACTACGAGATGGCCGACTACAACCGCAGCGACCTGATCTTTACCAAGGAGATGCTGCTTGCCGAGCCAATCGAGCGCACGCCCCTTCGCAAGCCCGGGGAGTAAGCCGGAACGCCGGGGCCGCCCGCCTGCGCGAGTAGGTTCTCCCCTACGGTGCCCGACGAGCAGTCAAGACTCGAACTGGTCCGGCGCCACTACGAGGCCTACAACGCGCACGACATCGAGGCCCAGGTTGAGACGCTCGACCGTGCGATCGAGATCATGGCCATTGACGAAACCGGCGTCGTGGCGGAGCACTGGCAGGGGCTTAACCAGGCCCGCGACTTCTTCGTCGGAATCAGGGCAATGGTTGCCGACAGCAGGGCAGAGATCCGGGTCATGCGCGCTGACGGCGCCGACGTCCTGGTCGAGCTGACCCTGGCAGGCACGCTGCGGCGGACCGGTGAGCCGGGGGCGATCGAGGCTTTGCACCGGCACAGCTTCAGCGGCGAGCGCATCGCCAAGATCCGGACCCACCGCCCGAACTGGCGTCCGGACTCCGGCTGAAGCGCTTCGCAGGGTTTTTGATCAGTTCGTTGGTGCCGGTGCGCCTGATCGTGCGACGGCATACCAAGTACCGCCAAACTGGAACACGTTGTGACAGAGGATCTGACCGGGCGGGTCGTCGTGGTAGAAGTAGAGGGGCTGGCCCTTGTACGTGGCCATCCTGGCGCCGCTTTGTCGCTTGATCATCCCGACGTGGCGCTGCTTTAAGCCACGTCCGGCCTTGGGCCGGCGCTTGGTCTTGATCGGGGGCCACGCCCGGGCGCATTCGCCGGTGCAGTTCGAGTTGCGGCGGGCATCGCGGGTGAAGATGTAGGCGACCAGACCGCTGCGCTTCTCGAAGATCACGTCGCCGAGCTGTGAGGACTGCGAGGACTGCAGTCGCAGGATCGCGCGCCGCGGTATCTGCCGTGCGCGGGTCGCCGCCCGATCGCCGGGGTCAGACGCCGGGGCCACCGCGATCGCACCTGGTTTGCCGGATTCGCCGGTGTCCGAAGCCACCGCGATCGCCGTGGCGCAGACCACAAGCGCGAAACCGACCAGCGGGATTGCTCGTCGCACCATGAAACCAGTATGCCCGTTTGGCTCCGCTGACCGGGTCAGATCAGCATGCGCTCCAGGGCATCGCGGTGGTATGCCCATGGATTGCCCCGACGGGCACGGCCCGACGGATCGAACTCGCGCACCAGGGCAAGCCCGGCGATCGTGTTCATCGCGATCGCCAGCTTGCGCTCGAAGCCGGGTTCCGTCGCAACCTCACCGGCGGCCTCGGCCGCGATCTTCACCGTGGCCGCGTTGATCCGACGTTCAACCGGGATCAAACGCTTGCGCAACTCCTCGTCCTCAGCGGAGGCAACCCAGAGCTTGGCCGCCACCGTGAACAGGGGACTCGAAAAGTCCTCCCAGAGCATGTCGAGCAGGGCCCGAACGCGGGTGCTGCGATCACCGGCGAGCTCGCGGGCGCGAGCGGCGTAGACCTCGCTGCGCTGCGCCGCCAGATGTTCAAACGCGCTCGCCACCAGGTCCACGCGGTGGGGAAAGTGGTGGGATTGGGCCCCCTGCGAGACGCCGGCCCGCTCCGCCACCGCCCTGATCGTGGTGGCCGCGTAGCCGACCTCAATCAGGCTCTCGATCGTCGCGTCGAGCAACCGGCCGCGGGTGTCGGCACGCCGCTCCGACTGGCTGCGCCGCGGTCCCGTCGACACCGAGTGCGGGGTTGTGGGGCTCATGCCCTCAAAAACCCGCAGTCGGTGATGGTGGGGCTAGGCAAGCTCGGCCCAGCCGTCCTTGATCACGGTGGCGCCGGCGTCGGACTCCGTCGCGAAGGCGTAGGCGTGGCGGCCGCCGCGCTCGCCCGCGTCCCAGACCCGGGTCGTGATGGTCTGCTCGGGCAGCGCGATCGATGCGAAGCGCACGGCGAGGCGCTTAAGACGCGTCGGGTCGTCCGCACTAACGCTCTCGAGCAGCGCTACCGAGGCGAAGGCCATCGAACAGAGCCCGTGGATGATGATTCCCGGCAGGCCGACGCTTTTTGCGAACTCGTCGTCGAGGTGAATCGGCATCGGATCGCCCGAGGCCTCCGAGTAGCGGTAGGTCTGGTCGCCGTCGAAGGTCTGCGCCACCCGGGCGATCGGCTCCGCCGCGGCCAGCTCCGGCGGAAATGCGTGTTCAGGCGCCACCTCGCCGACGTCGGTCACGCCCTTGGCACCGCGCACGAACGACGTCATGTACTGCTCGCCCACCAACTCGCCGGACTGGTTCCGCGATTCGCAGTGAACGACCACAGTGACGCCCGAGGAGCGCTGGCGAATCCCGATCGGCGTCGAGACCGATTCGAGGACCATCCCCGGCTCGATCGGCCTGTGGAAGTGGAAGTCCTGCTCCCCGTGGAGGATCGCGCCGATCAACTCCGGGGGAATGAGCGCGACGGAAGCCTGCGCCGCCGACTGGAACGCGGGAACGATCGAGAAGACGGGGGACGCGATGTCGCCGGCCGCATGAGCCGCGATCGGGTCGTTGGTCGCAGCGGCATACACGGCGACCCGCTCGCGCTCGACGATGAACGAGACCGGCTCCCCGGGTATGCCGATCGCGTCGGTCTTGAAGGTCGGTGCGGTCTCGGTGGTCATCGGGACGCTCCATGAGAGAAGGACAGGACGAGCCAGACTAACAAACCGAACGGCTGTTCTGTATCTTTGTGCGCATGAAAAATGGAAACCGCGCGTTCGTGATCGGGGTCGGCATGACCAAGTTCGACAAGCCGGGCACCAAGGACGGGGACTACCCCGACTGGGCCAAGGAGGCGGGGGAAATGGCGATCGCCGATGCCGGCGTTCCCTACGAATCGATTGAACAGGCATTTGCCGGCTACTGCTACGGCGAATCCACGTCCGGTCAACGTGCGATCTACGGGCTCGGCCTGACCGGCATTCCGGTGGTGAACGTCAACAACAACTGCTCGACCGGATCGTCGGCGCTCTACATGGCGCGCCAGGCCATCAAGGGCGGCCTCGCTGAGTGCGCGCTCGCAATCGGCTTCGAGAAGATGGAGAAGGGATCGCTCGGCACCAAGTACACCGACCGGACCAACCCGATGGACAAGCACGTCATGCGCATGTTTGAACTTCGCGACCCCGAGGCTTCCCCCCCGGCCCCCCAGATGTTCGGCAACGCCGGGCGCGACCACATGGAGAAGTACGGATCGAACCCCGATCACTTTGCCTGGATCGGCTGGAAGAACCACAAGCACTCCGTCAACAACCCGTACGCCCAGTTCCAGGACGAGTACTCGCTGCAGGACATCAAGGACGCCAAGATGATCCACGACCCGCTGACCAAGCTGCAGTGTTCGCCAACGTCCGACGGCTCCGGCGCCGCGATCGTCGCATCCGAGCGCTTCGTTGACGAGCATGGACTCTGGGATCAGGCCGTTGAGATCGTCGGCCAGGCGATGGTGACCGACACCGCGACCAGCTTCGACGCCAACACGGATTGCATCAGGATCGTCGGCTACGACATGTCGAAGACCGCCGCCCACAGGGCATACGAAGAGGCTGAAATCACGGGCGCCGACGCCGACGTGTGCGAGCTCCACGATTGCTTCAGCGCCAACGAGCTCATCACCTACGAGGCGCTCGGGTTCGCCGCCGAGGGCGAGGGTCATAAGCTGGTTGACGCGGAGGCCACCACATACGGCGGCGACGGACCCGTGGTCAACCCATCCGGAGGCCTGATCTCAAAGGGCCATCCGCTTGGGGCGACCGGTTTGGCGCAGTGCGCCGAGCTGACCTGGCAGCTACGCAGCAAAGCCCAGGCGCGTCAGGTCGAAGGAGCGAAGGTCGCGGTTCAGCACAACATCGGTCTCGGCGGCGCCGCGGTCGTCACGGTCTACAAGCCCGCCGCCGCCTGACTTCCAGACAAGGAGCGAATCCACAAGATGTCAATCGAGCTCAGCGACGAGCAGGTCGCCTTTCGCGAAGCCATTCGCGATTTCGCCGCCCGCGAGTGCGGCACGCAGGAGCAGCGCGAGCAGCTGACCAAGGGCTACACCGATTTCCAGAACATGGAGCTCTACCGGCGGCTGGGCGAGCTCGGCTGGCTCGGGGCCGCGATCCCGGAGGCCTACGGCGGCTCTGGCGGCGGCATGGTGGACCTTTGCATCCTGCTTGAGGAGATCGGCCACGGCCAGATCCCGGCGGGCGAGTTCGGGATCTCGTCGATCGTTGCCGGCGCCTACGAGCGCTTCGGGACCGAGGAGCAAAAGCAGGAGATCCTTGCAGGCATTGCCAAGGGCAACGTCGAGGCGATCGCCATGTCCGAACCCGAGGCCGGATCCGACGTGGGCAGCCTTACCTGCCGGGCCGAGCGGGCCAACGGCAGCTACATCCTGAACGGGCAGAAGACCTGGATCTCGGGCGCCCACAACGCCGCCCACATCCTGGTGATCGCGCGGTCTGACCGGTCCGGCACAAAGCACGAGGGCCTGACGATGATCTCGGTCCCCGCCGACGCCGAAGGGCTCGAGATCCGGCCGATCGAGACGATGGGCGGGCGCGAGGTCAACGACCTCTTCTTCACCGACTGCGAGATCCCCGCGGACCGGGTCCTTGGGCAGGAAGGCCAGGCCTGGACCCAGCTGATGGCAGGGCTCAACGTTGAGCGCCTGATCCTGGCGGCGATGATGCTGGGGATCGGCCAGCGCGCGTTCGACGATGTCTTGGCCTACGTCAAGGAACGCAAGCAGTTCGGCAAGCCGATCGGCTCGTTTCAGACGATCAGCCACCGGATCGCCGACCTCGCAACGGAGCTCGAGTGCTGCCGGTTGCTCGTCTATGACGTCGCCCAGAAGGTTGACTCCGACCCAAGCCAGATGCTGCCACGGGAAGCTTCGATGGCCAAGCTCAAGGTCACCGAGACGGCCAAGAAGGTCGCGCTTGAGGGCATGCAGATGATGGGCGGCTACGGCTACGCGTCCGAGTACGACATGGAGCGCCACGTCCGCGCCACCCTGGTCTCGACGATCTACGGCGGGACCTCGGAAATCCAGCGCGAGATCGTCGCCAAGACGTTCGGCCTGTAGTGGGGCTAATCAGGCGGCTCTGGGCGCTGGCACGATTGCACGCCCCACCGGCCGTGGTGCTGCGCGTGGTTCGCTGGTTCACCCGCTATCTCGCCCGCGAGTTCGCGTTTCAATACGTCGCGATCCTCGCGGCTCTGATCGCGATCGCCGCAATCACATCGGTTCCCGGCGGCGGCCTGGGAGGCGTGGTGATCGCGCTGATGGCCGCCCTGCTCGTCTGGGAAGCCCGCCTGGCCTGGGCCGCCTGGCAAAGCGCGACGGCGATACGCGACGAGCTGGCCGAGATCCCTGGCGGCCCCGCCCCCACCCGACTGCCCCGCAGCCACCTGGTGGTGCCGCTTTTGACGTTCTTCGCGCGTTCGGTAAAACGGCAACGAGCCGTTGTGTTTCATCGCGAGCCGGAACGAATCGTGCGGCTCGATATCTACCGGCCGCGACGGGCGGCACCGGGCGGCAAGCTGCGGCCGGCGGTCATCGAGGTTCACGGCGGCGGCTGGATCCTCGGCTCGCGCCAGGAACAGGGCATCCCGCTCTTGAACCACCTGGCGTCGAACGGATGGATCGGCTTCAACGTCGATTACCGGCTCAGCCCCCGGGCGACGATGCCCGACCATGTGATCGACGTCAAACGGGCGATCGCTTGGGTCAGGGCCAATGCCGCGGAGCTTGGCGTCGATCCGAAACGGATCTGCATCACGGGCGGCTCGGCGGGCGGACACCTGACGGCGCTGGCGGCGCTGACCGCCAACGACCCGGCTTTGCAACCGGGGTTCGAGGACGCCGACACATCCGTCATCGCCGCCGTTCCGTTCTATGGCATCTACGACCTGACGGACGCGCAGGACGTCTATTGGCCCGGTTTCGAGTCCTGGCTTTTGTCCAAGATCGTCATCAAGCAATCGCTCGCCGACGATCCGGACCTGTATCGCCAAAACTCACCAATTCACCGGGTTCACCCCGACGCGCCCCCATTCATGATCTTCCACGGCACCGACGACACGCTCATTCCGGTTGCGGACGCGCGTGAGTTCGCCAGGCGACTGGAGGCAACCTCGAAGTCCACGACGCTCTACGTCGAGTTGCCGGGCGGCGAGCACGCCTTCGATCTGTTTCCGTCGTTGCGAACCGCGCGCGTGATCGAGGGGATCGAGCGCTTTTTGCGCACCGTTATCGAAGCCCTGCCGGAAGACCCGGCAGCCGCCGATGTCAGCGCCCAGAAGACGCCCGTATGAACCCCGCGATCCGCCTTGGCGACAAGGACGAGCCGTCGCGGTCGGCACCGCCGCCGCCCGCGCCCCGGCTCGACCGCAAGCGCGTCACCGTGGGTGGGGTCCCCACGCGAGCCCTGACGGCACGCGGCGACGGGCCGCCCGTGATCCTGCTGCACGGCTGGCTCGACAACGCTGAAACCTGGCTGACGGTGCTTGAGCGCCTCGCCGCTCGCGGGCAGGCTGCGATTGCCTACGACCAACCCGGGTTTGGCGTTGCGCCACCCATGGAGATCGAGAACGCGCTCGACCAGCTGACCGACTTCGCCGAGGACGCCGTCGTCACCGCTGCAGCCAAGACGGGCCGCAAAGTCGTCGTGGTCGGCAACTCGCTTGGGGGCTGGGTGTGCCTGCGTCTTGCCGAGCGCCACGATTTGCCGATTGCCGGCATCGTCCCCATCGCCCCCGCGGGCGTGCGAATGGCCCGGTTCTTCTTTGCGGCCGACCGCATTCCGATCGTCAACACCCTCATTACGATGCCCGCCCCCGTCTCGCCGGCGGCCGTGCGAGGCATCGTTGGGCGTTTCTACAGAACCCTCGGCTTTGGCGATCCGGCAACGGTGGACCAGGAGGTGATCGACCGCTTCACCCAGTTCAACGACGATCGCACCGTGGTCGCCCGCAGGATCGAGTACGTGAAGGGAATCCGGGGCGACCTCGATCATGCGTTCGAAGCCGATCGGATCAAGGCGCCGGTGACCGTTATCTGGGGGGACAAGGACCGGCTGTGCATGCCGGCGGGCGCTGACGAGTTGATCAAGGCAATTCCACACGCCAAGCTCCGGCTGCTCGAGGGCATCGGCCACACGCCACAGATCGAGGCCCCTGACGCAGTCGTGGATGCGATCGCGGACCTGGCTGCCACCGCCTAGCCCTCCGGCCAAAGGTCCGTGCATCGGGAGCCGCCCTTCGCGAATAGGATGCGCGACGGATGGAAGAGGTCGCATTCTTCGTGGGAGCCCTTGGCGCGCTTGGTGGTGCAGTCGCGGTCATCGCGTTGCGCAACCCGTTCTACAGCGTGCTGGCGCTGGTGGTACATCTCGTCTCACTCGCCGGCCTCTTCTTGCTACTCCACGCGGAATTTCTGGCAGCGGCTCAGGTCGTTGTCTACGCGGGGGCGGTCATGGTTCTCTACCTCTTCGTTGCCGCCTACGTCGGCAACACCGAGGAGCCCCTGTGGGAGCCGATCGCGGGCCAGCGTTTTCTAGCTCCGCTCCTGGCGGCAGCCATCTTTATCGAGCTTTCGGTCGCGATCCTGGGCACCGGCCTCAAGTCGCTTGGCGGCGAGGGCCCGACGATCCCGACCGGATTCGGATCGCCGCAGGCGATTGGCGAACTCCTGCTTGAACGATTCCTGATCGCGTTCGAGGCAGCGTCGCTGCTGCTCCTGGTCGCCGCCGTTGGCGCCGTGGTGCTTGCCGCGCGCCGCAAGGGTGAGGTCGAAATTGGCAATTGAGTGGTACCTCGTCCTCTCGGCGCTGCTGTTTGCGATCGGTGCAGCGGGCGTCCTGCTGCGCCGCAGTCCGTTGGTGATCCTCCTGTGCCTCGAGTTGATGCTGAACGCCGGCAACCTCGCCCTGGTCGCGTTCTCACGCTCGATCGGCAACCAGGACGGTCACGTCTTTGCGCTCGTCGTGATGGTCGTCGCCGCGTGTGAAGTCGTCGTGGGCCTCGGCCTGATCGTCGCCATGTTCCGCCGCAGCCTGCCGCTCAACGTGGACGAGATTCGGAGCTTGCGCGGATGAGCGCAACGACGTATGGCTGGCTGATCCTGCTCTGCCCGCTGGTGGGCTCGATCCTGATCGCCTTGAGCTGGCGCGTTCTGCCCGGCCGCAGCGCCGGCTGGATTGGGACCGCGGCGATCGGGCTTTCTTTCCTGAACGCGATCGGCGCCTTCGTCGCCCTGCTGGGCGAGCCCGGGGAAGCCCGGCAGCTCACCTCGGTTCTCTACGACTACGCCACCGCTGTCGGCCTTGACATCAACCTCGGAATCTTGGTCGATCCGCTGGCCGTCGTCATGTGCCTCGTGGTCACCGGCGTCTCGACCCTGATCCACCTCTACTCGGTCGCCTACATGGTCTCCGACAAGGGCTACGCGCGGTTCTTCAGCTACCTGAACTTCTTTGTCTTCTCGATGCTGCTGTTGATCCTCGCCGGCAACTTCGTCCTTTTGATCGTCGGCTGGGCGTTCGTCGGCTTTGCCTCGTATGCGTTGATCTCGTACTGGTACCGACGCCAAAGCGCGACGCGGGCGGGGATGAAGGCGTTCGTCATCAACGTGATTGGCGACGTCGGCCTGGTTTTGGCGGCGTTCCTGATCTTCCGTGAGCTTGGAACCTTCGAATACCTGGACGTCTTTGAGGCGTCGCACGAGCACTTCGCGACAAACGACGGCACGATCGTTGCGATCTGCCTATTGCTTTTGGTCGGCGCCTTTGCCAAGTCGGCGCAACTGCCATTCCATACGTGGCTTCCAGACGCGATGGAAGGTCCGACTCCGGTCAGCGCCCTGATCCACGCGGCAACGATGGTCACCGCAGGCGTGTATTTGATCGCGCGGGCGCACCCCCTGTTTGAACTGGCGCCAACCGCGGCGGACATCGCTGCCTTCACCGGGCTGGCCACGCTGATCGTCGCGGCAACGATCGCGCTGGTGGTCACCGATCTGAAGCGAATCATCGCGTATTCGACGATGAGCCAGATCGGCTACATGATCGTGGGCGTCTCGATCGGCGCCTACACCGCCGGAATCTTCCACCTGATGACCCACGCCTTCTTCAAGGCCCTTTTGTTCATGGCCGCCGGGTCGATCATCGGCGCAATGGCGTCCCGCCAGAACATCGACCGCATGTCCGGGTTTCGCAAGGCGATGCCGTTCACGTCCCTCCTGTTGATCATCGGCGCGCTTGCTCTTGCCGGCTTTCCAGGGATGTCCGGGTTCTTCTCCAAGGACGAGATCCTTGTCTTTGCTGCCGAACGCGGCGGGATGTACTGGACGTTTGCGATCGGCGGCTACCTCGCCGCCTTCCTCACCGCGTTCTACTCGTTTCGAATTGGCTTCCGGGTTGTCTTCGGCGAGCCGTGCGCGGAGGCACGCGAGCTTGAGCAAGGCCGACTCGCCCACGGCGAGCACCAAAACCCGGCAACCGGGGAGCAGGAAGACACCGATGTCGGCTTCCCTGGCGCCGAGCACCACATCGCCGAGCGGGCGGCCCCGATGCGGATCGCGATGGGCGTCCTTGGACTTCTTGCAGTTGTCGCCGGAGCGCTCCAGATTCCTGGCGTCACCGCCGGAATGGAGCACTTCCTTGAAGGTTCCTTCGCGGATTCGCACTTCTTCCACATCGTCCCGTCAGAGGAATCCGCCTACCTCGGCCTGCTAGTCGGCGCGCTCGTCGCGTTCGCGGGCATCGCCCTTGCCTGGCTCGTCTACATCCGCAGCCCCGGCTTGACCCTGCGGCTGCGTGACCGGATCAAGCCGGTGCATGACTTCCTCGAGCGCAAGTGGTACTTCGACGAGCTGATCGACAGGGTCATCTACACACCGCTGATCCGCGCCGGGCGTTTTGCCCACGAGGTCGTCGAGCGAGTCGTCGTCCAGGGACTTGTCGCCGCGACGGTGGGAGCGGTGCGGGAGGCTGGCATCCTGGTTCGTGGCGCCCAGTCCGGCTTCGTCCGGGCCTACGCCCTGCTTTTGCTCGGTGGCTTCGCGGCCCTGGCCCTCTACTTCCTGGTGGTCTCCTCATGATCGGCGCGCGGTGCTGACGGTCATTCTCCTGCTGCCGATCGCCGCCTGTGTGGCCGTCGTCGTCCTGCCGGCGCGCCTCGCGGGTGCGGTCTCTGCCCTCGGCTCGCTCGGCACCCTTGGCGTGGCGATCGCGCTCGCTGTCGGATTTGATTCCGGGATTCCGGGCCTTCAGCACGTCGTTGACGAAGCGTGGATCGCGGAACTCGGCGTCCGCTTCCAACTGGGCGTGGACGGGATCAGCGTCTTCCTGGTCCTCATCACCGCATTGCTTTGGACCGCGTGCTTTACCTGGGCCGCCTGGCGATCGCCCGAGCGCCCCCGCAACTTCTTCTTGATGCTCGGCCTGGCCCAGTTCGGAACGCTTGGTGCGTTCATGGCGCAGGACCTACTCCTGTTCGTCGCGTTCTTCGACCTGATGCTGATCCCGTTCTTCTTTTTGATCGGCTCGTACGGAACCGGAGACCGGGTGCGGGCGTCGATCAAGATGATGATCTACACGCTCGTGGGATCGCTTTTGATGCTGGTCGCCGCGATCGCGACCGCCGTGCTCGCCACCCCCGACGGCGGCCAGATCTCGTTTGCGATGGCGGATCTCCGTGCGAACCTCTTGCCCGATGGAAGCCAGGACTGGATCTTCTGCTTCTTCTTGGCCGCCTTCCTGGTGAAGATGCCCGCCTTTCCGTTCCACGGCTGGATCGTGGATGCCTACAAAGCGGCGCCGCTGCCGGTCTTGGCGCTGCTGTCAGGCGTGCTTTCCAAAGTGGCCGCCTACGGCTTCCTGCGGATCGTCCTGCCGATCTATCCCGACGCGACGATTCAGTTCCAGGAGTTGATCTTGGTGATTGGAACCGCGTCCATCTTGTACGGGTCGGCGATGGCGTTCACGCAAACCAACGTCCGCCTGATCGCCGGCTACTCGTCGATTGCACAGCTCGGCTTCATCACCCTCGGAATCTTCTCCCTCAGCCCCGACGGGGCGGACGGAGCCGTGCTCCAGATGGTCAATCACGCGGTCGTTGTCGTCCCGATGTTCTTGATCATCGCGCTCCTGTTCGAGCGCTACGGAACTGACGATTTGCGACAGATGGGCGGCGCTGCAACCCGGGCGCCGATCCTGGCCGCGAGCTTTTTGATCGTGACGATGGCGACGCTGGCGATTCCCGGCAGCGCCAACTTCATCGGCGAGTTCTACATCTTGAACGGGCTGTTTGACGAAAAGACCGCGTTCGCGGTCGTTGCCACAGCCGGGATTGCGATGGCCGCCTTCTACGCCCTGCGGATGTTCCAGCGCACCATGCACAACCGCCTGCCGGAGGGCGTCGAGTCCAGGGAGATCGGCTGGCGCGACGGGGTCGTCCTGATCCCGCTGGTCGGCGTGATCATCGCGCTCGCGCTGTTCCCGGGCGTGGTCGTCAAGCAGGGCGAGGCATCGATTCAGGACAAGATCGGCGCGGTTTCCGAATGACCTTCACGGCGCCGGAAATCGATTACGCCGGGCTGAGCCCGATCATCGCGCTGACGGTGGGACTCGTGGTGGTCTTGCTCGTCGGGCTGGTCGGGCGCGGCCAGCGGACGGTTGTTTCGATCGCGAGCGCGAGTGCTTACCTCGCTACTGCCGGCCTTTCGATCTGGCAATTCGGGGAATCCAAGGACCTCGTCTCCGGGGCGCTGCGCGTGGATGAGCTTGGCCTGGTGGCGACCCTGATCGCGATCGGGTGCGCGATCTTCGTCATCCCGCTTTCGTGGCGTGAGGAGGCAGCCAACGACGCGCCCGGCCCCGGCGGGCACGGCGAGTTCCAGGCGCTCCTGATGGCGTCCGTGCTCGGCATGGCCATGCTGGCGATGGCCCAAAACCTGGTGATCTTCTTTGTCGGGCTGGAGCTCCTGTCCGTCCCCCTGTACGTCCTCTGCGGTTCCGCCCTGCGTCGCCGGGCGTCACTTGAGTCTGGGCTCAAGTACCTGATCGTTGGGGCGCTCGGCTCCGCGACCCTGCTTTACGGCCTCGCCTTCATCTACGGTGGGTCGGGGTCAACCGACTTCAACGGAATCCGTGGTGGGATCGGCGCCGGACTGGCCGACGACCCCCTGATCCTGATCGGCGTGGCGCTGACCGCCACGGGCCTTGCGTTCAAGCTCTCGATCGCACCGTTTCACCAGTGGACTCCCGATGTCTACCAAGGTGCCCCAACCCCGGTTACAGCCTTCATGGCGGTCGCCACCAAGGCCGCTGCGTTCGCGGTATTCGCCCGCTTCTTCGAGGTGGCGTTGGGCCCCGCCGTCGGCGATTGGCAGCCCGCGTTGGCGGCGTTGGCGGCCGTCTCGATCATCGTCGGCAACGTCGGCGCCCTGACCCAGAACTCGCTGAAGCGAATGCTTGGCTACTCAGGCATCGCGCAAGCGGGCTACATGCTCGTCGGGATCGTGGCCGCAAACGAAGCGGGAATCCAGGCGCTCTTCTTCTACCTCGTCGCCTACGGCTTCATGAACATGGCGGCGTTTGCAGTAATCACCATCCGCGAGCGCGAGACCGGTTTTGGCGACGACATTCGGCAGATCCAGGGGCTTGGTCGCGAGCGCCCGGAGCTTGCCTGGCCAATGACCATCGCGATGCTCGGCCTGGCCGGACTTCCGGGAACCGCGGGCTTCATCGGCAAGCTCTACCTGCTCGAAGCATCGGTCGCCGCGGATTACACCTGGCTCGGCGTCGCGATCGTGATCGGCACGATGATCTCGCTCGCCTATTACCTGCGAGTGATCGCAGCGATCTGGATGCGGCCGGCATACCTTGCCGACCCGACCCCCGAGGCGGGCCATCGGATTCTGCCTGCGATCGCCGGTGGTTCCCATGAGGCGGACGTCGAGGCGCAAGGCCTCGGCGGGCATCGCTGCCCGGTCATTATCGGCCTCACCATCGCCGCGGCGGCCGCGGTCGTCTTCTTCGGGATCATCCCGGCGCCCCTGGTGGACTTCGTCTCCGGCGCCGGCGAGGCGATCACCGCCAGCCTCGGCTAGGCGCCGTGCTGCACCACGCATCAATCGAAGTCGCGGCCGATCAAGTGGAGGCCCTGAAGAACTTCTGGCTGGCCGTGGGCTTTGCGCCCGTTGACCCGCCAGCGACCGTGACGGGACCAACTGCGTGGTTCGAGCGCTCCGGAACGCAGGTCCACCTGCTTGTCTGCGCCGATCCAGTTGTCCCCCAGAGCGGCCATTTTGCCGTCGTCCTAACCGACTACGCCGCCGCGATCAAGCGGCTTGAGGCGCTTGGGATTGCGGTCGAGCACCGCCGCGAGCATTGGGGCAAGCCGCGGGCCCATGCAATCGCGCCGGGAGGCCATCGGGTTGAGTTGATGGCGGGTCCGCCTTCCCGCTGACGCGTCAAGATTCCCGAGGTCGCCGCCGAGCGCTGGACTAGGATGCCCCTCCCGTGCGCTATCCGGTCGAGGAATTCACACCAGCTGAGCAGGCGCTGCTCGCCCCGCACTTCACGAACACCGACCGACCCGTATTCGCACTGACGAACCTGCCGGAGACGGTCAAGGGCGCCCTGTTCGCCCGCTACTCACGCTGGGGCGGAACGCTGCGCAGGCTCTACCTGGACGAGTTCGCCGCCGAGGCACCCGCCGGAGCGCGCCCTTTCGACGGCGACGAGGGCGAGCGCGCCGCGGGACTCTATGAGCGCGTGTTCGTTGGCTTCGGCGACGACTCGATCGCCCAGGTAGGCGGCGCGCACCTGGCCTGCGAGTGGGTTTCGAACGTGCTCACCAAGGTTCTGCAGCGGGGGCGCCTGGCCGCGTACCTGGAGCAATCGACCCGCTACATCGCCTACGACCAGCCGATCCCTGGTGGCGGCTACCGCTACTACTCCGACGATGATCTTGGCCCCGCCTACGCCCAGGCGATGGATGTCATCTTCAGCGAGTACTCGGCGGGCCTCGAGCAGGTAATCGCCTGGGCTGCGGATCGCTGGCCGCGCGGCGAGGAACCCGAACGGGCGTGGCAAAGCTCGATTCGCGCCAAGGCCCTTGACCTGATGCGTGGCCTCCTCCCCGCATCAACCCTGAGCCACGTCGGCATCTTTGCCTCCGGCCAGGCCTACGAACAGCTGCTCTTGCGGCTTTACGCGTCGCCGCTTCCGGAAGCCCGCGCGTTTGCCGACA
Source organism: uncultured bacterium (assembly GCA_963701205.1). Taxonomy (GTDB): domain Bacteria; phylum Actinomycetota; class Thermoleophilia; order Solirubrobacterales; family 70-9; genus JALZKA01. The sequence goes on along the minus strand of OY969575.1, from coordinate 1,266,130 downwards.
TGATCCTGGCCGAGCTTTCACAGGTCATCCCAAGCTTCGTCTCCAGGGTGGAGCGCCCTGATCGCGGCGGCGAGTGGATCCAGTACCTAAAGGACAGGCGTGAGACCACGGAACTGGCCGTTGCGCGGTTTGGCCTGGACCGTCGTGAGGGCGCCGACGTCCCTTCAGTCGAACTGATCCACGTTGACGGCGGCGAAGCCGATCTGATCGCATCGTCGCTCTACGAGTCGGCGGGAACCAGCGAGGCGGCGATCAGGCGCAAGGTGGACGCGCTCGACCCGCTTGAGCGCGCGGAGTTGATCGCCGAACTGGCGGGCGAGCGCGCCAACCGCCGGCACCGGCCTGGTCGCGGCTGGGAAGCGATTCGGTATCGGTTCGAGATCGTCTCCGATTATGGGGGCTTCCGGGACCTTCAGCGCCATCGCATGCTCACCTGCCAGTGGCAGCGGCTCGGACCGGACCTTGGCGCGGGGGTACCCGAAGAGGTGATCGAGGCCGGCGCTGGTGGTCGCTATGAACGCGCTCTGGAGGCATCCCAGCTGGAGTTCAACCGCCTCGAGGAAGGCGGCATGCCGGAGGCGGCGCCCTACGCGCTGTGTCTTGGCTACCGGATCCGCTACGTACTGGACCTGAACGCACGCGAGGCGATGCACCTCTGCGAGTTGCGCTCCGGCCGCGAGGGGCACCCGACCTACCGGGCGGTAGCCCAAGCCATGCATGAGCGGATCGCCGCGATCCATCCTGCGGTGGCCGCGGCGATGAACCACGTGGATGCCTCGACCGAGCCGCGCCTGGAGCGGATCATGAGCGAGATCCGCGCGCACCGCAAGCGCGTGGCCGCCGCCTGATCAGCCGCGGGCTTGCGTGGCCAGATAGAGCCGCTTGATCACGCCGCCGAAGTACGGTCCGAAGAGCTTCCCCTCCTCGGGGTTGGGCTGACAGATCAGTGGCGGGATCGGGCACAGCGACTCGTATCCGTACGAGACAACAGAGTTGACGAATCCGCCTCGAATCACCCAGCCGCCGCCGCTTGAGCCGCCGGTCATGTCGCAGTCGATCCGGGTCGGCCTGGGGTGGCCGCCGTTGTCGGTGCCCTCGGCCGGCGACTTGCAGCGCTGCAGGTGCTGGCCGTCAAACGGCGCTTCCGCGGGGTAGCCGAACGCCTTGAAGATCATGTCTCGCCCCTGGTTGAAGGCGATCTTCCTGGCGCCAAGAACCCTTTGGATCGGCTTGCGCGCGCGCCGCTCAAGCGTCGCCATCCCAACGTCGTAGCGGATGTCCTCGGAGGCCTCCCACTGGTTGGGCACGGCCAATTCGATTGCCGCCCAGCGGCCGTACGGCTCCGATTGGCCCGACTTCGCGGGAACGAACAGCCAGTTCGTGGCGAAGCTGCCGTTTCCGAAGACGCAGTGGCCGGCGGAGACCACAACGCTCTTGTTCTCGGCCCTGACGACGGTTCCGGAGCACACGTACTGGATCCCCCCCAGCGTGAAGTAGACCTTGCCGTGCGTACGGGTCGGACGACGATCCGGGGCTGAGATCTCGTGCGCCGACGATCGTGGCTGCGGCGCGGCGGATCCGGCTCTGAGGCCAAGCGGGGATTCGAGGAGCGGCAACTCGGTGTCCCTGAGCAAATTGGACCCCGGAATCGCGTTCTCCATTCGCTGGTCGGTCCAATACTGGCGGACGTCGGCTGGATCCTGCTGGACCTCGGCCGCCACGGCGCTGGCCGAGCTGACGGCAAGGAACGTCAGGGCCAGCAGCACCGCCAATCGGCCACCGGCACGTCGAATTCCGCTCTGCCTCATACCCAACACGATAGGAGACGGGCGTTCTCGGCGCGCCGTCGTGCGTAGGATCCACCAATCCAGCGACGCGCCCAGAAGGAGATCTGATGGCCTCGGAATCCGAGCTCGACGTACTGCTTGCGACGGAGGAGACGTTCCCCCCGAGCCCTGAGTTTGCGGCCCAGGCCAACATCGCCGACCCCGGCGTCTACGAGCGCGCCGCGGCCGATCGCGAGGCATGGTGGGCAAGCTGGGCCGACAAGCTCGAGTGGATCACGCCGTGGGACGAAGTCCTCGACTGGAGCGACCCTCCGAACGCTCGGTGGTTTGACGGCGGCACCTTGAACGTTTCCGCCAACTGTCTCGATCGTCACGTGGCGGCCGGGCTCGGTGATCGCGTCGCCTTCCACTGGGAGGCCGAGAACGCCGACGAGCTGGCCGAGGACGGCCGCCGGACGATCACCTACGCGTGGTTGCTGGACGAGGTGCAGCGCTTCGCCAACGTGCTCAAGGGCCTAGGCGTCGGCCGTGGCGACGTCGTGGGCATCTACATGCCGATGCTGCCCGAAGCGACCGCCGCGATGCTCGCATGCGCTCGAATCGGCGCCCTCCACAACGTCGTGTTCGGCGGCTTTGCGCCGGAATCTGTCCGCGAGCGAATGGAGTTCTCTAACGCCAAGGTGCTCGTCACCGCCGATGCCACCCTGCGCCGCGGCGAGCCACTGCCGATGAAGGCCAACGTTGACGCGATCGTCGAGCGCCTGCCCGAGCTGAAGCATGTGGTCGTCGTCGATCGCTGTCAGACGGACCCGCCGATGACGCCGGGGCGCGACCTGTTTTGGCACGAGGCTGTTGCGGCGGCTGCCCCCGAGTGTGTTCCCGAGCCGATGGCAGCTGAAGACCCGCTTTTCATCCTCTACACGTCGGGTTCAACCGGCAAGCCAAAGGGAATCGTCCACACGACCGGCGGCTATTTGACGCACGTGTCAGCGACCCACAAGATGGTGTTCGACCTGAAGCCGGAGACCGACGTGTTTTGGTGCTCGGCCGATATCGGTTGGGTAACTGGCCACTCCTACATCGTCTACGGGCCGCTCGCCAACGGGGCCACGTCGGTTCTCTACGAGGGCGCTCCCAACTACCCCAAGGAGGATCGCTGGTGGTCGATCTGCGAGCGCTACGGCGTCACGATCTTCTACACCGCACCGACTGCCATCCGGGCTTGCATGAAGTGGGGCGCCGAGCATCCACGGGCACACGACCTCTCAACACTCCGCCTGCTGGGCTCGGTTGGCGAGCCGATCAACCCCCGCGCCTGGCTTTGGTATCACGAGAACATTGGCGGTGGCCGCTGCCCGATCGTCGATACCTGGTGGCAGACCGAGACTGGCGGGATCATGATCGCGCCCCTCCCCGGCCTGACCGAGACGAAGCCGGGGTCGGCAACCGTCCCGCTGCCGGGCATCGAGGCCAAGATCTTCGACTCCGAGGGCGGTGAGATCACCGAGGGCGGCGGCACGCTGGTTTTGACCCAACCCTGGCCCGGAATGGCTCGGACCCTGCTGGGGGAAGCCGAGCGCTACGTCGAGACCTACTGGGATCGCTACGGGCGCGATATCTACCTTGTTGGTGACGCCGCCCGGCGGGACGAGGACGGGTTCTTCTGGGTGGTCGGCCGGATCGACGACGTGATCAACGTGTCCGGGCACCGGCTCTCGACCATGGAGGTTGAGTCGGCCCTGGTCTCCCATCCGCGTGTCGCCGAAGCCGCGGTGATCGCCGTCCCCGACGAGGACACGGGCCAGGCCATCGTCGCGTTTGTGACCCCGGAAGGGACGGAGGCCGGCGGCGAGGCGATGGCAACGGAGTTGCTCGGGCACGTCGCTGAGAAGATCGGCAAGCTTGCACGGCCGAAGGCGATCCACTTCGCCGACGACCTGCCCAAGACGCGATCGGGGAAGATCATGCGCCGACTCCTGCGTGACATCGCCCAGGGCAACGAGCTTGGTGACGTCACGACGTTGCGCGACCCGTCGATCGTCGAGGCGCTCAAGCAGCAGGTGGAGGCTGCGGACTAGCCGCAGGCTGAGGTCGGACGCAGTAGGCCCCCTCGCTGAAGTCCTGGGAGCCGACCCCGAAGGCCCAGTTGAACCGCGCTCGGTAGTTCTCAAGGGCCACGATGTCGGTCAACTCGACGAGCTGGGCCTCATCCAGGTGCGCTCGGAGGCGCGCAAACAGATCGTCGCTGATTTCGACCGGGGTGCGCGACATACCGGTTGCGTAGTCCAGGACAAGCATTTCGACCTCCGTGAAGCGATCACTGCCGCGGTGATCAAGCAATGCCTTCATGTCGTCCTCGCCCACGCCTTTGTCCAGCGCGGACCCGAAGTCACAGCACCACTCACAGCCGCACAGCATCGCCGCACGCAGCTCGGCCAGGTGCTTGAGTCGCTCGGGAACCCGCGTCGCGCGTTCGGTTGCAAGCTCGTGCGCCGCGTAGCCCGAAAGGATCACGGGATGGTGGGCGTAGATCCGCAGCGGATCGGTCACCTTGCCAAAACGGCGGCGCGACTCGAAGAAGCTGAACCGGGCGAGCGGGTTGCGGGTGGAATCGGGCACACCGTCGATCCGCATGGCGCCCTTCGGATCGGAGGCCGACCGGGCCGGCCCCGCCCGCACAGTGACCCACAACGCCCAGGCCGGCAGCAGGACCGTGGCCGTGAGCGTCACCGCGTTGGCGACGGCGTCGCCAGTCGAGTACGGCTCGAGGTGAAACAGGTGCCAGGCGGCGTGCGGCACGCTGAAGAGCATGTAGGAGATCAGCGAGATTCCTACGAAGCGTCGCTCCATTCTTACCGCCACGGCCAGCAGCAGGAAGCCGACCCCCAAAAAGAGGCCGCCGACGTCGCGAACGAGGTGTTCGTTGTAGGCGGGCAGCGCCTCGACCCAGCTGCGTCCGAACGGGAAGTCCTCATAAAACGAGACCGGCCACAGCAGCGCGTAAACGCCCAGGAACGCCTGGATGGCACCAAGCTGGACCAGCACCGCCCGGACGGCGAAACGGTGGCGTATGACTGTGGCCTCGTTGGTCATCTGGCGCACTCCTCTTCTCGCAGCGGTGGCTGGGACATGGAGCCGCTAGGCCGAAAGGCCCGCCGCCTTCAGGGCGTGCTCCCGATCGTGGAACCACTCAAAACGGGTAATCAGCCCATCGCTAAGAGTCCATATCTGCGCCTCCGCCTGCTCGAAGCTAATTCCACCAGTCGCGGCGCGCGCCCGAAAGGTCGTCCAGACGAGAACTCGATCCCCAAGGTCGACCACCTCGTCTACCCGGTGCTCGTACGTGTCGAACGCAGCTTCAAGGCTCGCCTGGGCCGCCAGCATTCCATCGTGTCCGCGGCGAACCCCGGCTTCCACGGCATGGGTCGGGTTCACGTATTCGAAATCGCTCGTGATGAAGGGAAGCAAGGCCTCAGGCGGTTCGGGGCCGTTCCACACCTCGTACAGGCGCCGCACAATCTCCACGTTCCCCTGCGGCATCCTGGATCAAGTATCGCACCAAGGAAGGCGCCGTCGCGACCGATTCGGACGCGCGCCCGCTAGCGGCGGCGCTTGCGCTTGCGACGTCTGGCCCGCTCGCGCCGAGCCGCATTCGGATTCTCGTCCACCCCTGGGATCTCGGTGGCATCGCCCTCAACGACCTCGGCGACGGGTTCCGGGGCGGTCGGCTCCTCACCCGGCGACGGCCAGGGAATCGCCTCGCCTGCGTCCCAGGCCGGTGGCCTGCCCTTCGGGACCCGGCCAACGATGACCAGCCCGAGGTACAGGAACCAGCACAAGATCAAGAGCAGGGCGAACTGGAGCAAGACAATGACGAGGGCGCCGAGCGCCATGCCCAGCGTCCCGAAGAACCTCGTCAAGAGCCCGGTGCGTACCGCCCACAGCGGTACGTAGATCATCGCGAAGATCAGCGAGAGCATCGCCGGCAGGACAAGGCCCGTCGCCGTGGACAGGACCCCGGATTGATCGGCCAGATTGTCTGCCAGCGAGTAGATATCTCCCACCCCTGGGGACTGCTGGACGAACTGTGCCGCGATGTCCGTTTGCGCCGACCAGGTGATCAGGCCTTGTACCGCCAGCAAGACGGGGCCCATGATCACCACGCCCAAAAACAGCGCGTTGACCCGCTCCGATCGCGCCTGCACCGCCCGGAACAAGTAGACGAGCGGCACGGCGAGGAGCACGAAGCCGATCCCCCGCGCGATGCTCGCGTAGAGCAACGCCTGCGAATTCTCGTCGATCGATCGCAGCTGCTCCGTCGCAAGCCCGCCGATCGTGAGTCCCGCGTCCGTCTCGATGAACTGGGCGGCCATGTAGAGGATCAAAGGCGCAACGGCGCAGACCGCCGCCCAAGGACGAAGCCTGGTTTCGCGCTCGATCACGTCTTGCCTGTTCACGGCCGGTGATCCTATTGCCCGCCGACGCCTGAGCCTCACGCCGTCGCCCGCGCGCCAGGGCCACTAGCCTTGCGGTGTGCCGGACTTCGCAGTCACCGCGATCGGACGCGACCAACCGGGCATCGTCGCCGCGGTTACCGGCGCCCTGCTTGACTTGGGCGGCAACGTCGCCGATTCGCAGATGTCCATCCTCGGGGGTCACTTCGCCGTGATGCTCCTCGTCTCCCTGCCCGCCGAGACTGACAGCGATTCCGTTGCCGCGCGCCTCGAGGCGGTCCGTGGCGAGCTCGGCCTCGACGCCGTATCGGTGGCGGCAGTGAGCCCAGGTGCGACGGCCGACGCCGCGTCGCACGTCCTGACCGTCTACGGCGCCGATCATCCGGGGATCGTTCACGGCGTCAGCTCCGTCCTGGCGGGACTCGGGGTTAACATCACCGACCTCGAGACCAAGCTGACGGGCAGCGCCGCCGCTCCCGTCTATGTGATGGTCATGGAAGTGGCCCTTGCCGGTGCCAGCCCCGACGAAGTCACGGCTGCGCTGGCCGGAGAATCCGGCGTCGAGGTCTCGCTGCGCGAGCTTGGCGCCGAGACTCTTTGACCGGCTCGGATCGGCGATGACACCGCGCCCGGTACTGCTCTACCCGGACCCGATCCTCAAGCAGGTGGCGGCGCCGGTCCAGGCCGACGACGTCGAGCGGGTCGGGCTCCTGTTGGCGGAGACGGTTGGCACCTACGAGCGTTGCGTCGGCATCGCAGCGCCGCAGATCGGCGAGCTCGTTCGCGTCTGCCTGGTGGATGTCTCCGAACACCCGAAGGCGGAAACCTCAAACGGGCGCCTGGTCCTTGCCAACCCGCGGATCGTCGCCGCGACCGGTTCCGAAGTCGCCCGGGAAGGCTGCCTGAGCCTGCCCGACGTCACGGCCAACGTTCGCCGCCACACGCGTATCGAGGTCGAGCACATGGGCGGCCGGCTTACCTGCGAGGGCTTCGAGGCCCGGGCCGTCGCGCACGAGATCGATCACCTCGACGGCATTCTCTTTCTCGATCGCGTGGAGTCCCTCGTCGACGACGTTTTCAGGCGTAAGAACTACGCCGGCGAACAGGGCTCCCATTAGTGTTGCCGCTCGCATGAGCGCGGAATCTGCTGAACAGGTGTGCGTCATCGGCGCCGGTTCGTCGGGCATCTCCAGCTGCCAGGTCCTGCACTCCCGCGGAATCGAGTTCGAGTGCTTTGAACTTGGCTCGGGCGTCGGCGGCAACTGGCGCTACGAGAACGACAACGGCATGTCGTCGGCCTACCGCTCGCTTCACATCAACACGTCGCGCCGGGCGATGGCCTACGCCACGTTTCCGATGCCCGACGATTACCCGGATTACCCGGATCACTTTCAGATCGCGCGCTACTTCGACGCCTACGTTGATCATTTCGGCTTTCGGGACCGGATCCGATTTCGGGTAGAAGTCACAAACGTGGCGCCTGACGGGGACCGCTGGCGAGTCGAGTGGCGTGACCACGAAACCGGCGAGGAGGGATCCGCGACCTATTCCTCGGTGATCGTCGCCAACGGCCACCACTGGGACCCGCGCTGGCCTGAGCCCCCCTATCCGGGCCAGGACGCGTTCGCGGGCGAGCAGGTCCACGTTCACCACTACCGGGAGCCGGACGTGCTGCGTGGCAAACGGGTGCTGGTGGTCGGAATCGGAAATTCCGCGACGGACATCGCTGTCGAGAGCTCGCGGATCGCCGATGCCACGTACCTGGCGATGCGCCGCGGAGCCTGGATCGTGCCGAAGTATGTCCGCGGCCGCCCGACTGACGAACTGGCTCCAGACCTGCTCACGCGAATGCCGTTTCGGGTCCAGCGGATGCTCCTCAGTCGCATGATCCGGGGCGCCGTCGGCACGCCGATGGACTATGGCCTTCCCGAGCCTGATCACGCCCTTGCGGAGGCACACCCGACCGTTTCGTCGGACCTGCTGCCGCGGCTCGGCCACGGCGACATCGCGATCAAGCCCAATATCGCCGAGTTCGTTGGCGGGCGGCAAATCCAGTTCGAGGATCGTTCAAGCGAAGAGATCGATTTGATCGTCTATTGCACGGGCTACAGGATCACGTTCCCGTTCTTTGCAAACGATTTGCTCGACGCCCCTGACAACCGCATCCCGCTGTATCGGCGAGTGGTCCACCCTGATCTCCCCGGTCTTTATTTCGTGGGCCTGATCCAACCGCTCGGCGCGATCATGCCGCTCGCCGAAGCGCAGTCGGAGTGGGTTGCCGACCTGATTGCGGGAACCGGAACGCTCCCCGGCCGAAAGCGGATGCACAAGATCATCGCTCGCGAGGACGCGCGCATGGCGAAGCGCTACGTGGCCTCCAAGCGCCACACCATCCAGGTGGACTTCCACCCCTACCTGCGAGTCCTGCGCTCAGAACGCCGCCGCGGCGGACTCTTGGCGCGGCTTCGCGCTAATCGCACACACGAGGCCTTGGGGTCGGCCTCACGATGAAGGGGGCCCGCCCGTCCCGCTGCCCCCTTTGCGGCGCCGGGGCACATCCATGGATCGCCGTCCCGCACCCCGCCTCCGGGGCCACCGTGGGGCTGCTCTCACCGGTGGACCCCTCCGACCCCGACACGACCGGCGCCGCCCGCCTGTTTGACCGATGCACGGACTGCGCCGCCGCGATTGAGCAGGGGCACGAGACCGACCTGGAGCGCGAGCTCGACCGGGTAACCATCGCCGACGATGGCTCGGAGCGCGTCGTGCTCGCCCCCAACCGCCGGAGCTGGCAGTCCGGCCTGGGCGGGGAGGGCTGGGCCGCGCTCGCAGACTGGCCGGCGCACCTGCTGTTGACCCCAAGGGGGCTTGCGCTACTGCTTGAAAAGAACGGATACGAGCCCTCGAAGCCGGCGTTTCCGCCGTGGGGCCGAAATCAGCGCTGGATGTGGCAGACGGTGCTAAACGGGATCACGTTGCACACCAACTTCGCGACCGACCTTCTGGCGGGCCGTATCCGTCCTGTCAACGCCCCCCGAGGACGAGTCGCGTTTTTTGCCGACGCGGTCGCGAGCGCCCTGGCCACACCGCTCGTACTGCCGCTCGCACTCGTCGCCGAAGCCGTGGCCGCGCTCTTTGGCCGCGGCGGACGGATCCAGGTGCGAGCCCGGAAAAACGCGGCCTAGACCTGGCGCCAGGCCCGCTTCGCCAAGGGCAGGACAACGGCCCTCGGCGAGTGCTGGCCAAGCAGTGTTCCCGCCCTGTTCATCAAGCCGGGCACCACAACTCGGCGTCCGTTGTCAGCCCCCTCAACGGCACTCTTGGCGACGTCTCCCACGTCGGTCCAGATGAAGTCCGGCAGCTTGCCGATGGAGCTGCCCATTCCGGCTTCCTCGACGAACTCGGTCTGGACGGGGCCCGGGCAAACCGCGGTGACGCAAACACCCTTGCCTCCAAGCTCGGAGTGGGTCGCCTCGCTGAAGCTGAGCACGAATGCCTTGGTCGCCGCGTAGGTGGCGGTACCTGGGATCGGCTGAAATGCCGCGGTCGAAGCGATGTTGATGACCGCACCGCGACCGCGGTCAACCATCGCCACACTGAAGCGCGCCTGCAGGTCCACGAGGGCGACGCAGTTCAGGTTGACCATTTGCATCAACCGCTCTGGATCGCCGCGATGGGCGTTGCCGTTGCCGCCAAATCCGGCGTTGTTGACCAGGATCTCGACGTCGAGGCCCAGGGCTTCGATCTTGCCGGGCAGCTCGGCCCGCTCCGACGCGGAGTCAAGGTCAGCAGCCAAGACTTCGACACGCACCCCGTGTGCGGCGGCGAGTTCGTCGGCGAGCGCCCGCAGCCGGTCCTCGCGGCGCGCAACCAGGGTCAGCCCGTGGCCGCGCTCGGCCAGGACGCGGGCGATTGCCTCGCCGATTCCGGACGAAGCGCCAGTCACAAGGGCGGTTGACCCGGGCTCTGGCGAGGGCAGACTCATCGCGCTTGAGGCTAGCCGACGGCCGCGCCTGCCCGACTACACTTGAGCCATGGACGAGCAGTTCAATCCCTTTGGCGATCCGGATGAGTTCCGCCGCCAGCTCGGGGCGTTCGCCGAGCAGATGCAGGGCGCTCAGCAGGTCTCCTTTGCCGACAGCGCGATCCGTCTGGCTGTAGAGCTGACCGTCGCCTCGATCGCTCGCCTCAACCTTCAGGGCACGTCCGACGAGCAGGCGATGCAGGTCCGCGACGCGATCAGGATCGTCTTTCCCGAGGCCGTCACGCTGGTACGGGAAGCCCGCCAGGGACTTTCTTAGCGTCCTTGCGTCCGGTTTTGGGCCGGGCGTGACACACGCATCTGTTTCGCCGCCCTAGCGTCGGCAGAGTGCGTTCGATCCTCCGATCCCAGCGCGCCGGCGCCACCGTTGAGCACACCGCCCTGCTGCTTATGCTCGCCCTGGTTTTCGTCGCCGGAGCGGCGTCAATTGCCGCCAGGCCGCCGACCTCGGCAACGCATGAGGTGGCCACCGCGATCGCGCGCAAGCTACGCTGCGCGCCGCGCCTGCCTGGCCCGTGCTGGCGGGACCCGTTGACCGCGGCCTACGGGCGCGCGCTGGCGGGCACGGTCCGCGCCTTGGCGCCCGTCCCGGTGCCTGTCGCCGGGCTTTTGCCCGTCGATTTTCGCTACTGCCGGCAGGCTAGTTGCGCCCTGCCAGGGCAGCGGCCAGAGCTGACGGCGTCAAACCGCCGGGCCAGCGCCTTCGTGGCCGTCAAGGATCGGCCGCAGCTGGACGGGGTCATCATCGAGTATTGGCTCTACCGTCCGGGCCTTGCCTGGGAGCGCATCACCCGGCTCGCAAGCGCAGAGGTCATGCGTGCAAACGCGGGCACACCGCTACTGGACTCCGATCATCCGCGCCTCGTCGCGCTCGAAACGCTTGCCGGGCGCAACCATGTCGCCTTCGCCGATCTCGAGGAGCCACCCTGGAGATGGGCTACCAGAGCGCGTCTTGATGCTCCATGACGCCCATTCCGTGTGCCAGCCGAAGGCCGCCGGGCAGCGTTCCCGTGAACGTGCCAAAGGGCTGGCGGTACTCGTAGTGAATCCCCGGCCAGCGCTGCGATTTGGCGCGCTCCGCCTCGGCGGCGAATTTGAGCGCGGCCCCGTCATCGAGTGCGATCCCCTCTAGGCCGTCAAAGCGGACGGCCCCGGGTTCGAACGACTTCCCGTCCACCCAGATCGCCCGCTCCGAGTTGCGGGGCGGGTCGTTGACGCCGGCGACGAGGTTCCAGCCGACCGTACGGCCGTCGGCTAACTCGCCCACGCCCGCCGACCAGTCCCAAACGGTGTGGCGTGGGTGGTAGCCCGCCGACTCGTCTTCGATGCCCCGCGCCCGACTGCGAATCCGGCGCTCGCCAAGCTGTAGATCAATATCCACGCTTACGTCAGCGCGCTTGCGGGTCCAGACGAAGCCGCCGGCGCCGTTGTCGCAAACGCATTCAGCCCACTCGCCCCCGCCGACCCGAAACGATCCCCGAATCCGGCCTGCGTCTGGATGGGTGCCCTGGATCCGCACAACGCAGCCTTCCGCAGGCGCGTGGTCAAGGCGCTCGCCCTCAGCGTCCTCGCTCCACACCTGGCCGCGCGCGAGCGGCAAACGCAGCCTTGTGCGCTCGTAGAGCCGTTTGCGCTCGCGATCCCAGATCGCCCAAAACGTCTGTCCCACGGGGCCGATCTGCACGCGCGCTGCGCAGATCATCAGCTCGTCGCAGTAGGCGCCCAGGTAGCGCCAGCGCTTGCGGGTGACGCCGCCAAAGCGCAGCGGCTGGCGTTGGGGCGGCAGCGGCAGATCGTCGGGCCTGCCGGGCCCCGGACCGCGCCAGGGAAGCTCGCTGAGTTCAGGGTTCACCTTCGCGATCGTGGCCTCCCCTGACACGTCGGCGTCGTGAACCGGGGGGTGATCAGCGCGATCCGCTGACCCACGGCCTACTCGGTTGCTTCGATCGTCGCAAGCACGTCGCCGGCATTTACGGAGGCGCCTTCAGCGACGTTGATCTGCGTCACCTTCCCCGCCCGGTGAGCGGTGATCTCGTTTTCCATCTTCATCGCCTCGATCACCATCACCAAGTCGCCGTCGGCAACCTCCTGGCCCTTCTTGACCGCGATCTTGAAGACGGTTCCCTGGAGCGGCGATGGAAGCTCGGGACCACCACTGCCGCCGCCCCCGCGAGCGCGTTCACGCTTTGGTGGGCGCTTGCTCTTGGCGGCTCCTGCGGCTCCGGCCGCTACGGCGCCGATCACCTTGACCGAATGGAGGCGACCATTGACCTCAACCTGGTAGGTCCGCTCAGCTGTCTCCTCGGACTCGTCGCCAGCGGCGGGTTCAGGAGGGGCCTCCGGCGCCAGCGTCTTCAGCCACTTCTTGTCTGCAACCAGATCCCGACAGGTTGAAGCCTCGGCCCATTCGTCTGAGGCCATGATCGCCTTGTGGAAGGGGATCAGCGTCGTCAACGGCTCGATCTCGTACTCAGACAGGGCCCGCAACATTCGTCGCGTCGCGGCGGGTCGATCGACATCCCAGACAATCAGCTTCGCGACCATCGGGTCATAGAGCGGCGTTACCTCAGAGCCGGCGCGAAGACCTGAATCGACCCGGACCCCCGGGCCCGACGGCTCGATCATCCGCTCGATCTTGCCGGGTGCCGGAGCGAAGTTCTTGTGCGCGGCCTCGGCGTTGATTCGGCACTCGATTGCGTGACCTGACATCCGCACGTCGGCCTGGGCGATTGAGAGCGGCTCCCCTGCGGCAACCCGGACCTGTTCGCGGACGATGTCGATCCCGGTCACCATCTCCGTGACGCAGTGCTCGACCTGCACCCGGGTGTTCATCTCCAAGAAGAAGTACTCGTCGCCGACCTGCATGCCCTCGATGGTCCCGGCGCCGCGGTAGTCAACCGCCGCAGCGGCATCGGTCGCGATCTTGCCGATTCGCTCCCGCATCGCCTCGTCAACCAGCGGGCCAGGAGCCTCTTCGATCAGCTTCTGGTGGCGCCGCTGAATCGAGCAATCACGCTCGCCGAGGTGAATTACGTTGCCATGGCCGTCGGCCAACACCTGAACCTCGACGTGGCGGGGGTCGTCCAGATAGCGCTCGAGGTAGACGCGGTCGTCGGAGAAGAACTTCTCGCCCTCCCTGGCGGCGCCGTCGAAGGCGTCGGTCAGTTCGTCGGGAGTCAGGGCGACACGGAAGCCCTTGCCGCCGCCGCCGCCCGCCGCCTTGCACGCAACCGGGTAACCGATCTCCTTGGCGACCTTGGCGGCCGCCGCCGCGTCAGGTGAAGGTTCCGTGGACCCGGGCACGATCGGGACGCCCGCCTTCTGCATGATCTCGCGGGCCATCGTCTTCGAGCCCATCGCCTCGATCGCCGAAGCCGGCGGGCCGATGAAGGTGACCCCGGCCTCGTCGAGGGCGTTGGCAAAGTCGGCGTTTTCGGCCAGAAACCCGTAGCCGGGATGCACCGCCTGGGCTCCCGACTCCTTCGCGACCTCGATGATCCGCTCAATCTTCAGGTAGCTCTCGGCCGGGATCGGCGGGCCGAGCAGATACGCCTCGTCAGCCATCGCGACGTGCGGCGCCTCGCGATCGGCCTCCGAATAGACCGCGACCGATGCGATCCCCATCTCGCGCAGCGTTCGTGCCACACGGATCGCGATCTCGCCGCGGTTGGCGATCAAAACCTTCTCGAACATAGGCGCGGCAGTCTATTTAGGCGAGCATCGCCGGGGTCTCGCCGCGATGCACGATCTGCTCGCGGCCGGGGCCGACGCCGACAAGGCTGACCGGGACGCCGACAAAGTCCTCGATGAACGCAAGGTAATCCCGTGCCGCTTGGGGCAAATCGGAATCCTTGCGGCAATCCCCGATCTCGTCGGCAAAGCCGGGCAGCTCCTCGTACTCGGGGGTTGCGCCGTGAAGAACGGTCTGGTGGTACGGGAACTCCGTCAGGACGGCGCCCTCGGAGCTGCGGTAGCGAACCGCAACCCGAATCGTCTCCAGGCCCGCCAACACGTCGAGCTTCGTGATCACGAGGCGGCTCAACCGATTCAGGCGAACGGCGTAGCGCAGGCTGACCAGATCAAGCCAGCCGCATCGTCGCTCGCGGCCCGTCGTCGTGCCGAACTCGTGGCCCTTGTCGCGCAGGCGGGTACCGATCTCATCGAAGAGTTCGGTGGTGAACGGGCCAGCGCCCACCCGGGTCGTGTACGCCTTGGCGACCCCCCAGACCTCGTCGATATCGGTCGGCCCCACCCCGGCGCCAACGCAGGCCGCGCCGGCGACAGGGTTCGAGGAGGTGACGAAGGGGTACGTCCCGTGATCGAGGTCGAGCAGCGTTGCCTGCGCTCCTTCAAAGAGCACCGTCCGGTCGGCGTCGAGGGCGTCCCAGCAGATCCGAGCCGTGTCGGCGATGTGCGGCTCCAACCGGTGCCCGTAGCCCAGGTATTCCTCGGTGATCGCGTGCAGGTCCAGGCGCGGATCGCGCTCGAAGGGTCGCAGGAGCTGCTTTTTGGGCTCCATTGCGGCGAAGATCTTCTGGCGCAGGATCTTTGGATCCAGCATGTCCTGAACGCGAATCCCGAGCCGTGCGGCCTTGTCCGTGTAGCACGGCCCGATTCCCCGCTTGGTCGTCCCGATCTCCAGCTTGCCGAGCTTTGCCTCGCCCGCCGTATCGAGCATGATGTGGTACGGCATGATCAGGTGCGCGTTGGCAGAGATCCGCAGCCCGCTGATATCGACTTGGCGCCGGCGCAGGCCTTCGAGCTCGCCGATCAGCACCCCGGGATCCACGACGACCCCGTTGCCGATTGCGCAGATCTTGCCGGGGTAGAGAATCCCTGACGGAATCAGGTGGAACTTGAACTCCTCGCCCTCGCGCACGATCGTGTGGCCAGCGTTGTTGCCACCCTGAAAACGGATCACGACGTCGGAGCGCTCGGCGAGCAGGTCGACGACCTTGCCTTTGCCCTCATCGCCCCATTGGGCGCCGATGATCACTATTCCTGGCACGGCGGGAGATTATGGGCGGTCGCGGCGGCTGGGGCGCCGCCGGTCGTTCAGCCCGGAACCACGTAGCGTTTGTCGTCGCCGAACAGGGTCAGCGGATCGCCGCAGATCTCGACCAAGCGCGAGACGGTTCGCTTGCCGATCTGCTCCTCCAGCGCGGCTTCGTCCAGGTTCGTCGTGACCACCATGGAGCGCTGCGAGCTGTAGCGCTCATCGACGATCGCGTAGAGCTGCTCGAGCACCCAGTCGGAGCGCTTCTCGGCGCCGAGGTCGTCGATGTGAAGCAAATCGACCGACGTCAGCCGCTCGAAGAACGCGAGGTAGGAATCCTGGCCGGGCTCCGAGTCATAGGTACGCCGGATGCGAGCCAGCAATCTGGGCAGCGAGTAGATCGCGACCGAGCGGCCGGCTTCGGCAGCGCGGGCCGAGACGACCATTGCCAAGGTGGTCTTGCCCGTGCCAACGTCGCCGGAAAGCCAAAGCCCCGTGCCGGCCGCCAGCATTGCGTCGATGTCGTCAACGTAGGCGCGCACGTGCTCGACCACCCGCCGCGTTTCCGGCGCCCTGGCCATATCCGAAAGCGGCGGCCGCTCGAACGAGACGCCGCGGTAGCGCGGCGGGATTGCCGACGCCAGGCCGCGCGCTCGCGATCGCTTGCCATCGATCGCGCGGCAATCGCAGGGCTTGACCGCGTCGCCCTCAGCCTCGAGCCAACCGGTTCCATCGCACTTGGCGAGCGGGCAGGCTGGAGCGCCGCCGGAATCGCGCTGCGGTCGCAGCGGCACGACGTTTGCGCCCGCGCCGGGCGGTGGCGCAGGGGAGCGCTCGGGCTCAGACACCAGCTACCCCGCTCGACTCAAAACACATCTTCATCCACATCAATGGGATCGTCGGCAGGGTCGAACGCGTTGGCGCCCGACGCCGCCGAGACCGAGGGCGAGGTCTGACGCTCGCTCTTGTAGAGGTTCTGGAACTTCGGATACGGCGCCAGGAATGCAAGCTCGACGTTGCCGGTCGGCCCGTTGCGGTGCTTGGCCAGGATCAGCTCCGCTTTGCCCTTGTTGTCGGCGCTCGGTTCCTGGCCGCCACTTTGCTCGTTGTCGGAGCCAAGGTTGTCGTAGTACTCCTGGCGGAAGATAAAGGCGACGAGGTCGGCGTCCTGCTCGAGGTTGCCTGACTCGCGAAGGTCCGACAGGATCGGGCGCTTGTCAGGCCGTTGCTCCGGCGCGCGCGAGAGCTGTGAGAGCGCGATGACGGGCACGTTCAGCTCACCTGCCAGCAGCTTCAAACCACGGGAGATCGCGCCGACCTGCTCGACGCGGCTTTGGCGCGGATCCTCGGCCCGCATCAGCTGCATGTAATCGACGATGATCAGGCCAAGTCCACCCTCACGCGAGTAGAGGCGACGCGACTTGGCCCGGAGTTCGAGGATCGAAAGGTCGGCCGACGTATCGAGCCAGATCGGAGCGGATTCAAGCCGGTTGGACGCCTTCAGGATCTTGGGCCAATCGCTCTTGATATTGCCTTTGCGGAGCTTTTCGCCGGGAATCCGCGCCTGGCTCGCCAGGAAGCGATGGGCGAGCTCGGTCTCCGACATCTCGAGCGAGAAGAAGGCGACCGCCATGCCCTTGTCCACGGCCACGTTCTCGGCAATGTTCGAGACGAGCGCCGACTTACCCATCGACGGGCGCGCGGCGATGATGATCAGGTTGCCGGGCTGAAAGCCACCGGTCAGGTTGTCGAGGTTGATGAAGCCCGAAGGCGTCCCCGTCAGGTCGCGCTTGCCTTCCGACAACTCCTCGAGGCGGGTCGTCTCCTCCTCCAACACGTCCGATAGCGACTTGAAGTCCTGCGAGGCGGTGGAATGAGCGACCTCGAACAGCATGCTCTCGGCCCGCTCCACCAGATCACGGGGTTCACCCTCGCGCTCGTGGACAGACTTCTGGATCCGCTGCGACGCGCTCAACAAGCGCCGTAGCATCGCGTTGGCCTTGACGATGTGCCCGTAGTGGTCCGCGTTCCCGGCGACCGGAACCGTCGACGCCAGGCTCTGAACGAGCTCCTTGCCGCCTGCTTCGGTCAGGTCCCCGGTCTGGGTCAGCTGTTCGGCAACCGTGAGCGCATCCACCGGGTCGCCCTTGGAATGCAGCGAGTGGATCGCCTTGAAGACGATCCTGTGGCTCTGGCGGTAGAAGTCGTCTTCGGCGAGGTGGACGTCGACAATCACCGACGCCACTGCCGACTCGGACACCATCATCGCGCCGAGGACCGATTCCTCGGCCTCAAGGTTTTGCGGTGGGATGTAGGCGTCTGCTGTCGTCATCTGTCTTCAACAATTAGAGGGCTTCGGGCGGCGGAAATCGCCCCCAAACCAACAAGGGACGATGGAACCAGAACGCGCTGGTGCGCGTACGGCATGAACGCGGGTTTTGCGGGACTAGCGGCGCGCGGGGCGGCTAGTGCGCTTCGGCGACGATGGTCTTGACCTTGGCAACCTGGCCGCCGGCCAACTCGACCTCGACGAGGTATGTGCCGATCTCGCGGATCGGATCGTCGAGGCGGATCTTCCGGCGATCCACCTTGAGACCACGCGCATCGGCGATCGCCTGCGCGATCTCCGCCGTCGTCACCGATCCAAACAGCCTGCCGTCCTCGCCGGCCCGGTGCTGAATCGTCAGCACCGTCTTCGACAGCAGCGCGGCGGTCTCGCCCGCGCGCGCCTCGGCCTCCGCCGCTGCCTTCTCGGCAACCTCACGGCGGCGCTCCGCTTCCTCCAACGCTCGTTGGGTCGCAGGCTGGGCGAGCTTGCGAGGCACGAGATAGTTGCGGAGGTACCCGGAGGACACGTCGATCGCCTCGCCGGCCTGACCGAGATCGTTGACATCCTTGAGCAGAATCGCCTGGGCCATCGCGATCAGCGCTCGCCGACGTACGGAAGCATCGCCAGCTCGCGGGCGCGCTTGACCGCGAGGGCAAGCTCACGCTGGTGCTGGCGGGAAAGGCCGGTCACGCGGCGGGGGCGAACCTTGCCGCGATCGGAGATGAAGCGCCGGAGCAAAAGCAGGTCCTTGTAATCAACCGTCTCCGAGTTGATCTTCGTGTACTTGCGCGGGCGAATGCGCTCGCCGCGTCGCCCGGGGGGGCCGCCGCGACGGGGTCCGGAACCGCCGCCAGAACCGCCCGAGGAGGGTGCGCCCTGCGCAGCGCGCGGAGACTTGCGGGCCATCAGGCGACCGTCCTCTTGTTGGCAGTGGTTTGGCTCATCTCAAACGAATGCGCCGCCTTAAGTGGCGACGCGGATCGCGCATTGTAACGGGCGCCGGTCAGCACGCCGCGCCCTTTGACGGAAATTTCGGTGCGCCAACGCCCCTTAGAAGGGGATGTCGTCTTCGGCCCCTGAGGAGCCGACGCCAATCGGTGCCGCCGAGTCGAAGTCCGACGTGTCCGCAGGCAGATCGGAGCCACCCGTTGGGGCTCCGCCGCCGTTGCCACCGTTGCCACCGTTCGCCGGGGCGCCGTCACGGCTGCCCAAGAACTGGACGGAGTCGGCCACGATCTGCACGGCCTGGCGCTTGTTGCCCTCCTGCTCCCACTCGCGCCACTCGAGGCGCCCACTGATCGCAACAGGCCGGCCCTTGGCAAGGTAGGTGGCGCAATTCTCGCCCTGGGCGCCCCAGACGGTGACGTCAAAGTAGTTGGGCTTGTCCTCCCAGTTGCCGTCCTGGCCCTTGCGGCGGGTGTTGACGGCGATCCGCAGGCTGCAGACGGCGGTGCCGCTCGGCAGGCTTCGCAACTCGGGGTCGCGGGTGAGATTGCCGGTTACGACGACTGTGTTGATATTGCTTGCGGCCATTTGGCGGCACCTCTCAGACTCGAAGATTGATCGCTTTCGAGTCTAAGGAACGGATCGGCGGGTTCTCGCCCCCCGGGAAAGCGAAATGACCTAAATAGCGAGATCAGCGTTCAGGCGGGATCGCCGTCGGTGGCCACTTCGGCCTCCTCGGCAGGTGCGGGCTCCGACGGCGCCTCCGGCTCGGGGGACTCAAGCGGAGTCTCGGGAGCGGGGGTCGGCTCAGGCGGCTGGGGGGACTCAAGCGGAGTCTCGGGAGCGGGCTCCGGCTCAGGCGGCTGGGGGGACTCAAGCGGAGTCTCGGGAGCGGGCTCCGGCTCAGGCGGCTGGGGGGACTCAAGCGGAGTCTCGGGAGCGGGCTCCGGCTCAGGCGGCTGGGGGGACTCAAGCGGAGTCTCGGGAGCGGGGGTCGGCTCGGTTTCGGCGGCTGGCGCCGCCTGGGCCTCGGGCTCAGGACCGCGTGGCGGGCGATCGTCCTGGCGGCCTCCGCGTCCACCTGACCGTGGCGCAGCGGTCGCCGCAAGGTTGATCGGCGGCGGCGGCTCGATCACGGGAGCGGAAGCGTCCACCTTGAAGATCCGAAACCGGAGCACTCCGTCGGTGATCCGAAGGCTGTGGTTGAGGTCGTCGAGAACCCCGGCGCCGTTCTCGAAGCGGAAGAATCGGTAATCGGCCTCGGTGCGGCGTTCGATCTCATAGGCCATCACCCGGGTGCCCCAGGATCGCTCCTGCTTGAGCGTGCTGCCTGCCTCGATGCGCTGGCGAGCTTCGCCCGTTATCGCATCGCGACGATCATCCGGAACCTCCGGATCAAGCATCAGGATCAACTCGTATTCGGGTGCTGGCTTGGCCAAAACGGCTCGCGAGTGTAGCGGAGGGGGCAACCGACGACGGGGCGGGGTTGTCCCATTCGTATGGCCAAAACCCGGAGATCACGGTTGCGCATCCGCTGGGCTCCGGCGGCCCGTTTGATCGCCCTGGGCGGGGGCGGAATTGGGCTTCTGAGCCTCCTCGGCAGCGCGTCGGAGGCACCCGATCCGCCGCCGCTGCCCCCCGATGTGGGAATCGCCGCTCTGGGCGCTCCGCTGCCCTCGCCACCAGGCGCCGCAGCCGCACAACCGGGGGGCTGGGGCGACGTCCGTCCCGCCCTCCGCGACGGGGGCCGGCGCGCAGCGGTCAGGCAGTCGCCTTCCCGCGGCGCGAATCCTGCGGCCCGCGCGACAACGCGGCCCGGTCGAAAGGGTCCGCCGGACACGCCCGCCGCGGTCGTCGCGGCTCCACTCCCCGCCGCCCCCGCCCCAGCCGCGGGCCCACCTACGACGGCAACCGTGCCCGTCGCTTCGCCGCCGCCAGCCGCGGCTGGGCCGGCCGAGTTCGGCTTTGAACGATGAGGGAAGGGAGACCGCCAATGCAAGCCGCAACTCGCGCGCAACGCCTCGCGCTCACCGCCTTGATCGTCGGCGCGCTGATCGTCTTCGGCCTCCTTGACGCGGCCTCCGCAGGCGCGGGCACATACCGGGCGGTTCAGTGCAGCAAGGGCTCCGGGGCAAACCGCCAGGACGCCCACTACGCGGCGAACTCGCCCCGCTACGTGCAGAACGCCGACTGCACCGGGTCGGGCCTGGGCATTCGGCATATCGCTGGCAATCGCGCGACGCGGGCCGGGCGTTTCGGCGGCTGGACGCTGACCGCACCAGACGAGGCAGAGATAGTCCGGCTGGCGGCTCGGGCCAAGGGGACCGCGCGGGGCGGCCACCGGCCCGAGTTGATCGTCGGACTTGGGGCCGGACGGACGCAGAGCCTGCCGGGCATTGGCCGGGCCTTCCGCACCGTTACTTGGGCGGGCACGGGCGGCCGGTTTGCAAGCGCCCGACTGCGGTGCGCGCGCACCAGCTGCGGCGCCGGCCGCGAGGCCTACCTCGGCATCCGCCGGATCTCGCTGACGCTGCGCGATTTTGTCGCCCCGAGCCTTTCGGTTGGCGGCGAGCTCTTAGCCAAGGGGTCGAGGCGTGGAGTTCAGGCGCTCACGATCGCCGCCGACGACGACGGGTCGGGGGTGCGCGAGCTGACCGTGGAGGTAAACGGCGAGCCGCTCGCCGCGCGGGCGCTCCCCTGTTCGCTCGTCGGTCGCGTCGCGGTTCGCCTGCAGCCCTGTCCGGCAAGGCCGGTCCGCGATTTCGAGATCGCAACCCGGGCGCCGCAATTCCGGCAGGGACCAAACAACATACGAATCTGCGCTGCCGACTACGGCGCCCGCCACAACACCAACCGCGACTGCGAGTCGCGGACGGTTCGGATTGACCGTCTTTGCCCCGTGTCCGGGATCGCCGGGGCGGTGCTCCACGCGCACCTGGCCGGCGGCCGCGAACGCGTGCAGACCACCTCGACCCGGTCCACGATCGTTGCGGGGAGCGTGCTTGACGACGGTGGTTCGCCACTGCCGGGCGCGCGCGTCTGCGTGGCGACCCGAACCCAGGCCACCGGTCATCCGGAAAGGGTGATCGCGACCCCCGTCACAGACGCCAACGGCCGCTTTCAAGCGCGGATCCCCGCGGGCCCCAGCCGCGAAGTTCGTGTCGCCCACTGGCCTGATTCCCGCGGCGCCCTCGAGCGCTACCTTGCGATCGAAGCCCGGGCCGTCCCGCGGCTCGACCTGAGTCCCGACAGAGTCCTTCAAAATGGCGATTCCGTCCGCTTCTGGGTGCGGATCCCGGGACCGTCGCGCATGGGACGCCCCGTAGCGGTCAACGCGCGGGCCGGACGGCGCTGGATCCAGGTGGCGTCCGGACGCACCAACCGCTCGGGCGTCTGGCGAGGCAGCTACCGCTTCCGGGCAACAACGGGGCGGCAGCGCTACTCGTTTCGCGCCGCCGTAGCCCGCCAGCCGGGCTATCCCTTCGCACCCGGACGCTCACGAACCCGGCGGATCACCGTCGCGGGCTAGCCCGCGCGCTTGGCCGCGATGTCGTCGAGTTGCTCCGAGATCCAGACGTCCGGGTCGCGATCGCGAACGATCTCGCGCAGGCGCTTCGCACGGGACCGGCGCTCGTCGGCATCCATCGTCAGCGCCCGGTAGATGGCATCCGCCTGCTCCTGAATATCGAATGGGTTGACCATCAGGGTGTGCTCGCCCAGCTCTTCGTGCGCGCCCGCGTTCTCCGACAGCATCACAACGCCGTCCCGGGTTGAGATCGCGGGAGCCTCTTTGGCAACCAGGTTCATCCCGTCGAAGAGCGAGTTGACGATCAGCAGGTCAAAGTGCTTATAGCGGGCGACCGCCTCCGGAAAGTTCTCGTAGATCCGTAGGTCGATCGGCATCCAATCGGTGGTGCCGTGACGGTGGTTGACGACTGCGACAAGGGCCTCGATCCGCTCCAGGTACTCGGCGTACTCCGGGACATCCTGCCGGGAGGGCTGCAGGTGGGCGATGAACGTCACCCGCTCCCTGAACTCGGGGTGCTCCTGCAAGAAGACGTCGAATGCGGTGAACCCGCGCAACACGTTCTTTGAGAGGTCGGCGCGGTCAACGCGGATGATCAGATGGTCGCGGCGGCGGCGCAACAGCTCGCGCTCGTACTCGGCCACCTCGTCGGTTGCAGCGGCACGGTCGAGGCGAGCGGCGTCGATCGCGAGGGGGTATGCCCGCACCCAGATCTCGCGCTCGCCAAAGCGCACTGAACCCGCTGCGTAATCGACTTCGAGACCCATCAGCTCTCGGCAGCAGTCCAAGAAGTTCCGGCAATAAGCGGTGGTATGGAATCCGATGATGTCGTTCGCAAGCACCCCTTCGTAGATCTGGTTGCGCATCCTCGTCGGCAGGATCCGCCAGCTGTCGGGCTGCGACCACGGGATGTGCACGAAGTGCTGGAGAAAGACGTCAGGACGCGCCTCGCGAATCAGGGCCGGGCACGTGTAGAGGTGATAGTCGTGGAGCATCACAAGCGGGTCGGTGTCGTCGGCAATTGCCCCCAGGACCGCCTCGGCGATGTCCCTGTTGACGGCCACATAGCCGTAGTCCCACGCTTCGGCCTCCTCGCGCTTGATGTCGGGCGCGTTGGAGAGGTCCCACAGGTAGTGCTGGATGAACCACAGGATCGGGTTGGCGATCACGTTGTAGAAGCCGTCGTAGGCGTCGGGGTCCGACTCGACGAGCAGCACGTCGTAGGAGACCCCGTCAATCTCGACGAAGATCGGCTCGGAGCCCGATTCGCGCTGGACAACCGCGTCCTCCGCAGTCATCGTCGAGGCAATCCAGAGCGCGTCGCGGGTCTTGACCAATCCCGTCAGCGCCGTAACCAGACCGCCGCCGCCGCGATTCACCGTGCGCTCGCCTTCGTCCGTGACCTCGAACTGGGCGGGGCCCCTGTTGGAAACGATGACCAAGCGGTCGCTCATACTCGTGATTCTCGCGTCGGGGACGTCCTTGGGCTCAAACGTCGATCTCGCTGAAGATCCGCAGCCAATCGCGCAGCAGGCGCGGGCTCAGAAAATGCTTGCGGGCGTGCTCCTTGCCCGCCTTGCCGAGCCGGGCCGCCAGCGCCGGGTCGGCCAGGATCTCGAGCGAGCGCTGGGCGGCCTCCTCGACGGAGGACACCAAAAAGCCCGACTCGCCATCGACGATCTGCAGCGGAATGCCGCCAACATCGCCGCCAATCGTCGCCCTCCCCTTCCAGAGGGCCTCGGTGACGGTCAGGCCAAAACCCTCGCGGGTTGACTTCTGCATGCAGACATCGGCCTGCGACTGAAAGGCGTTGACTTCGATCGCACCGACGTCGTTGAGGTTGGAGAGAATCTTGATATTGGGATCATCCCCGGCGTGGGCAACCGTCCGGTTGAAGAAGTCCCAGCCCTCCGGGTCGTCGGTCGCCATGGATCCGACCAGGGCGAGCTGGACGTCGGGAACCTTTTCGCGGACAATCCGGTACGCGTCGATCACGCCGATCGGGTCCTTCCAGGGGTCAAACCGCGAGACCTGACAGATCAACGGCCGTTCGGGATCGATCCCGAACTGCTCGGAGACGAAGGAGGCGTCGTCGGGTGCGAAGGCCATGTTCTTGGGTGCAAGTGGGTCGATTGCAGGCGGCACGATGCGCACCCCGGCCTCGATCCCCTGCGGCACGTACTCCTGGAGGTGCCAGACGGAGGCCTCATAGGGCTCAATTAGCGGCCGGAGGCGTTCGATCGTGCCGGGATTCGGCGTCGAAAGATCGATATGACAGCGCCAGATCCAGTGCTTGGACTTCTGCGGAACGTTCGCCAGCAGGCCGGCGGGTTGGGCGTCGTGAACGATCACGGCGTCCCAACCGTCCTCCATGCCCTTGGCGTTCATCGCGTTGTAGGCCTGAAAGACCTCCCACTGCTGGTCGGTGATCTCCTGTTCGTCGCCCTGCAGCGAGTTGTGCATGAGCTTGGTGACGTTGAAGAATTCCTCGGCGCCGAGGATCACGTGCCAGTGCGCATCGATACCGACGTCACGCATCAGCGGAACGATGGTGTAGAGGATCTCTGAGACGCCGCCACCGAACGCGGTCGCGTTGACGTGCAACACCCGTTTGCCCGCGAGTGGCTCGGCCAACTCCCTGATCTCCTCGATCAGGTCCTTGCCGCAAATGTGGGTGTAGTCGGCCAGCGAGCGCTGGCCCAGGGCGACTTCCTGGAGCACGCGCTCAATCTAGCGAGAGTCGAACTCGGCCAGCGAAGCTCAGGCGGACGGGCGCGCTCGCAGCTCGACGTCGATCTCGATGCGTTTGCCATCGCGAAGAACCTCGAGCGTGACCGTTTGGCCGGGCTCCTTGCGAGAAATGATGCGCGGCAGGTCGGTGGCACCAACCACGGCCTCACCATCAACGGAAAGCACCACGTCGCCGCCGGTGACCACCGGAATCGCCTGGAAACGAATTGTTTTCTTGCGTTCCTCGGCTGCGCTCAGCACGCAGCACAGGCCGGCTTCGTCCGCCGGTCCATCCTCGATCAGGTTCGCGATCAACGCCCCGGATTCAGTATCCAGGTCGAGCTCATCGGCAAGCTGGGGGAAGAGGGCCTGAGTGGTGATTCCGATGAACGCGTAATCAACCTCGCCGTCGTCGCGAATCTGGTCAAGCGATCGCGACGCCAAATCGATCGGCACCGCAAAGCCAACTCCCTGATTGGCGCCACTCGTCGTGTCGATCTGCTGGTTGATCCCGATCACGCGAGCCCTGCCATCGAGTAGCGGCCCGCCTGAGTTGCCCGGGTTGATCGAGGCGTCTGTCTGAATCGCGCCGTCAATC
This sequence comes from uncultured bacterium, assembly GCA_963701205.1. GTDB lineage: Bacteria > Actinomycetota > Thermoleophilia > Solirubrobacterales > 70-9 > JALZKA01. The sequence goes on along the minus strand of OY969575.1, from coordinate 1,240,723 downwards.
TGGAATTGAGTCAGCGAAGGAATCGACCGGTCGAGGGCCGAGACGACACCGACGGAAAGCGATTGCCGCTCTCCGAACGGGCTGCCGATTGCGGCCACGGGTTCGCCGACCTCCAGGTTTTCGATGGATCCAAGTTCAAGCGGCTGCAAGTCAAGGCCTTCCGGATCAACCTTCAAGAGGGCGACGTCGCCGAAGGGATCGAAGCCGATGACCTCAGCGGGCACTGAGTTGCGGTCGGGAAACTGGACGAAGACCTCGCGCGCCTGGTTGATGTCCGCGGGCTCGGCCGTTGGGGTCGTGCCGGTGACGGCATCCCCGTCGGTCACCACGTGGGCGTTGGTTGCGATCTCACCGTTCTCGGAGATCACGAAGCCCGAGCCCTGCCCGCCGCGAGGCCCGGTCTCGCCAAGAATTGACGGCTCGCCACCGGAAAAGACTGCGATAATCGTCACCACCCCGGGGGCGGCACGCTCATAGACGGCCTGGGCGTCAATGGCTCCGTTGTGCGCCTCGATCACCTGCGCCGGGGCCGGCTCCGACTCGGGCTGCCCGGCAGCTTCCTGCGAGCTGTCTGACTCGCCCCCGCAGGCCGACAGCCCGAGCACCGCGCTCAGCGCCAGGGCGGAAATCCAACGCGCGCTCATGCGGGCAACCCGGGCAGCTCGACGATGAACTCTGTCTGGCCGCGAGCCGATTTGAGTTCGATCTCGCCCCCCATCAATCGCACAAGCTCGCGCGCGATCGCCAAGCCGAGGCCCGAGCCCCCGACCTCGTCGCCGGTGAAGAAGCGTTCAAAGATCTGTTCATGGACGCGCGGGTCAATTCCGGGACCATCGTCGCGAACGGAGATCCTGGGCTCCCCCTGCTGGCGCTTGGCTGTCACGGTGATCCTTGTCTTTTCGGGGGTGTGGGCAAGCGAGTTGGCGATCAGGATACGGAGGACCTGCGAAACCCGGCCTGCGTCGGCCCACGCCGGGACCGGCCCAGTCGGAACCTCAACGCGTAGCCGCCGGTTTCCGGCGTCGGCGGCAGGCGCAAACTCCGCCGCAGCCTGGCGCGCAAGCTCGGCCAAGTCGAGCTGCTCTGCCCGCAGGCTGAGCGCATCGGCATCGAGCTTTGACAGGTCGAGCAGATCCGTCGTCAGCTTGGTCAGGCGATCGATCTGCTGGCGCATGGTGGCGACGAACTCCGCCCGCGCTTCAGGGTCGGGGTCCTCCTCTTCAAGCAGCTCGACGAATCCGCCCAGGGAGAAGATCGGTGTTCGTAGCTCGTGCGATGCGTTCGCGATGAACTCCTTGCGAGCCTCGTCAAGTCCCGCCAAGCGGACTCGCATCTCGTCAAGCGTGCCCGCCAACTGGCCGACTTCGTCGCGGCCGTCGGGCCTGATCGGGCTCGCAAAGTCGCCGTGAGCGACGCGCTCGGCGGCATCCTCAAGGCGACGTAACCGGCGCGAATGGGCGCGCGCGGCCATGTATCCGGCCGTGAGCGCCGCCGCCAAGGCGATCAGCCCCGCGATCAAGATCTGGCGCTTGATCAGAGCGACGTTGCTGTCCACATCACCGAGTGGCGAGGACAACACGACGACCCAGCGCGCCCCCTCGCCGGGCGGAAGCGCCGCCGCCGATTCGCCAACCCGCTCGCCTTCGATCCGCTCGACTGCGCTCGCCGGGAGGCCGGTTGACACGGCCGCGACCGCGGCGGGATAGCTGGGCAACACCGCGGAGCGCTCGACCTCGGAATCGGCGATGACGAAGCTGGGCGCCGGTCCCGCTTCGCCCTCGCGAACTCCAAGCAGAGTGACCCGCGTGCCGCTCGCCTGCTGCGAGATCCGCAAGACCTTCTCGCGGAGGTCAGCCTGGCTTTGACCGCGCCCTAGCGCGGGCCCAAGTTCGCGGCTGCTTTCCACCGTTTCCGCCTGCAACCGGCGCAGCTTCTCAACGGTGAGGCTCGACGAGAGCTGGGGCACCACGTATAGGTAGATGAATCCGATCGCCGTCGCCGTGATCAACGAAAACAATGCGACGAGCTGCGTCCGAACCGAGGCAAACACCTGGGCTCCCGCTCCCTAGTTCTCGGCGTCGCGGAACCGATAGCCAACGCCGCGCACCGTGAAGAGGTACTCGGGGTTGCGAGCGTCCCGTTCTAACTTTTCTCGCAGGTGGCGAATGTGAACGTCGATCGTCCGCGGGTCGCGAAACTTGGAGTCTCCCCAGATCCGGCCCAAAAGCGTCTCCCGCGTGAAGACGCGCCCGGGCGCGCCGGCCAGCGACGTCAGCACCTCGAACTCCACGAAGGTCAGCGTCGCCGATTCGCCACGGACGCTCACTGCACGCCGCTCCAAATCGATCTCAAGCTCGCCGGCGATGATCGGTTCGCCGCCCGCCTGCCCGCCGCTCATCTCAGCTCGCCGCAGAGCTGCCCGGACGCGGCTGCGGAACTCGCGCACGGAAAAGGGCTTGGTGATGTAGTCGTCGGCCCCCATCTCGAGCCCCACGACCTTGTCCACCTCGTCGTCCTTTGCCGTCAACATGATGATGGGAACCTGGCTTCGGGTACGCAGGCGGCGGCAGACCTCGATGCCATCAACCTTCGGCAGCATGACGTCCAGGATCACCAGGTCAAAGCGCTCGTCGGCGAAGCTCGCAAGGGCTTGTTCACCATCCACGGCGGTGACGACGTCGTACCCGTCCTTGCGAAGCGGGTACGCAAGCAGCGTCTGAACCGATGGCTCGTCATCGACCAGGAGGATCCGCGCCACGCCGTCACTGGTCATATCGGTAAGGCTAGGGGGTGTGTTCGACCGGCGCGCATATCGAGTTGGGTTCGCACCCCTTATCGCAGCACTGGTGGTGCTCGCCTTCTCCATCGAGGGGACCCCCGTCGCGATCGAGCCGGCTCCGGGAACGATCGAGTTTGACGCGGATGGCGCCGCGGACCTGACCAGGGACCTCGTCCGGGCCGCGCCAACCCGCACGCCGGGAAGCGCCGACGATGCGACGGCCGCAAACATCGTTCGCGAGCGTTTCGCGCTGATCAGTCGCGGCACCGTCGCCGAGCAGGCCTTTGGTGACGATGACGAGCTGCGAAACGTCGTCCTGACCCTGCCGAGTCCAAGCGATCGCACCATCGTTATCGCGGCCGGCCGGGACTCGCGTGGCGGCACGGGCGTACCGGCCAGCGCCTCCGCAACGGCCACCCTTGTCTCGCTCGCCGCAAGCCTCGGCGTCTCCGACCGCGATCTGACCTTGGTGTTTGGCTCGATTGATGGGCTGAGCGAAAGCGCCGACGGGATCTCAAAGCTGCTGGGGGGCCTGCCTGAGCGCCTGCGGGTGGAGACCGTGATCGTCATCTCCCAACCCGGCTACGCCACGCCGTTCGGCCCGCATTTGCTCGCGACGTCGAGCAACGACCGCAGTCCCTCCGCCGGCCTTGTCGCGAGCGCCGATGCGATCCTCCGGGATCGGGCGCAGGCCGACGCGGGCCTGGACGGGCCGCTCGGCCAGATCGCCCGCCTTGCCATACCTGCCGGCAGCGGCGCCGAGGCTGCCCTGAACGGCGACGGGATCGACGCCGTCGCGATCAGCTCAGCCGGCGCGGTTCCGCTGGCGCCGGATCTGACTACCGACGACGACTTCTCCGCCGAGACGCTTGCGCGGTTCGGCGCCGGGGTCCTGGCCATCGTCGCGGCGCTGGACGCCGCACCGGCGCCGGCCGTGCACGGCCCGGACACGTACATTCGTGTCGGTGACAACCTCGTGCCCGGCTGGACGCTGGGGATGCTTGCGCTGGCGCTCCTCGTCGCGCCCGCGCTGGTCGCGGCGAGTGAGTTGGCCCGCGCCCGGCGTCGCAAGCAGGGAGCAGGTACGGCGCTGGGCTGGGCTGGCGAATGGGTGTTGGTCGGCGCGACGCCGCTGTTCGCGCTGTTCGCGCTGGCGCTGATCGGCTTGATACCCCGGCCCCACACCCCGTTCGATCCAGGCCGGTTCTCGATCGGCCCACTTGAGGTGATCGCGATCATGCTGCTGCTCGGTAGTGCGGTGACCGCGTGGTGGGCCCTAGGCCTGCGCCGAGTACCGGCGGGCACCGGCCCGCTGACCGTCGGCGCGGCGGCAACGGTTGTGATCATCCTGGGTTGTCTGCTGATCTGGATGGCGAATCCGATCCTCGCGCTGCTGCTTGTTCCGGTGGCGCACGTCGTGGTGATTCACGCGATTCCGGGCGGCCCGCGCTTCGCCGGATTCCCAGTGGCTGGGCTTGCCCTGCTGCCCTTCGCCGCGGCTCTCGTTCATGTCGCCTCCACCCTCGACTGGGGTGGATCGGCGCCATGGCATTTGGTCTTGATGGTCTCCGGAGGAACACTGGGTGCGGTTGCGGCGCTTGGTGTCGCGGGCGTCCTCAGCGGGCTTGCGGCGCTGCTCTACTCGGCGGCGAGCGCCCCCGGCAGCCGCGCTGATCCCGGCGCAGCCGATCAGGGTTCGACCCCAGTCGCTCCCTAGGGGCCGCCCCCCGATCCGTCCCCGCTGGACGTCTATCCGATATTCCGTTCGAGTGAAAGCGACGATGGTCGCAATGACACCCTCCGCAGCAACCACTCCCAACGCGGCACGAAACTGCCCTCCGCCCCCGTCCACTTCCCGAGAACCGCCAGATGGCCGAGCACTCAAAATTGACTGCAGCGAGTCGCTACAGGACGGATTCCGTCCTGGTCGCGGCCGAGATCCTCGCCAAGCTACGCCTAATCAAGCGGGCTCGGCGCGAGCTTGATCGAAGCCATCCACCTGCAATTCGCCACCGTTGGCGTCAAGCAAGAGGAGGCCCGACCCGGCCTCGGCTAGGCCGATTGCCGCGGGGTGAAGCCCCTGATCGCGAAGAACGGTGAGCGCCTCGTCAAGCCGAGCCGACGGCAGCGCCGCCAATAGCTCGTAGTCCTCGCCGCCGCCAAAGACGAGGCGGTCCGGATCGACCCGCGACCCAAGCTCGGCGATACCGGGCGCGACGGGCACGTCGCGGCCCTCGACCACCACCCGGACACCGCTTGCGCGCGCCAGGTGGGCGGCGTCGCCGGCGAGGCCGTCCGAGATATCGATCATCGCCCGGGCGCCCACCGCACCGAGCGCGCGGCCCGCGTCGAGCCTTGGCACGGGCTCAAGCTGGCGGCGGCGCAGGTCCGCTGCGACGGCGGTCGGCAGGTCCGCCGCCAGGTCGGGACGTTCAAGCAAGACGAGCCCGGTCGCAGCGCCACCCAGCGGGCCGGTCACCACGAGCGCATCACCCGGCTCCGCCCCCGCCCGGGTCACGAACGCACCGGGCGCATCAGCGTGGCCGACCACCGTCACCGCTACGAAAAGCACGGGTGAGCGGACGACGTCGCCGCCCACGACCGCGATCTTGTGGGCCGCCGCCATCGCGCCAACGCCGTCGGCCAGGTCCGCAAGCTCGGCCTCGGTCATCTCCGGGGCCAGGCCAAGTTGGACATACGCCTCGCCGGGTGCCGCCGCCATCGCCGCCAGATCCGAGAGCGCCGCCGCCAGCGCCTTCGCCCCGATCTGCTGCGGCGTAAACGTGGAGCGCCGGAAGTGAACGCCATCGACGATCGCATCGACGGAGGTGGCGGTCGCGCCTCCCGGCAGCGTGACGCTCGCGTCATCCCCGCTACCGACCGCGAGCCGCGCCGAAGTGGCAGCGCCAGCCGCCGCGATCCGCTCGCGAAACAGCGAAATCAACTCAAACTCGCCGGCCACCCTCGCGACGATAGTGGTGAGTGCGGGTTTGTAGGGGCCATACCCCCAAAATCCCGCACTCGCCGGAGGGGGCCTACGGGGTGACGCCTCCGCCGGGGCCGCCTCCGCCGCCGCCTCCGCCGCCTCCGCCTCCGCCCCCGCCTCCGCCTCCGCCGCCTCCGCCGCCTCCGCCGCCTCCGACCGGCTGCGCGTCGGGGTCAACTCCGGGGGCGTATGCGTCGGGGTTCTTCTCTTCGTCGGTCTCTTCGTCGGTCTCTTCGTCGGTCGGCTCTTCCTCCTGGCCGTAGTCGGCGGTGACGGTGTGATCGCCGTAGAAGGAACCGAGGCTGGCGGGGTCGGTCGGGGCCGGGAAGTCGTCGCATGGCTTGGTCGCCGCCACCGCCATGTAGTCGTGCCAAATCGGCGCGGCAAGGCTGCCGCCGTAGCCGGGCATCGCGGTGCGGTCGTCGGGGCTGCCCATCCAGACCGCGGTTGAGACGTGGGGCGTGTAGCCGACAAACCAAACGTCGGCCTGGGCCTCGGTCGTACCCGTCTTGCCGGAGGCCGGGCAGCCGATCCCGTGACCTGCGGCGGTCCCGTACTCCAGCGCGCCCTTCATCACGTCGGCGACCGTGTAGGCGACGCCGTCGGAGATCACCCGCTCGCCCTTGCGCAGATTGTGTTCGTCCACCTCGCCGTCCGGGAACTCCACCTTGCGAATGGCGGTCGGATCGTGGTTCACCCCGCCGTTGGCAAGCGTCGCGTAAGCGTTCGACATCTCAAGAACGGAGACGCCGTAAGTCAGTGCCCCGAGCACCTCCGCGGGGTAATTGTTGAGCTCGGCGGTGATGCCCATGTTGCGCGCCATCTCGTCCATCGTCTCCGGCCCGATGTCCAAGACCACCTGGGCGTAGACGGTGTTGATCGAGTTGGCGGTGGCCTGGCGCAGACTGACCGCGCCGCCTGCGCCGCCACTCACGGTCCAGGGCGGGCAGCCCGTGCACGGCGTCAGCGTGATCGTGCTCGGCGCCGCATAGAAGGTCGAATCGGGATCGGCGCCCTGGTCAACCGCCGCGGTCAGCGCGAAGGGCTTGAAGGCGGAGCCCGGCTGGCGGCGGCCCTGCGCGGCGAGGTTGAACTGGCTGTCGGCGTAGCTTCCCGATGATGCCATCGCCTTGATCTCGCCCGTTTCGGTGTCGGTCGAAACCAGCGCCGCGGCCGCGCCCGCGGGCACGTAATTGGCGGCGATCGCCTCACGGGCCAAGTTCTGAAGCTTCGGCTCGATCGTGGTGTGTACCTCAAGGCCACCGGTGCGGACGACGTCGGGGCCGTAGCGATCGACCAGCTCCTGCTGGACGTAATCGAAGAAGTATTGCTCGCGCACGGTGTCGTAGCGCAGACCGCGCTCGGTTTGCAGCCCCGTAGAGGTCCAGCGCGAGTACTCGGCAGCGTCCAGGTAGCCAGCGTCGCGCATCGCCTTTAAGACCAGGTTGCGACGCTGCGTCGCGAGCTCCGCGTTGGTCAGCGGGTTGTACTGGGAGGGCGCCTGCGGCAGGCCGGCAAGCAACGCCGCCTGACCTAGGTTGAGCTCGTTGACCGGCTTGTTGAAGTACACCTGGGACGCGGCCTGCACCCCAACCGCGGTATCGCCGCCGTTGGTGCCGTAGGTGGCCGTGTTCAGGTACTGCTCAAGAATCTCGTCCTTTGAGTACCGGTCCTCGTAGTCCATCGCCATCTTGGCCTCGATCAGCTTGCGCTCGATCGTGTCCTCGGGCTTCTTGATGTAGAGGTTGCGAACCAGCTGCTGGGTGATGGTCGAAGCGCCCTGAACGGTCTCGCCAGCCTCGGTGTTCTCGATGAAGGCACGGACGATTGCCTGGTAGTCCACTCCGGAGTGGTCGTAGAAGTGTTCGTCCTCAATCGCGATCGTTGCGTTCTGCAGCGACTCGGGAATCTTCTTCAGGTGCACCCGCTCGCGCACGATGTCGGCGTCGATGAAGCCCAGTCTGGACCCGTCGGCTGCAAACACCTGCGAATTCTCGCCGCTGTCGATTGCCTTCAGCTCATCGATCGATGGGGCCTCGTTCATCTTGTCGATGATCCAGCCGGCAGCAACGCCGCCCGCAACGGCGAGGACGCTGGCAATCACCCCGAGGCTCAGCAGGATCTTCCTGCCCGCGGAACCCCGCGAGCGACGCTGACGATGTCTGGCTCGCGCGGACATAAGTAGCTACCCGGAAAGGGTAACGAGCGCAAGCGCCGCGCAGATCAGCTTGCAGGTTCGCGGTCGTCGCCCACCAGGCGACCCTTGCGCAATAGCTGGTGGGCGCGCTCACGAAGGGCCGCCTCCTCACCCGGGACAACCGTACGCGCGGTGCCCTCAGGCCCGTGGACAACCAGGCGCAGTCCGTCGGCCGTGATTTCCGCCAGTTCGATCCCGGTCGCCTCAAGCGGTGCCAACGCCGCACGGGCAGCCTGAACGTCGGCCCCGGGCGGCAGCCAGACCGATGCGGCAGCGGGAGCGGACTGGTCGCCGGTCGAGCGATTGAAGACGATGCTCGAGACGACCTGCTCATTGGGAATCACCATCAAACGCCCGTCGCCGGTGTCAACGTAGGTGTAGGAGAGCGTCAGGTCGTCAACCCGGCCCGTGACCTCGTCAATCGTTATCTCGTCGCCGATACGGATCGGCTGGGTGATCGCCAGCAGGATCCCGGCCAACGGGTTCGCCAGAACCTGGCGGGCCGCCAGACCAAGGACGAGGGCGATCACCGCGCTCGAGGCGAGCAAGCCAGTCGTCAGCTTCTCGAGCTTGGTGAACTGGTTTAGCGCCAGCGAGATCCCGATCAAGACGATCACGACAAAGACCAGCCTGCGCACCACCCGCAGCCGCGTCAGGGCAGCGCGCGAGACGTTCACGTCCGCCAACGGCCGCGCAAGCCGGGTCGCCCGGCCGATCGCCAAGCGGTCGATCGCGAAGGCGACGATGAAGGTCACGGCGATCGTGATGACGGCGCCGATCAGATCTTGGTTTTGTTCCCAGAAGCTCATCAGCGAACGATCCTGACAAGCTTGCGAGTTCCGTGACTACTCCTTCCTCCCCCGCCACCCGTGCAATCTTCCTCGACGCGCTCGGCACGATCGTGGAACTCGAGCCTCCCTGGGTTCATTTGGCGCAAGAACTTGAGGTCGATGAAGCCGAGGATCTCGAGCCTGCGGTGCGCAAGGAGATGACCTATTACGCCGAGCATGCGCACGAGGGACGCGACGAGGAGTCGCTTGCCGCTCTGCGCACGCGCTGCGCCGAGATCCTCTCGTGGGAACTGGATCGCGAGATCACGGTTGAGACGATGATGGCCACCATCCGCTTTCGTCCCTTTCCGGACGTTGAGCCGGCGCTCGGCGAGCTTCGTGACCGCGGCCTGCGTCTTGTGTGCGTGTCGAACTGGGACATCTCCTTGGGCGATGTCCTTGAGCGCACGGGGATCGCCGCGTCGCTCGATGGAGTCGTGACGTCGGCGGCCGTGGGCGCCCGCAAGCCGGATCCAAAGATCTTCGCTGCGGCCCTTGAGCTTGCCGGTTGCTCGGCCGACGAGGCCATCCACGTCGGCGACACGCCCGCTGAAGATGTCGCCGGCGCGGAGGCAGCCGGCATCCGGGCGCTCTACCTCGAGCGCGACGGCGGCGGCGATATCGCATCCCTCACCGAGATTCTGGCCGCTGTCGGCGGCACATGAACGAGCGGCCACCCGACATCGAAACCGGCCTGCTGCCCAAGTCGGAATCCGCGGAAGCCACGCCCGCGGCCACGGCGGGGTGGGGCCCGGGAAAGGTGCTGAGCGGACTCGGCGCGCTGCTTTTGACCGTCATCTTCGCGGCGCTGATCGCCTCGGCGATCGACCCCGACCTGGAAAGCCTGGGATCCGTCTTGGCGCTGCAGGCCGTATTGGCCGGCGCGATGCTCGGCGTCGCCTTCGTGGTTGCCAGCGAAACAGGGTTGGCGAAGCCGCACCAGTTGGGCCTGGGCCGCTCCCTGCACAAGCCGATTCGCACCGCCGCCACGGCGTACCTCATCTATGTCGCGTTCGCGGTTGTGATCTCGGTGCTGCTTTCCCCCGAGCAGGAAGACATCGCCCGCGATCTTGGCGTTGACGAGGGCACCCTCGGAGCGATCGCCGCCTTCTTCTTGATCGTGATCGCCGCGCCAATCGCCGAAGAGGTGTTCTTTCGCGGGTTCATCTTCGCCGGCCTTCGTTCAGCGCTGCCGTTCTGGGGGGCGGCGATCATCTCCGGCGCCATCTTCGGCGCCTTCCACTTCACCGGCTCCGACAGCCTGCCCGTGGTATTGCAGCTCGCGATCTTGGGCGCCATTTTGGCCTGGGTCTATGAACGGTCCGGCTCGATCCGGCCCGCGATTGCCCTGCACATGATCAACAACGCGATCGCGTTTGCAGTACTGGTGAGCGCGTAGTGCGGCCGCCGCCGCGCCTGCCTACAATTGCCCTGATGCGCCGGGAGCACTTGATCGCTGGAATCGCGGCTTTGGCTGTGGCCGGATTGCCCGCCGCCGCCAGCGGCCAATCTGGCCCCGCCCCGCCGGTGGACGCGGCCGCCCCCGCGGCCGCCCGGGCTCTGCCCGAGCCGAAGCCGGCGGACGTCGTGATCGATGTCAAGGGAGTGTCGGGTGGCAAGGCGAACGTCGGCCGCCACGTCTTGGGCGTTGGGACCGTACGCCCGTTCGTCGCGCACCAGACGGTCGCGATACAGGTGACGCGAGGCAAGCGCGTGGTTGACGAGCGCACCGCCAGGATTCTCCAGGTCGGCGCCAAGAACCGCGGCAAGTTCAAGATCACGAGTCCCGCTCTGATCAAGAGCGGGCCCTACCGCGTCCGCGCCCAAAAGGAGGCCAACGACGACCAGGTCGGATTCGCCGCCCGGTCGAAGCGCTTCGGCATCCGCTACCCGAATCTGAACGTGGGCCAGAGCTCCCGCCAGGTCGAGATCTTCAACGACTTGCTTGCCGCAAAGGCGTACTACACCGATCGCGGCCGCCACTACGGATCGGCAACCCAGCGCGCGGTGCTTGCCTTCCGCAAGGTCAATGGCATGGCCCGCATCACGGACGCCAATCCCGACATCTTCAAGACGCTGGCCAACGGCAAGGGTGGGTTCAGGCTGAAGTGGCCAGAGGGTGGCAAGCACATCGAAGCCGACCTCTCGCGACAGGTGATGGTTCTGGCCCGAAACGGCAAGGCTCAGCACATCTTCCACATCTCATCCGGAGCGCCCGCAACGCCCACGATCCGGGGCAAGTTCGCCACCTACCGCAAGGACTACGGAACGAACTCGCTGGGGATGATCCACTCGGTCTACTTCATCCGCGGTTACGCGACCCACGGCTACCACTCGGTGCCCACGTATCCCGCCAGTCACGGATGCCTGCGAAACCCGCCGCCGAACGCCAAGTTCATCTACAACTGGATCAATATCGGCGACGTGTTCTACACGTATCCGTAGCGCCGATTTGGGTTCGGTCGATCTCAGCGAGTCCCGCGGGACCCTTGTCGCCGAGCTTCGTGACCACGCGCTCATCCTCGGTGAGGTAACACTCTCAAGCGGCAGCACAGCGCAGTACTACGTCGATGCGCGCAGGGCGCTGATGCGGCCCGCCGGGTTCAGGGCCGCAGGCACCATGATTGCGGCGGCGGCGACCGAGCGCGGCGCCGAGGCCGTTGGCGGACCCGTCATGGCGGCGATCCCGCTTGCCTGTGCCGCGATTGCAGTTCCCGGCGGCGAGGGGCTCGTTGGCTTCTTTGTTCGCAAGGAGAAAAAGGCGCACGGGATGCAGCGCTGGGTTGAGGGCCCGGTCGAAGCCGGCGCCAAGGTCCTTGTTGTGGAAGACACGGTGACGACCGGAGGGTCAACGGTGAGCGCGATCGAGCGAATTCAGGGCGAAGGCCTCGAGATCGTGGCAACGCTTTGCGTCGTCGATCGGCTGGCCGGCGGCGGGGAGGCGATCGCAGCAGCTTCGAGCGCACCGTTCGTGGCGTTGACGACGATCGACGATATTTATCCGGAGCGCCCTGACCGCGATTAGCGGGCCGCGGTGGCGGGCGGTCGGGTCCGCATGCTGGCAAGGATCTCGAGCGCGTCGCGGGCTTCGCTTCTTGTTGTGAGTTTGGCGTTCTCGGCGAGGACGGCCGTAATGACCGCCACCCCGTCGTGGCGCAGGGCGATCACGCGAAGGTTCTGCTCGAGGCCGTTCTTGGCCGCAACCCCGTGACCTTCCACGGCGAAGGCCTCGTACGCGTGCCTGAACGCTCTGGGCTCAGAGGGATCAAGGCGCCCGGCGTAACCCGAAAGGACCGAGAAGACCCGGCCCGGAAACGTTTTTAGATCCTCCTGAAGCGCCTCGTCGGTGCGGTCGACCGAAAGGCTCAACACGACAAGCCCGTCGGGCGCGCGCAGCTCGATTGACCTGCTGCGCTCGCGAACCCGCCAACCGGGCGGGCGGGCGAAGTGCAGGCCACGCGAAAAGCTCAGGTAGGGCTCAAAGCCACGCGGCAGTCGGGGCAACGGATCCGTCGCTTCCCGGACCGGGTAGATCTGCGGCGCCGCCGGGTCGTCGGCGGATCCGCAACCGGCCGCAAATGCGGCGACGAACGTGATCAGGATTGCCGCCAGCAGTCGCATCCGAGGCAGCCTAGAGGCCGACCCTTCATCATTGACAGGTGCCCGCCCTCGATATCGAAGACCTCGTTAAGCGCTACGCCACTGGAACCGAGGCCCTACGCGGCGTCTCGCTGCAGATCAAGCAGGGGGAATTCTTCGGACTGCTCGGCCCAAACGGCGCCGGCAAGTCCACATTGATCCACTGCACGACTGGACTTGCCCAACCCACCTCCGGTTCGATCCGGGTCTTCGGCCACAACGCGATCGAGGACTACGCGGAGGCCCGGCTCGGGGTTGGCCTTGCGCCGCAGGACTTGAACCTCGACTGGTTTTTGACGCTGGAGGAAACGCTCGACTTTCACGGCGGCTACTTCGGGATGCCCAAACGCGACCGCCGCGAGCGGACGCGCGAGCTGCTCGATGCCTTCTCGCTGACCGAAAAACGCAAGGAGCGAACCCGAACCCTGTCGGGTGGCATGAAGCGACGGCTGATTTTGGCCCGGGCACTGATGCACCGGCCCAAGCTGCTGATCCTGGACGAGCCGACCGCCGGGGTCGATGTTGAGCTGCGCCTTGAGCTGTGGCAATACGTCCAGCGAATCAACGCCGAGGGCACGACGATCCTGCTGACGACCCACTACCTCGAAGAGGCAGAACAACTCTGCGACAAAATCGCCTTCATCAACGACGGCCGGATCGTTGCCCAGGGCTCAAGCGGCGAGCTTGCGACAAAGTACGGAGTCTCAAGCCTCGAGGACGCCTACCTGGAGCTGGTCGGTCGCAAGGAGCTCTCGCGCGCCCACGTCGGCGAGCTGTCGCTGTGAGGAGCCCCAGGTGAGCGCTGCCCAGATCCGCTTCTTCACGCTGCTGCGCCGCGAGGTCAGCCGCTTTGTGAAGATCAAGCGCCAGACGCTGGGCGCGCCACTGCTCGAAACGTTTCTCTACATCTCCGTGTTCGGTGCAGCGCTCGGATCGCGCATCTCGGAGCTCCACGGCTTCGACTACGTCGTCTTCATCATTCCCGGGCTGATCATGATGGCCTGGGCGATCAACGCGTTTTCAAACAACGCGTCGTCGATCCTCCAGCAGAAGTTTCAGCGCGCAATCGACGACCAACTCTCCTCGCCCGCATCGCCGCTCGAGTTGCTGCTGGCCTTCTCGATGGGCGGGTTTTTGCGAGGGATGATCGTCGGGACGCTGACCTTCACGGCCGCTTCGTTTCTGGTTGACGTTCCGGTCGAACACGTCCTGGTGCTTCTGCCCGGGCTCTTCCTTGTGGGGTTCTTCTTCGCGCAGCTGGGTGTGCTGGTCGGGATCCGAGCCGAACAATTCGACGACGTCTCCGTCGCCCAGACCTTCATCCTGCAGCCACTGATCTTTTTGGGCGGGGTCTTTTACTCGGCGTCGCTTTTGCCCGAGCCGTTTCAGACCCTGACCCACTTCAACCCCGTCTATTACATGATCAACCTCGTTCGCTACGGCTTCCTGGGCTACTCGGAGGCCAACGTGGCCCTTTCGCTCGGGCTCCTGACGCTGGCAACGGGTGCTCTGTTTTTGGCGAACCTGCGGCTGTTCCGAAGCGGGTACAAGCTGCGGGCCTAGCGCAACGATGGCGAGCGGGCTACGGGCCGATTTGCCTTCTTAGTGACACTCGTCGCCGGCGCAGGTCCGCAATTCGGCAAGGCGCCCTGCCAGATACTCCCTGATCGGCGTGTGGGCGTCGTTGGCATGCATCGACGCGAGCTGGAAGGGATCGACGGCGAGGTCATACAACTCCGATTCTCCGCTCTTGTGTTCCATGTAGACATGGCTTCCCAATCGGACCGCCGACGACGATCGGTTTTCCAGCAGGATCGCCCGATCCGAGGGCATCGCCGCCAACAGCGATTGTCCGTCGCTCTCGCGACCGGGAGCGACGCCGGTCGCGTCATAGACCGTAGGCGCGAAATCGGCGTTGGTGACCACGCCCGGCACGATTTCCCCCGGGGAGAAGCCCGGACCGATCGCGTACATCGGGATGTGGGCGGATTCCTCATAGAGGAAGGACTTGCGATCAAGGCCGTGTTCGCCAAAGAGGTAACCGTTGTCCGACACGAAGAACAGGTAGGTGTTGTCCTCCTGTCCGGCCGCCCTGACCGTACGCCAGATCCTTGCGACGGAGCGATCTGCAGAAACCAGTGCGCGGAGCCGCCAGCGATAGTGGCGGCGGCGCTTGACCTGCGTTACCGTCTTCCCTCTGGGGTTCTGGACGAAGTCGGGCTTGTCGGAAAGGTCCGTTTCCTTCGTCCCCGGCGTGCGGTGGATGGCGTTTGTGAATTTGTACCGATCCCGGGCCTCGGGCGGGGGGAGGCGTCCGGCGCGCTCCACGTGGGGGGCAACCTGACTGATCCACGCGAAGTATGGGTCCGGGGAATCGTCGCGGATGAAGCGGGACGCAAACCGCGTTATTACCCGCGTGAGGTAATCGGCCGGTCGAGAACCGAAGGACCGCGCCTCGCCGTCGAGATCGAACCTCGAGTTGAAGTAGGTGTTTTTTGTCTTCGCAAACCACCGGTCCCAACCATCCACAACACCGAGGACGCCGCCTGGTGGGTATCCGTTCAAATACTTGCCGAAGAAGCCCGTCCGGTAGCCACCGGCGTCGAGCGTCGGCGCCAGGCTGCCGGAATCGTCGAACCCCCGGTAGCCACCATCCTCGCCCTCGTTGCTCCAAACCCCATGATTGTGCGCGTACTGCCCGGTCAAAAACGTCACACGAGACGGACAGCACAGCGGGTAGCTTGCGTACGCGTTCGCAAACTCAACCCCCCGTCTGGCGAAAAGCTTCCTGGTGCGGGGCATGACCCACATATCCGCGAGCGTTTGGTCGTCCGTCATGTAGAGGATCACGTTGGGGCGATCCGCGGCCGTCGCCGAACCCGGGGTCGCCAACGTCAACCCGGCAAGAACCACCACAACGATCGCCCTTGCGCGCCTTCGAATCACCATATGCCCCGACCAGGATTCGAACCTGGGGCCTACTCCTTAGGAGGGAGTCGCTCTATCCAGCTGAGCTATCGGGGCTTTGTGCCAGATTACGACTACCGAGACCCACTCGCCCTGGTAATTCGATGTCGCGGTGAAGCCGACTCCTGCCTGAGCTCTAGGCAGTGCCCTCGTCATAGAGGCTCTCGGAAGCGACGTTGCCGAGCTTGCGATCCCAGAGGCGCACCGTCAGGTAGACGTCGGCGTCGCCAAAACCGTGAACGGCATCCACGGCGACGAGGGTAAAACGACCGTCGCGGATCGGCGTCTGATCGACGACCTCGCCGTCGAGTTCCGCCGTCGCCGCAACCGCACCGCGCACGAGCGGCAGCCCCCAGACCAAGGTCACGTCGCCGCCGCGCCCCGCCTCCGAGCGCCAGGGGCCGATCACGTCGTCGGAGAGGTCCACCTGCCACTCGGGGCTGTCGCCGGCGGTCACATCGGTGAAGTCCGCCGACGAGCGAAAATCTGACGGCTCGTCGTCAGGGTCGGCGCGAACGAATGAGACCCAGCCGTAGTACTCCACCAAGACCGGCTCGGTTCCGGTTGGCGCGTCGGCCGGAACCGACGGCTCGACGGCACTCGCGGTGGCCGGCACATAGACGCGCCCGCCCCAGCCGCGCTCGGGAAACCAGCGAATCGTCTGCGGATCGACTGGGGATCCGGCTTCTTCGGCGTGAGATTCGCAACCCTGGCCGAACACCTCGACAAGGCGCTCGGCGAAGCGACCGGTCGGCTCGCCCTCCTGGGCGGCATCGGCGACAAACCGGGGAAATGGACGGGCGCTCGGTGGCATGGGCCGACAAGCCTAGTGACGAGGCGGCCGATTATCCCAACGCGTCGCGCAGGTCGGACGCGGCGCGCTCCGGTGCATACGTGTTGATCTCGACGCCGGTTCCCAGCTCGAAGCCCGCCCGGACGGTCAGTCGCGGAACGATGTCCAGATGCCAGCAGAACTCCTCCGTCCCGCGCGGCGCCGTGCGAACCCACAGGTTGAGCTGCGGCACGGATCCAAAAACGGCCGCAAGCGCGCGCATCGCCACCGCCAGCATCCCGGCGCCGCCCTGCCCATCGGCTTCGAACGCGGGCGTCGGAGTGCGCGGAACGATTCGCAACTCGAACGGCGAGCGTGAAGCCCAGGGGGCGATCAGAATCGCCTCGTCGTCGATCGCGACCATCCGCTCGCGCCGCCTGACCTCCTCGATCGCGATATCGCCCAATAGGTGGCCGCCCATCGTTCGCTGGTGATAAGCGCTCGCGCGCTCGCGCTCGCGCGCGACCTCCGCTGGCACAAAGCGCATGCCGTAGAGCTGGGCGTGCGTGTGCTCCAGCGACGCGCCCGCGGCGGGGCCCTCGTTGACGATCAGGTGCGCATAGGCGCTTTCGGGACCAACGACCCGAAGCCGTGATCGCCAGGCCTCGACCGTGATCGCCAGCTCATCGTCAGAGAGCGCGGCGAGCGAAGTCTCATGGCGCGGATGGGAGACGATCACCTCGTGCGATCCAACGGCGTCCTGGGCGGCAAACATGCTGGGATCGCCGGTCCGTCGCGAATCCGCGAGCGGGTCGATCGAACTGGCCATGGCCGTCTCAACAGCCTCGGGATCGACGCTTGCGCCAAGGACCGGGTAGAGATTCGGGACCGACCGAACCCGCCAGCCGGGAGTATCGGCCTGGCCCGTCGGCCGATCGGCCCAGACCTCGGGTGGCGTTCGATCTTCGCGCCTCTCGCAGAATGGACACGTCGCCGCAGCGTCACCCTTCGACTCGGGCGCCGCAGGTGCGAACGCGTCGGGGCGCTCAGCCCGGCCCGGAGCCAGAATGGCCCGGAGCCCGGTGAGCTGATCGATCCGTATCTCGGAGGCGGTCAGGACGCTCCGCCGCTACTGGCTGGGGGGACCAGACCCCTTGGCGGCGTTGGCGAGGCCCTGGAACGCGCTCATCAGCTCGATCGGCAGCGGGAAGACGATCGTCGTGTTCTGGTTGACGCCCATCTCGAGCATCGTCTGCAAATAGCGGAGCTGCAGGGTCGCGGGATTGCGGCTGATTATTTCGGCCGCCTGGCTGAGCTTCTCCGAAGCCTGGAACTCGCCCTCGGCCGCAATGACCTTGGCGCGGCGCTCACGCTCAGCTTCGGCTTGGCGGGACATCGCCCGCTGCATCTCCACCGGCAACTCGACGTCCTTGACCTCGACAGTGGTGACCTTGACTCCCCATGGCTCGGTCTGCTCGTCGATGATTCTCTGCAGTTCGGTGTTGAGCGTCTCACGCTCGGCCAGCAGCGAGTCAAGCTCGGCCTTGCCCAGCACGGACCGCAGCGTCGTCTGCGAAATCTGGGACGTTGCGAGCAAATAGTTCTCGACGTCGGTGATCGCCTTGTTCGGGTCGATCACCCGGAAGTAGGCGACGGCGTTGACGCGAACGGTGACGTTGTCCTTGGTGATGATCTCCTGTGGAGGAACGTTGAGGGTGATGGTGCGCAGGTCCACCCTGACCATCTGGTCGATGATCGGAATCAGGATGATCAGGCCGGGGCCCTTTTGAGCGATCAGGCGGCCGAGCCTGAAGATGACGCCGCGCTCGTACTCGCGCAGAATCCGAATCGAGGCGCTCAGCAGGATCAGAAGCAGAACTCCAAGCCCCGCGAGAATCGCCAATCCAGCACCCATCAGATCGCTCCTTCGTCCGTTTTCACTTGTCCGGTATCCGGCCTCACGATAAGCGTCAGGCCGTCAACGGCTTCAACCCGCACTCTAGCGCCGGTCGGAATCGGCCCGGCCTCGACCGGCTCCGCACGCCATAGCGATCCGTGGATGAACACCTGCCCCACCGGGTCAAGCGCGACCCGCACGTCGCCGGTGTCCCCGATCATTTCCTCATACCCCGTATGGACCGCGCCGCGCCGCGCCGCGATTACCTTGCGAGCCACGAGGAGCAGCAACAATCCAAGGCCCGCGCCGACCCCGATGACGAGCGGTGGCGAGACACCGAACTCGTCGCCAGTGTCGAACAACATCAGGCCCGAGATCGCGACCCCGACGATTCCGACGAAGCCGACGACGCCGCCAGTCGGCAGATGCGCTTCGGCGACAAGCAACGCGATTCCCAAAACCAACAGAATTACCCCAGCAGCCGTAACCGGTAGCTGCGCCGTGCCGTAAAGACCGACGATGAACGAGAGCAGCCCCGTCGCGCCCGGCAGGATCAGGCCCGGGCTGAAGATCTCGATCGCAAGCCCGATCACGCCCGCGAGGATCAAAAGGAAGGCAACGTTGGGATTGACGATCAGCTGCAGGACCTCGTACTGGAATGGCATCTGCCGTTCCTCGATTTGAAGCCCGTCGGTCGCCAACGCCCCGGCCTTCGGGCCCTGGACCCTGAATCCGTCGAGATCGGCCAGCAGGGTTTCCGCATCGACTGCAATCACGTCGATCAGCCCGGCGTCGAGCGCCGCCGATGCCTCGACATTCGTCGCCTCCCTGACCATCCGCTCCGCGAGGTCGGGGTTGCGACCATGCTCCTCGGCAAGCGCTCGGACGTAAGCCGCGGCGTCGTTTTCGATCTTGCGGCCCAACACCTCGCCGATATCCGCCCCCGAGACCGAGATTGGCGAGGCCGAACCGATATTGGTTTGCGGGGCCATCGCCGCCACGTCGGCGGCCTGCGTAACGAACAGGCCTGCCGAGGCCGCGCGGGCGCCGCCCGGCGAGACGTAGACGACGACGGGCATCGGCGCGGCGATGATGTCTTTGACGATCTCGCGCATCGAGGAGTCAAGGCCGCCAGGGGTGTCCAGTTTGATGATTGCGAGCTCGACGCCATCGTCAGCGGCGTCGGTCAAGGCGCGATCGACCCAGGCCTCGGTGGCAGGGTCGATGGTGCCCGACAGCTCGATCGAAACGGCGTTGGGCCGGTCGCTGTCCTGGGCGATTGCCGAGCCGGCCAGAATCGCCACCCCGGCCACGATGGCGATCGCTGAGCGGCGGAGGCGGCTCACGGCGACCTAGACCTGGGGCACGCCGGGATCGCCGAACATCAGGAACCAGATCGTGCAGACGATGCCGACCAGGATCGTCGCGGTCATGATCAGATCCTCGATCGGGTGAGTGTCCGGCGCCGTCCGGCGCTCGGCCGAGAGGCTGCGATTCCAGTCATGGCGAACGGGCTTGCCTTCATCGTGGGTCAGCCAGGCCTTCAGCCAGGCCATTAGGAAGGCCATGAAGATGTACGAGAAGATGATCCCGAACAGGGCGACGCCGAGCCCGGAAAACGACGGGGCCGTGCCACCCTGAAGCTGGGAGCCAACCCAAACCCACAGGTAGGGCACGCCGGCCCCGAAGACCAGAATCACCGCGGCGCCTAGCGGCCAGCGCAAGACCATCCAGAAAATGTTTTGTATGCGTGGCTTTGCGTCCATTGGCTAGTTCGTCGTCGAGCCGAAGAGGCGATCGATATCCGCCACAAGGTCAGCAGTGGACTCGTACGGTCCGAACTTGGTTTCCACGGTCTCGCCGTCGGCGTTGATGAAAATCGTAGTGGGCAACTGATCGGCCCCAACCGCTCTGGCCAGTTCCTCGTCGGGATCGGAGTAGCTCGGGTACGGAACGGGCAGGTCCCGCAGAAACGTCAGGGCAGCTGCTGGAACGTCGTTTGAGTCGAGGCCGATGAAGGCCACCTCATCCCCGCGGGCGATTGCGGCCTGCTGGAAGTGGGGGAACTCAAAGATGCATGGGCCGCACCAGGATGCCCACTTGTTGATCACGACCGGGATTCCCCTGAGCTCCTCCAGCCGGGCCTCAAAGTTTCCAAGGTCCTCTTCCAGAAGCTCGTTTGCCTGCGAGCGGATCGCGACTAGCTCGCCAGGCGATCCGGCCGGGAGCGGCACGCGGACCTGGTCGAGCGTCAATCCCGACTCGGGGCCGCCGTCCCCCGACCCCTCGCCACAGCCCGTCGCAACCAGAACGCCGGCCGCGAGCAGGATGGCGCTAATCGTCCAAGATCGAAGTTTGGGGCTCAATTCGCTGCCTGGGCTGGTAGTTTTCAACGCGATCCTGCAAATCGGGATCGCCGGAGGCATCGATCAGGCTCCTCTGAAGAGCCGCATCGACCGCCTCCTTCGAGCTTACATCGCTCGCTCTCGCGCCCACTCGGGTGCTTCAGGTCGAGCGCCTCACTGAAAGTGTCCGATGGCAAAGACCACCGACGTTGCCGCTCCGGCGGCGCGCACACCTACACAAGCTGATCTTGAGCGCGCCCAGAAGTTCACGCGAGAAGCGATCCTGCTCGAAGGTGAGTCGCTCGAGGACCTGACGCCCGGCGGCGCTCGGCGACTGGCCCTTGAAGCGGCGCTTGCGGAGCTCGACTCCGGAGCGGAAGAGCCGTCAACCGAATGGCGACGCGAGTACTCGCTCGTCCTCGGACTGGAGCGGGTGCTGGCGATGGAGCCGCCGACGCTGCTCGACGGGGCCGAGCTGAACGAACACCAAGTCGACGCCCTATCGGGGACCCTTGCCGCGCTGATTGCCGACGTTGAAAAGGCGGCACGCAACGGCAACGGTACGGGCAACGGCGCTGCTGCAACGGCTGACGCCGAACCGGCCGACCCCAGCCCCAACGGGGACAGTGGCGTCACCGACGAGACGGAGGAGGCCGAGGAGCTTGACGAGGCGGTGGCGCCCGACGAGGAGCCTCAGGACTGGGAGGACGAGGAGGACGAGGAGGACGAGGAGGTCGTCGCCGACGCGCCCGAGGATCCTGGCGCCGACCGTCGCTTCTGGTTTGAACACGCGACGGGCGCGGGTAAGACCGTGGCAGCCGTGGGCTTCGTCGAGGCATCCCGTACCGGCGGCATCCTGATCCTGACCCACCGGCGCAACCTGGTTGACCAGTTCATCGGCGAGATCTCGGATCGTGGTTACGCCGACAGGCTCTCGCCGCCGCTGCTCGGCAAGGACGACCACCCATATGGGCCGGTAACCGTCGAGACCTACCAGTGGTTCGTTCGCAATTCAGCCCAGATCTCAGACGCCTACGCGATCGTCATCTGCGACGAGGCGCACACCGCTCTTGGCGAGAAGACCAGCGCCTGCATCCGCAAGATGGAAGGGCCCGTCTTTATCGGCATGACCGCGACCGGTGCGCTGATCGCCCGCCACGTCACGGACCTCTTCCCCACCCAGACGTCGCGTTTCGATTTGGCGCAGGCTGCTCGCCGGGGTGTGATCGCGCCGCTTCGCTGCCTGCGTATCCCGCCGGGACCCGGCGTGCGTTCGCTGACCAACGTGCCGCTTCGCCGCGGCGAGGTCGATCAGGACTTCGACCAGGAAGAACTGGCGAAGCTCCTCGACCAGGGGCCGTTCAACGTTGCGATCGCCGACCTCTATCAATCCCGTTTCCGCAAGGTGCCGGGCGTGCTCTATACGGCGGGCGTCAAGCACGCCACCAACGTCGCCCAGGCCTTGAGGGACGCCGGCATCAATGCCCAGGCCGTCTCCGGCGAGACGCCAAAGCGTGAGTTGGCCGAGATCCTGGCCGGATTCGAGCGCGGCGAAGTGGACGTGCTTTGCAACGCGATGCTCTTGGCCGAAGGCTGGAACTCGCCCCGCGCGACGATCTGCATGCACCTCGCGCCGACCGCCTCGCGCCGGATCTACCAGCAGCGCGTTGGCCGCGTGACGCGCCGCGCGCCTGGCAAGGAAGCGGGCCTGGTGATCGACTTCGTCCATCCGGCAACCACATCCGATGAGGCCATCGTGACGCTCCACTCGCTGCTTGACCGCGACGTTTACCGCGGCGGTGCGATCGTCGTCGGACCCGTGCGCCGGGGCCGCGGCAGGCGCGTTCGCGTCGAGCGCCGCGTCGTTCCTGTCTCAGCCGACGGCGAGCGCCGCGTCGCGGTCCTCGAGCGCGAGCTCTGGCGGATCGCCGTCGAAAACCTGAACTACTCCGAGCAGCACGCCTGGGCGGCGCTCGCCGGATCCCGTGTCACATCCAACCAGTGGCGACGCGCCAAGGCGATGATCCAGCACGACGAGGCGAAGGAACTACGCCGCCGGTTCCTGTTGACGTGCGTTCAGCGCAACCGCAACCACCAGCTGCGATTGAAGGCGCTGGGTGAAGTCGCGCTGCTGCGCGACGCCGAAGCGTTTGACGACTGCGTCGAGATCGTCGCCGCCTGGGGCCGCGAAGATCGGCGCTCGGGCGCCAAGGTCCTTCTGCAGGCTCTGGCCGAGAGGCGAATCGGCCGCCGCGACCAGGCGCAGGCCTGGGTCTGGCGCCTGGCCGAGGCCACGCGCGAGCTTCACGAGCAATATGCGGTGCAGCGCTGGCCGGAGACCAAGCGCCTGCTCGGGCTCTTCGTCAACTCATCCGGACGCGCACACGGCCGCAACGCCCGCCGCCTGGTGACGGCCGCTCGCCAGCACGACAAGCGGCTCTCCGTCTCGCTGCTCGCAGCCGCGGTTGCCCACACGCCCGAGGCGGAGGAGGTGCTGCGCGGCGCCCGCATGCGAACGGCCCGCAAGCCGTCGGCCGTCGCGCGCGAGTTGCTTCGCAACTTCCCGAAGCCGGGCTCCAAGAAGCGCCGCAAGCGCAAGCCAAAAACAAACGGCAACAACGGCGGGAACGGCCAGGCGCCCCCCAAGCCGGAGCGCGAAAAGTTGGACCCCACCGACGAGTGATGGATATTGGGGTTGATGGCCTCAAAACCCCTCACTCGATGCGGAGGCTGACCTCGCCCGCGCCGAGGCTCGCGATGGCTCCGGAGCCCATCTCGACCTGAAGGTTGCCGCGCTCGTCGATCCCCGCCGCGGTGCCGGACCCGGAGGCGTGCTCGCCGCCGCTGCCCTCCCATGAGACTTGACGACCGCGCAGTGCGTCGCGCTTGGCGAAGGCCGCGGTGACCGCCGCAGGATCAGCGTCGAGCCAGCGGTCGAGGGCATCCCGCAGCGCAGCGAAACCTTGGGGTACCGTCGCTCCGTGGCCGACCGAGGTCGCGGGCCAACGCAGGTCGTCGGGAAATGCATCGTCGGCAATCGACAGGTTCAACCCGACGCCGATCACCGCCCAGTCGGGCGGACGCGCCTCGATCAGCACGCCGGCGAGCTTGCGATCGTCGAGCCAGACGTCGTTCGGCCATTTGACCCGACAGGTAACGGGAGCGAGAGCCTCGACGGCTTCGCAGACGGCGATCGGCACCGCCAAGGGCAAAAGCGAGTGGTGGCGCTCGACCGGGCGCAGGACGAACGAACACAAGAGCGCGCTGCCCGCGGGGGCAGCCCACCGGCGCCCGTGACGCCCGCGCCCAGCGCTCTGCTCGTCGGCCGTAACCGCGGTGCCGGAAACGGCGCCGGCCAACGCAAGCTCACGCGCCCGGTCGTTGGTCGAATCCGTGAGCCGGTGGTGAACGCGTGGCCCGGCGAAGCTCATCCTGGTCCCAGCGAGACTTCGGCGTCCTGCCCTGCCCCCAGGCTTGCGGCAGCGCTGCCGCCATCCAGCGCAATCGCCAGGCGCCCCGACGAGTCGTCGTAGACCACCAAGCCGCCGTCGCCATCAGCGAAGGTGCTGCCGCGCGTGGCCTGGGCCGTCCTACCCGCTACTGCGAGAACGATCTCGGCGCCGAGATCGGCGAGGTCGTCGGCGCGGGCATCGAGGATGAGGTTGCCGAACCGATCGGCGTAAAGCACATGACAGAGCAAGCCATCCTCGCCGGCAACCGGGCTCGGCAGGCTGAGCTCAATCAGTCGATCAACGGGAATCGAGGCGCCTGCCAGGGCCAGCGCCCCGCCCGACGCGAGGTGCGCAGCGACGGGCGCAAACAGATCGCGGCCGTGAAAGGTCGAAGTGATCGGCTGCAGGGCCAACGAAGTCTCCGATACCTCAACAGCCGCGTCCACCCCGCCAAGCCGCGCGGCGGCGAGTAGAAGCAGGCCGTTGTCGGGGCCGACCAGAAACGAGTCGCCCGCGGCAAGCGCAACCGCTCGGCGCTTCGTTCCGACGCCGGGATCGACGACCGCCAGGTGAACGGAGGGTCCAGCCATCCCCGCTGCCGCCTCCAGCGCCAGCGCCCCGCGGCGGATGTCGCCCGCAGGAATTCCGTGGGTCAGGTCGATAACGACGCTGCCGGGCGCAAGGCGCTCGATCACCACTCGGCAGACGCCGGCAAACTCATCCGCATCGCCATAGTCAGACAGGAAAGTGATCGGCAGTCCGACCGAGTCCTGGATGCGCTCAGGACACATCGTCGATGAGCGCCTGGACCAACCCTTCCGGGTCATGCTGCGCCGCCTCGACATCAACCCGAACCCCCGCCGCACGCAGGGTCTCGCTCGTAATCGGGCCGATTGAGACCACCCGGGCGGCGCTGGGAACCTCGCCGCCGCTCACCTCGAGAAAGTTGCTGACGGTTGAGGAGGATGTGAAGGTCAGGTAGTCGGCGGTCAAAGCCGCGGCGATCACGCTCGCGTCTGGCTGTTCGCGGACCGTTTCGTAGAGGGCGAGAACCTCCGTCTCGAAGCCCCGGTCGCGAAGCGAATCGGGCAAAACGTCCCGGGCTTCAGCGGCCCGCGCGATGAGCGCCCTGCATGGAGCGACGCCAGCCTCATCAATCGCGCGAACCAGCTCCTCGGCCACAAACTTGTCGGGAACGATGTCAGCAGCGATCCCGCCCGACGCAAGCGAACGCGCAGTGCCGCGCCCGATCGCTGCGACCTTGACCCCCGCAAGCGCCCGGGCGTCCAAACCCGACTCCGCAAGCGCTTCGAACAGCAAACGGGCGCCGTTCGGCGAGGTGACGCAGACAAGGCCGTACTCGGCGATCGCGCGGATCGCGAGGCCAACGGCGGGCTCTGAGATCCGCGACTCAATCCGGATCACCGGCAGCTGGACGACATCAGCGCCAAGCCCACGCAACGTGGCCGCAAGCTCGCTGGCCTGGGCGCGGGCCCGGGTCACCACCACCCGCTTGCCGTGGAGCGGACGGTGATCAAGCCACGCGATCTGATCATGGCGCGCCGCAACCTGACCGAAGATCAGAATCGACGGCGGCTTCAAATCACTCTCCGCGACGGCCGAGGCCAGCGTTGCCAGCGTTGCCAGCACAACCCGCTGCCCCGGCATCGTCCCGCGCTCGATTGCCGCGGCGGGCTCACTCGGATCCCGCCCGGCAGCGATCAGCCGCTCGGCGATCACAGGCAGGTTTTTGACTCCCATATAGAGGACCAGCGTGCCACCGAACCGAGCAAGCGAGTCCCAGTCAAGCGCCGTCTCTTCCTTATCCGGATCCTCGTGGCCGGTCACAAACGCGACGGCCGAGGCGTCATCGCGGTGGGTTACCGGAATGCCCGCATACGCCGGCGCCGCCACTCCCGCCGTTACGCCGGGCACGACCTCAAACTCGATTCCCGCAGCCCGCAGGGCCTCTGCCTCCTCCCCGCCCCGGCCAAAGACGAACGGATCGCCGCCCTTGAGGCGAACGACCGATAAGCCCCGACCCGCGCGCTCGGCCATTTCTTCGGCGATCTCCTCCTGGCTGATCGCGGCGTTGCCGGGAGCCTTGCCGACGTAGAGGAGCTCGGCGTCGGTGCGAGCTCCGTCGAGGGCGCCCTCTGGAATCAGGCGGTCATAGAGGATCGCGTCCGCGGTGGCGATCAGGTCCAGCGAGCGCCTGGTCATCAGGCCGGGGTCGCCCGGACCGGCGCCAACCAGATAGACGATTCCGGGGCGGGCACTCACTGCGACGCCCGCTCATCGCGTGCCGCCTGCTGCAGCATCTCGGCCGCTCCGGCCGCCAGCATGCGCTCAGCTAGCGCCTCACCGACGGCCGCGGGCTGTTCGGGATCGCCCCGCAGCGCATCGCGGATCCAGGCGCTGCCGTCGGGGAGTCCCGCGAAGCCGGCGACGGCGAGCGTGCCTTCAAGGTGTCGGGCGCAGATGCCAACCGGGGTCTCGCAGGTGGCATCGAGTGCGGCGCAGGCGGCGCGTTCAGCCGTGAACTCAACCAGAGCCTCGCGGTCCGAGATCCCGGCTGCTGCGGCGGCGGCAGCCGCATCGCCGGCTCGCGCCTGCAACACCAGGGCGCCCTGTCCAGGCGCGGGGACCATCTGGTCGGCCCCGAAGCGAAATGAGATCTCGGCGGCTCGCCCCAGCCGCGCCAGGCCGGCTACCGCGAGCACCAATCCGTCGGCCTCGGCGTCGGCCAGCTTGCGCAGGCGCGTGTCGACGTTGCCGCGCAGCTCGACGACCTCCAGGTCCGGCCGTAATGCCAGCAGCTGTGAGCGGCGGCGAAGGCTCGCGGTTCCGACCCTGGATCCCGCGGGCAGGGCGTCAAGGGTTTCGGAAGCGCCAATGAACGCGTCCGCGGGATCCTCGCGCACGGGCACGCCGACCAGCGCAAGACCGTCCGGCATTTCGCCGGGCAAATCCTTGGCCGAGTGGACCCCAAGGTCGGCGTCGCCGGCAAGGAGCGCACGCTCAACCGAACGCACGAAGCGACTCTTGTCGCCCGCCTCGCCATCGATATTCGCAACCTCGACCAACTCGGCCCCACCGAGCAGCTCGGCGACATGGCGGGCCTGCGTCGTGGCCAGGGCGCTTGCGCGCGTCGCGATCCTCACTGCTCGCGTCGAGCCCGGCGGCGCTCGTCAAGCTCGGTGACCTCGGCCCCGGCGTCGGAGTCGAGCTCAGCGGTCGCTGGATCCAGGCCGAACAACTCGCGCACGGCATGCACCAGCGACCCGGCGGCGTCCTGATCGGCATTGCGCTTGAGGCGGAGCGTGGGTTCGTGGAGGATGCGGCTGGCGATCGCTATCGCCATCGAGCGCAACCGCCGCCGATCCGCATCGCTCAGGCTTTCCCAGCGGTTCTCGTTTTCGGCCAGCGCACGCTCGACAATCTCGTCCGCCAACGCCCGCAGGGCAGCAACCGTCGGCGTGACGCTCTGCCCGGCGAGCCACTCCTCAAAGCGCTCCGCCTCCATGTCCAGGATCGTCTCGGCCCGCCTGGCCTCGGCGTGGCGGTCGGCGCTGTTGCGCTCGACCAGGCTTTGCAGATCGTCCATATCGTGGACGGTCACGCCCGTAAGCTCGCGGCAGGTCGGCGAGATGTCGCGGGGGACGGCCAGGTCGATCAACAGCAACGGGCGGTCCTCGCGCGCGGCCATTACCTCGCTCAGCTCCTGGCGTTCGATCACCGGATGGGGGGAACTTGTGGAGGAGACGACGATGTCAGCGTCGATCAGAAGGCCCGGCAGCTCCTCAAAGCGCACCGCCCGGCCGCCAAAGCGGTCGGCTAGGCCGATGGCGCGGTCGTAATGGCGGTTGGCAATAAAGATCGCGTCAACGCCGCGCGAGGCCAGTGCCTTGGCGGTCAGCTCGGCCGTCTCGCCGGCGCCGATCACCAAGACGCTGCGCGAGGTGAGCTCGCCGAGCGTTCGCTGGGCAAGCTCAACGGCAACCTGGGAGACCGAAAGCGCGCCAGCGGAGATCGCCGTCTCAGTCCGGACCCGCTTGCCGGCCTCCAGAGCGCTTCGAAACAGACGGTTGAGGACTGGGCCCGTCGAATCGTGGATCAGCGCAAGCTCGAAGGCACGTTTGACCTGGCCCTGAATCTCGGCCTCGCCGATGATCATCGATTCGAGTCCGGCGGTTACTCGCATCAGATGGGTCGCGGCGTCTGAGCCGCGAAGCGAGTAGAGGTGCGAAACGAGCTCCGTCGGCCGAATGCCGGCAACCCCGGCAAGCACCGTCAACGCGTGCGATTCCGCGGCAACGGGGTCGCCCGCGTACATGTAGAGCTCGGTCCGGTTGCAGGTCGAAATCGATGCCGCTTCCGAGACCTCATCGTGGCCCGCAAGCTCGGCCAGCACGCTCACCGAACGGCCCTCGGGCAGCGCCAGCCGCTCGCGCAGCTCAAGCGGCGCCGTCTTGTGGGAGATGCCGAGGACCAGGACCTCAGCCATGGGTTGCCACCTCCGCATCCGCCGTCGAGGTCGGCTCGCCGGGCATCGCCGCAGTCGATCGGCGCTCGGCCAGTTCGGCGAGTTCGCTCAGCTCGCCGCGCATCCGCTCAACCTTCGCCGCCATGATCGCGACGTAGACCAAGATCAGCAGGAGGAACACCAGATAGGCGCCGGCAACGTACTTCCCGGCTTCATCGAGCGGTAGGGCGGGCATCAGCCTTTGGCCTCCGAGGGGACGGTGGGGGCGATCCGCGACCCAGGCGCAACCGGGGCCTCCGAATCGAGCGCTCGGCGCAGTCGCGAGATCGCCGACGAGGTGGATTTGGCCGCCATCTCAAAGCGCATCAGCGTCACGAACAAGAGTGCCATGCCGGCCAGGGCAACCATGAACGTCAGCAGCATCGAGCCGGGGAGGCCGCCATCCGCCGTCGCGAAGACCCGAGGGTGAACGAGGGACTCGGCCATGCGCACCGCCATGAAATTGAGCGGCACGAAAACCCCGGCGGTGACCGCAAATACCGAGGCGTAGCGCGCCTGGCGCTCGCGGTCGGCGATCGCGTAGCGCAGCGGGTAATACGTCGCGTACAACAGAAAGACGATCAGGAAAGAGACCAGCGTCGGCTCCTCCCATACCCACCACTTGCCCCACGCCGCGCGGGCCCAAATCGAACCGGTGATCAACGCCGCGACGCCGAAGATCACTCCCATATGGATCGAGACGTACGAGCGGACGTCGTGGATCGCAGCCCCTGTGCGCAGATATCGCATGGAGTGAAATGCCGCGACGACGAAACCGATCAGCGCACAGATCGCGATCGGAACGTGCACGTAGAAGATCTTTTGGATGAAGCCCTGGTCGGCGTCGTTTGGGGCGTAGAAGAAGACAAGCGCAAAGGCTGCGCCCAGAACCGCAACGGTGGCGAAAGCCATGATTTGGAGGCTGGGCATCTTCGTACTCATCAGGGCTCCTATCGCGCCGGACCGACGCCTAGTCCTCAAGGAGGAACTCATAGACGGCG
This sequence comes from uncultured bacterium, assembly GCA_963701205.1. Classification (GTDB taxonomy): domain Bacteria; phylum Actinomycetota; class Thermoleophilia; order Solirubrobacterales; family 70-9; genus JALZKA01. Next base: position 1,211,333 of record OY969575.1, on the reverse strand, counting down.
TAGCCGACCAAAAGGAACACTAGATCGTAGAGCGCAATGCTCGCCGTCCATCGACCCACGCCTGAGAAGTCCGGCCCAGCCGCAGCGAGGAGCGGCTCGAGCGCTCCGGCGGCCCCGATCATCAACGGAACGAGGAGCGGTAGCAACACAAGCGGGGTCAGCAGGTCCCGCGCCCTGGAGTTGGCGCCAATCGTCGAGATCAAGACACCAGTTGCCGCCAGGCCCAAATTGACCAGCGCGAACACGCCTAGCACCGGTGGTAGCGCCTGGGCGTCGGCGCCAAAGAACCCGGCAAAGACGGGCAATGCGATCACCTCCAGCGCAAGCAGATATATGCAAAGCGCGGCGACCTTCGCCAGGTAGAGCTGGGCCGAGTCGATCGGCGCCAACCGGATCGCGTCAAAGCCGCCCTCGTCCCGCTCGGTGACGAAGAGGCGATTGATCGCCAGGAGCCCAGCGAACAGGACCGTGACCAAAAGGACGCCGGCCGCGAGGCTGCCCTCGAGCTCGGTGCGATCCAGGCCAAAGCGGAAGATGACGAAGGTCGTGACGGAAAACAGCGCCATGGCCGGAAGCGATTGCAGCGTGCGTGCCTCGACCCGCAGGTCCTTGCCGAGGATCGTCCGAAACGTGCTCATCGCGGGGCACCTGCGTAGACAGCGGCAACCACGGCCTCGCCGACATCCGCGGCGGCGCCGCTGTAGGCCACGCCTCCCCTGGCGTCGAGGACCAGGGCCCGATCAGCTTCGGCCAGGCCGCCCACAACGTCGTGGGTGACGATCACCCTCGTCCGACCGGGCGCCGAGCCGATGAGCGGACGGATCAGGTCAAGGCCGGCAGGGTCCAGATGCGAGCCGGGCTCGTCAAGCAGCAGCAGCTCGGGTTGATGCAAGACACAGCGACAGACGGCGGCGCGCTGAAGTTGCCCCGCCGAGAGGGTTCGCACGAGCTGATCGCGGCGGCGCTCGAGACCGACCTGGCCGATCAAGTCTGCGATGCGATCGTCCCGCGCCCCGACTCCGTGCAAGTCGGCGTGGAAGGCGAGGGCCTCCGCCAGGGTCAGGTCGCGGTAAAGCAGCGGCTCGTGCGCGAGGAAACCAACCGCGCCACGAGCCCGGTGGGCCTGCCGCGGCAACTCCGCACCGAGCACGGCCAGGCTTCCCGCGGACGGCCTCAAGAGCGTTGCCAGCATCCGCAGCAAGGTCGATTTGCCGGCGCCGTTCGGCCCGAGCACGACCAGCGTCGCGCCGGCCTCCAGCGTCAGATCCAGCCCGTGGATGACCGGCTCGTCGCCGAATTCTCGACGCAGGCTGTGGGCCTCGATGACGGGAATGGACACCCGCGGCATTCTCACAGTCCGCGCACCTCCGACGGCGAGCGCGCTGGTCAGGCGCCCTTGCGAAAGATCTTGCGCCCGACCTTGATCATCGGCCCGACCCCGTCGCGCAAGCCGGCAAGGCGCTCGCCGCTGCGGCCATAGAGCATCCGGACCGACGAGCGCAACGCGTCGCCAAGGTCCTTGTCGTAGGGCTGCCACCAAAGATCGCGCGTGATCCCGGGCTCCCAGGCGATGTGCTTGATGTTCACGCACTCATACAGCCCGAACTTCGAGTGCGAACGGCCAAGGCCCGAGTCCTTGACGCCGCCCCAGGAGGTCTGGGCCGCGCCATGGGAGTAGGAGTGGTCGTTGATCCAGACCATCCCGGACTCAATCTCGCGAGCGATGCGCTCGCCCTTGGCGCGATCCTTCGTCCAAACCGACGCCCCAAGCCCGAACTGCGAATCATTGGCGCGGGCAACAGCCTCGGCTTCGTCCGCGACGACGATCACGGGGACGACGGGCCCGAAGATCTCCTCGCGCATGATCCGCATCTCGTCCGTCACCCCGGTCAGCACGATCGGCGCGATGAAACTGCCCTCAAAGCCTGGGACCTCGACCGGTCCACCGGTCAGGCGCTCGGCGCCGGCGGCAACGGCGTCGTCAACAAGCTCGGTAACCAGCGCCGCCTGATCGGCTGAGACCATCGGCCCGATCTCCGTTGACCACTCGGCAGGATCACCGACGCTGAGGCGCTCCACCTCACGCACCAGGCCGGTGAGGAACTCGTCGGCGACGCCCGCAACCACATACGTGCGTTCGATCCCGGAACAGGTCTGGCCGGAATTTGCGAATCCGCCCCACACACAACCGGAGATCGCGTTTGCTAGGTCAGCATCGGCACAGACGATCTGTGGATCCTTGCCGCCGAGTTCAAGCACGGAACCCTTCATCCGTTGCGCGCAGATCTCGCCGACCTTGCGACCGACCTCGACCGATCCCGTGAAGAACACCTTGCCAACCCCATCCGACTCGCAGATCGCCTGCCCGACCTGACCCCCGCCGTGAACGGCCCGGACAAGACCCTCGGGCAAGCCACCACGCTCAAACGCGCGCTGGATGCGATCGCCGATCAGCGGGGTCAGGCTGGCCGGCTTCAAGATCACCCCGTTGCCCGCCAACAACGCAAGGGCAACCTCGCCGAACGGGATCGACCAGGGGTAGTTCCACGGCGCAATCACGCCCACCACCCCGATCGGCTCATACGAAAAGAACGAGCGCTTCGACTTAAGGAACATCTGCGAGTAGGGAATGCGCTCGTCGGCGAGGATCTCGGGGCCCTCCTCAGCGCACCAGTGCAGTGCGTCGATCGTGGGGATCAGCTCCATCGTCAGCGCCTCAACCCTCGGCTTACCCTGCTCGGCGGTGATCAGGTCCGCAACCTCCTCCATCTCGGCGACAAGCGCGTCCGCCGTTCGCTTCAGGTAGCCGCCGCGGTCCGCAAGCGAGAGCTGGGCCCAAAACGGCTGCAGCTCGGCGATTTCTGCGACGACGCCGTCAACCGCGGACGGCTCGATCGTCGTCGCGGAGCCGACGGGTTCGCCGGTCGCCGGGTTCAGGGATTCGAGCTTGCCCATCCGCGACCCGAGTCTATGTCCCGGCCATCGCCGGGGTTGTCAGCGGCCCAGGTCGCGGACGTAGATCTTGTTCTCGCCCGAGATCAAGTCCGGGCCGCCGAGGTTGTCGGACTCGGACTCAAAGGCGATAAACCGCCCGTCCTGAGCAATAAAGGGATCCTCGTCGTCATCGTCACCGCCGATCCCGTTCCGACCTGAACGGCGCGAGACGAGCGTCACCTTCGAACGTTTGCGGTCGTAGATGTACAGGTTGTCGAGGACCGGGTCATTGTTCAGCGGTCCGCCGAGGTTCCTCGCGTTGGTCTCGAAAACGACATAGCGGCCGTCGCCCGTCAGCACCGGATCGTCGGAGTCGCTGTCGGCACCCTCCCCACCCGCGGACTTAGAACGCCGTGAGACAAGCCTCACCTTGCGCTTCGCCAAGTCGTGGACGTAGATGCTCGTGTCTTGCGGGTCGCCAACCATCAGCGGTCCGCCGAGATTGTTGGCGTCCGACTCAAATGCGACGTAGCGGCCGTTCGCCGAAATGAACGGATCGAACGAGCCGCCATTGCCGCCGGGGCCGCCGCCCGAACGGCGCGAGACGAGTCTCACCTTGCGCGTGGCGATGTCGCGTACATAGACGTTCGCCTCGCCGGGGCTGGTCAGCGTAGGTCCGCCCAGATTCGTTGCGTCGGTTCGAAAGGCGACCAGCTTGCCGTCGGCTGACAACGAGGAAGACTCGGAATTGCCATTTGCGCCTGACCCGCTGCTACCCGAACGCCGCGAAACGAGCTGCACCTGCTTGCGGCGCAAGTCGTAGCGGTAGATGTTGGTGAAGTCGATATCGCGGGGCCCCCCGAGGTTGTCGGCCTCTGATGTGAAGGCGACAAAGCGGCCATTGGCAGAGATCGAGGGCGTGAAGGAGTCGCCGTCCCCACCGGCTCCGTTGTTGCCTGAACGCCGCGATACTAGCCGTGTCTTCTTCAGCTCACGGTCGTATACGTAAACGTTGTTATCGCCGTCCAGCGGGCCGCCGAGGTTGTCCGCGGTTGACTGAAATGCAACGTAGCGGCCGCTGGCGGAGATCGAGGGAATAAATGAGGAGTCGTTCGCACCGGGCCCTTTGTTCGAGCGCCGCGAGATCAGCTCGGCCTTTTGCCGCTTGCGGTCATAGACGTAAATATTCGTGACCGTGTCATCGAGCGGGCCGCCGAGGTTGTTGGCCGACGTCTCAAACGCGACGTAGCGACCGCTGGCCGAGATCGAGGGGTTGTTCGCCCCAGCGTCCGCGCCAGCGTCACCCGCCGTTTTTGATTGGCGACTCACCAGCTTCGTCGTCGGGTTGCTTCCTGCGGCGAGGGCACCCGAGAGCACCGCGCCCACGAACAGGATCAGGCTGAGTCCGAAAACCACAACACGCCGCATAAAACGCCTCCCCCAATAAATCCCCTAACGCGATCCCAGCCTATCCGGGGGTTTCGCGCAATGTCAAGGGTTGCGCGGGCTGTTCACACAGGCCGCTTTGTGCGCCTGCGAATGACCCTGGGATCACCCGCGGGCGCTCCGCAAGTTGCCCTTTTACTCGTCGGGCTTGTAAAAACGATGCCCCCGGAGCTTGTCCGGCAAGAGCGGCAAGTTCGACGCTGCCTGCGGATCGTCGTGCGGGCTTGTGTACCCCTGGCCGCGATCAAGATCCTTGGCGCCCGGGTAGTGCGAATCGCGCAAGTGTCCGGGCGGTAACTGGGCGCCGTGCTCCCGCACGTGGCGGGAAGCGGCGCTGATCGCCGTCGTTGCCGCGTTCGACTTTGGAGCAAGGGCAAGGTATGCGGCGGCCTGTGCCAAATTCAGCGCGCACTCCGGCATGCCGACGCGATCAACAGCGGCGGCTGCGGCGGTCGCCACCGTCAAGGCCATCGGGTCAGCGTTGCCGACGTCCTCGGAAGCGAGAATGACCATTCGCCTGGCGATGAATCGCGGGTCCTCCCCACCCTCGAGCATGACTGCGAGGTAGTAGATCGAGGCGTCCGCGTCGGAGCCGCGGGTGGCCTTGATCCAGGCCGAGATGTAGTCGTAGTGGTGGTCGCCCTGACGGTCGTAGGCGATCGCGGTCCGCTGCAGGGCGTCCTCAGCTGTTGCGAGGTCGATCGGATGCAATCCCGCCCGGGCCGCCGCGACAGCGCGCTCGAGCGCGCCCAGCGCGGCGCGGGCGTCGCCGCCGGATCTGGCAGCGAGCAACTCCAGCGCCGGCTCCTCAACCGCAGGGGGATCGGCAATACCCCGATCAACGTCGGAAAGCGCGCGACGCAAGACCGCGGCGATGTCGGCGGCCTCAAGTTCGCGAAGCTCATAGACCTGCGCACGGGAAAGCAGGGCGCCGTTGACCTCGAAGTACGGGTTCTCCGTCGTGGCTCCGATCAGCGTCACGATGCCGTCCTCGACCGCTGGCAGGAGCGCGTCCTGCTGGGCCTTGTTGAAGCGGTGGATCTCGTCAAGGAAGAGGACGGTCGAGCGTCCCTGCCGGCGCCGCTCGCGAGCGCGCTCGATCACCGCCCTGACCTCGGCCTTGCCGGCGTTGACCGCCGACTCCTGTTCAAGCGCCGCGTCGGCGGCTCCGGCGATGATCCGCGCAAGCGTCGTCTTGCCCGTTCCTGGCGGGCCGTAGAGAATCGCCGAGTGGGGCTCGCCCGTCTCGACCGCTGTGCGCAGCGCCGATCCGGGGCCGAGCAGGTGCTCCTGACCGACGAGCTCATCAAGCGAGGTAGGGCGCATCCTCACCGCCAACGGCGCATCCGGCCCGGATTCCGCGTTGGGGCCATCGGGATCCGCGTCCTCTGCAAACAGGCGTCCTTCCATCAAACCCCGAGTATGAAGCGCGGGTAACCTGAACCAGGGATGGAGAGTGCAAGCGCCGCCAGGCAGGACGAGCTCGGGACCGAGGCGGTCGAGTTGCTGTCGAAGCTGATTCGGCTGAACACCGTCAACCCACCTGGCAACGAGGGGCCTGCCCAGGAGCTTCTGCAGGGCCTGTTGGCCGCCGCCGGCTTTGAGTGCGAGATCCTGGAAGCCGCGCCCGGGCGTCCCAACCTGATCGCCACATTGGATTCTGGAATCGACGGCCCCACGCTGGCGTTTATCTCCCACGTCGACACGGTGCCCGCGAACCCGGATGAGTGGTCGTTCGATCCGTGGTCTGGCGATGTCGTCGACGGGTTCGTGCGCGGGCGCGGCGGCCAGGACATGAAGGATCAGGTGGCGACGGAGGTCGCGGCGGCGGTACACCTGGCGCAGGGTGGCTGGCGGCCGGCGTGCGGCGCGCTGAAGGTGATCGTCACGGCTGATGAGGAGTGCGGGGCGCATCTGGGCGCGAAGTGGCTCAGCGGCGAACACGCCGACAAGATGGCGGCGGATTTCGTCGTCAACGAAGGAGGCGGCACCCTTTTTGAGCTTGGCGGCAAACGCTTCTACACCCTTTCCGTCGGCGAGAAGGGTGTCTTTCGATTCAAGCTGAGGGCACACGGGCGGGCGGGCCACGGCTCGGTTCCGAGCCTGGGCGACAACGCCCTGCTGCGGCTGGCGCCGGTGCTGTCCCGGCTGACCGAACAACCTGCGCTCGAGCCAACGCCAGCGGGTCTCGCCTTCTTGGGCGGTGTCCTCGACCGCGAGGTCGGCACGAGCCCGGCTGAACTGGAGGAGGCGCTCGATGAGCTGCGCGAGGCCTCACCGGAGGTTGCCGCTTACCTGGCCGAACCGATGCTGCGGGTGACCATCGTTCCGACCAGGGTCAGCGCCTCGGCTCGAGACAACGTGATCCCATCGCTGGCCGAAGCGGTGATCGACTGCCGGGTGCCGCCGGGATTGGGCGAAGCGGATGTACGCGCCAGAATCGAACCTGTTCTGGGCGATCTGGGCGCGAAGGTCGAGGTCGAGTTCATGGAGACCGTCACCGGCAACGAGTCGGCGCTCGATACCGAATTCTTCGACCAGGTGGCTGAGTGGCTGGCGAGCGTCGATCCCGACGCAACCTTGGTGCCGACCGTGATGCCAGGGTTTTCGGACAGCCACTGGTTTCGCAAGGCCTTCGGCGCTGACTGCACCGTCTATGGATTTCACCCGCAGCGCGAGCTCGACCTGTTCAAGGCTGCGCCCCTCGTGCACGGAGCCGACGAATGCGCGGCGGTTGCCGACGTTGAGCTCGCCGCCGACTTCTACGCGTGGCTGGCCAAGGCGGGTCCTAGGCGGCTGATCCCGTCGACCAGGACGCGCCCCTGCGAAGCCGCCCAAGGTGCGGATGGGCGGAATGGCGCTTCGCAACGGGCTCCTCGTTCACGGGCCGACGCAATGGGCCGTTGCCGTCCGCGCCCGCTCGGGCGAGATCGAGATTGCGTCAGGGCCGAAACCCCGCCTGGCTCGTGGCCGAATCGCGACGACGCCGATGCTGCGCGGCCCCGCGCGCCTGGCCGAGGCGATGGCCGTGATCCCGCTCGTGCGCTGGCGGCTGCGATCGGTGCGCTTGCCGTCTTGAGGATCCGCGGGTGATCGCGGCGGCGGTCCTGGCAGCGGTGCATCCACGCTCGCCCGCAAGGTGGCGCGTGGCAGCGCGACCCGGGAAACAATGGTCGGAGTCATCGGCCTGCTCCCGGCACTCGCGGCACTCCGTGACCCGGACCTCGCCGCCTACCACGGCGCCGAGCACAAGGCCATCGGGGCCTACGAGTCGGGAGGTACCGCCGCCGAAACCCCCAAGGAACACCAGCGCTGTGGCTCGAACCTGATCGGCCCGATGCTGGCCCTGAGCGTCGCCGGTCAGGTGATCGTCGAGAGCATGCTGGAGCGCCCCGGGTCGATCGCCGCGGGACGGCGCATCGCTCGCGGCCACGGGCGCCGCCGTCGAGCTGTTCGCGTTCGCCGAACGCGAACCCGACGCTGCGCTTTCCCGCGCCGTGCACCACACGGGTCACGAGATCCAGCGGCTTGTCTCCACGAAGGAGCCGACGCACAGCAGCTTGAGGTCGGCGAAGCGGCGGTTGCGGAATTGCTACGGGTTGAGGCCGATCCTGCCGATAGGGATGACGTGGGGGCTCAGAGCTCGCCCCACTCCCGACATGACGCCTTCACACGCGCTCACCTACGCACAGTTCGAGGACTATCTGGTCGTCTACGGACCGCTGATCTTCTTCGGGCTGATCGCCTACTTCATGTGGCGAACGCTGAAGATGATGCCGAAGACGAAGCCGCAGGAGATCACGGCCAAATCGAAGGCACCGGTCACCTTCGCCGACGTCGCCGGGGTCGATGAAACAAGGGACGAGCTTCAGGAGATCGTCGACTTCCTCTCCGATCCGAAGCGGTTCAAGCGGCTTGGCGCCACCACCCCCAAGGGAATCCTGCTCCACGGTCCGCCGGGCACCGGCAAGACGCTGCTTGCGAAGGCCGTCGCGCACGAATCCGGCGCGACCTTCCTGAGCCAGTCCGCCTCGTCGTTCATCGAGATGTTCGCCGGCCTTGGCGCGGCCCGAATCCGGCGGCTCTTCAACGAGGCTCGCGACAACGCGCCCGCGATTGTCTTCATCGACGAGCTCGATGCGGTCGGCGCGCATCGCGGCTCAGACGTATCCGGCGAGCGCGACCAAACGCTGAACCAGCTCCTCGTCGAGATGGACGGCTTCAACAGCCGCGACGACGTCGTTGTGATGGCCGCTTCGAACATGCTCGACAAGCTCGACAAGGCGCTGCTTCGCCCGGGGCGCTTCGATCGCCAGGTCTACGTCCCGCCGCCGGACATGAAGGGTCGGGTCGCGATCCTGCAGGTCCACACCGAAGTCGAAACCGCTCGCCCAGGAGGTTGACCTGGAGCGAGTTGCGCGCCACGGTGCCGGACTGACGGGCGCCGATCTGGCCAATCTCGCGAACGAGGCGGCGATTCTTGCGGGCCGAGCCCAACGCGAGTTCATCGTCCAGACCGACTTCGACGACGCCCTCGAGCGTGTCGTCGCCGGACTCGAATCCCGAAAGGTCATCTCCGATCACGAAAAGAAGGTCGTCGCTTGGCACGAGGCCGGCCACGCCGTCGCCTCGGAGCTGCTGCCGAGCGTTGACAAGGTTCAGAAGGTCTCCATCGTCCCGCGGGGCAAGGCGCTCGGCTACACGCTCAACCTGCCCCACGAGGACAGGTACCTGAAGTCTCGCGACGAGCTGATCGACTACATGAAGGTCCTGCTGGCGGGCCGGGTCGCGGAACAGATCACGTTCGGCCGGGTAACCACCGGTGCTTCCGACGACCTCAAGCGCGTTACCCAGATCGCCAGGTCGATGGTCTACGAGTACGCGATGGGCACACAGATCCGGGCGCACCAGCTTCCCGGCGAGGACTACGGCCTCGCTGAGTCCACGCGCCAGATCCGCGACGAGGAGGTGCAGGCAATCGCTGAGGAGGCCTACCGTGGCGCCCACGCGCTGCTCTCCGACCACCGAGACCTGCTCGATCAGGTGGCGGAACGCTTGATCGAAAACGAGGTGATCGAGCGCGAGGAAATCCAGTCGATCATGCGCGCCCATCGCGAGGCCAGCGGGGCGATGCCGGCAGGGCCCAGAACCGGACGCTTCAGCCCGTGAACCGGCAATCGCGAGCAAGCCGCCCGAGCCCCCGTCCTGAGTAAGCTCGGCCCGATGTTCGGGTTGATCGATCACGTGGGCGTCGCTACCGACGATCTCGACGCGGCGTTGAAGCTCTACGAGGGTGCATTTGCAATGCCCCTGAGCCACCGCGAGGTCGTCGAGGAACAGGGCGTCGAGGCGATCCTGCTTGACGTCGGTGCCTGCCACGTGGAGTTGCTGAGCCCGCTCGGGCCAGACACCCCCGTCGGCAAGTTTCTCGACCGCAAGGGGCCGGGGCTGCATCACGTCGCCTACCGCGTGGATGCGATCGAGGAGGCGCTCGCCAACCTGAAAGGCGCGGGAGTCGAGTTGATCGACGAGGTCGCCCGGACCGGAATCCGTCAATCCCGAGTGGCGTTCTTGCACCCACGATCAACGGGCGGGGTCCTGACCGAGATTGTCCAACCCGCGGAAGGAGCCTGATGAGCGACGGACGAAGCGAACCCAACTTTTCCCAACGAGACGGGGTCGATCACTGATGGCCGAGAAGGCAAAGGTCGAGATCGGCTTCGGGATCGGCCAGGTGCTCTCCGTCAGGCTCACGGCGGCGGAGCTCAAGGAACTTCGCAAGGCTGTCGAAGGCGGCGGCGGCTGGCACGACTTGAAGACCCAGGAGGGGACCGTCGCGCTGAATCTGGCGACCGTTGTTTTTTTGCGCGTTGACGACGGCGGCCAGGCAATCGGGTTCTCCGGTTAATACCCCCTAGGGGTATCTGCTAGGCTGCGCGCCGTGCGCCGCCTCATTCTGCTCATCGCCTTCGCAGTTCTTGCCGCTTCCTATAGGTGGCGCAAAAACCCGTCGGCCTGTCCGTACTCGCAACGTTTTTGGGTGGACGCCCCCCATCCCCTGATCACGCGCGAGCGGCTCCGCAGCGTCCTGCGTCCCGCGGCGGGCGAGCGGATCCTGGAGATCGGCCCGGGAACCGGCTACTACACCCTGGTCATGGCCGAGTGGGTCGGTCTTCAAGGCAAGATTGAGATCCTCGATCTGCAGCAGGAGTTCCTCGATCACACCATGGGCAGAGCCGGCGAGCGTGGGCTTGCCAACGTGACGCCAACGCTGGCCGATGCCCGTGAGCTGCCCTACGAAGACGATTCGATCGACGCGGTGGTCCTGACAGCGGTCCTGGGCGAGATCCCCGACCCGGAGGTGGCCCTCGCTGAGATCGCGCGGGTGCTGGCTCCCGACGGTCGGCTGGTCGTTGGCGAGCTCTTCGGCGATCCGCACTTCACCTCGCCGGGAGCGCTTGAGCGCTTGGGGGCAAAGGCGGGACTCCAAATCAGGGAACGCTCAGGGCCGGCGCTCGGCTACTTCGCCAGGCTTGAGGCGTAGCCGCCTCTAGGCGGCGCGGTCGCGGAGGATGCGGCGCAGGATCTTCCCGGAGGCGGCCTTCGGAATCTCGTCGATCTCCTCAATCAGCCGAATCCGTTTTTGCGGCGAGACCTTGCCGGCAACGAACTCCATCAGCGCTTCCTGATCGACGGAGTCCCCGGCGGGCACGACAAAGGCCTTCGGCAACTCGCCGGCCTCGTCGTCCGGGACTCCGATCACCGCCACATCGGCGACGTCGGGGTGCGTGATCAACAGCGCCTCAAGTTCGGCGGGCGGAACCTGGAACCCCTTGTACTTGATCAGCTCCTTGAGCCTGTCCACGATCGAGTAGAAGCCGTCGGCGTCAACGACGGCGATGTCGCCGGTGTGAAGCCAGCCGTCGGCGTCGATCGTCTCCGCGGTGGCGTCTGGGTTGTTCAGGTAACCGGCCATCACCTGCGGGCCGCGGATCCAAAGCTCGCCGCGATCGCCGGCGTCGGCGTCAGCCCCGCTCTCCGGATCGACGAGCCGGCACTCGGTGCCGGCAAGGGCCGGCCCAATCGATCCCGGGCGGTTCTCGCCATCGGGGCGAATCACGTGAGTGACGGGACTCGTTTCGGTCAACCCGTAGCCCTGGACCACCTTGCAATCGAGGCGCGTGGCAACCTGCTCGGCCAACTCGGCGCCGAGCGGGGCCGCCCCGGACATCACCGTCGTGATGGTTGAAAGGTCGTGTCCATCGACGGCCGGGTGCTTGGCCAGGGCGAGTGCGATCGGCGGGACGACGTAGGCGCGGGTCACGCCGTGGGCGGCGATCAAGCTCAGGAACTCGTCAAGCTCGAACCTGGGCATGGACACGATCGTCGCTCCGGCTCGCAAGCCTTGGTTCATGATCACGGTCTGCCCGTAGATGTGAAAGAACGGCAGGACACCGATCAGGGTGTCGTCGCGCTCGATCGGAAACGCGTCCTGCATCTGCGTGAGGTTGGCGACCAGGTTGGCGTGGGTCAGCATCACGCCCTTCGGCAAGCCCGTGGTGCCGCTTGAGTACGGCAGCGCGGCGATCTGCGTAGCTGCCTCAATTGCAACCGAGGCACCCGCGGGATCGCCCATCAGCTCGCTGATCGGCTGCCCTTCGTCGGCATCCCCGACCACAAAGATCTCGACTCCGCCCGCACCCGCGGCGGCCTCCTTGGCAACCTCCAAAAACGCTCCGACCGTGACCAGGATCGAGGCGCCAGAATCGCGCAGCTGATGTTCGAGTTCCCGCGCGGTGTAGAGCGGGTTCGCGGTTGTCGCCTTGCCGCCGGACCTGGCAACGCCGTGATAGACGACCGCGTATTCCGGCAGGTTCGGCATGTAGATCGCGAGCGCGTCACCGCTGCCAAAGCCGCGGGATGCCAGACCACATGCCAGCGCCCTTGTCGCCTGGTCGAGCTGCTCATAGGTAATCGTTCGACCGGTGGGCCCGTCAATCAGGGCCGGTTTGTCGCCGAATTCTGCGGCGTGCTCCAGCACAAACGCGCTGACATCGACATCTGGGTATGCGTAGGGATTTGGCATTCGCGCAGCCTAAGGCCTGCCGTCCGGTGGTGGCGGCGGTGATTGCCAGGTCCTCCCGCGTGCGTATCCTCGCCCGCGTGCGCTCCAGGAGGTTGAACCGATTTCGCCGCAAGCCCCAGGGACCGACCGGCCTGGTTGGCCGCATCGACCAGGCGATCCTGCGCGCGCTTCGCACTCGGGGCCACGACCCGCTAACGGAATCAGCCTTCAAGGCGCTCGGCCACGCTGGGGAATACGCGGCGATCTGGGTCGCGATTGGCCTGGCGGGGGCGGCGGCGGACCCCGGCAAACGCCGGCGCTGGCTGCTCGGGGCTGGGACCGGTCCGGGTGCGATCGTCGCCAACTACGCGATCAAGGTCCTGGTCGGGCGTGAACGACCGCTGATCGATGACCACCCCGCGCTTGCGAAGGCGCCGTCCAAGCTCTCGTTTCCGTCCGCACATGCCACCTCGTCGCTCGCGGCCGCAACGGCCTTCGGACGGGTCGAACCGCGTACGCGGCTACCGCTCTACACACTGGCCGGTGCGATCTGCTTTTCGCGGCCGTATCTGGGAATGCACTATCCCTCTGACGTTCTTGCCGGGATCGCTCTTGGCACGCTGATCGGAGGCCTGGTGCCGGCCGTCGGCGAGCGCACGCTGGAGGAACGGATGCTGGAGTTCGTCTCCGACCGAGCGCACGAGCACGCCGAAGCCGAGGCCACGGAGTGAAGGTCGGCATCGTCGGCCTGCCCAACGCGGGGAAGTCGACACTCTTCAACGCGCTCACCCGGGGCGGCGCAGAGACCGGCGATTACCCGTTTACGACGATTGACCCGAACGTCGCCGTCGTCGCCGTCCCGGACCCACGTCTCGCGCAGATCGCGGAAACGATCGGATCTTCCGAGGTCGTTCTCGAGACGATCGAGTTTCACGACATCGCGGGTTTGGTCCGCGGCGCGGCCGAAGGCGAGGGACTTGGGAACCGTTTTCTGGCGGCCATCCGTGAAACGGACGCGATCTGTCACGTCGTGCGGGCCCACGCCGACGGCGGGGTTCCTCATCCGGAGGGACGGCTCGATCCGGCCGATGACATCGAGCTGATCGAGCTTGAGCTCCTGGCCGCCGACCTCGACCAGGCAGAGCGCCGATTGGAACGCGTCGCGAAGCAGGCGAAGTCGCTCGACAAGGCACTTGTCGCCGAGCGCGACTGGCTTGAGGCCGTGGTTGCCGCCCTCGCCGCCGGCCGACCGGTACGCGAGGTGCCTGTCCCGGCCGCGGCCAGTCACGCGCCGAGGCAGCTGGGCGCGCTCACCTCAAAGCCGATCCTGTACGTGGCCAACGTTGACGAAGGCTCAGAGACCGTTCCGGACGCGGTCTTGGCCCACGCCGCTGGCGCCGGCGCCAAGGCTGTCGCGATCAGCGCTCGGATCGAGTCGGAGTTGGCGGAGATCGACGACGCTGACGAGGCGGCAGAACTTCGCAGCGAGCTTGGGATCGCCGAGTCGGGCTTGTCCCGCGTGATTCGAACGGCTTTCGAATTGCTTGACCTGATCACCTTCTTCACGGCAGGCGAGGGCAAGGAGGCTGTGGCCCGCAACGTTCGCCGCGGCTCGACCGCCTGGGAAGCGTCGGCGAAGATCCACACCGACATTCAGGCAGCGTTCATTCGGGCCGAGGTCGTCGCCTGCGAAGACCTGGTTGCCGCGGGTGGCTACGCCGGCGCCCGGGAACGCGGAAAGCTGCGGCTTGAAGGGCGCGACTACGCCATGGCGGACGGCGACATCATGACGGTGAAGGTCTAGCTCCCCGGGGCCGGAAACCCGGCTGGGGGATCGGCGCGGGGGCCGGCCAGGGCTAGCTGCCGTGCGAGCGGATTTGGTAGGTCCCCTCGGTGGTGGCGACCAGTTGCCCGGTCTCGTCCAAGACCTCCGCGCTGAGGATGAACTCGGCCTTGCCGTCTACGGCCGCCTCGGCGGCCAACTCGCCGATCCGTTCGTCCGGAATCGAGGCCCGGGCGGTGACAGCTGTCGAGGCCGGCCGGAGGAACGTGATCTTCAGATCCTTGACAACGGGATAGACCTTCGTCACGTCGAAGCTGGACAGAGCCAGAGCGCCGCCGAGCACCTCGGCGACGGTAAACAGCGCGCCCGCATACATCGTCCCCAGGTGGTTGCCGTTGCCCTCGATTGGAATCGTCGCCGCGGCGTGCCCCGGCCGCAGCTCGGTGGCCTCGATCCCCATCTGTCCCGCAAGCGGGATCATCTGGGTAAGCATCTGGGTGAAGGCCTCTGGCGTCGCCTCGAAGTCGTTCATCACGCGGCAACCTACTCGGCCAGGATCTTGGCCTCGTCGCTGACGGTGATGTGAATCGCGGCGGGCTCAACGGCGTAGTCGATGATCGCGTGGGCTCGCAGTCTGTCCAGTACGAACTGAAACGCCGACGCCTGCTGCCCGGACGCGTACTTGCGCCGGATGTCGAACGAGAACCCGGTGGTGTGCAGCGAGTAATCCTGTGTCGCCTCGGGGTTGATCGGGGTCAACAGCGACTGGTAGGCCTCGTCCCTGGCAGCGCTTGTCAGCTGCAGGGGCGATCGCTCGCCGGAGATCGCTCTGACCTTGGCGGCGATGTAGGTCAGGGTCGCGAGCGCCTCGGGGCGGAGCGTTCGATAGAGCGCTGGCTCGACCCCAAGACTCGGAGCCAGCTCACCGGCCTGCGCCATCACCTTGAAGCCCAACGCACGCTCACTCGGAACCGCCACCAGATCGCCCCTCGCCACAGCGTTCGCCACATCGCCGGGCTCGAAGAAGATCTCGGTCTCCTCGCGCGGGTGATAGACCTCTTCGAGCGTCGCCTTCTCTGTCGCCAGATCGGCAAAGGCCTGAAGCTCATCGGGGTCGTCACGCCAGCGCTCCATGATCTGCCGACTGGCCTCGACTCGCCAGAAGTAGAGCGCTGAATCGTCGCCCAGATTGGACAGAATCGCCCATGCCTGCGGGTGGACCTGCGGCGAGGAGTCGAAGAAGAGCCGGGCGTAGGAAGGCACGTCCTCGTCGCCATACGCAGCGATCACGTTCTGGAGGTTGCCGACTCCCATGTGGTAGCTGACCAGCGCGAGATCGTCGGCGCCAAGCCGCTCGCGGGCAAGCTCGAGGTACGTGGCGGCGCCGTCGAGCGCCCGCTCGGGGTTGAAGCGCTCGTCAACCGAGGCGCGCTCCGCGACCAGTTCGTCAACGCTTTTGTCGTCGCCCTTGATTGATGCCTTGTCGATCTTGCGGGTCAGCGCGATCGAGCGCGGGAGATCGATCCGCATGCCAAGGAAGTTCGCAGCCGTCTCCGGCAGGATCTGCGCCAAGCCGCTGGCGGCCTCCGGGCTCTGGCCGGCGATCACCTGCGAGCGTCCCGCGCTCTCCAGGAAGATGAGGGCCTCGAGTTGATCGGCATCGACGCCATGGCGATCCGCGGCCGCCTCGATCTGGCTGCGCCACTGCCCGGTCCGAGCGGCAGAAGCGAGAACTCCGCCCGGGCTCTTGGCGAAGATCACGTGGGACGTGCCCAGGATCGCCCGCCGGGCCAGCTCGTCTTCGTCGCCCGCGGCAAAGGCCAGCGGATCGTTGCCTTTAGAGGACCCGGACTCGGCCGCCCGATCGACGATCTCGTCCGCGCTGCCATCGAGCGAACCATCGCCGCCACCGACGAGCGCTACGAACGCGGCGGCAAGCAGCGCCGCGGTCAAAACCATGGCAGCGGTGATGGTTAGTGCTCTTGCCGAATCCCTGCGCACGGCGCTGATGTTAGGTTGGCCGCCTTATGGGAGGTAGAACTCAATGAGGACCAAGGCCCGGTTTCCGAATCTCGCGGAGGACATCGGCCACTACGAGAGCTTCTACCTCAAGGCCGCCCACCCCGCCGGCGGCAAAGCTGTCTGGATTCGCCACACGATCCACCGACGCCCGGGCGAGGAACCGGTGGCGTCGATCTGGTTCACCTGGTTTGACGCGGACGCCGGCGGTCCCCGGGCTACGAAGGTCAACCTTCCGGCGTCAGAACTCGAGTTCCCATCCGATTCGTACATCCAGGTCGGGGCAGCGAATCTGGCGCCCGGCACGGCGCAGGGCCGAATCGGAGCCCAACCCGGCGAGGCCGAGTGGAACCTGCGCTTTGAGACTCGCAGCGAGGCCCTCTACCACCTGCCCCACGCATTCCTCTACCGCTCCCGGTTGCCCAAGACCAAGCTCTTGAGCCCGTACCCGTGCGCTCGCTTCAGCGGCGACGTGAGGATCGGCGAGGAGCGCTTTGAGATCGACTCCTGGCCGGGAATGGTCGGGCACAACTGGGGCGCCGAGCACGCGGAGCGCTGGATCTGGATCCAGGCGGCTGACATCGCCGGGGTCGCCGACGACTACCTCGACATCGCGATCGGCCGGGTCAAGGTGGGCCCGGGCACCAGCCCGTGGGTCGCCAACGGACGGCTTGTGCTCGACGGCGTTCCCCATCGCCTTGGTGGATTCAGGGGTACCTACGGCACCGAGATTGAGGAAACCCCCAGCGGCTGCGAGTTCACGGTCCCGGGAAAAAACGTGAACGTCAAGGGCAAGGTGTCAGCTCCCGCAAAGGATTTTGTGGCCTGGATTTACGCCGACCCGAAGGGGCCCGAGCATCATGCGCTCAACTGCTCGATCGCGGACCTCGAACTTCGCGTCGAGCGGCCGCACGAACGCCACGCCCAGATTGAGGTCGCCGGGTCGGCGGTCTATGAATTGGGCACCCGCGATACGGATCACGGGCTTTCGGTGCAGCCCTTCGCGGACGGCGAGCTCAGCGCTTCTTGAAGCGAACCCAGGTGGAGCGCAATTCAAGGCGGTAGCGAAGGTCGTTGCCGGAAACCACCGATGAGCCGGCCGAACCCACGATCCGGGCCTTCACGATCCGCGGCGAACGCCCCGTCTTCAGGATCCGGATCTTCTTGAGGCGGCCCGCGAAGAGGCCGGCCAGTTTCGATTTCATCTGGGAGTTCGACAACTGCAACCGCCACTTGTAGACCGGCGAGATTCTGTCGGCCGGGTCGTTCACGGCCTTCAGGTAGGAGCGGGGCTCGCTGAACACGAATTCCGAGTTCTCGGTCTGGCCGCCGGACGTTGAGAAGAAGTACGCCGTTGCGACGGAACCACCGGCCTTGATGACCTCGCCCTTCGTTGCGCTGGTGGCCTTGTCGGTTGACGCTGTCTCAACCCGCATACCGTTGTAGACCTGGCTGCGAGTGTCGTCGTAGAGGTCATAGCCGTTGCCGTTCAACCTTGTCGCCAACGCGTACGAGCGCGCGGCCACCGCCTGGGCGCGCAGCGCGTTTGGCGACCAGGACGCCGGGACCTCGCTGGGAATCACGCCGCGAACGTAGGACTCCAGCGTGACCTTGTTGATCACGTACAGCGAGCCGCCGACGTTGCGGCCGACGAGCTTGCCGCGATAGCGGCCGACGCCGTTCCAGGACACCGAGCCACGACCCGCTGCGGCTCCCTCCCCGCCGCAGCCGGCGATTCGCTTACCGCTTGCCCGCCGTAGTTGGACGCCTGATCCCTTGGCAGCGAAGCTGTAGCTCTTCGAAGAGTGAAGCTGCTTCCCGCAGGCGCGCTTGGCGCCGGAGAACGGGATCGAGCCTACGCCGCTCGTCAGCAAGACCCGGACGCGTCGGGTCTTGGCGTTCCTGACCTCCACCCCTTTGTAATAGTGGCGCAGGATCTGCCTGTAGGAGCGCCCGTCCTTGGCCTGACCGTAGGCGCCGTACTGGCTCATCCCGACCCCGTGGCCGTATCCATGTCCCGGCAGCACCCACTTGGCCTCCACCACCGTGGGCAGGGCCAATCCGGCGAGCAAGATCGCCAACAACACTTTGAGCGCAGCAGTTCGGTTCATGGTTTGCATCCCTACAACAGGCTAGGACGGCGTAAGTCGCGATTTCTCCCTGCGAAGTACTACCCCTGCGCCTGCAGGGGGCGGCCCAGCGACGCCGCCGACTAGGCTGGCAGCCGGTGGCCGATCAAACGATCCGGGGCGCCGAGTCGGCGAACTCCCAAAGGAGGACGAGCATGGGCAGCGGCACTGACGAGCAAGCGGTAATCGAGGCGGCCCCCAAGCAGCTTCTGATCGCGGGTGAGTGGCGCGACTCAGCCAGCGGCGCGACGCTGGCCGTCGAGGACCCGGCAACGGGCGAGGCGCTTTGCGAGGTGGCCGACGGCACCCCCGACGACGCCCGTGCAGCGCTTGATGCGGCCTGCGCAGCGCAGGCCGATTGGGCTGCGAGCGCCCCAAACGAGCGCTCGGAGATTCTTCACGACGCGTTCGTTGCGCTTGGCGACAAGGCGGATGAGCTGGCGCTGCTGATGACGCTTGAGATGGGAAAGTCGGTGGCGGAATCGAAGGGCGAGATCGCGTATGCCGCCGAGTTCTTCCGCTGGTTCAGCGGCGAGGCGCTCCGCATCGACGGCTACTTCAAGACAGCCGGAAACGCCCAGAGCCGAGTGCTCGTGATGCGCCAGCCCGTCGGCCCCTGCTACTTCATCACCCCCTGGAACTTTCCCAACGCAATGGGCACACGCAAGATCGGGCCAGCGATCGCCGCTGGTTGCACGATGGTCGTCAAGCCGGCTCAGCAGACGCCGCTTTCGATGCTCGCCCTGGCGAAGATCCTCGAGGACTGCGGGCTGCCAAAGGGCGTCCTCAACGTGATCACGTCGAAGTCCTCTGCCGCCGTCTCCGAGCCGATCATCGGCGATCCACGGCTGCGCAAGCTGAGCTTCACCGGCTCAACCGAAGTCGGGCGCAAGCTAATCGCCCAGGCCGCCGAGACGGTGCTGAAGACTTCGATGGAACTTGGTGGGAACGCGCCGTTCCTGGTCTTTGACGACGCTGACCTCGACGCTGCCGTGGAGGGCGCGATGCTCGCCAAGATGCGCAACGTGGGCGAGGCGTGCACGTCCGCCAACCGCTTCCACGTCCACGAAGCGGTCGCCGACGAGTTCGCTCGCCGCCTAGCCGAGCGGATGGGCGCCATGAAGATCGGGCGTGGCAGCGAGGAGGGCGTGGAGGTCGGACCGCTGATCGACTCAGCTCAGCGCGACAAGGTGGCCGAGCTTGTGGAGGACGCCGTCGCCAAGGGCGCCGCTTGCCTTACGGGTGGATCGGCGCGAGACGGCGCCGGTTACTTCTTCGAGCCAACCGTCCTGACCGGGATCACCGCGGATGCCCGGGTACTGAGCGAGGAGATCTTCGGGCCCGTTGCGCCCATCGCGACGTTCTCCACCGACGAGGAGGCAATCGCCGCGGCAAACCGCACGGAGTACGGGCTCGTCGCCTACGTCTTCACCCAGGACTTAAAGCGGGCGTTTCGGGTCTGCGAGGCACTCGAGACCGGGATGATCGGCCTCAACCAGGGCATCGTCTCCAACGCTGGTGCGCCGTTCGGCGGCGTCAAGCAATCCGGCATCGGTCGCGAAGGCGGCAACGAGGGTCTCGCGGAGTATCTCGAGACCAAGTACATCGCCGTCAACGTTTAGCTACTGGCCCAATTGGGGTGTATTGTGCGCCGGTATGCAGAGGGGCGCGATGCTGAATCGAGTGCGCGCACCAGTGGTTCTGGCAACGGTCGCGTTGGCGCTGGCCTGCGGTTCAATCGCCTTCGCAGCCTCTGCAGCAGCTGCGGCGCGCACCTACGAGGTGACGCGCACCAACGACCCGTTGCCTAACGCATGCCGTCCCAGCGACTGCTCGCTGCGCGAGGCGATTCGAGCCGCAAACGCCCACCCCGGTGCTGACACCGTGGTGCTGCGGTCAGGAAAGACATACACCCTCGCATTGGTTGGCAATGACGACTCGGCCGAGACAGGTGACCTTGATGTCACCGACTCCGTTGCGGTCCGCACTTCAGGCGGACAGCAGGCGACGATCGACGCCAACTCGATCGACAGGATCTTTGACGTCCAGCAAGGAACCCGTCGAACCTCACTCAGCAACCTCGTGCTTCGGGAGGGAGTCGGCGCAGTCCGTTCCGATGGAAGGCGCCTGGCGATCTCCAGATGCAAGATCCGCAACAACACGACGTCCAATGGCACTGGCGGTGTTGGTACTTATCGGCGGTTGACCATGACCGGCACCGAGGTCAGCCACAACATCGGCGGGATCGGGGGCGTCACCGCCGGCCCCAATTCGACGATCTCAAACAGCGCAATCATCGACAACGAGGGTCAGGAAACGGGTGGCCTCGCGATCGGCGAGGCAGGTGTGCTGCACAATTCACGGGTTTCTGCCAACAGGATTGGGCCCAGCCCGGCGGGAAACCCTGTTGGCGGCATTGTTGCCTACCAGGGTCTCCGTGTGACCGACAGCCAAATCACGGGCAACGATGGCCGCGCCTGGACAGGCGCTGTCCTCGGTCGCGGTGAAGTCAGTGTGCGCCGATCGCTGGTGGCGCGCAACATGGGTGGACTACCGGGGATCTACCTGCCATTGCCCGACACCAACGCGCGGATCATCGATTCACGTTTGGTCGCCCAAAGCGGCAATTACGGACCGGTCTCCGCCTTCGAGGGCACCCGGGTCACGGTGCTGCGCTCGACCCTGGCCCGTAATCATGTCGAGGTAGAGGGCGGGGCTATCGCGGGATTTACCGCCCGCATTGCGCTGCGCCAGTCCACCGTTAACGACAACTCGGCGGTCGGCGGCGGCGGTATCTCAATGCGCGAGGGAAGCCTCAAGGTCACCAACTCGACGATCGCCAACAACAATGCCCTCTACGGCGGCGGCATCGCCGCCAACAATGGAGCCACCGTCAAGCTCAACGCCGCGACAGTGGTGCGAAATCAAGTGAACCAGCTTGATGCCTCCGAGCCCCAGGGCGGCGGGCTGCTCTTGTTCGGCGGTACGTTCAGCGTTGGCAACTCGTTGATCGCCCTGAACTCAAGCAACGGCGGCACCGGGCCGGATTGCGAAGGAGCGTTTGTCTCGCTCGGCCACAACATGCTGACCGATCTAGCCGACTGCACCGGCTTTGCGGGCGACCCCGTCGTAGGCAATCCGCGAATTGGGCAACTGCGAAACAATGGTGGCCCAACCCAGACCGTGGGCCTAAAGAAGCGCAGCCCAGCCATCGGCAAGGCTGACCGCCGCGCGCCGGGCAAGGATCAGCGAGGACGAAAGCGCGACCGCAAGCCGGATATCGGCGCCTTCGAACGCACCTAGATCCCTAGCGCAGCGAAGCCCCAGGCACGTATCCGGGGAACTCAGCCTCAAGCAACGGCAGGACTCGGTCAAAGCGCTCGATCTCGCAGCCGTTTGAGCGGGTGAACCTCGCCGATACCGGCTTCCCGGCAACCGTGCCCTCGATCGTGGCGACATCCGGTCCGCCGTAGATCTCCGTGCACGGAATGTCGGCCGGGACCGGCTCGAAATCGGTCAGAGCGAGGGCGCCACAGGGATCGGCGTCGCCGGATTCGCAGGTGACCGACGCTTTCTGGCTCTCCTCCCCGTCAGCCGCAAGCGTCACGGTGATCTCAGTCTGCGCCGAGTCGGGGGGCGAACCGTCGGACTCGTCGTCGCCGCAACCGGCGAGGACGAGCGCCGCGGCGGCTAGGAGGGCGAACCGAACAGCGATGAGAAGATCCCGGGCCTCTCGCCTTGTTTTTGGACGTAGCACTGGTGGTATTCCTCAGCCATCCAGAACGTGGCGGCGGGCTCCACCGTGGTGACGATCGGATCCTTGAACCGGCTTTGGGCGTCGGCGATGAACTTTGCGGCCACCTCTGCCTGCTCGTCGCTGTGGGCGAAGATCACCGAGCGGTACTGAAATCCGATGTCGGGACCCTGGCGATTGAGCTGGGTCGGGTCATGAATCGCAAAGTACTTCGCGATCAGCTCCTCAAAGCTGACCACGCCTGGGTCAAACTCGACCTGGCAGACCTCGACGTGCCCGGTCGTCCCCGTGCAAACCTGCTCGTAGGTCGGGTTGTCCACGTGGCCGCCCTCGTAGCCGACGGCGGTGTCGATCACACCGTCGGTGCGGCGGAAGTTCTCCTCCACCTGCCAAAAGCAGCCCGCGCCAAATGTTGCCTTTTCAGTTGTCATCTGAGTAGGTGCCGATCACCCCAGGGAACGTTACGCCACTCCCCCGCGACCGGATCATCCATGCGGGCGAGCCAGGCCCTTAAAGTCGAGCGCCTCGTCAAGCGTCGCCGCGTCGATGCCCTTCTCAAGCGCGACCTCGCGCACCGTGCGGCCCGACGCAGCCGCCTCCTTGACGATCTCGGCGGCGCTGTCGTAGCCGATGATCGGGTTGAGCGCAGTCGCCACCTGAAGCGTTGACTCGGCGTGCTGGTTCAGCATCTCCAGATTCGGCTCCAGGCCAGCAACGCACTTCTCGTTCAGGAGCCGGCACGCGGCGGCAAGCAACTTGATCTGGTCAAGCAGATTGCGGGCGATCAGGGGCACCCGCACGTTCAGCTCGAACTGGCCCTGGCTTCCCGCGGCAGTGATGGCCGCGTCGTTGCCGATCACCTGATCGCCGACCTGGATCACGACTTCACAGATGACTGGGTTGACCTTGCCCGGCATGATCGACGAGCCCTTCTGCAGCTCCGGCAGCCGCAGCTCACTGAGCCCTGCACGCGGGCCGGAGCCCATCAACGCCAGATCGTTTCCGATCTTGATCAGCGAGACCGCCAACACCTTCAGCGCTCCCGAGAGCTCAACCAGGGAGTCGCGATTGGCCTGCGCCTCGAAGCGGTCACGGGGCTCGGCAAGGTCAAGCCCGGTGTCAGCAGCGATCAGGGCGCGGACCTTTTTTGCGAATTCGGGATGGGTGTTCAGACCTGTCCCGGTTGCCGTCCCGCCGAGCGGCAATTGGCCCACTCGCTCGAGCGTGGCGCGAACACGGTCACCCGCGAGGGCAATTTGGGCTTCGTATCCGCCGAACTCCTGGCCCAGCGTGACCGGCACCGCATCCATAAGGTGGGTTCTGCCCGACTTGACGATGTCGGCGAATTCCGCGGCGCGCTCGCCCAGTTTGGCGGCGAGGCCATCAATCGCTGGCAACAGGTCGGAAGTGACTTCTGCCAGTGCCGCAAGGTGAACAGCTGAGGGAAAGACGTCATTGGACGACTGACCCATGTTCACGTGATCGTTCGGGTGGACGCCCTCCCCGGCGAGGTTCGCGATGACCTCGTTGGCGTTCATGTTCGACGACGTACCGGAGCCCGTCTGGAAGACGTCGACGGGAAACTGGTCGTCGTGTTCACCGGCGGCGACAGCATCGCCCGCGGCCGCGATGCGGTCGGCCAATTCCACATCAAGCTTTTCCAGATCGGCGTTTGCCCGGGCCGCAGCCGCCTTGAGGCGACCCAGCGCCCAGACCACCGGCGCCGGGATCGGGTGCCCCGACACGGGGAAGTTTTCGACCGCTTTCGCAGTCTCTCCGCCCCAAAGCTGTTCCGCCATCTGTCCTCCGCTCGCTTGCATCAAGTATTGACCTTGGCTATCAGGCTATAGAGCGCGAGAGCCCACCCGCGATGGCAGTGGCCCTGGTCGCGGGGGCCCAAGCGCTCGGTGGAGCCGGTGCCCTGCCAGAATCCGCCGCCGTGTCCGGCTTCAGACCCGTCGATCCCAAGCAGAGCCTCCCCGCGCTGGAGCAGGAGACGCTCGCGCGTTGGCAACAGCAGGACTTGTTCGCCAAGCAACTGGCCTGGCGCGATGGCGCTGAAACTTGGAGTTTCTACGAGGGCCCGCCGACCGCCAACGGCAAGCCGGGTTCGCACCACGTTCTCAGCCGCGTGTTCAAGGACATCTACCCGCGCTACCAGGCGATGCGGGGCTACCACGTGCCTCGCAAGGGCGGCTGGGACTGCCACGGGCTTCCGGTCGAACTCGAGGTCGAAAAGCAGCTCGGGATCTCGTCCAAGGCCGAGATCGAGGAATACGGGATCGCCGAGTTCAACGCAAAGTGCCGGGAATCTGTCTTTGCGTACGTCTCCGACTGGGAAAGCCTGACCGAGCGGATCGGCTTCTGGGTTGACCTGGACGACGCCTACGTGACGATGACCGACGACTACATCGAGTCGGTCTGGTGGGCGCTTCGCCAGATTTGGGACGCGGGGCGCCTGTACGAGGGTCACAAGGTCGTTCCCTACTGCCCACGGTGCGGGACGGCGCTCAGCTCCCACGAGGTCGCGCAGGGCTACCACGATGTTGTTGATCCATCGGTATTCGTGCGGTTGCCCGTCACCGACGCGGGCGGCTCGCCGCTTGAGCCCGGCGACAACCTGCTCGTCTGGACGACTACACCGTGGACGCTCATCTCCCACGCAGCCGTCGCGGTCGGCGCCGAGATCGAGTACGTGCGCGCATCGGTCGAGGGTGAGACGGTGATCGTCGCCGCGGCGCTGGCCGAGCGGGTGCTCGGCGAAGACGCTAACGAGCTTGCCCGCTTCAAGGGCGCCGCAATCCAGGGCGTCGCCTACCAGGCCCCGTTCGCATACATCAAGGGCTCCGACTTCGGCGAGCATGGGCACACCGTTCTGGCTGCCGATTTCGTGACCACCGAGGACGGCACGGGGCTTGTCCACACGGCGCTGGCCTTCGGCGAGGACGATTTCCGGCTCGGCGAGCAGTACGGGATGACCCTGCAGAATCCGGTCCGGCCCGACGGCACCTACGACGAGCGCGTTCCTGACTTCCAGGGCAAGCTCGTGTTCGAACACAACCCGGAGATCGTCGCCGCCATGCGGGACTCAGGGCGCCTTTTTCGCGAGCAGAACTACGAACATTCCTACCCGCACTGCTGGCGCTGCGACACGCCACTCCTCTACTACGCCAAGGCCAGTTGGTACATCCGCACCACCGACGTTCGCGACCAAATGCTCGCGGCGAATCAGCAAATCGGCTGGCGCCCCGAACACATCAAGGACGGTCGCTTCGGCAAGTGGCTTGAAAACAACGTGGACTGGGCGCTCTCCCGGGAGCGCTATTGGGGCACCCCACTTCCGATCTGGCGCTGCGAGGAGGACGAATGCGACGGCGAGTTCTGCGCCGGCTCCGTGGCTGATCTGCGCGACCGCGGCGGCGAGGTGGGCGACGACCTGCACCGCCCGTTCATCGACGACGTCGCGGTCCCCTGCAGTGCGGACGGATGCTCAGGACAGATGCGACGGGTCCCGGAGGTAATCGATACCTGGTTCGACTCCGGCGCGATGCCGTTTGCCCAGTTTCATCATCCGTTCGAGGGGACCGCGGAATTCGAAGCCCGCTTCCCCGCCAACTACATCTGCGAGGCAATTGACCAGACCCGTGGCTGGTTCTATTCCCTGCTCGCCGTCTCGACCCTGGTCTTCGGCGAGGCGAGCTACGAAAACTGCGTCTGCCTCGGCCTGATCCTGGATCCTGAGGGGCAGAAGATGTCCAAGAGCAAGGGCAACGTCGTGGATCCCTGGGAGGTTCTCGACGAGCACGGCGCCGATGCCTTTCGCTGGTACTACTTCACCGCCCAGCAGCCCTGGTCGGGGTATCGGTTTTCGGCCGAAACCGTTGGCGAGGCCGCCCGTCAGTTCTTAAATCAACTCTGGAACACGTACTCGTTCTGGGTCCTCTACGCGAACGCCGACGGTCTGACAGCGGATTCGGCCCCCGAGGCGCCGGCGGCAGGCAAGGGACAGGATCTGGATCGCTGGATCCTGTCGGAGCTTCAACGCGTGACGGACCTGGTCAACACGGAGATGGAGGACTTCAATTGCACCGGCGCCGGGCAGGCGCTGGCGGCGTTCGTCGAAACCCTCTCCAACCGCTACGTCCGCCTCTCACGCCGGCGCTTTTGGGACGCGGACCATGACGCTCTAGGCACGCTGCGTCATTGCCTGGTTGAGTCCGCGAAGCTGCTGGCGCCGTTCGTCCCGTTCGTCGCCGACGAAATTCACACAAACCTGGCGTCGGGTGGTGGATCGGTTCACCTCGCCGACTACCCGGCCACGGATCCCGCGCGGCGCGACCCTGATCTCGAAGCCGGGGTCGAGGCCGCGATGCGGGCGATCGAGCTGGGCCGCGCGGCCCGCGCGGCCGCAAAGCTGAAGATGCGACAGCCGCTTGCGAAGGCGGTGATCGTCGCCACTGACGCCGAGCGCATCGAAATCGACCGCCTCGGAGATGTCGTGCGCAGCGAGTTGAACGTGAAGGACCTGGAGTTCGTCACCGAGGAGGCGGATCTCGTTGCCTATGAGGTCAAGCCCAACTACCGGACCCTTGGACCGCGCTTCGGCAAGCGGATGCCGCAGGTCGCCGCTGCCGTCGCGGCACTTGACCCCGAGACCGCCAGCGCCGCCGCAAAGGGAGAAAGGGTGGTCGGAATCTCGATCGACGGTGCGGATCACTCCCTGGAGCCCGCCGACCTTGTGTTGTCGATGCGGCCGCTGGAGGGCTACGAGGTCGAAGCTGAATCCGGCAGCGCGGTTGCGCTGGCCCTTGACCTCACCGACGAGTTGATCGCCGAAGGCCTCGCGCGCGAGGTTGTCCATGCGGTACAGACAGCGCGCAAGGACGCCGGCCTCGAGGTCACCGACCGGATCGCGCTCTCGCTGGGAGGAGACGCCACCCTGCTCGACGCCGCCAAGACTCACGAGGCCTACGTCACCAGGGAAGTTCTCGCCACCAGCATCGGTTATGAGGCCGGCGAAGGCGGCGGGGCGGCAATCGAAGGCATGGACCTGCTGATCGCGGTTGCCCGAGCCGGCTAACCCTGCTGTTCGCCGCCCATCACCCAATCCGACTTCTTTGAATCGTCGAACTTGATCCAAACATGGTCCGCCGATGTCTTGCCGACCTCGACCATCGCCTCGGTTATTCGCCGGGCTAGCTCGGCCTTCTGTTCGTCCGAGCGGCCCTCGTACCAGTGAATGTGAACGAACGGCATCGCCGTCGGCCGTTAGGCGGCGAGAACGGGATCGAGCTCGGCCTCGATCGACCGCTTGGGGCGCGCGCCGATGATCCGCGCAGCCTCCGCGCCGTCCTTGAACAGGATCATGGTTGGGATCGAGAGCACGTCGAACTGACCGGTGACCTGCTGGTTGTCGTCGATGTTGAGCGAGACGATCTTTACGTCGGAGCGCTCGCCGGACATCTCCTCCAGGATCGGGTGGACAACACGGCACGGCCCGCACCACGGAGCCCAGAAATCGACGAGCACGGGCTCGCCGGAGTCAAGGACTTCGCTTTGGAAGTTGGCGTCGGTTACGTCGGGCAGCTTGCCGGCCATTTGTGTTCTCCTGAAATCAGCAGGTGGAAATTGGATTTGGTTTCTACTGGATGCGGTGGCGGATAGGTATCCGGATCAAACCGCACCACCTACTATACAAAATGAAGTATTGAACTCAGGCCGCATCGCCCCGGCTCGTGCGAAGGCGCATGCGGGGAATGCCAACGACGGCCTCGCGGACGATCGCCCCGGTCATCTTCGATTGCCCGATCCGGCGGTCCCTGAACTCGATCGGCACCTCCACGACGGTGAACCCGGCGCGAATCGCCCTGTAGGTGATCTCAACCTGGAACGCGTAGCCATGTGAGGCGATCGAGTCAAGGCCGATCGCGTCCAGAACGCGGCGATGGATCACCTTGAAGCCGCCGGTCAGATCGCGGACGCCAACGCCAAGCACGAGGCGCGCGTAGGCGCTGCCGGCGCGACTGATTCCCCGGCGAATCGGTCCCCAATCGCCGACCGACCCGCCGGCCACGTAGCGCGAGCCGATCACCAGGTCAGCACCCGCCGCGGCCTCCAGGAGCCGCGGAAGGTCGGCGGGATCGTGGGAGTGATCGGCGTCCATCTGGACGATGAGCGCCGCGCCCGCGTCAAGCGCACGCCGAAACCCAGCCAGGTAGGCGGGCCCGAGCCCTTCCTTGCGGGCGCGATGAAGGGCCTCGACTAGCGGCGACTCGCGCGCCAGGCGGTCGGCGATTTGCCCGGTTCCGTCCGGCGAGGAGTCGTCAACGATGAGGACTCGGGCTCCCGCCGGCAGGGCGGCCGTGATGCCCGCCACCATCCGCTCGACGTTTTCGGCCTCGTTGTAGGTCGGCAGTACGAGCCAGACATCACCGCGTTCGGGCATCGGGTGATGCTATGAGGTAGGCGTTGGCTTCGAAGGATCCGAGAAATGCAGAGATCGCTGCAGCCTTCGAAGAGCTGGGAACGCTCTACGAGCTTGACGGCGCGATCTCATACCGAGTGCTCGCCTACCGTGACGCGGCCAAGGCAATTCGGCAGAGCCCCGTATCAATCGCGGAACTCGCTCGCGCGGGCAAGGTCACGGAGCTGGCGGGGATCGGCAAGACGACCGAGGAGAAGATCCTGGCCCTCCTCGAAGGCGGATCAATTCCGTCGGCCGACAAGCTCAAGAAGAAGTACCCGCCCAGCCTTGTCGAGGTGACCATGGTGCCTGGCCTGGGCGCCAAGACCGTGCGACGGCTCTACGACGAGCTTGGCGTTGCCAGCATCGACGATCTGCGCGCAGCGATCGCAGACCAGAAGATCCGGGCGCTGAAGGGACTCGGCCCGAAGGCGGAGGAGAACATCGCCGCTCAGCTTGAAAAGCTCGGCAGCGACGGTCCGGCCCAGCGGATCCTGCTCTCGGAGGCGCTGCCGATCGCGCTGATGCTTGCCAACGAGCTGCGCGAGCATCCGGCGGCCACTGCCGTGGAGATCGCGGGTTCGGCCCGCCGCCGGACCGAGACGGTGAAGGACATCGACCTGATCGCCACGGCGACGGACGGTAAGGCGCTGGCGACCGCGCTCGCCGAGCACGAACTCACGGCCGCGGCCGGGAACCCCAGCGCCAACGGGGTCAAGGTCAGCACGCACAACGGGATCTCAATCGATCTTCGGATCGTCCCGCCCGAGGCATACGGCAACCTGCTTCAGCATTTCACCGGTTCGGCGGCGCACAACGTCGCGCTGCGCGAGCGGGCCGTCGGTATGGGGCTCTCCGTCTCCGAGCACGGCATCAAGAACACCGAGTCCGGCGCCGTCGAACTTTGCGAAACCGAGGCGGAGGTGTACGAGCGGCTCGGCCTGCGCTACATCGAGCCCGAACTGCGTGAGGACCGTGGCGAGATCAAGGCGGCGGCGAACGGCTCGCTGCCAACCCTCGTCGAGATCGACGACATCCGCGGCGACCTTCACTCCCACACGACGCTCTCGGATGGCAAGAACAGCCTGGAGGAGATGGCTACTGCCGCCCGCGCCCGGGGCTACGCATATTTCGCCGTTACCGACCACTCCGCCAGCCATGGGTTTGGCGACGACGTCAGCCCGAAGCAGTTGGAGGCGCGGATCGACGAGATCGCCGCGTTGAACGATTCACTCGGCGCCGCCCGGTTCCGGGTGCTTGCGGGTAGCGAAGTGAACATTGGGCCAGACGGCAAGCTCGACTATCCCGACGAGCTGCTCGGCCGATTGGACTGGGTGGTCGCCAGCATCCACACCTCATTCCGGATGGATGCAGACAGGATCACCGGCCGATTTCTTGAAGCGATCGAGCATCCACACGTGGCCTGCATCGGACACCCGTCAGGCCGCTTGCTCTTGCGACGCGAGCCGTACGACTTCGACATCGAGGCTGTGATCGAGGCAGCCGCCCGGACCAAGACGATGATCGAGATCAACGGCAACCCCAACCGCCGCGACCTGAACGAGCGCAACGCACGAATGGCCGCGGACGCGGGCGTGAAGATCTGCATCAACACGGACGCCCACCAGATTCGAACGCTCGCCAACATGGAATACGGCATCGCGACGGCCCGGCGAGCCGGGCTGACCAAGGCCGACGTGGCCAATGCAAGGCCCTGGGGCGAGTTCCGGAAACTCCTCAAGCGATATTAGTTTGCTATGCTAATTAGCGATGGTAACTACACGGTCGAGCGATGAACGGATAGCCGACGCCGCCGCAAGGCTGCGGCTCGTGATCGCTCGAACCGCCCGCCGAATGCGCCAGGAAGCTGGCGGATCCCTCTCGCCAACGCTGACTGCGGCGCTTGCCTCAATCGAGCGACTGGGGCCGCTGACGCCGTCGGAGTTGGCCACCTTCGAGCGGGTGAAGCGACCGACGGCAACGCGGATCGTTGCCGCGCTGGAGGGGGACGAGCTGATCGTTCGCGCCGACGATCCCACGGACGGTCGGGCGTGTTTGCTGACGATCAGCCCCAAGGGCCGTGACTTGCTGCGCCAGATGCGGGGCCGCAAGAACGCCTATCTGTCGCGAAACCTACGTGCGCTCGATGATTCGGACCTGCGGTCCCTGGAACAGGCTGCGGACGTTCTCGAGCGCATGCTCGAGTCAGAGCCCTCGTGACGGCGGCGTTTCGCCGGTCGATCGGGCCACTGAAGATTCCCAACTATCGCCGGTGGTTCGCCGGCCAGCTCGTCTCGATCTCGGGCAACTGGATGCAGATCGTGGCCGAGATGTGGCTTGTGCTGACCTTGACGGGCAGTGCCGTCGCCGTTGGCCTGACCTCTGCCCTGCAATTCCTCCCGATCCTCTTGATCGGGGCCTGGGGCGGGTTGATCGCCGACCGGGTCAACAAGCGCAAGCTGCTGCTGGTCACGCAGGCGCTGATGGCCCTGCCGGCCCTGGCTCTCTTCACTCTCGCAGCGACGGGACAGATCGAAGCGTGGATGGTGATGGCGCTGGTCTTCGTTAGGGGCTCAGTGCTGGCCATCGATATGCCCGCCAGGCAGAGCTTTGTAATCGAGATCGTCGGCGCCGATCGCCTGGTTGGTGCTGTCGGCCTGCAAAGTGTTCTGATCCACGCGTCCCGCATCACGGGTCCGGCGATCGCCGGGGTGCTGATCGCGGGCGGCGGTATTCAGCTTTGCTTCCTCTTGAACGCGTTGTCCTTTGGGGGGATGATCATCGCCCTGCGCGCGCTGGATCTGAGCCGGCTTGCGCCCCACGACCCCGCCCCCCGCGAGCCGGCGGCCGTCCGCGAGGGCCTGCGCTACGTGCTCCGCACCCCGGAGCTGGCGATCCCGCTGGGGATGATGGCCGTGATCGGCACGCTCGCCTTCAACTTCCAGGTCCTCTTGCCGCTGCTTGCCAGTGCCACGTTCACCGGCGGCGCCGCGGCGTACTCGGGCTTGGTGGTCGCAATGGGCGCAGGGGCGATTGCCGGCGCGCTCGTGACCGGCGCCAAGGAGCGGATCTCCGAGCAGCTGCTGATCGGCTCAGCCCTGGCGTTCGGCGCCCTGACGCTGCTGGCGGCCGCAGCACCCACCCTGCGCTGGGAGGCCATTGCCCTGGTCCCGGTTGGCGCGGCGTCCGTTACTTTCGCGGCCGGGATCAACTCGACCCTGCAACTCGCGGCCGAGCCCCACATGCGCGGCAGGGTGATGGCCCTCTACTCCATCGTCTTCCTGGGATCGACGCCAATCGGGGGTCCGCTGACAGGCTGGATCTCGGGCGCGTTCGGCGCTCGGGCCGCCCTCGTGATGGCGGGCCTGGCGGCCCTTGCCGCGGGAATCGGCGCCTTCTACGCGTATCGACGCGTCGGCCGGCGGCGGGTCAGCCCGGCGCCGGTGGCGGTGGTGGAGGCTTTGGATGCGGGGCCCGATCGCGATAGAGCCCCGGGGTGCGGACCAGGCGGATCGGAGAGAACGCGTGTGAGGGCTCGACGTAGAAGCGCACCCCGTCGCGATCCTCGATCGCCTGAACGCAAGCCTCCCGCCGGCGCCAGGCCAGGGCCGTAAAGATCGCGTAGCCGGCCCCGATCGCGGCCACCTGCGGCAGGAAAGCTCCGATCACGGCGCAGGCAAGGGCGAATGCCGCGATTGGCCAGAGCCGCGTGAACGTGATCCGGCTCTCGCTCTGCGTCGGCAGGCTCGTGGCGGTACTGGCAGCGCGTAGCGCCGGGCTGATCGCCTCGGCCGCCCGGGCGGAACCGCCCAAGACAAGCCCCAATCCAGCCGCAACCAGCCACCAGCACGCCACCACGACCAGGGCGAGGTCAGAGGGCAGTTCTTGCTGGGCCAAGACCACCGACAGCGCCCCGAGCGCGGTGGCCACGCCGGCAATCAGCAGGACGGCGATCCGGAGCAGCTCGGAAAACAGCATCAGGCAACCAGATCCTGCAGCAGCGCGTGGACGCCTGCGGGCCCCGCCACGACGAGGTCGGCCTGCTCGACGATCTCAGCCGGGCCCTCATCAGAGGCAACACCGATCAGGCAAGCGGCGCCAAGACGGGGAGTGTCCGCAAGGGCGCGCAGGGCGCGAAAGGCGTCCAGATCCGTCCTGTCATCACCGATGAACATCGCGGCGGTCAACGGCGCGTAATCCAAGATGAGGCCGGTGACAGCGGTGCCCTTGTCGATGCCGGACACCGGCCGCAGCTCGACGATCTTGCGCCCCCATAGGGACAGGAGGCCTGCATGCTCGGCCAGACGTGCGATCCGAGCCGCCGCGCGCTCCGCGGCCTGCTCGTCGGTGGCGCCGCGCCAGTGAATCGCCTGGATCGGTCCCTTGTCCTCGACCCGGAGCCCGACGTCAGCCAGCCAGCCCATGTCGATCCGGGTGAGGAAGCCTGCTGCGAGCCCGCTTCGTGGTCCGGCCGCAGGGGTGCGAGCGGGTTCGCGCTGGCCCGGTGCCAGGGACTCATACCCCTGATTGCCGATGTACACCAACGCGTCGACCCCGACCATCTCACGCGCTTCAAGCGATCGCCGTCCCGTGACGCAGGCGACCAGTCCGAATTTTGCGGCCAGCGAATCAAGCGCTGCGCTGACCTCCCCCGGGACGCTCGCCGCTTCCGGGCGCGAGGCGATCGGGGCCAAGGTGCCATCGAGGTCGGTCAGGATCGCCGCGCGGGACGGCGTCGCTCGGAATGGGTCGAGGAGTTGCTTGCGGGCGTCGGACTCAAACACTGACCGGACTAGTATCGCCCGGCTTGGACTCGCGACACGTCAAGCTGATCGCAATCGGAACGCTTGGGGGAATCTTCAGCGGCCTGTTCGGCGTGGGCGGCGGCACGGTCATTGTGCCGCTGCTGATCCTTTGGTTCGGCTACGGCGAGCGTGAAGCCACCGGCACGAGCCTCGCGGCCATCGTCATCATCGCGACGTTCGCGACGCTCGCCCACGGCGCCTACGGAAATGTGGACGTGGTCAAGGGGCTCGCGATCGGAGTGCCCGCCGTCGGCGGCGTGCTTGCCGGAACAGCACTCCAGCAGCGGATCCCGCAGCGCTTCGTCTCCTACCTGTTCGCCGTGCTCCTGTTTGCCGTCGCCCTCGAACTCGCAATCAAGTGAGAGGCTGATGGACATCCTGCTGGTGATCCTGTTTGGCCTGGCCGGCGGCTTCGTCGGCGGCCTTGTCGGGATCGGCGGCGGCATTCTCTTCGTCCCGGCGCTTGCCCTGTTTTTGGACGAACCCCAAGTTCGAGCCGAGGCCACATCGCTTCTGGCGATCGTCATCGTCGCCAGCGTCGGCGGCTGGCGCCAGCACGGCTACGGCAACGTCCGCCTCCGTGACGCCGGCGCGATCGGCGTTCTGTCGATCGTTGGCGTGGCGGTCGGTGTCGCGATCGCAAACGAGGTGCCCGAGCGCACTCTGGAGATCGGCTTCGCGATCCTTGCGACGGCGATCGCGGTTCAACTAGTGCGCCGCACCCGGCGGGCTGACGCGCCCGTAACGGGCCCCGGCGGGTAAGGACGCAGCCGGCCCGCTAGCGCAGGCCGTGTTCGAGCGCGCCCTTGATCGAGGCGTCGAGCGAGTTCAACCGATAGAGCGCGAGGGCTTCCGGCGACGGAAAGCGACCGCCGTCAACGCCGTGGTGGGCGAGCACGCAGCCAAGCAGCGCCAGCTTCAGGTCGGGGTCAAGCTGGGCAGCGGCGCCGCCGACGATCTCGCTGCCGATCTGCAGGTGCCCCAGGACCCGCCCTTCCTCGCTTGTCCCGAACTCGGCCCCGTACGTGAACTCGCGCACCTTGCCGACGTCGTGAACGAGCGCTGCGGCCATCAGCAGGTCGGAGTTGAGCTTGGGATGAAGCTGGCATGTCTCCAAGACCAGCGTCCCCACCGCAACGGTGTGCTCGACGAGGCCGCCAAGGTAGGCGTGATGGCCCGTCGCGGTTGCGGGCGCGCGGCAAAACTCTGCAGCGTGGGGACCTTCGGCGACGAGACCTCCTGCCACCTTCCGCAGGCCGTCGTGATGGATCTCGCCAAGCAGGTGCTCCAGAAAGCCCTGGAGCTCGTCG
This sequence comes from uncultured bacterium, assembly GCA_963701205.1. Lineage (GTDB taxonomy): Bacteria > Actinomycetota > Thermoleophilia > Solirubrobacterales > 70-9 > JALZKA01. Next base: position 1,176,625 of record OY969575.1, on the reverse strand, counting down.
GCGGAGCGGTAGGCAGCCGGCAGGAAGTGCGCTGGGTCGAAGCTTCCGGGCTCGAGCCGCTCGGCGTCGTCGAGCTCCGCAACCAGGTCACCGCGGAAGCGCTCGACCCGCCCCTGGACCTTGACGGCGTCGCCGCGATCAAATCGCAGCCCGATTCGGTCGGCCTCGCGAAAGACCCGCGCCGGCAGCGAACCCGTTCGGTCGCGCAGTTCCAGCGCCAGGTACACGGACCCGTTCTTGGCCGTCAGCCGATCCTTGCGCGCGCACGCATAGGAGCCCTCAAAGCGTTGACCGGGGCGAAGATCCTGAAGTACCTGACTCATGCGCTGATTGTCGAGGCCAGTCCGGACGGGGTAGTCTCGGCTCGATGGAGCATGTGATCTGGGATGGCGAGAGGCCAGAGCTGCGCTCGCCGATCCTGGTGTGTGCCTTCGCTGGCTGGAACGACGCGGCGAGCGCGGCCACCACAGCGCTCGAGGCGATCGCAGCAACGCTGCCGTCACAGGTGGTCGCCCGGCTCGACCCGGAGGAGTTCTACGACTTCCAGGTGAACCGCCCGACGATTCGCCTGGTCGAGGGCCGCACCCGCGAGGTCGATTGGCCAGCAAACACGATGATCGCTGCGACAACCAGCGGGGAGCGCGACCTGATCCTGATGAGCGGCGTCGAGCCCAACCTGCGCTGGCGCACCTACTCGACCGCAATCGTGGATGTGGCCCAGGAGCTGGGCGCCGAGATGTTGGTCAGCCTGGGCGCGCTGATCGCCGACGTCGCCCACACGCGCCCAGTGCCGATCACCGGCCTCGCCACCGATCAGGAGCTGGTCGAGCGCCTCAACCTCGACCGCTCCAACTACGAAGGCCCCACGGGCATAGTCGGGGTCGTCCACGACCTTTGCCGCGAGCGTGATGTCCAGTCGGCGAGCCTTTGGGCGGCGATTCCCCACTACGTCGCCGCGGTGCCCAACCCCAAGGCAGCGCTGGCGCTGCTTCGCCGCCTCGAAGGGCTGACGGGAATCGCGCTTGAGGCGTCTGAGCTTGAGGACGCGATGGAGCGCTTCGACGCCCAGATCGACAAGGCGGTCGCTGCGAACCCTGAGATCCACGACCTTGTCCGCCGGCTGGAATCCCAGCAGGACGACGAGGTGGACATGCCGACGGATATGCCCTCCGGCGACACCCTCGCCCAGGAGTTTCAGCGTTTCCTGCGCCAGCGCACCGACGGCGAGGACGAAAACTAACTCCCGCGCCCCCACGCCCCCACGCCCCCGTGCCCCCAAGCCCCCCCGCCGCGAGTGCGGGTTTTTGAGGGCATGGCCCCTACAACCCCGCACTCGGCAGGGTCAGGCCTCGCTGGCCGGGCAGATGAGCCGGTAGTCGCACCAGGAGCAGATCTCGTATGAGGGGCGGGGCTCGAAGTCCTGGGCCTCGATCCCCCCCGCGACCTCCAGCACCGTGCGCTCGACGCGCTCGGCGTCGTCGGGCTCGGGTGGCACCTCGATGCGCTGATCTGAGAGCACGTACCAGTAGCTGCCGTGCGCTGCTTCGAGCTGCCACGCCTCACGCGCGGCCATGCGGTAGAGCGCCAGCTGCAGGTCCTCGGACTCCTTGGCCACGGCGAGCCGCTCGCCCGTCTTGTAGTCGATCACCTCGTAGCCGCCATCGGGCAGTTGGTCAACGCGATCAACGCGGCCGCGCAGCTTGTGTTGATCGATCGTGAAGCTGAATCGGCGCTCGAGCCAGACCGGCCGGGCCTCGGCCTGGATGTGGCGCTCGTGGTAGCGGGCCAAGGGCGGCGACCGCCCTATCGCGGTACTGGAGTTCGTCGTCTGACGAGCCGAAGCCCGTTCGCCTCCAGCCGCCTTCAAAGAGCCACAGCAGGCGGTCGAGGCTCCCGATCTGGGCGCTGCCCGGCTGTGGCGGCGCCGCGGTGTCCTGCTTCATCTCCTCCGAGTGGAAACGCTCAAGAACGTTGTGGATCAGGATCCCGAACCGCTGGTTGATCGTGGGCTCCTGCGGGATCGCGAAGACGCGCGCAAACTTGTACTTGAGCGGACAGGTCCGGTAGAGGCCCAGGTCGGATGCCGAAAGGGCGATCCCCTCCCCGGAGCGCGGGATGAACTGCTCCAGGGACGGCTCGCGGCGCGCTGCGACAAGGTTGCGGCGCGCATCCGCCTCGCGCTCGTCCCCCAGCACGTACTCGTCCAGCGCCGACGTTTCCAAGAACGCACGCTGTTCGGGGGAAGCGACTCGCCCAAGCAGCTCGTTGATCGCATCGATGGCCTCACGCGCGCCCTCCTGTCCCGGTCGCTGCAAGAGGGACGCAAGCTTGATCAGCTCCAGGTATCTGGCAACGGCGCGGTTGAGGTCATCGGCGGTGTCGAGCCGCATCTCCGAGACAGCCGATCCCGCGCGCCACGAAGCCTCAAGGACTTCGTCACGAATCATCCGGTAGCTGGAGTGGAGGCCCTCCGCCGGCCCAAAGACCTCCTCTTCATGGATTTCGTCGTCAGCGCCGAGCGCCGAGCGGGCCGCCTCATAGAACGGCGCAGCGCTGACGGCTTCACGGCCGGCCGCCTCGGCCCACGAGAGGACCACGAACCGAGTGGCCCGGGACACGGCAAGGTAAGCAAGCCGTTCCTGGCGCCGGGCCACCAGTTCATCCCCGGGCTCAGGCAGCGGGCCGGTCGCGAGTTCCGAGGGAACCCAGCGATCCTCCCACGGAGCGACCCGCATCGAACCTGAGCTCAGCCCCAGCACGTAGACGCAATCGAACTCAAGGCCCTTCACTTGCCCCGGTTCCGCCAAAAACACCTTGCCTCCAACCGGAGGGTCAGCGTCCTCCCCCGCGACGTCGCCCGCCTCGGCAACCGCCGCGACATGCCGCACGAAGTCACGAACGGATGCGCGCGGCTCGCGGCGTGAGAAGTCGGCGGCGATCTCCGCCAGGCGGGAAAGATTGACGAGCCGCTCCGCAGTCTCCGGCGTCGCCGCAAACAGGCGGTGGCGGCGCATGCCGACGCGCTCGATCAAGCGCCGAACGAAGACGTCGGGGCGCATGGATTCCATCGCAGCGACCGCCGCGCGCTCAAGCTTCAGGAAGGCCTGGATCCTGTCGCGCGCCTCGGGCCGCAGCTGCGGACTCTCGAGCGCAGCCTGAAGCGCGGAAACCATGTCGAGCTTGCGGCGGCGAGCGATCGTTGAGACACGCGCCAGATCGGCCGACCGCAAGTCCACCGGCGGTCGGGTCAGAGCCCTGACGACGGCCGCCGCGTCGTTTGGATCGGCGAGCATCCGCAGCCAGGCAAGGGCGTCCCGCACCTCTGGCCGCTGAAAGAACGACGCGTCGCCGGCGACCTGGAACGGCACATTGCGCTCCTCAAGGGCGGCGGCGACCAACCGGCCCTGGCGCCAGCCAGAGGCGACGATCACGCACACCCGCTCGGGCAACGCCTGCCCGCCCGAGAGGATGTGTTCCACCTCACGCGCTGCGGCCTGGGCCTGGGCCTGCTCCCCCTGGCAGCGCCAGAAGCGAACCGATTCGTCCGTAGCCTCCGGCACCTCCGCCGGATCGCCCGCCAGGCTTGAGGCCACCGACCGGATCGCCGCAGCTGATCGCCGCTGCACCTCAAGTTCCACGTGCTCGGCCTGGTCAAAGGCGGAGCCGAACCACTCTTCGGGTCCCTCCGAAGCGCCGCGAAAGCGACGGGTCGCCTGGGCGGCGTCGTAGGCGACGACCAGGTTCGTGGACTCGCCGAGCAGAGCAGCGATCAACTGCGTGTGCACGGGTGCAGCGTCCTCGAACTCGTCCACCATCGCGTGTTCGAAGCGAGCCGCAACCTCCGCCGCGGTATCGGCGCGCTCGGCAAGCATCCGGGCCGCCTCGGAAACCAAGTCGCCGTCGTCAAGGCTCCCCGCGTCGCGCAGGATCCGATCGTGCCTGGCGTAGAGCTCGGCAAATTCGATCTCGCGACGCGCACGCTCGCGTTGCGCGGCACCCCCGGCGTCCCGATTGCGGGCGGCTGCCCAGTCGCGCAGGCGCTCCGGAGGAACGGCTTCGAGCTTAAGCACATCGATGCGGCGCAGGAGCCGGGCAAGCAAGCCTGCAGGATTGCCACGGATCTCGTGCCTGCGCAGCGGTAGGTCGTCAATCCGATCGAGCATGATCGCCAGCCGGTCAGCAGGCGCGACCGTGGTGAAGAAAGGATCGAGTCCAGCCTCGACCGGATGCTCACGGAGCAGACGCTCGCCGATCTCGGAATAGGTCCCAATCCACAGTTCCTCGTGGGCGTGGTCGAGCGCCGCCTCGATCCGGGCCCTAACCGTGGATGCTGCCGCGCGCGTGCGGCAAAGCAGAAGGATCTGCTCGGCCCGGACCCCATCCTGATGCAGCGATGCGAACCGCCTCACGAGGGCTTCCGTACGTCCCGTCCCGGCCCGACCACGCACGAACATCGGGCCCTTGCGGTGGAGCACCACCCGACGCTGGCGATCGCTGTCCGAACCCTCCATCGATCTCAAAGCTACCGCTCGCCTCCAATACAGTCATCCAGGTGCTCGATTTGGATTGGCAGCAAGCGATGCGCCGATGCGCCGATGCGCAACAAGTCCTCTTCGATGCGGACAAGTCGGTCAGCGGCCGCACCGTGTACGAGGGCGTCGGTGAAGGCGGGGACAACACCCTTGCCCTCGACCGCCGCTGCGAGGACATCGTCTTCGCCGAGCTTGAGCGCCTGGCGGCGAACTCCGCAACTGGATTCACCGCGATCTCCGAGGAGCGGGGCCACGTCGTCTTTGGCGATCCGGAGTCTCCCTGGCGGGTCGTGATCGATCCGATCGACGGATCGCTCAACACCAGACGCACGATCCCATGGCACTCGCTCTCCGTTGCCGTCGCGTCCGGGCCGACGATGGCCGACGTCGAGTGGGGCTACGTCTTTGAATTCGGCGCGGGCGAGGAATTCGTCGCCCGGCGCGGTCAGGGGGCCTGGCTGGACGGTCGGCCCATGAACGTCACTACCGGGCCCGACTTCGGCCTCGAGATCGTCGGGCTCGAGTCCGCCGATCCGGCCAGGATCGCGCCCGTCATCGCGTCGCTTGCCGGGCGCGCGTACCGCGTGCGGGTGATTGGATCGATCGCGATCACAATGTGCTTCGTTGCCGCCGGACGCCTGGACGCAATGCTGAGCGCCCGAGGCTGCCGGTCCGTGGACGCCGCCGCAGCGCAGTTGATCGTGCGCGAGGCCGGAGGTGTCGCCGGGTTTCAGGGCCAGGAGCTTGCCGACGCGAGCCTGGACCTCGACGCTCGCTACGCGGTGCTTGCGGCTCGCGACGACGCAATGTTCGCGACCGCCGCCGACGCACAGGCAAAGGCTCCAACGATTTGAACGACGCCCCGGGCATCGTTGATTGGAAGCTTGCCTCCCGGATTGGTGGCACCCTCGCGGGATCGGAGGCGCAGCGCGGACCAGATCCGGGCCATACGAGACGCACGTGCGACCTGGCACTGCGCCGGGTACTCGACTACACGGGGCTTGAGCCCGCCGGGGTGGTCCCGGAAGTGGAACTCGTCAGCCGTCGCCAGTGGATCGACGCCAACCTGAATCAGCTTCGCGACCTGGCGCTGCCGCTTGAGCGCCGGGCCAAGGCGGAGGCGGGGCTGCCGTGGCCGCTCGCAGGCGTGGCGCACACGGCGCTCGGCGCAGCTGCGGGAACCGAGGCGGGGGCGCTCATGGGCTACGCGTCACGCCGCGTCTTGGGCCAGTACCAGGTGGCATTGGTGGCCGGTCAGCCACCGCCGCCGCGGATGCTCCTGATCGGGGGCAACCTTGACCACGCCGCCGCACAGCTCGGCGTCGAGTCCAACCGCTTCTTGCTCTGGGTCGCAATCCACGAGCAAACGCATTCCGTCCAGTTCGCGTCGGTGCCGTGGCTTCGCAACCACATGGCGGACCTGGTCGGCCAACTGCTTGACAGGGCGTCGTTCGCAATAGATCCGGCGGCTTTCAGGGAGTTCGCGAGGCGCCTGCTCACGGGCGACCCGCGAGTCGTGCTTCGCGATGCGCTTCGAGGTGACCTTCAACGTGCCTTGGCGGGTGAGGAACACGCCGCGATCATGGACCAGCTCCAGGCGGCGATGGCCGTGATCGAGGGCTACGCCGAACACGTCATGGACGCTGCGGCGGCCGACGATGACGGCCTTGCCCAGATGCGCTGGGCCATGGACCAGCGGCGAAAGCAAGCCACGGGAATCGGCGATTTGATCGCCAAGGCACTTGGACTCGGAATGAAGATGCGCCAGTACGAACTTGGCAAGGCGTGGAGCGACGCGGTCGCCAACCACGCCGGGGTCGCTGGCCTAAACCAGGTTTGGGGCGCGCCCGACGCGCTTCCCTCGCTGGCTGAACTTGACAATCCGCAGTCTTGGCTCGACCGTATCGGCACCCCCGTCGCCGCCTGATCTGACTCCGGTCACAGGCTGTTTACGTGGCCGGCGCGTAACCATCGGTACGGTCGGTGTACAAACATGTGTTCGGGTCAGTTTGATAGCCTGGACATTGTTAGAAGTAATGAACTTAGTCGCAACACACCACTGAGGAGTGATTCACAACATGGCAACCACCACCACGAAGCCGGCCACGAAGAAGGCCACCACCACGACCACGCCCGCCGCCGCCAAGGCGCCGGAGCGCAACATCGAGACGGCTGTCGCCTACGTCCGTCAGACGGCCGAGCGTGCCGTTGACGTTCCCGTCGGCGCCGCCCTGACCGTTGCGGAGACCGTCCGCCCCCTCACTGAGGCAGACGCCCGCGAGAAGGAACTCAAGCAGTTCCGCACGCAGGTAAGCCGCGAGCTGAACAAGCTCGAGCGTCGTGGCGGTCAAGCCCGTCGCAAGGCACAGACCCGCGTCCGCGGCACCCGTAATCGCCTCGAGCGCGAGCTGAAGCAGCGTCGCAACAGCGTCGAGAAGGCCGTCAGGCAGAACCGCGTCCGTGCCGAGAAGGCAGTCAAGGAGAACCGGGCGAAGGCTGAGAAGGCCGTCAAGGACGTTCAGGCCAAGGTCACCGAGCGCGTCGGCTCGTAGACCGATCCCTTAGCCCGGCACGCCCCACGGAGAGGGGGCGTGCCGGAGGGATCTGTTCGCCTCGGTGCCGTACGCACCGACTACCCGCGAGCAGAACACAGCACCTCTCCTCCCCCGAGAAGCGGACCCCCTCCAGGGTCCGCTTCTCTCTTTTTGGGCTTGGCCCGTTGCCTGTCAGAATGGGGGCATGAGCCTTCCCACCGAAGAACAGATCCAGGACAAGCTCCGCGCCGTGATCGACCCGGAGCTGCGACGCAACATCGTCGAGCTGGGGATGGTCCGTTCGATCGATATCGGCGACGACGGTCGCATCGGCGTGATCGTCAGCTTGACCACGCCCGGTTGCCCCATTCGCTCGCACTTCCAGGACGCAGTTGCAAAGAACGTCGGCGAGCTCGATGGCGTCACCGCCGTCGCGGTCGAGTTCGACGTCCTCTCCGAAGAGGAGCGGACCAGCCTGCAGCAGACCCTCGGCCGCAACCGCCTGCCGGAGGGCGCGCTCGCGCAGGTCAAGAACGTGATCTGTGTTGCCTCGGGCAAAGGCGGAGTCGGCAAGTCAACGATGACCGCAAACCTGGCCGCAGCTCTGGCCGCTGAAGGCAAGTCGGTTGGCGCGCTCGACTGCGACGTGTACGGCTACTCGATCCCCCGCATGCTTGGCGTTGGCGGCCGCCCCGACGTAAACGCCGAGCGCAAGATCATTCCGCTGGACGGCCCGGCCGGCGTCAAGGTCATCTCCATCGGCTTCTTCGTCGAAGAGAACTCGGCAGTCGTCTGGCGCGGCCCGATGCTCCACAAGGCAATCCAGCAGTTTCTGGAGGACGTCGCCTGGGGTGAGCTTGACTACCTTCTGCTCGACCTGCCACCGGGTACCGGCGATGTCTCGATGACGCTGGCCCAGCTTCTGCCGCAGGCAAAGATCATCGTCGTCACGACCCCCCAGCCAGCCGCCCAGTCAGTCGCGAGCCGCGCGGCCGAGATGGCCGGCAAGGTTGACCTTGAGGTGGTCGGAGTCGTTGAGAACATGTCCGGCTTCACAGCGCCTGACGGCCAGCGCTTCGCGATCTTCGGCGAGGGCGGCGGCGAACTTTTGGCGAGCGACCTGGATGTGCCACTGCTCGGCAAGGTGCCGATCTCCGAGGAGCTCCGGGCCCACGCCGACACCGGGCGGCCACTGGTGCTCGAACAGCCGAACGAGGCCGCCGCGGTCGCAATCCGCCAGGTCGCCCGCGGGATCATCGCCCAGACGCCGCAGGAGCTTGCGGTGCTGCAAGCCGAGCCGCCAGCAATGGCGAGCGCGGCGCCCACGTCGGGCATCGAACTTAACGTCATCCAGTAGCCAAGCGGCGGAGCGCGGCGGAGCGGCCGTTCGGGTCCTCCGGGGGACGGACATCCGTGCCCTGCCGAGGTGGGCATCCATGCCCCCTCGGGTTACCCCCCGGGAGACTCGAACGACCGCGCCGTCCCGAATTCGGCGCCCGCTACTTCGAGAAGTACTCAGCGTTGATAGCCGTGAACTTTGCCCATTCCTCAGGCAGCTGGTCCTCGGCAAAGCACGCGTCCACGGGGCAGGCCTCGACGCAGGCGTCGCAATCGATGCACTCGTCGGGATCGATGTAGAGCTGGGTGACCGCTTCGTAATCGGGCTCGTCAGGCGTCGGATGGATGCAATCGACAGGACACACCTCGACGCACGAGTTGTCCTTTTGGTCGATGCAGGGCTCAGCGATGACGTAGGCCACTTGTTGATTCCTTCAGTTGTTTACTCGTCTTGATGCCAGATTCGCGACTGCGAAGCTAGCGGACCGCGCATTCTACGAAAGGCGGCGGGCAGGCCGCCATGCACGCTCTAGCATCCCGTCCGTGATCCTGATGACCGGAGCCACCGGAACGGTTGGCCAGGCGCTGCTGCCGTTGCTTGCCGAGCGCGGCGAGGACCTGCGCGCGCTCGTGCGCGACCCCCGACGCCTGGGCCGCCACCGGGTTGACGTCCGCATCGCGCTCGGTGACCTCGCGGAGATGGGCGACCCGAAGATCCGACGCCAGGCCTTGCGCGGGGTCAAGACCGTTATCCACCTCGCCGCGGCGATCCGCGATCAGCCGAGCGCCAAGGTGGAAGAGCTCAACGGCCTGGCGACTGCCCGACTTCTGCGAGCAGCCGAGGAGGCCGGCGTTGAGCGCTTCATCTTTTTCTCGGCGATCGGGGCCTCTCCCTTTCAGCGCACCCGCTTCTTTCGCGCCAAGGCCCTGGCTGAGGAGGCAGTCGCCTCCTCGCAGCTCGAAACAACGGTCTTCGCGCCATCGATCGTCTACGACCGCGACGATCCCTGGGTGACGCTGATGCGACGCCTGGCGCTGCTTCCCGTGATGCCGATCTCCGGGTCCGGTCGCGCCGCCTTCCAGCCGATCTGGGCGCATGACGTAGCCCGATGCGTGATCGCCGAGCTGGACGCCGCCAAGCCCAGCCCCCGCCACGAGCTCGCTGGCCCCCAGACCCTCACCTACGAGCAGCTGGGCACGCTGATCGGCAAGTCAGTTGGCCGCGAGCGTCCGCAGATCAACGTGCCGCTGAACATCGTCCGGCTCGGCCTCAGCGGCCTGCGGCGCGCCCTCGGAGACGCTGCCTTCGCAACCTGGGAGGAGGCCGAGTTGATGGAGGTGTCGATGGTGAGCGAACGCGGTGACGCCGACGTTCGCGCGCTGGGCGTGGAACCGCGCCGGATGGCTGACGTGCTGGCCTAGCTGGCCAGCCGGGGGACCACAACGAAAGAGACCCGAGCCTTGCGGCCCGGGTCCCCTTGGGACGCGATGCCGGGGGGATGGCGTCGCGTCCGGCGTGCCGCCCCGAAGGACGGCACGTATACGAGTATGGCTACATCATTCCGCCCATGTCGGGCATGCCGCCTCCCATGGGGGCGCCTTCCTTCTCTGGCGCTTCGGCGACGATGCACTCCGTCGTCAGGATGTTCTTGGCGATTGACGCCGCGTTCTGCAGTGCAGAGCGCGTAACCATCGTCGGGTCGATGACGCCGGCCTTGACCAGGTCGCCGTACTCGCCCGTACCCGCGTTCAGGCCTTCGCCTGTCTTCAGGCCACGAACCTTCTCGACCACGACCGAGCCCTCGAGCCCGGAGTTCTCCGAGATCTGACGCAGTGGCGCTTCGAGCGACTTGCGGATGATCTCTGCCCCGGTCGCCTCGTCGGCGTCCAGGTCGGAGGAATCGATCGCTTCCTGGGCATTCAGCAGCGCAACGCCACCGCCCGGGACAACGCCCTCTTCGAGCGCCGCGCGAGTTGCCTGAAGGGCATCCTCGACCCGGTGCTTCTTCTCCTTCATCTCGGTCTCGGTGGCTGCGCCAACCTTGACCACAGCGACACCACCGGCCAGCTTCGCCAGGCGCTCTTGGAGCTTCTCCCGGTCGAAGTCGGAGTCGGTGTTCTCGATCTCGGAACGGATCTGGTTGATCCGGCCTTCGATCTGCGACTTGTCACCGGCACCGTCGATGATCGTCGTCGTGTCCTTGGAGACGACGACGCGACGAGCGTGACCCAGCTGCGACACCTGGGTGTTCTCCAGCTTGAGGCCCATCTCCTCGGTGATGACCTCGCCACCCGAAAGGATCGCGATGTCCTCCAGCATCCGCTTGCGGCGGTCGCCGAATCCGGGGGCCTTGACCGCAACGCCGGTGAAGGTGCCGCGGAGCTTGTTGACGACCAACGTCGCCAGCGACTCGCCCTCGACGTCCTCGGCGATGATGACCAGCGGCTTGCCGGCCTGCATCACCTGTTCGAGGATCGGAAGCATGTCCCGAACCGAACCGATCTTCTGGTTGGCGATCAGGATGTACGGATCCTCGAGTACGGCTTCCATGCGCTCCTGGTCGGTGACCATGTACGGCGAGATGTAGCCCTTGTCGAACTGCATGCCCTCGGTGAACTCGAGCTCCATGCCGAACGTCTGGCCTTCCTCGACGTTGACGACGCCGTCCTTGCCGACCTTTTCGATCGCGTCCGCGATCACGTTGCCGATCTCCTCGTCGGCAGCCGAGATCTCGGCGACGCGAGCGATTTGCTCCTTGCCGGCGATCTCCTTCGACTGCTTCTCGCGGAGGTGGGCGACAACCTGGTCAACAGCCGACTCGATGCCGCGGCGAAGCGCCAGCGGGTTTGCCCCGGCGGCGACGTTCTTCAGGCCGTGACGAACGATCGTCTGCGCCAGCAGGGTCGCGGTCGTCGTGCCGTCACCGGCAACGTCGTTGGTCGCCGTGGCAACCTCGCGAACGAGCTGTGCGCCCTGGTTGGCGAAGACGTCCTCGATATCGATCTCTCGAGCGATCGTGACGCCGTCGTTGGTGATTGTCGGAGCGCCGAACTTCTTGTCCAGCACCACGTAGCGGCCCTTGGGGCCGAGGGTGACCTTGACCGCGTTAGCGACCGCATCAACCCCTTCCTGCAAAGCCTGACGCGCTTCCGCGTCGTACTTGAGCTCTTTGTGAGCCATTTCTCTAATCCTTCCTGTTTGAAAAGTTGGTTAGACGACCTTGGCCAAGACGTCGGACTCGCGGAGGACCAAAACGTCCTCGCCGTCGACCTTGAGCTCGGTTCCGCCGTACTTCGAGTAAAGGACTTCATCGCCCTCAGCGACGTCAAGCGGAATCCGCTTTTCGCCGTCCTCGTCCCAGCTTCCGTCACCGACCGCAAGGACCTTGCCGCGCTGCGGCTTTTCCTTGGCGGTGTCGGGCAGGACGAGGCCTGAGGCCGTCGTCTCCTCTTCCTCAATCGCCTGGACGATCAATCGATCGCCGAGAGGCTTGAGCTTCATTCGTTTCTACCTCCGTTGGTGGGTGTGATCAGTAAGGGTCTTGGCACTCTTGCCAATAGAGTGCCAGGGATGCGCCGCAGTGTAGTGAATGGGCGGGGAAACGTCCAGGATCTAAGCGCGTTTCACTTAGATCGCGGGCCGCGCGCAGCTCAGTTGGCGGCGATCAGGCGGGCGCCAAGGAGGGTCGCCAAGCCGACACCGCCGTTGCGCATGACCCAATCGTGGTTGCGCTCGAAGATCGGGCGGGCCAATGGTCCGACGAGGTTCATCCAGCGCTTCGTGGTACGCACGTTCCACTCGTAGACCACGGCGGTAACCGGGGGGTGCTCGAATAGCCGCCAACGCCCGACCCCCTCGAGGCCACCGCTCGCCCGCCCCTCAAGGACGTCAGGGCGCTCAACCTTTGTGCTGACGATCTCGAACTCGACCGGGTAGGGGATGCGGCTGCGCCAGACGTAGCGGCCCACCTGGCCGATGCCGTGATCGTCGCCGGGGCTGAGCCGCTCGGCGAGTTGGACCCCGCGCCACCAATCGGGCCAGCGCTCCGAGTCATAGATCGCGTCCCACACCCTGTCCCGCTCGGCCTCAAGCAGCCAAGTGGAGAGGAAGCGGTACTCCAAACCGCTAATTGCGGTGCGGGGTGCCGCCGTTGCCGAGTTGCGCCTGCGCCGGCTCGATGATCTGCGAGAAGCGGACGATCGTGCAGATGTCGTCAGCCGAGATGTCGTGGCGATAGATCTGCTGCAGGAACCCGATCGTCTCCTCGACGCGCCGGAACTCGGGGTTGTCGTGCTCGATGTCGCGGGGGGAAAGCTCCTTGATCGGCTTCACCTCGACGTCGTCGATGACCGCGGCAAAGATCTTCTCGCGCGGGGAGTGCTGGTAGCCCACCGTGATCCAGACGACCTGGCCGCGTTGATACTTGCGCGACTTGTCGCCAAGCCGGATCGTCGCCGTCTTGCGACCACGTTTGAGCTGATCGACGAAGGCGGTCGAAAAGAAGTTGAGGACGAGCAGACCGGTCACGGGCTTCGGAGCCTATCGTCCGCGGGACCCAAAGCCCGACTCCCCCACCAGGGGGACGAAGCGGCACGGCGCGATCTCGGTTCGCTCCAACTCGCTGCCGTTGCGACGAAGGGCCACCAGATTCTCGTGTCCCCGCTCGGCGAGGGGAATCACCAGTCGACCGCCGGGCCGAAGTGCCCCGGCCAGGGCAGGAGGAACACGCGGCGCCGCCGCGTGGACGGCGATCGCGTCAAAGGTCTCACCAGCGGCTGGACCGAGACTGCCGTCGCCCGTGCGGACCTCGACACCGGCGATGCCAAGGTCGTCCAAGGTTCGGCGGGCACGTGCCGCAAGCTCGGGCAAGCGCTCGATTGAGACCACGCGCTGGCAAAGCAGGGCGAGGACCGCCGCGGAGTAGCCCGAGCCGGTCCCGATCTCGAGCACGTCCTCACTACCGCCGAGCTCAAGCGCCTGGCAGATGGCGGCGACGATCCAAGGCTGCGAGATCGTCTGGCCGTGACCGATCTGCAAGGCGGAATCGTCGTAGGCGCGCTCAGGTTCAGGCACGAAACGCTCGCGCGGCACCGAGCCCATCGCGGCCAAGACCCGCTCGTCGCCGATTTCCCCAGCCCGCAGCTGGGTGGTGACCATCGCCTGACGCATGGCGCCATAGTCGGGGCCGTCGGCGGGCGGCCCGGCGATCAAAAGATGTATGCCCGCAAACGCCTGGGCTCCACGATCGTCACGCGGCCGCGCCCCACCATCACCACACCGGCCCGCTCCAGCGTCGCCAAAAAGCGGCTCACGCTCTCGCGGGAGGTGCCGGCGAGCTGCGCCAGGTCGGCCTGCGTCATCCGCACTGTGATCCCGTCCCTGTCTTCGGGAATCGCTTCTTCGGCGATCAGTTGGTTGAGCACGCCGGCAACCCGGCTCGGCACGGTCTGAAAGGACTGGCGGGCAACGCGCTCGTTGGTCTCGCGCAGGCGCCTAGTGAGCGCGACAATCAGCTTTGCGGCGATATCCCCGTGGGTGGCGATAACCCGGCGCATATCCCGGGCTGGCAGGGCGAGCAGCTCCGCATCGCTCAACGTCTCGACGCTGGCCGATCGCGACCCGCCGTCGAGCATCGCCAGCTCGCCGAAAAAGTCGCCGGGGCTGAGCGTTGCCAAGGCGATTGCCCGGCCATCGGAGTGCTCACGCGTTACGCGCAGGTCGCCCTTGCGAACGACGTAACACGCGTCCGAGTCATCGCCCTCGTGGAAGACCCGAACGCCTTTTGGAAACGAACGGGGGATCGCCACGGAGACGACTCGGGCCAGCTCGTCCTCGGACATCTCTGCGAACAGCGGCACCCGGCCGAGCAGCTCGATGTTCTCCGTCGCAGGCATCCCTCAATCCTCGCGAACCATTATCCACGGTCAGGACTGGCATTCACCGCACCAGTAGGTAGTGCGGTTGTCGTCACCCTGGCCTCGAACGTTCACTCTTCCACCGCAAGCCGGGCACCCAGCCCGCTCCGCGCGATAGATCGAGGCCGGGCGTCGGCCCTCCGCGACGGAGATATTCATGATCCGGGTCGTCTCGTCGACGACCCGCCGCAAATCCTCGTCCGCAATCTCGGCAACGGAACGCCAGGGGTCCAAGCGACAATTGAAAAGGGCGCCCACCCGGATCGCGTTTCCACTTCCCGCGAGGATTCGCTGGTCAAGGAGGGCCTCACCAATCTGCCGTCCGCCGCCAAGCGAGCGAAGACGGGCCGTCGCCTCGGCTGGATCAAAACCCGTGCCAAGCGGGTCCGGGCCCAACCGCCGCAGGATCGGATCGGATCGGATCCGCGCGCCCGATGCCAACCGCAGAATCTTGCCACCGCGCTGCACTATTGCCCTGCCGTCCGCAACCAAAAGTAGCCACGCGGCGCTTTCGCGAACCGCATTCTCATGACCGATCCACCAGCGACCGTTCATCCCGAGGTGGCTGTGGATGACATCCCCGCCTGAGAAGTAGGCGAGCAGGTGCTTGCCGCGCGCTTCAACCCGCTCCAGCGTCTGTCCCTCCAACCTTCCCACGCGCCGGTACAGCGGCGAGCGCTGATTCGGCGCCTCGGCTCGCTCGATGAGCTTGCCAACCAGGGCCGACTCAATGCGGCGCGCGGCGCGGTGAATTGTGTCGCCTTCAGGCATGGTGCGGAAGGTTAGGCGCGTGGCGAGCTTGCAACTTGGCGCAATATCCGCCACGATTATGCATTCTGTGGCTTGGGGCACCCGCATCTTCTTTCTCGCGATCCTGGCACTGCTGACGCTTGCGTCGGCGGCTGAGGCCGCGCCACGACTCGACGTGAGGGCGGCGCAAGCCGCGCCAGAGGGTGGTCAGGCGACGTTTGAAGTCACGCTCAGGCCCAAAGCGGGACGCAAGCCAGTAACCGTCAACTACAAGACGCTCCCCGGCACGGCCGGCGCAGCCGATTTCAGCCCCAAGGACGGGACGCTCAAGTTCAAGCGTGGGGACCGGCGCAAGAAGGTGCAGGTGGTGCTCACCGACGACGCTTTGGACGAAAACGCCGAGACCTTTTCGCTGAAGCTTTCAAACGCTCGCCGGGCGAGGCTCGGGGAGCGCAGCGCACTGGGCACCATCACCGACGACGACCCGCTGCCTGCCCTCGCGGTCAATGATCCGGCTGCCGCCGCCGAGGGGGACGGAAGCTTCACCGGCGTCACGTTTGCGGTCACGCTCTCGGCGCCCTCCGGCAGAGAAGTGAGAGTCGATTTCGACACGCAGAACGGCACCGCAGTGGCGCCCGGCGACTACGTCGCGCAGGCCGGCGGATCACTGACCTTCAGCCCCGGAAATGTGTCGAAGAACGTGTTCGTCGCCGTGAATCCAGATCGGCTCGACGAGGCGGACGAGACTTTTTCGCTGAACCTCTCTAACCCTCAGCATGCAACGATCACCGGTGGAACCGGAACGGCGACCATCATCGATGACGATGCTGCAACGCTCAACGAAACGGGCGTTGCCGCCGAAGCGGATTTCTGCAACATCCAGACTCCGGCGACGATGACCGCTGCAGCGCTCGACACGCTCGACCCGATCTACGGGCGCCTCTTCGAGGCAGGTGTTACCGAAGCGGCCGGACCGGGCACCGGCGTGCTCGTTCACTTCGGGATCGGACCGGAAGACACGGACCCCAGAACAGCCCTCGGATGGAGATTCCACGGGGGCTCCTACAACGTCCAGGTGGGGGAAACCGACGAGTACCAGGCGGTCGGTCAGGCCCCGATCACGCCCGGGACGTACAGCTACGTCTTCCGGTTCAGCGTTGATAACGGGGTGGGGTTCACTTATTGCGACCTCAACGGAGCGGGGAGCAACGACGGGTTCGACTTCGACGATCAGCAACTGGGGACATTGACGGTCACTCCGTAGTTGAGGTCGTACGGCAACCTGGCTACGCCACGAGCTTTCGCGGTTGGCGGCTGAAGCCGGCCTCGAGCAATGCATCCTCGAGCCCCGATCCGATCACCGCCTCGCCGTCAACGCGCTCGATATGGAGCTTCGCGATCACGCCGTTGCGGGCCGCCTCGACGAGCACCGTGACGGCTTCGATGAAATCCGCGCCCGCGACTGGCTCGAGCCGCAGGATCCCGCGGCCGCCCCGCTCGACGTAGATCAGCGCCGCGCCGTTTCGGGTCAGCAGGTACGCGCCCGCGGCGCGGGCGGGGCGACGACCGCTTGCGGCCTTGGGCCAGGGCAGCGACGCGCCGTAGGGGTTGGCTGGATCGGTGGCGGCGAGAACCAGATACTCCGCATCGACCCGGGGCAGGCTGCGCAGGCGCTCCACGGCTCCGGGCAGCGCGAACTGGGCGCCACCGAGGCCGCTGACGAAGTAGCCGCGGTTGGCGGTACCGAGGATCTCAAGATTTGAGAGTTCGCCGTAAAGCGATGAGAAACCGCCCGGCACGCCCTCGGCAAGAACCGTTTCTCGGGTGACGATGCCGTAACGCTCGAGCATCAGCTCGGCTTGGGCGCGCGCCCTGGGGCCTACTCCCGGAGCCTCGCGAAACAGCGCTTCCGTGAGCGACCAACGGCCCTGCACCGTGCCCGCGGCCGTGCCGCGGCGTGACGCGAAGCGGCGGCCCTGGCGCGCCCTGGACTGAACCGCCGTCAGTCGCCTGGCGCGCAACGGCGCAAAGCCGTCGTTCGTGGCCTCCCCGGCCCAGGACAGATCCCAAAGGGCCTCCTGTAGTTCCTCGGCGGGGACGTCAAGCTCGGCGACCAGGTCGATCCAAAAGCACGGTGCCTCGCGCAGCCGTTCGCGGATCAGGTCGTGGATCTCGCCCGCTGGTGATTCGAGCTTTGCGTTCGAAGGCGGCGGCCCTGCCAAGCGCACGTCCTCGCGGAAATAGAGCGCAACCTTGCCCGTCCGCGCCAGGGGCCCTGCTCCGATCCAGACGATCTCGCCACCCGTCGTGAGCTGGTCGAGCCACTCGGGGCTGTAGGCGCCAAGGCGTCGGGGCAGAACGTCGCGCTCCCATACCTCCGGCGTCAGCGCGACCCCCTGGAGCGGCACCAGCGCCTCACGCAGCCTGTCCGGGCCCGCGCCGGCCGGACGGTGGGCATCAACGTTCTGCCAACTGGCGAGAAACCGCGCCAGGTCAGCGGAATCGACGGCCTCGACCTCGTGGCGCAATCGCGCCAGCGACGCTCGTCGAATGCGTCGCAAGACGTCCGAGTTGCACCACTCGCGCTCGGTGCCCCCGGGCAGAATCTCGCCCCGCACCAACTCGCCGGCACGTTCGAGCTCGCGCAACGTGGACATTGGATCCACCCCATAGCGCTTCGCGAGCTGGCCGGTAGTGAACGGGCCATGGGTGCGGGCGTAGCGGCGAACCAGCGCGAGCATCGCGTCGGCAACCTCCTCGCCAAACGAATCCGGCAACCCGGGCGGGGGTGGTACTCCCAGCGAATCCCGGTAGAGACCGGCATCCTCGGCCGCGATCCAGCGCTCTTCACCGGCAATGCGAACGCTCGCGACCTTGTGCTCGCGCCCAAGCTTGGTCAGCATCGACTCCGAGGAGTAATCGCTCGCGACCCGTGCGCTGCACTCGTCCGGGGTGAGATCGCCGAGGCGGCGCAAGACCTGCTGAAGCGCGTCGCGGTCGCGCGCTCGGCCGTCCTCGGTCAAATGCTGCAGCGATCCCTCGACGTCGGTCAGGGCGTCCGGATCGATCAGATCGCGAAGCTCTTCCTGGCCCAAGAGCTCGCGCAGAAGGTCCCGATCCAGGGCCAACGCGGCGGCGCGGCGCTCAGCGTTGGGCGTGTCCCCCTCATACATGTAGGTCGCGACGTAGTCGAAGAGAAGCGACGAGGCGAACGGCGAGGCCGAGGGGGTCTCGACCTCGACAAGCGAGATCCGCCGCGACGAGATATCGGCCAACAGCGAGGTCAGGCCAGGCAGGTCAAGGACATCGCGCAGGCACTCGCGGTAGGTCTCGAGGATTACGGGGAACCGTGGAAAGTCCCTGGCCACCTCCAGCAGCGACTGCGACTTGAGCCGCTGCTGCCAGAGCGGGGTTCGCTTGCCCGGATACGCCCGGGGAAGCAATAACGAGCGGGCGGCGTTTTCGCGAAAGCGTGCCCCGAACAGCGCCGATCCACCAAGTTCGCCGACGATCAGGTCCTCGATCTCGTCCGGCTCAAGCAAGATCAGGTCGGCACTCGGCGCCTCGTCGGCGTCGGGCAGATGGATCACGATCCCGTCGTCGGACCAGATCGCGTCCGATTCCATCCCATCGCGCTCACGGATCTTTGCCGCCAGCGCCAGACCCCAGGCCGCGTGGACCCGCCCACCGAACGGCGAGAGGACACACAGCCGCCAATCGCCGATCTCGTCGCGGAACTTCTCGATCACGATCGATTGATCCGACGGCACAACCCCCGTTGCCGCCTGCTGTTCGCGCAGGTAGGTCAGAAGGTTTTCGGCCGCGAACGGATCGAGGTCATAGTCGGCAGCCAGCGTTTTCGCGTCAGAGCCGACGGCTTCGCGCGCGAATTCCCCGATCGCCCGGCCGAGCTCCGCCGGACGGCCGATCCCGTCGCCGCGCCAAAACGGGACGGCGCCGGGCACGCCAGGGGCCGGTGTCACGATCACACGGTCGCGGGTGATCTGCTCGATACGCCAGGTTGTTGCACCCAGCAGGAACGTTTGACCCTTGCGGGCCTCATAGACCATCTCCTCGTCGAGCTCACCGACGCGCTTGCCATCGGGCAGGTGAACGCCATAGAGGCCACGGTCGGGAATCGTCCCGGCGTTGGTGACGACGAGCTGCCGCGCCCCCTTGCGACCCCGGACGGTCCCCGCGGAGCGGTCCCAGGCGATCCGTGGCCGCAGCTCGGCAAAGCGCTCCGACGGGTAGCGGCCATCGAGCATGTCGAGCACGTTTTCAAACTGCTCACGAGCCAAATCCTTGAATGGCTCAGTTCCCTTGATCACCCGCTCAACGTCGTCGACCTCCCATTCGGAGTCGGCGACCATGGAGACGATGTGCTGGGCAAGCACGTCAAGCGGGTTCTGCGGCAGGACGGTCTCCTCGATCAAGCCCTCACGCATCCGCTTGGCGACGACGGCACACTCCAGCAGGTCCGCGCGGAACTTGGGAAAGATGCGCCCCTTCGAGGTCGCCCCCAGGGTGTGCCCCGCGCGGCCAACACGTTGTAGACCGCGGGTCACCGACTTCGGGGACTCAACCTGGATGACGAGGTCAACGGCCCCCATATCGATGCCGAGCTCAAGCGACGAGGTGGCAACCAGGCAAGGGATCTGACCGCCCTTGAGCATCTCCTCGATCACGACCCGCTCCTCGTGAGCCAGCGATCCGTGGTGGGCCCTGGCAACCTCGACGTGCTGCTCGACGGGCACTACGCCCGCGTGGCCACCGTGCTCGGTCGCCGGCAGTTCCTGTTCGGCCTGCTCGTTGGCGAGCTCGTTCAACCGTTTCGCCAGCCGCTCGGCCGCACGGCGGGCGTTGACGAACAGGATCGTCGATGTGTGCGCCTGGATCAGCTCGAGCAGCTTCGGATACATCGCCGGCCAGATCGATCCCTGCGTGGGCGCAACGTCGAAGTTCGCATCGCCTGGACCCGGGCGCCCCGAATCGCCTCCGTCGCGCCGCTTCTCGGTTGACGCGTCGGGGTCGGTCATGTCCTCAACAGGGACGACGATCTCCAGGTCGAGCTGCTTGCGGATCCCGACGTCCACAACTTCACATTTCCGCCCCGGGCCGACGAGGAAAGATGCAACCCGCTCAAGCGGCCGTTGCGTCGCCGAGAGCCCGATCCTCTGCAGTTCCGCGTCGCCGCCGCGGCCGTCGGGGTGAGTGCGGGTGAGATGCTCGAGGCGCTCCAGCGTCAGCGCCAGGTGGGCACCGCGCTTGGTCTGCGCGACGGCGTGGATCTCATCCACGATCACCGCCTCAACCCCGGTCAGGATCTCGTGTGCCCGCGAGCTCATCATCAGATAGAGCGATTCGGGGGTTGTGATCAGGATGTCCGGCGGCTTTCGCAGCATCGCCTGGCGGTCACGCTGGGGAGTGTCCCCGGTGCGAAGGCCAACGCTGATCTCAGCGCCGATGCCCTTGAGTGGCGCCCGCAGGTTGCGCTCGACGTCATAGGACAAAGCCTTCAGCGGCGAGACATAGACCAGGGAAACCCCGGCCGATCGCCCCGCGTCGCCGCCCTCAGCTTCCTTCGCCCTTCGTGCCTTGTCGCGATAGAGCTTGTCGATTCCCCAGAGGAAGGCCGCCAGCGTCTTGCCCGACCCGGTCGGGGCGCAGATCAAAGTGTTCTTGGCAGAGGCGATCGCCGGCCAACCCTGGGCCTGGGCCGGAGTCGGAGCCTCAAACGACGCATCAAACCAGCGCCTGACCGGCGCTGAGAAGAGCTTCAGGGGGTCGCTCGCACCTTGTTTTTTGTCAGTGGCCAACCGATCGAGTCTACGGCGCGGCGCCGGGTGTGACCAGCCTGCCCGAACGGGCTCAGAACGTCAGATCGCCAGCCGCCTCAGCCAACAGGGGGGCTGTGCGGTCGCGCTCGGAGAGCAGCGGCTCCGCGATCGGCCACTCGATGCCGATCGCCGGGTCGTCCCAGCGGATTCCCGCCTCGGTATTGGAATCGAAGTAGCTGGAGACCTTGTAATTGACGTCCGCCTCCTCGGAGAGTGACGCAGAAGCCGTGGGCAAATCCAACCGGAATAAAGAGCTGCCGATGGTTCGCGATCCGAAGCTCGTGCGCCTCCCACGGCCGTGGGTCGGCGATTCGCGGCGCAGGTCAACAGCGACGTCCAAGATCGAACCCCGCGAGCAGCGCAGGAGCTTTGCCTGCCCGGGGGTCGTCTGGAAGTGGAGCCCGCGCAAGGTTCCACGCGCCGAGCGCGAGTGGTTGTCCTGGACGAATTCGGCCGTCGACTCCCAATTCGCGCCATCTGGACTCGCGATAGGTCTCGGCCAAAGAACCCGCGCTCGTCACCGTGGGCGTCGACCTCAAGCAAGACCAAGCCGTCGATCCTGGTCTCGAGGCGCACCACCGACATCTAGCCGAGGCTCTTTCCGTACTGGTTTTCGTAGTAGGCGCGGTACTCGCCGGATCGGATCGGAGCCCACCAGTCCTCGTTCTCGCGATACCAGTCAACGACACGGGCGATCCCCTCGTTGAAGGTGACCTCGGCCTTCCAGCCCAGGCCCTCGGTCTTCTCGGAGCCAAGCGAGTAGCGGCGGTCGTGGCCGAGGCGGTCCGTGACGTGCTCGATCAAGGACTCGTCGCGGCCGGTCAGGCGCAGGATCTCGCGGACGACATCGATATTGGCGCGTTCGTCGGGGCCGCCCACGTTGTAGGCCTCGCCCGGCACCCCCCGGGTCAGGACAGTGTCGATCGCCGCCGCGAAGTCGTCAACCCAAAGCCAGTTGCGCACCTGCATCCCATCGCCGTAGACGGGCAACGGAGTCGCCCGCCAGCGCGTTCAGGATGCAAAGCGGAATCAGCTTTTCCGGATGCTGTCGCGGACCGTAGTTGTTCGAGGCGCGGACGATCAGCGCCTCGGAGGAGTAGGTGCGCTGGTAGGCGCCCACCAACAGGTCGCCCCCCGCCTTCGACGCGGAGTAAGGCGAGGACGGGCTCAAGCGGTGAGGACTCAGTGAACGATCCTTCGGCGATCGAGCCGTAGACCTCATCCGTGGAGATCTGCAAGTGCCGGATCCCCGCCTGACGCGCGGCTTCGAGCAGGACGAACGTCCCGTAGACATCCGTCTGGATGAACTCCCCGGGGCTCTCGATCGAGCGATCGACATGCGACTCAGCGGCGAAGTTCACCAGCGCATCGCAACCCTCGATCGCCGCGGCGACGGCGGGGGGATCGGCGATGTCGCCCACGATCAGCTCGCAGCGCTCAACGCCCTCGAGATTCTCCTTGCGACCGGCGTAGGTGAGCTTGTCGAGCACCCGGACGGTCGAGCCCGGATTTGCGGAGAGGTGGTGGCGGACGAAGGCCGAACCGATAAAGCCGGCGCCGCCGGTCACGAGGATCATCCCCATCGCTCTGCCTCAGCTTCCGCGGTCACGCTCGGAAAGGTACTCGCGAAGGCCCTGTGGCCATTCCGGCAGGCGTGGCGCACCCGGGCGCTCGGACGCAAGGACCGAGAAGGGCGGCCGCGGCGCCGGTCGCCCAAGCATCTGGGTTGTCGCTGCCATCACGCTGCACTCCGAGCCGGCCTGGTCGAAGATCTCCTGCGCGAACTCGAACCAGGAGCAGCTGCCGGACCGGCGATGTGGTGGATGCCGAAATCATCGGAGAGCGCCAGATCCGCGATCGCATCGGCGAGGTGCCGGGTGAAGGTCGGCGTG
Source organism: uncultured bacterium (assembly GCA_963701205.1). GTDB lineage: Bacteria > Actinomycetota > Thermoleophilia > Solirubrobacterales > 70-9 > JALZKA01. The sequence goes on along the minus strand of OY969575.1, from coordinate 1,153,823 downwards.
CCGACCTGATCGGAGACGACCAGCACCTCGGGTTGCTCGGAGGCAAGGCGCAGCATCGTCTCGACGAAGTTCGCACCGCGGGTTCCGAAGAGCCAGGACGATCGAGCGATCAGGTGTCGTTCGTTGGCAACGGCGGTTGATGTCTCGCCGGCCGCCTTCGACCGGCCGTAGGCCGAGATCGGGGCTGTCAGCGACGATTCCGTATAGGGGCGCCGCGCCTTCCCGTCGAAGACGTAGTCGGACGAGACGAGCACGATCTTTGCCCCAACCCCAGCCGCTGCTGCTGCCAGCAGCGCGGCACCCGTGTCGTTGACCCGCATTGCCGCGGCCTCGTCGGCCTCGGCGCCGTCAACGTCGGTCCATGCGGCGCAGTTGATGACGACGTCGGGGCGAATGTCGCGGAGCGCGTCCTCGCAGTCGGCGCCATCGGTGATGTCCAGCTCCGCGCGGCCCAGCGCAAAGACCTCGTACTCGCGCCCGACGCAGGCATCGACAACGTCTTGGCCGAGCATCCCGGCCGCCCCGGCCACCATGACCTTCACGGCAGCGTTATCTCGGACCGGTCCCCGACGATCATGCTGAGGGTCCTGGGGACGCCCTCGCTGCGGGTGAGCTTGACGTTGCGGCCCAGCAGGCTTGCCTCCAAGCGGGCGTCGAGGTCGCACACCGTCACGCCGGCGAGCAGGATCGAGTGTTCGACCTCAGAGCGCTCAATCGTCACCCCTTCGTCAATCGACGTGTATGGGCCGATATAGGAATCGATGATCCGCGCACCGGCCCCGACGATCGCGGGACCTCGAATCACGGAGCGCTCGACGACCGCGTCGGCGGCAACCTGCACTCGTCCCTCGATCTTGGAGTCGGTCGTCTGCCCGTCGATGCGGCGCTCGAGGTCTTCGAGAACGAGCCGGTTTGCCTCGAGCATGTCGGCAAGCTGGCCGGTGTCCTTCCACCAACCGCTGACGGTTCTGCTCTCGACCCGGGCGCTGATATCGATCAGGTGCTGAATCGCGTCGGTGATCTCCAGCTCGCCGCGCCCAGAAGGCTCGATGGCTCGGGCGGCGTCGAAGATCGCCGAGCCGAACAGGTAGACGCCGACAAGGGCCATATTCGACGGCGGATCCTTGGGCTTTTCGACCAGGCGGACGATCCGCTCGCCGTCGAGTTCGGCGACGCCGTAGTGCCACGGATCGGGAACCCTGGTCAACAGGATCAGCGCGTCGTGGTCACCAGCCCGAAAGGCCTCCACCAGCTCAGAGATTCCGTCGCGCAGGAGGTTGTCGCCCAGATACATGACGAACGCCTCGCCGCCAAGGGCCTCCTCGGCGGTCAAGACCGCGTGTGCGAGGCCGCGCGGAGCATCCTGCTCGACGTACGTGACCCGGGCACCGAACCCCGAGCCGTCGCCCACTGCCGCGCGAATCTCGTCGCCGGTTTCGGGCGCGATCACGATCACGATCTCGTCAACGCCCGACTCAACCAATGCCTCGATCCCGTAAAACAGGACGGGCTTGTTGGCAACCGGGATGAGCTGCTTGGCCGATGTGTGCGTGATCGGACGAAGCCGCGTTCCCGCGCCCCCGGAGAGAATCAAGCCCTTGAGCGCCGCCATCGTCAGGGCAGGCTATCCGCCGCAGCGCTTCGAACGTCCATTTGCTGCCCGCACCGCAACGGCGCTGGACTTAGTAGGTGCCGCCGAGCTTGCGGTGATCCCAGCTCGCGATCCTGACGGCGCGGAAGCGAATCGCGACCCGCTTGGCGGCCTGGGCCTGCATCGCCACCGCGGCATCACCCTCGATCGAGTCGATTCCCTCGGCGTAGCGGATGGTCAGCTCTTTGCCGAACTCGAGGACCTGCCCAGGGTCGCGGATCAGCTCCGCCTCGGCTTCCACTTGAACGCCGCGCAGCTCGGTGTACTCGGTTCCGGTCTCGACCAGAAGCGTCGCCCGCGGGTCACGCTCCAGGTTCTTGACCTTCTGTGACTTCGCATAGGTCCAGATCCAGATCTCAACCCCGGGGCCGTTTTTGGGCATCGCATCGCGAGGTGGCCGCACGGTGAACCACATCGGCATCGAGTGGGGCCAGCCACGGGGGCCCTGGGACGAGACGACCACGACGCGCTCGGACCCAAGCAGGTCACGCTGCTCGTCCGGAGTGAGGATGATCTGGTCGCGGCGGCTCACGCGCTGGATTCAACTCGATCGCAATGCGCGACGGCTTGGCCAAGCACCGGCTAGGGCTTCAGGCCGGCCAGGTCGCGGCCCTCGTCGGCGAGCTTCTCCAGATGGGCCTCCATCGCGGCCGCAGCGGCGAGCTCAAGGGCGGCCGGAACCTCCGGCCAGGCCAACGCCAGCAACCGCGAGCGCGAGAGCTCCCCGGCGTCCAAGGCTGCGACAAGGCGCGCCTCGCGCTCGCCGCGATGGGCTACGTATTCCTCGATCCTTGCGAGCGGATCGGTGATCCACTCGCCGTGGCCCGGGGCAAAGAGCGTCGCGTCGAGCCCGCGCACTGCTTCGAGCGAGCGCATGTACTCGGTCATCGAGCCGCCAAACGCCCTGGGCGGCACGATCGTCGATCCCTCGCCAAGAATGAGGTCGCCGCAAAAACAGACTGAGTCCCACACGAAGCATGTGTGATCGGAGGCGTGACCCGGTGTGGCAACCGCGGTGAACGAAGGCGGAAGGTCTCGCACGCGATCAGCGGCAGGCTCTGGGTGCCAATCGGCCTCGTGGCCCGCGCTGACCGCGCCCCAAAGCAGGGGGGCGCCCAGCCGGGAAACGCCGGCGGAGTGGTCGGCATGGGAATGCGTCAACAGGACACCCGCGATACCCCCTCGGGCCTCGCCCTCCACGCGAACCGCGTCGAGGTGGGCCGCATCGTCAGGGCCGGGATCGATTACGTAGGCGGGCTCGCGGCCGACCACATAGGTGTTCGTTCCGCTCAGCGTCATCGGCCCCGGGTTGGCGGCACGGATCCGGGCGAAGTCGGCCCCGCCGGGGGCGGGGTCCGCCACGGTGCTAGGCGGCCTTGGGGAGCGCGGCCAAAACCGCTTCGCGAGCGTCGTCCGGCTCGAGCGCGACCAAATCCCCTGCGCCCTTCAGGATCTCGCGGACGAGCCACTCGGTGGAGCCGTAGGGAACCTCGACGACGACCGCGCCGTCCTCCAGTTCCTCGACCACGGTGCGCTCCTCGCGCAACCAGCGAGCACGCTCTGGAGCGACCCAGACGCGGGCCACCCCGGCGCTTGTCACCTCGCCATGGGCGAGCCACTCCTGCTTTCCAAGCTGTTCGGCAACGCCCTCCCGGGGCTCGAACTCCACATCGGTCATTCGCGCCTCCTTCATCCGGTCCAGGCGGAAGTGGCGTGTGTCGGCGCGGCCGATGTCATAACAGCCGAGGTACCAGCCCTCGGGGCCGTTGACCAGCTGGTAGGGCTCCACCTCGCGCTTGACGAACTCGTCCTCGTTCTCCTTGTAGTAGTGGAGCTCAAGGACGCGGTGTAGGTGAATCGCCTCGTTGACCGTGCGGACGACGTGCGAATCGTCGCGGCCGGGCGCGATCTCCAGACCCTCCTCGGACGGGTCGCGGCCGAGGACCTGGACGATCTTCTCGCGCGCGGTGATCAGGCCGGCCTGGGGCAGGTGGTCGCCAAAGAGGTCGATTGCGGCCACCAACGCCTTCGCCTCAAGCGGCAGCAGACGCGCCGGGCGCGCGAAGTTGTCGCCGTAGGTGTCAGCGTCAATCTCAATCAGGTCGCCGACGATCTCGGCGTAGAGCACGTACGTGCCGCCGCCGAAGTTGACGACGTTCAGCACATCGATGTCCTCGCGAAGCTCCCCGATCGTCATATTGAGCTCGCGCAGCAGGTGTGTGACCTCCAGCGTGCCCTCGGTTCGCGCGGCGCCGATCAGAAGCCCGGCCAGGGTCACCAGGCGGGCGAACCGCTCGGGCCGGATCACCGAATCCCCGCGGGAGCGCCCACCGCTTGGGCGGCTGGGCCTGCCCTCGGCCTCAAGCACGGGACGCGCGACGGTCGAGGCCACCGCGAAATCGCCACGATGGCGGTCGCGCAGCAGGCCGACGCGCTCGCCGGCGGCTGACGCCACCTCGGAAGGGGCGATGAGCTGCGCGTTCTCGCGCCAGGAAAGAACCCAGCTGATCAGCTGGCGGATGGAGGCGTACTCGGTCTCATAGACCATCCCTCTCCCCTTGACGCCGTCCGCCTTCGTGACCTTGCGGAGCGTTCCGTACTTCCCGAAGTCGCGTTCGACCAGCCAGGCGATCCGCTCACGAACAAACACCTTGGCGCTACCGCCCTGGCGGCCGAGCTGCCATTCGGCCCGCGACGCGTAGTCGCGGCGGTCGAAGTCCTCCGGAGCCTGAAAGTCGTGCTCGGCCTTGGATGCATAGGAGACCTTGCCCTGGATCCGCGAGAGGCGAAAGACTCGAATCGCATCGCGTTCCTGCGAGTAGCCGATCAGGTAGTACTGGCCGCCGCGGAGCACCAGGTGATACGGGTTGACTTTGCGGTCGGAAAGCTCGTCCCGCTCCATCGTGTAGTAGGCGAACTCGATCGTCTTGCGGCGCGAGATCGCCGTCTCGATCTTGGCGAGACGCTGGGAGAGCTCACGGCCGCCGCCCGATGTCGAGAGGCGCACGTCGATCGGCACGTCCTCGCGTTCCTGAAGCGGGCTGGTTCGGCCCCATGAGACCTGCTGCAGCGCCAGCCGCAGCGGTTCGGCATAGGCGAACTCGCCGTCGAGCAGACTCAGCGCCGTTCGCAGCGCAGCCAGCTCGCCGTCGGAGAACTCGATTGCTGGCAGGTAGTAATTCTCGGGCGGCAGCGCATAGAGCTCGGCCTCAAAGAAGCCCTCGGCGGGCTTGTCCACCTGTAGCGAGATGCCAAGGCTCTCAAGCTCAGCGCGGTCCGCGTAGAAGCGGCGGGCGAACGCATCCTCGTTCATTGAGCTGTAGCCCTCGACCTCGCGCTTGATCTCGAGCGCCGAAACCGGACGTCGGTTGGCCATCAAGAATGAGATCAACGAAAGCTGGCGGATCAGCTTCTCTGTGTCCTTGGCCATCGGACCTCAGGATATTGGGAGTTCGGGCACTTCACGCCAACGCGCGGAACGCAAACTGCGCGATTTGCGCCAGGAAACTATCTTTCCGGGTGAGGGGACCACTTGATCGGCGCGGGGACATTCATTAATCCGATCGTGAAGATCGTGACGACGATCGCAATTCTTGGCGCCATGTACGTGTTCTTCGTCCGCCCCGCCCTCGATACAGCGGAAACGATCACTGAAGAGGTGGGACGCCAGACGCAAGCTGCGACGCAATCAGCGTCGAGTTCCGCCACGCAGTTCGATCTGACATTCGCCAAATCGCGGGCGCAGAGTTTTTCCGACAGCCTGCGCTCCACCTGGCCCCAGGCATCGCACGAGGTCCGGGACTGCATCAAGGCAGCGGGCAAGGATGCGAAGGCAATGGTGCGCTGCGACAAGTTCGGCGAATCGGTCGTCCACCGCGTGCAATCAAACCGCAGCTTCGCGCGGTCATACGCGACCAGTCTTGACGCCCAGGGAAAGACCGCCCAAGCTGACGAGGTCATCAGGTGTGTTGAGAGCGCCGGGTTCAAGGTTGGCCCGATGCAGCGCTGCCGAAATCTCGCCGACCGCTACCTGTTTGGCTAGGCAATGGTCGGCGCCGGCACCTTCATCAATCCCCTGATCAAGATCATCACCACGGTTGCGATCCTCGCCGCGGTCTACTTCTTTTTCGTCAAGCCGGCCCTCGACACCACCAACGAGGCGTTTGAGCGCTTCGGCCTCGACGGGCTTTCCGAGACCTTTGACAACCTCCCGGCCGACATCCAGGACCAGCTCGACTCGGCCCTCAAGGGCGGAACACAGTCGGAAGCGACGCGGTTGGGCGATTGCGTCACGAGGGCCGGGCAGAACACGGCCAAGCTTGAGCGGTGCGCGGAGCGATTCAGCGGCTAGCGCCGCTTACGCCGCGCGCCGGCCGCTGAAGTAGGCGGCCGAGGAGAGTCCGCGGTCGAACTTTGACCAGATCTCGCCGTCTGGCAACTCGCGTTCGATCCGATCGAAGCTGCCGAGCCTGCCGCCCAGGTTGTCCATCATGTGAACGAGGGTCGCCTCTCGCGTGGCGGGCACCACCGGCGATCCGTGCTCCAGGGAGCCGTGGTGCGAGAGGATGATGTGCAAGACGGCTTGGGCCAGCTCTGGGTCAAACCCCTCGATTGCCTCGATCTCGCCTCGAACCAGGTAGTAGCCGATCGGGATCTCGCCCAACAGGCGACCCGCATCGGTCAGGTCGATCGCCAGCGGGTCGGCGTTGTAGGCCTGGGTCTTGCCGATGTCGTGAAGCAGGGCACCGGTGACGGCCAAGTCGCGGTCGATGCCGGGAAATGCAGCCGCGGCGGCGTTGACGGCCTGGGCTACGGACACGGCATGTTCAAGCAACCCATGGACGTAGGCCTGGTGGTAGTACTTGGCGGCAGGGGCGTCACGGAAGCGCTCCCAGCTTGCCGAGCCTGGGGCGAAAAAGCTGTCGAGAAGCTTCGCCAGATCGGGATTTTGGATCGTGGCCACAAGGTCGCGAAGGTCGGTCTCCAGCCGGTCGGCAGGAACCGGCGATCCCTCGATCAAGTCCGCCTCCTCATAATCGGCGGGACTTGCTGGCTGGATCGCCTTGATCGTCACCTTGGCGCCGAACTTGGGGTGCAGCGCAAACCGACCTTCGATGAAGACGACGCTGCCCGGCTCGGCCGTCTCGAAGACCTCATCGACCGAGTCCCAGGCAACCGCTTCGAGGCTGCCAGTGCGGTCGGAGACGATCAGCTTCACGAAGTCGTCGCCGTTTTGGCGCGACATCCGACTGCGCTCGCGAACAGCAAACGCGGCTTCAACGCGATCCCCTTCAGCGAGGTCGCGAACGAAGGTGCGGGTCAGCCCCTCGGCTTCGGTGTCCCCGAGGGTGGGCTGAACGGCAAGTCTTGGCGGTGGGTTCATCCTGCTTTCCAAAGTAATGAGAAGACCGGACGGCCATCTCACCCCCCTTAGTCGCCAGGAGCGGGGTTTTTCTGACAAACGAGGCTGAAACCGGACGGTACCCCCAAAACCGGCACCTAGCGCACTGCTCCTTGGGCAGGGTGGGTTACATCAGCAAAGCGTCTTAGCCAGACTGATCGCTCCGTGGAAGGCGCCAGACCGACAGAACGCGACTCCCCCGGATTGATCTTCGTCCGCTTCCTTAAGTTCGGGCTGCTTGCGTGGGGTGGACCCGCAGCCCAGATCTCGATGATCAAGCGAGAATGCGTAGACGAAGAGGGCTGGGTCGACGAGGAGAGTTTCACCAAGACCCTCGCCGTCTACCAGATACTTCCTGGACCGGAGGCCCACGAACTCTGCGTCTACTTCGGCCGGATCCGCGGAGGGAAGCTAGGCGGGTTCATGGCGGGACTTGGCTTCATGTTGCCCGGCTTTCTTTTGATGCTTGGCCTGTCAGTTCTCTACGTCAAGGCCAACCTCGCTGGACAGCTCGACGAGTTCTTCTACGGGCTTACCGCGGCGGTAAGTGCGATCATCGCCCGGGCGCTCGTCCGCCTCAGCCGCCACTTCATCACCGACGTGCCGCTTGCACTACTCGCGGGCGGCGGGTTTGCCTTGACCGTCTTCGTGGACGTCAGCTTCGCGATCGTGTTGATCGCGACAGGACTTCTCTACGAACTCTGGACAAATGGGCGCACCTTGCTCAACCACGTTCCATCGATCTCCTTCGGCATGCCGGCAATCCTGCTCGCGGCAACCGGGGCGATCACCCTGTCGCTCACAGCCACCATCTTCTGGGTGGGTCTCAAGGCCGGGCTAGTCACCTTCGGTGGTGCTTTCACGGTCGTCCCGTTTCTCCACGACGCAGCGGTAAACGGACAACATTGGCTCACCGAGGGTCAGTTCGTGGACGGGCTGGCGATGAGCGGCGTGCTTCCCGCGCCGCTCATCATCTTCTCGACCTTCGTTGGCTACATCGCAGGCGGGATGCTCGGCGCTTTGGTGATCACGTTCGGCATATTTGTTCCGGCCTTCGTGTTTCCGATCTTCTTTCACCGGCAGCTGGTGGGGGTCGCCCAAAACGAGCGGCTCAGGCCGTTTTTGCTTGGTGTCGCCGCCGGCGTGATCGCCCTAATCGCGGCGGTAACGGTTGAGATTGTTGACACCAGCATCGTCGATTTTCCGACGGCGATCCTTGCTTTCGGAGCATTCTTGGTCTTGAACCACTGGCACGGCAAGCTCACCGTTCTGTATGTGGTCCTAGGGTGCGGGGTGCTTGGAGCCGCCCTGCAACTAGCGGTCCTTTGAACTGTCCCCCAGCGGATATGGCGAGAGCGGGAATCGAACCCGCGACACCACGATTTTCAGTCGTGTGCTCTACCAACTGAGCTATCTCGCCCGAACCGGCCTGACAGGCTAGCGGCCGAAATGCCTCCGGCGGGGCCGGGAAACGCTCGCGGTCAAAAGAGTTCAGCGAAAACGCGGGCAGACGCCTTGGGGCTTTGGCCCGGCTTGATTTATGCCCACTCCCGCTTGGAGTCCTAAGTCGCCCGCCAGGCCAGCTGGAAGCTCGAGGACGGCGACTCGCCGGCCCGGGACGGGCGTGTGCGAGCGAATGCGCCACCGGGGCATCGTTTGAACCGCGCCCACGCGCCAAGCGTCCGCGCTATCTGGCTGGAGCCAGGCGACGTCGATCGGTGCGCGCATCCAGAGCGTGTGGATCGAGCGACAGCTTGGTATGAGCAACGGCTCGAACTGGGTCGATCGCAAACCCATCAGCCCCAGCGCTCGCAACCGGCGCCGCCGGGCTACGAAGACCTCCACCGGTCCCCCGGGCGCCCACATCCGGATTCGTGGAGCCCTTCGAAAGCGCCTTGCCGGCGGCTCAGGCAGCGCGCTTTGCCTGTCCGGGCCGGCGCCCGAGCATGCCGCCCATCAGCTCGATCGCGCCGCCCTTGTGCAGGGGATCGTTGAGGTTGCCGCACTTTGGACTCTGGACACACGACGGACAGCCCGCGCGGCACGGGCACTCTTCAACGAGGCGCAGGGCGTCGCCGACCAACCGATCGAAGCACTCGAACCCGCGCTCAGCGATTCCAACCCCGCCCGGATGGCCATCGTAGATGAAGATCGTCGGCTTGCCGGTCTGGAAGTGAACGTTGGTCGAGAGCCCGCCGATGTCCCAGCGATCACACATCGCCAGCAACGGCAGCACTGCAATCTGCGAGTGCTCGGCGGCGTGCAGCGCGCCGAGCTGAACCTCGGACGGCAGCGCCTCCGGGCCCGCCAGCCCATCCCCGAGGACGTACCAGAGCGCCTGCGTCGGAAAGTTCTGCTCTGGCAACTCAAGCGCAACCAGGTCGATCACCTCATGGTCCGTCAGGCTCTTGCGGGCGTAGGCGATCACCTGCTCGGTCACGGAAACCTCGCCGAAGTAGAGCTCGACCCCGGAATCGAGCGTCGCCAGGTCGGAACGCGAGAGCATGCGTTCGATAAAGACGTGGGTCTCTTTTTTGGGTTGCGTGTACCAATCGCCGTCAAAAGGCTCGACGATCGCCCTGCGTGCCCCAAGGTCAAGCTCACGAACGTCGTAGGAACGCCCAAGGTGTAGATAGACGGCCCCCGGGTGGATCGTCGAGAACGCCCGCTCGGCCTCCACGGTTCCCAGCATCTCGCCGGATCCACCCTCGATCACGGCGATGGCGTCGAGCGAGGCGGAGCGCAGCGAGATCTGGCCCGCCGGAAACCCTGGGCGGGTTGGGATGTAGCGGCGGTCGCGTGTCTGGCGGAGTTCGCCGACCCCCACCAGATCGTCGGCCCGATCCCGCCAGCCGTCACCGATGATCGAATCGTCGCCACCGCCGGCCTGCGAGCTTGTTCCCCCGAGCGGCGCCTCATGCGCGGCCGCAAGAATGTGTCCCGTCTGAATCTGGCGGTTGCGGTGATCGAGGATCGCGGCCTCGACCGGGCGCTCCAGGAACTCGTCCGGATGTCGGCAAAAGAACTGATCGAGGGCGTCGTCACCGGCCACATAGATCGCCAACCCCTCGGAGCGCCTTCCCGCCCTCCCCCACATCTGCCGCAGGCTGGCCACGGTGCCCGGGAACGTGACGCAGATGGCGGCGTCGAGCTCGCCGATATCGATCCCCAGCTCAAGCGCGTCAGTGGCGACGACGCCCAGCAGGTCTCCGGCGGCGAGCCGCGCCTCGATCTCCCGACGCTGCTGGGGGGTGTAGCCCGCCCGGTAGGGAGCTATCCGAGCCGCCAGCTCGGCCTGCCCCCGCTCCTCGAGCCGGGCGCGGGCGAAGCGCTGGATCAGCTCGATGCCCTTGCGCGAGCGCAGGAAACAGATCGTGCGCATGCCCTCGGAGACGAGGTCCGCAAGCAGCTCCGCGCCTTCGGAGAGCGGTGAGCGGCGGCGCTGGGTCCCCTCGTCCAAAAGCGGCGGGTTCCAGACGACGATCCGGCGTCCCGCCCTTGGAGCGGTATCGGAGCCGACCACCGCAACGCCACGCCCGACCAGCCGCTCGGCAAGCTCGCCCGGATTCGCGATCGTCGCCGAAGTGAGGATGAACTTGGGGTCGGATCCATACATGCGGCAGACGCGGCGCAGGCGGCGCAGGACGTTGGCGACGTGCGAGCCAAAGACGCCCCGGTAGGTATGCGCCTCGTCCACCACAACCCATTCCAAGTTGGCGAGGAAGTCGCCCCATCCCTTGTGGTGCGGGAGGACGGCCATGTTGAGCATGTCGGGGTTCGTAAGGATCAGATTGGAGCGACGCCGCAGACCGGGCCGATCCTCCTTGGGGGTATCGCCGTCGTAGATCGCCTGGCGCATGAACGGCAGGTTCATCGCCGCCAGCTTGCGCGCCTGGTCCTGGGCCAGCGCCTTGGTTGGATACAGGTAGAGCGCCCGTGCCTTCGGATCGGCGGCCAAGGTCTCGGCCACCGGCAGGTTGAAGCAAAGCGACTTGCCCGACGCGGTCCCCGAAGTCACGATCACGTCACCCTGCGCGATTTCGCCGATGGCTTCGTTTTGGTGGCCGAATAGACTGGTGATCCCCACCCGATCGAGGCCATCGATCAGCGCAGGCGGCAGGTTGGAAGGCAGCGGAACGGATACGGCGTCGCGGGACTTCTCGAACGCCGTCGCGACGAGGCGCCCGTCGTCGGCGCCGGTGGCGATCACGTTTCGCCAGGCCGTATCAATCCTGGCGTCAGGCATCGGCGATCGCCGCCGCCATCCGCATCGCATCCAGCGCTTCGACATCGTGGAGGCGCAGCATCTCGGCCCCGTTGGCCGTCGCCAGCGCGACGGCGGCCAGGGTCGCCGCACCGCGTTCGTCGGCCTCGGGCCGGGTGTTCCAGGAGCCGGCCGCGACGGCTCCCAGGAAATCCTTGCGTGAGATCGCCGCCAGCACGGGACGGCCCAGATCGCGCAGCTCTCCGACCCTGGCGAGCAGCTCGATTCCGTCATCCACCCCCTTGTCGAAGTCAGGCCCGAAGTCGATTGCGATGGCCTCAGGGGCAACGCCGAGGCTTGCCGCAAGCTCGATCTGCCTGGCGAAGTACTCGCGCTGGTGGGACACCACATCGTCATAGACCGGAGGGTCGCGGTCCTCGCGAGGCGGCCCCTCGATGTGCATCAGGACGTATCCGCAGCGCCGCTCGGCAACAAGTTTGAACATCGCCTCGCTCCCGCCCGAGATGTCGTTGATCGCGGCGGCACCCGCGTCAAGCGCCGCGGCGGCAACTTCGACCTGGAACGTGTCCGCCAGGATCGGAACGCCTGCGCCGATGGCAAGCCCCTCGACCGCGGGGACGAGCTTCGCGATCTCCTCGGCGGGCGACACCGGCGGCCCGCTGCGGGCGGCGACGGCGCCAACGTCCAGCATCTCGAAGCCAGCAGCCACCAACCGCAGACCGTCCTCAACCGCCTGCTCCGGGGTGACGCTGCGGGCGCCCGAGTAGAACGAGTCCGCCGTCACGTTGACCACACCGACCGCCTGCGGCGGCGGAAACGAGAGCTCGAGGCCCCCGGCGAGGCGCCAGACACTCATCGTCCAAACCTATCCCCCGGCCCGACCTCCTCCTGGGCCGATGCCCTAGTTTGCGGGCAATGCCTTTGCGCTGCGTCTATACCGACCTGGACGGAACCCTGCTCGGTCCGATGGCGAGCCTGTTCCGTGGCCCGAGCGGCGAGTTCAGCATGCGCCAGGCTCGGGCGCTCGAGGCCTGCCACCGCGCCGGCGTCGAGGTCGTGATCATGACCGGCCGCCGGGAGGCGCAGGCAATCTCCGATTCGCGGCTGATGGGCCAGACGTCCTACATCTACGAGTCGGGATGCGCAGTCGCAATCGACGGCGAGCGCACCTACCTGACCGGCGAGTGGCAGCCCGACGAGAGCGGAACCCCGGTCGAGCGGATGCACACCGCCGGGATTCCCCAGTTGCTCTTCGCCGAGTTCGCCCCCAGGCTCGAGTGGCACGCGCCTTGGCACGAGGGACGCGAGCTCTCGCTGCTCATGCGCGGCAAGGTTGACGCGGAGGCGGCCAACTACCTGCTTCGCCAGAACGGGCACGACGGGCTCCGCTTCCTTGACAACGGAGCGATCGGGCGCCGAATGGAGGCCGTGGAGGGCAAGGTCCACGCCTACCACCTCGTCCCGGGGGGCGCCAGCAAGGCGAAGGGCGTGGAGTTTCACATGCGGGCCAAGGGCTACGGCCCCGCCGAGTGCATCGCGGTCGGTGATTCCATCGAGGACGTCGAGACCGCGAGCGTCGTCGGGCAATTCTTCTGCGTCGCCAACGGCGCCGAGCACGACGCGGGTGTCAGATCCGCCCTCGGCCGCTTTGCCAATGCCCGGGTGACCGAGGGCGCGATGGGCGACGGGTTCTACGAGGCCGTGGTCACGAGCCTGATGGAGCCGTAGCGCGCTGGCGCAAGGTGGCCTCACCCTGATTTGGCCACGATCGCACCGAGGGCACTAGGATCGAAAGCGATGTCGCACGATCACGCAACGGTAGCCGAGGAGGAGTACCTCCAGATCATCTTCTGGCTTGAGGAGGCGGGCCTGCCGATGACCGGGGCAAACGTCGCTCGGGCCATGCAGCTCTCGCCGCCAACGGTGCACGAGATGATCGGACGTCTCGAGCGTGACGGCTACGTCACCAGGGGCGACGACAAGGCCCTCAACTTCACAGACCACGGGCGCGAGCACGCAACCGCGATCGTTCGCCGCCACCGCCTGATCGAGCGGTTCTTGACCGACGTTCTCGGCATCCCTTGGGACGAAGTGCACGAGGAGGCCGAGCGGATGGAGCACGCGATGTCGCCGGTTCTCGAGGAGCGGATGCTTGCCGCGATCGGGGACGCAACAACGTGCCCCCACGGGCATCCGATCGTCGAGGGCATCCGCGAGCAGGGAGTCCTCCTGGCGGACGTGGCCGAGGGAGCTGAAGTCACCATCCTGCGTTTTGAGAACGAGGCAGAGGAGCTTCTGCACTACCTGAAGAAGACTGGGCTGCGCCCCGGCTTGGAGGGCACACTTGGGGCCTCCGGCGAAGACGAGATCGTGGTTCGCTCAGCCGACGGCGAGCACGCCGTCTCGCGCAGCGTCGCGGAGACCGTCAGCGTCCGCGCGGATCCGGCACCCGAGCCGCGGGCGCCACTGCCCGAACAGCTCGTTCTCTCCAGCGACCGCTACGGCCGCTGAGCTGACCCGTATGTCGAGCCGGGGTCGGGGGCGGAAGCCCGCGATCGGCCCGCAGCGCTGCGCTTGTGGTCGCTCGGGGCCCGGCATCGGCAAGGCTCACTTCCTTGATCAGCACCTGGACGGGATCGCTGCGTCAACTTGACATCGTCCACGCCCGTATAGAAGAAGAACTGGTTGTCAACCTCGACGAGGCGCAGGATCACCGTCTGGCCGGCAAACTTCGTCAGGTTCTGACTGACTTCGAACCATTTGGGGTGCCTCAGTTTGTCCCCGACCTTGGTGCGAAACACCGTCGCAAGAATCCTGCCGCGCTTCATCGTGTCGATCGGTGAGCCCGGCTTCAGGATGTCGACCCGAAACTGCTGGTTGGGTTCGGAGGTGTGATCAAGAGTCCTCGGCGTCTCGAAACTCTCGGCGAAGTTCTTGTAAAAAATCTTCATGCTCAGGCTGATAGTCCGGTTCTCCTTGAGCCTCAGGTTGCGATGAAGTAGACGACTGCCGGGCCCATTTTGGACCACAACTGCGGCGTGTTTGCCCTGAGGCGGTTTCGGGAGCGTTCCGTCTTCATCGACCATGCCGCCGCGCGGTGGCACTGACAGCAGGTCGCTGGGTCGATCGCCACGCTCGTAGACGAACCAGCGTCCGTTTTCGGACCCGCCCTGCGTCTTCCAATTCTTGAAGGCGCCGGCCTCAAAGCCCCCGTTCTTCGGAGCCGCCACGGCGATCGCGCTGCAGGCCAAGATCGCAACCACTCCAACCGCAAAGACGCGTCCCTTACTCATCGTTGCCTCCAGTTTGAAATTCCAGCGCCGCCGCTTCGAGTCGCTGCACCGTGCAGGCTAGCGGCTTGCCCGAAGCCCGGCGAGCGCCCGGGCAATTCGTTCCACGCCTTCGGCAACCTGCTCGGCCGGAACGCTTGCGAACGAGAGTCGCAGGGCGTTGGTGCCGCCTTCGAGCAGGAAGTCCGGGCCCGCAACAAAGCTGACTCCCTCCTTCGCCGCCGCCGCCAGGAGCGCCGCCGAATTAACGCCGGCGGCGAGCGTCAGCCAAAGGAAGTAGCCGCCCTCAGGCACGACGAACTGCGCCTCTGGCAGGTGCTCTCCAAGGGCGGCCACAAGCGCGTCGCGTCGGTCGCGCAGGGCGCCGTTGACGAACTCGATGTTGCGCTCCAGGCCGCCCGACTCGCAGAGCGCGCAGACGATCGACTCGGCGAGCATGTTGGGCGAGATGTAGGTCTCGCCGGCGCGCTTGGCCAGGCGCCCGACCTCCTCCGCCGTGCCCGCCAAGTAGCCGACGCGCACGCCCGGACTGACGGTCTTGGAAAAGGACGAGGCGTGAATCACCCGGCCAGCCTGATCGAGCGAGAGCATCGTTGGCAGCTCATCACCGCCGAATCGCACAAGCCGGTAGGGATCGTCCTCGAAGATCGTGAAGCTGTGCTCGGCCGCCAGGTCCACCAGGCGCTGGCGCTTGGGGCCGGAGAGGGTGCAGCCGGCTGGATTGTGGAAGTTGGGGATGACATGGGCGAGCTTGACTGGGCCGGCGGCAAGCGCCGCCTCGAACGCGTCCATGTCCAGGCCGTCCGCCTCAAGCGGCACGCCAACCAGCTCGACGCCCGCGCGCCCGAGCAAAAGCAGGGTGCGGTCGTAGGAGGGCTGCTCGACAATCACTCGGTCGCCGGGCTCAAGGGTGTGCTGAAAGAGGATCGCCGCGGCCTCCATCGAGCCGTTGGTCACCATCACCTGGGCAGGGTCCAGCCCGTGCAGATCGGCGATCCAGGCGCCCAGGCCCGGGTGACCCACCCCGGTGCCGTAGGAGAGGGCGCGCTGCCAGTCGGATTCAAGCGCCTGGGCAGCCGCTTCGCGGACCGCGGCGGCGGGCAGAATGTCGGCGCTGGGAGCGCCGCGCGCGAAGCTGATCGTCTCGGCGGTCATCGGGCGGCCGAGTATAGGAAGGGAAGCGCCAGCCTCAGCAGAGCTTGAACTTCGTGCGCCGGACGATCTGCCGCCCGTCGATCAGATCGATCGTGGTGATCACCCTGACGCGTCGCCCGGAGCCCAGTTCGTCGCGCCCGATCCTGGCAACGAACGGAAAGCGCCGATCCCGATTGGCGGTCACTCCACGAACCGCGATCTTGACCAACTCGACGCCACGCGCGTCGGCGCCCTTGACCGCGATAACCAGTCGGCGATCGACGCAGCGGCCCCTCCGTCCGTCGAGCTTCGATGGTTGCCGCAGCTCCGGGATCCTCCTGCAACTTCTGCCGGCGCAATTGCGCAGCATGTTCAGCCGCGTCGACAGACGGTCCAGCACCTTCCTGTAGGCGCGCCGGTTGGCGAGATTTCGCAGCTCATGGGGATCTGAGCGCAGGTCGTAGAGCTCACGAAAACCACGCTGCCTTGGAAACCGGGACAGCTTGTAGCGATCGGTGAGAATCCCAACGTGGTCGCCGCCTTCGATCAGGATCTCCCGGCCCGTCTTGCGCTCCGGGTGGCGAATGGCGGGCAGCAGCGATTGGCCGTCCACCACCGTCCGCTTGGCCCGCGCGCCGGTCAGGTCGAGGACCGTGGCGGCAAAGTCGGCGTTTGAGGTCAGCTCGTCGATCTCGATCCCGGACTCGATCCCCGGACCGCGAGCCAGGAGGGGGACGCGGATGGCGGGCTCAAAGGACAGGCTCTTACCGGTCAGAAGGCGGTGCTCACCGTAGAAGAACCCGTTGTCGGACATGAAAAAGACGTAGGTGTTGTCAAGCGCGCCTTCGACTTCCTGCAGCATGTCCACGATTTGAGCCACCCCTTCATCAACCGCGAGCAGGGATTCAAGCTGGCACTCGTAGCGCTTGGTGAGCTTTGCAACCGCGGCCTTGTTCAGCCTGGACAGGCGGCGGATCGACGGCCGCTTGTCGCCGATGGCGGCCTCGTTGAAGGAGGGGTCGCTCGCTGGAACAAGCGGGGCGCCGTTGAAGCTGTCGGCGTGCCGGGGCGCGGGGCGCGGGGCGCGGCCGCAATCGTATGGCGGTTGGGGGTTGCCATCGCCGGTTCCACCAACGTGCGGCGCGAGGTAATCAACCTGGAGGTAGAACGGGCTGTCGCCTTCGAGGTAGGCGGAGAGCATCTCCAATGCGTAACCCGTCGTCACGTCGGAGCGATAATCCTCTTCCTCCCGACCGTGCCGGATGACCTCACCCAGGCGGTCACCCTCGCTTACCGACCACTCGTTCACGTAGTAGCCGTAGTAGCCGAACCGTGCCCGGTTCGATGTGGTCCGCCAGTCGGTCCACCCGGGCGGCACTTCGTGGACGTCGTCATAGGGAGTACTTGGCCGGTCCTCGCTTGCGCCGTAGCCATTCAGGAACTTCCCGACATGGCCAACGCGGTAGCCCGCCCGCTCAAGCCAGGTCGCGAGGTTGTTGCGGCGGGCGAAGGCCTGGTAGCCGCCACGGGGGGGTCCGTTGGCCTCGACGCCGTGATTGTGTGCGTACTGGCCCGTGAGTTGGGTCGCACGCGACGGGCAGCAGAGCGGAAAGTTCGTGACGTTGCGAGTGAAGGTGGCGCCCGCATCGCCAATCAGCGCGTTTGTCTGCGCCATCGCCGGCATCGTGTCGAGCGTTTGATCGTCGGTCTGGATGACGATCACGTTCGGCGGTGTCGGCGGCGCCGCCCGCGCAGCGTTGTCATCCGGGACCGCCGCCGCAGCACTCGCGCTAAGCGCCACCACAAGCGCGGCACCGACCATTCGTCTCCTGCCAGTCACATTTGACAGCTTGACAAATCCCACGCGCGGGTTTGAGATCACCGACGGCCGGGCTACGAGGCTGCGCGGAGGATCTCGACGGCGATCTCCGCCGCCTCAGTCGGTGACGTACCGACGCGAACGCCCTTGGCCTCGAGCGCGTCCTTCTTTGCCTGGGCCGTACCCGAGGAGCCCGAGATGATCGCGCCCGCGTGCCCCATCTGCTTGCCGGGCGGCGCCGTGAATCCGGCGATATACCCAACGACGGGCTTGGTCACGTTTTCGGCGATGAACTCGGCTGCGCGCTCCTCGGCGTCGCCGCCGATCTCGCCAACCATCACGATCATCTCCGTCTCCGGGTCCGCCTCGAAAAGGGTCAGTACGTCGATGAAGTCCGAGCCGACGATCGGGTCGCCGCCGATCCCGACAATCGACGAGTTTCCGGCTCCCGCCTGCTTTAGCTCGTTGCCGATCTGGTAGGTCAGCGTCCCCGACTTGGAGACCACCCCGATCGGGCCCGGATCGAAGAACTGAGCGGGGATGATGCCCACGTTGGCCTTGCCGGGCGAGAGGACGCCGGGGCAGTTCGGTCCAATCAGGCGAACGCCCGCATCGCGCGCCTTCCAGTAGGTCTTCAACATGTCGTGAACGGGGATCCCCTCGGTGATCGCGATCACCGTGTGGACGCCCGAATCGATTGCCTCGTCGATCGCCGCCGCGGCGAAGCGCGCGGGGACGAACACCATCGACGTGTTGGCGCCGGCCTCGGACACGGACTCGGCGATCGTGTCATAGACGGGCACGCCGTCAACATCCTGGCCGCCCTTGCCCGGGGTCACCCCGGCAACGAGGTCGGTCCCGTAATCGCGGTTGCGAAGTCCGTGAAAGGTTCCCTCGCGGCCGGTCAGTCCGCTGACCACCAGCTTCGTCTCGTTGTCAACAATGATCGCCATCAGCCCGCAAGCTCCACGACGCGGGCGGCAGCGCCCAGCATCGTCTTCTCGTTGTGGAGGTTGTCGAGCCCGGCTTCGGCAAGCAACGCCAGGCCCTCCTCGGAGTTGGTGCCGTCGAGCCGCACGACCAGCGGCAGTGTGAGCCCGATTTGGCGCGTCGCCTCGATAATCCCCTTTGCGACCTCATCGCAGCGCGTGATGCCGCCAAAGATGTTGAACAGCACGGCCGTGACCTTGGAATCGGACGTGATTACCTCAAGCGCATCGACGATCGCCTCCGCCTTGGAGCCGCCACCGGCGTCGAGGAAGTTCGCGGGTTCACCCCCGGCCTGGGCGACCACATCCAGGGTCGACATGCAAAGGCCGGCGCCATTGCCGAGGACGCCAACGTTGCCATCGAGCTTCACGTAGGTGAGCCCCTTTTCCTTGGCCATCGCCTCCTGCGGGTCCTGCGCCGACTTGTCAACGAAACCGGCGAGCTCGTCATGCCGGAACATCGAGTTGCCGTCGATCGTGATCTTGGCGTCGAGTGCCACCACGTCGCGCTGGGCCGTGACGATCAGCGGGTTGATCTCGATCAGCGTCGCGTCCTCCGCGATCGCTACCTCGCCGAGTTGAACGAGCATCGCGGCGACGCCATCGACGACGTCCTCGTCGATCTGGGCCTCGTGGGCAACTTCGCGGGCGATCTCGATGTCGAGCGGAGCGCCGGGCTCGATGTGACGTTTGACCATCGCGGCCGGATCCGACTCGGCGATCTCCTCAACGTCCATTCCGCCCATTCGCGAGAGCATCGCCAGGAGCTTCTTCTCAGACCGGTCGAGGATTACCGACGCGTAGTACTCGTTTGCGATGTCGGACGCGTTCTCGATCCACAGGTCGTGGACCGTGAACCCACGGATGTCCATTCCCAGGATTGCCTCGCAGTGCGTGCGCGCCTCGGCCTCGTCGGCCGCGATCTTGATACCACCCGCCTTGCCGCGTTTGCCAATCGCCACTTGGGCCTTGACCACGCAGGGGTATCCGATCTCGTTTGCCGCGGCGACGGCGTCGTCAACTGTCACGGCATGGATGCCAGACGGCGTTGCAACGCCGTGCTTGCTGAAGAGCTGTTTGCCTTGGTATTCGAGTAGGTCCATGCGAGCGGCGCGCTGAAGGCGCGGGGCGGCAGCCTATAAGAACGGATCCTGACCTTGCCATAATCCCCGCGCTCCATGCCGCTTCCCAAGTTCAAAGACATCAAGTGGGTGACCACAGACTGCTACGGCACCCTGATCGATTGGGAGAAAGGCTTGGCCGACGCCTTTCGCAAGGAGGCGAAGCGCGACGGCGTGTCGCTCGACGAGTCGGCCTTCCTCGCGCGCTTCATTGAGGTCCAGGCCGAGATCATGAGCGGTTCGTACGAGCTCTACGCCGAGGTACTTCGGCGCGCCGCCGTCAAGGTCGCTGGCGAGATTGGCTGGGAGCTTGAACCGTCGCGCGCCCAGTTCGTCCCCGACTCGGTCGCCTACTGGCAGCCATTCCGCGAGTCCAACGCGGCCATGGACCGGCTCGCGAACCGCTACGACGTCGGGATCGTGGCCAACGTGGACGACAAGCTTCTCGGGGTCTCGCGTCGTCACCTACGGACCGAGTTGGGCATCGTCGTCACGGCCCAGCAGGTGCGCTCCTACAAGCCTGACGAAGCCCACTTCAAGGAGTGCGCCCGCCGACTCGGCGCCAAGAAGGGCTGGGTTCACATCGCGTCCGGGTACAACTCCGACGTTGCTCCCCTTCTGAAGATGAACGTTCCTGTGATCTGGGTCAATCGTCACGGCGAGAAGCTCGAGGGCCGCAAGAAGCCGACCGCGGAGGCCAAGACCTTTCGCGACGCGGCGGCCAAGCTCGGGGCCAAGGGCTAGATCCCCTTGAGGGGCTTGCCCCCGCACGCGACTCCTGACCGCAGCGGAGCCGGCTGCCGGGAGTCCCGTTGAGCGCGCCGCTGCCGAACCAGGCGCAGGACCCGGCCGACGAGGCCATGGTCGCTCGCGCCCATGAGCGCTTCGCCGCTGAGCGGCGGCGTACCCGCAAGATTCGAGCCCGAAGCGGCGTGGCGCTACCCAACCTGATCGTGATCGGGGGACTCAAATGCGGAACCACGAGCCTTCATCACTACCTGAACCTCCACCCCGAGATCGCGATGTCGCGACCGAAGGAGCTCAACTTCTTCGTCGCTGAACTGAACTGGCAACTTGGAGCCGATTGGTATCGCTCGCACTTCCCGGCAGCGGCGAAGGTTCGCGGTGAGACGTCGCCGCATTACACGAACCTGCCTCGCTTCGCAGGGGTCGCGGCCAGGATGCACGAGCTGCTCGGCGCCGAAGCAAGGGTTATCTACATGGTTCGCCATCCGATCGACCGTCTGCTCTCCCACTACCTGCACAGCGTCGGCGGCGGATATGAGACCCGGGAGCTGCCCGACGCGGTTGCCGACCCAGGCTGTGCCTACGTTCAGCGCGGGCGCTACGCGATGCAGGCCGAGCCGTACCTGGCGGAGTTCGGCGCGGATCGGGTCCTGATCGTCTCGCGGGAGGAGCTGGGCGGCCAACGCGACCGAACGATGCGCCGCGTCTTCGATTTCGCCGGCGTGGACGCCGACTTCACATCGGAGCAGTTCGGCCGCCAGTGGGAGACGGGCAGCAGCAAGGGCTCCGGAGGCTTCAGGCTGATGGACAGGGCCGTACGGATGCCGGGTCTGAAGGCGCTTGACCGCAACTTCGACCGGCTGCCTGAGCGCATGCGCTGGCTGGTCGAACGGGTCGTGCACGACCCGACGAGCGGCGAGGCCCCCAAGCCCGAACTCGACCCGGACTTGCGCGAGCGCCTGGCCACCGTGTTCCGCCCGGATATCGAGCGGCTCGAAGCCCAGACCGGGCGGGATTTCGGCTGGGACATCTAGAGATGCGGATCGCGATCGCAGCCGACGAGCTCAAGGGCATCGCCACGGCATTGGCAGACGCCTTGAGTGCCCGTGGGCACGAGCCGATCCCCCACGGCGCGTTGAGCCCATCTGAGCGCGACGACTGGGCTTGGGCGAGCGCTGCGGCCGCTCGCGACGTCGCCGAAGGCCGCGCCGATCAGGCGATCGTGTGCTGTTGGACCGGGACCGGCGCGTCGATCGCAGCCAACAAGGTTGCCGGCGTCAGGGCGGCCCTGTGTGCGGACGCCGACACGGCGGCCGGAGCGCGGCGCTGGAACGACGCCAACGTGCTGGCGCTCAGCCTGCAATCGACTTCAAGGGCCGAGCTTGACGGGATCCTGGACGGATGGTTTGCGGGCGCACCATCGACCGATCCGGACGATCGGGCCAACATCGCCCACCTGAGTGAGATTGAAGACAGCGCCTAGCGGCACTTCGTCGCGACGGAAAGGACGGCTCCCGGGCGCGCGGCGAACCGCACCCTCAGGACCTTGGTCGCAGCGCCAACGGACCACCTGGCGCGCGGCAGGCGTCGGCCGTTGACCAGCACGCCGCAGGCGGCGGGGAGCCGCTTGGGCAGCGCGGCCTGAACGGTCACGCGAAGGCGCTGGTCGGAGCGGACCCGAAGCCGCCATGTCCCACGAGCAAGCCTTGAGTGCAGCGCCCCCCGTCGCCCGAAGCGCGAGGTGCGCTTGCCGCGCGGAAACGCGATCAGCTCCAATCGTCGCCGCCGATCGTCAAGGCGGGTGAGCCCGGGCTGGTTGGCGCCGTATGAGGCCAGGCTGTCGACGCCCGCCGGAAGCAGCGGCAGGACCGACCCTGCGCGCACCAGCAACGGGATTTCCTCCAACGGCGCGGGCAGCGTCTTCTCGCGCTTGCCGCGCAGGGTCCGCGCGCCCAACAGCCGCAGGGCGCCGTCGCCCTCGCGGTAGCGGGCGGAGCGCCACAAGTCAACCCACCGACCCCGAGGCAAGTACACCGGGCGCTCGCTCGTCTGCGGATCCAGAACCGGGGCGAGCAGCAGGTCTCTGCCCAGCATGAACTGATCCTCGATGCCCCCGGCGGTCCGGTCCCCCGGATAGGCAAGCATCAGGTGGCGCATCAGCGGCAGGCCGCGAGCGCGGTACTGCCGTTCGGCCGCCAGCAGATATGGATAGAGCTGAGTTCGCAACTTGGCATAGCGGCGCCAGTTTGAGATCTGATCGGGGTCGGTGACCTGGGGGCGGCTACGGGGCGGCAGCGCGACACCGTTTCGCTGCGTTCGCATGACGCCTGAAAAGGCCCCGAGCTGGACCCAACGGGTGAGCAGCTCCGGGCTCAGCGAGTTGGAGCCAAGTGCAAAGAAGCCGCCGATGTCCGAACCCCAGATACCAATGCCCGAACTGCCTGCGCTGAGCGCCTGGGTCAGGGCCGAGCGCAGGCCGTCAAAGCCCCAGCCCGTCGTGGGGTCGCCGCCCCAGACCACCTGCGCGCAACGGGCGGCGTTGGTCCAGCCGGAGCGCTGAAAGCGAACGATCGGGCGTGGCTGCCCACGCACCGCGTCCCAGGCGGCGCAGTGGTAGCGGCGGGCGTACTCGTTGTGCGCGCGGGCGCCGTCGGTCGCATCGCCGGAGACCGAATCGAGCGGCGTGTACTCCCCGAAATCCTCCATCCAGCCGTCGTAGCCGTCGTCGATCGCTTCGCCCAGGCGCTCGGCGTAGGCTTCCCGACCCGCCGCGCGGAAGAAGTCGTACTGACCGACGACAAACAGGTCATCGACATCGGCTCCATAGCGGTAGGTGTAGGGATTTCCAGCCGCTGTGCGGGTCAGCGCACCGGCCGCCTGGGCCGGCTCGTAGGCGTCTTCGTAGTTGGTACAGACCATCGGGTTGAAGTAAGTCGTGATTGCGACCCCGAGTTGGTGCGCGGTCCCGGTTCGCTCGCGCTCGGCGGGCGTGGACTGGGCGCCACACGGCAGGTAGTGCGTGTAGGTCTGAACGACCGAGACGGGGGCGTCAGCGGCACGGAGCGTGGCCAGATCCGCCTCGACATTGCCGGGCTGGTACCACGGCCCGAAGACCCACGGGGCAGCCGTCTTGGGCTGCCTGCCGACCGCGGCGCTGAATCGGCGCAGCGCGTCCGCGGGCCTGGGCCCGGCGAAGAAACGAAGCCTGAGGTCCGTTACGGGAGGTGCTGATTCGGCGCCGACCTCGCCCGGCGGTGCCTTGGTGACTTCGACGCTCCAGGCGCCCGACTGATCGCTTCCGAGTCGAAACGTTGACGTCTCCGGGTTATCCACCAAAACCCCGTATCCGCGGCTCGACAAGAGCCACGGGATTGGAAAGTACGTCGCGTCCTGGCGGCCGTCCCGCAATCCCCAGGGCGGCACGAACGCTGAGATGCCTGCGTACTCGACCTCCTGGTAGGGACCGTCAGCCACGTAGTTCTCGATCGTCCCGCCCGCCTGGTCAACGGCGTTGGAGCGCTCGCCGAAGCCGAGGTAGCGCTCGTCGTCCGGGGCGACGAAGCCGATGCCCATCGCCTCAACGTCAACCGCGGGGCCGATGAGGTGGGCGCGCATCGCGATCACGCCCTCCCCCGTCGCGCTCAGCTCCAGCTCGATCTGCCGAACAGGGTCCGTCGTGGCCAGAACTGCCGAATAGCCCGCATCGCTCCGGCTCGCAGAGACGACGTGGGTGGCCCGGTGCCAACCCGACGCCGTTCTGAAGCCAAGCCGGCCCGTCGCGCCGGTGCCGGTGCCGGGGTGCTGCTCGAGAAGGGGTTTGCCGCCGGCACCCCGCAGTTCGAGTCGCCACGGGTCGGCGCCCACCCGAGCCTTGAGGCTGCCGGCGTCGGCTGCCGGCGCAGCGCCAGCGGGTGTGCTGCCGACAAGCGCCGCCAGCAAGGCCGAACAGAGAATGGTCCGAACCGGCGAAGTCATCCGCGAAACCGTAGATCAGCCGGCGCGCCCCTGCGCCGACGGGTACTTTGCTGGGATGCGTCTGCTGCTACCGGAGCCAGCCAGGGACATCACCGTTGCGGAACTCGTAGCCGAGCTCCGCCCCGGCGACGACGCCCCTGATGACCGGCCTCGGGTACTCACCAACTTCGCACTGACGGTGGACGGGCGAACCACCATCGGGGGGGTCTCGGGGTCAATCGGCAGCGATCGCGACACCGAGTTGCTCGTCGGGCTTCGAACCCGGGTTGATGCGGTGATGATCGGCGCGGGAACGATGCGGGCGGAGCGCTACGGGCGCATCGGCGACGACCAAGCGAAGCGAAAGCGCCGCGAGGATGCGGGGTTGCGGCCCGAACCGCTGATCGTGATCGTTTCCGGCCGCCTCGATCTGCCCTGGGACGCTCCGCTGTTTACAGATGAGGGCGCCGAGGTGGTCATCTACACCGCCAGCACGTCAGCTCCCCCTGAGACCGCGGCAAAGGTGACCGTTGTTCATCACGAACAAGCCGTGGATCTCCCCGCCGCGCTTAAGCACCTTCGCACCGAACTGGGTATCCGCTCGCTGCTTTGCGAGGGCGGCGCCCACCTGCACGCACAACTGCTCGGTTGCGGGGTCGCCGATGAGCTCTTCACCACCCGCGCCGCCAAGCTGGGCGGCGGCGAGGGGCCCGGGCTGGTTGCCGGCCTCTCGGAGGCCGAGCGCCCGCTTGAGCTCGCGTGGCTGGCTTGCGAGCCTGAAACCGGTGAGCTCTTCGCTCGCTACGCGGTCCGTCGCTAGGCCGTGACGCCGGGGTAGGCGGGGATGGCGCCGTGCTCGATGGCGCGCTCCTCGCCCCGACGAAGGATCCGCAATGCCAGGACGGTGCCGCCCATCAGCGCCGCTGCGGCCAGCGACACCTGGAGGCTCAAGACCCCCTCGCGGGTCCAGTAGACGTCGCGCAGGTCGAGCAGGAGCGCCGCCTCGTCAAGCGTCAGCCCAAGGCCAGCCCCGAAGGGAATCGCCAACGTCTTTTCCAGCGTCTCATCCCGCGTAAAGAGGGCCGCGCCGCCGGCGCCAAAGGCCAGCAGGATCCCGGGGACGAAGTGATGGATGTGGCGGCCCCCCACGTTGACGTTGCCCAGAGGCCACCAGCCTGACCGCATCCCCCACGTCGAGATCCGGGCCAGCGCAAAGGCACCCAGAAAGCCCGACAGAAGGTGAAACAGAATCGTTTCGTGTCGCGATGTTGCGGCGTATCCCTCGACCGCGACCACGAGCGTGTCCTGCGTGGCGTGCTGGGTATGGGTTAGCGCGTGTTCGGCCGTTTCAAAGACGGTGGCCGCGGGCAGCACTTCGGGGTCAACCGCCGCCTCGTGTGCCCGGCGAGCGACCAACTTCCAAAACTGGCCCGCGACGAGCGCCCCGGCGGTACCCGCCGCTGCAAGCGCAAGTCCGACCGTAACGCGGTCGCCGTACTCCAAGGCATCGGATTGAGAGCGTTCGCCGATCACAGCCGGATGAGGTTTGGAGCCTCGATGCCGCGGGTGACGCCCCGGAAATCAACCACCAACGGGGCCTCCGCGACGATCCTCGTGTAATCGATCTGCGGATGGGCGGTGACCACGCAGGCAACGTCGCAGGCCGAAAGGCCGGCGTCAAGATCGACCGACCGAAGTTCGAGCTCGGGCACCTCCGGGACGTGGGGGTCGTGGTAGGAAACATCGGCGCCGAGGTCGCGCAGCATTTTTGCGATCTTCAGGGCTGGCGCCTCGCGCATGTCCCCGATGCCGGCCTTGTAGGAGGCGCCCAGCAGGAGGACGCTCGAGCCCTTCACCGACCGGCCCGCGTCGTTTAGCGCGCGGGTCACCAACTCGACGCAAAAGCGCGGCTGCTGCTGGTTGACGCGGCCGGCCAATTCGATGAACTCGGTAGGCACGTCGAACTCGCGGGCCTTGAAAGCGAGGTAGAAGGGATCGATGGGCAGGCAGTGCCCGCCCATCCCGGGGCCGGGCTCAAAGCTCATGAAGCCGAACGGCTTGGTTGCCGCGGCATCGACGACCTCCCAGATGTCGATTCCCATCCGATCCGCAAGCATCGCCAGCTCATTGACGAGCGCGATGTTGACGGAGCGAAAAATGTTCTCGTGAAGCTTCGCGAGTTCGGCCGCTTCGGGGGTTGAGACGCTGACCACCCGGTCACAGATCACCTCGTAGAGCGCGACAGCGCGCTCAAGGCACTTAGGCGTCAGGCCGCCGACGACCTTTGGCGTCGTGCGGATCGTGTGATCCGTCCGCCCAGGGTCGATCCGTTCCGGCGAGAAGGCGATGTGAAAGTCGGAGCCGGCTACAAGACCCGACTTCGCAATCGCCGGGGCCAGGCGCTCGCGGGTCGTGCCGGGATACGTGGTCGATTCGAGCACCACGAGTTGACCCTTGCGAATGATCCCGGCGATCGTCGCCGCGGCCTGGTCCACATACGTGAGGTCGGGCTCGCGCTGATTGGCGAGCGGGGTCGGAACGCAGATCACGATCGCGTCGCACTCCGCCAGGCCCGCGGAATCGCTGGCCACCGTCAGGGAGTGGCCGACGAGGGGGGTTAACCGCCCGGATTCGATGTCCTCGATCGTGCTCTCGCCCGCGCCAAGCGTGGCCACCGTCTCCTCGGAGACGTCGATGCCGAGCACCTCGGCGCCCGCCTCGGCGAAGGCGACGGCGAGTGGCAACCCGACGTAGCCGAGCCCAATGACTCCGACCTTCATGCGCTCAAGTGTAGGTCCGCCCATTCCCGGATCCGGGCTGCGGCCGCGGTCGCATCGCCGTCGGACGCGGTCGCGCCGGCGTCCACTTCGGCAAGTTGGGCGATAATTCGTGCGTCTGCGAGGTCCGGCGGAGCCACCGCGCGATCGGGCCCAGGCCAACCAACCAGGGGAATTCCAAGCTTGGCGGCGCCGAGCGCGAGGGCCAGGGCGAAATCCCCAGTTCCAACGGCGACGGCGATCGCGGGTTCGAATTCGGCGAGTCGGCGCTCCAGCGTGCGGACGCCCAGGGCGATGGCGCTGGCATCCCGCCCCTCAGCGCCGTCAAGACTCGGATCGTGCTCGACATCGAGGCCGGATTGGACGAGCCCGGACGCCAGGGCTGTGGCTGCGTTGAGGTCGCCGGCGATCAGGGCTTTCACGCCCATAAAGCTAAAGCCCTCGCTCGGACAGGCCGATGGACCCCTATGCCGCGTTGGCGCCTACCCCACGTATACGATGCCCACGGCTTGAAGACGATTCTCGCACCATTGACCGTTGGCATCGGCGCCGCACGCCATCTCGCCTGGTACCTGAGCTACCAGGTAACGGGCGAGCCGCGCCAGTCGTAGACTCCCTCCTCCCGGTCACCCAACGAGGAGTTTCAGCAGATGGCACGAGAGTCGCATTCACTGGTCGGCAAGGTCGTTGCGATTACGGGCGGTGCTCGTGGAATCGGTGAGGCAACTGCCCGCGCCGTCGTCGCCAAGGGCGGCAGGGTCGCGATCGGCGATTTGGACGTCAGCCTCGCCCAAAAGACGGCGGGAGTTCTTGGCGGCGAGACGATCGCCCTGGAGCTTGATGTCACCGAACGCGGGTCTTTCGAGAACTTCATCTCCCAGGTCGAGGAACGCCTGGGCCCGATCGACGTGATGATCAACAACGCCGGGATTATGCCGATCGGACCGTTCGTCGATGAGACCGACGCCACGGCGCAGCGGATGATCGACATCAACCTGCACGGGGTCATCTTTGGCAGCAAGCTGGTCATGCCGGCAATGGTTCGCCGACAGAGTGGGCACATCGTCAACATCGCTTCGCAGGCGGGCAAGGGTGGCTTCCCCGGCGGCGCGACCTACTGCGCCACGAAGCATGCGGTCGTTGGCCTCTCGGAGGCAATTCGGGCGGAGCTACGCGACACCGGCGTCGAGGTCTCGTGCGTGATGCCCGCCGTTGTCAATACGGAGCTTGGCTCCGGCCTGGTCGAGGCCCGCGGCGTCAAGATCTCGGAGCCGTCCGACGTCGCCGACGCGATCGTCGATGCGCTCGAGCGGCCGAAGTTCGACGTCTGGGTACCGAAGGTCTCAGCCAGTATCGCCCGCGTGATGACGCTGATGCCCCGCCGCGGGCGGGAGGCGATCGCCCGGGCGCTGAAGGCCGATCAGGTGCTTTGGAACGCTGACCCCAAGGCGCGCGCCGCCTACGAAGACCGGGCGGCGCACTCCGAGCCCGGGCTGGAGCCCGCCGAGGGCGAAAAGGTCAAGTCCGGTTAGGTCGTCGCACGGGGATCGCGCAATTCCAGCGATCAACGCCGCGCCTGTTGATGCCGGTGAAAGTGGGCCGTGAAGGATTCGAACCTTCGACCTTGAGATTAAGAGTCTCCTGCTCTACCAACTGAGCTAACGGCCCGGGGCGGGGATGGTAGCGAGGCATCTTCGGTGGTCGCCGACGCCTGGCGGACCGGCAGGACCACCGTGAACGTGGAGCCCACGCCGACCGCGCTCTGGAGCTCGATCCGGCCGCCGATCGCCGCGACCAGGTCGCGGGAAATTGCGAGGCCAAGCCCGGTCCCGTGGCGTCGCCCCCGCTGTGCAGACTCGACCTGGGCGAACTCGGCGAACACACGTTCACGATCAGCTGCCGCGATGCCGATCCCGGTATCGGTGACCGCCACTCGGACCTCATCGCCATCCGCGTCGAGGGAGGCACGCACGGCGATCGTGCCTGCGTCGGTGAATTTGAGGGCGTTGCCAACCAGGTTCCTCAAGACCTGGGTCAAGAGGTATCCGTCGGTCGTCAGCAACGGCAAATCGGGATCGCAGGCAAACAAAACCTGAACGTCGTCGTCGGCACGTCGCGATCCGACCACGGAACTGACACCGTCAAGCAGGTCGGGGACGCTCGTGAAAGCAGGGCGCGGTTCCACCCTGCGCGCATGCTCCAAGCTCGCCATCTCAAGCTGCCCGGCGACGATGTTCAAGGCTTCCGCGACGCAACTTCGAGCGTCAATCGCATCCTTGCGGGCGGCCTCGTCGAGTTCGTGCCCGGTAACGGCTTCGTCGGTTCCGGCGAGCTGGTCAAGCAGCATCTGAGCGGCGGTCAACGGATTTCGCACCTCGTGGGCGAGCGTGCGGAGCATCCGGTGGTGCTCATCCACCACAGCCTGGAACTCGGCCTGTACGGCAGCCTCTGTCTGGGGAGGGCCAACCGCGGCCGCGGCTGCGGCCGCGGCCAGCTCGCCAAGAAGCGCCGCGAGATCGCCATCAATCGAGCCGCCGAGCCGCGCCTTAAGCGCTGCGATCAGCGAAGGCAGATCAGTGTGCTCCCCAGGTGAGTCGGCGGTGGTGGGATGATCCGTCATCTCAAGCCTGGGGTTTTGAGTCCCGGGCACGGTCCATGCTGCGCGGACAATAGCGAGGGCCGGGGCGGAACTTAGTCAGCGACGGCGCCTGCCCGCTGACTACGGAGCCGGCGCGGTCAGGCCGCCCGTGCCAAGGCCACCAAACGGGTTACCGAGGGTCTCGCCGCCCTCCCCACCCTGCGCAGGCTGCTTTTTCTGTTCCTTCTTGAACTTGACGACCTGGCGGCGCAGCGCATCAAGCTGCGTCGTGATCTGCTTGGCGATCCCCGGCTTGGCATCGGCCAGTGCCTTCGCCTTGGCCGCATCGCCTGCCGCAAGGTCGAGGTCCAAATAGCGGAGGTTTGCCAGCGCCGCGTAACTGGAGGTGCTCGGGTCGCTCTTGGTCAGGACCTGCTGGGCGTTGGCGGCGCCCTCGGTGTCGCCGAGAAAGCGATACGAGTTGACCGCGTTCGAGGCGGTTGAAGCCTGGATCTTTTTGGGGTCCGCGTCAAGGTAGGTGTGCCACGCCTCGACGACCCGCTCGAACTCGCCGCGCGAATCCTCGGTCAGGCCGACCGGCTGGCCCGTGGCCTCGTCATACGAAAGCTGGGCCTGACCTGAGAGGAACCGATACTGGATCAGGTCGGTCAACGCACGGGAGTTCTCCGGGTCGTCCTCAAGCTTCTTCTCCGCGTCCTCGACCTGCTGTTCGTATTGGGATGCGGTCGAGCTCGACTGGTTGTCGCCGAAGAGGCCGTCGAAGAGGCCGCCCACGCCCGCGTCAGTGCCGACCCCGAACAAAACGAAGCCGCCCCCGAAGATCACGGCGAGGAAGCCGTAGACAACGCGAACGACGCGTTTGCGGCCAGGGCTTGAAAGGTCGAAGAGCATGGACGCGCAAGCCTAGTCGGGCGGCCGCCCGAAGGCTCGGGCCAGGATCAGGGAGAACTCAAACAGGGCATACAGCGGCGCCATCGAGATGAGCATCGTGACGGGATCTGTGCCTGGGAGGAGCATCGCCGCGATGGCGATGATCAACACCGCGTAGCGGCGATTCGCAGTGAGTTGTTCGGGGGTCACGATTCCCAGACGGCAGACGGCGAGCACCGCCACCGGGATCTGGAACAGGATCCCTACCGAGATCAGGGTGAGAACGAAGAACCCGTAGTACTCGGAGCCCCGGATCTGGATGTCGAAGAAGTCAGCATTGAAGCCCAGCAGGAACTTCAGGGCGGTCGGCATGACGACGAAGTAGGCGAAGACCGCGCCGCCGATAAACAGGACCGGGACGCTCAGCAGGAACGGCAGCACGAGCCGCTTCTCGCCGGGCGCAAACGCCGGCAGCAAAAACGCGTACGTCTGGTAGAGGAGGACCGGCAACGCCAGCAGCAGGCCGCCGTAAAACGACAGCTTGATCGTGGTGAAGAACGGTTCGGTCGGGCTCAGCGTGACGGGCATGTACCCGGGGGGCAATGGCTCGTTCGCGATGTCCAGGATCTCGTTGTCCTGCCAAAAGCAGAAGGCGACCGCCAACAGCAAGAAGATGCCGGAGGCGATGATCCGTGAGCGCAGCTCGTCGAGGTGCTCAACGAGCGTCATGCGCTCATCGAAGTCGGCTGATTTCAGGCGTGCCAAGACCAGCGTCCCCGGCCGTTCGGTCCCGGGCGACTAGCCCTGGGACTCGCCGACGACGTCCGCGTCGACAGGCTCAGCGCTTGCCTCCGGCTCGGCCGTGGTCGCGGGCGACTGCTCCGTCAGCTCGCGCTTGGTCTCCTCGAGCGTCTTCTCTTCGTCCGACTTGCCCGAGATTGAGTCCTTGAACTCACGCATGCCGGAACCAAGGGAGCGCCCCAGGTCGGGCAGGCGCTTTGGGCCAAAGATGACCAGCGCGATGATCAGGACGATTGCGAGCTCAAGTGGTCCAATATTCGGCATCTCATCAGATGGTAACGCGCCGAAGGGCACATTCAGATCACAAATTCGCTCGTGGACCTATTTCTTGCGTTCGTCCTCGGGAAAGTTCAGGTAGTACCGCGAGGGGGTCGGGCCCTGCTGGCCCTTGTACTTGGAGGCGGTGCCCTTGCTGCCGTACGGGTTGGCGGCTTTCGACGTCATCTGCAGGAAGGAGATCTGGCCGATCTTCATGCCGGGGTAGATCGCGATCGGCAGGTTCGCAACGTTCGAAAGCTCAAGCGTCAGGTGGCCGTCCCAGCCCGCGTCGACGAATCCAGCGGTGCTGTGAATCAGCAGGCCGAGGCGGCCGAGTGAACTCTTGCCCTCAAGCCGCGCCACGAGGTCGTCGCCCAGCGCCACCCGTTCAAGCGTGGAACCCAAGACGAACTCGCCGGGATGCAGGATGAAGGAGCTGTCGTCGGCGACATCGACGAGTTCCGTCAGATCCTCCTGCGCGCGCTTTGGATCGATATACGGGGTGGTGTCGTTGCGGAACACCCGAAACAGCCGATCGACGTGGAGATCTACCGACGAGGGCTGAATGCAGCCTTCGCCAAGCGGATCGATCACGATCCCCCCGCTCTCGAGCTGTTCCGAAATCTGGCGGTCTGAGAGAACCACGGCGGCGCAGTCTAGTCGCGAATTCGGCGGCTCCCCCGGCACCCTTCAAGCTCGGCGGCTATCGGGCCGATACCAAAGCCAGGATGCCGGAGTTCGAGCCGACAGCATCGCGATACCAGCGCCCGGCGCTACCCCTTGAGCAGGAGCTTGGCCAATCGCGCCAGCCAGAGAAGCTGCCTTGCAAGCGGACCCGGGACGACCTCACCGTCTGCCCGGCCTGCGGCGGCAGGCTCGTCCACCCGCTGGAGTGGGCTCCCGCGGGCGCGACGGCGTGGCGCGTCGCCTTGCGCTGCCCCGATTGCGAGTGGCACGGCGGCGGCGTGTATTCCGCCAAGGCCGTTGAGCGCCTCGACGATGCGCTTGAAGCGGCGACCGAAGTGCTACTGGAGAACCTGGACCGCCTGGCCCGGGCCAACTTGGAGGAGCGCATAGCCCGCTTCGCGGAGGCGCTCGAGTGCGACGGAATCCTGCCCGAGGACTTCTAGGTCAGGCGTAGCGCTCAACGACGCCGTCGGCGACCAGCGACAACAGGTCCCGCTGGGCGGCGTCGAGGTCCGGGCACGATGACAGCGCATCCTTTGCCTGCTCGACCCGAGCGCGCGCATCCGCCCGGACCTCATCGAGTACCCCGGTGGCGGCGATCGCGCCGCAGGCGGCGGCGGCTGTGGCGGCGTCAAGCGAACGCAGATCCAGCTTGGCGAGGGCGCTGTCGCGCTCCAGCGCGAGAATCAACGGCATCGTCACAGTCCCGTCAAGCAGGTCAGTGCCAAGCGCCTTGCCGGTGCGCTCGGGCGGCCCTGCCACGTCGAGTACATCGTCCAGCAATTGAAAGGCCAGACCGATCTGGTGACCGAAGGTATGGAGTGCGGCGGCTGCGGGATCTGGCTGGGAGCGGCCGATCAGGCAGGCGCACTCGAAGAGTCGCGCGGTCTTCAACGCGCACCGGGCCAGGTAGCGCTCCGCGCCGATCCCAAGATTGAACGCGTCCCGACGCTGGGCCAGCTCGCCCTTTGCCAATCCCACGGAGGCGCGGGCCAGCAGGCCGACCTGAAGCCGCGCCGCCGCGCCACTGGAGCAAAGCTCCGCAAACGCGCGCGAAAGCAGCAGATCGCCAACCGCCGTTGCGCGGCCACGCCCAGAGCTGGCAACCACCGTCGGCAGCCCGCGGCGAAGCGGCGCCGCATCAAGCACGTCATCGTGGACGAGCGTCGCCATGTGCACCAGCTCGATTGCCGCCGCCGCCCGCAGGGCCGAATCACCGGCTTTGGGTCCTGCGCACAGCAAGACCAGCATCGGCCGAAGCCGCTTGCCGCCGGCGCGTAGCGTCTCGCCGGCGTCGGCCGCCAGCGCCTGGCCATGGCCCGCGATCAACTCCGCGAGGCGATCCTCGACCTGAGCCATCAGGCTGGGCAGCCAAGTTTGGGCGGCGTCCATCGCCTGGGTTACGGGGGGTGGAACGCTGGTGCGGTTCACGAGGCGGAGGCGCGATGCCCAGAGTGGATCGCGATGATCCCGCCCGCAAGCACGGTGTAGCGAATCTGATCGAAGCCTGAGCCGTCCATGATCTCGGCCAAGCCCTCGGGCGGCGGAAAGCTCCGCACTGACTCCGGCAGGTACGAGTAGGCCTCCGCGTCGCCCGCGACCTTGCCGAGCAGCGGCACCAGGTGGTCAAACCAGACGCCGAAGAACGTCGAGAGCGGTGGCTTGGTCGGCTGCGTGATCTCGAGGATCACCAACCGACCGCCTGGCTTCAGGACTCTCCCGATCTCGCGGATTCCCGCGGCCAGGTCGGCAAGGTTGCGAACCCCAAAGCCAACGGTGACGGCATCAAACTCACCATCGTCGTACGGCAACTCGAGCGCGTCGGCCCACTCGAAGCTGACCGCATCGACGCCCCGCCCCCCCGCCTTTGCGCGGGCGAGATCCAGCATCCGTTCTGAGAAGTCGGCGCCGATGACTCGCCCACCGGGGACGACGCGCTTGCTGAGCTCAAGCGTCAGGTCGCCCGTGCCACAGCAAAGATCGAGCGCACTGTCTCCCGGCTCAAGCAACGCCCGGTCCGCGGCGCGCTCGCGCCAGCCGTGGTGAAGGCCGGCGGTCATCGTTGTGTTCATCAGGTCGTACACGCCGGCGATCCGGTCGAACATGCCG
Source organism: uncultured bacterium (assembly GCA_963701205.1). Classification (GTDB taxonomy): domain Bacteria; phylum Actinomycetota; class Thermoleophilia; order Solirubrobacterales; family 70-9; genus JALZKA01. The sequence goes on along the minus strand of OY969575.1, from coordinate 1,119,391 downwards.
CGAACCTGGCTCGAGAATTCCTCCGACGAACGGGAGGGCTTGGCGTCCGGCATTGGCCGCTAGTCGAGCGAGGCGAGGAACGCGGCCATCGCCTTGCGCTGATCGTCAGGCAGGTCGTAGGCCGGCATGAAGCTTGGGCCGATCTGGATCGTCCGCTCGATCGCGTTTGCCGGCAGCTTGGACCCGATCTCCGTCAAGTCTGGCCCCAGCGTGTTGCCGTTCTCACCAATCTTGTGACAGCCGAGGCAGCCCTGTCCGGCCACCGCCAACTTGCCCTCCTCGTACTGCGGCGCCACCTGCAGCTCGATCTCCGTCGGTGATCCGGCTTCAGCGCCCAGGAAGGTCAGGTAGGCCATCGCGATCATCGTCATGATCCCGGCGATTGTCGCCACCGGCCGCTTGCGTGGATCGCGCTCCGGGTTACGGTCATAAAACGGCAGCAACAACAGCAGCACGAGACAGAAGGTCGGGATTCCGATCGTCGCGAGCGGCGTCAGCTCCGGCGGCTTCAGCACGCGCAGAAGCTCGAACAGGAAGAAGAAGTACCACTCGGGGCGGGGCGTGTAGGTGGTCGTTGTGGGGTCGGCCTTCGGTCCCTGCTCGGCGCCCAAAACGAGCGACATGACCATGATCACGCCGACGACGATCAGGAACATCGCCGAGTCCTTGGCAACTGCGTAGGGGAAGAACGGCTTGCCCTTCTTCTTCAGGACCTCGTACTCGCGGAGGTAAGCCTCCTTCTCTTCCCTGTTCATGGTCGCGCCCCGGGCATCAGACCTTCTCCGTACGCAATGACTTTGGCTTCGTCTCGGCGCGCACCCAGGGCGGGGCGGTCGTGCCGAGCTTGACCACGAGGTAGAGGTGGGCGCCGATCAGCGCGATGATCGCGCCCGGCACCAGCAGCATGTGAAGCGCATAGAAGCGCGACAGCGTCGTCGATTCGAACTCGGCGCCGGCCCGCAGGAAGTCGGCGAGGTAGGGGCCGACGACCGGTCCCGTCCCGTTGATGTTCATCGCGACGATCGTCGCCCAATAAGAGCGCTGGTCGAACGGCAGCAGGTAACCGGTGAGACCCATCACGAGGGTCAGGACGATCAGGATCACGCCAATCACCCAGTTGAGCTCGCGCGGGTACTTGTAGGCGCCAAAGAAGAAGGTGCGGCCCATGTGCAGGAAGATCAGGATGATCATCACCGTGGCGCCCCACTTGTGCATGCCGCGAACGAACTCGCCGAGGAAGACGTCATTCGTCAGGTGCGTGATCGAGGCGTAGGCCTCAACCGGAGACGGCGTGTAGTACATCGCCAAGAAGACGCCGGTCAACGCCTGCACGACGAACGCAAAGAGCGTGCCCGAACCGAGCGTGTAGAACCAGTTCGTTCCCTTCGGGACCTTGCGAAAGAGCATCCCGGTCAAAAACGGTGTCGCCCCGGTGCGTTCATCCACCCAGCCGACGAGGTCGGCGGGGGCGTCCTTCAGCTTCTCCATCGGATCAACGCCGTTGGCTGCGCCCGGCTTGGCCGGCTTGCGCAGTGGCGGTGGAATCAGGGCGGCGGGAATCTTGGGCATGCGGGGTTCCTACGGTGCTGCCGGGGTCGAAGGACGGGGTGGGTACAGGTACTCCCAAATGCCGCCCGTGAACTCGCCGGGATCACGCGCGCGGACCGGCTCGAGGTCGGCGGTGACGCTGAAGCGCGGACCAACCTCGACCTTGCCGTTGGCGACGCGAGTCTGGAAACGGTCGAGCGGACGGACGGGGGGTCCGCCGATTACCTTGCCCTCGAAGTCATAGACGCCGCCGTGACAGGGGCAGATGAACGTGCGGGCGGCCTCAAAGAAGCGCACCGGACAGCCCAGGTGCGCGCACCGTGTCGAGATCGCGATGTAGGAAGCGGGATCCTCGTCCAGGGCAGCCGAACCTTGTCGCACGTACACGGTGGTCTTGCCCGCCTCGCCGATCCCGCTTCGAATGGTCTTGATGACGGCCGTATAGCTCTCATCGTCAAAGTCGTTCAGGTTGCCGACCGCGCTCCAGATCTCATCCGGAGTCTCCAGGATCGGGGCCACCGCGAACCCGACAACCGGAAGCGCGACGGCGGCGCCCGCAAGCCCGCCCAGCGCCTGGCCGCCAACAACGAAGGCCTTGCGGCGGGTCATCGACTCGCCCTCGAAGTACCCGGGGGGCTTCGGGTTGTCGTCGGCGGAGCTGCCGCCGCCGGGTCCGTTTGGGGTGTCGCCAGAAGTAGCCAAAATCACGTGCCCTGAGAGCGCCGGAAGTCTATTGCGTGCGCGGCCTCGATGAGCGCGTCGCCGATCCCGGCGCGCTCAGCCAGGGCGAACGCTGTTCCATTCGGAGCAATAACCGTTTCCATCTGACCGCTCATGATCGCCCTTCGCGCGGCATCGAGGAAGGCGCCGTCGGCCAATCCGACTCCCAGGGCCGAGGCGAGCCAAAGCGCCTCCGCCGCGCGTGGAGGACCGTCAGCCTCGCTCTCGTCGGCTAGCTGCGCGCCCAGCGCAATCAGGTCCGAGAGCTCGCGGATGGCATCCAGATCGCCGAGCCCGGCAAGGCGTTCGAGCCCGACGGCGTAGAGGTAGTCGCCGGCCAGCAGGCGCAGGTCGGGGTCGTCGCTCCGCACAACGCGCGGCTCGCCGTAATGCAGGAGGTAGCCCTCGCGAATCGACTCGATCACCAGCGCGTAAGCCGCCGGGTCAGCGGCAGCGCCCGGCCCGGCAGCGGCGAGTTCGCCGAGCGCTGCGCTGGCGCTCGGGTCGACCACGTGTGGCGAGATCACCGAATCCTCGGCGCGAAGCTGAGCGGCAAGTGTGGTCAGGGCGCTAGCGGGCAACGCAGGCAAAGTAGCGCGCCGCGTGATCAGGGCGCCAGGGTTGGCGGCCGGCCACGAAGCACCTGCACGAGGCTCCAGGCTGAAACCGCGGCCCAAACCGTCTCAAGCAGGACGAAACCCCACTGCTCAGCGTCCAACGCGAGGACCGCCAGAATTGCCGAGCCGACAAGGTTGAGCACCAGGTACGTGCGGGAGATGGCGCTGATCCGGCCCATCTGCTGGCCCGCGAATCCCGCCAGGATCAGCAGGGCTCCGACGACCTGGACAACCTGGTCCACCTAGCTCAATGCCTCGGCAAACGCCTCTGTGGCCGCCTCGCAGGTCTGCTCGATCGCGGCATCGTCGTGGGCCAGCGAGACAAACCAGGCCTCGAACTGCGACGCGGGCGGATAGACGCCGCGTTCGAGCAAGGCGCGAGCGAAACGGCCGTAGGCGTCGTGGTCGCAGGCCGATGCCTCGTCGAAGTTGGACGGGGCGGCGGCGCTGAAGAACGGCGTGACAAGCCCCGGCACGCTGACGACGCTGACCGGGCGCTCACCGGCCGCCACGCGGAGGCCCTGGGCGAGAGCGTCGGTCAACCCGGCGAGCCGCACGTATGCCTCGGCGTCGAGGCGATCAAGCGTGGCGCGGCCGGCCGCGACGGCCAACGGATTGCCGCTCAGGGTCCCGGCTTGGTAGACGTCGCCGGACGGGGCGATCATCCGCATCAGGTCCCGCCTGCCGCCGTACGCCGCCGCCGGCAGGCCGCCGCCAAGGATCTTGCCCATGACGGTCAGATCCGCCGCTACGCCAAGCGCTTCCTGCGCGCCGCCACGGGCGACGCGGAAGCCCGCTGATCACCTCGTCCAGGATCAGCAGCGTGCCATGCCGGTCCGCCTGCTCGCGAAGCTCAGCCACAAACCCCGGCGCCGCCGGGACAAGGCCCATGTTGGCCGGGATCGGCTCAGCCAGGACCGCGGCCACATCGCCGTCTGCGAGCGCCGCAGCAAGGGCAGTCGCGTCGTTCCACGGCACGACAGTGGTGTCGGCGGCCTGAGCCGGGGTGACGCCGGGGCTCGCCGGGATCGATTGCGTTGCCAGGCCCGAGCCGGCCTGGGCCAGCAAGCCGTCAACGTGGCCGTGGTAGGCGCCGGCGAACTTGACGATCCGATCGCGACCGGTCGCTGCCCGGGCGAGCCGTATCGCGCTCATCGAAGCCTCGGTCCCCGACGACGTCATCCGCAGCATCTCGACCGAGTTGAAGCGCTCGCAGACGTCCGCGGCCAGCTCGACCTCGCCCTCGGTCGGCGCTCCGTAGCTGGTGCCGCGGGCGGCCGCTTTGCTGACGGCGTCCACCACGTCCGGGTGGGCATGCCCCAACATCAGCGGGCCCCAGGAGGAGACCCAGTCGATGTAGCGATGGCCATCGACGTCGATCAACTCGAAGCCTGCGCCGCGCTCGATGAAGATCGGGTGCTCGCGTCCAATCGATCGCATTGCCCGAACCGGGGAGTTCACCCCGCCCGGCAGCAGGCCGACGGCGCGGGCATAAATTGACTCGGAGTTGCGGGTATCCACGGCGGCGCGGGGTCGGCGCCTAGGTGAGCGCGTGCTCGCGCTCCCAGTTGGCGTAGTCGTCCGTGAAGTAGCGCAACCGGACCTTCTTGAACTCCGTCGAGGAGTAGAGCGTCGCCCGGTCGGCGCCGTGAAGGCCATGCTCATCGGCGATCGACTGCAGGATCGCGTCGCATTCCTCCTTCGATCGGCCGTGGGCCATCGTGAAAACCGAGTACGGCCAGTCCTCGTACGTGGGGCGCTCGTAGCAATGCGAGACGCCCCGCACGGCCGCCATCTGCGTACCGACCTCCAGGATCTGGTCGTCCGGCACCTTCCAGACTCCCATTCCGTTGGCCGAGAACCCGGCCCGGCGGTGATACAGGATCGCGGCTACCCGACGGAGGATCTTGCGCTCGACCATCCCTTCCAAGTGCGCCAGGAAATCGGCGATCTCCATCCCCACGGCGCCCGCCGCAGCGTCGTACGGCCGCTCCGTGGCTTCCATCGGGCCCTGGAGCGCCCGGATCACGGCGATGTCGTGCTCGTCGTAGGGCTGGCCTTCCAGCTCGCGCGGAACCGCCGCATCGGCGACTGCCGCGAGCGCGTCCGTGCCCTTCTCCATCTCCAGGTTCATATTGATCTTGAACAGCTTCAGGGTGGGCAACTGCCTGATCGACTGGGCGCCGGTCAGCTCCTGGAGAACGTCGAGAGAACCCTGCAGGCCGAGCCCGGAGTCGGGAGGCGTGGCGATCGTGAACCAAAGGTTGAACTCGTGCGTGCGCAGGTAGTTGTGCGAGACGCCCGGGTGGGAGTTGATGATCTTCGCGGCCCTGTGGGGATTCTCGGAATCGACCTTGGCGGCAACAAGCATCGAGTCGAATCCCAGGGCTCGGGTGTCGAAGATCGGCGTGATCTCGCGGATGATCCGGTTGCGAAGCAGGTGCTCGGTCCGCGCGATGGTTTCTTCGACCGTCAGGCCCGCATCATCGGCAACCGGGCCAAAGGGCTCAGGGACAAGCGGGAAGCTCGACTGCAACAGGTTCATCAGCCGCTTGTCGGTGTCGTCGAGTGGAATCGCCGCGCCGTCCTTGCGCGAGCGTGCCTTGGACTGAGGCGCCTTTACCGAAGCCACTCTGCCGCCTCCTTCGCGTAGTAGGTGAAGATCAGGTCCGCGCCAGCACGCCGAATCGCGGTCAAGCACTCCAGGGCAGCCGCGCGTTCATCGATCCAGCCATTCTGACCGGCCGCCTTCAGCGCCGAGTACTCGCCAGAGACCTGGTAGGCCGCCATCGGCGCTCCGGTCACGTCCTTGATCCGGCGAATCACGTCAAGGTACGGCGTCGCAGGCTTGACCATGATGACGTCCGCGCCCTCCTCGAGGTCGAGCGTCGCCTCGCGCACGGCCTCGTCAACGTTGGCCGGATCCATCTGGTAGCTCCGCCGATCGCCGAATTCGGGCGCCGAGTCAGCCGCGTCGCGAAACGGGCCGTAGAACGCCGACGCGTACTTCGCCGAGTAGGCGATGATCGGGACGTTGGGGTAGCCCTCCTCCTCAAGCTGCATCCTGATGTTGGCGACCCGCCCGTCCATCATGTCCGAGGGCGCGATCGCGTCGGCGCCGGCCTCCGCGTGGGAGAGCGCTGTCTTTGCCAGCAGCTCAAGGGTGATGTCGTTATCGACATCACCGTCGCGGACGAAGCCGCAGTGCCCGTGTTCGGTGTAGCTGCACAGGCAAACGTCGGTGATCACCATCAGGTCCGGGTGCGCGTCCTTCAATGCTTCGACGGCCAACTGGATCACGCCCTCGTCGTCGTAGGCGCCCGACCCGACTTCGTCCTTGGCCTTGGGAATGCCAAACAGAAGCACCCCGGGAACCCCCGCCGAGTGCAGCTCCCCCGCCTCCTCAACCAAGCGATTGATCGAGAGTTGTTCGACTCCCGGCATTGACGGGACCGGTTGCCGGACGTCCTCGTCGGCCACCACGAAAAGCGGCTGGATCAAGTGCCGGGCCGATAGCTCGGTCTCGCGAAACAGGTCGCGAAGCGCCGTCGTACGTCGTAGGCGCCGCATACGCGTGGCGGGATAGCTCACGCGCCCGATTCTAGGGACGTTCGAGCGCCGGGCGCACTAGATCGCGAAGCGGCGCAAGGCAATCCTCGCCACGAGCCCGTAGGCCAGCGCCAAGAGGGCCAGGTGCAAAAGCGGTCCACCGATGCCGGGCGCGGCCGAATCCAGGCCGGCCTGCATCGCGTCAAGCGACGGATGGAATGGAAACAGCGCTCGAAAGACCTCGAGTGCGTGAAAGACCCCGGCCCCGACGGTGCCGCTCGGCACCAACGAGAGGAACGCAACCGGCAGCGAGATCATGAACGCAAGCAACGAGGAGGCACGGACCTCGCGAGCGGCGGACCCGATCGCCGCGCCAAACGCGGCAAAGCCCGCGCCACCGACCAGGATCGCCGCCGCGATCAGACCGAACCGCTCCCAGGCGATTGCCTCAAACGGAGTCAGCGCCGCGAGCATCGCCAGCGTCACCACCACCGACGCAACGACACCGAGCGCAAGCTTCTCGAGCAAGAGCCCACCGGGTCCGACCGCGCCCCGCGTGACGCGCTCGAACGCATTTTCCTCACGCTCGAGCGCCAGCGACCCCGCGACCAGAAGCACCGTGACGAACATCAGCGTGACCGTGGCGGCGACGGCGATCGCGAACGAGTCGAGTGAAGCCGTCGCGTCGGAGACGACGACCTTCTCAACGTCGATCGGCTCCGCGACGGCTCCCAGGAGTGGCAGCGCGAAGTCAAGGTTCTCTTGCGCGAGCTCGGCGAAGTCGCGAACCCGAAGGAGGTCGTCCCGAGCCTGACCGGCCGGAAGATCGTCGATGACGCCGCCCAGGATCTCCGCCGCCGACGCCAGCCCCAATACTTGGAACTCGTCGACAAGGGGCAACGAGAAGGTGCCGCCCGCGATCAGGAGGTCGATGTACTCAGCGGCCTGCTGCGAGATTCGCTGCGAAAGGATCAGGTTGGCTTCGGTAACCAACGCCTGGATCCGGTCGTCCACGAGCTGCGCCTTGACCGGGTCGTCTTCGTTCACCAGGACCTCGACCTTTGGCTGCTCCGGGTTGAGGCTGGTCAGCGACCGCAACTGATCAAGCAGGTGCTCGGGCAGGATCAGCGCGCCCAGCACCTCGCCCTCGCGGACCCTTCGTTCGGCCTCTGCGCGCGAATCGACGTCAACGCACTCGACCCGCTTGCAGAGCTCCGCGCGCGCCTGCTCGGCGCCGAACTCACCCGCTCCGGTGCCAAGGTCGAACGCGTCGTTGGCGGCGACCTCGTTCAGGAAGGCGACCTTGGGCTTGCCGTCGTCGCCGGAGAGCGCAAAACCGATCAGGATCCCGATCACCACCGGATAGGCGACCAACAGCCCGAGCACCAGCGGTGAGCGCTTGAGGATCTGCAGGTCCTTGATCAAGAGCCAAAGCGCGCCGCGGCCCATCAGTGCCCCCGCTCGCGCAGAAAGGCCACGAACGCCGCCTCGAAGTCGCGTGATCCGCTTTCGGCCGCGGCTGCATGCAGTTCGGTGGAGCTGCCGTCAAAGACGCTCTCCCCGTCTGCCAGGACCAGGAGCCGGTTGCCGTAGCGCTCGGCTTCGACCAGATGATGCGTCGTATAGATCACGGTCGTGCCCTCTCCGGCCAACGCCAAAACGAACTCCCAAAGACGTTCGCGCTGGCGCGGATCGAGGCCGGTGGACGGCTCATCCAAAAGCAGCACCGCCGGCGCCGTCAACAGCCCGATCGCGATGTTCACCCGCTGCTGGTTGCCGCCGGAGAGTGTTCCGATCTGATCGGCGCGGCGCTCGTGCAGGCCAGTCTGTTCAAGCATCCGCTCAACCGCCAAATCAACGTCAGCAACGTCTTCAAGCCGCGCGAACAGCCGCAGGTTCTCATCAACCGTGAGCCGCCGGTAAAGCGCCGCGTGCTGCGGCACCCACCCGACCTCCCCGGGAATCGAGACCAACCCGGCGTCGGGCTTGCGAATGCCCGCGAGGATCGAGAGCAACGTCGTCTTGCCGGCGCCGTTCGGCCCGATCACCGCGAGCAGCTCACCGGAGCGCGCCGCAAACGAGACGTCCAGTAGCGCCTTCCTGCCATCAAACGCGTGCGAGATTCCACGAACCTCGATCGCGACCTCCGCGGACTCGGCTGGATCTGATCGCGACATGACGCCGAACGCTAGAGCACGGCACCGGACTTGCCCGTCGTGCTTTGCTTAGACGCGGTGGCGCGAAAGATCGAGTTCATGGAGTCCGACATTCACTTGGCCGGAGCCATGTTCGAATCGCTCCGCGCGAAGCCGGGGATGCTGGAGCGGATGGGCAAGAGCTTTCGCTGGCTTGTCCTCGAGCCCGTGGGCAGCAGCCCCGATGCCTCGATCGAGATCAATGCCGGAGACGGCGACCCGAACGCGTACAACCTGATCGTCAACCTCTCGAGCGGAGAACCGGGCAAGCCCGCGTATCCAAACCTCGCCGAGCGCGGGGTTACGACCCCGCAGGGCTGGCAGTTGATGGCAGATGTCGGGTGGGTGCTGGGCTGGCGGCTCCCGTTCGAAAACGAGCTCGACCGGATCGGAGCTTCGGATTCAGCGTGGTGCGTGCCTTGGCGGGCGCGCCCGACGACGGTCGTTGGCGGGCGACCCTCGTCAAGCGCGGGCCGCGTCCGGGCTTCACAAACCCGAAGCTCACCTAGGTCCAAGCCGTGGCCGGCGGATAGCCTCCCCCCAATGAGGCTTCTGTTCGTGGGCGACGTTGTCGGCAGGCCGGGACGCGAGGGCCTTGCCCGCGCGATGCCGGGCCTTCGCGAGCGCTACGAGCCCGACCTGGCGATCGTCAACGGCGAGAACTCGGCGGGCGGGTTGGGGATCACGGAGCGGACGGCGTCGGAGCTTTTCGCGACGGGCTTCGACGTGATCACGCTCGGCAACCACACCTATCGCCGCCAGGAGGCATTCGCCTTCCTCGACGCCGACCCGCGGGTAATCCGCCCGGCGAACTTCATGGCTTCAAGCCCGGGCCGGGGCCACACGATCGTTGAGGTCGCGGGGGCCAGGGTCTGCGTAATCAACCTGATCGGGATGCTCCAGCTCCAGGCCGCGCGCTCCCCGTTCAGCGAGGTTGACCTGTTGCTGCAAAAGCTCGAGTCGGACGCCGATGCTTTCATCGTCGACTTTCATGCCGAGGTGACGAGCGAGAAGGTGGCGATGGGTTGGCACCTCGACGGCAGGGTCGCCGCCGTGCTGGGAACCCATACGCATGTGCCCACCGCCGACGCGCGGGTCTTGCCGCAGGGCACCGCCTTCATCTCCGACGTCGGCATGACGGCATCGCGATCGAGCGTCCTCGGCGTCCGTTGGGAACAGGCGCTCAAGGGCTTTCGAACTCAGATGCCCCAGCGCTTTGAGACTGCTGAGGAGGACGTCTGGATCAACGCGGTGATCGTCGAAATCAACTCGCGCGGCCTCGCGTCAGCGATCGAACAGGTCCTGATTCCGGCACCCGGCGAGTAGCCCCAATCGAGCAATTTCGGCAGGATTGCCTCCGGCCCCCTAAAATCATCCTGTGGACCGCCGCCCCGCAATGGCGCGTCCGAGGCACTCGTCGCCCCGGGCCGCCGGTCTCTACGACCCTGCCCACGAGCACGATGGGTGTGGCGTCGCCTGCCTTGCCCGTCTCGACGGCAAGCCGCTGCACGCCGTCATCGAGCGGGCGCTGACCACGCTGGAGCGGCTGGAGCACCGCGGCGCGGCCGGCGCTGACGCTGAGACGGGCGACGGCGCGGGCATCCTGATCCAGCTTCCCCACGAGTTCCTGCGTCAGCCCGGGCGCACGAGTTCGGAATCGAGGCGGACCAAGTGCCGCCGCCCGGCGAGGTCGCCGTCGCCGTCTGCTTCCTGCCCGATGACGATGAGCGCCGCGCCCAACTCGAAGCGAGCCTCGAGCGCACCGTTTCGAGCGAGGGCCAGATCCCGATCGGCTGGCGCGACGTCCCGGTCGATCCCAGGCGCTGCGGCACGGTCGCCCGTGAGGCGATGCCGGTTGTGCGCCACCTGCTGATCGGACGTGGGGGCGAGACGGCCGATCAGGACGCGTTCGAGCGCAAGCTGTTCGTGATTCGCCGGGTGACCGAGCTGCGCACTTCGAGCATGTCGTTCCCAAGCGTCTCGTCGCGCACGATCATCTACAAGGGGATGCTGACCGCGCCGCAGCTCGCCGAGTTCTACTCCGACCTCCGCGACCCCACGATGACGAGTGCCCTGGCGATCGTCCACTCGCGCTTTTCAACCAACACGTTCCCCAGCTGGTCGCTTGCCCACCCCCACCGCATGAGCGCCCACAACGGCGAGATCAACACCGTGGCCGGCAACCTCAATTGGCTCCAGGCGCGCGAGGCGATCCTGGAATCGAACCTCTTCGGCGACGACCTCGAGCGCTGCCTGCCTCTCGTCGCGACGGGCACGTCGGACTCGCTCGCCTTCGATCAGGTCTTCGAGTTGCTCTGCCTAGCCGGACGGTCGCTGCCCCACGCCGCGATGATGATGATCCCGCGCGCTCACGAAAACCTGAACGGCATCCCGGAGGCACTCGAGGGCTTCTACCACTACCACTCGCGGTTGATCGAGCCCTGGGACGGACCCGGCGGCGATCGTCTTCACCGACGGCACTTTCCTGGGGGCCACGCTCGACCGCAACGGCCTGCGCCCCGGACGCTGGCTTGTGACCCACGATGGCTGGGTGGCCGTCTCGTCCGAGGCGGGCTCGTTCGAGGTCGCCGACGAGGACGTTGCCCGCCGGGGCCGACTGCGACCGGGGGCGATGTTTGCGGTGGATCTGGCGCGCGGCCGCGTCCTTGACGAGGGCGAGGCCGAGCACGAGGTCGCCGATCTGGCGCCCTGGGGCGAATGGGACGAAGCCCGCACCGTCCACTTCGAAGACCTCGACGCAACCGACGCGGGCCACGCCAAGCCGGGCCCCGAAAAGCTTTTGGAACGCCAGCTTGCCTTCGGCTACTCGCAGGAGGATCTGCGAATCGTCATGGGCCCGCTCGCACGCGACGCGAAGGAGCCAACCGGCTCAATGGGCAACGACGTTGCCCTGGCGCTGTTCTCAGACAACGCCCCGTCGCTCTATTCCTACTTCAAGCAGCGCTTTGCCCAGGTCACCAACCCGGCGATCGACTCGGTCCGCGAGCACGTCGTGATGAGCCTGCGGACGGGACTCGGCCCCGAGACGAACCTGCTCGGCCAGGGCGCGAGCCCTGCCACCCAGCTGCTGCTCGATCAGCCGGTCTTGGCAACCGGCGATATGGCCAAGGTCATCCGGCTCGATCAGGACGGCTTGCGGACCGAGGTCCTCGACATCACCTTCCCGGTCGAGCTGCGCGAATCGGGAATGCTCGACGCGATCAAGTCGCTTTGCGAGGAGGCCGTCCAGACGATTCGCAACGGAGCGACGATCGTCGTCCTTTCCGACCGCCGGGTCGGACCCGAGCGCGCCGCGATCCCAGCGCTGCTGGCTGCCTCAGCCGTTCACCAACACCTGGTTCGCACCGGCGACCGGGTCCGTGCGGGCCTTGCGGTCGAGACCGGCGAGGCGCGAGAGATCCATCACGTCGCCGCGCTCATCGGCTACGGCGCAAGCGCCGTCAACCCGTACCTGATGCTCGACACCGTCGCCGCGATGGCGGAAAACGGCGAGATCCCCGGCGTGGAGACGGCCGAGGAAGCGATCGCCCGCACCACGAAGGGGCTCGGAACGGGCCTGCTGAAGGTTCTGTCGAAGATGGGAATCTCGACCATCTCGTCCTACAACGCGGCGCAGATCTTCGAGGCCGTGGGGCTCGACCGTGAGCTCGTCAGCCGCCACTTCACAGGCACCAGTTCAACGATCGGTGGCGTCGGCCTTGACGGCCTGGCGCGCGAGGCATTGGCCCGGCATTCCCGCGCCTACCCCGCCGCCCACGGACTCAGCCGCGCCGGCCACGTCGAAAGTGCCCTGCTCCCGGCCGCCCACGAAGGGCTTTTGCCGCAGGGCGGAATCTATGCCTGGCGTCGCGATGGCGAACGCCACATGTGGGACCCAGAGACCATCGCCGGGTTGCAGCGCGCCGCCAGCGGCAACGGCGACTCCGCGGTCCACTACGAGGCGTTTTCGCGCTACGTCAACGAGGAGAACACCCAGGCTGGGCTCGTCCGCGGACTCCTGCGACCGCGCAAGCAGGCCGAGCCGGTTGCCATCGACCAGGTCGAGCCGGTGGCGGACATCGTCAAGCGCTTTGCGACCGGCGCGATGAGCCTTGGCGCGCTCTCGCCCGAGGCGCACGAAACCCTGGCAATCGCGATGAACCGCCTGGGCGGGCGCTCCAACTCGGGCGAGGGCGGCGAGGATCCGCGTCGCTACACGGCGGACGCCAACGGCGATCTGCGGCGCTCGGCGATCAAGCAGGTCGCCTCCGGTCGCTTCGGCGTCACCGCTCACTACCTGGCCAACGCGGACCAGATTCAGATCAAGATCGCCCAGGGCGCAAAGCCCGGCGAGGGCGGCCAGCTGCCTGGCCACAAGGTCGATGAGTACATCGCCCAGCTGCGCCATTCCACCCCCGGGGTTGAGCTGATCTCGCCGCCGCCGCACCACGACATCTACTCGATCGAGGATCTGAAGCAGCTGATCTACGACCTGCGCACGGCGAACCCAGAGGCGACGGTCTCGGTCAAGCTCGCGTCAGAGGTCGGCGTCGGCACCGTTGCCGCGGGCGTCGTCAAGGCGGGCGCCGACCATGTGGTGATCGCCGGTCACGATGGCGGCACCGGCGCCTCGCCCCTCTCCTCCCTGCAGTCGGCCGGCGTCCCCTGGGAGCTGGGGCTGGCCGAGACCCAGCAGACGTTGCTGGCCAACGACCTGCGATCGCGCGTGATCCTGCAGATCGACGGCCAGATGCGAACCGGTCGCGACGTCCTGATTGCGGCGCTCTTGGGCGCCGACGAGTACGGCTTCTCAACGGCGCCGCTGATCGTGACGGGCTGCATCATGATGCGGGTCTGCCACCTGAACACGTGTCCGGTGGGGGTCGCGTCGCAGGATCCGGAGCTGCGCAAGCGCTTCACCGGCAAGCCTGAGCACGTCGTCAACTACCTGTTGATGGTCGCCGACGAGCTGCGCGGACTGATCGCGGAGATGGGCGCCCGATCGCTCGACGACCTGATCGGCCGTGTTGACCTGATCCAGCCGGGCGAGGCGCTCAGCCATTGGAAGTCGTTTGGCGTCGATCTGTCGGGCCTGCTCGCCGACGTTGCCGAGCCCCGTGAGCTGCCGCGCCACGATCCGACGGCGGTCCCCGAGCGCGAGAACCTCGATCCGCTGGGACTCGCCGAAGAGGCTGCCAAGGCGGTTGAAGCCGGGCGGCCGATCGAGATCAGACGGGAGATTCACAACGTCCACCGCGCGATCGGGGGAGTGCTATCCCACTCCGTCGTCAAGCGCCATGGCTCGATGGGCCTGCCTGAGGAGACGATCCGGCTTGAACTTCGCGGCTCGGCCGGCCAGAGCCTCGGCGCCTGGCTCGCCAGCGGAATCTCGATCGAGCTGCGCGGTGAGGCCAACGATTACGTCGGCAAGGGCCTATCCGGCGGCATCGTCGCGGTCCGCCCGCCGGACAAGGCCACCTACGTTGCTGAGGAAAACGTGATCATCGGCAACGTCGCCCTTTACGGTGCGACGTCCGGCCGTGCCTTCTTCCGTGGCCGCGCCGGCGAGCGCTTCGCGGTGCGCAACTCCGGAGCCCAGGCCGTTGTCGAAGGCGTCGGTGATCACGGCTGCGAGTACATGACCGGTGGCATCGTGGTCGTAATCGGGCCGACGGGACACAACTTCGCCGCGGGCATGACCGGCGGCGTCGCCTTCGTCCACGACCCGGACTCCACGTTCGCCAGCCGCGTGAACCACGACCTGGTTGACCTCGACGAAATCGAACCGGCCGATCGTGAGGCGCTGCGGCTACTTCTAGAAGAGCACGTCGAGCGCACTGGATCGACCGTCGCCAGGACGATCCTCGATCGCGGCGAGGGTGCCTACGACCAGTTCGCCAAGGTCATGCCACGCGAGTACAAGCGCGTGATCTCCGAGCGCCGGGCCGAGGCCGCCGGGTCCGTGGAGGTGGCGATCTGATGAGTCCCGACCCGCGCGGATTCTTGAAGGTCGAACGCCAGACTCCACCCGAGCGCGATCCGGGCGAGCGCGTCGGCGATTACGCCGAGATCTACCAGGTGATGCCGGAGCCCGATCTCCGCGACCAGGCGAGCCGCTGCATGGGCTGCGGCGTTCCATTTTGCAACGACGCCTGTCCGCTCGGGAACCTGATCCCGGACTGGAACGACCTCGTCCGGACCGGACGCTGGCGCGAGGCCATCGACCAGCTCCATGCCACAAACAACTTCCCTGAGTTCACCGGGCTCGTCTGCCCCGCCCCCTGCGAATCTGCCTGCGTCCTCGATATCAACTCCGACGCGGTCACGATCAAGCAAATCGAGTACGCGATCGTGGAGCGCGCCTTCAAGGAGGGCTGGATCCAGCCGAACGTTCCCGAGGTGCGCACCGGGCGGAAGATCGCGGTGATCGGCGCCGGCCCCGCCGGGCTGGCTGCCGCGGCCGAGCTCAACCAGGTCGGCCACGAGGTCACCGTCTATGAACGCGACGAGGCGCCGGGCGGCCTGATGCGCTTCGGTGTGCCGGACGCAAAGCTTGAGAAGTGGCTGATCGATCGCCGCGTCGATGTCCTGGCCGCCGAGGGAATCGCCTTCGAGTACGGGGTCGATGCCGGCGGCGGCGACGTCTCGATCGCCGAACTCGACGAGCGCTACGACGCGGTCGTGGTTGCCACCGGTTCGCGAGTTCCGCGCGAACTTGACATCCCCGGCCGTGAGCTCGATGGCGTTCACCACGCGATGGACTACCTCTACCAGCGCAACCGCTACGTCGCGACCATTACAGGCGGCCCCGCAGGTCCCAAACCGGAAGTCGAGATCTCGGCCGCCGGCAAGGACGTGATCGTGATCGGCGGCGGCGACACCGGCATGGACTGCATCTCCAACGCCAACCGCGAGGGCGCCCGCAGCGCGCTGCTTTTGGACGTGTACCCAGAGCTGCCCAAATCGGGGCGCTACGACGACACGCCGTGGCCCCTGCCCCTCAAGCGCTCAGAGACGACCTATGCCCTCGACGAGGGCGGCGAGCGCCAGTTTGGCCGCCAGGTGGTTGCGCTTCGCGGTGACGCCGATGGGCGCGTCGTGGAGTTTGTCGGCCAGGAGGTCACCGGGAACTCGGCCCGGACCGTGAAGCCAATCGCCGATTCCGAGTTCGCGCTGCCCGCTCAGCTCGTCCTGATCGCCGTGGGCTTCACCGGTCCTGAGCGCGACGGTTTGCTGAGCGGCCTTGACCTGGACCTTGACAAGCGCGGTAATGTAAATGCCCCGGTTTTCGCCGCTTCGAAATCGGGGGTGTTCGCGTGCGGAGACGCTCGCGTCGGCCAGTCCCTGATCGTCACAGCGATCGCGGAAGGCCGCCGCTGCGCCCGAGTGGTTGACGGCTGGTTAGCCGGGCGGCCGCTGCCCCTCACCAGGGCCGCGTAAGCGCTGCTCGAGAGGCGGTTTTGTAACGCCGGGAGGCGCACCGCCCGGCGAACGTTGATCCGGAACGCTCTTGACGCCGTTACATAGCTGTAGAGCTGGGTAATAGCTGGTTGCAAAGCGAACGATTGTTCGCTATATTTTCTGAAGTAGTGAACGACGAGAGGACCCACATGGCCCGTACTAGAGGCGCTGGAAGCCAGCGCGCCGACAACCACCGCAACCGGGGCGAGCACGCCGCCGACAGCGCCGCAGCCCGCGCGCGCCGGCGCAGCGATGCCCAACACGAGCTCGCGGTCGAAACCACCGACAGCCTGCAGCTCTTCTTCAACCAGGCAGCCAAGTACCCCCTGCTCACCGGCCCCCAGGAGATCGAGCTTGCCAAGCGCATCGAGATGGGCGACCTCGCCGCCAAGGAAAAGCTGATCAACTCGAACCTGCGCCTGGTAATCAAGTTCGCCCGCCGCTATCAGGGCCACGGTTTGCCAATGGGCGACCTGGTCCAAGAGGCCATGCTTGGCCTGATCCGCGCCGCCGAGAAGTTCGATTGGCGCCGCGGTTACAAGTTCTCGACTTACGCGGTGCTCTGGATCAAGCAATCGATTCAGCGCGGCCTCGACAACACCGGCCGCGCCGTGCGCATTCCGGCTCACGTCGCGCAACGCGAGCGCACCGTCAACCGAATCTCGGCCGAGCTGGCAATCGAGTTTGATCGCGAGCCCACCGACGAGGAGGTAGCCGACCGCGCCAAGCTGCCGCTCGACGAAGTGATGGCAACGCGCGACCTGACCCGCGTCACCTCCAGCCTCGACCAGCCGATCGGCGACGACGGCGATACGACGCTGGGCGAGCTGCGGGCCGAGGCGACGGCCGACCTTGAGGACGAGGTCTTGGAGCGCGAGCAGGAGAGCGCGGTCGAAACCGCGCTCCGCAAGCTGCCCGAGCTCGAAGCCGAGGTAATCCGGGGCCGCTTCGGCACCGGTGGCCGTCCCGCGAAGTCGATTCGCGACGTCGCCCGCGACCTGGGCGTCACCCAAAAGAACGCGCAGAAGCTCGAACAGAGCGCGCTTCGCCGCCTTGCTGGCGACGACGCCCTCGGCGGCTTTCGCAGCGCAGCGTAGACCGCGCCGACCTCTCCACCCGGTTTCGGCCATCATGCGGCAGTGATGTCGCCTGCTGGTCCGAGCGGGGTCGAGGCAGGGCCGTCCCCTGGGCTGGCCGGATACCTTGCGCCCACGCACCTCGCCTGGCTCGCCTCCGAGCCCGATGTCGCGTGGCGTGAACTTGACGCGAGCTTCCTCTTCGGCGACGTCTCCGGGTTCACCGCGCTCGGCGAGCGGCTGGCGCGTCGCGGCCGCGTTGGCGCCGAAACCCTGACCGAGGCGATCACCGCGGTCTTCACCGCGATGCAAGACGCGATCGGCGCCGAGGGCGGCGAGACCCTCAAGTTTGGCGGCGACGCCGTGCTGGCGATGTTCACCGGTAAGGGGCACGAGGCCGGCGCCGCGGCGGCGGCGATTGGGATGCAGGAGGCTCTCGCGGGGCTGCGAATTCCTGACGCGCCCGCAACCGTCGGCAGGTTGCGAATGTCTGCCGGGGTAGCGTCGGGGACCGCCCACCTCTTCCTCGCGGGCAACGATCCCCGAGATCTGATCGTCGCCGGACCCCTGGCCAGCGAAGTCGTCGCCTGCGAGGGAGCAGCCGATGCCGGGGAGGTGATGCTGGCGCCCGCGACCGCGACCGCTCTGCCCGCGTCTTGCGTAATCACTGCCGATGGCCGCGGTCTGCTCTTGGCCGGCAAGCCGGCGACCGTCGCGCGCGTCGCTCCCGAAGCTCCGGCCGGAGCCGACCCATTGCCGGGCCTGGCCCCGCACATGCGCGCGCACGAGCCGGGAATCGGTGAGCACCGGACGGTGACGATCGCCTTCGTTCAATTCAAGGGCTCGGACGGGTTCCTTGCGAGCCGCGGCCCGGGCGAACTCGCCAGCGCTCTTGACGCGATCGTCGGCGCGACCGCCGATGCCTGCCGGAACTGGGGCATCAGCCTCGTCTCGACCGACGTCGATCGCGACGGCGGCAAGCTGATCCTGAGCGCTGGCGCACCGGTTGCCTCTCCGGACGACGACGACCGGATGCTGCACGCCCTGCGCGACATCGTCGGCCAGGATTGGCCGCTGGTGGTGCGCGCCGGCGTCAACCGTGGCCCGGTCTTCAGCGCCGATATCGGCCCACCGCGGCGACGAGTGTGGTCGCTGATGGGCGACAGCGTGAACCTGGCCGCCCGAGTGATGGTCAACGCCGGGCCCGGCGGGCTGCTCGCGACCCCGGTCGTCCTTCGCAACGTCCGCGACGAGTTCGAGCGCAGCCCAGTTGAGCCGTTCCGGGCAAAGGGAAAGTCGGCGC
The DNA here is from genome assembly GCA_963701205.1 of uncultured bacterium. Classification (GTDB taxonomy): domain Bacteria; phylum Actinomycetota; class Thermoleophilia; order Solirubrobacterales; family 70-9; genus JALZKA01. The sequence continues at coordinate 1,100,922 of OY969575.1, read as the reverse complement.
CAATCCATGCGGAATCGGTGGGCCCCGCCCGGGGAGCCAGGATCGCCGACGCCCCACTGTCCACCCCATTGGTCGGTCGTGCCCGCGAAATCGCGACCCTTCGCGACGGCCTCGACGCGGCCCGAGCCGGGGGACGCCGCGTGATCGAGTTGGTTGGCGACCCCGGCATCGGCAAATCCCGGCTTGTTGGCGCCGTGCGCGAAATCGCGGACGGCATGAGCCTGCTGACGATCCAGGGCGGCCCCTACGCAGCGCGAACTCCCTACCTGGCCATGCACCGAGGCATGCGCGCGATCGTTTTGCCCGACCTCGCCGAAGACGCGGACCTCGCCGACTCGCTTGCGGAGCGGGTCATCGAGCTTGACGGTCGGCTCAAGCCATGGCTGCCCCTGATCGGTGTCGCGTTCGGGGCTACGTTTCCCGAAACAGCCGCGACAAAGGCGCTCGATCCGGAGCACGCGCCCGCCCGGATGGCCGGCGCCCTCGGCCGTCTCATCGACGTCGCGGCCCCGGCGACGCCGATGCTGGTGTTGGTCGAGGACGCGCACTGGCTTGACGGCGCTTCGGTTGGGTTGCTCAACTACCTCTTCGCCCAGCAGCGGGACCAGTACTCGCCCGAGACGCCGGATGCCCCTGGCTACATGGCGCTGATCAGCCGACGTCCGGGCCCCAGCCAGTTCGCCGATCTCGACGGAATGACGACCATCGATCTCGAACCGCTTGGGGCCGACGCGATTCGTGAGCTGCTCGAGCCCACCAACGAAGAGGATGCGACGCTGCCCACCGCAATCCGCGAGCAGCTCGTGGCCCGCGCCCAGGGCAACCCGCTGCTCCTCGGCGAGCTCGCCGCGGCCGCTCGTGCCGGCGGATCCATCGACGACCTGCCTGATTCGGTGGAGGCGCTGATGAACGCGCGTATGGACACCCTGCCCCACGGCGACAGGCGTCTGCTCCGCGAGGCCGCGGTGCTCGGCAACGAGCTGTCCCTCGGCCTCCTTGCCGACGTCGTTGACGGTGACCACGACGTGATCGAGGCAAGCGCCCGGCGACTCTCTGACTTCCTCGTTCCGATCCGCAGCGACATGGTCCGCTTCTCGCACGCCTTGCTGCACGACGCCGCCTACGCGGCGCTGCCCTTTCGCCGCCGTCGCGAGCTCCACGCCCAGGCCGGCGAGACGATCCGCCGTCGCGGGGGTGGTGCCGACATCGACGCGATCTTGGCGATTCACTTCAGCGCCGCTGGGCTCTGGCCGGAGACTTGGCGCTACGGCAAGCTCGCCGGCGAGCGGGCGCTCGAGCGGGCAGCGCCCCACGAAGCGGCCGGATTCCTGCGCTCAGCCGTCGCGGCGGCCCGCTGGGTCAAGGGAATCGAGCGGGCGGAGCTGGCCCGCATCACCTCACAGCTGGGCGAGGCCTGTGAGCTCGCCGGCGAGTACGACGAGGCCGGAAGGGCCTACGCCAAGGCGCGCAAGATCGTCGCCGGCGACGTGGTCGCCGAGGCCGAGCTGCTGCTGCGAGAAGGGCGGCTGCGCGAGCGGGCCGCGACGCTTGCCGAGGCGATTCGCTACTACCGTCGCGGACTCAGGACGCTGGGAGCCAAACGGTCAAAGGGCGCGCTGTCCGTGCGGGCGCGCCTGACCCTCGCCGAGGGTGCGGCCCGGTTGCGCGGTGGGCGCCACCGCCAGTGTCTGCCGCTCCTCGAGCAGGCGGTTGCCGACGCGGAGCGGGCCGGCGACCGGGCGACGCTTGCCCACGCCTACTACCTGCTCGACTGGGCCCACACCGACCTCGGCAACCCCCAGGCCGCCGAGTATCGCGATCTGGCCCTGCCGATCTTCGAGGAGCTCGGCGACTACGGTAATCAAGGCCGGGTCCTGACGAATCTCGGCGTCAACGCCTACCACGAGGGCCGCTGGGCAGAGGCACTCGACTTTTACGAGCGCGGGCGGCTTGCCTCCGAGCAGGCAGGCAACTCTGTGGATGCGGCGTTCAACATCAACAACATGGCCGAGATCCGCCTTGAACAGGGTCGCCTTGACGTCGCCGAGCCGATGCTTCGTGACGTGCTTGCGACCTGGCGCGCTGCCGGATTCGCGGCCGGGATCGGGAACGTGTTGCGGAACCTGGGCCGAATCGAAACCCGAAGGGGAAACCTGGAACGCGGGGGCGACCTGCTTGCCCGCGGCCGTGAGGCCATGAGCGGGGCCGGAGCGGCGGCGATGGTCTGCGAGCTGGACGCCTTCGAAGCGCGGCGTCTGCTCGTCAGCGGAGATTACGAAGCCGCCAAGCGGCTTGCCGAAGAGGTCGAGGATCGAGCGAAGAAGATCGACGTGATTCCTGCCCTGCCGGCGATCCTGGGCCGCGTCGTCGGCCAAGCGATGGTGCTGGCAGGCCGCCGGGGGGCCGGCCTGGAGCGTCTGCGCGCGAGCGCCGAGGTTGCCCGCCAGGTCGGAGCGTTGTACGACCTTGCCCTTGCCTACGACTCACTGGCGCAGTCGGGCGCCGACGATGCCGAGGAACTTGCGCAGCAGGCGGCGGAACTTTTTGCGCGCCTCGACGTAATTGCGCCGCCCTCGGTCTTCGGCGCCAACAAACCGCCGGAACACGGCGCCGGCGCTTAGCCCGGATTGACGGTTACGAAGCTCGCGTTGCTGGCCGGCGAGGTGTTGCCGGCGAAGTCAATTGCCCGCGCGGTCGCCGTCCAGGCGCCGAAGCCGGGTAGCGGCGCCTTCCACGTGCAGCTGCCACTGGGCTGACAGGTGAGCTCATCCGCGTCGCGCACCTGGGTAGTCGTCCCGAACAGGCCACCCGTGTAGGTCACTCGCACGATCTGTACGTGTGAGAGGGCGTCAAACGCCGTTCCCTCAAGCCGCGCGTTGGCGCCGAACAGGATCGTGTTGTTTGGGGTCGTGATCGTGGCTGCGGGCGCGGTGCGATCGATCGAGATCTTCGGCGAGGTCGCGGCGGTGCTGTGTCCGGCGAGGTCGCGGGCGGTGCCGCTGACGGTCTGGTCGCGTCCCTCGCTCGTGAGCGTCGAATCGTCGGTTGCACTTGCGGGCGCACCGCTGATGTTGCTGTTGCCACAGTGCTCAAGCCCGGAAAGCTCGTCGGCGCAACCGAACCTGATCACGACCTGGTTCGAGTTGTACCAGCCGTTTGCGTTGGGGGCACTCTGCGCCTGGGCCGAGATCGTCGGCGCGTGGCGGTCGATGTTGATGCCGTCAACGGTGACTTCTGAGGAGTGGCCCGCGTGGTCGGTGGCGGTACCGCTCGCCGATTGGTTGCGTCCCGCAGTCGCGAGGGTCACCGGATCCGGGCAATCTTCAACGCCCGAGACGGCATCACCACACGTGAACGTAAAGGTGACGGGCCCGTCGTACCAGCCGTTCGCGTTCGCCGGGCGGTCAGGCTCAGCCGTGATCGTTGGGCCCTCGCGGTCAACGGCAAACCGGGCCTGGGCGCCGGAGCGATCCGAGCCGCGGAAGACCACGAAGTGCTCGCCTTCGGCCGGCTCGCCGATCGTGAACGGCCCGTTGTACGGGGTAAAGGCGCCGCCATCGACCGAGACCTCAAAGACGGCGCTTTCGTGCTCGCCCGGATCAAGCGCGACCTGTGGCGGACCCGAGTGGTAGCCGGATTCCGGGGTGGCCGGATCAAGGACCACCTGGGGGTCACCCTCGCCGGGCTCGGCCAGCGGCGAGAACGTGTGGCCCAAAACCTTGCGGTTTGAGTAGGCCACGTTGTACGAGGTGTTGTAGAGGGCGATGATCGCCTCCGGGATTCCGGTGCCCGACGGCAGCACTCCGCCCGCCGAGAACACGCCTGGCGCAACCTTCGAAAGCTCCGCGCGATGCCACTCGACCTCGCCTCCGGCTGCCAGGTCGGCGTCGGTCACGTACAGGACCAGCCCACCCAGTAGATCGTCGCCCTTGCCCTCGACGCGAATTGAGAATCCGCCGCCGGCGACCAGGCCGTCGACGCGGCGGATGGTCGGCGGCGAGAAATCATCCGAAGTCGAGCGCAGCACGCGGCCGCCCACCTCGAGGTTCAGGCGCTGGACGTCTTCGCGGAAGGAGCCGCCGATCAGCGTCAGCAGATCCTGGCGGCCATCCGCGGTGGCCCGGGACTCGACCCTCGCCAGGTTTGCGGGGAAGAACAGGTCCTTGCTGATCGGCTCCGGCTCGTGCGCCGCAAGGTCAAGCGTCGCCCTGGCGATCGCCGGGTTCACGCCCTCGATGTCCTGGGTGGTAAGCGACTCGAGCAGGAACCCGTGGGCGGGCGCGCCTTCAGCTGTGATGTCCTCGGTCAGCTTCGGCTGAATCGGCTGGCGCTGCACCACTAGCGGGTCTTCGTCTTCGAACTGCCAGTGCGTGCCGCGATCGCCGGCGACGGCATGCAGGCCGCCGCGCAGGTCTGCGGTGTAGGGGGTCGAGCTTCGCGTCGTGGGATCGCTCGGATCGACGCCGCTCGGAGCGGGTGGCATCACGGCGGGCCCCTCCGCCCCGTCGTCGCCGTAGCGGTACATCGGCAGGCCGTAGAACGTGGCCTCCATCGAGCCCTTCAACCAGTACACATCGGAGATGCCAACCGCCGCATACGCGTTTTGCTTGGCGAGCATCAGCGCCTGGCCCGCAGTCACGTCGCCGGACACGAGTTCGCTCGCGTAGTCGGCCAGGATCCGCTCCGAGTAGGCGACAGCGGTGTCATCGCCGTACCCGTAGCCGGTGTTGGCCGTGTACAGGGAGCCGCTTGTGACGATGCGTTCCGTGAGGTCGCCCAACCGCGTGTCGGACGCTGAGGACGCGTCGTGGATCGCGAGGTTGAGACCCGCATGGCAGCCGACGGTGAACGCGGCGCTGCCGTCGGGGACCTCGATTTCCGACGCGGTGAGCAGGTTCGGCGAGGTGCCGTTGAAGGCCGCGGCCGGCAATAGGCGCGAGTGGTCGTAGTGAGCGTTAACTGAAAGCAGCGCGGCCCCTGGCGCATTGAAGCCATCAGCGGCGTCGGCCGCGGTCCAGTCCTCGTTGATCTCGCTCGCCGAGGCTCCGGGAATCGCATTTTCAAGCGAACCGAAGATCTCGGCGGCGCCGTCGGAAAGGAAGTCGTACCCGGTCACGAACGATCGCTCCGGCTCGATGTAGCCGTCGGCGTCGAGGAAGTCCTGGATCTGCTGCTTGATCTGATCCGGCGTCTCAACCAAACGCCCGAGCGCGACGTCGGGGACGAAGCTGGACTCGGTCGGGTCGAAGTCCCCGTAGGGGTCGTCGCTCAGCATGTAGCCCTGGCGCATCGCGGCAGACGTCGCGTTGTCGTCGGCCACACCATCGCCGTCGCGATCAACGGTCGCGTCGTCGGCGTAGTCGGCCTCGTTGCCGACAGCGGTCCGGTCCGCAATCCGGCCGAACTTGATCACATCGTCGGGCCCGACGATGACGATCGAGCGCAGCTGCGGCAATCCGCCCGCGGCGGCTCGGATCTCATCGACGCGCTCGTTGATCGCGGTGACGACCGCGTTGGCGGCATCGGGCGAGCACGGGCTCTGATCCGAGGCCGTAAAGCTGTCGGCGACGTCTTCATCGTTTTCGACCGGCACGACGACGCCGTCGGTCTCTGCTGCCAGTTCGTCGAGCTTGGCCATCAGCGAAGCCGTCGGGCCCTGGCCATCGCGGGCTGCCATTCGGCCGGGCGCTGCCAGGTAAAGGGCCTTGGTGGAGGTCGGGATCGTCTGCGGGTCCGGAATCGTGTAGTTCGAAGCGAGCGTCTGGGTCGGGCAATCGGGCGGAGTCGCGGAGCCCGTGTCCGTGCGGCGGATCAGGTACGGATCCTCATCGAAGGCACCGTTGTAGCCGACCACCTGTGCATAGAAGGTCTCGCCAGCCTCTTCCGGTCCGACGATGACGCTCGCCGCTTCGTCGCTTGACTCGCGGCGAATCGAGGATGCACGCACTGCCAAGCTTGTGTGCCGCACCGCGATGTCATGCAGCTGATCGGGGGCCAGCACGCCCTCATCGGTGGGCTCGTCGGCAGCGTCGCCGACCGGCGTGTGGCGGACGGCGGTGTGGCGGACGGCGGTGTGGCGGACGGCCGTCGCTGTCGGTCCGACGGCCGGGCCGTAGATGACCAGGTCGTAGTCGGCCGGAAGGTGCGAGAGCGCGATTGTGGTGCGCCCGGCGCCGGGCGTAAAGCTGAATGAATCGCTGTCGGTCGCGCTTGAGAGGTGGCCGGTCAGCAGCGCGTCCTGGGTGATCGGCCGTGCGTCCACCAACTCGTTGCCCGGGTCACGGGAGTCATCGACCGAGGTGATCAGCGGATTCGACTCGACCGACTGGTGCTTGCCCTGGATCTCAAGCGTGGCGCCCTCGATCGGACCCAGGACGGAACCCGGCTCGACCTCGATCTTGAGCTCGAGCTGGTGGTTGCCGTGAGCGCCGCTACAGGCGGGTGCCAGATCAAAGCTAAACGGCCCGGCCTTGTTGCCGTCCACCGGCTTGCCGTTGGCAAGCGGGACGAACGGGCCACCATTGCGCGAAGCGCTCGCGCCACCAGGAACCGGACGGGCGTCACCTGGGGTCTTGAACACCGCCGCGACCTTGTTGACCTGGCTGCAGTCGAACGTGAACTTCGCCGTGTACGTCATCAGCCCGTCGGTCCGGTATGCGGCCTCCCCGAGAACCCCGCCCAGGTTCATCCCCTCGTAGGGAAGCTCCGTGCGGTCAAGGGCGGCCAGTACAACGTCGCCGACGCTCAGATCCTCAAGGCTCGGCTGGGGCAGCAAGCCGACCAGGGCCGCGACGGTGGCGCTGCCGAGCTCGGTGTCCGTCAGGTCGGAGAGCTTCTTGCCCGTGCACGGCCCGCAGTTGAGGATCGAGGCGAACTCAGAAGCCTCGGCCGAGCGGAAGGGTTCCAGGCTCAAATCAAGGTCAGATAGACGGAACCGGGCGAGCGGTGCCGCTGCCTCGCCGCTGCCGAGGTTGGTGGCAAGCAGCGAGATCGGCTCTTCGTAGTAGGCGCTGAGGTCGTCGCCCAGCACCTCGAGGTCAAAGAGTGTGGACGTCGCGGGATCAGCGCCGTTGGAGCAGTCGTAGGGCTGGCCATCGATGAAGTCGCACCAGCCTCCGGCGGGTTCGGGCAGCGAGGAAAGCGGGCGGATGCCGAGGGCGAGGGCGGTCAGCGTGGTGTGCCTGACAGCGGTCGAGTTGAGATCAATGTCGTCGAGCGTCAGCGCGCCGACGCCGGCGGGGTTGATCGCAAGCGCGTCTTCAAAGGTCAGGCTCTGAAGCGGGGCGTCGGTCCCCAGCAGCTCCTGCCAGGTCGTGTGGCGGACGGCGATCTCTGAGAGCAGGGTGTGACGGACGGCAGTGTGGCGGACGGCGGTTGAGAGCAGGCCCGTGTGGCGGACGGCGGTGTGGCGGACGGCGGCGGACAGCAGGCCGGTATGGCGCACCGCCGTGTGGCGGACGGCGGTGTGGCGGACGGCGGCGGCCTGAACGTCCTCGGCGGCAGCCTTGGCGGCGCTTGGGTCAAGGCTCGAAAGAGGGATCCGTTCGTGGCCGGCAGCGCCCGACTCGGGGCTCACCTTGAGTTCGATCGGGCCGGATGGCGGGCCTAGATCCCCCCCGTCGATTCTGGCCAGGGCAGTCTGGCGCCCGCTTCCGCATGCCCCCGCAATCAAGATCTTGCCGTCGGCGGCAAACGCCAGGCCGCTCGGTCCGGCTCCCACCGTGTTCTCACACAGGCTGAGCACAACGCGGCCGTCGGTACCAAAGTCAGAATCCAGCGCCGGATTGGCGTTCGCCGTCAGCCGGGTCGCCGACCAGTTGTAGCGCGTCGGCGAAGTCGCCGTTCGAATGCCGGTCACGACCGGCCGGTCCGATTGGTCGATGGCCAGGTCGGTCGGCGTGAACCCGGTTCCCGACGCCCCCAAACCGCCCACGACCTTGCCATTCGTGCCGAAGCCGGAGTCGAGGCTGCCGTTGGAATTGAGGCGCGCGACCATCCCGAGCCCCGCGGCCGGCCCGCTGACGACGGCCTTGCCCCCCGTAGCCGGTGCCAGCGCTGATGCGAAATCGACGCCCGAGCCGCCGACGATGTTGTAGGTGGCACGCCCGTCACCGTCGAAGCTGGTGTCCGGCGTGCCGTTCGAGTTCAGCCGGGCAACCGCGGTGTCCGGGCCGGCCGAACCTGCGAGCAAGACCTTGCCAGCGGCGAGCTCAGCAACGTCAAAAGCGGTGGCGTCCGCGCCGGTGAACGCAACCTTGGCGATGCCGCCGGTGCCGAAGGTGGTTTCGACGCCGGTCTTTTTCAGCTTGAGGACGGTGAAGACGCGCCGCTCGTCCACGTACTGGCTGCTGCGCTTGCCCCGTCGACCGCGGCCCTTCTTGCGCCCGGCAGCGCCTCCGCCCTTGCTCTGAACCGCGACCAGCGCTCCGTCGCTGCCGACCGGTGCGATGGCGGTCGCGCCCTCGTGGTCCTTGATCTCCACCTTCGTGGTGCTGTTTGAGCCCCACGATGTGTCCTTGGCTCCGTTCGGCGTGAAGCGCTGGATCAGGACCTTGTCGCCCGAGTAGCGTCCGGCGACGTAGATCGAGCCGTCGGGAGCCATCGCAATCGCGGCGCGGCCCTCGACCGCCTTCGGATCAGTCTTGACTTTTCCATTGCTGCCGAAGCTCGGGTCCAGCGCACCGTTCGGGGTTGCGGCGTGCAGAAGAATCTGGCCCGAGGCGCTTGTGTAGAGGCCGGCAAAAATGATCCGCCCGCTGGGTTGCACGAGCGGGGCGCCGACCGACTGGTAGGACTCGTTGGCCGGTAGCTGATAGACGCCGTTGGTGCCAAAGCCGGTGTCGAGATCCCCGGGCTGGGCCGTGGCGAGCGGCACCGCGATGGCGAACGCCGCTGCGAGCGCGGCAAACGCCGGCCCCCTCCTACGCCACTGCGCCGATTGCTCGGCGCCCTTTGATCTGCCCCCAGATCCCATAAGACGAGTTAAACCATACGCGACGCACACACTTTGTGCAGTGAGTCACACTCGCGTGCAACCCCTGATCTGCCGAACTGAAGCTGCTGCAGCTTGCGAGAGCATCGCAAACGGCATATGGTCTTGCCGGTTGAACGTTCTTGAATCCGGGTTAGGGACTTAAAGGAGTGAGGAAATGAGCACCGCCACCACCGATGCGCCGTCTTCTGAGATCGCGGCCCGTCTCGCGGGCCTGCGCGAATCCGCCAAGACCGATGTCGAGGCGGCCGCCGCAGCGGCCTGGGCCTGGATCGAGGAGCTGAAGGAGCTGGCCGGCATCGGACCGCGGCACGGCGCCGAAGCGCAACTCGACGAGCTCTTCGCGCTCGGCTCGCGCCCCGAAGGGCCTTGACGGCCCAACCGAGGGCATCCTCGTGGCGCCGCTGATCCAGCCGCTCGTCGACAAGGTGGCACGGGCGATCACCTCGGCCTGGATGCCGTGGCAGGGCAAGAGCTTCGACCAGGCCGCCGGCCGCGGCGACAACCGCCTGCGCGGCGAGACCCGCTGGATCGCCAAGCTCCTCTGGCCGCTCTATGGCACCAAGGAGGCACCCGACGGGCGTCTGGCCTTCGACTTCGAGACGCGGGTCGAGCCGGGCGATGCTCGATCCCGCAACCGAGGTCCTGGTGATCGACTACGCGCCGGTCGACGACAACCCGGGCCTGATCATCAAGTCGATCCGCGACGAGCTGGTCGAGATCGTCCCCGGAGCCAACCTCGGCAAGATCCTCTACCGCCGCGGCGGCAGCTACAGCGAACATCGGCTTCTTCGCGCTGCGAAGCTAGCCGACCAAGACGGAGGGGCAGATGGACGTTCGCAAGACGTTGGAGAGGACGATCGAGAAGAGCTTCGGCAAGGTCAACGCGACCGTCTTCCGCCAGGTCAACCGGGTCACCGACTGGTGGAACCTGCCGACGCCCGGTCGCGCTCATGAACCTGCGCGCCCTGCGCGACGACCTGCGCGAGTCCAACCTGATCGACACGCGTCGGCCCCCACGACACAGGCGCCCCCGCGACCCGTGACGACCTGCCCGACCACCGCACCTACGACGGCTCGCACCAGGACCCGAGCGATCCCGACATGGGCAAGGCCGGCACCCGCTTCGGCCGCAACACGCCGACCGAGGCGACCGAGCCCGAGCCGATGCCGCAGCGGATGGAGCCAAGCCCGCGCGAGGTGGCCAACCGCCTGCTGCTGCGCGACGAGTTCAAGCCGGCGACCTCGCTGAACGTGCTCGCCGCCTGCTGGATCCAGTTCCAGAACCACGACTGGTTCGGCCACGGCGAGAACGCGCCCGACACCTACATCGACGTCGAGCTCGACGAGAACGACAACTGGCCCGAGGGCTCGACGATGAAGGTCAGGGCCACGATCGCCGACCGCACCCGGACCGGGACAAGAGCGGCCTGCCGCCGACCTTCATCAACACCGTCACCCACTGGTGGGACCTCTCGCAGGTCTACGGATCGCACGAGGAGCGCAACCGCGAGCTGCGCACCGGCGCGCGACGGCAAGCTGCAAGATCGAGGACGGCATGCTGCCGAACGAGACCGAGGGCAAGCTCGACGGCGTCGACCTCACCGGCTTCTCCGACAACTACTGGATCGGCCTCTCGCTGCTCCACACGCTGTTCGCCAAGGAGCACAACGCGATCTGCGACCACCTCAAGGGCTCCTATCCCACCTGGGACGACGAGAAGCTCTTCCTCACGGCGCGCCTCATCAACTCGGCGCGTCGAGCGCGCAGATCCACACCGTCGAGTGGACGCCGGGGATCCTGGCCAACCCGGTGCTCGATCGCGCGATGCACGCCAACTGGTACGGGTCCTGCCCCAGTGGGTGCGCAAGCGCTTCGGCCACGTGGGCACGGAGATGATCGGCGGCATCGTCGGCTCCGACCAGGAGCACCACACGGCGCCCTACGCGATCACCGAGGAGTTCATCTCCGTCTATCGCCTGCACCCGCTGCTGCCCGACGACTACGAGATCCGCGACCACACGACCGACAAGCTGGTCGACGCAGATCGACTTCGACCCGATCCAGGGCGCCGGCACGCGGCCGACGATCAAGAAGTACGGCTGGTCGGACCTGCTCTACTCCTTCGGCGTCGCCAACCCGGGCGCGATCACGCTGAAGAACCACCCGGTGGGGCTCTCCAACCACGTCCGCCTGAACGGCGATCGCGTCGACCTCGGCACGATCGACATCCTGCGCGACCGCGAGCGCGGCGTCCCGCGCTACAACGACTTCCGCGAGAAGCTGCGCAAGACGCGGATCACGAAGTTCGAGGACCTGACCGACGATCCGGAGCTGGCCGAGGAGATCCGCGATGTCTACAACGACGACATCGACCGGGTCGACCTCCAGGTCGGGATGCTCGCCGAGCCGCTGCCCCCGGGCTTCGGGTTCTCGGACACCGCGTTCCGGATCTTCATCCTGATGGCGTCGCGACGCCTGCGCTCGGACCGCTTCTTCACCAACGACTACTCCGAGGACGTCTACACGCCCGAGGGGATTCGCTGGGTCGAGAGCTCCGACATGAAGGACGTGCTGCTGCGGCACTACCCGGAGCTGGCGCCGGCGCTCGAGGGTGTCGAGAACGCGTTCGCGCCCGTGGAACCGGGTCGGTTGAGCGGGCTCGCCGCACGCGAGTCTCGTTCGAGAACGCGCGCTTCAACTCGACGGTCGTCGTTCCCGAACGCGCTCCAGGGCATCTTCCGTCGCCGGCGGCAGGCGGTGCAGACCGCGACCGCTGGCCAGGGTCGACGGCGCAGGGCAGTGGGCCTGCTCGAGGGGATGTCGCGCTCATACGGCGGGCGGCCCGGTCTGGGTGAAGCTCATGCGCGATGACGCGCTGCTTCTGCTGGACCCCGCACGACGTGGGCCGCGCGCTGGACCAGTCGCCGGACCCGTTTGCCTCCGACCCAAAGGCCAAGCGCGACGGGATGGTCCACTTCCAGCCGGATGCGCTCACGATCTCGCGCGGTGAGGACTGGGTCAGCCGCCGCCGCTTCGCCGAGGCGATCCTCGGCGCGGCTCCGCTCGACGCAGGTCGTAGTGGTCACCCGCGAGGAGATCGGACGCGCTGCTGTGAGCGTGCAAGGCCGGAGACGAGCTGGGATGGGAGCCGTGGAACCGCGCGATCCAGCGCATCACCCGGCGCGTGGTGCTCGGCGACGCCGCCGCGGGGGACTGGGCGCTGAGCGAGACGCTCGAGCAGATGATGTCCGGCGCCAACGGGATGCCGGGCAAGCCCTCAGATGACCTGCCGGGCTTCGAGCGCCGGATCGCGGCCTACATCGAGCGGGCCGAGGAGGGGAGCCTTGCCGCGCTGCCTTTGCAAGCGCGCCCGCCGACGAGCGCACGATGCCGGCGCGACAGCTCACGCACTGGCTGTTTGCGCTCGGCGACACGCTTGCGATCAACGCACTGCGAGCTCTTGTGGTGCTGGCGAGCCACAACGACGCAGCGCGAGCGGGCGACTTGCCGACGAATCGGGCGCCTACCTCGACGCCTGCCTCCACGAGGCGATGCGCCTTTGGCCGACCACGACGATGCTCTGCCGCGTTTCGCTGGCCGACACCGACTGGAACGGCGAGCGCGTGCCCGGCTGGAACGCAGCTCGTGATCGTCAACACCTACGGGCACCGCGACCGCGAGCGCCTCGACTTCGCCGACCGCTTCGCGCCCGAGGAGTGGACCGACGGCGACGCCGCGCTCAACCCCGCGTTCAACCACTTCAGCCGCGGCCCGCAGGGCTGCCCCGGCCAAGCGCTGGCATTGCTCGTCGGGCGGAGCGCCATCCGACGCGTCCTCGAACGCGGAATCGATGCCGCGTCGCCCTCGCTCGACCCGGCGAAACCAATGCCGCAGATGGTGGACTTCTTCGGGGTGTCGGTTCGCGTCGGCGGCGCGTGAGAGCCGGGGGCTCAGCGGCAGAACGCGGTGACCTTCACGCTTGAGTCATCGGAGCTGAGCGGCACAAGCGCCGACGCCTTCATCCCGTTGCCTGAGCGCTGGAATGACTTGATCAGCGCCGCGTCGTCGCTGACGTATTCGTAATCGGCGTAAAGGCCCCCGAAAACGAAGTCCTTGTTGCTCGGGCACTTGGCCGTGACGCTGCCCTCCTTGCCCGACTTGATCGTCGTCGACTTGCTGTACTCCTTGGGGCGCTTGCCCGCTCCGCAGACGGCATAGCCGACCAAGTTGACCGCGTCGTCCTTGGTGCTCACGATCGTGACGTCGTATCGCTCGCTCGAGAGCGGCCGGGTGAGCCCTTCGACGTGGATGATGCTCTGCGGGTCAACGTGCGGATAGACGCGAAAACCCCCGCCAAGAAGCGTCTTTGAACGGCAATCGACACTGACGGAAACCTCGCCATTCGGATATGCCGGGACGTTGACCGGATCGGACTTGCGGATCGTTGGCTTCTTGCCGTTGAAGCAGTAGCCATAGGCGGTCAGAGTGGCTTGCTCAGCCGCGAATCGATTGTGGCCGCGGACTGCGAAGCGATCAGCGTCGCTTCCCGTGGGGTAGAACTCGTACGGGTAGACATCCGGCCCCAGGCCGGGCGGATTATTGTTGGTCTTCCACCCGCCGGACGCGATGCGACCCTTGGCCCCAGGGCAAGTGGCCGTCGCCGTCTTCGGTGTCGGGTATTGGACCTGCTTTTGGTCGGACACCTGTTTCAGGGAGCCGTCCCCGGCCCCGGTCGCAAGGCCTCCCCCCACCAAAAGCGCCGTGCTCATGACGAATACACCAAACCGCATGCTCCGCATTGTCCAACCTCCGTGTAAGGAACTCCGCTCGCGAGTATCCGTCGTCGTGCAAGTCCGCGCATCCGTAGGAACTACCGAAACGTGGCGCCGCCCCGACGTGCGAGGGTTAGCCGTGTGAGCGACGAATCACCCGCCCGAACGGCCGCTGCTGCTGCCGATCCAGATCTGCCAGGCCCGTTCGCGGTCGGGCGCTACGCGCGTGAGTTGCGCGACTACATGCGCGCCCGGACCAAGGTCCTGATCATCGGCGAGCTGACCGGGTTCAGCCGCTCACGGACAAGCTCATACTTCGAGTTGCGCGACGCCGACGGCGCCCTGCGCTGCGCGATCTGGAACAACGAACTTGACCGCCTTGGCATCGACCCCGACGGCCTCGTGGACGGCGCCGAGGTCGTCGTGGGCGGCGGGCTTGACTACTACCCCGGCAGCGCCACGTCATCGCCCAGCTTCAGCTTTCGCGTCACCCACCTGCGGCTGGCGGGCGAGGGCGACCTGCTCGCCAGGCTCGCCGCACTGCGGGCGCGGCTCAAGGCCGACGGCCTGTTCGAGCCCCAAAAGGTTCTGGCCCGTCCGCTCTTGCCCAAGACGATTGGCGTGGTGACGGCGCGCGGGAGCGCGGCCTGTCGGGACCTGCTCGCGGGGCTTGAGCGCCGTGGCTGGCGCGGGACAATCGTCTGGGCCGACACCCCGGTGCAGGACCGCAAGGCCGCGCCGCGGATTGCGGCGGCGCTGCGAAGCCTCAGCGAGCTGCCCCAGGTCGAAATCGCCGTCGTCTGCCGCGGCGGCGGCAGCCTTGCCGATCTGTGGGCGTTTTGCGACGAGGACCTCTGCCGCACCGTGGCGCTCCTTCGCTTGCCGGTGATCAGCGCCGTGGGCCACGAGGTGGACCGAACCCTGATCGACGATGTGTCGGCCGTCAATTGCTCGACTCCCACCCACGCAGCCGAGGAGGTCGTGCGACTTGACGTCCGCGGCGCGACGGATGAGCTTGAGCGCTGCGTTGGCCTGGCCCGCCGAGCCAGCGGGGTCGCCGTCCGCGGACGCGGCGCGCGGTTGGCCGAGCTGGCCGCGGCGCCCGCGCGCACGATCAGGATCGAACGCGCCAAGCTGCACCAGAGCCTGCGCGAGGTCCGGGCCTCGGCGACACGTGGCGTTGCGGACCGGGGCATCCTTGCGCGCACCCACGCCACGGTCGTCGCACGCAAGGCCGGGGCTGTGGGACGCGGCGGCCAGGCCGCCGCGACGATCGCGGCGCGTCAGGCGGCGATCTCGGCCCACGATCCGCAGCGAACGCTTGAGCGGGGGTACGCGCGGGTCGAGACCCCGGCCGGCGACGCGGTGACGAGCGCCGCCGAGGCGCGCAAGGCTCGTCAGGTCCGCGTGCAGTTCGCCGACGATGCGGTGGGGGCCCAAATCGAGGAGGATCAACCGGATGATGAGTGACGAGCAGGCTGAGCGGACCTACGAGCAGGCGGCCGAGCGTCTGGAGGCGATCATTGCCCGGCTCGACTCCGGGGACGCCGAGCTACGCGAGACGCTTGCGCTTTGCGCCGAGGCCAAGGACCTGATCGTCTTTTGCAAGAGCGAGCTCGAGGAAGTATCGGGCGCGCTTGCAGAGCTCAACCTCGATGAGCTTGTCGCAAACCTCGACGAGACCGCACCCAACCCCAGCGCCTAGACCGCGCGCAGGTGGCGGCCGCTGACCAGGCGCGAAGCGATCAGCTCGGCCCAGTCCTGCTCGCTCAGGCGGTGGGGCTTGGTCTCCGCAAGCCACCGCCCGACAATTTCGACAAGACCGTCGGGATCTTCGAGGTTCGGAAAGTGGGCGCTCCCCGGCAGCGTCTCGAACCGCGAGTTCGGAATCAGCGCGTGCGCCGAGCGGCCGTGATCAATCGGGATCGTGCGATCGCGCTCGCCCCAGACAACCAGCGTCGGGATCGGCCCCAGCAAGTAGAGACGGTCGAGCGCCGAGACGTGCTGGCCGTGGCGATCAATCACCGAGCGCAGCGACTGGAGGAAGGCTTCGCGCTGACCGGAACCCTGCAGGGGGCGGAGCGCCCGGGTAACCGCACGCACATAGACAGCCTTGCGCCAACCGACGCGACCGAGCAGGCCTGCCGCGACATCGAGGGCACCGAGGACCGCGGGATGGGACGCCGCCCAAACGGCTGCCGAGGCGCCGGGCAGCGCCGCGCCGCGGAGCATCGGGCTCACCTCCTGGCCGAGGCCGCCGCTTGAGACGAGGCAGAGCCGCTCGACCTTGTGCGGGAACTGGTAGAAGAACTGCATCGCGATGCCGCCGCCGAGCGAGTGGCCCAAAAAGCTCGCCGACTCGATCTGCAGGGCCGAGAGCAAATCGCGAATGACCGCCGCGTGGGCGCCAATCGAGTAGTCACCCCTGACCGCCGCCGTGTCGCCGTGGCCAATCAGGTCGGGAACGATCACCGTGTGGGTCTCGGCCAAGCGCAGCGCGACCTCGCGCCAGTGCTTCGACGAGTTGACCATTCCGTGGACGATCACCAGCGGCGGACCCGACCCGGCGGTTCGGTAGATCACCTGATGGCCGTGAAGCTCCGCGGACCAGGCGGGAAACTCAGTATCGAGGGGAGCGACACTCATCGCCGCCACCCTAGCGCGAGGTGCCGCTCCAGCGTGCGTCCAATGCGACCGCGGCCCTGATGGGATCATCCGCCAACAGCTCGGCGCCGATTCGTGTCGCGTCGATTGCCCCGACGCCGCCGCCAGCCACCACAAGGTCGCAATCCGCGGCAAGCGACGTGAGCTCGGCCTCAGCCGCGCGGAGCAACTCGGCTGAGTGGGCGTAGGCGACAACCGCCCGTGCCGGGCCCTCATCAAACGCGGTGCGCATCTCAGCGACTGGCGTTGCTTGCCCGAGGTAGAGGATTCGCCAACCTCGACTCCAAAGCGCCAGCCCGAAGCAGAGCAGGCCGATGTCGTGCTGCTCGCGCGGGACGCATGCCAGGACCACGCGCTCGCCAGGGGCTTGGTCCCAGCCCCTGGTCAGGGTGACCAAACGCGACCTGATGACGTTCGTGGCGAAGTGCTCTTGGGCGACGGACACCTCAGCGCGCTCCCAACCGTCGCCGATCTCGCGAAAGCAGGGAAGGACGACGTCGGCGAGCACTGCCTCAAGCGGATGCAAGGCAAATGCCCGGTCAAGGATCCGTTGCACCTCGGGTTCATCCAGCGCCAGCGCTGCGCTGCGCAACGCGTCCGCATGCTCGCCGCTCATTGCCACCGCTTCACTGGTCTGCGCCGAGACGTCATCGCCCATCGCTAGTGCGGCTCTTGCAGCCTCGGCGGCCGATAGCCCTCGTGTCATCTCCGCCTGCATGACGCGCACCCGGCGCTCGTCGGCGGCGGAGTAGAGCCTGAAGTTGCCGTCGGAGCGGCTGGGCAACAGCAACCCGTAGCGCTTCTCCCAGGCCCGAAGCAGACTCGGCGAAACACCGACGCGTCGGCTCAGCTCGCCAATTCGTACTGCCCCCGCCTCACCTGCGTCTGGATTCATGCCCCTAACAATAAACGAAGTCTCTACAGACGTTCGGTCTTCATGCCTAGTCTGTTCGTGTATGGTTAGACAGACCATGAACAGACTCTCTACACACCTGCCTCAGACCCGCCCAAACGACGGCGTCTTAATCGAGCGCGCCAAGCACGGCGATCGCGACGCGTTTGAGGAGATCTTCCGCCGCCATCGCTCACAGGCCGTCAGCGTGGCGGCCAGAATCTGTGGCGCGCGCGATGCCGAGGACGTTGCCCAAGCCGCATTCATTTCAATCTGGCGAAACCTCGCCCGCTACGAGCCTGACCGGGCGAGTGTCAAGACCTGGTTGCTCTCGATCGTTCGGTTTCGTGCCATCGACGCGCTTCGAGCTCGTCCCAAAGTGGCGACGGCGTCAATCGAGTCGCTTCCCGAGCCCGCGGACCCCGTACACACGGAGACGATCGTCGCCAAACGCCACGAGTCAGCCGCGGTTCGCGAGGCCGTCGCCGAGCTTCCTGCCGCCCAGCGCGAGGTCCTGGAGCTCGCCTACTTCAACGAGTTCAGCCAGTCCGAGATCTCAAGGTCGCTCGAGATTCCACTCGGCACCGTCAAGGGCCGCACCCGCCTGGGGATGCAGAAGCTGCCGGCGAGCCTTGCTGGGTTCGCGCAGGCAAACGTGGCCAAGGTGGCGCCCTAATCGCGACTGCTTACGGATTCAGGTCGCAGGCCGCGACACCGGCTCCGCGGCAGGCATGGCCGTGGCGCGCCCCGGTAGCGCCAGGGCCAACAGCGCCGACAGCGCCGCGGCGACAGCTTCGATCCCGAACAGCTGCCCGTAATCGCCGCCGCCCGTGGCCGTGGCCGCCACCAGGCTCGCCGCAACGATCCCGCCCAGGTAGCGCCCTGCCGAAAAGATCCCCGATGCCACTCCCGCGTGGCGGGCCTCGAGCGACTCGATTCCAGCGGCCTGCACCGCCGCATTCGATAAGCCAAGGCCAACGCCGGCGCCAACCAGCGACGCGATCAGTACCGGAGTCTCCACACCCTCCCCTGCGAATGCCAACGGAACCAAGGCCACGGCAAGGGTGCCCAGCCCCAGAACCGCCGCCAACCGGCGGCCGGCGCGGTCAGAAAGCCAGCCGCCCAGCGGCGACATCGCAAACATCGGGCCCGACATCGCGGCTATCGCCAGACCGATCTCGCCCTCCGACCATCCCGGGCGACTCGCCAGCAGCACCGGCACCGCAAGCAGCGTCCCGTAGAGCGCGAGGTTGCTGAGGCCAACCGATGCCGTGGCGGCCGCAAACGGCCTCACCAGCAGGAGCTTGGGCGCGAGCACCGGGTCGTCGTGCCGCCGCTCGTAGCGAATAAAGGCTGCCCCAAGAATTGCCAGCGCCAGCGCAGCGCTCGGCACCGCCCACCCGGGCACCTCGCCCGGGTTCAGCATCCAGCCGCACAGACCCAGCAACAGGCTGAGCATCACTGCGCCGACCACGTCAAACCGGCCGCTGACCTGGCCGGGACTCTGGGCCGGCACAGACCCCAGGGTGCTCCAGATCGCCAGCGCGATCCAGGGGACGTTGACGAGGAAGATCGCGCGCCAACCGCCGATTGCCACCAGCACGCCCCCGAGCGGCGGACCGATCGCCGCCGCAAACCCGATCGCCGACCCGAGCACGCCGAAACCGGCGCCGCGCCGGTGCTCCGGCATCAGTTCCCGCAGCAGCGCAATTCCATTCGGAAACACCAAGCCGCCCGCAACCGCCTGCAGAACCCGAAAGCCGATCAGCACTCCAATGCTGGGCGCAACCGCAGCGCCGAGCGACGCGAGGCCGAAGGCCACCAGGCCAACGAGGATCGCCGGCCTGCGACCGAAGCGGTCACCGAGCTTGCCGCCCAGCGGCTGCAGCGCAGCCTGCGCGATCAGGTAGCCGGTCACCAGCCACGTCGTCGCGGCAAGCGAGACGTCGAGGTCGTCAACGACGTCGGGCAACGCCACGGCGATCATCGTCGAGTTCAGCGGCATCAGCATCGTGCCGAGTGCCGCCGTGACGAGCACGGAACGAGGGCTTGGCGACGAAGTCGCTCTAGCGGTCCTGTTGGGCAACACGAAAGCTCTTCGCCAGCCCCTGCAGGAGCTTCCAGCCGATTGCCGCGTTTTGCTGCACCAGCGGGCGGAACTCCCAGAGGGTGAGCCCGTAGCAGGCGAGGTCCGTGTCGGCGGTGATGGTCGCGGTACGGGCGCCCTCGTCAATCAGGGCGATCTCGCCGAAATAATCGCCCGCCCCAAGCGTCGCCTGCGGCCTACCGCCGATCGTGACCGACGCTTTTCCGGTCTCGATGAGAAAGAAGGCGGCGGCGCCCGACCCTTCCCTGACGACGGTCTCGCCGGATGCAAAGCGGCGCTCCTTGAACAGGCGCGCGACCTTGGCGACCTCGCGCTTGTTCAAATCGGCAAACAGCGGCACTTTCCGCAGCGCATCTGGCGGGACACCTGCCAACACTCAGGCTCCAGCCCGGGTAACCGCCCGGCACTGCAGGAGAAAGACATCGTTGCCGACAACCGCCCACTCGATGTCGCGGGCCGGGCCAAAGACGTCCTCGCAACGGTCGGCGAGCGCATGCAGGCCCTGCAGCCGCTCGTCGTCGAGGCAATGCGCCTCGGCCAGCTCGGGCGCTACCTCCTCAGCGGTCGTGCCGCCGTCGGGGAGCGAGCGAATCGCGACCTTCTTCAGGCCGGCCGTGCGCTCCAGCACCGCGCCCGAGCGCGCGATCCGATAGCTGTCGGGGATCACCCGGCCGTCAACGACGGCCTCCCCCAGGCCCCAGGTCGCCTCGATCATCCGCTCATCGGCGCCCGTGATCGGATTCTGGGTGAACATCACACCGGCCACGTCCGGATTCAGGAGCACCTGCACAACCACGCCGACGCTCGGCCGGGTCATCAGCCCGACGCGCTGGCGATAGGAGATCGCCGAGTCCGAGTTCGCCGACCACCAGATCTCCCTGATCGCCGAGTCCAGCTCCGCCGACGATGGAACGTTTAGCAGGGTCAGATGCTGCCCGGCGAAGCTCGCGTCGGCGCCGTCCTCGTCAACTGCCGACGAGCGAACGGCGAGCGGGCCGGCCAGCGGCTCAACGGCTCGCGCGACCTTCTTGAGCGCGCGGCGCTTACCCGAGGCGACTGCGTCGACGATCGCGCCCGAGAGCGCAACCCCGGGTGGAATCCGAAGGCCAGCCCGCGCGGCTTGGCCCAAACCTGTGGCCTTGGCCCCGAAGATCGAGTCGTCGCGGGACTTCTCTAGCGAAACGACGCCGTTCAAGCGCTGACCGTCACCTCGCCGGCGCCGCCGTCCACTCGGACGATCGTCCCGTCCGGGATCAGGTCGGTTCCTTCGCGGGTGCCGACGACGCCAGGAATCCCATACTCCCGCGCGACGATCGCCGAGTGCGAGAGCAGGCCGCCGCTGTCGGTCACGATCGCGCCCAAAAGCGGCAGCAGGATGTTGAAGGCCTCGGTCGTGGACTGGGTCACCAGCACGTCGCCTTTTTGGATCCGGTCGAACTCCTCAGGACCTGAGATCAGGCGCGCCGGACCCTCATAGACGCCACCACTTGCGGCAAGCCCGCGAATCAGGTCCTCCTCGTGCTCCTCCTCGGACGAGCCGAACAAAGCATCGATCGCGACCCCGATCGCGCGCATCACCCTGCCAACTGCCGGCGGCAGGCCGGACGGATCCGGCGGCGGGGGCGCGGGTGGCCCGAGCGTCGGCGGCGCGTCCTTGGCCGTGCGCGAAGTGCGCTCGTCGTAGCGGCTCGCCAACTCGTCAGCCGAGGGTTCGCCAGCGCCGGAGAGCAGCGCGCACATCTCGTCGAAACCGGCATCGACGAAGTGCTCGGCGTCATGGACCTTGCCCTCAGCCGCGAGCCGCCGCCCGGCCGCCAGGACCGCACGGCG
Organism: uncultured bacterium; assembly: GCA_963701205.1. Classification (GTDB taxonomy): domain Bacteria; phylum Actinomycetota; class Thermoleophilia; order Solirubrobacterales; family 70-9; genus JALZKA01. The sequence continues at coordinate 1,079,662 of OY969575.1, read as the reverse complement.
GGCGATCCCCGACGCCCAGATATCGCTGAAGACCCCACGCTCGTCGCGGATCCGATAGGTCAATCGGGCCTCTTCGATCAGCTCGTCGAACTGCGACTGGTGCTCGGCCGGGATCTTGTTGCGGACGTCGGCCAGGCCGTCGCCGTTTGTCGCGGCCGGCCCTCCGTCCTCGGCAACCGCTGCGCGAATCGACCGCAGCAGCGCGTCAGGCAGCTCGAGCGCGTAGCGCCCGGTGATGTCGAAGCCGTCAAGGAGCCGGAACCCGACCAGATCCAGGTAGGCGTCCGCAGCCCGCCCTGCGTCGCTGTCGAGCGCACGCAGGGCATCGAGAATCGTCCCGGGATTGTCGTCGGACTCGAGCAATTTCCGTGCCTCGTTGTCGTCGGCGATGGCGGAGCGCAGATCAGCCAGCTCGCCCGACGCGCCTGCCGAAACCGGCGCGCTGCCTCGCATCAGGGCGAGCAGCTCGGACGGGGCCACGTCGGCCCAATCGCCAACGTGGGCAAGCAGGTCGCCGACCGGGAGCATCGCGGCGCCGGTGAAGCGCATGTGCTGGTAGATCATCTCGGCGTGGTGGTTCCGGCAGCGGGTCAGGTAGGTGATCAGCTCAGCGTCCGAGAGTTGGTCAGGATCAATCGACTGGAGCTCGCGGTGAAGCGCTATTGCCGCAGGCTTGAACGTCTCGTCCCAGTCGCGAAGCTGGTCCCGCCAGAGTTTTTGCTCAAAGACCTCCTCGGCACGCTGGAAGCGGCGCGGAACCTCGTCGTCGCTCACCGGACGGGCTGAGTTGTAGGCAAACCCGTTGATATAGGCGTACTGCATGGTGTCGAGCAGGATCCCGTAGTAGGCCGTGAACTCCTTGAAGCCGCGCACGAACGCCGCGGGATGGGTCTCGACCCAATAGCGCGTCATCGGACGTGGAAAGTGAACCGCGTCCAGTTTCCACGAACCCTCACCCGGCGGATCGAAGCGAAGCTCGGTTCCAGCGGTTTCAGTACTCATGCAAAAGCCCCCTTTTGCGTTTGTGACAACTACCCCGTCGGCGGCGATCATCTCCGATTCGGGTCAATGATGCAAGCAATCGGGACCGCGGGCGTTTACCGCGTCTCTGCCTGCGCCCTGGTTCGCCCCGCCGCGTAGCGAAACCGGCGTCGCTGGCGCGCTAGTCGCCTTTAAGTGCGGCCAGCGCTTCGTCGCGGTCGAAATAGATCTCCAGGCGAGTGACCTTCTGGTCGCGAAAGGTGATGACGTGGAACGCAGGCTGCTCAATCTCGATTGCGCTCTCGGCTCCGCGCGCGCGGGAGCGGATCCCAGCGAACATTCGCTCACCGTGTTCAATGAACTCCCCGTCGGGCTCGTCGTGCTGAAAGTCAAAAGCCTCAGGCTCCCTGAATTTCTTCGTGGCGGCGACGCCATCTACGGTGCCCATCCCGCCTGCCCGCTGCAGGACGAAACCGGGAGCAAGGATCTCCCCGAGCAGGTCCCAGTCCTCGCGGCCCAGGGCGTCGTAGGCCTTTTGGGCCAGCCCGATTTTCTCTGACTTTCTCACCCGTCCGCCAGGCCGGCCGCCTGCCGTTCGACCTGGTCGAGGACCGGGCCGATTCTCCCCGGGAACTCCGGGCAAACCCGCACCGCCAGGGCTCCAGACGGCCTTGCCTCGATCAAGGGCCGAAGATCGTCGAAGCACAGCAGCAGGCGCACGCTCGTGGCGATTTGAAAGTCGGCGGCGTTCAGATCCTCACCCCCCAGAACTCCGCTTGCAATCCAGCCGTCGACCTTGTCGAGCATGGCCGCGAGTCCAGCCAGGTCGGCCATCGCGGCCGCGTCGTCGGCCTTGTTCAGGCGAGCTGAGATCCAGATGATCGGTGCGGCTGTAAGGGCCGCGAGCCAGACGGGAATTCCGAGCCTTGCGCCTTCCAGGAAGCTCCGCACACCCGAGCGGTCTCGCTTCATGGCCCACCAGGAGAGACGGCGCGGGACGGGCTGCAGCACTTCGTCGCCCCAGCGTTCGGCTTCCTCAACGGCACTCAGCCTCTCCGGTTCTTCTGGAAAGAGCGGCGGTGTCGGCCGGAGCTCCTCCAGCCCGCGCGCGATCTTCCCTGTGCCCTGGATGCGCCGCCCGTCGATCTTCAGCGCCGGGACAGTGGTCCCGCTGAAGCGCAGTGCCCGAAGCAGGGGCTTGTGCAGAGCGGAGATCAAGTCGACGCGCTTGTACTCCACCCCTTTGTGCTCGAGCATCAGCCGACCGGTCATCGATGGGTGCGAGCCCGGTATGGCATACAGCTTGGTGCCCATCAGCCAAGCCTATTTGGATAGACCCAGATTCGGTGCCGCTCAATCAGCTTCAGGTGCTCGTCGATGACGATGTACTCGCACGACCCGAAACTCCCTCGACTAATCCCGGTGTTGATTTGAACCTGTGACCTTCGGGTTATGAGATCGACGCAAGCGGTTCTCCCCACCCCCGACAGCGCTCCCCAGGCACGAAGAAACGCTCTGAGGTCGGCTGAGATTCGCTCGGTTTGGTACCACGAGAGCATCTCTACGACCCGAACTCAAAGCGCTTCTCGTATCCCGATGCCCGATGGCAAGCCCCCGGCCGCCGTGCGGCCAGCTAGGCAGTTAGGGTCGGTTGATGGGAATCCTTGATCGCCTGTTCGCCCGGCACGGCTCGCAAGACGAGATCGAAAATGTCCTAAGCCGGAAGCGCGATCCGCGAACCGATCCACGACCGTGGGACGAGCGGACGAGCGTCAAGGTGGCAGGCGAGTCATATCGTCAAGACGAGCTGGTTCGCATCACAGGTCGCCGGGGCTCAGAGGCGTTGAAGGTGGAGGACGTGGACTTGGAGCTCGTCTGCGAGCCCGACAACGCGCACGATCCCCGAGCCGTAAAGGTCGTGGTCAGCGGACTCCATGTTGGCTACCTCTCGAAAGGGAACGCCCGCATGTACTGCAAGCGGATCGAGCGCGAAGGCGGTCGCGTAGCGCTCAAGGGTTTCATTGGATGCCCGGAGGGCGGCCCAATCGGCGTTCGGGTTCATGTTCCCGACGATCACCCGATCGCGCAACCGCTGACTTAGGCTACGTCGCGCCCGAGGCGCTGCATCGCAGCAACGCTACGAGGGCGGAAGCTTCGGACTCCCCCAGCCCGCCCCGGTTTGCGCTCGCTCAACCGGAGAAGTTGGAGAGTCCAGGCTAATGCCTGCCTGGACGGTTCCTGACCTTCTCGAGGCGCTCCAAAAGCTTCGGAGGGGAGACTCCCGGTGCGTGGCGCTGTCGGGCAAACCTCTCAAGGATCCCGATCTCATTCTCTGACTCGCCCCGCTTGCGGTACAAGATCGCCAGCTGCTCGTAGTACCACGGCGCCACCCCAAACCCATCTACTTGATCCTCGGCCTCAGTTGCATCTACTAGCTGCAGCAGCAACTCCTCTGCAGCCTCGCTGTCGCCCTGCCGGCGAAGCTCCTTTACGGTATCGACCCATGCTGTGAAGTGTCGCTCCCGCACCATTCCGGAGGCTTCAGGATCGCGGGGCGGATCTGGGGCTGCGCTCTCATCGTCGGCATCGCCCATCTCATCGCCCTCCTCAGTCTCCATGAGCGCAAGCCGAACTTTGCTGCACTGTGGGAATAACTGCCCGATGGCATCGAGCACCAAGGAGCGCAGCTCAGCGGCGGAAAACTTCGCGAACTCAACACGAGAAGTTGATCGAGGTTGAATCGAAGCCGAGCCCGTCTCCGAGAACGAGAACGGCAAACCCGCCGAAGGACAACGTCTGATCGACCGCGTGATCGACGAGCTGGACAACTTCTTCGTTCACGATCCCACTACGCAGGCTCTGGAAGGCGGATCACTGCCGGTTCGTCGCATGCCTCGCATGCAGCTTCGACGAGGTCGTCGTCGCAGGTGAACAGCATTACCTGGCGTTCGTGGGTCTCCTCAGCCAGAAGCTGTAGAGCCGCGGTCAGCCGATGCCCATCGAAGTGGGCAAAGGGCTCATCCAGTAGAAGTGGCGCCTCTCCCGTCGTCGGGTCAAGAAGATCGATCATCTCGAGCCTCTCGACGAAAAAGATCTGATCCTGTGTGCCCTTACTCAAACGATCCGCAGGCACCATTCGGCCAGTCTCGGGAGCAATGAGGCTCAGATTCAGCTCGTCGTCGATCTCGACTTGGCTGTAGCGCCCGTTGGTGATGCGGGCGAGGTTTCGATCCAGAGCCTGCTTCAGACGAGGCCGAAACGCCCTATGGGCCTCGTGGGCCGCTTCCTTCAGTGCCCCGCGCGCGATGTCGATGCTTCGCGCGATGTCGCGGAGCTGAGCTATCTCGCGTCCTAGGCGCTCGGACTCCTCGCGTAGCGCCGGAACGTCAGGAAGCCGTTCCTCGCGGTCGCGAATCTGCGTCTGGAGGCTCGCATGGTCGATGTCCAGTTGGCGCATTTCGTCTCCTAGTTGGCGCCGGAGATCAGCGAGCTGGCCCGGGCCCGCTCCTGGTTCCAGCTCGCCATGCACTCCGATGTGCTGATCCAGCCGCTGTGCGGCAGCCTCTTGAGCCGCGGTCAGCTCCTGCATCGTCATTTCCCCGAGCGCCGTTACGAGGCCCTCCGCTGCCTCGCCTGCCGCAGCGTGCCGGCGGCTGAGCTCACGGTCCTGTTCGACCCGCAACTTGAACTCGCGTCGTGCCACGGCGAGGTCCGACTCGAGAATCTCGATTGCACTGAACAGCTCCTCGAGCTCTACGCGGAGCTCTTCGATCCTGCGCTCCGCCCGGTCAACCTCCAAGATCGGCTCACCTGCCGCAGCCAGTTCTCCGCGAAGTTCACCGAGGTCTCCCCGGAGCTCGGTCCAGCGCTCGTGGTTCTTGCACGCTGCGATGTAGACGTGTGCCCGCTGCTCTACGTCTTGACCCTCGCTGGCGCCCGCACGATCGAGAACACTGGTCAACTCCTCATCCAGGGCGCTGAGCATCTGTACTGCTTTTCGCTGGCGATCGGCGGCCAATCGTTGTTCAATCGCGGCATCCGTCGTGGGGGACTTCCGCCCGACGAAATATGCGGCTGCTCCCGCTAGAAGCAGTCCAGCAAAGGCAGCGGGTGTGATCAGGACTCCAGCGATAATGGAAGCCGCCGCCAGAATGCTCGCAAGAGCCAAGCCAGGGCGACTACCGCGAGCGGCCTCCGGCTCAGGCGGGGCGGGCTGGCCCAACGGGGCCTCCGCCATCTGCTTGGCGAGATCGCGCCGCCGGGCGATCAGACCTTGAATCTCAGCCCCACCCGATGTATCAGTCGTCTCATATGGAGCAAGGCCATCGAACTCCGCCTGCAGGCGGTGGCGCCGTCCCTCAAGCTTCTCGATCGAACCGGCCGCGGCAGCGGCTTGCGGTCGCAGCCCGACCACCGTCTCTTCGAGACGATCGAGCTCTGTAAGTCGAGCCACAATCGCCGTCTGATCGTCGTTCGAGAGTTCAGCCACTTCAGGGAGCTCAGCGTCGGCCCGCTCGGAGTGCTCGCGCGCCCTACGCAAACGACCTGCCAGCTCCCGTTCCTTCTCCCGCAGAAGGCCCTGCTCGGCCGGCACCAGCTCCTCCCGTCTCGCAGTTTGCACTGCATTGACCTTCTCGCATTGGGCCTCGAGGTCAGCGACTTCTCGCTGGGTTCCCTCAGCCAGCTCGAGTTGGGTCTCGAGCCCCTGTTGCCGATCAATTAGGCCGGCGAGGCGTCCTGTCGCCTTGGGCTGCAAGTTGTCGCGTCGGACGCCGATGTCATCGCTGAGAGCTCCCAAGAGGAGTTCATCGGCGGCTTCGACGCCGCTGTCGCCCGTTCCGGCCTCAACAGCCCGCTGCATTGCGACGACCAGATCCTCGCTGTGGGGGACCGCCGAGATCGCGCCCTGATCCAAGCAGCAGGCTTGTCTGAAGTCCTCCAGTTCGAGGCCGAGCAAGTAGTCCCCGGTCTTAACGTCACCCCCGCTGCCGACCATGCGGGCGGAAAGATCTTCGCCGCTGTCGAGATTCCGAACCGTGACCTCGTGATCATTGAGATCCCACTCCAGGCGCAGGCGACCACCGTTGGTGCTGACGGTTGCGTGAAGCGCATACGGATTCCCATTCCACGGAGCACAACGCTCCAGCTCTGAAGAGCCCCCGGAGCGCCGGCGTTCGCTTCTTGAGAATCCAAACAGGGCACGAACAACCGCGTCGTGCATGCTGCTCTTGCCAGCCTCGTTAACCCCACAAATTATTGACAGACGGCGATCGAAGTCGAACTCGCCGCTGAGGCGCTTGTAGCCCCGGATCTCAAGCCGCTCAACCCACACGAACGATGTCCACTCTCCCGTGAAGGGCACGCAATCCGCTGTCAAGAGCAAGCTCGAGAGCGAGACGCTCAGCTGGATCGTGTTCTGCGTCGATCCGCTCACCCATCGCGCGGACGAAGTGGCCCGTTGCATCGGGCTGCCCGGCGAGGGCCTCGAGGTCGTAGGCCGGATGGGTTTCGTCGAGAAGTTCGAACTCGGCAAAGCGCTCGCGGTGCGCATCGCTCAGCTGCTCATGGTCAACCACGCAATCCCGGGCAATCTCACCAGTCAATCGCACTCTGACGTGGCGGGTCGCACCATCATGCTCGCCCAAACTCGCGACAATGCGCTCGCCAACCTCAGCTCCGTGTTCACACTCCCGGCAGTCGACGCTTACCTCGTCGTAGACGTGGCGATTGACATCGACAAGCTCCACGTCCACCTCGACACCATTGACAGTCACGATTGCAGCGCAATGGCGACCCATCTCTCCCCAGCCCAGTGGCTCGGGCGAACCCGGATAGACGACGGAACCGGCGTGCGACGCACCATGGATGTGCCCGGCTAGACACAGCAAGAACCCAGCATCCTCCACGCGCCTAGGCTCGAACGGGCAGTAGCTGCGATCCTCGAGTGCACCGGAAAACGAAATAGCCGTCCCATGCAGGAGTACAAGATGTGCCCGCCCGTCGTCTGGTGGAACTCGGCGGTGTAGGAACTCGCCAGTCGGATCCTCGTGGGTCCAGCTAACGCCCCAGATGCTGAGTTCGTCACTCAACCGGTACTCGGTCGGGATTGACTCCGGAAAGAGAACCACATTCTCTGGCCAATCCGTTCGCTCGTAGTGGCCGCCGGGCAATAGGCGATCGTGATTTCCGCTGATGATCAGTACAGGGCATCCGACGTCCGAGAGTGCGGAAGACACGTACCGTCGCGTATCGGTGCTGACATGTTCGTCTTCCCAAAGGTCTCCGCCGATGGTGACCGCGTCCACCGCACGCTCAGTGGCCAGTTGAAGGCAGTCACTGAAGATCTGTCGAAGGCGGGCCCGATCGCGATTCCCCTCCCGACGATCAGCGCGCACAAACGGGCGATCCAGATGGACATCGGCTATGTGCAAAATGCGCATCGCTGTTCCCTCTCGAACTGAGTCTATGTGTGAGGGCTCAACCTGACACGACTGCGCCGCGAATTCTCATTGCGAAGCTCGGCCAACGCCGGAGCCCGCTCAAAGAGAGCTTCTGAACCTCGGCTGGTATTCGGCCTTTGGGCTCGGTGTTCCGCTACAACCTTCAATCGTGGTCTCAGGAGAGCTCGCACTCGCGCCTATCGGCTTAGAAGAGCGGAATCACTGATCTGCTGAAGTGAATTAATCGGATCGACAGCCCCGAACCTAAACGGAGCGGGCAAAATGGTCCAATCATGTTGCACCGGCTGTACGTGATCGAGGTATCGTCGGACCCCGAGGAGCGAGTCGATCCCCGAATCCCGTTCGTCTACGTGGGCGAGACCACCAAGCGCCGTGAGGACCGCCTTGAGATCCATCAAAAAGGCGGACGGAACGCCGCGAGAATCTTTAAAGGACGAGGCGCGCGTAACGCCCTCCGCCTTAGGCCCGAGCTGTACTTCCACCTGGATGAATATGGCGAGAAGAGCGTTGCCGAAGGCCAAGAGAAGCGACTGGCGAGGTACCTCGCGGGATTTGGGTTCGTGGCGTATTGCGGCGGCCGCAAGCCCTTCCGCGTTGAGCCAGAAGATGTCAGAACCTGGAAGCGGTGGCACTTGGAGCGCGCCGCCGAGTACCTGACTCGGGCAGTAGTCGCCACTGTACGTGACGCGATGGTGCCCCCGAGCACAAAGGTATGCGCGCATCTCTTGGGGGGAAATCGCCAGCCATGGATTGAACGATACGTGGACCTCTCTGATCCGTTCGCGTCACATGGCCTGTTCCCGCAGTGCAGGTTGGCGCACCTGCAGGCGCGGGGCGAACTCGTCATCAATTAAGGCAAGGTTCGGCGGGCGCGAGGAGGTCAGCTCTTCGCCTAGGGACCCGCACAACCGCCACGACCTTCGATCCCGGTGTCAAGTGGCCGCACAATCGAGCCCGTTCACAGAGCAAGCCAGCTCCCGCTGTAGGCACCCCCTATGTACAGCTCTGACACTGAATAGGCCCCACTCCCGTCTCGTCAATCGTCCATTCGGTCAACGCCTGCCGCCGATTCGACCAACGCCTGGGGCGATCGAGCGCGAAGCTTCCCGCCGTGAGCTGTAGGTGCGAGCACTCAGATATGTGAAGCATAAAGCTCCCCCCGCCGCGATCAACGAGTACGTACCCACGTCTACTACTCACATGTTCTTCGTAGGCCGCGTCGTCGCCATACCCGAACGTCAACACCTCGCCCTTCGAACTGTCGCCCAAGATTCGCTCTTGGGTCATTCCGCCGCGAGCTCCGAGAATCTCAACGCGCCGCTCGAGGCCTCCGGGTGGATTAATCCGAATTATTTCTCCGATCTGGCTGCCTAGCATGGCCTTACCGATCGGCGCCTGCGCGGACAGCTCCCCCGTGGAGGCTCGCCCAGCCACCAAAATCCGGCTGTCTTTCTTCTGCGAAGCCAAGTCACGGAACTCCACCCGCTGACCAATGCCGATCCCTTTGCCATCCGTCCGGGCCGGCTCCTTCCGTTTCGCCCCCGAGGTTGAGATCGAACTCTCGACCCTAGTTACGGCCTCGCGACCGGCGGCGCGTCCTGTCACCTCAGCAGCGTCACTTCCGTGTCCCTCGAAGCAGGTTCCGAACTGACACGCCTTCTGACGATCAGGCACTTCGGCGAGGTCGACCAAGACGTAGTCGTCTCGGTCCTCCTCACCCCTCCTTCGTCCTGGACAGTTGGACGCGTCTTGTCTATGAAACTTGCCGCGAAATGACCCGTTCGGATTGCCGAGAATCCAGACCTTCATCAAATGAACGCTACCGCTATCACCCCGAGCCGGCGACCGGAGGCCTAGCTCGGCATATGGTCTGGCTTTGCACAGCCTGATTAGGCCAGATGCGCAGGCAGATGCAAGCAATCCCGGTCGAAAAGGGGCCTTGACGGGCGTTTTACAATGGTGCTGTCCATCACGAGCGGCTGAGGGATCGGGCCCGATGACGCTGCCGCAACCGACCTCTTCGGAGCCAAGGTGCGAACGCCCGGATCGATGGAGGTGCGTTTTTATGTCGGAGGAGAGGGAGCCGCGTCAGAAACGGAGCGCGGAGTACGACCTATATCCGTTGGAGAATGCTGGATTGACTTTTCGACCGAAGGATGACTACGAACTGGACAAGCTCTCAGACGAAGGGCTGATCGACTACGTAGTCGCGGCCCGGCACGCTGGCGACGATGCGGCCGCCAAGCGCGGGCTCGGCATCTTCGCCTACAGGAAGTTCGACCTGCTGGCAGACCGGGCCAGGCGCAAGCCCCACATCTCAGACCACGACGCCGAGGACATCGCCGGCCAGGTGATCGAGGGGGCCTTCAAGGCTGCCTTCAGGGGCGAGTTCTACGGGGAGGCCATGGCGTTTTTGACGCGGGTCCTTGCGAACAAGATCAACGACCACTACCGCAAGCTCAACTTCAACGACGCGCTGCCTGAAGATCGGGATGACGACGAGTACCACGGTCCGGATGTCGCGATCTCGCCCGACGAGACATCGTTGGTGGATTTGGAGGATGTAATCGACGGCTGCTTCCGTAAGCTCAGTCCAGAACACCGCAAAGTGGTCGATCTGTTTGTCTTTGACGGACACGATGCGAATTCCGCAGCCGAGAAGGTCAACGAAGCGTTCCCCGAGCTGCAGCCGCCGATGAGCGACCAGAACGTGCACAAGATCGCGAGCCGATTCCGCAAGGAACTCCGCAACGAACTCGAATAGGACCACAGATGACCGACGTAGACACCCTTTTTCGCGAGTACGTCGCCAAGCGCCGCGAAGCTGGACGCCTCGACCCCGGCTCGTTTTTGAGCAAGGTCGAGGGGGTTGACCGGGCGGAACTTGAGGTCCTGATCGACGGCTTCCTCGCGCGCGAGCGGGGGCCGCAATGGGATCCCGACGAGTTCGCCGACTCACCGGCCGCCCGTGTAACCGAGGCGATCAGCTCGCGCTGGGGTGAGTGGGAGGTCACATCCGAGTCCGTCCCATGGAGCGAGCTGCTGCCGGCGCTCCGCGATCGCGTGGCGATCAAGCGCGCCGAGCTCGTGCAGCGGCTTGCGGTCGCAATCGGCGCGAGCGGGCAAGAGGAGAAGGTCTCCGCCTACTACCACCAGATGGAAACCGACGCGCTGCCCTCCGAGGGTGTCTCCGACCGCGTCCTCGCCGCGCTCTCGGAGCTGCTCCGTACGTCGGTCGAAAAGCTCCGCGCCGCCGGTAGCGTGATCGGCGCCGGTGGCGGCCAGGACGAGGTCTTTGCCAAGGTCGCGTTCGCGCGCACGGCAATTCGCGATCCGCGGTATGCGAGCGAACGCCCGGAGGCGCTCACCGACGACTTGGTACGCCAGTCAGCCGATGAGCTTGACGACGTTGACCGGCTTTTCACCGGCGGGGCCGACGCCGGCGGCTAGCGCCGCTTGTCAGTTGCCCGCCCGCTTCCCCGACTAAGTGGGGGATGGTCAAGACAACTGAACACGACCCATACGCGCTGCTTGGATTCGCGCTCAGGGAAAGTGACTGGGAGCTTGCCGAGATGGTGGCGTGTTTCCTCCTCTACGACAAGCCGTCGCGGCTTCGCGTTCACGACGAGATCCTCAGCGAGGCATGGCGCCCAGGGGCGCCCGAGTCGCTGACGATGCTGCATCGGTTCGCCAAGCTCAGCCGCAACTTGGACCTGAGCGGAGATTGAGGCGCGCCGCGCCCGCGACTACGCTTTAGGCGATGGAGTGGGAGGAAGCCCAGGCGCGCGCGATTCTGGAGACGGTTCCTAAATACGTCTGGGACGGGCGCTCGCTGCCGGTTCCTGTCGAGGACATCGTCGATTCGTGCTTTGGCCTGCTCGTGCGCGACATCGCCGATATGGCGGCTGCGCCGGAGTGCCCGTCGCTTGCCGAGGGAGAGGCCCTGTCCGGACTCCTGCGACCCGTAGCGAAGGAGATCTGGTGCAACGCCAATGAGGGCGTCCAGTGGCCACCTCGCCGTCGGTTCACGATCGCCCACGAGCTCGGCCACTGGGTCATGCACCGCGAGGGCCAGCAGTCGCTCTTTTGCCGCAGGGCCGTGATTGCGCCTGAGGACGGGGACTTCGAAGCGGCCCGCGCCAAGCGGCCGGAGTTGCCTGCAATCGAGCGCGAGGCCAACGCGTTTGCGGCCGAACTGCTGATGCCAGCGAGCGCGATCGCCCACCACTACCGCAACACGACCACCGACTTCGACAAGCTCTGCTCAATGTTCGGCGCCAGCGGCGCCGCGATGAGTCGGCGCCTTCGGGCTGTCATCTGACCCGGACCTAGAACGGAATCTCGTGCTCGAGCAGCATCTCGACGGTCTTTTCCGGAAGGCCGATCTCCTCCTCGATGCAGCGGCCCCGCGCGGCGGCCAGACTCTCCACCTCCCAGACTTCGGCTCCATACGTAGCCGCTACCTCAGCGACCAGGTCGCCGTCCTCGCCGGGAAGTCTGAATAAAACGGTCGGCTCCGCCCACTGGGCGCGAAATCCCTCCGCGTGCAAATGCACGCAACCCCAGGCTCGGATGATCCCGGCAACCAGGGGGGGTCGGTCGGCGCGATTGTTAAAGGACCAGGTCCAGCGCTTGGGATGCCACGGATGCCGCGCATAGAGACCGCAGCTGCAGTTGACTGATGGTGCGGCGTGACTCTGAATTCGGCAGGTCGCGAGTGTCGGCTCGTTACATCTCCATGGCATACAGCCGGTTCTGAGCATCGACTCCAGGCGGATGCCAGAAGAGCCGATGGCGACCCGCCAGGTGCGCACGCCCCGGATCCGACCGGCAAGAAGAACTTCATCGCCGATCGGAATGCCGCGTCGCGGCGCCCTCACCCGTTCTCGCGCTGGCGGCGGCGGACTGTGGCCAGAACCTCCCGATCCAGGTAACGCTTGCCGTCGACCTTTCGCGGCAAGGTGCGAGGACGCTCAGGCGTCGGCACCGCGGTGAGCGGCTCAACGATGAGTGGCCGATATGGCCTGCTGAATTCCATCTTCTTCCTCCATTTGGCCCGGGCTCGGCGCCGCGCTTGGGGAGCTAGCTCCGGATGGCGGGCCGGCGACGTCGGGGGCCAGATTCCTCGGTCGCTTCTAATCGTTATCGAGGGAACCGTCGGAGTTGCCCGCCGAAACCTGACGAGCGACCCGCGACAGGCCGTGTCAGGAATCGACGTCCGAGGGCGACTCCACCCCCATGAACGATTTGACGAACCCCACCAACCAGACAGCCGACCCCCTCCACAGCCTGATCGACGGCGAGCTCACTCTGGGCGACCCCGACGTCGCCGGGCCGCTCACGGTCTTCCCCATCTTCGGGCCCGACCCCAAGCTCGACTACTCATCGTTTGCCCACGCCCGCGAGCAGGGCGCGACGATCGGCGAGCTCAAGGGCGGAGCATCGGTGCGCGACCTCGTGATCGATAACCCGACGCCGCTTCCCGTCCTGCTCTTTGAAGGTGAAGAGGTACTGGGCGCCCAGCAAAACCGCACCTTCGACACAACGGTCCTCGTCGGGGCCGGCAAGTCCACGCAGATTCCGGTCAGCTGCGTCGAGCAGGGTCGCTGGGACGGGCGTCGCCGCCAGGAGAGCTTCAGGGAATCGCCGCAGACCGCTCACCCCGAGCTTCGCCGAGGCAAATCGCGCCAAGTGCGCAAGCGGGTGCGAGCGGGCGCTACGGCGCACGCCGACCAAGGCCAGGTCTGGAACGACATCTCCGAGATTGCCGGGCGCCATAACATCCACTCCCGGACCGAGGCGCTGAGCGATGTCTTCGAGGGCCGGCGCAGCGCGCTCAACGAGATGCAGCACGCGATCCGTGTCCGCGACGGGCAGGTCGGGGCACTGGTCGCGATCGGCGGCCGGATCGTCGTGCTCGATTGGGTCAGCCGACCGTCGGTCTTTGCCGACCTTCACGCCCCGCTCGTTCAGGGCTACGCGCTTGACGCGCTCGAAGGCGCCGAGGACGACTGCCCCGAGCGCCGGTGAGGCCGCGGGCTTTTTGACGCTGGCCCTCGACAACGCGACCGAGCGCCGACGCGGCATCGGCCTCGGCGAGGACCTGCGCTTTGACGGCAACGGCTCCGAGGGCGCCGGTCTCGTGCTGGAGCGCGAACTGATCCAGCTCACCGCCTTCCCGAGCGACGACGCAGGCGACGCGTCGGCAATGGCACTGCGCCGATCGCGAGTTCGCCGGCCCTCATCGCGGCGCAGCGGCGGAGGGCGCTAAAACCAATGTGGCTGGTCACTACTCAGGGCTTCTACAGCGTCGTCGCCCACCGCGATGACGCTGACAAGCTGCTCGTCCGCGGCCGGGTGCGCGAGGACCTGGAGGCGCTGAAGAAGCAGATCCCCGGCCTGCGTGTCTTTACGGATAGGACCGCCGACTATCACTGGCGGGCAGTGGTGACGCGGGCCGAGTGGACCGCCGCTCTGGCGCTCCTTGCCGAGGAGATCGAGTACGACAATTTCAAGGGCGCGGTTGCCGAGCTCCAGGGCCACGAACGCGCCCGGATCTACAGCCACGTCTGGGGCGAGCTGCTCAGTCTCCAGGAGAAGGGCTGATCGTCAGGCGTCGAGCGCGCGGAGCATCTCCTCCGCGTCGGTCGCGTAGCTGCCGTCGGCCTCGAGCGCAAGCGCACGCTCGAACGCGGTCCGGGCTTCGTCGATTGAGCTGAGGCTGACGCACGCCTTGCCAAGCCAGCACCACGCCCACGAGTTTCGGGGCGTGAGCTCGGTGTAGAAGCGCAGGTGGCGATAGGCCTCCTGAAAGCGGCCCAGCTCCCAGAGCGTGTAGCCCAGCCCGAAGTGGGCCTTCAGATCGCCCGCGCCCAAAGCACGATCGCCAGGCCAGCCTCCGCCCCATCGCCGTCCTGGGCGACGGCGAAGTCGAAGTAGACGACGTCGGCCGTCGGCTCACGCGCCAAAGGTTGCCCTTGCGGAGGCGACGATCTCGTCGGGCGTTGCCGACTTGAGGCCAAGGACGGGTACGTCGAAGCGGTAGGAATCGGCCGCCGTAGCGTGCGCGGGCGACTCATACGACGCGAAGTCCACGACCACGAAGCCCGCGACGGGTCCCCCCGGCGTCTGGCGGATCAGCTTCAGGTGCTCGTCGACGACTATGTATTCGTCGTCGAGCTTGCCGTCGACGATCGATCCGCATTCGACCGCGATCAGCAGATCCATCCCCGGGTCGTGGCTGATCGTCAGCGGTACCTTGGTCGCCTTCGCCTTCACCCTGCATAGGTCGGCGGAGGGCCGGGAGCCCTGACGGGCTTCCGCCTGGAACCCGCAACTTCGACCGCTTCAGACGTCAGGTTGACCCTCCGCTTTGCGACTACATATTGAGAAAGGAGAACCGTGGCCGACGACGACTTCAACCCCGAACTCGACAGCGACTTTGACGCCGAAACCGGGGTTCCGGATCCGACGTTTCGGGCCACCATCCGCAAGGGCCGGGTCATGCTGACGGCCTGGGCCAACTGGCTGGCCGCGGGGGGAATGTGGAACGGCATGCTCGACGCCCGCTCTCGCGCCGCCGTCGCAATCGCGGACATCACCGTTGTCGGCGAGGACGACTCCGAGGTGATGGTCCGGTTCCTGAACGACGGACGTGCGCACGATGAGGCTGTGGCAGCGCTATGCGATTGGGCGCAGTGCGTCGGCTACCGTCGCATCTGGATCGACGATCGGGTCGAGGTGATCCTCGACGACGAGCCGGCCATCATCGCCAAGGCCGAGGTTCGCTGCCCCACCTGCGGCTCACGCTGGCGTGACTCGACCCCGGAGTTCTGGGCGCTGGTGCGCAAGATGGGGGCATTTCCGAAGTGGTGCGTCATCTGCGGGTGGGAGCTGCCGCAGTGGGATGTCGTTTCCGAGAATCGATAGGTCGTCAGGTTCGGCCGCCAATCCCGACTTTTAATGCATGCGCACAAAGTGGATTGAGCGATACGCCGATCTCCTGGTCGGACAGGCCGGAGCGAATTGTGTGGGCGAACAAGTCCTGGTCGCCACCGATCGACCGGACCACGAGGTCGTCGCTGCTCTGGAAGCCAGGCTCGGTGCGAATCTACGCGTCAGAACCCTGGCAACCGCAGCACCGGAAGCCGGCGAAGCGATCATCGTCCTCAAGCCTCACGATCTGGCGGCAACGCCGCGTGGCGGCAGCCCACTCGATGAGGACGGACGCTGGACCAGATGGCAGACCGTTGCGCCACTTCCGACTAAGTCGTGGGCCGAGGAGCTTCATGGGTTGGGAGGCGACGGTGACCCGCTCGACCGCCTATGGGACGAGTTTGCCGTCGCACTTAGGCTTGACCAGGACGATCCAACGGCCGCCTGGCTTGAGCGCCACCGCGATTGCGAGCGCCGCGCCGCAGCGCTTCAGGCCGAGTCGCTCGACTGCTACGACTGGTAGGTCCAGGTGTTGACCTCGAGATCGGTCTACTCCCTGGGTCAATCTGGGTCAGTCCAGTCGCCCGCACCCGATCGGGAACCTGGTTTCGGCCGAACGTTCCGTGTGAGGAAATCTTCGTAGCGCCCGACCCGATGATGGTCCGCGGGCGATTTGCATCGACCCGACCGGTACGCGTCGGGGAGGCGCTTTGCAATGTTCTCGCTGAGTTTCGACACGGCGAACCGGCGGACCTTCGCGGCAGCACGGAGCCCGTAGTGGCGGCGTTGGATCGGGATCCCCGTGGACGCTTCCTGGGCGAACTCGCGCTCGTTGACGCGACCAGCAGTGTCGCCGCGGCAAGGAGCGGCCCGTTCGGCGAAACCCTTCTGGACGAGAACGCGCACTGCCATGTTGCCTTTGGCACGGCCATCCCGGGGAGCTACACCGCCGGCGAGGGCGCCAATCACCCCAGCGCCGTACACCAGGACGTCGTCCTGGGCTCCAACGAGTTGAGCGTCTGGGGCCGCTCTCGGGGACAAGAAATTGACGTGCTTCGCGACGGTCGCTGGCAGGGTAGGTTCGCCTAGATGGTGGGCCCGGAAGACGGAGGCCCGTACCGGACCTCGGCCAAGGACGCACGCGGGAGGCCGATCCCCGACGAAGGCCCGTTGCGGGTTTGGCTCGACGACGACCTCGACGACCGCGCCGCGCCGGAAGGATGGGTACACCTTGCAACCGCTCGCGAGGTGTGTTTCCTGCTGCTCTCGGGACGGGTCACGGAGCTGTCACTTGATCACGACCTCAGTTCCGCTGAAGACGAGGACGGCAACGACCCATTCGAGGCGACGCGCTACGGAAAGGGAAAGCACGTGATCGACTTCTTGGATGAACAGCATGGCGCGCTGGGCAGGTCGCTCTGGCCGGCGCGGATAGCGCTTCACACCGCCAACGCCAACGGCCGTGACGAGATGGCGAATGCGTTGATCACGGCCGAGCGGCGGCACGGATTCACCGTGCGCGAGCTACCGCCCGAGGGCACCAAGCGCGTCTTTGGGATCGATGCCCTCGGGGAGGCGGGTCGGGCGGAGATTCCTGCCGATTGACCCGAAGTTCGCTCACTCGTTCAACCTCATATGCGGGAGAATGTGTACATGGCTAGCAGTTCCCGAGAAGAAGCAGAAAGCAACCGTTCGATCCCTTTGGACCGAGCTCACCGGACAGGTCGAGGCAAACCCGATCCACACTCTCATCAAGGTCGACCGCGAGCTGAAGCCTGGTGCTGCGCACGCCCTTAGTGAGCGATGTGGCAAGGCCTCCAGGGGTGAACTCCCGCATGAGCTGACCGAGACTGAAATCGACGAGATCCTCGAGACCCCCGACGAGCGGACCGAGACGTTCGCGCCCTCAGATCTGGTCCGCGTGGAACTCAACGATTGGCAACCTAATGACAAGGGGGCCGGCCTGATGATCCCGGGTGAACTGCATGGGAAGGCGCATCGGCTGTTCGTATGGGCGCGGCATCGCGTCCCGCCGGGGATGAAACCGCGGACCTCGGCGCCCGTGTTCGTTCTCCACTCCGAGGTTGTCGCCGAACTCTGCCCGGGCGACGATGCTGCCAAGGCCGCAGCATCGCTTTACGCCTTTGCGATGAGCCCGGAGGGCGGGATCACCCCGTTCGGAGAACCGAATCCAGCCTTGGAAACCCTGATCCGACGAGCGATCGGGAACCTTCCCGAGCCGAAAGAGTGGGACTTCACCGGATGAGCTACGACATTTGGGACGCCCAACTCGTAATACCAACCGAGGTCGAGCCGAACTGGACAGCAGTTGAAGACGCAATCGACTCGGCGACCATCGGCGACCTCCAGCGATCCACCAACTGGACCTTTTGGACCGGAATCCCAGATATGGATACAGACGCGCCAATGGATCAGGCTGCCGCCCCCTCGGAAGCCGCAAAGGCGTACCTCCGGAGCTGCCTGACCGACGTTCGGGCCGCCTACGAGAATCCAATCAAGGCCAACGCTCTGTTCTTCGAAGTCCGTGGACATCACGTCTTCATCATCGGAGGCGGGACCAGCGGTGGACCCCCGCACCCACTGTGGGACTCGCTGCTCACTGTGGCTGACAACGGACTGCTTTTTGCCGCCGGCTTCACGCAGCTCCTAGGCATGTCCGAGGCCGAACTGGAAGCGGCGGACGAGCGATGACTGAAGGTCTTGCTGCGATCGTGATCGGAACCGGTGTGAACCCCGATTGGGACGCCGCGGAGCGAGCCGCGTCCACGTATGACGACAAGGTCGCACGCCACGCGAGCAAGTGCATGGCGATGATCAAGGATGCGCCGCTTTGCTACCCGTTCCAAGTCGCCGACGCCACCGTCTATGTCTATGGAGGCGCCGCGCTGAATCCCGGAGGCATTCCGGTACAGGTTGCGATCGCAGACCTGGACGCCCTGGGGATTCTCGAAGCGGCCGGATTTGAATGTGCCGCCCATGAGCCTGCGACGTCGACAACGCCTGGTCTGCGGCGATACCTGGCTAAGAGGCGCGGGGATTGATCCTGATTTTGCGTCGTACGACCATGACGCCGTTCCAACAGGGCGTCTGCGAATCCCCGATGTCAGATTCACCCAGCTTGGAACGACACTAGTTCCATGAGCATTCGCCGCCAACGATCAGGACCGGCCCTTCGTGCCACGCTTGCCGAGAACGGGCTGTTCGTCGTACCCTGGATGCCGTGGATGACTCACGGCGGGCCGAGCGGGTGCTTCCTGCGTCAAGCGTTCCAGGCGACGAGCGTCGCGGACCTGACCGTGATCGAAGACGAGTACCAGCCGGAGGTGATCGCGACGATCAAGGCCGGGAGCGCGCAAGCGATTGTCGATCCGCTCACATCATGGGCGCAAGCGCTCGGATACCGGCGCCTATGGCTGCCGGACAACGTGATCGACATCGAGGTGGCCGATGGGCCGAAGTCCTACGGGACTACCTGCCCCACCTGCCACGCCGAGTGGTCCGACGATAGCCCTGAGTTTTGGCAAGCCTCGGTGCGGCAGGGAAGCTTTCCGGCCTTCTGCTGGGTCTGTGGCGGTCTCATGCCTCAGTGGCAAGAATGGGATCACGACGCCGAGACCACGCAGGTCGTTCAAAAGGCAAGCCCGACTGGCTAACGCGAGATTTTGATGGACCTGATCTACGGAGAAGTTGACGACAGACTCGTTTTCATCCCGCGCTCGCAGGCCCTGGAACTGGCGCGCCTGACGGGCGGGGTCGATGACATCGGAACCTGGGGAGGGCTGAAGGCGGCGATGTCGCCGGTTCGCTGGCAGGAGATTGTCGGTCGGGTCGCGGACGGCGACGAGGCAAGAATGCCGGCGGCCGACCGTCCGTTTGACCCGGACGAGATTCCCGGCCGAGCCGAGTCGGACTGGCCGGAGTGGCCCGCACAGGAGATGCTCAACTGGATGCCTGCGGACATCGTCATGCGTTACGGCAACGAGATGGAGAGCCTCACGCACGGAACCTTTCTCAGCCTCGACCTCGGCGACGAGGAAGAGATCGTTGCGGCGCTTGAATACCTCGACTGGACGTGTGAGGAAGACGAGGCCCTCGTAGCCGCCGCGAGCGGTTTCGACTAGGAGGAAGCGAGCGCCGCGATACCCGCGACGATCCCGACGATCACGGCAGCGACCAGCAGTGCCCCCAGGACGAATACGGTGCCCGCTCCGCATCCCCGGCAAAGCCGGACAAAGAGCCGCTTGAGGCGCGGCGACTTTGACGAGTACATGGCGAACGCCAGAATCGGAATCGCGGCGCCCGACGCGCAGAAGACGATGAATCCGAGCACCCCCAGCTTTCCCATCGAGAGCTCGGCGTAGTTGTCTGATGAGTAGTTGGGCATACACCATTAGTCGCGGTTTGTCGCACTGCGCTCGGCGGTTTTTCCGGCCTCGAGCCCGGGCAATCCGGTCACCTAGCGCGCGTTGGCACGCCACAATGGGAAGTCAGCTTTCAACCCCCGCAAACGACCAAAGGGACAGATGGAAAGAGCGGAAACAAGCACGGCATCGCCCAAGACCCCGATCGCAATCGGCGGATCTGCGACGCTCCTTTGCGACCTGCTCGCCGGACACCTCGACGCGGTTGAGGGCTTTGACGTTGCATCCGAGGTCGGCCGTACGCCGGACGCGCTCTCCCGGGTCGTCGGAGGGCTACCGTCGGCGCGAACGGTCTGCGTCCTCGTGGATCCAATCGGCGACGAATGGCTTCAGGTGGCTGATCGCATCCGGAGGGAAGAAGAACAAGCACGGCGTGATCGTGTTGACCGCCAGGCCGGACTACTCAAAGCAACGGCTCTGGCAGCAAGAGGTGAAGCCGGGGGTCCGGCGTGCCAATGGGCTACTCAGCACATCGAGTCTGCTCAAGGACGTTGGCGACGCGATCCGGCAGGCATACGATCGGCCGGGTGAACGCAGTCAGTTCTGGCTGGACGGAGCGAGGCACCCGCACGCATTCGGCATGTCGCCGGACGGGGAGCGGGCGCAGGCGGTTCGCGACAACGAAAAGCTCCACAACACGCTCATACTTGAGGCGCGCGGAGTGCCGGCCCGAAACGCGGCTCAACAGCTGGGCGGAATCAGGCCTGAGCAGATCGGCGAGCGCATGGCCAAGATCCGCGGAACCCTTGGCGCCCGCTCCAGCGTCCAGCTCGGTCTCATGGCCGCGAAGCTCGGCCTGCTCGACGACATCGAGGATCCCGATGGAAGCGAGTGACCGCCAACGACACATCACCGCCGTCGCTGCGAAGTTCGTGATCTTCGACGGCGAGATTGAGCGCTCGGGCGAAGCCGATGCCGACCCGGTTCACTGGGAGCTGGCCAAGGCCCTCGAAGCGCGCCTGGGCCGTCCGGTTGAGCCCGAGCTGGCGATCAACGGGGTCGTCTCACGGCGAGGCGACGAGATCTCGGTTGAGACTTACCCGTCAAACCTGCCGCCGGATGTTGCTGCCGATGTGGCCAAACTCCTGGCTGACGCGTTTCCTGAGTTCCCAGACCTTTCAACCACTTCCGGAGAGGAATGGAACTTTGAGTGAGCGCCGGCCACCTCTGCTCCTCGACGTCGACGGAGTGCTGATCCCGTTCGGCCGGATCGACGCGGAATCGCTCGTGTATCCCCGACTCGGGACCGAGAACGAGTTCATCTGCCACCACCCGGATCTGCCGGCCTGGCTTGAGCGGCTCGGCGCTTGCTTCGACCTCGCCTGGGCGACGGCGTGGGAACACGACGCGAACGAGGTTCTCTCTCCGGTGCTTGGGATGCCGCCCCTCCCGGTCATCACGTTCCGCGACGGGATCAACCCGGGTGAGAACTACAAGCTGCCGGCGATCAAGCGGTACGTGGGCGACCGCCCCTGCGCGTGGGTCGACGACGTGATCGGTACGGACGCAGAGCTTTGGGCGCTGACGCGAGCGACGCCGACGCTGTTTCACGAAACCCGCGCGGATCGCGGGCTTCAGGAGGAGGACGTTGAGCTGCTTGAGGGGTTCGCGGCGGAGGCGATGGGACGTTGAGGCATGCCACCTCAGCGGGCCCAGAAGCCGCCCAACGATGCTGACGCCTTGCACAACTCGGCGAAGTTATAGAGAAGGTAATCGACCGTTTCCGTCCACTTCGAGTCCGGAACGCCGTCTCGCTCGAGGATGTTCAGGGTCGTGTCGCTCATCAACATCGGCCGCGTTCGGTCGTGGAGTTCAGCCACAACCTGAATGATCAAGGCGCACTCCCTCTCCGTGATCAGCCAGAGGGCGTGATCCTGGAGCTTCGCGATCGGGATTCTGTCGGGGTCGCCTGACTCGAACCCGAAGAAGGCACGCTCCTCTTCGCTCAGATCTGCCGAGAACGGCCAGCCGTCTAGGGCGGCTTCGATCCGTGATCCCTCCGTAACCGCCCTGACTTCGGGCGGCGGTTCGGGCGGACGCGCTTCAAGATCGAGGAGCTGCTGGTTCTGAAAGACGTCGAGCAGGATCGCCACCCCACTGTCTTGAAGACCGAAGCTCGCGTCCCCTTCGACGGATGTGAATACGAACCCCACCCTTACGCCTCAAACAGCTTCGTCGCGGGCAGATCTTGCGACCTGCTGTCGGGAAACACCTTCAACCCCACCCCGTTGACTTCGCCCGTCGCCGGGTGGGTCGCAAACCGCGGCTGAAGCTGCCGCGCCCATCGGGTTGCATCGCCCAGGGTCGCTTGAGCGGCCATGGTCGCCCCGACGACGAGATCGGCTACCTGCAGCCCAATCGAGTGATGGGACGGTCCGAGCAAAAGGCTGTCGACGATCCTGTCGAGTGTGGCGAATTGGGTGCCGTCGCGGTGAATCTGGTCAAAGAACCTGCGTAGACGCTCATCCGACTCGCGTTCTCGGCTGTCGAGCACTATGACGCCGTGCGAATCTTCGCGTTCGAGGGTGCGCTCATAGCGCTCGACCAGAAAGGTGATCGCCGTTCGGTAGGTGTGCTCGGGCGTCTCGAAAAGCTCCGGGTTGTTGAGTCGTCCGGCCTCGGGATAGAGAACGCACACGAAACAAGTAATGGGCGCGTTGGCGAGACATGTGAACAGCTCGTCTGCAAGATTCGGTGGGATCTCGCCTGTCCGGGTGCCGTGCCACTTGACCTCTTTGTCGCCCGGCCAATCCGCCGACGCCAGCGTTGCAACCCAGGACGCCTTGAGCGCTGGCCAGTCGGCGGCGCGAATCGCGACTCCGCCAACTGAGAACAGGCCGTCCGATGGCTTACCCGATTCATCTAGGAACAGAAGGTGCAAGGGTTGGCAGCGTAAACCAACGACTCCTGCTTCAACGGATGCCGCTCGTCAGATGCACGACTAGCGCGCGACTTCATCAAGAGCATGTACCTCGACTCCGACACCCTCGTCCTTTCGCCTTCCGATCTCAACGGGTTCGTCGAGTGTCGCCATCTAACGGCACTTGATCGCGCCGTTCTTCGCGGCGAGCTAGCAAAGCCGGACGCCCGCGACCCCGTCGCCGACCTGCTCTCCCGCAAGGGCGACCAGCACGAGACTGCACACCTCAAGCGCCTGCGCGACGAGGGCAAGTCGATCATCGAGATTGCCGACGCCGGCCGCTCGCTTGCGGAGCTTGAAGAGGCCGCGGCCGCCACCAAGGCCGCGCTTGCGGGTGGTCCCGAGGTCGTCTACCAGGCGACCTTCCTTGGCGCGGGACCCGATGGTCCGGATGGTCCGGTGCGCTACCGCGGTCACGCGGACTTTCTGGTCCGCCGGGATGACCGGCCGTCAGAGCTGGGCGACTACTCCTACGAGGTCGCCGACACCAAGCTGGCAACCAAATCGAAGCCCTACTTCATAATGCAGCTCTGCTTCTACTCGGAGATGCTCGCCGCCGCGCAGGGGGTCGAACCCGAGCGCTTCGATGTGATCCTGGGCACTGGTGCGACGGAGACGTTCCGGCTGGCGGAGTTCACGGCCTACTTCCGCCGGGTGCGAACGCGGTTCCTTGAATCGTTCGCCGTCGAGACGGATACCTACCCGGAGCCAGTCAGCCACTGCGGGGTCTGCCGCTGGGCCGACCGCTGCGACGAACGGCGACGTAGCGACGACCACCTCTCGCTAGTCGCGCGTCTTTCTAGTGCCCAGCGCACGAAGCTTGGAGTCGCTGGGGTCACGACGCTCGCAGAGCTCGGCCGCCTTGATCCAAAGACCGAGGTCGACGGGATCAGGTCGCCCCAGCTCAACAAGGTCCGTGAGCAGGCCCGGCTTCAGCTTGCGACCCGCGAGAACCAGGAGCCGGCATTCGAGCTACTTCCAGCCGAGCCCGAGCGAGGCTTCGCTCGACTGCCAAAACAATCCGAGGGCGATGTCTTCTTTGACCTCGAGGGCGATCCCTTTTACGAAGGAGGCCTCGAATATCTGTGGGGATACGTGACCGATGATGCCGAAGGCGGGCGGCAACGCTTCCACGCTCATTGGGGCAGAACGAGAGCCGAAGAACGGCACGCCTTTGAAGCCTTCATGGACTTCGTCGCTGAGCGGCGCGAGAGCTGGCCAGACCTTCATGTTTACCACTACGCCAACTACGAGATCACCGTTCTCAAGCGCCTCGCCGGAGCGTTCGGAACCCGTGAGGTCGAGCTCGATCGAATGCTTCGCGACGGCGTCTTCGTCGATCTCTACCGCGTGGTTGCCGAGGGTTTGCGGATCGGAATGGAGACCTACGGGCTGAAGTCGGTTGAGCACTTCTACATGGGCGAGCGCTCGACGGAGGTCACGGGCGGCGACGAATCAACGGTCCAGTTCGAGGCGTGGCTTGAGCAGGGTGGCATCGACGGCGGGGATTTCGCGATCCTCGAGCAAATTCGCGCCTACAACGAGGACGATTGCGTCTCGACACTCCTGTTGCGCAACTGGCTGCTCGAGCGCCGTGAGGAAGCGGTCGCCCAGCACGGTGAGATCGAGTGGTACGAGCGGCCACCGACCGAGCTCTCGGAGGAGCGCGAAGAAGGAGGACGCCGAGGTCGCGGCGCTCTGCGAGGAGCTGCTCGACGGTGTCCCCGAGGAGGATGGCGACCGCGACGAGCTGCAGCGCGTCAGGGCGCTGATGGCGGCACTTCTCTCCTACCACCGACGTGAGGCTCGGCCGGTCTGGTGGGCCTTCTTCAACCGGATCGAATCCGATCACGCCGAGCTGATCGACGACATCGAGGCGCTGGGCGGCCTGCAGCCGGATCCGGCGGCTCCCCCCGAGACGTGCAGCAGCCATGGATCAACGCTTGCCGGGTTGATCGTTCCGCCGCAGGAGTCGAAGCTCCGGGAGGGCTCGGTTCACGACCCGGCGACGCCGGATCTGCCAGCGATTGGCATCCGCAAGATGGATCTGGAATCCGGAGAGCTGACTCTGTGGCGGGGGCCGAAATACGCCGAGGCTACGTTGCCGAGCGCACTGATCCCCGGTGGTCCGATCCGCACCGATGCGCATCAGGCTGCGCTCAAGCGCCTCGCGAGAACCGTGATCGACGCCCACAGCGACGGCCCCTTTCGCGCCTGCCGGGATCTTCTGGCCCGCGTCGAGCCGCGAGTCGTCGAGCGCAAGCCCGGCTCACCCCTTTACGCCGACGCCACCGACGTCGACGAGCTCCGCAGCATCGTTCGCCGCCTTGACAGCTCGGCCCTGATCATCCAGGGACCACCCGGGTCGGGCAAGACCTACACCGGCGCCCGCCTGATCACCGAGTTGATCCGTGGCAAGCGCCGGATCGGCGTCGCCGCTCCGAGCCATCGAGCGATCATCAATCTGCTTGAGGAGGTGGATCGAGCGGCCGCCGAGGAAGGCCTTGAGTACTCCGGACTCAAGAAGCGCGGGGATGATGACGACACCGCCTATGAGTCGGAGAACTTCGCCTCGACGAACGACAACGGCGCCCTCACGAATCCCGAGGTCGACCTCGCCGCCGGCACCTCCTGGCACTTCGCGCGCGACGACAACGACGAGACGCTCGACTACCTGTTTATCGACGAGGCCGGGCAGGTGTCGCTCGCCGACGCGCTCGCGATGGGGACCGCGGCACACAACATCGTCCTGCTCGGCGACCCGCAGCAGCTCCCACAGGTAATCCAGGGTCGGCATCCCGAGCGGGCCGAACGTTCGGCGCTCGAGCACGTGCTGGGCGAGCGCCAGACGGTGCCGCCAGCCAAGGGCGTCTTTCTCGACCGGACCTGGCGCCTGCACCCGAAGCTCGCCGAGTTCTGCTCGGAGCTGATGTATGACGGGCGGCTCCAAAGCGTCGACGTCCGTGATCGGCAGGAACTCCTCAGCCTTGCCGAGCCGGAGCTCAATGGCTCCGGCCTGCGCTGGCTACCGGTCGCGCACGAGGGCAACACGCAGAGCTCCGCCGAGGAGGCAGAGCGAATCGCCGGGTTGTTCGGTCAGTTGCTCGGTGGCCGCTACCGCGACTTCAACGAAGACGAGCACCCACTCGAACTTGAGGACATCCTCGTCATCACCCCGTTCAACGCCCAGGTCCGCTGCCTGACCGAGCGCCTGTCAGAAGGCGCTCGGATTGGCACTGTCGACAAGTTCCAGGGCCAGGAGGCGCAGGTCGTGATCTTCAGCCTCGCGAGCTCAGCGGGCTCAGCGGTACCCCGGGGGCTTGGGTTCTTGCTGAATCGCAATCGGATGAACGTGGCGCTCTCTCGGGCGCGCTGCGTGGCGATCGTGGTGGCGAGTCCAGCGCTCCTGGACGTGGAGTGCCGGAGTGTGGAGGAGATGCGACTGGTGAATGCGGTTTGTCGAGTGGAGGAGGTGGGGTGACGGATATGGCGTAGCCAGAGCGCACTCCTTACGGTTGCCGCAGCTTCAAAGGGTCGGGTCCCCCAGCGGGTCTTGATGGACAACGCCAATCACCGTAGCGACGGTCGCAAAGGCTACCTGCAACGACGGCTAGGCCTGGTGGAATAGGAACTGAATACGCAGGCAAACGATACGTGGCCGCCGGATAGCGGCCTATTGTTAGCACCAGATCAGCAGCGACGAAGCACGTTCTGCGATGGGCGCCACAGTGCCCCGCTCCAGGGCCTACCTTCAACGGTCGATCAAGGAGACCGCACCCCAGGTGAACTGAGCCGGCGTAGTAGGCCATTCCGAATCCTTCAACGGCAACCATGCTCTTTTCTGCTACCTGCAGGGGGAATGCACGCGCCACTCCAATACTGGTCCACCCCGAGCAGAGGCGGCTCCTCCGGCCGGGCCCAAGACTCGACACACGAATCAGAAGCGCGGCTAGTGCTGGCAGTGAAGCAGAGGTGAAATCAGTGCACCGCTCCAACAATCCCAGTCCGGGCCATCAGTCAAATGAAAGTACTCGACACGCCAGCGCCCATCGGGGCTCCAGCGCTCCCTGATGGGGGCGTCTCGAGCCTATCCGAGCAATCTCAACACCCGCTTGTTGTGGCGCAGCATGTCCTTGATGCGCGATTCTTCACGCGCACTTGATCACCGATCGCCAATGTTAACTCCGGCTGACCGCTGGCCTCATACGGGTTCCGAAGAATTATATTGTCGCCTTGGTGCCGCAATTCGATACTGAAGTTATTGCGAGACGGAATTTCTTGTGAATCGCCCGCCGTATACACAGCAAGTTCTCTTTGCAATCCACGAGCCGAACCTCAGTGGGATGCACGACGTACGCCAACGGAAACACGTGATGAAGGTCAAAGCCAGCGGGTCGCTCGGCGAGTCCGTGCCACTCAAGTGCATCCTGAGTCACCTCGCGTGATCGCCACGTCGTCGCTCCCAGACTCGCCTGGCCGCGCAATGTGACAAACTCGCCATCAAGCACGTCGAAACTGGACGAGTACGCCAACAATGACACAATTTGCTTACTTTGATTCCACCAGTTGTGCCAATCGCGCTTTTCTGTTTTTGCTCCAGCCGAAGCAACAGTCATCTGCCGACATAAAGCCTCGCCACGTGCGTGCAAGGCCAATCGTTTAGGGAGACCTAGCTTTCGGTAGCTGCGAATGAGAGCCTCCTTCTCGTGCACACTCGTTGCCAAGTCAGTCGCAAATAGCATGATTTCAAATGTTGTTACCTGCTGACATCGATCACACAGTTCAGCGATGGCAGGCGCCACTGGTGCAACCAGCCGATTGTATGCCGACGCCATAAGTTCGGCCTGCTGAAATGCATCTGAAGTAGTCACGGCTTTCCCATGTGCTGAAAGCTGGGCTACCCACTGCTTGTTCACACGCGTGCGAGGCAAAAGTCCCATGCGGTCGAGATCCGGGAAAATGTTCTTCTTCAATGAATTCGGGGTGACTTCCACACCATCCGCTCTTAGGCGGCTGACGAGCTCCATATACGCCGGATACCTGGCAGGATCGAAGTGGCCCATGTCACCTGGGGGCAACTCCACGGTGCTGTCACCAGCCACTTCCCACACGACGCTGAGAACTGCCCGTATCTTGGTCGGCGGCAAGCGATTCTGTTGACTAACGTGCAAGCCACGATATGCAGCACCTTTGATGCGAGCTTCAAGGTAGGCCCACACGCGCTCCTCTGGTGTCTTGACCGCCATGAACGTTTATGCAGCATCCGGAAGTTCACTGAGAGCCTTGGTGGCGACTTCCACATAGGCTGGCTCCGCGTCGCACGTCCAACACCTGCGTCCAGCTTGCTTTGCCACTAGCGCAGTTGTGCCAATCCCAGCGAACGGGTCGAGAACGACGTCACCGCGGCTCGTCAACGCTAGTACAAGTCGTTCCACTAGAGCGAGGGGCTTTGGCGTTGGGTGCTTCAGCGCTTGCGTGCGGCCATGCACCTTCACTTGGTGCCGCTGGCTAGGGATGTGCCATACATCGCCGCACAGCTTGCCATCTGGATTCGGAAACCACCGCTTTCCGTTCTTCGGAATTCCAGTCTTCGTCGCTGCGGAGATCCTTGCAGTTGACTCATATGGCACACGAACGGCATCGGCATGGAACACGTCCAACTGGTGACCTTTGCTTAGGACCAAAATGGTTTCCTGGCGCGGTACAAAGCGCTTCTTGGTTGGTGAAAATCCGTCCCGCTTGTCCCATGTAATCCAGTTCTGGAGCGTAAACCCAAGCTTTTCCACAATTGGAAGTATGCGAGCCGAATTCTCCGGTGTGTTAAACAGCGCAAACGCCCCGCCATCCTTCAAGATGCGCGGAATCTCTCGGAGCCACTCCGTCATGAACTCCATATAGTCCTCCGGGGTTTTCCAGGTGTCCCAACTAGCACGCCCGAGATTATATGGTGGATCTGCACACACTAAGTCGACGCTGGCGCTGGGAAGGGATCGAACGAACGTTGCGGCATCACTCTTGTGCACTACGTCAAACTCAGGTGGCGACAGAGGACTGACCACGTCAGCCCTCTTGTTCTGATAGTCCACTTTGACGCCTTCGACCTTTTGGGCTACGAAGGTCGCATACTGTGGAGCAATCTCATATCCGACGTAGTTCCGCTCGTAGGCCATCGCCGAGGCGAGAGTCGTGCCCGAACCACAGAACGGATCGAGAACTGTATCTCCGACACAGCTGTACAGGCGAATCACGCGGTTGGCCAGTTCGGGAGGCATTAGCGCGGAGTGATGCCCAAACGCCGGATCGCCGCTGTTTGGTACAGGTATGTCCCACACTTGGCGTGTAAAGTTGACCCAGTCCTTTTGACCTAGTTTGCTTGCGTCCTTGTTTGGTTTCGGGCGTCGGCGAGAGGGCCCACGTTTAACGTAGACGGTCACGAACTCTATGGTGTTTTGGGCGTAGAAATTCGGAGGGTATGGATAGCTACCAAACATCAAACGCTTGGTGGGGTTAGAACGGTTCCAGATATATGTGTCCATCAAGAACATGCTTGGGATCGCTCCCAAAATGGAGGCCTGGATTTCGGCATTAAGGTCAAAAATGTGACGGTTCTCATGAGTAGAGTACTCACGCTTGAGCATTGGCATCAGAGGAGCATTGACAACGAGCTTTCCGTTGGATGCCAGCACACGGGAGCACTCGAGCCAAACGTCAAGTAGTCGCGCTAGATACTCGGAAAAGCTCTGGCAATCTCCGATCTGTCCAGGTGTTCGGTATGCGACCTGTCGTACTTGTCGCCCGTCTTTAGAGTAATCTTTAACGTTAAAGTAGGGTGGTGAGGTGAGAACGAGATCAATGCTCGCGTCGGGGATCGCACTCATGTCGGACGCGTCCGACATGTACACCGTGTTCTGCCATGGAAGCGGGGATGTCATTGAAGCGCCAGCCTATCCAAGGTTCCGGCGGCACGCGCGATCTGACATGAGTCCAGTCGATCTCGAAGGACCATGTGCCAGCACACTTGGCTGAGCTGTTCGATCGCGTGGAACGGCTCTCAGTGAGCGGATTCCCGTTGAAGGTGAGGCTGGTGCTTCCTTCACTGAACTTCGTTGACGATGTTCGCAGTGAGCACGTTTGGATCTGGTGCGGACCCAGCCAGATGCGTGACCTAGCCCTGAGCGACTGACTTGGTCGGGCTCCCGGCTCCGTCCTTTGATCTCGCCGAGGCTTACCCCCTGCCCCAAACCTTTCTGACCGATGACGCAGCAAACGAAGCGATCCCCAATTTGAATTCTGCTCTTCGCCCTTCTGAGCTGACTCGTGGCGAAGGCCGTCTGCCGATTGTCGAGACGCTCGTGACTCGCCTCCCACGTCCGGGGCGTATAACGGACTCATGTAGTAGCGGGGCATACAGCGGCAGCCTAGTCGGGGCGCTTCAGCTAGGAATTGATGCCCGATTGATGCCCGCGCCCGCCAGCCCGTCTGAGCCCCTAACGACGAAAGCCCGCTCACAGAGCGGGCTTCTGCCTATAGCGGGGGCAGGATTTGAACCTGTGACCTCCGGGTTATGAGCCCGGAGGTCGAGCTCGCCTACCCAAACGTCCAAAGCTTGTTCCCCACAAAGTTGACCGGCATCGCCACCGCGACAGCGAGCGCCTGCGACGGCAGCTCAGCCAACCCCGCGCCTGACACCAGCGCCTCGAGCACCACCAGGTTCACACCCAACCCCACCAGCGACACCACCAGGAACCGCGCGCCCTGGTGGGCCGGCGGCGCACGTCGGCGACCTGTTCGCGGAACGTCCACACCCGATTCCAGGCGAAATTGTTTGTGACCGCGACCAGGAAGGCGCCGATCGCCGCCGGGATGTGGTGGAGGTCGGCCAGTCCGGTCAGCGCGGCGAAGACGGCGATGTTGACGACGTAGCCGGAGCCGCCCACCAACCCGAACTTCACCAACTGGGTCCAGTTGGCCGAGTTGCGGGTGCCACGGCCAATTCGTTGCGCCGTGTCCCTCACGCCGCGGCCTTGGTGGGCTGCGTAGCGCTCGACCGGACCGGATCCGTGAGTCCGAAGTGTCCTCGCACCAGCCCGGCAACATCGGTCAGCCGCCACTGGTCGCGCGTCGCCGCAACCCCGGGCTCGAAGCCGACCAGGAGCAGCGGGCAAAGCGAATCGCCGGCCAACAGCGACCCGTGGCTGCCACCGCCGACGTGCGATGTCCCGCCCCAATCGACGCACTCCCAACCCTCCTTGAGCGAAAGCAGGACGTCGCCGGCGTGCGGCGCGGTCAAGGCCGACCAGAGCCGGCCGAGTCCGTCGGGGTAGGTCTGCGAATCGAGCACTCCGTCTCGGCCGGTGAGCTTCAACACCGAACGGTCACCCTGGATCTGCCACCCGACGCCGCGGCGGTCGTGCTCGTCGATACCAGGGCGGAAGCTGCAGCTCGCCGCCGCCGCTCTCGATCACGGCCTCGACTCCATCATCTCGGCAGCCGGGGATCCGGCGCCTTCGCGAATCACGGCGCTGCCGTCGGGTCGCGTAGCCAGCGATCAGGTCGGTGCCCTCGATCGCGGCGACCCGGCGGCGCACATCGGCGTGGCAGGCCTGCTGGCGCGGCGGATCGACCAGCACGTAGACAGCGGCGGCGCGCGCGGTCGGCGAAACGGCGAGCTCGGCCTGCTCGGGCGTATCGGATGAGGGCTGCAGGACACGCCACTCCTTGCCAGATCGCCCGGAAGGTCATACGGATGCTCGACCGGCGTCTGGCTGTGGTCGGCCATCAGGATCACGGCGTGCTGCTCGAGAAACTCATCCATCCCGCCGCAGGCCTCGACCAGTTCGCCGAAGCACTCGTCGGCCCAGGCGATCGACTCGACCATTCCGTCGGGACCGACCTTGTGGGTGTGGTGGTCGTTGTCGGGGAGGCTGAAGAGCAGGAAGTCGTAGTCGTACTGCCCGTCCTTGACGAGCTCCTTGGAAACACAGGCCGAGTACGCATCGCGCGTGGCGGGTCGCGCCAGCGTCGGCTTGCAGGGAACCGGGCGGCTGGTGAAGAGCTCACCGAAGAAGAACTCGTTCGGTCCGTAGACGGCGTGGCGGAAGCCGGCGGCGACGGCGCCGCGCTTGAGCAGGCCGTCGAGGCCGAGCTCGTGGCGGGTGCGGCCGCGGTAGATCAGAAACGGGGTGCACGCGGTCCGCACCCCGGCGTCGCCGAGCGACTCGAAGATCGTCTCCACCTCGCTGCGAGAGGTGGGACATGTTCATGTTGTAGACGATGTCGTAGGTCGCGCGGAAGAGGCCGAAGGCGCGCGTTGCCTCAAACGACGAGCCGTACTCGACGTAGCGGCGCTCGACCCGGTGATACCAGTTCATGCCGCTGATCCAGTGCTGATCGGCGGCGACGCCGGTCGCGATCTCCGAGGTGCAGACCGGGGTCACGGAGGGAAAGGCCGAGACGCAATCGCCGATCAGCTCACCGCGGGCGAGCAGGGCGCCGAAGTTGGGGGCCTCCCCCGCCGCAACCGCCTCCTCGAGCTTGTCGGTGCGAAGCGAGTCGACGAAGACGAGGCAGAGCTTGCGCTGGTCCGAAGCCGCCGTCAACGCAGCGAGCGCAGGCCAGCGTGCTTCTCGGAAGCGCGGCGGCGGCGGGTGGCGAAGGTGTAGATCAGCGCGAGCAGCACCGGCAGGGCGACCAATGCGGCGGGGCCGGCGAGCGAGAGCGCGGCCAAGACGACGGCGAAGACGGCGATGAAGAACGCGATACCCCCGGCGCCGCCATCCCCGGCGCGGGTCTGGGCGCCGGCTGAGATGTCGCGGGCGGCGACGTTGGCGAGCGCCGCGACCGGCGCGCCGACGAGCCAGCCCGGCCAGGCGGGGTGGTCCTCAGGCGTCAGCGAGCCTCCGTAGAGGACTGCGCCGGCTACGGCCGCGGCCACCATCAGCCCAAGGCCTGTGCTGCCCTTGATCCCGGGGGCACCGATCAGGGCACCAACGGCGATCGCCAAACCGAGCCCCTGGCAACCAGCGAGAAAGAGGTCCATAGGCCCGAGAGGGTACTCTCCAGCAATGAGGATCACGGGGGTCGTCACTTGGGGGTTGACGGTGGCAGCGCTGCTCGTTCCCGCCGCCGCTTCGGCATCCCAAACCGGTGCTGATTTCGACAACGACGGGCGCGACGACCTTGCGATCGGCATCCTTGGCGACGGCGAGGGCGGGGCCGTCCAGGTGGTCTACGGATCCCGAAACGGCCTTTCGGCCAAGGACAAGATCTTCACCCAGGACACAGCCGGGATGAGCGAGAGCGTCGACGGCAACGACGGCTTCGGCGCCGCGCTTGCCGCCGGCGACTTCAACGGCGACGGCTACGACGACTTGGCGATCAGCGCTCCGTTTGAAGTGATCGACGGCGTCCTCGGAGCGGGAGTCGTTCACGTTATTTACGGATCCCGAAACGGGCTCACAACCAAGAGAGATGACCTCTTCGTCCACGGGCTCAACGGCCTGGGCGTCCCGCCTGGTACGGCAGACGGAATGGGATGGGCGCTTGCCGCCGGCGACTTCGGCAAGAACGCAAACGACGATCTGGCGATCGCGAGTAACGGCCGCGACGTCGGTGGCAATGACCGGGCCGGCATGGTCGAGGTGCTCTACGGCAAGGGGTCGGGGCTGACAGCGAAGGGCGAGAGCCGGCTCACGCAGGACACGCCCCAGGTCGACGAAGAGGCGGAGCCGGGCGATGTGTTCGGCTTCACGCTTGCCGCCGGCGACTTCGGCAAGGACCGAAAGGACGACCTGGCTGTCGGCGCCCGCGGCGAATCGGTCGGCTCCGAGAGCTCGGCGGGATCGGTGAGCGTTTTTTACAGCTCGAAGGGCAAGATCCGCGGTAAGGGCTCGGACTACCTCGATCAGAACGTCCTGCACGATCCGAATCCGGGTGCCGATGCCGTCGCGGAGGAGGACGACCGCTTCGGTTCGTTTCTCGCCGCGGGCGACTTCGGGCGAGGCAAACGCGACGACCTTGCGATAACTGCTCCCACCGAGACGCTCAACGGGGTTGCCTACCCCAACGCCGGGATGATCAGCGTCGCCTACGGCAAGAGCCCAGGGCTAAAAACCGGGGCCGCCAACACGCAGCTCATCATCGAGCGATCAGTAACCGGCTGTTATTGCAGCGCCGCCCAGACCGGCAGCGGCCTCGGGGCCGGCAACTTCGGCAAGTCCAAGCACGACGAGCTCGTTTTCGGTATCCCCGGTCACGACGGCGATGGCGAGGACGACGCCGGTGCGGTCGGGGTGATCTACGGGCGGCCGGGTGGCCTGCCGGACAAGGCCCTGGACAATGGTGAACTTTGGAGCCAGGACACGCCGGGCATCGAGGAGGTCGGCGACACCGGGGATTTCTTCGGCCTCTCGCTTGCCACCGGCAGCTTCGACGGCAGGGGACCCAGCGACCTGGCGATCGGGGCGCCACTGGAGAACGTCTTGCCCGACGGCTTCGCGCGCGGTGACGGTCCCGGGCCGATCAAGGCGGGCGCCGTCAACGTCATCCGCGGCACAGCGTCGGGCCTCACCCCAGCCGGAGACAAGCTTCTCATCCAGGGCAGGAACGGACTCGGGGGGACGCCCGAGCTCTACGACTTTTTTGGGGTTGCGCTCGCCAGTACGGCCTCCGGCCCGACCTTTGACTAGTCGGGGGCGGGATCGGTTCGCTCCGACTCGGTAAGCGCCGCGATGTCGCGGAGATCCTTGTCGCGGCCCGCCTCGCGCTTCATCGCGATCAGATCGGAGAGGCCGATGATTCGCAGGTCAAACCCCATGAACTCAACCGTCTGGGCGCGCGAAGCTAGCGCCTTGTAGCGCTTCAGATCGGGCCGCGGGCCGTTGACGAGATCAAGCGCGCCGCCCCTCGTCGCCAGGAAGTAGTTCCCGACCGACAGGGCCTCGGGATGGCTCAAATCCAGCGGCAGCTGGTGTGCTCGATCGTCCGTGGCCTTCGCGTCAAGCTCCACCAACGCACCGGCAAGTCGCGCCATGTTTGGCTGGTCGGGCGATGGCAGGATGTCGATATCGAATGTGGCGCGCGGGTATCCGTGCGACGCAACCGCGATTCCGCCGATGACGATGAATTCGACTTCGCGTCGCAGGAGCACCGGCAAGATGACCTCCGGGTCGCCCGCGGACCTGCCAAATGCGGCGCCTTCAACCACGGTTCGGCGAGACTGACGGCAGACGGCGCAGGAACCTAGACCAGTTCATGGCCTCTTCGAAGCGCTCTTGCGCCGTCTTTCCCACCTGCTCGAGAAGCCGCCGGGGCTCCGCATCGTGTTCGGCGATGGGGCGCAGCGAGATCTCAGGGGTGTAGCCCATACCTCCCATGATTGCCTCGAACCGCTCGAAACTGGGCTCCTCGAGTCCGTTCTCGATCCGGCTGATTGCCGCCTGGGAAGTGCCGGCGCGGATGGCCAGCGATCGCTGGCTGATGCCCGCCCGGACCCGAGCGTCGCGCACAGTCTTGCCGAGCTCAACCATACGCCGATGATATCGGATACAGCATCAAGTCCCGATGGGGAGCCCGTGGTTTTAGACTGCCCCGCGTGGGGGACACGATCCGCGAGTTCGAGGACAACGTCGAGGCGACCGCCGCGTGGGACGGCCCCCTCTTTGACATCTGGCTTCGCTACCGGTCTCTGATCGAGAGTTCGATCGGGCCGCACGGCGAAGCCGCATTGGCGCTTCACCTCCCGCCGCCCGGTGGTCGCTGCCTCGACATCGGCTGCGGCCTCGGCGACACGACGTTCCGCATGGCCGAACTGGTCGGAGCGAACGGGCACGCGCACGGCGTCGATGTCGCGCCGCGGATGATCGGCGTCGCGCTCGAGGACCTTGAGCGCGAGAGCGCCCCCAACGTCAGCTTCGCGGTCGCGGATGTCGAGGGCGATGACCTCGGCGGCACCTACGACTACGCCTTCGGCCGTTGCGGCACGATGTTCTTCGCCAACCCGGTTGCCGGCTTTCGCAACGTCCGCAGGCACCTCGCTCCCGGCAGCACCCTGAACATCGTCGTCTGGCGGCGCAAGATTGACAACGAGTGGGTGCACAAGGCCGAGCGGGTGGTCGAGAAGTACCTGGAGCACCCAGAGGAGACCGAAGAGCCGACCTGCGGTCCGGGCCCGTTCGCGATGGCGAACGCCGACACCGTCAGCGACATGGTCAAGTTCGCTGGCTACGAGGACATCCGCCTCGCCCGCTGCGACTTGCCCTACAAGATCGGCAACGACCTCGACGAGGCGGTCGGGTTCAACATGGCGATCGGCCCGGCGGCCGAGGTCCTGCGTCTCTGGGGCGACCGGGTTGCCGAGATCCGGCCAGAGATTGAGGCAGAGATGCGCGAAGCGCTCGCGGAGTTCGTCACCGACGACGGCACGGTCGTCGGTCCGTCATCGACCTGGATTGTCACCGGCCGCGTACCGGCTTGCGTGATAGCCGCTAGCCGACCGTGATCGTCTTGCCGCAACCGGCCAGGCGGATCTGCGCCGGGCCGTCGGTGGTGACGTCGAGTTCCGGATTGCAGCTGAGCCGCGCGCGCTTTGCGTGTACGCGTACGCGGTCGAGGTTGGTCAGGTCGACGACCAGCTCGTCGGCTTTCGCCGTCTTTGGCGTTGGCCCCCACGCCTGCGACTCCTCGGTGTACGGAAACGCCGGGAAAAAGCCACCGGTCACGACGCCAGCGGTGTTCTGCGTCGGCAGCACCGGTGGGTCGCCCTTGCCGAACGCCTTCGAGACGGCGTCGATGCGACCCAGGCCGCCGTTGGCAGCCTCGCTCGCGCAACCGTACGCCCGAGACCCAGTAGGCGTGGTCGGCCTTGAAGCCGAGTTCGGGGAAGTCCATCGACGGGTTGCGGACGTAGGTGACGTGCGCTGGGTTTCGCACGACGCGGCGGTCGCCCAGGAAGTCGGCGGCCGGTTCGTACTGATCGTTCACCGCGAGCAGGAAGTGGTCGGCCAGGTTGAAGATGTCGAAGATGTAGCGCAGGCCCGCGTCGTTGGCCGCCTGCGCGTGGGCGATCGTCGTCGCGATCGGCACCAACTCGTCGGCGGCCCCGACCCACATTCGCAGCGGCACATGGCGAAGCGACGGCAACATCGGCGTCGTCGAGGAGCCGTCGCCCGGGTCGCCGATGCCGAGCCCTGGTGGGCCGACCGTCGGCTGGCCCGCCGCGAACAGATCGGGGAACTGGGTGCCGAGCTTGTAGGTCGCGTAGCCGCCCATCGAGTACCCGGCGATCGCGGAGCGACTCGGGTCGAGCTTGAAGCGCCGAGCGACGTCCGCCCACGCCTCGAACACCTCGGCGCCAGCCTTGCCGTAGTACCAGCCGTCCGGGCCGCGGTTCTGCGTGGTGATGACGATGTTGCCCCTCCCCCGCTCGCTGAACTGCGACTGGTTGCGGGTGCCGAGGAACTGGTTGTAGGAAGCGGCTAGCGAGTGGAGGAGGAGGGTCAGCGCGTAGCCGCCACCTGGCCGAGCCTTCTTGGGAATGTAGATCGCGTACGGCTGCAGGCGACCCAGGTACTGCCCGGTGCAACCCGTCGGCTGACCGCAGCCCGCATACGTCGTAGTCCACGCCCTGGCCGTCGGCGAAGCGGCTGGAGAGGATGCGATTCATGGGGCCGTTGCGCGGCGTGCCGCCGGGCTTGCCGAGCATTCGGTTCGTGCTGCCACGGCGCAGACGGCGGAACTTGACCCTCGTGAAGAACTCCGAGATGTCGCCCGCCGCGAGGGCCGCGCCCTGGGCCTTGTCGCGCCACCACGCCGTGTCGGCCAGGACGTCCGGATCTTGAAGATTGGGAAGCGGCTCGGAGTAGCGGAAGGCGACGTTGAAGATCGCGGACGGATCGCTGAGGCCGAGCGGCGCCCCCGGGAGCGCTCGCGGTGGCTGAGTCACCGGGCTGCAGATAGGTACCTGCCGCCCGATCCCAAAGGCCGGTCGCAGCGGCGACGCGAATGGCGGCGCGGCCGGGGTTCCAGGCGCGCTTGGGAACCCTGACGGTGATCTGCCGGCGCTTCTTCGATACCCGCGCGCGAGGCCGCGGCGTGAGCTTCTTCCCCAGATCGGCTGCCGACGCCAGTTGCGCCTTGCGACCGCGAACGATCAGGAAGAACTTCGCCGGAGCTTCGACGCCGGCGTCAAACGGGAACTCGACTGCCTGCGGCGATTTGCCGAGCGCGATCGTCGTCGCGACCAGGCCCGGCTTGGTCATCGAGTTGAAGGTAAGCCGGAAGAACGTCGCGCGGCGCTTTGTCTTGACCCTGAACTCGACGAGGTCGGCGATGTTGTTGCGGTAGGCGGCGACATCGGTCGGGTAGGTGTAGGTGCCGCCGGGGGCAGAGAAGGCGTCGTCGCCGTAGCGGGGGTCGGACGAATCGCGACTTACCCCGTGGGCGCCGTGATCGTCGTAGAGGTAGTCCTGGTAGAGGAACTCGCCGCGCTTGTAGGCCGAGGCGCCGGAGATCAGAATCGGCTTGGCCCTAAACGGTGCGGCGTTGCGTAGCTGCGGCGCGGGCGGGCGCGGTTTGGCGTAGAGGATCTTCGGTCCCGGCGCCGGGTTGGGCCCGGAGTAAAGCGAGGACTGCGCGGCATGCGCCGTGGTGGGGACGAGCGCCGCAACTGCGAGCACGCAGACGAGTCTGAAATCCCTGGCCACCTGGCCAGCCTAGTTTGCCACTGGCACCTGCGCGCCGGTTCTCGCGCCCAGCGCCGCTTGCCGGCGCGCGGGTAGGCGGCCGCTTCCGCCACACTTCCCGAGGTGGCGAGCCCAAGCGACAACCCACGGCGCGATCGCGGCGCCAGTCAGCCGCGGCCTCACCGTCGCGCGCACACGACCGCTGGCGATTTGCGCCGCTACGCGGACCTGTTTGCCAAGCGGACGTCGGTGATGCGCTCCTCGGCGATGCGCGACCTGATGGAGATCACGCAGCGGGCCGAGGTGATCTCGCTTGCGGGCGGACTGCCCGACACCTCGACCTTTCCGGCCAAGAGCTTTGCCACGCAGATGACGAAGATCGCCCAGGAGTCTGCCGCTGAAGCACTCCAGTACGGGCCGACCGAGGGCTTCGCCTCCACCAAGGAATGCATCCGCAAGGTGATGGCGGCCGAGGGCATGAACCCCGATCCCGACGACATCATCGTCACCACCGGCGGCCAGCAGGCCATTGATTTGATCACGAAGACCCTGATCGACCCTGGCGACGTGGTGATCGCCGAGGCGCCGACCTACCCCGGCGCGGTGCCCGTCTTCTGCTCGTATGAGGCAGAGACGATCCAGGTGCCGATGGACGACGACGGCATGCGGGTTGATCTGCTGGCCGAGTTGCTCGACAGGCTCGCCGAGGATGGGCGCCGCCCGAAGTTCATCTACACCGTCCCGACCTTCCAGAACCCGGCCGGACAGACCCTGTCGGGCGAGCGGCGCGAGCGGTTGGTCGCGCTGGCCCGCGAGCGCGAGCTGCTTTTGGTCGAGGACAACCCCTATGGCCTGCTGCGCTACGAGGGCGAGCCGCTGCCCTCGCTCTATGAGCTCGACGGCGGCGATTACGTCATCTACCTGGGGACGTTTTCGAAGATCCTCTCCCCCGGTCTGCGGCTGGGCTGGCTTTGCGCGCCACCGCCGGTGATGGCAAAGGTCGTGATCGGCAAGCAGGCTTCCGACCTCTGCCCCTCGACCCTCGGCCAGTACTTCGTCGCCGAGTTCTTTGCCGGCGACGAGTGGCGCCAGTACGTCGATTCGCTTTGCGATCACTACCGCGGCCGCCGCGACGCGATGCTGGACGCGCTCGAGCGCCACTTTCCCGCCGAGGCGAGCTGGTCGCACCCGCAGGGCGGCCTCTTTTGCTGGGCGACCCTGCCCGAGTACATCGACACAACCGACCTGCTGGCCCGGGCGCTTCGCGAGAACGTCGCCTTCGTGCCGGGATCGGCGGCGTTTGCCGACACCACGGTCGGGCGCAACTCGATGCGGCTCAACTTCTCGGCCTCCGACGAGGACGAGATCCGCGAGGGGATCAAGCGGATCGGCCGGGTGATCGCCGAGCAGGTTGACCTCTACGAATCGATCACCGGAGTGCACGAGGTTGTCGAGACTCCGGCACCTGAACCGGGTGG
Source organism: uncultured bacterium (assembly GCA_963701205.1). Classification (GTDB taxonomy): domain Bacteria; phylum Actinomycetota; class Thermoleophilia; order Solirubrobacterales; family 70-9; genus JALZKA01. The sequence goes on along the minus strand of OY969575.1, from coordinate 1,039,765 downwards.
CGACGTCGTGCCGATGCGGCGGCGCGAGGACGAAGGATGAAGGTCGCGGTGCTGAAGGGCGGCCGCTCGCTTGAGCGCCAGGTCAGCCTGCGCTCGGGCGCCCGGGTCGAGGATGCGCTGGCGCAAAGCGGGCACGAGGTGATTCCGATCGACGCCGGCGATGATCTCGTTCGACGCTTGAAGGAGGCTTCGCCCGACGTCGCGTTCGTGGCCCTCCACGGCGCCGACGGCGAGGACGGAACGGTGCAGGAGCTGCTGGAGATTCTGGGTATCCCCCACACCGGCCCCGGCGTCAGCGCCTGCCGCAAGGCGATGGATAAGGCCCAAGCCAAGCAGGAGCTGCGCGAGGCCGGGATCCCCACCGCGGACTGGGTCAGCTTCTCGCAGACCGCTTTTGCCGAGCTGGGCGCCGCCGATGCGCTCGATGAGATCGAGGAGCGACTTGGCTTTCCGCTGGTTGTCAAGCCCGCGCGCGGTGGCTCGGCCCTGGGGGTCCGGTTTGCGCGCAGCCGCGAGGACGTTCCTGCGGCGATCGTCTCGGCGCTTTCCTACGACGCCCGGGTCGTACTCGAGCGCTATGTCGAAGGCCGCGAGCTTTCGGTTGGGATGCTCGATGGCGAGGTGCTTCCGATTGTCGAGATCATGCCTCGCGACGAGGACCGCTACTCATACGAGGCCCGCTACGAGATCGGCCGTACCGAGTTCAGCTGCCCGGCTGAGCTTGGCGCCGACGAGGCGGCGGTCAGCGACGCCGCCCGGGCGACCTGGCAGGCGCTTGGCTGCGAGGGATTCGTCCGGGTTGACCTGATCCTTGGCAGCGAGGGCCCGCAGGTGCTTGAGGTGAACGCGGTGCCCGGATTGACGGACACCTCGCTCTTTCCAATGGCGGCCGAGGCGGCGGGGATCGGATTCGAGGATCTCTGCGAGCGAATCGTCGAGTTGCCCTGCTGACCTAACGCGGCCGCCGCCGGATCGGTGGGCTACCTGCGCGCCGCGTCCACCGTGGCCGCCATCAAATCGATGGCCTCGCTGTCGCTGAGACCGTTCTCGCGCGTCAGCGACATCCAGCTCGTAAAGGCGATGGCGTGCCCGATCGCGGCGGCCACGCGCGTGCGGCGGCGTCCCCGCTCGGGACGTCCCCTGACCAGCGCCGCGTGGAGAGTCGCGAATTGCTCGTCGAATGCCGCAGCCGCGGGGCCCATCGCCGGGACGAAGGCCGCGTCGCGCAGGGAGTTGACGAGCATCGGCTCGGCCCGCTTAAACCAGGTGTATAGATCGGCCAAGCCAACTCGCAAACGCTCGTCTGGGTCGGCGATCGGTAGCCAATCGTCCGGTGAAGGCGCCGGATTCTGCGCGGACCAGTGCGACGTACATGCGAGGAAGAGCGATTCCTCGTCGGGGAAGTGCCGGTAAACGGTTGCCCGCTGAACTCCCGCAGTGTCGGCGAGGGCCTTAATCGTCGTCCGGGCCGGTCCGACCGATCCGTGGAGCGCGACGGCCGCCTCCGTGATCCGGAGCCGGGTGGCGGCCTCCTGTTCCGCTCGACGCCGCTTCCGATAGGTGCGGGTGGTGCTTTGCGTAGTCATCGGCGTTCAATGAATATTGACAGACCGCAGCGACGTGTGCTAGCTTCGCCGCACAGCAGTGTTCAACGAAAGCAAGGGAGCGCCACCAATGGAACCCAGCACCGCGCCACGTCGATTTGACGCAACGCAGGGACCCCGGATCGTCGGACCCGACGACGGGCTCTACCGCGACCTCGGGGGCCTTGGCGTCAGGTTCATGACCTGGACGGAGGAGACCGGCGGCGGCTTTTCGCTCGTGGAACACCCGATTCCGCCCCGCAGCCTGTGCGCTCCTTTGCACCGGCACTCGCGTGAGGACGAGTACAGCTTTGTCCTCGAAGGGCGGATGGGGGCGCAGCTTGGCGATGACGTTGTCTACGCCGACGCCGGTGATTTCGCGTTCAAGCCCCGCGACCAGTGGCACACGTTCTGGAATGCGGGCGATGAACCGTGTCGGATCCTTGAAATCATCGCCCCCGGCGGCTTTGAGCACTTCTTCGATGAACTGGGGCAGCTCCAGGTTGCCCCCGACTTCAACCCCGAAGAACTCGGGCCCCTGGCTGCTAAGTACGGGCTGGAGATGGACCCGGAGAGCGTGCCCCGGCTTTGCGAGGAACACGGGCTGACGTTCGCGATGTAGCGCCGGCTCGCAGATCAAGCCGGGCGCCCTGGCCCGGGCGGATTGTGATGTTGCGCCGGCGTGGCAACTCGCCGCCAGGGGTGAGAGCGCAGATCTCGTAGGAGCCGACGACGCTGCGCATGACGATCTTCATCTCGAGCATCGCGAAGCTCATCCCGATGCAGCGGCGGCGCCCGCCGCCGAACGGAATCCAGGTGTAGGTGCCAGGCGGTGAGTCGAGAAAGCGTTCCGGGCGAAAGGCGTAGGGGTCGTCGTAGACATCGGCGTCGTGGTGGATCAGGTACGCGCAGGGCACAAGCGCGACCCCTGGCGGGTAGCTCCACTCGCCCACCTCCACCGCCTGTTTGACGAGCCGCGGCGCCGCGTTGGGAAGCACCGGTCGGCGGCGCAGGACTTCCTGGATCGTGGCGGTCAGGTAGGCGTCGTCGTCGCCCTCGGCGGTCAGTTGCTCGGCCACCGCGGGTTCCCGGCTAAGACGCTCAAGGCCCCAGGCGAGGCTCGACGCGGTCGTCTCGTGGCCGGCGACCAACAGCGTCATCAGCTCGTCGCGAAGCTCCTGGTCGGTCATCGGCGAGTCGTCCTCGTGGCGCGCGGCCAAAAGCATCGCCAAAACGTCGTCGCGACCACTGCTGTCGCGGCGACGCTCGTTGATCTGTTCGAAGATCAGCCCGTCCACTTGCTCGCGAAGCGCCATGAAACCCTTGAGCGGTCCGGCGCGGCTGAGCAGCCGGAGCACACGGTCATTCGTCTCCGGGTTACTTGGGGGCGGGATCAGCGTCATCGGGTGGTCCCCAAAGGCCAGGAAGCGTGCCAGGGCGTCGCGCAAGGCGTCGAGTCGCGGCCCTGGGTCGAGGCCGAAGACCGCGCGCAGGATGATCTCCAGGGTCAGCGCCTGCAGGCGCGGGTGAAGCTGGCTCACGCCGCCCCAGCCGGCGATCTCCTCCTCGGTCACGGACTCAACGAGATCGGCAAGGCGGGCCATCTTCTCGCCGTGGAAGGCGGGCAGGATCAGCTTGCGTTGCTCCATATGGGCATCGCCATCGAGGAGAATCACCGAGTTGTGGCCGACGATCGGTTGCAGCACCCGGGCGCCCTCGCCTGGGTGCAGGACATCGGGTGGGGCCATGAAGATCTGCTTGACCTGCTCGGGTTCCGTGATCATCACGAACGGCGGCGTGAACGGGAAGCGAATGGTGAAGCGCTTGCCGTAGCGCTCGCGGCAGCGCTCCATGTAGGCGAGCGGCCTGGTCCATAAGCCGACGCCCTGGATCAGTACCGGGTAGCGGGGTCCGGGCGGCAGGGCAGTGTCGGGCGGCACGGGGCTACTCCTCGCCGTTGGCGAAGTCCTCCGGCGTGACTTCGTCGAGGAAGTCCTTGAACTTCTCGACCACCTCGTCTTGGTCTTCAACCTCGTGTTCGAACTCGATCGACGACTCCTCGATCACGTCCTCGGCGGCGAAAATCGGCGCCTGGCAGCGCACCGCAAGCGCGATCGCATCGGATGGCCGGGAGTCGATCTCGATCTCGGTCCCGTTGACGGTGATGGTGATCGAGGCGTAGAAGGTGTTGTCGCGAAGCTCGGTGACCGAGACGCGCTCGCACTTGGCGTCGAGCTGTTCGAGCAGGTCCGTGAGCAAGTCGTGGGTCATCGGCCGCGGCGTGGATGCGCCCTGAAGCTTCATCAGGATCGCCGCCGCTTCGGGGTGGCCGATCCAGATCGGGAGAAACCGGTTGCCGTCGGTCGTTTTCAACAGGACGATCGGCTGCTTGCCGACCATGTCGAAGCTGACGCCGTAGATCTGCATCCTTTGCATCGCCTAGCGGAGTATAGGTGCGGATTCGAGGCCCCTCCGGGCCCCCTGCACAGGCGTCGCTAGAGCGCGGAGTCCACCTTTGCGAGCCCCTTGGCGATCGCGCGGCGAAGAGTTGCCGCCACGAACGCCGCCAAGCCGGGGATCGCAGCGTCGAGGGTGATCGTGTAGTCGAGGTGGGTTCCACCGGCGCCGGTGGGCGAGAACAGCATCGTTCCGTGGTGATCGCGAAGCGGCGTGCCCTTGGTGATCTCGTACTCGATCCGCTCGTTGGGAGTGCTCACCGTCACCGTCTCCTCAAACGGAAGCGCGCCGAAGAAGCTGAGACGCCGCACGGACCCCACGCCGTTCGGATCGCCCTCCCCCTCCTTGATGCGCTTGACCTTCGCCGGCGCAAAGACGGCGCTCAGGTTCTCGTGATCGGAGAGGTAGGCGAAGATTCGCTCGGGCGGGGCGGAAAAGTCCTTTTGGACATGGACGGTTTGCATGGCGCGAGACCCTACACAGCCGCCGCATCGACAGGGAACACCGCCAGGCCCGACGCGAGGGCTGCCGTGGCCGTCGCTGCGGCCTGATCGCCGACGGCCACATTGCAACTAATCAACCCCTGAGTCGCAACGAAAGTGGGCGATCCTGGATTCGAACCAGGGACCTCATCCTTATCAGAGATGCGCTCTAACCAACTGAGCTAATCGCCCGCGGCTGGGCATTGTACGAGCCTCGGGTGCGGGCCGGGGTAGCCTGCTCGCAGAAGATGCCGCGCCGGCCCGACATGCCCAGACTGGACCGCGATTCACTCGCCGACGATCCGGTCGCGCAGTTCGAATCCTGGTGGGATCTGGCGCGCGCCGAGGTCCCGCTTTGCGACGCGATGACGCTGGCGACCGCCGACAACGCTGGCGCTCCGGACGCGCGGATGGTCCTGCTCAAGGGCTTTGGACCCGACGGCTTTCGATTCTTCACCAACGGCGATTCCGCAAAGGGCGAGCAGCTCGCAGCCATCCCCCGGGCCGCGCTCGTCCTTTACTGGCGCGAGCTTGACCGCCAGGTGCGCCTGCGGGGCCCGGTCAGCGAACTTCCCGGCGCCGCGTCGGACGCCTACTTCGCTGAGCGCCCCCGCGACTCACAGCTCGGGGCCTGGGCCTCACCGCAAAGCCAGCCGCTTCGCGATCGGGCCGAGCTGGACGCCCTGCATGTCGCCGCCACCGAACGCTTCGCCAACCAGGCGGTTCCGCGGCCACCGCATTGGGGCGGCTACGTCCTGCGACCCGACCGCTTCGAGTTCTGGCAGGGCCAGGTCGGGCGCCTGCATGACCGCTTCGTCTATGAACGCGTTGGCGGCGGCGGCTGGCGGATCGGCCGGCTAGGCCCCTAGCCGAGCGCTAGGGGCGGCGGTCGTCGACGAACGCCTGGAGCTCGTCGAGGTCGTCAAAGCGAAGCTCGGCACGGATTGCGCCGCCCTTGCCCGCCGGCCGGATCTTGATCCCGTGACCGAGCGCCGTTTCGAGCGCGTCCTCGGCCCGCTCGAGCGCATCGACCAGGTCGGGGTCGGGCAGGATCTTGAGCTTCGGACGAGCCGTCGGCCCCGCATTGGCCCGGCGTTCGGTCTCGCGCACCGACCAACCCTGGCGGGCGGCCTCGCGGGCAAGCGCGGCCCGATCGTCAGCCGACTTCGCGATCAGGAGGGCGCGACCATGGCCCTCGGAGAGCTCGTCGGCCTCGATCAGCGCGAGCGCTTCGTCGGGCAGGTCGAGGATCCGGATCAGGTTGGAGAGCGCCGCGCGGCTACGGCCAAGACGCTTGCCGAGCTCCTCCTTGGTCAGACCGAGGTCCTCGACCAGGGTCAGGCAGGCCCGTGCCTCGTCAACAGGATTGAGCTGCTCGCGGGCGACGTTTTCGATCAACGCCGTCTGCATTCGCTGGGGCTCGTCCTCGGTTCTAAGCAGGACCGGAACCGTCTCGAGCCCGGCCTCCTTCGCCGCGCGCCAACGCCGCTCGCCGGCGATGATCTCGTAGCGCCCGTCGGTCAGCGGCCTGACGATCAGCGGCTGGATCACGCCTGCCTCGCGCAGCGAGTCGGCGAGCGATGAGATCGTCTGCGGGTTAAACCGCCGGCGCGGCTGTGACGGGTTCGGCAGAACGAGATCCGGCGGAATGTGGCGCAGGGCCGGCTCGCCGACCTCGCCTGGCATCGGCAGAATCGCTGACAGGCCTCGGCCCATTCCGCGTTTTGGCTGGGTGCTCATGCTTCGACCTCCATGATTGGTCCGGGGCTTATGTCCTGTGGCAATGCGCGCCGCTGGCGATCCGCCGCCTCCCGTTGCGCCAGCTCAGCAGCCAGCGCCTCGTATGCAAGCGCCCCACGGGACGCGGGGGCATGGTCGCCTACGGGTAGGCCGAAGCTGGGCGCCTCGGCCACTCGAACGCTGCGGGGAATCACGGTATCGAACACCAGTTCGGGGAAGTGGGATCTCAACTCGGCCTCGACGTCCTGTGCGAGGCGGGTCCTTTCATCGTGCATGGTGATCACGACTCCGGTCAGAACGAGCGACGGATTCAGCTGGCGGCGGGTCATCTCGAGCGTCTCCAGGAACTGGACGAGGCCCTCGAGCGCCAGGTACTCCGCCTGCACGGGCACCAACACGCGGTCGGCCGCGGTCAGCGCGTTGACCGTCACCGGCCCGAGCGAAGGCGGGCAGTCGAGCAAGGTCAGAGCAAAGCGCTCACGTACAGGCCCGAGCCCGTCGCGAAGACGCGTCTCCATCGCCTCCATGCGAGGCAGCTCGACCGATGCGCCCGCCAGGTCCCGGCTGGCCGGAACCACCCACAGGTTGTCGGGGCCGGCCGGTCGCGCGGCCTCGGCGATCGAGGTACCGCCCACCAGGCAGTCATAAGACGACGGGGTGGTATCGCGGTCGAGCCCGAGCGCGACCGTCGCATTGGCCTGCTGGTCGAGGTCGGCCAGCAACACCTGGTTGCCGCTGGCCGCAACGCAGCACGCAAGGTTGACGGCCGTCGTCGTCTTGCCGACTCCCCCCTTCTGATTTGCGATCGCGTAGACGGCACCCATCGCCGCGAGCGTAGCGCGAGCCTAGGTCAGTGCTCCGAACGGGCGCTTCTTGGCCACGCCGGGCCGCCGCGGCAGGTCAGCCGGAGTGTCGCCGGTCTTGGCGACGACGTAGAGGTGGCGGTGCTCGTAGCCGGTATCGGCGGGCGCATGCACCGCCGTGAGCGCCATCGCCGTGCCCTCCCCGGCGCGGTCCAGCTCCGCCTCCTCATCCGAATCGCGCTTCCCCTTCCACGCAATCAGGCAGCCGCCGTCCAAAAGCAGGGGCGATGCAAGCTCCGCCAGCGTCGCCAGGCGCCCCACCGCCCGCGCCGTGACGACGTCGTAGGCCTCCTTCCCGCTGGCCTTGGCATGGTCCTCAGAGCGTGCGTCAACCACCAGCGCGTTGGGAATCTCGGCGGCCGTGGCGGCCTCGCGGATGAAGGCGCACTTGCGCGTCACCGACTCGATCATCGTGACCGTCGCCTCGGGGCGCATCACGGCGATGACAAGGCCCGGAAACCCTGCCCCAGAGCCAAGATCAGCGATTTGCCCGGCTTCGCGAAGAGCAGGAATCTCGAGCCCCGCAGCCGAGTCGGCAACGTGCGCCCGCCAGGCCGCCTGCGGGTCGCGAACCGAGGTCAGCGAGCGCGGGTCCGTGGCCAGCAGGCCAAGCACGACCTCAAGCTGGGCCCGCGCGTTGGGGCTCAGCGTTGGCGCGCCGCTACTCGGTGGCGGCGGCATCGCCGACGAGCGGGGCGACGATCACGCAGCGTTCGGGCTCATCGCCCTCAGAGAAGGTCTCGATCCCGGAGCGGTCCTTGAGGTGGTCGTGCACGACCTTGCGCTCGCTCGCGCTCATCGGTTCGAGCTCGATCTCGCGGCCCGTCTCAAGCGCGCGCTCGGCGGCGCGCTCGGCCTGGCCTTCAAGCTGTTCGCGCCGGGCCTCGCGGTAGCCGCCGGCGTCAACCTGGACCCGCTTGCGGTCGGTCACCCCACGTTGTGCCGCGCGGTAGCAAAGGAACTGGATCGCGTCGATCGTCTGGCCGCGCCTGCCGATCAGGCGACCCACGTCCTCGCCCTCAATGCGCGCGGTGATCTGGGCGTCGTCCTCGCTCATCTCGATCGAGGCCTCAAGGTCAAGCGCGGCCAGGACCCGCTCGAGGATCGCCTCGACCCTGTCCGCGGGCGCTTCGGGCATTGCTTCGACGCTCACGAACGCAACCTTAGCGGCGCTTCTTCTTCTTGCGCGGCGGCGTCGGAGGTGGTTTCGACGCCTCGATCTCCTCGACGGTCGGGATCTCAGGTGGCGGGAAGAACTGCTTGACGACCAGCTGCTGGCCCAGGGTCCAGACGTTGGTCGAGATCCAGTACACCGCGAGGGCGGCCGGGAATGTGGCCACGAAAGGCGCGAAAACGAGGGGCAGGGCGAACATGATGATCCGCTGCGAACCCTCCACCCGCGCCGCCATCACGAGGCCGGCGCCGAGCTGGGTGCCGATGAAGAGCAGGATCAGGACCACGAGCGAGCCACCCGTCGCCTTCTCGGTCAGGTTCTGGATGAAGAAGAAATCAACCGGCGGGTTATTCAGAACGTCCTGCTTGAAGGCGTCGTTGTTGAGCAGTTGATAGAGGGCCAGGAAGACCGGCAGCTGCAGGATCAGGGGAATGCACGAGGCGAACGGGTTGATCTTGTTCTTTTGGTAGAAGGCGATCAACTCGCGCTGCTGGCGCTGCTTGTCGTCCTTGTAGCGCTCCTGAAGGATCTTGATCTGCGGCGCGTATGCCTGCAGCGCGCGCATCGAGCGGATCTGCGAGATCGAGAGCGGCAGGATCACGATCCTGGTCACGAAGGTGAGCGCGACGATCGAGGTGCCCCAGCCGAACCCGACCGAGTCGTGGAAGAAGGTGATTACAGCCTCGGCGAGGTCGATCAGCGGCTGCAGGATGTTGGCGAGCTGGAAGATCATGCGTGTTTATGGGTGACTGGGTCCCAGCCGCCGTGGCTCCAGGGATTGCAGCGGGCCAGGCGCCAGAGCGCGGCGAGCGTCCCACGCACGATCCCACGCTCGCGGATCGCCTCCTGCGCGTAGACCGAACAGGTCGGCTCGTACTTACAGCGCCGCGGGAAAGCGGGCGAGATAAAGCGGCTGTAGAGGCGAATCGGCGCCAAAACGACGGCTACCAGCCAGGCGTGCAGGGTCTTGGCCGAGCGTTTCACGTGTTACGCCTTCTCGATCCCGGCTTCGGCGAAGAGCTCGCGAAGTGCCTTTTCGACGCCGCCGGTCCCGTCACGCTCGACCATCCCGGCAAGGTCAGGGCGAGCAACGATGACGAAGTCGTAGCCCTCTGGAAGCCCGTCGGCAAGCTTCCAGAACGCCTCGCGGAGCGCGCGCTTGACGGCGTTGCGATCGACGGCGCCGCCCACTTTGCGGCTGACGGAGACACCGAGTCGCAACTCGCTTTTTCCCTGCTCTGACGGTAAATCCGTGGCCTCGACAGGCTCCTCCGAGTCGCGCGGAAACGCGTAGAGGACGAGAAACCGGTTCGAGTGCGAGCGGCCCTCGCGGTAGACACGATCGAAATCGCCACTCCGCGAGAGGCGTCCCCGCTTGCGGGCATCGTCGCCACGAGGCCCACTTGACATCAGGGCGTGAGCCGCTTGCGGCCCTTACGCCGGCGACGCCTGATCAGGTCGCGGCCGGAGCGTGAGCGCATGCGGCCGCGAAACCCGTGGGTCTTTGCGCGCTTGCGCTTCTTCGGCTGCCAGGTTCGCTTCATAATTCGGAGGGCCGGCGGCGACGAATGCGAACCGCGGGCGACGGCCAGTATAGAGAGCGAGGGTGCCGGGTCCTCCTCCAAGCCGAGCGGGGCGAAGCGGATCCACCCGTTCAGGAAAAGCCGCGATTTGCGGCCTGGCTCTCAAGCGGTGTGCCTGGGCGCCGCTATGGTCGCCGCGATGGGAGATCTAGAGCGCGGCAAGGCGGAGGGGGGAATCTGGCGAGATGTCAGACAGGAGCTGCGCGCCTCGCTCCCCGCGGCCACGTTCGACCTCTGGATCGAGCCCTTGCGGGCGGTCAGCGCTGACGCCGACACCCTGTATTTGACCGGGCCCGCGCGGGTTCGCACCTGGGTCGAGCGACGCTACCTGGTGCCGCTCGAAGGCGCGCTGCAGCGACTGGCGCCGCCGCTTCGCCGGGTCGCGCTGGTTGACGGACCCGCCAAGGTGACTGCACGCGGTGGCGAGGGCGGCCGGATTGCCGAACCACTGCCGATCGACCCGCACCACACTTTTGACCGCTTCGTCATCGGGCCTGCGAACCGGTTCGCCCACGCTGCCGCGCTGGCCGTTGCCGAGAGTCCCGGCGAGGCCTATAACCCGCTGTTCTTGCACGGTCCCCCGGGCCTGGGCAAAACCCACCTGTTGGGCGCGATCGCTGGCTACATGCGCGATCAACACCGCGGCCTGAACGTTCACCACACGACCGCCGAGCGGTTCACGACGGAGTTTGTCGCCGCACTGCGCACCGAGGGACCGGAGCGCTTCAAACAGCGCTACCGCGAGCTCGACGCGCTGCTGATCGACGACGTCCAGGTCCTCGAGGGCAAGCCGCGAACCGAAGAAGAGTTCGTCCACACCTTCAACGCGCTGTTTGCCGCCGGCAAGCAGATCGTCCTCTCCAGCGATCGTCCACCGGGATCGCTCTCGCGGCTTGAGGAGCGCCTGCGCGACCGCTTCGCATGGGGGCTGACCGTCGCAATCGAGCCGCCGGACCTACGGATGCGGATCGCGCTGCTTTGGCGCTTTGCATCAGACGCGGTCGATCAACTTCCCGATCCCGATGTCCTGCGCGAGATCGCAACCAGGGCTCCAGGCAACGTGCGCCGGCTTGAGGGCGCCCTGACCCGCGTCTTGGCCGTCTCCTCGGTTTTCGGCGAACCGCTCGCGAGTGCCGCGGTGAGCCGTGCCCTAAATCGCGACGCGCCGCTTACCAACGCGGGTGACAGCAGCGTTATCGCACCGACGATCGACGCGATCCAGTCGGCCGTCGCCTCCGTTCTCGGACTTTCACGCGACGAGCTCCTGGCCCAAAACCGTACGCCCCGGATCTCCCGCGCTCGCCAGTTGGCGATGTACCTCGCCCGCGAGCTCACGCCGCTGTCGCTCGCCCAGATCGCCCGTGATTTCTCTCGTGATCACTCGACCGTGATTTACGCGATCCGCGCGGTCGAGCAGCGCAACGAGCCCGGGTCCGCCACCGCCGGCGATATCCACAGCGTGCGCCTAGCCCTGGGAAAACTCACCGCGGAAGACCCGGCGGCACCCGGTGAAACCAACGAACGACCCCCTCCTCCACGACCGTAATCCACGTCCTGTTTGGCTTCATTGCTAGACCTGCTCACAATCTCCACAACCATCAACGCCCCTAATACATCTGATCTAGGTAGGAATATGAGTGATTCACGATGAAACTTTCAGCCCCCCGCGAAACGTTTGTCTCTGCCCTCCAGCACGCCGGCCGCGCCGTGTCGGCGCGCTCAACCCTGCCGTCACTGGCGGGAATCCTGTTCACGGCAAGCGACGGAGTCCTGACTTTGCGCGCCACCGATATGGAGATGGGCCTAACGCTCACTCTCAGTGACGTCAAGATCGAGGAGGAAGGAACCGCCTTGCTCCCGGGCCGGCTCCTGGTTGACGTGGCTCGAAGCCTGCCCGATGGCGAGGTGGTGATGGAGTCGCGCACCGAGCAGCGCGACATCGAGTTGACATCGGGCGACGCGCGGTTTCATTTCCGTACGTTGCCGGTCGATGACTTTCCGCGGCTACCGGAAGCGGAGGGCGAGGCGGCGACACTGCCAGCCGGGCCGCTGGTCGAGACGATCCATCGCGTTGCCCGGGCGGCATCGCGGGACGAGGTCCGCCCGATCCTGACCGGCGTGCTGGTGCAAGCCGAAGGCCAGAAGCTAACGATGGTCGCCACCGATTCCTACCGGCTGAGCGTGAAGCACACCGACCTCGATCAGCCCATGACGAAGCCCATCGACGCGAATGTGCCTGCCAGGGCGCTGCGTGAACTGCGGCGCCTGATCGAGTCGAGCGCGGCGGAGACGATCGAGGCATCGCTTTCGCGCAACCAGGTCGTTTTCAAGCTCGACGGCGCCGCGCTCTCGTCGCGCCTGATCGAGGGCCAATTTCCGAGCTGGCGCCAATTGATTCCGGAGTCGTTCGAGCACGAAGTCCGGATGCCGCGCGAGGATCTACTCGAGGTCGTCAGCCGCGTCAGCCAACTGGCGCAGCGCAACGCCCCGCTTCGCTTCGCCTTCACGGAGGGCGAGCTCAAGGTGGCCGCTGAGACCCCGGATATCGGTGACGCGGCGGAATCGTTACCCGCCCCGTTTAGTGGCGAGCCGCTCGAGATCGCCTTCAACCCGCAGTTTCTAAAAGAGGGGATCGAGTCGGTTGAGGGCGACGAGATCGCGATCCAGATCTCATCCCCGCTGCGTCCGGGACTACTGCGCCCGGTCGGCGCCGAGGACTTCTCCTACCTCGTGATGCCGATCCGCCTGAACGTCTAACGGGACGGACCCGGTGCGGGTCGCAACACTGCGCACGTTGGGCTTTCGCAACCTCAGCGATGCCGAGGTCCGGCTCGGGCCGGGCGTAACCCTGCTGCACGGACCCAACGGCTCGGGCAAGACGAACCTCCTCGAGGCCCTGTACGCAGGGTTGGCCGGCCGCTCGTGCCGGACTCGGACGGAGCGTGAGACGATCGCCTTCGGCCAACCGCTGGGGCGTTGCGAGGTCGTCGTCGAAGACGCGGGTGAAGAGCGCGAGTTCCTCTTCGCCGTCGATCGCTCCGACGGCAAGCGCCACCTACTGAACGGAAACCCGATGCCGCCCGATGCCGCGACGTCCCGCCCGGCACTCGCCGTGTTCATGCCCGATCGCCTAACCCTGATCAAGGGCCCACCGGCGGCCCGCCGCTCGCACCTTGACGGGTTCATCGCCGCCCTGCGCCCGGCGCGGACCGGTGCCCGCGCTCGCTACGCCCGAACCCTGGCGCAGCGGAACGCGCTTGTGGGCCGCATCCGAGCCGGCGCCGCGGACGCCACCTCGCTTGACGCCTGGGACGCGGAGCTCGCCGCCGCCGGCGTGGATTTGATGGCGGCACGCGCCGATGCAGTGGACGTCCTGGCGCCGCTTTTTGCCGAGACGGCGACGGCGCTCGGTCTGGGGGAGAGCGCCGAACTGGCATACCGCCCGCGCAGCCACGCGTCCTCGGCGGATGACCTAGTCGCCGAGCTGGCCGATCGCCGCGACTCAGATTTGGCCCGTGGGTTCTCCGGTCACGGACCGCACTTGGACGAGCTTGGGATCGCAATCGACGGGCGTCAGGCGCGGCGCTATGCGTCCCAAGGCCAGCAGCGAAGCGCCCTTCTGGCCCTGCTCTTCGCCGAGCGGGACGCGCTGCTTGCCGACAGCAGGACGCCACCGCTGATGCTGCTTGACGACGTCACCTCCGAGCTCGACCCGACCCGGCGTGGCCTGCTTTGCGAACGACTCTTGGCGGGGGAAGGACAGGCGTTGATCACCGCCACCGAGGCATCCCACCTTCCCGAATCTTGCCCCCGGCTCGAACTGGCGGTTCGCGATGGCGCCGTGATCGGCGCGGTATCCGGCCAGGCGGACGCGGCGTGAAGCGGCTTGGCGGCAAGCGGCAGGGGGGTCCAGCCAGCCTGGGGTCGGCGCTGGCGCGGGTCCGAGCCGATTTGGCGCCCCTGACGCTGCTCGCCGCCGTTCAGGACGCGTGGCTTCGCGCAGCGGGCCAGGCGGTTGCCGCCCAGGCCGAACCGGTGGCGGAACGTGCAGGGGTCGTGACCATTGAGTGCCGCTCGGCGACCTGGGCCCAGGAGCTTGATTTGATGCAAATTGAGCTGCTCGAGCGGCTGCGCGAGGAACTCGGCGAGGGCGATTTTGGCGCGCAATTGACGGGACTTCGCTTCCGCATCGGCAATCGCCCGGCAAATTCCTGATTATTCGTTACTCGCGCGTTTTTGTTTTACGCATATTTGCAGGTATTTTGTGTTTAGCGTGCAGGATTTCCGACGGGCGAGGCTGGTATCCTTATGTGAACCTGGGTGGTGAAATCCGGCTCGTAGCCAAGGCCCGCAATTCGTGGGCGAGGCGGCCGGATTTTCCCCTGATTTGAGAACGAGAGGACTTAGTGGCAAAAGCAACAAGCGCGGGTGAGACTGCAGAGGAAAACGGCGCCCAGGCCGGCGCCGATTACACCTCCGGCAACATCACCGTCCTCCGCGGTCTCGATCCGGTCCGCAAGCGGCCGGGCATGTACATCGGCTCGACCGGGCCACGCGGTCTGCACCACCTCGTCTACGAGGTGGTTGACAACTCGGTTGACGAGGCGCTGGCGGGCCACTGCACCAGGATCGACGTCACGATCCACCCCGACGAGTCGATCACCGTCGTCGATGACGGTCGCGGGATTCCCGTTGACGAGCACCCGGAGGAGAAGATCTCCACCGCGCAGGTCGTGCTCACCATGCTCCACGCCGGCGGTAAGTTCGGCGAGGGTGGCGGCTACAAGGTCTCCGGCGGCCTCCACGGCGTCGGCGTGTCCGTCGTCAACGCGCTGTCGCAGCGACTCGACCTCGAGGTGCGCCGCGACGGCCAGCTTTGGACCCAGTCCTATGAGCGCGGCGAGCCACTTGCCGACCTCAAACAGGCCGGCAAGGCCACTGAGACGGGGACGACGATCACCTTCGCTCCCGACCCCGAGGTCTTCGAGGAGGTCCTCTACGACTACGGCACGCTGGCCGAGCGCCTGCGCGAGACCGCGTTTTTGACCCGTGGTCTGCGAATCGAGATCAGCGATGAACGCGCGGCGGGTCAGTCCGAGGTCTTCCACTACGAGGGCGGCATCGTTGACTTCGTCCACCACCTGAACGAGAACAAGGACGCCCTGCACCGCAAGACCGTCTTCTTCGAGCACGAGACCGAAGAGGGCGCCGTCGAGGTCGCGATGCAGTGGAACGCCTCCTACCAGGAATCGATCTTCACGTTCGCCAACAACATCAATACGCACGAAGGCGGCTCGCACCTCTCCGGCTTCCGCTCCGCCCTAACGCGCACGATCAACGCCTACGCTCGCGACAAGGCGCTGCTCAAGGAGAAGGACCCGAACCTCAGCGGGGAGGACGTGCGCGAAGGTCTGACCGCGGTGATCTCCGTGAAGCTCGCCGAGCCCCAGTTCGAGGGTCAGACGAAGACCAAGCTCGGCAATCCCCAAGTCGAGGGCCTCGTCAAGGAGACGGTCAACCGCAAGCTCGGCGAGTTCCTCGAGGAGAATCCAACCGACGCGCGACGGATCGTGTCCAAGTCGGTGGACGCCGCCCGCGCGCGCGACGCCGCCCGCAAGGCCCGGGACCTGACCCGGCGGAAGTCGGCGCTTGAGAACTCGACGCTACCCGGCAAGCTCGCGGACTGCTCGGTCAAGGATCCGCGCGACGCCGAGCTCTTCATCGTCGAGGGTGACTCCGCCGGCGGCTCTGCGAAGCAGGCCCGCGATCGATCGACCCAGGCGGTCTTGCCGCTCCGCGGCAAGATCCTGAACGTCGAGAAGAGCCGCATCGACAAGGTCCTCTCCAACATCGAGATCCAGAACCTGATCACCGCGATCGGGACGGGCTTGCACGAGGAGTTCAACATCGAGGACGCCCGCTACCACAAGCTGATCCTGGCGACCGACGCCGACGTGGACGGCGCCCACATCCGCACCCTGGCGCTGACCTTCCTTTATCGCCACATGCCGGAGTTGATCGACGCCGGCTTCGTCTACATCGCGAAGCCACCGCTCTACCGGATGAAGTCAGGCAGCCGCGAGACGTACATCGAGAAGGAGTCCGAGCTTGAGGAGCTTCTGCTTCGCGATCGCCTCGAGGACTACGGCGTCACCGACGTCGCCGGCAAGCAGACGAAGCTAACCGCCGCCCGCTGGCAGCGGTTCACCCGCAAGCTCAAGGAGTACGAGGGCTGGTCCGACTCGCTGCGCGCCGAGCACGGCTCCGAGCTGATCACCTTCCTCGGCGAGTCACAGATCCTCGATGCCGGCGCCAACTCGCTGGACGGCGTCCGCAAATTGATCGAGGCGGAAGATCCCGAGGGTGAGGCGTTCGAGACCGAGTTCGTCTCCGGGTCTGGCGACGAGCTGATGATCAAGGGGACCCACCGCCGCAGCGGGCTGGCCCGATTCTTCACCCTCAGCGCCGACCTCTTCGACTCGGCCGAGTACCGACGGCTCGTCGCGATCCACGCGGATCTCCTCGGCCAGACGGGCACGCCGCCGTTTGCGATCACCCTTAAGTCCAAGCACAGGATCGCCGACTCGTTCGCAGCGCTGCAGCGCTGCGTGGTTGAACTCGCGAAGGAGGGCGTCACCCTGCAGCGCTTCAAGGGCCTTGGTGAGATGAACGCCGACCAGCTTCGCGAGACGACGATGGATCCGGCCAGCCGGACCCTGCAGCGCGTCACCATCGACGACGCTGCAGCCGTCGATCGCGTCTTCACGGACCTGATGGGCGACAAAGTTGAACCGCGCAAGCGCTTCATCGAAAAGAACGCCCAGGAAGTCAAGTTCCTCGATGTCTAGGGAGGTGCGCTAGATGGAGGGCCTCGAGGCGCTCACCGGCCGGATTGAGGACCGCGAGCTAACGCACGAGATGCGCAGCTCGTACCTGGATTACGCGATGAGCGTGATCGTCGGCCGCGCGCTGCCGGATGTCCGCGACGGCCTGAAGCCGGTCCATCGGCGCGTGCTCTACGCCATGCACGACCTCGGCCTGCAGCCGAATCGCGGCTACCGCAAGTCGGCGTTCATCGTCGGCGAAGTAATGGGCAAGTACCACCCGCACGGCGACTCCGCGATCTACGACACCCTTGTTCGTTTGGCGCAGGACTTCGCGCTGCGCAATCCGCTTGTTGACGGCCAGGGCAACTTCGGCTCGATCGACGACGACCCCGCCGCCGCGATGCGCTACACCGAGGCCCGCCTCGCCCGCCTCGCGACCGAGATGCTGCGCGACATCGACGCTGAGACCGTCGATTTCCGGCCCAACTACGACGAGACGAGCAGCGAGCCGGTTGTCCTGCCCTCGCGATATCCGAATCTGCTCGTCAATGGCGCCACCGGCATCGCCGTCGGCATGGCGACCAACATTCCGCCGCACAACCTGGTGGAGGTGATCCGCGCCACCCGCGCCTACATCGAGGATCCCGAGATCGATTTGGCCGGCCTGATGGAACACGTCAAGGGACCGGACTTCCCCGGCGGCGGGATGATGAGCGCCGGCGGGATTCGCGACGCCTACGCATCGGGTCGTGGCAGCGTCAAGATCCGCGCTCGCGCCCACGTCGAGCCCCTGCGCGCCGGCAAGGACGCGATCATCGTCTCCGAGCTGCCCTACATGGTCAAGAAGGGCGGCGAAGGTGGCCTGATCACGAAGATCGCTGACCTCGTCCGCGAGAAGAAGATCACCGGGATCTCCGACCTTCGCGACGAGTCGGACCGCTCGGGGATGCGGCTCGTGATCGAGCTCAAGCGCGGCGGCGACCCGGCGAAGGTCGTGCTCAACCAGCTCTACAAGCACACGCCGATGCAGAACTCCTTCGGCCTGAACATGGTGGCCCTGGTTGACGGGGTGCCGAAGACCCTGAGCCTGAAGGAGATGATCGGCTACTACGTCGATCACCAGCGCGACGTAATCATTCGCCGCACCCAGTACGAATTGCGCCGCGCCGAGGAGCGGGCCCATGTGCTCGAGGGCCTTCTGATTGCGCTCGACAACCTCGACGAAGTGATCGCGCTGATCCGGGGCTCGGCGGATCCTGAGGCCGCCCGCGACGGGCTCGTCGCGAAGTTCGCGCTTTCTGAGATCCAGGCGCAGGCGATCCTGGACATGCGCCTGCAGCGCCTCACCGCGCTCGAGGCCGACAAGGTCCGCGGCGAGCACGCCGAGTTGATGGAGCGGATCGCCGAGCTGCGCACGATCCTCGGTGACCCGGCCCGGGTCGATGCCCTGATCGTCGAAGAGCTCTCTGAGATCGAGCAGCGCTTCGGCGACGAGCGCCGGACGGAGATCATCGCCTTCGAAGGCGACCTCAACCTGGAGGACGTGATCGCCGACCAGCAGATGGTGGTCTCGCTGACGCACTCGGGCTACGCCAAGCGACTGCCGCTTGCGACCTATCGCCAGCAGCGCCGTGGCGGCGTCGGCGTGATGGGGATGAACATGAAGGAAGACGATTACATCGAGCACCTGCACATCTGCTCGACCCACGACTTCCTGCTCTTCTTCACGAACCGCGGCAAGGTCTATCGCCTCAAGGTCTATGAGTTGCCCGAGGGGTCACGCACGGCAAAGGGCCAGGCGCTCGTCAACGTCCTGCCGCTGCGCGACGACGAACGGGTGATGGCCGTGATCCCCACCCGCGATTTCAAGGAGGACAAGTTCCTTGTCTTTGCCACCGCACGGGGGCAGATCAAGAAGACCGAGTTCCTCGCCTACAACACCAAGATCAAGTCGGACGGGATCATCGCGATCAAGGTCCGCGACGACGACGAGCTCGTCCAGGTGCGCCTGACCTCTGGCGCCGACGACATCCTGATGGTCTCGCGGTCCGGTCACGCGTCACGGTTCAACGAGACGAACGTCCGCGCGATGGGTCGCGGTACGGGCGGCGTCAAGGGAATGAACGTCGCGGGCAAGATCGCCAACAAGCTGAACCGCGTCCTGGCAATGGACATCGTTCGCGATGACGCCGAGATGTTCGTGGTCACGGAGAACGGCTACGGCAAGCGCACGGCGGTAACCGAGTACCCGGTCAAGGGTCGCGGCACCAAGGGCGTCTTGACGATCAAGTTGACTGAGAAGAAGGGCGCCCTCGCCGGCGCGCTGATCGTCCGCGAGCATCAGGACCTGCTCTTCATCTCCCAGAACGGAATGGTCCAGCGGACCAACGCGGGCGGGATCTCGCAGATGGGTCGCGCCACCCAGGGGGTCAAGGTGATGAACATCAAGGACGACGACATCGTCAGCGCGGTGGCGCTCGTCGTGGAGTCCAGCACGGATACGGCAGCGGACACGCCCGCCGAACAGGTCGCACTGGAGGCAGAGGCAGTCGCCGAGGCCGCCGCCGACGGCGCGCAGCCTGCGGCCCCGGACATCACCAACGACAACGGTGATGGCATCGAGGACGACGCCACCGACGAGTAGGCGCCGCCGCTCCGCCTCGCACTTTGGTTCAATCGTTGGACCAGAGAAAGGAGGTGGTCCTAAGTTGAGCATGATTTACGGGACTCTGGAGGTGCCGGAGCGTTAGGTAGCAGGTGCGGCCTGGCGAAATCCAGACCGGGCACCGGTGAACCGGAAGGCGGGAGGTTGTCCCACCCGTTGGCAATTCCGCTTCATCCAACCGCAACCGCAAAAGGGGCCGCCTTCGGGCGGCCCCGTTCACGCTGCCAGCAGGTACTGCTCCCAAACGGTTGGCACGCGCGGGCTCGCGATGCGGATAAAGACATTCGGCCCTGGCGCCTTCGGCCTCGCCCGTAGCGGCATCCGCGCCTCGGTCGGCAGGCGGTTGCCCTTGCGACGGTTGCATGGCGCGCAGGCGGCGACGATGTTTTCCCACTCCGAGCCACCACCGCGCGAGCGCGGGATCACGTGATCCACGGTCAAACCGTGCGCCTCGTGCCCGCAGTACTGGCAGGTGTATGAGTCACGTGCAAGCACGGCCTTGCGGGTGATCTTGCGGCGGTGGGCATCACGCGGGACCCGTACGTAGCGCACAAGGCGGATCACGCAGGGAGCCTCCAGGGTGTAGCGCTCGGAGCGCATCGCACCCTCGCCGTGCTCCAGAACCTCGGCACGTTCCTTCAAGACCAGAACGGTTGCCCGGCGCATCGTGCAGACGTTGATCGGCTCGTAGCTTGCGTTGAGGACCAAAACCCTGCCGCGCGCCGGCCCGCGCACACGCCCGCCGTGCATGCGAGCAGCGAGAGAAACGACGTTGTTCATGGCGAGCGAGATTCTAGATGCCGCCGTGGCCGACTTGACGTCCCGCGGTCAGGGGAGCTCGGCAGCGCCAACCGGGTAGCTGCCGAGCACGCGAACGTTCTCGGCCTTGCCGCGAAGCGCCGCGATTGCGTCGGCCACCGAGGCGTCGCGTTCAGAACCGTCAAGGTCGGCAAAGAACATGTAGCGGCCGAGCCCCTCGCGCCGCGGCCGCGACTCGATGCGGGTCAGGTTGACGCCGCGGTCGGAGAACTCGGTCAGCGCGTCCACAAGGGCACCCGGATGGTCGGCTCCCAGCTCGGAGAAGATCAGCGTCGTCCGCCACTCGCCGTCACCTTCGGCCTCAACTCCGGCGCGCGCCAACCAGACGAACCGCGTCTCGTTGCCGGGCTCGTCTTCAACGGCGTCGCGAAGAACGATGCACCCATACACGTCGGCCGCGCCGGCAGGACCGAGCGCCGCCCAGGGGCCGTCGCTCTCGCCGACCAAGCGGACGGCATCCGCGGTGCTGGCGGCCGGGCGGAGGTCGGCCGCCGGCAACTCGCGTCGCAAAAACCGAGCGCATTGCGCGGTCGGCTGCGGGTGGCTGACGACCACCTCGATCGCCGCCAACTCAATCTTGCCCTTCGCGATCAGCGCCTGCGAAATCGGGTGATCGTGCTCGCCGACGATCCGCACCTCCGGGGCATCGAAGGCGAGCGCGTCGAGGGCGGGGCGGACGGACCCCTCGATCGAGTTCTCGAACGGAACCAGCGCCCGATCAACGTCCCCTTCCGCCACCGCGAGCACCGCCGCGTGAATCGTCGGGGCGGACACGGGTTCAACTTCGGCCCGAACCGCGATCGCCTCCAGAGCGTCCTGGGAGAAGGTCCCTTCCGGACCGAGGAAAGCGACCCTCACTCGAAGGTGACCCGGTAGGTCGATTCGTTGTTGTCGATGATCGTCTCGCCGGGAACGGGCAGGACGGTCACGGTCAGCGTCAGTTCGACTCCCGTTGGGATCTCGCCGGTTATGGGGATCCTCGTGGATTCCGTGTTGCCCGCCCCGATCCTGGGAATCGTCGTCTCGGCGGCGATCGTCTCGATTCCGCCGACAAGCTCGAACGCCACCGAGACGTCAACCTCCTCGGCGGTGCCGCCGTTTAGGACGCTGATCTCGATCTCGCCAGCAACCTGGCCCAACGGATTAGGGCTGTCGGGGACAAGCGGCACGTTGCCCGGCCTCAGCACGGTGGCCGCGATCTCAGTGCCGCGGGCCGCATCCAGCCCGGTTGTCTCGCCCGCGACCTGCGCGAGCACGGCGGTTAGCGCGACGTAATCAAGCCAGGGATCCGTGTCGGGCAAAAACAGGCTCTCCGGCACCTCGCCGGCGATCTCCTGCTCGCCCAGCGCCGCCAACATCGCGGTTCGCGCCCTTGCGTAGAGGACGTCGGAGGCAAGGAACTGACGCATGTCCTGCGCGATCTGCTTGATCGCTTCGATCCTGCCCTCGTCTCCGAGCGCCGTTGGAATCTGCTCGACGATGCTGGTCAGCCCGTCGCGACGCAACTCGAAGGCAAGCTCAAGATCCGCCTGGGCTTCTGCGAGCTCGCCGGGCGCGCTCAGTCCCTGAGCCCGCTTGAAGAGGTCTTCGCCGGTGCCGCGGCTGGCGCTGATTTGATCGCGAAACTCGATTTTCGAAGCCTCGCCCGGGTTGCGCAGAGTGTTGAAGAAATCCTGCGAGAGCTGCGCCGAGGTGGTCAACAGCGCCGATAGGTCGCGCAGGTAGTTCTCGTATGCGCGCTCCTTGCGCTGGTCAAGGCAGGCGCGGATTCCCAGCAGCAAGATCACGATGATTCCGGCACCCACCGCAAAGGCGATCATCCGTCTCTTCAGGAGGTCGCCCGCCGGTTCCTTGGGAGGCCCGGGGGGCAGCCCACGGGCGCGCTGCGACGACGGCCGCGGGCGCGCCCGTCGTGGCTCGGGTGATGGGTCGGATTGTGAAAATTCCACTCGTCAGCTCTGGCCTGGACGGCAAAAACACGCTCGTCGCGTGCCCGAGAGTATTACCCCTCGACGGCGGCCCGTGGCAGGAAACCGGCTTCAGGTGGCGAACGCGTCCATGATTTGTCTGAAGATCTGGTCATGGGGCGGTTCCGGATCGGGGAGCGAATCGGCTCCGGGGGAATGGGCACCGTCTTTCGTGCCTTCGACGAGCGCCTTGAGCGACCCGTTGCGCTGAAGGAGATCGAGTGCGCTGGCGCCGAGCGCGTTCTCCGCGAGGCGCAGGCCGCAGCTCGGCTCAATCATCCCGCGATCGTGACGCTCTATGAGCTTGGGGAACGCGACGGCCACGCGATCCTCGTCTCAGAACTTGTCGAGGGCAAGACCCTTGATCGCATGGCCCGCGACGGCGCGATCTCAGACCGCGATGTCGCCGAGATTGGCGGTGACTTATGCGCTGCCCTCGCGCACGCCCACAAACGCGGCGTCATCCACCGCGACGTGAAGCCGCAGAACGCGATCGTGCGGCCCTGGGATTCTGGTGGCCGCCGGGCAAAGCTGATGGACTTCGGCATCGCCGCCGTTGCCGGGGCCCCCGCCCTGACCGCAACCGGTGAAGTCGTGGGCACGCTTGCCTATATGGCGCCGGAGCAGGCCGAAGGCCAAACAGCGGGCGCCGAAGCTGACGTCTACTCATTGGCGCTGACGCTGTATGAGGCCTGGGCGGGTGAGCACCCGGTCGCCAGACGCTCGCCGGCGCAGACGGCGCGCCAGATCGGGCAACCGATTCCATCGCTGGCCGACGCGCGGCCAGACCTTCCGCGGGCGATCATCACGCAGATCGACGCCTGTCTGGAGCCCGATCCGCGGAACCGGCCCGGCCTGGAACGCCTGCATACGGTGCTCGACAGGCACGGCCTTGAGCTGGACGACGAATGCGCCGTGCCGGCGCCCGACGGCGCTGCTCCGATCCTTGGCGAGCGCTCGCTGTCGCGGATTCTGACCCTGCTGGGAATTGGGGTGGCCCTGGCCGCCCTGGCCGGGCCGGTGGGACTGCCAGGCGCCGCGCTCGTGTTGGCATTGCTCTTGCTACCCGCTCTGGCGGTGACTACGCACCCATTGCACGCACTCGCTCCGCTTGCAGCGGTGCCGCTTGGCGCGATCGGTTGCGTCGCAGCAGCAGCCGCGCTCGTCGCAGTCGTCGGCCGCCGCCCGGTCGAGCGCTTTGTCCTCGGCGCCTGTGCGTTTGCTGCCTACATGAGCGCGGCCGTGGCGATCGACGCCGGTTCGCGGCTGGGGTTGGCAGCAAAGGCTCCGCAGGGCTGGGAGTCCTCAGCATCTGACGCCCTGACCGGCGTCGCGGCAACCCTCGCCGAACCGCAGGTGCTGGTGGCCATCTTGTCTCTGGGCGCCGCGGCGGCATTGCTCGGCTGGATTCTGCGCGCGCATCCCGCCCTTGCTCTTGTCGGCGCGATGATTTGGTCTGCCGCGCTTGGCGCGGCCCTGACGGCGATCGGCAACGGCGCGCAGGGACGCAGCGCCGGGTTGCTCGTCCTGGCAGCCGGGCTGGCCGTCGCCGTGAGCGCTGGATTCACCCGCCCATCGCGTCCGGCAGCGCCCAAGCCGCTTGTTCCCGCCCAACCGGCGCTCCGCTGAGCTTGGCCTGCTGTCGGGCCCCGCACCACTAGGATTCTGGGTTCCCGCGACCCGGTAGGAGAACCGACATCAGCGTCCTTCGGAACCTCGAAGCCCGTATCGAGAGCCTTGTCGAAGGCGTGTTTTCGCGTGCGTTCTCCTCGGAGGTGCAGCCGGTCGAGATCGCCCGCAAGCTGGCGAAGGAGATGGACGCCCATCGCACGGCGTCGATCGCCCGTACCTACGTGCCAAACCAGTACACCGTCTGGCTTGGTCCCGAGGACCGGGAGCGCCTTGAGGGCTACGAGACATCGCTCGAGCAGGAGCTCTCCTCGTATCTGCTGGAACACGCACGACGCCATGACTACGCGCTCCTGACCCGTCCCGAGGTGAAGCTCGACACCGACGAGCAATTGCGGCTGGGCGAGTTCGGAATCCAGACCCGCCTCGTCAAGGAGGCAAAGCAACAGGGGGAGGCCCCGTCGCAGGGAGAGCAGGGCCACACGATGGTCTACTCGGTCCCGCCCAAGCAGGCGGCGAAGCCCCGCGGATCCGCGAAGCACACCGCGCATCTGACCGAGACGAAGGCCATCGTCTCACTCGATGACCGCCGCTACGTGCTTGACCGAACGCCGGCGTCGCTTGGCCGATCCCGCGACTGCGACTGCGTGCTTGCTGATCCGAATATCTCACGTCGGCATGCCGAGCTCCGGCGTAACTCCTCCGGTGACTGGGAGGTCGTGGATCTGGGGTCAACAAACGGGATCAAGGTCAACGGACGCCAAGTTGACCGCGCCCGGCTCAACCCGGGCGATCAGGTCCAGATGGGCACGACCTACTTCACCTTCGATATCGAACACTGAGAGGGTGCGGGGCTGATGGACACCGAGCCGATCGCGGTCGGGCTTCAGTTCGGCTTTTTGGCCGTGCTCTACCTGTTCCTGCTCTGGGTCAGCCGCAGCGCCCTGAAGGAGCTGCGGGACGCGACATCACCGGCGCCCGAGGCAACGGGGTTTCATCAGGTGGCCGGACCCGGCGGCCGAGCGCCGTCAACGGACGCGTTTTTGGCCGTGGTCAAGGGTGGTGGCCTGCAGCCGGGCCGCCGCTACGACATGTTCGGGGGGCTTGCGATCGGACGAGCGGCGGACGCGGATGTTCAGATTGATGATCGCTTTGCATCCGGGATCCACTGCCGCCTCTACTCGCGCGGCCCCAGCTATTACGCCGAGGACATGGGTTCCACGAACGGGACCTTCTTGAACGGCGGCCAGTTGCGGGGCGAAGCGATGTTGAGCGACCTCGACGAGATCCGGATCGGCGACACCGAGTTTCGTTTCGAGCTGGACGTCCCAGGGGAGTAGCTCCAGGTGTCCGTTCGAGTTGCAGAGCAGTCGTTTCGCACCGATACCGGTCGGCAGCGTGCTGCCAACGAAGACTCGTTTTTTGCGCGGGCGCCGCTGTTTGCGGTCGCCGACGGTATGGGTGGCGCCCAAGCCGGTGAAGTTGCGTCGCGTCTCGCGGCCGAGGCCTTTGAACCCGCTGAACGGGGATCCCTGGCCCCCGAGGCGTTCCTGCAGTCCGTGGTCGAGGCGGCAAATCGCAGGATCAACAGCGTCGCCCATGAGGATTCCTCGCGGTCCGGGATGGGAACGACGCTCACCGCCGCGCTCGTGGAGGGCGACGAAATCGCGCTTGGCCACGTTGGCGATAGCCGCGCCTACCGGATGCGTGACGGCGATCTGAGCCTGCTGACAACTGACCACTCGCTGGTCGAGGAGTTGCGCCGCCAGGGCCGCCTGACGGCCGAGCAGGCCGAGGAGCATCCGCAGCGATCGATCATCACCCGGGCGCTCGGGCCGGAACCCGAGGTGGAGGTCGACACGATGACCTTCGCCGCCCGTCCTGACGACGTCTACCTGCTTTGCTCGGACGGCCTGACGACGATGCTCAAGGAGGATCGGATCCGGCAGATTCTGCTGGGTGCCGAGACGCTTGATCAGGCGACCGCAGAGCTTGTTGCCGCGGCGAACGAAGCCGGCGGCCGCGACAACATCACCGTGGTCGCTTTTCGCCTGGAGGAAGGCGATCCATCGCCGACTGCAGACGACGCCACGTTCGTCGGCCCGAGCGCGGCGGGCGCCGGCCTCGATGCCGCCGCCATCCGGGCGGAGGCCAGCCGCGTTCGCCGGGCCAGCATGGGCGGCGCAGCAGCAGAGCCCGTCGCCGCGTCGGCACCGGAGCGCAGACGCGGGCGGACCCTGGCCAAGTCGTTGCTCGCACTTGTCGTGGTCGCGGGCATCATCGCGGGAGCATTCGTTGGCAGCCGTCAGATCTACTTCCTGGGAACGGACGAGGGCGGCCGCATGGCCCTTTTTAGGGGTTTGCCGTACGAGTTGCCGTTGGGGATTGACCTCTACAGCGAGGTCCTGTCCAGCCCCGCCAGAGTCCGGTCGCTGCCCGAGGATCGCCGCGACGAGGCCACCGATCATCAGCTGCGCTCTCGTGACGACGCCGTCGATCTGCTCGACAACCTCGAGCGCTCGGCGCTGGCTCCCGCAGAACCGGACCCGGCACCAAGCAAGGACGATCGGGCTGCCGCCGGGCAGGGCAAATCCGCGACCGGCGGCGGATGAGGCGGGCCCCATGAGCGCGCGCACCCGCGAGTTGTTCGCGCTGATACCCGTGGCCCTGCTGGTGACGGCGGGATTCGCGGCGGTGTTCGCGGTCGGGTCCGACGAGATCAACGACGCAAGCCTGATCTACGGCGGCTACTTCCTGGCGATCTGCGTGGCGACCCACCTGTTCTTGCGGCTAACCCTGCCGAACGCGGACCCGTACCTGTTTCCGCTCTGCGCCACGCTGGCGGCGACCGGCCTCGTGGTCCTCTACCGGATCGACGAAACGCTCGCGGTGGAGCAGGCGACTCAGTTCTTGGTCGGCCTCGGGGCGTTTGCCGCGACGATCACCTTCCTGCGCGATTACGACAAGCTTCAGCAGTACCGCTACCTGATTGCGCTGGCCGGCCTCGCCTTGCTGATGGCGCCGCGGATTTTCGTGGATTCCGGCGTCGTCGAGCGCACCGGCGCCTACATCAACGTCAGTCTGGGCCCGCTTTCCTTCCAGCCCTCCGAGTTCGCGAAGATCGCCGTAGTCATCTTCTTGGCCAGCTACCTGAACGAAAAGCGCGAACTCTTCAGTGTCGCCGCCCGCCGCGTCATTGGGCTGACGATTCCACCGCTTAAGCATTTCGGGCCCTTGCTGGTGGTCTGGGGTGCGGCGATGCTGATGTTGGTGTTCATCCGTGACCTTGGTAGCTCGCTGATGTTTTTCGGCGCTTTTTTGGCCCTGATCTACGTCGCCACCAACAGGCTGTCCTACGTGTTGATCGGGCTCGCCATGTTCTTTGCGGGTGCCTACCTGATTGCCGGCAACGTTGGCCACGTTCAGGACCGATTCGACATCTGGCTCGATCCGTTCGCCCGCGACGCCCCCGACGGCGCCGGCCAGATCACCGCGGCCCTTTTCACGCAGGCGGAGGGCGGGCTGTTCGGTGAGGGGCTGGGCCAGTCCCTGCTGAAACTCCCGGGACCGTTCTTCCCGCCGGGTTGCGAAGCCGGATTTCCCTATTGCGGCTCGATCCTGCCCGAGCCCCACACCGACTTCATCTACGCCGTGATCGTCGCCGAACTCGGCCTGTTCGGCGCCTGCGGCCTGATCGGGGTCTACGCCTTGATCGGCGCCCGCGGATTCAAAACCGCGCTGCTTGCCCCCGACGGATTCTCGAAGCTGCTCGCGACGGGGCTGGCGACCGTTTTTTGCCTGCAGGCGTTCGTGATCATCGGCGGGGTCACCAAGCTGATTCCGCTGACCGGCGTGACCTTGCCGTTCATCTCGTTCGGCGGGAGTTCGATCGTGGCGAACATGATTCTGCTCGCGCTATTGCTCTTGATCAGTGAACACGCACGGAGCCAGATCGGCCGCGGGAGGCCTGCGTGAACACCCAGATCGTCCGAGTCTTCATCTTCATCCTGGTCCTGTTTTCGGGCCTTGTGTACTTCACGTCGCGCTGGTCGGTGCTCGAGGCGGACGACCTCAAGGCCAATATCGAGAACCGCCGGCCGTTGATCGAAGAGCAGCAGATCAAGCGCGGGAAGATCACCAGTGCCGACGGCGTTCTGCTGGCTGAGTCGGTCTCTGCTGGCGGCGGGCCGCAGCGCGTGTACGTCCGCCGCTATCCGCAGGGCCAGTTGTTTTCGAACCCGGTCGGCTACTCGTTCGTCGACGTCGGTCGAACCGGGATCGAACTGGCCGAAAACGAGCTACTGACCGGCGACGAGAACGAGTTTGCCTCCTTGATCGACGAACTCTTGAACAAGACCCGCGAGGGCGCCGACATTCAGCTGACGCTCGACGCAGGCGCCCAGCAAGTGGCGCTCGACGCCCTGGAGAGCGCCCTCGCCTCCGTTCCCGGAACGACCGGCGCGGGCTCGGTTGTGGCGATCGAGCCTGCCACGGGTGCGATCAAGGTGATGGCCTCGGTTCCCGGGTTCGACCCGAACGCCGTTCAGGACGAGGAGGTCTTCTCCGACCTCGCGCAGCAGGGGACGGGCGCGGGGCTTTTCAACCGCGCGCTCCAGGGAACGTTCGAGCCGGGCTCGACGATGAAGGTCGTCACCGCCGTGGCGGCGCTCGATTCCGGGGAGTTCGAGCCGACGACGACGCTCAGCGCCGATTCGGGGATCGATATCTCAGGCGCCCCACTTGCGAACTCGGGCGGGGCGGACTTCGGAACCATTGATATGACGACGGCGCTAACCAACTCGGTCAACACCTATTGGGCCCAGGTGGGCGAGAAGCTCGGCGCCAACACCTACCTTGAGTACATGGATCGCTTTGGCTTCAACGCCGACCCGGAATTGAACTTCGCCGACGAGGAGATGAAGGCAAGTGGCATCTACCAGGACGGCAGCCTCCTGACCGCCGCGGATCTGATCGACGTTGGCCGCGTGGCGATTGGCCAGGAGCGCCTGCTTGCCACGCCCACGCAGATGGCCCAGGTCGCAGCCGCAGTGGCCAACGGCGGCGAGTTGATGAAGCCGACATTCCTGCTGAGCGCGACCGATCAAGACGGCCGCGAGGTCGAGCAGCTTGACCCGGACAAGCAAGCGAGCGTGATGAGCGCCGAGACGGCGAGCACCGTCGCCCAGATGATGGTCAACGTCGCCAACGAGGGCACGGCTGCCGGACTCTCAACGAGCCTGGGCCAACTTGCGGGCAAGACCGGCACGGCTGAGATCGACGTTGCCACTTCCGTCAACCGGCCGTGGTTCATAGGTTTCGCGCCGGCTGAAGACCCGCAGATCGTGGTCGCCGCGATGCTTGAGCGCTGCACCGGTTGCTCCGGCGGCGCCGTCGCGGGACCGATTGCAACCCAGGTAATGGACGCGCTGGCGGGCTGACATGCGCTTTGAACGAGGACAGAAAGTCGGCGAGCGCTACACGCTGATCGAGCGGATCGGAAGCGGCGGTATGGCGGACGTGTGGTCGGCTGACGACGCGATGCTGGGCAGGGCGGTCGCGCTCAAGTTCCTGCACGAGCGCTATGCGCAGGATGCCCAGTTCATCGAGCGCTTCCGCCGCGAGGCACAGGCCGCCGCTGGACTGCAGCACCCAAACGTCGTTTCGGTCTATGACCGCGGCGAGTTCGAGGGCAGCAACTGGATCGCGATGGAATACGTCCAGGGCGCTTCCCTCAAGGACCTGATCGCCCGCGGTCTGACCGTCGCGGAATCGGTCGAGATCGTGCGCCAGATCCTCGCCGGCGCGCGGTTCGCCCACGAGCGCGGCATCGTGCACCGCGACCTGAAGCCGCACAACGTCCTCGTTGATGCCGAGGGAAGGGCCCGCGTCACGGATTTCGGGATCGCACGGGCGGGCGCGTCGGAGATCACGCAGACCGGATCGGTGCTTGGGACGGCGCAGTACCTCTCGCCGGAGCAGGCGCAGGGATTTGAGACGAACGCGACATCCGACCTCTACTCAGTGGGCGTGATTCTCTACGAGGCGCTGACCGGGCGCGTTCCGTTTGACGCCGAAACAGTTGTTGCGATCGCGCTCAAGCAGGTCTCTGAGCAGGCCCAGCCTCCCAGCCGGCTCAACCCCGACGTATCTCCCGCGCTTGACGCCGTCGTCCTCCGAGCGCTCGCAAAGTCCCCGGACGCAAGGTTTCAAAGCGCCGGCGAGTTCCTTGCCGCCCTCGACGCCGCCGAAGAGGATCCGGCGGCTGGCACCGCGGTCTATCCCGCGGCGATACCGGCGGTCGCTGCGGCGGCGCCAATCGCCCCCGATCAAATCGCCGACGAGGAGCCCGACAACCGTAAGAAGCTGATCGCCCTCGCGCTGATCGCCGCGTTGATCGGGGCGTTGATCGCGTTCGCCTTAACCCGATCCCAGCAGGTCACGGTGCCGACGGTAATCGGCGAAACGCAATCGGAGGCAACGCGGATTCTGACGGCAAAGGGCTTTGCGGTCGAGACATCGAATTTCGAGAGTTGCGACGAGCCGAATACCGTCGCCGAGCAGGATCCGGCGGCCGGGACAGACACCGACAAGGGTGCGACCGTCCAGCTCTCGGTAAGCCTCGGATTGAGCGTCTCGGTACCACCTGACGTGATCGGCATGCGGCTTGACCGCGCGACCAAGCTCCTGCAGGAGGAGAACCTGCAGGTTCGCGACAAGGAGGCCTTCTCCAACAACGCCAAGCCCGGAACGGTCGTTCGAACCTCGCCTTCGGTCGGCGACCGGGTTGAGTGTGAAACCGTTGTGACGCTGTTTGCGTCCAAGGGGGCCAACCTGGTTGAACTCCCCAGCTTTATCGGCATGACCGAGACGGAGGCGTCAGCCGAGGCGCGGCGACTGGGGTTCGTACCCAACGTCGAGACGGAGAACTCCGACGCCCCGGCGAACGAGGTGATTGGCCAAGATCCCGGGCCAGGATCGCAATTGACCAAGGGGGAGGAAGTGATCCTCATCGTCTCCAACGGGGCCGGGACGGTGGTGGTCCCCAACGTCGAGGGCCAGCTTCGCGACAATGCCGTATCAACGCTCGAGAGTCGCGGCGCTCGAAACATCAAGGTTGTCGAGCAGGAGACCGACGACGAGACGATGGATGACCGTGTCACCGACCAGGCCCCGTCGGCCGGAACGCGAGTCAGGTCGGGCGACCTGATCACGATCTTTGTCGCCGTCTACGTCGAGCCCGTGGTGCCGGTCGATCCGAATCCTCCGCCCGACGAGCAGTCCCCCCGTGAGCGAGGATCCAGGCGATGAAGGTGGCGGTGATCAGCGGCGGACGCTCGTCCGAACACGATGTCTCGCTGCGCTCCGGTAAATCCGTCGCCGGCGGGCTGCGGGAGGCGGGCCACGAGGTTGTCGAGATCCTGATCACCCCCGACGGGCGCTGGCTTCGCGACGGCTCCGATATCCCGTTGCGCGCGGCCGGCGGCCTGGAGGGGTGCGAGGTCGCGTTTCCGGTGCTGCACGGCCCGTTCGGCGAGGACGGCACGGTGCAGGGGCTCCTCGAGTGCCTTGACCTTCCCTACGCCGGCCCAAGCGTTCTTGCCGCGGCTGTCGCGATCGACAAGCTTGTCTGCAAACAGCTCCTGGCCTTCCACGCCTTTCCCCAGGTCGCCTTCTGCCAGGCGGGTGAGGAGGGCTGGCGCGATTCGGTCGCAGCCATGGGCACACCGGTCTGGGTGAAGCCGTCGCGATTGGGGTCGAGCGTCGGTATCTCGCGGGTTGACGAGATCGCCAACGACCTCGACACCGCGGTCGAGCTGGCCCGACGCCACGACCCGCGAGTCATCGTCGAGGCTCATTGCCCCGGCGTCGAGGTGGAGTGCTCCGTGATCGGCAATGACCAACCCGAGACTTCGCTGCCGGGCCAGATCGTGACCCAGGGCGCGGAGTGGTACGACTACGAGGCGAAGTACACCGCGGGCGGGATGGAGCTGGCGGTCCCGGCGCCGATCGGAGATGTGGCGATCGCCAGCGTGCGCGAGATGGCCGCCGGAGTGTTTCGAGCTATCGGTGGCCGAGGGCTGGCACGCTGCGACTTCTTCGTCGCCAAAAGCGGCGAGGTCCTTGTCAACGAGATCAACACGATCCCCGGCTTTACCGAGACCAGCGTGTTTGGCAAGCTCTGGGAGGCCTCCGGGGTCGGCTATCCCGAGCTCTGCGATCGGCTTGTGACCCTGGCAGTGGAGCGCTACGCCGACGAGCGCAGCCACTCCTTCTAGCTACTCGTACAGGGTGATGTCGCCGACTGAGGCGAAAAATCCGCTGATTCCCCGCGGTTCGGAGTTCTCGGTCAACCCCGTGATCCAGACCAGGTAGTAACGCGATTCGGACGTCGTGAGCTCGACCGTCGTGAGCTCATCGGCTGTCGTGAACGGAGCGCTGATCGGCGCGCCCCAGCCGGCAAGGTCCGTGGGCGGGCCCTCGACCGCGCCGTAGATCTCGGCCGTCCAGCCCGGATCTTGGGTGCTGACCTCCATTCTGCGGCCGCTCACGGTTGCGCCCGTGTCGAGGATCAACCCGACTCCATCCTTGCCAGCGTCGGGCAGCGCCGGCGAGTTCGTGTAGGTCTCGGTGGTCCAGGACGTGCTGGGATTTCCGTCCAGCGCCAGGCCGACCTCATCGCCGTGCTCCTCGCTGTCGCCAAAGGGATCGAAGTCCTGTGGCGACCCAAGCGCCAGCTCGCCGCCTGACAGCGCGGGCGTCTTCTCGTCGTTGGGCGTGCGACTCTCGCCGCCTAGCTCGACCAGCGCCAGCGCGGCCAGGACGCCGGCCAGCACGAGCAGAATGCCCGCGATTGAGACCGATCGCGAGCTGAGGATCCGCTGCCGCGAAGGCACGGAGTCGAGCACCGTTGTCGCTTCGCCGGAGGATCCACCCGCGCGCGAGATCTCGACTTCCAACGCTGCCTCGAGGTCAGCCAGCATCGCGGCCATCGTCGCGTAGCGCCTCTTTGGCTCCTTATGCGTGGCGTGCTCGATCACCGCGGATAGCGCCGCCGAGCACCCTGGACGCGACGCCTGAATCTCCGGCATCGGGTCGTTGACGTGTTTCATAGCAACGGCAACCACGGTCTCTGCCTTGAACGGAACGTCGCCGTGAAGCATCTCGTAGAGCAGGATTCCCAGCGAGTAGACATCTGAGCGCGCGTCAACCTCGCGGCCCATCGCCTGCTCCGGCGAAACGTAGTCCGTCGTGCCCAGGACGCGGCCAGTCTTGGTCAGGCCGTCGGAGTCCAGCGACAGCGCAATGCCGAAGTCGGTGACCTTGGCCCTGCCTTCCGGATCGATCAGGACGTTCTGGGGCTTGACGTCGCGGTGCACCAGCTGGGCCTGGTGGGCAGCCATCAGGCCGCGACCGATCTCGATTGCGTAGGCCGCGGCCTCGTCGAGTGCGAGGCGCCCGAACCGGTCGATCCGCTGCTTCAGCGTCTCGCCCTCGATGTACTCGAAGACGATGTATGGGTGCCCGGCGTCATCGCCGGCGTCGATGACGGAGACCACGTTTGGATGAGAGAGCTGGGCAACGGCGCGCGACTCGCGGCGGAAACGTTCGATCTGGTCGGGCTGATCGGACATCTCGCGGTGCAACACCTTGGCCGCGACGTGGCGCTGAAGCGTCTCGTCCAAAGCCAGAAAGACGGTTGACATCCCACCGGACCCGAGCTTCGATTCGAGCCGGTAGCGCCCGGAAAGCACGGTCCCGATCAGGCCCGTACCGCTCAGTGGAATTCCGTCGGCGTTCATGGCAGCACCCGAATCCTATGCGCCCAACCCGCCGCCACTTCGTCAGATTCCCGGCCCGGGCTACGCCACGCGCTCGACGCTGCCGGCGCGATCGGTAACGGACCCGATCACGCGGGTCCCGGCGTGGTGCGAGGCAAGGACGGTGACGGCCCGGTCGGCGGCGGCTGCCGCCACGACGCAGACGAAGCCAAGCCCCATGTTGAAGACCTCGTGCATCTCGGCATCGGCGACTTCGCCTTCGGCTTGGATCAGGCTGAATACGCCAGGCACCTCGAGTGGGTGGGTGATCTCGTAGCCAACCGAATCGGAGAGCCGCAGCAGGTTGTTGAGGCCATCTCCCGTGATGTGGGCCAGCCCGTGTACGTCGGCCTCGGACGCGAGCAGCTCGCTAACCGCGCGGACGTAGATCGTCGTCGGCTCAAGCAGGGCCTCGCCCAGCGGGCGGCCAAGCCGTTCGTCGTCGAGAGGGATATCGGCAAGGACCTTGCGAGCGAGGGTGTAGCCGTTTGAGTGGAGTCCCGACGAGGGGATCCCGATCAACACGTCGCCCGCCGCGATCCGATCTCCAGTAACGATTCGATCAAGGCCGACGAGGCCGATCGCCGACGCCGCCAGCTCCCACCCCGATACGACGTCGCCTACCTGCGCGATCTCGCCCCCGGGAATCTCAACTCCGGCCTGTTCGGCTCCGGCTCGCAAGCCGATGCCGATTTGACCGCAGATCTCTGGATCGGCGCTGCGGCAGAGGATGAAGTCGAGTAGCGCGATCGGCTCGGCGCCAACGCAGATCAAGTCGTTGACGTTCATTGCGACGCAATCGATGCCGATCGTCTCAAAGCGGCCCAGTCGCTCGGCGACGACCATCTTGGTACCAACGCCATCCGTCCCGAACGCGATCCCGGTCTCGTCGTCGATACGCACCACGGACGCGTAGTGCCCCGGAAGGGGAACCACGCGTGACGGCTTGCCGGTATCGATCTGGGCAAGGTGTGCGACGAGCGCACTCACCGACGCATCCGCATGGCGCTGGCTGACCCCGGCCGTTGCGTAGGCGTCCTGGCTCATGCGGCCAGATTACTGTTACGACTGCCCTCGGGAAGCGCCGCGGGCCGCGCCAACGCGCACCAGCGTGGCGAGCACGATTCGATACAGGGCGTACGGCCAGAGCCCGCGGTTGACGAGGCCAAGCAGCGGCCGTGATGCGAGCGTTGAGATAAACGACGCCAGGGCTCCCACCGCAAGCGTGCGACCGGTGCCCGCGGTGATCCCGCGCCGCCGTAGGCGGGCGCCCTTGAGCGCTACCGCGCCGACGATCACGGGTAGCGCGACCGTTCGCGAGAGCAGGTTCGATTGCTCTCGGGTGAACCCACGCGCCCTGGCTGCGGTCAGCGTCGCGCCATTGCGCGAGACGCCGGGAATGAGCGCCGCGGCCTGGGCCAATCCAAGCGCCAACCCATCGGCGGGGCCCGCATCGCCCGGTCCGCGCTGCTGCGGGACGCGGTCGGCGGCGAGCATCAGCAGCGCTCCCACGGTCAGGCCAGCGGCGCTGGCGCGGGGGGTCCCCAAGCGCTCGATGGAGCGCTCGAAAGCCAAACCGGCAGCCGCAGGAACGGCAAACGAGAGCCCGACGACCGCTGCGCGGCGGGAGTCGAACGCTCGCAACTCGCCCGCGATCTCAGTCCGCAGCCCGATCAGCAGGGCGGCAGCGGTGCCGCCGTGGAGAGCAACCTCGAAGCTCTTGCGGCCCTCGGCGTCGAGTTGGTGCCAGGGCCAGCCCAAAAACCACGGGAGCAGGGAGATGTGCGCTGAGCTTGAGACCGGGAGTAGTTCCGTTGGTCCCTGGAGAAGCCCCAGCGCAACTGCGTGAACTGTGCGGAGCTCGAATGCCGCCGGTCCGGCCGGCATGTGGGTCAGACCTCCGGCGTGTCGGCGGGCGTACGCGAGCGGCGGCGCTGGACCAAGAGGTATACGAGCCCGACCAAAACGGCCACGACCACCGCGTAGTCGAGGTAGTGCAGGTTGTCGCGCCACTGCTCCCAGTTGTCGCCCACGGAGCGCCCGATCAGGCCAAGCATCAGGACCCAGGGGATGCAGCCCGCGAGCGTCAACAGGCTGAACCGCCAAAACGGCATCCGGGCGACTCCGGCGGGCAGCGAGATGAAGGTCCGGATGATCGGCATCATGCGAGTGAAGAACACCGTCGCATCGCCGTGGCGCTGAAACCAGCCGTCGGCCCAGGCCAGGTGCTTGGGGTTGAGGTGGATCAGCCGGTTCTTCTCGAGCAGCTCAAGCCGGCCGTAGTAGCCGGCCCACCAGGCAATCCAGGAACCGACGACGTTGCCCAGGACCCCGGCGGCGACGATTCCGAAAAGCGTCAGGTCTCCTTCGGAGACGCTGAAGCCGGCGAACAGCATGATCGCCTCGCTCGGCACCGGAATGCACGCGCTCTCCAGGAGCATCAGCACGAAGACGCCGATCAGCCCGACCGAATCGATGAAGTCGGTCGCGACCTCGACGATCGGGTCAAGGAAGAAATCGGTAACGGATGCGTAAGGCGTCAGGATCGGTCGGAGGATAACTCCCTGCAAAGCTTCCCCCGAGGAGCGCCGTTTCGAGGTCCCGTGCATCAGACTGGAAGGCCATGGCCAAGGTCCTCTACGTAATCAGCCGCCGAAACACCTTTACCCGAATCGACCGCGAGGCCCTGGAGGAGCGCCACGAGGTCGTGGAGTACATGCAGCCGAGCATTCGCCCGCGGCCGATCGAGCTGTGGCGGGCGATTGGACGTTGCGACGTGGTCGTCGGCTGGTTCGCCTCCTGGCACACCGCTCTTGCCCTTCGATTCGCGCGGATGCGCCGCACGCCATCGCTCTTGATCTTCGGCGGCTTCGACACGGCCGCGGTACCGGAAATCGGCTACGGATCGCAACGGGGAGGCATCCGCCGCCGCCTCGTCCACTCGACCGTGGCCGCCGCAACGCGGCTGGTGACGAACTCCGATTACACGCTGGACGAGATCGCCGCCAACACCGAGATCGATCCCGGCCGGGTCAGGGTTGTCCACCATGGCATTCCCGACCGCTTCTCAGGAGCCCCTACGGCGCCGCCGCGGCGGCGCATGGCCCTGACGGTCGGGGTCGTGTACGAACTCAACCTGGCTCGCAAGGGACACGGCCCGTTCATCGAGGCAGCCGCGGAACTACCAGAGGTCCAGTTCGTGCTCGCCGGCGCCTGGACCGACAAGGTGGGGCCAGGGCTGGCGGCGCAGGCGCTGCCGAACGTCCGCGTGACAGGATTTCTCGCAGACGAGGAGCTGGACGCCCTGTTCGCCGCGACCGCCGTGTACGTCCAGGCATCGGTGCACGAAGGGTTTGGAATGTCGCTGGCCGAGGCCATGCTCGCCGGAGCAGTACCCGTGGTGACTCCGGCGGGAGCGTTGCCTGAGGTCGTGGGGGAGACCGGCGTGGTGATCGCCGACCCCAGTCCCGCGTCCATCGCCGACGGGATCCGCGCGGCTCTCGCGCTTGGCCCGGAAGGCGGGATGGCCGCTCGCGAGCGGATTCGCACGGTGTTCACATACGCCAAGCGCCGCGACGGCATCCTCGCCGAGGTTGAACGCGCTCTTGCAGGCGATCGGTCCTAGACTTTGACGACAATGAGCCGGTTCAACCACCCGGCCTACCGGCATCGCGCCCTGCAGTTTTTGGCGGATGCCGTTTTGGCTGCGGCCGCATTCGCGCTGGCGTTCGCCCTGCGCTTTCTGGATACGGGCATGCCGGATCGCTACGGCGAGATGCTGTGGCAGTCAATCGGGTTCGTCGCGCTGGGCAAGGCCCTGATCTTCACCGCGCTCGGCTTGCACTCGAAATGGTGGCGCTACTTCCTGACCCGCGATTTCCCGGCGCTGCTCAAGGCAACCGCGCTCGCGACGGTGGTGCTGCTCGCGGTGTTCACGCTGGTCGCCCCGTTTGACGACAACCTGCCGCGCTCCATCCTGATCTTCGATTTCGTCCTGACCACCGCGTTTTTGGCGGGTGCACGGATCGCGACCAGACTCTGGATCGAGCGACCGTCGAAGTCCGTGCGCGACCGCAAGTCCCGCACCCAGCTTGTGGTCGGCGCGGGATCAGGTGGGCAGATGGTCGTGCGCGAACAACAGCTGAACCCAAACCTGGGATTGCGTGCGATCGGGTTCCTCGACGACGACCCGCGCAAACGAGGAATGGGAACGCTGGGCCTCCGGGTCCTGGGCACAACCGACGACATTGGGGAGGTGCTGGAAACGCACAATCCCGACGAGGTTGTCATCGCGATTCCGTCGGCCCCTGGCGAGCTCCGTGCAAAGGTGGTTACCGCTTGCCGTGAGCGCCAGATCCCTGTCCGGACTCTGCCCACCGTGTTCGAGCTGCTGCGCGGCGGGGTACAGCTAACGCGCCAGCTTCGCGAGGTCCAGGTGGAGGATGTCCTCGGCCGTGACCCGGTCCGCATGGAACTCGACCGCGTCGGGGCCTACCTTGAGGACCGGGTTGTCATGGTCACGGGAGCCGGAGGCTCGATCGGGTCTGAGCTTTCACGTCAGATCTCGCGCGTCAATCCAAAGCTCTTGATCCTGCTCGACCACGCTGAGGACAACCTCTTTCAGATTGAGCGCGAGCTGACCAGCACCTGGCATTTCACCCGTTGCGAGGCCGTGCTTGCGGACTGCAAGGAGGCGGACCGGATGGCGGAGGTAATGCAGCGCTTCCGCCCGGACGTGGTCTTCCATGCCGCTGCCTACAAGCACGTTGGTCTGATGGAGTCGAACCCCCTGGAGGCCGTCCGCAACAACGCGATCGGCACGCGCGTCGTCGCCGAGGCAGCCGCCGCGACCGGCGCGAGCCGCTTCGTCCTTGTGTCGACCGACAAGGCGGTCAATCCGCAAACCGTCATGGGGGCGTCGAAGGCGATGGCCGAATGGGTCGTCGCCGCCGCGGGACAGCGCCATGCGACCACCCGATTCGTCTCCGTGCGATTCGGCAACGTGCTCGGCTCGTCTGGCTCAGTGGTGCCGATTTTCCGTGCGCAAATCGAGCAAGGTGGGCCGGTCACCGTCACCCATCCGGACATGACCCGTTACTTCATGACGATTCCCGAAGCGGTTCAGCTGGTCATCAAGTCGGCCGACCTGGGCGCCGAGTCAGGCGAGGTCTTCGTCCTCGAGATGGGGGAGCCCGTCAAGATCGTCGAGCTGGCCCGCAACATGATCACGCTGGCCGGATACGAGCCGGACACCGAAATCGCGATCGAGTTCACCTCTCCGCGCCCCGGCGAGAAGCTGCACGAAGAGCTTTTCAACGCTGATGAGCGGGCGCAGCCGACGAGCGCCGAGCGCATCGTTCGCGCGGTTCGAGCCGGGAATCTGGACCCCGATTGGGTCGAGACGACCGTTGATCGTCTGACCGACCTCGTGGCCGCCGGGGACCAAACGGGCCTTGCCGAGCATGTCGTGGGCCTGATCGCCGAGCGCCCGGCTCCGATCCCAGTCGATCTCGACATCTAGACTGCCTGGATTCGATGGATCTGATCGAGGACATCGGGCCGATCCTTGGGATCGCCGCGTTTCTCGGGTTTGCGATTCTGGCCCTACTGATCGTTTTGCAGGCGCGCGAGGTGCGACGCCTCCGGGAATGGGCCGGGAGAGCTCCCGAGAGGGCGCTTGAGGCCGGCGAGGCGACGCAGGCTGTCGCTGACGCGCGCGGCGAGACGAGCGGCGAGGATGCACCTGGATTCGTTGAGCGCACTCGCACTCGGCTTGCCGAGACGCTGGGCCCACGCTGGCGGGAACTTGATCGGCGCTCGCCGATCAACCCGGCATTCATAATCGCCGGGGTCGCGGTTGGCCTCGTCGGATTGGGCATCGCAACGGGCGGCTTCGGGTTGGGCGGCGATTCCGCTCCCGTCGCGAGCACATCGCCCGCCGAGCCAGGCAAGGATCGCAGCGGGACGCAGGAACCCGACGCCGAACCGCCCAAGCCGCTCAAGGTGGCGGTTCTCAACGCCACCCAGGTGGACGATCCGGTGGCGCCCGTGTCCGGAGTGGCCGGTCTCGCTGACGTAATCGCGAGCCAGGTCGTCGAGCCTGCAGGGTTCCGGATCGGCGTTCGTACCGATGCGCCCAACGGCGAGGAGGCCAGCTTGATCATGTTCGCGACCGATGCCGACGCGGATGCCGAGGAACTGGCTAGCGCAATCGAGGGATCGCTCGGACCGGTGGAGTATGTGCCGATGACGCCGGAGGTCGCCGACCTCGTGAAGGGCGTGCCTTTGGTCCTGCTGGTCGGTCTGGACGATTCAACCTTCGGTCAGGGCGCCACCGCGACCACGCCCGAATAGGAGGCTCAGGTGGGGTCCGATCTGCTTCCGTTCCACGAGGTTGCCGCGCTGATCGCGACCGCGTCGGCGGTCGGGGTCCTGCTTGTGACCCCGCTCTACATCTCCCAGCGCCGAGACCTGCGCCGCCTGCGCCGCTGGATGGCAGAGGCACCGGACTACGCGCGGGCGGACATGGCCAACTCCGAGCGCCAGCTTGACCGCGCGGAGTTGGAACTTGAGCGAATTTACGCCGACCGCGGTGAGCCGGTGCCAGGCACGGGTGAGGCACCGGCGGTCACAGAGGTTCATCCGGCGGGGCTGACGCCCGTGGATCGGCTGACCAGCGAGCGCCCCGCGCTTGAGCGAATCACGATGGAGCGCGCCGCGCTCGATCCCCATCCGCGCTGGCATCGCTTCAACAGGCTCGCGACACAGCCACGGTGGATGGCCGTGGTGGCCCTCGTTGCGATGGTTGTGAGCGTTGGCGCCGTGATCGGCGTTCAGCAGATCCTCGACGACGGCTCGCCGGCCACGTCAGCGAGCGGCACGGCCCCCGGCGGGATCTCAGTGGCGGTGCTCAACACAACATCCGCGGGCGGGATCGGCGGTCGAGTCTCTCGCCAGGTCGTTGAGAGTGGCTATCTCGCGGGTGGGGTCCAGACGCTCGTGCGCGACTCAGATCAGAGCGTGGTCATGTACCAGCCCGCAGCCAAGCGGGCAGCGAAGCGGATCGCGAAGCTGCTGGAGATCGCGGCCGTCCAGGCGATCGATCGTGAGGCCCAGACGGCAGTGCCCGACGCTGACGTGGTGGTCGTCCTGGGCAAGGATCGCCTGTGAGGACACGAAGCGGGACCGATGCCGGACCGTGAGGGTCGTGTCGGTGCCGCGCTGCTTGTCGCGCTGCTCGCCCTGACGCTTCTTGTCGGCGCCCTTGTCTATCGCGCTCGTACCCCGGACCTCGCACTCGAGGTGACCCAACTGCGCACCTGCCTGGATCGCGGTGAGAGCGCCCAGATCGAGTTTTTCGTCCGCTTCGATGAGCCCGACGCCACCGTGCAGATGGTCGCCGCCGGCCAGATCCCCGTGCGCACACTGGACGCCTCACGCGCCCTGATCGATGGCGAGTCGGTGCGCTACGAGTGGGACGGTCGTGACGACGACGGCGGCCTCGTTCCTGCCGGGCGCTACCGGCTGCGCGTGGTGTTGCCGGGACAGCGTCGTGACATGGTCTATCCGACGAAGCTCACCGTGACGCCTCGCGGAGGCCAAAGGGCCGGCGTCTGCGACCGCAGGGGAGCGCACGAGTGAGCGCCGAGCCGGTTCAGGTCGTCGTGGCAATCATCGCCTGCGCCGCCGCGGGCGCAGGTCTTTGCCTGCGTTCGACCGCGGCCCGTTACGTCGCGATTGGCGTCGGGCTGCTCGCGGCGCTGGGTCTGGTTGGCGGTCAGGTCTGGGATCAGCCCCGATTCGAGGACCTGCGCAGCCAACCGGCCGTTTTGGTGCTGGCAGCCGTTCTCGCGGCGACAGCGCTTGCCGCGACGGCAGCGACCTTTGTACGCAATCCCGGGTTTCTGGCGATCGCGGCCTTTGCTGTCATCGCGCTGCGCATTCCCGTGCAGGTTGGCTCGGAAACGAACTTCCTCCTGGTTCCGCTCTACGGAGTCATCGCCGGTGGTTGGTTGCGTGGAGCGTGGCTGGTCGTCAAGGGGCGCGGTGAGGAGTTGGACCAGCGTGGCTCGCCTCGCACCGGTCAAGAGCCGATTGTGCGCCTTCTTGGCTACGCGCTCGCTCTGGCGCTGGTCGTCTACGCGATCGGCATGGCCTGGACCGACGACCCGGACAACGCGATCACCAACGTGGCGTTCTTTTTGTGCCCGTTCGCGGCGCTTCTCGTCTTGCTGCGTGACCTGAACTGGCACAGGGGGCTCGTGGGCCATGTCCTGATCGCGTCGGTCGCGGCGGCGCTCGCCTTCTCGGCCCTGGCCGTGATCCAGCATTTCTCTCGCGATCTGATCTTCAACAAGGATCTTCAGGATGCGAACCAGCTGCACCTCTACTTCCGCGCCAACTCCGTCTTTCGCGATCCCAATGTGCTGGGCCGCACCCTCGGGTTTGCGATCGTCGCGCTCGGCGCCTGGATCGCCTGGCGCCGGGGACCTCGAGCCGCGCTCGGCGGCGCGCTGGCGGCGTGCGCGATCCTGGTGGCCCTGGCGCTGACCTACTCGCAAACGAGCTTTGCGGCCCTGGCCCCCGCGCTCGGCCTGCTCATGTGGTTTCGCTTTGGAATCCGCGGCCTGGCCGGCGCATCCGCCCTGCTTGCGGTCGGGCTGCTTGCGCTCGTCTTGATCGACGTACCGAGCGACACGACGGTTGATCGCGACCGCGACGATTTGGCCGAACTTTCGAGCGGCCGCACGAGCCTGATCTCGGGCGGGATCGACCTGTTCGAGTCCCAGCCCCTGATTGGGCAGGGATCGGGCGGTTTTGCAATCTCCTTTCGGCGCGAGATCGAGCCGATCGAACGACCCGTCTCGCACAACGAGCCCGTAACCGTGGCCGCCGAGCAAGGTCTGATCGGCTTGATCCCCTACGCGGCGATCCTTGCGTTTTCAGCCCTGCTGTTTTTGCGGCCGTGGCCGGCAACGGACCCGGTACGAGCAGGAATCGCAGCCTGTTTTGCGGCCCTCGTCATCCATTCGCTGGGCTACGCCGGTTTTCTGATCGACCCGGCGACCTGGGCGCTGCTTGCGCTTGGGATCTCGTTTCGCGAGTGAGGCTGGCGGGCTGATGTTCGGACATCTGCGGCGACTCGCAACCACGGGAGCGGCCTACACCGCTTCCAGCGTCCTGTCGAAGTTGATCGCGGTTGTCCTGCTCCCTGTTTACACGGCGTACCTGAGCCCGGACGACTACGGCGCTGCCGAGGTCATGATCGCGTCGCTGGTGGCGGCATCGATCATCGTTCGCCTCGGCGTGATCGAGGCCGTGTTGCGGTTCTATTACCTGGGCGGCGAGCGATCCGATGACGTGGTCAGGACGGGATTTGCCTCGCTCTTTTGGACGACGAGCGCGGCCGCCCTGATTGCGTTGCCGTTCGCGGAGCCCCTGTCCGAGCTGTTCTTGGACGGGCGCTCCGACGCGGGGCTGGTGAGGCTCGCAATCGTTGGCCTTTGGCAGCTGACGCTTTGGGAGTACGCGCTCACCCTGCTGCGACTCGACGAACGCGCCCGCGCCTACTTCAGCTTCACGATCGCAGCCGTCGTTGTCACGATCCCGATCACGCTGGCCCTTGTCGTCAGCACCGACCTGGGCGCGTCAGCGATCTTGCTGGGCAACTTTGGCACGGGAGTGCTCTTCTTGCTGGGGCGGCTGTGGGTTGAACGCCATCGACTCGGCTTCCGCGTGGACCGTGGCCTGCTGCGCCGGATGCTGCGGTTCGGTCTGCCGACAATGCCGGCCGAGCTGACCCTCTACTCGCTGAGCTTCATTGACCGGATCATCATCGTCCGAGTGATCGGCGGCAAGGAAGGCCTG
This sequence comes from uncultured bacterium, assembly GCA_963701205.1. Taxonomy (GTDB): domain Bacteria; phylum Actinomycetota; class Thermoleophilia; order Solirubrobacterales; family 70-9; genus JALZKA01. Next base: position 996,291 of record OY969575.1, on the reverse strand, counting down.
GCTGCCGCAGGCCTTTACGCGATTGCGGTCAAGTTCGCGAACGGGATGCAGGTCCTGGTCCGCGGCTTCCATTTGGCCTGGCCGCCACTCGCGTACTCGATCACCGATGACGACGAGGCCCGCGGCGCCTACGCGCTGATCGTCAGCTGGTTCGTCGCCGTCTCGACCTTTGCCGTGGTTTCGCTCTGGCTGCTCGCGCCGTGGCTTGTGCGCCTGCTGACCGATGATCGCTACGCCGCCGCCCACGAGGCTGTGGGCCCGCTCGCCGCCGGCACAGGGCTGTACGCCCTTTACCTGGTCCTCGTGGTGATCCTCGGCCGGACCGGTCGCACTGAGCTTTCGTTTCCCCCGACCCTGGTTGCGGTTGGGGTGAATATTGCGCTCAACCTGATCCTCGTGCCCGACCACGGAATTATCGGCGCGGGCGTCGCACTGCTGGTCTCCTACCTAGTGGTGGTAGCGCTGATGCACCAGATCGTGCGGCGGCTCTTCTTCGTTCCTTACGAGTGGGGTCGCCTGGGCCTCGCGATCGGCTGGGGGGCGCTGTTGATCGCTACCGGCGAACTCTTCGTGGCCCACGATGGGATTGCCGGCCTGGCCGCGGTGATCGGGCTTTGTGCCGCCTACCCCGCGGCGCTGCTCATCACCGGCTTCCTGACCGACGACGAACGTGCGCGCCTGAACTCATTGTTCGCCAGCGTCAGGGCCGGCGGTCGCGGAGAAGGAGCGCTGGACACCATCGAGCAGGCCCAGCGCGACGCGGATCGCGGCGGCGTCTAGCGCTGGCTCAGCTTCGCTCGCGCTGGCACTTGAACGCGCCGCCGATCCGCTCGAAGCCGATCGGCTCGTAGAACGTCTTGGCGATCTGCGGTTCCGCAAACAGGTAGACGGCGCGCGCGCTCAGCCGCAACGCTCCCGCCGTGGCCGCGAGGACAGCGGCGCTGGCAAATCCGCGCCGGCGCCCACGGCGAAGCGTGGCCACGTCTTCGATGACGGCAATGTCCCCGCGCAGGTACATATCGGCGACCGCGAGTGGCGTTTTGCTTTCGAACCCCGCATAGGTCAGTCTGGCCGCGGCGCGCGAGCGCAACTCGTCGTAGCGGTCGAACTGGGCGATCGAATCAGGCGGTAGGCCCTGTTCGACACCGAGTCTGCCCTTCAGGTTGCGCATCGTTGCGCCCTCGACGCGCCTGGCGTTTCTTGGCACCGACGCCGGCGGGTTGCGGCAAATCATCAGCGCCTGCTCGCCAAGCTGCCAGCCCTGCTTTGCAAGAGACCAGGCTAACTCCCGGCCCTCAGACGATTCAGCGATGTAGATCAAGCGGTGGTGGAACCCTCCGAACCACTCCTCGGGAAGCTCGCAAAGTTCGAGTACGCCTTCGACGGAAGGAATCTCGCCGTCGGGTTCGACCTGCACCCGGCTGGCGTCCCAGACCATTGGCAACTGCGGGTTGGCGCAAACGAACCCGGACGGGGTTCGCTCGAGCCGTTTGGACGCCGCCTTGTGCATCAGCCGCTCGAGTTCGAATGCGGCCATCACTTCGGCTGATGCGGCTGTCAAACCGAACGCTCCCGGTCGAGCTGCGCGTTGTGGGCGGCCGCCACCTCGCGGACCCCCTCGCCCTGCGGCCGGATTGCCAACCGGGCGTGCAGCCAATAGCGACTCGCGGCGCGCCCGGGCAACACCAGCGCGACCGCGGTCCGCGCGGCGTAGTTCCAGGCGGTCAGGGCGCGAACAAACCAAGCCGCAAGCGGGGAGTGGTGCTTTCGCATGTAGAGGTCGCGGTTGCGGTGAAACTCAACCGCCCGGCGAGATCCTTGGGCAGTGTCGGTCGTCAGCTGTTCGTGGTGAATGGCCTCAGCCTCGGGCGAAAACAGGATTCGCCAGCCGGCATCGTGGAGGCGCTTGCAGAAGTCGGTCTCGTCGGAATAGACGAAGAAGGCGCTGTCCAAGTAGCCGACCTGCGCCGCTGCGTCCCGGCGCACGAGCATCGCTGCGGACTGAACCCAGCCCACCTCACGGGCCGTCGTGCCGCTCTGGGTGACGAAGAGCCGGTGCGTAAAGGTGGCCTGGGCGAGTGCGGTGGCCACTCCGGGCAGGCGCCATGCACACGCCGACCGGGACCCGTCCGGGCCCAGCAACTGTGCGCCAGCAGCAGCGGCGGCGGGGTCGGCGCGCAAAGCGCCGAGCAGAGCCTCGGCGCAGCCGGGCAAGATCTCGGAGTCCTCGTTCAAGAGCAGCGCGTATTCGCCAGAAGCTTCGGAAAGCAAGGTGCTGTCGTTGTCGGCTTTGCCGAGCCGCCGAGCGTTTTCGATCAAACGAAAGCGTGTTCCGAGTTCCGGATGGGCAGCCGCGAACGCGCGCGCTGCGTCGGCGGAGCCGTCATCTGATGCGTTGTCCACGACGAGCACTTCGGCCTCGATATCGGCGGGCCAATTCGCCTCGATTGAAGCCAGGCAGCGTTGCAAGTGCTCGCGCCCGTTCGTGTTGACGATGCAGAATGAGAGCTCCACGGGGAGAATCGTCGTTGATGCGCGTACAAATCGTCGATCCGGCGGCACAAACGCCACCTTTCGACCACGCACTTGCCGCGGCCTTGGCCCGCCAGGGAGCGGAGGTCGAGCTCCTGACGTCCCGGTTCGTTCACGGTGCGCGGCCCGGGGCATCCGGCTATGCGCTCAACGAGGCCTTCTATCCCCGGTCGTCAGGATTGCCAACCGGAAGCGTTCAGCGCCGCGCGCTTGGACTGGCCGAGCACCTACCGGGGATGATCCGGCACCGCCGCGCCGCGGCGGCCTTCGACGTCCTCAACTACCAGTGGCTGACGCTCCCTGGCCTCGATCGATATCTGATGCCGAAGCGCCCTGCCAAGGTTTGGACCACCCACGGTTTTCTCCGCGGCGCCGAGGGCGGCAGTACGCGCGGCCCGCGGCGGGCACTCGAGCGCATGGACGCGGTGATTGCGTTGTCGGAATACGGCGCGGCGCGCCTGCGAGGCGACGCCAAGGTCGATCCGGCGCGAATCGCCGTGATTCCACACGGCGTGTTTGACTACTTGACTCGGCTCCCGGAACGTCCGCTTATCTCCGAACTTCAGGGCGCAGGCGGTCCGGTGGTCCTGAGCTTTGGCCTGATCCGCCCGTACAAGGGAGTGGATGTATTGCTCCGGGCCTTTGCGGAGGTGGGCCATGGGGCGGAGCTCTGGATCGTCGGGCGTCCACTCGGCGTCGATCCGGGGGACCTTGAGCGCCTGGCCGCCGCCGCTCCCGGGCGCGTACGGATCGTGACCCGCTTCGTTGATGATCTCGATGTGCCGGCCATTTTTCGCGCGGCTGCGGTGGTCGCCCTGCCCTACCGGGACGCGGAGCAGTCCGGTGTCCTGGCCACCGCGCTGGCATTTGGCAAGGCGATCGTCGCCAGCGATGTCGGCGGATTCGGCGAGGTGGCGGCTTCGGGGGGCGACGGCGGCCAGACGATCGCGCTTGTGCATCCCGGCGACCGCGACGAGCTCGCCGCGACGCTCAGCCGACTCCTGGGTGACGCCGCCGAGCTCGCTCGCCTGGAGGGCGCCGCGGCAGCGGCAGCGGCCGGGCCATACTCATGGGATCGGGTCGCGGCCGCCACGCTCGCGCTCTATCAAAGCCTCGGCTCCCGATAATTGCCTGAATGTCATTTGTCGAGATCACCTTTTGGGCGTGCGCAGCGCTGATCGTCCACACCCACGTCACGTACCCGCTTTCGCTCGCCCTGCTGAGCCGGATTCGGCGGCGTTCCCCTGTTGGGCATGATCTTGGCGATGACGCGCAACCGTTCGTCTCGCTGATCATCGCCGCGCACAACGAGCAGGCGGTGATCGCTGACCGCGTTGCCAACGCGCTTGAGTCCGGCCACCCGCGCGAGCGCTTTGAGGTGATCGTGACCTCGGACGGGTCGAGTGATTCGACGGTCGAACTCGCGCGCGCCGCCGGTGCGGACCACGTATTGGATCTATCGCGTCGCGGCAAGGTGGAGGCCCAAAACGCGGCCGCCGAGGTTGCGCGCGGCGAGATCCTGGCATTCTCAGACGCGAACTCCTTTTGGGACCCCGACGCAATCGGCCACCTGGTGGCGGCGCTCGCCGATCAGAGCGTGGGGTACGTCTGCGGCCAGGTGCGCTTCGTCGGTGCCGACGGCGCCAATCAGGAGGGGGCCTACTGGCGCTACGAGATGGCGATGCGCAGCCTGGAGTCAGGCCTCGGCGGCGTGACCGCGGGCAACGGTGCGATCTACGCCACCCCTCGTTCCGGCTACGTGGTCATGCCTTCCGACCGCGGCCACGATCTTTGCCTGCCCTATTTGACGGTCCGCGCCGGCAAGCGCGCGATCTACGAGCCCCGGGCCCAGGCGCGGGAGCGGTTGGCGCCTTCAATCCGGGGGGAGTGGGAGCGCAAGCGGAGGATGATGAATCGCACCTGGGGCGTCCTCTTACACGACCGGATGCTCCGCCCGCGCGGCTACCGGCCAATCTACGCCTACCAGATGTTCTCCCACCGCACCCTTCGTTACGCCTCCCCGTTTTTGCACCTGGCGGTCCTTGTGACCAACGTTGCTCTGATCGGCGAGGCGCCGATCTATGACGTAGCCATGGCAGGCCAACTCGGGTTGTTGCTTGCTGCCGCGCTGGCCCGCGTCGTGCCCCTGGCCCCGTTTCGGATCGCCGAGTACTACGTCGTCGTTACGGCGTCGATCGCCGCTGGATTGATTGACCGGCTGCGGCGGGGACCGGCCACAACTTGGGAACCGGTGGAGGGAACTCGGTGAGCGCCACGGGGCGAGGTTTGCCCAGGATCGCGGACCTTGTGATTGCCACGATCGCCGTCGTCGCTACATCTCCGATTCTGTTGATCGCCGCCATCGCGATCAGGCTTGACTCGCGCGGGCCTGTCTTCTTTCGCCAGACGCGGATTGGCTGCGACGGCAGACCGTTCGAGATCTGGAAGCTCCGCACGATGACCGACGGCGCCCCGCTCGGCGGGATCTGGGATCCGCTTACTGCCAGCGACGCACGCGTCACGCGCGTTGGCTCGGTCCTGCGCCGCCTGAGCCTGGACGAGCTACCGAATTTGTTCAACGTCCTGCGCGGCGAGATGGCGATCGTTGGTCCCCGCCCGACGATCGCCGAGCAGGTTGCCGAGTACAGCCCGCACCAGTACCGCCGGCTCGAGGTGAAGCCTGGGATGACCGGCTGGGCCCAGGTCAACGGCCGCGCGTCGCTGCCCTGGAGTGACCGGATTGAACTGGACGTGCACTACGTGGACAACCGCAGCGTCGCAATGGACCTGCGGATCCTCGCCCGCACGGTGCGGATGCTTGTCACCGGACGCGGGCTCTACGAGTCATGAGCGCGCAACTTCTGAGTACCGACGACGCTGCGGCGTGGGCGGCTGCGCTCCCGGCCGGGCGCAGCGCTTTCGGATCGCTCGGATTCGCCCGGGCCCAGCGCCGCGCCGGGCTGGCCGATCCGCGGCTCCTCGTCGCCAACCAGGCCGGGGCCGAGGTCGCCTATCCGCTGGCGCTGCGTGGGCTTGCCGACCTGCCGTTTGATGTGCCGCCCACCGCCCGTTGCGACGTGGCCTCGCCGCCGTTCACCGGTCCGATCACCGGCCTCCAGCCCGGTTCGGCTGCCGAGGCGGCCCTGGCCGCCGAGGTGTCCTCGTGCCTTGAGCAGGAGGGTGTCGTCGCGGAGTTCGCCCACCTACATCCCTGGAACGCGAGCGCCGCGATCGTCGGCGGCGCCGAGGCAGACCGCGAGGTTGTCTGGGTCGATTTGGGCCTCGACCCCGAGCGACTCTGGGCCGAGTCCTACAGCAAGGCTTGCCGCAAGAACATCCGCCGGGCCGAGCGGGAGGGCGTGACCGTTCGACGCGGCCAAGGGCCGGCAGACGTTGCGGAGTTTCACCGGATCTACGAACAGACGATGACGCGAAATCAAGCCGCCCCGGGGTACTTCTTCGACCGCGAGTACTTCGATGCGATCGGCGAGGAGATGCCGGACGGGGCGCGATTCGTGCTGGCCGAGCGCGACGGGGTGGTCCTGGCGGCCACTTTGTACCTGTGCGATGACGACGACGTCTACTCCTACCTTGGCGGCGCCGACCACGCCTTCCAGGCGTTGCGGCCGACGAACGCCGTGGTCCACGCCACGATCGAGTGGGCCCGCGACGCCGGCAAGAAGCGGCTCGTGCTTGGTGGCGGATATCGCCTGAACGACGGCATCTTTCGCTTCAAGGCGAGCTTCTCGCCAAATCGCCAGACGCTGGCATTGGCACGGCGAATCCACCGGCCAGCCGAGTACGAGGCGCTCGCGGCCGCTTGGGCAGAGCACCACGGCCGTGCGCTCGACGCGGACTTCTTCCCCGCTTACCGGGCGGCGGCCGGGTGAGCAGCGACCAGCGAGACTTCTTTCGCTCGAGTGAGCTCGCGTACTGGGCGGGCGCGGAGGGACTCAAGGCCGATGAGGCGGCGTTGATCGGGCGTTGGCTTGATCCCGCGAAATCGCTGCTCGACGGGGGAACCGGCGGCGGCAGGATTCCGCGGGCGCTGGCCGCACTTTCGTTTCGGCGCCTAACAGGCTTCGACTTCGCGCCGGAGATGATCGCCGCCGCCAGGACGGCGCCGGGCGGCGAGCAAATTTCCTTTGATATCGCCGACGCGACCAGCCTGCCGTATCCGGATGGCAGCTTTGAGCAGATCACCTACCTGCAGCAGGTGATCTGCACGATCGATGATCCAGCCGGGCGCACGACCGCCATGGCGGAGGCGGCCCGGGTCCTCGCCAAAGGCGGGACGGCACTCTTTTCATTCGTCTGCCTGGAATCGCGCCTTGCGTCGGTTGGGCAACGCGCATACGTCAGCTACCTACGGGCCTTGCGCCGCCTCAAACGCGACGCGCGGCACGCGCAGTCCATGCCTCGGCTGCGCCGTTCGGGCCGGGCCGACCTGAGCGCCCTGCGAGACCGCGGCCCCTTCAACTGGTGGTATCGCGCCGAGGAGGCTGAAGCCGACCTCAAGGCGGCGGGCTTCGAGGTGATTGGTGTTGGCTTCGAGCGGGCTGCGCTCGAAGGGACGCTTTCGCCGTCGGCAAGCTCGGCGCTGGCGGGAGGCGCTGCGGGCACCCTGTACGTCGTCGGTCGGGGCGCCTAATGGCGCCCGACGCCGCCTGAGCCGCCCGAAGAGCCGCCTGTTGCCGCGTCGATTCGCCGCTGCGCGCGCCTCAGCAGAACGTCGATCTGGCGTTTGAGCGCGGTTCCGGGGCACTCGGTCTTGCCGATCCTGCGGTGGGCGATGATTCGCTTCGTCGTGATCTTGCGGCCCGCGGGGTAGCGACTCGAGGCGCCCCCGGCAGAAACGAGCCGAGCCTTATCGTCGGCAACCAGGCCGTGGACAGAGAGCTTCCATGCGAGCAGGCGCGTGAGGCCGCGAAGCGCTCGTTTGGAGACCTCCAGGTCGGTATGCGTTCCGAGGACAGCCACGCCGGTGGTCTGCCCGTTGAAACCCTGTGCATGGGCGCCGAGAACGGCCTTGTCGAGACCTCCCCTGCGGCCTGCGTAGATATTGCCGAACCGATCGACCAGGGTGTTGTAGCCGATGTCGTCCCAGCCCTGACCATCGCGATGAAACCGGCAGATCGCGAGGATCATTCCGGGAGCTTCTGCCGCTTTGTAATCCACTGCGCTCACCGTGTGGTGGATCGTGGCGGCGCGCACCTGCCCGTACGCCGGCCGAACACGTGGGCGGCAGCCGCGCCGCTGTCCCTGGTCGGCGCCCCAGGCAGCCCGGGAGACGATCCTGGGCTTTGCGGGACCCGACGCGCTTCCGTCCGTAGTCCCGCGGGCGCTCACGCCGCTCGGCGTCACGCCGCTCACATCGACGTAGAAGATCGTGCCGTGGGGTCTCCAGCCTCGTGTGCGAAGCTGGATCTCGTCGCCCTCGCCGAACCAGGCCGGATCACCGTTCGAGGATTCGACCCAGGGGCTCCAGGCGCCACCGCTCAGCCGCGCTCGAAGTTCGACCGGGCGGGTCTCATGTGCGAGCCCGGCAAGCGCAAACCGGCGCGGCGCCTCGATAGCCGCGCTGCGGTGCGTTACGGCTCCCTCGCCAGAGGTTCCGTGCGCGCGGGAGCCATGCCCGGGCGCGACTCTGGGCATCGCCGGCAGAGACTGCTGGAAGTCAACCGCGCGGGGTGGGCTGGACTGAGCCGGTGCAGCGGGGAGTGCGGCAATTAGGGCAGCCGCCAGCACGACGGCGCGCCGAGAGAACATCGCTTGTCGACGGGGAGAACGCATGGATCTGGCCTGCCTGGGCGTAGCTTGAACACGAACGGCCACCAATAGCTTCGCCAAAAGCGCCGGAATCCTGTAGCCCGGGTGCCCCCGGTGCAGGGTGCTGTTCAGCGAGCGCGGCTCAGTTGATGCTGGGCGGGAAGAACTCAGGCCCGCGGAAGCGGTACACGTCGCGGAAGGTTCGCAGGGTGTCAAGGGTCTTGGCGCCTTCGTAGGTCTTGCAGCCCGCAAGCTGTGTCCACGCAGTGATCGCGACCTCGTAGGGCATATCCGCGTTGGGGAAGAGGATCACGCCCTGGGGGGACTCCTCGAAGACACCCTTGATCTCAAGCTGGGCTGCTTCGGGCAGGTCCGGCGAATACTGGATCTCAACGCGGCCGTGCTCAAGCGCGTGAACCGCACGGGAAAACAGTGGCGTGTTGAGATAGGCGCCGTCGGCAAGTGCTCCGGAGCCCGTCTCGTTGCCGGCGTAGTGGTCGCCGGACGTGGGCGGGCTGGTTCCATACTCGACCTTCTTGTCGTCGCTATCAAAGTGCGTGTTGCCCTCGTCCTTGAGGTCGAGCTGCAGATCGCAGTCGGCCGCGGCCGCGGCCGCGGCCAGGTCGCCCTCCTGAATCGGCCCAGGGGCGACGCCTTCGCGCCCGTCGGGTTCGAGGCCGTCTGGCACCGCGCCGATGTCGTCCTGGATAAAGGCAAGTTCAGGGTATGACTCGCCGCTGGAGCCCGTACCCGTCCCGCTGCCACCGCCGGCTAGCGCGACCACCAAAGCGGCGACGATTGCCACCACAATCAGGCCGGCCACCACATAGCCGACGTACTGCAAACGCCGGTCTGAGCTCGATGTGGCCTGCTGGGCCGCGAGTCGTTCCTGGCGCAGGCGTTCGCGCTCTACCCTGCGGTCGCTCATCGCCGGAAACCTAGCTAACCGCAGAATCGGCGACGGCCGTTTGGGGCGAATCTGAGTAGATCATGCCGAGAAATCCTGCGAGTGCATCGTCGAGCCGGCCCGGGCGAAGCCGCCACTCCAGGATCGAGTTCGCGCTAAAGAGTTCCGCGTTGGGAAGCTCGTCGACCAACATCCCGGCGTCGGAGAAGGGGTGCAGGGGCTCGCCGCGGTGACCGATCACAAGCGCCGGTTCGGTGATGCTCGTGCGCTCGGAGTGGGGTGGCGCGAAACGGCTGAAGGCCAGGCCCTCAATCACGGCCCGCGACGGCCGGGGATCCTGGCGGGCCCAGTCGAGCCCAATATCGATCAGATGATTGCTGCGTGGGACACGCCGGGCGCCCTTCGCCACCAGGCTCAGCAGCGGCCGGCCGAGGCGAACGCCCAAAAGCGCTGGCACGATCCCCAGGCCGACGCCGAGCAACGCGTTGTCGAGTACCGGCATCTCGATCAGCAGCCCCCGGGCCTTGCCCGGATGGGCGACCGCGAACTCAAGCGTGGCATTGGCACCAAGGGACGTACCGCCGACGACCGGGCGGTCGAGGCCCAGGTGGTCGATCAGGGCGGCAAGCTGGTGGCCGAAAGCCGTCATCGAGTACTCGCGCATCTCGTCGGGTCGGTCGGAGTCGCCGTGCCCGAGGACGTCCAGGCAGATCACGCGGAAACCGCGCGACGCCATTTCTGGAGCAAGCCGGTCGTACATGTGCCGGTTCATTAACAGGCCGTGCATCAGGACGAGCGCTTCGTCCCCCGCTCCGCACTCGCTGTATGCGAGGCGATAGCCGTTCCACTCAAATGAGTTGTCGCGAGAGCTCATCGCTCGCCGGTGCTCGCCGCCGCCCGGAGCCATGGCTTGGAAGCGCGCAACGCGCTCAGCACCGCACGTGTACCCGGAGCGCGGTTCAGCGCAATAAAGTGGATACCCGGAGCGCCGCCGGCCAGAAGTTCCTCGCACTGGCGTGAAGCGAAGGCGGCGCCCAGAAGTGCCTCGGCCTCAGCATCACCCCCAAGGTCGCTGAGTGCTTTGTCGAGGTGCTCGGGTATCGACGCGTCGCACAGCGTGCAGATTCGCGAGACCTGTGCGTAGCTAGCAATCGGGATCACGCCAGGGATGATCGGCACGTCGATTCCGGCGCCACGCGCCGCCTCCACAAAGTCCCAATAGACCTGATTGTCAAAGAAGAGCTGGGTGATCAGGAAGCTGGCGCCGGCGTCCACCTTTGAGCGCAGGTAGCGCAGGTCGTCATCGAGGCTGGCGGCCTCGGGATGGACCTCGGGGAAGCAGGCGCCGCCGATCGTGAAGTCCCATCGTTCCTCGGCAGCGATCAGACCGGTCAAATCGGCGGCGCAGGCCAAACCACCCTCGGGCTCCTGAAAGGACCCCTCGCCCCGGGGAGGGTCCCCGCGAAGCGCAAGCACGTTCTCGATCCCCGCGCCGGCGAATCGATCCAGAATCTCGACCAGCCCCTCGCGCGTTTCGCCCACGCAGCTCAGGTGCGCCATCGTTTCGATGTCGTACTCCCGCTTGATCCGGGTAGCGATCTCCACGGTTCCATCCCTCGTGCCACCGCCGGCGCCGTAGGTGACTGAAACATAGTCGGGCTCGAGCGGCCGCAGCGCCTCAACGGTCTCGAACAACTGCGCCAGCCCCTCCGCAGTCTTCGGTGGGAAGAACTCGAATGAGAACACCGGGTCAGGCGTCGTGTGAAGGGCGTCCGTGATCCGCATTGCTCAAATCGTAGGGCCGCGCCTCCGCGCGGTGCCGATTAGCGCCGCTGCCCGTGCGAGCGTCTGCCGATTCGAAGCTTCATCCGGGAGACCGCAGCCCTGCGGACCTGCGCCTTGCAGAACGGCTCGCGCAACCAGCGCTTGTGCGTATACCGACGGCCGTAGTCAAGTGAGTGAGGCGACGCCTGGTTCTCGGACTGGCCATAGGTGACCAACGTCCCGGCTTGGACCGGGCACTTCCCCCGCCGAAACTGCGCGGCCATGATGAAGCTGCTGCCGTGGCGGATGCTGGTGTAGCCGGCGGCGGGATCCCAGACCGGCGTGATCGCGTTGAAGACCCCGAGCCCGCCGGGGCCGCCATGGATCTGGAGCCGCTTGCCGCCGCGAATGTCGTACTGGTAGCCACGCATGCCCGCGTCAATGGGGATCCCGGCATTGTTGAGGTCGGTAACCGCGTCTGCCAGGGCGCGCCCAACCAGCGGGTTCGCCGTATTGAGCCCGGCAGGGGTGTTCACCGGGTCGGCGTTGTTGTAGGGCGTCGCATAGAGCGCTTCGGAGCCCGGACACACCTCGCCCTGAGTTCCTGTCGGGACGCACTTGAAGTCGGAGAAGACATTCACCGCAAAGCGGCGAAACACCATCGCGCCCGACGAGTCGAGATCGTCGCGCAGGTCCCAATTGCGAAGCGGGTCGCAGGCGCCCGATACATCGACCGGCCCGTCGGATCCGAGCAGGAGGCCACCGGGTGCCAAGTCGCAAAGCTGGACGAGGCTGTCGCGCCAGAGCTCACCCAGGTATTGCCGGTTTCCGAACAGGACTCGCTGCATCAACCGGCGGTTGAACTTGGTTCCGGGCAAGCCGTCGGTTCCCTCAAGGCGCTCCTGGATTTGGATCAGTCCGAGTCGCGTCCGCAGGGCGCGCGGCGCGTCCTCCAGCCCGATCACTCGGTCAAACCCGGTTAGCGGGGCCTCGAGGTTCGTCAGCCAGTGGGAGTCGTTGCCGTTATGCACATAATCGTCGCGAAACTGAGTGGGGACCTGATCGGGCGGGAAGGTTCCGGGGGCGACGGCGTCATCGGACTGTTCCCAGTTACACGCGGAACGCGATCCGTCGAGGACCGGAAGGCCGAGGGTCTCGAACGCAGCGAGGCCGACGTTGCACTCGGTCGAATGCTCATCGGTGACGAACGGGATCGCGCCCTGCATCGAGTAGTAGCTCTCTCCGCGGCTGTCGGCAGCGACCGAGTTAACCCAGGGGATGCCCTGGTAGCGGCGCTGGATTCGGTCGTACTGGCGCACGTTTTGCGCCTGGTCGGTGTCGAAGAAGTGGTTCAGATAGCGAAAATTCGTTGCGTTGACGTCGGCCAGCGCAAAGCCGTTTCCGTTGCCCCAGGGGAGCGGAACGCCGACGATCTCGCCAATCATTGGCCCGTACTCGGTGGAGTAGATCGTCTCCGCGGCCGTGCCGTCGCCGGTGTCGACGGTTACCTCGGTTGCTGTCATCGGCTTCTCGACGCCATCCACAACGTAGGTGTAAGGAGTGCTGCCGAGCGTGAGCTTGAATGGCGTGAATCGCCAGGCGGTGGCGACCGTATGCGACCAGGCCAGGCCGCGGGTATGCCCGATCAGGACCAGTGGCACTCCATAAAGCGCGGCGCCGGCAACGTCGAGCTTGCCCGGAATCTTCAGATGGGTCTGGTAGAGCCGCTCAGCGCCATCCCAAGGAAAGTGGGGGTTGCCGAGGAGCAGGCCCTTGCCATTGTGAGTGCTCTCTCCGCCGACGCCGTACGCGTTCGAACCGACCTCTGGCTGTAGAGCGGCAAGAGCCGACCCGTCTTCAAGCATGTGGTCTTGCTTGCGCTGTTGGCGCGCTGTTGCGCCTGGTCCCGACGGCGCGGCCGTCGCAATCCCGTCGATCGCGACACCTGAGCTGGCAAGAATCCCCAACTCGAAGAACCGGCGGTAGGCGTCGATCCGCCGGATTGGGCGCACCCAAGGGGCGCCACGACAGGCCGGATCCGGCAGGTTGTCCACGCCCGTGTCGCGGAGGTAGGCGTTGTAGCCCCTGACGTAGCCGGCAACCCCTCGGCGTACACCCCGCTTCGGCCCGAGGGGCGGCTTCATTCGGCGAAGCTTCTCGACCTGCCGGGTCTGTCTCACCCACCCGAAATAGGTATCGGCTTCGAGGTTCGTGAAGGTGTAGTTGTTCCCGGCGAACTTCCAGGTCGCCTCGGGGCCGAAGTACTTGGAGCGCTCGCCGGAGGTCGTCACGTACTCATTTGCAATCGTGCAGATGTTGTCCTCGGCGAACGCGTAGGCGAACCCCGCCGTAAGCGACTTGACATTGCGCGCCGTGACGTGGGGAATCCCCAGTTTCGTGCGGACGATCTTCGCCCGGATCCCCTTGCCGCGCTTGGCCTCGGCCATCGACGCCGGCCCAGAAAGGACAAGCGCACAAGCCAGCGATGCAGTTATGCCGACGGCGAAGGCGCGCTTCACCGACGGCAGCCTACGCTGACACGTGGCCAACCGCGCCGTACGATCGCTTCGAGGGCGAATTCAGGGTCCAAGTTTCCGTAATTTGCGGAAACCCGACTCCGCGACCCCTTGACATCCTGATGACGCGAGCTTAGGTTGATCCAACAGCGGTCCGGGAGAGAGAAGTAGTCGCTAAGCCAAGGGACGACACTCTCGAAGGAGACTCGCAAAGCTTAATCGCATGAAGGCTACGTGCGAGGCAGGCAGAGCTGAGTCACCACCGGGCCGCTATTTCTTTGCTCGGGTTCGGTCCGACCCGGCCCCTACCGTGCGGGGTGCGGTCGCCGTGACCGTCGAGCCCCTGAGTTGCCTGCCGCGCTCGGGCCCGCGCGACCGGGGCGCACCCCGGAGAGCCGGCGCCGCGCGTCCCCCCGGAGAGGATGAACGGCTAGCCCGCCTGCTCTCCCATACTGAACAACCCGGAGTCTGCGCCGGGTAGGGTCGCTGCGGTGAAGCTGGTACCAGACCTGATCATTGACGCTCGCGCCGCGTACTCCGAGTTCACCAACCCTGGCGAGAGCGGCATGTCCGGGCGCTCGCTGTTGCGTTTCACCCGATTCGGGCTAACGGTCGCGATCGTCACAGCGAACCTTGCCGGCTTGATCGCGGTCCTGGTCCTGGCGATTTTCGTGGTACCCGTGCCCGATCTGCCCGATCAGGCTCATATTCGGGTTGTCAACGCCATCGCTGCAGTCGTCTACTTTCTTGCCGCGGTGCCGCTTGGGATTGCGATTGGGTTTCGCGGGATGTTCAAGTTGAGGCGCTGGCTTGACGAGGAGCGCCCCGCCACCGTCAAGGAGAAGACACTGGTGCTCCATGCTCCGCTCCGCCTCTTCGTGCTACAGGCTGGCCTGTGGTTGGTGGCTGCCGGGGTCTTCGGCCTCTTGAACCTGACGTACTCCGGCAACCTCGCAATCAGGGTCGTCATCATCGTCACCGTTACCGGGGTGGTGACGGCGGCGTGTGCCTACCTGATCACTGAGCGGATCATGCGCCCTGCCGCCGCGCGGGCCCTTGCCGATGGAATGCCAACGCGCGTCGCCGTGCCCGGCGTGGTGACGCGATCCGTGTTGGCGTGGGTCCTGGGTACCGGTCTGCCGGTTCTGGGAATCCTCGCGGTCGGGATTCTGGTGTTGGCCGGCGACGATGCATCGCGCATCGAGATCGCCGTCGCGATGGTGGTCCTGGCGGGAGTCGGAATCCTGATCGGCCTGCTGGCCGTCGTGCTCGCCGCCCGCGCCACTGCGGACCCGATCCGTTCGGTTCGCAAGGGCCTGACGAGCGTCGAGCGTGGCGAGTTCGATGTTCATGTTCCCGTTTATGACGGCAGCCAGATCGGGCAACTGCAGCTCGGCTTCAACGCAATGGCCGCCGGGCTCGCCGAGCGCGAGCGAATTCGCGAGACGTTCGGCGCCTATGTGGATCCGGAGGTCGCAGCACACATCCTGGAAGAGGGGATCAATCTGGCCGGCGAACAGGTGGAGGTGACGATCATGTTCGTTGACGTTCGCGACTTCACCGGATTCGCCGAGCGCACGGGGCCGGCTGAAGTCGTCGCAGCGATCAATCGCCTGTTCGAGCGGATCGTCCCGATCATCCACACGCATGGCGGTCGTGTTGACAAGTTCATCGGTGATGGCCTGATGGCTGTCTTTGGCGCCCCGCGGCGCCAGCGCAATCACGCCGACAGCGCCCTGTCGGCAGCGCTCGAGATTGTCGCGGTTCTGGCCCGCGAAGGCGTGGATGAACTTCCTGTTGGCATTGGGCTCAACTCCGGGCCCGTCGTTGCGGGCAACGTCGGTGGTGCCGGGCGGCTGGAGTTTGGCGTTATCGGGGACGCGGTCAACGTCGCCGCGCGAGTCGAGTCCGCAACCCGCGAAACGGGCGACTCGATTTTGGTCGCGGGACCCACCAAGGCGCTCCTATCTGACGCCCTTGCCCTGGAGGAGCGCGAAGGGGCCGCGCTCAAGGGCAAGACTGAGAAGGTCCCGCTCTATGGTGTCGTCCGGCGCGACCGGAAGGGCGACGCCGGGTGAGCTAGATTGGCTCCATGCATGCTGCGGAATCCGTCCTTGGACCGCAGTTTGCCCAGGCCATGGCGTGCAAAGACTTTGACCTCGTTGGCACGTTGGTGGCGGAGGACATCGACTTTCGCGGACTCACCCCCCGGCGATCCTGGCAAGCGACGAGCTCGGCCGATCTCATCTCCGACGTGCTGCGCACGTGGCTTGGTGAATCGGACGTAATCGAAGAGGTGTTGGAGGTGAAGACTGGCGTGTTCGCCGATCGTCAGTACCTCGCCTACAAATTCAGGGGCCACAACGAGGACGGCGACTTCGTTGTCGAACAACACGCCTACTTCACCGAGAGCGACGGCCGGATCGATTGGATGCGAATCCTCTGTTCCGGTTTCAGGACGAACTGAGCGCAAAATTAATGAAATCGGCGTTCTTCGCCGATAGAGCATCGAGGCAACGGATTGCCTCGTGAATTGGCCGCGAGAGAGGCGGAGGATCACGTGCTAACCAGCCTTAGGGAACGACGTTCGGGATCCTCGGTCCCTGTCTCAGCGATCCTTGTTGTCTTGCTGGTGGTGTTCGGACTGCAGTTGCGTTCTTCGCAGGCCAGTTCACGCGCCGATCTGATCGACCGCTTTACTGACAGCGCGGTCAACAACGCGGCCCTGACCCAGGCCCTGTTCTCGAGCTCATCCGCCGCCTCCGCCGCGGAACTGACCCGTCAACTGGGTGGCGATGACGTCTCGCGGCGCCGTCTCGACGTCTGGATTCGTCGAGGCGGCGGCCAAGCGCCGTATGCCGTCCTGGTGGACGATGGCGGCAGGATCCTGGCCAGCTCGAAGAATGCTCCGGCAAGTGCCATCGCCGCTATCGGCGAGGTCCCCGAATTCGTTTCTGCTGCACTTGGTCAATCGGGCTTCGGGCTATCGGGCTGGAACGCGGAGTCCGGCGATGGGCGTGTCGTCGAATTTGCGCAGGCCTTCGCCGCCGCCGACGGAACTCGCCGGGTGATCGCCTCCGGCGTCGACTCCAAGGTCCTAACCGAGTTCTTGGGTGGGTACCTGGAACAGACCCGCCAGCTGGAAGGGGGCGATGCCTACATCATTGACGACACTGGCTATGTGATCGCCTCAACTGCTTCAAGGTCGCCAGCCGGGCAGCCCATCACCGAGCCGGATCTACTTTCGGGCGCGTTGACCGAGAACGAGGGGGGCTATGGCGGTGATCGGCACTTCGCGTCGGTCCCGATCGAGGGGACTGGTTGGCGGGTGGTCGCGACGGCGCCAACGAGTGAACTGCTGGCCGCCGTCACCGGAACCAACAAGTGGGTGCCTTGGCTGATTTTCGGGGCGTTCGCAATGGCGGCTGTAGCAGCACTGGCGTTGCTACGGCGAACCATCGCTGGCGCCGCCGATCTGCGCAGGGTCAATGACCAGCTAGGCGACACCAACCAACAGCTTGAGGCCCGCGCGAAGGAGCTGAAGCGCAGCAACGAGGAGCTTGAGCAGTTCGCGTCGATCGCCTCTCACGACCTGAGTGAGCCGCTGCGCAAGGTCCAAATGTTTTCGCGGCGGCTGCAGGAGGTCGAAGCTGCGCAGCTCTCCGCCCGGGGCGAGGA
Source organism: uncultured bacterium (assembly GCA_963701205.1). Taxonomy (GTDB): domain Bacteria; phylum Actinomycetota; class Thermoleophilia; order Solirubrobacterales; family 70-9; genus JALZKA01. Next base: position 979,125 of record OY969575.1, on the reverse strand, counting down.
CTACATCAATCGCATGATTGCGGCCGCGGAACGCATGGAAACACTGATCCGCGATTTGCTCGAATTCTCTCGCGTCACGACACGGGGAAACCCATTCAGCAGGGTGGATCTGGGCGAGGTGTTTCACGCTGCGGTTGCCGATCTCGAAGTCTCAGTTGCCGAGTCGGGAGCCAAGATCGAAATCGGCACGCTCCCGGTGGTTGCGGCCGATCCGTTGCAGATGCGTCAACTTGCACAGAACCTGATCTCCAATGCGGTCAAATTTCACCGCGACGGCGATCCACCGCGTGTTCAGGTCCACGGCGAGATCCAAGACGGGATCGCACGGGTGGTCGTCGCAGACGACGGAATCGGATTCGATCCGCGTTACGCGGGCAGGATCTTCCGAGTATTCGAACGCCTGCATGGCCGCTCGGCATACCGCGGAACGGGTATTGGCCTGGCTTTATGCCGCAAGATTGCGGAGCGGCACGGCGGTGGCATCGTCGCCGAGGGCAGGCTCGGCGACGGTGCAACGTTTACTGTGGAGCTGCCTGTAGTCCAGGCTGGCCTTAACGGGGCGAATGGCGTCGGCACAGAGCCTTCCCAATCAATTACGGAGTTGGCGGGTGCTGCAGCCTGAAGATCACCAACCAATGACGATCCTCATGGCTGATGATGACCCCGACGACCAGGAGTTGACTCGGGACGCGCTAGCTCACGCCCACGTGGTCAACGAGGTGCGCTGCGTCGAGGATGGGCAAGAGCTTTTGGACTATTTGCGCCGGGAAGGAAAGTACGCCGGGCCGGACGCAGACGCTCCACGCCCCGGCATCATCTTGCTCGACCTCAATATGCCGCGGATGGACGGCCGCGAGGCGCTTGCCGAGATCAAATCGGACGACGCATTGTGCCATATCCCAGTGATCATCCTGACGACGTCCAAGGACGAGGAGGACGTCGTCGCGAGCTACGGGCTGGGCGTGAACTCGTTCATCACCAAGCCGGTCAGCTTCGCCGCACTGGTCGACGTGATGCGGACCTGGTCGCGCTATTGGTTCGAGATAGTTGATCTGCCGAATGACGGGAAATAGCGTGTTGGAATCCGAAGCGGCCGTCGTTCGGGTCCTTCTTGTCGAGGACGATGAAGACGATTACCTGATCGTTCGCGACCTGCTCTCAGCCCAGGAGCGCACACCTTTTGAAGTTGAATGGGCCTCCACCTACGAAGACGCCCGCACGGCTATCGCAGAACGCCGCCACGACGTCTATCTCGTGGACTACCGACTCGGGCCAAGCACCGGTTTGAGCCTGATTCGCCAGGCGTTTGGGGACGAGAACCTGGCGCCCATAATCATGCTTACGGGGCACGTCAACGGCCGCGGCATCGACCTGGAGGCCGCCGACCTCGGCGTGGCCGACTTCATCGCCAAGGACAAGCTGGACCCGGCGCTGCTTGAGCGCTCGATCCGATATGCCATCAGCCACAGCGAGGCACTGGCGGCCCTCCGCGAAAGCCGCAGTCGGTTTGCGCTGGCCGTTGAAGGGGCTAACGACGGCGTCTGGGATTGGGATATCGTCGCGGACAAGACGTATCTCGCGCCGCGCTGGAAGGAAATCCTGGGTTGCGACGACCTGGACCTCGAAGACGGCGCGACGGTTTGGCTTGAGCGAGTTCATCCCGACGACCTCGATTCGGTCATGGCCCTGGTTGATGGACATCTAAACGGCCACACCACGCATTTTCAAAGCGAGCATCGGATGCGGCACGCGGACGGCGAGTATCGCTGGGTCCTGAGCCGCGGCTTGGCAGTCCGCGGCGAGGATGGTGTTCCCACTCGGATGGCCGGCAGCATGTCCGACATCAACGCCCGGAAGGTGGCCGAGGAGCAACTTCGCCACGGCGCGCTTCACGACTCGCTGACAGGCCTGCCGAACCGCACGCTGTTCCTCGACCGGCTTGATCACGGCCTCGGCCGCGCCAAGCGCTCAGGCGGCGGTCTGTCGATCCTGTTTGTCGACGTCGATCGATTCAAGCTGATCAACGACAGCTATTCCCACGCGGTTGGCGACGAGCTCTTGATCTCGATAGCCGGGCGCCTTGACACCGAATCGCGGCCCGGCGACACGGTCGCACGATTGGGAGGCGATGAATTCGTTCTCCTGCTCGAGGGGGTAAAGTCGGACCGAGCCGCGATCGCAATCGCCGAGCGAATGCACACCACACTTGCGAGGCCGTTTTCGGTCTCGGGCAAGGAGATCGGGATCTCCGTCAGCACAGGAATCGCGATTAGCGCCGCCAGCGCCCAGGCGGACGAGTTGATGCGGGACGCTGATATCGCGATGTACTACGCGAAACAGAATCCCGATTCCGCGATTGCCGTGTTTGACGCGAGCATGCACAGGCGGGTCGTCGCGCGCCACCAGGTCGAGACGGATCTGCGGCAGATTTTGGAGGCCGGAAGCCTGGATGTCGCGTACCAGCCGATCGTCGAGCTCGCGAGTCGCAAGATCACGGGGTTTGAGGCGCTCGCCAGATGGCCGAGCGAACGGCCGGCTGTTTCCCCGTCCGAGTTCATCTCGGTCGCCGAGGACACGGGGTTGATCAGGCGCCTTGGACTGTTTGTACTCGATCGGGCCTGCGCCCAACTGGCTGATTGGCGGCTGCGCGGGGTGGTGAGTTCTGAGACGACGATGAGTGTCAACGTCTCGGGACATCAATTCGCGGGTTCAGAGTTCGTCGATTCGGTCAAGGATGCTCTAGGGCGGCACGGCGTTCCGGGTGGAGCGTTGCGAATCGAGATGACCGAGAGCACGGTCATCGACGCGCCAGACCAGATGGTCGCCGGACTGGCGCGATTGGGGGAGCTCGATGTCAAGGCCCAGCTGGATGATTTCGGCGCCGGCTACGCGTCGCTCACCTTCCTTCACCGGTTTTCCGGTGAAGGAATCAAGATCGATCGCTCGTTTGTCGCCAAGATCGAGTCCGACACGGCCAGCCAGCAGATCGTTCGTGCAATCGTCGACCTGGCGCACCACTTGGGCTTGTCGGTGATCGCTGAGGGCGTCGAGACCACCGGGCAAGCGTCAATTCTTGACGCCATCGGCTGCGAGTTCGCGCAGGGCTACCTGTTCGGAGAGCCCCTGTACCCAGGGGCTCTCGAAGCGAAGCTCGTTGGTGCCACCGCGCTCAGCGCCGACTGAATCCTCCGTGCGCGTACGAATCTCCGAAGGTACCTAGGGGAATGCGGGGATCGGACCACGCGCGCTTGCGACCACGGGCCCAGGATCATCGACGACATCAGGAGCCACATAGGGGGGCGCCTTTGGCCGCGTCGTCCCACCCGGGAAGGCAAGGCGCAGGATGGTCCGCTGGACCATCAGCCACTGCTGCAAGAACGGGCCGGTGTTGTAGGGCAATCCGTAGCGCTCACAGATCTCCTTGACCTTCGGCGCAATCTCCTTGTAGCGCGAGCTCGGCATATCGGGGAACAGGTGGTGTTCAACCTGGTAGCTGAGGTTGCCGCTCATCAAGTGAAACGCGTCGCTGCCTTCGATGTTTGCCGCGCCGATCAATTGGCGGATATACCACGCCCCCCGGCTTTCGTCGGCCGCCTCCTCCTCGGTGAAGGTATAGGCCTGGTCGGGGAAGTGCCCGCAGAAGATGATCGCGTTTGTCCAGATGTTCCGGATGAAGTTCGCCGCCAGGTTTGCCTGCAGGGTTCGCTTGAAGCCCTTGCGGCCGCTCAGCGCGGGAAACATGATGTAGTCCTTGAGCACTTGGCGCCCGGCCTTCTGGCCGAACTCCTTGAGCTCGCGCCGCAGGACCTTGCGGTCCTTGGTCCCTTTTTGGATGCCCTCGATATCCATGTCGTGGAGCGCCACACCCCACTCGAAAAAGAGCATCAGCAGGACGTTGACCACAGGCTGCGCCAGAAACCGCGGTTCCCACTTCTGCTTCGGATCGACCCGCATGATCTCGTAGCCAACGTCCTTGTCCAGGCCGACGACGTTCGTATAGGTGTGGTGGAGGTAGTTGTGGGAGTGCTTCCAGGCCGCGGATGTCGAGGCCGTGTCCCAGTCCCAAGTCGAGGAATGGATGTTGGGATCGTTCATCCAGTCCCACTGCCCGTGGAGGATGTTGTGGCCGATCTCCATGTTCTCGAGAATCTTCGCCGTGCCTAGGCCGGCCGTCCCGAGCGCCCATGCTGGCGGATAGCGCGAAGCCATCAGCACGATCCGCGACAGCGCGGCAAGGCGCCGGTGAAACTGGATGATGCTGCGGATGTACGTTGCGTCCGACTCGCCGAGGTCGGCACGCACGTCGTCGCCGATCTTTTGGAACGCCTCGCCGATCTCTTCGATCTGCTCCGGCGTCAGCCGATGCAAAGGGTGGTTGGGATCGGCACTCGTATACGCCCCGTTGACACTCGGCATCGCGTTACCTCACAGTTCAATTTCGACATGCCCCTCGGGGGCGTTGACACAAGTTCTGATCGTCTGGCCAGCCTCGCCATGAAGCTCACCGGTGCGCAGGTCGCGTACTTGCCCGGACTGCAGTTTGCCGATGCAGGTGTGACAGATTCCGAGACGGCAGCCGAACGGCAGCAGCGCTCCCGCCTCCTCGCCGCCTACGAGGATGGATACCCCGACGTCACACGTCGCCTCGACGTCGGTGACCCTGAAGCTGACGCTTCCACCCGAACCGACTTCCGCGTCGCCGCGACCGATGACGGGCTGGAAGCGCTCCATGTTGAGACGGTCGTAGTCGCCTTCGGCTTTCCAGTGGTCCTCAAGCACGTCCATCAGGCCGCGAGGGCCTGACAGGTACGTCTGCCGATCCCGCCAGTCCGGACAGATCTCGGCAACACCGTCGCCATTGAGGCGGGGGACCTGGCCGGTCAGGTGTTCGTGCAGCGTGTATCCCTCGTAGATGCTGTCCATTCGCCGTAGGTCATCGCCGAAGATCACCTGCTCGGGCTCCCGCGCACAGTGGATGTGGATCACGTCGTTGAGGGTGTCGCGACGTTCAAGTTCGCGCAGCATGCACCAGATGGGTGTGATTCCACTGCCGGCGCTGATCAAGAGCGTCTGTTGCGGGAGCGGCGTTGGCATCCGGAACTCGCCCTCCACATCGCCCAGGTAGACCATTGTTCCGGGCTCCACGTGCTGGGTGAAGTACGGGGACATCAACCCTTCGGGGACGTGCTTGACCGTGATTGAGACGAGCCCGTCGGGGTGGTCAGGGTCCGACGTGAGCGAGTACGCGCGCCAGTGGCGAATCCCGTTCAGTTCGACCCCGATTCGCAAATACTGACCGGGGCGGTGTCCCGGCCACGGGAAGCTGGGGCGGATGACGACCGTCGATGTATCCCGCGTCTCGGGCTTGACCCGGACGATCCTTCCGGTCAACTCGCGCGCCGACCACGCGGGGTTGAGCAGGCCGAGGTAGTCGTCGGGAACGAGCGGGAAAGTCATCGACCTGGCGAGCGCCATCGCGCGCCGACGCCACATCGGAATCGTCGGTGTCGCCGCCCGTTCAACCATGCGCGTTGCGGGCGTCGCTGCCCGTCATCTGCTGTGCTTCATTTGCACGGTTCGGATCAGGATAACGGTGGAGTGGAGCTTGGCGGGCGCAAGCGAGCCGCCGGCGAGTTACAGTTTGCCAATCAAACGGGGGTACGAAGTTCTGGACGACGCGGCTCGCCTCGCGAGCCGGTACGTCGACAGCCTTGCATCCCGCCCGGTTGGGGCAAAAGCGGGGATCGGGGAACTCCGCCAGCGACTCAGTCGGTCGCTCACCGATCACGGCGAGGACCCCCGTCAGGTGATCGCGGATCTGGCGCACGACGTGGAGGGAGGCCTTGTCGCCTCGGCAGGTCCGCGCTACTTCGGCTTCGTCATCGGTGGCACCCTGCCCGTTGCGATCGCCGCGGACTGGCTGACATCAGCCTGGGATCAGAATGCTGGCGGCTACGTCCCTGCCCCCGCCCTTTCCGTGGCGGAGGAGGCCGCCGCAGGGTGGGTGAAGGAGCTTCTCGGGCTTCCTCCTGCGGCGAGCCTGGGCTTCGTGACCGGTTGCCAGATGGCCCATTTCACGTGCCTCGCCGCGGCGCGGCACGCAGTCCTGGCCGAACGAGGCTGGGACGTGGAGGCCGATGGTCTCCGCGGCGCTCCAGAGGTGCGCGTCATCGCCGGCGAGCAGGCCCACGTGACGATCATGGTCGCCTGTCGCCTTTTGGGCTTGGGTGGTGAGCAACTCCGCATGGTGAAGAGCGACGACCAGGGGCGAATGCTGACCGGCGAGCTTGAACGGGCCCTTACCGACCACGATGGGCCGACCATCGTTTGCACGCAGGCTGGCGAGATCAACACCGGCGCCTTCGACCCCATCGGCGAGATCGCCGATCTGTGCAAGGCACGCGGGGCGTGGTGCCATGTTGACGGGGCGTTTGGCCTTTGGGCTGCGGCCAGTCCGCGCCACCGCAACCTGCTGGATGGTTTCGAGCGGGCCGACTCCTGGGCGACTGATGCGCACAAGTGGTTGAACGTTCCATATGACTGCGGAATCGCCGCTGTGGCGAATCCCTCCGCCCACAAGGCTTCGATGACGTCGACTTCGGCGTACATACCGATCCATGCCGACGACGTTCCCTGGGGATTGGACTGGACCCCTGAGTTCTCACGACGGGCCCGGGGCGTTCCCGTGTACGCCGCGCTTCGCGCCTTGGGTCGAACCGGAGTCGCCAGCCTGATTGACGATTCGTGTGAAAACGCTGCGCACATGGCGAAGCGCCTCGGGGCTGCGGACGGTGTCGAGGTGCTCAACGATGTCGTTCTGAACCAGGTCTTAGTCCGCTTCGATGATGATGACGAGACGACGAACGCTGTGGTTGAGCGGATCCAGCAGGAAGGTACGTGTTGGCTGAGCGCCAGCACGTTCCAGGGGAAGGCGGTGATGCGCGTCTCGGTGGTCGGCTGGCAGACCACAAAAGCGGACATTGACCGCTCCGCGGACGCGATTCTCGCGGCCACCGACGCCGCCCGGTAAGCCTGGGCGGGCCCGCACGCTGAGGCAAATTACAGGTGCTTCCCGGCCAAGATCCCTACCTCGGTAGTCCGGCGGCTTCGACGGCGTCAGCCTTGCTCTGGAAGGAGTCCCAGCGGATGATCCGGCCGCGGCGAAAGGTCCACAGCTGCGGGTGGACAAGGTCGAACGGCACGCCGCTGCCCTTGCCGCGACCGTATTCGTGCAGGATGACGACAACGCTCGGATCCGCTTCGAAAAGCTCATCGGCCTCGACGCGGTAGTCGTCCCAGGTGCCCCAGTACTGACTCGAGGCCTTGATGACCGCGTCCCGTCCCACGTACACGTCGTCAAGATCCGGCGCATGCGGCCGGGCCCGCAGGTCCCAGATCACGAACTCATCGAGCATCGCCCAGAAAGCATGCACGTCCTTGATCCCCGATCGAACCAGATCTATGTTCTCCTGCGACACGGTCCGCAGTATCTCCGAGATCCCGCTCGGGTGCATCGGAATCTGAAATGGAGCGAGCGGGCTCTCGAACCGCCGACCTCCTGATGCGATGGCGGGTGCCCTCAGGCACGAATAGGCGTTGATTACCGGATCCGATGCCATGCGATCTACGCGGAGTTAGGCGGAGCTAGGCACCAGAACGCTGCTGGTGCCTATTGGTAATCTCCCCCCGAGGCGAGCCGCTCCCGCGCATGTCGGTAGAGGATTTAGAGTGCGGATATGGGGAGCGCGAAACAAGGCGGAAACGAATCAGCACTGAGCGTGCGGTTCTTGGGCGGTTTCGCCGTCTCGTCTGAACAGGGGCCGATCACTATCGAGTCGGCGCGACTCCGGTCGCTCCTGGCTCACCTTGTCCTTCACCGTGGCGAGGACCAGCCTCGCGAGCGTCTCGCCTACCTGTTCTGGCCTGACTCGGGGGAGTCACAGGCCCGGACCAACATGAGGCAGGCGCTGCATAGGCTGAGGCATACTCTGCCGGACCCGGACCTGTTCCTGAGGATCGAGAAGAGCACCGTCGCCTGGCGGGCGGACGCGCCGTTCAGCCTCGACGTTCATGAGTTTGAGGAGCGGGCCTCCTCAGACGAGAGCGAGTCAATCGCTAGAGCGGTCGAGATATACGCGGGTGACCTTCTTCCGGAGTGCTACGACGATTGGGTTGTGCCGTTGCGCGAGCGTTTGCGGGTGACTTTCCTCGCTGCCTCGGCACGCCTGGCCGAGCGGATCGAACTCGAACGCGATTATCGGCGCGCGATCCCTGTCGCCAAGCAGCTCCTCGACAACGATCCCCTGAACGAGGAATCCTGTAGGCGATTGATGAGGCTCCACGCCCTGTGTGGTGATCGTGCGGCCGCTCTCACCATTTACCACGGTTTCGCGACCACCCTCGCGCGTAAGGCCGGCGTCGAGCCGAGCCCTGAGACCCGTGGCGCATACGACAGGCTGGTGGAGCCTGAAACGGATGACGTTTCCGAGTCCCGGTCCTACGACGCTCCCGCCGCCGGCCCTCTGGTCGGTCGCGAAGACGGGTGGGGAAGGCTGCGAGAAGCCTGGAGGCAGGCCTCCAGGGGAGCGTGTCGGCTCGTCGCGGTCACGGGCGAGGCCGGAATCGGCAAGTCCCGGCTGGCGGAGGAGCTTCGCCACTGGGTCTCCTGCCAAGGCTATGCCGTTGCGAGCACTCGTTGCTACGCCGCCGCCGGTCGGCTTGCCTACGCGCCCCTGGCGGACCTCCTTCGCTCCGATGCAATCGAGTCCAGCGTTCGCGAGCTGGGCGATTCATGGCTGGTCGAGCTCTCACGCGTGGTGCCTGAGCTCTTGGACGAGCGCCCCGACCTGCCGCAGCCGTTGCCGCTCACTGATGACTGGCAGCGGGCCCGCCTGCTTGACGCTGTGACCCGCGCCTTCGTTGGAACCGACGAGCCGCTCCTCCTGATCCTCGATGACCTCCAGTGGTGCGACGACGAGACGATCCGGTGGCTTGGATACCTCCTGCGCTCCAGCCCTGCGGCTCCGCTTCTCGTCCTTGCCACCGCCCGGTCCGAGGAGCTTCACGGCGAACATCCGGCTCAGGTCCTGATTCTCGAAGCTCAGGCGGAGGGACAAGCAGACGAGATCGAGCTCGACCGGCTCGACCGAAGCGAAACGGCCGCCCTCGCGCGAGGGGTCGCTGGCAGTGACCTCAGCGGCGACCGAAATGAGGCCATCTTCCGGGAGACGGAGGGGAACCCGTTCTTTGTTGTTGAGTGGACCCGCGCAGGCCTGGAGTCGGCCCCCGCGCACACGCCACCGAGGGTCCAGTCGGTGATCGAGACGCGGTTCAGGCAGCTCTCAGACGGCGCCCAGCAGCTGGCGAGCCTTGCGGCGACCGTGGGTAGGGAGTTCGACACAGGTGTCCTTGTCAGTGCAAGCTCGCGGTCGGAGGACGACGTGATTGCGGCGCTCGACGAGCTTCGCGACCGGCGCATCGTCCGCGAGCTGACCGGTGCCGCCTATGACTTCTCACACGACAAGCTGCGCGACGCCGCCTACCTGCGAGCCGGCGAAGCGCGCCGCCGGGTACTCCACCGCCGCGTCGCGCAGGCGACCGAGAGCCACGCCAAGGATCTGGATTCTGTCGCCGCCGAGCTCGGCGCGCACTACGAGCAAGCCGGATGGGCGGATCGTGCGTCGGGGTTCTATGCCCGAGCCGCTGAGAATGCGCATCGGGTGTACGCGAACGAGCGGGCGATTGTCCTCTTTGAGCAGGCCCTGACCTTGCTTGAATCAGAACCGTCTTCACCACTGCGCGACGAGCGCGAGCTTTCCCTGCGGACGGCCCTCGGTCCCCCGCTCGTCAGCATCGAGGGCTACGGGGCGCCGAAGGTCCACGATGACTACCAGCGCGCCTGGGAGCTCTGCGAGCACCTGAGTGTCCCGCCGACTCCGCCTGTCCTTCGGGGGCTTGCCCTCGTCAGCATCGCGCGGGGCGAGCTCGCACGGGCTCGCGACCTCGGCGCGGAGCTGCTCGACCTTGGGATCCGCGAGGACGAGCCAACCGTCAGGGTGGAGGGCAGCTACGTCCTTGGGGTCACCGTCCTTTTGGCTCGGTGACTTCGCCCTCGCCAGAGAGCAGCTCGAGCGTGCGATCGACGAGTACGACCCGGGCCACACGCACACGCACCTCGCCATGTACTCCCAGGACCCGAGGATCGTCTGTCTCAGCCGCCTCGCGCTCGCGCTCCACTACCTGGGGGAGCCGGAGGCAGCAGAGGACCGCGCCCGCGAGGCGATTCGCCATGCGGAGGAGCTCAAGCATCCGTTCAGCCTGGCCTACGCGCTCAACTTCACCGCCTGGCTCGCCATCGAGAGCGGTGAAAAGGAGCTCGCGCGCGAGCGCGCGGAGCGCATGGCCTCGCTTGCGGACGATCAGCAACTTGGATTCGTCCGGCCGATGGGCACGGTCTTGCGCGGGTGGCTTTTGGCGGGGGAGGGCCGCACGGACGAGGCGGTCGCGCTAATGCACGAGGGAATCGATGCCTACGCCGAGAGTGGTTGGACGCTCTATCAGCCGTACGCCCTGACGCTGCTTGCGCGGATATGCCTGGAGGCCGGCCGCACCGAGGAAGCCCGTAGGGCGATCGCACAGGCGATCGAGGTCTCGAACCGGACCGGGCAGCACTACCTCGATGCCGAGCTAGACGCGCTCGAAGGCGAGCTCTCGCAGGCCTGACAACTCCGCGGAACGCTTGTGGAACGCACCCGCCTCTAGAACTTCGATCCGGCTTTTTTACCGACCGCCGAAGGAGTTCACGTGACCGGGTTCACCACTCATATGCGAGCAAACATCGTCGGCTACGTCGCGCTGTTCCTCGCGCTCAGCGCCGGCGCTTATGCGGCGGCGCTCGCGCCAAATAGCGTCAGGTCAAAGCACATCAAGGACGGCCACGTCACAGGTGCCGACCTTGCGGGAGACGCCGTCACCGGCGCGAGCGTCCTCAACTCAAGTTTGGGCGGCTCGGACCTTGGCTCGAACAGCCTCGGCGGGCAGCAGATCAACGAGTCGAGCCTCGCAACGGTTGCCATGGCGGCCCAGGGCGGTACGGGACGCTACGGCTATTCAGGAAGTTGCGACCCCGAGAGCCAGACATACGTGGCGTGCTCGACGGCCGCCGTACCTCACTCGAAACCGGGTCGGTTTTTGATCATCGCTCAGGTGACCGCATCGACCGAGATTGGCTCTGATTTCGCGCTGGGGGGCTGTCAACTCGAGGTAAATGAGGCCGCGATACAGGCATCCCGCACGGAATTCTGGTTCCACGACACAGGGGATGACTTTGCCGAGTTCGGCAACGAGTACGCGCACGAGACAGCGACGCTCGTTGCTGTCAGCGACGTGCAGCCAGCGGGCACCCAGACCGCTGGGGTTGCGTGCTACCAGGACTCCCGCAAGGGCGCAATCGTTTTTCCGAACGCTCGGATCGTGGGCGTCAGCCTGTCGGACGGCTAGGAAGACCTACCGCAATGAATACTCAAAATAGAAAGGTGCGCCAGATGGCTCAGACCACATTCGAGAGAAAGATGCGAGACCGAGTTCGCGGAGACCTGATCACTCAGGACCACCCGGGATACGACGACGCCCGCACGGTTCACAACGGCATGATCGACCGCCGGCCGGCCGCGATTGTGCAATGCGCCGGGATTGAGGACGTCATCGCAACGATCGAGTTTGCCCGTGAGGAGGGGCTCGACCTCTCCGTGCGCGGCGGCGGCCATAGCGTCCCGGGCTTCGGAACCAACGACGGCGGGATCGTCTGCGACCTCTCGTCAATGCGTGAGGTCGAGGTGGACGTGCAGAGCCGCACCGCTCGCGTCCAGGGCGGCGCCATGTGGAGGGACTTCGACGCGGCTGCCCATCCGCACGGACTGGCGACAACCGGCGGGATCATCTCCACGACCGGTGTCGGTGGGCTGACGCTGGGCGGCGGGATCGGGCACCTCGCGCGGGGCTGCGGCCTCTCGTGCGACAACCTGATCTCGGCAGAGGTTGTTACCGCCGACGGCAGTGTCGTAACCGCGTCAGACTCCGAGAACCCGGACCTCTTCTGGGCGCTCCGTGGGGGTAGCGGCAACTTCGGCGTGGCGACGACGCTCGAGTTCCAGCTCCACCCGGTCTCCGAGATCTACGGCGGGCCGATCTTCTACCCGGTGGACAAGGCGGCGGAGGTCATGCGCGCCTACCGCGAGTTCATCGCGAATGCGCCCGAGGAGCTCGGCGCGTTCTTCGCGTTCCAGATCGCACCGCCACTTCCGTTCATCCCCGAGGACCGGCACGGAGAGACTATGTGCCTCATCGTCACCTGCTGGTCGGGGCCGGTCGAGGAAGGCCCAGCCGCGATCGCTCCGCTGCTCGACATTGCGCCGGTCATTGCGAGCGGCGTGGACGTCATGCCCTATCCGGCGCTGAACGGTGCTTTCGACGATCTCCTTCCAAAGGGGCTCCAGCACTACTGGAAGGCTGCCTTCGTCAAGGAGCTAACTGACGACGCGATCGCCGCCCACGTCGAGTGCGGGCCCCGCGTCCCGTGCGTCGAATCAACGATGCACCTCTACCCGATCAACGGAGCCTGCCACCGCGTCGGCACCGATGAGACCGCGTTCGCCCACCGCGACGCGAACTTTGCGTGCGTGATCGCGGGCATGTGGCCGGACCCCGCCGACAACAAGCGGAACACCGCATGGGTCCGCGATTACTACGGGGCTATCCACCCTCATTCCGAGGTGGGCGGCTATGTCAACTTCATGGGAGCCGACGATGGAGGACGGGTGCGCGACAACTACGGGCCGAACTACGACCGGCTGGTCAAGGTGAAGCGCCGTTACGACCCGAACAACCTCTTCCGGATGAACCAAAACATCGACCCGGCTGGATAGTGGCTGCGGCTAGTCCTTACTGCCGATGGAGTTGGGCGAAGGACCGATCGTGATCACAGCATTGGCAGTGGGCTCGATCCGTGTTACGCTCGCCGCAGTGTCCGGAAACCGGGGGTGGAAATGGGTAGACGCAGTCAGGTTCTAACGATTGGGCTCGTGGCTTTGGCCATGCTTCCAGCCGTCCCAGCCGCCGCAAAGACCTACGAGCCAACCCGCAAGGACGACCCGAACCCCGGCGCGTGCAAGCCAAAGAACTGCTCCCTCCGGGAGGCGATCAGCGCCGCTGACGACCACAGCGGGCGCGACACGGTGCTGTTGAAGCCGGGCAGGTACAAACTTGGGCTGCCCGATCCGGCAACCAGCCATTACCTCTACCTCTCCGATCGCACCACTGTTCGTGGCAAGGGCGCCAAGAAGACGACCATCGACGCGAACTTCAACGATCGTGTGTTCCTCGTCGGCTCCGGCGGCGGCTACCTGCGCGGGCTGACGATCACCAAGGGGGCGACGTCAGGGCAACAGCAGGGCGCGGGAATCCTCGCGCTTGAGGGCGCGCTGACCCTTGACGGAGTCGTCGTTTCCGGGAACGCGAGCAACAACGCCGGCGGCGGCCTCTTCCTCTTCGACAGCCCGACGACGATCAAGAACAGCCGGATCACTGGGAACCAGGCGGCGGTCGGCGGCGGGATCGAGTCCCAGGCTCCCCTTGTCAGGATTCTGCGATCGACGGTCAGCGGCAACACCGCCGCCGAAGGGGCCGGAATCGATCTCCGGCCGTCGCAGACGACGGTGCCGGTCACAAAGATCACGGCTTCCACGATCTCAGGCAACAGCGCCACGAACAAGGGCGGGGGGATCCTCGCTGACGGCATCCTGTACACCGGCGCGAATCACTTAGAGGATCCTGAACTGCACGTCTTCAATTCGACGATCGCCGGAAACCTGGCCAACAACGACGCCGGCGGCGTGATGGCCGACAACCTGGCGACCGTCGATATCGAGAACTCCTCGATCGGGTTCAATCGGGCCAACGAGGATCAGGTCGGGACCGCGGTGGCGGGGGGCGTCTTCCAGCACTCCGGCGCGATTTTCAACGTCGACAACTCGATCCTGGCGGGCAATGAGGTCGGCCAGGGGGGAAGCGATGAGAACTGCTCCGGGTTCTTCAGCGGTGCCGGCAACGTGCTCAGCTCCCAAGAGGGCTGCATCGTCAGTTTCACTGAACCGTTCAACCGCTACAGCACTAATCCGATCGCCAATCAGCTCGCGAGTAACGGCGGTCCGACCAAGACCCTGGCAATTCCCCGCCCAAGCGCGGCGGTCGGCTTCGCGAACGACTGTCCCAAGCGCGACCAGCGCGGCAAGCGCCGCCCCACCAACTGCGACTCCGGAGCGTTCGAGGAGCGCCCGAAGCCCTGACATGCAAACAACGGACGAGGGGAACCCAAACTGGCCACGTTGCACATAGAGCATTCGATAACCGACCTGGAGACCTGGCTTGGAGCCTTCTCACGGTTCGAAGAGCAGCGAAAGAACGCTGGAGTTCTCGCCCAGCGAATTCAGCAGCCGGTGGACGACGACAAATACATCTACGTGTCGTTGGACTTCGACAGTGTCGAGGGGGCCAACGCCTTCAAAGGGTTCCTCGAGAAGAACGTGTGGGCCTCATCCGAGGCCTCACCAGCTCTTGATGGTACGCCCATCGCGCGAGTCCTCGAGCCGGTGTCGGCTTAAACCCGCAAGGCGAAGCCGGTCCACTCCGAGGCAAGCAACTATTGCGATGGAGCTAGGCGGGCTTTGAACCGCCGACCTCCTGATTGCGAAGCGGGGGGCTCTCAGGCACGAATAGGCGTCGATTATGGGATCCGATGCCTTCCGATGTGCGGGGATGTACGCGGATTTGGGCACTAGAACGTGGCTGGTGCCCAATCGATTGGGGCTCCCTTTCGAGCACCGGGGGGGCTCTCGACGCCGTTGAAATCGCTGCGAATCCCGAATCCTGCGCCTACGCAGACGACGAACGTCGTCGCCTTGGATCCGAGGCAAATTGTTGTGGTAGCGGACCTCCCAGCCAACGATCTTGTCACCGTCCTCCAGGGGGTCACTGGAGTCTCTGGCTCCAGTGCTCGACTCAGCCCGAGCAGGTAGCGTCCGCGCCATGCGGGTGCTCTTCACGTCGACGCACGGTCGTGGCCACGTCCAACCGATGCTTCCGCTCGCGCATGCCCTTCGCGAGGCGGGCCACGACGTGCGCTGGGCATGCTCGGAGATTGCCTGTGTCCGCCTTCGCGAGAAGGGCTTCGACGCCGTGAGAGCAGGCCTGGCGGAGGCCGGGATGCCACCTCCGCCGGCAGAGGTGGCATCCCTCCCGCCCAGGGACCGTCCCGACTTCATGTTCGCCAAGATCTTCGGGGCACACCGGGTCGAGCCCATGCTCGACGACCTCGTCCCGCTGGTTGACGATTGGCACCCGGCCCTCCTGATCTGCGAGCAGGCCGAGTTGGCGGGCCCGATCGCCGCCGCCCACGCCGGCATCCCCAACGTGACGCACGCTTTCGGGCGTTTGCTCCCATCGGTGCGCCTGGTTCGCGCCACCGACGAATTGGCGAATGTGTGGCGGGCCAATGGCCTGGAGCCCAGGGCGTACGCGGGGACCTATGAGCACCTCTACATCGACATCTATCCGCCGAGCCTGCAGAGTCGCGACATCGAGCATGTCGGGCAGATTCAGCTCGTGCGGCCCGCTCCGGTCCTCGAGGGTTCGACGGGCGCCGAGCCAGTCATCTACATCACCTTCGGCACGGTGTTCAACAAGGACCATGAGCTCTTCACCGTTGCCACCGAGGCGGCTCGGGAGTTGCCGGCGCGAGTCGTCGTCACGTTGGGGAACGGCCTCGACCCGGAGTCCCTAGGGGATCAACCCCCGAACGTGCGAGTCGCCGAGTTCATCCCGCAGGAGGACCTCCTGCCCGAGTGCGCAGCGGTTATTTCACACGCTGGCTCGGGCACGTTCCTGGGCGCACTCGCCGCGGGCGTGCCCCAGGTGCTCCTCCCCCAAGCAGCGGATCAGTTCGGAAACGCCGAGGCGGGTGCCGACGGAGGAGTTGGGATAGCCCTCTGGCCCGGGGAGGTGTCGGTGGGGAGCATCCGCAAGGCGCTTGTCCGGGTGCTGGAGGAAGAGTCGATGCGTGCGGCCTCGGAGCGCGTCCGCAACGAGATCGCCGCGATGCCGACACCCGATGAGGTCGTGGACGAACTGATCCAGCGCTACGGCTAACGATTCGTGGAGCAGATCGGCTGGTCCGAGTGCGGCTATGGAGCTAGGCGGGCTCGAACCGCCGACCTCCTGATCGCGAAGCGGGGGCTCTCAGGCACGAATAGGCGTCGATTGCGGGATCGGATGCCCTTGGATGTGCGTGGATATACGCGGATTTGGGCACCAAAGCCCGGCTGGTGCCCAATCAAGTGGTCGCGGCTTGCCTCGGTTGGGATAGGCGCGTTTCGTCCAAAGCGCCTAAGTCCGGGGGGTGCACCCATTCACTTCGACAGGCAGGCAGCTTCGAAGGCCGGTGCCTCCTCGGAGAACGTCTCCTCCCGAAGGATCTTGCCCGCCCTAAGCCACCAGACGACCCAGATCGGCGTGCGTCCCTCAACGCCACTTCCCTTACCAGTCCATTTCGCGTTTGCCGCCGCGAGAACGGTTGCCCCGCCGTCGATCCATTGGTGCGGGATGACCTGAAAATTCTCGTACGCGGCGTTGAGGGATTCGAAGTAAGCGTCGGGAAACCCGTCGGGCGCTCGAAAGACGCCTCCCGAATCGAGAGGCGCGAAGACGGACCACATTTCGAAGTTGGGATCGTTCAGCGCTTCCAGGGTTGCGTAATCGCGGCGGTTGTACGCCTCAGTCCATTGCTTGGCCGCTTTGACACTTGCCTGAGACATCGTCTCGCAGTATCTCGCGACGACCGAAGTAATGCGCGTCTTGGCGAGCGACTTGGGCGCTTCTCGTCCAAAGCGCTGGTTCCGCAGGCGGCTACGGGCAGCCGTCCTCGTCCGACGGCCCAATGCGGCCATGGGACATCCGTTAGCCCCCGATCGCCACTCCCGCTATGTCGCATCCGCGGTAGATGACGTCGAGCAAGAAAAAATGCGCCGTGACGACGGTCCCGTCGGGGGCCTGATAGCGAACGGTCATGTTCATGTCAGTGCCGTAGGGCGCGATGTTGTCGATGCCCACCGTTTCGTCGCTGTCAAAAAGTTAAACGGAGGGTGCCGGCGGTGTCGTCAGGGGCTCGCCGGCGGCTCTATTCGACGGTCATTTTGAACTTGCCGCCGGTCTCTTCGTCAGTGAAGGTCGCGGCACAGCAGCCCTCGTACCTGTATTTGAAGGTCTCGCCGGTCTCGACGACCTGCTCGTGGCCGTCCGGGGGCGTGATCGTGTGCGGCTTGGAGTCGTTGTTGTTGAAGTCGATCCCCTGCCCGAGGGTCACCTTCGCCGAATCCTGGTTGAAGCCGTCGGCGGTGATCTCGACCTCGATGGGGCGCCGCGCGGGCGCCGCGCCGCCGACCTGTGCGGCCCCACCGTCGCTCTGGGTGGCGCCGGAGGCTCCAGGGTCGGTCGTCGCCGGCGGCTCGTCGCCGCCACAGGCGGCCGCGGTGAACGTGAGAGTAGTGAGCGTGAGGAAAGTGGCGAAGCGTCGCACGGGTTTAGAGTATCCGCGCCGGCGGAGGGCGGCGACGGCCCCTTCTACATCGTCGCGCTCGGCATGACGTTCGTCCTCGACGGGCGGGCCCGGCCCGCCGATACCGATTGCCGGAGGATGGAGCTAGGCGGGCTCGAACCGCCGACCTCCTGATTGCGAACCAGGCGCTCTTCCAACTGAGCTATAGCCCCTTGATCTGCCAGATTCCCGGCATTGCGGCAAGGATAACCCGCGCCTAGGCCAAACTCGGCCTAAGCTCCACCGGTGAGCTTCCGCAAGCGCTTGGGTCTGTTCTTCATCCTGCTCGTCGCGATACCGATGGCAGCGATCGCGGTTCTGGCGGTCAACGTCACCGGCGACTCGCAGGCCGGAAAGGCGGACGCGCGTCTTTCGGTCGGGCTCGCCGCCGCGATTGCTGCCTACGAGGATCAGGTGGCTGCCGCCGGCGACCTGGTGACCGAGCGGCTGCTCGTTGATTCGGAGGTCCTGGGCGCACTGGATTCCGGGGATAGTCGGCGGATCCGAACCGCCACCGGCGCGGCGGGGGCGCAGGCCGGGCTTGAGCAGCTGACGATCGTCACCCCTGACGGGGCCGAGCTCCGCGCGATCCCTTCGCCGGATGCAGTCGCGATCGCCACCGTCAACACGAACGGCACCGGCGGCAGGTTTCAGTTCAGAGCGTCACTTTTGGGGCCCAGCGAGTACGTCAGCGACGTTGCCCGGCTGACGGGTCTCGACGTGATCCTGGTGGGCGCGGGGGGCCAGCGCGCGTCCACGTCCCAGCCGGCGATTGACCCACTTCCTGCCGCAGGGGATTCGATTGACGCCGCCGTCGGCGGGATCGATGTGCGTGCGGCGGCGGGATCCCTGGGCGATGACGCGAACCGGGTTGTCGTGGTGAGCGAGTTGGAGGGCGGCGGCCTCCTTGACTCGCGCCCGGCCGTCGCTCTCCTGATCTTGATCTTCGTCGGTCTGGCACTCGGACTGATCGCGGTGCTATTTCGGACTCTGCAGGGACAGATCGAGGCGATGTTGAGCGCCGCACGCCGGATCGGGGATGGAGATTTTTCGCAGCGCATCCCGGTCGTTGGCGCTGACGAAATGGCGGGCCTCGCGAGCGAGTTCAACCGGATGAGCGAGCGTTTGGAGGCACAGATCTCCGAACTGCGCCACCAACGCGATGAGTTGACGCAGTCGGCTCGCAGACTTGGCAAGGCGGCCGCGGAGGGACTTGACCGCGAGTCCCTTTTGGCCACAATCGCCGAGACAGCACTCAGCGCCTGTGAGGCGGAGTACGTACGGATCGTGCTGGCCGACGGCACGCTCATCGAGCGTCCCGAGGAGATGAGGGGGTCGGCCCGCGATGCGGCCGACGCTGCGGCGGGCCGAGCCGGCAGGGAGGCGGCACGAGTTGTTGCGCGGCGCGAAGACGGCCACGCGCTCGGGGCACCGCTGGGCCGCGGCAGCTCTCGCGACGGTAGCGCGATCGCGGTGGCGCGCACGGGGAGGCCGTTCGGCGAGCCCGAGCGCGAGATGTTCCTGTACCTCCTTGACCAGGCGGCAGCGTCGATGAAGAACATCACAACCCACGAGCGGGTATCCGAGCAGGCAGTGACCGACGAGCTGACCGGCTTGCAGAACAATCGCGCGTTCCGGGAGGCGATTGACCGTGAGGCCGCCAGGGCAGAGCGATTCAAGCACCCGCTCTCCTTGATCATCCTCGACCTCGATGACTTCAAGGCCGTAAACGACACCCACGGGCACCTGCAGGGCGACGAAGTTCTGCGCGCGGTGGGACGGGTTCTTGCGTCGGAGCCGCGCGGGATTGACCAGGCGGCGCGCTACGGCGGCGAGGAGTTCGTGGTCGCTCTTCCGGAGACGGGCGTTGCGGGCGCGCTGGAAGTCGCCGAGCGCATTCGGGCGCGACTTGAGGCTGAGTCGATCCCGATGCTGGAGGGTGGCAAGGCGATGCGGGTCACCGCCAGCCTCGGCACGGCCACGATGCCCGGCGATGCGGACGCGGTGAGAGATTTGTTTCGGGCGGCCGATGAAGCCCTGTACGAGGCGAAGCGAACAGGCAAGAATCGTGTGGTCGCGGCAGGGGATACCGCCGCCAAGTCCAAGTAGTCTTTGCGTAGCCTTGAAGCGATGGGAATTTTCGACGACGCCATCCGCCAGCACCTCGAGCTCAAGCGCCATCAAGGGGCTGAAGAGTCCGAGCTGAAACAACTCGAGGACGAGGCATTCGGTCCGCCCGCCCGTCCCGGCGATCCTGAGTTCGGGGAAAAGCCCGCTGAGGGCGACGACGAACCCGCTGCGGACGCGCAGGAAGCAACCGAAGATGGCACGTCAGCCGTCGAAGCCGACTCAGGGGTGGAGTCGTTGGCCGCGCCGGAGCCCGCGGGCGACGCGCCCCCAGAGCCGGAGGACTTTCAGCCGGAGCAGGATCCGGAACCGGAGCTTGAAGCGGAGCCGGAGCCAGAGCCCCTGCCCGAACTCGAGGAGGAGGAGCAGGAGCAGGAGCCAACCGAACCTGAGTCGGATGAGGCAACGTTCAGCACCGCGGAACGGGAGGCGATCGCTCAGCAGCCAACGACCTTCTTCGAACAGCAGACGCCGGCGTCGGAGGCGCCGCTCGAGCTCGACGACCTTGACCTTGACCTTGAGGAAGAGCTCGATGAGGTGGGCGCCCTCGAACCTGAATCAGCCGACGCCGACGAGTCCGGCGAGCTCGAGGCGGAAGAGGCCGAACCGGAAGACCCCGACGACCTCAGGCTTGAGGATGAACCAGAGCCCGATTCAGAGACGGACCTCGCCGAGGCACCGGAGATCGACGAGGACGTGCTCGAGGAAACCCCCGAGTTCCTGCGCGACAACCCCGACGACGACGAGCTTTGGTTCGAGCAGGGTAAGCCGAAGGACTTCGACTTCTAGCTTCGCGGACTTGCGTTAGGTCGCGTCTTCGGGGCGATCGATGTAGCCGCGGGTCCGCGCCGCCTCAACGACGCGTTCGATGCCCACCAGGTAGGCCGCCTCGCGCAGGTCGATGCTCTCCTCCTTGGCTCGCTGCGAGACCTCGCGGAAGGCTCGGCGCATGATGTTGCCGAGCTTGTCGTTGACCTCCCGCTCGTCCCACTGGAAGTGCTGCAGGTTCTGCACCCACTCGAAGTACGAGACAACGACGCCGCCGGCGTTGGCCATCAGGTCCGGGATGATGTACGTCCCGTTGGCTTTGAGGATCTCATCCGCGGCCGGCGTGGTCGGGCTGTTCGCCCCCTCAATCAGCACCTTGCACTGCATCCGGTCGGCGTTGCCCTCGTGGATCATCCCGCCTAGCGCAGCAGGGATGAACACGTCGCACGGCACCGCCACCAGATCGTCCGGGTCAATCGACTCAACGCCGGGAAACTCGCCGATTGGATTTCCCTCGGAGAGGTGCTTGTGAAGCGCGTCGGCGTCGATGCCGTCGTCGGAGCGAATCGCGCCGTGAACATCGGAGACGGCGATCATCTTTGAGCCAAGCTGCTGCATGATCCGCCCGGCCCAAGACCCCACGTTGCCAAACCCCTGGATCACGAACTTTGTGTCGGCGGGACTCAGGCCCAGGTTTGGAGCCGCTTCGCGGAACATGTAAATGCAGCCACGCCCGGTTGCAGCTTCGCGTCCCTGCGAACCCTCCAGCGACAGTGGCTTGCCGGTGACGATCGCCGGGGTGTGCCCGTGAAGCTTTCCGTACTCGTCCATCATCCACGCCATCACCTGGGCGTTGGTGTTGACGTCGGGCGCGGGAATGTCCCTGGTGGGACCCAGCACCTTCTCGATCTTGCTCATGAAGGATCGGGTGATCTTCTGCAGTTCGTCCTGGGTCAGATCGCTGGCGGGACAGTTGACGCCGCCCTTGGCGCCGCCGAACGGAACCCCCGCCACGGCCGTCTTCCAGGTCATCAGCGACGCCAGCGCACGCACCTCGTCGACGTCAACCTCCGGGTGGAAGCGAACGCCGCCTTTGTACGGCCCGCGGGCGCCGTTGTGCTGGATTCGGTAGCCGGAGAAGGTGTGGACCTTGCCGTCGGAGAGCTTGACGGGGATCTGCACGGTGACCTCGCGGTACGGGGTCCAGAAAACGGTGCGGACGTCGTCGGCAAGGCCCATGTGATCGCACGCCTTGTCGAAGTAGTGGCGCACGATGTCCAGGTTGGAGACCTCGGCGCGCGGCGCCGGCTTGTCGGTTCCGGGGGCAGCCTGATCGCCGGCGACTGCCGCGTGGTCGGTGTCTTCTTCGGTCGCGGTCCGCGTTTCAGCCATGCGCCCTCCTTGAGGTGTCCGTGCCGCCCGATCCTTTCACAACTGCGGGCTCTTGCCTGCAGGTCAGCCCGTCAGAGCGAAAGAACCATTGCCCGCTCAGGCGCGACCCGGCCGTCGAGCACGTCGAGGTAGGCGTCGCGAGCTGCCTCAATCCCCGCCGCGTGATCGACACCGAGCCACGAAGACGCCCACTCGCAGAACGGGTGCCAGGCGTCGGCGACGCGCTGCTCGAGCCCCGGAGCCCCCCAATCCTCGACGCGCTTGGTGACCCGGGTCGGCGCAAAAAAGAACGTCGGCGACGGCCCGGCCAGGTCGCCGCCACCACCGAACTCCTCCCAGTGGGTAACGCCAACTGCCATGCTGTGGCGCAGGTCATCGCCGTAGTGCGAGTGCACCGTCTGACGGACCTTCGCGTCACCGGCGAAATCGACGTAGGTCGCCGGGCCAGCGTCAAGTGAGGTGATCTCCTCGTAGGACACCGTCTTGGCGTAGATCCCGAGGCCGTCCACGAACTCGACGTTGCGAACTGATGTGAGGCCGATCAGCTCGACGCCGTCGCGCTGGGCGAGCATGAACGCCGCGGCCAGAGCGGTCTTGGAGGATGCGCTCGACATCACGACGGGACCTTCGGCGACGAGTGCTTCGTCCGCCAATTGGTCATCGATCAGAAAGGAGGTGAAAAACAGCGGGCGCAGGAGCATCTGCAGGCCCTCGGTGCCTTCGCGGTAGAAGGGGTCCTGGCCCGTGGCGAGGTAGCGGTGATAGGCAGAGGGCAACTTGCGACGGTGCTCAGACGCGTCGGTGAATCCGCGCTCGTCGGCGCTGCCGGGAGTGACGAGCAAATGCGAGGTGGAGGGCAGGTATCCGTAGACGCGCGTTCCGGGCGAGACATCAGGGGCGTCGCTGGCGACGACCTCCGCGAATCCCCACGTCGGCAGGCGTCCCCAGTCGCCGTCAGCGACGGGAAAGAAGTCCCAGTAGGACATCATCTCGCCCATGACGGCGTAGGTCACGTTGTTTGCGGTCATCCCGAAGTCGCGGACCGCGAGCAATGCCTGTCCCTCGCCCACCTCGGGAGCCTCCTCATCAGAGATCCGTGTCTGGCGGAGGTCATCGCGCTTGATGAGCAGGCCGGACACGCGCGGGCAGCCTACCTACAATCGGAGTGTTGGGGCCATAGCTCAGTTGGCAGAGCGCCTGCTTTGCAAGCAGGAGGTCGCCGGTTCGATTCCGGCTGGCTCCATTGCCGGGGCATTGTTGATGTCGCCGCGGCGTCGGTCCAGGCTGTTCTGGTTCGATGGATCTAGGTTGAGGCCGTGGATTTGACAGGCCGGGGCGCGGTCAGGGCCCCAGCGGCGGCCCGTAGCGGCCCGTGTTTCGGACGTCGTGGCGGAAGCTTGGCCACTGGCTCGCAGATGCCTTTGACGGCGTGTTCCAGACCAACAGGTAGCCGTCACGGGTGACGGCCACGACCTCGTTACGGCGATCCCCGTCGACATCGCCGACCGCCGGTGAGGCGAGCAGCCAGCCGCCGCTCTGTTTCGGCCAGCCCGTCGGCTCGCTGCCGTCGGGCTTGAAGGCGTGGAGCATGTTGCCGCTGGTGCCGTTGAGGACTTCCTCCCCTTGGTGGCGGTCGACGTTGGCGATCGCCGGTGAGGTGAGGATCTCCCAGCCTTCGGTGGGGATGGGGAAGGCGTCGAGCCAGGCACCGGAAGTTGCGTCCCAGCCGCCGAGCAGGTGCTCGAAGGCGATCGGGGTTGCAGGCTGGAGCTGGGCCTGGACGAGGCGGTTGTCGACGATGCCACCGAAAAACCGCAGCGGACCGCCGCGCTCGGTGCGTCCGAAGGCGCCGTTGGCGCCAAGAGCCAGCACGCCCGGAGCATCTGCAGGTGACAACACACCCCTGCCGGTGGTCTGGAAGCGGCTCTGGCCGCCGGCACCGCTGAGCCGGGTGCCGTCACCGTCGTAGAGTTCTGGCTGGCCGGTGAAAGCGGCGACGGCGACCTCGTCGTCACCGTCACCGTCGATGTCGGCGAGCGAGGGCGAGACGGGCACACCCTCGCCAACAAGCGGGATCGAGTTGGCGGCCAACGCCGGCGGCGCGATGGGCCAGCCGGGCAGGAGCTTGCCGTGGGCGTCGAAAGCGTAGACCCGCCCGCTTGTCGAGGGCGTCGCGCCGTAGGCCTCGGCGGTCGCCTCGACCACGTCAGGCGAACCGTCGCCGTCGAGGTCACCGATTGCGGGCGAGGAGAGGATCTTGGTGACGTCCCCGCCGCTCGCCGAATCGCGGGCAAGCACCGGCCAGCCGCGAACCTCGCGCCCATGTCCGTTGACGGCGTAGATCCGCTGATCGGTGGCGCCGAAGACGGCCTCTAGTTTCGCGTTACCACGTAGATCGACAAGGGCCGGGCTGGCGAAGATCGCGGACTCAAGTCTCCCGTCGGAGGCGGTGCCGCGGAGGTTGATCCGGAACGGGAAGCCGTCCAGAAGGCGCCCGCGGCGGCTGTAGGCGTAGAGGCGACCGTCGAGTCCGGCGGCGACCACCTCAGGCCTCGGGCCGCCGACGATATCGCCGATCGCGGGCGTTCCGGCATAGCCGTTGCGGATCGTGCCGATCCGGCGTGCGGCCGGGCCCGAGCCGGGGGCGCGCTTCATCCACTGCGGCCAGCCACGGAGCTGGCGTCCGCTGCGACCCGAGTAGACGCGCAACGCCCCGTCGGCGGTGGCCAAGACTATCTCCTTGCCTCGGTGGCGGTCGAGCTGGGCGAGCTGCGGCGAGGCCTCGCCGGACGTGCCGAGCAGTCGCGGATAGCCTCGATGCACTCGCTGGGCCTGTGGCAGGACCTCGAAGTAGGCACGGTCCTCGCCGACGTTGCCGTTGGCGTCGGTGGCAGACATTCGCAGCGTGTAGCCACCGTCGGCGAGTCGGCGCAGGGTTGCACTGACCTTCTTGTTGCGCTGGCTGGCGCCGCCCGAGGAGACCTCCTGCCATGACTCCGGCTGCTCGCCTTCACCGATCTCGATCGTCCATTGGGTGGCCGAGCGACTGGAGAGTTTCGCCCTGATCGAGATCGCCCGCGCGGCAGCGCCCGCGTAGGGCCGGTACCAACCCGGGCTGCGGATGTCGGGCACAGGCGGTAGGTGGTCGCGGCGAACCATGCGCACCGCCTCGTAGGCGTTGACGCGACCCCAACCCGAGAGCAGATCCCAGCCGGGGGCGTAGCCGTTGGCGGGGTCGTCGAGATCGTCGGCGCTCATGCGGATAACCTCGAGCGCCTCGCCGGGGCGTAGAACGAGACCGATCCGCTTGGCACGGGCGGCCATCAGCGTCGCGACGGCAGCAACGTGAGGGGTTGCCGCCGAGGTCCCGGACCACTTGAGCTGATTTCCGCCGCCGAAATTGACGGTGGGGATCTGGGTCGGAGCGACTACGTCCAGGTGGGGGCCGTAATCGGAGTAGGAGGCGTGCACAGTGAAGTCGGCTGCAATCGGGGCCAGGTTGGGGTCCGTGGCGCGCAGGTCGGCGGTGTCCGGGTTGATGCCGCCCACGGCGAGCACGTGGTCCTGCGACTGCGGGTAGTGGTGGTGGAAGTGGAACTCGTTGCCGGAGGCGACGGCAACTACGGCGCCCTTGCGGTACGCATAGTCGGCGGCGCGCCGCAGCGCCTTCGGGAAGGAGTCCGCGCCTAGGCTCATGCTGAGCGCGTCGGCGCCCTGATCGACCGCGTACACCATCGCCTCGGCCAGCCGCGAGCCGCGGTGCAGGATGTTGTCCGAGGTACGAACGGCAAGGATGCGGGCGTCCGGCGCGATCCCGGCGACTGAGATGCCGTTGTCTGTGGCCGCGCCGAGCACCCCGGCGACATTGGTCCCGTGGCCGTTCGCTGTGTCGGAGGTAGCGTTGTTGTCGCCGTCGTAGAAATCCCAGCCGCGCCAGTCGTCGACAAAGCCGTTGCGGTCGTCGTCGATGCCGTTGCCCGCCCGCGCAGCCCCCCCCGGCGCAATGCCGTTCTCGCCCGGGTTTCGGGACCAGCGGCCGCTCAGGTCGGGCTGGCGGAAGTCAACGCCGACGTCAATGTCGGCGACCGTCGCTCCTTTGCCGGTGGTCAGGGCCCAGGCACGATCGATCGAGATCCCGCGGTCGAAGCCCGCGGCCGGGCTGGCAAGATTCCACTGCTCGTTGGCGTAGTTGGGCAGCGGACTGGCGTCGTAGAGGGGATCGTTCGGAGGATCGTCGGGGAATGCGGCCCGCGCGCCCGCAGCACCCGCCAGCAGGACCAGCGCCGCCGCGATCGCGATCCGCCCGCGTCTGGTGGCGCTGCTCACGAAACCAACGGTAGCGGCGGAGGACGGTGGCGGCGCTGGTCGAGCGGATCGAGCTCGTCGGCTAGTAGCGGCAACGCATTGGGTCGTTACGCGCGCAACGCAACTGGCGCACTCGCAGAGGTGAAGCCCTTACGCTTGCGCCGTGCGCATCGGCGGCATCCGCATCGCGTTTCCGGTGGCGCTCGCTACGGCGCTTGCGCTCGCCTCGCCACACCCCGCTGCCGCAGCAGTTGACCCGCTCGCCGGGTTGAAGGCTGGATGCGAGCGGCGTGAGAGCGCCGAGGCCGACCGCTCGCGGCGGGTCAAATACCGGATCTGCAGCGGCAGGGTGGAAAGCTTCGACGGCACCGAGCTGGACGCGACGCTCACCCTGCCGGCTGGCGCCAGTGGCCGCCGTCTGCCGCTCGTCGTCTTTCTGCATGGCTTCCTCAGCTCCAAGACCGAGTACATGAGTGAGACCCGGCGGGGGTTGGGACCCGACCGGGCCGGGGTCGAGTACAAGACGGTGCGCTGGAACAACGTCTGGTTTGCCTCGCGGGGCTTCGCGGTGCTCAACTACAGCGCACGTGGCAACGGCGACTCGAGCGGCCAGATCGGGCTGGCGAGCAAGGACCTTGAAGTCGAGGACACTCGCTACCTCACCGGCCTACTCGTCGACGACCGCGATAGCACCGAGCGGCTCGCTCGGATCAAGCCGCGTCGCATCGCTGCGCTTGGCAGCTCCTACGGCGGCGGGCAGACCTGGCTTCTGCTCACCACCCGCGGCGACGGGGCGTCCAGGTATGGCAGCTGGCTCAGCCCTGCAGGGAGGCTGCTGCGGCTTGCCGCGGCGGTGCCGCAATACACCTGGACCGACTTGCTCTACGCGTTGGCGCCGAGCGGCCACCACGTCTCCTCGGGCGTCGATCGGGCGACGGCTTCGGCGACGTTCGGGGTCGGCAAGCAGACCCTGGTAGACGGCTTCCTCGCCACAGCCGGGACCAAGTTCACTCCAGAGGTCATCTCTTGGCTTGCCCGCTTCAACGTCGGAGAGCCCTATGACAATCCCAGCGACCCGATCACTCCGACGGCGAAGCGCGAGCTGACCAAGCGACGCTCCGCCTTCTACCAGGATGGCTTCTTCCGGGCACTCCATAAGGACCGCGTGCGGCGGATTCCGGTGCTCGCCGCGCAGGGCTGGACCGACCCGATCTTCAGCGCTATCGAGCCGCTACGGATGTACCGCAAACTTCGCGCGGCGGACTCCCGCTACCCAATCGGCATGTACTTCGGCGACTTTGAGCACCTCACTGCTCAGGTCAAGATTCCCGATTTGCGCCAATTTCACACACTCGGAACTCGGATGCTCGATCACTACCTGCGCGGCCGCGGGCCCAAGCCCCGGCTCGGCGTCTCCTCGGCTGTCACACGCTGCGACACCAAGCGCTTCGGCCCGGTCCTCAAGGCCCGACGGTGGGGCCGGCTACATCCGATCGAGCGTCGCTTCGATTTCAGCGGCACGCAGCAGACAACCTCGCCGCTCAACGACCCGCGCGGGCCGCAGCTCGATCCGGTGGTCCTCTCCCAGATGGGGCGCGGGTGCATCCACGCCGGTGCGACCCCGCCGCCCGGTGTTGCCACCTACAGGGCACCGGTCCGACGGGCGTTCACCACCGCCGGCCTGCCGCGGCTGCGGATCGAATACACGGCGATCACGCCCGACATCGAGCTCAATAGCCGACTCTGGGACGTAGCGCCTGACGGCACCTGGACCCTGGTTGACCGCGGCGCCTACCGGGCGGTCTCACCGGATCCGACCGGCGATGTTGCCGCCTATGAGATGTTCGGCAACTCTTGGCGTTTCCGCCCGGGGCACCAGATTCTGCTCGAGATCCTGCAGGACGATTCAAGCTACCTGCGGCGCGACAACTTCGCCTCGACAGCGATGATTGGCGACGTGACGTTGACCCTGCCGGTAGCGCGACAGGCACGGGTCCGCTGAAGCTCGCGATCTACATTTCGTCTCTGTTGCTCGTGGCGCTTGCGCTGTCGGCATGCGGGGGCGACGATGAGCAACGGGCCCAGCGCTTCCTGCCAGACCTCGAGGCGCCGGAGGGCCACTCGACCGAGGCGGCGCGCAAGCGGTTCAACGACGTGTGTTTTGCAACGGATCGCGCTCTCGATCGTGCTGAGCGCCAGGAGTACGGTCGACCGGACCCCGACGATCCGCCGACCAATGCCCAGGTCCAGCGGTTCGTTGACGAAGTTGAAGTCCCAACCCGGCGTGGCGCGATCACCAGCATGCGGCGTATCGACGTTCCTCCACAACTCGAAGTCCAAGCCGCCGCCTACCTGGACGCATACGAGGCGGGCATGGCGGCGCTTGCCGCCGATCTTGCCGTGATCCGGGATCCCGCTATCCAGGACTCCGCGCTGTCCCACTCGCGGGCCCTTGCGGGTGATGCTGGGTTGGCCCGTTGCGCAACCCAGGATCCGCGCGACTAGTTCCCGAGCTTCGCGAGTGGCTGCAGCATCCGCTGGGCGAACCGGGGCGGGAAGGTCATCACCGTCTGGTCTTCGTGTCGAGCAAGGAACCCGGCCGCCCACTTCAAGCCGCGCCAGCTCCTTGGGATCCCACCCTTCATGAACAGCCCCTCGCGGGCCGCTCTGGCGCTATCGGTCAGAAACTCCTCAAGATCCAGTGCGGGGAATGCCTCGGCGCCAAGGTGGATCGCCCCGTCGGTTCGGTTGCGGACCGCGTGGACCGCGCCGGGCATGACGACAGCCTTGCCATCTGCGGGATCCATCCGGCACCATTTGCCGTCCAGATAGATCTCCATCTCGCCTTCGATGGCAAACCACTCCTCTTTTTGGATCGGGTGGTAGTGCTTTGGCAGCATGCCGCCCGCCTCCATCCAGGTCTCGACGTAGAGGTTGTCGCCGCGTCGTTCGAACGCATAGCGAACGCCATGCACGGGGTCAACTGTCACGGCCGTGGGTGCTGCTTCGAGGTCGTCCATGGCGTTCAATCTAGCACCTAAGTTACTATCGGGTAACTATGGTGGCGGAGCAAAAGCTCGGAACCCGGATGAGTGCCGGAGAACGGCGCGACCGGCTGTTGGTGGAGGCTCGGACTCTTTTCGGTGCCCACGGGTTCGCCGCGACGCGGATCGAGGACATCGCGTCTGCCGCCGGCGTCACCAAGCCGATCGTCTATCGCCACTTCGAATCGAAGGAGGACCTCTATTTGGCGCTGCTTCGCAGGCACGAGGAGGACCTGCCGAAGTTTCTCGCGATCGATGTTCCCGATGGGTCCAGGCAGGAGCTTGTCGCAGCCGTTCTTGACGGCTGGCTCGAGTACGCCCGAGCGAATTCCGCTTCCTGGTTGATGCTGTTTCGCGATCACTCCGGCGGCAGGCGAATTCAGACCGCGCGAAGCAGGGTCAGCGCCCGCGCGCGAGAGGTTCTCACGGCCTTTATCGCTGAACGGGAAACCGCGATCTCGCAGCGATCGGCTGAGCCCGTTGCCGCAATCCTGACCAGCGGCCTTGCAGGGCTCATCTTGTGGTGGATCGACAATCCAGACGTCCCGAAATCAGTAGTCCTCGAAGCCGCAGTTCAGGTGAGCGGTTCTATCCTCACGCCGTGAAACACCAAGCGCAGGCATCCTTGCTGCTCGCAGCGCTTGTTTTCGGTTTGATCGGCGTCACAAAAACCGCCGCTTCCGACCAGCGAGCGACGGTTTCATCCGGCAACCGCGAGATCGGCTTCCAGGAGGCGCGGGCCTGGCGCCCGGATGTGAAGAGCGCTCGCAGCTACGCCAAGTCACGTACCGGACGGGTGACATTCAGCGTCTATGACATGAAGGGCCGCTTCCACCGATTTGACGGCCATCACCGCGTTCCGATGGCAAGCACATTCAAGGTGATGCTGCTGGTCGCCTACCTACGCCAGCGCACGGTCGCCCATCGAGCGCTGGTTGAGTCGGACCACAGGCTCCTCAAACCAATGATCCGTCGATCGGACAGCAACGCGGCCACGCAGGTGCGCGACATGCTGGGTCGCGGTCCAATCGAGGACCTTGTGCGTAGGGCCCGGATGCGGAGTTTTGAGTGGCACTCGGTTTGGGGACTCTGCCGGACGACGGCGCAAGACCAAGCCCTGTTCATGCGGAACCTGCGTCGCTTCTTGCCTGAGCGCCATCGTCGCTACGCGCTGCGCCAGCTTGCCCAGATCACGCCCACTCAGCGCTGGGGGATCGGCGCGGTGCGCCCACCAGGGTGGCGGATTCACTTCAAGGGGGGCTGGGGGTCCGGCAGTGGCGCCGTCGATCATCAGGTTGCGCTGATTACCCGCGGGCGCCACCGGATTGGCCTCGCCGTCACGACCGAGGCCAACGGCAGCCACACCTACGGCAAGGCCACGCTGAAGGGCGTCTTTCGGCGGCTGGTGCGAGGCCTTCCGCGCTGAGCCGCAACACCGCGCCTAGCGCCGGTTATCCGGCGGGCTGTTGATTGCCCCCCAAATCGCGATGCCAAGCAGGGCCACGATGAGCAGGGACGGCACGATCAGGACGTTGAATCCGTCCTGGGCTAGTACGACCAGCGTCATCCCGGCGAAGAAGAGCACGAAGATCAGCCCACCGGCAAGAATCGCTGCCCTGGTTGCGGGATCCATCAGCCGCGCGCCAGTGCCGGGGCCTGGTTCCGGCGGCTCGCGACAAAGAGCTTGATCATCGCCAGGCCGAAGAGGAAGCCACCGACATGGGCCAGGTACGCGACGCCACCGCCGTCAAGTCCCCCGGCGCCAAGCTGCCCGAGCGCGGGCAGGAATTGCAGAGCCGCCCAGATGCCCAGAAGGATCACAGCCGGAATCTCAATCAACGTTACGAAGAACACGATGAACACAAGGGTTACAACCCGCGCGCGCGGGTGCAGCAGGATGTAGCCGCCGAGGATGCCGGCGACCGCCCCGCTGGCGCCGATCGTGGGCACGGTAGATGAGGTGTCAACCAGCGCCTGTGTATAGACCGCCACCGCCCCAGCCAAGAGGTAGAAGGCCAGGAAGCGCACCTTGCCCAGGCGGTCCTCGACGTTGTTGCCAAAAACCCAGAGGAAGAGCATGTTTCCGATCAGGTGGAGCCAGCCCCCGTGCATGAACATTGACGTGACGATGGTCAGCAAAAACAGCGCCGATTGGAGATCGACGATCTTGGTTCCCGGCGTCTCCTCGACCTTGCGTCGTTCCGCCGAGCCTTCGCAGACGATCGGATCGTCCAGGCCGCGGCTTGCCTTCCGGCTTGCGAGGCACAACACCGCACTCCTTGCCGGGATGGGTAAGTCGATAGGGAATAGCTCCCAGCTCAAGCGTGCGCTCGTCGTATTCGGAGAGCCCGGCAATCTTCGGCGAACTGCTCGAATCTGAATCGCTGGAAAGCGACAGCTGCCAGCCGAAGACGGCGATATTGATCAGGATCAGGACGACCGTGACGATCGGAAATCGCAGCGTCGGGATGTTGTCCTTGAGCGGGAGCAGAAGGAGAGGAGCCTAGACGGCGGCCAGCGATCCAGCCGCCTTTGCCGCGGCCTCGTCGGCGTGGTACGAGCTGCGAACCAGCGGACCCGACGCCACCGCATCAAAGCCCATGGCGTAGGCGGCATCCTCGAGCGCTGCGAACTCATCCGGGTGCCAGTAGCGATCGATCGGCAGGTGGTTTTCGGTTGGCCGCAGGTACTGGCCCACGGTCAGGATCTGAACGTCGTGTTCGCGGAGCATGCCGAAGGTCTCGAGCATCTCCTCGAAGGTCTCGCCGAGCCCCACCATCAGACCCGACTTGGTCACGACATCGTTACCACCCATTTCCTTCGCCATCTGCAGCACTCGCGCCGACCGCTTGAAGCTGGAACCGCGTCGCGCCTTGGAGTACAGGCGGGGAACCGTCTCAACGTTGTGGTTGAAGACGTCGGGGCGCTCGTCAATCACCTTCGCAAGTGGCATCTCTTGCCCGCGGAAGTCGGGGGTCAGGATCTCCACTTTGCAGCCTGGCGCCTGGTGCCTGATCGATCGGATGACGCCGACGAAGGCGCTGGCCCCATAGTCGGGCAGATCGTCGCGGTCAACGGAGGTAATCACCGCGTGGACAAGGCCCATCTTCTTGACTTGGTTTGCGACTCGCAACGGCTCGAGCGGGTCGTTCCAGGTGGGTACGCCGGTCTGGACATTGCAAAAGCCGCAACGCCTGGTGCAGACGTCGCCGAGGATCATGAACGTCGCCGTGCCGCGCTCCCAGCACTCGCCGACATTGGGGCAGGCCGCCTCCTCGCAAACGGTATGCAGCCCCTCTTCGGCGATCGCGCTCTTCAGCTTTCGATAGGTGGGGCCGCCGGGGGCGGGTACCTTGAGCCAAGGCGGCTTGCGGCCGCGAAACGGCAGCCCGCCCTCGACCTGGCTGCCGCCTGGCTTGGAGCGCGAACGCGTCACGTGGATGCGCTCTGGGGTTGCGGGTGAAGGCATCTCGTCCACGTTAGCGCCAGTCCACGGCCCGCGGCCGCCCTGCACTCATCGTCGCCACCGTGACTTGCGGTTTGCCCGCTGGCGCCGGACCGCGATGCCCGCACCCAGCCCCAGCGCGGCGACCCCAGCGGCAATCAGACCGGGGTGTGCTCGCAGGCGCCCGAATTCCTCCTCCACCTGGGGCCACAGCCGCTCGTCCAGGACCTCGCCCGCTGCCTCGGGAGTCGCCAGCATCTGGTCCACCGGGATCATCTCGCCGAAGGCGACCCGAACGGTGCGTGGCCTGGGCAGGGGTCCCAAAAACAGCTTCTCCGTGCCGGTGATGGCCGCAGGGATCAAGGGTGCGCCGGTTTCCAGCGCAAGTCTGACCGCGCCGCGCTTTGGCTGCCCCAGGCCCTCGGGATCCCGCACCCTGGTTCCCTCTGGAAACAGCGAGAGCAACCCGCCTTGGGCCAAGATCACCCGGGCCGTTGCCATCGCTTCGGCGTCGGCGCTGCCACGATTGACCGGGAACGCGCCGAGGCCAATCAGGAGCT
Organism: uncultured bacterium; assembly: GCA_963701205.1. Lineage (GTDB taxonomy): Bacteria > Actinomycetota > Thermoleophilia > Solirubrobacterales > 70-9 > JALZKA01. The sequence goes on along the minus strand of OY969575.1, from coordinate 945,840 downwards.
TGCCCTTGCGTCCCTGGAAAAGCTCCGACTTGCCCATGAAGCGGAGCTGACGTTTGGTGGCCGCTGCAAGAAAGAACGAGTCGAAGAAGCTCTTGTGATTCGGCGTGATGATGGCCGCTCCCTCGACCGGGACGTGCTCAGCTCCCTCGATTCGAAGCCCCCAACACAAGCGCATGAACGGGACGGCGACTCCGCGGACAACCGCATAGAGCGGTCGCGAGACACCCTTCTCACGCGCGTAGGCATGGGCCTCGGCGTAGTTCACGCGTGCACCCCGTCGAGTCGCGTTGTCTCGACCTCCACGGGCTCGCGATCGAATATCTCGGCAAATCTGGCAACGAAGACATCCGCCATCGTCCCCATGTCCTGGGCGCCGCCCAGCTCAAGTCCAACTGATGTCATTTTGACGTTGTCGATGGCGCACGGAACGATCCACTCAAATGGCTGCAGGTCGTTGTTCACGTTGATGGCAAGCCCGTGAGTGGTGATTCCCTTGCTGACGTGGATCCCGATCGAGCCGATCTTTCGAGCCGTGCCGCCCGGCAGCGTGCCCGGGCCAATCGGAGTTCGCTGCGGCCCCAGGTCCCCGGGCGCAATTGGGGGCTCCCCGGCGGTCCAAACGCCGGTCAGGCCGGGAAAGATCTGGGCCGGGATGCCGAAATCACCGAGAGCGGCAATCATCACCGCCTCCAGGTCGCGGACGAACCTCTGCACGTCCGAGTCGCGGGCGCCGAGATCGACAATCGGGTATGCCACGAGCTGGCCCGGGCCGTGGTAGGTGACCTGACCGCCGCGATCGGTGTCGGTGACCTCGATCCCCTGCATGCGGTACCAGTCCTCACCCATCGGCAGGTGCCCAGGTTCCGAACGGCGGCCCTTCGTATACACGGGCGGGTGTTCCAAGAGCAGCAGAACATCGGGCACGGCGCCCTCGGCTCGCAGGGCGCAGATCCGCTGCTGCTCGACACGTGCGTCGGCGTAGGGCACCTGGCCGGCGCGGACCACCCACACGTTGGGTCGCTGCTTCACGGCTCGAAGTCTCCCATCAGCAGGCGCCGGTCGGTCGATGGACGCCGAGCCCCTTCATGCCATCGACCGGGTCAGACGTCGAGCCGCTCGTTGGCAAGGGCCATGGCGGCGTCGAGCGGTGTTTGCCTCTCAGCGGCGGCGCGAGCGAAGATCCGGTCCATAGTCCCCTCGATTTCAAGCGTCATCTGGCTTGCGCGCTCGGCGCCGTATCCGCGCAGCTCGCGGTAGACGTTGATCAGGCCGCCGGCGTTGGCGATGAAGTCCGGCGCGTACAGGATCCCGCGTTCGGCAAGTCGGTCGGCAAGTCCGGCGCCGTCGAGTTGATTGTTGGCTGCGCCGCAGAGGATCCGGCATTCGAGCTCGTCAACGTTGGTCGCGTGAATCGCGCCGCCAACGGCGCACGGCGCGAGAATCTCGACCTGGGCACGGAGCGCCTCGGCGGGCGCAAGCCAGCGAGCGCCAAGCGGTTCCGCAAGCGCCTGCTTGCGAGGGTTGATGTCGGAGACGGTCAGAGCCGCCCCCGCCCGTCCGACGTTGCGCGCCAACCGGTACCCGACGTGGCCGAGGCCGATCACGCAAACCCGGCGCCCGGCGAGACCGGAGCTGCCAAAGGCGTGGCGGGCGGCCGAACGCATCGCTGCCTGCACACCCAGGGCCGTGAACGGGCTTGGGTCACCCGCGCCCCCGCACTCAACGGGAAGACCGGTGACGTGGTTGGTTCGCGTTCGGATCCGAACCATGTCGGCGGTTGATGTCCCGACGTCCTCGGCGGTGATGTAGGCGCCGTCGAGGGACTCGACCAAGTCGCCGAAGTCATCCAGGATGTCCAGTCGCTCGTCGCCGTGCGGGGCGGCCCCCGAGGGTGCGCAGATGACTCCCTTGCCGCCGCCAAGGTCGAGCCCCGCCGCCGCCGCCTTCAGGGTCATCGCCGAAGAGAGCCGCAGCGCGTCGTTGATGCCGTCCGACTCGTCGTCGTAGTGCCAGAGCCTGGCGCCGCCGAGCGCTGGTCCCAGCCGGGTTGAATCGATCGCGACGATCATCTTTGCGCCGCTTCGCGCACCGGTGATCACGCTTACCGATTCGTGCTCCGTTGCGCCGGCAACGGGTGCGGCCAGTGGGGTCATGCCAGCGCGCCCTGTTCCAGCCGATCCTTGACCCGCCCCAAGAACCGCGCCGCCTCGGCGCCGTCGAGCGCGCGGTGATCCCAGGACATCGGCAAAAAGCCGACGGGACGGATCGCGATCGCATCGTCGATCACCACCGGCCGCTTGACGATCGCCTCCAGATCGAGGATCGCCACCTGTGGCTGGTTGATGATCGGGGTCGCCAAGACGGCGCCGAACTGCCCGGGGTTAGTGATCGTGAACGTTCCGCCCTGGACATCGTCGGGAGCGAGCTTCTTGGTTCGCGCGCGCTCGGCTAGATCGGCGATTGCAGCCGCGGTGCCTTCAAGCGAGAGTCGTTGAGCGTCACGAATGACGGGCACGATCAAACCCTCGTCGAGGGCAACGGCGATGCCCAAATTGATCGGTCCGTGCAAGATCAGCTCGTCGCCTTCGACGGACGCGTTCAGGACCGGGAACTCCTCCAGCGTCGCGACGACCGCGCGGGCCACAAACGCCAGGTATGTGAGCGGCACTCCGCGCCGCGTGTAGGACTCCTTGAGCTCGGCCCGGCGGCTCGCGACGGCCGAGAAATCGACCTCAACCACCGTCGTGCAGTGGGCCGAAGTCTGGAGCGACGCGACCATGTGCTCGGCGATCGCCTTGCGCATCGGCGTCATCGGCTGACGCCCTTCGCTGCCACCGGCGTGGCCATTCGTCTGCGCAGCAGGGGCATCCGGAACATAAGGCGACTCTGTGTGAAGCGGCCGCGATGAAGCCTTGGGCTGATCAGTTGGCATCTCGCCCAGACCAAGGTGGGCGAGCAGGTCCTTCTTGCGAACGCGGCCTCCGACTCCCTGGCCCTCGACCTGGCTCAGATCAATCCCATGCTCGGCGGCGATCCGGCGCACTACCGGGGAGACGAAGGCCGACCGGTCGGCCTCAGCGTTTGCCTCGCCGTTCGATGTCTCCGTCGGCGGCCGCTCAGCGGCAGGGGCCACGCCCGCCACGCCCGTCGCGATCCGCGCCATCGGCGCGCCGACTGGCAGTGTTTCTCCGGTCTCGGCCAGAATCTCGGTCAGGACTCCATTTGCCGGCGCCGGAATCTCGACGTCGATCTTGTCGGTGGTGACCTCGCAAATCGTCTCGTCGGCCGCGATCTCCTCGCCGACCGCCTTGCGCCACTCGATGATGGTTCCCTCGCTGACCGAGATCCCCATCTGTGGCATCAAGACTTCGACCATCGTCTCAGTAGGCGATGAGCTCATCGAGCGCCTCCTTCATGTCCACCAGTTGCGGCAGCACGGCCTGCTCCAGCGGTGGGCTGAACGGGATTGGGACGTCGGGTGCGGTCAGCCTGCGGATCGGCGCGTCGAGATCTTCGAAGGCCTCCTCGGAGATCAGGGCAGCGACCTCGGCGCCGACGCCGCATGAGCGTGTCGCTTCGTGCGTCACGAGGACTTTGCCGGTCTTGCGAGCCGTCGCCAGAACCGCTTCGCGGTCAAGGGGGCACAGGGTCCGCAGGTCAAGGATCTCGATGTCACCGCCAATTTCGTCTGCCGCTTGCGTTGCGAGGTGGACCCCAGACCCATAGGTGATGACGCTGACGTCGGAGCCCTCCCGCACCAGTCGCGCTTCGCCGATCGGAGTGATGTGCTCGCCGGCGGGGACGTCGTCTTTGACGGAGCGGTAGAGGCCCTTGTGTTCGAGAAAGCAGACAGGATTGGAATCGCGAATCGCGCTCGTCAGCAAGCCCTTCGCGTCGGCCGCGGTTGCGGGGGCAACGACTTTCAGCCCAGGTGCCTGAAGCAGCCAGGCCTCCGGGTTTTGCGAGTGAAACGGCCCGCCGGAGAAACCGCCGCCCGAGGGCAGCCGGACGACCATTGGAACGGCAATCCGCTGCCGGTAGTGGAGCTTGGCCGCCACGTTGACCAATTGGTCAAACCCGCACGAGATGAAGTCGGCGAATTGCATCTCGCAGACTGGCCGCAGCCCCTCAATCGCCGCGCCGACCGCAGCGCCGATGATCGCGTTCTCCGCCAACGGGGTATCGATCACACGGGCCGCCCCAAACTCCTCGATGAACCCGTCCGTGACCTTGAAGGCCCCGCCGAAGGCCCCGATGTCCTCGCCGATGCAAATCACCGTGGGGTCGGCCCGCATCTCCTCACGAAGGGCGTCGGAGATCGCCTCCAGGTAGGTCATCTCGCCCGTCGTCGCTTCGGCCACGGCACTCATGCCGCATGCCTTGACGTGCCGGCGACCTGCTGCCAATGAGACCAGGGAGCGTTGCCGTCGCCAAGCTCTTCGACGTGCTCCGCGAAGACGCCGTCACGCGCGTCGCTGCCATCGGGCATGGGTGACGCCAGCGCCCGCTCGGCACACTCCGCCACGTACTCGGTCACCTCGGCCCGAATGGTTTGAACCTCGTCCGCGCTGAAGCCGTGCTCGGCAACGAGGCGCTTGGCGTAGAGCTCGATCGGATCGCGCTTGGCCCACTCCTCGTGGACGCCAGCGGGCACGTAGCTCATATCGTCGTGCGCGCCGTGGCCGTGCATGCGCATCGTGCGACACTCGATCAGCGTCGGCCCACCACCCTCGCGGGCACGCTGGACGGCCACCCTGCTGGCTTCGAACACCGCTTCGACGTCGTTGCCATCGACGCCGACCCCCGGGAAGCCGTAGGTGCTGGCCCGCTCGATCGGATCGACGGCGAACTCAAGCTCGTTCGGCGTCGAGTAGGCGAACCCGTTGTTCTCAAGGATGAAGACGACCGGCAGCTGGCTGACGCCCGCCATATTCATGGCCTCGTGCCACTGGCCGTTGGCGGTTGAGCCCTCGCCAAAGTAGGTCATCGCGACGCGCGGCTCGCCTCGCGTCTTGAAGGCCAAGGCCATTCCCGTTGCAACGAGCGCCATGTCCGGCAGCATGGAAACCATGCCAACGCAACCGAGCTTGGGATCGCCGAAATGCATATTGCCGTCGCGCCCACCGGTGAGCCCGCCCTGCCGACCCATGTAATTGGCGAGGTAGCGGTCCGGGGTGACGCCGCGGACGAAGTGGGCGCCCAGATCGCGGTGGAGGATGCACATCCGATCCTGCGGCGCGAGCGTGAACGACGATCCGACCGAGATTGCCTCTTGGCCGCAGCCGTCGTAGAAGGATCCGGGGATCTTGCCCTGGCGGTAGAGGGTCAGGCCGCGCTCTTCGGCTGTGCGCATCATCGCCATGTAGCGCAGTAGCAACGCGCGGTCGTCGCGGTTGAGCCAGGAACCCGGGAGCGGGTGCACCGACCCGTCCGTGTCGGCACGCTTTGAGGCAGCCGCGGGTTCGCTCGCGACAGCGCCGTTTGATCGCATCATCTCTGCGCCCTTCGTGTCTGGTCGGCTCCGGGGATCTCCCTCGGCCTTCCCGTGTTCGCCGCTTTGGGATCTCCTCGACGGCGCCTACTGGACGATGGGTGCCAAGGGGTCTTCCCCGGCGCCCTATGTCTGGACCCACCCAGCTGGTGGCTGGTGTGGTTCCGTACTGATGACTATACCCCCGCCTGACGACATTTCAACCCCGTGCGCGGCCGCCGGGACGGCAGCCGTCAGCTTGGGGGACGCCCCCGCGCCCGTTCGGCGCGTCGGCGGGCGCGGCGAAGCAATCCGACCGTGACCACAACGTGACTGCGAGTTCCGATCACGGCCGCGCGATAGGCGCGACCCCTGATTCCAGGGAACTCGGCTCGGGTCTGAACGCACAGCTTGACCAGGCCGCTCGGCTTCTCGAACATGGTGAAGATCAGGGCGTAGGTCGAAAACCGATGCCGTCCCATGAACGCGAGCAACCCGGGCTCGACGGCGCGAGCGACAACGAACCCGGGCATGACCCACCCGATTTGCCCGGCCTTGCCGCGGCCATCAGTGTGAACGCAGCCCAGCAGCCGCGCGAATCGCGCCCACACCTTGCCGGCTGAGATCGCTTCAATCTCGCCCACCACCGCCTGCCAGACGGCCTCGGGGGTCGCGGCTACGTCAATGGAGTGCTCGTCAACGAACGGCAGCGACTCCAGCGGGATGTCGATGATTCGATCGGGCATTCCTGATACCTCGCCGAGCGCTCCTACCCGAGTGGCCTCGATTCCTCCAGAAGTCCGCGCAGCGATTCCAGGAACGCAGAGCCGTCGCCGACACCGATGATTCGTGCATCGCAAGCCAGCGTGATCGTCATGACGGGCGCGATTGCCACGTCGGTCCCCGAGGCCACGGGCCGATCAACGATCGCACCGAACGCAACGGTGCCTGCCTGGCCCTGGCTGACGATTGGGCCGGCAGAGCGCACGCGGCCTTTGGTGCGAATGCTGACGGTGAACGTTCCACCTGCGAGCTCGGGCGATGACAGGTCCCCGGCTCGGTCGGTGAGGGCATCGAGCTCGGCGGCGATCGCATCCGGCTGCTTTTGGTCGGCGTCGAAGATCGTAGGAACAACGACGTCCTGGCCGTCGCCCAGCGCGACGCCGATGTTCACGCGCCCGTAGGACTCGAATCCGCCGTCCCTGTAGGCGCCGTTCAGGCGGGGGTGCTCGCGCAGCGCCATCGCGGTTGCGTGGACAACGGCCCCCGCGATCTGGGATTCGGACGGCTCGGAGTCGAGAACCGCATCAATTGCAAGGTAGGTGTGCGGAATGGTCGCCTTGGACTCGGCGACCCGGCGTGCCGCCGCCCGCTGGTGCTTGGTGGGCTCGGTGCGAATGACCTTGCCACGCGCGGTCTCGGTCGAGCCTTCCACTGCCACCCGACGATATCCGAGCGGGCGGTCAGGCGGATGCCGCCGCCCGCGCTGCGTCCTCGAGTCGATCGTCACCCCAGAAAACCTCGCCGGCCACGACGACCGCCGGTACTCCCATCACTCCCGCGTCTCCGGCCGCATCCGTCGCCGATCGCAGCGCCTGCTTGATCGAATCCCGGCCGACTGCGACGGTCAGGGCCTTGGGATGGAGCTCGGCGGAGGCCGCGGCGATCAGGACGTTGTCGGGTTCTGTGAGGTCGCGACCAGCGGCGAAGTGCTGCCGGAACGCTGCGAGCGGGAGCGAGACGCCACGACCGATCTCAGTGGCGAAGGTCGCGACCCGCATCGCGAACAGGTAATTGCCGGGCCAGCCCTCGGGCCAGCGGATCGGGGGTAGGCCGTAGGCGTCTGCCCGCCGCTCTACTTCGCGCATCCCCTCGTCTCGCCCCGCCCCACTGCCCCAGCTTTTGCGCTCGAAGCGTTGAAAGAGGCCGCCGAGCAGGACAGGCCGCCAGACCGGTGGAGGCGCCGCCGCCTCCTCGAACACCGAATGGATTCGTTCCGCCGCGAGATAGGCGTAGGGCGAACCGAGGTCGTAATAAAAGGTGGACTCGGCGCTCAGGGCAGTGCCTAGGCGTGGGTCGCCCAGCCGTCGACCGCGCGAGCGGCGTCGAGGATCGCTTCGGAGATCGTCGGATGGGGATGGACGATCCGCGCAAGCTCCTGGTAGCCGCCTTCCAGCGCGATTACGTTGACGATCTCGCTGATCATGTCGCAGGCGGAGTTACCCACGATGTGGGCACCGACGATCTCGCCGTACTTCGCGTCGGCGACGATCTTGACCATGCCCTCGCGATCGTCGTACACGGCGGAGGCACCGACGCCGCCGAGCTTGAACTTGCCGACTTTGACGTCGTGTCCCGCCTTCTTAGCCTCGGCCTCCGTCAGCCCGACCGATGCAACCTGCGGGTGGCAGAACGTGGCGCCCGGGATCAGGCTGACGTCCACGGCGTGGGTCGGAGCGTCCGCAATCGTCTCGACCGCAACGACGCCTTCCTCGGACGCTTTGTGGGCCAAGGCAGGGCCACGAACAAGGTCGCCGATCGCATAGACCTTTGAATTGGACGTGCGCTGGAGTTCGTCCACCTTGATCTTGCCGTTTTCCTCAAGCTCGACCTTCGCGCCCGCGAGGTTGAGCGGCTCGACGTCGGGGGCCCTGCCGCCGGCGATTACCAGGTAATCGGCCTCCCCGGTCTCGTCGCCGTAGCTGAAGGTAACGGACTTCCCGGTGTCGACTACGTCGGCCACGGGCGCGCCAGTGGCGACGGTGATTCCCTGGGCCTTGAAGGTGCGCTCGACAACCCGGGCGCAGTCCTTGTCCTCAAGCGGCAGGATCTGGGCCGCCATCTCGATCAACGTGACGGCGGTGCCGTAGCGGATGAAGGCCGATGCGATCTCGGATCCGGACGCTCCCGCGCCAACCACGGCCAGGGACTTCGGTTGGGCGTCGAGCGACCAGGCTCCCCAGGTATCAAGAATGCGACCGCCGAACTCGACGCCGGGAATCGGCATCGCGACCGAACCGGTTGCAAGGACCACGGCTTTCGTCTCGTGGACGTCGTCGCCCACCTGGACGTTGGCGTCGTCGGTCAGCGAGCCTTCGCCTTCGATCACCGTGATCTTGTTCTTCTTCCACAACATCTCGACGCCGCCTGAAAGGCCGGCCGAGACGTCGGCGCGGCGCTTTGCAAGGGCCTTCCAGTCGAGCGTCGCCTTCGAGACCTTCACGCCAAGCTCGGCGCTGTTTTGTGCCTCGTCGAAGACCTCAGCGGTGTGAAGCATCGTCTTCGCCGGAATGCAGGCGTAGTTGAGACAGCGTCCGCCGGCCTTGTCCTTCTCGACAACGGCCGTGTTGAGGCCGAGCTGGGCGGCGCGGATGGCCGCGACGTAACCGCCGGGGCCTCCACCGATCACGATCACATCGTAGGAATCAGCCATGGGCCGACTCTATCTACAAGGCGCCGTCAGTTGTACGTCCTGCGTTCCGGCATCTGGATGCGGGCCATCGCCTTGACCATGCGAAAGAAGAAGAGCGCAGCGATCACGAGCAGGCCTCCGTAGCGCACGGCCTGGGCACCCGTGGTGGCTGCCAGCAAGGAGAGCGTGGCCACGACAATCAGCAGCACCATCAGGGTCTGGAATCCGAGCACCGCCCAGTAGCGCCCCCGCCACAGGCCGTAGGCCATTACCGAGAGGATCGCGAGCGAGGGAACGATGCTGAGGACGCTCGCCTTCTGACTCCCCGTCTGGTTGCCGAAGTCGTCGATCGACGAGACCTCCGTTCCCAGCGCGTAGGCGATGACGACGGTGATCGCGAGCGCCGCCGAGACGATCGCCGCAACGGTAACGACGGTCGGCCGCTCGCCCTTGGCCAACGGCTCAAGCTCGTCGCGGACGGCCTGGTTTTTCGCCTCGGTGCGGGCTTCACGTTCGAGGCGGCGAGCCTCAAGCTCTTCGCGGCTGAGTCCCGAGCGCTGCTTGCGCTTGCGGCGCTCGGATCGCTTGCGGTCACGGCTACCCATCGAGCGCCTCCAGTATTGCCTGCGCCGCGGCCCTGGGGTCGGCGGCGTCGCGAATTGCGCGAACCACGACGGCCCGAGCGGCGCCGGCGGCGGCGACCTCGCCGATGTTGTCGGTATCAATGCCGCCGATCGCAAACCAAGGGATGTCACCACCGTGGGCGCTGGCGTGGGCGATCACCTCAAGTCCCGCGGCCGGGCGGCCGGGTTTTGTGGGCGTAGCCCAAACGGGACCAACGCTGACCTGGTCTGGGCGAGCGGGGCCCTCAGCCGCGATGGCGGCATCGAATTGCGCCGTTGTATGGGTCGAGAGGCCGATGAGCCCGCCAGGGCCGCACACGCCGCGCGCCGCCGAGACGGGCGCATCGTCCTGACCCAAGTGAACGCCGTCGGCGTCGCATTGTCCAACCAGTTCCGGATCGTCGTTGACAAAGAAGAGGGCCCCGTGGGCGCTGGCGGCTTTCCGAAACGGCTCGGCCAGGGCGATCATCTCTTCGGCGCATCGCGGCGCCTTCTCGCGTAGTTGGATCACGTCCACGCCGCCATCGAGTGCTGCTTCAAGCAGGGGCTCGGGATCGCCGCTGCCAGGTCGTCCTTCGCAGACGAAGTAGAGACGTGCGGACGCCAGGCGCTCGCGCCGGACATGGCCCCAAGCCTCTGCCACGGACTGAAAGACAGCCATCCGGCTGATCAGCGTTCCGGAAAAATCTATGAGGAAGGCCCCACGGGCTTCAATCGCCACCCCGCTGCCGCGCCCGGTGGCCTGCAGGCGGGCCTCGACCAGCGCCTGGTCGCCGGGTAGCAGTTCCGGCTTGCTGTGAGCGTGGCGAGTTTCGCCAAAGGGATCAAGCAGGGTAGGGAGAAAACCCAGGGCGCCGGCGTGTCCGTGTATGACTCCGGCATAGGGGGCTCGCGAGCGCGACCAATCGAGGATGATCTCGGGCGCCATCTGGCCCGCAAGCGCTGCGTCGTCGCCCTCGTTTAGGGCCCGCCAGAAGCGCTCAATCGTCTCGACTCGCGGGTCAGTCACGCCGGGAGTATGGCTGAGTTGACCCCTGCGCGAGTACCATCGAACGCGTAACGGGAGCCCTACCCAACGGGCTGAGAGGGCGGCATGGGCCGCCGACCGACTGAACCTGAACCGGGTAATGCCGGCGCAGGGATGGCGCGGCGAAACCCCGCCCGGAGAGGAACAGGAATCGTGCCCGACAAAAGGGACGATGCAAACGGAGATGGACCACTTGACGCGGTGATCGTCGGCGCCGGGGTGATCGGCCTTGCCTGCGCCTGGCGGGCTGCGCAGACGGGCCTGCGCGTCCGCGTCCTGGAGCGCCACGCGCCCGGTGCGGGAGCATCCGGTGTGGCAGCGGGGATGCTGGCGCCGGTTGGCGAAGCCACCTGGGGCGAGGAGGGCCTGTTGGCTGCGGCGCTTGCCTCCCATGCAGCCTGGCCCGGGTTTGCGGCTGAACTTGCTGAGGCGAGCGGCAGCGCGACCGGTTTCATCCGCTCCGGCGCGCTTCACATTGCCCTGGATCCTGATGAGGCTGGGGAACTTCGGCGTCGCTTCGAGCTGATGCGAAACCTCGGCCTGGAGTGCGAGTGGCTCCTTGGCCGCGAGTGCCGCGCCCTGGAGCCGGGACTGGCGCCTTCGGTGGCGGGCGGAGTCCATGCCCCGCACGAGTACAGCGTGGATCCGGGTGCGCTCGTCCAAGCGTTGGTGCTGGCCTGCGAGCACGCCGGAGTCGTGATCGAGACTGGCGCGGAGGTCACAGAAGCACTGGTCGAACACGGCCGGCTCGCCGGCGTCGTGACAGCGGACGGATGCAGCCACCGCGGCTTGCATGTGGTGCTGGCCGCCGGTGCGTGGTCCGGCGCCGTGGATTGGTTGCCGGATGGGACGCTGCCGCAGGTGCGGCCAGTGAAGGGGCAGATCGTGACGATGCGGGGCCTGTCGGAAGCACCTCTCATGGGCCGGATCGTCGCGTCGGAGCGCATCTACATGGTTCCCCGCGCCGACGGTCGGCTGATCGCCGGCGCCACCGTCGAGGAGCTCGGATTCGACACCCGGGTCACGGTCGGCGGGGTGCATGAGATTCTTCGCGAGGCCTACCGGGCGTTTCCCGGCATCGCGGAGCTGGAGCTCGAGCGGGCGGTCGCGGGCCTGCGACCGGGGACACCCGACAACTCGCCACTTGTCGGTCCGGGGGCGATGCCGGGCCTGGTGTTGGCCACCGGACACTTCCGCAACGGCATCCTCCTTGCGCCCCTGACCGCGACCGGTGTGCGTGCCGCGCTAATGGGTGAGGGGCTGCCGCAAGAGCTGAGTGCCGCCTCGCCATCACGCTTTGAGCAATCGCCGGCGGTGGCGGGATGAACGTATGGCTGAACGGCGAGCCGGTTGAGATGGAAGCGGGGTCATCGGTCGCCGATGCGGTGACGGCGCTTGACCAGAGCGTTGGGTCGTCAGGAGTGGCGGTGGCGCTGGGCGGCGAGGTGGTTCCGCGGTCAGAGTGGTCCGAGCGCAGATTGGCTGATGGCGACAGGGTGGAGGTGGTTCATGCCGTCCAGGGCGGATAGTGATGCAGCCGTGGCGGGTTGGACGATGGGCGGACGGGAATGGCGCTCGCGCCTGATCGTCGGCACCGGCGGCTTTCGCTCGCTAGAGCAGATGGAGCGCGCGCTGGAGGCGTCGGAGACTGAGATCGTGACGGTGGCGCTGCGGCGAATCGATCCGCTGGCGCAGGGATCCGTCACCGAGGCGATCGAGCGGCTTGGGCTCTTCGTGCTCCCCAATACAGCCGGTTGCTACACGGCTCGCGACGCGGTTCAGACGGCGAAGCTCGCCCGCGAGGCCTTTCAGACCGACTGGATCAAGCTCGAGGTCATTGGCGACGATCGCACCCTGCTGCCCGACGCGCCTGAGCTTTTGGTCGCTGCCGAGGAGCTTGTCGCCGACGGCTTCATCGTCCTGCCCTACACCACCGACGACCCGGTCGTGGCGCGCCGCTTAGAAGAGGTCGGCTGCGCCGCCGTCATGCCGCTTGGATCGCCGATCGGCTCCGGCTCGGGGATTCGCAATCCCTACAACTTTCGGATCATCGTCGAGGGGGCCGGTGTCCCCGTGATCTGCGACGCCGGCATCGGGACCGCATCGGACGCCGCCCTAGCGATGGAGCTCGGCTGCGACGGGGTCCTGCTTGCGAGCGCGGTTTCCCGCGCGGCCGATCCGGTCTTGATGGCGGGAGCGATGCGCGATGCCGTCGCCGCCGGGCGCGCGGCTCACGGGGCTGGGCGGATTCCGGTTCGCCTTCACGCCAAGGCGTCAAGCCCCGAGGATGGGATCGCAAGCCTTGGCGACGATGAGAGCCGGTAGTCGGCTCTAGCCGCGGCGGAAGAAGCCGCGGCGCTTGACCTCGGCCGATTTCTCGGCGACCGCAGCCCTCGTCTGGCTGACCGCGACCTTCGCCTCAGCGTAGTTGCGGTCGATTGCCTCGCCCGCGGTGCCGAACTTGACGCTCGCCGAATGCGCCGCCTGGCCAACCGGCGACGGATCAAGCGGTTCGATCGCACCGTCCGGATCCGAGGCCAGTTCAACGGCTGCCTTGCGAACGGCGGTGACGTGGCGGCGCATCTTTCGCTCCCAGGTCCGGCAAAGCTCGGTCAGCACCTTCGCGCGTCGTTTGTCCGAGATTCCGGCGAGGTAGGCAAGCAAGGTCGTCACGTGCTCGAGGTCGTCAACGGCGAAGCGGATCGCCTGGTTTCGTTCCAGGAACTTGTCGAGGATCGCAGCCCGGACCATCCCGATCCGGCTGCCGCCGCCGCGCGCAGCAAGCTCGGCGTGCAGGTCGTAGCGCGCCAGCGCCGGGGTCAATTCAGTAACCAGCTCGCCGAGGGCTGCCGCAGCCTTTTGGGTCGCGGCCTCGGCATCGCCTTCGAGGTGCTCGGCCAGGCGGGTGAGGCGCGTCTTCGCCTCCTCGGCGGTCAGAAAGAGTTCGCGGTAGCCACGGTTCTCGGCGGGGTGCAAGGGCATGGGTCGGTTTGTACCCGACCCTGGACCCGGCGTGCGCCGCCGCCCTGGCGCCCGCACGCCCGATTGCGCCCAATACCCGCGACTGCGGGATTGTGGGGGCCATGGCCATGCAACCCCGCAGTCGGCGCGTGGCGCCTCAATACGATTGCGCGGCCCCCGTAGCTCAGTGGCTAGAGCGGCAGGTTTTTACCCTGCGCGTCGAAGGTTCGATTCCTTCCGGGGGCATCGTCGATCGCGCGAGCCGCGCGGCCAGCGGTTAGTGGCGAAAGTGGCGCCGGCCGGTGAAGACCATCGCGGTGCCGGCCTCGTCGCAGGCGGCGACGACTTCGGCGTCGCGCTTCGAGCCGCCGGGCTGGATAAAGGCGGCAACGCCGGCCTCGATGCCCATCTGCGGGCCGTCGGGGAAGGGGAAGAAGGCATCGGATGCGATGACCGACCCCGTAAGGAGCGCATCTGCATCCGTGCCGCGGGCGTCCCGCGCCTTGTCGATTGCGATCCGCACGGAATCCACCCGGCTCATCTGCCCGGCGCCGATCCCCAGGGTTGCGCCGTCCTTTGCGATTACGATCGCGTTCGAGCGCACGTGCTTGCCCACCTTCCAGCTGAAGAGCAGGTCGCTCCACTGATCCTCCGAAGGCTCGGCCGAGCTTGCGATCCGCATCGCGCCGCGGCTTTCCGAGATGAGGTCGGGCGTTTGAACCAAGAGCCCTCCACGCACCCGCTTGAGGTCGCGCTCGCGCGGCTCAGGCTCGCGCTTCTCGGTGTTGTGGAGGATGCGCACGGCTTCCTTTTGGGTCAGCACCTCGAGCGCGTCGTCGTCGAAGCCGGGGGCCACCAGGACCTCGATGAAGTTTTCGTGCAGGCGCTCGGCGAGGGCCTTGTCGACTGGGCGATTGAGCGCGATGACGCCGCCAAAGGCGGACAGCGGATCGCAGGCAAGCGCCTTCTCGTAGGCCTCGGCAATATCGCCCGCAACCGCCGCCCCGCACGGGTTGTTGTGTTTGACGATCACCGCCGCCGGCTCCTCGAACTCAGCCAGCAGCTTTGCGGCCGCGTCAAGGTCGAGGACGTTGTTGAACGACAGGGCGCGCCCGTGGAGCTTCGCGATTCGGGCCAGCACGTGTGATCGCGCGCCGGTCTCGGTATAGAGCGCCGCCTTTTGGTGGGGGTTTTCGCCGTAGGAGAGGTCGAGGAACTTCTCGTAGGCAAACACCCAGTGCTGCGGGAACGTTTCGTAGCGCAGGCCGAACCAGCGGCTGATCGCAGCGTCGTATCCGGCGATATCGGCAAAGGCCTCATTCGCCAGCCAGTGGCGCGTCTCCTCAGATATCCGTCCGTCGGACGCCTCCATCTCGGCCAGCACGGCGTCGTAGCTCTCCGGCTTGACGACCACGGCGACGAAGTGGTGGTTCTTGGCCGCTGCGCGGATCATCGTCGGCCCACCGATATCAATGTTCTCGACCGCCTCAGCCTCGGTCACGTCAGAGCGGGCGACCGTTTGCTGGAACGGATACAGGTTCACGCAGACCAGATCGATCGGCTCGATCCCCTCGTCCGCAAGCGTCCTGAGGTGCTCAGGATCATCCCGCTTGGCCAAGAGCGCGGCGTGCAGACGTGGGTGCAGGGTCTTGACCCGGCCACCGAGGATCTCGTCCTGGCCGGTGAACTCGGCGACGTCAGTGACCTGAATGCCGGCCTCGCGGATCGCCGCGGCGGTGCCTCCGGTCGAGAGCAATTCCACTCCGAGCTCGTTCAGGCTGCGGGCGAAATCGACGACTCCGGTCTTGTCGGAGACGCTGATCAGAGCCCTGCGAACACGGACGGGCTCGCCCGACGGAGGCGCACCTCCCTCCGTGGCCTCAGCCTCCGTGACCATCTCATCGGGCATCGCGCCGGAGTCTATGTGAGGTCGGGCGCGATCAGCACGATCCGCGGGTTCGCGGGGTCGAAGCTGATTCGGCCCGCCGCGATCAGCGTGATCGCCTCCGGCAACAGAACGTGCTCGACCGCATGAAGCGCGTCCTCCAAGGCCGCTCGGCTGCGGTCGGCGGGGATCGCGACCTCGCGTTGAAGGATCACCGGGCCCGTATCGATGCCCTCATCGACGAAGTGAACCGTGACCCCGGTGATGCGAACTCCGTAGTCGAGCGCCTGGCCCACCGCATCAAGCCCGGTGAACGATGGCAGCAGCGCCGGGTGGACGTTGATGATCCGGTTCTCGAACCGGGCTATGAAGTCCCCGGCGAGCAGTTGCATGTATCCGGCGAGGACCAGCAGCCCGGTCCCCTGTTCCTCGAGCCAGTCGGCCATTGCCAGGTCACGCGCTTCGCGATCGGCGAAGTCCGCCGCCGGAAAGGACATCGTCTCGACCCCCGCACCCCGCGCCCGCTCAAGCGCCATTGCCCCGGGCTGGTCCGAGGCAACGGCGACGACTTCGATTCCGTTTTGGCCGTGGAGTTGGTCGAGAATCGCCTGCAGGTTCGAGCCGGTCCCCGACGCGAGCACCGCGATACGCATGCTCACGCCGCCTCCGCCTCGACCGCCACCAGCTTTGGGAATCGGCCACCCGTCGAGCGCAGCCGGCCCGCTTCGATCAGTGCGTCAACTTCGGCCAGGACCTCGGCGTTGCTCCAATCGCGATACGCCGCGTAATAGGGCAACTCGTCGTAGGAGTACTTGGCGATCACCTTGGACTTGCCACCCCGCAGGATCTCGACAACGCGGGTGCGGCCAACCGAGGGGACGGCGGTAACGACGACCTCGACGATCGCTTGCTCAAGCCCCTGATCGCCGTCGGCGGAAGCTGAGGTGGTGGCACGCCGGGGCGGAGGCGCCGCCGCTATCGCCAAGGGCTCGTCGCAGAAATCGCAGCAGCGGCCTTGGGCAACGGGACTTGTCTTGTCGCCGAAATGACGCAGGATTGCCTCGCGGCGGCAGCGCTCATCCTCGACGAACGACCAAATCGCGCGGTAGTTCGCCCAACCCTGCGTCTTGGCGTCGCCCTCCTCCGCTTGATTGATGAAGAAGACGTGCAGTCCCTTGTCCTGGTTGAGCGCCAACAGGACGCATCGCGAAGGTAATCCGTCCCGGCCGGCCCTGCCGGCCTCCTGGTAGTAGGCCTCGAGGGAGGACGGCACCGCTTCGTGGACGACGGTGCGCACATTGGCCTTGTCAACGCCCATCCCGAACGCGTTGGTGGCCACCACAACGGGTGCGTCCCCGGACATGAACGCGCGCTGTGCCTCGGCTCGCTCATCGCGCTCGATCCCGGCGTGGTAGGCGGGCACCCGCTCTCCCAACTCCTTACTGAGCCGCCCGGCGGTTGCCTCGGTGCGCTTGCGCGTGCCTGAATACACGATCGCCGGCAGCGCCCCGGGTTCTGAGAGGAGCGCCGTCAGCGCGCGTTCGCGCGAGCGCTCCGAACCGACCGTGACCACGTCGTAGGAGAGGTTGGGACGCTCAAAGCCGGTCGCGATTCGTTCGGGGTCGCGCAAGCCAAGGCGACGGATGATGTCTTCCTGAACACGGGGCGTCGCGGTTGCGGTGCAGGCGAAGATCGACCGTGCGCCCAACCGCTTCGCCACCTCGCCGAGCTTGAAGTACTCAGGCCGGAAGTCGTGCCCCCATTGGCTGACGCAATGGGCTTCATCCACCACGAACATGCCGACCTTGCCCTTCAGCCGCTCGCCAAATCCGGGCTGCCAGAAGCGCTCAGGCGCGATGTAGAGCAGGCGCGCCTCGCCGGCCAGGGCGCGTCGTAGCGACTCGGCATTGTCGGCAGGGTCGCGCTGGGCGTTGATCAGTTCTGCCCGGCGCTCCGACAATCCCGCTACATCGATCGCGAGGCCGTCCACCTGATCCTGCATCAGCGATACGAGCGGGGAAACAACCACCGTCAATCGCTCCTTGTCCTCCAGGCCCGGGAGTTGGTAACAAAGCGACTTGCCGGCGCCGGTAGGCATTACGAGCAGGACGTCGCGCCCCGCGGTCGCCGCCTCTACCGCACGCTCCTGGCCAGGGCGAAAGCCCGGATGGCCAAAGTGGCGCCGGAGCGCTTCACCGAGTTCCGCGCTCACGCCGAAGGTGTGGTGGAGAGCATCTCCAGGTCGAACTTGCCGTCGGCGTCAGCGTCGCCCTTGCCGAGTGGGTAGTCGCCGGTGAAGCACGCGTCGCAGTGCGAGGCGCGCGGGGTGCCGACCGCCTCGTAGACGCCGTCGAGTGAGAGATAGGCAAGCGAGTCGGCCTTCAATTCTGTGGCGACCTCCGCCTCGGTGCGGTTGTGGGCGATCATTTCCTCGCGGGTTGACATGTCAACGCCGTAATGGCAGGGGTTGCGAATGGGGGGCGCCGAGATCCGCAAGTGCACCTCCGTGGCGCCCGCATCGCGGAGCATCCCAACGATCTGCCGCGTCGTGTTGCCACGCACGATCGAGTCATCGACCACCACCACGCGCTTGCCGGCCAGAATCTCCGGCAGCGGGTTGAACTTCATCCGCAGGCCGTGTTTGCGCAGCTCCTGGCCGGGCTGGATGAACGTTCGGGCCACGTAGCGGTTTTTGATCAGGCCGTCGTCCTTGGGCAGGCCTGCAGCCCGCGCGAACCCCGTGGCAGCAGGATTGCCCGAGTCGGGAACGGCGATCACCAAGTCGGCGTCAACAGGCGACTCGCGCCAGAGGATCTCGCCCATGCGGCCGCGTACCTCCTGGAGGACTCGGCCCTCCATTCGCGAGTCAGGGCGGGAGAAATAGATGTGTTCAAAAACGCAGTGGGCCAGACGGGTGGGTTCGATGACCTGGCGGGACTCGAGTCCACGCTCCCCGATCGAGATCAGCTCGCCTGGGTTGACCTCGCGAACAAGTTCGGCGCCGATGATGTCGAAGGCGCAGCTCTCTGACGCCACGCAGTACTGGTCACCGAGCTTGCCAAGCGATAGCGGCCGCACGCCGTAGGGGTCGCGGAAGGCCACGATCGCGCGCTTGGTCATCACCACGGTGGAATACGCCCCGCGCAGCCGCGGTATGACGGCCTCGACAGCATTTTCGATCGGGCGTTCGGGCGAGACGGAGATCAATGCGGCGATGATCTCCGAGTCGGATGTGCCGCGGAAGCTGACGCCGCCGGCGACAAGCTCGTTGTAGAGCTGGACGGCGTTGGTCAGGTTGCCGTTGTGCGCCAGTGCGACTTCGCGGCCGTCGTCGCGCCAGACCGGTTGTGTGTTCTCCCATGACGCACCACCGGTGGTCGAGTAGCGAACGTGGCCGATCGCCATATCCCCGTCGAGCGCCCGCAGTTTCTCCTCGTCAAATACCTGAGACACAAGGCCGGTATCGCGCAGGGTCGTGATGTGGCCGCCCTCTCCAGTCGCGATTCCGGCCGACTCCTGGCCGCGGTGCTGGAGCGCGTAAAGCGCAAAGTAGGCGAGCTTCGCGACCTCCTGGTCGGGCGCGTACACGCCGAAGACACCGCACTCGTCGCGCGGGCCGTCACGGTCGGAACCTAGGTCCCGGGAGCGGTCTTGATCGAACCGCATGGATGAGCTCATCGGGCTTCGCTTTAGCCTGGGATCGAGACTGGCGAGGCAGGCGTTTGCCTGAGTTGCAAAGGTAGCAGCGAGCCCGGCTGCGCTCGGCCGGAAACGGCATCGTGTGCGCGGGCCACGGCTAGGCCGAAGCGCTGTCGATCTCGCGCCGCACCACCAGATCCCCGATCAGGGATCCGATCGGCCCGAAGGTAATCGCGACCAGCAGCGGCCACCACCAACCCCAGCGGTTGTTGCCAACGCCCCGGATGACCAGCGCCAGCAGGACCACGAACCCCGCTCCGTGAATTGGGCCCAGGATCGAGATCACGGATTCGCGGTCCCCAATCGCGGCCCAGAGCAGTGGGATGAGCAGGAAGACGTCGACGATCGCTACAACCGCGATCAGGTTCACCTGGCGCCGCATCGACGCCCGCTCGACCGGATCCGTGGGGACGTCAACCCAAACTTCGAGCCCGCCGCGTCTCAAGCGTCGGACTCCATACGACCGGCCAGCGAGCGCCAGCAATCGGCGGCCTCCGCGACCGTCAGGGTTGGCTCGAGGTGTTCGGATGAGATCTCGAGCCGATCGCCCTCCGCCGTGCCCACGAACCAGGCGTCAACTCCTGCATCCCGGGCGCCCGTCAAGAGTTCGCGCAGCGAATCCTCGGGCCCCGCCAGCAGATAGCCGCCCGGGCCCTCGCCAAACAGCGCCTCCTCGGGACTGGAGTTTCGGCTTCGCAGCAGTGCGTCGAGGTCGATGCGGGCACCGACGCCGCCCGCAATCGCCATCTCCGCCAGTGCGCATGCGATGCCGCCGTCAGAGACATCGTGCGCCGCCGACACCGCGCCAGCGCGGACGGCATTGCGAACAAAGCTGAGCGCCGTCCGGTGATCGTCGATGTCAACCTGCGGTAGGCCGGGCCCAAGCTCGCCCCGCTGCTTGGCCAACTCGGATCCGGCCAGCGAAGGTGCGAACGGACCAACGAGTGCGATCCCGTCCCCTGCTGTCAGAGCGAGCCCTCCGGCATGCCGCGGGTCGGGCAGCTCACCAACGAGCCCGACCACCGGAGTCGGGTAGATCGGCCCCCGGTCCGTCTCGTTGTACAGCGAGACGTTGCCACCGACCACCGGGATCACCAGGGCGTTGCAGGCGTCCGCCAAGCCCGCGACCGACCTGTCGAGTTGCCAGGCGACCGCGGGCTTTTCGGGGTTGCCGAAGTTGAGGCAGTTGGTGAGCCCGAGCGGTTCCGCGCCAACGCAGGCCAAGTTCTGGGCGCATTCAAGGACGGCCTCGATCGTGCCGGTGTATGGGTCGCAAGCAACCCGGCGACCGTTGCCGTCAATCGCCGCCGCAATCGCGCAGTCGGCCTCGGGCAGGGCCAGGACTGCCGCATCGGCGGATTCAGGGCGCCGGACGGTCCGCGAACCGACGATCGAGTCGTACTGCTCGAAGGCCCAGCGCTTGGACGCGATATTGGCTGACCCGAGCAGCGCGCGAAGGATCTCGGCGGGGTCGTCGGTGTCGAGCGTCGCCTCGTTGCCGTAGATCCAGCCCGCTGGCTCGACCGGGTCGAGGTCATAAAGCGGGCAATCGTCAACCAGCGCAACTATCGGCATCGA
Source organism: uncultured bacterium (assembly GCA_963701205.1). Taxonomy (GTDB): domain Bacteria; phylum Actinomycetota; class Thermoleophilia; order Solirubrobacterales; family 70-9; genus JALZKA01. The sequence continues at coordinate 925,185 of OY969575.1, read as the reverse complement.
GCCCACCTCATCCTCGCCGCGCAGGACTCGAAACAGTCCGGAGTCGGTGACTTTGCCGATTGGCGCCGGACCGACCTGCCACTTCTCGCAGATCGCGACCACCGCGTCCACCTTGCCGGGCTCGACCACTGCGAGCATCCGCTCCTGCGATTCGGAAACCATGATCTCGAACGGCGCCATGTCGTCCTCGCGAAGCGGAACCCGAGTCACGTCTATCTCAATCCCCATGCCGCCGGCCGACGCCATCTCGGCAGCAGAGGATGTGAGGCCCGCGGCGCCCAGATCCTGGAGCGAGACCAAGAGGCCGGACGCGAGTAGCTCCAGGCAGCATTCGACGAGCTTTGACTCTTCAAACGGATCGCCGATCTGCACGGTTGGGCGCTTCGACTGGTCGGCCTCGTCAAGCTCAGCCGAAGCGAGCACGCTGGCGCCACCGATTCCGTCGCGACCCGTCAGCGCGCCCATGAGGACCACGACGTTGCCCACGCCGGCTGCGGCGGCCCGGACCATCTCGTCCCGCTGCGCGAAGCCGATGCACATCGCGTTGACGAGGCAGTTTTGCTCGTAAGGGGGCTCGAAGTAGACCTCGCCACCAACCGTTGCGACCCCGATCGAGTTGCCGTAGTGGCCGATGCCGGCGACTACCTGATCGAACAGGTAGCGGGAGCGTTCCGAATCCGGTTCGCCGAACCGCAGCGAGTCCAGGATCGCGATGGGCCTGGCGCCGAGCGCAAAGACGTCGCGGAGGATCCCCCCGACGCCCGTCGCGGCGCCCTGAAAGGGCTCAACGGCGCTTGGGTGGTTGTGGGACTCGACCTTGAACGCGACCGCGAAGCCGCTGCCGACGTCAACGGCCCCCGCGTTCTCGCCCGGACCCATTACGACCCGCGGCCCCTCCGTCGGCAGCCTTGAAAGCAGCTTCTTCGAGTGCTTGTACGCGCAGTGCTCCGACCAGAGCAGCGAGAACATCGCCAACTCGACGTCGTTCGGTTCGCGAGCGAGCTTCGCGCAGATCAGATCGAACTCGGCGTCGGTGAGTCCGAGTTCGCGATGCTTGGAGGCGGTTGTCTCGGGCGGCGTCACGAGCACCGCAGCCTACGAGAAGCCGTGGACCGGATCGTTGTCAGGCAGTCGCGAAGCGCTGCTCAGATCGCGCCTTGCGCTTTGCGGCTTCCTCGTCACGATTTTTTGGCGGAGCGTTCGTAGTCAGCGAGTCCAGCAGGCGCTGGGTGGCGACGCTCACCTCGTCGACGGCACGCGCGAAGGCCTCTTCGTTTGCCCTCGACGGCTTGGTTGATCCGCTGATCTTGCGCACGTACTGGAGCGCTGCATCGCGTGTTTCCTCCGTGGTTGCGGGAGGCTCGAAATTGTGGAGTGTCCTGATGTTGCGGCACATGCCACAGAGGGTAGACCGCTGCGCGAAACTAGGCTGCCACAGCTGCCATCGCCTTGAAGAGCCGCAGGCCGTCGCTTGAGCCGGTCAGCGGATCGACGGCGTGCTCGGGATGCGGCATCAGCCCCATCACGTTGCCCTCCTCATTCGAAACGCCGGCGATATCGCGGGCTGATCCGTTGGGGTTTTGACCTGTGGCGTAGCGCAAGACCACTTGGCCGCGCGCCTCGAGCTCGTCGAGGGTGTCGTCGGGTGCGAAGTAGCGGCCGCTCATGTGTTTGACGGGGACGCTCAGGCACTCGCCGATGGCAAGGCCCCGCGTGAAGATGCTCGTATCAGCCACCACTTCGAGGTCGACCTGGCGACAAAGAAAACGCAGACCGTTGTTAGGCAACAGGGCGCCGGGCAGAAGTCCTGCCTCGCAAAGCACTTGAAACCCGTTGCAGATCCCAAGCACCGGGCCGCCCCCGCGAGCAAAAGTCGCGACCGCCTCCATGGCCGGCGCGAATCGTGCGATCGCTCCGGCCCGCAGGTAGTCGCCATATGAGAAGCCACCGGGAACTACCACTGCGTCGATTCCGTCGAGGTCCGTCTCCTCGTGCCAAATCAGCTTTGCGTCCGCCACCCGCTCGCAGGCCCGCAGCGCGTCGCGCTCATCGCACGACCCCGGAAACTGCAGGACGCCGAACGTCATAGCTCCTGGATCTCGAAATCCTCAATCAACGGGTTGGCGAGAAGCTTCTCGCAAAGCTCGGGCAGGCGCGAGGCGTCAGGAGCTTCCAGTTCCACCATCCGGCCGACGTGGACGGCCGAGACGTCGGAGAAGCCAAGCGCCGGTAGGGCCCGCTCCACGGCCTTGCCTTGGGGGTCAAGGATCCCCTGTTTTGGCCGGATCAGCACGCGCACCTTCATAACCGCAAACCTAGCGGCGCGACCGGCCGGCGGCGCGGTCAAGGCTGCGCCGCGCGCGACCAATGACGGCGTCGAGGCGCGACGCGGAGTCTGCATCCGGGGAGGTGAGCTTGACCCGAGCGGCATCGTTTGGCCGTGGTAGCGCCGCAAGCTCCTCGTAGCCTGCGCTCGCCAGGGCGGGACCCATGCCGATCAAATCGCGTGCCTCGGCCCAGCGCGGGTCCTTCGCGAAATCCATTGAGTTGCTGTCGGGGACACCTGCCTGCGCCCAATCGCTAACGCCTGCGGGCAGGGAGCGCCCCAGCGCAGCGTAGATGCGCCCCAGCGCAGCGGCCGGGTCCGTTCTGAGGTCTTCGATCCGAAGCAGCACGTAGCGCTCGCCAAACAGGGCCTGGCCCTCTGCATGGGTTCCCTCGAACGCCGCGAGCCAGACAAGGAGGGGGCGCATGAAGTCCGGAACGCCACGGCGCAGGCGGGGGTGTTCCGCGGCTTGCAACCTGGCGTCGGCGATTGCGCGGGTTGACGACATCCGGCGTCGCGTCCACGCCTCGAAGAACGCATCCTCGTTAGCAAAGCTGCCCAGCCGCTGTCGGTTTCGCCCGAGCATCATCGAGGTGCTCACCGCCCTGGGGTCACGAACAAGGTGGATGAGGGCCGCGCCGGGGTCGAGTTCGTGCAGCCGGGCGACCTTGCGAAACATGCGGACCTCCTGGATCAGCGAGTTCTCATCCTGCTCCAGGAGATAGCGCAGGAAGTCCGTCGCCCACTCGGGCAGGCCCGGATGCAATTCCAGGCTTGGCGCCCGTGGCCCGCCGTGATTGAACAGCTCGAGTGGCACTTGTGGCGCCCGTTCGCGCTGAAAGGCGCGGCGCAGCCGCCTGGTCTCGGCAAAGAGCCCGAGCGCACGGGCGCCGGAGTCGCCCCCGGGGATCGGCGACTCCTCCCGAAAGGGCTCGAAATGGCAGCCAAAGTCGGGATCGGCGGCGAACGCTTCAAAGAGAATTGCGGTGCCGGAATGGCGCATCCCTTGGATGAAGACGTTCACCCTGTGACCGTATCGCGCCGTCGGTCTCGGTCGGCGCGGATTCCGCTAGAACGAACGGTCGGTGATCCGCTCGTAGGCCTCGACGTACTTGGCCCGGGTGCTGCTGACGACGTCTGCCGGCAGGTCGGGGCCGGGCGGCGAGTGGTCCCAGCCTGACTGGTCGAGCCAGTCGCGCACGTATTGCTTGTCAAAGGAGGCCTGGGAGCGACCGGCTTCGTAGGTGTCGGCTGGCCAAAAGCGTGATGAATCCGGCGTCAGAACCTCGTCGCCCAGCACGATCTCTGCCCCTGGGCTGGAGCCAAATTCGAACTTCGTGTCGGCGATGATGATTCCGCGGTCGGCGGCGTGACGCGATGCATGCTCGTAGAGCGCCAGCGAGGTTTCGCGCAGGCTTTCCATCAACGCGCGGTCGCCGATCGCCTCAGCTGCGGCATCAAAGGAGATGTTTTCGTCGTGGTCGCCAACGTCCGCCTTCGTGGCAGGGGTGAAAATTGGCTCATCGAGCTTGCTCGACTCCGTCAGTCCCGCCGGCAGCTCGATCCCGCAGACGGTTCCGGCCTCTTGGTACTCCCGCCAACCGGAGCCCGACAGGTAGCCACGAACGACGCACTCAATGGGGTACATCGTGAGCTTGGTGACTCGCAGGCCACGCCCTTCGGCGCCGTCTGGCACGTCATCGCTCAGCATGTGGTTCGGACAGATGTGGCCGGTCGTCTCGAACCAGAAAACGGACATTCGGGTGAGCACCGCGCCCTTGTCCGGAATCGGCGTAGGCAGAACGACGTCGTAGGCAGAGATGCGGTCGGAGGCGACCATCAGCAGGTCGTCCTCGATCTCGTACATCTCGCGAACCTTGCCCGAAGCGGCAAGCCTCAAATCGGAAAGAGCGGTCACGGGGTGAGCGATGGTAACAATGGTGCGCATCGTCGCACCGCCCCGAATCCCACTGCCGAAGGTGGCGCAGACCCTGCGCTTCCTCGTTCGGCCCATCGCGTTCATGGAAACCTGGCGTCGCCGCCTTGGGGAGACGTTTCAAGCCAGTGTCCACGGCCCGGGCGAGCTAACGTTCATTTCGGACCCCGACTCAATCAAGGCGCTGTTTGTGGCCGACCGGGTCAACACCATCGCCCCCGGTCGCAACATCGTGCTCGGCGCGCTCCTGGGCCGGGGTTCACTGCTGTTGCAGGAAGGCGACGAGCACCTGCGCCGTCGGCGGCTGATGCTGCCGCCCTTTCACGGCGAGCGCATGCGCGCCTACGAGGCGGTGATCGCCAAGGCGACGGAGGCCTCGATTGAACGCTGGCCGCTGAACGAGCCGTTTCGGCTTCACCCGGAGATGCAGCAGATAACGCTTGAGGTGATCCTGCGCGCCGTCTTCGGGATCGAGGATGACGACCGGCGCGAGGAGCTGAGGGCGGGCCTGATCGAGATCCTGGAGGCAACGGCCAGCCCCAAGGCGGTGGGTTTCATCGTCAAACCGCTGCGGCGAGTCCCGCCATATCGCGCCCTGGCACAGGCCTCCGACCGGGTGGATCGGCTGCTAGCGGCCGAGATTGCCGAGCGGCGCGCCGACCCTGCCACCACCGAGCGCGAGGACATCCTTTCGCTGCTCGTCTCCGCCCGGTTCGAGGACGGGGAGGCGATGACGGACTCAGAGCTTCGGGATCAACTGATGACCTTGCTCTTGGCCGGACACGAAACGACCGCCACGGGCCTCGCGTGGACCTTTGACCTCCTTTTCGGGCACCCCGAGGCGTTGCGGCGGGCAACGGACGAGGCGCTGGCCGAGAACGGGACTGAGTACATCGATGCCGTGGTCGAGGAGGCGCTGCGGATTCGGCCGGTGGTGCCGTTCACGGGCCGGGAGCTACGCGAAGACGCCGAGCTCGGCGGCTACCACCTGAAGGCTGGAACCGTCGTCATGGCGGGTATCTACCTCACGCACACCCGCGCCGATGTCTTCCCGGATCCCTACGCGTTTCGGCCGGAACGGTTTCTCGAGGGCGAGGCGGAGACGTATTCCTGGATCCCGTTCGGCGGCGGGACACGACGGTGCATCGGCGCCGCGTTTGCTCAGCTTGAGATGCGGATCGCGTTACAGACGATCCTTCGTGGCGGCGACCTTCAAGGCACCGGTATCGGCGCTGAGCAGCCGGTTCGCCGCAACGTCACCATCTCGCCTGCGGGCGGAACCAGGGCGATCCTGGTGGGTCGCCGCTAGCGGCGGCGGCCCAGCCGGGGGCGCAGGCGCCACCAGCGGCTGCGCTTGATCTGCTCGCGCTGCTCGCGGAGGTGTGCGACCCGCCTGCGGCTGGCGCGCAAGGCGTTACGACGCTTTTCCAACCGCGCCAACATCGAGGACCGGGTCTGCTTCAGAGCGCTCGCAACCGCGTCGCGCTCGCCAAGCGCCTGGGCATGGTTGTGCACCAAGCCGGCCAGGCCTTGCCGGGTGGCCTCGGCGCGATGGGCCTGAAGCGCCGATTCCTCTGGCTGGGCCGAAAACGGTGGTGGCTCGATTGAGTCGGGAGTGGGGGCACCGATCGCACGGATCAGGTCACGAAGCCGAGTGTCCTCGACCACGACGCCGGCTGCCTGCGCCGACGCCGCGGCATCAATCAGCTGCTGCCAACGCCGCTCGGCCTCGTCCGGCGCGATGACATCCTTGATGGCCGTCTCGAGCTTTTGCGAATCGCGCGTCGCGGCGATTCGCAGCCCGATCTGAAGCCGCGAGTGAAACTGCGAGAACGAGCGCAAGGGGACATGGAAAATCACGCATGGGAAAGTCGAAGCCGGCGCGATCAGGTTGGGTTGTTTGGGTTTCTCGCGAAGGCCGCGAAGCGAAGGTTTGCCGGCCGTCTCGCCGAGCCCCAGGCTTTCGGAGGAGACATGGTGTGAACCGGGTCCGACTCGGATGTCTGCGGCGGCGCGGTGGGCAATCTTCGGCAGGACTCGGGTATTGCGCTCGCGCAGGATCATCCGCTCCCAAAACGGCTCGGGGTTATCCGCCACCGGGACGAACTCGAGTCTCGGAGCCAGAACTCCGTGGACGTCATCCGGAACGGCCGTGAAGGTGTCAGCGAGGTTTCCGGTGAGTGGCAGCCAGAACTCGTCGCCGTCGTTGTTGATCACCCAGTCGGCGCTCAGCTCGGTCGCCGCCTGGAGGGCTAACCGCGTCTGCCACTCGAGGAATACCTCGTCCGTGTCGGCGTCTGGGTCGGTTGTGACATGGGCCAAGCCGGCCTGCTCCCAGCGCTTAAGGATCGCCGCGGTGCCGTCGGTTGATCCGTTGTCGAGGACGACGAAAGCATCCACCCCCAGCGCGCGGTGGGCTCGGAGGTTGAGCTCGAGGACGTCGGCCTCGTCGCGAACAACCAGGGTCATCACCAGTCGCATCGGTCAATCCTTGCAAGCGTCAAGCAGTTCCTCCGCCGCCGCACGCGCGAGTTCGGGATTTGGGGCGAACCGCGCAATGGGGTAGCGGTGGCTCCAGCTTTCAAACACGCTGCGGTTCTTGCCGTATGAGTTGTCGAGCAGGACGTTCGGCACGCCCATGATGCACGCAAGCAGGTGGCCATGAAGCCGGTTCGTGACGAGCACCCTGCCGCGGGCAACGTGTTCGAGCCCCAATTGCGTGCGGGCGGCAGCGACCCTGGGGTAGCGGCGGGACACGCGGCGCATTGCTGGAAGTTGCAGGCGCTGCGGCATCCGCTGGACCAGCCCGATCCGTCGTTTCAACGCCGTGAGGTCACGGGCCAGGCCGGCGTCGGCGTTGCCGGAGCGTTGTTCGGCACCGCTGGGCCAGTCGAATGCTTGGCCTGCATCGATAGGGGGTGTCGCGGCGGCCTCAATGTCCCGGCGCAAAAGCCAGGCAACATCCGCGCTCGCGGGGGCGGGCCGATCCACAGGGCCCATGGCGATCGCCAGGTCGGGGCAAAACAGCGCTGGCATTCCGAGCGCCTCGGCCCGGTTCAGGCTTGCCTGGTCACGTAGCAGGATCGTCAGGTTTTTGTGCGCGGCGCAGAGCTTGGCCATCCGCCTCGCGTAACGCTCGTCCTGGAAGTAGATGGTCTGCGGCAATTGGATGATGCGAGCGTCGGGAAAGTCGCGCAAGACGCGGATCCTGGCCTTTTGCTGCCCCTGTTTGCGGTAGATGTCCCCGAAATTGCCGCCGCCCTGGATCAGGATCGTGCCGGCGCTGCCAACGGCCCTGCGAACCAGGCTGCGCCTGTAGCCGGCGGGTTCAAGGGTCAGGGCGATTTCGATGTTCAGCCGGTCGAGCAGGCGGTATGTGCCCCTGGCGATCGCCGAATCGCCGGGGTTGTCGATATTCGGAAAGTTGACGAACGCGACTTCGCTTTCGCCCGCGAGCGTCTGTGTCATGACCCGCTCGATTTCGGCTCCCAACGCAGCCGTCACGGCCGCGGTACCGCTCAAGATCGCAGCGCGTCAAGGCGGGCCATTACCTCGGGCACGTGGCTGAGGTAGGCCGCTGGGTCCAGCACTGCCCCGATGTCCAGGTCCGGTGCACTTGCCGCCAATAGTTCGGCAAACGGGGTCCCCGTATCCCAGGCGCGTTGCGCGGCTTCCTGGACTAAGCGGTAGGCGTCGTCGCGGCTCATACCCGACTCGACCAAGGCCGTCAGCGCCCGCTGGCTGAAGATCGCACCACTGGTCAGTTCAAGGTTGGCACGCATCCGCTCGGTGTGGACCGCCATCCCGCTCGCCACCCCGGAACCGAGGTGCTGCATGTAGTCCAGCGCAGTCGTCGCGTCGGGAAGAACGACTCGTTCCGCGCCCGAGTGGGAGATGTCGCGCTCGTGCCACAGCGCGACGTTCTCAAGACCAACCTGGCTGTATCCCCGCAGGACGCGCGCCAGGCCAGTGATCCTCTCGCAAGCGATCGGGTTGCGCTTGTGCGGCATTGCCGACGAGCCCTTTTGTCCCTTCCCGAAGGGCTCTTCGACCTCCCGGATCTCCGTGCGCTGAAGGTTGCGGATTTCCGTTGCAAACCGCTCGAGTCCCGCCCCGGCAATCGCTATTACCGCTAGAAGCGCGGCGTGCCGGTCGCGCGGTACGACCTGCGTCGAGACATCTTCAGATCGGATCGAGAGCGATTCACACACCCGGCGCTCGATGGACGGCGGCACCGATGCGTAGGTGCCGACGGCGCCCGAAATCGCGCCTACGGTTGCGTCCGCGAACGCCGCTTCGAGCCGGGCCAGATTGCGGTGCGCCTCGAACGCGAAACCCGCCAGCCGCAGGCCGAAGGTCGTCGGCTCGGCGTGGACTCCGTGGGTCCGCCCGACGCAGATCGTCTCAGCGTGGGTCAGGGCTTGGTCTCGGAGCGCGTCCCGGTAGGCCCGGGCTCCCTTGACGACGATCTCGCCCGCATCGCGGATCTGCAGCGCCAGCGCCGTATCGAGCACATCGGAAGAGGTCAATCCGTAATGGATCCAGCGTCCGTGCTCGCCGACCGACTCGGCAACGACATCGATGAACGCGGCGACGTCGTGGTTGGTGACCCGTTCCCGCTCCGCAACCGCGTCCACTTCGAATGCCGCGAGCTCGCGGGCTGCCTTTGCAGCGTCGCTCGGAACGACCCCTTCGGCGGCCCAGGCTTCGGTCGCCGCCAACTCGACCGCCAGCCAGCCGTCCATCCGCCGCTGGTCCGACCAGACGGCTCCGATCTCGGGGCGGGTGTAGCGGGAGATCAAGCTGCCAGCACCTAGCTGCCGATGATCCTGGCGGCCAGCAGGCCTGCGTTCTTGGCACCGTCAATTGCAACGCACCCGACGGGAACCCCTGGGGGCATCTGCACCGCTGAGAGCAGGGCATCCAGGCCACCCAGGCTCTTGCCCAAAATCGGAACCCCGAGCACCGGCAAATCCGTGTGCGCCGCTGCGACCCCCGGGAGCGCCGCGGACATTCCGGCGCCGGCGATGATCACCCGCAGACCCCGCATCCGGGCGGCGTGGCAGTACTCGCGAACCCTCTCAGGATCGCGATGAGCACTCATCACTCGGACTTCGTAACGGATGCCTGCATCCTGCAGCGCCTGGCCGGCCGGCTGCATCTTTTCCTTGTCGGACTTCGAGCCCATGATGATTCCCACCCGCGGGGCATCCACCTCGATTTCGTCAAACGCCGAAGCAACCTCCGGCATCGGCGGCAGCACGACCGGGGTCGCCGGTTCCTCGGTTCCGGTGCTCGTCTCGCGCTTGGGGTTGGGGCTGCCTGCTTCCATCTCGTCTTGACTCCTTAGTGGTGGTTATCGAGCAGCAACGCGCTCCACTGCGCGCTGTGCGATGTCTTCACGTATCTGCATTCCGTCGAACTTGATCATGCGAGCCGCATCGTAGGCGGCAGCGCGCGCCTTGCCCGCGTTCGCGCCGAGCGCTGTGACCGCAAGCACCCGTCCGCCGGCCGTCACGACCCGCCCGGAATCGTTGATTGCCGTGCCCGCATGAGTGATCTCGATGTCCGGAAGCGCGGCGGCATCGTCGAGTCCTTGGATCACGTCACCCGTCGAGGACCCTGCCGGGTAGCCCGCGGAAGCAAGCACGACGGTCACCGCAAAGCCGTCATCAAACGATGCATGAACGCCCGCCAGGCCATTGTCGTCGCGGCTGGCGAGGCAGAGTTCGAGCAGGTCGGAGCGCAGGCGCGGCAGAACGGCCTGTGTCTCGGGATCGCCAAAGCGGGTGTTGAACTCGAGGACCTTGACTCCGGTCGGCCCGAGCATCAGACCGGCGTAGAGGATCCCGCGAAATGGAGTTCCGCGCTCGGCAAGCAGATCAACGATCGGTTGGTGGACCTGGGCCGTGATCTCCTGGACGCGGTCATCATCAACCCCGGGCACGGGCGAGTAGCTCCCCATCCCGCCGGTGTTTGGTCCCTGGTCGCCGTCGAAGATTCGCTTGTAGTCCTGAGCGGGCGCGAGCGCTACCACGTTCGTCCCATCGCAGATCGCCAGCAGCGAGAGCTCCTCACCGTCAACGTGTTCCTCGAGGACGACGGAGGTCGGCCCAAAGCGCTCCTCCCCGAAGAAGACCTCGATTGCGTCGCGGGCCTCAAATTCGCTGTTGCAGATGATCACGCCCTTGCCTGCGGCGAGCCCGTCGGCCTTGAGGACGATGGGAAACGCGCGATCGGCCAGGGCTGCCAGCGCGTGCGTCCGGTCGGTCAGGACTTCGTGGTCGGCTGTTGGGACGCCGGCGTCGGCCATCGCTTCCTTTGCGTGAACCTTGGAGCCCTCAAGGCGCGCCGCCGCCGCGGTCGGTCCGAAAGCTGGAATCCCCTCGGCTTCGAGTCGGTCAACCAATCCGGCCACCAGCGGTGCCTCGGGGCCGACGATCACCAGATCGGGGCGCTCAGCCAGGGCCGCGGTCGTGATTCCGTTTACGTCGTCCGCCCCAATCGACAGACAGCGTGCGTCGGCGGCAATCCCCGCGTTCCCTGGGGCGCACACGATCTCCGGCGCACGAGCCGACCGCGCGAGCGATCGCACGATCGCGTGCTCGCGTCCTCCGGCCCCGACGACCAGGACCTTCATTGTTTGCCCTGCGAGATCAGGTCGGGCGGAGTCAGATCGCCTTGACGAGTTCGTCAGCGGAGATCGCCACGAGAGTCTCGGACACCATGGTTCCGCGGGAGCCCAACTCGACCGAGACCTTCGCCATCGTCTCCGGATCCGGCGCCTCGACGACGGTGATGAAGTCGTAGCGGCCGAGCACGGCCCACTGGTCAAGGACCTTGGCGCCGAGCGCCTCGACTTCCTTGTTTACCTCCTGGACGCGAGACGGGTTCGACTTCAGGGTCTTAACTCCATCAGAGGTGAGGTTTGTGAGCATCACATAGGTCGGCATCGCTCTATCTCCTTGGCGCAGGTGTTCGGGTCTCCGCAGCCTACCGCGGCTCCAGCCCGCGCGAGTATCGTTGCGCGCCTGGATGCCCGGAAACCCGCGTTCACCTTTGCCGGCCCCCTTTGTCGTTGGCGTTTCGCGCTCGGGCACAACGCTTCTGAGGATGATGTTGGACTCGCATCCACAGCTTGCGATTCCGGCCGAAAGCCGATTTCTTCCCGGACTAATTGAGCGCGTGGGACCTCGCGCCCATCCCGACGTGGCTGCGGACTTCCTGATTTCCTGGGAGCGCTGGAGCGATTTTCACCTTGATCCGGACGCGCTCCGCCAACGGCTTCGTGAACACGGTGAGGTCGATGCCGGGCAGGCCGCTCGGTGTTTTTTCGAGCTTTACGCCAACGGTCAGGGCAAGCCGCGCTGGGGGGACAAGTCGCCTCCGCATGTAAATCACATCGCCTCGATCCATGCCGTTCTTGACGAGGCACTCTTCATCCACCTGATTCGCGACGGCCGGGATGTCTGCACCTCGATGATGCAGCGAACCCTCGGCATGCGCAACCCGCGCGCGATTGCCCGCCGTTGGCGTCGGGAAGTGCAGTGCGCTCGCCGTGAGGGTGGGGCGCTGCCCGAGGGTGCCTATGTCGAGGTGCGCTACGAGGATCTGACGGCGGACCCTGAGGCGGTTCTGCGCGAGCTTTGCGATCGTCTACAACTCGATTGGGACCCGGCGATGCTTGAGTTCCATTCGCGGGCCGCGGATCGACTCGCGGAGGTCTCCGATATCCGGCTTGCGAGCGGCGAGTTTCGAACCGCCAGCCAGCGCCTGACGCAGTTTGAGCGTGTTAGCTCCCCGATCTCGGGAGCTCGAGCCGGGGCCTGGCGGGACGAGCTAAGCGCCGAAGACCGACGGCGGTTCGAGGCCGTGGCGGGCGACGTACTGCGGGAGCTCGGCTACCCGACCCAATAGCGGGTCAGATGCCGTTCGGGGTCGGTGTAGGTGTCGCGCGCATGGATCATGCGCCAGTTGTCGAAGATCAGAAGTTCGCCGTCTCCCGGTAGCGCTCCAAAACCTTCGGATTCCATGTGCTCGAGGCCCTGCTTGCACATAGCCGCGTGAAACGGATCGAGGTCCTCGAGGTCCTCAAGATCGTCATGGACCGGGGCACTGACGGAGTTGTCGCGCAGCACGCTGTAGGAGTAGCGGAGAGTGGGAATCTGATCGCCGTCGACTGGGGCCAGGATCGGGGCGGCAACCAGGCCCGAATCCGAATCGGCGCCCCTGACGAGGTCGAAGCGAATCGGTCGGCGCTGCGCCTCGTCGCGGAGCGTCGGCTCGAGTGCGGCGATCATCGCGTAGCCGTCGGCGAGCAGGGTGTGGCCACCGCCACAGCGGGCCTGGCGGTGGCAATGAAGCGCCACATAGCGAGGGGGCGAGGGCAGTCCCGGCGCCTCGGTGTGCGGAGTGATCCCGTTTCGGGAATGGGTGTACTGAAGGTGGTCGAAGCCGGGCTTCGCCTTGACCTGGTGGCGCAGCACCGCCCCGTATTGCTCGCGTAGCTCCCCGAGTTCGCCCAGCGCGCGCTCCGCGCGTGTCGGTTCGGCAAACCCGCGGACGATTGCCCAGCCGTTGGCCGCAAGCTCGTTCTGCCAGGCGGATCTGGTTGTCGTCGCCGCGGAGTTGGCCAGCTCTTGCACGGCCGGGAATAGTAGTAGGGCAAACTCCCGGCCATGATCGTCTCCGCCCCACAGCTTGAGGTTGGCGCCACGCGTGCGACGCTCCGTGCCCGCTTTGGGTTCGACGATCCCCGGCGTGCGGACTTTGAGGCGTGGATGGCGGTACCCGCCGAGTACGCGGAATTCGTCGATGCGAGCTCGACCCCGTTCGTCCCAATCGCGACCCAGGTTGCCGGCCGGCTCAGGGAGGACCTTCGATTCGAGGCTCCGGCGTCGGCCCGGCTGACCGCCGCCGCGGCGACCGCCAGTCGAATCTTCCAGAGTTGGTGGGGGTACCGGCCGGTGAAGATTTCGGCACCGGTCGGGTCCGCACCCCGGCCGGCGGACGGAGTTGGGGTCTTCTATTCGCGTGGAGTCGATACCGGGGCGACGCTGGTCCGTTCGCTGACTGGCGGGATCCCCGAGCGCGTCACCCACTTGCTGGGCGGTTTCGATATCGAATGGGCATTCCCCTCGCCCGTCCAGGCGCAGATCTGGAAAGGCAACGAAGCGGTCGCCGACGAGCTCGGCCTGCCGCTCATCCGCCTTGAGTCCAACGCGAAGGAGCTGCTTCGCGGCTTGATCGGCTGGCCGCGGTCGTTCGGGGTCGCCTACGTCAGCCCGGCGCTGATGCTTGCACCGATGTTCAAGAGCATCATCACCGGTTCGACCCAGCCTGTCGTCGGCAGCGAGCCGCGGGGCAGCCGCCATGACCTTGATCCGCTCTGGAGCACCGAGGGGACCAACGTTCGGCAGGATGCCTACGAGCTCGACCGGCTCGGGCGAGTGGGCGTTGTCGCCACGCACCCGGTGGTTCTGCGGTCCTTGAAGGTCTGCTGGATGGCACGCGACGCCGGCAACTGCGGCCGCTGTGGCAAGTGCCTGCGGACCATGACGGCGCTGGCCTGGCACGGGGTCAACACCGACGATTGGCCTCCGTTCGAGGGTGAGCTGACCGCTGACGCGGTTCGCGCGAGCGAGACGGAGCCGGGCGCTGCAGCGCAGCTCGGCTGGACTTCCGGGCTGCCCGCGACGCTGGCAGACGTTCGCGACGCGTGGGTGGAGAAGCGTGAGGAAACCCGGAGGATGGATGCAGAGGCAGCAAAGGAGCAGCGTCGCGCCGATCGCCGGCGAGCGTGGCGGCGTCGGCGTCGGCGAACGGCTCGCAAGGCGCGGCGGATTCTGGCGCGGCGGTCGTGACGGTCCAGGTGCCGGGCCTCAGGACCTATACCCGCCGCAACATCGACGCGCTGGTCCGGCGTTTCGATCTCGATCTCGAACTCGCACACGAAGCGCTGGTGGTCTCCTGTGTCCTGCCGTTCCGGCTCAGCTCGTTCGTGGCCGACGAATTGATCGATTGGGGTGACCCGGCCGAGGATCCGATCTACCGGCTGACGGTTCCCCGGCGGGAAATGCTGGAGCCCCGAGACTACGACCGAGTCGCCACGGCGGTCGCGGCGAATGCCCCGGCCGATGAACTGAACGCGATTGCCGGAGACGTTCATCGGCGACTGAATCCGCACCCGGCCGGGCAGGTCGAAATGAACGTACCCAGGCATGAGGGCGCTCCCCTCGACGGGGTCCAGCACAAGTATCCGGACACGCTCCTTTACTTCCCGGCCGAGGGCCAGACGTGTCACGCGTACTGCACGTACTGCTTTCGCTGGCCGCAGTTCGTCCCGGGACAGCCGCGATTCGCGACCCGCACGCCCGAGAACGTTGCTGATTACCTCCGAGCGCACCCTGAGGTGAGCGATGTCCTGATCACCGGCGGCGATCCGCTGGTGATGCGGACGGCGGTGCTGGCGAAGCACTTGGAGCCGTTCTTGGCGCCTGACCTCAGCCACATCCGGATCCGGATTGGCAGCAAAGCGCTGTCGTATCACCCTGACCGCTTCCTGGCCGATCGTGACGCGGATCAGCTTCTGGACCTGTTCGGCCGGATCACGGCGTCGGGGAGGCACCTGAGCGTGATGGCGCATTTCTCGCATCCGCGCGAGCTGACTCCCGCCCGGACGGTCAAGGCGATTGGACGCATCCTGGCGAGCGGAGCCACGATTCGCTGCCAGGCTCCGTTGATCCGGGGCGTCAATGACTCGGCGTCGTTGTGGGCAAACATGTGGCGCCGCCAGACCGACCTTGGCGCGATTCCGTACTACATGTTTGTCGAGCGCGATACCGGCGCCCGCCATTACTTCGAGGTTTCCCTGGACCGGGCGCTGACGATCTACGACGAGGCGGTAAGCCTGATCTCGGGCCTTTCACGAACGGTGCGAGGCCCTGTGATGTCAACGACGGTCGGCAAGGTTTGCGTGGATGGCCGGGTTGCGACTCCGGACGGTGAGGCATTCGTCCTGAAGCTCCTACGATCACGCGACCCGCGCGCCACGAACCGGGTTGAGCTGGCGCGTCTGAATCCCGACGCCGTCTGGATCGACGACCTGGAGTCGCTTGATCACCCCGGAACGGCGCCCTTTTCAAGGGTGAGCGGGGATCAGAGCGCTGTGCTTGAGGGCTCGGACGCGGGACGCTAGGCCGCGAACTCGACCGGCGTCGGCGCGGGCCTGAAGCTGAGTTCCCCATCCTCGACATCGACGCGGATTCGCTGACCCTCGGCAAACTCTCCTTCGAGCAGCTTCAGCGCAAGCCTGTCGACAAGGCTCCGTTGAATGACCCGGCGAAGAGGTCGAGCGCCAAAGGAAGGGTCGTAGCCGAGATTGCCAAGCAGGGTGCGGGCATCCTCGGTCAGCTCGATCTCAATCCCACGTTGGCTCACGCGACCGGCAAGCAGTTCGACCTGAAGCTCGACGATCCGGCTGATGTCCTCGCGGCTCAGCCTGTGGAAGATCACCGTGTCGTCGATTCGGTTCAGAAACTCGGGCTTGAACGAGGTGGCGAGGATCGTCTCGATCCGATCTCTGATCCGCTCGTCGATTGTTTCGGAAGCGATCTCGGCCGAGCCAACGTTTGACGTCATGATCAGCACGGTGTTCGTGAAGTCGACGGTCCGGCCCTTGCCGTCGGTGAGGCGCCCGTCGTCCATGATCTGGAGCAGCACGTTGAACGCGTCCGCGTGGGCTTTTTCGATCTCGTCGAGCAGGACCACCGCATAGGGCCGACGGCGCACTGCCTCCGTCAGCTGTCCGCCCTCGTCGTAGCCGATGTAGCCGGGGGGCGCCCCGATCAGACGGGCGACGGAGTGCTTTTCCATGTACTCCGACATATCGATCCGGACGATCGCGCCCTCGGAGTCGAACATGAACTCCGCCAGCGCCTTCGCCAGCTCGGTCTTGCCGACGCCGGTCGGGCCGAGGAACAGGAAGCTGCCGATCGGGCGGTTGGGATCAGCCAATCCGGCGCGTGAACGCCGCAGCGCATTGGCGACCGCCGCGACTGCCTCGTCCTGGCCGATGACGCGGTCGTGCAGGCGATCCTCCATCTGGATCAGCTTCTGGACCTCTCCCTCCAGCAAGCGGCGGACGGGGATTCCTGTCCACTTGGCGATCACTTGCGCGATGTCCTCCTCGGTGACCTTCTCCGTCAGCATCGAACCGCCGCGAGACTGCAGATTCGCGAGTCCAGCCTCCTCCTCGGCCATCCGCCGCTCCAGATCAGGGATCGTCCCGTAGCGGAGTTCGGCCGCCTTTTCGAGGTTTGCCTCCCGCTCGGCGCGCTCGGCTTCCCGGCCCGCGGCCTCCAGCTCTGCCCGTGCCTCGTTGATCGCGTCGATTGCGCCCTTCTCGGACTGCCAGCGCGTGCGCAATTCCTTGGCGCTCTCGCCAAGGTCGGCAAGCTCGGCCTCAAGGGATTCAAGACGGGCCTTCGAAGCGTCGTCTGAGTCCTTGGACAGAGCCTGGCGTTCGATCTCGAGCTGCTGGATACGGCGCTCGATCTCATCGATTTCAACCGGCGAGGATTCAAGCTCCATCTTTAGCCGGGACGCCGCCTCGTCGATCAGATCGATCGCCTTGTCGGGCAGGAAACGGTCGGCGATGTAGCGCTCGGAGAGTGTCGCCGCAGCGACGACGGCCGGATCCGTGATGTCTACGCCGTGGTGATTCTCGTAGCGCTCCTTGAGCCCGCGAAGAATCGCGATCGTGTCGGCGATGTCGGGTTCGCCAACGAAGACGGGCTGAAAGCGGCGTTCAAGCGCCGCGTCCTTCTCGATGTGCTTGCGGAACTCGTCAAGCGTTGTGGCGCCGACGGTGCGAAGCTCGCCGCGGGCAAGCATCGGCTTCAGAAGGTTTGCCGCGTCAACCGCTCCCTCAGCGGCGCCCGCCCCCACGATGGTGTGCAGTTCGTCGATGAAGAGGACGATCTGACCATCGGCCGACTTGATCTCCTCGAGCACTGCCTTCATGCGCTCTTCGAACTCGCCCCGGTACTTGGCGCCGGCCAAGAGGGCGCCCAGGTCGAGGGCGACCACCTTGCGCTCGCGCAGCGACTCGGGTACATCGCCGTTGACAATGCGCTGCGCGAGGCCCTCGACGATCGCCGTCTTGCCAACGCCGGGATCGCCGATGAGAACGGGGTTGTTCTTGGTGCGGCGGCTCAAGACCTGAATCACGCGCCGAATCTCTTCGTCGCGGCCGATCACCGGGTCGAGCCCACCGGCCTCTGCGTCGGCGGTCAGATCGCGACCGAACTTCTCGAGCGCGCCGATGGCGTCCTCCGGATTTGGCGTGGTCACGCGGTGCGGTCCTCGGACCGTCGCGATCGCATCGGTGATCGCGGGTCGTTCCGGGAGTAGTGGGCCGATGTCCTTCGTTTCCGTGAGCGCCAGCAACAGGTGCTCGGTGGAGGTGTAGTCGTCGCCCAGGGTGCTCGCCTCCAGCTGCGCGTTGCGCAACACGCCCACCAGTGCGTCCGCGGGACGCGGCTCGGACTCGCTGGTAAGCGTTGGCAGGGCATCGGCGGCGGTCTGAGCCGCGGAACGGATCTGCCGAACGTCCGCCCCGACGGCTGTCAGCACCGGCGGGACGAGGCCGTCGGTCTGTTCAATCAGCGCCAGCAGCAGGTGCGCCGGCGCGACCTCCGGGTTACGGCCCGCAGCGGCCAAGCTCTGCGCCGCGGCAAATGCCTGTTGGGACTTGGTGGTGAAGCGGTCTTCTCGCATTAGCACGTAACCTTAGCAGGAAATCTAAGTGTAAGCCACTAAGATACAGGCATGTTGGTATCGCCTGGCCGCGCCTACGTATCATGGCCTCGTGCGGTCCGACCTCGACTCATCGGCGCCCCTGGCGCGTGCTCTGGCCCCGGCGTTGTGCAGCCACGAGTGCGGCGCCTACCACGGCGCGATCCAGGATCTGCGCCTGCTCGACCTGGTCGTCACGCCGGAAATCCACGGTGATTTCTTTCGCCAGCAGATCGGTTCCCTTGCCCAGGCGGGCGCGCGCGACGTGCTCGTCTCGGGGTGCGCTGACTACGGCATGTTGAACGCCGTGGTCGCGGCGTTCGAAGGTGTCGGTGCTCCGGCCCCCGCCGTCACTGTCCTTGACCGCTGCCCGACCCCGCTCATGCTCTGCCGTTGGTGGGCGGCATCGCGTCCGTTGGCGATCGCCACGCTGCTTGCCGACGCCACGACGCTCGATCTCGAGGCTCGATGGGACGTGATCACAACCGAGTCGTTGCTCACGTTGCTCACGCCGCCCGAGCGGGAGCAACTCGCCGTGTCATGGCACCGAGGCCTGCGTCCCGGGGGAGCCGTTGTGACGTCGTGCCGCCTGCAGCCCGGAAACGGTCCGGAGGTTCCGAGCGAAGAGCGTGCGGACGCCTTTGAACACCGCGTACGGGCTGAGATCGACGCCGGGTCCGTGCTGCCTTCAGGACTGACGGTTGATGAGCTCGCTGCGGCTGCGCGGCGCTTCGCACTCTCAGTGCAGGTCTGGCCGATCACTAGCGCCGACGAGTTGGTGGCCATGTTGGAAGGGGCCGGACTGGCGATCGAAACCCTGGATTTATGGGAGGACGAGGGGTTGATGAGCACGCGCCAGGCGGCCGCGGGGGCTCGACGACCCGCGACGTATGCGCGGGTCGTCAGCAAGCGCGCATGAGGCGTGTGGTCCGGGTTGGTGCTCCGGCCATCAGGACCGATCGCGTCGAGGCTGATGTCAATGGCGATCCGATCTGGTTTTCATCGGCCGACGTCAAGTTGCGTGCGTCAGCGGAGGCCTTCGGTGGACTCCTGTGGTTGCCCGCGCTCAAGCGCAAGGCAAACGTGGAACTCAGTGCCCCGATTGACGCGCGCTGGCACGCCAATCTTGCGCGAATCGCGGCAATCGCCCAGGACTGGTGGGGGTATGCGCCCCGCTCGATGCTCGCAACCGGTGTCCGCAGACCCGATGCCCGCCGGCTGGGTAGCGCTCTGTGTTTTACCGGGGGCGTTGACTCGTTTCATGCGCTGTTGAGCACGTCACCGCCCGAGGCGCTGGTCTTCGCCCAGGGCTTCGACGTCAAGCTCGACGATGAGCGGCGTCTTGGCGCGGTCGAAGCTTCCACTCGGGAGGTCGCCGCCGCGGTTGGGATCGAGGCGATCGTGGTGCGGTCGAACCTGCGCGAGCACGCGACGTTCACGACGGCCGGGTGGGAGGTCACCCACGGAGCAGCGTTGGCGGGGCTTGGCCACCTGCTCTCCAACGAGTACGGAGCGGTGATTGTGTCCTCAACGCATGCCCGCGACGATCTGCGGCCCTGGGGTTCGGACTGGCGGCTCGACCCGCTGTGGTCGTCGGCGGACCTGGCCGTGGAGCACCGCGGGGCCGAGGTGGCCCGGGAAGCCAAGGTGCGCCGGCTTGCCCAGCACCCGCTTGTCCGCGCCCATCTTCGCGTGTGCTGGGAGCACCGTGACGAGCGGCTCAACTGCAGTCGTTGTGACAAGTGCCTGGCGGCGATGGTGACCCTGCATTCGCTTGGACAGCTTGAGCATTTCGCGACCTTCGACGGGCCGGACGAACTCGTTGAACGCCTCGATCAACTGCGGAAAACCAGATACCTCGCGATGTATCCCCGAATGCTGGCCCAGGGCATTCCTGCACCTGTTGCCGACGCTGTCCGGCGCCTCGTTGCCAGGTCCGCTAAGTAGCGTGCCTAGGGCTATGGAGGCTGCGGCGATCTACCCACTTGAGCAAGCGCCGATGTCGCAGGCCAACCCCGGCTACCGTGACGTCGACGAGATCGTGCGGCTCTTCGCGGTCGGAGCGCCCGTTCACATTGCGGTTCACCGAATCGAAGCCGACTGCCCATCCGTTGAGCGCTACAGCCCCGCCCACGCCCACTCCGATCTAATCGAGATCAACGTCCTGCTCGGCGAGCAGGACGGCCTGACGTACGAAATGACGCTGGGTGATGTGGGCGATCCGTCGGTGGTGGCCGGCCCATGCGCGGTGGTTATTCCCCCCGGAGTTCCCCACAGCGCCAACTTCATTAGCGGAAGCGGCTGGTTTGTCGTTTGCCGCGTGCGGGCCTAGTTGGCGTTGCGGAACTTGCGCCGCTTGCCCGACTCGAGTTCGCTCGCAAGCCACGCTCCGAGCACCGTGGCCGCAAGCGCCGATGCCGCGCCGCGACGACCGGCCTTGGAGTAGCGCTCAGAACCGAGCGCGATCAGCCCAAACGCGATCGCATCCGCCGCGTCGAAGATCACCGTCACGCGGACGGCGGCCGCTAAGCGTGCCCGGTCGGAAGTTCCATTGACGAGCCATCCGCCCAGCACAAGGTCGCGCAGGGCAACCAGTCGAGCTGCCGCAAGCTTGCGGCCTTCGACTGACCTGAAACCAAGTGCGCCCAGACTGGCATTCGGGGCCAACCAAATCCCCGTTCCAATCACGAGCCGCCCACCCGACAAGATGAAAAGGGCAATGCGCTCCTCTCGGTTCATGCGCGGGAGCCTAGTCCGGCGTCGAAGCAATAAATCGTGCTGGCCTACCCTGCAACGCGATGCTGCTTCCAATCCTTTCAATGTTCGGCTCGTTCGCGCTAGCGGCCGCCGCCGCGCCGGCGGAACCCGTGCTCAAGCGGCCCTTGGCAGGCGCCACGATCGTCCTCGACCCAGGCCACAATGGCGGCAACGCCGCGCACCCCGAGCGGGTCAATCGGCCCGTATCGATCGGGCGGGGACAGAAGAAGGCATGTGACACAACGGGGACGCAGACCGCCTCCGGCTATGCCGAATGGCGATTCAACATGGCCCTTGCCAAGCGGACCAAGCGGGTGCTGGTTCGCCGCGGTGCGAAGGTGGTGATGACCCGGCGCGACAACCACGGCGTGGGTCCCTGCGTTGACCGGCGCGCGAAGATCGGCAACCGCGCTAACGCCGATGCAGCGGTATCAATCCACGCTGACGGTGGCCCCGCTTCCGGTCGCGGGTTTCACGTGATCTACCCGACGAAGATCCGGGGATTGACCGACGACATCTTTGTTGCGTCGCGTTCGCTGGCCCGCGCGATCCGCGGCCACTTCCAGCGCAAGTCCGGCGTCCCGGTTTCGAACTATGTCGGATCGCGCGGGCTGGATCGGCGGGGGGATCTGGGGGGATTGCGCCTGTCAGACGTGCCGAAGGTCTTCATCGAGGTCGGAAACATGCGCAACAGCCGGGATGTTGGCTTGCTGATGGACGCGCGGCCCCGCAAGCGGATGGCGGTAGCCCTCGTTGACGGGTTGCGCCGGTTCCTTGGGTCCGGCTGAACGCTTGCTGCCCTACTGGGCGCGTTTGCGGCGGACCGGGATCCGGACGGAGTCGCGATCGCGGGTGATCCCCTCGGCGTCGTAGGCGCCATAGGGAACGATCTCGGCCTTGAACGAGCGACGGACCCGCTCGATCTCGTCGGCCATTTGGCCCTCGAGCTCGGAAGCGCGATCGCGCAGGCGCCCGAGCTCGGCGCGCGTGCGTTCGAGCTCGGCCTCCATCTCAAGGACGGTCTCGACCCCCGCCAGGTTGAGGCCCTCCTCGGCGGTCATGCGCTGGATGCGGCGCAGCTGGTCAACGTCGTCCTGGGAGTACAGCCGGGTGTTCTTGGGCGAGCGCTTGGGCGTGATCAGGCCGCGGGACTCGTACATCCGTAGCGTTTGCGGGTGCATGTCGGCAAGTTCGGCCGCGACCGAGATCATGAAGACTCCCCGGCTGGAGGAGACGCGCACCGTCGTTCGCGAGCGGCCGGGTTTGGGCGTTGGGCTCATGCTTCGTCCATGTTCTCGTCCGCGCCGGTCGAACCCGCGGCGCCCATGATGTTCGCCCGCGGGTCATGCCCATTGAGTGCTTCGGCGAGTGCGTCAACGGCCTGCGCGGCCTCGCTGTTGAGCTCCGCCGGGACCTCGATCTCGAGTCGGTAGTGGATGTCCCGGTGGCCACGGCCGCCGGGTTCTGCCGGGCCGGCGCCCCGCAACCGCTGAACGGCGCCGTGCTGCGTTCCCGGCTGGACACGGATTCGCTTGGCGCCGTCAAGGGTCGGAACCTCGATGGTTGCGCCCCTCACCGCTTCCGGAATCGTGATCGGCACGCGGACCTCCAGGTGACCGTCGGGACGCTGCTTGAACACCGGTGAGGGCGCAACCCGGGCCACCACATACAGGTCACCGGCTGGTCCGCCCTGGGGCCCGTCCTCGCCCTTACCGGCCACCCGGATCCTGCTGCCGTCGTGGACACCGGCGGGGATCTTGACCCGATAGCGCTTGTTTTGTTCGGTCAGGCCCGAGCCAAGGCATGTGGGGCAGGGATCTTCGATCACGGCGCCACGGCCGCCACACATCTGGCACGGTTGGCTGATCGAGAAGAACCCCTGGCTTTGGGCGGCCATCCCGCGGCCCTCGCACTGCGGGCAAACCTTGGGTTGAGTCCCCGGCTTGGCGCCGCTGCCCGAACAGGTCCGGCAGGTCGCCTGCTTCGGGACGGTGACCGAAACCTCGGTCCCCGTCATCGCCTGGTCGAAGTCCAGCCTGACCTCGGCCCGGAGGTCGCGGCCAGCGAGTCCGGACGGCCCACCGCGACCGCCCCCGCGGTTAAAGATCGTCGAAAAAATGTCACCGATGTCGGAAGCGAATCCGCCGGCGAAGTTGCGTGGGTCAAAGCCGCCGGAGTCGTACTCCTGTCGCTTCTTTGGGTCGGAGACGGTGTCGTATGCGCTCTGGATCTCCTTGAAGCGATTCTCGGCGGCTGGGTCGTCGGGGTGCGTGTCGGGATGATTCTCACGCGCCAGGCGCCGGTAGGCCTTCTTGATCTCCGCGTCGGATGCCTTGCGATCAACGCCCAGCACCTCATAAAGATCGCGCGCCATCAGAACACCGTTCCTACGTGCGCCGCCTCAGCGGCGGAATCTTCGTGGAGCGATTGCGGCACTGACTCACGAGGTCACCACCACCCGGGCCGGTCGAATCAGCGTCTCGCCGATCCGGTAGCCCCGCTGGACGGTTTCCACGACCTGGCCTGGTTGTTCGCCGTCGGTTGCCGGTCGCGCGGAGAGCGCCTCGTGCAGGCTGGGGTCAAAGCGCTCGCCGTCAGGGTCGAACCCTTCAATCCCGGCGGCGCTGAGCGCCCCCGCGATCTCGGAGTGGATCAGCGCGACGCCGGCTGCCAGGGCCTCGTGCGCGGACACCTCGCGGCTCGCCTCGTCGGCGACCCCAGCGTCGCCGGTCGGTTGCAGCTCGACGCCGGCCGCCTTGAGGGCACGTTCGAGGTTGTCGATTGCCGGGACGATGCCCCGGGCAAGGGTTGCCTTGCCACGCTGCTCGGCTTCAATCGCGTCGCGGGCGGAGCGGCGGCGGTAGTTGTCGAACTCGGCGCGCGCGCGTTGCGCAAGGTCGAGGTACTCGTCACGCTCGCGTTCAAGCGCCACCAGCGGATCTACCTCCTCGGTCGTCTCCGCTTCCGCCTCCGGGTCAGCGGACTCACCGCCATCGGCTTCGGTCTCGGACGCGACGGCCTGGTCGCCGGCCACCTCGTCCTCGGTGGCGTCCTGCTCGACGTCTTCGGACTTCATGCGCGCTCGTCGTCCACGACCTCGGCGTCCACGACCTCTTCCTCAGATTCGGCACCGGCGCCGTTCGTGGAGGTGCCGTCGGCAGCCGCGGCTTGATCGGCAGCCGCGGACTCGTAGATCTTCTCGGAGACCCGGTGAAACGCTGCCTGAAGAGCGTCCGTCTTCGCCTTGATCGCATCGACGTCCTCCGATTCGAGCGAATCGCTCAAGTCCTTGGCGAGTCCCTCGATTTCCGCCTTCGACGCCTCATCAACTTGGTCGCCGAGCTCCTCGAGCTGCTTCTCGGCCGCGTAGGCGGCGTTCTCGCCGACGTTGCGGGCCTCCACCAGCTCGCGCTGGCGGCGGTCATCGTCGGCGTGGGCCTCCGCGTCCTTGATCATCTGCTCGACCTCGTCCTCGGCCAGGCCGGATCCGCCCTTGATTTCGATCTTCTGTTCCTTGCTGGTGCCGAGGTCCTTGGCGGTGACGCTGACGATGCCGTTGCGGTCGATGTCGAAGGCGACCTCGATCTGCGGCATCCCGCGGGGCGCTGGCGGGATTCCGGTCAGCTGGAACTTGCCGAGCGACTTGTTGTAGCTCGCCATCTCGCGCTCGCCCTGCAACACGTGAATCTCCACCGAGGGCTGGTTGTCCTCCGCGGTCGAGAATGTCTCGGCCTTGCGGGTCGGAATGGTCGTATTGCGCTCGATCAGCTTCGTCATGACGCCGCCCTTGGTCTCGATGCCGAGCGTCAGCGGGGTGACGTCGAGCAGGAGAACGTCCTTGACGTCGCCCGCCAGGACACCTGCCTGGATTGCGGCGCCGACGGCAACCACCTCGTCCGGGTTGACGCCCTGATGGGGGTCCTTGCCGGTGAGTTCCTTGACCTTCTCCTGCACGGCGGGCATCCGGCTCATGCCGCCGACGAGAACGACGTGGTCGATTGATGCTCCCGTGGAGTCCGCAAGCGCCTGCTTGACGGGGGCCACCACTCGCTCCAGCAGATCGGCGGTCAGCTCGGCCAGCTTGGCCCGGCTGAGACGCATCTCAAGGTGCTTGGGCTGGTTGTCGATCGCCGTGATGAACGGGATCGAGATCTGCGTCTCCTGAGCGGACGAGAGTTCGATCTTCGCCTTCTCAGCCTGCTCGTAGAGGCGCTGCAGCGAGTTCTTGTCCTGCGAGAGGTCAACCCCCTGGTCACGCTTGAACTCGGCAACCATCCATTCGACGATCGCCTTGTCCCAGTTGTCGCCACCCAGGTGGTTGTCGCCGGCGGTCGCCAAGACCTTGAAGATCCCGTCGCCGATCTCCAGCACCGACACGTCAAACGTGCCGCCGCCGAGGTCGAACACCAGGATGTTCTGCTCTTCCGCCGACTTGTCAAGGCCGTAGGCCAACGCCGCCGCCGTGGGCTCGTTGATGATCCGCTCGACCTCGAGGCCGGCGATCTTGCCGGCGTCCTTGGTCGCCTGGCGCTGGTCGTCGTTGAAGTAGGCGGGGACCGTGATCACGGCCGAGTCCACTGTCTCGCCCAGGCGAGCCTCGGCGTCGGCCTTCAGCTTTTGGAGGATCATCGCCGAGATCTCCGGCGGCGAGAACTGCTTGCCGCGCACGTCAACGCGGACGTCGCCGCCCGGCCCGGCCTCGACCTTGTAGGGGACGATCGTCTCCTCTTCCTTGACTTCGGCCTCCTTGCGGCCCATGAAGCGCTTGATCGAGAAGATCGTGTTCTCCGCGTTCATCACGGCCTGGCGCTTGGCGACGGTGCCGACCAAACGCTCCCCGCCTTCGGTGAACGCGACGACAGAGGGGGTGGTGCGCCCGCCTTCGGAGTTCTCGAGCACGCTGGGTTCCCCGCCTTCGAGGATTGCAACGCACGAGTTCGTGGTTCCGAGGTCGATACCGATCGTCTTGCCCATGTTTATGTCTCCTAGTTGTTACTGAGTGATGTGAAAGAAATCTGAGTCACAACGTAGCAGATCCGCGAATCGCCACTTACTTACTGGCCTGCGGGTGGTGGCAGGACCGCAGCCCGGGGGCCACGGCTGACACTCTCAACAAACGGTGGCTCGCAGCAGCGGGTGGCTACGCGCCCGTGCAGGTCGCGGGCGACGCGGGCCGCTTGGCGGTTCGCGTGTCCACAAGGGCCCCGGCGTCGTCAGAGAGCTGGCCCGCGTAGGCCGCAACGAATGCTGCCACCTCCTCGGCGTTCGATCCCTGCAGGATCCCTGCCGGCATCCGGCCGCCGCCGAAGCCGCCGCAGATCGCCGAGAGGACGCGGCTGTAGTTGCCCTCGAAGTTGCCGTTTCCGGCCGGAGCCAAAACGTCGTCAAGGTCGGGGCCGACCACGCCGAGCGTTCCCGCCGCGGCGAGAGTGTGGCACTGGCTGCAGGCGCTTACGAACTGGTCCTTGCCCTCGGCGTCCTGGCTGGCGACGGCAACCGCGCCTGCGTCTTCACCGCCCGACCCTGAGATGGCGAGCAGGGGGATCCCGACCGCACAGATCGCGGCGAAGACTCCAAAGATTGCGATGGGACCTCGGCTCATTGGATTGGTCGTCGCGGCCTCGTCGTCAGGCCGGTTCACCGACGCCGGGAGTCTATAGACGAGCGGCGGGCGCCGCGACCCTCGGCGCCCGCCCCAAACTCCGGGTTGGGCCCGGGGCCTAGCGAACCCTGAGCTTCGCGATGACTCCGCCGTGGTCGGATGGCCAGAGATCGCTGTTCGTGCGCTTGGCGGGATCGACCCCAATCAGGGCCGCGTTGATTCCCGAGACCTTGCCGTGCGCCATCACGTGGTCGATCCGTGAGTCGAACGTTGGCGCTGGATCGAGCACGTCCGCGCCGAAGCAGCAGGTGGGCACCGTGACGCCCAAATCGACAAATCCAGCCCCGGTCACCAGGCCGTAGGCCGCGGCATTCGGCGTTGCGACGGGATCGGGTGGCGACGTGCTCGAGCTCGGATCATCAGGGTCCGAGTTCAGATCGCCAACCAGGATCTTCGCCATGCCGCCACCAAACGGGCCATCCGTGCCGACGAGCTCCGCCGCCTGCCCGGTGCGCACGTAGGCCGAGAACGCCTCCAGGTGCGTGTTGACGAAGCGGAACTTCTGTACGCCCCGGCCGGCCTTCTTGGTCGCGTCGATTGATGTCCAGCCACGGTCAATCGTCACTGTGCCGAGCGCGGTCGGGACGCTGAGCTTGGCCACATACCGTTTCGCGCGGGGCTTCTTGGTCTCAATGCGCGTTGAGCGGCGCACCAGGATCACGTCCGACATCGACAATCGGCCGTCGAACTCGGGCGATCCGTCGGGCGCGTCAGCGGTCCCAAGGTCCACCGGGAGTTCGATGTCCGCTTCGAGCTGCCGAACGGCGACCTTGTAGGCGAGCCCCCGTTTGCGGAGCTCGTTCCTGAGGATGTCCAGGTAATCCACGAACACCTCGGTGGCGGGAGTCGCTGGCCCATCCGCCGCACCGCGCTGGCCGCGGCGCCAAAGCGCAACTTCTTGGAGGCCGATTAGATCCGGCCGGGCAGCCTCGATCTCGTCGGCGATCAGACGGGCCCGCGCGGTGAAGTTGGTGTCGATCACTGAGCGGTAGATGTTGCCGGCGGCAAACATCGCAGCGGCTGGGCTCGGAGCTCCAATCGCCGGCCCGAGATCCGCACCGAGGTAAAGGTTGCGGGTCATGACCTTGACCTTTGCGGGCTTCGCGGCGGCCATCGCTGGTGCCAGGGCTCCGGTGACTGCGACCATCACGATCGCGATCAGTCCTGCAGCGCGCCTGCGGCTTCCATGCCGGTGCGGGTTCATCACTTGAGACTCCTTCTCGGGTTGACGCGCCGTCATGGCGCACATGCGGTCCGATGCCTGATTACCGCAACGAAGAGTCCTGGTTGTGGGCGGGCTTGGCATCGGTAGTTCTCCGCAGATCGCGTCCGTATGGGCACATCCGCAGCAGGGCGCACTCGTCGCAGCGCGGTTGGGCGGGACGGCAGAGGACGCGGCCGTGGTTGATCAGGTTCATATGCAGTTCGTACGCGTCGGCGGGCGGCGTAACGGCGATCATCTCATCGTGGGCTTCGTCGAACGACGCCTGGGGACGGAAGAGGCCCAGGCGCCCGCCTAGGCGGTGGACGTGTGTGTCAACCGGGATTTCGGGACGCCCGAACGAGAAGATCAAGACGCAGGCGGCCGTCTTGCGTCCCACCCCTGGCAAGGAAGTCAAGTACTCGATTGCCTCGCCGCGAGGCGCGTCGCGGAGCCAATCAAGGTTGAGCTCGTCGCCAAGCTCCCGCAGCGCCGCCTGGATCCGCGGCGCCTTGGTTGGGGCCAATCCGCCGCGGCGGATCGCATCCTCAAGCGCCGCCACCGGCGCATCACGCACATCGGCCCAATCCTTGAAGCGTGCCTTGAGGCCGGCGTAGGCGACGTCACGGTTGGTGTCCGAGGTGTTCTGGGACAGGATTGTCAGAACGAGCTCGTGGACGGGATCCTCATGGGGTTGCTGGGTCGGCTGCCCGTACATCTGCCGCAACCGGTCGCGAATCGCGATTACCCGCCGCTTGGGCGGCCGCTGCCAACCTTGTCGTGGTGCTGGTTTGCCGGTCACTTCCGGCTCAGGATATGTGTGGCCGCTTTACAATCCCGCAACAGTTTTGCGGTCAATGGTGAGACAGATCAAGGAGTTCGCGCCGCGGGGCTGGGCCGACGCGATCCTGCAGTTCGCGCTTTTCTTTGCGGTCTACAACGGCTACCAGGTGGTCCGTGGGCTGGCCGAGGGGCGCGCCGACCTGGCGTTTGCCAACGCGCAGCGGGTGATCGATATCGAGGCCGGCCTGGGCACGCTGTTTGAGCCCGGGCTGCAGGATGCGCTGATCAATCACGCTCGCTGGCTGATCGATTTCTCGAACTTCATGTACCTGAACTCGCACTTCGTGGTGACCACTCTGTTTTTGAGCTGGCTCTACTTTCGCCGCAACGAGCACTTCTACTTCGTCCGCAACATGTTCATGGTCGCGATGGTCATCGCCCTGACCCTGTATCTCCTGGTCCCGACGGCGCCGCCCCGGCTGATGGATTCCCAGTTCGGGTTCGTCGACACAATCGCCACCTTCACAGGCCTCCCGCAGGACTCGGACACCGTCGGCCTGCTTGTGAACCAGTACGCAGCGATACCGAGCATGCACATCGCGTTCGCGCTCATGGTTGCCGTGCCCGCCGCAGCCTTGGTCCGCAGCCCCCTGGCGATGGCCTGGTGGGCCGCATACCCGCTGATCGTGTTTTTCGTGATCGTCGCCACGGGTAATCACTTCTGGCTCGACGCGGCGGCAGGCGCGGCGGTTGCTTGCGTCGCGGCCGTCTCGGCAACCCAGATGGCCAAGGCCCGCCCCGATCACTGGGCTTGGCGCGACGAACGCTCACGCGTCACGGCTTGATCCCGGCTAGGGTGGCCCGGTGACGGATGCAGGGCGGGCCACGGCTGAACCGCGCAACGCGCAGGCGTGGCGCTCGTACGCGCGCAACCGCCTGATCGAGTCGCGGCTGACGCCGAACTCAATTTCAATGACCGGCCTCATCGGCAACCTCGCGGCCGCCGTCCTGATTACCCAGGAGCACTTCTTCCTTGGCGGGCTCGCGTTCATCTTGGGGTCGGTGATGGACACCTTGGACGGGCGTTACTCGCGGATGTCCGGTAAGGGAACCTTGTTCGGCGCGTTCTTGGACTCGACGCTCGATCGGGTCGAGGAGGGAATCGTGCTCACGGCGGTCGCCTGGTATTTCGCCGAGCAGGGCGACTCCATTGCCGCTGCCGGGTGCGTATTCGTCGTGTTGGGCTCGCTGATGGTCTCCTATACCCGGGCGCGGGCCGAAGCGTTGGGGGTCGAGTGCACCGTTGGCCTGGCGACGCGTCCGGTGCGGGTGGTCCTGCTTGCGATCGGGTTGGTCTTCGCCGCCGGCGAGCTGATCGACGACGTGGATCTTCTGGCAGCCTCGATTTACTCCCTTGCCGGCCTGACGGCCTTCACGACCGGCCAGCGTGTCTGGCACGTGCGCAAGCAGCTGCAAACGGTCGAGCCCTAACCGCACGTCCCCCCGCACCGCCGAGGTCGTCATTGACGGTTTACTCCGTCGATCGCGGACGCGCGTGTGGACGCAAGGTTGTGAAGTTTGGTGTAACCAATGTGGGGAAGTGGCGTAGGTTCTGGTCGCTACCCGCTTCGCGAGGCTGCCTGAATGGCCGCCGAGCCCCCGGCGCATCCGTGCCGGTTGTTTGAAAGGAATTCCAACGCAATGAGCACCACGAACGGCGCGCCGGCAAACGGCGCCAGTGCAAACGGCAAACGTTCTGACGACGGCAAGGTCCGCGTCGCCATCGTCGGCGTCGGCAACTGCGCCAACAGCTTCATCCAGGGCATCGAGTACTACAAAGATGCCGATCCGGACGCCCAGGTACCTGGGTTGATGCACGTCGATCTCGGCGGCTACCACGTCTCCGACATCGAGTTCGTTGCCGCGTTCGACATCGATTCCGAGAAGGTCGGCAAGGATCTTTCCGAGGCGATGTGGTCGGGTCAAAACGACACGATCAAGTTCGCGGATGTGCCGAACATGGGCATCGAGGTGCACCGTGGCATGACCCACGACGGCCTTGGCAAGTACCTCAAGCAGAAGATCACCAAGGCCCCTGGCGAGACCGCTGACATCGTCGGCATTCTGCAGGAGACAAAGGCCGATGTGATGGTTTGTTACCTGCCGGTCGGATCCGAGCAGGCGACCAAGTGGTATGTCGAGCAGGCGCTCCAAGCGGGTGTTGGCTTCGTCAACTGCCTGCCCGTGTTCATCGCCCGCGAGGATTACTGGGACGAACGGTTCCAGGAGGCCGGCTTGCCGATCATCGGCGACGACATCAAGTCCCAGGTCGGTGCGACGATCGTCCATCGTCAGCTCGCCCGGCTGTTCCACGAACGCGGCGTTGAGCTGCAGCACACATCGCAGCTGAACGTGGGCGGCAACATGGACTTCTTCAACATGCTTGAGCGCGAGCGACTCGACTCGAAGAAGATCTCCAAGACCAACGCCGTGACCTCGGTCATGGGTACGGATCTGCCCGATCGCGACGTGCACGTCGGTCCCTCCGACTATGTGCCGTGGCTGACCGACCGCAAGTGGGCGCACATCCGGCTCGAGGGCAAGTCGTTCGGTGATGTCCCGCTGACCGTTGAGCTGAAGCTCGAAGTCTGGGATTCGCCGAACTCGGCCGGTGTCGTGATCGACGCGGTCAGGCTGATCAAGCTGGCGCTCAACAATGGCATCGCCGGCCAGCTCGACGGACCGTCCAGCTACCTCATGAAGTCCCCACACACGCAGCGTCCCGACGCCGACGCCCGTGAGCACACGGAGGCCTTCATTGCCGACAACCAGCGCGGAGCGGAGAGCGAGCGGGCAACCGAGCTCGCGACCGAAGTTTCGGATTCCACCGCGTAGGCCCGGTCGGCCAAAGACAATCTCAGCGGGTAGCTGAGCCAGGGGCCCGTCGAGAAATCGGCGGGCCCCTCTGCGTTCGGCTCCGACGACCGCCGCGAAGTCAACCCAGCCAACGCGGCATAGACTCACCGGGTGGCCAAAGACCGCCTGACGATCACCCAGGTGAGCCCCCATCCCTGGGGCGACCGGCACGAGATCAACGAGTTCGTCTCGGCGGTGTCGCTGGGTCTAACCGAGCGTGGTCACCGGGTAATCGTTGCCGCACCCTCCGGGCGTCGCGGCGGAGTGCGGGAGGCAAGGCGACTGATCGAGTCGGCACGCGGGCGTCCGGAGGCGATTTTTCGCGATTGGCGCGGGGAGCGGGTTGGCGAGACGAGCGACGGTCCGCCCGTCATTCCCGTCGGCAGCGGACTGGCGATGCCGGGCGGGCCGAGGCCGCGCGTGGCCCCCGTGCCCGTCGATCTCTCGCGCGGGCTTGAGGCCCTCCTGGAAGCGTCCGAGCCCGATATCTGCCATGTCCACGACCCATTTGCCCCTAGCGCCGGGTCGGTTGCGCTTCGCCACTCGCGATCGCTAAACGTCGGTAGCTTCCACGAGCCGTCCGAGCGCGTTCTGTCCACTCAGGTCGCCCGTCCGATCGTCGAGATCTTCTTCGGCCGTCTCGACGCGCGCACAGCAAGCTCGGCCCAAACCGCTGATCTGATGCGCCGGTTCTTCCCTGGCGGTTACGACCTGATCGAGCCGGGCGGGCGAAACCTCGACGGAGGCTGGCCCGACAACCGACGCGCGCCGGGATCGGAGCCGCCGTTGCGGATCGCGTTCGCGCAGGAAGAAGAGCGAGGCGCCCTGCGCCTTTTCATCCGTGCTCTGCGGCGCCTGCCTGAAACCCTCAACTGGGAGGCGGCGATCTGGCTGCCTGATGGCGGGGATGTCCGCATGTCAAAGGGACTCCGTGAGCGAGTGCGCATCGTGGGGCCGCGCACGATCGGACCGGATGAGCTGATCGCCGGGGCCGATGTGGTCTGCGCGGCCTCCGGTGGGCCCAAGGCGGCTCCCGGCATGATCAGGGTGGGGCTGGGATCGGGCACGGTTCCGGTCGTCTCAGACCTGCCGCTCTACCGAGAACTGACGCGCGACGGCGAGGCCGGCCTGCTCTTTCCGCCGGGCGACGCGGTCACCTTGGCCGCCCAGCTTGCTCGGCTCGGCGCCGACCCGCGTCTGCATGAGCGCCTGGGCAAGGCCGCCGCGGCCGCCACCCATGGCTGGGGTGACGTCGTCGATCAGCTTGAGGACACATACGCACGGCTCGCTGCGCGCCGGCACGATCCAACAGGCGACCCATCGGCCCGCAAGCGGATCGCCAAACGCCGACAGATTCACGTTGATCTGCACATGCATACTGACCATTCGTCGGATTGCGCGACGCCCGTCAGGACCCTGCTCGAGACGGCCCGAGACGCCGGGCTCGGCGCGATTGCGATCACCGATCACAACGAGGTCTCCGGTGCGCTTGAGGCCGCCAAGATCGCCGACGAGGTCGGCATCAAGGTGATCGTTGCGGAGGAGGTCAAGACCGCAGAACAGGGCGAGGTGATCGGCCTCTTCTTGACCAAGAAGATCAAGCGCGGGATGACGATGGCCGAGACCATCGCCGAGATCCGCCGCCAGGGCGGCCTCGTGTATGTCCCGCATCCGTTCGACCGCCTGCACTCGGTGCCCGATTACGAGCACCTGCTCGACATCGTGGAGGAGATCGACATCCTGGAGGTATTCAACCCGCGCGTGGCGCTGACCGCCTTCAACGAAGAGGCCGAGCGATTTGCGGCGAAGTACCGGATCGTGCCCGGCGCCGGATCGGATAGTCACGTTGCCCAGGGACTTGGCAGCGTGATGATCCGGGTGCACGACTTCGAAGGCCCAGCCGAGTTCCTCGAAGCGATGCGCGACGCCGACATCGTTCGCAAACACAAGAACCTGGTCTATGTCCAGGCGCTCAAGTTCATCCAGACGAGCGGCGGTCGCGGCGGCAAGGGCAAGCGCTGAGGAGCACCGGCATGCACCATTTTTCTCGGAGCAAGCGCTGATGCAGGAGGCGGGTTCGGCAGGAGGCGACCGCCCCCCGTCAAAGAATGCCTCCGCCGTGCCCATGACCGACGACGAGATCCAGGAGAAGTACCTCGAACGCGCGATCCGCGAGCTGAATCAGCTGACGCGCAGCCTCCAGGAGTGTTCGCATTGCCCGCGCGGGAACCTCATGCCGGTCCTCGGCTCGGGCCACCCACAGGCCGATGTCATGCTCCTCAAGTACGCGCCGACAGCGGCCGAGATCGAGGAGGGTGTCGCCTTCTACGGCCGGGCCGGGAACGCCCTGATGAAGAGCTTCAAGCGTTTGGGCATCGACCCGCTCACCGTCTACGGAACCTTGTGCGTCAAGTGTCCGGTGTCCGATCCTGAGCTTGCCGCGGGCGAATGCATCGAGCGGATCGTCGAGGAGATCGCGATCGTCGGACCGCGGCTGATTGTGGTCATGGGCGAGGCGGCGCGCGAAGCGCTGAACGATGTTGAAATCCCGCTCGGCCGCCCGATCGAGCCCACGCTGGGTGAGATCCAGACGCTGACGCCGACGATCGAAGCTCTTGTCGTTCCGGATCTGGACGCGTCACTTGACGTTGAAGAGAGCAAGCGCAAGTTTTGGGCAGCGTTCCGCAAGCTTGGCGACTGGTACGCCGAGCTCCCCCCTTACTGAGCTTTCGACGAGCAGGCTTCGCAGGTGTCAGGGCGCCGCGGCTTCGGCAAGGGCCGACATCGCCTCGAGGTTCGCGCTAGCGAGGCCGCGAACGACGGGAGCGTCAAGGGCTTCATAGGCTGCGAGCGCGGCCTGAGCCTTGCCGCCGTCGCCAGCGGCCACGCCGACCGTGCCCTCCGGTTCGCCAAGGCGCTCAAAATGGTTGCGGTAACCGTCATGGAGGTTGCGGTAAAACGATTCTTCCTTGGCGAGGCGCTGCTCGGCGTCCGGACCGACAGCCGTTCGGACATAACCGTAGATCGGCGGCGCGGTGCGGCCCGCTTCGGCCGCGCCGGCCTCGACATGCCGGCGAGCGCCAGCAGCGAAAGCAGGGGTCATCCAATTGAAGAAAACGCCGTCGAACTCGCTGCCGGCGAAGGCGCACATCTTTGGCCCCATTGCCGCGAGCACCAGTCGGACTCCGGGCAGCGCCGCACGCAACTCCGGGAGCGCCCTGCGCATCGCCGTCAAGGGCTTGGCTGAAAAGCCGGCCCCGACGCCCAGCCAGATCCGCTCGCGGGGGAGACCCAAGTTGCTCAACTTCGTCGCGATGGCGTCGGGCGTGTGCCTGTCGATGGCGATAACGGCCACACCCAGATCGATCGCAGCCGATCCCCGCGCGAAGTCCGCCAACGTCTCCAGACCGCTGGCCATCGGCGTGTCGTTGGACCAGATCGAGCTGTAGCCGAGCTCTGCCACCTGCGCGGCGAGCGGGGTCGCGATCTCCGGGTCAAGCCCGGCTGCGACTCCAAACCCACGTCCCACGGCGGTCACTTTACGACCTGCCCGGCAGCGACGGGAGGTTTGCGATTACTTTTCGAGCAGTGCGACGCATTCCACGTGCGGAGTCTGAGGGAACATGTCTACGGGCCGCACACGCTTGAGCGTGTAGCCGGCCTCGACGAGCTGGGCAGCGTTCGGGGCCAGCGTCGTCGGGTTGCACGAGACGTAGACGATCTTCGGCGCGTCGCACTCGATCACGCGACGCACCACCTTCTTTGAAAGCCCCGCCCGCGGGGGGTCAAGGACCAGGACATCGGGCTGGCCGGCCTGCTCGATCAGGGGGCGAATCCCGACGCGGGCGTCGCCGGCGATAAAGCGCGCGTTGGTGATGCCGTTGCGCTTGGCGTTGC
Organism: uncultured bacterium; assembly: GCA_963701205.1. Taxonomy (GTDB): domain Bacteria; phylum Actinomycetota; class Thermoleophilia; order Solirubrobacterales; family 70-9; genus JALZKA01. Next base: position 889,910 of record OY969575.1, on the reverse strand, counting down.
GCTCGGCGTCGGCCACGGCCTCCGGCACCGACTCGATCCCCCAGACCTCGCCGGCCTGGCCAGCGAGCGAAAGGCCGATCGTGCCGATTCCGCAATAGATGTCGTAGAGGCGTTCCGATCCGGTCAGCCCGGCGAACTCCGCTGCGATCGCGTAGAGGCGCTCCGCCATCTCGGTGTTGGTCTGAAAGAAGGCGGAGTGGGAGATCCGGAATCGAAGCCCACACAGCTCCTCCTCCAGGTGCTCTTCGCCAAGCACGCCGGTTGGGCCTTCGGTGCCTCCGGACAGGCCGACGATCGCCGTATGGAGGTCGACCGGCGGCCGCGGAAACTCAGCGTCGGTCGTCACGAGTCGTGTCTGAACCTGGCCGGTGCGAAGGCCCTCGCGGACGACGAGGTTCCGCAGCACTCCGCGGTCGTCAGCGGAGTCGTACGGCGGCAAGCCTTCGGCTTGCGCCCACTTCCGGATCGCGTTGCGAGCGCCGTTATTGGCCTCCGTCGCCAGATGGCAATCGTCAACGTCCACGACCTCGCGCCAGCTGCCTCGACGGTGAAACCCCAGGATCGCGTCGCCGTCGCGGTCGCCGAATGAGTACTCGAGCTTGTTGCGGTAGCGCCACGTGTTGTCGGCGGGCACGATCGGCTCGACGTTGAGATCGTCGAATCCGCCGAGCCGCTTCATCGCCTCGTCCACCTGCTCGGTCTTGTAGGCGAGCTGGCGTTCGTAGGAGAGGCCCTGCCACGGAGCCCCGGGGCAGGGCTCGCCATCGTGGACGCAGGAGTCCGCGATTCGCTCTGCGGACGCTTCCAGCAGCTCGATCGTGTTGGCCTCGGCGTAGCCTCGCTTGGACTTACCCACTCTGGCCAGGACGCGATCGCCCGGCAGTCCCCCGGCGACGAAAATCACGAACCCGTCGGCACGGCGAGCGATGCCCCGTCCGCCCTGGGCAAGGGATTCGATCCGAAGCTCTAGTTCCTCGCCACGCGGTGGGCGAGCGTTCTTTGGGGCGGCGGTTTCCATGCCCCTATCGTGGCAGCCGTCCCTGGGGCCGCCCGTCTCAAGCCTGGGCGGGGAGCCCTACTTGAGCGCCTTCTCGATCGCGCTGAGCACGCTCTTTCGCGCTTTGCCAGCCTTCTCCTGAGTGCGAACCTTGCGCAACTCGGCCGGCTTCAGGTCCTTAATCCGCGCCTTGACCTGGTTCGCGGTCAGCCCGTCGTATCCGCTGATTGGGGTCGACCCGACGCCGGCTCGGCGCCGCAGCTTGTCGGCCTCGGCCAGCACCGGTTCGGCGGCGTCCCGCACGCGTTTGGTCGTCCGGGTGGCGGCCTTCTCGGCGCGCTTGCGGGCGGGCTTGACGGTCCCCCCAACCTGTTTGCGAGCTTGATCGACGAGGCGCTCAAGTTCCTTCATCAGGTCGTCGGTCTGCGTCCGGCTACGGGTCACAAGGCGGCTGACCAATTCGTTGGCATCGCCGCGGGTCATGCGCCCGCGCTTGACTGCGTCGTCAAAGATCTCGTGTAGGCGGTCGCGCGGCACGTTGACGCTGCGCTCGACGGCCTCGCGAAATGCCTCAAGGTTCTTGTCCCCGCGGATGCTCGCCGAGGATCGCTTCTTCGCCTGCTTCTTCTTAGCCACTGATCAGCCTCTCCGAAGGTCGTGTTACCAGATGGGTGGAGCCTAAACCTTGAAGCGTCCTTCGACGGGAGCGTGGTCGGAGAGCCGCACCAAAAGATCCATTGCCAGCTTCACTTCACGCTGCGCCGACGGCCATCGCGCAGGACGTTCGACCACGCTCAGATCTTTCGTGAGCAGGTGGTCGAGGCTGTCATCGGCGGTCGCGCCCGCGAGACCAAAGCACTTCTCGAGCTCAGCGAATATCGGGCTTTCCCGCGGTCGCACGTTGAGGTCACCGCCAAAAATCAGGGGTGACCCCGCGGCGAACTCGACGCTCCATTCGGCCGCCAGCCGGAGCTCGTCCTCGGCTCGGGATCGCAGAGCCGGCCCGGCCGATGCATGCAGGTTCGCAAGGCAAAGTCCGTTGGCGGTGCGGGTGAGGCTGAGTACACGCCGCTCGGGCCGAGGACCGGGGCAGACCGCCAGTTCGCGCCGTTCGGTGATCCGACCGGCGTTCTCCGGGCGAACCAGAACCAGGTTGGAGCCGCCTTCGTTCGATCCGATCAGATCCGGGTTGATGCGTGCGCCGAGGCGCCGTAGGGAGGCGAACGAGTTTCGCGATGTCAGGACCAAGTGGTGGTCGGCAGCGGCGCGATCGGCGAGGGCGTCGGCCCAGCGTGGTGGGAACTCCTGCAGCAGCGCCACGTCCCATTCGGCGCCGGCGATGAGATCGATGAATTGGCCACTCAGGTTGCGGTTGACCTGCGCGTGGGTGGCGTTTCGTTCACGGACGCGCAGCAGCCGCGAGCGACGGGTTAGCAGCGCGGGATCGGGCGGGAAGTCCCGCCCGTGAAATACGTTCCAGGTGATCGCGCGAACCTCCATCACGAGAGCATCTAGTATCGGCGCCTTTCCGTGACCGCCCCTACACACATCCTCACCGGATCCGAGCTGACCGGAGATCAGATCCTTGGCCTGCTCGATCGGGCGCTTGAGTTGAAGCAAGGGCGCGCCGCAGGCTTGGGCTCTGACACGCTTGCCGGCAAGACGGTTGCGCTTTTCTTCGAGCGCCCCTCAACTCGGACGAGGGTCTCCTTCCAGGTCGGAGTGACTGAGCTCGGCGGTGCTCCCTTGCCCCTGCGTGCCGACGAGCTGCAGCTGGGCCGGGGGGAGTCCGTCGCCGACACCGCCCGGGTGCTGTCGCGCTACCTGCACGCGATCGTGATCAGGTCGGGGTCACACGAACGGGTGACCGAGCTGGCGGCGGCTTCGGAAGTCCCTGTGATCAACGCTTTGACCCCGCTTCACCACCCCTGTCAGGCGCTGGCTGACCTGTTGACGCTGCGCGAGCGCTTCGGCGATCTCGACGGGCTGCGGCTTGCCTATGTGGGCGATGGCAACAACGTCGCCCGGTCGCTCGCGCTGGTGGGTGGGGCAGTTGGCGTGGAGGTGGTTGTCGCCGCCCCCGCGGGCTACCAGCTGGAGGACGGGATCGCGGAGCTCACCGATGATCCGCTCGCGGCCGCGAGCGGGGCCGATGCCCTCTACACGGATGTCTGGGTGAGCATGGGGGACGAGCAGGAGGCCGAGTCGCGTCGTCGCGACCTGGCCCCCTTCCAGCTCTCCGAAGCGCTGATGGCGGCGGCGGCCGACGGGGCGATCGCGCTTCACTGCCTACCTGCCCATCCTGGCGAGGAGATAACGGAGGGTGTCCTCTACGGCGAGGCTTCCGCGGTGTTCGACCAGGCGGAGAATCGCCTACACGCCCAGAAGGCGCTGCTGGAGCTGTTGCTCGGCCAGGAGGATTGAGGGCTTCGGGCGCCCTCGATGCCGGAGTCCGTACGCGCCTCCTCCCCTAGACTGACGACGCGCCCGCGGCCCCGTCGTCTAGTGGTTAAGACGCCGGATTTTCATTCCGGTAACGGGAGTTCGATTCTCCCCGGGGCTATCCACGAATGCAGCCAGAAATTGACATCGGCCCGCTCACGCTTCAGACCTTTGGGCTCTGTTTCGCGCTTGGGTTCATTGGTGCCGGCCTGATCCTTTCCCGCCGGTTTTCCGAGCTTTCAAGGCCACCGGATTGGTCCTACGAGATGATCTTCGTCGCCCTGGTTGGCGGCATTGTGGGGGCCAGGATCGACTTCCTCATTCAGAACTGGTCCGACGTGTCCGACGACCTTCTGGGGAACCTCTTCTCGGGCTCCGGACTGGTCTGGTTCGGCGGCGCGATCGGCGGCGCGATCGCCGTGGTCGCCTGGGCTCGGTGGCGCGGTTTCAGCGGTTGGGCGATCGCGGACATCGCCGCGGTTCCGCTGGCGCTGGGCTACGCAATCGGCAGGATCGGATGCCAGCTCTCGGGCGATGGCGACTATGGGCAGCCCTGGGACGGACCCTGGGCAATGGCCTATCCGGAGGGCACGGTTGCGACCGACGTCACGGTGCACCCAACGCCGATCTACGAGACGCTGGCGGTCGGTTCGATTGCCTACGGGTTGTGGCGGGTGCGCGAGCGGTTCACAGTCGGCATGCTGTTCGCGCTTTACCTGGTTGCGACCGGTTTGGAGCGGTTCTTGATCGAGTTCATCCGGCGCAATGATGACGCCGCGCTTGGGTTGACCCAGGCGCAGCTGATCAGCGTTGGCATGGTCGTCTTCGGCGGCGCCTGGCTGACCTGGCGGGCCCGTCGTGGTGAGCTGATGGCTGGGGAGCAATCGTCGCCCGGGCGAGTCGCAGCGTGAGCCCGGCAGAGCCCGCCGGGCGTACCCGGGTTGCGTTTGCCGGCATGGCGGCGGCGCTGCTCGTGGGCGCGGGAGTCGTGGCACTTCTCGGCGGCGAGGATGCGGGTGAGCCACCCCCGGCAGAATGCCTGGCGGCCTGGAACGAGGATTCGCTGGCGCTTTCCGACGGCGTCCATGCGAGCGCCGCTCACAGCTACGGGGAGACCCTTATTGCGTTCGCTGACGGCGATGGAGTGATCGTCACGGACGCGAGCGCGGGCGCCCGATGCGCGGTTGTTTTCGCAACACCCAAGGTGGAGTTCGAACCTGCGTTTGGCGTACGTGTCTTCACCGGCGGCCGCTGGATCGGGTTGGCCGACGCGGACGGGGTGTCTAACGATCATATTTCAGCGATACAGCGCGCCGCGACAGAGACGGCGAACGCAACGCTTTTGCCCGATGGCCGACTTGCGCCCGGCTGATCAGGTTGCACGCATGAGCCAGCCGTCAATCGGGATCGTTGCGCCCGTCAAGCGTGGACTCTAGTCGCGACGAGGGCGGCTTGGCGTCCTTGCCAAGCCTCCATCATCGCGGTTAAGACGGGCGTCCGGGCCGCCTCAACCGGGGGTATTGAGCTTCCTAGAGCCAGAGCTTGGGGGACCATGGCTCGTGCGGAAGTAACCCAATATCGGCTGCGGGGGGCGATTGGATCACTCGGAATTCGTCTAGTCCTCCATAATCGCCTGCGGGCGGTTAGCTCAGTTGGCTAGAGCACCTGCTTTACACGCAGGGGGTCGCCGGTTCGAGTCCGGCACTGCCCATCACGTTCGCGGCGCCGACCCTCGCTGGCGCTATGCCTCGCGCTTGACCTGCGAGCCGCCGACGACTGCTTCCGATCCATCGTCGAAGCGAACCCAGGCCTTGTTGCCGCCGTCGTAGTCCGGTCCCCAGACGAGCAGTGTCGCTGGCTTGCGCTCGGGGGCATCCGCGGGCCCGATCGAAACTGGCTCGACGCCGGTCTCGTCCTCGCCGCGCCAAGCTCTGACGAACGGATTCGATTCCCACTCGGCGCCGATCGTCGACGGCTGGCGGTGCCCCGGGTGGATCCGGGTCTCGTGCGGCAGGGTCATCAACTTGTCCATGATCGAGCTGCGCAGGTCATTGATGCCAGTGGCGCCCGGACCCATCGTGCCACCGACGGTGCCCTTGAAGATCACATCGGCGGTGATGCAGTCACTGCCGTTGATCAGCAGAGCCAAATGGTCGGCGCAGTGTCCGGGGGTGTGGAGAGGCGCGATCTCGAGGTCGCCGGAAGTGATCACGTCGCCCTCGTTCATCGTCTCGGCGACCCTGCCGCCCAGTAGTTCCGCGCACTCGGGGTGGGCAACAATCGGCGCGTCGAAGCGTTGCGCAAGCTCCTCGAGGCCGAGAACGTGATCCCAATGGTGGTGTGTGACGAGGACGTGCGTGATCGTTGTGCCCTCCCGCTCGGCTCGCTCGGCAAGCGGATCGGTGGTCCCGTTGCCGTCGATCAACACGCCATGGCCACCGGGCTGATCGACCACGAGGTACGCGTTGCTCAGGAAATCGCCGGATTCGGTTCGCTGGAGGATCAACCGCTTGCTCCTTGGATGGGCTTGGGCCGGTGCGCCGCTGATCCTACGAAGCCCGTCCCTGTCCCGCCAGCTTCCTCTGGCGGCTAGGAGGGCGTGGCTCCTGCGCTTGCCTGGAGCAGGAGCTTGGCGACTCCCTCGGGATCGTCGCGGGTGGGCGTGTGGCCCCAGCCATCCATCTCTACGTAGCGGGCCCCCGGCGGCACCCGGTGCGGCTTCGGTGGGTTGACAAGACGATCCTCTCGGCCCCAGGCAATCGTTACCGGCACCGCCACGTCCGCGGCTCGCTCGAAGGGCGTGCCGCGCATCGCTTCGTTTGCATCCTCGTAGCCGGGGGCGTCGATCCAAGCCGATAGCCACTGCTTGGCCTCCGCCGCGCTCAACAGTTCTGGCCGGGCCAATGTGGATCGCAACAGCAGCTTGCGGCCGCGCTCTGTGCTGACTGCGGCGAGCAGCAGGGGCCGCAGTCGCTTTGCGTGACCGCGCAAATCGTAGGTTCGCCCACCCAGCGCCTTTCCCCAAAGGCCCGCAGGCGAGATCCCGCAGACCGACGCGCCCATCCCGTCGGCCGCCATCTCCAGCGCAACCCACGCGCCGAGTGAGTTCCCGGCCAGATGCGGTCGCTCTAATCCCAGCGCCTGAAGATGCTCGCCGATCGCAACGCCCAACGCTCGGGCGCTGTGGGGCGTTCCGGCCGGCAGCCGGTCCGAGGCGCCGAAGCCGGGCATATCGACCGCGATCACATCGCGCGTGACCGCCAGCAAATCGATCACGGGCTCCCAGTTGACGTGGCTGCCTCCCAGGCCGTGGATCAGGACCAGCGGCGGGCCGCTTCCGCAGCGTACGTGGTGGAGATCCATCAGCCAAGGCTAGACCGGGCGCTCCGACAATCGGAGGCAAGTGCCCGGAATCGGCTCAGAGCCGAGGGAGCACATCACGTGTACGCTTGTTTTAGTCACGGATGGCGACTTGGATGCCCCGCATGCCTGGTCAGGAAGGAGAATGTTGCCCCCCGACGGCGCTGTCCCGCATGACCTGAGCCTTGAGATCGGCGAACGGCGACGGCTGCTCTGGCACCTCTCGCAGGTACAGCGCTCGATCATCGCCCAGCGTGCGTTGCCCGAAATCCTTGATCAGATCGTGCTTGCTGCGCGCGAGCTCGTGGGCGCCGATGTCGTTGTCTTGCATATGCCTGAGGGAGTGGGCTCCCCACGGACGAAGGCAGTGGCGTCCGCTGGCGCCAGCCAGAGTCTGCTTGTCGACCTGCGGGGCATCGGGGGAGCCCGGCCAGGTGAGTGGCTCGACCAGGGGATGAACTGCGGCATCGCCACCCCGATTCCCGGGGCGGGTCCAAAGGGCGGCCACCTTGAGGTGGCGTTTCGGGATGGCACTCGTCGGCTCGAAGCCGGGGAACAAGTGGCGCTTGTGGCGCTTGCCGAAGAGGTCAGGATTGCGACCAATCACGCTCAGGCTGTCGACGAGGCCGCGCATGACGTGCTGACTGGACTCCCAGGCCGGTCGCTTTTGCTCCGTCGGGTCGAGCGTGCACTGGCCGCCGTCCCGGATTCACCCTCGACCGTGGGCGTCATGGCGATCGATCTTGAGGACTTCAAGACGTTCAATGACAGCCTCGGTCACGCGGCGGGTGACGAGATCCTGGTTGAGGCCGCCCGGCGCCTTGAAGGCGCGCTGGGTCCTGATGACATCCTCACGCGTCCTGGCAGCGATGAGTTCGCGATCCTTCTCGGTCAGGTCGAGGCCGGTCGGGCGGGAATCCTCGCTGCGCGGATCCTGAGCGCACTGGCCATGCCGATCGCGATATCCGGTCACGAGGTGCGCCTCGGCGCGAGTATCGGCCTCGGAGTCGGCTCGACAGATGCCCGAGCGTTGATGCGGGACGCGGACATCGCCTTGCACCAGGCGAAGGCTCAAGGCAACGGCGCCTTTCGCATCTTTGAGCCGCGGATGCACGACGAGGTGGTCGAGCGCCTGGAACTCGACGTCGGGCTCACGCGGGCGATCGCGGGCGCCGAGCTCGAGCTTGTCTACCAGCCAATCTTCGCGATGCGGAGCGGAAGGATCCAGGGGCTGGAAGCCCTGGTGCGATGGCGTCATCCGATTCGCGGCCTCTTGCCCCCCGATCAGTTCATCCCGCTGGCAGAGGCCAGCGGCCGAATTCACGAACTCGGTCGCTGGGTGCTGCGCGCCGCCAGCCATCAGGCTGCGCTCTGGCGTGCCAAGTACCCGAGCGCCGGTGGCGTTCAGGTTGGCGTCAATATCTCCGCAGCTCAACTCGGTGACGACACCCTCGTGGCTTACGTCTCCGAGGCGCTGGCGGCCGCGCGGCTTGAGCCTGAAGGCCTAACCCTCGAGATCACGGAGTCCGCCCTGATGGGTGATTTCGAGGTCGCGGCGCGACGGCTCAACGAACTCAAGGACCTTGGCGTTGAAATCGCGGTTGACGACTTCGGGATCGGCCACTCGTCGCTTCGTTACCTCAAAGAGCTACCGCTGGACAACGTCAAGATCGCCAAGCCGTTCGTGGACGAGATCGTGGACTTCGGGCCCGAACCGCCGATCCTTCGCGCGATCCTCGATCTGGCCCGGGCTTTCGGTCTGCGGGCGGTTGCCGAGGGGATCGAGCGGCCGGAGCAGGCGGCCGCGCTTCTCGATTTCGGTTGCGAACTCGGCCAGGGTCACGCCCTCAGCGAGCCGATCTCGGCCGCTGGCGCCGATGACCTCATCCTCCGGGTGGGCCTGCTTGGCGGCCCCACTCCTCCGGAGGCGTTTCGTGACGGGGGACACGGGAGCGACGGGACTCGAACCCGCGGCCTCCGGCGTGACAGGCCGGCGCTCTAACCAACTGAGCTACGCCCCCGGCGCGCCGGATTGTACGGATCGCCTGTCGGTCGATAGGCTCGACCGCGATGACGGGGATCGCGCACGAGCGCAACCAGGACACGATCAACCGGCTCTACGCTGGCCTTGATCGCCACGACGGCGACGCAATGGCCGCGTGCTACGCCGACAGCGCGACGTTTTCAGATCCCGCTTTTCCGGACCTGCGCGGAGCCCAGCCCGGCGATATGTGGAGGATGCTGACGGCGCGGGCCACGGACCTGCGGTGCGAGCTCGTCGAGTCGGAGGCCGGCGACAGCGAGGGGTCAGCGACGTGGGTCGCGAACTACACGTTCGGCGATACCGGGCGTCAGGTGATCAACAGGGTGCGCTCGAACTTCAGGTTCGACGCCGTTGGGTTGATCGCGGAGCAGCGTGACGAGTTCTCGTTTTGGACCTGGTCGCGCCAGGCACTTGGCCTGCCGGGGGCCCTGCTGGGGTGGACGCCGATGCTGCGGGCGAAGGTCCAGTCGAATGCGGCCGCGCAGCTTGCCCGGTTCAGGGCAGATCACCGGGGCCAGTAGCTAGAGGCCGCCGCCGGCCGCCTTCGGCGCGGTCGGATCCCCGCCGCCTTCTTCGCCGAGCCCCTCCCGGGCGAGGAACTCTTCGATCTCTCGCGGTTGATCGGCGGCGCGCTCGCAGACGGTCAAGAGATCACCCATGAGCGCGACTTCCTCGACCTGTTCCTTCAGGAACCACTGCAGGAACTGCTCGCCCTGGAAGTCGTTGGCGCTGCGGGCAAGGGCGGTCAGCTCGTTGAACTGCCCGGTCACCGTGCGCTCTTGTGCCAGCGCCATCTTCACGGGTTCGACGATGTTTGTGAACTCGGTCTGCGGCGCCTCGATGCCGGGGATGGTCGGCGTCGAGCCGATGTCCATCAGGTACTGGACGATCATCATCGCGTGGTTTCGCTCCTCGACCGCTTGGCGATAAAAGAACCCCGCCATGCGCGGCATCGTCATGCCGTCGAAGTAGATCGCGGCGGCCAAGTAGGCCTGGCTGGCCGCGAACTCGTTCGGGATGTGTTCGTTTAGGGCTTCGTTGAAAGGCTTATCGCTCATCGCAGTCAGAGTACCGAGAAGCGCGAGTTCGGCTGCCCGAATCCGGCCTTCAGTAGGACCTGTGCGAGACTGGTTGCGCGGGGGCCCTGCATTCGGCGCGAAACGAGTTTTTCTTGAAGGTCCGCGAAGACCACGCTTGGTTGCTGAAGAGTCGCGTGAACCCGCTGCCGGTTCCGGGATCGCTTTCGCTTTCCGACACGCGAATCACCTTTACGATCACCGGATCTGCGACCGATGCCCCGCTCGATTGGCTTGAGTCCATGCCCGGGCTGGACGGGGTCGGCCAGCGCGTGCAGGCTGGGCAGGAGGTTGTCGTGTTCGAGTGCGAACTGGCCGATTGCGCGGTCACCTGGCCGATCACGGGCGGCGGCGGCATCATGATCGTCCGGACTCCCGCCCAAAAATGGGTCCTCTCCTATGAGCACCCGACGGGCAGGGCGAGGCACCCAGCCTTCAGCTTGATTTCCGGGCGTCGTCGGGCCAGGGATTGGAAGCAGGCCCTGGCCGAGCTTGAGTCCTAGCCCCAGCGAAAGCCGGTTGGCGCCGGCACCGGATCCATCGGCGAGGTCGGCAGACCGGGCGGAACCGCCGGATCGTTGAATCCGGACGGCGCCGTGTCGTTCGGCGAATCTGGGTGATAGAGCGACGCCAGGTACTGAATGTGCCCGCGGCCGACACCGATCTCAGCCTGCCCTCCGCCGTAAATCGCCAGCCCGTTTTTCGAGCAGTGCTCGTAGACCGCAAACAGCTCCTCCAGCGAGCCCCAGCGCGAGGGTTTCGAGTTGATCGCCCGCTCGGGCGCGAGTTCGACGATGTCAGCCACGGAGTGAAGCGGAGCGTCATAGGTGATCCTGCCGGTGTGCTCCGCCAGCGTCTCGCGGGTCTCGTCGTTTAAATCTGGGTCCTCGAGGTAGGCATCGGGGAAAGTCTCGGCGACCGCACGGTAGAGCTCGGGATCCGTTTCGACATCGACGATCGTGCCCTTGTAGAAGCCCTTCAGGTCGAGCACCGCGACCTTGACCATGCCGGCCAGTTCAGCGATCAGCTCCGCGTCCCAGTTGTTTTCAGGATCGAGCTTGAACTCGAGCCCCGGGTAGCGCTCAAGGCGCTTGGTGACGGCCTCCGTCGATGCGCGCTCCCCATCTTCACTGTCGGTCAGGCGGGTCGAGCAGGCAAACCGGAGCGGCTTCGGATCGAGCCCCAGGGCATCGTGTAGCGGTAGGCCGTTTTGCTGCAACGCCAGGTCGAGTGCAGCGGACTCGTATGCCCAGCGCCGATAGGGCACCGAAGCCTCGCGCTCGGCCGGCGATCCCTCGAATAGGTCAAGCTCGCCGAGCCGCTCGCACAGCTCGCCCAGGGTGTCGGTGCCCGCCAAGTCAAACCGCGGTCCGAGGTCGCGGTTCGCGATGTGGTCCAGGGTCTCGTAGACGACGTCCTCGCCAACTCCCTCAAACCCGTCGCCCTGAATCTTGACCAGCGTCGAGCCCCGGGTCCATCCGGATTCGTACTCGAGATCGTTGGCCTCGAATTCGTACCCGCTGACGTGGATCGGAAGGTCACGCAGCTTGGCCCAGTCGCTCATCGATTCGAGCGTAGCGGCCCCCATCACCGAGTGCGGAGTTGTGCGGCCATTGCCCTCATTACCCCGCACTCGGCGGAGGTTGGTTAGCGGTGTTCGGGGTTCGGGAAGTCGGTGCGGCAGCCCGCGTCCCACTTGGAGCGCTGATTGCCGTGGGCGGGGATCCCGCCGGCGTCCTTCAGCATGCGGGCCATGTGCAACAGGTTCCAGGTCATGAACGTTGTGTTGCGGTTGGTGAAGTCGTTCTCGGGTCCGCCGGAGCCTTCATCCAGGTATGACGGGCCCGGCCCCGCCTCGCCGATCCAGCCGGCATCGGCCTGGGGCGGGATCACATACCCCAGGTGTTGCAGCGAGTAGAGAATCTCCAGCGCGCAGTGCTTGACCCCGTCCTCGTTGCCGGTAACCAGGCAGCCGCCCGTGCGCCCGTAGTAGGCGTACTGGCCCGCGTCGTTGAGCAGGTGGGAATTGCCGTAGAGGCGCTCGATGATCTGCGTGCAGATGGACGACTTCTCGCCAAGCCAGATCGCGGTGCCAAGGACGAGGATGTCGGCGGCCATCACCTGGTCGAAGATCCCGGGCCAATCATCAGCCTGCCAACCGTGCTCGGTCATATCGGGCCAGACGCCGGTTGCGATCTGGTGGTCGATCGCACGGATTCCGTCGACGGCGACCCCGTTGCGGCGCATGATCTCCATCGAGATATCCATCAGGCCCTGGGTGTGCGATTTCTCGGGGCTCCGCTTAAGCGTGCAGTTGATGAAGAAGGCACTCAGATCCGAGTAATCGGTGGTGCTCGCCTCGCACTGCTCGATCTGCTGGTTGGTCAGGATGTCGCCCACTTGAATCTCCTCCGCATCGCTGGTTCGGGATGTTCGTCGCTTCAGGCCCGCGTGCGTTACATCGATTCGGACCCGAGCGCGATCAACCCGAGCAACGTGTAGGCGATGTTCGCCGCGCAAAGCGCGGTGATCTGCCCGGGCCCGTCGTATGGCGGGGCCACCTCGACTACGTCGGCGCCCGCGATCGTGATCCCCTTGAGCGCGCGAAGCAGATCCAGCGCCATCCCCGAAGTCGGCCCACCGACCTCGGGAGTCCCGGTCGCCGGCGCGAACGCTGGATCGACGAAGTCAATGTCAAAGCTGACGAAGGCCTTGCCGCCCGCAAGCCGATCGCGGACGCGTTTGCCGTAGGCCGCTGGTTCGAGCATGCGGAGTTCATCCCACCCGATCAACTCAAACCCGAGATCGCGTGCATTGGCGAGGTCAGCCTCCGAGTAGAGCGAGCCCCGCATCCCGGCGAGTAAGGAGCGCGACGGATCGATCAGGCGCTCTTCCACCGCGCGCCGAAACGGCGTCCCGTGGAAGTACCGCTCGCCCCGGTAGGAATCCCAGGTGTCGGCGTGCGCATCGAGGAGAACGAGCCCAAGCGGTCCGGCGTGGGCAGCCAGCGCTCGGAGCTCAGCGAGCGCGACAGTGTGGTCGCCGCCCAAGACGAGCGGCACCACGCCCGCCGCGCTGATTGGCTCGAGCTGCTGCGCGATCTCCCCCACGGCGCGCTCGCTGTTGCCTGGCGTGATCGCGACGTCGCCCCAATCGATGACGTTGAGTTGCTCAAGCGTTGCGACGCCGAGTGCAGGGTCGTACTCGCGCAGCAGAGTTGAAGCCGAGCGGATGCCTTCGGGTCCGAAGCGGGCGCCGGTTCGGAAGCTGGCACCGGTATCGAATGGCACCCCGGCGACCGCCACATCAACCCCGGACAGCTCGCGCGTGTGTTCGCGACGGGCGAACGTCCGGATGCCACTGATCCTTGGAATCTGCTCGGAAGGGTCGGCCATTTACTCCTCGATCGCAACTCTTATCGTTTTCAGCGTACGGTCGCTGGCGCCGCGGAGATGACCGCCGTGGGCGAGCGTCTGCGTGATGAAGTCGAGCGTGGAGCGCGTGAGGCGCTCGCCGGGCAAAACGTTGGGAATGCCTGGCGGGTAAGCCGCAAGCGATTCAGCGGCAACTCGGCCCTCCGCCATTGCGAGTGGAACCGCTTCCTGCGGGCCCAGGAACGCGTCGCGTGGAACCATCTCCATCGGCCCCCACGGTGGCGGCACGGCGAAGGGCAATCCGTGCTGCTCGTTTTTGACGCCGATACCGTCGGCCACCCGCTGCAGGCCAGCGACGAACCGATCGGCGAGCGGAACTGATTCGCCTCCCATTCCGAAGGCCGCGACGACAACCGCTTCGGTGGCCAGCTCGCAGTAGACGTCAGCCGTGTCGCGCAGTCGCTCCGCGAACTCGTGTCCGGTGATCGAGGTGGCGCGAACATCAACGGTCAGCCGCAGCGGATCCCAGCCGGCAACGCCAGGAGCAAGGAGCCGGTCGTCCAACACGTCAAGGCCAGGAATCGCGCGGATCCGTTCCCGGGCATCGCGCAGGGCGGCGAGCGTCTCGGCCAGCAGCGCCTCGCCCTGAGTTGCGGCGAGCCGTCGGGCGGCATCCAGCGACATGGTCAGCAGCGAGCTGGGACTGGTCGATTCCAGGAGCGTCACCACTCGGTCAAGCACCTGCTCGTCAACCAGGCTGTCGTGGCCGAGGTGAACGATCGCCGACTGGGTCAGGCTGCCGATGATCTTGTGGGTGGAGCTGATCGTCATATCGGCGCCCGAAGCAAGCGCGCTCGCGGGCAGTTCGGGCGAGAAGTGCAGGTGGGCTCCCCAGGCCTCATCGACGACAAGGGGGAGGCCGCGCTCGTGAGCAACCCGAGCCAGGGCGGCAACGTCCGCGCAGGCTCCGAAGTAGGTGGGCGAAACGCAAATTGCGCCGCTGGCGTCTGGCGTTGCCGCGAGCGCGTCGTCCAGGGCCTCTGGAGTGACACAGTGGGCAATTCCGAGGTCGCGATCGAGTTCGGGGGCGACAAACGACGGCTCCAGGCCGGCGAGAATCGCCCCATCGACGACGCTTGAGTGCGCGTTCCTTTGCACGACGATCCGCTTGCCGGCGTGGCGAAGCGCCAGGCAAGCGGCGTGGTTGCCCTGCGACGCACCGTTCAGCAAGAACCAACTGCGCTTGGCTCCCCATGCCTCGGCGGCAAGCTCCTGTGCCCGCTGGAATGGCGTTGGCTCCTCCCCAACGTCGATCCCTGGGATCAGCGAGGGGATGTCGAGCTCAAGCGCCCGTTCCCCGACGGCCTCAACCAGGGCTCTGTCGGCGCCGACGCCACCCTTGTGACCCGGGACGTAGAGCCGGGCCGGTTTGCGGCCAGCGTGCGCTCGAAGCGCATCCAGGTAGGGGACGGAGTCCTGATCCACGCCCTCACGGTAACGCTCAGTGGGTCCATTTACGTGCTGGCTCTGCTTGCCACGGTCTGAGCCCACGGGTTCCGCTGATACCGTTCCCACGTCCTCCATGGACGATGACGACCAACCTCCGAGTCCTCGGCCACAAGCCAGACGACCGATGCGCGGGCTCCGATGACCCTCGTGCTCCTTGCCCTGCTCTTGGCGCTGCTCGCGGTGAATGGTCTGTTCGTCGCCGCCGAGTTCGCCCTTGTGCGCACCCGACGATCGCGGATGGAGGCGCTTGCCAAGGAGGGCGAGGCCAACGCCGACGCCGTGTTGGACCAGATCGAGCGGCTCGATGAGTACCTGTCGGCCTGCCAGGTCGGGATCACAATGGCCTCGATCGGAATCGGGTTCCTGGGTGAGCCCGCTGTCGCGACCCTGATCGAGCCCCTGATCGAGGGGCCGGTCAGCCACGGCCTCGCGGTCGTCATCTCCGTCGGGATTGCGTTCACCTTGGTCACGTCGCTGCACATCTCGGTCGGCGAACAGGTTCCGAAGATCCTCGCTATCACCCGGCCCGAGCAGACGGCCCGCCGCACAGCGCGCGCGCTGAACCTGTTCCGGCTCCTGTCCGGCCCGTTCACTCTGGCTCTGACAAAGCTCTCAAACTGGATGCTCCGAGCCATCGGGATCGACGAGATCGATCTGCAGGAGGCGCACAACGCGGAAGACCTGCGGGACATCATCCGGGAGTCGAGCAAGGGCGGCAAGCTTGATCCCGGCGAAGCCGTGATGCTTGGCGGCGTCTTCCATCTCCATGAGCAGGAAGCGCGCGAGGTGATGACGCCGATCCCCGCCGTTGTCACGGTGAACGCAAACGAGTCCGCCGAAGATGCGCTCCAGCGTTGCGTGTCGTCGGGACATACCCGCCTCGTCGTGATCGAGGACGACAACCCGGATCGCGTTCGCGGGATCGTTCACAACAACTCGCTTGTCCGCCTCTACATGAACGCTGGTCCCGAAGTCTCGATCGAAAGTGCCATTCGCGAGGTGCCGATCTTTCCGGAGACGAAGCCGATCGATGACCTGCTCGCGGCGCTTCAGCAACAGCGCAGCTCGATCGCGGTGGTCTCCGACGAGTACGGGCGTACGGTCGGCATCGTCACCGTCGAGGACATCCTTGAAGAGGTGGTCGGCGAGATCGAAGACGAGACTGACGCGCGGTCTTCAACCGTCAGGCGCCTCGCGGACGGTGATTGGTACGTCCGCGGCCACGTCGCGCTTGGTGACCTTGAAGATGCCGGCATCCAGTTGCCCGTGGAATCGGACGCCTACAACTCGGTTGGGGGCTACGTCTTCTCTGAGTTGGGGCGTCTGCCTAAACGCGGCGACCGGATTCGGGCGGACGGGCATGAGATCAGGGTCGAATCGGTGCGCGAGAACCGCATCGTCGCCGTTCGGATCCGACCACTGACCGTCGAACACCCAGTCGTTGAGACGCCGCCCGAGGAGACCGCCGAGTAATCCGTCCCCGCCAGGGCGTAGGTTCGCGAGGCTGGAAACGTCGCGATGGAGGCTTGCCATGTGGACGGTGCGATTGACCGACAAACAGCTTGAGGTCCTGCATGCCACGCTGAGCATGGAAGAGCGGCTGGGCCCGGCGTTGAGCGGCGCGGTAGAAGCATTGGAGCTGGCCCGTTGGGACGACCTTCCCGATGCGGAACTCCCGTGGGCCGAGGTGAAGGATCTCGCCGAGCGTCAGTGCGTCTCCGAGGCCGATGTCGTCTGGGACCTCTCTGGCAAGGGCCGGGGAGCGCGGGCCGCCTAGTAGCTGTAGAAGCCCTGGCCTGACTTGCGGCCGAGCTTGCCTGCGCTGACGAGGCCCACAATCGTCTGGGGCGGGCAATGCGACTCGATCTGCGTCTCAGCGTGCAGGACTTCGCCAATCGCCTTCGCGACATCGAGACCGACGAAATCGAGGAGCTTGAGCGGCCCCATCGGATGCCCCGCGCCAAGCCGCATGCAATCGTCAACGCCCGCGGCGGTCAAATCGCCTTGCTCAAGGAGTCGCACCGCGTCGAACAGGTACGGGAAGAGCAGGCGGTTGACCACGAAGCCGGCGGTGTCGGGGACGTCGACGGCGACTTTGTCCAGGGCCTCGCACCACGCGCGCGCGCGGTCAGCGAGACCGTCGCGGGCGTCGTCTGGGATACAGAGTTCGACGAGCTCCATCCGCGGCACGGGGTTGAAGACGTGCAGGCCGAAGAAGCGCCCCCCAACGTCACGTGATCGGGCGGCGAGGTCGGCGATCGAGAGTGACGAGGTCGTCGTGGCCAGATCGGCATCCTTCGCAATCGCAGCGAGCTCGCTGATCAGGGCCGACTTGGCGACCGGGTCCTCGGTGATCGCCTCGACGATCAGGTCACGGTCGGCGAGCGCGCCGGGCTCGGTCGTGACCGTGATGTGCCCTGCCACAGCGCCTTCCAGCTTCGTGGTCGCTTTGAGCGCTTGTTCCTCGGCTCGCCGGGCCGAATCGTCGGAGCGGGCGAGGAGGACGACCTCGCCAAGCGTTGACGCGCAGGCGGCCAGGCCGCAGGCAATCGTGCCGCTGCCGGCGATTCCGGGTCGTTGGTATCCATCTGCTGCGCTCATCGGGATGCGGGTTCCTATCAGGATCAGCCTGACACGTCGGGTCCACGAGCCCGCGAGCGCCGGATCCCGGCGGATTCCGGGGTAGGCTTTGCGGCCGTCGATGGCCGAGCTCCTTTACTTCGCAACTCCGTTCTTTTTGCTCCTACTAGGTCTCGAGTACCTCTCCTACAAGCACCTGGGGGACGAGCACGCGGAGGCGGATCTTGTCGGCTTCGAAGGTCGTGACACGAAAACCAGCCTGACGATGGGGCTGGGCAACGTCGTCATCAACTTTGGCTGGAAGTTCGTGGTGCTGGCCGCGTACGCGCTGATCTACGAGCTGACGCCGTTTCGCCTGGACCCCGGCGATTGGTGGGTCTGGGTGCTCCTCTTCTTTGCCGACGATTTCTCGTATTACTGGTTTCACCGGGTGTCGCACGAGAGCAGGGTCTTTTGGGCCAGCCACGTTGTTCACCACTCGTCGCGTCACTACAACCTGTCGACCGCGCTGCGCCAGACGTGGGTGCCGATGACCTATTTCCCGTTTTGGCTTTGGCTTCCACTTGTCGGCTTTAAGCCATGGATGGTGTTGCTTGCTCAGGCCTGGTCGCTGATCTACCAGTTCTGGATCCACACCGAGCGAATCTCGAAATTGCCGTGGCCACTTGAATCAGTGCTGAATACCCCCTCGCACCATCGCGTGCACCACGGAGTCAACGAGCAATATCTGGATCGCAACTACGGCGGCATTCTGATCATCTGGGACAGATTGTTTGGGAGCTACGAACCGGAGGGCGAGCGGGTTCGCTACGGGTTGACAACGCAACTGCGCACGTTCAAACCGGTCCGGGTCGCGTTCCACGAGTACATCGCGATGTGGCACGACATCAAGCGGGCGAAGGGACTGCGCAGCAAGCTTGGCGTGGCCTTCCATGGCCCTGGCTGGACGCCGCCGGGCGTGGCCGAGTCCGAGGCCACCCGGGGCTAGTCGCCAGGCCCGCAGCGCCGATTTGCGCGGCGCGCCCGTAACGCTGCAGACGCCCAGACGACAAACGCCGCATGGCCGAGATCGCGTTCGACAACCTGCTGCTCGTCGTGATCGCGGCCTTTGTCGCGCCGCTGGCACTCGGCCTCGTCCCAGGGCTTCGTCTGCCCGCCGTTGTGCTCGAGATCCTGATCGGGATCGTGATCGGGCCGGCCGCCTTGGGCTGGGTCGAGGTCGATGAAACCGTTGAGGTGATCTCGCTGCTGGGCCTCGCGTTCTTGCTCTTCCTCGCTGGGCTCGAAATTGACCTCGGGGCATTGCGGGGCCGCTTGCTGAGATCGGCAACACTCGGGTTCGCGCTCTCGCTTGCCCTGGCTTTGACCGCGGCACTGGTCCTTGACCTGGCGGGGGTCGCTGACGAGCCGCTCCTGATCGCGGTGATCCTGGCCTCGACTTCCCTCGGGGTCGTGATCCCGGTGCTCGCTGACTCGGGCGAGGCCCACACGCGATTTGGCCAGCTCGTGATCGCATCGGCGTCGATTGCCGATTTCGCTTCGATCCTCCTGCTGACGCTGCTGTTCTCCGGGGAGGCGACGGGGCTTGACGCGAAGCTCGTCCTAATTGGCCTCTTCGTGCTTGCGATCGCGGCCGTAGCTCTGGCGGTGGCTCGGGCTGAGCGCTCGCGCAGGGTTTCAACGGCGCTCGCTCAGCTCCAGGACACAAGCGCCCAGATTCGCGTTCGGGGCGCTTTCGTGCTGCTCGTTGCGATGGTGGTCTTGGCCGAGCAGCTGGGGCTGGAGTTGATCCTTGGCGCGTTTGCCGCGGGCGCGATTCTGAACCACCTCGATATGGACGAGGCGATGACCCATCCGGAGTTCCGCAAGAAGCTGACGGCAGTTGGGTTCGGCGTCTTCATCCCGGTCTTTTTTGTCGCAAGCGGCGTCCGCTTTGACCTGGATGCCCTCTTCGCTGATACCGCCGCGGTCGCTGCAATCCCTGCCTTTCTTGCCGCGCTGGCCTTCGCTCGTGGGCTTCCCGC
This sequence comes from uncultured bacterium, assembly GCA_963701205.1. Taxonomy (GTDB): domain Bacteria; phylum Actinomycetota; class Thermoleophilia; order Solirubrobacterales; family 70-9; genus JALZKA01. The sequence goes on along the minus strand of OY969575.1, from coordinate 870,504 downwards.
CCTGCTCTATCGGGGTCAGTTCGGTCGCCGTCGGGTTGCAGCGGCGGCTCTGCTGCAAGCGACATCGCTGCCGTTCATCGTCGCCGCCACGGCGATCGGGCAGGACCTTGGCCTGATTGACGCGGCGACGTCAGCAGGTTTCATCGCGGCCGGTCTGCTCTCGGTCCTGTTCTTCCCGCTCGCCGCGGTCACGTTGCTGAGTGACGACCCCGCGACCGGGGATTGACATCCGAGTGGCGCCGGGCCCATCGCGATAGCGTTGCGGACGTGTTGCGGGAGACGGCGTTGGTGATCGCGTGCGGATTGGCGATGATTGCCTGCGGGGAAGAGGCGCCACAGTTTTCGCCGGTCGTTGCCGAGCCGACCACAAAAGTCGAGTTTTTGCGCCAGGCCGATGCGATTTGTCACTCGTCCGAGGCCCAGATTGAGGCCGCTGGCGACGATCTTCTGAGCGCAGGCGGCCAGGTCACGCGAGCGCAAATCACGCGCATTGCAAAGGAGGTCATCGCGCCGGCGTTGCGGGCCGAGGTGGCCGCAATCGCTGCGCTGGAGCCGCCGCCGGGCGACGAGGGCAAGATCGCGGCCATCCTCGCGGCCACCGAGGCCGGGATCGAGGCGCTCGAGGCCAACCCCGCGGTTTTTGAGGACGGCCCGCCGCCGCCGCTGCGTCGTGCCCAGCAATTGGCCGAGGCGTACGGCTCGCGCCAGTGTGGGTTCCGCGGCTGATGCGGCAGCTTGACGATCGCTACATTGCTGCCAGCCAACACCCCTGCAATCGGAAGGAACAAGAAACTTGAGGCTCCACCTGACCGTAATTGCCGCCATCGCAGCGCTCGCCTTTGCAGGGTGCGGCGGCGATGATGAGCCCCAGCCGCTCGCCGATATCGGCGCAACTGGAGCCAGCGGCGCCAGCGGCGCATCCGGCGTTCCGGGGCGGGCAGAGTTCATCAAGACAGCGGATGCGATTTGCGCGGAGGGGGAAGCCTCCGAGCGCGATCAGATTGCTGAACTGTTTCCGAACGTTGCTGGCCCGGACGACCTGAGCGCGGCGCAGTACGAGCAGCTCGCGACCGAGATCGTTGTTCCCAGCCTCCAGAGCCAGCTTGATCAACTCCGTGCCCTGACACCGCCTGAAGGCGATGAGGACGCGTTTGACGCGATTACCAGCGGCCTTGCCGAGGGCATCGCGGAGACCGAGGGCGACCCATCGACCCTCGCCGAGGGGGGCGGTCCCAACCTGCAGGAGGCCTCCAAGCTAGCCCTGGACTACGGTCTCAAGGAATGCGGCAGCTAGGCGCATGCTGGCGCCTGGGCGCCTAACGGGCGTTTCGCGGCTCGCCTGAGTGGGCAGCGAGTTCGCTCAAGCGGGCGATTTGACGCTCGCCCTCCGCTCGCGCCGGGTGCTCGGCTGGTAGCCCGGCGATCAGCTTCGCGATCCGGTTGCGGATCTGCAGAGCGAAGTGCGGCGTCGCCGGACCGGCCAAGGCGCGGATGTCATCCACGCCAACCGTGCCAGCGACTCGATCAGCTCTTTCGCTCTCGCTCACCGCTTGCTTCCGGCCTTCCTCTTTGCCTTTTGCGTCGTGTTCCGGGTGTCCTGGTCGGCGCTGTCGGAGGGCAGATCCAGCAGGGAGCCGCCCTGGCCAGACCTTATCGGCGCGAGGGCCACGATTTCATCAATCACGACCTGTGCTTCAACGGTGATCACATTGGCGTCGCCGATGATCCAGACGTGGTTGTAGAAGGCCCGGGTCGGGTCGTCTTCGTAGCCGGGCTTCAGGTCGAGGAGGTACGCCTCGAGCTCAGCCGAAAGTTGCTCATCGTCGGTTAGAAGCAGCGGACCGAAACTGCCGCTTGCCGAGAGGGCGGCAGCCGCACCCGCATCCGCGGGCCGAGACGTGGAGGCGATTACGAAGCCATGCCCTGGGTCGTTGATATTCCAGCCGAAGTTTCCGTTGAGGTATCGCGAGAAATCAATCGCGTTGGCGACCGGGCTGGTCTCGTTGGCCGCCCGTTCCACCCCAGCGTTCGTCGCCTTCTTGATCTGGCCCGCAGCCTTGCGGGAGATGACGGCTTCGGAGCCAAGCAGGTACACCGGGACACGGGGCAGGCTGCTGATGACGTCGAGCGTCTCCTTCGGGACCGAATCCGCTCCGGTGAACAGGACCGGGTCACCCGAGCGTGCCGCCCACGCCGCCGCGGGCATCGCGAACTCGGGCGCATCCGAGCTGGCAATGAGCAGGTGGGCTGGAGCTGAACCACTCAGTTCCTGTCGCAAACCCGCGATCTCAGCGGCTACCGCGGCCGGATTGTCGCCTTCCACCGTGCGTGTCTGAACCCCAGCCGGTTCAGGTGCGTTGCCAATTGCGAAGACCTGAGGCTGGCCTTTCGCATCGCTTCCCGTTGGTGCTAGGGCGGCGAGTGCCCCGGCCGTCAACTCGGAAAGCTCGCCGTCCTCTGAGAGCAAGATCGGCGCGCCGACGGGAGCAGCCACGAGCGAGGCTGCGGCGATCCCGTCGCTCCACTGCGAACTTTCAACCAGCGTGACGGCGCTCGGTCCCTCGACGCCAGGCGCGGCCGGGAAGGCCGCCAGCGCGACCCCTGCCGCAACCGCGACGGAGTCGGCCCCCGCAACGCGCGTCGTGTTGGCGGTCGCAAACGAAGGGAAGCCAAGATCCGCCGGGTCGTCCGGCGGCTCCTCGGTGCGAACAACCACCTGGGGGGCGGGCCCGATTGCGCGGTCGGAATCGGTCGAAGCAAGTTCCCTGATTCCGAGCGCCGCGGTGGCGAGCAGCAAGCCAAATGCCAGCAGCGAGACGCCGGCCCTGGCGGGGTTGGTCTTCAGCCAGAAGCCGAGGTCGGCGAGGAAGTAGCGCAACCTGGTCAAGGTTGCGAAACCTACCGTCCTGCCTGCGACTGGCCGTCTGGCGGGTGAATTTCCAACCGCGGCACGCCTCTGCAAGGGGCGAAAGCGCGCCTGCAAGGTTGCTTGCAAAGTACATAATTAGTGTTAAGGAATGCTTGCAATTGACCTGGAACTTGGTACGGTGCGCGTCTGCACCTGATCCGTGCCCATGTGGCACCCCCTGCACTAATGCGATTCCATGCCCACATGAAGACGAACCGGCGAACCGCCCTTATCGCGGGTTTCGTGGCGTTTGCGATCGGTGGAACGGCCGTCGCCCAGGACCTGGAATCGGAGCGCGCCGCGAAGCAGTCTGAGCTCGAGAGCGTCAAACAGCGTGGCGCTGTGTTGTCGGATGAGATCAGCGCCTTCGGCGAGCGGATTACGCAGCTGGAGGGTGAGGTCGCCGTGCTTCGCAACCGCGAAGCGATCGTTGCCGAGCAACTGCGCAAGACCGAGAACCAGCTTGCGCGTGAGATGGAGAATCTTGAGATCCTGCGGGCCCGCCTTGGCCGCTCGATGACCGCGCTGCGCCGGCGCCTGGTCGATATCTACAAGTCCGATGTGCCAGATGCGCTCACGGTGATTCTTGAGGCGGATGGATTTGACGATCTGGTCAACCGCTACGACTATCTCGATCGGGTCCAAGACCAGGACGCGGCCATCGTCGGCCGGGTGCGCAGCCTGCGCGACGAGTCACAGGAAATCGTCCACAGGGTCCGCGACGCGCGGGACGCCATCGCCGCCAAGCAGGCGGAGCTGGAACGGACACGGTCCCAGCTCGAGGCGCGCGAGGCGGAGCTTGAGGCAGTTCGTGGGGACAAGGCCGCCGCGCTCGACCAAGTCGAGCGCACCGCAAGCGATCTCGAAGGCGACATCTCGCACCTGAACGATCAGATCCAGGCGCAACTTGCCCAAACGAGCTCCACGACCACAAGCGACCCGCTGCCCGCGGGCCCAATCCAGGCCGGATCGGGCGGGATGATTTGGCCCGTCAATGGGCCGGTTGTCTCCCCCTTCGGGATGCGTTGGGGCCGCCTGCACGCCGGCATCGATATCGCCGTCCCGGCCGGCACTCCCATCCGCGCGCCCAAGGACGGCAGGATCGCCTTCGTCCAGTCCGACGCTCAAAGTGGCGGTTACGGCAACTACACCTGCATTGATCACGGCGGCGGCCTCTCAACTTGCCACGCGCATCAATCAAGCTTCGCGATCACGTCGGGTTCGGTCTCCCAGGGCGATGTGATCGGCTACGTGGGCTGCACCGGGCATTGCTACGGCGATCACCTCCACTTCGAGGTTCGCATCAATGGAACCCCGGTCGATCCCATGGGCTACCTGTAGCCTGGCGCCCACGGCGAGGATTTCTTCAACAAATCGCTAAAGGTCCTGTCCAGGCCTGCCGATAGACCTTTGGAGTGCTGTCTTCAGCGCCTCCCGCGTTCACGATGGAATCGGCGATCAACACCCGAAGCGTGACCCGGCCAAGCGACCGGCGCGCCTACCTGGCCGGCGGCGGCGCGACCGTGGCGCTCGTCGGAGCCGCCATCATCATCTTCATTGCAGTCGCGGCGCTCGTTGACTTCGACGGCTTGCCCTTCGGTTCGACCGGAGCCACCGAAGAAACCGTGAACCTGACCTCGGACGCGCCGCTCGCGGCAGCCGCTGCCGCGGGAGCCACGGCGGATTCGGTTGCGGCTTCGGCTGAGGCACCGGGTCCGCAGGCCACCGCCGAGATCGTTGCGGCGCTCGCGCTGGCCGATCCGGCCGCGTTCGGGTTCGGCTACGGGTCCTCGGTGAGCGGACAGAACCTGACCGGAACCGGCCCGTCGCCTCCAGGTGGCACACCCGGTACCCCCGGCCCGGCCGCCCCCGGCGCGCTCGGCAACGTCGTCGCCGGGGTGGACGGCGCCACGGCAGGCCTCGGGATCGACCTTGGCCTTGGCGGGCTTACCAAGGGGATCACGGCGCCGATCGACAAGACGCTTGGCGACACCGTCAACGGCCTTGGCTCAATCATTGGCGAGCCCAAGCTCGGTGACAAGGTTGGCTCAACGGTGAGCGGGATCACCGGCGGCCTGCTCGGCTCCGGCTGACCCGTCAGAGCTGCTTTGCAATCCAGTCGAGGGCGACCGCCTGCAATTCCGCGTCGTGCTGGACCGACCTGTGGTGCCCGCCGGGGACGATGATCGTCTTGACAGGGGGTGGCTTGCGCCGGGCGAGCTCCTCGGTGAACTCGCTGGGGATGCGCTCGTCGCCACGCGCATGCAGCAAGATCAGCGGCTTGGCGCCCATCAGCTCTGCGGCTTCCCGCAGGTCGTGCTCCCCTAGCCAGGCGGCCAGAACGGCACGCGCCTCGGTTCCCGCCCGGAACTGGAGCTCGCCGCTTCGCAGCCCGCGCAGCAGATGCTCTTCGCCGGCCGGGCAGATCGCGATCGCGCCGGCAAGCACGGTCGCGGTCGCGGCCGAGTGAATCGCCATGAACCCACCCATGCTTGATCCACGCACAACGATGCGCTCTGGGTCCACCCCGTCATGAGCGCCCAAGAAGCTCGCCATGGCGGCCACATCGGCGAGCGCCCCAGGCCCCATTTCGTCGCTGGCCTCGCCGTGCCCGCGCTGGTCGTAGGCGATGGCCGCCCAGCCGCCCGCCTGGCACATCCGCGCGAAGTCGGCGTGGTTCTCCTTCGCCGAGCCTGCCCCATGCAGGACGATCATCGCCGGCCACGGCGGCGGCGAGGACGGCAGCCAAAGCCAGAATGGCCTCCCCAGATGGACGCCGCTAACGCTCGGACCGCCGGGGGCGGGAACGTTGCGCCGCATCAGCTGGACGATCCGATCTGGGTCACGGCCGGGATAATGACCGGCCTGATGAACCGCCGCCACGACATCCGCGCCTGATGAGGCCTTCCGCCGGGATCGATCCCGTCTCCGGATCCGCCCTGTACCCGCTCGGGAGCTACGTGTCCGATCGCGGCCACCTGACCGTTGGCGGCTGCGATACGACCGAGCTTGCGGCCGAGTTTGGGACCCCTGCGTATGTGTACGCGGAGGACGACATCCGCGCCCGCGCCCGCGCCTACCTGCAGGCGTTCCGTGCGCACACCGACGAGTTTGAGGTGCTCTACGCCTCGAAGGCCGCACCCGTCAGCGCGATCTACAAGCTGCTCTTTGACGAGGGCCTGGGCATCGATGTCGCGTCCGGCGGTGAGCTCGAGATGGCGATCGCGTCGGGTTGCGATCCGGACCGGATCTATTTGCACGGCAACAACAAGACGACAGCCGAGCTTGAGTTGGCGATCGCACACGGCGTAGGACACCTGATCTGTGATTCGTTCGACGAGATCGCGCGGCTTGATGGGATTCTCGATCGGCCCCAGAATGTCCTGATCAGGGTCACGCCTGGGATCAAGGCCGACACCCATTCCTACATTCAGACGGGCCAGCTCGATTCAAAGTTTGGCTTTGGGCTGGAGGATGGCCTCGCCGCGCGGGCGATTGAGGCTGTGCGGGGATCCGCGAACCTCCGTCTCGTTGGCCTGCACGCCCACATCGGTTCGCAGATCTTTGAGCTTGAGCCCTATGTCAAAACGATCGAGGCACTCGCGGCACTCGCGGCACAATCGGAGCTGACTGGCGAGGAGTTCCAGCTCCTGAACGTGGGCGGCGGACTGGGAATTGCCTATACGCCTGAGGACGAGCCGCCCGCTACCGCCAGCTACGTTGACGTCAAGGTCGAGGGCGTGCGCCGGGTGCTTGACCCGATGCCGAAGATCCTGGTCGAGCCGGGGCGCTCGCTGGTGGGCACGGCGGGGATCACGCTCTACGAAGTGGGCACCGTCAAGGAAATACCCGGAATTCGAACCTACGTCGCCGTGGATGGCGGCATGTCCGACAACTTGCGGCCGATGCTCTACGACGCGCGCTACCACGCGATTATCGCCAACCGTGCCGCCGAGTCACCCGATACCCGGGTCACGGTTGCGGGAATGCACTGTGAGTCAAGCGACGTGATCGTTCGGGACGTGGAGTTGGCAGCCCCTCGGGTCGGCGACATCCTCGCTACGCCAGCGACGGGTGCATATGGTCATGCAATGGCTTCCAACTACAACGGGGTCCTGAGGCCGCCGGTGATCTTTGCCAAGGACGGCGACGCGAGGCTGGTCGTCAGGCGTGAGACCTACGACGACTTGGTGGCGCGCGATGTCTGACGCGATCAGGATCGGACTACTTGGCCGTGGCACCGTCGGCGGTGCTTTGCACGATCTGATCGGTGAGCGGGCGGACGCGGTCGCTTCCGCGTCGGGACGGCGGCCGGAGATCTCAGGTGTCCTGCGTCGATCCGAGGGCGAGTTCGCAGAGATCCTCTCGAACTCGGATCTGGTGGTCGAGTTGATTGGCGGAACCGAGCCCGCGCGCGACTATGTGTTGCAGGCACTGCGGGCCGGCAAGCACGTCGTGACGGCGAACAAGCAGCTCGTTGCCCAGCACGGCGAGGAGCTGTTCACCGCCGCCCGCGAGTCTGGCGTTCAGCTGCGCTTCGAGGCGGCGGTTGCTGGCGTTGTGCCCGTCATTCGCGTCATCCAGGAGAGCCTGGCCGCAACCGAGATCACCAAGGTCTTCGGGATCGTCAACGGGACCACGAATTTCATTCTCACCGAGATGGCTCGGACTGGCGCCTCGTTCGATGAAGTGCTCGCGCAGGCCCAAGATTTGGGCTACGCCGAAGCCGATCCGACGGCGGACGTCGGCGGCGCGGATGCCGCCGCGAAGATGGCGATCCTCGCTCGCCTGGCGTTTCACACCCCGGTTCACCTCGATGACGTCTCCTATGAAGGCATTACGGAGATCCAGCCCGACGACCTCGCCTATGCAAAGGAACTGGGTCTGTCGCTCAAGCTGCTTGGGGTTGCCGAGTTGCTCGACGACGGGATCAGCGTGCGGGTCTTCCCGTGCTTTTTGTACCGCGGGCACCCGCTTGCGCCCGTCGAGGGTCCATTCAACGCAGTGATGGTTCAGGCCCCGTCGATCACGGAGATCACGATGTCTGGACCGGGGGCCGGCGGGCTCGCCACGGCGACGGCGGTCCTTGGTGACATCGTCTCAATCCTCGCGGGTGAAGCGCCGGTCCACGACACACGGCGCGAACTGCCGATCGTCCGCGAAGTCTCGTCGTCCTTTTACCTGCATCTCGAGGTCGCCGACCGCCCGGGCGTACTGGCTGCCGTGGCCGACGTCCTGGGCAGGGCTGGAATCTCGGTTCGCAGCGTTGTCCAGCGGGGCAGCGGCGAACAAGCCCGGTTGGTGATGGTGATGCACGACACTCCAGAGTCGGCGTTCTACGGCGCTCTTGACGAGCTCGGCAAACTCGACTTCATGCGCGCCACCCCTCGCGCCATCCGCGTGATCGAAGAAGAATTCGTCGGTCTGGCGGACTGAAATGCCGGCCGGCCTTATCGAACGGTTTCGCGACCAGCTGCCGCTGGAGCCAGGCGATCCAGTCGTCAGCCTGAACGAGGGCTCCACGCCGTTGATCGAAGCACCTGTGATCTCAGAGATGGTCGGCGCCCGCGTCCTGCTCAAGTTCGAGGGTGCGAATCCGACCGGCTCGTTTAAGGATCGCGGGATGACGGTCGCCGTTTCACGTGCAGCAGGTCGTGGGGCGGAGGCCGTCATCTGTGCCTCGACAGGCAATACCGCAGCCAGCGCGGCCGCCTACGCGGCGCGCGCCGGAATGCGCGGTGCGGTCATCGTTCCCGAGGGCAAGATCGCAATCGGCAAGCTCGCTCAGGCACTGATGCACGGCGCCCGCGTCGTGGCGCTCCGCGGCAACTTCGACGATGCGCTGCGGATCGTGCGCGAGTTGGCGGCCAAGCACCCGATCGAGCTTGTGAACTCGGTCAATCCGTACAGGATCGAGGGTCAGAAGACCGCCGCGTTTGAGGTCATCGACGACCTTGGCGGTGCCCCGGCGGCGCTGGCGATTCCGGTCGGCAACGCCGGCAACGTGACCGCCTACAACAAGGGCTTTGTCGAGCGCGAAACCAGGCCGATTCTGTACGGGTTTCAAGCCGAGGGCGCCGCGCCGCTTGTCAGCGGCAAGCCGGTTGCCAACCCGGAGACGGTCGCCTCCGCAATCAGGATCGGCAATCCTGCCCGCTGGGAGGAGGCGATGGCTGCGGTGACCTCGTCCCGGGGCCGAATCGCGGCCGTCTCCGATGACCAGATCCTGGACGCTTACAGACTGCTCGCTCAACGCGAGGGGGTCTTCTGCGAGCCGGCGTCGGCTGCCTCGGTCGCAGGAATCCTTACGCATGGCCTGCCGGTCGCCGAAGGAGATGCTGAGCCGGAGACCGTCGTCTGCGTGCTCACCGGTCACGGCCTCAAAGACCCCGACACCGCACTTGGCAAGGCACCAGCCGTAATTGGCTGTGAGAACGATTTGGCCGCGGTCGAGAAGGCGGTCTTCGACTAGCGATCTCATTGGCGTGCGCCAATCGGCACGACGTTGGCGCAGCCGGAGCCCCATGTGTTCGCGAGGGCCGGTCATCGTTGCCCGATGCTGCGAATCACCTTGGGCCTTCTCGTACCCCCGCTCTGCGGGGTCTGCACCGCACCGTGCGAGAGAAGCAACCTGCTTTGCGCGGCTTGCACGCGCGGACTGGCGGCGGAGGTTCCTCGACGGGTGGTATTGCCCTCCAACCTTGAGGTCATCAGCGCGACGGTCTATCGCGGCGTCGCGCGGGATCTCGTTGCGAAGCTCAAGTACAGCTCACGGATCGCGGTGATTTGCGTCGCGGCCGAACTGTTGGCCAACGCTCTCGAGGGTCGAACTTGGTCGCGAATCGTTTGCGTGCCGGCGGCCCCGGCGCGGCAGCGGGCGCGTGGATTCGACAGCGCCCACCTGCTGGCGCGGCACCTCGCTGCCCGGACGGGCGGTGTCAGCCCAAGTAACTGCCTGGTTCGCAGGGATGGCCCGCGTCAGGTCGGGCGCAGCCGGGCCGAACGGCTTGCCGGCGCGCCGCAGGTCCACGTGCGGACGGGACGCCGACCTCCGCCCGGTCAGATCCTGCTGGTTGACGACGTCCTGACGACGGGGGCGACCCTGCGGGCCTGCGCCCAGGCGCTACGCGAGGGCGGCGCCGAGCGCATTTGGGCAGCGACCTTCGCGGCTGCGTAAGGCGGGCTGGACAAATGCCGGCGTCGGCGTAGGATGAGTTGTTCGAGCACGAGCTACTGAGAGGAGCTGGTTGTGAGGATCGAGGTCAGGGGCCGCAATTTGGAGGTCACCCCCGAGCTGGAGGACGCAATTCGCAAGCGCTTCAGACGGCTGGCCCGCCAGGTCTCCGAACTTGCAACCCTCGACGTCGAGCTGATCGAGGAACGCAACCCGCGGGTTGCGGACAAGTTCATCGCTGAGGCAACGCTGCGCCTGAAGGGGACGACGATTCGCGCGCGCGAAGCCGCTCCAGAGATGATCCACTCGATTCACGAGCTGGCGGAGGATGTTCGGCGCCAGGTCAAGCGCAACCGGGACCTCCGCAGGCATCGCACCGAGTCACGGCGCTTCAGTCGCAAGCTGCGTAACAGCGCGGCCTGAAGCCGTCAGGGCGCGAGGGCGTCTCTGCAGAACTCAACGTCCGCCCTGAGGGCATCGGCTTGCCTGGGGGTTTCAACGATCACTGGCGCCGCCGCGACGCGGATCATGTGACGCAGCACATCAAGGTCAATCGTGCCGGCGCCGATGTTCGCGTGGCGATCGGCGCCGGTCCCCGCCTGATCGCGAGAGTCGTTCGCGTGGACCAGATTGATCTGGCCGGTGATCGCCCGCGCGCGCTCGACGGCGTCAGAGAGTTCCTCGCCCGCCGCGTGTGCGTGGCACGTGTCGAAGCAGAATCCGACTTCGACTTCGGTCTTGGCCAGATCCACCGCAGCCCAGAGCTTTGCCAGCGCGTCAAAGCGTCGAGCAACCGCGTGGTCACCTCCGGCCGTGTTCTCCAGAAACACCGGAACCTCGGAGGAGAGTCGCTCCAGCGTGGACGTCCAGCGAGCGACCCCGGCGTCAACGCCGTCCTCGGCGTGCCCGGGATGAACGATGACGGCGCGGGCGCCTACAGCCGCGGCCGCCGCACAGGTTTGCGCAAGGATCTTGCGTGAGCCGTGGCGGATATTCGGCTTCGGCGAGCAGACGTTGATCAGGTAGGGCGCGTGCACATAGACGTCAAGCGCGGAGGTCCGCAGTTCCTCGGCATCGTCACGCGGCGCTGGTTTCTCCCAGCCCTGCGGGTTGGACAAAAACAACTGCAGGCACTCGGCCCCAACCGCATTTGCCTCCGCCAGCGGATCGTGCCCCTCGATATGCGCTCCGACGACCGGCCTTGCCACAACCCCCAGGATATGTCGGCGTCGCGCTCCAGGTCCGTTCCTTTAGCCTGCCGCCGGATGACGATTCCTGGGTCAGCCGAGACAGGGTGGGCGATTCGCCCAGCGAGACTTCCGGACGACCGTGCCGCAATGCTTGCGGTTCTCGAGACGGCGAACATGCATCACGTGCCCTCCCCGGAGATGCACGACTTCGATGTCGGCCATTGGTTTGTGGCGGCGATGGGGCAGGAGATAGTCGGTGTCAGCGGCTACCGACTGATTCCCGGGCGCGCCGGTGTGACCGGCAAGACGTCGCTCCTTGCCGTCCGCCCCGACCTGCGCAGCGGCGGCATCGGCCGAGCGCTGCAAGAGCACCGCATGAGCCGGATGCGTGTGGCCGGCGCTCGCAAGGTCGTTACCAACGCCGACCGTCCCCAGACCATCGCTTGGTACCGGCGCAACTTCGGCTATCGCGTCGTCGGCGAGGTTCGCAAGCTGCACGAATTCGGGCATCAAGAGGTCGATCGCTGGACGACGCTTGAGGCGCCGCTGGTTTAGATCTTGAGGGCCTTCCAGGTGGTTTCGCCGGATCCGTATGCGTCAGGCTCCCACGCCTGCGGCGCGCTCGGCGCCTATGACCCCTTGCGAGTGGCGGCGATCGCCCGGCTTCTTGGGGCAGAGCCGGTGCCCGCACACAGCGACGCCACCTCGATTTTGCACACGCGCCGCGAGCCGACGCGCTGGTCGAAGGGCCTACGCAGTGGGTTGGCGTGGTCAGAGCGCCCGGGCACGGTCACAAGTGATTCGTTTCGTGAATGGCGCGACGCGGCGACCGACGGCGCCGCCTGCGGACTCGGGCTTCACGGCCGCCGGCGGTTCCTGCATACCAGCGTCTCGGGCGCGTCCGCGCTCTATTGGCTGGCCGATTCCAAAGCGATTTACTTCGCCACCCGCATTGACCCACTAGCCGCCACGAACCCTGGTGGACTGACCCCCGATTGGGATGCCTGGGCGACGATCCTGACCATTGGCTGTCCGTTCGCGGGGCGCACCCCGTTCGCCGAGATCCGGCGTCTGGGCGTTTTCGAAACGCTGCGATTGCGACGCGGCACACCGCTTGTGGAGAGGCACCGATGGCCCTGGGCGGAGGTCGAACCCAGCCTGGAGATCGAGCAGGGGGTGGACGCGGTCATCGACAGGATGCGTGCGGCCGTCGGGACGCTGCCGTCCGGCCCGCTGACGACGCTTCTCAGCGGCGGCTGGGACTCGCGGCTATTGCTGGGACTTGTCGCTGAGCACCGTCGCGAGGACGCGCGGAGCCTTACCGTCAGCATGGATGCGGGCGATGATCGCGAAGAGAAGCTCGCCGCCGCAGCTGCCGCCCACCTTGACCTCCCGAACGAGCTTGTGCACGGATCGCCGGAGCGGTTCTGGCAGGAGACGTGCGACCGTGCGCTGGAAACCGACTACCAGCATGTGTCGCTGCCGGTTTTCATGCCCCTTGCCCATGCGCTCCGAGGCCGACCGGGGATCGCGCTCGACGGGCTCGCTCTTGATGTGTTGACCCAGCCCGGGGGCCGCTTCATCACGCAGGAGGCAGTGACGCACGGCGGCACGCCCCGCGCGAGCATCGCGCTCTGGGATCGGATGATGGAAACGCACGGAACCGCTGCGGCCGAGGGGATGAAGCCCCGCCTGGCCGCCGCCGTCAAGGCCTCGGCACGAGCGCAGATGCTCACCGAAGGCTCAAGGTTTGATGGCCACCCGGCGAGCGCCATCCTGACCTTCTATGTGACGCGGACCATGAGGGGTGTGGCGCTGGCCACGCTGTCGCGATCGGAGATCCCGCTGGCAACTCCCTTCACGGATGACAAGGTGGCGCGCGCAGCCTGGGCAATCAGCCCCCGGGCAAAGCTGGAGGCGTCGATGTACACGCCGCTCTTTGCGCGCCTTGATCCGGCCCTGGGCAACCTTCCCTCGACCAGCGCACCCGCCTCCCCCGCAGCTGGCGCAAAGGCTTCGCTGCCCAGGCGGAAGTTCGCGCCTGAACCGGTTGCCGAGTATCGGCGCATGCTCATGGCCGGCCCCCTGACGCCGTACTTCAGCACCCGGATGCGCCGCGCCGCGAGCGGCGAGGCGGGCCGCGGCTGGGGTGGGATGCACCGAGCAACCCTGTGCGCCGTGCTCTTTCATCTTTGGCACGATCGCTACCGGGACCGCCTTGGCGAGGTCAACCCCGCCGAGGGCTTGGGCCTTCGCAAGGCGCGGTAACCTCAAATCCACTGATGGCAGGCCGAGGAATTATCGATCGTGCCCTACGAATGGGCGAAGGCAAGAAGCTCAAGGAGTTTGAGCAGACGGTCACGCGAATCAACGAGATCGAACCTGAGATGGAGCTCCTTGAGGACGCCGAGCTGCGGACCGAAGCCGACGCCCTGCGCGAGCGGGGCGGCAACGGCGAATCGCTCGAATCCCTGCTTCCGGAGGCATTCGCGCTGACCAGGGAGGCGGCCCGCCGGACCATGGGGCAGCGCCACTACGACGTTCAGTTGATCGGCGCGATGGTCCTGCACGACGGCGCGATCGCGGAGATGAAGACCGGTGAGGGCAAGACGTTGACCGCGACGCCGGCGGTCTTCCTGAACACTCTCGCGGGCGATTCGGTCCACGTAGTCACCGTCAATGACTACCTCGCTCGGCGCGATGCGGAGTGGATGTCCCCCGTCTACGAAGCGTTGGGGATGGAGGTCGGCGTCATTCAATCGATGATGAGTCCGGCCGAGCGCCGCCAGATGTACGCCGCCGACGTCACCTACGGAACCAACTCCGAGTTCGGGTTTGACTACCTGCGCGACAACATGGCATCGACGCTCGAAGAGTGCGTCCAACGCGATCACGTCTTCGGAATCGTCGATGAGGTCGACAACATCCTGATCGACGAGGCACGGACTCCGCTGATCATCTCCGGCAAGCCCGAGCAGGCGGCCGACACCTACTACACGTTCGCCCGCCTCGCCAAGCAGATGGTCGGCGAGGAGGCCACGACCAAGCTCAAATCGCTTGGCGAGTCCCGTGACACGTCCGAGGCGGAGCACGACTTCGAATTCGACGAGAAGCACAAGACCGTCGCGCCGACTGAGGCGGGAGTCCACAAGGCCGAAAAGTTCCTGGACATCGAGCACCTCTACACCTCGGAGAACGGGACGCTCGTCAACCACTTGATCCAAGCGCTGAAGGCTGAATCCCTCTATGGCCGGGACACTGACTACGCGGTGATCGACGGTCAGGTGCTGATCATCGACGAGTTCACCGGGCGCATCCTCGAGGGCCGACGCTGGTCCGAGGGCTTGCACCAGGCGATCGAGGCCAAAGAGGGCGTGCGGATCGGCGAAGAGAACCAGACGCTGGCGACGATCACGCTGCAGAACTACTTCCGCCTCTACGAGAAGCTCAGCGGAATGACGGGCACCGCGCTTACCGAGGCCCAGGAGTTCATGAAGATCTACGAGATGCCGGTGGTCGAGATTCCGACCAACATGCCGATGGTTCGCGACGACCACAACGATCAGATCTACAAGACCCGCAACGGCAAGTGGAAGGCACTGGTTGGCGAGATCCTGGAGCGCAACGAGGCAGGCCAACCGGTCCTGATCGGCACGATCTCCGTCGAGGTGTCAGAGATGCTGGGTGCCGAGTTCAAGCGCAACGGAATCGACCACGTCGTCTTGAACGCGAAGCCCGAGCACGCCGAGCGCGAGGGCGAGACGATCTCCCAAGCAGGCCGGATCGGGGCAGTCACGATCGCCACCAACATGGCGGGCCGCGGCGTCGACATCAAGCTCGGTGGCGACCCCGAGGCCATGGCGCGCGCCGAACTCGCGAAGAAGGGGATCAAGCCAGACTCGGACGAGTTCGGCGCAGCATTGGCGGGCCCCCTGGCCGATCTCAACAAGCAGTGCAAGGCCGAGGGCGACAAGGTCCGTGAGCTGGGCGGCCTTTATATCTGTGGCACCGAGCGCCACGAGTCACGACGAATCGACAACCAGTTGCGCGGTCGCTCCGGTCGCCAGGGCGATCCGGGTGAATCGCGCTTCTTCCTTTCGGCTGAGGACGACCTGGTGCGCCTGTTTGCAGGGGATCGCATCTACCGGATCCTCGACCGGCTCGGGCCCGTCGATGAGCAGGGCGAGGAATACCCGCTCGAGGCCAAGATGCTCACCAAGCAGATCGAAGGCGCACAAAAGAAGGTCGAGCAGCAGAACTTCCTGATTCGCAAACGGGTCCTCGAGTACGACGACGTGATGAACGAGCAGCGCCGAGTCGTCTACAAATACCGCCGGGAAATCCTCGAGGGCCGTGACATGTCGGAGGTCGCCAGGGCTGAGATCGCCAGCGTCCCGGAGCGGCTCGTCGATGAGTTCACTCCTGGCGAAATCTTCGAGGACTGGGATCTGGCCGGCCTGCACTCAATGGCGTCGTCGATCTGGCCGCTGGATGTCGAGCTGGGCGCGCTTGACCCCCAGACTTCAGCCCGTGACGAGATCGCCGGGATGCTTACCGACGACCTGCTGTCGGCCTATGAGGAGCGCGCCCAGCAGTTTGGCCCGGAACTGATGGGCTGGCTCGAGCGCCAGATCCTGCTGCAGATCATCGACAACCGCTGGCGTGAGCACCTCTACGAGATGGACTACCTGCGCGAGGGCATTCATCTGCGCGGATTCGCGCAGATCGATCCGCTGGTCGCCTACAAGAACGAGGGCTACTCGATGTTCGAGGAGCTGATGGCCGCCATTTGGCAGGAATTCGCGCGGGTTATCTTCCATGTCGAGGTCAACGCCGAGCCGGACGAGGCGCGGGCTCAATTCGGCCCGGGCCCTGCCCAGCCCCAGCAGGTCAACTACTCGGGCGGCGATGGCGAGGCGCAACCGTCGGCGCTGCGGGACGCGGCCGAGGCCGCGGGCGCGGCTGGCGTTGCCGCCGCGGCGGTCGGGCAGCAGACCGCCGAATCCCCGGCACAGCCCGTCAATCCCGGCACCGTCCGCAAGTCGGAAAACGAGAAGCTGGGACGCAACGAGCCCTGCTGGTGCGGATCCGGGAAGAAGTTCAAGAACTGCCACGGGGGCTGAGCCCAGGCTCGAGGCCGCTGGCGATCGCCGTCGCTGTTTGAGCCGGGCGCGGCAAGATCTCTCAACCAAGCCGCCAATCGACGTTCTACGCTGGCTTGCATGGACCCTCCGGCAGACCTCGCCCGCCGCTTCATCGATTCCTTCAACGACCGCGACCTCGATGGTTTTGTTGCGACGCTCCACCCGGAGGTGGAGATCCATGCGGGACGCGGCCTGCGGACCGGCATCCCCGCGGCGAGGGAGTGGGCGACTCGAGAGCCCGGGGGCGTCCAGCAGCGGATTGTGGTTGACGGCGTCGAGGTAAAAGGTGACCGGGTTTTGGCGCTGATCACGCGCGAGTGGTGGTGGGAAGATGACGACGCCGATCCCGATCAGGCTGGCGCCGACGTGATGGCCTGGCTGTTCGAGCTGCGCGACGGCAAGATTGCCAGCTGGCGGTCGTTTGACAACCGCACGACCGCACTTGCGGAGATGGGCGCCAGCTCTTGACGGAGTTGCGGGGCAGCGTCGGTGGAGCGTGGCCTGGGAGCGTCAGGGTTTACTTGCGCGGTGGTATCCGGCCGGTATAAGATCGGCCCTGCAATTGTTCACGCGCACGGGGGGGTCGATCTGATGGGATGGAGCAGGGCAATCGGTTCCGCGGCGCTCTTTGCACTGGTGGCATCGCTTGGGGCTCTCGCCGAGAGCGCGGTGGCGCGAGGGATCGGCCAGGGCGAACTCGATTGCCCCCTCGGTTTCCGCCTCAGGCCGCTACATCGCCTTCGCGACCAATGCCGACAACCTCGGCGGCCCCGCCAATGACACCATCAATATCTACCGCTACGACACCAAGCGCCAGAAGACGCTCTTGATCTCGCGACAGTCGAAGTCGCAGGGCGGCGATGGCGGCAACGGGGAGTCGGCTCATCCCTCGATTTCCGCCTCGGGCCGCTACGTCGCGTTTGCCACAAACGCCGACAACCTTGGCGGCCCGGCGAACAACGTCTTCAATATCTACCGCTACGACACCAAGCGCCAGAAGACGCTCTTGATCTCGCGGCAATCGAAGCCGCAGGGCGGCGCTGGCGGTGACGCCAATTCGTTCAACCCATCGATCTCTGCCTCGGGCCGCTACATCGCCTTCGACACTGAGGCCGACAACCTCGGGGGTCCCGTTGACGACGCGTACACCAACATCTACCGCTACGACACCAAGCGTCAGAAGACACTGCTGACCTCGCGACAGTCGAAGTCAATAGGCGACGCCGGCGGCGACAACCCGTCGTTCGATCCCACCATCTCCGCCTCAGGCCGCTACATCGCCTTCAGGACGTATGCCGGCAACCTCGGTGGCCCCGCGGATGGCACCGTCAATATCTACCGCTACGACGCCAAGCGCCAGAAGTCGTTGCTGATTTCGCGACAGTCGAATTCGCAAGGCGGCGATGGCGGCAACGGGGAGTCGGCTCATCCCTCGATTTCCGCCTCGGGCCGCTACGTCGTGTACGCCACCCTCGCCGACAACCTTGGCGGCCCGGTGAACAGCGTCTTCAACATCTACCGTTACGACACAAGGCGCCAGAAGACACTCTTGATCTCGCGGCAATCGAAGTCGCAAGGCGGCGCTGGCGGTGACGCCAATTCGTTCAACCCATCGATCTCCGCCTCGGGCCGCTACGTCGCCTTCGACACTGGCGCCTACAACTTCGGGGGGCCAGCTAACACCGGGCATTACAACATCTACCGCTACGACACCAAGCGTCAGAAGACACTGCTGACCTCGCGACAGTCGAAGTCAAAGGGCGGCGACGGCGGCGACGGCCAATCACTCGAGCCCTCGATCTCCGCCTCGGGCCGCTACGTCGCGTTTGCCACAGACGCCGACAACCTCGGCGGCCCGGCAAATGATGTCCGCAACATCTACCGCTACGACACCGACGCCAAGAAGACAGCACTGATCTCACGCCAGTCGAAGTCGCAGGGCGGCGCTGGCGGGGCGTAGCCCCACGGTCCGTTAGCCCGGGCAAGATGTATCGTCCAGCACAGAAACACCATTGAACTAGGGGGAGCACCATGAGGGGATCAAGGATTGCCAGGACGACTGCGCTCTGTGTGCTGGTGGCAGGATTTGGAACGCTCGCCGAGAATGCGGCGGCACGGGGGTTTGACCCGGGCGACTCGTTCGACTCATCGACTTCCGCCTCAGGCCGCTACATCGCCTTCGCGACCAATGCCGACAACCTCGGCGGCCCCGCCAATGACACCATCAATATCTACCGCTACGACACCAAGCGCCAGAAAACACTGCTGATCTCGCGACAGTCGAAGTCGCAGGGCGGCGCCGGCGCCGACGGCTTCTCGTTCAGCCCCTCGATCTCCGCCTCAGGCCGCTACATCGCCTACGAGACTGGGGCCGACAACCTCGGCGGCCCAACGAACGACGTCACCAACATCTACCGCTACGACACCAAGCGCCAGAAAACACTGCTGATCTCGCGACAGTCGAAGTCGCAGGGCGGCAATGGCGCCGATGAGAGCTCGTATAACGCCTCAATCTCCGCCTCAGGTCGCTACATCGCCTTCAGGACGTATGCCGACAACCTCGGCGGCCCGGCGAACGACGTCTTCAACATTTACCGCTACGACACCAAGCGCCAGAAGACGCTCTTGATCTCGAGGCGCTCGAAGTCGCAGGGCGGCACCGGCGGCGACGACGACTCGGAAAGCCCCTCGATCTCCGCCTCAGGCCGCTACATCTCGTATGCCACCTACGCCAGCAACCTCGGCGGCTTGGTGTTCGACGACGCTAACGTTTACCGCTACGACACCAAGCGCCAGAAGACGCTCTTGATCCCGCGACAGTCGAAGTCGCAGGGCGGCGACGCCGCCGACGACTTCTCGTTCAGCCCCTCGATCTCCGCCTCAGGCCGCTACATCGCGTACCACACCGACGCCGACAACCTCGGCGGCCCGGTGAATGACGCAGTTCGCAACATCTACCGCTACGACACCAAGCGCCAGAAGACGCTCTTGATCTCGCGGCAATCGAAGTCGCAAGGCGGCGCCGGCGGTGACACCAGTTCGTATGACCCATCGATCTCCGCCTCAGGCCGCTACATCGCCTATGAAACCAATGCCGACAACCTCGGCGGCCCCGCCAATGACACCATCAATATCTACCGCTACGACACCAAGCGCCAGAAAACACTGCTGATCTCGCGACAGTCGAAGTCGCAGGGCGGCGCCGGCGCCGACGGCTTCTCGTTCAGCCCCTCGATCTCCGCCTCGGGCCGCTACATCGCCTACCACACCGACGCCGACAACCTCGGCGGCCCGGCGAACGACGTCTTCAACATTTACCGCTACGACACCGACGCCAAGAAGACAGCACTGATCTCACGCCAGTCGAAGTCGCAGGGTGGCGCCGGCGGGGCGTAGCCCCATGGTCCGTTAGCCCGGGGAAGATGTATCGTCCGGCGCGGACACGCTGATTGAACTAGGGAGGGAAACGTCATGAGGGGATCAAGGATTGCCAGGACGACTGCGCTCTGTGCGCTGGTGGCAGGGTTTGGGACGCTCGCCGAGAATGCGGCAGCGGGGGGACTAGGCCCAGGCGATTCAGGGGTCTCTTCGAGCTCCGCATCGGGCCGCTACATCGCCTACGAGAGCCAGGCCGACAACCTCGGCGGCCCGGCGAACGACGTCACCAACATCTACCGCTACGACACCAAGCGCCAAAAGACGCTCTTGATCTCGCGGCAGTCGAAGTCCCAGGGCGGCGCCGGCGGTGACGACCACTCGTTCAGCCCATCGATCTCCGCCTCAGGCCGCTACATCGCCTATGAAACCAATGCCGACAACCTCGGCGGCCCCGCCAATGACACCATCAATATCTACCGCTACGACACCAAGCGCCAGAAAACACTGCTGATCTCGCGGCGCTCGAAGTCGCAGGGCGGCGCCGGCGGTGACGTCAATTCGTTCAACCCCTCGATCTCCGCCTCAGGCCGCTACATCGCCTACGGCACCTACGCCAGCAATCTTGGCGGCCCCGCGAACGACGTCACCAACATCTACCGCTACGACACCAAGCGCCAGAAGACACTGCTGATCTCGCGGCAATCGAAGTCGCAGGGCGGCACCGGCGGCGATGGCTACTCGTTCAGCCCCTCGATCTCCGCCTCGGGCCGCTACATCGCCTTCGACACCAACGCCGACAACCTCGGCGGCCCGGCGCACGACGTATCCAACATCTACCGCTACGACACCAAGCGCCAGAAGACACTGCTGATCTCGCGGCAATCGAAGTCGCAGGGCGGCGCCGGCGGCGACGGCGACTCGTACAACCCCTCGATCTCCGCCTCGGGCCGCTACATCGCCTACGACACCGGGGCCGACAACCTGAGCGGCCCGGCGAATAACGTCAACAACATCTACCGCTACGACACCAAGGGCCAAAAGACGCTCTTGATCTCGCGACAGTCGAAGTCGCAGGGTGGTGCCGGCAGCGACAGCTACTCGGATCGGCCCTCGATCTCCGCCTCAGGCCGCTACATCGCCTACACCACCGACGCAGACAATCTCGGCGGCCCGGCGAACAACGTCTACAACATCTATCGCTACGACACCAAGCGCCAGAAGACGCTCTTGATCTCGCGGCGTTCGAAGTCGCAAGGCGGCGCCGGCGGTGACGCCGGTTCGTACAACCCCTCGATCTCCGCCTCAGGCCGCTACATCGCCTTCGACACCAACGCCGACAACCTCGGCGGCCCGGCAAATGATGTCCGCAACATCTACCGCTACGACACCGACGCCAAGAAGACAGCACTGATCTCACGCCAGTCGAAGTCGCAGGGTGGCGGCGGCGGGGCGTAGCCCCACGGTCCGTTAGCCCGGGGAAGATGTATCGTCCAGCACAGAAACGCTAATTGAACTAGGGGGAGCAACCATGAGGGGATCAAGGATTGCCAGGACGACTGCGCTCTGTGCGCTGGTGGCAGGGTTTGGGACGCTCGCCGAGAATGCGGCGGCACGGGGGTTTGACCCGGGCGACTCGTTCGACTCATCGACCTCCGCCTCAGGCCGCTACATCGCCTACGCAACCGACGCCGACAACCTCGGCGGCCCCGCGAACGACTTCACCAACATCTACCGCTACGACACCAAGCGGCAGAAAACACTGCTGATCTCGCGGCGCTCGAAGTCGCAGGGCGGCAATGGCGCCGATGAGAGCTCGTATAACGCCTCGATCTCCGCTTCCGGCCGCTACATCGCCTACCACACCGACGCCGACAACCTCGGCGGCCCGGTGAATGACGCAGTTCGCAACATCTACCGCTACGACACCAAGCGCCAGAAGACGCTCTTGATCTCGCGACAGTCGAAGTCGCAAGGCGGCGCCGGCGCCGACGACTCCTCGCTCGGCCCCTCGATCTCCGCCTCAGGTCGCTACATCGCCTATGAAACCGACGCCGACAACCTCGGCGGCCCCGCGAACGACTTCACCAACATCTACCGCTACGACACCAAGCGGCAGAAAACACTGCTGATCTCGCGGCGCTCGAAGTCGCAGGGCGGCAATGGCGCCGATAAGAGCTCGTATAACGCCTCGATCTCCGCTTCCGGCCGCTACATCGCCTACCACACCGACGCCGACAACCTCGGCGGCCCGGCGAACGACGTCTTCAACATTTACCGCTACGACACCAAGCGCCAGAAGACGCTCTTGATCTCGCGACAGTCGAAGTCGCAGGGCGGCGCCGGCGCCGACGGCCAATCGCTCGAGCCCTCGATCTCCGCCTCGGGCCGCTACATCGCCTACGAGACCCAGGCCGACAACCTCGGCGGCCCGGCAAATGATGTCCGCAACATCTACCGCTACGACACCGACGCCGAGAAGGCGACCCTGATCTCGCGCCAGTCGAAGTCGCAGGGCGGCGCCGCCGCCGACGACCAATCGTCCCGTCCCTCGATCTCCGCCTCAGGTCGCTACATCGCCTATGAAACCACCGCCGACAACCTCGGCGGCCCCGCGAACGACTTCACCAACATCTACCGCTACGACACCAAGCGGCAGAAAACACTGCTGATCTCGCGGCGCTCGACGTCGCAGGGCGGCAATGGCGCCAATGAGAGCTCGTACACCCCCTCGATCTCCGCCTCAGGCCGCTACATCGCCTACGTAACCGACGCCGACAACCTCGGCGGCCCCGCAAACGACGTCCTCAACATCTACCGCTACGACACCGACGCCAAGAAGACAGCTCTGATCTCGCGACAGTCGAAGTCGCAGGGCGGCGCCGGCGGGGCGTAGCTCCACGCTCCCTGGTGCCCGGGGAAGATGTATCGTCCAGCACAGAAACGCTAATTGAACTAGGGGGAAGCGCCATGGGGGGATCAAAAATTGCCAGGACGACAGCGCTCTGCGCGCTGCTGGCAGCGTTTGGAACGCTCGCCGAGAATGCGGCGGCACGGGGATACAACCCGGGCGACTCGTTCAGCTCATCGACCTCCGCCTCAGGCCGCTACATCGCCTACGCAACCTACGCCGACAATCTCGGCGGCCCCGCGGATCACGTCTACAACATCTACCGCTACGACACCAAGCGCCAAAAGACACTGCTGATCTCGCGGCGCTCTAAATCGCAGGGCGGCGCCGGCGCCGATGGCAACTCGTATGACCCCTCGATCTCCGCCTCTGGCCGCTACATCGCCTACGAGACCCAGGCCGACAACCTCGGCGGCCCGGTAAACGGCGTCTTCAACATCTACCGCTACGACACCAAGCGCCAAAAGACACTGCTGATCTCGCGGCGCTCTAAATCGCAAGGCGGCGCCGGCGGTGACACCAGTTCGTATGACCCCTCGATCTCCGCCTCTGGCCGCTACATCGCCTACGAGACCCAGGCCGACAACCTCGGCGGCCCCGCGAACGACGTCTCCAACATCTACCGCTACGACACCGAACGTGAGAAGACGCTCTTGATCTCGCGACAGTCAAAGTCGCAGGGTGGCGACGGCGCCGATGGCAACTCGTATGACCCCTCGATCTCCGCCGCAGGCCGCTACATCGCCTACAGAACCGAGGGCGACAACCTCGGCGGCCCGGCAAATAACGTCACCAACATCTACCGCTACGACACCGAACTTGAGAAGACGCTCTTGATCTCGCGACAGTCAAAGTCGCAGGGTGGCGACGGCGCCGACTTCTACTCGTACACCCCATCGATCTCCGCCTCAGGCCGCTACATCGCCTACCAGACTGGAGCCGCCAACCTCGGCGGCCCGGCAAATAACGTCACCAACATCTACCGCTACGACACCGAACTTGAGAAGACGCTCTTGATCTCGCGACAGTCAAAGTCGCAGGGTGGCGACGGCGCCGACTTCTACTCGTTCAACCCATCAATCTCCGCCTCGGGCCGCTACATCGCCTACGACACCGGGGCCGACAATCTCGGCGGCCCCGCGAACGACGTCGACAACATCTACCGCTACGACACCAAGCGCCAGAAGACACTGCTGATATCACGCCGCTCGAAGTCGCAAGGCGGCGCCGGCGGTGACGCCGGTTCGTACGCCGCCTCGATCTCCGCCTCAGGCCGCTACATCGCCTACGAGACCCAGGCCGACAACCTCGGCGGCCCGGCAAATGATGTCCGCAACATCTACCGCTACGACACCGACGCCGAGAAGGCGACCCTGATCTCGCGACAGTCGAAGTCGCAGGGCGGCGGCGGCGGGGCGTAGCGCGGGGCCGCTCGCCGATCGAACCGACGCCGAGCGCCTATGATCCGCCGCGATGGCTGATGCGACCAGCGAACGCAGCGCCGACGAGCGCGTAGGGGAGGCACGCGAGGGGCTGAGCCGCCTCGCGGACTACCTTTGACCCCGCTGGACTCGACGCCGAAGTAGGCCGGCTCGAAGCGCAGATGCAGGCGCCCGGCTTCTGGGACGACCAGGAGGGGGCGGCCAAGACATCGGCTGCGCACGCCCGCACCCAGCGACGGCTTGAATCGTTTCGCGGGCTCGAATCTGATGTCGCCGACCTCGGCGATTTGCTTGAGATGGCGGCAGACGATCCGGAGTTGGGGGTCGAGCTCGACCAACAGCTCGCCTCGATCGAGGGCCGCCTGGCCACCCTTGAGGAGGCGCGGCTTTTCAACGGTGAGTACGACGCGGGCGACGCCGTGGTAACGGTCCGCTCCGGAGCGGGTGGGACCGACTCCCAGGACTGGGCCGAGATGCTCTTGAAGATGTACCTGCGCTGGGGCGAGCGGCGTGGCATGAAGCTCGAGATGAGCGAGGCGTCCGCCGGTGAGGAGGCTGGGCTCAAGTCAGCGACCTTCACCGCGCGCGGTGAGAACGCCTACGGCCTGTTCGCCGCTGAGCGGGGCGTCCATCGGCTAGTTCGGATCTCGCCCTTCGACGCGCAGTCGCGTCGCCACACCGCGTTTGCCCAGGTCGATGTCGGGCCTCTGGTCGACGACGCTGTCGAAGTCGAGATCGCCGACGACGATTTGCGGATCGACACCTACCGGGCTTCAGGGGCCGGCGGGCAGCACGTCAACAAGACCGACTCGGCGGTGCGGATCACTCATTTGCCGACGGGGATCGCTGTCCAATGTCAAAACGAGCGCTCCCAGACCCAGAACAAGGCCACCGCGATGCGCTTCCTGCGTGCCCAGCTGCTTGAGAAGCAAGAGCGCGAGCGAGCTGAGGTGCTGGCGGCCGAGCGCGGCGAGCAAAAAGCCGCTGAGTGGGGGTCGCAGATCCGCAGCTACACCCTGCACCCCACGCAGCGGGTCAAGGACCACCGCACCGGATTCGAGGTTGGCGACGCCAACCGGGTCCTTGACGGCGACCTTGACGGCTTCGTCCGCGAGTACCTAAACCAATCGGCGCGCGCGGGATAGCGGCGATGAGCGTCGTGGTCGCGACCGGACTGTCGGATGCGCCCGAGCCCATCGACGCCTTCAACGAGGCCGTAGGTCAGGCCCACGCGGGGCTTTCCGGTGGCGATTGCCACCTCTGCGTCGTCTTCGTAGGCCCCCCGTACCTGGATGCCGTTGAAGCTCTGCTGGAGGTAGTTCGCGACCGGCTTGATCCGGGCGCGCTGATCGGTTGCGGGGCGAGCGGCGTGATCGGGGGCGAGCGGGAGATCGAGGACGGAAGCGCGGTCTCCGTCTGGGCGTTGTCCGCTCCCGGCGCGGAGATCGAGGCGCGCCACCTGATCACCCGTCCCGTTGACGCCGGAATCGCGCTCGGTGGCCTTCCGGACGAACCCGCCGCCTACGGGGACGCCATGATCGCGCTGGCGGAGCCAAGCGGGTTTTCTGCCGACGCGCTGCTTTCGCACCTGAACGAAGTCCGGCCGGGAATGATCATCCTCGGGGGACTGGCCAGCGCGTCGCGATCGGGAACGGGTTGCTTGATGATCAACGACGAGGTGGTCGAGGACGGCGCCGTCGTTGCATCGCTGTCTGGCGTGGAAATGTTGCCCTGTGTTTCGCAAGGTGCCGAACCGGTCGGCCCGGAGATGACCGTCACCGAATCCAAGGGCAACCTGATCACCGCGCTCGCATCCCAGCCTGCACTTGAACGCCTCAAGCAAGTGCTTGCGGAACTCGAGCCCGATCAACAGGAAAAGGCCTCCGATGGTCTGCTGCTTGGCGTGGTGATCGACGAGAACCAGCCCAGATACGAGCGCGGGGACTTCCTGGTGCGACCCGTGGTTGGTGTTGACCCCGCCAGCGGCGGAATCGTGGTTGCCGATCGCGTACGAGTCGGGCAGTCGGTTCGGCTGCAGGTCAGGGACGCGGAATCGGCGGGTCTTGACCTGCGCGAGGCGCTCGACGCCAGGGTCGAGGCCGTCGGTGACGCCGGCGCCGCCGGCGCCTTGCTCTTTACCTGCAATGGGCGGGGCGCCCGCATGTTTGGACGGCCGAACCACGATGCCGCATTGTTGGCGGAGGCGTTCGGCGCACCCGCGTCCGGGCTGTTTTGCGCGGGCGAGTTCGGGCCTGTCGGTGGCCGGAACTTCGTCCACGGATTCACCGCGACGATGGCAGTGTTTCCCCGGGAGTGACGGACGATCGTAAAGTGGCGTCGATGGAATCCGAGGACCTGACCGCGCTTGTTGCTCGCGCCCTGGCCGAGGACATCGGCTCCGGCGATGTCACTGCCCAAGCCACTGTGCCCGCAGGGGCCAGCGTCAGGGCCCGGATCGTCCAGAAGGAGCCGGGCGTGGTTTTTGGATTCGCCGCCGCCGCTGAGGCGTTTCGTCAGACCGGGGCGGGCGACGTTGAGTATCTGGTGGCCGAAGGAGAGTGGGTTGATCAGGTCCCGCGCGATCTGATCGCGGTCAGGGGCCCGGCCCGGGCCATCCTGGCGGCCGAGCGAGTCGCCCTGAACATGCTTGGCCACCTGTCCGGAATCGCGACGCTGACCGCCCGGTTTGTCGAGGGTGCCAAGGCGGGGCACGCGCGCATCCTGGACACCCGCAAGACGATCCCGGGCCTGCGAGCGCTGGCAAAAGAGGCGGTGGCGGCCGGTGGCGGCAGCAATCATCGCATCGGGCTCTACGACGCGATCCTGATCAAGGAAAACCACGTGGCGTTGGCCGGCGGAGTCGGTGCCGCGGTGGCGCTGGCGCGAACGGCGCAGCCCGCCCTGGCCGTGGAGATCGAGGTTCGCAACGCCGACGAGGTCGACCAGGCGCTCACCGCGCAAGCAGACCGACTTTTGCTCGACAACATGACGCTGGAAGGGTTGCGGGCCGCGGTCGCCGCTCGCGACGAGTGCGCCGAGGCCGATGGCTGGCGCGCCGAACTGGAGGCGTCCGGAGGGGTAACCCTGGATGGGGTCGGGGCGATCTCCGCGACCGGAGTTGACTTCATTTCCGTTGGCGCGTTGACGCATTCCGCGCCGGCGCTCGATGTCAGCCTCCTGGTCGCCCCCAAGGCCCAGGGTTAAGTAGCATCGCCGAAGGGACGATGGAGCGGTATGGCGTGGACTAGGACATCCGACCGGCGGCGGGCGCTGAAGGGCGCGCTTGCCGTGTTTCTGGCCGCCGTTGCCGTGGGCATTCCGGCTGGCGCCGCTGGTGGCGACCCTCAGCAGCAAACACTGCACGTCGCACAGTCAGGGATCGGGGCCGAGCGGGTGAAGACAGTCCCGATCAGCAAGAAGAAGGGCAAGAAGCAGAAGGTCGTGATGTCGCTTTCGCCGGGCGACGTCGGGCCGGTCAGGGCGGGCGACGCGGCCTGGGGGGGCGGCGAGTTCGAGATCTCGGTCACCTGCCTCGAGCCGATCCCCAAGTGCGTGGGCAAGATCTACAGATACTCGCCGCGCTATCGCGCGCAGATCGTGTTGGCGCCTGGACCCGGGGTCACCGATCCGAGCCGCGTGACGCCGCTGACGGGGTGGCGCCAGCAGAAGTGCTCGCAAGAACTTCCCCATCGCAATCACCACTGCGTGATCGCCGTGTCGGGGCAGCGCCAAATCAAGGGCGACCCGGTTTGCGAGCCGCGCTGTTACGTGAACATGATTTTGGACGCGTACCACTCGGGCGCTAGGAATGGCAACGTGGTTGTGATCGGTGCGGACGAGGACAACGGGATCGAGCAGGACAAGGGGACGCTTGATTCGGCCGTCTTCAAGCCCGGCCCACCGCCCGACACAAGGCCTCTGAAAACCACCAAGCGGTCACGGTCGAAGCTCGGAATCGGCGGCGGCGGCGCCGGTCCGAAGGGCGTCCTTTACTCACAAAAGCTGCGCGACTTAAAAGATGGCGAACAGCTGCTGGTCGAAGCCCAGGCGACGCAGAAAATCGGCTCCCACGGCTACAGCGTCTTGATGCAGTCGCAGCTGATCGTTTCAAACAGCCCGACCTCAACCAGGCGAAACGGCGTGGCGGCCAAGGTCACCAAGCTGGGCGGCGTCGTGACGGCGCAAAACGGGTTCAATTGCACCCAGGGACGAAGCGGCCACAGCGATCCGTGCAAGATCCGCAAAGTCGGTGTGGTCGAGCTGATCCGGGACGCGGTCGAGAAGCCCCTCAGCCCGCACCCAAGCAACCCGGTGCCCCTCTACATCAACCTGGTCGTGCAGAACCGGATCGTTGGGGTTCGCGGCGGCTGGCGCTCCGGCGACGCCGCAAAGATCCCCAAGCGGGGCGGGTTCGTCGAGGTCCAGCGCTATGGACCCGAGTTCCACGAGTAGGCGACTCCGCTTGCCCGCATTTACTTGAGCAGCCGGGAAAGCCTGCGGTCCTTCAGCACGCGCCCGTCAGTCTGTTCGGTGGGGCAGTAGTTGGTTTGATGCTCTGCGAAGTAGACGGCTTCGATCGTCGTACCGCAGCGCGGGCAGGGCTCGCCTTCGCGCCGATGTACCTGCAGCGGCATCGGCAGCTTGTTTGGAACCTCGACACCAACGATTGCCTCGTAGTGATCGATCGCCTCGCCAAGTGTTGCCAGCGAATCGTGCAGTCTGCGGACCTCTCCGTCATCGAGCTCGGAGCCTTTCCGAAACGGCGAAATTTTCGCCCGCCACAAGATCTCGTCCACCCAGCTGCGTCCGATTCCAGCGATCTGGCGCTGGTCGCGCAGCAGCGGGTGGAGATGTCGCGCCTCGGCGATCGCCTTTGTGAAGACGCCCATTGGCGGCGGTGGCCATGCGTCGGGTCCAAGCGTGGCGACCATCTCATCGGCCTCGACGGAATCGGCAGCCATCAGCTTGCCCCAGGCCCGTTGCTTGGTCCCGAACTCGCGCAGGCGAAGCTCGCGACCGTCGGTCAACCGAATCAGGATCCGCGCGGTCCGATCGCGCGGGGTGGCGCGTTTGGCAAATGTCTGCAGTCGACCTGCGGACATCAGGTGGACCAGCATCGCGAGGTCGCCGAACTCAACCACGAACATCTTGCCGATTCGGCGGATGCCCTCGATCCTGGCTCCAACGAGCTCGGCCAGGGCTGGATCGAACGACTTCAGCGCAACCATTCCGGGGGCGACCGCGGATTCGACCTCAGCACCAGTGAGTGCGGAAGCCAGACGGCGGGCGGAAATCTCTACCTCAGGCAGTTCAGGCATCGGAGTAAACTTTGGCGTAGTTCATTCGCAAGGTGTGAAGCCGGTCATCCGATCCGGCAATAGCCCGCGAACATAGGAGCCGATGATGCAGGATCTGCAGGTACTCCAAGCGCCCCAACCCGCCGAGCTTTCGCCGGCTGAGATCGCGACGCTCAGCGCCGAGGTGCGCG
The DNA here is from genome assembly GCA_963701205.1 of uncultured bacterium. Lineage (GTDB taxonomy): Bacteria > Actinomycetota > Thermoleophilia > Solirubrobacterales > 70-9 > JALZKA01. The sequence continues at coordinate 840,872 of OY969575.1, read as the reverse complement.
AGCTCGCCGCCAAGCGAAACGCGGTGATCCTGGCCCACAACTACCAGCTTCCCGAGCTGCAGGATGTTGCCGACTTCACCGGCGACTCACTTCAGCTTTCGCGCGAAGCCGCCGCTACGGACGCCCAGGTGATCGCCTTTTGCGGTGTGCACTTCATGGCCGAGACGGCGTCCATCCTTTCGCCTTCAAAGACTGTCCTGATCCCGGACCTCGGCGCGGGGTGCTCGCTTTCAGATTCGATCAACGCGGAGCAGCTAGCGGAGTGGAAGGCCCGCCACCCGAACGCAAAGGTCGTGATGTACGTCAACACCTCGGCGGAGGTCAAGGCCTTGACCGACTACTGCTGCACCTCTTCGAACGCGGTGAAGGTGGTCGAGCACATCTGGGCGGAGCACGGCGCCGACCAGGAGATCTTGTTTGGACCCGATATGTGGCTCGGCGCGTTCGTTGCGCGCGAGACGGGTCTGGTTGACGACCCGGAGCGCTATAAGCGCTTCCACGTCTGGGACGGTGAGTGCCACGTCCACGCCGGGATCCGCCCCGACGACATTCGGCGCACCCGCGACGAGAATCCCGATGCCGAGTTCCTGATCCACCCGGAGTGTGGCTGCTCGACGCAAGCCATGGAATACGTCGCGTCGGGGGATGTCGGCTCAGAAGGGGTTCACATGCTTTCGACCTCGGGGATGCTTGCTCACGTCGAGGCCAATCCGGACGGGGAGTTCATCGTCGCGACGGAGAACGGGATGCTCTATCCGCTCCAGCAGGCCGCGCCGCGGGCGAACCTGATCGAGGCCAACCGCATGGCGTTTTGCAAGTACATGAAGATGATCACCCTGCCGAAGCTGCGTGACTCGCTGCGCGATATGAAGTTCGAGGTCAAGGTCGAACCGCAAATTGCCGCCAAAGCACAGCTGCCGATTGACCGCATGGTCGCGATCGGATAGCGACCCAACGAAACCGGCGCCGTTGCTAGCGTCTGCGCCGATGGTCGAGATGGCACTTCGCCTCCTGCTCGCAGGCGTCCTACTGGGCGCCGTCGTCGCAAAGCTCAGCCATCCACAAGCGGGGCGTGACGCCCTCGCGGGGCTTGGATTTGCCTCCAGTGGATCGCGGGCGTTGGCGTTTTGGTCCCTGGTTTCCCTGGAGGTGTGTCTGGCGGCAGGGTTGATGGCCGGGGTCGCCGGCACCGACCTGTTGGGGGCAGCGTTGATGCTGATTTTTGCCCTGGCGATGGCTGGGGCGATCCTTCGTGGGCGGGCGGGTGAGCCGTGCGGATGCTTCGGCGCGACGTCCCGCATCGGGTGGGCAGGCGTGGGCCGGAACCTGGTTTTGGCCGCGGGATTCGCTGCCGTTGCCGCGCTGCCCTCCGATGACCTGTCCACCGACCAATGGCTGGGCCTCGGCCTCGCGGCATCGCTGGTCGCGTTTGTCGCCCTCGCCGCCGCGGTATTTGCGCTGGCTCGCGAGCTTGGCCTTCTGCGGCTGCGGGTCGGCCCGGTGGCGGCGCTTGAGATCGACGGCGAGGGGCCTGAGTTGGGGTCGCGTAGTGAGTTCGCAACTCGGGTTCCTCACAAGCAGGGCGCTGAATTGCGATTGGCGGTCTTCACGTCGGCGGGGTGCCACATTTGCGCTGCGCTGGCGCCGGCGATCGCCGCGATCGCCGCACACCCAGCGGTCAGCCTCGAGCGATTTGACGAGCACCGGGATGCCGATGTCTGGGCGGGCCTGGACGTTCCAGGGAGTCCCTACGGCATCGCGATGGGGATCGATGGGACGGTGCTTGCCAAGGGAACGTTCAACAACCTGGCCCAGCTCGAATCGATTCTCGGTGCCGGCGAGCGCCGAGCCGCGGCGGGTGACCTGGTCCATGCCTGAGCGCGACCGCGTCGGCGCAGCGTTGGACGGCCTGGCGGGGAACACGTCGCGCCGCGGCTTCGTGGCCCGGATGGGCACTGCACTGATGGCGGCAACCGCGGGCAGCGTGATCGGCCGTGCGATCGAGCCGGGTGAAGCCGAGGCCTACCACTTCTGCGGCCATATCTACACGACGGGTTCTTGCCTTCACCCGACGCGGGGCACACCGCGTATTGACGCCGACGGCTGGCCGCTTGACGCTAAGAAGGGCTACCCGATCGACAACATCGGCAGGCGGGTCAACCGCAAGGGCCTGCCGGTTGACGGCGACGGCAAGCTGCTGCGTGACCCGGACGGCAGGCCGTTGCCAGCGGCTCCTAGAACCAGGGTTTGCGACCGGACAGCGCAGGTTTATGGCATCGAGGCGCAAGTCGATGGCAGTTGGTACCGGTGCTGCGGCGGCCGCGTTCGCAAGCTCGTCGATTGCTGCTCGGTAAATCGCAAGCGAATCAACGGCGATAAGGCGCTGACTGGCTATTGCTACGCCAACCGCAAGGTCTTTTGCGTCATGTACTTCCAGACAAAGGTGCCGTGCTGATGGATGGAACGGTTCTGATCGCCTTGGCCGTGGCGGCGTTTCTGATCGGCGCCACGGGCACATGGTCACCTTGCGGCTTTTCGATGATCGAGACGATCGGGCCGAACGGGCACTCGGGCGGGCGGGCGGTCACCGTCGCTGCTTGCCTCACGTTCCTGCCCGGCGCCGTGTTGGGGGGAGCGGCCACGTTTGCCGGGCTGGCGCTCGTCGGCTGGGCGATTCCCTCCTCGTCAGGTTCGTTTTCGTATGCGCTCGCAGCCGTCGTTGCGGTCATGGCGGCGGTGGCTGAGGCGCGCGGGGCGCGGATCGCGCCGCAGATCAGGCGGCAACTGCCGGAGCATTGGCGCCGGGTCATGCCCATGCCCGTCGCCGCTTCGCTCTACGGAGTCTTGCTTGGGCTGGGCTTTACAACCTTCGTGCTCACGTTCGGCGTCTGGGCACTGGCAGGAATCGCGCTCGCCCTTGGCGAGCCGGCTGCGGGCTTGGCGATCGGCCTTGGCTTCGGAATCGGCCGCGCCGTTCCGATCGTCGTTTTGGCCCCGGTTGCGGACCAGCAACTTGGTCGGCGCGCGGTCACGCTTATGGCAGAGCGCCCTGGCCTCTATCGGGCGATCCGGTTGGGCGATGCCGTCGCTTTGCTGGCGGCGGCGGCCGCGCTCGCGGGGGCCGCGGTAGCCCAGGCCGACGTTGCGGCGATCAAGCGTGCATCAGATCCGTCAACGTTCGCTGACGCGCTTGCCTACGGGCGTGGCGCAGCAGATCGAGCCTCGCTCGAGCAGGGCCAGGGCAGGATCGATTTGCCGGGCACCGATCCCTCGATCTCCGGCCAGTACGTGGCGATGCTCGACGGTGACGATGTCGTGATCCTTGGGCGACCGGCCAACGTGGAGGTTGACCGATTTGACGCCCCCGGCGTTGACGCCGTGGCAATTTCGGACAAGTGGGTTGCCTATCGGACGAGGATCGAGGGCGACGACAGCCTGCTCGCTCGCCCGCTTGCTCCCGGGGGGCAGGCCGGGGATGAATTGAAGATCGCCTCTCGCGCCCACCCGGCCCAGATCGGCCTCCCCGCAATCGCCGGGCGCAGGGTGGTCTATGCGGTGGCCGACCCCGCCAGAAATCAGATCGTGCTCTACAACCTGGGCCAAAATGCGCGGCGAGGCCTCGTGGCGTCGCGACGCCACGGCATCGGCAATCCATCGCTGCGCGGCGGCTCGCTCGCTTACGTGCGCACGGTGCGAGGCGGAAGTCAGCTGCGGCTCAAGCGGATCGGCGGTCGCGACCGAACTCTGCTGAAGACGAGGCGGCGCCTTTGGTCAACGGCGCTCACCGCCGACCGCGTGTACGTGACGGTTCTAAAGGGGGCCGCGCCGCGCAGCCGCATCATCTCGCTCACCCGCTAGGGCGGCGCCAGAACCGACGGCGGAAAGTCGGCGATGCCGATTGCCCGATGGATTGTCGCGCTCGGTTGGGCGATCAGCCAGCGTCCGCCAAAGCGAGTGAGGTAGATCACGTCGTCTTCGATCGTCGGTTCACGCAGATCCGCGTACTTTGTGAAGATCGTGGCGACGACCCTGGCCTTGGCGCCGACGACGCTCGCAGAAACCGCATCCGTCATCACCGAGTGCTCCCAAACGGGTCGCCCGCCCCTGTGGCGATATCCAAGCGAGGCGTTGACGGTGGCGGCGCAGGTCGGGCGTTTCACCGGGAAGGACAGCGTCCTGAGCGATCCGGGGGCAAACGATCGGCAGACGCCGCCGCCGGCGCGCCGATCCAGAGCCTGGATGTAGCCGCGCGCCGCCGCCGCCGCCTGTTGCTCCGGCGCGCTCTCAGGTGGAGGCCCGCTCGGGCCGGGCTCCAGGCCGCCGGGATCGGACTCCAACGGGGGCATCGCGCCAGAAGGTTCATCGGCGTCCCCGTGCCCGTCACGCTCGCCGGTGCCCTCGTTGAGGGCCGTGGCTTTAGCCCCGCCAGAATTCGGCGTTGCGACGCGCGGGTCGTCCTCGATCAGCCCGACTGCGACTCCACCGACGACACCGAGCAGAGCGGCAAGGCCGGCCAGGAAGGAGATGCGGCGGCGGTTGAGCTGCACCGCTTCACTATTGCAGCCGCAAAATGCGGGATCACGGAGGGGTCGGTTCCGTCTTTGCCCCGACATAGGCTCGTTTGAGCATGGGACAGGCCGCACAGCAGTCGGTGGAGGCAGAGGCCGCTAACCTCGCCTCGATGAGCCATCTTCGGCCGGTTCCGGATCCGAGGCCGCCCTCGAAGGAAGCCGCTCGCGGCGAGAGCGCGCCGTCGATTGCCGAGCTTGAGCGCTGGGCCACGGTCCTGCGGATCGAGTGCGTGCGCATGCTGGCGGTCGCCAAGTCGGGCCACCTTGATTCGTCGCTGTCGGCTGCCGACATCGTCTCGGCGCTCTACAACCGGGTACTGCGCCACGATCCCGAAGACCCCGACCTGGGCCGAGCGCGATCGCTTCGTCCTCTGCAAGGGTCACGCAGCGCCGATTCAGTACGCGGCGCTTGCACATCACGGGTACTTCCCGCTCGAAGACCTCCAGGGGCTGCGCAAGATCGGCAAGCCGCTGCAAGGCCACCCCGACATGAACCGGACCGCGGGCGTTGAGGTGTCGACGGGATCCCTTGGCCAGGGCCTTTCGATGTGCGTCGGGATCGCGCTGGCGTTGCGCTTGGACGGGCTTGATGAGCACCGCGCACGTGTTCGGTGTCCTCTCCGACGGCGATTGCCAGGAGGGGCAGACCTGGGAGGCCGCCACGGCGGCCGTCCACTTCGGCATCCCCAACCTGACTGCGGTCGTGGACTACAACCATCTGCAGACCGACGGCACGACGGAGCAGGTGATGGACATCGGCGATATGCGCGCCAAGTTCGAGGCGTTCGGCTGGGACACCGTCGAGATCGACGGCCACGACATGGGTCAAGTCGTCGAGGCGCTTGAGCGCAGCCGCACGCTCGACTGCCCGGCGGCGATCATTGCGCAGACCCGGAAGGGCCGCGGCGTCTCCTTCATGGAGGGGCGCTTTGGATTTCACGGCAAGCCGCCGACGCCGGAGCAGGCGTCCGATGCACTCGACGAGCTCGAGGTCCAGTTGCGCGAGCAGACGGATGCGCTGCGCCCAGGGACGGAGTCCTGATGGCCGGCAAGACGGAGGCAACCGCGACGCGCGCCGCCTATGGCGACGCGCTGCTTGCGCTGGGCCAAGACCACGAGGATGTGGTCGCCCTCGATGCTGACCTCTCGGTCTCGACGCAGTCCGCGAAGTTCGGGGAGGCGTTCCCCGACCGGTTCTTCAACGTTGGTGCTGCGGAGGCGAACATGATGTCGATGGCCTGTGGCCTGGCGGTCACCGGAAAACGCCCCTACGCCTCGACCTTCGCGATCTTCGCGACGGGTCGCGCCTACGATCAGATCCGCCTTGGGATTGCGCACAACGAGCTTCCCGTTCGGGTCTGCGCGTCGCACGGCGGAGTTTCGCTTGGCGAGGACGGCGCGTCGCACCAGATGATCGAGGACATCGCCTTGATGCGGGTGATGCCAAACATGCAAGTCGTGGTGCCGGCCGACTACAACCAGGCCTACCGTGCCGTCCTCGACTCATACGAGTCGCCGGATCCGATGTACCTCCGCTTCGGGCGCCCGGCAACGCCGGTCGTCTACGACGAGATTCCGGACTCGATGGGGACCGGCGTGGACGTCCTTCGCGAGGGCAAGGACATCACCCTGATCGCGACCGGTCACATGGTCTGGCGCGCGCTCGAGGCCGCCGATTCGCTCGAGGCCGAAGACGGGATCGAGGCCGAGGTGGTCAACGTGGCGATCATCAAGCCGCTCCACTCGGAGACGATTCTTGAGTCCCTGGCGAAGACCGGAGTCGCGGTTACGGCCGAAGAACATCGCGTCGTCGGCGGCTTGGCCGACGCGGTTCGTGAGGTCGCCGCCGAGCAGCACCCGGTTCCGATCTTCGCGGTGGGGATGGGCGACGAGTTCGGCGTCTCCGGCACCGGCGAGGCCTGCATGGAGCACTTCGGCCTGACGGCCCGCGGCATTGCCGACCGGGCCCGCGAAGCACTACTGCTGAAGCCGATCGTCTCGCACCCGCCGCTCTTCGGCCCCGACTGGACCTAGCCCACCACCCGCCGAGTGCGGAGTTGTCGGGCCAACGGCCCTAGTAACCCGCAGTCGGCGGGGGAGGTGGCGCGAGTGGTGTGGAGTTCCTGTGCGTTGTATTAGCGGGCGCTCATATAAACCGCTACGCTTTGCGGACTCTCGGGTGGCCGCCGCCTTGCAGCCGGGGCGCCCGTAAAGGAACCGGCCCGACGCCGGAGAAAGACCTGAGCCGATGGCACTGACACGTTCACGATCCGCATCCCAGCGACGCGCGCGCGACCATTCTGAGGCCGCGAAGCGCTACGAGCAGCGCACCGGAACGCCGGCGCCGAAGCCGCCGATCGTCGCCCTCAAGGATGCGACCGTTGTCTATCCCGGCGGCCATGTTGCGCTTGAGCGCATCTCGCTTGAGGTTGAGCGCGGCGAGTTCGCGTTCGTGGTTGGCCCGACGGGCTGCGGCAAATCAACGCTGATCAAGATGTTGATCCGCGAGGTCGAGCCGGCGGCGGGCGAGGTCATGATCGCCGGTCACGACATCAACGAGATGCCGCTCGCCAGGGTGCCAATGCTCCGCCGCCGAGTCGGAACTGTCTTTCAGGACTTCAAACTGTTGCCGAACCGGACGGTGTACGACAACGTCGCCTACGCACTTCAGGTCATCGGCGAGCCCCGCGCGGAGATCCGGCGCAAGACCCCGGAGATCATCCGCCTGGTCGGGCTTCAATCAAAGATTCACAGCTACCCCGACCAGCTCTCCGGTGGCGAGCAGCAGCGCGTCTCGATCGCCCGCGCCTTCGTCAACCACCCACCGCTCCTGCTCGCGGATGAGCCGACGGGCAACCTTGATCCCAAGACTTCCGTCGGGATCATGCAGCTGCTTTACCGGATCAACCTCACGGGCACGACCGTTCTGGTCGTAACCCACGACTCCCACATGGTGGACAAGATGCGCCGAAGGGTCATCGCGCTGGACCAGGGCCGCCTGGTTCGCGACGAAACCGGTGGCGGCTACCACGACGAATCCACGCGGGAATTTGCCGCTCGGCTGGAATCCGAGCTCAGCATCGACGACGACCCCAACAACATCCTGGACTTCTAGGCAATGTCGCGCTTCATCTTCTTTGTCTCCGAGGCATTCCGCGCACTCCGTCGCAGCGCAGCGCCGTCGATTGCCGCGATCGTGACCATCGTCGTGACGACGCTCCTGCTTGGCGTGCTGGTGCCCGTTCTGAAGGCATCGGAGGACAAGACCCAGGACGTGCGCGACCAGATCGGCCTCAACGTGTACCTCTTTGACGACGCCACAAAGGCCGAGATCCAGGGCCTGGGAAACGACCTCGGTGCGATCGAACACGTCACCGGCGTCGAGTTCATCTCCAAGCGGGAGGCAATCCCCCTGCTTCAGGACAAGGTTGACGGCGAGCTTGGCGAGTCAATCGGCGAGCTTCGATCGAATCCGCTCCCCGCTTCGTTCAAGATTGATATCGATGACCCAGAGTCGTTGAGCGCCGTGTCGTCCGCGATCAGCGCTGTTGGTCCATCGGGCGAACCGCAACCGATCAGCCCGATCATCGAAGAGGTTCAGGACGCGCGCCAGGATGCCTCGAAGATCACGCGGGTCACCGGTGCCGTGACGGTCGTCCTCGTCGTGCTCGCGGTCCTCCTGCTTCTCGCTTCACTGATGCTGGTCGGCAACACGATCCGGCTCTCGATCTATGCCCGTCGCCGCGAGGTCGAGGTGATGCGGCTTGTCGGAGCGACGAACTGGTTCATCCGCTGGCCTTTCATCATCGAAGGCGTAATCGTCGGGCTTACGGGAGCCGTGGTGGCCGTCGCCATACTCTTCCTCGGAAAGGTGACGATCGTGGACCCGCTCTCGAACAACTTCGATCTTGTGGATAGCTTCTCAACCATGGGCTTCGTGCCCCTGGTGATCATCCTCATTGCGTCTGCCATGTCGGTATCCGCCCTTGGAAGTGGCATCACCTTGCGCCGCTTCCTGAGGGTGTGAGCTCGGACTCCGCCGACCGACGTTCCGGATTCGTCTCGGGCCTGCTGGCTGGCGCCGCCGCGACGCTTGCCGCATTCGTCCTCGTCCTTCAGTTGACCGGGGACGACCTGAGCGACCGGACCCTTGGCGAGCAGGCCCGCCAGGTGATCGAGGACAACTACTTCGAGGAGCCGACAGCGAGCGAGCTTGACGAGGCCTCCATTCGCGGCATGATCGCCGAATTGCGCAGGGCAATACGGGGACAGGTTCTCGCACTACTTCACGCCAGCCGACCTGAAGGCTTTCAGCGCCGCGACCGCGGGCAATTTCTCCGGCGTCGGACTCACCGTGTCCGAGGTGCCCAGGGGTCTGCGAGTGGCCGAAGTCTTGACGGACTCGCCTGCCGAACGGGCGAACATGAACCCGGGTGACGTCATCGTCGGGGTCAACGGCAAATCCATCGCCGGCGTTTCGTCCGATGTGTCGACGACTGAGATCAAAGGCGAGCCGGGGACCCAGGTGACGATCAGGGTCGATCCGATCGGTCCCGGCCGGCCCGCGAACCTCACGCTCGAGCGCGCAACGGTGCGGCTGCCCGTCGCGGAGGGGGAACTTGCGAAGACACCCGGCGGCATTAAGGCGGCCCATGTGCGCTTCGCCGGGTTCAGCCGCGGTGCCCACGGCGAGTTGCGCGACGAGATTGAGCGGCTCGACCGCAATGGCGCCGAGGCGTTGATCCTCGATCTCCGCGGCAACGGCGGCGGACTGCTGAACGAAGCGGTGTTGACGTCAAGCCTGTTCGTGGAGAAGGGGGAGAAGGTTGTGACCACTCGCAGCCGCACCCGCGGCGAGCGCATCTACGACGCCCAGGGCGAACCCCTCGATGAGCGCCCGCTCATCGTCCTAATCAACCGTGACACCGCATCGGCTGCCGAGATCCTTGCGGCCGCGATCCAGTCCGTACGAGATCGGGATGATCCTTGGCGAGGATTCGTACGGGAAGGGAACCTTCCAGGAGGTCATCTCGCTTCCCGCTGGCGGCGCCGTGGATCTGACGGTTGGCGAGTACCTGACGGCGGACGGAGTCTCGCTGGCCGGTGAGGGCCTGAAGCCCGACGTCCGAGCGGTAGACAATCCGAGACCGACTCGCGACGAAGCCCTGGCGAAGGCCCTGCGCCAGCTCGACGGGGACGCGGGCCGACATTGAGCCGGGGCGAACGCGCCAAGGCGTTCGTCGGCGTTGTCGCGCGTCGCGGGCGCTTTCGGGTGGTCGAGCCGCTGTTCGAGCGAGGTGGCCAGGTTGCGCTTGAGCGGGGCAAGCTTGACGCCCATCCCGGAAAGATGATCCTTGCGGCACCGACCGCCCGCGGCGCCAGGGCCGTCCGCTTGCTCGGATCGCCGAAGCGGGCCCGCGACGTCGTCGAGGCAATCCTCTGGGAGGGGTTGGATCGCCGTGGGTTTACGGCCCGCCTTGAAGCCGACGCCGGTGGCGCCCCCGATCTTGCGGAGAAGGTGGATCCCACCCGCCGCGACCTTCGCGACCTGGCGACGTTCACCGTTGACCCGGCCAGCGCCCGCGATTTCGACGACGCGGTGTCGGCGCAGCGCGACGGCGACGGAGTCCGGCTGTGGATCCACATCGCCGACGTCTCGGCACACGTCCGGCCCGGGTCGGCCCTCGACCGGGAGGCGTCGCGGCGAGCGACATCGGTCTATGTGCCCGGGCTGGTTGAGCCAATGCTGCCCCGGGCGCTCTCCGACGATGCCTGCAGCCTCGTGCCCGGCGCCGATCGCCTGGCGGTTACCGTCGAGGCACGACTTGACGCAGCCGGGGGCCTGCGATCATCCAGCTTTTACCGGAGCAGGATCCGCTCCGACGCGCGCCTCGACTACGAGCAGCTCGACCGGATCTTTGCGGGCGCGCGAGCCGCCCAGCGAAGTCGCCGAGCCGCTGGCGCTCGCCCGCCAGGCGGCTGCCGAGCTGGCCGACGCCCGCAAGATCGGTGCGCTGGAGATCGAGTCGTTTGAGCCAGAATTCACGTTCGACGATGATGGCGGCGTCGCCGCAGCAAGCGGCGTCGCCCAGACCGAGGCGCACCGCTTGATTGAGCACCTCATGATCCTGGCAAACGAGTGCGTTGCAGCCCACCTTGAGCGCCGCAAGGCGATTTCGCTCTACCGGGTACACGAGCAGCCTGACCCCGACCGCGTGCAGCGGTTGATCGACCAGCTTTCAGATTTGGAGGTGCCAACGCCGGCGACCAAGAAGCTGATCGCCCCAAGCGAAGCGGGCGCGCTTGTGGGCGAGGCAAGCCGGCTCGTGGCCGCGGAGGCACGCCGCCGAGGGCATGGCAGGGACGCTTGGTCCTCGATCGTCCTGCGCTCGCTGAAGCAGGCCTATTACTCGCCTCAGAATCTGGGGCACGCCGGCCTGGGCTCCACCGCGTACGCGCACTTCACGTCGCCAATTCGCCGCTATCCGGATCTGGTCGCCCACCGCGCCCTCCTGCACTCGGTTGGCGCCGGGGAGGAGGAGTCCGATCCCGGTGAGGTCAGGGAGGCCGCCACCTACTGTTCGGAGCGCGAACGCGACGCCGTCCGCATGGAGCGTCGCGCCGACAGGGTCTGTGCCGGGTTCCTGCTCCAGCGCGAACTCTTCGAGCGCGGCTGGGAAACACGGTTCGAAGGTGAGGTTTCCGGAGCCGTTGGAGCCGGGGTCTTCGTCCGATTCGCCGGTGAGCTCGGGGATGTCTTTGAGGGGTTCCTGCCCGCCAGAGTCCTGCGCGGCGAGCGCTTCGACCTCAACGAGACGGAAACCGCCATGGTCGGAAGGCGCACTGGACGGTCCGTCAAGTTGGGCGACCCGATCGCGGTGACGGTCAATTCGGTCGAGCCCGCGCGCGGCCGCTGCGACCTCGAGCCCTCCTACGGTGACGGCGATCGGTCAACCTAAACACTGCCATGGCCAAGAAGGGAAAGAAGAAGGTCGCGCCCGGCGACGTCGCCACGAACCGTCGCGCCTCCCACAAATACGAGCTCATTGAAAAGTTTGAGTGCGGCATCGCGTTGCTCGGTACCGAGGTGAAATCGATGCGTGGCGGCAAGGTCCAGCTCGCGGACGCATACGCCGTTGTCGAGGATGGCGAAGTCTGGCTGCGCAACCTCCATATCCCGCCCTATCCGCCCGCGGCCATGGACAATCACGAGCCCGAGCGGCCACGCAAGCTCTTGCTTCACGCTTACGAGATCGAGCGTTTGATCGGCCGTACGCAGCAAAAGGGGCTGACGCTCGTCCCCACGCGGGTCTACTTCAAGGGCCGTCGTGCCAAGGTCGAGATCGCGCTTGCGAAGGGCAAGGAAGGCCGCGATCGCCGCCGTGAGATTCGCGATCGCGAGGTTCGCCGCGAGGTCGAGCGCGAGATCAGCCACAGGATGCGCTAGCCGCATGGCTTGCAAGCAGCCCTCCGCGCGCCCGGCCAAATGCGAAATGAACCGCAACCTTGTGCGACGATAGGCCCGATGCGCTCGTTCCGCCTGCAGCGTCCCAGTGAAGAGGACTCGAAGCCCAAGCCCGAGGCGGTCTCCGGGCAGCCCGAACCTGCGCCGCCAGGCGGCGCCGAGGCAGCCTCCGAGCCCTCCGCGGCGAGGGATTCCGTGATTGGCGAGCCGCCTGCCAGCGAATCGACATCGACCCCGCCACCCGGCTCTCCATCCGCGGCCACGACAGCGGCGGCACTTCCGAAGCCGCCCAGCAAGCGGGAGGCAAAGCGGGTTGCTAAGGATCTCGAGCGCCAGGCCAAGAAAGAGGCAGCGGAGAAGGCAAAGGCTGATGCCGAGGCCAAGAAAGAGGCGCTGGTCCAGCAAAAGAGTGCCGAACGCGAACTTGCGGCGAAGGAGAAGGCTGCGAAGCCATCGGCCCGCGAGCGCCGCAAGCGTGCCCGTTCCACAAAAGCGCAGGCGCGCGAGGCCAAGGCCGCGGGACGTGCCCGGGCACGTCAGGAGCGCCGTGACGGGGCTCGTCGGAAGGCTGAAGCTGCCCGCGCAGCCAAGCAGGCAAAGCGCGACGAGCGTCGGGCCAAGAAAGCGAAGCCGCCGACGCCCGCGACTCCGCTGGCCGCCGCCTCGCCCGACAAAGATCTAAAAGAGTCACCGACGGGGTCCGCCGCCGGATTGGCGAAGGCCATATCGGAGCGTCCCGACGAAGAGCGGGAAATCCGTGAGGCCGCCGAGCAGGGCGCCCTCAAGAGTCTCGAAGGCTCTGAGCGGAAGGCCGAGGTTGAGCGCACCAAGGCTGAGGAGGAGCGGATCGCCGCCGAGGCCGACCGCCGCGTCGCCGAGGCTCAGGCTGAGGCCGACCGCCGAGTTGACGCCGCTGCTGAGGAAGCCGAGCGAGTCGCAGCCGAGCGGGCCGAGCCGGAGCGCAACAAGTTGCTCTCTGAGCTCAAGGAAGCCGAGCGCCAACTTGAATCCCGCCGCGCCCAGGAACAGGCGCTGGCCGCAGAACTTCAGGCGACCGAGGAACGTCTGGCCGAAAGCCAGTCGCTCACCGCTGAGGCCCTGGAGCGCGCCACGAAGCGCCTTGAGGACGTTGAGGCGCGTGCGGCGGAAGCGGAGTCCCGGGCGGCCCGCGCCGAGCGGCTGGCTCAACTCAAATCGGACGAGGTCGAGCGTTCACAGCACCTACGTGACCTTTTGGATCGGATCGCAGAGGCCGAGCGCCGCGCCACTAGCGCCGAGGATCGCGCCCGCGCAGTGGTGGACGAGATTGCCGAGCCGCTTCCGGAACTCGACGCCAAGGAGATCTTTGATCTCGAGGACGAGCCGACAGCCCAGGAGACTCCAGAGCCTGCCGCGGATTCGACGGCGCAGGCAGAAGCCCCGCCAGCGCCGCCCGAACCTGAACCCGAGCCCGAGCCCGAACCCGAACCCGAGCAAGCTCCCCCCGACGCGGAACCCACCACGAAACCCGACTCGACGCCCTCCCCCGCGTCCGGCGGCGGCGCGACGGTGAACGTCAACACGGCGAGCTTCGAGGAGCTGCGCAGCTTTGGACTCTCCGTCACGCAAACCGGCCGGGTGCTTGCGTTCCGCGAGCGCCACGGTGGCTTCACCTCGCTTGATCAGCTCGACTCGATTCCGGGCTTCCCGAGGGACTTCCTGAATGGTCTGAAGGGCAAGCTCGACCTCTGAGTTAGAGCCCGTACGCCTCCAGTAGCCGAAGCCAAACCTCGGTCCGCGTCGGAAAGGCGGGGATCGCCTCGAAGAGCTGTGCCAGTGTCAACTGGCCGGTGATCGCGATCGTCGCCGCGTGGAGCATCTCCGCGGTTTGATACCCCACGAACGTTGCCCCAACCACGATGCTCCTGCTCTCGTCGATCACGAGCTGGGAGGTACCGTCCGTGTTTCGTCCATGAAAGCTGGCGCCGGCGTTTGCCGAGGTCCCCACGGTTACCTCGCGAACGTCGAGGCCACGATCGCGAGCGACAGCGACCGTTAGGCCCACGGCTGCGACCTGCGGATCAGTGAACGTGACCCGAGGGGCACCGGCGATGTCGGCCTTCGCCAATGCGTCCGAGCCCAGGATCACGTCGGCGGCCACCCGAGCCTGGTACTTGCCGGAATGAGTGAGCGGCGAGCGCCGGTTGATGTCACCGATCGCATAGAGCCAGTCGTGCCCAGATACTCGCAAGGCGTCGTCAACTTCGATCCATTCCCCTGGTTCGAGATTAACTGTCTCCAGGCCAAGCTCGTCCGTGTTGGGCCGGCGACCGGCGGCGACCATCAGCTCGGCGGCGCTGACGGTTTCGCCACCCTCCAGCTCAACCGCGAAGCCGTCGCCGTCGCGACCGACCGACGTGATCTTGGTGCCTGTCTCCACACGCACGCCCCGGTCGCGCAGCGCGGCCGCGACCTCGGCGGAGGCAAACGGTTCCTCAGTTGCCAGCACGCGATCGGAGGCCTCGAGCAGCGTCACATCGGAGCCGAGCGAGCGCCACGCCTGAGCCAGTTCGCAGCCGACGGGACCCGCACCGATGACAACCAGGCTTGCCGGCACGAACTTCGCGGTGGTGCCCTCGCGGTTCGTCCAGGGATTCGCCTCGGTGAGGCCAGGGATCGGGGGCAGCGCCGCGCTGGTGCCGGTTGCCAGCACTACCGCCCTGGTGGCCACAAGCACATCGTTGCCGACGTCCACGCGCCGCTCGCCCGCCAACCGTCCCGCCTGGCGGATCAATTCAACTCCGCGCTCGGTCAGCCAGGGCTCCATACTGGAGTCGTCGAGGTCGTGAATCACCTCGTCGCGGCGGGCTAGCGCCACCGTTGCGTCGACGTTTGCGGACGCAAGTTCGACGCCGGGCACACGGCCGACTTCGCCGATCAGCTCACCGGGTCGCAGCAGCGCCTTTGACGGCATGCACGCGTAAAACGAGCACTCGCCGCCGACAAGCTCGCGTTCGCAAAGGGCGACGCGCAGCCCGGCCTCGCCCAGCCGTCCGGCAACCACCTCGCCTGCCGGGCCGGCGCCGATCACCACCACATCGAATTCGCGTTCTGCCATATCTCCTCCTCAGACGTCGCTGAAGTCGCGCTCAAGGTGCGTTTCCGCCACGCCAAGGGCCAGGAGCGCCGCCAGACCCAAATATGTAACCGCGACCAGGGCTCTGGTTCGCCCGTCGATGGCGTGGAACTTTCGCGACTCGGGGGTGCCGCGCAGCTTGAAGCGCCGCCAGGATTCGAGGCCTCCAAAGATCAGGATCAAGAGCAAGATCGGGTTGGGAAAGACGAAGGCAAGGGCGACAAGCATCGCGTATCCCACTCCCCAGACCCATGGCGACAGGGCAGCCATTGCCCGCCCGCCATCGAGCGGCAGCACCGGCAGCAAGTTGAAGAGGTTCAAAAAGAATCCGACGAAGGCAAGTGCCTGCCAGAACTCCTCGCCGGTAAGCAGCCAGATGGCAAGCGGAATTAGCGCGCCAAGCGAGCCCAGGATCGGCCCGGCCAGCCCGACCCGGGCTTCGGCGGCGGCGTTGTCGCCAAGCGATTTAGCCGCCACAACCGCGCCGAGGAAGGGGATGAACATGGGCGCCGATGCCTCGATTCCTTCGCGGCGAAGCTGGAACACATGCCCCATCTCGTGGACAAGCAACAGCACAACGAACCCGACCGCAAACGGTAGCCCCCAAATCAACGTGTACGCCCCGATTGAGACGAGCATTGAAGCCGAAGTCGTGAAGACCTTGAGCTTCGGCAACAGCAGGAGGAGGGCCTTGCCTTTGGTGGCGAGCAGGATCCCACCCGCGAGAATCGGCCCGAATAGACGTTCAAGGCGTTCGCGCACGGACCGCTTGCGGCCGGATCCGGGGTGGATCGGCTCGTACGGCTGCTGGGCTGGTTCGGGATGGGCTTCGATCCATCTATGGTGACCAACGTGGATCGCGTAACGACCTGCCTGGAGTTGGCGAGCCGCCATGCGCTGCGCCCGGCGTCCACGGTGGTTGGGCCCGGCGAGTCGATCGAGCTGGTCCATGACACGAAGATCAACCGCTCCCTTTATGAGCGGATCGGGGCTGACTTCGGCTGGACTGACCGCCTGCCCTGGTCACCGGCTCAGTGGGCCGAATGGGTTGGCGCCCGCGAGACCTGGGTGCTTTTTGTCGGCGGCCGGGCGGCCGGCCTGGGGGAACTGAGGCCAGGGGATTCCGAGGCCTGGATCGAGATCTTCGGCCTCCTTGCCGAACATCGGGGGCGTGGGCTGGGGGGCGCCCTTCTGACTACGGTCCTGAGTCGCGGCCTCGAGTTGGCACCACGGGTGTTGGTTGAGACGAACTCGTTCGACGGTCCTTATGCCCTCGCGAGCTACGAGGCCAGGGGGATGCGCGTGATCAATTCCCGCGCCGCTGCCCCGCAGCAGCCCGGGTCTGGCCTTCCTGGTGGGGCTGGAAGAGCTCCTTCCTGATCAGGCCTTACGACGGCGGTGATGCGCGCTCGGATTGTCAAGAAAAGTGGAGGCGGCCGGTACTGCCCCGGCGTCCGCGGACGTTGTCTTGATGCGTCTACGAGTGTGCCCATCGGAGTCGAATCTCGGCGGCCGGGTCGGTCAGTCCGTGGGGTACGTCACCAGTGCCATACCTTCCTTTTGTTTCCCCCTCGGATCGAAGGTCCTACCTGAGGGGTGAGCCCGCATTTTTGAAGCCGGCTGACCGGGCGCGGGCTACCCGGACCGACTCCCTCACACGGCTATTTAGGCCGCGAGGGCGAAGTCATGAGACTTCGCAATTATGGTTTTCCAGGGATCATTTAACGAGGCCAACCCTGGGTCCTCGACTCGCAACATCAAGGCGAACAAACCCACGTCGAATCTGATTCGCCCCCATATGCTGCCAGTAAGGATAGCCCGCCCAGTCCAGGACTGGCTACCCTCCCGAGCGCGATGACAGAGGCCCAGAACAAGATCAGCCCCAAGGGCAAGGCCGAGGCCGAGGCCGAGCTCAAGGAACTGGTGGACGAGCGCCGCCCGCGGATCACCGCGGCGATCAAGGTCGCTCGCGAGGAGGGCGACCTTTCAGAAAACGCGGAGTACCACGCGGCGCGCGAGGAGCAGGGTATGAACGAGGCTCGGATCCGAACCTTGGAGAACCTGCTTGCGACCGCCGAAGTAACGGCTCCAGCAGTTGGTGACAAGGTCGGCGTCGGGTCAAAGGTCAGCTTTCGCGACGAGGCCGCCGACAAGGTCACGGAGGTGACGGTCGTGCATCGCCTCGAGGCAGATTCGGCGTCCGGCAAGCTGTCGGTCGAGAGTCCGGTGGCCCAAGCGCTGATCGGTGGCCGCAAGGGCCAAAAGGTCACCGTGTCAACGCCTAAGGGCAAGAAGCGCCTCGAGATCCTGGCCGTCGGCTAGGGAAATCGGTTTCGCACCTCGTCTCGTGACGGCATGACGGCGACCGCGAATTCTGATCTGGCGATCTCCGTCAGCGGCGCGGTCAAGCGCTTCGGCTCGATTACAGCCGTCAACGGTCTCGACCTAGACGTCCCGGCCGGAACCTGCATGGGCCTCCTGGGCCCGAACGGGGCGGGCAAGTCGACGACGATGAGGCTGCTCACCGGCCAGGCGATCGCCGACGAGGGCGAGATCTCCGTCCTCGGGCACAGCCTGCCCGGGGAAGCCAAGATCGCAAGGGGCCGGATGGGGGTGGTTCCGCAGCTCGACAACCTGGACGTCGATGTCACGGTGGAAGAGAACCTGGCCGTATTTGCGCGGCTCTACCGGGTGCCCGATGTCGCCGCCGCGGTCGATCGCGCTCTTGGGATCGCCCGTCTGGTTCACCGCCGCAGCGACGCCGTCGATGAGCTCTCGGGAGGAATGCGCCGCCGCCTGCTCTTGGCCCGAGGCCTTGTCCATAGCCCAAGGCTGGTGCTCTTGGACGAGCCGACGGTCGGGCTCGATCCCCAGATCCGCACGGAGCTTTGGTCGTTGATCGACGGCCTACGCGGCGGCGGATCGACGATCCTGATGTCCACCCACTACATCGAGGAGGCCGAGCGACTTGCCGACGAGGTGGCGGTGATGGCGCATGGCCAGATCATCGCCAGGGGAAAGCCCAGCGACCTGATCCGTGAACACGCCGGTCGCGAGACGGCCGAGGTCTATGGCCCTCCGAACCGCTTGGCGGAGGTCCGGGGTCAGGCCGAGGCCGCCGGCCTTCGGGTACGGCCCGCCGGCCCGGCGATCGCGATCGTCGGGGCTGAGCTGGCTGTGGCGGGAGTCATTCCGGATGAAGCGGTGCGGCGGGCGGCATCGCTGGAAGATGTCTTCGTGATGCTGACCGGCGAGGAGGCGGAGTAATGGCGGCAGGCCGAAGGCCCGTCGGCGCCCGTCGGCTTGAGGGCGCCGCAATCGGTGGCGTGATCAGCCGCGAGATGGCCAACTTCCGCACCTTCTGGAAGGCGACGACCTTCTCCAGCGTCCTCGAGCCCATCGTCTATTTGCTCGCCTTCGGCCTTGGCCTAGGGGCCACCGTCGTTGATCGGATTGACGGACTTGACTACATCGAGTTCGTCGGCACGGGGATGGTCGCCACCGCCGTGATCTTCTCCAGCGCCCTGCCGGCGATGTTCGGAACGTTCGTCAAGCATCGCTTTCAAAACACCTACGACGCCATCCTGGCGGCCCCAGTCGACGTCGAGGAGCTGGTCACCGCCGAGATGCTGTGGATCTCCTTCCGCGCGGGCTTCTACGGATGTTTTCCGCTGCTGATCACGATGGCATTTGGGCTTGATCCCGCTCTTGGGATGTTGCTTGTGCCGATCTTCTGTTTCGTTACCGCCCTTGGCTTTTCGGCATTTGGGATCGCGGTTGCCGCAAGCGTCGCGAAGATTGATCAGTTCAATTACGTCACGACGCTCGTCATCACCCCGCTGTTTTTGGTCGCGGGAACCTTCTTTCCAATCGACGGCCTGCCCCACGGCTTCCAGGTGGCTGCCCAGATCAACCCGCTGCACCACCTGGTCGAGCTCGTCCGCCACTCCGCGTTTGGCTTTGAAGCCACCGATCTGATTCGCTTTGCTGTGCTGGTGTTGGTCGCCGTGGTCATGTGGAGGATCGCCGTCAGGCGCATGGAGATGCGCCTGATCGATTGAGATGCGTCGCGCCGGCCTGATCGGGGCGATCGCGGCGATCGCGCTCGCCGGGTGCGGCGGCGGCGATTCCTCCGAAACCGCGGAGGCGGCACCCTACGAGATCACGGTCGCTGAGTTCATCGCTTTGATCCAGCCTGAGAAACGGACCGTCCTCGAGGCGTTCGTGGCGCAAAGTGAGACCTGCGCGCAGACTGACGTCACCGACTCCCTGACGCTGATTGTGACCGCCGCGGGGCTTGAGTCGGATCCATCGGCGTCGTTGCCCGAATTGATCGAATCCAAGTGCTGACCCGTGGTTGCCCCTGATGGCGAAGCGCAAGAAGCGACGACCGCGCGATCCGGTCGCGACTGTGGACTACACCGACGAGGAGGGCAACGTCCTGACCCTGCGCGAGTCGCTCAGTCCCGGCACCATCGCCAAGATCGGCGACGCCCGGGAACGCGGTGCCGCGACGATCGACGACGATTGGCGTCGACGCACCGAGCTTCTCTTTGAGCGGCTTGCTCTCGGCTGGGAGATCGCTGGACTCCCGATCACCGAGCAAAAACTGCTCCTGGCCCGCTACCGGATGGCGGACGCCGACACGCAGGATTGGGTCCGCCGCCAGATCGCGCAACACGTTGCCGAGTACTTCCCTGAACTGGGCTAGGTCAGGCGCGGCCGGCGTCAAGTAGGCGGCGTAGGAAGCGCTTGGTCTCTGGCTGGGTCGGCTCGGCCAGCACCTGCTCGGGCGGGCCGACCTCGATCAGCCTTCCTTCATGCAGGAACCCGACTCGGTCGGCCACTTCGCGCGCGAAGCTCATTTCGTGGGTCGCGAGAAGCATCGTGACCCCCTGGGTCTTCATGTCTCTGACGGCTTCAAGGACTTCGCCGACCAGCTCGGGGTCGAGCGCCGAGGTGACCTCGTCCAAGAGCATCGCCCTAGGCCGGGCGGCGAACGCCCGCGCCAGCGCAACGCGTTGTTGCTGTCCGCCAGAGAGCCGATCGGGGCGGTCGTCCTCGCGTCCGTCCAGCCCAAACCGGGCAAGGAGAGTCCGCGCCTCAGCCTCGGCCTCGGCGCGTCCGATGCCGTCGGCATGGACGCGGCCAAGGATCACGTTGTCGATCACACTCAGGTGCGGAAACAGGTTGTAGGCCTGGAAGACAAGCCCGAGCTGCCGCCTGACGGCGACAGGATCAACTGCCGGATCCGTGATCACATCACCGTCGAGATAGATGTCACCATCGTCGATCTCCTCAAGCAAGTCGATGCAGCGCAGCAACGTTGATTTGCCGGAACCGGAGGCGCCGATAAGGGCAACCGCTTCATGCTCGGCGACATCCAGATCAATCCCGCGAAGCACCAGGCGGTCGCCGAAGGCTTTGGTCACGCCTTCGATTCGAAGCACGGGCGTTGCCATCAGCGGGCCCTACCGCCGAGATCCCAGCGATCGAGCATGCGCGCCATCGGGATCGTGATCAGCAGATACAGCATCGCCGCCGCGAGGAGCGGCGTGTAGATGAAGTCCGACGAAGCCTCGATCTGGGCGATCCGAAATGCCGTCTGTGGCCCGAGGATGGCGACGAGGGCGACGTCTTTTTGCAGCGCGATGAAGTCGTTGAGGAGCGGCGGCCCAACGTTGCGCACCGCTTGCGGCACGATCACGTGGCGCAGAGCCTGGCCCTCGCTCAGCCCGATCGCCAGCGCCGCGTCGTGTTGACCGCGATGGACGGAGCGCAGCCCAGCCCGGTAGACCTCCGCCACGTAGGCGCCATAGGAGAGCGCCAACGCCGCGCCGCCCAGGACCACCGGGTCGGTTGGTAGTCCGCTCAGAGCCAGAGCCGGGACGCCAAAGCCGATCAGGTAGACGAGCAGGATGGTCGGCACCCCGCGAAAGACATCCGTATATACGACGGCCAGCATGCGCAACGGGAACAGCGCCGGGGCCTTGACCGTCCGGATCAGCGCCACCAGCAGGCCCAGGATCAAAACCACCACTTCGACGATCATGAAGATCTTGACGTCGAGCCAAAACCCGCCCAGCACGTCTCCGAACACCGCCTGGAAATCGCCCCAGTCGAAGAACGACTCACGGACGTTCGGCCACCCCGAGCTTGTGAGAACCAGGGCAGCGAGGCCGCCGATGACGACCACGGTGGAGAGCGCTGCGACCGCTTGGCCCCGGCGCTCCGTGCGCTTGCGCGCCGCCTCCCGTTCGTAGCGCCGGCTGACGGCTACTCCAGGATTGGCGCGTCCGCGGCGGCGCTCATCCACTCTTCCTCAATCGCGGCTAGCTCGCCCGACGCACGCAGAGCAATAACGGCAAGCGACACGCAGCCGGTCAGCCGCGAGTCGCGTTCGAGCAGGGCGCCCCACCGATCGCCACCGGGTGCCGAAAACTGGCCTACGATCCCGGCCTTCGGAACCTGCGCCGCGGTCAAGTAAAACGCGGTCGGTACGTCCACGACGACGGCATCAACCTGGCCTTGCTTCAAGGCCGAGACGACGTCGTTGGAGGTATCGAACACTTGGACATCCTGCTCGGGCCGGATCGAGGCCTCCACGGCCTCCAGGCTCGTCGTACCGATCTGGACGCCGATCCTCGCCCTGGCAACGTCCGCCAGGCTCGTGGCCGCGGCAGTCTCGGTTTGCTTGAGCGCGACGACTGCCTGGCTCGCCTCGTAATAGGGCGATGAGAAATCAACTTGCTCGCTGCGTCGCGGTGTGATCGATATCTGGTTGACATCGAAATCGAAATCCTTCGGCCCGGGCGCGTACGAGGCGTTGAACGGAACGACCACCCAGTTCACGTCGTCGGCCGTAAAGCCCAGCTTGTCGGCAATCGCGAAGGCGACGGCGCTCTCGAAGCCTTTGCCGTTGGTGGGGTCGTCGTCGATGAAGTACGGCGGATACGCCGGGCTGTCAGTTGCGATCGTCAGGGTTCCCGGCTCAAGGGTCGCGAGCTTTTCGGCAGTGCAGTCCTCAACGGAACCGGGGGCGCTACTTGTCGGTGGTTCGCTGTCATCGCCGCATCCGGCGACAAGGGCAACGGCGACGACGAGGATGCAAAGCCAGAGAACGCGCACGAGCGACACGATGGATGAACCCCTCAAGGTTGGGAACTTCGAAGGGCCGCATCGTAACCGCCAACCGGCTTCTTCGAGCGGGGTCAGTCAGGTTCGGTGAGTGGAACGCGCAAGACGGCGGCCGGGATTCCGAAGCCGTCAACCAGGGCATCGGCCTCGCCACGCACCTCGCGGCACAGCGCGTTCACCTGCCGGGTGGTTGCCTTGGATCGGGTGGAGGAGATCCGCCCGTGCTCCTGAAACCAGCCCCGGTCGCCTTCGATCACGCCGAGCGCGTAAAGGCTCAGGAGCCGATCGAGCGAGTCCCGCAGGCGCTTGTCCTCGCATGCCTTGACCGCCCGGTCGAAGGCGTCACCAATTTCGCGCTCGACGTGCGCCCGGGCCGTTGCGATCACGTGGTCCTGGCAGTCGTTGAATACATCGAACGGCGCCTCGCCGCTATCCACGCCGCGCTTGAGCCTGCGGGCAACGCCGGTGATCATGTGCTCCTCGCGCCAGCGCAATAGCCCCAGCTGGTACTCACGATCAAGTAGGTCGTGGTCGTCCTCGCGGCCGGGAACGAGATCGTCGGTCAGGCGCTGCACGAGCTCGCGAACAGCGCTGCGTTCAACGACGGCCTCGTAGACCTGGCCCGCAACAAAGCTGGCGATTCCGATCGGGTTCAGTTCGCCGAACTCGTCGCGGAACTCGGTCAATAGCGATTTGGCGACGAGTTGAAGCAGCACCGTGTTGTCGCCTTCGAAAGTGGTGAACACGTCTGTGTCTGCCCGCAGCTCCGCGAATCGGTTCTCAGCGAGGTAGCCGGCGCCGCCACATGCCTCGCGACAGGTCTGGATGGTCGCTCGATGCATGCCACGTCGCGATTGCTTTGAGCCCGGCGGCGCGAGTTTCGAGTTCGCGTTGCTCGCGCTCGGGGTAGTCGGGGTTTCCAAAGGCCTCGCCGAGTTCCGCGATCAGCTCCTGCTGCGCGAAGTGGAGTCCGAACGTCCGCGCCAACCCTGGCATCAGACGACGTTGATGCATCCGATAATCGAGCAGCAGCACCTCCGCTCTGGAATCGGGTGGGCCGAACTGACGACGCTGGTTGCCGTAGCGGACGGCGATCGCCTGCGCGACCTTGGTCGCCGAGATGGAGCCGCCGCCAACGCTCACCCGGCCCTGGATCAGGGTGCCCAGCATCGTGAAAAAGCGCCGATCGGGGTTCTCGATTGAACTTTCGTACTTGCCGTCGGGCGTTACCTGGGCGTAGCGGTCCAGTAGCGCGTCAAGCGGCACCCGGACCTGGTCAAACGAGATGCGCCCGTTATCGACGCCGTTGAGACCAACCTTCGGTCCGCAGTCCGTGATCTCGACGCCATCGATTGGCTTGCCGCGATCGTCCCGGATCGGGACCAGCAGGCAGTGGACGCCGCGGCCGGTGCCGCCGACCACGAGTTGCGCGAACACGGCCGCCAGGCGGCCATGTTCCGCCGCATTGCCGATGTAGTCCTTGCGCGCCGCCGGCGTCGGCGTGTGAACGATGAACTCCTGGGCTTCGGCGTCGTAGGTCGCGGTAGTGCCCACCGCCTGGACGTTCGAGCCGTGACCCGTCTCCGTCATCGCGAAGCAACCAGGCAGATCGAGGCTGGTGATTTCCTTCAGGTAGCGCTCGTGATGTTTGCGCGTGCCGAGGTGCAGGACGGCGCCTCCGAACAACCCGAACTGGACGCCGATCTTGACGAGCAGCGAGAGATCCCCGAACGCAAGCGTCTCAAATGCTGCGATGGACCCCGGAACGTTGTCCATGCCGCCGAACTCGGCCGGAAACCCGAGGCCGACCCCCCCGGTTTCGGCCAGCGCCTTCGCCCAGTCCAACACCTGCTCCCGGTACTCCGCGTCCGGCGGCGGCTCCGGGCCGCGATCGAACTGCGGATCGCCAAGGAACTCTCGAACCTGTTCCCGGATTGCGACGTGAGGGCCATCCAGGTAGGTCTGGACCGCGCTCGGGTCGAGCGTGGTCCGCGGCTCGGTCATGGTGCGGGGGGCTCGCGGTCGGCGCCCGCCCGGCGCGAGGCCTCGCGCATCTCGAACACGTCGGTCGCGAAGTCGCCGAGCTCCCGGGTCACGTCGCGCACCGCGCCAGCGATGATGCCGGCGATCTGCCCGGCGTGGGTGGAGCCCGACTCGACGATGGTCTGGATCGTGTCCTTGCCTATCTCTGTGCGCTCGAGCGCCATCGCGTCAAAGGATGTCAGGCCGCGACAAGCTGCGGCTCGCGCTCGTCCGCCGACGCCGGGGCGTCGCCGGTGCCGTCGTGCTTGGTCCCCGTTCCGTCGGGAAGCGCCAGGCGGACGATCTTGCGGACGACGGTGCCGAACTGGCGGTGCAGCGGCCCCGAGTTGTAGGCGATCCCGTAGCGCTCGCAAATCTCGCGAACCTCGGCAGAGATTTCTGCGTAGCGGTGCGCCGGGATGTCCGGGAACAAGTGATGCTCGATTTGGTGCGAGAGGTTGCCCGACATGACGTGGAACAGCTTGCCCCCGGTCAGGTTGGCCGACCCCAGGAGCTGACGGTAATACCACTCGCCCCGGGTCTCGTTCTCGGTCTCATCCTCGGTGAACTCTTCAACGCCATCGGGGAAGTGTCCGCAGAAGATGATCATGTATGACCAGAGGTTGCGGGTCAGGTTGGCGGCGGCATTGGCCGCCAGCGTGAACGGTGCGGACGGTCCGGTCAGGATCGGGAAGAGCACGTAGTCCTTCACCGTCTGGCGGCGGACCTTCTTCCAGATCGCGGCGCCCACCCGGCGCTGCTTCGCGCCCCAACCGGTTTCGCCGGTGCGGATCCGATCCATCTCAAGATCGTGAAGGGCGACTCCGTACTGGAAGAAGATCGCCAGCAGAGCGGCGTAGATCGGGTTGCCCAGGTAGTACGGCTCCCAGGGCTGGTCCTTGGACATGCGGAGGATCCCGTAGCCGATGTCGCGATCCTTGCCGTGGATGTTCGTGTGGGTGTGGTGCAGGTAGTTGTGCGAGTGGCGCCACTGGTCGCCCGGGCATGCGGTATCCCACTCGAACGTCTTGCCGGACAGGGCCGGATCGTTCATCCAGTCGTATTGCCCATGCATCACGTTGTGCCCGATTTCCATGTTGTCGAGGATCTTCGACGCCGCGAGAGCCGCGGTACCGGCGATCCAGGCGGGCGGGAAGAAACTCGCGAACAGGGCGGCACGGCCGCCGATCTCCAGGCCGCGCTGAGCCTTGATTATCTTGCGAATGTAGGTGGCGTCGCGCGCGCCCAGATCGGCCACGTGGCGCTCGCGGATTGCGTCCAGCTCGGCGCCAAACGCCTCAATCTGCTCGTCAGTCATTGGTGTCTTCATTTTCTTGTCCTTTGGTGGGAGGGTCGCTATAGGGAAATTTGGATGTCGCCGACGGGTACCGAGACGCAGAGGCGAATGTCCTCGTCCTCGGCGCCAGAGACGGCGCCAGAGATCACGTTGCGCACGCTGCCCGCGGTCTTTCGGCACGTGCACGTGGCGCAGATGCCCATTCGGCAGCCAAAGTCGGGATTGAGTCCCGCGGCCTCGGCTTGTTCCAGGAGCGTGCGGCCGTCGTTGACAACGCTGCGTCTTGGCAGCCTCGAAGTTGATGGTGCCCTCGGCCGACGTCGGTTCGGATCGCAAGCGTGGGAGGGACGAAGCTTTCGACGTGGAGGCTCGCCTCGCGGCCGGCCTCGGTCCACGCGCTCCGCACTCCTTCGATCAGCGCCGGAGGGCCACACACGAACGTTGCGGCGTCCCGATCAGCGCCGATCCGAGCCAGATGCGCCGATCCGAAGTGGCCATCGAGCTCGCCGGCTCCCGGTTCACGGGTGTACGAGCGGTGCAGTCGCAGTCCCGGCATCCGCTGCGCCAACTCAGCCAAATCGCGGGTGTGAAGGGCCTCGCGTGTCGTCGGTGCGTAGTGGACGAAGTCGATTCGGCCCGTGTGGCGTTCGGCGGCGAGCGTGCGAAGCA
This sequence comes from uncultured bacterium, assembly GCA_963701205.1. Lineage (GTDB taxonomy): Bacteria > Actinomycetota > Thermoleophilia > Solirubrobacterales > 70-9 > JALZKA01. The sequence goes on along the minus strand of OY969575.1, from coordinate 814,596 downwards.
TCGAGAGGACCGGAGTGATGCCGCTGCCCCCGCTGATCAGCAGTAGCTGGTCCGGCCGCGGGCTCGGCAAGCAAAAGTCCCCGTCCGCCGCCGCGAGGCCGACCACCATTCCTGCGCGAGCCTCCTTGGCAAGCCAGGTCGATACGAGGCCCGCTTCGTGCGTCTTGATCGTCAGCTCCAGCGCGTCGGCGGCGTGGGCTGAGCTGGTCGGCGAGTAGCAACGGCTGCGGCGAACCCCGTCGATCTCGACCGTCAGGTTGATGAACTGGCCCGGCTCGAATCCCGTGAACGCGCCGTTGGGCCGCAGCGTTAGACAGACGGCGTGCCCGGCGTCCGGGCGGGTGACACGGACGATCTTTGCCCGCGGCTCACCCGGGGTCCAATTGGGACGGACCAGCTCCAGGTAGCGGTCAATCCCGTGGGGACCAACCAGGCTGTCAACGAAAGTTGAGCGGAGCAGGCGACGCCCAACGGAGCGGGTGGGGCGTCGGCGAATGGGGGCATCGGTGGGCATCTGGATCTCCATATTTGAGTGAACGACTGTTCACACCGTAGCGTCACGATCCGCCAAATGCAAGGCCAAAACTTGCTTTACGCCGTGACGTGCGTCACACTTGTCGAGTGGACAGTCGTTCTCCCAAGCGCTCGGGTAAGCCGTCCTCCAGGCGTGGCGCCCACCCGCGGAAGCGCAGCGAGCAGAAGCGGCACACCCGTCAGGAATTGATGCTGGCGGCCCTGGGTCAGCTGGAGAGCAAGGGTTTTTCCAGCCTCAGCCTGCGGGAGGTGACCCGCGAGGTCGGTGTGGTTCCAACGGCCTTCTACCGCCATTTCGCCGATATGGAGGAACTTGGCCTGGCGCTGGTGGACGACTCGTTCGGTGCGCTCCGGGCGATGTTGCGGGAAGCCCGAGCGGACACCCAGCGCTACGAACACGTGATCAGGGGATCGGTCGAGATCCTCGTCCGGCACGTGCACGCGAACCGACCGCAGTTCCTGTTCCTCGTCCGTGAGCGGTTCGGCGGCGTCGCCGGCATTCGCCACGCGATCCGTTCAGAGATCCGGCTGTTCTCAAGCGAGCTTTCGACGGACCTGTCCCGGTTTCCGTACCTAAACGAGTGGTCATCGGAAGATCTGCAGATCATGAGCAGCCTGATCGTCAACACGCTGGTCTCGACGGTCGAGGGGATCCTCGAGGCGCCGGAGTCAAGCCCCGAGGCCGAGGCGGCCGTGATCAGGACCGCTGAGCGTCAACTCTTGATGATTGCGCTCGCCGCTCCGGTCTACAAACGGGCCGAGGCCTGACCGGCGCTGCTACGATCACGCCACAAAGCTACCGACAGTAGGAATGAGGAGCTTATGAGTGCAGCGGACAACGCAATGGGAGTCGGGCTTCGCGCCCTGAACCGGATCGCGGGGTCGCGCGTGCTGGATCGGGTTGGCCTTCGCGGTCCCGCAGAGAAGGCCCTGTACAGCGCCACCAAGAATGGTTTCAAGGCCGCGTCCACCGCCGGACGCACGTTCGCGCGCGCCCAGTCGAACGGCAAACCGGCAGCAAGGCTGGGCACGGCCCGCAACGATCTTTTTGACCTCCACCCCTCCGACGAACAGCAGATGATGCAGGAGTCGGTCGGCGATTTCGCGATGGCCAAGCTCCGCCCCGCTGCGACCGAGGCCGACGCTGCCTGCGCGGCGCCCGCCGATCTTTTGGGCCAGGCGAACGACCTGGGAATCACCATGCTCGGCGTCGCCGAGGATTTGGGCGGCGCCGTCACCGAACGCTCTGCGGTGACTTCGACGCTGGTTACCGAGGCCTTGGGCCGCGGGGACATGGGACTTGCCGTGGCGACGCTCTCGCCGGCCGCGGTGTCAACCGCGATCAGCCTTTGGGGCGACGCCGGCCAGCAGGGCACATATCTGCCCGAGTTCGTTGGCGAGGACGTGCCCGCAGCGGCGCTTGCGATCCAGGAGCCGCATCCGCTGTTTGACCCCTTCAAGCTGGAGACCAAGGCGAGCCGCTCGGGTGACGGCTTCACACTCAACGGCAGCAAATCGCTGGTCGTCCGCGGAGCTGACGCGGAGCTCTTTGTGATCGCCGCCGAGCTGGAAGGAACACCCGCGCTCTTCATTGTCGAAGCCGGGCTCAAGGGCCTTACCACCGCTGCGGAACCGGCGATGGGCGTTCGCGCCGCAGCCACCGCAACCGTGGAGCTCCGTGACGTGGCGATTCCGGCCACCGCGCTTTTGGGCGGCGCTGATCCCGAGGTCTACGCCGACTGCATCCGGCTGGGCCGGATCGCCTGGGCGGCCCTCGCCGTCGGCACCTCGCAGGCAGTTCTCGACTACGTCACGCCCTACGTCAACGAACGGATCGCTTTTGGCGAGCCGATCTCACACCGTCAGGCCGTGGCGTTCAAGGTCGCGGATATCGCCACCGAACTTGAGGGCATGCGGTTGGTCACCTACCGCGCTGCGTCTCGTGCTGACCAGGGCTTGCCGTTTGCCCGCGAAGCGATGCTCGCCCGCCGGCTGGCGGCAACCCACGGCATGCAGATCGGCTCCGACGGCGTTCAACTTCTGGGCGGGCACGGATATATCAAGGAACACCCGGTCGAACGTTGGTATCGCGACCTGCGAGCCGTCGGCCTCTACGAGGGAGCGCTGCTCGTCTAATGATCAATCTCGAAACGCCCAAGAAGTTCAAGGTTCTGTCCGACCAGGCGCACCAGGTTGCGCTCGAGGTCCTGCGGCCCATCTCCCGGAAGTACGACCTCGCTGAGCACGAGTACCCCAAGGAGCTCGACATGCTCGCCGCCCTGATTGACGGCATGAACGACTCGGGCGGCTCCGAAGGCGCGGGCGCCGCCGGCGTCAAGCAGGATTCGTCAAAGGAAGAGGGCAACCGCAACGGTTCCAACATGTCGTCGGCGCTGGGCGTCATGGAGACCTGCTGGGGCGACGTGGGCCTGGTTTTGACGATGCCGCGCCAGGGGCTTGGCAACTCGGCGATTGCCGCAGTAGCCAACGACGACCAGCTCAAACGGTTTGCCGGCCGCTGGGCAGCGATGGCGATCACCGAGCCCGAGGCGGGTTCGGACTCCGCCGCGATCAGGACGACCGCGGAGGAAGACGGCGACCACTATGTGCTGAACGGCGAGAAGATCTATGTGACCTCGGGCGAGCGGGCGGAGCTGGTGGTGGTTTGGGCCAGCCTGGATCGCAAGCTGGGGCGCGCTGCGATCAAATCGTTTGTGGTCGAGCGCTCGAACCCGGGGCTGATTTTGGACCGCCTTGAGCACAAGCTGGGAATCCGCGCATCCGACACGGTCGCGTTCCGGCTCGAGAACTGCCGGGTACCCAAGGAGGACCTGCTGGGCACGCCCGAGATCGATACGAAGACCTCGTTCGCCGGCGTGATGAAGACCTTTGACAACACACGACCCCTCGTCGCCGCGATGGCAATCGGCGTCGCCAAGGCAAGCCTTGACAAGACGCGTGAGCTCCTAGAGGCCGCCGGTGTCGAGATCGATTACGACCGTCCCGCCGGCGGGCAAACCGCGGCCGCCGCGACCTTCCTGGAAATGGAAGCCAATTACGAGGCCGCCCGGCTGCTGATGATGGAGGCGGCGTGGATGGCTGACAACTCAAAGCCGAACTCGCTACAGGCCTCGATGTGCAAGGCGAAGGCCGGTCGGATCGGCACCGAGATCGCCCTGCGCTGCGTCGAACTCTGCGGCGCCGTGGGCTACGGCGAGGGCGAGTTGCTGGAAAAGTGGGCTCGCGACGCCAAGATCCTCGACATCTTTGAGGGCACCCAGCAGATCCAGCAGCTGGTAATCGCCCGTCAATTGCTGGGCAAGAGCTCATCTGAGCTCCGCTAGACCCGCTTTTTCGAAAGGAACCGACTTATGAACGCCAAGACTCGACCAGTCGCCGTCGTCGGCGGCAACCGGATCCCGTTTGCCCGCTCGAACGGCGCCTACCTGAAGGCGTCCAACCAGGACATGCTGACCGCGGCCCTTGACGGCCTGATCGACCGCTTCGGCCTGTCAGGCGAGCGCCTCGGCGAAGTCGCGGCGGGCGCGGTTCTAAAGCACAGCCGCGACTTCAACCTCACGCGCGAGACGGTGTTGTCCACCAAGCTCGCTCCGGAGACGCCCGCCTACGACGTCGGGCAGGCGTGCGGAACCGGTCTCGAGGCTGCGATTCTGGTTGCCAACAAGATCGCTCTTGGTCAAATCGACGTGGGCATTGCCGGCGGCGCGGATACCACTTCTGACGCGCCACTGGCGGTCAACGACAAGCTTCGCGCGATTTTGATCGAGGCCAACAACGCCAAATCCAACGTGGACCGAGTCAAGGCGCTGGCCAAGATCCGCCCGGGTCATATCGTTCCGGAAATCCCCCAGAACGCGGAGCCGCGCACCGGCCTCTCGATGGGTGAACACACGGCGCTGATGGCCACCGAGTGGGGCGTAACCCGCGAGGCGCAGGACGAGTTGGCTGTTGCCAGCCATCGCAACCTCGCGGCGGCATACGACCGCGGTTTCATGGATGACCTTCTGACTCCCTACCTGGGCCTCGAGCGGGATCAGAACCTGCGCCCCGATTCGTCGCTTGAGAAGCTCGCGAAGATGCGTCCCGTTTTCGGCGGCCCGGATGGCACGATGACGGCCGCGAACTCGACGCCGCTCTCTGACGGGGCCTCGACGGTGTTGCTTGCAAGCGATGAATGGGCGGCCGATCACGGCCTTGATGTACTCGCCCACTTCGTCGATGCCGAGACGGCAGCGATCGACCACGTCGGCAAGAAGGAGGGCTTGCTGATCGCCCCCGCCTACGCCGTGCCGCGGATGCTTGAGCGCAACAAACTGACGCTTCAGGACTTTGACTTCTACGAGATCCACGAGGCGTTTGCCGCCCAGGTTTTGAGCACGCTGAAGGCGTGGGAGGACCCGGTTTTCTGCAAGCAGCGCCTGGGGCTCGACGAGCCCCTCGGTTCGATCGACCGGACCAAGCTCAATGTCAACGGCGGCTCCCTTGCCGCGGCGCATCCATTTGCTGCAACGGGCGGGCGCATCGTCGCCGGCCTTGCCAAGGCGCTCGCCGAGGCGGGTGGCGGACGCGGCCTGATATCGATCTGTGCCGCTGGTGGCCAGGGCGTAGTCGCGATCCTCGAACGCTGACCCATCCGCTGGAAGGAATAAATGTCTGACCGTTACTCGCAGATCGTCAACAGCCGCATCGGTGGCTTGATCGCCGGGCCCGTTGGTCTGCCAAAGCCCGTTGAGCTTGATCGCTTCAAGCCCGGACAGCCGCTGATCGAGGGCGAGGTACTGCTGGGCGCCGCGCCGGGCGGCCGCCTGGCCACCTCCCTCGCCAGGATCCTGGCCGGGGCGGGCGTGACGGTTCGCACGGGCTTGGGCGACGACGTACGCGGGGCGGTTGGCGACGCCGGACTCGACGCAGCCGTATGGAACGGCGACGCCCCGGATGCTGACGCGCGGTTCAAGGCGCTTGTATTCGACGCGACCGGCATCACGGACTCAACCGACCTCGCCGAGCTTCGCGAGTTCTTTGCGCCGGCGATTCGCCGGGTCGAGCGCTCCGGGCGGGTCATCGTGCTCGGCACTCAGCCGGAGTTGTGCGACGACCCGCGCGAGGCGACAGCGCAGCGTGCGCTGGAGGGCTTCACCCGTTCGGTTGCCAAGGAAGTCCGCAAGGGTTCGGCCGCGCAGCTCGTCTACGTCTCGCACGGAGCTGAGGACTCGGTTGATTCCACGCTGCGCTTTCTGCTCTCTCCGCGATCGGCATACGTCTCGGGCCAGGTCGTCCGAATCACCGCCGCGCAGGAGAGTCCGGCACTCGATTGGGAGCGCCCGCTGCAGGGCAAGGTTGCGCTCGTTACGGGCGCGTCGCGCGGCATCGGCGCGTCGATTGCGACGGTCCTGGCGCGTGACGGTGCACACGTCGTCGGCTTGGATATCCCGCCGATGGCCGACGAGCTGCAAGCGCAAATGGACGGTATCGGCGGGTCGCCGCTGACCCTCGATATCACCGCGGACAACGCGCCCGGCGTGATCGCGGAGCACCTCCAGTCTGAGCACGGTGGCGTTGACATCGTTGTTCACAACGCCGGTGTCACCCGCGATAAGACGCTGGCGAACATGGACGAGACCCGCTGGGAGGGCCTGCTCGACATCAATCTCTCGTCGCAGGAGCGCATCAACGACGTTCTGCTTGAGCGCGAATTGGTCCACTCCAACGGGCGGATCATCACCGTGTCTTCAATCTCCGGAATCGCTGGCAACGCGGGCCAGACGAACTACGGCACATCCAAGGCAGGTGTGATCGGGATGGTTCTGGCGATGGCCCCGCTCGTCGCTGAGACGGGGATCACGATCAACGCGGTTGCGCCCGGGTTCATCGAGACTGCAATGACGGCTGCCATGCCAATCGCAACGCGAGAGGCGGGCCGCCGGATGAACTCGATGCTTCAAGGCGGGTTGCCGATTGACGTTGCGGAGGCGATCGCGTGGTACGCGAGTCCCGCCTCTGGTGGCGTCAACGGCAACGTGGTTCGCGTTTGTGGCCAGAGCCTGATCGGCGCGTAGAGATGGCCAAGAAGACGCTCGCAGGCCCGCCGTCGGCGATCACGCAGTACGTGCGCGCCGGTTTGGGCGCTGTGCCTGGTACCGGGAAGTTGCCGTTCCTGGCGGGCGGCGGCGGGGACGTGCCCGACCTCGAGCTTGAGCTCGACTCCGTCGCGATCGAACCCGATCGCCTCGCCGAGTACTGCCGGGTCTGTGAGTTCGCGCTCCGCGACACGCTTCCGGCGACCTACCCCCACATCCTGGCTTTCCCATTGCACATGGCGCTGCTGACTGATTCGTCGTTTCCATTTTCGGCGATCGGCCTCGTCCATATCTCCAATCGGATCGTTCAGCACAGGCCGATCGGAAGCGGCGAGCAGCTCTCCCTTCGCGTTCGGGCCGAAAAGCTGGAGCCGCACCCGAAGGGGCAAAGTTTCACCCTCGTCAGCGAGGCGCGAGTCGGAGGCGAGCTTGTCTGGGAAGGACGGAGCACGAACCTGCGCCGCGGCGGCGGTTCGGGCGAGTCGCCCGCAAAGGGGGCCGAAGGTTCCCTCGAGCTTCGCGCGGAGGCCGAGTGGAAGCTGGGCGGTGACCTCGGACGGCGCTACGGCGGTGTCTCTGGTGACCGCAATCCAATCCACCTCTATGGACTCACGGCGAAGGCATTCGGCTTTCCGAGCCAGATCGCGCACGGGATGTGGACAAAGGCCCGCTGCCTTGCCGCCCTGGAGCCACGCCTGCCCGGTGCGTTTGACGTTGAGGTCGCGTTCAAGCGCCCGATCCTGCTGCCGGCGAAGGTCGCGTTCGCCAGCGCCGATTCCGATGGCGGGCGCATCGACTTCGGCGTCAGCGGCGCTGGCGACGGCACCCCGCACCTGGCGGGATCGGTCACTCCGGCCTAGCTACAGCAGTCTGTCGAGGAAGTCGTTTGAGAAGACCCGGTGCGGATCGAGCCGGTTGAGCGTGTCGCGCACGGCTTTCCAGCCGTCATCTGGCGCCCGCCCGCGGCTAAACAGGCGCGGGAACTTCTTGCGCTTGACCTTGCGGCGCGTCCACTCGCCGCGTCTTGAAAACGCCCAATCCTTCGACCACTCAGGGCGCACGGTCGCATAGTTCCCGCGGTAGTTTCGGAACATGAACCGCTGCAGTTCGGTGAAGAACTCAGCCGTTCCAGGCGTGCCCGGTATGTACGTGACGTTGAACCAGAGGGCCACATCCCAGCCACGCTTGTCACGCCGCGGCGCCGTCGGCGACAGGATCGGGGTTCGCGCCCCACTGATCCCTGTGTCCCCAGGTCGGTCGAGACCTGTGACGCGCATGTTCACGGGCGCGTTCGCGGGATAGAGCCCACGCGATTCGTACTCCGCCACGAGGTCTGAGAAGAAGGTCGTGAACTCGTTGATGGCCCGCTGCAGGCGCCGCCTGTTCGTAATGACCACATATCCGAAGTCGTTGACCCGCAAGGTCTCCGGCTTGACGTAGAGCGAGACGTTCTTGGACTTGCCCCAGAGGTCACGCAGATCCAGCGCGGTGAGTGAGGAGTCCACGGCTTCGTAGCTGGCCTGGCCGTAGGCCGGTGTGGCGGCGCCGTTCCCACCCACGATCAGGTTGATCAGATCGGTGACGGATTCCGGGAGGTTGGCGACGAAGGGGTAGTTGTAGGGCTGCGTCACCTCCTTTGAGGCGGCCGGTTTTTGAGGACTCACGGTCCAGACCTTGAGCCAAGGCTTGTCAGTAAACGGAAACCAGATTGATTCCACCGAGCCGCTCCGCTCGACGAACTTCGCAAAGGCTCGGGGCCCGGCCGTGGCAGCAGGCCCGAAGAGTTCAGCCGTCGGAATGTCGGTATAGCTCTGGCAGCGCAGGTTGCGGTCCTTGGATACACGGAGCGTCACCGCGGTCACGAATGCCCGACCCAGATGAACCATGAGGGCCGCACAGTCCGGGTGGCTGCGGTCGAAGGTTCGCAGCACGTAGCGCTTGCGCTTTGAACTCCATGCGACGACCGTGATGTTGAGGACGAGATTCGATAGCGATCCGTAGGTTTGCCCGGCTCGACGGCGCTCGCCCTTGGCAAGCAACGAGGCCCCGTGGGCCCCGATAGCCAGGGCACCGCCAACGGTCGGCACGCCTGTAGTCGGCACGGGGACGAAGGCGTATCCGTTGTCCGACAGGAACGCGTGCAGCGAGTCCAGGCTGGCCCCGGCCTGCACCCGAACCGCAGCTCCCTTGTGCTTGGTCATGCGCATTGCGGTGAGGTGTTTCGTCGTGTCCGCCATCAGGACGCGGTCGCTGCAATCCGTCGTCGGCGTCACTGTGATTGGCGACCAGCCATGCATCGCTCCACGAGGGCGGAGGCGGTAACCCTCGCGGTGCGCCCAGTTGGCCAGCCGCACGACGTCCTCAGCGCTCTTCGGAGCGCAGGTCCAAAGTCCATCGATGTCGATGGCTTTGGCCCAGTTGACGTAGCGACTCTGGTACGCGGCGAGTCCCCGCGGCAGCGCTGGAGGCGGCGGGCACCCCGCCTGGGCCCAGCCGAGCCGGGGCGGCGCGCCGATCGCCAGCGCCGTACCGGCCACCGCGCCGCGCTGCAGCAGGCTCCGACGCGAGATCCCCACGCCTAGATCAGCCGCTTCTGCGTCCTCAGCCCCCGCCATCGTGGTTGCCACCTTAAACGCTGGCGGCGCCGCATTCCCCGCTAACGACCCCGAGTGCGGGTTTTTGGGGGCATGACCCGCACAATCCCGCACTCGGTGAGGGGCGGTTAGGTGGCCGTGCCCGGGTAATGTGCGAACCAGATGGCTGATATCGACGCAGTCGAGACAGAGGAGTGGCTTGATGCCCTTGACGCGGTCGTCGAGAACGACGGGCCGCGCCGCGCGCATGATCTGGTCGAGCGGGTGGTCGAGCGGGCGCGTCTGAAGGGCGCCGCCATCGAGTACGTCGGGCCGACCCCGTACGTCAACACAATCCATACCGAGGACGAGCCACCCCTTCCCGGCGACCCGGCGATGGAGCGCCGCGTCCGCTCGCTGATCCGCTGGAACGCAATCGCGATGATTCTGCGCGCCAACAAGGAATCGTCGGAGCTTGGCGGGCACATCGCGAGCTTTCAGTCGGCGGCGATGTTGTACGAGATCGGCTTCAACCACTTCTGGCGGGCACCGGCGGCCGACCACGGCGGCGATCTGATCTACATCCAGGGGCACTCATCGCCCGGGATTTACGCCCGTGCGTTCCTTGAGGGGCGGATCACCGAGGAACAGCTTGAGGGCTACCGGCAGGAGGTCTCGCGACCGGGCGGCCTGAGCTCATATCCCCACCCGTGGCTGATGCCTGACTTCTGGCAGTTCCCGACGGTCTCGATGGGCCTCGGGCCGATCATGGCGATTTATCAGGCGCGCTTCATGCGATATCTGGCCGATCGGGGGCTTGCCGAGACCAAGGAACGCAAGATCTGGGCGTTCTTGGGTGACGGTGAGACCGACGAGCCCGAATCACTCGGGGCGATCGCGCTGGCTGGGCGCGAAAAGCTGAGCAACCTCGTTTTCGTCATCAACTGCAACCTGCAGCGGCTCGACGGCCCGGTCCGCGGCAACGGCAAGATCATCCAGGAGCTGGAGACGATCTTTCGCGGCGCAGGCTGGAACGTCCTAAAGGTGATCTGGGGCGACCGCTGGGACCCGCTCCTGGCCAACGACACCGACGGCCTACTCGTGCGCCGCATGGAGGAAGCGGTTGACGGCGAGTATCAGGTCTACAAAGCGCGCGATGGTGCCTACGTTCGCGAGAAGTTCTTCGGCAAGTACCCGGAGCTGGCCGATCGCGTCAAGGACATGACCGATGACGAGATCTGGGATCTGAATCGCGGCGGTCATGACGCCCGCAAGGTTTATGCCGCCTACGCCGCCGCCCAGGGGGCCAGCCGCAGACCGACCGTGATCCTGGCGAAGACGATCAAGGGCTACGGGATGGGTGAGGCCGGCGAGGGCCAGAACATCACCCATCAGCAAAAGAAGATGAACGAGGACGCCCTTAGGGCTTTCCGGGATCGCTTTGAGCTCGAGATCTCCGACGACGAGGTCGCGCAGGTCGCGTTCCACCGGCCCGCCGACGACTCGCCCGAGATGCGCTACCTAAAGGAGCGCCGCGAGTTGCTGGGCGGATCCTTGCCCGCACGCCGCGGCCGGGTTGACGAGGCTTTGCCGGTTCCGGAGCTCGACGTGTTTCAATCGCAGCTCGACGGCACCGACGATCGCGAGATCTCGACGACGATGGCGTTCGTTCGAATCCTGGCTGCCCTGCTGCGCGACAAAAAGCTCGGGCCCCGGGTGGTGCCGATCGTGCCCGACGAGTCGCGCACCTTCGGCATGGAGGGCATGTTCCGCCAGCTGGGGATCTACTCGCACGTGGGTCAGCTGTACGAGCCCGAGGATGCGGGGCAGCTGATGTTCTACCGCGAGGACAAGAAGGGTCAGGTGCTCCAGGAAGGCATCAACGAAGCGGGCGCCTTCTCGTCGTGGATCGCTGCAGCAACGGCCTACTCAAACCACAACGTCCAGATGCTGCCGTTCTACGCGTTCTACTCGATGTTCGGGTTCCAGCGGATCGGCGACCTTGCCTGGGCGGCCGGCGATTCTCGCGCCCGCGGCTTTTTGATCGGCGGAACCGCGGGCAGGACCACGCTGAACGGCGAGGGACTCCAGCACGAGGACGGCCACTCGCACCTGCAGGCAGCCACGATCCCCAACTGCGTGGCCTATGACCCCGCCTACGCCTACGAGCTCGCGGTGATCATTCAGGACGGCCTGCGCCGGATGATCGGCGAGCAGGAGGACGTCTTCTACTACCTGACCGTGATGAACGAGAACTATCGCCACCCGCCGATGCCGGAGGGCGCGGCCGAGGGAATCCTGCGGGGGATGCACCGCATCGTTGAGATCGAGGGCGCGAAGGTGCGCCTGCTCGGCTCCGGGACAATCCTGCGCGAGGTCGAGGCAGCGGCCGAGTTGCTGCGACAGGACTTCGCGATTCCCGCGGAGGTCTGGAGCGTGACCAGCTTCACCGAGCTTCGCCGCGACGGCCTGCGGCACGACCGGGCCGCCCGCCTGCATCCGGGCGCGGAGTCCGGAGTACCGTGGATCGCGGAGTGCCTCCCGGACGGGGGCGGGCCCGTGATCGCCGCGACTGACTACATGAAGGCGCTTCCCGACGGCGTTCGGGCCTGGGTGCCGGGCCGCTTTGAGGTGCTGGGAACCGACGGCTTCGGGCGCTCGGACTACCGACGACACCTGCGCCGGTTCTTTGAGGTCGATCGCCACCACGTCGTCGTCGCGGCACTTTCGGCGCTTGCCTCCGAAGGCGAGATCGATCACTCGGTGGTGGCCGACGCCATCACGACGTACGGAATCGACGCGGACGCGTCCGACCCGGCGGTGTCGTAGGCCGTGATCCAGGAGGTAAAGGTCCCCGACATCGGCGAGTTTGACGCGGTGCCCGTGATCGAGATCCACGTTGCCCCCGGCGACGAGGTGGAGATCGAGCAGCCGCTCGTCACCCTGGAGTCCGACAAGGCGACGATGGACGTCCCTGCGCCCGCTGCGGGCAAGGTGGTCGAGCTCCAGGTGAGCGTGGGCGACGAGGTCAGCGAGGGGTCCGCGATCCTGACTCTCGAGGCCGGGGAGAGCGATGGGGAGAAGGCGAGCCCGGCGAGCGACGCGGCCGAGCCACCGGACGCAGCGGACGGTGAAGAGCACCCAGAACCTGCCGCGCCAACGTCAGTTTCGGCCCCGCAGCCCGCAGTGGGTGCCCCACCGACCGGGGGCTCGTCGATCTACGCCAGCCCATCCGTCCGCAAGCTCGCTCGCGAGCTTGGCGTGGACCTGGGCACCGTCAGGGGAACGGGTCGCAAGGGGCGGATCAGCAAGGACGACGTGCGCCAGGCGAAGGAAGGGCCCGGGCCGACCGCGGCCGGCGGTGTCGTCGCCCCGGGGTTGGATCTGGCGCCATGGCCCAAGGTTGATTTCGCCAAGTACGGAGAAATCGAGCGGGTCAAGCTCAGCCGGATCAAGAAGATCAGCGGTCCGGCTCTTGCCCGCAACTGGGTGATGATCCCGCACGTCACCCACAACGATGAGGCCGACATCACCGACCTCGAGGCCTTTCGCAAGCAGGTCAACTCGGAGCGCAACGACGTGAAGGTGACCATGGTGGCGCTTCTGATCAAGGCCTGCGTGGCTGCTCTCCGCCAGTTCCCCGAGGTCAACTCGTCGCTCGATGGCGACGAGCTCGTGCTTAAGCGCTATTACAACATCGGGTTCGCCGCCGATACCCCGCACGGGCTGATGGTGCCGGTGGTCAAGGAGGCCGATCGCAAGGGTTTGATCGAGATCGCGGGTGAGCTGTCAGAGCTTTCGGAGAAGGCCCGCGAGGGCAAGATCTCGGCCGAGGAGATGCGGGGTTCGACGTTCACGATCTCGTCGCTGGGCGGGATCGGCGGAACGAGCTTCACCCCGATCGTCAACGCGCCCGAGGTCGCGATCCTCGGAGCCACGAGGTCGGCGATGCGTCCGGTGTGGAACGGCGAGGAGTTCAAGCCTCGCCTGATGCTGCCGCTCTCGCTTTCCTATGACCATCGCGTGGTCGACGGCGCGCTTGCGGCGCGTTTCGTTGCCCATCTGGCCGGCGAGCTCTCGGACCTGCGCAGGGTGCTCCTCTGATGGAGATCAAGGTCCCCGACATCGGCGATTTCGACGAGGTCCCGGTCATCGAGATCCACGTCAGCCCCGGCGACGAAGTCGAGGTCGAGCAGCCCCTCGTGACGCTCGAATCCGACAAGGCGACAATGGACGTGCCCTCGCCCCAGGCAGGAACGATCATCGACGTATTGGTTGCGGTCAACGATCGGGTCAGCGAGGGGACGCTGATCGCGAATATCGAGCCTGCCGCCGGCGCCGAGGCGTCACCGGCGCCAACGCCTGAGACCGAGCAGGCAAGCGAGGGCGACACCGCCGATTCAAGTGCAGCGCCCGCCGCTTCGCAGACGAGCCCCGAGGCTCGCCGGGTGGTTGTCATCGGATCCGGCCCCGGGGGATACGCCGCCGCGTTTCGAGCCGCTGACCTGGGCCTTGAGGTCACCCTCGTCGAGCGCTACGACACCCTCGGCGGGATCTGCCTGAACGTCGGCTGCATCCCCTCAAAGGCGCTTCTGCACGCGGCCCGCGTCATCGCCGAGGCGTCGGAGGCATCAAGCTTCGGGATCAAGTTCGGTGACCCCGAGATCGATCTGGATGCGCTGCGCTCGTGGAAGCAGGACGTGGTCGGGAAGCTGACCGGTGGCCTGGAGGGACTCGCCAAGCGTCGCAAGGTAGAGGTGGTGACCGGCGAAGCCCGGTTTGCCGGCGAACGATCGGTCGAGGTCAATGGAGAGACGATCGATTTCGACGCCTGCATCATCGCCGCGGGATCGCGAGTTGCTCCGCTCCCCGATTTGCCGGACGACGATCGGATCATCGATTCGACCGGAGCCCTGGAGATCGCTGACGTGCCCACGAAGCTGCTGGTCGTCGGCGGTGGGATCATCGGCTTGGAGATGGGGGCGGTCTATGCCGCATTGGGAAGCGCGGTGACGGTGGTCGAACTCACCGACCAATTGATCCCCGGCTGCGACCCTGACCTTGTCAAGCCGCTTCACAGTCACGTCGCGGAGCGCTACGAGGCGATCCATCTGGGCATCAAGCTTGCTGCCGCGGAGGCGACCGAGGCTGGAATTGCCGTCACGTTTGCGGGTGATGATGCGCCGCAGCAAGAAACCTTCGACCGCGTCCTGGTTGCGGTTGGCCGCCGCGCCAACGGCGACCAACTCGACCTCGATCGGGCGGGCGTCACCGTTGACGAGCGGGGCGAGATCCCAGTTGATGCCCAGCGCCGCACCAACGTTGCCGGGATCTATGCGATCGGTGACATCACCGGGGCACCGATGCTCGCCCACAAGGCCACGCACGAGGGCAAGGTGGCGGCCGAGGTGATCGCAGGTCACAACGTCACGTTTGAGCCACGAGCGATTCCGTCCGTTGCCTACACCGATCCCGAAGTTGCCTGGACCGGGCTGACCGAGACCGACGCGATTGCCACCGGGACCGAATACGAGAAGGCGGTATTTCCCTGGCAGGCATCGGGACGAGCGCTCAGCCTTGGCCGCCCCGAGGGGCTCACAAAGCTCTTGATCGACCCTGAGTCGCGGCGCGTGCTGGGCGCCGGCATCGTCGGTTCGAACGCGGGCGATCTGATCGCCGAAGTCACACTGGCGATCGAGATGGGCGCCGATGCAGAGGATCTTGGCTTGACGATCCATCCGCACCCGACACTGTCGGAGACCATTGCCTTCGCAGCCGAGATGGCGGAGGGCACGGTGACCGACCTCTACGCGCCAAAGCGGAAGTAGGACCATGGCCTACCGGCGCCTGAACGCGGGCGATCAGTTCTGGCGGCGATCGAACCAGATGAAGGTGGCAAACACGGACCTGGCCAAGCAGCTTGAGGCAAAGCGGATGGGCGCCCGCCTGTGGCGCATCGAGCCGGGTCAGGCATCCACCAAACACCGGCACACCGAGGAGGAGGAGCTGTACGTGCTGCTCGAGGGCACCGGCCGAGCACGGATCGACGACGACCTGCTCACGTTGGCGACCGGCGACACGCTCGTGGTCGATCCAGAGTCAGTCCGCCAGCTCTTCAACGACACGGACTCCGACCAACTTTGGCTGGTGGTCGGGGCGCCGGCGGAGTTGGCCAACACGCTTGAAATGAGTGCCGAGCGCTTGGAGCTGATGTACCCGGACGGCCCCAAGGCGCTGCCGCCCGAGCTGGCCAAAGGCTGACCGCGCGCGGCTACGCCTTGGCGGCAAGTTGGCCGCAGGCGGCGTCGATGTCGCGCCCCCGCGTGAGCCGCACCGTCGCCCGCAATCCACTGCGCTCAACCTCCGACTTGAACGCCTCGATCGCCCCTCGCTCCGATCCCTCGTAATCGGCGTCGGTGGCGTTGTACGGGATCAGATTGAGCTTGAACGCCTTGGGATCGAGGATCCGGCCAAGCTCGCGGGCCAGTTCGCGGCTGTCGTTGACTCCGGCCAGCATCACGTACTCGACGAAGACCATCCGCCGGCGCTTGGCGTGGTAGGCGCGGCACGCCGCCAGGACGTCTGCGAGGGGATAGCGGTCGTTGACGGGCATCAACTTGGAGCGCAGCTCGTCGTTGGGGGCGTGCAGGCTGAACGCCAGACGGATCGGCATATCGGTTTCGGTCAGGCGCTCGATCCCCGGGACCCAGCCAACCGTTGAGATCGCGGTGCGGCGGTTGGTGATCCCCAGGTCGGGCAGGCGGCGACAAGCCTCAAGCACGTTGTCGAGGTTCATCATCGGCTCGCCCATGCCCATGAATACGCAGTGGTCGATCCCCTCGATCCGGCGGAAATGAAGGGCCTGATCGACGATCTCGGCCGCGGTCAGGTTGCGACCGAACTTCATCTTTCCCGTCGCGCAAAAGGTGCAGGTCAGCGGACACCCTGACTGGGACGAGACGCAGATTGAGCGGCGGCCGTCGCGGTAGCGCATCAGCACCGCCTCGATCGGCCGTTCGTCCGCGGTCGTAAACAGGGCCTTGACCGTGCCGTCGTCCGAGCGCAACTCGCGCTCGAGCGTGAGCGTCGTATAGGGCACCTCGGCGCTAAGCGCAGAGCGCAGCGCGTTCGGCAAATTGGTCATCTCCTCGTACCCGGCGGCGCCGCGCGCCGCCCATTCCCAGATCTGCTGGGCGCGGTAATCGGGCTCGCCGCGGTCGGCAAGCGCCCGTTCGAGCAGTTTGGTATCCACCCGAACGAGTCTAGGTGGGGTTGTCTCGCGAGGGTGTGATCAGCGCGCGATCGCCCGCAGGGCGACGAGCAGTAGAACTGATCCACCGATCGCGATCAGCCAGGTTTCGAGGTCGTAGAAGCGGTCGATCTCGCCGAGGTCGAGTTCGGTTGCGATCCAGCCGCCGAGCAGCGCTCCCAGCACGCCGACGGCGGTGGTGCCGACGCAGCCACCCGGCTCGGTTCGCCCGGGAATGAGCGCGCGGGCGATGGTCCCCGCGAACAGCCCCAACAAGATCCAGCCGAGGAATCCCATACGACCTACCCGGCTCCGACGTCGAAGAACGTGCCGTCGGGCCCCAAATTCGCGACCTCGGTTGCCCCGATCCTCGAGCGAGCTCCCCAGCTTTCGTGAATGTGCCCGCAGACAGCAAGCTCGGGTTCGAGTCGCTCGATCGCTTTCGTCAGCGCCGGGCTGCCGAGGTTGACGCCACTGCCGGCGAGGTCGCAATGGCCGTGTGGGGGCGAGTGCAGGACGAGCAACGAAGCCTCGTCGAAATCCGCGAGCGCGGCCGACGCTTCGTCGTCGGAGAGGTCGAAGCTCCAATCCCACGGCGTCACCGGGATCCCGCCGCCAAGTCCGACCACGGCCACGCCGTCGATCTCCAGGGCTTCGCCGTGGAGCACCGTCGCGGCCTTCCAACCCACGGATGCCTCGCGCAAGGCGTCAGCGGTCTCGTTGTTGCCCGGAACCAGAACCGTCGGAGTCTGGATGGATGACAGCGCTTCGATCGTCTCGGTCAGGCCCTCGTGGACAGATGCGAAGTCACCGGCTCCAACCACAAGATCGGCCTCGGCGCTCAGCTCGACCAGGCGGGCGGCTTGGGCCACGTCGCGGTGCAGGTCGCTGAAGGCAAGGATCCGCATCGCGGCGATTCTATGCAGCCTGGGCCCGGGCCTCACGGACGGGTGAGGCGGGCAAAGATCCCGGCACCTTCTTGCCCGCAGCCAGCAGCCGGCGCTCCGCCTCGGCGACATCGTCGAAGTGGCTGACGCAGCTGCCGCGGAGCAGGGAGCGTGGGGTCAGCGGGCGCGACGCCCTGACCGCGCGAACCGCCGCGTCGAAGCGAATCTGATCCCCGCGACCCCAGCTGACGCCGTAGAGGGAGCGGACCGGCTTTGGCAGCGAGCCGCGGATCAGCAGGTTGTGAACGGACATCGCCGGCCAGCGCGGCCGGGTCGTCGGAATCGCGAACATCACCGCGCTGCCGGTGATGAGTGCTTCGCCGGTCAGGTGCGCGTCCGGCCCGGCGACCTTTGCGTCGAAGTACTCGCGGAACCCTGCCCAGTTCTTCGGCGCGATCGCCGGGTCCATTCCGAAGAGCTGGCCAAAGCGCACGTATTCGGCCCAAAACGCATCGCGCTCCTGGGCGCTCAGTTCACGAACGAACAGCTCGTAGAAGTAGATGGCGCTGTCGGCGGCAGGCGCGATCGTCCACAGCATCAGTTCAGGGTCGAGCGCCGAGTAGGGCGTGCCGGCCGGCATCGTTCCGGCCGCTTCGGGTAGCGCTCCCGTGACCTTGGCGTGCATGCCGTGAACGGCAGCGAGCACACGATCAGCCTCAGCCTTGGAGCCAAAGAAGATCGCCTCAAACATCTTGGCTGTCACGACCAGCCGATGGAACGGGCGATGCGGCGAGCTCGTGTGTAGCCGGGTGCCAACGAAATTCCGCGGATCGGTCGCGCCGATCCCAAGCGCCCGCTGGCCGTAGAGCAGGCCCACGATTCGTTCACGCTGAACCTTGCGAAGAACCGAGCCCGGGGGAAAATAGCCGTTGTCGCCGCTCATCGGGATGAACCGGGACCGATTCTACGAGGGATTCCGGCGCCTTGGTTGCTTGACGTACCCCACGAAACCGTGGTCCTCATCCATTTCCGGTTACAACTCAGAACGTGATCGGCCGACCGCTATCTCGATGAGCCGCGTGGCGCCGGTGCGGCGAGTCGTCTGCCTCGGCGAGGCGCTCGTGGACTTTGTCTGCGAGCGGCCGGTTGACTCCTTTGCCCGTGCCGACTCATTCGTCGCGCACCCAGGTGGGTCGCTGCCGAACATCGCGGTTTGCGCCGCCCGGTTTGGCGCCGCCGTGGAGATCCTCGGCGGCGCCGGCGAGGATGAGTGGGGGCGTTGGGCACGTGAGCGGATTGCCGCCGAGGGCGTTGACGTCGAACGGTTTCACCTTCTGCCCGGCATCGGGACGTCCCACGCGTTCGTGGTGGTCGGCACCGACGGCGAGCCGACGTTTGCCTTCTACGGAGACGCGGAGCGACCGGCGGCGAGCGCCGCTCCTGATATCGATGGGGCCCTTGGCGGCCAGTCCGGTGTGCTCGTCGTTGGATCGGACACCCTTTTGGGACGCGCTGAGCGGGATGTGACAACGGCTGCCGCGATTACGGCTCGTGATCGCGGCTGGCAGGTCCTGTGCGATCCGAACCTGCGCCCCGATCGCTGGCCTTCTCGCGAGGCGATGGTGACCACCATCCGCGATCTTGTCGCGTTGTCAAGCATCGTGAAGCTGAATGAGGCTGAGGCGCTGATGCTGACGGGCGAGGATTCGGCTGAGTCAGCCTCAAACTCGCTGCGGGAGCTTGGACCGGACGCCGTCCTCGTTACACGCGGGGATCAGGGCGCGCTGCTGACCACGAAAACCGGGCACGCGAGCGCCGGCGCACAGAAAGCGTCACTCGTTGATGCGACTGGGGCGGGGGACTGCGTCGCGGGCGTGCTCGCGGCCGCCATGGCAGCCGGAACGCGGCCGACAGATCTCGGCCGCGCGGTCGGTGTGGCCATGTTCGCGGCGGCCAGGGTCATCGAGGAATGGGGTGCGTGGGCCGGTCTGCCGGAGGCTGCCGACGCGCGCTCGTTGCTCGCTGCCGCGCTCGCGTAGGCGTGGAATGTGAGCAAATCCTTGCAAATGTGACAGCTGTCACACATATTTGCCTCAAATCGGGCACTCTGGCCCGATGTCAAGCAAACATAGGTTCGCATTGATCATGTCCGTCACCGCCTTTGGCGTTGCGGCTGTGGCGCAGGCCGCGCCGATCTCCCTGAACGTTGCGACGGCTCCGCAAGCCGTCCGTTCACACCTGATCGAGCGCGAAGTGATGACGGGCGGTGCACTCGCCTCGAACGCGCGCCGCGTCAAGGCCGCAACCGAGCGTCGGCGCGCCGCTGCGCGGAAGCGCCGCGCCCAGGCCGAGTTCGCCCCGAAGGACGGATCGATCGCGGGCGTTTCGCTGGCGACCCTGAACGCTATCGCCGCATGCGAGTCGGGCGGGGACCCAACGGCCGTCAATGCCGCCGGCTATTTCGGCAAGTATCAGTTCAGCCCGCCGACCTGGGCCGCCGTCGGTGGCAGCGGCAACCCGGCGGAGGCCTCCGAGGCTGAGCAGGACTACCGCGCGGCGCTGCTCTACAGCCGCTCGGGACCGGGACAATGGCCGGTCTGCGGGGTCTAATCTGACGACCGCCGAGCCCAGCAGTGCTTCGCTGAGCACGCGCTCCTCCTCGGAGAACAGGAACCCCCAAAGACGGTCGCGCTCGAGCAGCATGCGGCGCTTGGTCTCAAGGACCGCGCCTCTGGGCATGGCGGCGATCTCGCGAGCCAGTGCCTGGGCGCGTTCAGTGACGTCGTCGTGACAACTTCGCGGACTATGCCGAGCCGCTCGGCCTCCGACGCCGCGACGACGCGCCCGGTCAGGCACAGCTCGCTCGCCAGCGCGGCCGGCAGGACAGCGCGCGCCGCGGCGTAGCTCGGTGGGATCCCGCTCGGTAGTTCCGGGTAGCCGAACGTCGCTGATTCGTGGGCGACCCGCACGTCGCACAGCAACGAAAGCGCAAATCCACCCGCCAGGGCCGGCCCGTTGACGGCGGCGATCACAGGTCGCGTGCACCTGCCGACGGCCCGGAACGCCGCGGTGCTCGTGTCGACCAGCAGGCGCGGTTGTCCACGTCGCCGCCGAATTGGTCGGTGTCCATGCCCGAGCAGAACGCGCTGCCGGCGCCGGTCAGCACCACACAACCCACCCCCTCGTCGGTCGTGAACTCGGTGAACGCCGTCGCCAGCTCCTGGCGCAGCTCGATGGAGAGCGCGTTGCGCTTCTCGGGGCGCTCCAGCGTCGACAGTCACGACGCCGTCGGCGTGGGCGATCGAGAGCTGGCCCGGCACAGGCGCAGACTACTCCGACCCCGGGCAGTGGCAGACTTGGCCGATGCCGAAGCAGGAAGACGACAGCGCCGAAACGGTCGAGGACCTGACTCCCCCCGCCGGCCCCGGCGAGCTGGGCGTGGCCCCCGCGGTGGCGCTGAAGCGCGCCCACGTCAAAGTCCCGACCCGCGGAAACCGCAAGCTCGACGCCTTCATCTCCGGCGTAAACGCCGATCACGAGGTTCCGGGCTGGTGGCACATGGCGCAGGTCAATTCCGAGCGCCTCGGAATGTCCGATCACTCCTGGGTGCACGTCCAGATCGTCCTCAACATCGCGTTGCGGCTGTTGCGGCTATTGGTCAAGGCCGGGGTCAAGCCGGCGATGGTCGCCGACCACGCGATGCGCGATCATGACGCCGAGGTGGTGGTCGCGGCCGGGGCGCTATTGCACGATGTCGGAATGTCGATTCATCGCGCAGACCACGAGGCGTTCAGCCTTTTCCTGGCCGAGCGCAAGCTGCGCGAACTACTCGCCGAGATCTATCCGGACGGTGAGCGAACGGTTGTGATCGCCGAGTGCCTGCACGCCATCATCGGCCATCGCCGTCGGGGTGAGCCGTACACCGTTGAGGCGGGCGTGGTCCGCGTAGCTGACGCGCTCGATATGGCGCAGGGCCGCTCGCGGCTGCCGGTTGACGCCGGCCAGATGGGGATCCACGCGATCTCGGCCGCCGCCATCGACAACGTCGATATCTCTGCCGGCAAGGAGCGCGCGGTGCGGATCGAGGTCAAGATGAACAACTCGGCCGGGGTCTTTCAGGTCGATGACCTGCTGGCGACGAAGCTGCGGGGAACCCCCTTGGCGGAGCATGTCGAGGTGATCGCCTCGGTCGAGGGTGAGTCCGAGAAGCGGCTGCTGACAGAATTTCGCATCTAGCGCTCCGCGCGCCTGTACGCTACTGCGAATGATTCTCACTATTGCCGGGCGGGCTGCCGTGGGGCTGCTTGCGGCTGGAGCGCTCACGCTCACGGCCTGCGACCCCGATACCCCGCCTGGTTCGGGCCCGATTGTGGTGGCAACCACCACCCAGGTTGCCGACCTCGCCAGATCCGTTGCGGGCGAGCGGGCGCGCGTTGTCGGGATCGTGTCGCCGAACGCGGACCCGCACGAGTATGAGCCGCGTCCGAGCGACGCCGCGGCGCTCGCCGACAGCGAGCTGATCCTGGTCTCCGGCGGCGACCTTGACGCTTGGGCCGACGATTTGATCGAAAGCTCGGGAAGCGATGCTCCGGTCTTGACGCTGATCGATGGGGTGGTAACGATCCCTGGCCCCGGAGGGGATCCCGACCCTCATTGGTGGCACGATCCACGTAATGCGGTTCTTGCGGTCGGGCTGATCGCGGAACGGCTCGCAGCCGTCGATCCCGGCGGCGAGCGGGCGTACCGCACGAGCACGCGCCGCTATGTACGGAGAATCGAGCGCCTGGACAGCGTGATCGCCAGGTGCATGGACCGGATCCCGGTTGCCCGCCGAAAGCTCGTGAGTGGCCACGATTCCCTCGCCTATCTGGCGGATCGGTACGGGATCGCCGTCGCCGGGTCCGCTCTCCCGGCCCTGACGACCCAGGCGCAGGCGTCGGCTGGCGCTGTGGCCCAGCTGGCGGACCTGATCAAGGCGGAGCGGGTTCCGGTGGTTTTCGCCGAGTCCGGGCTGAGCCACGATCTGATTGGCGCCATCGCCGATCAGGCGGGCGTTGGCCTCGGTGGCGAGCTTCACGCGGACTCGCTTGGCCCCTCCGAATCCGACGTTGGTACCTATCTGGGGGCGATGGCCGCGAACGCGCGCGCGTTGGTCGCGGGTCTCGGCGAAGGGGGTGTCCCGTGCAGCCTGCTGCGCTAACGCTAGACGCAGGTGCTGCAGCTGCCGCGGAGGATTACGTCGTGGTCCCCGACCCGGTAGGTCAGCCGTTTGCCGAGCGCTTCAATCGCTCGCTCGAGCGCAGGATCCTCAAATGGCGTGACCTCGCCGCACTCCTCGCAGACAAAGTGGTGATGATGGTGCTCGCCTCCGGGAAGCGCCGGTTCGTAGCGAGCGGAGCCGCCGCCGACGTCGAGCCGCGAGACGAGCTTGAGTTCCTCAAGCAGCTCGAGCGTCCGGTAGACCGTCGCGATTCCGACTCCGCGCTTGCCGCGGCGCAACTCAGCCGCAATCTCATGGGCGCTGAGTACGCATCGCTGTCTGCCGATGAGGTCGAGGACCGCCGCTCTTGGGGAACTTGCACGGTGGCCGGCTCGGCGAAGCTCCGCCTTGGCGAAATCAACCCAGGGCTGTGCGGGTGGGGATGCGACCATGGCTACAGATCATGACTGATACTGAGATCCAGTTCTCAACAATGGCGGCGGCGGCACGATGTCCATCCTGATCGAGCCGTTCGAAGCGACGTTCATGCAGCGCGCCCTGATCGAGATCGTCCTACTGGCGCCTATCGCGGGACTGCTGGGCGCGCAGATCGTCCTGCGCCGCCTGGCTTTCTTCACCCACTCCATGGGCACCGCCGCCTTCCCGGGACTCGTCTTGGCCGGTCCGGCAGGCGTGGCACCGGGCCTGATGGCGCTTGGCGTCGGTGGTCTCTTCGCCGGCTCCCTGGAGGGTCTTGGACGGGTCCGGAAGCTGGGACGCGACGCTGCCACCGGCCTGCTCCTTGTGGCTGCCCTGGCGGCCGGCGTCGTGCTTGCAAGTGATGTCTTTGAGTCGGGGTCGGGCGTTGACCGTTTGCTCTTCGGAAGCTTGCTTGCGATCGGCTCCGATGAGCTCCGCGACGGGGCTTTGGCGCTGGCCGGAATCGGACTCGCGGCGGCGGTCTTTCGACGGACCTGGATCGCCGTCGGGTTCGACCCCGACGCGACGAAATCGCTGGGTCTTTCGTCGCGGCTCGCGGACCTCGTCCTGTTGGCGGCGATCGCCGTGGCGGCCGTGGTTGCCCTCGAGGCCGTCGGAGCGCTTTTGGTGTCGGCGATCCTGGTCGTCCCAGCCGCGACCGCCCGTCTCTTTGCCCGCAGCATGACGGCGCTCGAGCTTGGCGCCGGGGCGCTTGCGCTCGCTGAAGGTGTCGTCGGGTTGCGTCTGGCCTACGCGCTCGACGTTCCACCGGGAGCCGCAATCGCCACGCTGGCGGGACTCGTGTTCTTTGTCTGCCTCGGCATTCGAAGTGTGTTGGGAAGAGTCCCGGCATGACCGCTGACCTGGTCTCCGTTCACGGCCTCCGCGCCGGCTACGTCTCGAATCACGACGCGATCAGGGATATCGAGTTCGGGGTGGGCCCCGGTCGCCTGGTTGCGATCCTCGGTCCCAATGGCGGTGGCAAGACCACCCTGTTTCGCGCGTTGCTCGGCGAACTGCCGCACAGCAGCGGCAAACTTGAGGTTCGGGGCCGAATTGCCTACGTCCCCCAGACCGAACGAGCCCGACTTGACTTTCCGGTATCAACGCGGGACGTCGCCCTGATGGGAACCTACGCTGGCGCTTCCTGGTTTCGCCGGCTGGGCCCCGAGCGTGGCCGCCGCGCCGATGCCGCGCTCGAGCGTGTTGGTCTTGAGCGGCGCGCCCGGGTTCCGTTCGGCGAGCTGTCGGGGGGTGAGCGGCAGCGGGCGCTGATCGCGCGGGCGCTGGCGCAGGACGCTCAGATTCTGCTGCTCGATGAACCGCTCAGCGGCCTTGACGCCCCGTCAAGCGATCGCGTCCTCGCCCTGTTGGCTGACCTTCGTTCGAGCGGCCACCTGCTGCTGGTCGCCACGCACGACATCCAGCAGGCCCGTGATTTCGACCTGGTGCTGTGCTTGAACGGCGAGCAAATTGCGTGGGGGATCCCGCAGGAGGCGCTCACCGCAGCCACGCTTGAGCGCACCTACGGGGGCGAGTTGATCCGGTTCGGTGACGGCGGGCAGGCGGTCGTCGTTCAACACCATTCGCATTGATGCTGGACGCGCTCACAGACCCGTTTTCCGGCGAGATCGCGCGTCGCGCCCTGCTGGAGGTCGTTCTGCTGGGGATGGTCTGTGGGCCGCTTGGGACCTGGATCGTGATCTATCGGCAAAGCTACGCCGCCGAATCCCTGGCCCATGCGGCGCTGCCCGGATTGGTGTTGGCCGCGTTGGCCGGGGTCCCGATCATGGTCGGTGCGGCAGGCGGCCTTGCCGTTGCGTTCGTCGGCGTCGGCGTCGCCAGTCGCCTGCGCGGGGTCGGGGCGGATACGGCCAACGCGGTGGTCGTGACGACGCTGTTCGGCGCCGGAGTGATGCTGGCGCTCCGCCCGGAGGTTCCAGCCCGACTTGGCGAGATCCTGTTCGGCGATCCACTCGGCGTGACCGGGTCGGATCTTGTGGCGACTGCGGCGCTCGGTCTGGTCGTGATGGTCGCGCTGCTGGCGCTGGGCCGCACGCTGGCGCTGGTCGCCTTCGACCGGCAGGCCGCCCCGGCCCTGGGCGCATCCCCCGGTTGGACCGAACTCGCGCTTCTGGGCCTGCTTGCGCTGACGACGCTGGTGGCGGTTCAGGCCCTAGGCAACCTTCTTGTCGTTGCACTGCTGATCGCGCCGGGCGCCGCCGCGTTGCGGGTCGGCCGCAATTTGCCCGCCGTCCTTGGGCTCGCGACCGTGGCAGCCGTCCTCGCGGGGGTGGGGGGCCTGTATGCCAGCCACTATCTGCAGACCGCCGCGGGCGCCTCGATCGCGCTCGTCGCCGTGGCGATCTTCGCGCTCAGCATCCCGCTGGGCGCCCTCCGCGCCCGCGCCATCCTCCGCGAGTGAGGGGTTAGAGGGCCAATGCCCTCACAACCCCGCACTCGGTGGGGTCAGACGCCCGCGCCCGCGCCGCCGCGGCCCTCGCCGTCCGCGAAGCGGGCGGCGCCCTTGGCGCCCGTGGCCAGGGAAGCTTCGCCAAGGCGCGCTTCGTTGGCCAGCCCGTCGGCGAAGGTCATGCCGATTCCCTCGATCGCGGCGCGGCGGTCGGAGAGCATCGTCGGCTGGGGAAACGCGGCGAGGCCCTCGGCCATCGCCAGCGCCCGCTCAAGATGCGCTCCCTCGTCCACCACCTCATTGATGAGTCCCCACGACAGGGCCTCGCCGGCATCCACGATGCGACCGGTCAGGATCATCTCCTGGGCCCGGCCCATGCCGACGATCCTCGGCAGGCGCTGCGTGCCGCCGTCGATCAGCGGCACGCCAAAACGACGCTCCGTAAAGCCAAGGCGGGCGCTTTGGGTAGCGATTCGCAAATCGCACCAGAGAGCGAGTTCGAGCCCGCCCGCCAGGCACCATCCGGAGATCGCGGCAATTGTCGGCTTCGAAGGCGTCAGGCGGGTAAAGCCCAGGGGGCCGTCTGCAAATTGCGCCAGCCACTCCTCGGCATCGACCCCGGACGCTGCCGCCTCGGCAAAGGCCTTCAGGTCGGCTCCGGCGCAAAACGCTTCGGGCCCCTGGCCGGTGAGCACCAGAACCCGAGCATCGTCATCGGCTTCGAACCGATCGAACCCTTCGCGCAGCGCCAGCGCCGTGGCGGCATCGACGGCATTGCGGCGCTCGGGCCGCGTGATCGTCAGAACGGAAGCCGCCCCAATGCGCTCGTACCGAACCTCGTCACTCATCGCCGTCCTCCAAATCCTTGCTTACCTGCCGCGCCGCAACTCAACCTGACCCGGCGGAAGCGGACGCGAAGCAGAGCATTCCGGCGGAGTTGCCCCTACGGCTTGCGCAGGCGTTCGATGTCCTGGCGAACGCGCTCCTTGCGCGTCTCAAGCCGGTGCTGGACGATCGAAGCGACCGTCACAAAGATCGCAAAGAAAGCGAGTACGCCAAGCGAAAAGAAGGTGATCACCTTGTCGTTGGTGCGACCGTAGAGGCCTTCACCGTCGGCGGCAAAGGCGAGCGGGGCCAGCGCCAGCACGCAGACGAGCCCGGCCCCGGTGAGGATGGCAGTGCGTCGCATCCGGTTCATCAGCGCGAACTCTACCCGACTACGATCCCGCCTCGATGTCCTGGTTGGAAGCGCTACTACTGGGAATCGTCCAGGGGCTGACGGAGTTCCTGCCGATCT
Organism: uncultured bacterium; assembly: GCA_963701205.1. Classification (GTDB taxonomy): domain Bacteria; phylum Actinomycetota; class Thermoleophilia; order Solirubrobacterales; family 70-9; genus JALZKA01. The sequence goes on along the minus strand of OY969575.1, from coordinate 787,865 downwards.
CCTCATCGGGCCACCTGGTCCTCGTTCCCTGGCTCCAGGATTACGAGTTCCTGCGCGAGAACCCGGGGTTCAACAAGACCTTTGACGTTGCCCTGCACATCGGCACGCTGATTGGCGTCATCTTCTACTTTCGCAGGGACCTCTGGGCGATGACCAAGGGCTTCGTGCGAACCGTCTCCCAGCGTGCGATGGGAGACCCCGACGGGCGCCTTGCCTGGATCGTGATCATGGCGACGATTCCCGCAGTGATCGTCGGCCTCCTCGGAAATGACTTCATCGACGATGAGCTGGGCGAGCCCTGGATGATCGCACTGCAGCTGATCTTCTTCGGGCTTCTACTCGGGATCGCCGACCGTCTGCCGCAGCGCCGCGAAGCGGACACCATCCGCGCCAGGGACGGGATCTACGTCGGCCTTGCGCAGGCATTGGCGCTGGCGCCTGGGACGTCCCGATCGGGAGTCACGATTACGGCCGCGCGCTTCCTCGGCCTCACGCGCGAGGCGGCAGCGCGGTTCAGCTTCCTTTTACTCGTGCCGGCAACCGCCGGTGCCGCGGCCTACAAAGGCGCGGAGGCGATCCGCGAAGGCCTGCCACCCGACGTCGCGGGCCCGATCATCGTTGGAATCATCGCGTCGGCGATTTCCGGATACCTGGCGATCGCCGGCCTGTTGCGCTTCGTAGCAAGTCGCAGCTACAACGTGTTCGTCGTCTATCGCCTGCTGCTTGGCGCCGGTGTTCTGATCCTGATTGCGCTCGGCGTCCGGGGCGCCACCTTCTAGGCCGACAAAGGGACCGGTCGCAAACCGCCGCTCGTCCGACCGCGCAGCCTTGTGAAACCTTTGTGAAGCCCCGGCCGGTTGGCCTCCCGGCGCTCTACCCTTTGGGCACGATGAGCAATCAGCCCGGCGCGGTCCGGCTCGCCGTCATCGATACCGACACAGGGTTCGTCCGCGTCCTCACCAAACGTCTTGAGGCCGCCGGATGGGAGTACCGCGTGCTCTCGAGCCCGCCGCCCGCCGACGAGCTCGTTGCGCTGAAGCTGAACGCGCTCCTCGTCGATCCTTCGGCGCTTGGGGTGCTTGGCTGGGACTACCTGGAGCGAGTCTGTTCGATGATTCCGGAGCTCGGGGTGCTCGTGGTCAGCCAGGGCTCAACCGTCGCCCAACGCGTCCGGGGCCTGCGCATCGGCGCCGACGACTGGATCAGCAAGCCGTGCCACCCCGAGGAGGTCATCGCCAGGGTTGAGGCCGTTGTGCGTCGCCGCCGCCGGAGCCGGCCACGCGGTGACGAGGGCCCCACCGTGGCTGCCGAGTTGGAGATCCGCCCCGATCAGTTTCAGGCCTTCGTCTCTGGGGCGTCGATCGGACTCACCCGCCGCGAGTTCGAGCTGCTGACCTGCCTTGCCGATGCCGAGGGCACGGTGATCGAGCGCGACGATATCTATCAACGGGTCTGGGGCTACTCGATGGCCCACGGGGATCGCTCAGTTGACGTCTTCATCCGCAAGCTGCGCTCGAAGCTCACCAAGCACTCGCCGGGCTGGTCCTACATCCACACCCACTTCGGAGTCGGCTACCGCTTTGAGGCCGAGCCCGACGTCCCCGGTTCGGGCGACGTTCCATCCGCTCAGGTAACCGCGGACGTGACTCAGGTGGCGGCCCAGGCGACCCGCACGGTCACCTAACCGGGATTTCACAGCTTCTTCACACCCTGGTGCCGAGTCTGTAACAAGACGCCCCACGAGTGCTGGAACCCTTCTTTTCACATGAAAAGAAATAGAATTCAAAGAAACGTGAAAACACGAAATCGCCTTCTCGTCGCCCTGTCGGGTGGCGTTGTCGCATTTGCGTTGACAGCCTGCGGCGACGGCAACTCGAGTTCGAGCGGCACCGACGGCGCTGCGGGATTGTCCGGCAAGGTTTCGATCGACGGCTCGAGCACGGTTGAGCCCTTTGCCCAGGCAGCCGCTGAGCTGTTCAATGAGGAGAATCCGGGCGTGAGGATCTCGGTCGGCGCCAGCGGTACCGGCGGCGGATTCGAGAAGTTCTGCGCCGGCGAGATCGAGGTATCCGACGCGTCACGACCGATCGACGCCAAGGAAGAGGTTCCGGTTTGCGCAAAGAACGGCGTCAAGTACACCGAGCTCACCGTTGCCAACGACGGCATCGCCGTTGTCACCAACCCGGCGCTTGAGATCTCGTGTCTGACCACGGATCAACTCGCGCAGCTCTGGACCGACGACAAAGTCAACAACTACAGCGACCTCGGCGACGATGCCGAGACGGGCGAGCCGCTCCCCGACGTGAGCGTCAGCCTTTACGGACCCGGCACGGATTCGGGGACGTTCGACTACTTCACCGACGAGATCAACGGCGCGGAAGGCCGGAGCAGAAGCGATTACCAGCCATCCGAGGACGACAACCAGCTCGTGACCGGCGTCGGCGGCGACGAGGCGGGTCTGGCGTACTTCGGATTCTCGTACTACGAGCAGAACATCGACCGGCTCAACCTGGTGGCCGTTGACGCGGGTGACGGGTGTATCGAACCGTCATCCGCGGCGATCCAGGCGGGCGATTACGCGCCGCTTGCGCGGCCGCTGTTCATGTACCCGTCGAGCCAAGCGCTGCGCGACGAGAGCGTCGCAGGGTTCATGCAGTACGTGGTCGATAACGCGGCCGCGATTGCTGAGGCCGCTCTGATCGTCCCCGTGGACGAGACCCAGGCGAGCGAGACGAGCGCCGCCTTCGAGGGAGCGCTCGGCTAGGTCGCCGCGCCGGCTACCGCCGACACAAAACACGGTGGAAGCCGGCAAACAGATCACGGGCGGCCCGGCGCCGGGGGGACGGCCCCCCCTCGGCGCCAGACGCCGCCGTTGGGGCGAGGAGGCAATTCGTGCGCTGCTGTTCTTGGCGGCCGCAGTCTCGGTGCTGACGACCATCGGGATCCTTGTGTCGCTGCTGACCCAATCGATCCCGTTCTTCAAAGAGGTCGGCACCAAGTTCTTTACCGACGACTCGTGGGGGCCGCTGTTCGATGCGCATCCGACATTCGGCATCTGGCAGCTTCTGAACGGAACCTTCCTGATTACCGGAATCGCCGTCCTCGTCGCGGTCCCGATCGGGCTCGGGTCGGCGGTCTATCTCGCCGAGTACGCCTCGCCGCGGGTTCGCAAGGTCGTCAAGCCGGTTCTGGAGGTTCTGGTTGGTGTCCCGACGGTGGTCTTCGGCTACTTCGCGCTCACCTTTGTCACGCCGGAGATCCTGCAGGGGCTCGGCTTCAAGGTCAGCATCTTCAACGCGCTGTCGGCTGGCATCGTCATGGGGATCATGATCGTGCCCACCATCGCGTCGATCTCCGAAGACGCGATGCGCGCGGTGCCGATGGGGCTCCGGGAGGGCGCGTACGGGCTCGGCTCGACCCGTCGGCAGGTCGCAACCCGGGTCGTTATCCCCGCCGCAATCTCCGGGATCGTCGCTTCGGTGGTCCTCGGGATCTCGCGCGGGGTGGGCGAGACCATGATCGTCTTGCTCGCCGCCGGTTTGCAGCCCAACTTCGGCATCAACCCCACCGACGGCTTCGCCACGATCACCACCTTCATGGGTTCCGCGGCGGACGGCGACAACCCGTCCGGATCGATCGGCTACGAGTCGATCTTCGCCTGTGGCCTGATCCTCTTCGTCCTGACGCTGGCGATGAACGTCATCGCGATTCGGTTCGTGCGGAAGTATCGGCAGGTGTACGAATGAGTCCTGCCCCCCCGTCGGCTGATGCGGCTGCGGTGCCAATGCCCGGCACCGGGTTCGTTCGGAGCCGTTCGACCCAGATCAAGGAGGTCGCCTTCGCCGGCAGCCTGATGTTCCTGCTCGGCCTGGCACTGCTGACCCTGGTCGTCCTTCTGATCGACATCTTGATCGATGGCGCGGGAGGCCTTACCGGAACCTTCCTGACCGACACACCGTCACGCATCGACCCGGCCAGCTCCGGCATCGGTCCCGCGATCAACGGCACGCTCTATCTGATGGCAGTGTGCGCCGCCTTCATCATCCCGGTCGGAGTCGCAAGCGCGATCTATTTGGAGGAGTACGCCGACAGCAATCGCTGGATTAACCGCTTCATCGAAGTCAACATTCAAAATCTCGCAGCCGTTCCCTCGATCGTCTACGGCGTGCTCGGCCTGGCCTTCCTGGTCCGCGGACCGCTCAGCCTCGGGAACGTCGTCTTCGCCGGCGGCCTGACCCTGGGCCTGCTGGTGCTGCCCGTGGTGATCGTTACGGGACGCGAGGCGCTCCGAGCGGTGCCGTCGTCCATTCGCGAGGGTTCCATGGCCCTTGGCGCGACGAAGTGGCAGACGATCTGGAAGCAGATTCTGCCGGCGTCAATTCCAGGCATTGCGACCGGTGTGATCCTTGCTTTGTCTCGTGCGATCGGCGAGACGGCGCCCCTGATCGTCGTCGGCGCGGTGGCCTTCTTGACCAGTTCCAGCGTCAGCATCCTGGATGGTGAATTTTCAGCCCTGCCGATCACGATCTTCGGCTGGACGGCGGACTCGCGGACCGAGTTCCACGCGCTTGCTGCGTCGGCGATCATCGTCCTGATGGTGATCTTGCTGGCGATGAACGCGGTGGCCATTTGGCTCCGAAACCGATACGAGCAGAAGTGGTAGGTGGAATAGAGTGGAAACCTCAGTGACCGACCCAGGGCGAACTCAGCGGGAGGAAGCCGCGGCGGAAGTTCATCGCTCTAGCGGGGTGGCGGATGCGCCGCCGATCAGCCCCCAGACGCACCCCGCGATCTTCAACCTGAACGATGTCAGCGTCCGTTACTCCGGCAACCTGGCGGTGTCTGACGTGACCATGGACATTGCGCAGAACCAGATCACGGCACTGATCGGTCCGTCCGGCTGCGGCAAGTCAACCTTGATCCGCTGTCTGAATCGCATGAATGATCTGATCCCTGCGGCCGAGGTGGCGGGCGAGGTGCTCTATCACGGCCAGAACCTGTACGGCCCGAAGATCGATCCGGTCGAGGTTCGCAAGCGAATCGGAATGGTCTTCCAAAAGCCGAATCCGTTTCCCAAGTCGATCTACGACAACATCGCGTTTGGTCCTCGCATCCTCGGAACGAAGGGGGACATGGACCAAATCGTCGAGGAGGCGCTGCGCAGCGCCGCCCTTTGGGACGAGGTCAAGGACCGCCTCGCGGACAACGCGTTCGGCATGTCTGGCGGTCAGCAGCAGCGGCTTTGCATTGCCCGCTGCATGGCGGTCGAGCCTGACGTGATCCTGATGGACGAGCCCTGTTCCGCCCTCGACCCGATCTCGACCGGCAAGATCGAGGAACTGATGCTGGATCTAAAGAGCCGCTACTCGTTCGTGATCGTCACCCACAACATGCAGCAGGCTGCCAGGGTGTCGGACATGACCGCATTTTTGATCGTCGAACTCGACTCGACGGAGAAGAACCGCTGGGGACGGGTCATCGAGTACGACCAAACCGACAAGATCTTCACGAACCCGGCGGATCGCCGGACCGAGGACTACGTCTCCGGGAAGGTGGGCTAGATGCCGGAAGTGGCACGTACGCACTACCAAGTGGACCTGGCAGGCCTCGAGGAGCGGGCGCTTGACGCGCTCGACCTGGTTGCGCAGGCGCTCGACCGGGCCATCGAGGCGGTGCAGAACCGCGATACCGAGTTGGCGCAACTGGTCGCGCTTGAGGACGACGTGCTTGACGGCCGCTATCTGGAGGTGCACCAGCGCCTGCTGACCATGATCGCCACCCAGGCGCCAGTTGCCAGCGACCTGCGCTTGATCTCCGCCCTGCTCTACGTGATGAAGAACATCGAGCGGATGGGTGATCAGTGCGTGAACATCGCCAAGATGGTCCCGCTCGTTGGCCGCCAGCCTCCTTCCGACGAACGGATGGAGAACAACATCGCGGCGATGGGCAAGCACGTTCGGTCGCTCGTGACCCAGGTAAAGCAGGCTTTCCGGGACCGCAATGTCGAACTCGCGCGGGACCTTGTTCGCCAGGACGACGTCGTTGACGACCTGAACAAGGAGTGCTTCCAGATCGCGATCGAGATCGGAGATGACCACGATCGACGCGAGTGGGCCATGACCATGATCCTGGCGGCGCGCGCGCTTGAGCGGATCGGAGATAACGCGGTGGACATCGGTGAGCAGGTCGCCTACGTCGTCACCGGACTCTTCCAGGAGTTCGAGGATGCCTCTCACCCCGACGACACCTCGCTCTCGGCCCCGGCGCACTAGTTCCTCTCGCCGCCACCCCGACGGCGGCGCTTGGTAGCGTCGCCTTACGGGTATGCGTAGGCCAACGACGATCGCCACGGTTGGAATTGCCCTAGCGCTCGGCGTTGCAACGAGCGCTCCGGCCGGGGTATACGCGCCCGGAGCGTCGGGTGTCGGCGATCCCTTCTTCAAGAAGGCGGGCAACGGCGGCTATCAGGTTGACCGCTACGACGTCTCGCTGCGATACCGCGCCAGCGGCCGGATTCGCGTGGTCGAGGTGATCGACGCTGTCGCAACCGCCGACCTGTCCGCGTTCAACCTCGACTTCCGGGGACCGCCGATCAAGGCGGTCAGGTTCGACGGCGACCTGGCAGGGTTTGCCCGCCACGGACCGGAGCTGACGATTACACCGTCGTCGGGAATCGACAATGGTTCTGGGTTCAAGGTCCGCATCGTCTTCGCGGGCAGGCCCCATCAGGTGACCGACCCCGACGGATCCCGGGAGGGGTGGACGCAGACCGCGGACGGCGCTGTGGCCGTCTCGGAACCCCTGGGCACCACATCGTGGCTTGCCGTCAACGACCATCCGACGGACAAGGCCAGCTTCGTGATCCGGCTGACAACTCCGCGGCGACTCACGGGCGTCGCTAACGGCAGGCTGGCGCGGCGAGCCAGGACCAGGCGAACGCTGACGACGATCTGGCGGCAGGCCGAGCCGATGGCGAGTTACTTGGCGGTTGTCGCGATTGGGCGGTTTCGGATCGACCGCCGTACGATCCGCGGTACGAACTACCTAGCGGCGATCGACGCGCGGCTATCTCCGCGCACCGAACGCCGGCTCTACCGGCGTACCCGCAGGGCCCACAGATGCCTGGCGGGCGTCGCCGGTCCCTACCCGTTCTCACAGACGGGTGGAATCGTTGATCCATCGTCGCTCGGCTTTTCGCTGGAGGCCCAGACACGGCCCTATTACCCACATGGGCCGGGACTTGATCTCGTGGTCCACGAGATCTCGCATCAATGGTTCGGCGATTCCGTCTCGCTTGCCGCCTGGGATGAGATTTGGCTAAACGAGGGTTTCGCCACCTACATGGAGTGGCTGTGCGAGGAGCGGGCTGGTGGCAGGAGTACCGAAGCGAAGTTCAATCAGCTGTACAACCGGGAGCCTGAGAGCGACTTCTGGAAGTACCCTCCTGCCGGCCTGCCCGGGCCAGAGGAGCTCTTCGACGCCTCCGTCTACGACCGTGGAGCGATGGCGCTGGAGGTTCTGCGCCAGGGGATCGGCGATGCGGACTTCGAGGACGTGCTCGAGCGGTGGGCGACTGAAAACGCGGGCCAAAACGTGAATACCGACGATCTGATCGCGCTCGTCACGGAGGTGGCCGGCGAGTCGCCGCCACGCTTCGAGGAGTGGCTCTACGAGGAGGGCAAACCAGCGCCGCCGGCGTGATCGATGCCCGACCTCGTTATCCGCATCGTCTGCCACACTCGATGAACACGAAAACGATGCTCTGCGCTGCGATCGACATTGGCTCGAACACCACGCGCGTGCTCGTCGCCGAACCGCAGGACGGCCAGCTCCGCAAGGTCATGGAGCAGCGCGCCTACACGCAGATCGGCGCCGACACGAAGCGCGACGGCTCGATCTCGGCGGCCAAGATCGAGGAGGTCGCGGAAGTCGTGGCGACCCAGGTGCGGCTGGCCCAGGAGCTTGGTGCCCAGGCGATTCGCATCGTCGCGACGGCCGCAATTCGCGAGGCAGACAACAGCAAGAAGGCCGTCAAGAAGATCGCCAAACAGGCGGGCCACGATGTTGACGTCCTCTCTGCGGAGCAGGAGGGCCACCTGGCGTTTGTCGGCGCGACGAAGACGCTGGGCCATCCGGTCGAGGGCGACGTCGGCGTTGTTGATGTGGGTGGCGGCTCGTCCGAGATCATCGTCGGCAGCGTCAGCGGTGGCGGCGAGTGGGTCAAGTCGTTCAAGATCGGGTCGGGCAATTTGACCGATGAGTTCCTTTCGTCCGATCCACCGTCCCCGGGCGAGATTCGAAAGTTGCGTGACCATCTCGACGACTTTTTCGAGGGCGTCGATGTGCCGAAGCCCGAGCAGGCGGTGGCCGTTGGCGGCAGCGCGACTTCGCTGCGAACGCTCGTGGGAGCGCTGCTCGAGTACGAGACGCTTGAGCGCGGCGTTCGGGTCCTTGCCGGCGATTCGATCGAAGACGTGGCCAAGCGATTTGAGCTTGATCCGCGCCGGGTCAGGATCCTGCCGGCTGGCGTCCTCATCCTGGAGAAGTTCACGGAGCTGCTTGGCCAACCGCTTCAGATCGGCAAGGGCGGACTTCGCGAGGGCGTGATCCTGGAGCTTCTGAACGACTCGTCAAACGGGGCATCCGAAGCGACGATCGCAGCCTAGGGAGCGCCGCAGCCGCTGATGGCCAAGGCGCGCGAGATCCGGGGCATCGCCGCCGGTGACGCTTATGGGTCGGTGGCCCGACGCGTCATCACCGTTCGAGCCGATGAGGTGAGGGCCCACGCGACAGGTGTCCTCGACACCACGGATATTGAACGCGTCCACGCCATGCGGGTGGCGACGCGGCGCCTTCGGGCCGCCCTTGAGGTGTTCAAACCGTGTTTTCCCAAGCGCGAGTTCAAGGCGGCACTTCGCGACGTCAAGGCGCTCGCGGATGCGCTCGGGGAGCGCCGTGACCGCGACGTTGCCATCGTGGCGCTGGGGGAGATTCGCGCCGAAGCGCAGGATGCGGAGGGTGCCGCGGTCGATTCGCTCTTGCGCGGTCTGGAGGACGAGCGGGAGCGGGCGAACGCCGTGCTAGCTGGCTTCGTCACGGCGGATCGGTTACGCGAGTTCGGCGTGCGGCTTTCTGTGTTGACGGCGGATCCGGACCGGGCTGCCGGTTGAAGGCACGCAAGATACGTGGCCTTGATCCGGGCGCTCCGCTGGCTCCGATCGCCGGGCGAATCGTCGGTTCGCGCCTCGATGAGCTGCTTGCGCTCGCCCCAAAGGCGCTTCGCGAAGATCGGGTCGCCAAACAACACGACCTGCGAATCGCGGCGAAGCGCCTGCGCTATGTCCTCGAGCTCACCGAGTCCTGTTTCGGGCCGAATGCCGCGCAGGCGCGCCGCTCCGCCCGGCAGCTGCAGGGAATCCTCGGCGATCTGCACGATGCTGACGAGATGCTCGACCGGATTCGCCTCCACGCGGGGCAGATCGGGCGGCAGTCAGAATTGGTTGCGGGGCTCGTGGCCCTTGCCGACCGGATCAGCGTCGGCCGCAACAGCGACTTCGAGCGCTTTCAGGAGTTCTGGCTGGAGCAGGAACGATTGGCGATCTGGGAGCGGCTGCGCGACGAGCTGGGCTAGGCGCACACCGGCACCGCGTGCAACTTGGGAATCGTTCACCGGCCGTGTTCGGAAAGTCAGACGTGCGGGTCTACGATTCATGCGGGCATGGATTCCACCAACGCAAGCACTCAGACGCCTGGGCTTGAGCTCGCCGCCGAGGCGGTTGGAGCCGGTGCCCCCGACCTCGAGGATCCGACCCTCTACTTCAATCGCGAGCTCTCGTGGCTGGAGTTCAACGACCGGGTCTTGCAATTGGTGGAGGACGCGTCCGTCCCCTTGCTTGAGCGGATCAAGTTCTGCGCCATCTGGGAGTCCAATCTGGACGAGTTCTTCATGGTCAGGGTTGCGAACCTGGAGGCGAAGATCGAGGCTGGCCGCGACGCCCGTGGGCCCGGATGGCATCAGCGCCACCGATCAGGTCGAGGCGATCCATGAGATTGTGGATCGCCAGCGCGGCCGGATCAGCGCCGCCTTCAAGTCGTTGCGCGTGGAGCTTGCTCAGCACGGCGTCAGGGTTCTGCCCGCCGCGGAAGCATCGGCATCCCAAGCTGACGACCTGGCGCGTGTCTTCAAGAGCACCGTCTTTCCGGCGCTGACCCCGCTCGTCATCGGGCTGGGTCGTCCGTTTCCCTACATCTCGAACCTTTCGCTGAGCCTCCTGGTGCGCCTGCACGACCCGCGTGAGAACGTGGAGGTGCTGGCGCGCGTCAAGGTTCCGAAGGAGCTCCTCGGGCGGTTCTTAGCGGTCGGGGACGAGGGTTCGCTGCTGGTCCCGCTTGACACCCTGATCGCCGCCAACCTCGAATCGCTGTTTCCGGGCATGGAAGTTTTGGATTACTCGTTCTTCCGAGTGACGCGGGACACGGACTATGACGTCAACGACGAGGCCGACGATGTCATGCGCGCTGTCGAGGAGGAACTACGGCGGCGCCGGTTCGGCGAGGTTGTTCGTCTCGAGGTTGAGGCGGGGATGGATCTGGAGCTCCGCGCCAAGCTGGTGGCGGCGATGGGCCTGGAGGAGCGCGACGTCTTCGAGGTGGCTGGCCTGCTGGATCTGACGGATCTGTGGGACATCCACGACCTGTCGGGACTCGGCGAGGAGCTGCGAGACCCGCCGCACACGCCGGTGACCCAGCCGCGCCTTCGCAATGAGGAGGGCGAGGAGCCGGACATATTCGCCGCGATCCGTGAGGGCGACATCCTGGTCCATCACCCCTACGACTCCTTTTCGACATCGGTCGAGCGGTTCATCCGGCAGGCGGCGACCGATCCCGACGTGCTTGCCATCAAGCAGACCGTGTACCGGACGTCGGCCGATTCGCCGTTGGTTCGGTCCTTGATCGCGGCCGCTGAGCGCGGCAAGCAGGCCGTCTGCATGGTCGAGCTCCAGGCGCGTTTTGACGAGCGCGCGAATATCGCCTGGGCCAAGAAGCTGGAGCAGGCTGGGGTCCACGTCGTCTATGGGATCCCGGCGCTCAAGACCCACGTCAAGTGCATCCTGGTTGTACGCCGGGAAGGCGAGGGCGTGCGCCACTATGCGCATATCGGCACCGGCAACTACAACCCGAAGACGGCTCGCGTTTACACCGATCTGGGCCTGTTCACCTGCGACGAGGATCTTGGAGCGGACATCGCCGAGATGTTCAACTTCCTGACCGGATACGGCCGCCCGAAGGGCTTTCGCAAGGCGCTGGTGGCGCCTCGCCACTTGAGTCGCGAGCTCTTGGCCGAGATCGAACGCACGATCGAGTCCCATTCCAGCGCCCGCCCGGCCAGAATCCGGCTGAAGATGAACTCGCTTTTGGATGCATCCTGCATCCAGGCGCTTTATCGCGCCTCCCAGGCCGGGGTTGAGGTGCAACTCAACGTCCGCGGAATCTGTGGCCTTCGCCCGGGCGTCCCCGGGGTGTCGGAGAACATCAGCGTCGTCTCCGTTGTCGGCCGCTTCCTCGAGCATTCGCGGATTTACAGTTTCGAGCGCCCGGGCGAGGAGCCGACGGTGCTGATCGGTTCGGCGGACCTGATGCCGCGCAATCTCTACAACAGGGTTGAGCTCGTCGTCCCGGTGACGGACAGCGCCGTTCGCGCGGAACTTCTCGACGTGCTCGGCTCGAGCCTGGCGGACAACGCGAACGGGTGGGATCTGGCCGAGGACGGCGGCTGGCATCGCCGTGTCGCCGGTGCCACCCCCCGCTCGGTTCAGCGCGAACAGATCGAGCGGCACGCCAATCGCGCCGCCGAGCCGGCAATCTGAGGCTCGGCCCGGCAAACTCCGAGCCGTGATCCACGACGCCCACGGTTGGTGGCTTGCACAAGAGCCTGTCCCGGAGCCTGCTCCGGCCCTGATCTCTGACGAGCACGCCGACGTGGTGGTGATCGGTGGCGGCTTCACCGGGCTTTGGACCGCATGGCTGATCCAGGAACTCGAGCCGAACGCAAAGGTCGCCGTGCTTGAGTCCGCCGTTTGTGGCAGCGGCCCGAGCGGCCGTAACGGCGGATTCGTCAATTCGATGTGGTTCAGCCTGGCCTCGATGCGCGAGCGATTCGGCGATCCCGGGGCACTCGCGGTCGCGCACGCGGCCCAGGCGGCGGTTGATGAAATCGGGACGTGGTGCTCCGATCAGGATGTTGATGCGGGATTTCGGCGGGGCGGGTACCTGCAGGTCTCGACAGCGCCCGCGTTCGACGATGTGTGGTCGGAAACCGTTGACGCTTGCGGCGAGCTTGGCGAGGCCGGTGTGGTCACCGCCCTGGATCCGGCGCTTGTCAGGGCCCGCTGCGATTCACCGCTCTTTCGGGCGGGGGCCTTCTTCCCGGGGTCGGCGACCGTCAACCCCGCGCGACTGGTGTTGGGACTTCGGGCCAGGGTGATCGACGCCGGGATCAGGATCTTCGAGCATTCGCCAGCCATCGGACTCGACGTGGGGCCAGATTCAGTCCGGGTGCGCACTGCGGCGGGAAGCGTGCTGACCCCGCAGGCCGTACTGGCGTCGGGCGGCGCTCAGGAAGCGATCGGACCCCTGCGGCGTCGCCTGACCCTCACCTCAAGCCACATGGTCGTCACCGAGCCCGTTCCCGAGCTTCTGGATCGGATCGGTTGGCGCGGTGGGGAGTGCATCACCGACGCCCGTCACATGCTGCACTACTTCAGAACCACCGACGACGACCGGATCGCGTTCGGCTGGGGCGGCGGCAGGGTTGTTCCGGGCGTTCGCATGCGCGGGCACGCCGAGGTTGACGCCGGCCTCGCGGCTGCCGTGATCCGCCACCTCATCCGGTTTTTTCCCGAGCTGACGGGAACCCGCATCGACCACGCTTGGGGAGGTCCGATTGACGTCTCGCCGAGCCACACGCCAATCGTCGGGACTCTCGACGGCCGGGTTCACCATGGGTTTGGCTTCACGGGTAACGGAGTCGGGCCCTCGCGCATGGTGGCGCACTCATTGGCCGCGCTGGCGCTCGATCGCCGCGATGAGCACTCGCGACTGCCGATCGTAGAGCCCAAACCCCTGCTGGTCCCGCCGGAACCGCTGCGCTACGTGGGCGGGATGGTGATTCGTGAGGCGCTGCTCAACAAGGAGCGTGCCCAGGAGATGGGCCACCGCCCGAACCCGATCGCGCGTCTGATCGCCGCGATCCCGGAGCGCGTCGGCATCCAGATCGGCCGCTGACCCGACTACCCGGGGGCGTACGCTGGATTGGTGGCTCGGCGGATCGCCCATCTGGACATGGACGCGTTCTACGTGTCGGTCGAACTCCTCCGCCACCCGGAACTTGTCGGCAAGCCCGTCGTCGTCTCCGGCTCGGGGCCGCGAGCCGTCGTAACCACGGCGTCGTATGAGGCCCGCAAGTTCGGCGTGGGGTCGGCGATCCCGGCCTCAAGGGCGCGGCGCCTGTGCCCAGAGGCGGTCTTTCTTCCCGTTGACCACGCCCACTATCGGGAGCGCTCGCGCGAGATCCGCGCGCTGATCGACGAACTCGGGGTTCCGGTGGAACCCCTTTCACTCGACGAGGCATACATTGACGTCACTTCACTTCCGGATCCGGTGGCGCGCATGAGCGCGCTGGTGCGACGGATTCGCGACGAGCTTGCGCTTGATGCCTCGGTCGGGATTGGCCCGAACAAGCTTGTCGCCAAGGTCGCATCCGATGCCGAAAAGCCGCGCGGCTTTGTCGTCTTGACCAGGGAGCAAGCCGTCAAGCGGTTCGCGCCGGAGTCCGTGCGGCTGATCCCCGGCATTGGGCGCAAGACCGCCGAGCGCCTGCGGAGCTACGGGGTTGTGACGCTGGGCCAGCTCCAGCGCTGCACGGTGCCGGGCCTCATCGAGCGCTTTGGCCAAAACCACGGGCAGGCGCTTCACGATCGCTCGCACTTTCGCTCGGAATCGGAGGTCGCGACTCACCGCGAGGCCAAGTCGCGCTCCGTCGAGACGACCTTCGACGTCGATATCGACGGCTTGGACGCGATGGCGGAGGTGCTTCGAGGGCAGGCTCGGCGATTGGCGGAGCAGCTTGAGGCGCGCTCGCTCGCCGGCCGGACCATCGGAATCAAGGTCCGAACTGACAACTTCGAGACATTCACACGGGTCCGCAGCGTCGAGGCCCCTGTCAACGACGTCGCGACGATCACCGCGGTGGCATTGGAGTTGCTTCACGACAACGCGCCGAACCGTCCGGTTCGACTTCTCGGGGTGAGGGTCGCCGGCTTCCCAGAGGGCGGCGAAGCCTCCGCCGCGGCGCTCAGGCTTCCCGGCTCCTAGGCGCCGTCCTTGAGGACGGCCATCGCGGCGTTTCGCCCGTTGAGCCCGATCACGCTGCCACCGGGATGGGTCGCCGCGCCGCAGAAATAGAGCCCATCGACCGGCGTGCGGGACCCGAACCGCCGGTCCCACATTTGATCGGGAAAGCACTCGCCTTGGAAGATGCAGCCGCCGGTCAGGCCGACCCGCGCCTCGATGTCGGGCGGCGCCAGCACTTCATGCTCTAGGACGCGTTCCCGGGTGCCTGGCGCGTAGCGCTCGATCAGGCTGAACGCCTGCTCGGCTGCGTCCTCGCGCAGCCCCTCATCCCAACGCGCGACCAAAGCGTCGGGCGGCGCGTACTGGCAAAAGACGCTGATCACGTGTCGGTCCGGGGGCGCGACCGTGGGATCCGCCGCCGTTTGGGAATAGATCTCCGTGAATGCGATCTTGAGCTCGCCGCGCTCGCAGGCTTCGAACGCCGCCTGCGCGTCGTCGAGCGACTCGCGGCAGTTGACCGTGCCCGCCGCGGGCCAGGACTCGCCCCCGGCGGCAGTCCACCGAGGCAGTTCCGTCAGGGCGGCGTTTAGCTTCAAGACCGGGCTACGCACCTTCCACTCGCTGAGTCTGCGCGCGAATCCGGCTGGGATCGACGCGCCGGTGAGCAACCCCATTGCGACCTTTGGATCCGCGTTGACCACTACCCGCGAGGCGCGGATCCGCATGCCATCCACAAGCTCGACCCCTTCGCCGGGGACGATTGCGCCCACGGCCACGCCGCAGGCGATCTGCGCCCCGGCGTCCCTCGCGGCATCGGCGAGCGCGAAGCTGATCACGCCCATTCCCCCATCGACGTAGCCCCACGCTCCCGGCTCTCCGTCCAGCTCGCCCATGTGATGCATCAGGTGGATTGCGGCCGTGCCCGGCGTTCGGGGGCCGCCGTAGGCGGCGATCAGGCCCTGGCCGTAGAGGGCATCCTTGACACGCTCGTCCCCGATGTGTTGGTCCAGCACCTCGGCAATCGACGCTTCGAAGAGGATCTCGATCAGTGCAGGGTCATCGCCAAGGAAGGACTCGATCTCGGGGCGGGAGGGAGAGTCGCCTACCCAGGCGTCGCGCGGCCCCTTGCGCAGTAGCCGCCGGCAGCGCTCGAAGCGCTCCCGGTAGTCCAGGTAGCCCTGCCGGTCGGCTGCCGAAACACCGAGGTCGCGAAAGCCCGCGAGCGTCCGCTCCTCATCCAGCCACTCGACGAACGCGGTGCCATCCTCAAGCGGGACGAACAGGGCCGGGTCCGCGGCTCGAATCGAAACGCCGCGGGCACGCAAACCAAGCTCGTCAATTACGAGCTGGTCAAGCAACCCGGCCACATAGGCGCACGGACTGACCACGTAGCGATCGTCGGCAAACGGTCGCTCCAGCGTGCAGGCGCCCCCGACCCGGTCGCGGCTTTCCAGCACGAGCACGCTGTGGCCGGCCTCGGCGAGGTAGGCCGCGGCGGTCAGGCCGTTGTGTCCCGCGCCAACAACAACCACGTCCCAATCACGCGCGGCCAGATCGGCGACCGGGCACGGGAGACCGAGGCGGCCCAGGTTGGAAGCTGCCCGGGTGCCGATCGCTAGCTCCAGCGGGAGGTGACGACCTTCTTACGTGTGTAGAACTCGACGGCGTCGGTGCCATTTGCGTGCAGATCGCCGTCAATTGAGTCCTTCCAGCCCGAGAAGGGAAACCAGGCGACCGGGGCGGCCACCCCGATGTTGACGCCGACCATTCCGGCTTCGACGCCGTAGCGGTAGCGCCGGGCCGCGTCGCCGGAGGTGGTGAAGATCGATCCCGCGTTGCCGTAGCGCGAGCCGTTGACGAACTCGAGGGCCTCGTCGAGGTCATCGGCCCGTACGACGGCCAGCAACGGGCCAAAGAGTTCATCCCGCGCGATCTCCGATTCATGGTCGGAGGTCTCGATGATCGTCGGGCCGATCAGGGTGCCGCCCGGCCCGGCGTCGGCAGACTCGCGCCCGTCGAGGACGATCCGGTCGCCGGCGTTGGTGGAGCGGTCAATCGCGGCGACGATGCGCTCCCGCGCCTCGGGTGCAACCAGCGGGCAGACCTCGACACCATCGACGTCGCCAGGGCCAGTTCCGAGAGCGGCCGCGGCGTCACGGAGCGCGGTCAGGGTCGCGTCCTGATGGTCACGGTCGCCGACCAAAACGCAGACGGAGCCGGCCAAGCAGCGCTGGCCCGCCGCGCCGAACGACGAACTCATGATCGCCGGGATCGAAATTTCCAGATCGGCGTCAGGCATCACTACGAGCGAGTTCTTGGCCCCGCCGAGGGCCTGGCAGCGCTTGCCGGAAGCCGCCGAGCGCTCGGCGATGTAGCGGGCGGTTGACGCCTGGCCGACGAATGAGATCCCGTCGATCCCGGGGTGGTCGAGCAGGCCGTTCACGGCGTCGTGGGCGCCGTGAACCAGGTTGAGCACGCCGGGCGGGATCTCGTCGATCTCCGCGATCAGCTCAAAGATCCGCTCGGCTGGCCTCGGGTCACGTTCGGACGGCTTCAGGATGAACGTGTTGCCGCACCCGATCGCGTAGGGCAGGAACCACAACGGGATCATTGCCGGAAAGTTGAACGGCGTGATCGCCGCGACGACACCGACCGGTTGGCGAACCATCTCGACGTCGATGCCCGTGGCGACGCCCTCAAGATTCTCCCCCTTCAAAAGGTGTGGAATCCCGCAGGCGGCCTCGGTGGACTCGATGCCACGCAGGATCTCGCCGCGGGCGTCGGCGAGCGTCTTGCCCATATCGTCGGTGATCAGGCGGGCGATCTCCTCCTGGTTGGCCCATAGCGCGGAGCGCAGTGCCATCACCGCACGCGCCCGCTTCTGGGGAGCCGTCGCGCGCCAGGCGCCGAATGCGCCCCGGGCGGCGGCCACCGCCGCATCGACATCGGCAGCGCCCGAAAGTGGCACCAGGGCAGCGACCTCGCCGGTCGCAGGGTTTACGTCGTCGAGGGTGCCGCCACCAGCCGCATCGACCCAGCCGCCACCGATGTAGTTACGAAGCGTGCGTGTTGCCGATGCAGATTCCATCATTTGTCTCCTCCGTAGGGATACCACCAGTCCTTCAGCTCGACCTCGGTCTCGATGTGGACGTGCTTCGTTTCCTGGAAGGCCTCCAAGCCCTCGCGCCCAAGCTCGCGGCCCAGGCCGGATTGCTTGAAGCCGCCGAACGGACCCGCATCGTTGTCGGTCAGGGGATCGTTGAACCAGACGGTGCCCGACTTGATCTCTCGCATGCAGCGCAGGATCGTTTTCAGATCTTGCGTGTACACGTTCGCGCCGAGGCCAAACCGAGTCCCGTTTGCCAGCCGGATCGCCTCGTCAAGGTTCTTGACGGACACGACCGGTGCGACCGGCCCGAACGTCTCCTCCCGCAGCAAATCTGCATCCTCGGGGACTCCGGTGAGGACCGCTGGACCATAGAAGTATCCGCTCTGGTTGCCTTGCATGTCGCCACCGGTCAATAGCTCGGCGCCCGCCTCGACGGCGGCCTCGACCTGGCCGGCGACCTTCGCCCGCTGCCCGCTCGAGATCATCGGGCCGACGTCGGTATCGACAGCCATCGGATCGCCGACCACCAGGGAACGGGTGTGATCGACGAGCGCGTTCAGGTAATCGTCATAGACATCCTCCATGACGTAGAAGCGCTCGGCCGAGGTGCAAACCTGACCCGAATTGAGAAACGCCGCCCAAGCGCCACCCTTGGCGGCGACGTCGATCCGGTCGGCCATGTCAGAGCAGACAATGAAGGGATCCTTGCCGCCCATCTCGAGGTTCATGCGGGCCATGCGGTCGATGCATGCGGCCGCGACCCGCTTGCCCGTCTCCACCGATCCGGTGAACGCCACGCAATCCACGCGGGCGTCGGCGGCGAGCGGGGCGCCCACGTCGCCCGCACCGGCAATGATGTTCACGACACCCGGGGGAAGGTGGTCAAAGCACGACCCGATCGCAAGCGTTGCCAATGGGGTCATCTCGGACGGCTTGCAGACGGTCGTGTTGCCGGCGGCAAGCGCCGGCGCGAGCTTCCAGGCCAGCAGGAGCAGTGGGTAGTTCCACGGGACGATGCAGGCCACGACCCCCAGCGCGTCCTTGACAACGAGGGCGAGCTGCGAGGACTCGATCGGCGGAATCACCCGGCCGGCAGAGTCGCGGCCGATCTCGGCGTAGTAGTCGAACGCAGCGGCCGTCCAGCCGACTTCGTCGGCGTTCTCAAGCCTGGGCTTGCCGCCCTCCGCGGTCATCAAGTCCGCGAGCTCGTCGGTGCGCTCGCGCAGGCGTCTGCCCACCTCGTGGAGCAGCTCGGCCCGCTCGACCGCCGGGGTGCGCTCCCAGCCCGCAAACGCCTCCTGGGCAGCCGCGATTGCGGCATCGAGCTGCTCGGGGGACGCACCTTGAATCGTCGCCACCGGCTGCTCGGAGTACGGGTTTTCAACCTCGATGGGCGCACCCGTGCCGCCGACCCGTTCGCTCCCGATCAAAAGGCGTGTCTCCATCGTCGTGTCGCGGGCAGCCTGCGTCAGTTGGACGCAGGGAGCGTGGTCGCCGTTGTCTCGCTGTCAGGCCGAACGGCGGCCATTCGTTCGGCGCGGCGCTGTTGCCAGACGACCAGAACCATTGCGACCACAGTCAGCGCGAACAGAATCGTCGCCAGCACGTTGACCTCAACGGGGATCCCGCGTTGCGAGGCGCCGAAGATGAACAGCGGGAAGGTGACGGTTTGACCCGAGTTGAAGGCCGAGATGACGAAGTCATCCAGCGAGAGGGCAAACGCCAGCAGCGCCGCCGCAATCAGGCCCGGAGCGAGTAGCGGGAGGGTGATCGTTCTAAACGCCGTGAACGGGGATGCGCCTAGATCGGCTGCCGCCTCCTCGAGCGAGCGGTCGAATCCGATCAGCCGCGATCGGACCACGACGACGACGAAAGAAATCGAGAACATGATGTGGGCGATGATCAGCGTCCCGAACCCGGTTGAGACCCCGAAATAGACAAACATCGAAAGCAGGGCGGCACCGATGACCACCTCGGGGGTCGCCATCGGAATCACGATCAGGAGGTTGGCCATCCTGCGTCCGAAGAACTGATGGCGGACCAGCGCCATCGCGATCAGCGTTCCCAGGATGGTCGCGCCAAGCGTGGAAACCGCGGCAAGTTGCAGGCTGGAGACCAGGGCGTCGTTTAGTTCAGGCAGGCTGAACGCGGTCTGCCAGTGGTCAAGGGTGAAGCCGGACCACGTGTAGTTGAACTTGCCCTCGGGGCTGTTGAACGAAAAGATCGCGACCACCGCGATTGGGATCAGCATGTACGCGATCGCGATCGCGGCGTAGATCGTCAGCGCCTTCCGGCGAAGCCAGCTCAAGACTCCGTCTCCTCATCGCCCATCAGCGACTCGGACCCGGCAAAGCGGATGTAGACGATGACGATGGCGAGGATCACGGCCATCAAGACAAACGACAAGGCCGCGGCGACCGGGTAGTCCTTGATCACGAGGTACTCGCTTTGGATGACGTTGCCGATCATCGCCTGATTAGGGCCGCCGAGGAAATCGGCGTTGATGTAGTCGCCGACCGCCGGAATGAATGTCAGCAACGTGCCGGCGATCACGCCCGGGGCAGAGAGCGGCACCGTGACCCGCCAAAACGCCGTCCTGGCGTTGGCGTATAGGTCCTGCGCCGCCTCGATCAGCCGTTTATCGATTTGCTCCAGGCTGGCGTAGATCGGGAGGATCATGAACGGCAGGAAGTTGTAGGTGAGCCCGGCGATGACCGAGCCTGCCGTGTCCAGCACGCGGCCGTCGTCGGCAACCACTCCGAGGAACTGCAGGACGTCAACGGTCGGGCTGGCATCGGCCAGGATCGTCTGCCATGCGATCGTGCGGATCAGGTAGGTCGTGAAAAACGGCGCGATCACGATCAACAGAAGCGCGTTCTTGTAGCGCCCGCCCCTGAAGGCGATGGCGTAGGCCAGGGGGTAGGCGATCAGCAGGCACAGCAGGGTTGCGATCGCGGCGTATTGGAACGAACGCAAAAACTGCGAATCAAAGGCGGAGATCGAGTCAGTGAAGTTCGAGAACTCCCAGGTGAACTGGAACCCCGTCGAAAGGCTGCCGGTCTCGAGCGAGACGATGCCCATGAAGTACATGGGCAGAACAAAGAACAGGGCCAGCCAAATCAGCCCAGGACCGAGTAGCCCGTAGGGAACCAGGCGCCGCCGCACCTAGCCCCCGGTAATCAGCGACTGGAAAGCTCGCTCGACTTCCTCGGCGCCATCGGCGGGCGGATCCGTCTGGGTGACGCAATTCGCCGTGTACTCGTCGGACGGGAACACCAGGTCGCTCGACGCCGCGTCGGAGCCTTGCCTCTCCAGGATCTCCTTGACCCCTTCGACCGGGCTGACGTAGTAGTTGTAGTTTGTGATCTGGGCCTGGTTTTCAGGCTCATACACGTAATTGATCCACTCGTAGATCGAGTCGGGATTGGACGCGCCGACCGGGATGACCATGTTGTCCGACCACAGGACGCAGCCCTCCGTCGGGTTGACGAACTCGATGTCCGGGTTGTCGGCCTGCAGCTGGACGGCGTCGCCCGACCAGCCGATGGCGATATCAACGTCGCCGCGTGCCATTGCGTTCGTGTAGCTGTTGCCGGTGAAGTCACGCAACTGCCCGGACGCGACCGCATCGCCGAGTTTGTCAATCGCCGCGATCCAGTCCTCGGCGGTCGCGTCGGTCGGGTCGACTCCGTCGCTGAGCATCACCAGCGGCACGGTGTCGCGAAGCTCGGTCAGGACCGTGACCCTGCCCTTGTACTTGGGGTCGAAGATGTCCGTAACTGAGTCAACTTCGGGTGCCGCTGCCTTGTTGACAACGAGTCCCGTCAGGCCGCTTTGCCAGGGCAGCGAGTAGCTGCGATCGGGGTCGATCGCGGGGCTCTGGAATGCCGCAACGAGGTTCGACTTGGCCGGCGCGATCGCATCTTCGTCGAAGTCCTGGAGATACCCGAGGTCGTACATCTTCTTGGCCATCCAGTCCGTCACGACGACGATGTCGCGCCCGCCTGACTTACCGTCCTGGAGCAGCGGCTGAAGCTTCGTGAAGATCACGTTGTTGTCGTCCACGTCCTCGCGGTACGTGACCTCGATGCCCGTGTCAGTCTGGAACTCATCGACGGTCTTGCGGTCGATGTAGAAGGGCCAGTTGGAGACAAAGAGCTCGTTCGTCGGCTCGCCCGTCGGCTCCGCGACCTGGACTTCGCCCTCGCGGCCACCACCACCCAAGTCGCTGCCGCACGCGGCTGCGCCGAGGGTCAGGGTGAGTGCCAACAGGCTCGCGATGATCTTCCGAAACGGTGACAACTTGAACTCCTTGACTAGTGGGTCGATTCCTTGACCAGGTGGATGTGCTCCGGCGCCCAGGAAAGGCGCACTGCGGCGCCGCCTCCGGGCAGGCGCCCCCGTTCTGCCTCGTCAGCGTTCGGGACGAGGATTGTCATCGGCACGTCGCCCGCCAGGCGAACGACGATCTGGGTTGACGTACCCAGGTAGACCGAGGATTCAACGGCGCCCTCCACCGAAGGCCAACCGTCACGGGTCGTTTCTTCCTTACCGCACACATGAAGCTTTTCGGGTCGCACGACGGCGTAGCAGCGGTCGCCGGCGCCAAGTCCGGGCGGACCCGGGGCGTCGAGCTCGAGGCCGGCTTCGAGGTGGACTCGCGCCCCCTTTCCGTTTACGGATTTGACCGCAGCAGGCATCAGGTTCGAGACGCCGATGAAGCCGGCAACGAAACTGGTCTCGGGCCGTTCATAGACGTCCTCGGGTCCCGCCACCTGCTCGATTCGCCCCTTGTTCATGACGGCGATCCGGTCGGACATCGTCAACGCTTCCTCTTGATCGTGGGTTACGTAGACGAAGGTGATCCCGACCTCGCGCTGGATCCGCTTGAGTTCAAGCTGAAGGCCCTTGCGGAGTTTTAGGTCAAGGGCGCCAAGCGGTTCGTCGAGCAGCAGAACCTTGGGCAGGTTGACGAGCGCCCGCGCCAGCGCGACGCGCTGCTGCTGACCACCGGAAAGCTGCGCTGGCTTGCGGTTGGCCTCGACCGCCAACCCAACCCGCTCGAGCTCGGCCGCAACACGCTCGGCGGCCTCGCTGGACGCCACCTTCTTGCGCTTCAGCCCGAACGCGACGTTTTCAGCGACGGTCATGTGCGGGAACAGGGCATAGCTCTGGAAGACGGTGTTGGTCGGGCGCTTGTAGGCGGGCAGCCCGGCGACGTCCTCACCCGAGATCTGGATTCGGCCCTCGGTTGGCTGTTCAAAGCCGGCGATCATCCGCAGGGTGGTTGTCTTGCCGCAGCCCGACGGGCCCAACAGGGTGAAGAACTCGCCATTGCCAATCTCGAGGTCGAGCGCGTCAACGGCCACGAAGTCGTCAAAGCGCTTCGTGACGCCGGCAAGGTTGACGCTCGACCGATCCTCCAAGACGACACCACCCTAGGTGCCAGAGCGGCGAAGCGCAAGCTAGAACCCATCAAAACGTCCAACAGCTTTTGTCCAAACTGTACAACGGCATCCCGTCGGTTTGAACCGTAGATAGGGTTGTCAGCGAGGCTTCCGGCCTATACGGTTTGTACGGAACGTCAGTCCACCCTGGACAGCACGGCGACGAGGAGACGAAATGGAAACCACGACCGCAACGCCCGCAGCTACCGGCGCCGACCTGCAGGAGCTGGCGCGCCGCCACCTCTGGATGCACTTCACGAGGATGGGCGGCTACGACGCGGAGCACCCGATTCCGATCATCACCAAGGCCGAGGGCGTGCACGTCTGGGACGAGCACGGCAATCGCTATCTGGACGGCCTCTCGGGATTGTTCTGCTGCAACGCGGGCCACGGTCGCGCGGAGATCGGTGAAGCAATGGAGCGCCAGGTCCGCGAGCTCGACTTCATCACCAACTGGAGCTACGCCCACCCCCGCGCAATCGAGCTTGCCGCCCGGATTGCCGGCCTGGCCCCAGGCGACCTGAATCGCGTCTTCTTCACGTCGGGAGGGGGCGAGGCGGTCGAGTCAGCCCTCAAGCTGGCAAGGAACTTCCACCGCGTCCAGGGCAAGGGGCAAAAGCACAAGGTCATCGCCCGCGAGGTTGCCTACCACGGCACGACGATGGGCTGCCTGATGGCGACCGGGCTCACTGCGCTGCGCACCCCGTTCGAGCCCTACGCCCCGGGCGGGTGTCATGTGCCCAATACGAATTCCTACCACTGGCCCGCGGATCGAGACCCGCTTTGGGCTGCCGAGAAGATCGCCGAGCGCATCGAGTTTGAGGACCCGGACACGGTGGCGGCGGTCATCCTTGAGCCGCTTCAGAACGCGGGCGGCTGTATCCCACCTCAGGACGGCTACTTCGACCGCGTGCGGGAGATCTGCGACGCGAACGACGTACTCCTGATCTCTGATGAGGTGATTTGCGCCTGGGGCCGTCTTGGCCATTACTTCGGAAGCGATCGCTACGGCTACCAGCCGGACATCATCACGACCGCAAAGGGGCTCACCTCCGCGTACGCGCCGATGGGAGCCATGATCGCCTCCGATCGGCTGTTCGAGCCGTTCTCGTCCGGGACAGAGTCGTTCGCGCACGGCTTCACGTTCGCCGGTCATCCGGTTGCTGCCGCGGCAGCGATGGTGAATCTCGACATATTCGAGCGGGAAGATCTGTGCGGTCATGTCCTCCGCAAGCAGGGGGAGTTCCGGGCGATGCTCGACGGGCTGAAGGAGATCCCGATCGTCGGCGATGTCCGCGGCGACGGTTTCTTTCATGCCATCGAGCTGGTCTCCGACCAGGAAACCAAGCGGGGATTCACCGACGAGGAGAGCGAGTGGCTCTTGCGGGGCTACCTCTCCGGGGAGCTCTACAAGCGTGGTCTGATTTGCCGGGCCGATGACCGCGGCGACCCCGTGATCCAGCTCTCGCCGCCGCTGATCAGCGATACGGCGGAGTTCGAGGAGATCGAGAACGTCCTGCGCCCAGTCCTGACCGAGGCCTGGGACCGGCTTCAGGCCCGCGGCTAGGAGCGAGCTTGCTGACGGTTCCCAGTCTGCTTGCGGAGTGCGGCCTGGAGTTGTTGCCGTCTTCGACGGCCTCGGAGGAGCCGGTTCGGTGGGTCCATATCACCGAACATGAGGACCCGACGCCGTGGCTTTCGGGTGGCGAGCTGATCCTGACCACCGGGTACAACCTCGACGACGAAACAAAGCAGCGCGCCTACGTGAAGGCGTTGGCCGCAAGCGGCGTCGCTGGGCTTGGTTTCGGCACGGGCTTCGATCACAAATCGATTCCCGAGCCGATCGTGGCGGCTGCTTCGGCCAGCCGGATGCCGTTGTTCGAGGTTCCGTACGAGATGCCGTTCATCGCGATCACCGAGCGGGCGGCGGCACGGCTGATCAATGAGTCCTACGACGCGCTTGAGCGGGGCTCAAAGATTCACGAGAGGCTCGAACGCATCGTGATCGAGGGCGGCGGCCTGCGCGAGGTGACGGCCTCGATCGCGGCGGCTGTCGGTGGCGGTGCCCTGGTCCTCGACGGCGCCGGCGCCGAGGTTGCCCGGCATCCAGAGTCGGGCCTGGCGCGATCCGAGGACATCGAGGCGCTTGCGGCTGATCTGGCAGCGCGAGCGGACGTGAGCGAGATCCAGCCCTTTGCGCCAGATGCGCTGGGCGATCGGGCGCTCGCGGTCCCGGTGCCGGGGCGTCGTGACTCGCCGTCGGCGGGTTGGCTCGTGGTCTTTGCCGAACGCGCTCCCCTGGGGGAGTTCGAACGTCTGATCGCCCGCCAGGCGTCGATGGTGGTTGGGCTGGAATTGATGCGCGAGCGGGTCGTGGCGGAGACCGAGCGTCGCTTGGCTGGTGATTTGCTCGCGGACTCGCTCAGCGGACGCCTCGACGCCGACGAACTCGAGAGCCGCCTGCGGCCCTTTGGGATCAAGGGCGAAGCGGCAGTCTTGATCTTTGACATCGCCGACCCGGGCGCCGGCGTGCCGATCCTTGAGGAGGCGTTGACCGCCGCGCGGGCCCCCGCGCTCGTCGCGCCCAGGGCCGTTGCGGGGCGCTCGTTGCTTTGCGCCGTCGTCGCCGCTGCGGATCGCGATCCGGTCGAAATCGCCGAAGTGGTTCGTCCCGCTCTGGCGGCCCAGCACCCCGACCTGCGCGTTGCTGCGAGCCGGGCGATGGGTCTCGGATCGCTGCGCCGGGCGTTTCACGAAGCGCGTTGCGCGCTTGAGGCGACGTCGTTGAACGGCGGCGGGCCAAAGGTTGCGTCCCACACCGACCTGGGCGCGTTCACCCTGTTGCTGGCGCTTCAGGACGATGATGCATTGCGGCTTTACTCGGACGACTTGCTCGAACCCATCTCCAGGGGTGAGGGGGAGTACGGCGGCGAGCTCCTGCGGAGTCTGGAGGCGTTTATCGAGAGCAACGGCAATTGGGAGCGCGCCGCCCGACAGCTCTATTGTCATCGCCACACGTTGCGCTATCGCATTCGCAAGATCGAGGAGCTGACCGGCCGTGACCTGAGTCGCGCCACGGATCGGATTGAGCTTTGGCTGGCCCTGCGGGCCCGGGAACTGGTGCGATGAACGCGTGGAAGAAGGGGTGATCTGGTGAAGGTTGGTGTCCCGACGGAAATCAAGACCGACGAGTATCGGGTGGCGCTGACGCCGATCGGCGCTCGTGAACTGACCGAGCTCGGGCACCAGGTCTTGGTGCAAAAGGGAGCCGGCGAAGGTTCGGCGGTGACTGACGCCGATTATGAGGCGCAGGACGCAACGGTTCTGGACTCGGCCGCGGACGTTTGGGGCGAGGCTGACCTGATCCTGAAGGTCAAGGAGCCGCAGCTTGGCGAGGTGGCCATGCTGCGGGCGGAGACGACCCTGTTCACCTACTTGCATCTGGCCCCGGCCCCGGAGCTCACGGCGGCTCTTTGCGCGACCCAAGCGACGTGTATCGCCTACGAGACCGTCGAGGACAACCGGGGCGGGCTGCCGCTACTTGCGCCGATGTCGGAGATCGCAGGCAAGATCGCTACCCAGGCCGGGGCGTTCATGCTGGAGAAGCCCCTTGGCGGCCGTGGGATCCTGCTCGGCGGTGTTCCGGGTGTCGCTTCCGCCAATGTCATGGTGATCGGCGGCGGCGCGGTTGGCATGAACGCTGCCTTCATCGCGATTGGCATGGAGGCGGACGTCTTTGTCTACGACACGTCGATCAACCGCTTGCGCGAACTTGATATCGCCTTTGGCGGTCGGGCATCGACCGTGTTCAGCTCGACGCTTTCAATCGAGGAGCGCCTGCCGGACATCGACCTTGTCATCGGTGCTGTACTGGTCCATGGCGCTCGGGCGCCGCACGTCATCACCCGCGATCAGCTTGGCCTGATGAAGCCAAGCGCTGTCTTGGTTGACGTGGCGATCGACCAGGGAGGCTGCTTTGAGACCTCGAAGCCCACCACCCACTCCGATCCCACTTACGAGGTTGACGGAATCATTCATTACTGCGTCGCCAACATGCCCGGCGCGGTCCCGATCACCTCGACCTATGCCCTGACGAACGCGACGCTGCCGTACGTGCTGTCGCTCGCCGAAAACGGCGTGGACGAAGCCCTACGGCGCGATCCAGGTCTGGTGCCAGGGGTCAATGTGGCCGCCGGTTTCGTAACTCACGCAGCCGTCGCCGAGGGCGTCGGGATGGACTATAAGCCGGTCGAGCAGGCGCTCGGATCGATTGCATAAACACGCGAGAACGGAGATCAGATGCCCACCGCCCTTTCAGTCAAGCCCCAGAACTTCATCAACGGCGAGTTCGTGGATCCCAGCGATGGTGCGACGGAGGACGTCATCAATCCATCAACCGGATCCGTCATCGGCCAGGCCCCGGTTTCCGGCGCAGAGGACGTCGATCGCGCCGTTGCCGCCGCGCGCAAGGCGTTCGAAACCTGGTCAATTGCGACGCCAAGAGTCCGATCCGAGGCGCTGCTAAAGCTCGCTGACGCGATCATCGAGCACGGCGACGAGTTCGCCGACATCGAGTCCGCCGACGCCGGCAAGCCCAGACAGGCATTCGTTGACGAGGAGCTTGAGATGTGCGCGGACAACCTCCGCTTCTTCGCCGGCGCCGCGCGCAACCTGGAGGGCAAGGCGACGGGCGAGTACGTCGAGGGATTCACGTCGATGGTGCGGCGCGAGCCGGTTGGCGTTGCGGGCCAGATCACGCCGTGGAACTACCCGTTGATGATGGCGATCTGGAAGATCGGACCGGCGCTTGCCGCGGGCTGCACGTCGATCGTCAAGCCGGCCGAAAACACTCCCCTTTCAACGCTGAAGCTGGCCGAGGTCGCCGCGGAGATCCTGCCCAAGGGCGTCTTCAACGTGATCGGTGGCCACGGGGAACCGGCGGGGGCCGCCCTTGTCACTCATCCAGGGGTTGACATGGTCAGCCTGACCGGCTCGATCGGCACCGGGAAATGGATCGCGAAGGCGGCTGCGGACTCGGTCAAGCGGGTCCATCTGGAACTCGGCGGCAAGGCGCCAGTCGTGATCTTCGACGATGCCGACCTGGACCTCGCAAAGGAGTTCATCGCAGCGACGGCGCTTTTCAACGCCGGTCAGGACTGCACGGCTGCGACCAGGATTCTGGCCTCCGACACGGTCTATGACGATGTCGTCAATGGCCTTTCAAGCGAGGCTCAGGGCTACAAGATGGGTGACCTGAACGACCCCGAGACCACGCTTGGCCCGGTTATCTCCGAGCGCCAGCGCGGGCACGTCTCCGGCCTCGTGGACCGACGCCCGGATCACTCCCAGGTGGTCACCGGCGGCAGTCAACCAGACGGCCCGGGGTTCTTTTATGAGCCGACCGTCGTGGCCGACCTGCGACAGGACGACGAGCTGATCCAAAACGAGATCTTCGGTCCCGTGATGACGGTTCAGCGATTCTCCGACGAGGCCGAGGCGATCGCCTGGGCCAACGGCACCAGGTACGGGCTTGC
The DNA here is from genome assembly GCA_963701205.1 of uncultured bacterium. GTDB lineage: Bacteria > Actinomycetota > Thermoleophilia > Solirubrobacterales > 70-9 > JALZKA01. Next base: position 759,423 of record OY969575.1, on the reverse strand, counting down.
GGCGTCGGTCTGGACGCGGGATGTCGGCCGTGCGATGCGGGTTGCCAGGGCCTTGCGTTTCGGTGCGGTCTGGATCAACAACCACATCACCATGGCCTCGGAGATGCCCCACGGGGGCTACAAGGAGTCCGGCTACGGCAAGGACATGTCGATGTACTCCGTCGAGGACTACACGCAGGTCAAGCACGTGATGGTGAACCTCGAAGAGGGCTAGCGTTTCGGGCGGCGAGTGATCCAACTCGCGGCCTCCATCGAAGGTAGGGGAACAGTTACCCAAGATGGAGGTCAACAGAATGTCCGTAACCCGCAACCCCGAGACGAGCGCCCTGAGGCGTGTCGCCCGGGATCCGCTTTCGCGCCGGAAGTTTCTGGCGTTGACCGGCGGCACCGGCGCCTCAGCCGCGCTGCTCGCCGCTTGCGGAGATGACGATGAGGAAACCACGGCAGGTGCCCCCGAGCCAATCAACGACGATCCGATTGCGGATTTCGGCGATGGCGACCTGGGCATCGTTAACTACGCCCTAACGCTCGAGTACCTGGAGGCCGGTTTCTACGCTGCCGTCGCCAAGAGTGGGCTCTTCAAGGGCGACAGCCTGGCGTTGGTCAAGGCGATCGGTGACCAGGAACAGCAGCACGTCGATGCCCTGACGGCCACGGCTAAGGACCTCGGCGGCAAGCCGGCTCCGGAGCCCAAGGCCACCTTCCCGCTGGATAGCGCGGAAGAGGTCCTGGCACTGGCCGCGACGGTCGAGAACCTGGGTGCCGCCGCGTACCTCGGTCAGGCCGCAGCGATCCAGAACCCTGACGTTCTGGCCGCCGCGCTGTCGATCCACGCGAATGAGGCGCGGCACGCCGCCGTCCTCAACACACTCGTCGGCCAGTCGCCGACGCCGGACGGTGGCTTTGCGCTCCCGGCCGATGCAGCGACTGTTCTGGCCGGAGTCCAGCCGTTTCTCGCCTAAGCGCGACGGCTAGACGGAAAGGAAGATCAAGCTCATGAATCACAAGATCCAAGCTGCGTCTCCGGAGCTCGCCTCAATCGAGGTCGAGAACGTGAGTCGCGGCGCATTTCTAATGAAGGGTGCCCTCGCCGCAGGTGCGGCATACGGGGCACTGGCGGTCGGACCGTTGGTCCGAAACGCATTTGCCCAGAGCGAGGATGGGGATCTGGAGATCCTCAACTTTGCCCTGACGCTCGAGTATCTGGAGGCGGCCTTCTATGCACAGGGCGCCAAGCAGGTCAAGGGTGTTCCGAGCGATATCGCCGAACTCGTAAAGACGTTCGGCGACCAGGAGCAGGAGCACGTTGACGCGCTCACGGCGACGATCAAGGACCTGGGCGGCAAGCCCGTAAAGGCCCCCGGCGTCGATTTCGGCGACGCGTTTGCAGGCCCGGACTCGTTCCTGGCGACGGCGATCGTGTTCGAGGATCTGGGCGTCAGCGCCTACAACGGCGCTGCCCCCTCGATCAAGTCGAAGGATCTGCTGGCTACGGCCGGCGCCATCGTCCAGATCGAGGCCAGGCACGCCGCGTCGATCCGCTACGCGGCGGGCGAGACCCCGGCGCCGGAGGCTTTCGAGCCTTCCGCCACAACGGACCAAGTGCTTGAGGCGGTTCAGCCATTCCTGGTCGGCTGACCAAGAGCACGACCGCGTTTGCTGCGGCGGCGATCCTCGCGTTTGCGGGGATCGCCGGCTGCGGCGGCGAGGCGGCAGCGCCGGTGGGGAAGGCGACCACGACGCCGGCCGTCGGCGACTCGACCATCCGGATCGCCGAGTTTCTCTATGAACCCGAGACCCTGACCGTCAAGGCCGGCTCGACGATTACGTGGGCCAACCAGGATCGAGCGCCTCACACCGCGACGGCAGCCGACAACACCACGTTTGACACTGGCAGCCTTGGCGAGGGCGAGAAGGGCGGCGTCACCTTCGACGACCCGGGCACCTACGCCTATTACTGCGAATTTCACCCATTCATGAAAGCCACCATTGAGGTCAAGTGACCTCGAGATGAGGAGTTAGACAATGCCAAACATCGGACCTATGGAAATAGCAATCGTCCTGATCATCGCCCTCGTCGTTTTTGGGCCTTCGAAGTTGCCGGAACTCGGCCGTTCCGCCGGCAACGGATTCCGCGAGTTCAAAAACTCGGTTACCGGCGGCGATGCAGACAAGGCCCCCGAGATCGCGACGACCGCGACGACCGAGGCTCCGGCCAAAGAGCTAGCCAGTCGCGCCCGTGCGTGAGCCACTTCCCTGGCTGCGCACGAGGCTGCGGCGCAGGCCTGCCAGGCCGAGCCGGATCCGGCCCTTGACGGTTCCGGCTGGAAGATCGAGCCTGGCCGCAATCTCGCTGTGGCTCAACTGGCGGATAAACGCAAGCTCGATGGCCTCGGCCTGACCGGCAGGCAGCTTGCGGATCGAGGCGTGGACGGCCGCATCGTCCTCGTGGGCCGTGAAAATCTCATGAGTCGAGGCCTGGCCTTGGCTGGGCTGTTCGGGAATCGAACCCACGAGGCGCGGCCGCGCTGCTTCGACGCGCAGGGAGTCGATCGCACGGCGCTTGACGATCGTCATGGCCCACGCCCCGAACGACCCGCTGGCCAGCTGGTAGGTCCGCCGGGCTCGCCACATGTCGCAGAAGCCCTCCTGGACCGCGTCCTCGGCGCGCCCATGGTCGTGGCAGATCGAGGTTGCCGCCCGTAGCGTGCGGCCGCAATGGCGGCGGTAGAGCTCCTCGAACGCGGCGGAGTCCGAATGCATGACGAGCTCCATCAGGACTTCATCAGAAGCGGCAAGCTCGATCGCTGGCATATTGGCTCCAGGGTGCGGTTCGAATGACAAGCCAAAAGTCAGAACCGCGCTGCCCTGGTCGGCCGTAGCCGAGCCGGTGCCCCGAATGGTTGAGCCCTTCTGATCTGAGATCATATACCCGGGGTCAAGTGCCGCCGGGACCACCACCTAAGGCGTGATCAGCGCCTTGCGGGCCGCTCGCATCCGCAGTTTCAGCGATGCGCACGCAGCGCTATAGACAAGCCTTGACGCCGGTAGGCGGTACCCGGAACGTGTGTGTGGCATGTAGATGACCGTGCCGGCGCCGTCGCTTCGCAGCCAGCCGGTGTGGATCCGCTGTTCCTGTCCGACCATGCGGGGAGCGAACCAGTGCGACGTCAGGCCGGCGCGCCTGCTCCCTGGCGGCACCGCGCCGGGTGTGACTCGAAGTTTGATTCCGTCCGGGTCGGCCTCGGCGGATCGGACGGGCACCACTTCGGGGCGCCCGTCCGATCCGCACCAGCCGAGCAGCGTGTATGGCAGGCGCTCGACATCCTTGGCAACCCTGGCGCTGTCCACCCTTGGCTCGGTGCCACCGCCCGGGGCAGCCTGGGGCGCAGGCGGGGGCGCGATGGCAAGGCCGTTGCGGGCTGGATCCTCACCCGCCTCGGTGTCGGGGTAGGCGGTCACCCGATCAACGTCGATGTCGATTGCTACACGTTGCCAGTAGTAGGGGTCAAGGAGCCGGCCAAGCGGTCCTCGCGACCGTGGTCCCAGGAAGCGGTTCCACTCGGGGGTGATCGATTCAAGCCAAGCTCGGTCGGGTTTCAGGTCAAACGTGGCCCGCCCCTGCGCCAGGACAAAACCTGGCTCCTCGCTCAGGCCATGGTCGCGCGAGTGGTACACAACCCCGACGTTCGGGTTGCGGCGGATTCGCTCAAGCTTCTTCCAGAGGCCAAGCGAGCTCGTGACGGTGATTTTGCCCGCGGTTGCGTCACGGAGTCCGAGCGGCGCCATTGGGGCGATCACCACGCCCTTCGCAGGCGTCAGGTAGGCGACGGCTGCCGCAAGGTCCCCGGCCATGATCGCGTCAATTCGATCGTCCCAGGCAACGGTCAATGAGCTATCTCGTTGGTGCGCTGGGGGCGGGGGCCGCCGTTGCGCCACCGCCGGAGTCAATCTCGCTCGAAAGGCGATGGGCCAGGTAGACGGGGATGATCGAGATCAAGATCACGAAGACCGCGACAACGTTGACGATCGGCAACTGGTTGGGCCTCGTGAAGTTCGTGAAGATCCAAATCGGCAGAGTTTGTTCGCCGGTGCCAACGGTGAATGTCGTGACGATGATCTCGTCGAACGAGAGCGCGAACGCCAACAGCCCACCCGCCACGAGGGCGGTGCGCATGTTCGGCAGGGTGACGAGCCGAAATGTCTGCCAGGGACTCGCTCCGAGGTCCGCCGACGCCTCCTCGAAGGACGACGAGAGTCGCCGTAGCCGGGCCACGACGTTGTTGTAGACGACCACGATGCAGAACGTCGCGTGGCCGACGACGATCGTCAGCAGTCCGAGATCGATTCCCATCACCTGGGTGAAGGTGTTGTTGAGCGCGACGCCCGTGACGATCCCGGGCAAGGCGATTGGGAGAATCACCAAAAACGAGATCGTCTCGCGTCCAAAGAATCGGTGCCTGGCCACCGCGAGCGCCGCCAGGGTGCCCAGTACGAGGGCAACCATCGTGGCCAGGGCTCCCGCCTTGAGCGAGTTGAGCAGGGCGTCTCGGGCGCCCTGGTTGTCGATTGCCTTGCCGTACCAGTCAAAGGTCAGGCTGTCGGGTGGCCAGGTGAACGTGGTCTCGCCGCTGAACGAGTAGATCGCGATGACCGCTATCGGCACGTAGATGAAGGCAAGCGTCACCCCGGCGGCGCACCGCAGCATGAACTCGGATCTGCGCGACAGCCTCATCAGATGTGCTCAAACGCCCCGAGCCGGCGGGCGATCAACAGGTAGGCCAGCATGATCAGGATCGGCACCGTGGCGAATGCGGCCGCCAGCGGCAGGTTGTTGGTGATGTTCGAGTAGACGACGTTGCCGATGAACTGATCCGACGAGACCAGCGTCGGGGCGATGAAGTCCCCGAGCGTTAGCGAGAACGTGAAGATGGAGCCGGCGACAATCGCCGGAAAGACAAGCGGCAAGATCACCCGTCTGAAGGTGTAGAAGGGCTTGGCTCCGAGGTCGTCGGACGCGCTCAGCAGGTTGTCCGGGATCCGCTCGAGGCCTGCGTAGATCGGAATAATCATGTACGGCAGCCAGAGGTAGGTCATCACCAGCCACACCGCAAACAGGCCGTAGCCAGGGTTGGAGATGCCAAGCGGCTCGAGCGCCCAGTTGAGGATGCCGTCCTCGGAAAGGATCGCGCGCCAGGCGTACGCCTTGACGAGGTATGCCGACCAGAGCGGAACCAGTACCGCCACCACGAGCAGGCCTCGGGTTCGCTTGGATGCCACCTTCGCCATGTAGAAGGCGAGCGGGAACGCGAGGACCGCGCATGCCAGCGTGACGAGCGCGGCGATCATCAAAGTCCGCCCGGCGATCTGCCGGTAGACCGGCTGCTCGACGATCGTCCGGAAGTTGTCCGCGGTGAAGCTCTGCTCGACCTCGCCGCTGAGCTCGCCGAGTTGCCAGAACCCGGCGAGGAGCATCACCGCGAGCGAGCCCAGGTAGCCGATTACCAGCCAGCCGACCGGGCCCGCCAGGAGCGTCCCGACTTGAAGCCGGGGACGACCGTGGAAGAGGCCGGCGAGCACGCGGCCCGCCGACCTCTTCTTCGGAGGTGTTGCTACCCCCGCTTCCACGGTTTCTCGTCCATCGCTGAACGAGGTGTCGTCCGGATCAGCCCTTCACCTCCGTCCACGCCTGGACCCACTCGTCGTAGGTCTTGCAGACGTCACCGCGATCGTCACCACAGTCAGAGACGGGGGTCTTCCAGTACTCGATCTGGTCGAAGAACTCCTCATCCCCTGCGTGGAATGTCTCGCAGTGGTTCTTGTCAGCCGTGAACTCACACGACTTCGCGTTTGACGGAGCCTCGCCGAACCACTCGGCGACCGCGGCGTTCGCTTCCGGACTGATGATGTGGTCCATCCACAGGTACGTACAGTTCGGATTGTCGGCCTCGGAGCTGATCATCCATGTGTCCGACCAGCCGGTTGCGCCTTCCTCGGGGAGTACGACCTCCTCCTTGGAGCCATCGGCGTTCAGCAGGTTGACGATCACCTGCCAGGTGGTGCCGACGGACGAATCGCCGTTGGCAAACGCCTGGATCTCCTTGGTGTAGTCAGACCAGTACTCGCCGATGTGCTTGCGCTGCGCCTTGAGCAGCTCAACCGCAGCGTCGAACTGCTCCTGGTCGAGCTCATACGGATCCTCGATCCCGAGGTCCGGGTTGTGCGCCCGCAGATACAGCGCCGCGTCGGCGATGTAGATCGGGTTGTCGTACGCGGTCACCTTGCCGCTGTACTCCTCCGCATTGTCGAAGACGACATCCCATGAGGTCGGCGCCGGGCTGACCTCCGCGGGGTCGTACATCAACAGGTTCGATCCGCGTCCGTGCGGGACCCCATACATCTGCCCGTCAACGCTGTTGAAATCCTGATCCTTCAACGCGTCATAGACGTCTGCGTAGTTCGGGATCAGGTCGGTGTTGACCGGAGCGACGTCGCCACCCTCGATCAACCGCGTGGTTGCGTCGCCTGATGCCGAGACGCCGTCGTACTGACCGGTCCGCATCAGCTGGACCATCTCATCCGACGTGTTGCCGGTCTTGACATTGACCTGACAGCCGGTTTCCTTCTCGAAATCCGACACCCAATCGACCGCCGGGTCGGTGGAGCCGTCCTCCACGTAGCCGGCCCAGGCGATCAGGTTGACCTCGCCTTCGGCCTTGCCGAGCTCCGTCAGCGCGCCGCCGCCATCGTCGCCACCGCTGTCGCCACCGTCATCATCATCGCCGCAACCGATCGCGAATACCGCGGCGATCATGCCAACGGCGATCATCCAGGCCAATCGGGCCGGGCTCTTGTACAAAGCGCTCATCGCGCCTCCTCTCCCTTGGTTTTCTCCGTCGGTATTGCCACCGTGTGGTCACGGCGCCAGCCGACGATTACCTCTCGTCCTTGCTCCGCATACGACTCCTCCGAGGAGGTGTCGAGGTTTTGCTTGACAAGCTGCAGCGACCCGCCCTGGTCGAGTTCCACCAGGTAGCGCGTCATCATCCCCGCGTAGGCGACGTTGGCGATCCGCCCGCGCTCGGAATGGAGATCTCCGCCCGGATTGCCATCGAGGATCTGGACCTTTTCGGGGCGAACGGTGAACCTCCGACCTTCCCGCTCGAGCAGATTCGAGACGCCGACAAAACCGGCGACGAAGCTGTTCTCAGGCCGTTCGTACACATCCGATGGCGTGCCGATTTGTTCGATTCTGCCCTCGTTGAAGACGGCGACTCGGTCGGACATCGTCAGCGCTTCTTCCTGATCATGGGTGACGTAGATGAAGGTGATGCCGACATCGGTCTGGATCGACTTCAACTCGACCTGCATCTGTTCGCGGAGCTTCAGGTCCAGCGCGCCAAGCGGCTCGTCCAAAAGGAGGACGCGGGGACGGTTCACGATCGAGCGGGCAAGCGCGACCCGTTGGCGCTGACCGCCGGAAAGCTCGGCTGGCTTGCGGTCCCCGAACGCGTCGAGTCGAACCATCTCAAGGGCTTCCGCAGCGCGCTTCGTGCGCTCGGCCTTGTCGACTTTTTGGACCCGCATTCCGTAGGCCACGTTCTCGCTAACGGTCATGTGGGGGAAGAGCGCGTAGTCCTGAAACACCGTGTTGACCTCGCGGTCATACGCTGGGAGGTCGGTCACGTCGCGGCCGTCGATCTCGACGCGGCCGCTGTCCGGGACATCGAACCCGGCGATCATCCGCAGCGTGGTCGTCTTGCCCGATCCCGATGGACCCAGCATGGTGAAGAACTCGCCGCTTGCCACCTCAAGGTCGATGGCGTCAACGGCCGTGAACTCGCCGTAGCGTTTGGTGACCCCGTTCAAACGCACGTCAATGCTCGCATCCGAGGCTGCTACTGACGGGCTCATGCCTTGCTGGGTCTGCTCCATTTCGTATGACGACCGCCGGCGTCACCGCGACCGTACACGACAATGGCCACTCGCGGCGAGTTCGAGAGTGGCCAAAGTTTAAGTTCGCGGTACTGCGATTTGCAGCACGACGCCTGCGCCCAAACGGATCAAGCCAGCGCCCGAACCAGCGCCGCCACCACCGCAGCGGTGACAGCGGCCCCAAGGAGCGCCTTACGGCTTACGGCGAGGACCACGGCGGCGGCCCCGAGCCCGGCCGCCCGCGCGTCGATCTCGAGAGCGCCATCGGCTGCAGTGAAGGTCCCGACAACGATCAACGCCGCCAGGATCGCGGGCGCCAGCAGCTGGATCAGGTTCGTCGCCAACGCGGGGAGCGCGCGGCCGCCAAGGAGCACTGGGCCGGCAGAACGGGCTGCTGCGGTGAGCACCGTCAGCGCCAAGATCGTCGTCCAGGCGGTGCTCATGGCGCGGCCACCGTTTTGGCCGTCGTTGAATCAGTGGATGGGCAGGACTCGCCACGCCAGCCGATCAGGGCGACCAGGGCCCCAAGGCAACCGGCGATCACCGGCACTCCGGCGGGAGTGAACGGCGCCAGCGCCAGCGCGATCGCCCCGCCAACCAGGGCCGCGAGCGTTCCTCGGCGACCACCGCGCGACTCGCCGATCAGGAGTGCCAGAAAGAAGGCGGGGAAGATGGCGTCGAGGCCAAGGCGATCCGGGTCGCCGATCAGGTCGCCGGCAAAGACGCCGATTGTGGTGCCCACCACCCAAGCCGGGTAACAGGCAGCGGTTACGCCCCACATGAAGCGCACGTCGTAGGTGCCGTCACCGCGGTGGGCCATTGCCCATGCGGCGTCGATGGTCGGCTGGGACGCGAGCGCGCGTGAGATGGCCCCCCCGCGCAGCGATGGCGCCAAGGCGACGCCCATCGGCAGGTAGCGCAGGTTCAGCAGGAAGCCCGCAACGACGGCGGCGACGGCGCCACCACCGGCGGCCAGCACCGCCAGGGCTCCGAACTGGGCCGATCCGGCGAACACGATTGCCGACATCACGATCGGCGCAACCTCGCCCATGACGGGGCGCGCAAGGACTCCGAACGAGATCGCCAAGAGGAGGGACGCCCCCGCGACCGGCAGTCCGGCTTTCAACCCCGCGCGCATGACCGGAAACGCTAGCCGCTGGCCGCGGCTAGGCCAATGTCAGACAATGCGCGAAAGTGCGCGGGCGGGGAGGTTGCTCGTTACAGGCCGCGCGGGTGGCGGGCAGCGCTGCGCGGGACGTTGCTATAGCCGTAGCCGATATCCCGACTCCAACTCGGACCCTTGCCGTGATCGGCACCGGGGTTCGATGTGTCCCAGCGCAGGCCCGCGATGATCGCGAATACGTGCTCTCCATCGCCGTAAACGGTGATCCACTTGCCTTTTCCGCGCTTGCCCCATCTTGCGTAGTCGCCGGAAACCATTGTCGGGGACTTCAGCACTCGTGCCCCGGGCTTACCCAGCACGTAGTTCACGGCGCCCGAGCAGTCGTAGCCTTTTCCGCCCCACGAACCGTGGCCACCGTCGCCGCGACGATACGGCTTGTCTTCGATCTTGTTGGCGGCACGAATCGCGCGCTTGACGCGCGCCGGAGCGTTGGCGGGCGGCACCGCCTGCCCGTTGCGCTTGAGCTTGGCCTTGGATCCCGGCACGGTGCCGGAACCGCCACCCGTGTTGACCCCGCCGCTGCCCGCGAGGGCGCTTGCGGAGGGAATCGCGATCAGGCAGGCGCAGAGGCTGATGCCCAGGAGCGCAGCCCGATTGGTCTTGGTCAGGGTGCGCATCAAAGACCCTTGGGGTGGCGAACCTTGTAGCCGGACTTCGTCGCCCGTTCCTTGCTCCAGGAGGGGCCGTCGCCACTGGTATGCGACTCGAAGCGCAGTCCGGCGATCATCGTGTACATGTGGCCGCCGTTTGCGTAAGTCGTGATCCATTTGCCCTTGCCCTTGCCACCCCAGCGCATGAAATCGCCGGAAGGCATTGGCGCAGAAAGTTTCTTGGCTCCGTACTTGCCGAGCGCGTAGCTTGCGGCGCCCGAGCAGTCGTAGCCGCGGCGATCACGGAAGCCCGGCTTATGGCCGCCGCCGTAGTAGTAGTCATCGCCAGCGATGTCGTTGGCCGCGCGGATGGCGCGCTTGACGCGTGCCGGAGCGCTGGCCGGCGGAACCGCCTGGCCGTTGCGCTTGAGCTTGGCCTTGGATCCCGGCACCGTGCCGGAACCGCCGCCGTGGCCGACGGCGCCGCTGGCCATCGCGCTCCCGGCGGGCAACGCGAACAACACCAGCGCGGTCGCGAATCCAGACAGCGCGACGCGTCGCCTGATGCGGCCTCGTTGGGTGCTCTGGGAATTCAAGACGAACCAGTCTCCTTGCGTTGTGCCTACGGGGTTAGCTGACGGGCTGGCGCTTTAAGGAGTCGCGCCTCCGCCTCGTACTTGGCGGATTAGCCCCAACAAACGGTTCCCCCGTTTCGGTCTCGATGGGTGAGACCGAACTCGGCTTACCGGTTAAGAACTTGCGGGAGCCTAGCGGATTGCCCGGCGTTTTGCAAGGACATGCTCACAATCTACTCAGAATGAGCTTAGGTAGTAACGATGCGTACAAGTTCGGGCTGAACGGCCGGGACCCTGCCTACGCAGGCGTGGTTGCAGCCCCGGCGGGATTGGCCTGAGCCCACTCGATGATGCGCTTGGACTCCGTTATTGCCTCGCCCGAGTCGGTAACCAGAACCGGCACCGAACGCTGACCGGAGACGGCCTCGACCTCCTTGCGGCCGCTTGTTACCCAGTGAAAGAGCCGCGGGCCTACCCCAAGTCCACGAACCTTGACGACCTCGAAGTCGTGGTCGGCTTCCTTGAGCGCATCATGGGCATTGGCGCACGGGTGGCCGCCTGGACGCAGTGTCTGGAACGTTCCCCAACAGATATAGAGCTTCATCGCCGCTCAAGATAGCGGCTCGGATAGGTTCCGGGGCGATGATTATCGACGGTAAGCGTGTCCTCCTGACGGGGGCGACCGGCGGCCTTGGCCGCGCGATCGCCCAAGGCCTCGCCGCTCGCGGCGCCACGCTTGTGCTCAGCTCGCGCAAGCGGGCCGAACTGGAGGCGCTGGTCGAATCCCTGCCGGGCTCAGGCCATATGGCCGTGGTCTGCGATCTCGCCGAACCCGGCGCCCATCAGCAGCTGCTCGCCGAGGCCGGTGAAGTCGAGATTCTGGTCGCCAACGCTGCGCTGCCGGCGTCCGGCAGGCTGGCCACCTATTCGGAGGAGCAGATCCAGCGGGCATTGCGGGTGAACTTGGAGGCTCCGATCCTGCTTGCGCATGCCCTTTTGGAGTCAATGCTCGCCCGGGGCGACGGGCACCTCGTCTTCATCTCGTCGCTGAACGGAAAGGTTGCGACCGCTCGGAGTTCGCTTTATTCGGCGACGAAGTTCGGGCTCCGGGGCTTTGGCCTGGGAATGCGGGAGGACCTGCGCGGCACGGGCGTCGGCTCGTCGGTCGTGATGCCCGGGACGATTCGCGACGCTGGAATGTTTGCCGATTCGGGGGCCCAGGTTCCGAAGGGGGCCGGCACCGCGAGCCCTGAACAGGTCGCGGCCGGCGTTGTCAGTGCGATCGAGCGTGATCGGGCTGAGGTGGAGGTGGCCCCCCGGGTGCAGCGTCTGCTTGCAAACTTCGCGGCCCGTCGGCCGGACCTCGCGGGTCGGATCTCCGCCAGGACCGGAGTCGACAAGGTGGCCGATGCAGTTGCCGACAACCAGACCGGAAAGCGCTGACCATGCTTTGTCGTCCGGTTCATACTGGGTGTAGCCAGAAATAACGCGGTCGAGCGGAGGATTGATGACGAACAGCTTTGGAGCGAAAGCCAGCCTCGAGGTCTCGGGGCGGGAGTACGAGATCTACCGTCTGGACGCGCTTCAGGAGCGCTTCGACGTTGCCCGCCTGCCCTACTCGCTCAAGGTTCTGCTCGAAAACACCTTGCGGCTTGAGGACGGTCAATCGGTCGCGGCGGCGGATGTCGAGACGATCGCCTCCTGGGACGCGAAGGCGACCCCAGCCGCGGAGATACCGTTTCAGCCTGCCCGGGTCCTGATGCAGGACTTCACGGGTGTTCCCGCCGTCGTTGATCTGGCGGCGATGCGTGACGCGATGGACGACCTCGGCTCGGACGCCAGGAAGATCAACCCATTGGTTCCCGTCGATCTTGTGATCGACCACTCGGTGCAGGTGGACGCCTTCGGCTCCGCAAAGGCGTTCGATATCAACGCCGATCGCGACTATGAGCGAAACGAGGAGCGCTACGCGTTCCTGCGCTGGGGGCAGCAGGCGTTCGACAACTTCAGGGTGGTTCCGCCCGCAACCGGAATTTGCCACCAGGTCAACCTCGAGTATCTGAGCCAGGTTGTCTTCAGTCGCGATGTTGATGGACTCACGCAGGCCTACCCCGACACGCTTGTCGGCACCGATTCCCACACGACGATGGTGAACGGGCTTGCGGTGCTTGGCTGGGGCGTGGGCGGGATCGAGGCGGAGGCCGCGATGCTCGGTCAGCCGATTTCGATGCTCTTGCCGCAGGTGCTCGGGTTCAAGCTTGGCGGCGGGTTGCCCGAGGGCGCCACCGCAACCGACCTTGTCCTGACCGTTACCGAGATGCTGCGCGAGCGGGGAGTCGTCGGCAAGTTCGTCGAGTTCTTCGGACCGGGTCTCAGCACGCTTGGCCTTGCCGATCGGGCCACGATCGGCAACATGTCGCCGGAGTTCGGCTCGACCTGCGCGATTTTCCCGGTGGACGCCGAGACGCTGCGCTACTTGGAGTTCACCGGACGCCCGACCGAGACGATCGAGCTGGTGGACGCGTACGCCCGCGAGCAGGGGATGTTCCACGACGCCGATAGCGATGAGCCGACGTTCTCGGACGTAATCGAGCTTGACCTCGGCTCGGTGGTCCCCTCAATCGCCGGGCCGAAGCGCCCCCAGGACCGGATCGCGCTCAGCTCGGCGCGGCCGGCCTTCATCGAATCGCTGCGCGAGTACGACGCCGAGGCGGCTGACGAGTTCGGCAACGGCGATCATCACGATGAGGCGGTTGCCGAGTCCTTCCCGGCATCCGACCCCCCGGGCGACGAGCACGAAGGCGACGCCGGCAAGCCCCGCCGTGCTGCCCAGACCGCCAGCGTCGATCGTCGGGCGGACAACGAGGTTCCAGTCGTCCTGGAGGACGGGACTCAGACCACGCTGGACCACGGGCGCGTGGTGATCGCTGCGATCACGAGCTGCACCAATACCTCAAATCCGTCGGTGATGATCGGCGCCGGGCTGGTTGCCAAGAAGGCGGTCGAGCGCGGGCTCAAGACTCAGCCCTGGGTCAAGACGTCGCTCGCCCCTGGATCAACCGTGGTCACGGAGTACTTAAAGCAGGCTGGCCTCGACACGTACCTCGACACGCTGGGTTTCAACCTCGTGGGGTACGGATGCACGACCTGCATTGGCAACTCCGGTCCCCTGCCGGAGGCGATCTCAAAGGTCGTCGCCGACAACGATCTGGTCGTCTGCTCGGTGCTCTCCGGCAATCGCAACTTCGAGGGGCGAATCAACCAGGACGTTCGCAACAACTACCTGGCTTCGCCGCCCCTGTGTGTGGCGTACGCGCTCAGCGGCCGCATGGACGCGGACATCTTCAACGAGCCGCTCGGGCACGATGACGCCGGGAAGCCCGTGTACCTGCGCGAGATCTGGCCGTCGAACGAGGAGATCAAGGGTGCGGTTGCCGAGGCGGTGCGATCGGAGATGTTCACCCGCAGCTACGCGGACGTCTTCAGCGGCGACGAGCGCTGGCGCGGACTCGAGACGCCCGACGGCGATCGCTACACGTGGCCCGATTCAACCTACGTTCGCCGCCCCTCCTTCTTTGAGGGCATGGACCCCGATCCCACGCCGATTGCGCCGATCACGGGCGCGCGGGTGCTGGCCATGCTTGGTGATTCGGTCACGACCGACCACATCTCACCCGCGGGTGCGATCAAACAATCGAGCCCCGCTGGCCAGTGGCTGATCGCCAACGGCGTTGAGGCGCGCGAATTCAATTCCTACGGCTCGCGTCGCGGCAACCACGAGGTGATGATTCGCGGCACCTTCGCCAACATCCGCCTGCGCAACCTGCTTGTCGAAAAGGAAGGCGGGTTCACCCGCGCCTTCCCAAGTGGCGAGGAGCTGTCGATCTACGACGCCGCGATGGGCTATGCGGCGCAGGGAACGGCGCTGGTTGTCCTCGCCGGCAAGGAGTACGGCTCCGGCTCGTCGCGTGACTGGGCGGCCAAGGGAACGGCGCTGCTCGGGGTTCGGGCCGTGATCGCCGAGAGCTTTGAACGGATTCATCGCTCAAACCTGATCGGGATGGGGGTGGTGCCGCTTCAGTACCCGGACGGTCACAGCGCTGCGACGCTGGGTCTAACCGGGGCCGAGGTGTTCGCGGTCGGCGATCTTGAGGAGGGACGGGCGAAGGTCGTCGCCGTTACGGCAACTCCCGAAGCGGGCGAGCCGGTTTCGTTTGAGGCCACGGTGCGCCTTGACACCCCCAATGAGGTGACGTACTTCCAAAACGGCGGGATCCTGCAGCGCGTCCTGCGCGACTTGCGCTAAAGGCTTTTGCCCTCCCGCGCCCGGGGCCCCGCCAGAACGGGCGGGGCGGGGCCGTGGGAGGCAGGGGGTCCACACGGCCCGCGCCCAACGCCCAGCGCGTCGGTAGCCAGGGAGGGATGCCGACGCGATCGCCCCCGGAAGGCGGGACTGCCCGGGGACGAACTTCGTGAAGTCCCTATTGGTCCCATCTCTCCCTGCTAGCCCTCCAATTCTGACCGATTCGGAGTGGCTGTGTCAACAGTTTGCTGCGGTTAGGCGGGTTCGCGACGTTCGAGATAGGCGATCGCGATGACGCTGCCGACCGGGCCGACGGGAGTCAGCGTGGCTGCCAGCAGCGTGTAGGGAGCCTCCCGTCGCAGGACCGTGACCCAGATCAACGCCGCCAGCGCGATGTACCCAATCCCGTGTGCCAGGCCCGCATAGAACGTCTCGCGCTCCAGTCCCGGCACAAGCCAGACGACGAGGAGGGCACCGAACAGGCCCAACTCGATCCATGACGCCAGCTTGACCAAGCGAAACATCCGCCCGGGGGCGGTCTTGCGCAGGACATCAGCGGGGCGCTCGTTCACCGGCGGCAGTCTGGCAGGCGCCAGCGTGTACAGGACGGGGGCAACCAGTTTCGACACGCGGCCATAGGAGCACGCTTGGTCGGCGGGGAAACTCGTGCCATGCAACGAACTCTGAGATTGGGCAGCGGCAGATCGATCCACGACCTGGCCGAGTTCCGCCGGGCGGCCCGCCGCCTGGACCGCTCGGGCGCCACGCATCGCCTCGCCACCCGCCGCCCTGACGAGGGACCCCGCCTCGCCCAAGCCCTCCCGGCCATCGCTGCATACCCCAGCCACTGAGGGCTTGTAGGGGCATAGCCCCCAAAAACCCTCACTCGGCGTGGCGAATAGCGGAGGCGATTCGGCCGACGACCCACTCGGGCCTTCCGGTGACGTCGTTCCATGTGAACCGCAGCACCCGGTAACCCAAAAGCTGGAGGTCATTTGACTTGCGAAGGTCGCGCGCCCACGGCTTGGAGTGCGAGTGGAAGGCGTAGCTGTCTGCTTCGACGATCAGCCGGTGCCGGCGCCAGAGCAGGTCGACGTTGTGGGTCTCGACCCACTGGTTGGTCTCCGGCTCGGGGAGGTTCGAAGCGCGCACAATCCGGAGCAGTCGCTTTTCGAGCACGGACCGCGTGCGGGCTGGGTTGGAGCTGCGGTCAAGGAGGAGGCGCAGGTTCCGGATGCCGCGGCGCCCCGGATTGCGATCAACCTGATCGCGCAGGTCGGGCTCACGCGCAAGACCCTGGGCGTGAGCTTCAGCGCAGGCTGATTCGAGCCGGTCGAACTCAATGATGGCGGCGATCTCCAGAATCGCTCGAGCGGGTGTGACGACAGGGATTCGCTCGTGGACGGTAAGGTCGCTGGGGTCGAGGGGGATCGCGCGAACCACTCGCAACCCGGGGCGGGCAGAACGATCGCCGACACCCTGGGATACCCAAATTTGCGCCGGGGTCTGGTAGCGGTGGATCTGAAACATCGCCGCCGCGCTCAGATGACTAACCACCGCGCCCCGGCCGCAGGCGAGGACCGCGCCCGCGTACGTAGCCAAGGGCGCCGCCGCCAGGTGCCCGACGAGGTACACGCCCCGATGTATTGGTCGCAGCCGGCCGTTGGCCAGTCGCGTTTGAATCGCGTCGCTGGAGACGCCGCGGCGGCGTAGCTGCCAGCGAGCCACGCACCCGTGCTGGCGGTCGGCCAACATCCCGATCACCGCGTCGATGGCCTGACCGCGCGTCTCACCAAAACGGTGACTGAGGGGTTCTGGGGGCATTGCCCATAGAACCCCGCAGTCGCGTGGGGTGCCCGGTCGCGGCGCCGGCGCCTAGGACAGGGCGGTGAGGACGATGCGCTCCTGCTCGGAGCGGTGCGCGGCGGGGTAGCCCTCGGATGGGCTTGAGCGCTGGGGCCGGCCGACGTAGCTGAACTCGACGCCGTCGGGCACGAGTTCGGGCATCCGCCTTGCCATGACGCTCCAGGCCCCCATGTTCTTCGGCTCTTCCTGGACCCAAGCGAGCTGTTTGAGGTTCGGGTAACGAGCGATGATCTGGCGGATCTGTTCGCGGGCGAACGGGTAGAGCAGCTCGACCCGGGCGATCGCAACCTTCTCGGCCTGTTCGCGCCGCTCGCTGCCGTCCATGTCGTAGTAGACCTTGCCTGAGCACAAAACCAGCTTCTCGATCTCTTGTTCGCGGCCCTGGGCTCGCGGGTCGTCGAGCACGAACTGGAACGTGCCGGTCGTCAGGTCGGAGAGCTTCGACGCGGCGGCCCCGAGGCGCAGCAGCCCCTTGGGGGTGAAGACGACCAGCGGCCTGGGCTTGGCGATCCGCGCCTGCCTGCGAATCAGATGGAAGTATTGACCTGCCGTCGTAGGGTTGGCAAGGCGGATATTGCCCTCGGCGGCGAGCTGAATGAAGCGCTCGATGCGAGCGCTTGAATGTTCGGGCCCGGATCCTTCATACCCGTGCGGCAGGAGCAAGGTCAGTCGCGTCGTCTGGCCCCACTTCGACTCTCCTGCCACAAGGAATGAGTCGATGATCACCTGAGCCGAGTTCGCAAAGTCCCCGAACTGCGCTTCCCAGAGGATCAGGCTCTCAGGCGAGGCGGCTGAGTAGCCGTATTCGAAGCCGAGGCACGCGATCTCTGAAAGCGGGCTGTTGTGGATCTCGAATGGCGCCAGCGCCCCCGACAGGTTCTGAATCGGCGCGTACTTGAGGCCGGTCTTTTCGTCGTGAAGCACGAGGTGCCGGTGCGAGAAGGTGCCGCGCTCCGAATCCTGTCCCGTCAAACGGATGTGCGTTCCTTCGGTCAGCAACGACGCGTAAGCCAGGCCCTCGGCTTGGCCGAACTCGATTGGGCCGTCGTCGAGGATCTCGATCCGCTTTTCAAGGGGCTTCCGCAGCTTGCGGTGGATTGCGAACCCATCAGGGACCTTGATCAGTTCCTGGTTGAGGCTGCGCAGGCGCTTCTCGGACACAGCGGTCTCGACCTCAGGCGACTTGGTGCGATCGAGCTCACCGGTGCCGACCTGGGTTGCCGTCGGGTCCTCGTAGTCGCCCGACTCCATCTTGGCGCGCAAATCCTTGAGTGC
The DNA here is from genome assembly GCA_963701205.1 of uncultured bacterium. Lineage (GTDB taxonomy): Bacteria > Actinomycetota > Thermoleophilia > Solirubrobacterales > 70-9 > JALZKA01. The sequence continues at coordinate 741,696 of OY969575.1, read as the reverse complement.
CTGCGAGTAACCCTCCTGCAGCGCCGTCGCATCGGCGGCGATCGCATCGGCGGTCATCACGTCCTCGCTCGTGAGCTGATCCGCGTAGATCTCTGAGACCGGCGGATGCGCCTTGATTTGCGCCGCCATCTTGGGCTGCGTGTAGGCGGGTTCATCGGTCTCGTTGTGGCCATAGCGGCGGTAGCCGATCAGGTCGATCACGACGTCGCGGCCGAACCGCTCGCGATAGCCCATTGCGAGCGTCATCGCCGACATGCAGGCCTCGACGTCATCGGCATTGACGTGGATGATCGGGCAGTTGAAGCCCTTGGCCAGGTCGCCGGCGTACGGCGTGGAGCGATCTTCCTCCGGGTCGGTCGTGAAGCCCACCTGGTTGTCGGTGATGATGTGGATCGTGCCGCCGGTCGAGTAACCGCTCAGGGATTGGAGGTTGAGGGTTTCCGCAACCACGCCCTGGCCGGGGAAGGCCGCGTCGCCGTGGAGCAGCAGTGGCACGGCAACCTGGGGTGAGTGGTGGAGCCTTGGCCCCGAGTGCTCGGTCTGGGCCGCGCGGGCCCCGCCGGTGACAACTGGGTTGACGAACTCAAGGTGCGACGGGTTGGGGTAGAGGCGGACGCGGATTTCCTCGCCATCGGCCGTGGTGAAGATGCCTTCGGCGCCGTGGTGGTACTTGACGTCCCCGGTGCCCGAGTGCGGGATTGCAGCGATCGCCTTGACACGGTCGAGCGCCTTCGCACCCTCGAACTCGGCCATGATCGATTCCGGCGCCTTCCCCAGGTTGTGCACCAAAACGCTGAGCCGGCCTCTATGGGCCATGCCGATCACGACCTCCTCCGCACCGGCCGTTCGAGCCTGTGTCACGAGCGCGTCGATCATCGGGACCACCACGTCCAGCCCCTCGATCGAGAACACCTTCTGGCCCAGGTACGCCTTCTGGATGAATCGCTCGAACTGGTAGACCTCGGTCAGGCGCTTCAACAGCGCCTTCTTTTCCTCAGCGGGCATCGGCTGGCGGTGGCCGCCCGTCTCGATCATCTCGCGCAGCCACATTCGTTGCTGGTGCGAGGAGAGGTGTTCGATTTGGTAGGCGATAGTTCCGCAGTAGGCGTCCCGCATCCGCGGCAGGGCGTCAAGCAGGTTCTCGCCCTCCACCCCGATCCGCAGGATCGACGCAGGGATCCGTTGCATCAACTCAGGCGTCAGGTTGAGGCTCTCGGGCTCAAGGGCGGGATCACCTGCCGGCGGGCCGTCGGCCAGTGGGTTGACCTGCGCGGCGAGGTGGCCGTGGGTCCGGAAGGCCTTGAGCAGCGAGGTGGCAGCCTGCACCGCTTGCAACAGCTCGCGATCCGGCTCGGCCGCGACCATCGGCGCTGCGGGTCCGGCGACGGCCGTCGCGGCGGTTAGTGGCGGGGCCGATGCCGAAGCGGGGTGGGCGTTCGTGACCGTCCTGTCCGGGACGCCGAGGTCGTGGGCGACCGTCTCATAGAAGCTGTCCTCGCCCTGCATGAACTGATCGATCCTGCGCAGGAACGCGCCCGATTCCGCACCCTGGATGATGCGGTGGTCATACGTCGAGGTCATCGTCGTGACCTTCGAGACGCCAAGTGCCTTGATCTTCTCCGCCGGGGCGTGCGCCCACTCGACTGGATAGGCGATCGACCCACAGGCGATGATCGTTCCCTGACCGCTCATCAGGCGCGGCACGGAGGCGATGGTGCCGATCCCGCCCGGGTTGGTCAGCGTGATGTTGGTGCCCTGGAAGTCGTCGGCGGTGAGCTTGTTCTCCCGCGTTTTGGCGATCAGCTCCTCGTAGACGCGGTGGAACCCGGCAAAGTCGAGCTGGTCAGCGGCCTTGATGCAGGGGACCATCAGCGCCCGCGACCCGTCCTTCTTTTCCACATCGACCGCGATTCCCAGGTTGACCGGGGATCCCGTCACGACGTACGCCTTGCCGTCGTGCTCGGAGAAGGTTCGCGCCATCACCGGGAACTCGCTGGCCGCTCGAACGATCGCCCAGGCGATCAGGTGGGTGAAGGAGACCTTGATCCCCTTCTCCTTGAGCTGTTCGTTGACCGCCTTGCGCTTGGCGTCGAGAGTGTCAACCGGCAGCGTTCGAAATGACGTTGCCGTCGGGGTCTTGCGCGATTCGTCCATCGCCTTGGCGAGCATCGCCGCCGGCCCTCGAAGTTGCTTCTCCTCGCCCGCGACTGCGGTCGGGGCGGCAGCCGATCCGTTGCCCGAACCGGCGGCCAGGACGTCGGCCTTGACGACCTTCCCGCCAGCGCCTGAACCTTGGATTGAGCCCAAGTCAACCCCCGCGGCGGCCGCGGCCCGCCTTGCAACCGGCGACGCCTTGCCCGACGTGTCAACCGCGGTCGCGGGCGTCGCCGCCGTATCGGGTGACGCCGAAGTTTTCTCGGATCCCGACGCGCCTTCTGGTACGGCGCCGACGGTCATCTCTGCCAAGCCCTGCCCGACTGTCACGACGTCGTCCGGGGCTGCCAAAAGCTTCGTGATGGTGCCTGCTGCCGGCGCGGGTACCTCAGCGTCAACCTTGTCCGTCGAAACCTCGACGATTGTTTGCCCCTCCTCGACGGAGTCGCCGACGGCGACCGCGTAATCAAGAACGGTGCCCTCCTGAACTGATTCGCCCATCTCGGGCATCGCGACAACGAGCGCTTCGCCGGAGTCCGCCTCAGGGGCGTCGGCTCCACCCTGCGCGGCGTCAAGCAATTCGCCTGGGTCGCTATCGCCGATGTCGGCGTCGCCCTCGCCCGTCGGACCGTCGGCGAGCCCGGGCCCTGCCTCGCCGTCGCCGTTGCTTGACGCGGACGGCGTGCCGTCGGGATCCAGCTCCGCGAGAACCTGGCCGACCTTGACAACATCGTCGGGCGCGACCAACAGCTTGGTGATCACGCCTGCCGAGGGCGCCGGCACCTCAGCGTCGATCTTGTCGGTCGAGACCTCGACCACAGTGTCGCCCTCGGCGACCTCTTGGCCCTCGGCAACGTGCCATTCGAGGACCGTTCCTTCAGTCACGGATTCCCCCATGGCGGGCATCTGGATCTCGAGTGCCATGTGCGCTTCTGAGTCTATGCGCTGAGGCACCTTGAGCCGCACCTAGGGCGCAGTCCCCTGCAAACCCGCTTGCCGGGCTGTTTGACCAGGTAGGTGGGTCTAGCGCCGCAGGTCGATCTTGAACTGGCGGCGAGTTTTCTTAGCGCTGCCGGGATCGGTGATGCAGGTGCCGTACTCGTTGTTGGCGAACGGGTCGTCCTCGCACCGGACTTTCGCCTCGCCTTCGGCGTTGTAGGCGTAACCCGTAACCGGCCGCCACCTGAAGACGTTGCCGCCGTTTGAACGCAGGCCGAAGACGATCTTGAATCGAGCCGTTGGCGGGATCTCTGGATCCAGTGACTCGCTGATGAAGCCGAACCACTTGCCCTGACCCAGGCGCGGTCGTGCCGTACGGAGCGAACGCGTGTAGCGCCCATTGCGCTCGTAGCGGATATCCGTTTTTGCGGTGCTGCGGAACCGTCGCGGCACCTTGGTGCCACGGGGTACGCGGAAGGCGAGGAGGTGATGCGTTGTGGTGGGTGGGGGATCGCCGCGGCGGGTGGAGGCGTCGCTCGGGCAACTCTGTCCGCTCCTGCAAATCTTGAACTTGACCTGGACGGCGTCGTCCCCCTTTGCCTTGCCGGTCGGTGGAGCTGCGAACTCAGGCGTGCAACCCGCGATTGCGAAAACTCCGGCAAGTACTCCAAGCAGCGCCAGACCTCGTCTCACTCCAACCCCCTGACTCGAAACCCCAATAACAACAAGCGTTATATCCGATTCCGCTTCAGCGTGCCCGGGCGGCAGATAGTAGGGTCACGCCGGGAAGCGACCAACGCGCGTAGGAGAGGTAAGTGGGCTACTTCGTTACCGGAGCCACCGGGTTTATTGGACGCAATCTCGTCGAGCGACTGCTTGAACGCGAGGGCACGATCTACGTTCTCGTCCGGGAGGGGTCGCAAGGTCGACTCGAGGAACTCCGCAACCGCTGGGGCGTGGGCGACGATCGCGTCGTCGGCATCGTCGGCGACCTCGCAAAGCCTGGGCTTGGCGTCTCCGACGCGGATTTGGCAAAGCTGAAAGGGGACGTAGATCACCTCTTCCACCTCGCCGCCATCTACGACATGTCCGCCGACGCCGAGTCGCAGCAGGTTGCGAACATCGAGGGCACAAGGCACATGGTGGAGCTCGCCCACGCCGTCGAGGCGGGTCGGGTCCACATGGTCAGCTCGATCGCGGCTGCGGGCCTCTACAAGGGCCTCTGGCTCGAGGACATGTTCGACGAGGCCCACGACCTTGACACCAATCCGTACTTCCGCACCAAGCACGACTCGGAAGGCATCGTCCGCAACGAGTGCCAGCGGCCGTGGCGTGTCTATCGCCCCGGAATCGTCGTCGGGCACTCGGAGACCGGCGAGATGGACAAGGTCGACGGTCCGTACTACTTCTTCAAGCTGATCCAGCGCCTGCGGGGCGCGCTGCCGCCCTGGATGCCGACGATCGGCATCGAGGGCAAGGAGATCAACCTCGTGCCGGTCGATTTCGTCGCCGCGGCCATGGACCACATCGCCCACCTGGACGACGAGCGCTGGGATGGAATCGCGTTCTCGCTGACCGATCCTTCGCCGAAGTCAGCGGGCCAGGTCATCAACCAGTTCGCGCGGGCCGGGCACGGCCCCCAGATGGGGCTTCGCCTCGACCCGAAGATGTTCGCAATGGTTCCGCCGCAGGTCCGTGCCGGGATGATGATGCTGCCGCCGGTCAAGCGCATCCGCAACACGGTCCTTGCGGACCTTGGGATTCCGGATTCCGTCCTCACCTACATCAACTACCCCACCAGCTTCGATTGCCGCAACACCAAGGAGGCGCTTGCTGGCACCGAGATCTCCGTACCCGCGCTGGAGACCTACGCCGACAAGCTCTGGGACTACTGGGAGCGGAACCTGGACCCGGACCTGTTCAAGGATCGCTCGCTCGCCGGGGCCGTCGCCGGCAAGGTCGTGATGATCACGGGCGCGTCGTCGGGAATTGGCAAGTCGGCCGCGCTCAAGGTGGGCGAGGCCGGTGGCACCGTGCTGCTGGTTGCCCGCACTCCCGAGAAGCTTGAGGAGACCAAGGCCGAGATCGAGCAGTCTGGAGGCGAGGCCCATATCCACCAGTGCGATCTCGCTGATATCGAAGACATCGAACGGATGGCCGACGCGGCGATTGCCGAGCACGGGCGTATCGACATCTTGGTCAACAACGCTGGGCGCTCGATCAGGCGATCGGTCGCGCTTTCGTATGACCGTTTCCACGACTTCGAACGCACGATGCAGCTCAACTACTTCGGCGCGTTGAAGCTGATCTTGAAGATCCTGCCCGGGATGCGCGAGCGCAGGTTCGGCCACATCATCAACATCAGCTCGATCGGCGTGCAGACGAATACGCCCAGGTTCTCTGCGTATGTGGCATCCAAGTCGGCGCTTGACGCCTTCTCGCGCTGCATCGGTTCCGAGGTGATCGAGGACGGAGTTCACATCACGACCATCCACATGCCACTGGTGCGCACGCCGATGATCGCTCCGACAAAGATGTACGACGCGTTCCCCACGATCTCTCCCGAGGAAGCGGCCGAGATGATCTCCGACGCAATCATCGGCAGGCCGAAGAAGGTGGCAACGAAGCTCGGCACCTTCGGTGAAGTCCTCTACACGCTGATGCCGAAGGCCTCGGACGCGATCCTCAACCAGGGCTACAAGCTCTTCCCGGACTCGAAGGCGGCGAAGGGCAGCGGCGACAAGGCCGCCAAGGATGAGGACGTATCGACGGAGGGCGTGGCGTTCGCATACCTCATGCGTGGGGTTCACTGGTAGCGGGGGCTGGGGCGAACTCGGGGTTGGCGTTTGCCGCCCTAGAAGTGCTGGCTTCGGCACCACGCGTGTAGCGTTGTGGGCGATGGCTGAGCAATCGCCCACCGGATCCGATCGCGCGCGTCGCGTAGCCCGCGTCGCGGGCGGGATCCCCCGCAACCTTCCCGTTCCCAATCCGTTTCGCGACCGCTCCCTGCGCGGCGCGGTGGAGGGCAAGGTCGTGCTTGTGACCGGCGCCTCGTCAGGAATCGGCGAGGCCACGGCGCGCCGGGTGGCCCATAACGGTGGCCGGGTCCTGCTGGTTTCCCGGACCCGGGAAAAGCTTGAGTCGGTACGCAGCGAGATCGTCGACGCGGGCGGCGAGGCCCACGTTCATCCCTGCGACCTGGCCTCCAGCGAGGAGATCGGGCGGATGGCCGACGAGGTGCTAGCTGAACATGGCGGCGTCGACATCCTGGTCAACAACGCCGGGCGCTCGATCCGCCGCTCGGTCGCCAACTCGTACGACCGCCTGCACGACTACGAGCGGACGATCGAGCTCAACTACCTTGGCGCGGTCGCCTTGATCTTGAAGGTCCTGCCCGGGATGCGCGAGCGGCGCAGCGGCCACATCATCAATATCTCGACGCAGGGACTCCAGTACAACACGCCGCGCTTTTCCGCCTACCTCGCTTCGAAGGCCGCGCTCGATGCGTTCTCGCGCTCGATCGCCTCGGAGATCGTCGACAACGGCGTGGCGATCACGGCCGTCTATATGCCGCTCGTGCGAACGCCGATGATCGCGCCGACAGGCTTCTACAACAACTTGCCGTCGATCTCCACGGATGAGGCCGCGACAATGGTTGCGAAGGCAATCGTCAATCGCCCGAAGAAGCAGTCGACCACCAGCGGCCGGATGGTTGAGATCTCCTACGAGTTCGCCCCGAAGGTGCATGACGCGCTCTTCAACGCTGCCTACAAGCTCGTGCCTGGCACCGGCGATCGCCGGAAACCCGATTGAACCGAGGCCGGGGATGGCCGACCGCCTAAAGCATTGGGGTTGGGGGCACGAGAGTCGCGAGCTTGATCGCGCGGCGCTCGCGGCGATGGCGCCGATGGTCAAGGACCGACTCGGCTTTGACGCCCAGGCGCCGGAGGACCCGGTCGAGCTGGACTCGGTCGTGGTAAGTCCGCCGCGGATCAAGCCGCCGGATTCGCTGGCCGCAATCGTCAGCGACGACCGCTACGAGCGGGTATCGCGTTCGCTGGGGAAGGCCTACCGGGACGTTGTCCGCGGTATGCGCGGCGAGTTCGAACACGTTCCCGATCTTGTCGCGACCCCGGCCGGCGAGGCCGATGTCGGGCGGCTCCTTGATTGGTGTTCGGCGGAGGGGATTGCAGCGATCCCCTTTGGCGGCGGCACCTCGGTCTGCGGTGGCATCGAGCCGCGCATGCCCGGCGAGTATCCGGGCGTGGTGACCATCGATCTGCGTTCGCTGGACCGTCTGCTCGAGGTGGACGTCGACTCGCAAGCCGCGTCGATCGAGGCTGGGGCAACCGGCCCCGCGCTTGAGCGGCAGCTTGGCGAGCACGGTCTGACTATGCGCTGCTACCCGCAGTCGTTTGAGTTCTCGACGCTGGGCGGCTGGGTTGCGACCCGGGCCGGGGGGCACTTTGCGACTCGCCAAACGCACGTTGACGACCTCGTCCAGTCAGTTCGCGCGATCACCCCGACGGGGGCCTGGGAGTCGCGGCGTCTGCCCGGGTCGGGTGCCGGCCCCAGCCCCGACCGCATGCTGATCGGATCCGAGGGAATCCTGGGCGTCATCACCCGAGCCTGGGTGCGGGTTCGCCCGCGGCCGACTTTCAAGGCCGCGCGCGCGGTCGCGTTCGACTCGTTTGCGGCCGGTGTGGCCGCCGTGCTGGAGCTGTCACAGTCCGGACTTGACCCGGCGAACTGTCGGCTGCTCGATCCGGTCGAATCGCAGTTCAACCAGGCCGGTCCCGAGGGCAAGGCGATGCTGATGCTCGGCTTCGAATCCGCCCACCACGACGTTGAGGCCGACCTGGATCTTGCGCTTCAGGTCGTTGCTGCCCACGGGGGTCAGGCGCAGGCCCCTGCCGGAAAGCAGGGTGATTCGGTTGGCGCCTGGCGTGACGCCTTCCTTGCGATGCCCTACCTGCGCGATGCCCTGGCCCGCTTGGGTGTCGTCTCGGAAACCTTTGAGACGGCGATTACCTGGGATCGCTTCGAGGCGCTCCACGCCGCCGTTGTCGACGCGGCCCGGGCGGCCGTGGGTGCCCCGGCAAAGGTGAGCTGCCGCTTTACCCACGTCTATTCCGACGGCCCTGCGCCGTACTTCACGGTTCTGGCGCCCGCCCGGCGCGGCTCCGAGGTTGCCCAATGGGACGAGGTCAAGGCGGCTGTGTCGGAGGCTCTGATCAGCGCCGGTGGCACGATCACCCACCACCACGCTGTCGGCCGCGATCACCGGCCCTGGTATGACCGCCAGCGGCCGGATCCGTTCGCGCGCGCCATCGCCGCAGCCAAGCGCGAGCTCGATCCCGCGGCGATCCTCAACCCAGGAGTCCTGATCGATCCGTAGCCTGCACGGCGGAGAGGGCTGGCGATGTGCGTTCACCGGCGAGTCCGCAGGCGCGCTCGGGCATCGATATCGGTCACGATTGGGTCATGAAGCCGCTGCTCAGCGCAATGCGGCCCCAGGAGTGGGTCAAGAACGTCCTCGTCTTCGCGGGCGTCGTCTTCTCGCGCCAGTTCGACGATGGCGCGGCGCTTGCCGACGCGGCGATCACCTTCGTTGCCTTTTGCGCGATCGCCAGCGCCGGTTACCTCTTCAACGACCTCCGCGACCGCACGCACGACCGGCGCCATCCCGACAAGCGCCACCGGGCGATCGCCAGTGGCGCGCTGTCGGCCGAGACTGCCGTGACGGCGGCCGTCGGGCTTGGGGCGTTCGCGGTTTTGCTGCCTGCGGCCACCGTCTCGGTCGGGGTCGCGGGCCTGGTCGGCGCCTACGCCGCGATCACTGCCGCCTACTCGGTCTGGCTGAAACGTTTGGTGATCCTCGACGTGATGACGATCTCCGGCCTCTTCATCCTGCGAGTGGTCGCCGGTGCCGAAGCCGTTGATGCCACGGCGTCGGAGTTCCTCTTGGTCTGTACCGCGATGCTCGCGCTGTTTCTGGGATTTACCAAGCGCCGCCAGGAGGCGATCCTGGAAGGCGCCGGCGATGCCGAGACGCGGCCCGTTCTGGAGCATTACTCGCTTCCGTTCCTGGACCAGATGATCGCGATGGTGACCGCCACGGCGATCCTCGCCTACATCCTCTACGCGGTGGATTCGCCGTTTGCCGGGTCGAAGATGCTGGCGACTGCGCCGTCGGTCCTCTACGGCATCTTCCGCTACCTGTACTTGATCTACGACCGCCAGGACACGCGCTCGACTGCGGCGATCCTGGCCCGGGATCCCGGTGTGATCTTCGCCGGCGTCTCGTATGTGATCTCGGCGTTTATCGTCCTCTACGCAGTCGATTGATCGTCATCGGAACCGAGGCCCAAGGCCTCGTCGGCCAACTCGTCGCCTAGCGGCGGCCTGCCGGTCTTTTGCCGCAGCGCCGCCTGCGCGTCCATCATCTGCTCGATGTCGCTTTCCTCGACCTCTGCCTGAGTGGCCATCGCCCGCTCCATCTGATCGCGGGAGAACGATTGGCGTTTGGTCGGCGGCTTGCGCGCGTCGGCGCGCGCGGCCGCCAAGCTCAGCAAAATAAGCAGGACACCGGCTGCGACGATGAGAACGGTCGCGCTCATCTCTTGCGCGAGTGTAGAGTCCGCGGCCGCTTATGGATCTTTCCCTCACTGAAGATGAGACGGCCTTTCGCGACGAGCTACGCCAATGGCTTGCCGACAATCACCCTGGCCCAGCGCCCACAGGGGGGGACCAGGTCCAGTTTGAGTTCGAGCGCGAGTGGCAACGCAAGCTTCATACGGCTGGCTGGGCGGGCGTCTCCTGGCCTAAGGAGTACGGCGGCCGCGGCGCGACGCTGATCGAGCAATCGATCTTTGGCGAGGAGCTGGCTCGCGCCAAGGCGCCGCGACCGGCCAACGTGCTCGGTCTGGTCATGGGCGGGCCTGTCGTCATCGCCCACGGAACCGAGCAGCAAAAAGAGCGCTTCCTCGAGCCGATCCTTTCGGCCGAAGAAATCTGGTGCCAGGGCTTCTCCGAGCCCGAATCCGGCTCGGATCTGGCGTCGCTCAAGACCAAAGCCGTCAAGGAAGATGGTGGCTGGCGCATCACCGGGCAAAAGGTCTGGACGACGTTCGCGCACGAGGCGAAGTGGTGCATGCTCGTTGCCCGCTCCGATTCCGAGGCGGCCAAGCACAAGGGTCTGACCTACTTCCTGATGGATATGGAGCAGGACGAGATCGAGGTCAGGCCGCTACGCCAGATCACGGGCGAAGCCGAGTTCAACGAGCTCTTCATCGAGAACGCGTGGGTGCCGGACGAGAACGTGGTTGGCGGCGTGGGCAACGGCTGGATGGTCGCGATCACCACGCTGATGAACGAGCGCGCCGGACTCGGCGCCTCGGCGGCCCTAGGCCTGGCGAACGCCCTTGACGAGCTCGTGGCGCTGGCCAACGAGCGCGGGCGCGGCGACGACCCCGTCGTCCGTGACAAGGTCGCGCGCCTGAAGATCGGGATCGAGGGCCTACGACTGGGCGCGATGCGCGCCCTGACCCAGACCATGAAGGTCGGGATTCCGGGGCCCGAGGGGTCGATCGCAAAGCTGCAGTGGTCATCGACAAGCCAGGCGATGAGCGAGCTGGCGGTCGAGGTTGGCGGGATCGAGGCGCTTTCAAAGGAATCCCTTTGGGCCTATCGCTTCCTGCGCTCGCGGGCGAACTCGATCGAGGGCGGCACGACCGACGTGCTGAAGAACATCGTGGCGGAGCGGGTCCTTGGCCTGCCGAAGTTGAGGTAGGGGTACGCAATGGACTTCGCTTTTTCAGACGAACAGCAAGAAATCAAATCGACGGCGCGCGACTTCCTGGCGTCGCGGTTCAAGCCTGAGAAGGTGCGCGAGCTGGCCGAGTCGGGGCAGCCGTACGACGATGACCTTTGGAGCCAGGTGGCGGGATTGGGCTGGCCGGGGATCGCGATCGAGGAGGAATACGGGGGCCTTGGCCTGGGCGTGATTGAGCTAGTGATCCTGCTCGAGGAAATGGGCTACGCGCTCGCCCCGAGTCCGCTGATCTCGAATGCGCTTGCTGGAACCCTGATCTCCGCAGCCGGGTCGGACGAGCAGAAGCAGCGTTGGTTGCCTGGGATTGCCTCGGGCGAATCCCGCGGCGCGGCGGCCTTCACGCCTGACGCCGAGCCGATCGTGGGCGCTGCCCGCGGCGCGGCGCTTGTGGTTCTCAACGACGGCGACGGCGGCCGCATCGTCGAGGCCGACGACGTCACGCTTGATGAGATCCCGCTGATCGACACCACTCGCGCCTACTTTCGCGCCAGCGCCGAAGTCGGCGACCCCTTGCCCGGCGATATTGCGGCCGCGGTGGATGCCGGGGCGGTTGCGCTATCGGCAGAGTTGGTCGGTGTCGCGGCCCGCGCTCTGGATATTGCTTGCGCCTACGCAAAGGAGCGCGAGCAGTTCGGACGGCCGATCGGCGCCTACCAGGCCGTCTCGCACCGGTTGGCCGAGATGCTCTGGGATGTCGAGGAGGCGCGCTCGCTCGTCTATTACGCGGCGTGGTGCGCGGACGCCAACCCGGATGCGCTGCCGCTGGCGTCGTCGATGGCCAAGGCGCGCGCCTCGGATGCCGCCTGCCAGGTCACCCACAACGCGATCCAGACGCTGGGCGGGATCGGCTTTACGTGGGAGCACGACATCCACTTCTTCCTGAAGCGCGCGCGCGTCTCGGCCCAGCTGCTCGGCACTCCCAGCCAGCACCGCGATCGGGTCGCGACGCTGACCGGGCTTGGCTGAGCCGGGAACCTAACCCAGGTCCCAGTTCAGAACGTTCTTCTTCACCTTTCCGCTGAGACCCTTGAGCACCTTTGCTGGTTGGCGGGCGTTGTAGCGTGCGGCGGCCTGTTTCGCTTCGGCCACATCTACTGCGTCGTGTACCTCGGTGAAGAAGAGCAGGTACCGAACGCTGTCGGGCGGAATCCGAACCTTGATCTTGAACGAGATACAGCTGTCGGCGTCCGCGACGGGGTTGAACACCTTCGTGGTGTGGCTCGCACCCTTGCCGTAGAGGACGAAGGTGCCCACCGCGTCGGATGGGGAACTGTCGGAGTCCGCGAACACCATCCAGCGGTCGTTGTCGGCGAGATTGGCAGAGCCGTTGCTTGACGCGCGGCTCACCTCGTCGTCATCCGCGCCCAAGTCGGAGTCCCAGATGATCGTGCGCTTGGCCGCCTTGCTCTTGCTCCTGTTCTGGAGCTTGATCAGTGAGCGCAATGCCACCAGGTTCGGGAAGACCCGCTCGGTGCGGGTGACCTTCAGGCCGCCGACGTTGTCAGGTCCGACCTTGAGTGTGTTGCCGTTCAGGTTGCCCTTGCTGTTCGGATCCTCGAAGACGCCCAGCTTGTTGCCGTTCCTGACCCAGAGCACCAGGCCGCCGTCGAAGGCATCGTCAGAGGCTCCCTCCGAGCGAACATCAGATGCCGGGGTGAAGCCGACGTCGTCGATCGTCTCGCCGCCGAGGTCGCCAAGGGCGCAGTCATCGTTGTACTCGTCTGGCGGTTGGTAGGCGTCAAAAAAACCATCGCCGCGGAGCTCGAGCAGCAGCTTGTCGTCCGAACCTGGGTACGGAATCGCGAAGGATGCCCTGGCCGCGAGCGCAACCGGGATCGCGATCAGAAACGCCGCTCCGACAAGCAGAAAACGAATTCTCATGGCTACCTCCCCTTATGCCAAACCGCTGCGTTTACCCCAAAACCGTCAGACAATGCGAACTACTGCCGAACACTACCCGCCTGGTGGTTCATCTGTCAACGATTTCGACGTCAGCCGCCAGCTTTGGTTCGCCGCCCAAGCGATATTCAATGTCCACCGTCTCGTTCAGGCGGTAGCTCCCGAACAGCCCTAGGTACATCGCCAGCCAGCGTCCCCGGGTCACGGTTTCCTTGATGATCGGCCGCGTGAAGGCAATCCCGCCAGGGAGGATGTCCCAAACGTCGCCGCGAGGTTGCTCGACCCCGTTGATGTAGACGCGAATCGGCTCCTCGGCACCGCGCGGCAGGCGGGCCTTGGTGCCGGCTGCGTAGCTGCCCTTCGGGATCGCACCCTCGTCGCTCACGCCAGAGCCTGCCGCACGGCGTCAATCGGATCGAGCGCCGGGTCGAGCTCGGCTCGGCGTAGTCCACCCTTAAACGCTACGAATGCACCGTCGCCCATCACGTCGATGCCGGCGTCGGTGCCGCGGCGAATCAGGCCTCCGGTCGAGATCTCAACGCGGCCCGCCACCTGCTTGGCGGCCTCGAATTCGCGAAACATCTTGCGGGGCTCAAGCGGTCCGGCATCGCGGATCTCTGCGGCGCGGTGCTCGAGCGCGATTAGCGCTGCTTCGAGGTCGTCAAAGCGCTCGCGCTCGACCTGCGGCCCTTTTCGCACCGTCAGCCTGTAGGCGATGGCTAGGCGCCGCGGCGGCTCTTGATCGGGCGCCGCAGCTGCTCGTTGGTGATCTTCTCGGGCTCGGCAGAACGGTCGGCCATCGGCACGTAGCTGGCCTCACGGGCGCCCGTGTAGATCTGGCGCGGGCGGGCGATCTTCTGCTCGGGATCATCGATCATCTCAAGCCACTGGGCGATCCAGCCGGCGGTCCGGGGGATCGCGAAGATCACCGTGAACATCTCGGACGGGATGTCGAGCGCCTCGTAGATCAAGCCCGAGTAGAAATCGACGTTCGGGTAGAGCTTGCGCGAGGTGAAGAACTCGTCGTCAAGTGCCCGTTTTTCCAGTTCGGATGCGATCTCGACCAGCGGGTTGTGCTCGGTGGCCTCAAGCACCTCATCGACATGCTTGCGGATGATCCGGGCGCGCGGGTCGTAATTCTTGTACACGCGATGCCCGAAGCCCATCAGCTTTTCTTCGCGCTTCTTGACGCCCTCGAGAAAGTCGGGAATGTTTTCGACCGACTCGATTCGGCGCAGCATCTTCAGAACGGCCTCGTTGGCTCCGCCGTGAAGCGGGCCGTAGAGCGCTGCGACCCCGGCGGCAACCGCCGAGTAGGGATCGACCTGTGACGAGCCGACCGCGCGCACCGCGTTCGTCGAGCAGTTCTGTTCGTGATCGGCGTGCAGGATGAAGAGGACGTCGAGCGCTTTTGAGAGCCGCGGGTCGGGCTCGTACTTGATCTCCGTCATCTTGAACATCATCGAGAGGAAGTTCTCGGAATAGCTCAGGTCGTTGTCGGGATAGACGTAGGGCAGCCCGCGGTTGTGGCGGTAGGAGAAGGCGGCGAGGGTTGGGACCTTTGCCAGCAGGCGCATCGCAGCCATGTAGCGCTCTTCGTGATCGCCCAGGTCCTTGGCGTGCGGGTAGAAGGTGGAAAGGGCACCGACCCCGGCCAAGAGCATGCCCATCGGGTGCGCGTCGTAGCGGAAGCCTTCGACGAACTGTTTGATGTTTTCGTGAACGAACGTGTGGTGGGTGATGTCGAAGACCCACCTGTCAAGCTGCGGCTGCGTCGGCAGGGTGCCGTAGATCAGGAGGAAGGCGACCTCAAGGAAGCTCGAGCTCTCGCAAAGCTGGTCGATTGGGATCCCACGGTGCTCCAGGATGCCGGCCTCGCCGTCGATGTATGTGATCGCGGAGCGGCAGGATGCGGTGTTGGTGAACGCCGGGTCATACGTCATCAGGCCGAAGTCGTCCTCGGAGGTCTTGATCTGGCGCAGGTCCATCGCCTTCACCGTTCCGTCGGTGACCTCAAGTTCGTATGCCTCGCCGGTTCGGTTGTCCGTTATCGAGATGGTGTCCTTGCTCAAGTCGAGTCCTTTCTTCGCGCCGTGAATTCAGCTCGGCGTGATTCTCGCAGCTAGCCCGTTTCAGGCGTCACTTAGGTGGGTCATGGCCCGCAGGTCCGCAAAACGTGCGTCGATTTCATCGCGGGTGAGCGCCGCGACGCGCTCGGTGCCGAACTCCTCGACGTTGAACGAGGCCAGGACCGTGCCGTAGGCCATCGCGACGCGGAGTCGCTGCGGGTCGAGGTCGGGGCCACACCCGTCGAGGTAGCCCAAAAATCCACCGGCGAAGCTGTCGCCGGCGCCGGTCGGGTCCTTGACTTCTTCGATCGGCATGCCGGGCAGGGCAAAGAAGCGGTCGCCCTCGAACAGGGCCGCGCCATACTCGCCCCGTTTGGCGATTACGACGCTGGGGCCGTGGGTCATCAGGTTGCGAGCGGCGCGCGCCAGGTTGGGCTCGCCGGTAAGCATCCGGATCTCGGCGTCGTTTAGGACCACGCAATCGACCTCACCGATCGCCGCGAGCAGTGATTCGCGCGCCGTCTCGATCCAGAGGTTCATCGAATCCAGCGCCGCGAACCGCGCGGCGTCGCACTGGGCGCGAACCCGCCGCTGCAGATCGGGCTGGATGTTGCCCAAAAACAGGACGTCGGCACCGCTCGATTCCGGCGAGAGCTTGGGCTCGAACTCCGCAAACACACCGAGCTGGGTGTCGTCCGTGTGGGCAACGTTCAGGTCGTGCTCGTAGTGACCGGCCCAAAAGAACGTCTTGCCCCCGGGCACCCGCTCGATATCGGCCGTCTCGACACCCCGCGCGGTGAGCATCTGCGTGTGTTCGTCGCCAAAGTCGTCGCCGACCGGCCCGACCATCCGGACGTCCGTGAAGAAGCTCGCCGCCAGCGCGAAATGGACCGCAGACCCACCCAGCATCCGCTCGCGCTCGCCAAACGGCGTGCGCACGCTGTCGAACGCGATGCTCCCAACTACGGTCAGCGCCATAAGCGGGGCACCCTACTCAACGCACCCAGCCGCCCCGCCGCCCCGCCACCCCCGAGTGAGGCATTGTGGGGGCCATGCCCTCAATAACCCGCACTCGCGTGGATGGCTTGGCAGACTGCCGGGATGAAAGCCATCCAGCTGACCGAGTTCACGGGCGCGGAGGCGCTCACCTACACGGAGCTGCCCGAGCCTGAGGCTGGCCCCGGCGAGGTCGTCGTGGAGGTCGCGCGGGTTGGCGTCAACTTTGCTGACACCCACGTCACGCGCAACGACTACCTCGCAAAGCACGAGTTGCCGATGATCCCCGGCGCCGAGGTGGCCGGGGTCGCGCCGGACGGCCGTCGGGTGGCGGCGATGTTGGCGAAGGGGGGCTACGCCGAGCGGGTGGCGGTTCCGGAGGCGCTGCTTGTCGAGGTGCCGGATGCGGTAACGGACGACCAGGCCGCGGCGGTTTTGCTTCAGGGGTTGACCGCCCATGCGCTCGTCCATCGCTGCGCGCGGCTTGAGCCGGGGGAGTGCGTTGTCATCGAGGCAGCAGCCGGCGGAACGGGCGGCCTGGCGGTACAGCTCGCAAAGCGCGCCGGGGCACGGGTGATCGGGCTGGCTTCGTCCGAAGCCAAGCGCGATCTCGTCACCAGGCTTGGCGCGGACGAGGTAATCGATTCGCGAGCCGGGGAGATGAAGGAAGCGATCCTGGCGGCGAACGAAGGGAAGCCGGTTGACGCCGTCTTGCAGATGTCTGGCGGCGCGGCCTTCGACGCGCAGCTTCGGGCGCTGGCGCCGTTTGGGCGGATGGTCTCGTTCGGGATCGCGTCAGGTGAGGAGAACGAAGTACGAACCGGGCACCTGATGCGCAACAGCCGCTCGGTAATCGGGTTTTGGCTGATGCACCTTTTGGGTGATCTGCAGGCGGTTGCGGGTTCGGTGGCCGAGTTGTTCGACGCGGTGGCGAGCGGCGAACTCGAGGTTGTCATCGGCGGCGTCGAGCCCCTGTCGGAGGCGCGCCGAGTGCACGAGGCGATGGCCGCCCGCCAGACCCAGGGCAAGATGCTTCTCGACCCCGCGCGCTGACTCAGCCTGTCCGCGCGACGGCGTCCCCGCGCGATCTGACTACCCTCTTCCCGCGAATGACTGACTTTAAGGAACTCGGGCTCTCCGAGCCGATCCAGCTTGCGATCGAGGAATTGGGCTTCACAGAGCCCTCGCCGATCCAGGAAGAGGCGATCCCGGCGCTGCTTGACGGCCACGACGTGATCGGCCAGGCCCAGACGGGCACCGGCAAGACCGCAGCCTTTGGCCTGCCGCTTTTGCAGTACCTCGATCCGGAATCCCACGAGCTTCAGGCGATCGTGATGACGCCGACCCGCGAGCTCTGCATCCAGGTCACGCAGGCGCTGCGCTCCTACGCTGAGCACCTCGATATCGAGGTCGTCGCCGTCTTCGGCGGCCAGCCGATCGCGCAGCAGGCGCCCCGGCTGCGGGCCGGAGCCCAGGTCGTGGTCGCAACCGTCGGCCGGATGAAGGACCTGATCTCGCGTCACATCCTCGTCTTGACTTCGGTGCGCTTTGTCGTCCTCGACGAGGCCGACGAGATGCTCGACCTCGGCTTCATCGAGGACGTCGAGAAAATCTTGCGAACGTGCCCGTCCGGGCGCCAAACCGCCCTGTTCTCGGCAACGATGCCCCCACCGATCGCTCGCCTCGCAGAGCAGTACATGTATGACCCGATCACGATCAGCATCACGCCGAAGCAGCTGACCGTTGACGCGATCGAGCAGGCCTACGTCGAAGTGGCCCCCCGCGACAAGACGGATCGCCTACGCGAAGTCCTGCGGGCCGAGGAACCGGAGCAGGCGATCATCTTTTGCCGCACCAAGATCGGCTGTTCGCGCCTCGACAAGCAGTTGCGCGACAGCGGCTTGCGTTGCAAGGCGCTCCACGGCGATATGAGCCAGGGGCAGCGCGATGGCGTGATGATCCAGTTCAAGGAGCACAAGCTGCCCCTTCTGATCGCAACCGACGTCGCCGCCCGCGGACTGGATATCGAGCACGTCACGCACGTCATCAACTACGACCTTCCCAACAACACCGAGATCTATGTCCATCGCATTGGCCGTACGGGACGGGTCGGGCGCACCGGGCGAGCGATCACCTTTGCCACGCCGGCCCAGATGGAGGAGATTCCGCGCATCGAGCAGGAGGCCAAGACCACGATCGGCGAGTGGGAGCCCCCTGAGGAGCGTCTCAAGCACGCGCCAAGGCCGCGCAAGCGCAGCCACGACGACGACAAGCCTGTCGCCGCGGCCTCGCCGGCGGATGACTCAAGCCCACGGGTGAACGGCGACAAGACCGCCGCCAACGGCGCCAAGCTCTTTGTCAACCGCGGCACCGGGAGCGGCATCGAGCAGGAGGACCTGCGCTGGGCGCTTGTGGAGGGCGCGGTCATTCCCGAGGACGAGATTTCGCGGATCGAGGTCCTGGAGCGCTTTTCGTTCGTCGAGCTCGGCGGCGATCACGCGGCTAAGGCCCTTGAGCGCCTGGACGGGACCAAGCTCAAGGGCAAGCAGATCCGCGTCGAGTACGCGAAGAGCTAGCTCGGGTCCTTCCGAGCCGCCTGTCCCTCCTTCATCAGACCGCGCCAGTCGCGGGTTCTGAAGACGAAGATCATCGCCACCGCTGCGACGAGAACCGACCAGACGGTGACCGCGGCCTGCTGGCCGACCGAGTAGGCCAGGACCGCCCCTCGAGTTGGGCCCGAGAGGGTCGCCACCAAAAGCGCCTGCTGGGAGCCGACGCCGCCGGGCGTGAACGGCAGGGCGCCGGCGATCGCCTGCACGCTCATCACCAACAACACCGTCTCGGCTGAGCCGCCGATGCGAAACGCATCGAGGAAGAGCCAAAACGATGCAAACCGAAAGAGCCAACCCGCCGCCTGCCAGGCCACCACTTCGCGGACGTACCGGCGCGGCTCGCGCAGGATCGCGACCCCCTGGCGCAGTCGCGCCCAAAACCCCTCGACGCGGCGGGCGCAGAAAACGAAGACGGCGATGGCAGCGATCCCAAGCACCGTGAGCGTCAGCAGCAGAAACTCCGGGTGCGCGACCCAGAACGAGATCTCGAAGGCGGGCAGTTCCGGAATCTGTGGCAGGCGGGGCAGCAGACCCTGGGTGATCGCGTAGATCAAAACGAGTATCCCGGCGCCTGAATCAAACGGGGCCAAGACGGCGAATGACGAGATGATCGCCGGATAGGAGGCGCCCGGAACGCTGCGTTTGGCGAGCACGATCTTGACCGCGTCCCCGCCCTTTGCCGGCAGGACTCCGTTGAGCCCGGTCCCGATCAGGAACGCGGCCGTTACCTCGCGCTCGCGAAACCCGGAATCCGGGTAGGCCGCCCGCAGGGTGTTCGACCAGGCGCGTGCCCGGCAGAGCTGGAGCGCCAGCGACAAGACGAGAGCTCCAGCGAGGTATTCCCACCCGACCCTGCCCAGATCCTCGACGAAGCGCTCGAGCGCGTGGACAAATGGATCAAGGTCGAACACCGGCATAAGCTAGTCGCCCTGATGCTTCCCGCGGTGCTACTGGCGGCGGTTTATTTGATCTGGGCGCCGCCGAGCGCCGATCTGGCCGCCCAGACTTTCCGATCCGAGCTGTTTGACGCGCACGGATTCCAGGTTCTTTCGACGGCGTGGTACGGCGGGATTCACCTGCCGGGATACAGCCTGCTGTTCCCGCCCCTGGCGTCGGTCCTGGGGGTGCGTTTGGTCGGTGCGCTCGCGGCGGTCGCCGCCACGGCGATCTTCGCCCGCATCGTGCTGCCTCGCTACGGCGATCGTGCCCGCCTCGCGGTGTTCCTGTTCGGCGCGGGAAGCGCCACGAACCTGTTCACCGGACGGCTCACCTTTGCGCTCGGCCTGGCGGTCGCTCTTGGCGCCTACTTGGCCATGGAGCGCCACCGCCCGGTGGCCGCCGGAGCGCTGGCTGCGTTGAGCGCCGCCGCGAGCCCTGTTGCCGCCTTGTTTTTGGCATTCGCCGCGGGCGTGCGGTTCGTGTGCGGAGATCGACGCGACGGCCTGGTGCTGGCGCTGCCGCGCTCTGCTGGCGACAGCGTTGTTGGGATTCGGGTTTCCCACTGGCGGCGTCCATCCGTTTGCCACAAACAGCCTGGTGCTGGTTGTCGCCGGGGCCGTCGTGCTGCTGGTCGCCTTGCCCCGGGGCGAGCGCCCGCTGCGGGTGGCCGCGGCGCTGTTCGTGGTTTTCTGTCTGGCAACCGCGTTGATCGATAGCCCGGTTGGGGGCAACTCGACGCGACTCGGTGCCTTGTTCGCAGCACCGCTCTTTGCGCTGGGCGCCGCGGGGCGCCGCCCGCAATGGGTGGTAGCCGTCGCTCTCGTGCCACTGCTCTACTGGCAGTGGGTGGCCCCGGTTCGCGACCTGACGGACGCCGTTGACGAGCCTTCGGTCGAGGCCGCCTACTACGCGCCGCTCCTCGACGAGCTTGCCGCACGCGCGCCCGGCGAGCCCTTTCGCGTGCAGGTGCCGCCAACACGTAACCGCTGGGAGGCCGTCCACGTTGCCCCCGAGTTCCCGCTTGCGCGCGGCTGGCTGCGTCAACTCGAATCAGACGATTTCGCCCGCTTCCAGGACGCCCGCCTGGACGCTGCCGGGTATCGGCGCTGGCTTGACGAGCGTGCCACTGGGTTCGTCGCGGTCTCCACGGGGGCCGAGCCCGACTACCTCGCTCGTGACGAGATCGCGTTGATCGACGCGGGCCTGCCCTATTTGCACGAGGTCTGGCGGAACACCGATTGGACGCTCTACGAAGTGGCCGACCGGGCGCCCTTTGTAACCCGGCCCGCGCGGGTTGTGACCGTGACCGAGGACGGGTTTGAGCTGCGCTCGCCCGCGGCGGGTGCCTACCTGGTTCGCGTTCGCTTCTCCCCGTACTTCGAAGTCACCGGCGCATCGGCCTGCATTCGGCGGGCGGGGGACTGGACACGAGTTGAGCTTGCGAAGCCAGGGATCGTGCGGGTTGACGCCGGGTTATCGTTGCGGGGGTTCACCGCGGCGATTGTGGGGTCAGGCGAGCAATGTTCCAACTAGCCCGAGCAAACCAGCAATTCCGCGGGAGGATCGCGATTGGCGGAGCGGTTGGCGCCCTCGCGCTTGCCTTGCTTCCGGCGGCGTGGGCATCCGAACCGCGGGTGGTGGGCGGCGTTGTGGCAGACCCTGGCGAGTGGCCGGCGGCCGTGGCGTTGTTCAGAGAGGACTCAAAGCAGGGCTTTCAGCAGTTTTGCGGTGGCACCCTGATCGCCCCCCAGCACGTGCTTACTGCCAGGCACTGCGTCACGGGGCCGCTCGACCCGACCCTCACCGCGATCATCGGCCGCTACGACTTGAGCGAAACGGATGGCGAGGAGATCGCGGTGACCGCCGTCCACCGCGCGCCGCGCGCCGACCTGGCCGTCCTCGAACTATCGCTGGCGTCCACCTATGCGCCGTTTCCGCTCGCCACCCGCGCGCAGGATCGGGTGGCCACCGCTCCCGGGGAAGTGATGCGAGTGGCCGGGTGGGGCGACACTCGCCCGCGGCGCACGTCGCCATCCGAAGTGCTGCTCGAGGTGCGGCAGTTCGGCAAGCCGGCCAAGCGTTGCAAGCGCGCCTATCCGTTCTTCAAGACGGCCAAATCGATTTGCGCGCTCGGTCGCAGGCTCGCGGCCCGGCAGCACGGCAGCTCGTGCTACGGCGACAGTGGCGGCCCCCTCGTTGCCGACGTCCCGGAGCGGGTGCTCGTCGGCGCTGTGGAGGGTGGCGGGCGACGCTGCGGCGACCCCAGGAACCCTCCCTACTACACGCGCGTTGCGACGTCCCGGCGCTGGATCCGCGACCAATTGCCCTAATCGGAGCTAAGCCGGCGATCCAGGATCCGCTCGAGGTCGGCGATGGTCTCGTCGCTGCGGCGGTGGAGAAGCGCCGTCATCCCGACGGCCTCGGCACCGGCGACGTTCTCGCGCAGGTCATCGACGAACACGCAATCGGCCGGCTCGACCCCGAGCCGCTCGGCCGCAAGCAGGTAGATCTCCGGGCTCGGCTTATGCAGGCCGACGTCGCCGGAGATGACCGTCACGTCGAAAAGATCAACTGGCGCACGGTCGTAGATTCCCAGCCCCCACGAGTTGGAGATCAGCCCCGTCATAACCCCCGCGCTTCGTGCTGCGCGAACAGCGCCGATCATCGCTTCGTCCGGACTCAACCCGGCAAATAGCCGTTCGATCAATCCATCGCGGTGCTCGATCCCGAGCACCGCGGCGAAGCGCGGCTCAAAGGCTGCCTCGTCGAGGTCGCCGGTTTCGAGTCCGCGCAGAAGCTTGATCGCCTCGGGGTCGGACCGAAACGCGTTCTTGACCGCGTCGGGGTCAAGGCCCTCCGTCTCGCAAAATGCCGCGAACGCCGACCAGATGTCCGTTGTGAGTACGCCCCCGAAGTCCACGAGCAGCGCCTTGGAAATAGTGTCTGCGGCCATGAGCGACGCCGAGGCTATCGACGGAATCGATCAAGGACCGGTCGAAGCCTGGTTCGAGGCTTCGGTTCCTGCGGTCCAGACGCCGCTTGTCTTTGAGCAGATCGCCGGCGGACGGTCGAACCTCACCTACTCCGTCAGCGACGCCGCGGGGCATCGGTGGGCCCTGCGCCGGCCGCCGCTTGGCAAGGAGCTGGGATCAGCTCATGACATGGGCCGCGAGCGCAAGGTGGTCAGCGCTCTCGGTGCCACCGCCGTTCCGGTCGCCCCAATCGCTGGGTACTGCACTGATGAGTCCGTGATCGGAGCGCCCTTCTACGTGATGGAGTTCGTCGCCGGGCCGGTTCTCCGCTCCCTCGCCGACGCTGATCACTTCCCCGAGGCCGCCGACCGTCGGGCCATCGGCGAGCGCGTCGTTGACACCCTGGCCCAGATTCACGCCCTCGACCCTGACGAGGTCGGCCTTGGCGATCTCGGCCGCAAGGAAAACTTCGTCGAGCGCACGCTTCACCGCTGGCATGGTCAGTGGCAGAAATACAAGACGCGCGAGATCGCGCTT
Organism: uncultured bacterium; assembly: GCA_963701205.1. Lineage (GTDB taxonomy): Bacteria > Actinomycetota > Thermoleophilia > Solirubrobacterales > 70-9 > JALZKA01. The sequence goes on along the minus strand of OY969575.1, from coordinate 718,745 downwards.
GTTGATGACGTCCACGCGCGGCTTGGCGCGCGGATTCCGCAGCAGGGTCCGGCGGCGATCGTCCACGGCGACTACCGGCTTGACAACATGATCCTGACGCCGGCAGGGGAGGTGGCCGCCGTCGTTGACTGGGAGCTGTCAACGCTTGGAGATCCGCTGGCCGATGTGGGGCTGTTGCTCGTCTATTGGGGCGAGGACGGCGACCAGCTCATTCCTTTGATGGAGCCCGCCACGATGGCCCCCGGATTCATCGGACGGGATGAGGTCAAGCGGCGATATGCCGAGAAATCCGGCCGCGACCTGTCGCAGATCGATTACTTCGTCGCGCTTGGGCTCTGGAAGCTGGCCATCATCCTTGAGGGCGTGTACGCGCGCTACTCGCAGGGCCAGTACGGGGAGTCGGCCGAACAGGACGAGGCCCTCACGCGGTTTGCCAACTCGGTGGTCAAGCTGGCTGAGGAAGCAGACGCCGCCGAGCAGCGGTTGGGCTGACTAGTAGCTCAGGGGCGTCCGCGGCGGGTGACCCGCTCGCAGCGCCTGGTGCGTTCGCCGCGAAAGACCTTGGCCCAATCGCGACCGGGGCCGCAGTCGATCACGTCCCGGGAGGGATCGGACGCGACGATCACGTCGTTGCCGGGACCGCCCTTGATCCAATCACGGCCGGCGCCACCCTGCACACGGTCGTCGCCGGGACCGCCGGCAAGCCGGTCGCGCCCGTTGCCGCCACCGATGCAGTCATCCGCGCCGCGTCCCTTGGCCCGATCGTCGCCGCCGGCACCGCGGATTCGCTCCGAGGCCGCCGTCCCGATCAGCGTGTTTGCGTTGCCGTCGCCCTTGAGCTTCGCGCCGCAATGCCGCCCTGGGGCGACGCGCTTGCGCGGCGCGGTTATAGGAAGCTTCACCTTGAGTCCCTCGATCGTCACGGCGCCCGCTGCCCGCTGCCCGTCAAACAGATTGGATTGGCCGATCAGCTGGAGCTCGAAGCCCGAACTTGATGCCACGTTCGCGATCCTGGTCAGGGTCGTCTTGATCGAGTGCTCCTGACCGTCGAGCTTGAGGGGGATGGGCGTTGACTGGTTGCCGACAACGAGCCCAAGCTCTGAGTCCACGACCTGCCCGTAGATGTGAGCCAGTCCGTCGGTGCGGGTCGTGGTGGTGCCGGTGGCCGTGTACGTGAACTTGAGGCGCGGCGCGCCGACGACCTCCTCGCCTCCCTGGGCTGCAATCGGCACCTTGATCGGCGCCAGCGGGTCGGGACTGGCGACAAAGAGCTCACCCGACGTTGGGTTGATGCCAGGGACAAGCGGGATGGTGCCGCCGCCACTGCCGTCCAGCGAGCCCTTGGCCTTAAGCGGATAGGCCTTGCTCGAATGCCACTCGCCCGCCTGGTCGATCCACTCGAAGGCCGGGCCAACCTTGGCCTTGCGATTGCCGCGCAGGTAGCGGTCAAACCACTCCAGGCGCCGCATCTGCACGTGCGCCGAATCGCCCAGGATCGGACCGCCATCGCTGGGGACGTTGCAGTAGCCGTGGCCACCGCAGAACCACATCATCTTCAGGGGCGTGCCGTTTTGCCTGAGCCCCTGGTAGTTGTGGTGGGCTTGATCGAGGTTGAACAGGGTGTCAACCGTGCCCTCCGCGATCAGGACGGGGATCTTGATCTTCCGCAGGAAGATGTCGGAGCCGTGCTGATTGAACCACGCCTGTTCGGCCTCGGGGATCATGCCGGTCGCGGCGCCGCCGATCACGGAGTTGTAGAACTGCGGCGCCTGGTGTCCGGTTTCAATTCCGTTCGGGTTGAACACCCCCAGCACCGCCGAGCTTGGCACGCCAATGCCGATCAGAGCCAGGTTCCAGCCAACCCTTGGCGACGCCCGCGTGTAGAGCGACTCCATGAGGTTGTGCCACGCGATCGTCGGGGCGATGACATCAATCCGCTTGTCGTGCGCGGCGCTCACCAACTGAATCGCGCCCCCGTAGCTGCCGCCGGACATCCCGACTCGCGGATCACCCGGGCGGTCGAGTTGCGCCTCCGGTTGGGAGGCAAGGAAATCCAGGAGGGCGGACACGTCGCGGGCTTCGAAGTCCGGATGGTCGATCATCGCGGTTCCGCCGGATTGGCCGAACCCCCGTGCGTCCCACGTGATGACGTTGTAGCCCGCCGCAAGAAACGACTTTGGCGTTCCGGTGCGGGAATCGCCGAACAGCCCCCAGCCGTGGCCGATCAGGAGGGTCGGGGCGCGCTCGCCCGGCTCAAGCCCGTCGGCGACGTAGAAGTGGGTGTTGATGTCCGTCCCGTCGAAGGACTCAACGTAGGTGTCCAGCGCCTGGGCCGGTGCGGCCATCAGCGCGAATGCGATGCAGCCGATGGCGCTGAATGTCCGCTTCACCGAACCAGGCTAAGGGCTGCCTCCCAAAGGCGCGCCGGTTCAGTCGTCGGCTTCGGCGGCCTTGGCCCAGTGGTTCAGCTCGCGGCGGGCGACGACCATCTTGTGGACCTCATCGGGCCCGTCGGCAATCCGCAGCATCCGGCTGTAGCGCCACATGGTCGCCAGCGGGGTGTCGTCGGACATCCCCAGCGAGCCGTGGACCTGGATCGCCCGGTCGAGAACGTTCATGACGACGTTCGCGGCGATGACCTTGATCATCGAGATCTCGCGCCTGGCGGCCTTCTTGCCCTCCGTATCCATTCGCCATGCTGCCTTCATCGTCAGCAGCCGCGCCTGTTCGACCTCCATCCTCGATAGCGCGACGAAGTCCTGGACGAACTGCTTTTCGGCCAACTTCGAGCCGAAGGCCTCACGTTCGTTGGCATAGCGGCACATTAGTTCGATCGCCCGCTCGGCCGAGCCGATCGCCCGCATGCAGTGGTGGATGCGACCTGGACCCAGCCGGTCCTGGGCAATCACGAAGCCGGCCTGGCGCGGCCCCAGGAGGTTGGCCTCGGGGACCCGGCAGTCGTCGTAGACGATCTCGCAATGCCCCGGGCCGCCGTCGTGGCCCATCACGGAGATCGGCCGGATCAGGTTGAACCCCGCGTTGTCGGTTGGGACGATGATCATCGAAGCCCGCGCATACGGATGCGCGTCCGGATCGGTGACCACCATCGCGATCGCCAGCGCCGCGCCAACCGCACCAGAGGTGAACCATTTGTGCCCGTTGATCACCCACTCTTCGCCCTCCAGCTCTGCCCGGGCCTGGAGGCCGGTTGGATCCGAGCCGGAGACCTCAGGTTCGGTCATCGAAAAGCACGACCGGGTTTGGCCCTCAAGGAGTGGATTCAGCCACTGCTCCTGCTGTTCGGGGGTGCCGTGTTCAGCAAGGATCTCCATGTTGCCGGTGTCGGGCGCGGCGCAGTTGAACGCCATTGGCGCGATTGCGGGCGAGCGTCCCATTTCCTCGCAGAGGACCCCGTACTCCCAGTTCGTCAACCCCGGGCCGAAGCGGTCGTCAGGCAGAAAGAGGTTCCAGAGTCCGTCGGCTCTGGCCTTGTCGCGAAGCCCGACGATGATCTTCGGATAGACGACGCCCGCGCCGGGGCGCACCTCGTTATCGAGCGCCTTGAGGGCTTCGAGTTCGACCGGCAACACCTCTTCGTCGATGAACTCCCGAACGCGGTCGCGAAGTTCGGTGACGCGGGGGCTGAGGTCGAAATCCATCGCGCCAGCCTACCCGGGGATCAGGGGGGCGAGTCCGGCCCGGGCCCGACGGCAGCCGGACGCTGGCGGTTGGAGGCGATCTGTGCTGCGTAGAGCACGGTCATCAGCACCGCTGCGACGCCGATTGCCGGCAGGACGACGGTGGCATCCCCCTCCTTTGCGACGAGGGCCACGCCCGATGCGATCAGGACCACGCCCAGCGCAAGGCGGAGGAAGGCCTGCGGCGCCTTGACCGAGAGCGATGCGCCGATGATCACGCCCGGGACCGACCCGACCAGAATGTTTCCCGCGAGCCCGAAGTCGATGTTGCCGCCGATCAAGTGAGCCGCACTCGCCGCCCAGAGCAGGACGGCGGCGTGGAAGATATCCGTGCCGACAACCCGCTGCGGAGTCAGCTGGAAGAACGCGATCAGCACGATCGCGATCAATGTGCCGCTGCCCGCTGACGTCAAACCGATCACGAAGCCGCAGATCGCGCCGGTGATGATCGCCGCGATGATGTGGCGGCGGTAAAGATGAAGCGCCGCGCGCTCGGTGATCACATCCTTGAAGAAGATCGAGCGGACCAGCGTTGCCACGCCGACCACGAGCAGAGCGCCGCCGAGCATCCCCAGCACGTATTTGTCGAGGTCCTCGCCGTACTTGCTCTGCAGGATCTCGATTACCCATACGCCAAGGATCGCCGAGGGAACGCTGCCGACCGCCATCCAAAACGCGATGCCGCGGTGAACGGTTCGCAGGCGCAGGTGCTGAAAGCCGCCGACGGTCTTTGTGACGGCGGCATAGAAGATGTCCGTGCCGATGGCCGTCACGGGCTGGATCCCGAACACGAGGATCAGCAGGGGGGTCATTAGGGATGCCCCGCCCATGCCGGTCATGCCGACGAGCAGGCCGATTCCGAAGCCGAATATGACGATGAATGGATCCATGGGGGCCTGGTTGGAACGCGCATCCAGCCTTTGTTGACTGGAATGGTCCTAAATAGGATCGCGGAAGCTTAGCAAGCGTCCATCGGTGCCTATGGGCGTTTGTGCCAGGTCTGCGGATCGTTCAGCATCGCCTCGATCTGCCAGGGCAGTCGGCCGCTGGCAAGCTCCTCGAGCGTCACGTTTTCGAGCACTTGGCGCAGGTTGTGCCGAATCGCTACCCACACATCCCGAAGTCGCTCCGCGGCGCCTTCGTAGTGCAGCTCTTCGGGAGCGGATTCGTGGATGTTTGCGAGCGGACCTTCGACCGCTCGGATCACGTCGGCAACCGTGATCTCGCTCGGCGGATCCGCAAGCCAGTAGCCCCCTTGCGCGCCGCGCTTTGCCCGAATCAGCTTGGCGTTCTTCATCTCGAGGAGGATGTGCTCGAGGAACTGCAGCGGAATCCCCTGCGCCTCGGCAAGGTGTGTGCCCTTGACCGGCTTGCCCTCCGGTGCGGCGGCAAGCTCGAGCGCGGCGCGAACGGCGTAGTCGGCTTTGGCGCTGATCCTCACCCGACCATTCTGCCAGCCGTCGCCGGCGCGCCTACGGGTTTGCCCCTGCCGCCCAATACCATCGCCCGCGATGATCGACCTGCAATCGCACTCAGTTGTGTCCGACGGCCAGCTCAAGCCGGGGGACGTGGTTCGCTCTGCCGCCGAGGCGGGAATCACCGTGATGGCGCTGACCGACCACGATGGCGTCGCTGGCGTCGAGGAGGCAAACAGCGTGGCGGCCGAGTTGGGGATCCAGAATGTGCCGGCAGTCGAGATGTCATGCGTTCACAAGTACTCGGAGGACCTTCATATCTGCGGCTACTGGGTGGATGTCGAGCGGATTCAGCCCGCCTGCGATCGCGCTCAACAGGAGCGCGTTGATCGTGCGAAGGAGATCATCCGGCGCCTGAACGAGCACGGGGTGGACGTGACGTTCGAAGGCGCCGTAGCCAAGGCCGGCGCAGCTGATGCGATCGGTCGCCCTCACATCGCCAAGGCCGCGGGCGCAGGCCCCGACCTGGGGCCTTTCTTCGAGGAATACCTGGTCCCTGGCGCCAAGGCATTCGTATCGCGCGGCTGGCCCAGCGCCGACGAGGCCGTGCGCATCATTCACGACGCCGGCGGGGCCGCTGTGGTCGCCCACCCCTACTGGGACGTCAAGGATCCCGACCAGGTGCGCGACCTGGTCGAAAGCCTGGTGCGCGATGTGGGGTTGGACGGGGTCGAGACCTTCTATCCGCCACATACCGCCGAACAGACGAAACACTGCCTCGAGCTTTGCGAGGAGTTCGGGCTGGTGCCGACGGCGTCCTCCGATTTTCACGGCCCGACGCACAAGACGTTCAGCGCCTGGGGCGATTACGACACGTATGGCCTTGGCGAGCCGCAGGTTCCAGCCCGGCCGTAGATCCGGAGCACGGGGCTAGGGATCCGGCTGATTCGCGGCAGCCTCCCGGGCGGCCGCGGCTCGCGCTGCTGCCTTGCGCTTGCGGCCTGAGGCCTCGATTGGTGCCTCGGCTCGGACCTCGGCGAGCAGCCGCGCGGTGAAATCCGCAGGCGTCTCGCCTTCGCGCAGACCTCCGTCCCGGGGCGGGAAGAACCTGACTGCGATCCGGGGCCGCTTGGGGAACCGCGAAATATCGACGGTGCCGATCACCGTGCAGCTGACGATTGCGGCGCCGGGGACGGCTTCAGCCAGCCGTCCGAACCCGCTTCGGGCCCGAAGCTTGCGGCCCCGGGTCGTCGTTCCCTCAAGGAACACGCCAATGCATTCCCCCGCCTCCAGGTGTTCGATCGCCACATCAAGCGCTCCGGCGTCGCCGGCGCCACGCTCGATCGGAACCTGGCCCATCCTGTCGAGGATCGGCGCCAGGCCGGGGAAGTTCCACAAGGTTGATTTGGCGAGCGCCCGAATCTGCCGGCGGGGAAGCCCAGCGACGCCGATCGCTATCGGGTCCCAGTAGCTGTCGTGGTTTGCCGAGAGCAGGATCGGGCCGCCCAGCGGCAGATGTTCGAGGCCGGTCACCTGAAGGCGGCCCCAGCGCCTGATGATCGGCGCACAGACCGCCATGGCGAAACGGTAGGTGCGCGAGATCGTCTCCGTCCGTTCGCTCATGACGCTCCGAATCCTTACACGCTGTCAGCCGGATCTGAGCGCATCCGGGGCGCTCAGATCACATTACGAACTGCAGCTAAGCCGCAGCGATGAAGCCATTCTCCTCGAGGTAGGCAAGGATCTGCTGCGCCGACTCCTCGGGCGACTGCTTCTCCGTCTCGACCACGATCTCCGGGCTTTCGGGCTCCTCGTAAGGATCTGAGACACCGGTGAACTCCTTGATCTCGCCGGAGCGCGCCTTGGCGTAGAGGCCCTTGACGTCGCGTTCCTCGCAGGTCTCGACGGATGCCTTGACGTAGACCTCGACGAAGCGGTCGTCCATCATCTGGCGCGCTTCATCCCGGATCGCCCGGTAAGGGGAGATCGCGGCCGTGATGACCGGGACGCCGTTGCGGGACAGCATGTTGGCAACGAAGGCGATGCGACGGATGTTGGTGTCGCGGTCCTCCTTTGAAAATCCAAGGCCCTTCGAGAGGTTCTCGCGCACGACGTCGCCGTCGAGCACCTCCAGCTTGGGATTGCGGGCCAGCAGGTCGCGGACCAACGCGTTCGTAATCGTGGTCTTGCCCGAGCCGGACAGGCCGGTAAACCAAAGGGTGAATCCCTTGCCGTTGCTTGCGTCCGTCATCAAATTACTTCCCTTCCACGGAGGGCCGATGCAGATTCGCGCCTTACGTTGCTCACTCTGATCCCCCTCCCTTGTATGCGTCGATCAGAATCTCTGCGACCTCGTCGCGGCTGAACTCGTGGGGCGGCTTCTCGCCGGCCTCGAGCATCTCGCGCACCTTGGTCCCAGACAAAAACAGGTGTGACTCCTGCGGGTGCGGGCAGGTCTTCGCCGAGCCCATCCCCTCGCACTCGTTGCACCAGAACGTGTGCTCGAAGAACAGCGGCGTGATGCCCAGTTCCTCGGTGTCGATGTCGTCGAAGATCCGCTGCGCGTCGTAGGTGCCGTAGTAGTCACCAACGCCGGCGTGGTCGCGGCCCACGATGAAGTGGGTGCACCCGTAGTTGCGGCGGATCACCGCGTGCAGGACAGCCTCACGCGGACCGGCGTAATGCATCTTGCCGGGGTTGACCCCGAGCATCACGTGATCCGGGTGGTAGTAGTTGTCCATCAGGACCTCGTAGCAGCGCATCCGCACATCGGCGGGAATGTCGCCCTTCTTGGTCTCGCCGATCAGCGGGTGGATGTAGAGCCCGTCGCAGATCTCAAGCGCGGCCTTGGTCAGGTACTCGTGAGCGCGATGAATCGGGTTTCGGGTCTGGAACCCGACGACGCGCTTCCAACCGCGTTCCGCGAATGCGGCCTTCGACTCTGCGGTCGTCATGTAGCGCTTCATGAACGCTTCCTCGTGATCGGGCAGGGCGTCGACCTCGATCGGTCCGGCGAGGCAGCGTGCGCCCTCCTCGCGGATGGCGGCGACGCCGGGATGGTCGGCGTCCGTCGTTCGATAGACCTTCTCGGCCTCAAGCTCGACGTCCTTCTCAAAGATCTCTTCGACCGTCATCCGGCCCAGCGCCTTGCCGTTGGGGGCGCTCAGCTCGACGACATCGCCGACTTCGCACTCAAGGTCCGTCGCGAGCGTGATCGGGATCGGCCAGATCTCGCCGCTGGTTAGGCGCATGTCCTCACACACCGACTTGTGGTCGGCGGAGCCCTGGAATCCGGTCAGCGGCGCAAAGCCGCCGTTGCCGAGCAATTCGAAGTCGCTGGCCTGGCGGCTTGAGAGGGCGAGGCTCAGCGCGGTTTCGGCGCTACCCATTGGTGCGCTCGCTTGCTGAGTGGTGGTCTTGAAGGTCGTTCATAAATCCTTTTATTTCTCCTGATCTCAGTTGTCGAGCGCCTGAGGTTAACGCGTGCCCTCGCAGTCGCCGAGAGCCCAGCGGCGTTGGCACCGGCGCTTGAAGGGGATAAATCGTCTATCCGTTGATCCCGCACTCGGTGCGGTCCGTGCCGGCCCAGCGTCCCGCGCGGGCGTCTCCGCCGGTGTTTGGCTGGGTGGTGCACGGCATGCAGCCAATCGAGGGATAGCCCTGGTCGTGAAGCGGGTTGTAGGGGACGCCGTGGTCCCTGATGTAGGCCCAGACGCGCTTGTCATCCCAGTCCGCAAGCGGGTTCAGCTTCCAGCGGTTGAAGCGGACATCCCAGCCGAACCGTTTTGCCTGGGCGCGTGTCTCGGAATCAACTCGGCGAACGCCGGAGACCCAGCACTCAGCCCCTTCCAGGGCACGGCGCATTGTCTCGACCTTGCGCGGGGCACAGCACTCGTCGGCGGGACCCCATTCCCCCGCATCCCAGCGCTCGACGAGCCCGGGCGGGTTGTCCTGCCGGAAGCCTTCAAACTCGATCCCGTAGTGGGCCGCGAGCCGGTCGCGAGTCTCATAGGTCTCGGGAAAAAGCAACTCGGTGTCGATGTAGAGGAACCGGGCAGCGGGGTCGATCTGGTGCGCGAGGTCAACGATCACCGAGCTCGTCTTTTGAAACGAAACCGCGAACGCGAGCTTCGGGACCGAACGTCTCGATCGCCCAGGCGATCGCCTGCTCGGCGCCCATGGCCTCAACCTCAGCGGCGATCCTTTCGGGATCGACGACTTCGCCGTTGATCATCGGCAGCGGTGCCGACCCATTGCCGTTTGCTTGGCCGGAGACGACCTCCAGGTCGGGCAGCGGCCGCGGCTTCGTGAGCGCGCTTTCCGGAGGCGGGGTCATACCGCGCATTCCCCCTCGCCACGCTCGACCTTGTAGGGCTCGGATCGGTTCCAATCAACGAACTGGTCGAGCGTCTCAAGCGAGAACTCGGCCGGCAGCGCAAGCTCGGCGACCTCTTCCTCGAAGCGCTTGACGCCGAGGCGATCGACGACATCGTTGAACGGCTCGCCCTCGTTGCGCTCGGCCTCGTAGAGGCGCAGCCAGCGCTCAACGGCGTCCGGCACCCGCTTGGCGGGCAGGCGCGATTTGAGCCGGGTGCCCAGAACGACTTCGCCGTTCTCGTAGGTGCCGCCGAGATGGGGGATGTAGGCGGGGACCGGCTTGCCACCGACCTTGAGTGAGGCGCCGTAGAAGCCAATGTTCGCGATGTGGTGCTGCGAGCAGCCATTTGGGCAGCCGGACATCTTGATGTGGACCTGACGGGTCAGCGGATCGGTGATCTGCATCGCTTCGATGCGCTCTTCAATCGCCTGGTTGAGCCCCATCGAGCTGGTGATGCCCATCTTGCAGCTGTCGGTACCCGGGCAGCTCACGACATCGGAGATCTCGCGGGCGCCCGATCCGCCGAGGCCCAGCTCGCCGAGGCGCTGCCAGACGTCGTAGATCGCTTCGTCGTGGACCCAGCGCAGCACCAGGTTCTGCTGCACCGTCGTGCGGGCGAAGCCGCCCGTGTAATCGCGCATGATCTGAGCCAGGCCACGGAACTGCTCCGGACTCAAATCGCCTCGAGTGACCTTGACGACCACGGTGCAAAACCCCTGCTGGCGTTGGGGCCGCACGTTCGACTCCCGGAAGCGCTCGAACTCGGAGATGTCCCCATTCGGCGAGGCGGGGGTTGCTGGCGCTGCCGGTGCATGCTCGGACTCGTCGTAGTCGAACAGCAGGCGTTCGATCGAGAAGTCGCGTTCGGCCACCCAGTCGCCTTCGAGCTCGGCATCCACCATCTCGCGGAAGGCGTCCATGCCGACCTTGTCCACAAGCACCTTGATCCGGGCGCGGGCGCGGTTCGGGCGCAGCCAGTTCTGGCGGTCGAAGATCCGCAGGACTGCCTCGGTGACCTTCAGGTAGTCGCCGTTGTCGAGTTCGACGAACTCGTAGAGCGAGGGCGCTAGCCGCGGCATGATCGAGGTCCCGCCCCCGACCAGGATTTCAACGCCCCGGACGCCGTTGCGCTCGCGCGGGATGAAGCCGATGTCGTGAATCTTGGTGATCGCGACGTCCTCGTCGGTTGCCGAAAATGCCGTCTTGATCTTGCGCGGCATCAGCTGTGTGGTCGGATGGCGCACGAAGTAGCGCACGTATGCGCCCGCGTACGGGGTGATGTCGAAGAGCTCGTCCTTGGCAACGCCGGCATAGGGATCGCCGGTGACGTTGCGCATCGTGTTACCGCAGCCCTCACGCGAAGAAAGGCCGACGGCGGAGATGTTGCGGATCAGCTCCGCCATCTGCGTCAGGGGGATGTGGTGGATCTGAATGTTCTGGCGGGTGGTGATGTGGCCTTTGTTCAGCGGCGCCCAGCGCTCGACGGCGTCGGCGAAGACGTCCATCTGCTCGGGCGTGACCCCGCCCATCGGCAGCTTGATCCGGCACATCTGAACGTTCGGCTGGCGCTGCCCGTAGACGCCCTGCTTGAGTCGGAAGCCGATGAAGATGTCCTCCGGTGTCTCGCCGGCCAGGAACTTGTCGGCCTCGGAGTCGAAGTCGTCGAACTCGTGCTCGATGATCGGGATCATCTGACCCGGGACGTTGTCGTAGACCTCCGGGTTCTCAAGGGTCCCGACGCGGCCTTTGCCCTCCTGGACCTTGCTGTGGTCCTGGTCAAGCTCCTCGGGTGTGGCCTTGTCCTTTGGCCTTGAGGCGACGCTTGTCGGCTCCATCGCTACGGCGCTCCTAGGGGAGAGGGGAAATCGTGCCGGAGATAATACATGAATCCCGACCGACATTCGGGTATTAGGCGGAGGCGCAGCCGAACACCACCCACCGACTGCGGGGTATTGGGGCCGATGCCCCTACAAACCCGCACTCGCGGGGAGGGGCGGGGGCTAGTCGACGGGGTCGGACTCGATCACGAACGCGATCCGCACGTGGGCGCGGAACTCGTCCATGTTCTCGCCGCGGATTCCGGTCGAGACGATGTCCACGGCGCGGATGTTGCGAAGCGAGGTCTGGGCTTCGGCCAGCGCCTGCTTGGCGGCGTCGTCGGTTGAAGTCTTGGAACTGCCGACCAACTCGATGATCTTGACGACGGCCATCTAGACGCCTCGCGGCCGATCGGGCGCGTGTCCCCAGACGTAGCCGGAGATCTGGCGGGCGGCGATTCCCTCTTCAAGCGCGGCTCGCGCCCACGGGCTGATGGTGGCCTGATCGCCAGCAGGCGCGGGTGCGGTGTCGGCCTGAAAGCGCTCGATTGCGGCCATGGCTGCTGCGGATTCGGACTCGTCCATCACTTCGAACACTACGCGGATTCGGCGTTGACCGTCCGCTTAGCGTATGAATCAGCGATGGGTTCGGTTCCGATCTTCGATTCGGCAGCGGTGTTCGCCGCCGTGTCCCCTGAGGCGGCCATCGAACGAACCCGTGACGCCTTTATGCGCCACCACGCCGGCGATTGGGTCATGCCGCCAAAGGTCTACCTGGACTCACCCCCGTCCGGTGACTTCCGGGCGATGCCGGCGCGGGGGGACGGGATCGCGATTCTCAAGTGGGTCACCTCGTTTCCCACGAACCCGGAACGGGGGCTCCCGGTCGTCGCCGGCGCCCTACTTATCTCTGACTCAGACACCGGCGAGCTTCTGGCCATCGCGGATTGTGCGGCCGTGACCGCTCTGCGTACGGGAGCCGCCGCGGCTGTCTCGGCGCTCGCTCTTGCCCGTACCGGCGCCCGGTCGGTCGGGCTGATCGGCTGCGGGGTGAACGGCGCGTGGGCTGCTCGCTGCATGGTCGCCGCGGGCTACGAGCGGGGCATCGCCGCCGACGCCCGCCCGCCGTCGGCAGACGCCCTCGCCACCGAGCTGGGCTGGTCGGCGGGGACGGTGAGCGAAGCGCTGGCTCAGGACATAGTGGTGACAGTGACCCCCGGCGATCGCCGGGTCGTGCAATCGGATTCGCCTCGCGCCGGTCAGCACTACGCCGTTCTCGGCGCCGACGCTCACGGCAAGGCCGAAGTCGCTCCCGGGGCGATCGCTCGCTGTTCCCTATTTTGCGACAACTGGGAGCAGGCCTCAAGCGGGGGCGAGCTTTCGGGTTGCGTCGCCACCGGCGCCGTCGGGCGTGATCAGGTCACCGAGCTGGGAGCCGTTATGGCCAACAAGGTCCAGGGCCGCCGCGACGACTCACAGATCACCCTCTTCGACTCAACCGGCCTGGCGATCCAGGATCTGGGCATCGCCCATGCGCTTCTCGCCACCTACCGTGCGGGCGAGCTCGAGCTTCCGCTGGTGAAGCTCTAGGCGCCGGGGCCCGCGAGGGCTTCGCAGTTCTTGACCACGTCGAATTCGTCGATCAGGGCCACGTCGTCGCGGCCCTTGCCGCAGTTGACGATGTCGCGCTCGCCGTCGATCGCAAACAGCTTGTCCTTGCGACCACCGCCCAGAAGTTTGTCGCGACCGGGGCCGCCAACCAGCTTGTCGCGGTGGCGGTTACCGGCCAGGCGGTCGCGGCCGTCGCCGCCGCGAATCAGGTCGTTACCGCGTCCGCCGCGCGCGCAGTCGCGCCCACCCTTGCCACGAAGGCGGTCATCGCCGTCACGCCCCAGCAGCTTGTCCGACCGTTTGGTTCCGGCAAGCTTGTCGTCGCGACGGGTGCCTTCGATCAGGTTGGCATTGTGGGCGCGCCCGCACTTGACGCCGGGAGGCGGCGGCGGTGGTGGTGGGGGATCGCCGCGACGGGGATCGGCCAGCATCAACTCCACGTTGCGGTCAATCAGCCCGCCTTCGCAGACCGGGTTGCAGCTCTCGGCGCCGTACTGGGGTTCGTTGTAGCCAATCGTCCGGCCCAGCGAAGCGATCTCGAGCGAGTCAAGCGTGGCGGCGTCGGTGCCAGGCTCCACCGATGTGGCGGGCGCAGCGAGATCGACGATCGTGCCGAAGATCGAGAGCGTGCCGTCCTTGTTGTCGAAGATCTCAAGCAGACGACCCTGCTGCGGCCAGTCAGCCTCGGCCGCAACGCGGATCGACCAGAAGCCACCTCCGGATGGATTTGCATAGGGGCTGATCTGGTTTTCGTGCGAGTGGCCGGCGACCCAGGCGATCACGTTCGGGTAGCCGTGCAGGACGCCGATCATCTCGGGACCGAGGTGGAGCGGCGTTGATGTGCGCGGATCGGGGTCGCAGCCTGGGTTCGTGTTGTGGCCGTGGCTGTCGTCGGGGCCGCTGCAGGGGCCCGCAAGCTCGTCCTCGACCGTCGAGCTCAGGCTTGGAATCGCGTGGTGGGAGAAAAGGACGACCAGCTCGTCGGCGGTCTCGGCCGCATCAAGTTCGGATGTCAGCCATTGGAACTGGGGGTCGTCGATGTTGCCGTTGGCAGACGGCCCGATGACACCAGCCTCCGAGACGGTGTCGAGCGAGATGAACCGAACGCCCGGCTCCGGGTTCCACGAGTAATAGCCGGCGGTCCCGTTGGACGCGGTCTCCTCATCTGCATCAATGAAGTTGAATCCATGCCCGTCGGCCTGGGCGCCGTCGCGGAAGATCTTGATGTACTGCTGCTTGGAGACGTACTGCCGCTCGGGATCCGGCGGCACGAGCATGATCTTGTTCGGATCCGACGTCAGGATGTTCAGCACGTCGGGCAGATTGAGATCGGCGACGTCCTGTGATCGCCTGACCGAGGTCGGTCGGATCCGGAACGATCGGGAGCACGGGCTTGACGCAGCCGGTTGCAACCCGCTCGTAGGCGGCGTTGGCGGCGGCGTTCCCCTGAACGAGCGCGTCGTGGTTGCCGAACGTCAGGTAGTGCGGCACGTCGAGCCCTTCGGCCTCAAATGTCGCCTGGGCGGCGTCCATCAGGTTCGGGTATGCGGGGTAAGTCGCGTATGAACCCAGGGGCTGGTCCGGATCGTAGTACTGCAGCAGACCCTCGATGTAGTCGTCGTAGTCCTGTACGCCGGTGTACTTCGACGGATCGTTCCCGTCGGCGACTAGACCCAAAATCCCCGCCACTGCGCAGATCGGATCCTCTGACGTAAGTGGATCGGTGCCGCTGCCCGACATGAGCGGGCCACCTTCGGCCAGCGTGCGCACCCATTCCGTCTCATTCTTCTGCTGGCTGTCGGCCATGTCCCCGGTGTTGATCGTGAAGTCCATCGCCCGGTGCGAGTTGTCGCCGGCCGGCAGGGGGCTCGCCTGCGCGAATGCGTTGAACTGGCGAATCATCGCGTCGGCCTGGTGGACGAGCATGCCCTCGTTCGTGCGGGTTGCTGACGAGAATGGCCCGAAGTCGAGGAACTCAACCCGGGCGGGCGACTCCTCGTCGGCGATCTGGAAGTCGGAAAGCTGGCCGAAGTACAGCAGCGACTCGCGGGTCGCCTCACGTCCGGCCTGGGCTACGCCAATCCCTTCCTCGCGGACGGTGTAGGTCTCGCCGGCGCCGCTGATGTCTAAGTACTTGAAATCGCCCTCGCCAATTGGTGCGAGCCGCTGGTCGACCGTGGTCAGCCCGAACGTGTCGGCCAAACCGTTTGCGGGCGCCTGGGTGGCAACCACGCCCGCGGTGAGGCCAACGGTGACGACGCTGGCAAGCGCCAGTCGCCGCAGGCTCGATTTGTGCAGATTCCTCACGAGGCGGCGACGATACTTGCTCGCGTTGTGCCTTGCGCCGATTCGATCAGCGCGAGTAATGCTCGACGATCAGGCGCTCTTCCACCGGTGTATCGATGTCAAGTCGAGCGGGAACCCGTAGGACCGTGCCCCGCAGGTGATCCGGATCTGCCTGAAGCCAGGGGGGTACTGCGCCGACCAACTCGACAGCGCGGGTGGCCGACGGTTCCACCGCCGAGCCGTCCTTGATCGCCACGGTTTGACCCTGCTTGACCGCAAACGACGGAATGTCCACGCGCTTGCCGTCAACCTGGACGTGGTGATGGGTTACGAACTGGCGTGCCTGCGCGCGGGTGGTGGCGAGGCCCAGGCGGAAGACGACGTTGTCCAGCCGCAATTCAAGGTTTCGAAGCAGGTTCTCGCCCGCCATGCCCTCTTCACGGTTGGAGCGGTCAAAAAGGCGGGCGAACTGGCGCTCGCGCAGGCCGTAGATGCGCTTGGCGCGCTGCTTGGCCCGGAGACGGAGCTTGAACTCCGACTCACGCTGGCGGCGGCGACCGTGGACTCCGGGCGGGTAGGGCCGACGCTCAAGGGCGCTCTTGCCGTTGAGCAGGCGCTCTCCTTTCAGGCCAAGCTCGACGCCCTCGCGTCGTGAAAGCTTCTCCTTCGGTCCTGTGTAGCGGCCCACGTAACTCCTTGTCGATGCTGAAAGCGATTTCGGCCTGATTGGCCGGTCGAGGATGGTAGCGGGCGGGACGTCGCGAGCCACCCGCCGGGTCACCCTGCCCTGCGCCGACCGGCGCAGGGCAGCTGGGGCTGTAGGCGCCGCCACGATCAGCGCGGCCGCGCTGACAACGCCGGCCGCATCAAAGCGGGATGTTGCCGTGCTTTCGCTTCGGCTGCTCGACCCGCTTGGTCTGGAGCGTGCGCAGCGCACGGATCAGCTTCGGCCTGGTCTGGCGCGGTTCGATCACGTCGTCGATGTAGCCCCGCTCGGCTGCGGCATAGGGATTGGCGAAGCGTGCCTTGTAGTCGTCCATCAGCTTGGCCCGGCGCTCGTCGGGCGTCGGCGATTCCGCGATGTCGCGGCGGTAGATGATGTTGACGGCGCCCTCCGGTCCCATCACCGCGACCTCTGAGGTGGGCCAGGCAAAGTTGAAGTCGGCCAGCATGTGCTTTGAGTTCATGACGTCGTAGGCGCCGCCGTATGCCTTGCGAGTAACCACGGTGAGCTTCGGCACCGTCGCCTCGGTGAAGGCGTAGAGGAGCTTCGCTCCATGGCGGATGATGCCGCCCCACTCCTGGGATGTGCCGGGCATGAATCCGGGGACGTCGGTGAACGTGATGATCGGGATGTTGAAGGCATCGCACGTGCGAACGAACCGCGCGCCCTTGCACGAGGAGTCGATATCGAGGACGCCCGCCATGTGCTTCGGCTGGTTGCCGACGATCCCGACCGGGTAGCCGTCGAGCCTGGCGAAGCCGATCACGATGTTCTGGGCGAAGTGCTCCTGTACTTCGAAGAAGTCCTCGTCGTCGACGATCCGCGCGATCACGTCCCGCATGTCGTAGGGCTTGGAGGGGTCGTCCGGCACCAGCGTGTCGAGCTCCGGGTCCTGGCGCTCCGGGTCGTCGTACGGCTCGACGTGCGGCGGCATCTCCAGGTTGTTCTGGGGCAAAAAGCCGATCAGGTAGCGCACGTCTTCGAGGCACTTCTCTTCGCTCTCGGATGCGAAGTGCGCCACTCCCGACTTCGAGTTGTGGGTCATCGCGCCGCCAAGGGCCTCGAACTCGACCTCCTCGCCGGTGACGGTCTTGATCACCTCTGGGCCGGTGATGAACATGTGTGAGGTCTCCTTGACCATGAAGATGAAGTCCGTCATCGCGGGCGAGTAGACAGCGCCCCCGGCGCAGGGACCCATGATCACGCTGATCTGTGGGATCACGCCCGAGCACTGGACGTTGCGAACGAAGACGTCGCCATAGGCGCCGAGCGAGACAACCCCCTCCTGGATGCGCGCGCCGCCCGAATCGTTGAGCCCGATCACCGGGGCGCCGACCTTCGCGGCGAGGTCCATGATCTTGCACATCTTCTCTGCCATGACCTCGCCGAGCGAGCCGCCGAAGACCGTGAAGTCCTGGCTGAAGACGAATATCGGGCGCCCATCCACCGTTCCGTAGCCGGTGACGACGGCGTCACCCCACGGGCGGTTCTTGTCCATCTCGAAATCGTGGGTGCGGTGGCGAACGAACGTGTCGAGTTCCTCGAAGCTGCCCGGGTCGAGAAGCAATTCGATCCGCTCGCGAGCGGTCAGCTTGCCCTTCGCGTGCTGCTTTTCAACCGCCGTCTCGGAGGCCGAGTGGATCGCCTGCTCGCGCAGCTCGCGGAGGTAGTTGAGCTTCTCGTCGTGGGACTCGGGGTAGCTCTGGCGCATCGGGCGCGGGATTGTATGCGCCTCGCATTCCCGAAGCCGAGGGACGGGCTACCGGCGCGTGGCCTCAAGAACCGCGATGAGAGCGTCCGCGACCTCTGGGTCGAGCTCGGATCCGGCCTGCGCGCGCAGCGCGGAGACGGCGGTGGCGCGGCGATCAACGGGGCTTGCCCCCGGCTCGGCCAGCACCTCGTCACAAACTCCGGCGGCCCGGCCGATTCGCGCGGCGATTGCGATTTCGCCGCCCTTCAAACCCTGCGGACCGCCACCGTCAAATCGTTCCTGGAGCTGCAAGATCCAGTCGCAGATATCGCTGGGGACTCCCGCTCCAAGGGCAAGCCGGGCGCCGTCCATCTGCGGCGCGTCCGAGTCGTAGAGCCTGCCCACGTCCGCAAGTTTGGCTGTTTCGCGGCAGAGCTCAGCGGCCGGCCTGCCGAGCTCCAACGCAACGGCGGCGGCGAAGGCATAGGAACCCATGGCGTCGGCGCGCTCGCGTGCTCCGGGCGAGCGCCTCTCCAGGGCGTCAAGAAGCGGCGCGCCGCGCATCCGCGCTCGCGCGGCGAGCGCCAGTTCGCTAGCCGTGTCGGAACGGCTTTCGTTCCGGAGATCCAAGCTCATCGAGCAACCTCTCAAGCGTGTCGGAGGCGGTCGCGCCGCCTGGATGATGAGCGGTGATCCGGACCGATGTGCCAAAGCCGCTTTCGGCGAGCTCGAGCGCGATCGCGCAGTAGTCGCCACCCGTGTCGCGCGACCAGGCGAGGCTTCGCTCCGGGTCGCGTCGCGTGACCTTGACGGGGACGGGATCGGCTGATCCGAGCACACCCGCCATCCAAAGCTCCATCCGCGACAGGTCGTCGGCGAAACCCCAAAGCTCAGGGGCCGACTTGACCAGCGTGCGCTTCGCCTTCGTCTCCATCTGCGCGAGGTTCCACCGCAGACGGTGAACTCCTGCCTGGGACTAAAAGAACGCGCCGCCCTTGTACTCGCCAAACACGGCGCGCATCGCGTTGCAGACCTCGCCGATCGAGGCATCGGAGGCCAGCGCCTCGCGGATCGGAGGAAGCAGGTTGACGTCGCCCTCGGCCGCGGCCGTGAGGGCTTTTAGCTTGGCGTCAACGGCGGCCTGGTCGCGGTTTGCCTTGAACCGCTTCAGCCGTTCAAGCTGGCGAACCTCGGCCTCGGGCTCGACTCGCAGGATGTCCACCTCATCGACCGTGTCGGTGACGAACTTGTTGACGCCGACGATCACGTCCTGACCGGATCGGTAGCGCTCGTGGTAGGAGGCGGCCGATTCCTCGATCTCCTTCTGCATGAAATCGAGCGCCTGAACGGACCCGCCCTGGTTTTCGACCTCTTCCATCAGCTCCCAGGCGCGCTCCTCGATCTCGTCGGTCAGCGACTCGACGAAGTAGGACCCGGCGAATGGATCAACGGTGTCAGCGGCGCCGGACTCGTAGGCCAGAACCTGCTGCGTTCGCAGCGCGATCCGCGCGGAGCGTTCGGTCGGCAGGGCGAGCGCTTCGTCGAAGCCGTTTGTATGGAGCGACTGCGTGCCGCCGCAGACCGCGGCGAATCCCTGCAGGGCGACCCGGATGATGTTCACCTCAGGCTGTTGGGCCTGCAGCGTGACGCCGCCGGTCTGCGTGTGGAAGCGGATCATCTGCGACCGCTCCTTGGTTGCCTTGAACCGGTCACGCATGATCGAAGCCCACATGCGTCGCACGGCGCGGAACTTCGCGATCTCCTGGAAGACGTTGTTGTGCCCGTTGAAGAAGAAGGCAAGGCGGCCGGCAAAATCATCGATCTGAAGCCCACGGTCGAGCGCCGCCTCGGTGTATGCAATGGCGTTCGACAGGGTGAAGGCGACCTCCTGGACTGCTGAACAGCCCTTCTCACGGATGTGGTACCCGGAAATTGAGATCGTGTTCCATCTGGGAACCCGCTCGGCGCAGTACTCGAAGATGTCGGTCGTCAACCGCATCGTCGCTTCAGGCGGGTAGATGTAGTTGCCGCGCGCCATGTACTCCTTGAGCACGTCGTTTTGCACGGTGCCGCGCAGTTTGTCTGCAGCCACGCCCTGTTCCTCGCCGACCAGTTCGTAGAGCAGCAACAGGATTGCGGCCGGCGCGTTGATTGTCATCGACGTGGAGACCTGGTCGAGGGGGATCTGGTCGAAGCAGATCCGCATGTCCTCGATCGTGTCGATCGGGACCCCCGTCCTTCCGACCTCGCCCTCGCATAGAGGGTCGTCGGAGTCCCGGCCCAGCTGCGTTGGCAAATCGAATGCCATCGAAAGACCGGTTGAGCCGTGCTCAAGCAGATAGCGGTAGCGCTCGTTCGTGTCCTCGGGGCTTGAGAACCCGGCGTACTGGCGCATCGTCCAGTGCCGGTCGCGGTACATGCCGTCGTGAATCCCTCGGGTAAACGGGTATTCCCCCGGCTCGCCAAGACGGTCGTCCAATCCCTCGGCTACGTCGGAGGGGTCGTAGAGGCGGTTGATCTCGATCCCGGAATCGGTAAAGACGCGATCCTCGTCGGGGCCGACGTTCGGAGCTATGTAGCGATGAGGCTCGTCGCTCATCGCGCGGAGGATATGGGGCTTTAGATTTCACGGCGTGCGCGTCGCCATAGCCAGCTTCCGAGGGGTCCCGCCCGAGTTCACTGACGACGATCGCCTGATCGCGGCGTTGGCGGCTGCTGGCGTTGAGGCCCAGCGGATCGCCTGGGATGAGTCCGGCGTGGATTGGGAGGTCTTCGACGGAGTGGTGATCCGGTCAACGTGGGACTACGACAGTCGGCGCGGCGAATTCGTGACCTGGGCCGAGCGCGTGGGCGAGCGACTCCACAACTCCCCGGCCGTGATTCGCTGGAATTCCGACAAGCGCTACCTGGGCGATCTTGGGGCCGAAGGGATCCCGACGGTGGCCACGACCTATATAGAGCCGGGCGATCCAGTTCCGGCAATGCGCGGGGAGGTTGTCGTCAAGCCCAGCGTCTCAGGCGGCGGGCGCGACACGGGCCGGTTCACACCGTCGGTTCACGATCAGGCGCGCGACCTGATCGCGGCAATCAACGCGAGCGGTCGGACGGCGATGGTTCAGTCCTACCTGGCGACGGTGGACACCGTCGGTGAGACGGCGATCGTTTGCCTGAACGGTGAGTTCAGCCATGTGCTGCGAAAGCGCGCGGTTTTGCGGCCGGACGAGGTCGCGCCGGTTCGCGATGACGGGCTTGGTGCGGCGGAGGTCATGTACGACCCGCAACTCGTAACCGCAGGTCAGTCAACCGCGGCCGAGTTGGCCCTGGCCGAGCGAATTGTGGCCCATGTGAGCGAGCGCTTTGACTACGTCCCCCTCTATGCCCGCGTTGACATGCTGACCGACGACTCGGGTGCGCCGGTGCTCCTGGAGCTTGAAGCGGTCGAGCCCAACCTGTACCTGGATCAGTCCGAGGGTGCGGCCGCCAGAACTGCTGCTGCAATCGCGGCCAGGCTCACGGCCGACCGCTAGGGGTCAGGCGCGGGCGCGTTTAGCGACGGCGCGCTCGATTGCCGCCGACATCCGCTCGGCGACAGCGGGGTAGGCGTTCTCGGCCCGCACCGCGGCATCGGTCGGCCGTAGCGCCCGGCGCGCGGTTTGCGAGAGCGCTTCGGCAATCGCCTCGGGGTCGTCGGCAGCGATCACCTCACCCCCCGATTCGGTGACGACGGAGCCGGCCTCGGTGCCCGCCGCGAGAGCGAGGATCGGTGGCCCAGCGTTCAGGTACTCGTATAGCTTGAAGTTGGCCAGTTGGCTTCGCACCGGTTGGGCGATCAAAAGCAGCGCATCGGCGGCGCGCTGGAGCGCCAGCGCCCGCCCGCGCTCCAGCGAACCGACGAGGGAAATTTGCGCCGGGGACACATTCCGCGAAAAAAGTTCCCGCTCGGGTGCGGTCAGTGGCCCGGCGATGATGAGCTCGAGGTTGGTGGCGTCCTCGGGTCGTCGCTCCGCCAGCAGCGCCAGGCCGGCGATGAGCGGCTCCGGATTTCGCCCCGAGCTGCCAAAGCGACCCGTATAGACAAGGGAGACGCGGCGTCGGTCAAACAGCTCGCTCACCGATGCTGGATCAGCGGCGTCAAGCAACTCCGGATCAGCGCCGTTGCGGACCAGGACCGGATCCGCGATCCCGCGCTCGCGCAAATCGCGGCAGGCGGGCTCGGCGACGCAGGTCACGACATCGGCCGCCTGTAGCCGGCTGCGTTCAAGTCGGCCATCGAGCCGCCGCTGCAGCCCTGTCGGGAACGGAGGGCGCAGTGGCTCGAAGGTCCAGGCGTCGCGGACGTCGGCGATCCAGGCGGCACCGCGGCGCTGCAAGGTTCTCCCGACCGAGTGGATTGACTCCGGCGGCGATGTCGTGATCACACAATCGAAACGCTGTTTGCGGTGCAGCGCCCGCGCACGTCGCCTGGCAAAGGGGGTCCAGGCCAGTGCCAGCGGCTCGGGCACGATGACCCTGCTCAACGGATGTGGCTTGCCCGCATAGGTGTCGTCGTCATAGAGGGAGGCGACCGAATCCGCCCCCCGCATTCGCGCACGCCAAAGCTGGGCGTCCGCGGTGCGAACGATCTGCTCGCCCTCGTCGCTCGGTAGCGAGCCGTAGGCCCCGGTCGTCAGCACGGTCACGTCGTGGCCGGCACGGCGCAGGTACTTGGCGAGCGCCGCCGGGCGGTGGGCGCCCGTATCCGTGCAGGGGGGAAAGAAGTAGGCCACCAGCAGGATGCGGCTCATCGCTTGGCGCCCCTGACTTCGATCGCCTGCGCGTAGGCGTCGTCCATCCGATCTACCAAGCGCGGCCAGTTCCATTCCGCCAGGGCACGCTCGCGGCCGGCATCGCCAAGCCGCTTGCGACCGGCGGGGCCGGCGGCGACAAGCCCGTCGAGTCGGGCGGCGACCGCGGCGGCGTCACCCTGTGGGGCCAGCAATCCAGTCTCGCCATCGACGACCACGGCGCGGACGCCCGGGTAGTCGGTCGCAACCACGGGTAGGCCGGTTGCCATTGCCTCGATCAGGACGATTCCAAACGACTCGGGCGGCTCGGTGGTCAGCAGGAAGAGGTCGCAGGCCCGCAGGACATCGGGCAGTGCGGGGTGGGGTACGGCGCCGAGAAAGTGAACCCGCCCGGCCACCCCGCGTTCTGCTGCGAGGGTCTCGAATTCGCTCACCAGCTCGCCGCCCCCGGCAACCACGATCTGGACCGTCTCGTCGGTGAGCTTGGCGAGCGCCTCAATCGCTACGTCGAGCCGCTTAAAGTGATGTGCGCGGTCGAGCGTTGCGACGAACGCGCACAGGACTGCGTCATCGCCGATACCGAGGCGCTTGCGAAGCCCAGAACCGTCGTCGCCGGGAGCGAACACTTGCGCATCGACTCCGTTGGGCATCTCGATCAGCTTCGAAGGGTCGCGCTCCCCGACACGGCGCAGGTAGGGGACCGATTGGGCGTGGTCGGGAGAGAGCACGCAGACCCGATCGGCGGCGCGGATCAGCGCGGGCGCCACGGTGTGTTCGTAGGTTGCGAACAGCGCCCCCCGAATGCCCTTTCCCACGAGGCGGTTTTTGTAGTGGACGAGGAGCGCCTGGTCGCGCCGGCGCCGGCTGAGGCGGCCGAGCAGCGTCAGCTCCGAACCGAAGATGAATGGGTAGTGGAGGTGCACGACGTCGAAGCCCTCGATTCGTGCGAGGGCGGGGATCAGCGGTGCGTTGCCGATCGCGAATCGCGGCTCTGAGCGGTGAACCGTTGCACCACCGTCGCCAGGCGGATCTCCGGGGCTCAGGGCGGTAAATACCTCGACCTCGTGACCACGGGCCGCCTGTTCGACGGCAAAGCGGTGGGCGGTATTTCCGGCGCCGCCTCTGTAGGGCGGAAAGGTCGCGGTCAGGTGAGCGATCCGCAACCGTGCGGATCTCATCTAGGTCGGGTTGCCGACGAGGTTCTCGGCGCCCGCTTCGTCGATCGTCCGCGCAAGGCCCTCGCGCAGCTCGACCTCCGGCTCCCAGCCGAGGAGCTGGCGCGCCCGCGTGATGTCAGGCTGGCGGACCTGCGGGTCGTCGGTCGGCAGCGCCTCGAAGACGATCTCGGACTCCGAGTTGGTGACGTCGATTACGGCCTCGGCCAATTCGAGCAACGTGAACTCGTTCGGATTCCCGATGTTGACGGGCTGGTGGATGCCCGACTCGGCCATTGAGATGTAGCCGCGGATCTGGTCGTCAACGAAGCAGAAGCTGCGGGTCTGGCTGCCGTCCCCGAAGACCGTCAGCGGCATATTGCGAAGCGCCTGGCGAAGAAATGTTGGGATCGCGCGGCCGTCGTGGGGGCGCATCCGCGGTCCGTAGGTGTTGAAGGTCCGAACGATGCCGGTGTTAACGCCCTGCTGGCCGTGGTAGGCCATCGTCAGGGCCTCGGCGTAGCGCTTGGCCTCGTCATAGACGCCGCGCGGGCCGATCGGGTTGACGTGTCCCCAATAGCTCTCGGGTTGAGGATGGACCTGCGGGTCGCCATAGACCTCGGACGTGGACGCAAGGACGAACCGGGCACGCTTCAGCTTTGCCAGGCCGAGCATGTGGTGCGTTCCGTAAGCGCCGACCTTCAGCGTGTGGAGCGGCAGGCGCAGGTAATCGATCGGGCTCGCCGGCGAGGCCAGGTGATAGACGAAGTCCACAGGCTCGTCGATGAAGAGCGGCTCCGTGACGTCGTGCATCAGGAAGTGGAAGCGGTCGTCCTCGACGTGCTCCACGTTCTGGAGCGACCCCGTATCGAGGTTGTCAGCGCAAATCACCCTGTGGCCGTCGCGAAGCAGGGCGTCGCAAAGGTGGGAGCCCAAAAAGCCAGCGCCGCCGGATACGAGACAAGTCCCCATGGTCGGGCAACGATAGCGGTGGGTGCAGGGTCACGGTCGAGCTGAGAGCGGGCTCGCAACCCGCTGCCCGCGGGCGCCTTTGGTTGCGTCGGGGTTGGCCTTGATATCGACTCGACCGAACGAAGGCTGCTGCGGGCGACCCCGCTTCTCGAACATCACTCCACGGCGCTTCGCCGTACCGCGGGCCGATTTTCGATCTGCCCCGACGATGCCGACGAGGCGCTACAGCGGGCGACGCTGACGCTGATCGAGAAAGCGCCGCCGCATCCGCCCGAACGGCTCCTGGCCTGGATGCACGTCGTCACGCGCCGTGAGGCACTCGCGTTGCGGCGTGAGCGTGAACGGCTCCTGGCTGCTGAGCTGCCCCTGGCGCTGGAGAGCCCGGCGGCGTCTCCAGTCGAGCGCTTGCTGCTGCGGGAATCGTCGCACGACCGTCTGCGGGCGTTGGCGCGCCTGAAGCCGGCCGAGCGCCGGGCGCTGATCCTGTTCGGGCAGGGCTACTCCTACGCCGAGATCATCCAGATCACGGGCTGGACCTACACGAAGGTCAACCGAGCGCTTTCCGAGGGCCGGGCGAGACTGCGAGTATTGGATTCGAGCGGTGCTTTGTTGCGTCGGTGAGGCGCGGCGCTGCCGCGATCCGGACTCACCCGTGGGCCTCAGTCGGTGGGTGGCACGAACCCGTCGACGACCGTAACGATGCCCTCGCTGTTGTCGGTGCGGAGCCCCTTGACCGCTTCGTACTCATCGCTTGTGTACCAAGCATTGATGGCGTCCTTGGACTCGAACTTGAGCACGACCGTGACGTGACCGGGGTTGCCCTCGATCGGATCAGCCTCGAAGTCGGCGACGACGATCTCGCCTCCGGCGGCGGTGATTACCGGCACCACCGCGGGCACGTATGGCTCAAAAGCTTCGGGGTTGGTGACCTTGTAGTTCGCGACGACGTATGCGGACATGCTTCCTCCTGTTTTCGAATTCCTGAGCACCCTATGCCGACGTGGCTTCGTCGTCAACAGCGGCCTTGAACCCGGTTAGGCGCGGAAAGCCGGTCGTGCACGGCCGGCAATTAGTGAAACGACACGCTGTTCGGGCCCTACGCCTCAGCAATCAGGAAGCGAAGCTCGTCGTGAAGGCGCGGGCGGCCATCCGCGCCGACGAGGTTTTGCAGTGCCGTGCTCAGGGCGTCCCGTAGTCGGTCCTCTCCCGCAACCTGGGCAGCGCGGCGCATCGGAGCCGCGGCGAGGTACCCGCGAACCATGGTCTCGACATCCGGGTATTCCTCGACGAGCTCGAAATAATCGCTCTCCCGCAGGGTAAGGCCGGCCTCCGCGGCGACGGCTTCCAGCCCGCCTTCCTCATGGAGCGCAGGCCCGGGTGATTGGGAGGCAGGCGCCGTGGTGGCCGGTTGATTTGCGGCACCAGCCTGCGCGGCCATGATGACCTCCCTGACCGCGGCGAAAACCGGCGTCGATTCGCAGCGTTCGGGGCGGCCGAAAACAGTCATCGCCACGGCGGCACCGGGCCGCGCAACTCGCTTCACCTCACGCAGCGCGTTGACCATGTCGGAAGCGATGAAGAACGAGTTGAAGCCACACACGACGTCAAACGAGTCATCGTCCCACGGCAAGTTCTCCATCTCGCCGACGCGGAAGTCCCCATTGGCAACCCGTTCCCGGGCGATCTCGACCAGCGGCGCGGTTGCGTCGATGCCCGCGACATCCGCCCCCCGATCGGCGGCGATTCGGCAAAACCGCCCCGCGCCACAGCCCACGTCGAGCACGCGGGTGCCGGAGCCGACCTCGACGCGCTCGAGGATGTGGCGATAGATGGGAACCCCCCAGCCGTTCCAGCCCTCCAGCACGTCGGCCCAATCCCGGGCGCGCTGACCCCAAAGCTCGGCCTGGGCGGGCGCTGAGCCCTGCGGGGGCGTTGCCTGCTCAGGCATCGAGAAGCTCGTTGCCGTGCTCTCGCACCGCTTGATCGATCTGCTCCCAGTCCGGCTCTGAGTCGGGAGCGGGAGGCAGCGTGCGCTTTGCCGCGGGCTCGCTCGTTTTCCGGACAAGGTCCTCGAACCCGCCGGGGGTCAGGATAAAAAGCAGCCGGCAGCCGGAATCTCCAACCGTGTAGCGGTGGGGGATTCCGCGCGGTCCGAACGCGTAGTCGCCCGCGCTCGCTTCGATCTTGGTGTCTCCGACTTCGAAGGTGACATCGCCGTCGAGCACCCAAAATCCCTCGTCCTCGCGGTGGTGGACGTGTAGCGGGGCTTCAGCTCCCGCCGGTTCGGTCACCTCCACGATCGTCATCTGGCCGCCGGTGTC
Source organism: uncultured bacterium (assembly GCA_963701205.1). Lineage (GTDB taxonomy): Bacteria > Actinomycetota > Thermoleophilia > Solirubrobacterales > 70-9 > JALZKA01. Next base: position 691,895 of record OY969575.1, on the reverse strand, counting down.
GGCCGCCGTCGCCTTGATCACGGCGAGTGAGCCGAACCACCAGCGCGCCTCGCCTTCGTCGGCCGGGACCGAGACCGGGTTCAGGGACTTAGTCTCCATCAGTTGCTCCTTTGGATTTGGAACTCTTGTCGTTGATCAGCAGACAGTGGGCCATCGCGGCGACGGCTCTTGCCGCGCGTTTTTGACCTACTCCGCGATTGCGCATCGCCTTGTAGGTGCTGAGGTCGAAGAGGGCGCTGATCAGCGGGACACTCGACCGCGTCACCGATTGACCCTTCAGCGCCGCCCGAACCAAGGCGGCAACGGTGGCGCGCTGTGATTCCTCCCACTCGCGCATGCCGGGCAATTGTCGCTCGCGAATATCGACCTCGATGAGCGAACCGCCGCGCTCATAAAAAGCAAAGAGCTCGTTGGCGACCCGTTCGAGTCGCTCCACGGGTTCGGTCGCCTCGCCAATGATCGTCGCCGCGGATTCGGCCTGCGGAGGCCGGATTCGCGTCATCACAAGCGCGCCGCAGGCCGGCAGCAAGTCGTCTAATGACGAGAAGTGGCCGTAGACGGTGGCGACCGAGACGTCGGCGGCTTGGGCGATGTCCTTCCAGGTTGTTCCGAGGACGCCGCGTTCGCCGTGCAGCTTGACCGTCGCCTCGACGATTCGCCGCCGCGTCTCGGCCTTTGCCGTCTCCCGGTTGGTCATGTCGTAAGCGCGCGGCGTCATACAATTGGTTAGATAGTAAAGCTAATTGAATCCCTTGTCAAGGGTTCTGCGGGATTCCTAGGCGGTGCGCTGGACCGCGACCGGAGTCCCGTACCTGGGGGCAAGCGTGATTCCCCGCAACACGACCGGATCCGGCTCGGGACGGACCGCGCGCAATTGCACCCTGGCGGTGACGACCCGGATCACTTCGGCCATCTCGGCTTGGGCCAGGGCGGCGCCGATGCAGCGGCGGATCCCCCCGCCGAACGGAAGCCAGGAATACGACGGGGTGTCGGCGTCGAGAAATCGCTCCGGCCGGAACTTGTCGGCTTCGGGGTAGATGTCGTCCCGACGGTGGACCAACGCGATCGCCGGGTAGACGCGAATGCCCGCCGGCAGCTCGTGCCCGGCAACGATGCGCGGCTCGGTCAGGGTTCGCTCGGCGGCGTCGATCACCGGTCGCAGCCGCAGGCTCTCGGTTACCACCGCATCCAGGTAAGCGTCGCCGCCGCCGGCGGCCAGCTCGTCTGTCAGGCGATCGCGGACGGCCTGGTCGCGGAGCAGCAGGTCAAACGCGAACGCCAGGCCGGTGGCGGTCGTTTCGTGACCGGCCACAAGCATCGTCATCAGCTCGTCGCGAAGCTCGCCGTCGCTCATCGCGCTGCCGTCCTCGTCGCGTGCGCGAAGGAGAAGCGAGAGGACGTCGGTGCGCTGGTCGAGGTCGGGCTCTGCCCGGCGCTTGGCGATCTCGGCGTAGAGCAGCACGTCGGCCGTGCGCAGCCGACGCTGAAGTCGGCCCCACGGGCTCAGTCGCCCAAGGTCGCGCCGCAGCGGGCCCGGAGTGAACAACGTGAAGGAGCCGGTGTCGAGAATTGGCAGGAGCGCCGCCCGCAGGCGTTCGACCAGCGCCGGATCGCTGACTCCAAAAACGGCGCGGCAGATCACCTCGAAGGTGAGCGCGCGCATCCGGTCGCGCATTACGAACTCGGTGTCGACTTCCCACCGTTTGACCTCAGCCTCGGCGATCTCGCGAATGACGCTGCGGAAGTTGCCGACCGCGGATCCCTGAAACGGGGGCAGCAGGAGGCGCCGCTGGCGCAGATGCTCAGGACCGTCCAACACCAGGACGGAGCGCTCGCCGACCAATGGCGAGAGTGGAGCGTTCGCCTCGCCCGCGCGCAAATCCGATTGATCGCCGGTGAGAAGGTCAGCGATCGCGTCGGGCTCGGCGACGTACACACCCACGCCAAAGACCAGGTACTTGACGGTGAACACGTTCCCGTAGCGCCGCTGCCAGCCCAGCAGGGCATCGAGCGGTTTGCGCACGAATCGCGCGGTGTTGACGCTCGCAAGCCCGCCCGGACCGGGTGGTAGCCCTACCTGTGCGATTGCGACCCCCGATGCCGGGCCATCCGGGGGCTGGGTTGCCGGTGCGGTCAGCCCCAGAGCACCAGCTTCTGCGGATCGGCGGGATCAACCTTGACGGTGACCTCGCCGCCGATGTTGCCCTCGTAATGCGTTGCGGACTGCTCGATCAACTGCTGCGTGATCGTCGCGGCGTAGGGCGCCCCGTCCGCGGGTTGGACCTCAAGCTCCATGAGGTACTCCGTGCCGCCGCCCAGCTTCTTTGCACCCAGCGGCGCCAGCGACCTCAAGATGGCCTTGGTCTCGACCCCACCATGCCCGATTCGGTTGGCGTCCCGCGCGGTTTGAAACGCGCCCGGCGCCATGCTGTCCTTCGCCGCTTCGTTCACCTGTCGGCCGGCCTCGCCAGCCTGCTTGGCCGCGTCCTTGATCTTGTCCATGAAACCCATAACGTCCCCCTACTGGTGTTTGTGTCCGACGCCGCCTATCGGAGCCGGTCGGGCCAGCCTACACCCGTCGATTAGGCCTACCAAGCGCCGCCGCCCCCACCGCCGCTGAAGCCGCCACCGCCGCCACCGCCGCCCCGCCACCCGACGATGACTCCGGCGCGACCTGGCTAGCGAAGGAGGAGGAGAAGCTGTTGAGCCCAACCGATCCGAGTCCGTCGCCGTGCAGCACGCCGGCGACCCACAGGCCCTGGCTCGACGCCTGCTCGGCGACTGGGGCGGGGATGTGGCCGGACTTGGCAACTCGATCGGCGCTGCCGAATGCCACCGCGTAGACCAGGATTCGCCGCCACAGATCGAGGGTGGCGGGCGGGTCATCGTCAAGTCGCGGAAAGTCATCGGTCCACTTGCGAAACGCTCGCCAGCGCGCGTTTCGCTGCCTGTCCTCGGGTTTAAGGCGGCGGGCCCAGCTACCCGGCAGCGCAAAAATCAAAAGCTGCGTCGTAAGGATCGCCGCCGCCGGCGTCACCCACAGGCCGGTGCGCACGAAGTAGGCGACGAGCACGCCGAGCAGGAGCATGAAGGCGCCCCACGCGATCCACGCTCGGGCGGGGCGCAGGTCGCGGTCCCATGCGATCTGCCCCGACTCTGCCCTGTCGAGGGCTTCATTCAGACCCTCCCAGCGCGATCGCCAGCTGGATGAGTGCTCGGGGATCTTCTCGCTGAGCTTGCTGAGTGCGGTCCACTCAGCGTCGATGAGCTTGTCGAAGAAGTCGAGCGCCGCGGTCTCGTACGGCGCAAGCTCCGGGCTGGGGCGATCGCCGGGCCGGCGCAATTCCAAATCGAGATCCTTGCCTGGCGCGGTTCGCGATTCGTAGAAGTCGCGATCGACCAAATCGAGCAAGGTGGCCAACACGACATCGTTGTCGTACTCACCCTCCGTCGCGATTGCGTAGGCCAGCGCTGGCGGAATCTGCTCGGGCGGCTCCGGCAGGTAGGTGGGCGTATCGGTCCGCGCATCGCGCGCGAGCCAGTAGATGAGGGCGACGGCCGCAACCGCGAGCCCGCCGATGATGAGGCAGATCAAGAGGACGTCAAGCGCGACGAAATTCAAGAGGTCGTCCCAGATTCCGGACTTGGCGTCCAGGCTGGCCTCGGCGGCCTCGATTTCGGCGAGCCCCGCCCCGCTTCGAACCTGGGTTCCCGTAGTCGTATCGATGGCGTCGCGGTCGAATACCGCCCGGAATCCGACCGCCTCGTGGTCGCCCACGCGATCGATGGAGGCCGCCGCCACCGCGTCGACGTGGAGCTCGCCCCCCAAGCTCCTCGGGCGCACCCATGCCGCCGTCGGCGCGGCGCCGCTCGCAGCCGAGATCGTCGTCTCGAGCTCGTCGAGATGGAAGTCCCACTGGTCGCCCCACGGAGTCCAGGTCACGTCGACTATGTCGTCGCGGACATCGGTCGCGTTGATGACCCTGTAGGTGATCAAAAACGTCCGCTTCTCATCGGCGGCGCGGTAGTGCCAGACCACACGAAAGTTGCGACCGCGCCCGCCCTCGGTGCCAAATGTCTGGTTCTTGCCGCCCGGCAGCTCCTCAAAGCCAAAGGTCTCCGGGAAGCCGAAGGAGCCGAGGGCCGTGTTGGCTCCGGGTTCGAACCCTGCTCGGCCTTCGGAGACCCCGATGTCCGTGACCCGGGCGTCGCCGTTCAAGGGGAATTCGCGGTAGGCGCCAGAGAACGTGCCGGAGAAATCGAACGTCAGCGCCTCGCGGACAACCAGGCTGCCGTCGTCCTGAAGCTCGATATCGACCTTGGCCCGGTCGATGTCGTAGTGCTTGCCTTCCTCGGTCGGGATCGCCGAGCACGCGCGAAGCACCAGCGCCAGGATCGCGGCAAAGACGAGCGCCCTGGCTATGCGCCAGACGACGAACCTCATTGGCCGACCTCAACTGCCGGCGCCGCCTCGCGCTCGACGCCGGCGGAAAAGAAGTCCCGCGGCTCGAACGAGAACGCCCGGGCGACCACCGACGACGGGAAGATCGCGACCGCCGTATTCAGCGTCTCGACGGTGTCGTTATAGACGCGACGGGTGATTGCGATGCGCTCTTCGATCGCCGCCAGTTCCGTCTGCAGCGCTGCGAAGTTTTCGCTTGCCTTTAGATCCGGGTACTGCTCGGCAATCAGGATGAGGTTGCGGATCCCGGCTCCGAGGAGGCCCTCAAGCGGCCCCTGGCTGCCCGGTCCGGCGCCGGTCGCCGCAGCGGCTTGCCCGCGGGCCTGGGTGGTGCGCTCGAGCGTTGCTCGCTCGTGGCCCGCGTACCCAGCCACCGTTTCCACCAGGCTCGGGACGAGGTCGTGGCGCAACTTCAGCGCCACATCAATCTGCGCCCAGGAGTTCTGGCAGGCCAACCGCAGGCGGGTCAGCCGGTTGTAGGTGAACCAGACGAACGCGACGATCAGCGCCGCGATCCCACCAATGATGAGAAGGATCGTCATCGGCAGGCGGCCCCCGGCTCCACTCAAGGCAATCTATCTCGCCTGCGAGACTCGGGGTAATGAGCGCCAGCCCACTTACCGTTGCCGTCACCGGGCCAACCGGCGAGATCGGGGTGCCGTTCGTCCGGACGCTCGAGCAGATCGATGGGGTCGGCCGGATCCTGGCGATGGCGCGCCGCCGGTTTGACCCCGGCTCGCTGGGCTGGGCCAAGACCGAGTACCGGCAGGGCGACATTCTCGACCGGAGCGCGGTTGATGCGCTCGTCGCCGAGGCCGACGTCGTGGTCCATCTGGCGTTCATCGTCATCAAGGCCACCGCGGATACCTACGAGATCAACATCGAGGGATCGCGCAATGTGTTCGAGGCCACGGTCGCCGCCGGCGCCAGGCGCCTTGTCTATACGTCATCCGTGGCGGCATACGGGTACCACGACGATGTCGAAGGCGAATTGCGCGAGGACATGGAGCCACGGGGAACTGAGCGGCATGCGTACTCGCACCAAAAGGCCGAGGTGGAGCGGGTGCTGCGCGAGGCGCTCGCTGGCTCCGGCGTCGAGGCCTACGTCTTTCGCCCGTCGGTTGTCGCCGGGCCCGAAGCCCCGGCGCTCTTGGAGCAGATTCCCTACACCCAGCTCGGCCGCAAGTTGCCGTCGGCCCTACGTGACGCGATGGGCAGGGTCCCGGGCCTGCGACCGGTCTTGCCCGATCACGGCGTGCCGTTTCAGCTCGTCCACCACGACGATGTCGCGACGGCTCTGGTGGCGGGCGTCACCGGAAGCGGACCGCCTGGGATCTACAACCTCGCCGGGTCCGGGACGCTGACAGCTTCGGACATCGCAACAGAAATGGGCTGGCACGCCGTGCCGGTCCCAAAGCTGGCCTTGGACGTCAGCGCGAGCGCTGCCGCCCGAATCCCGGCTCTGGAAGTTGCGGCTGGCTGGCTCGAAGCGCTGCGGGTGCCGATGCTGATGGATACGACCAAGGCCCGTACGGAGCTTGGCTGGGAGCCCGTGTACGACTCGGAAGCGACGCTTGTGGACCTGGTGGCGCGCCGCTACGCGCCCGGGGACTAGCGCCTGGTTCCCGGTGCGAACTCCTGGAAGCGCGGCGCGTCCAGGGTCCCCCGCAGTGCGCGCCTTGCGCCGGGGTAGTACTGCAGGTTGAACTCGTTTTGGGGATCGACGCTGCGGAAGTAGATCAGGGCCTTCACACGCGGGCGCTTGCGAGCCCATTGGTGGATTCGCGCGGTGAACGCGCCCGACTGATCGTTGTCCCACGGCCCGTATTCGCCGATCGCGAACGGCCAGCGGTCGTAGCGCCGGTAGAAGCCGCGCAGCAGCGACCACAGCGTGTGGTTTGAGAACTTTGCGTAAACGTCGGTTCCGACCCAATCGACCCACCGTCGGCCCGGGAAGTAGTCATGGGGTGAGTTGCCAGCAACGTTCGGCGACCCGCGCGTCAACGGCATCCACTGGAATGCGACGCGGGGTTCCTTGAGGTGCGGGCGGACGCCAAGGCGCTTGTACTTCTTTGCGTTGTTCGATTTGGCTCTGTGGATGCGCGGCATCCCGATACGCAAAAGCCGTCGATTGACGTTATCGCGGCTGCCCCCGCGGACAATCAGCACCAAGCGCTTCCACGCCTTGATGAACATCTTGGTCGAGTGTCCGCGGCGCCGGGAGCCGTCGGCGTTAAAGGCTGAGTACGGGTTTAGGTGAAGGTTCATCTCCGCGAACGGCCGGATGTAGACGACCTGATCGGAACTTGCGATCGAGCCACCGAGCCTCAGCATGTAGTGGTCGGAGAAACCCATGGCAAGCTGCCGCGGCGTGACCACCTCGGGCTGGCCCCCGGGAGCCGTTGAGAGGCTGAGGACGCCGCGCGTCTTTGTGCCCTCCCAGCGGTCAAGCGCTCCCGTCGTCAAGGGCACCCCCCAATGAAAGAACGATTGGAGCAGCGCTGTGTGGGTTCCCACCTGCCGGTTGAAGTGTCGAAAGTCGCGGCCGCTACCCGTATCGGACACGCCATGCCAGACCTGCCCGTGCCGAGGAGCGAAGCGGGTTTCTGCATGCGCGGGCGCGGCCGCCCAAAGCAGCCCCGCCAAAGCGCAGGCGGTCGCGAGAAGTGCACCCGCGGATGAGTGTGTGGCGCGCGCGTTCAAGTGCTGCCCTGATGACAACACAGCGCCATGCCCGAGGTTGCGCCCCAAGCGCTCGCGGGCGCGGGCCTGCAACCTCGCTGGTGCGCAACCACCCATCGGCCTACACTCCCCGAGGGGCCGCACCCTTGCTATGTCGCAGACTTCCTCCGAACACGTCGATGTCCTGATCGTTGGCGCGGGTCTGTCCGGGATCGGGGCCGCCTGTCACCTGCGCGAAAGGTGCCCGGGCAAGACCTTCGCGCTGCTTGAGGCCCGCAGCAACACAGGCGGTACGTGGGACCTCTTTCGCTACCCGGGAATCCGCTCGGACTCCGACATGTACACGCTGGGTTACTCGTTCCGGCCCTGGCAGGAGGCGAAGGCGATCGCCGACGGGCCCGACATCCTGAGCTACGTCCGCGAGACCGCTGCGGAATACGGCATCGAGGACCGGATCCGGCTGAACCACCGGGTGGTGGCCGCGGAATGGTCTACCGACGAGGCGCGTTGGGCCGTGCGCGCCCAGCGAACTGATTCCGGTGACGAGGTCACGATGACCTGCAACTTCCTGTTTACGTGTAGCGGCTACTACAACTACGAACAGGGCTACCGTCCCGAGTTCCCGGGCGAGGATCGCTATCGCGGCGAGATCATTCATCCGCAGCATTGGCCCGAGGACACGGAGTACGCGGGCAAGCGCGTCGTCGTCATCGGTAGCGGCGCGACCGCCGTGACCCTGGTCCCCGCGATGGCCGCAGACGCGGCGCACGTGACCATGCTGCAGCGATCGCCCACCTGGATCGTCTCGATGCCCGGCCAGGACCCGATCGCCAGACTCGTGCGGCGCGTTCTGCCGGCCAAGCTGACCTACTCGATCCTGCGCTGGAAGAACGTGATGCTGACGCTTGGCAGCTTTCAGCTGAGTCGCTGGCGACCTGGCGCGATGAAGCGGATCCTGAAGGCCGCCCTGGGCCGGCACCTGACTGCCGAGCAGATCAGGGATCACTTCACCCCCGATTACAACCCGTGGGATCAGCGCATCTGCCTCGTTCCTGACGCCGACCTGTTCGACTCGCTGAAGGACGGCAGCGCATCCGTTGTGACCGACCGGATCGAGACGTTCACAGAGTCCGGAATCAAGCTGGAGTCCGGCGCTCAGCTGGAGGCCGACCTGGTTGTCTCTGCGACAGGCCTCAACCTGCTTGCGATCGGGGGCATCGCCCTGACCGTGGACGGGCGCGAGATCGCGTTGCCCGAAACGATGGTCTACAAGGGGATGATGTTCGGCGACGTACCGAACTTTGCCGTCACCCTCGGTTACACGAACGCGTCATGGACACTCAAGGCCGACCTCACCTCTGAGTACGTCTGCCGCCTGCTCAACCACATGGACGAGCACGGCTATGCCTATTGCGTGCCAGGCGAGCGCGATCCATCGGTAGAAGAGCGCCCGTTCCTCGACTTTGCGTCGGGCTATGTCCAGCGCTCGATCGCCGACTTTCCCAAGCAGGGTTCGCAGGCGCCTTGGCGGCTCCACCAGAACTATCCGCTCGATATCCGCCTGCTGCGCCGCGGCGAGCTTGTGGATGGTGTGATGGTCTTCGCCGGGCCCGAGTCCGCGCCCGCCGAAGCGGAGTTGCTCGCTGCCTGACCGGGGCCGCGGCGGGGGGGCGGCTCGCACGCGCGGGCTGGTGCTGTTTGCGGCGACGGTGGTGTTCGTCGACACCATGTTCTTCGCGGCGGTGGTGCCGCTGCTGCCGGAGCTGCGCGAGCAACTTGGAATCACCAAACCGCAAGCCGGGATCCTCGCTGGCTCCTACGCCGCCGGGACCATGCTGCTCGCGATCCCGGCTGGGATGGCCGCGGCGCGGTTTGGGGTTCGGCGGATCGTCGTTTTGGGGCTTGCGCTGATCGTGGGCTCGGCGGTGGTGTTCGGCGTCGCGGAGGACGCCGAGGTGTTGACGGGCGCCAGGTTCGTCCAGGGCATCGGCGGCGCCTGCACCTGGGCAGGTTCGCTCGCCTGGCTGGTTGGCGTCGCCCCGGCTGAGCGGCGCGGCCAGCTGATCGGCACCGCGCTTGGTGCTGCGATCGGCGGCGTCCTGTTCGGGCCCGTGATCGGCGCCGCCGCGGTCGCGATCGGGCGAGCCCCGGTGTTCATAGCGGTGGCCGTCGTCGCGCTGATCCTGATGGCGGTGACGACCCGCCTGCCACGCCCGCCGATCGGCAAGGGAAGCGACTTCGGCCTCGCCCGGGCAGCCCGTTCGCCCGGCGTGCGCTTCGGGATGCTCTTGATCTTGGTGCCCGGCCTGCTCTTCGGAGCGATCGAGGTGTTGGTCCCGCTTGAACTTGACGAGCTTGGCGCCAGCGCTGGGGTGATCGCGGCCGTCTTCCTGGTCGCCGCCGGGCTCGAGGCCGTCGTCGCGCCCCTAGCTGGTCGGCAGTCCGACCGCAGGGGGAGGCTCGCGCCAAGCCGCTTTGGGCTCGCGGTCGGCGTGGTCGGGAGCCTGCTCTTGACCCTGCCCGAAACGGTCGGCGTCCTGGCCATTTTCGTGGTGATCGCGGCCCCAGGCCTCGGTGTCCTTTGGGCGCCGGCGATGGCGATGTTGAGCGAGAGCGCCGAGCGGGTTGGCGTCGATCAGGCTCTGGCGTTTGGCGTCGTCAATTTGGGTTGGGGCCTGGGCCACACGCTGGGTGCCTTGGGCGGCCCGGCGCTGGCCGACGTAGCCGGCGACGACCTCGTCTATTTCACGATGGCCGCGCTCTGTGCGGCGGCTCTCATGGTGTTGGCGCTGCGCCCGCCTCGCGACGTGCTGAAGGCGGATATCGCGGCGACCCCATGACCGGATCGCGGAAAATCAAATCTCACCACCCACAGTAACGGGGATAATCAGCTCCATCATGGAGAATCGGTCCGTACTCGATGCCGGGCGCGAGGCGTGCCGGGCGGAGTCGTGGAAGGAGGCCTACCGGCTGCTCTCCCAGGTGGACGAGGAAGACTCGCTCGCACCTGCCGATTTGGAGCTTCTCGCCTGCTGCGCATACATGCTCGGTCGCGAGGCTGAGTACGGCGACCTACTCGAACGGGCGCATCGCATGCACCTCAACGCGGGCGACGCGATCGATGCCCTGCGGTGCGCGTTCTGGATCGCGGTGACGCTAGCTAGCCATGGAGAGGCGGCACGAGCGAGTGGTTGGCTTGGCCGTGCCAAGCGCTTGCTCGATCGCGAAGGCGGCGACCGGGTTGAACGGGGCTACCTCATGATTCCTGTCATCTTCGAACGCGAGGCGCAGGGCGACTGGGAGGGTGCTGCCGCCACTGCTGACGAAGCAGTCAGGGTGGGGGAGCATTTCAACGACTCGAACCTGGTTGCGTTGGCAGGTCACGAGCGGGGTCACGTCCTAATCAAGATGGGACGGCTGGACGATGGGCTCAGATTGCTCGACGAAGCCATGGTTGCCGTCACAGCGGGCGAACTCTCGCCAATCGTCTCCGGAATCGTGTACTGCGGTGTGATCCTCGCTTGTCGCGACGCGCAGGACATCCGCCGCTCCCGCGAGTGGACGGCGGCGCTGTCTGACTGGTGCGCGCGTCAACCCGATCTGGTCGCATTCACTGGGCGGTGCCTGGTTCACCGCGCCGAGATCATGCAGTTCGACGGAGCTCTTCCCGCCGCGCTCGAGGAGGCCCGCCGTGCCGCCGACCGTTGCCTTCAGGGTGAGAACGCCACGGCCGCAGGAGACGCGCATTACCGCCAGGGCGAGATTCATCGCATCCGCGGCGATTTCGAGGCGGCACAGGACGCCTACGCAAGCGCTAGCCGTCTCGGACATGAGCCACAGCCGGGCTTGGCGCTACTGCGGCTGAATCAAGGGAATCGTGCCTCGGCAGCGTCCATGATTGGGCGCGCCATGGCTGAGGCCGGCGAGCCCGGGAAGCGGGCACCGCTTCTGCCCGCCTACGTCGAGATCATGGTCGCGGTTGGAGACTTGGAGGTAGCAGGTCAAGCCTGTCGAGAGCTTGAGTCGATCGTCCAGGGCCGCGAGACGGGGATTCTCGCAGCGCACGCCGCTGAGGCGAGTGGCGCGATTGAGCTGGCCGCGGGCGATGCCCCACACGCCTTGCCGTCGCTTCGACGGGCGGCGGAGCTTTGGCATCAGCTCGGAGCGCCGTATGAGGCGGCGCGCGCGCGGGAGTTGAGCGGCGTTGCCTGCCGGATCATGGGTGACGGTGAGACGGCCACGCAGCTCCTCAGCGGTGCCGAGGCGGTCTACGCCGAGATGGGCGCCCTACCCGGGTTGGCTTGGGTTGGGGTCCGTCGCGACCGTTCCGTCGATGCTTTGCATGGTTTGACCGAACGGGAGCTTGAGGTTCTAGCGCACGTCGCTTCGGGCGAGACCAACAAGGCGATTGCCGCTCGGCTTGTGCTTAGTGAGCGCACGATTGACCGACACGTAAGCAACATCTTCGCGAAAATTGGTGTCTCTACTCGAGCTGCAGCAACGGCCTACGCCTACGAACGCAACTTGCTCTGAAGGATGGGTGAAATCACCCATGCGGCCGCCACCAAAGTTGGGTGATTCAGCCGATGCGCACTTGCGTCGCTGCGCCTACCGTGGGTTTCAGCAGGTAACTCAACCCGACGGAGGCCAAGATGCCCAGCATTTCAAAGGAAACAGCAACGACAACGGTGACGTGGGATGGCGTCAGGATCGAGCATGCGGATCTCGAAGGCGGCTATGCCGTCTGCTTCGAGACGCACACCGCCGACGCTGATCTTGCGCCACTCTTTCGGGGCATGCCCGAGAATCGCGCCCAGCTTCCACGCTGGGGATACGTGATCGAAGGAATGATCGGATTCCGCTTTGCAGACCGCGACGAAACGTACATCGCGGGTGATGCCTATTACGTCGGTCCGGGGCACACCCCGATCTACTACTCGGGCACCCAGATCGTCGAGTTCAGTCCAACGGACATCCTGAACGAGACGATTCCGGTGGTCCTGCAGAACCTGGATGCCAACGGAATTTCGGTCGAGATGACGGAGCGGAGTGAGGCGACCGCCGGGAGCCGAAAGTGAATTACCGGCTGGCCTACTCGATTGGATTTCACCCCTGGGAGGACCTCGCCGAGCACCGGCCGTTTGCCGACACGCTGGCCGGACTGATCGCCGACGAAGAGGACGAGGATGGCCCACCGTACGGCCGTGCACTCGATCTGGGAACCGGCAGCGCGGTTTGGGGCCTGGAACTGGCGAAGCGCGGTTGGCAGGTCACGGGAATCGAGCTGGCCGAGAAGGCGCTTCGAAGGGCTCGCAAGAGGTTGGACGATGCCGGTGTCGAGATGCGCCTTGTGCACGGTGACGTCACTGCCATCCGCGACAGCGGCGCCGGCTCGGACTTCCGGTTGCTGCTCGATACGGGCACCTTCCACGGCCTGGACGACACCCAGCGCGCGGCAATGGGACGCGAGGTGAACGCGGTTGCCGCCCCGGACGCAACGGTGATCCTCGATTGTTTCGCTCCAAGACGCAGGGGTCCGCTTCCTCGAGGCGCAAGTCGCGCCGACGTTGAGCGGGCGTTTCCTGAGTGGGAAATCGTGAAGGCGACCGTCGCGGACTCCGACCCCGATCCGATCGGGAAAGTATTCAAGTTCGACGAGCGTTTCTACACGCTGCGCCGACGCTGACTGCGTTGCTGGGCGCAGTCGGCGGCCAGCGACACGTTCCCGGCCCGGAATGTCATCCTGAGGTCAGGCGATCAATTGCCTGGAGCGGTGGCAGAGTCCGGTTGAATGCAGCTGCCTTGAAAGCAGCCGACCCTTCACGGGGTCCGGGGGTTCGAATCCCTCCCGCTCCGCTGCCAGCGTCATAGTCTGCCCAACGATGCCGCGCTGGATGAATTGGGCCGGCGAGCAGACCTGCGAGCCGCAGGCGATCGCCAGGCCCCAGAGCCTTGAGGAGCTACGTGAAACCGTCGCCGAGGCGTCGGCGGCCGGCCAGCGCGTCCGTGTCTCGGCCTCGGGGCACTCCTTCAATGACTGCGCCCTCACTGACGGCGTGATGATCCGCCTCGACCACCTCGGCCACGAGATCGATTTCGATTCGAAGGGGAGCACCTTCAAGGTTGCCGGCGGCGCGCCGTTGTACCGGCTGAACAGGATGCTGGACGCCCACGGGGTTGCATTTGCGAACCTCGGGGACATCGACCGCCAGACGGTGAGCGGGTCGATCTCAACGGCCACCCATGGAACCGGCGCCCGGTTTCAAAATGTCTCGGCCCAGATCGTGGCGCTCGAGCTGGTCGCGGCCGACGGGACGCTGGTCACGGTAGATAAGAGTGATCCCGACCTGCTGCGGGCGGCACGGGTCGCGATTGGGACTCTCGGCGTGGTCTATTCCGTCACGATCCGCACTGTCCCGGCGTTCACGATCAACCGCGTCGATTCACCGCGGCCCCTCGCCGAGACGCTCGATCGCCTTGATGAGTTGAACGCGGCCTCAGATCACTTCGAGTTCTACGTCTTTCCCCACACCTCCACCGCGCTTTGCCGCGAGTCGCAGCAAACAACTGAGGTACCGCGCCCGGGAAATCGCGCGCTCGTCTACGCCCGGGAAGTCATGCTGGAGAACTGGGCGGCCGCAGGCTTCGCCGCCGCGCTTCGCCGTTTCCCCTCACGGGCTCCCACCTTCGCCCGGATCGCCTCCCGCGGAACCGGACGGCAGACCAAGGTGGATGCCAGCTACCGCGTTTTCGCATCGGAGCGACGGGTCAAGTTCACGGAAATGGAGTACGCGGTGCCGCGCGAGCGCGGCCGCGAACTTGTCGAGCGGGTGCTCGCAATCGCCGAGCGCAGCGATCTGGGCGTTGGCTGGCCGATCGAGGTGCGCTTTGTAGCCGCGGACGATTCGCTGCTGAGCCCATCGCACGAGCAGGACAGCTGCTACGTCGCCGTCCACCAGGATCGCAAGCTCGATTGGCGGCGCTACTTTACGGCGGTCGAGTCCGCGGCTCGCGAGCTTGGCGGGCGACCGCATTGGGGCAAGCGCCACATCCGCAGCGCAGCCGATCTGGCCCCGCTCTATCCGCGCTGGGACGACTTTCAGCGAATCCGCGCCCGGCTCGATCCCACCGGCACGTTCTCGAATGCCTACACGGACCGTGTCTTGGGCCCGGTCAAAGGAACGTGAGCCCGGCGCCCCTGTAGGTGGGGACCTGATCGACGACGGCGTCGCCTTCGATCAGGTGAAGCGAGTCGAACCGCTCGCACAGCTCGCCGGCCTTGGCGTGCCGAAAGTAGACACGGTCGCCAACGGCCAGCCGTGCGGCGGCTGGACCGAGCAGCGGGGTCTGTACCTCGCCGGCGGCTTCCTGGGCATCGAGCCGCAGGTCCGCAGGCAGGTAGGGCTGCGGCAGGCGGTCCGCGCCGGAGGGGCCGGACGCGACGTAGCCACCACCGAGGGCCGTCGCCGCATCGGCGCCCGGCCGGCGGGTGACGGGCAGGCAAAAAAGCGCCGCCGGAGTCAGATTCAGCGACGAGTATTGGTCAAAGAGGGTCGGCGCGTAAAAGCCGGAGCCGGCGGCAAGCTCGGTTGCGACGCCCAGGCCGCGGCTGCGCTCGAGGCTGCCGGTCCCGCCGCAGTTGACCCAATCAAGCGGGCCATCGGCTTCGTCGCGAATCGCGGCAATGACCTCCGGCAGCCTTTGGCCCAGCTCACGGACCGACCGGGCCTGCATCCAGCGAATCGCCGCACTGCGAAACGGCCTGCCGCGGATGCGATCGCCGACGCCGGCGATGTGCCCCTCGTAGGCCATCGCTCCCACCAGCGTCACCTCGGCCCGGCCGGCGATCTCGCGCGCCAGTGCGCGTGCCTGTTCGGGCGTGCGGATCGGCGAGCGCTTCGGGCCGATGCGAGCGAGTCGTCCGCCCGCGATCCAGAAGCCCGGATCGATATCGATTGCCACCCGGATCGACGCATCCACCGGTGATGCGGCGGCACGAATCAGGTCGAGGTGCTCGGTTGAGTCCACGATCAGCGCCGGATGGTCGTCCGGGCGCTCAGTGGCGAGCCTCGCCAGGGAGCGCAGCGCCTCGCTGTCGCAGGTCGGGTAGCCGACGAAGATCTCGCGCTGGCCCAAGCCGTCTAGGTAAAGGGCCTCCGGCAGGGTGAAGCTGAGGACGCCACGGAAGCGCGGATCGATTGCGAAGATCCACTCAAGCACCCCGGTGGATCGGATCGACTTCGAGGCGATCCGGATCGGCAGGTCGCCGGCCTGGTCCAGCATCAGGGCCGCGTTTTTGCGAAGCGCGTCGAGGTCGATCAGCGCCAGCGGCGTCGTTAAACCATCAAGCGCCTTCTCGTAGCGGGCGTAAAGGCGCTCCGATTGATCATCCCGGCGATCATTCACTGCCGCGCGAGCGTACATCTATCATCGCCTCGTTCCCGGAGAGGTGGCCGAGTGGCTGAAGGCACTCGCCTGCTAAGCGAGTAGGGGGCGCAAGCTCTCTCGAGGGTTCGAATCCCTCCCTCTCCGTTCGCAGACGTCCATGCTCCTGCTCGCCTGAGCAGTAGGGGTAACCTCGCTGGCCATGGAGGAGGCAATCGTTTGCGGCGCTGGCACCGCGGGACTGGCCGCGGCCGCCACGCTACAGCGCGTGGGCGTCGACACGGTGGTTCTTGAGCAAGGGGACCAAGTCGGTTCGAGCTGGCGGAGCCGCTATGACGGGTTGCGTCTCAATACGGTCGGCTGGATGTCCACGCAGCCCGGATTTCGCGCGAGCCGTCGGCGCTATGGCGAGTATCCGACTCGCGACAAGTGGATTGAATACCTCGAGGACTACGCCGCTCACCATCAAGCCGATGTTCGCTTCGGTACCACAGTGGAGAACGTTGCCCCGGCGGAGGAAGGGTGGCTCGTCTCGACCGATCGCGGTGAGTACGAGGCGCGCTATGTCGTCGTGGCCACGGGATTCGACCACGACCCCAACCTCCCTGATTGGCCTGGGCGCGATGACTTTACTGGCGACCTGATCCACTCGTCCGCCTACCGCAATCCCGAGCCATACCGCGATCGCGACGTGCTGGTCGTCGGCCCAGGTGTGACCGGTTCGGAAGTTGCCTTTCTGCTCTCGAAGGGTGGCGCAAAGCGGGTACGGGTGGCGTGCCGCACGCCCCCGAACCTGATCACCCGCAAGTTTCTAGGGGCTTCGGTCAACATCACCGGAATCGCGCTCAACCACCTTCCGCTACGCGTCGCGGATCACATCAGTTGGCAGACGCAGCGGGCTCTCTTCGGCATGCTCGACAGCTACGGGCTTCCGCGCGCACCGGAGGGGGCTGCCACGACCCTGAGCCGCAGACAACAATCGCCTCTGTATGACGATGGGTTCGTGGCTGCTCTCAAGGCCGGGCGGATCGAGATCGTTCCTGCGGTCACCGGCTTTGCTGGCCCGGACGTACTCCTCGCCGACGGATCGGCGATCCAGCCAGATTCGGTGATTGCCGCGACCGGCTACGCGCGCGGTCTAGATCCGCTGATCGGTCACCTCGGCGTGCTGGATGAGGGCGGCACCCCGCTCGTCAGCGGTGGCAACGAGCATCCGTCGGCGCCGGGCATGTTCTTCATCGGCTACCGGGCCGACCTCAGCGGACAATTGCGCCTGATGCGTTCCGACTCCCGTCGGATCGCAAAGGCGGTCAAGCGCCAGCGGCAAAGCCCTGGCTAGTTCAAGCTTCCGGCCAGCCTCGTCAGCCGACCTATCCTCTAACGAGCGTCCGGGTTCGAAAGCCGACCCAGAAGGCCCGCTGGTGAGGTCGCCAGTCGCACTGAGGCGACCGATCAGTCTTAAAGTTGAACGACACGGATGGCGATGGATTAGCGATGAAGCGCGCGATCGAGACGGTGGCATTGACCATGTTCGCCGCCGTTGCGGTGGCGGCCTGTGGCGCGGAGACCGTCGTCCCCGCGATTGATTCACCAAGTGGCGCTGCGCCGTCCCAAGCACGCGACCGGGAGACGCTTGAGCTCCCCTCCGGCGGCACCCCGATCGTCACGGTCAAGCGGGGACAGCGGACCGCGCTCTACGACGAGCCGGGTGGCAAGGTCCTGGAGCGGGTGGGCGACCGCACGGAGTTCGGCTCGCGAAGCGTCTTCGCCGTGACCCGTGAGCGCGATGGCTGGGCGGCGATTCCGACCGCTCACTTCGAAAACGGCCGACTTGCGTGGATTCGCCTGAACCCCAACCGCCTGCGAGCGGGACGCCTGCATACGGAGATTCGAATCGACCTCTCCGACTTTCAGGCGGAGTTCCTCTACAAGGGACGCGTTTTCTCGACCTTCGCGATCTCGATCGGGATGCCCGAGGCCCCGACCCCAACTGGGACCTTCGCCGTCACCGACACTTTCCGCGGTGGCTTGAATCCTGCCTACGGCTGCTGCGCCGTTGCCCTCACCGCCCGACAGTCGCGGCTGCCATCGGGCTGGCTCGGCGGCGATCGAATTGCGATTCACGGTACGTCGGGGGCGCTCGGCGCCGAGATCTCGCACGGCTGCGTTCGCGCTCCGGATCCGAGCGTCAGTGAGCTCGTTGACAGGGTGGCGCCCGGCACGCCGGTGACGATCAGCGAGTAGCTGGTAGCCATCGGGGTCAGCGGTTTCCGCGCCGCAGGCCGTAGGCTCACTCGCTATGGAAATACCCGTCCTCTCCGCCGATAACCGCACCCTCGCTGCCTACAACGCCGCAAGCCGCGTGCCGCTGGTGGGCAAGGGCCTCTTCTCGCGGGCAATCCGGGTCGCCGCTCCATACTTCGCGACGATCCCGGCAACCGTCGAGTCCGTCGAGCCGGGCCGTGGGGTCGTCACGATGCGCCACTTGCCCTGGGTCCGCAATCACCTTGGCACCGTTCACGCGATCGCCCTTTGCAACCTGGCCGAGATGACGATGGGGATTACCGCAGAGGCGACAACGCCCACGGGCTATCGCTGGATCCCGAAGGGGATGACGGTCGAGTACCTGGCGAAGGCTCGCGGAACCATGCGCGCGACGGCAACTTTGGATTTCCCCGCTGAGATCCCCGACGGTATCCAGATTCCGGCAAAGATCTCGATCGCCGACCCGGACGGCAAGGAAGTCCTGAGCGGCGAAATTCGCCTCTGGATCACCCGCTCGAGTTAGCGAGGATCGCCTGCGGGCGATGTTACAGTCGGCTCTGACTGTTTATGGAGACTGGCAGCGCACGCAAGCCGCCGAGGCGAACCCAGGCCGAGCGCCGCGAGACCACGCGCGCCGCGTTGCTGCAGGCAACCATCGATTGCCTTTTGGAGCACGGCTACGCCGGCACCACCACGACCAGGGTGGTCGAGCGGGCGGGGGTGTCGCGGGGCGCGCAGGTACACCACTTTCCGACCAAGGCCGAGTTGGTTGCGGAAGCGGTCGGCCACCTTGCGGCCCTTCGCGCTGACGAGATCCGCGCCGAGCTGGAGAAGCTGCCCGAGGGCCGGCGTCGCACGGAGGCCGCGCTCGACCTGATCTGGAAGGTGCACACCGGCCCGCTTTTCACGGCCGCCATGGAGCTCTGGGTCGCAGGCCGCACCGATCCCGAACTGCGGCGGCACCTGGTTCCGATCGAGCGCCGGGTCAACGCGCGGATCATGTCCGATTCCGCGGCGCTGTTCGGCGACCTCGACGGCGCCGGTAGCAACATCCCGTCGCTCATGCTGACCTCGCTTTCGGCCGCCCGGGGCCTGGCCTGGGCGGCGATCCTGCTTGGGCCGCGCAGCGGCAATTCGGTGGAGGCCCAGTGGCAGGCCGTCCGGTCAGAGCTCCTGCGTCTGCTGGAGACCTAGGCGTCGCGCAGCTCGCGCTTGAGCACCTTGCCGGTCGCGTTTCGCGGCAGCTCGTCGATGAAGATCACATCGCGGGGGACTTTGTAGCGAGCGAGGTTCTTGCGGACGTAATCCTTGAGCTCCTGATCGCTTGGGGCCGAGGTGGCGTCGGTAACGACGAACGCCCGCAGCCGCTGCCCGAAGTCCTCGTCGGCCACTCCGATCACCGCGGCGTCGGCGACGTGTTCGTGGCGGATCAGCAGGTCTTCGACCTCCTGTGGGAACACGTTCTCGCCCCCGGAGACGATCATGTCGTCGTCGCGCCCGTCGATGAACAGCCGGCCCTGATCGTCGAAGTGCCCGACGTCCCCGGATGACATCAACCCGTCGATGACCTCCTTGCCGGAGCCGTCGGTGTAGCCCGCGAACTCGACGCCGTTGGAGACGAAGATCCGCCCGGTGGCGCCCGCACTGACCTGGCGCCCGTCGTCGTCAAGGAGTCGCACCTTTGTGCCCAGGGTGGTGCGGCCAACCGTCGTCGGCGCGGCGCGATGGTCGGCGGGGGTCGAGATTGAGGCGTAGGCGACCTCGGTCGATCCGTAGAGCACGTAGAGGATCTCCCCGAACGCGTCCTGGGTGGCTGTGGCAACCGCACCCGGCAGTTGCGAGCCGCCGCAGAAGATGATCCGCAGCGCCGAGGTGTCAGCGCCGTTGATTTGCTCCGGGCCAAGCTCCAGGGTGCGCTGGAGCATCGCCGGAACGACGATTGCCGCGGTAACTCGCTCGCGTGCGAGCGCTCGCGAGGAAGTCGTCGGCGGCAAAGCGCCGCCGGGTCACCACGCGGCAGCCGAGCCCCATCGCCAGCGAGAGGTTGGCGAAGCCAAGGGCGTGGAAGAACGGCGGCGCGATATAGGTGACCTGGTCGGTCCGAAACGGGATCCGATCAAGCAGCGCCCCGAGGGTGACCAGCGTGCCGACCTCCTGGCGCGGAGCGCCTTTCGGCGTCCCGGTCGTGCCGCTGGTCAGCATCACCATCGTCGGCAGCTCCGATGGGACGGCACGGAGTCACCTGGATCGGCCGTCAATCAGCTCGCCAAGCGTCGCCTGCGCCGACCCACCCGACCCGTCGTCCGTCCAGGCCCGGTAGTGGCGCTCGCACCAGGCGGGGGCGCGGTCGTCGTACTCCTGGTCGAAGACCAGCGCCTTCACGTCCTCGCGCCGGCAGACGTCCTCGATCTGCGGCCCGGCGAACTCGGTGTTCATGTACACGGAGCGCAGGCCGCAGCTTGGCGGCCGCGTACGTCGCATCGGCGAAGCCGCGATGGTTGCGACAGAGGATCGCGATCCCGTCGCCGGGCCGTCAGCCCATCGGCCTGAAACGCCCGCGCGAGCGAGTTCGACTTGCGATCCAGCTCGACGTAGGTGATCGTGCCGAGCTCGTCGGTGAGCGCGGGGCGATCGCCCCAGCGGATCGCAGCGCCTGTGCAGGCACCCGCGATCGGTCCGCGTCGCGCGGCCTCGACCGCTGCCCGGGCAAGGTGGTCGGGCCGCCCTGGGCCCATCAGTCCCGAGCGCGCCACGGCCGCGGTGGCCTGGGCGGTGGTCGTGCCACGAGATCAGGCCGCGAATCATCGCCGCCAGCCTATTCCGCAGCGCTCACGGCAAACCGTCCGTCATGTCGATCTGTCACCCGAACGCGCCGGCGTCGCGCAGGCGCGCGATCTCGGCGTAGTCAACTCCCCAGGCCGCCAGCGCGTCGTCGGTGTCGGCGCCCGGTTCCGACGGTGCGCTGCGTACCTCCGGCTTGGTGCGGCTGAAGCGGGGCGCGGGCGCCGGGCTGCACCGCGCCGTCGACCTCGATAAACGTCTCACGCGCGACGTTGTGGGGATGAGACGGCGCCTCGCCCATGGCGAGGACCGGGGTGCAGCACGCCTCGGCTGGTTCGAGGATCGCGGTCCACTCGTCCCGCGTCTTGGTCCTGAACAATCTCGGCGAAGCGTTCCTTGAACTCGGGCCAGCGCGCCTGGTCCATCTGCGGGAACTCGGCCGGGATCCAGCTCCAGCAACTCCAGGAGGAGTGCCGCGTAGAACTGCGGCTCGATCGCGCCGACGGCGATGTGGCCGCCGTCGGAGGTCTCGTAGACCTCGTAGAAGTGCGCTCCCGAGTCGAGCAGGTTGGTGCCGGCCTCGTCAGCCCAGATGCCGAGCCCGCGCATCGCGTGGATCAGCGTGGTCAGCACGGCAGTGCCCTCGACCATCGAGGCATCGACGACCTGCCCCTTGCCGGAGCCTGCGCGCTTCGATCACGCCGCAGGCGATGCCGAAGGCCAGCATCATGCCCGCCGCCGCCGAAGTCGCCCACCAGGTTCATCGGAAACAGCGGCCGCTCGCCCTTGCGCGCGATCGCGCCAAGCGCCCCGCCGAGTGAGATGTAGTTGATGTCGTGCCCTGCGACCGGCCGCCATCGGGCCGTCCTGTCCGTAGCCCGGTCATCCGTCCGTAGACCAGCGTTCGGATTGCGCGCGAGCGCCTCGTCGGGTCCGAGCCCGAGCCGCTCCATCACGCCCGGGGCGAAAGCCCTCGATCAGAGCGTCGGCGGACTCGATCAGCTTGAGCGCCAGGTCACGTCCCTCCTGGGTGCTTCAGGTCGCAGGCGACAGATGGGCGCCCCGGTGCATGTAGTTCCACGCGCCCGCACCCAAAGCGGCCAGTACCCCCCGCCCGCTCAAGGCGGACCACGTCGGCGCCCATATCGGCGAGCATCATTGCCGCGAACGGGCCGGGGCCGATGCTCGCGATCTCCACAACCTTGATCTCGGAAAGGGGTCCCATCGCGCCTGGCAGACTATCGAACCTACAAACCGTCAGGTCTGTATGTTTAGCTCCCTCGCGAGCGGCATCGCCGCCGCTTTTGTCTCACTCATCCAGCCCACGAAAGGACCAGATGGCGATCGCTCCTCCGCAACCCGTCAAGCGCACGATCTTCGAGCACGAGCACGACGACTACCGCGAGAGCTTTCGCAAGTTTCTGGCGGCGGAGGTCCTGCCCCACTACGAGAAGTGGGAAGCCGACCAGCTTGTCTCGCGCGAGTTGTTCACCAAGGCGGCCGAATACGGATTCTTGGCCATGGAGGTGCCCGAGGAGTACGGGGGTCCCGGGGTCGATGACTGGCGCTTCAACGTTGTGCTCGCCGAGGAGGCGGCGCGCTCCGGAGCTGGGGACGCGGTTGGTGGGCCCCTGCTCCACACCGATATCTGCGTTCCCTACCTGATGGCGTCATGCACGGACGAGCAAAAGGCCCGTTGGCTGCCGGGTGTCGCCTCAGGCGAGCGCGTCTTGGCGGTGGCGATGACCGAGCCCGGTACGGGCTCCGATTTGGCTGCGATCAAGACCAGGGCCAAGCGTGACGGTCGATGGCTGGATCGTCAACGGGGGCAAGACCTTCATTACGAACGGAGTCAACGCGGACCTCGTGATCACCGCGGTGCGAACCGGCGACGATCCGCATGGTGGCCTGTCCTTGTTCGTCCTCGAACGCGAGATGGATGGATTTGAGCGCGGCAAGCAGATCGAGAAGCTCGGCCAGCATGCCTCCGACACCGCCGAGCTGTTTTTCAACGACGTCCACGTTCCGGCCGAGAACTTGCTGGGTGCCGAGGGCTCGGGTTTCCTGCAGCTCGTCTCGCGCCTGGTCCCGGAACGACTGATCCTCGCCGTCTCGTCGCTGGCCGGTGCCGAGCTGGCGCTGGAGATCACGCTTGCCTACATCAAGGAGCGCAAGGCCTTCGGCCGACCCGTCGGTTCGTTTCAGCACTCACGCTTCCTGATGGCGGAGCTCAAGACCGAGATCGAGATCACGCGCGCCTTCGTCGATCGGACGATTGAACGCCACTGCGCGGGCGAGGCCACAGTCGAGGAAGCTGCGATGGCGAAGTGGTGGACCACAGAGCTTCTCGGCAAGGTGACTGACGCCGGCGTCCAGCTCCACGGCGGCTACGGCTACACAACGGAATACCCGATTTCCAAGGCCTGGGTTGACGCCCGGATCACCCGGATCTACGCAGGCACCAACGAGATCATGAAAGAGCTGATCGGCCGCACCATGGGCCTTTAGGCCCGTCGGAGTTCACTCAGCGACGTACGCGGTGCGCCTGGGATCGAGGCCGGCGGACCTGATCTGTTCGTGGATCGCAAGGCTAAGGTCGTCGGCAAGCGCGTCGATATCGCCGATCACGTTGCGGTCGCCCGCCAGCCCGAAGAAGACCCCGCCGTTGTAGGAGAGGACGCCGACGGACAGTGCGTGGCCCTGGGGGGAGAGCGGTACGAATGGGTAGATCGCCTCGATCTGGCGCCCGAGCAGGTAGAACGGAACCGGGGGGCCGGGCACGTTGGAAACGACCAGGTTCCAGTTGAGCGGGCGCGACAGCGCCCCGGCCAGGACGCGGTTAATTGTCGGGGGTGTCCAGCCGGTCGCCTCGATCACAAGCGACGCCGCGGCCGCCTGTTTGGACGCCTTGAGGCGTGTGGTTGATGCGTGGATGTCAGCAAGGCGCGTCGAAGGCTCGCGCTCGCGGATCGGCAGCGGCACCATCAGCGTCGCGATCCGGTTGCCGAGGTCACCGGCCTCCTCCTCGCGGCGAATCGACATCGGGACGAGTGCGACGATGTGTTCGGGCAGGCGCTGGTTGTGGCGCACGAAGTAGCGCCGCAGCCCCCCGGCCACCCCGGCCAGGATCAGGTCATTGACTGTCGGCCCGTCCGAGCCGCGCGCCGCCTTGAGCAATTCCAAATCGGTTTGGACAAACGCCATGCGGCGGTCGCGGCCGATCGTTTCGTTGATGAAGGTTGGCGGCGCGTTCGGGCCGCCCGCGGCAAGGCCCGCGAACGCCTCGGCCGTCGACATCACGTTGCGCGCCGTCGAGCGCGGCATCGTGACGGCCGTGCGCGCCGCCTTGCGCGCCGTCCGCAGGGGCCGGGCGATGCGCTCCGAAGCGCCGCGCACCAACAACATCCCGGCGCTTGGCTGATCGGGCTCCCACTCGGTGTCGGCGACAGTCACCTCCGAGCCGTCCTTGGACGGGTCGAGGATGATCGTGCCGACGTCAACGGCCGACACGCCATCGACGAGGGCGTGGTGGGTCTTGTTGACGTAGGCGTGGCGCCTACCCTCGAGTCCCTCGATCAGGTAGAGCTGCCACAGGGGGCGGTCGAAGTCGAGCGGCTGTGAGAGCAGTTGTCCCGCAAGCTCGCGAAGCTGCGCCATCGTCCCCGGTTTGGGCAGAGCCGCGTGGCGGACGTGCCAGTTGATGTCGAAGCGGGGGTCGTCGGCCCAGACCGGGTTGTCAAGGCCGAGCGGCGTCGGCGTCACCCGCTGGCGAAAGCGCGGCACAAGGTTGAGCCGCTTTTTGACATGGGCGACGAGGTCGTCGTAGGCCGGTGGCTTGCCCTGGACGATCAGCGTCGCGCCGACGTGGACGTGGATCGGTCCCCGCTCGGCCAGAAGCGACGACATATCCGAGGGCGTAAGACGGTCGTGCGATGCGCGGGGGGCCTTGTTATCCGCCATTCGCCCGAATCTACCCGGCCCAGGGGTTGAGTGGCGAAAATCGGCAACTGGGTCTAGGATTGAGCCGTGGGTCTGGGTGATTTCCTCAAGCGGCGGCGCGAGCGCGAGAGCCCGGATCCCGCGGTCGAGTCGGTGGCCCAAAAGCTCCAGGGCGACGGCGAGCCGATTGGCCAGATGCTTCCGCAGGCGGCTACTTCCCAGGTGAATCTGGGCGGGGCCGATCTGGGAACGATTTTCTCGATGGTTGGACAGGCGATGAAAACCGGCAGCATCCAGATGACGCAGGGCGACGCCCAGGTCATCGATATGAGCGGCACCGACCTTGGTGATCAGATTCGCTCAGTCATGGGGCAGTACGGAATCGACGTGGACGACCAGGATCCAACCAAGCAGCCCAACCTCACGATTCAGGACGGTCTGGCGATGCAAAAGCAGATGCTGGAGGCGCTCGGCAACGCCGGGGTTGACGTCAACCAGCTCGGCGGTACGGCCAGCGGCACCGAGGGGCCGACAGACGCCGCTGAGCCGGGTACCGAGCCCGCCTGAGCCCCTTCGCCCCCGGATCCTCGGCGGCGCCAGCTGACGTTCTGCTTCGATTGCCGAGATGAGCGCCGCCCAACGCAAGCCCAAGGAGATGGCCCGCGGCGAGCGGGTCTTGCCGGGCGTTTGGCGATTGCGGCTGCCCTTGCCCTGGCCCGGTGTGCCGCACGGCAACGCATGGGCAGTTGCCGCCGGGGACGGAATCGTCCTGTTCGACACCGGGTACGCGGACGAGGATGGGACCCGCCAGCTTGAGGACGCGCTGGCCCAGGTTGGATTCGGGCTGGCGGACGTCGATCTTGTGGTCTGCACCCACGCGCACACCGACCATTACGGCTTGGCCGGTCCGATCGTTGACGCCGCAGGCTGCGATCTGTGGATGCATCCGGCTTGGGGTCACGTCAGGCGCTTGGTCGAAGACCCCGACGGTGCCTTCGATCACCGCATCGAGATCGCGCGTCAGGGCGGGGTGCCGCAGGTGGGACTTGAGATGTACGAGAAGCGCCGCGGTGCAAACACCGGAATCGTGCGGCTCGTGGAGCCCGCGGTTGACCTGCTGCCGGGCGTTGAGGTCGAGACCGATCTCGGATCCTGGCAGGTGCACGAGACCCCGGGCCACGCGCCGTCCCACGTTGTCTTGCATCAGCCCGAGAGCGGGCTCTTGATCTCCGGCGACCATCTGCTGGGCCGGATCAGCCTCTTCTTCGACCACGGCCACACCCCAGACCCAGTGGCCGAGTTCCTCGGCGGCCTGGCGACCGTCGAGGAGTTAGAGACGAGCCTTTGTCTGCCGGGGCATGGCAGGCCCTTCCGCCAGATCCCGGGCAAGGTGCGCGCCACCCGCGACGAAGTCCACGGGCAACGCGCCAGGGTCCTTGCCTCCATCGCGGCTGGCCCGAAAACCGCGTTTGAAACCGTTCCCGATCTGATCGGACGCGAGAACCTGAACCCCGGCACAACGGCCTGGGGTTTGCAGCTCGCCTTCGCCTACCTCGATCATCTAACGCTCGCCGGCGAGCTGATCGAGGAACCAGAATCGGAGCCGCGGCGCTGGCAGGCGGCCTAGGCGTGTCGGCCTTCTATCTTCTGCCCAAGTGACCGGCGCCATCGAAGAGACCGACAAGGCCCTCGCCGAGGCGCGCTGGGATCTGGGCCCGCTGGTCGACGGCGGCGGCGCGGAGGGCGCTAGGGCATTGCTGGAGGATGCTCGCGGCGGCGCGGCGCAATTCGCCGAGGAGTTGCGTGGCAAGGTGGCGGAGCTTGAGGCAGACGGCCTTGTTGATGCGATGCGCCGGCTTGAGGTGCTCTTCGAGCAGATCGGACGTGCGGGGTCGTACGCGTCGCTTTGGTTCGCGGTCGATACCGCAGACCAGGAGCGTGGCGCCCTGCTGCAGGAGTTCCAGGAGCGCGGCGCTGAAATCGAGACGACGCTCCTCTTTTTCGAGCTTGAGTGGAACGAGTTGCCCGATGAGCGCGCCGAAGCGCTGCTCGCCGACCCGCGCCTTGACTTCTGTCGCCATCACCTGCGAACCGCCCGCCGGTACCGGCCTCATCAGCTGACCGAGCCGGAGGAGCGGGTCCTGACCGAGGCCGATGTGACCGGCGCATCCGCCTTCCGGCGCATGTTCACCGAGCTGACGTCGTCGATCGAGGTCAACCTTGCGGATGTGGAGCGGCACCTGCCGCTGATGGAGGCGCTCAGCCGGCTCCAGGATCCCGATCGCGAGCGGCGCAAGGCAGCGGCGAGTGGCGTCACCGCGGCGCTTGAGCCCGGGCTGCGAACCCGCGCCTTCATCTTCAACACGCTGCTTCAAGACAAGTCAACGAAGGATCGGCTGCGCTCCTACGAGCACTGGCTTTCCTCCAGAAACCTCAGCAACGAGGCATCCGATGAATCCGTTGCTGCATTGATCGAGGCCGTCGTCGGCAACTACGACCTGGCCCGCCGCTGGTATCGATTGAAGGCGCGGCTGCTCGGCCTCGAAAGGCTCGCCTACTACGACCGGATGGCGCCCGTCACCGACGAGGAGCTCCACGTCGGCTACGCCGATGCCCGCGAGCTGGTTCTCGATTGCTACCGCGGATTTTCTCCCGAGCTTGGCGACGCGGCCGCGGGATTCTTCGATGGCAACTTCATCGACGCGCCGCCGGGACCGGGCAAGCGTGGTGGCGCCTTTTGCGCCTATGCGGTCCCCTCCGTCCATCCCTACGTGATGCTCAACTACACCTCGCGATCCGGCGACGTTCTGACGATGGCGCACGAGCTGGGTCACGGAGTCCACGCCTACCTGGCTCGTGAGCAGGGGCTCTTCCAGTTCGGGACCCCGCTGACGGTTGCCGAGACGGCCTCGATCTTCGGCGAGACAATCGTTCTCGAGCGTTTGCTGTGTGATGCACCCGACGCCGGGGCGCGGCTATCGCTCCTTGCCGAGTCGCTCGACGGCGCTGTCGCGGCCGTCTTTCGCCAGGTTGCGATGAACCGCTTCGAGGAGGGGATCCACACCCGCCGCCGCGACGAGGGCGAGCTTCCGGTTGATGCGTTTGCCGAGATCTGGCAGGCGACCCAGGCCGACCTGCTGGGCGACTCGGTCGAGCCCGCCGAGGAGTACGGATCGTGGTGGTCGTACGTCCCTCATTTCGTCGATTCGCCTGGCTACGTCTACGCCTACGCCTACGGCCACCTGCTCGCGTTGTCGGTCTATCGCCGCTACCAGGAGGCCGGCGATGAGTTCGTTCCCGCCTACCTCGACCTGTTGCGCGCCGGCGGCTCCCGATCGCCCGAAGACCTCGGCCAGATCGTCGGCGTCGACCTGACCGACCCCGGGTTTTGGCAGGCCGGACTCGACCTGATCGCCGAGCAGCTCGACCGCCGCCGAGGCGGCCGCCACGGAAGCCGGGCGGCTCTAGCCGGACCTCGCGGGTCGGCCGGTACCCTGTCTCGTCCCGCGCCCGTAGCTCAGCTGGATAGAGCGCCGGTCTACGAAACCGGAGGTCACAGGTTCAAATCCTGTCGGGCGCGCTGGGGATGGCCGCAGACGGCACGGCGGCCGCCGGTCCGCAATCTCAGCCCCGGGGCAACTACGTCAGGCGGCCGAGCAGCGCGCTCAGGGTCGCAAGCTCGGCAGCGCTAAAGCGATCCGCGAACCGCTCCTTGACCCCTCCGCGATGGGTCTGGCGCAGCCTGCCCAATAGGCGTTTGCCGGCGGCGGTCAGGTGGGCCTCAACGCTCCGAGCATCCGCCGTCGCCCGCTCGCGGCCGACGAGGCCAGCGTGTTCGAGTCGATCGACCCGCCGCGAGAGCCCGCTCGGGCTGAGAACGACGGCCGCCGCGAGGTCGCACATCCGCAGGCGGCCCCCTGGGGCCTCGGCGAGCTGGGCTAGGACGTCGAAATCGCCGAGGGAGATGTTGTGTACGGCTTGGAGCTCCTCATCGAGCTCGGCGATCAACCGCGAGTGGGCTTGCAGGAAGCCCTTCCAAGCGCCAAGACCATCCTCGGTCAGCGGCGCGCTCGCGTTTGTCGGCTTCGCATTTCCCATACCCAAAGGTTACCCGACATTACTTGCTTGCGCAAGCACTGCTTTAGTTGCTTGCGCACCCAATAAAGGAGAGAGAGATGATCACAGCAACCCCCATCAAAACGCAGTACCGACAGGCACCTGGACGATTGACGATCCACTCGAAGATCGGCTTCGCCGTAAAGCCCATGGGAGTAGCGACCGTCCGTGGCGAGTTCCGCGAGTTTGGCGGGACGATCGAGATCGGCGAGGCTTCGAGTCCTCCGCGCGCCTACGGCACGGTCAAGACCGCACGGTGAACAGAACCTCGACCAGCGCGACGAACACCTGCGCTCGCCGGACTTCTTCGCCGCAGGCTCGACAACCCCGAGCTCAGGTTCGAGTCAAAGCGGATCGAGGCACTCGATGAGAGACCCTCCGGATCCCGGCGCCTGACCAGCAAGCGGCACCCGCGAGCGGCCCGCACGTTTGCCGCCGAGTTCCTCGCTGAACTCGCTCGGGGCTTTTCACGTAGCGACGCGGTTTGGCCGGAGGTGCACCGGTCTCCCAGCCGCGGCCGTAATCCTCGGATCGGTCGCCGTTCTCGAACGATCACCACGATGTTCCTCTGGCCGAGCCACGCCCAGTCTCGGTCTACCAGTGATGACAGACCGGCGAGACTCGACACCGCGGCGGTCAGGCTCCAGAAGCCGTCGGCGCCCACGAATCGATGGGTCGCGATGCGGCCGAGTTCCTCCCGGGCTTCGACTCAAGCTGGGCGTTGTCGCACCGTCACCCCTTGCGTGCAGACGGGTACCACAGACCACTCGAGCACCTCACGGGCGCTCGCCGCCGCTCGAGTCGGCCGACCTATCCATTCGCCGGCCGGCCGGATTCGTCCGGTGTGGTCGCCTCAAAATTGGATCAGTCCTCGAGAGCTACCGCCGGACGCGAAAGCCAGAATTCCGCCTCGCTCTAATCGGCCTCTCAACTGGGGGGGGTCGCGGGGCCGGCCGACATGGACGCGGGTCCGTAGAAATATCGGTGAGGGACGTCGAGCTGCGAGGAACCGTATCGGCCTGTTTAACGGCACTCCGGTGCCAGGGGCGTCCTGCTTCGACTAGCTTGACTGGCCACGCTGGCTGAGGCTCACGAAACGATTGGCGGAGCGGCGGCTTCCTCGATCCCGGCAGCTGCCATCGCTGCGCATGAGTTGGCAATCAGTGAGTGTCGAGTAGCCGTGGAACGCCACGGTCTTGCCCCAGCTGATGTGGATCCAGTGGACTCGCATGGTCGAGGCGGGGAAACCATGCTGGGAACGAGCCTAGCGCTCCAGCGCATCGCTATCCGGTGATCCAGGAACCCCCGTGGATCACGCGATCAACCGTGAACTGGTGCTCGCGTGAGGCACCGACCGCTCAAACCAGGTCAGCACCCCGGCGCGATCATTGCGCTACCACCCAATGGGTGATTCCCGGGGAAAACGTGATGGACGTCGTTAGCAAGAGCCGCCATGACTGTCTGCCACTCGCGTTCGGCTGGTCTCGCGAACATGGCGATGGCGCGCCGTCTGACGATCGCGTGGTACATGGCGAGAGCGTAACCCGCCAGGCCTCTAGCCGGGCTCGGGCCCCGTGGAGTTGGCCGACGCGCAAGCGTCGACTACGTACTCGAACGGTTGCCGTGTCCCGGGTGGTCTGCACCAGGCTTGGCGCCCCTTGCTCACGTAGGGTCTCGATATCCGCTCATTCGACCTGCCACCTGCTGCTCGCCCTGATTGTCGGCGCCAGCGCTGTCGGCACGCGGATCGGGCGGAAGGCCAGCCACCGCAGAGATGCGCTCAGCGAGTCGTTTGGCACCCTGCAGGCCGCCCTGCTCGGCTGGTGGCGTTGCTCTTGGCGGTTCGGGCTTTCTCTGGCACTTTCTCGCTACGACGATCGGCGGCTTCTGTCGTCGCCAGTCGAACGCAATCGGAACGAGTTGGCTGCGGAGCTCTGGTGCAGATCCGCTCGCGCTCACTGGAGCGCCTGCTCGAGACACCCGCAGTGCGGGCCGGAACTCCACGCAAGCACTCAAAGCTGACTTTGCCGGTTGTTCCCGGCGTTCACGTCCCCATCGGGCTACCGCCGTGCCCCGGCCTGCGTGGCAAGTCCTGTCGGGTTTCGAGCCACGCGCCGGCTAACCGGCTAAGCCCGGGTTCCGACCGCCAGCAAGTACTCCATCTCAAAGCGGGCGTCGCCGGGCGAGCCGCGATCCCACTCTTCGCAGAACGCGTCCAGCGCTGCGTCGAACTCCGCGTCCTGGCCGTTGGCAACAGCGTTCTTGCGGGCCGCGATAGTTGGGCCGTAGCGGTCCTTGAAGTGCGTGGCGTAGTCGACCGCATTCTCAAACGCCGTGACATCAAGCACGCCGCGGTCGAGCTTGGCGAACTCGACCCGACTCCCGAGCAGCCCGGTCAGATGATCCTCGCCACCCCAAAGCGGCGGCGGTTGGGCGCCGGGAGGGGGCGGCGGCGCGAACGGGCCGATCGTCCGGAACAGGGCGCCGATCATTCCCTCGGGCGTCCAACTCAGCAGTCCGATTTTGCCTCCGGGCCGACAGACGCGTACCAATTCGTCCGCGACCTCTTGATGGTGGGGGGCAAACATCGCGCCGATCGACGACATCACCACATCGAACGACCCATCGTCGAATGGCAGGTTCTCGGCGTCGGCTTCTTGCCACTCAAGCTCGAGTCCTTTGGCCTCGGCATGGCCGCGGCCAGCCTCGAGTAGCTCGGGCGTCAGGTCGCTCGCCGTGACGTCGGCGCCGGCCTCAGCAGCCGGGATCGAAGCGTTGCCGGTGCCGGCAGCGACGTCGAGGACGCGCATGCCCGGCCCGATTTCACAGGCCTCCACGAGTCGCGGCCCGAGCGGTAGCAAGAAGGTCTGGACCATGGACTCGTAATCGCCTGACGCCCACATCGCCCGATGGCGTGCCTTGAGCTCGGAATCCGGTGTGCTGGAACTCATTCGTACCTCCCCGATTCTGGCGATGGCGGAAGACCGCCGACGCTGATTTCCTGCACACTACTCCCGCCCGGGTGCGGAGGGGGTCTGTAACGGTGGACATAAAGGCGGCCCCGGCCCGTCTGGCCGCTACGTCTCGCGCTCCCGGAACCGGGTTGCGAAGGTCAGGGCAAAGTGGGTCGCGCCAAGGGCCAGAAAGAAGACGGTCGGCTTCGTCGCCTCGTTGAAGCCGAACATGAACGGTGCGGCGATCAGGAACGTCGCGAGCGCGAGGTCGAGAGCCACGTGAGCCCCCCTGGGGATCGAATCCGTCATCCCGGTCGGCAGATCGGAATTCGCGGCGATCATCAGGATCGCGACGCCAACGATGATCGAGACGATCGTCGCCGACGGCTTGTCCCAATTAAGGACGAAGGGAGCGACCAAGCAAAGCGCGCCGGCGCCGTATTCGATCGCGCCGTGCACGAACACGGGGATCGGGCCGTCGCGGAACACCCTTGGCTTTATAGCCGATGGGGGAGGCGCGCGAGTGCCCTAGAGGTTGTAGGCGACTCCGGTGCGCTCCTCGGAAATCTCCCAGAGCATGCGGGCAATCTCGGGATCGCGGCCTTCCGGAATCACCTTGACCTTGGTCGGGTGGCCGCGCAGCTCCTTGAACCCGTCAGGCCCGTAGTAATCGCCGCCAACAACGTCGCTCGCGGTCGCCGCGTAGAGCGTGGGGAGCGTGCCCGCCACGGCGTCCTGGGCGAGCAGCATGTTTCCAACCACGAGGATTCGTTTCATCAGTCCGGTGGGCCCGGTGGTCTGGAGGTTCGTGTCGGAGTAGCCGGGGTGGGCGAGAACGCTCTTGATCGGCGAGCCTGCGGCCCGCAGACGCCGGTCGAACTCCAAGCCGAAGCTCGCGTTGGCAAGTTTGGATTGTCGGTATGCCGTTCTGGGGGAGTAGCCGTTTTCGAAATCGAGATCATCGAAGTGGATGTGGCCCATCTTGTGCTCGATGCTTGAAAGCGTCACGACCCTGGGATCCGCCGCCTTGGCGAGGCGGCCAAGGAGTAGTCCCGAGAGCGCGTAATGGCCCAGGTGATTGGTTCCGAACTGAAGCTCGAACCCGTCGGCGGTCGCCTCTTTGGGGGTCATCATGATCCCGGCGTTGTTGACCAGCAGGTTCAACTCGCTGAATTCCAACCCTTCGGCAAAAGCCCGAACGGAGCTGAGGTCGCTGAGGTCAAGCGCGGCAACCCGCGGGCGCGTGATGTTGGCCGCCGCCGCGATCTCGACCGCCGCGGCCTCGCCCTTCTCGACGTTTCTGCAGGCCATCACCACGTCGGCACCTGCGCGCGCAAGCTCGCGCGCAGTTACCAGTCCCAGGCCGCTGTTGGCTCCGGTGACGACGGCCGTTTTGCCGGATTGGTCAGGGATCTTGGCGAGGTTCCACTTGGGACTCATGCGCTGTCACTTCCTTGCTGCGAGCGGGTCGGGGGTGCCCGATCGTAGTGCGGGCTAGCGCGGTGGCAGCGGAAAGAAGCCGGATGTGCGCTGGATGTACTCGCGATAGCCCGGCCGCCGGTCCGCGATATCGCGTTCGAGATGATCCTTGCCGCTGACCCGGGTCAGCAGGATCGACATCACGATCGGTCCGATTGCCGTCCACCACGTGCCTGCGGCGGTAAGGGCCACCAGCCAGAGCCCCCACCAGACGCAGAAATCGCCGAAGTAGTTGGGGTGGCGGGTGTAGCGCCAAAGGCCCTTGTCCATCACCTTCCCCTTGCTTGCCGGATCGGCCTTGAATGCCGCCAGTTGGGCGTCGCCGATCGCCTCGAAGGCGAACCCGATCAGGAAGATCACAATGCCCGGGATCACGGCGGCGCCAATTGCGGCGTCGCTGGTTGCCGCGATCTGCACGGGCAAGGAAACGATCAACACCAGGACGCCCTGGAGGCCAAAGATCATCACCAGCGACCAAAGGGTGAAGCGGCCGCCCTGGCGACGGCGCATCGCTGCATAGCGAAAGTCCTCAACCGGCTCCCTTAGCTTGCGGCGGGTCAGGTGTACGCCTAGCCGTAGTCCCCAAGCCGTGGTCATCGCAAGCAACAACCAGCGCAGATTCGCCCCGTCGTCGCCCGCCAGCGCCGCAACGAGCGCAACGAGGACGAACGCGGGGCCCCAGACGGGGTCGACGATTGAAGCGTCGGCCCGGCGCAGGCTCTCGGCCCAGGTCACCACCATCAATCCCGCCGTGGCGGCGCTCGCTATGAGAACGACGTCCATCACACAAACCTACGCATCCGAAATGCCATTGGATGCGTAGGTTCAACCGATGGGCAAGCTGAAAGTTGGAGACCGGGCGCCAGATTTCACACTCGAAGGGACCGAGGGAAACTTCACCCTGAGCGAGCAACTGGGGAAGCGGGTGGTGCTGCTCTTCTACCCCGGCGATGACACCACCGTTTGCACCAAGCAGTTCTGCGCCTACCGGGACGCTGGCGATCAGATGGGAGGCCTTGATGCGACGGTGGTGGGCATCTCGACCCAGGGAATGGGGTCAAAGGAGGCGTTCAAGGCAAAGCATGGCTTGACCACGGAGCTGCTCGCCGACCGCGATGGCAAGGTCACCGGCGCCTATGGCATGCTGGCCCAGCGACTCGGCGTCGCCAAACGATCGGTCGTGGTTGTTGACCGCGACGGTCGCGTCGGCCACATCGGCGCCAATTTCATGTCGCTTTCCTTCGACTCGGTCGCTGACCTGCGAGCCATCCTCGCGGGCCTGCCAACGGCAGACGCTGCCCAGCTAGGGTCGCTCACGGTCGGCCAAGGCCAACTCAAGATCCGGGGCCGCGGCGGCGACGATGTCGCGTAGCGCGAGCAGCGCACTGTCAGCGGGGCGCTGCCCGGAAACCGGCTTGTCAACGGAAACCAGCGCTAGTACCGCCCCGTCACGCGAGCACATTGGCGTGATCAGCTCGTCGCCAGGCTGCCAGCCGTTCGGACCCTCACCGGGCACCATCTCCGGCAGGAACTGCCCCGCCTCAGCGATCCAGCGGCCCTGCCCTTCGGGGATGAAGTAGGAGCCGAGCCTGCTTTCGCGATCGCCCAGGTACTCGATCCAGACCTCGCGCGCGAGCGCCGTACCGAGCAGGGCATCCGTGGCATCTGCCGACCCAAGGACGTATGCGACCAGGTAGTCGTCGGTGTCCGGCCGGTAAAGGTTCATCGCGATCGCTTGGAACCCGACCCGTTGCTCGATCGTTTTTGCAAGTTTCTGCAGGACCGCTGCGATTTGCGGGTCCACCGATACCTCCACATCGAAAAGATAACCCCTACTTGGCTTGGCTGAGCCACCTATTGCCGTTCTACCACCGGTCGGGGGTGCGTAGGCCGCATCCTGTCGCCAGCCGCCCACAGGGCGAAGATCAAGGCGCCGACCGCCCCGGTGGCCGTCAGCAGCGCGCCTGCTGCGGCAACGACCGCAACCCCGTTGGAGCCGAGGATCAGCACCGCCGTAGCGGCGCCAAGGGTGGGGCCGACGGGCAGAAGCCCGATGGCGGCCGAGGCGATCAGCAGCGCGATCGCGTCCCAGGCAGAGATATCGACGCCGAGCCCGTGCAGCACCACCAGGTTGCGAACTACCTGAGAGCCGGTGGCGAACATCACGAGCCCGATCACCGTGTTGCGCGAGCCGAGGCCCCGCATGACCTCGAGGCCAAGCCAAAAACCCTGCCGCCGATCGCGGACGAAGCGAGTGCCACTGGCGATCAGGGTGGTTGCCACCGCCAGGATCAAGACCGGAACCCACCACGGCACATTCAGGGGTCCGATCAGCGTGAACGAGAGAATCGCGGCCAGGGCAACTTCGACGACGACGATCGGAAGTTCGGCGGTAACCAGAACCCGCGCCGGGGGTGAGTCTGCAGGCGCCGAGCGCCGCAGCGCGGCGATCCGGA
Source organism: uncultured bacterium (assembly GCA_963701205.1). GTDB lineage: Bacteria > Actinomycetota > Thermoleophilia > Solirubrobacterales > 70-9 > JALZKA01. Next base: position 656,376 of record OY969575.1, on the reverse strand, counting down.
CCGCAAGCCCAAAATTGGGGTTAAACAGGTTGCCCAGGTAGCCGACGGCCGCGGCCCGGTAGAGGCGACGGCGGCCGGCCACGCCGCCAGCGGCCTCGACGCAGACGTGCCAGGCCTCGGAACGCGCGATCAACCAGACGACCTGAAGGGCGACCGCCAGGACGAGCGTACGTACGGAGGCACTGGCAAACGACGTTGCGAACTCGTCACGCTTGTCCCAGAGCCCGATTGCCAGCGCGGCCGTCACGGTCAGACTGCCGACCGTCGTGATCGCGGCCGGGTGGGCTCGTGCCCAGCGGCGGATCTCGTGCACAGTCCTCACAAGCCGTGCCAGGATACGACCGATGCGACTGGTCACGTTTGAGGATGCGAACGGCGTTGCCGGGGTGGGCGAGCTCCGGCCCGAGGGGATTGCGGAACTGGGCGCTCCGACGATGCTCGCCTGGCTCGCAGAGGGAGACAGCGCGGAGTTCGGCCGCACCTACTCGCCGGACGAGGTGACGCTGCTCGCCCCGGTCCCGGATCCGCCGAGCGTGCGGGACTTCTATGCCTTCGAGGGGCACGTTGCCGCCGGCTGGCGGAGGCGGGGTGGGGAGGTCCCGGAAGCGTGGTACGACGCACCGGCGTTTTACTTCTCGAATCCGGCCTCGATTCACGGCCCCGGCCAACCCGTTGCGCGGCCGGCCGGAACTCGAATGCTCGACTTCGAGTTGGAGATTGCCGCCGTCGTGGGAGTCGGCAGCACGATCGCGGGCTTCACCCTGATGAACGACTGGAGTGCCCGCGACATCCAGCGCCGCGAGATGACGGTGGGGATCGGCCCTGCGAAGGGCAAGGATTTTGCGACGTCGATCGGCCCCTGGCTCGTTACCCCTGACGAGTTGCCGATCTCCGATGGGCGGCTCCAAGTAGAGGCCACCGTCACCGTCAACGGCGACGAGCTCAGTCGCACGAGCGCTGCCGAGATGCACTTCACCTGGGAGCAGCTGATTGCGCAGGCGGCGCTCGGGACGAGGCTCCGCCCGGGCGACCTGATCGGCTCCGGAACGCTCAATGGCGGTTGCCTGCTTGAGCTTGGTCCGCTTGGTGGCGAACGCTGGCTGGAGCCAGGCGACGAGGTCGTCATCGCCGCCGACGGGCTCGGCGAACTCGCAACTCGAATCGTCTAGCGCGTCCCTGTCGTCTAGGAAACGGGACGCTCGAACAGCGTCGAGAGCACCACCTGGGTTTGTGTACGGGTGATGCCGGGGGCCTCCCGCAGGCGCTCAAGCGCTTGCTCGAGGTGTTCGGTGTCGCGCGCGTGCAGGTGCAGGACGGCGCTTGCCTCGCCGGCAACGGTATGGGCGGCGGCCACCTCCGGCAGGCGGCCTGCTGCGGCAAGGATCTCCGACCCGGACATCCGGCCTTCACAAAACAGGGAAACAACGGCGTGGGTGGACCAGCCCAGGGCGGCATGGTCGAGCACCGCCGTGTAGCCCCGAATCACCCCCGCCGCTTCCAGTCGATCGATCCGGCGTTTGATCGCCGGTGGGCTCAGGGCCACCCGCGAGCCGATATCTGAGAACGACCGCCGAGCGTTGTCGCGAAGGAGCGAAACGATGTGCTGGTCAATTTCGTCCAATTCCACGGTAAAATCGAGCATATACGCAACGATTCGGGGTTGTCAATAGCTCAAAGTAGGGAATCATTAAGTGTGAATCCAAACCGACAAGGAGACCGATGAGCACAAAGGCAGCAACGCAGCCCTTCAGCGCGAACGCATCCGAGGACTTCATGCCACTGAACGGCATCGACCACATCGAGTTCTACGTCGGCAACGCCGCCCAGGCCGCCTTCTTCTTCCAAAACGCCTTCGGATTTCGCCCCGTCGCCTACGCGGGTCTTGAAACCGGGCGCCGCGACACGACCTCGCGGGTCCTTGAGCAGGGACGGATCCGGCTTGTCTTGACCGGCGCGTTGCGCTCGGATACGGCCGTTGCCCGCCATCAGGCCCAACACGGCGACGGCATCCGTTCGATCGCCCTGAGCGTGCCCGACGCGGACGCCGCGTTCACCGAGGCAATTGCGCGCGGCGCAAAGGAGATCGTTGCGCCGGCCGACCAGGAGGATGCCAACGGCACGGTTCGGACCGCGACGATTGCCACATACGGCGACACGGTTCACACCTTCGTTGATCGCTCTCGCTACGACGGGCCGTTCTTGCCCGGCTTCGAGTCGGTTGAAGCTCCGGCGCCAGACCACGAGATGTTGCTCGCGATCGATCACGTCGTCGGCAACGTCGAGCTTGGCCACATGGAGGAGTGGGTTCGCTTCTACGAAGAGGTCTTCGGGATGGTTGAGCTGATCCACTTCTCAGACGAAGCGATCTCAACCGAGTACTCAGCGCTGATGTCGAAGGTCGTCGCGTCGGGGAACGGCCGCATCAAGTTTCCGATCAACGAGCCCGCCGAGGGCTTGCGGAAATCGCAGATCGACGAGTACATCGAGTTCTACGAGGGCGCGGGCGCGCAGCACATTGCTCTTGCCACTCGCGACATCGTTGGGACCGTCACCGAGCTTCGGCGTCGAGGGATCAGCTTCCTGACCATCCCCGACACCTACTACGACGAGGTCCCCGAGCGCGTGCCGGAGGTGGCCGGGCAGCTGTCCGACCTGCGCGCCCAGGGAATCCTGGTCGATCACGACGACGAGGGCTACCTCCTGCAGATCTTCACGAAGCCGATCGGCGATCGCCCGACGGTGTTCTTCGAGATCATCGAGCGTCACGGAGCCACTGGCTTCGGTGCAGGCAACTTCAAAGCCCTGTTCGAGGCGATTGAGCGCGAACAGGACAAGCGAGGGAATCTCTAGATGCGCTACGCCCAGCTCGGCGACATACCCGCCAAGCGGCACGTCCAGTTCCGCCAGAACGGAACCCTGCTGACCGAGGAAGTCCTGGGCTTCGAGGGCTTCTCCGGCAACGAGTCGATCCTGTATCACCGCCACTCGCCGTGCCGGGTGCAGGAGATCGGCAAGTTCGACTCGATCAGCCGCGACGAATGGGTTCCCGATACGCACGTCCACCGGCTCACCGACACGAACCCCGTCGAGCCCGGTGGCGACTGGCTCACGGGGCGGCGCCTGCTTCAGTTCAACAGCGATATCGAGGTGTCGATCTGCAAGCCGACGGAGGCTCGCGACGGCTTCTACCGCAACGGCGAGGGCGATGAGGTCCTGTTCATCCACCACGGGTCGGGAACCGTCGAGACGATCTTCGGCGACGTTCCGTACCGGCCCCACGACTACGTCGTCATTCCGAGGGGAACGACGTATCGGGTTGTCCCGGACGCGGGCGACCAGGTCTGGCTCTGCTTCTTTACGCCGGGCGAGATCGAGACCCCGAATCGCTATCGCAATCGCTACGGCCAGCTACTCGAACACGCGCCGTTTTCGCATCGTGACTTCCACCCGCCGACCGAGCTTCGTACGCACACCGACAGGGGCGAGTTCGAGCTGACGGTCCGCGTGCGCGACGGGCATCAGTCCTACGTCCTGGACTACCACCCGTTCGACGTCGTTGGCTGGGATGGGTACGTGTATCCGTACACGTTCAACACGGATGATTTCGAGCCGATCACGGGCCGCATCCACATGCCGCCACCGGTCCACCAGACGTTCCAGGGTCAGAACTTCGTGATCTGCTCGTTTTGCCCGCGCGAGTTGGACTACGACCCGCAGGCGATCGCGCTGCCCTACCACCACTCGAATGTGCAGTCCGAGGAAGCCATCTATTACGTGGATGGCCAGTTCGGATCGCGCAAGGGCGTCGATATCGGGATGATCACGCTGCACCCGTCGGGGCTGCCGCACGGACCGCAGCCGGGCTTGGTGGAGGCGTCCCTTGGCGCTCGACGAACGGAGGAGCTCGCCGTGATGTGGGACACGTTCAAGCCGCTTCGCCTTACCTCCCTTGCGCGCGAGCTCGACCAGCCCAGCTACGCGCTGTCGTGGTACGAGCCCGACGAGGCGGACCTCCCCGCGACGACAACAACGGGCTGACGATGTTCGAAGAGGCACAGCTCTACTCGCCGGTCACCAGGGGTGAGGACGGCGTCACTGTCCATTTGGCCGATGATCATCCCGGCGTCAATGACCCCGCCTACCGCGAGCGCCGCAACGCGATCGCGGCAGCCGCGCTTGACTGGGAGCCGGGCGAGCCGGTGCCACGGATTGTCTATACCGAGGCCGAGCAGGAGGTCTGGCGGACCGTCTGCCGCGAGCTGCGGCCAAAGCACGATCGCTACGCCTGCCGCGCTTTCCGCGATGCGGTTGCCGCGCTTGACCTGCCGACGGACCGGATTCCCCAGCTCGACGAGGTCAGCGCCGCGCTCAAGCCGCTGACCGGATTTGAGTACGCCCCGGCCGCGGGGATCGTCCCGCTCGACGAGTTCTACGGCTCGCTCGCCGACCGCATCTTTCACTCGACGCAGTACGTGCGGCACTCGGATGCGCCGCTCTACACCCCGGAGCCGGACCTGATTCACGAGGTGATCGGCCACGGGCACCTGCTGGCGGACCCCCAGTTCGCGGAGCTCAACAGGCTTGCCGGCGCGGCGGCGCGTCGGGCCGAGACGGCCGAGGCATTGCAGGTAGTCGCCGACGTCTTCTGGTTCACGATCGAATTCGGCGTCCTGCGCGAAGAGGGGGAACTGCGGGCGTACGGCGCCGGGATCCTTTCTTCATACGGCGAGATTGAGGAGTTCCGCGGGATGGAAATCCGGCCGCTTGACTTCGCGCAGATGGCGACGATCGAGTACGACATCACGCACTACCAACCCGTTTTGTTCGGGGCCGAATCTTTGGACCACCTGGTTGATGCGGTCGGCGGCTTCTTCGCAACCTGCGACGACGAGACGCCGGAGCGCTTGCGGACCAAGCATTCAGCGATCGGCTGACCCCGCCGCTGGCCTAGGCTTGCGGCATGGCCGGGCATCGAGAGGGGCAGCATCGGAGCTTGTTCGAGCCTGCTGCCCGAGCGCTCTTCGAGACGCCGCCGGTCTCTTCGCCGATCGACCTGCCCGGGGACGAGGTCTCGCCGTTGCGCAAGATCGGGCGTCGATTGGTGTTGGCCGTTGGCCTGATCGTTTTTGTTGCGCTGCTCACATACCTGGAACGCGACGGTTTTACGGATCCGGAGGACGGCACGATCAACGTGCTCGACGCCTTCTATTACTCAACCGTGAGCGTCACGACGACGGGTTACGGCGACATCCGCCCGGTCTCTGAAGGCGCCCGGCTCGTGACCACGCTGCTGGTAACCCCCGCCCGCGTCCTCTTCCTGATAGTCCTGGTTGGCACCACGTTGGAGATACTGGCCGAGCACACTCGCAAGGCCTACCGGGTTGCTCGCTGGAGGAAGCGCTTGCAGGACCACACGATCATCTGCGGATACGGCACCAAGGGACGAAGCGCGGTTGCGACGTTGCTGGCTCATGGCGCGCACCTGGAACAGATCGTCGTGATTGATCCAATCTCCGAGACACGCGACCAGGCCAACGCGTCCGGGCTCGCCACCGTTGCCGGCGATGCATCCACAAAGGCGGCGTTGCTCGAGGCCGGGGTCGACGTGGCGAAGTCGATCGTTGTCGCGGTAAGTCGCGACGATGCCGCGGTGCTGGTGACCTTGACGGCTCGCGAGCTAGCCCCAGACGCGACGATTGCCGCGTCCGTGCGCGAGGAGGAGAACGTCCATCTGCTTCATCAAAGCGGCGCCGACACCGTCGTCACATCATCGGGAGCGGCCGGGCGGCTCCTGGGAATGGCCACCCACTCACCGGGGATCGCGCGCGTTTTGGAAGACCTGCTGGTGGTTGGCCAGGGGCTGGACATCGTCCAGCACGAAGTTGGCGCGGCTGAGGCGGGACCGGTGTCCGATCTGCCCGGCATGGGTCCCGTAATCGCGGTGCTGAGGGGCGAGCGGGTGTTGAGCTTCGACCACCCCGAAGCTCTCGATGTCAAAACCGGCGACCGGGTCGTTGCGCTGCGCAGCAACAGTGCTTAGGCGACGGTCCAGGGTTGGCTACCGTTTGATTGCGATGCGAGCGATCCTGGCGACGAGTCTGATCTTTTTCCTGGCAGCGGCGCCAGCGGCCCAGGCGGCGCCGGACATCGTGGTCAAGCCCGACCGCAAGCCCAAGGTCAAGATCTTTCTGTCTGAGCACGCCAACCGGGCCGACATCAACGACCGCGACTACGTCGTTCGCAACGCCCAGGGACCGCGGGTGGTGAACGTTCCATCGGGCTTTTCGCTGAGTCGAATTCTCGAGATCGCGAAGGTCGGAACCGTCAAGGGCTACGTCGAGATCGCGGGCGAGGGGGTCGTCCTTCTGGATCGGCCCAACATGCGCTCAAGCCCGTACACCGACGGCCCCCCGGCGATCTTCGAGGACGAAGACGGCCGGATTACGTTCCTGCGACCAGAGCGCAAGGACGGCGAGCCGTACAACGCCAAGGATGTCTTTACGGCTGGAACCGGACCGCTCCTCATCACCGAGCACGACGAACAGCTTCTGGACCTGAAGATCAAGGCTTCCGAGACGAAGATCGACCCCGGCGATTCGGTTGATTTCACCGCTGAGCTCACGCAGCCCTCCGGGTCCAACGACGAGGTCGAGTGGACGGCCCAGGGCCGCGGTGACAAAACCGGCGAATCGGCTACCTACGTATTTCCGGACGCGGGCAACTTCGCGGTCAGCGCGACCGTCACTGATGGTTATGACCGAAGGGGGGAGGACACCGTCGAAATCCAGGTTGGGGAGCCGCGGCCAAGCGACGAAAACCAGGACGGCGGCGGCCTGAACAACAACCCATACGCCCCCGACACGGGCGCCTACACCGGGCCCACCGGCGCCAACTTCCCCGATCCCTCGGCGACGGGCGGCCGCGGTTCGGCGGCTGACCCGCTGAAGGTGCCGGACCCGGGCGCCGCGGGCGTCGAGGTGGCGGGTGAGTTGCTCAGCGAGACGGGCGTCTATTTGCCGCCGGCGCCAGAGGAGCTGCTGGGAGTCCGCAGCGGCACTCCCGATGAGGGCACCAACTGGACCGTTCCGGGCATCGCTCTCGGCGCGACCCTTGTCGTCGGGTTGCTTGGTTTTGGTGCAGGCCGCGAGTTCGAACAACTCCATCGCGAGCGGCTGCGTAGGCTGTTGCCGATCTGATGGCGGTAGAAGAGCTTCTTTTTGACGTGGCCGAGGCCCTCCGGGTGCCGGTCTTGGTGCTTGCGCTTGCGGCGCTGGCCGCCGTGCTCGTCGAGATGGGTGGTTTGGTCGCCGAGCTGTTCCGTCGCCGGGGGCGCGGGGTTCCACGCCTTGATCTGGCTCTGGTCGAGGCCCGCGGCGCCCTGATTGTGGGCGATCAAGCCAGGGCAAAGATCGCTCTTGCGCGAACCGCCGCCAACGGCTCAATGCGCGATGTCGTTGCCACGATCGTCGATCACCGAACGCAGCCGGGGGGCAGCGACAGGATCGCCAAGGATCTGGCCGAGTTCGACTACCGCTCGATCCGCCGCCTTGAGCGCACCAGGATTTTGGTTCGGGTTGGTCCGGCGCTTGGCCTCATGGGCACACTGATCCCGCTTTCCCCGGCGCTGGTTGGCCTCGCCGACGGCGACGTCCAGACGCTGACTGACAATCTTCGCGTTGCCTTCAGCGTCACCGTCGCCGGCCTGATGGTTGGCGCGATCGCCTTCACTATCTCGCTTGTCCGCGACCGGCTCTACGGTCAGGACTTCTCCGACCTCGAGTACGTCGCCTCGAAGCTGGCCCCCGGGGTCCCGCTGACCCCAACCGGCGTCGCCGGCACGCCCACCGCAACGGCGGCCGTGCCGCCGCCAGCCGCTCCGACGGCCGCAACCGCCGTCGTGCAGCCGCCTCCCGCCGCGCCCCCGCCCGTTCCGCCGGCTTCGCCATGAGCGTCAGCCCCCGCGCCCGCCGGCACGAGGATCGGGGCGGGGATCCGCTTGACGGATTGGTCAACCTCTTCGACCTGGGAATCGTCCTGGCGGTGGCGTTCCTGATTGCGGCGCTCTCATCGGTGGACCTGACCGAGGTTCTGACTGACGCCGAGGCCGCCGCACAGGCGGCTCAGGCCGCGGACGCGATTACGGCCGCCGAGGACCAGGTCGTGCGCGAGATCGAAGTCACGCCGGGTGAACGGGTCGTCGGCCGCGGCGAGCAGGTCGGCACCGTGTACCTCCTTGAAGACGGGCGGACAGTGATCGTGCGCGACCAGCAGGCCGGCGAGTTACCCGACGAAGGCGCGGTGGTGGCGCCACCCTCGACGGTGGACCCAACCGCGCCGCCCCCCACCCCCACGGAGCCCTAGCCCACACCCCACCGACTGCGGGATTGTGGGGGCAATGGCCTCACAATCCCTCACTCGGCGTGGATGCCCGGGTATGTTGCGCCGGACGTGCGAATCCTTTTCGTTTGCCTCGGGAATATCTGTCGCTCGCCGACCGCCGAGGCAGTGATGCGCGGCCTTGTCGCGGACGCGGGGCTCGACGCCGAGATCGAGGTCGAAAGCGCGGGAACCGGCGATTGGCATGTCGGGCAGGCGCCCGACCAGCGGTCCATCGCCGCGGCGGCCGATCGTGGGGTCGAGCTGACGGGACGCGCACGCCAGGTGCAGCCCGCCGACTTCGAGGAATTCGACCTGCTCATCGCTATGGATCGATCCAACTTCGGCGACCTGGCGCGCCTTGCGCCCGGCGCAGGGGAGCGTGACCGGGTTCGCCTGCTGCGCGCCTATGCCGATGGGGGGGATTTGGATGTGCCCGATCCGTACTACGGCGAGGGCGACGGCTTTGCCGAAGTCGTCGAGATCATCGAGCGCAATTGCCGGGCGCTGCTGGAGGAGATTCAGGGCGCGTGAATCCTGCCGTCGCCGAGGCCGTCGGCCGTGGGCTGGGCGGGCGCGTCCTCAGCGCCACACCGGTTGCCGGCGGATCGATCAACGACGCCTGGCGGCTGGAGCTCGACGCCGGGCCGACGGTCTTCGTCAAGTCCCGCCCGGACGCGATTGCAGCGGAGTTCGAGGCGGAGGCGGCCGGGCTCCGCTGGCTTCGCGCGGCGGGCGGCTGCGCGGTGCCGGAAGTCTTGGCGCTCGGCGACGATCCGGCGTGGGTGGCGATTGAGTGGATTGAGCCGGGTCGGCTCACCGAGGAGGGGGCTGAAGGGCTGGGCCGCAACCTGGCCGCGCTTCACCGTGCGGGCGCACGCTCGTTCGGCGCGCTGCCGCCGGACGCACCGGATCAAAGGCTGCGTATCGGCTCTGTTGCGATCGAGCTGGCCGAGGATGAGGTTTGGTCCCGCGTTTACGCGGATCAGCTTCTGCTGCCGCTTGTAGAGCGGACCAGGGACGCGGGCTCGTTGGCGGCCGCTGACGCCGCGGCCATCGAAAACGCGTGCGCGCGAATCGATGACATCGCCGGGCCCAAGGAGGCACCGTCGTGCCTGCACGGTGACCTGTGGGGCGGCAACGTCCTGGCGGCGGCCAACGGCGAAGCCTGGTTGATCGATCCGGCAGCCTACGGCGGCCACCGTGAGGTTGATCTGGCGATGTTGCGCCTGTTCGGCTCGCCAGGGGGCGAGCGTACTTTTGACGCCTACGCCGACTCCTTTCCGCTTGCGGACGGGTTCGAGGAGCGAGTGGCGCTCTACCAACTGCTCCCGCTCTTGATCCACGCACTGCTCTTCGGTGGCGAGTATGGAACGTCGGCCGGCGTGGCGGCGCGCCGCTACGCCTAGAAGGGAGCGTTCAGGCGAACGCTTCGACTCGCTCGGCCAGCCGCTCCATCCCCAGGCCGCGCGCCGCCTTGGCTCCCCGGGCCCAATCGGTCGGCCGGTCACGAGGCCGCTTGACCCCGGCCGCCTGCAGGGTTGCCATGTGCTTGAACGCTTTGAGGTCCGCGCCCGACTCGGTCAGGGTCTTGCGGAGCGCCGGCCGCGTGATCGTGCTTGCCGCCCCGAGTACTGCCTCCAGCGTTCCGTGCTCACCCAGCAGCGCCGCCGCGGTCTTCTCACCAACGCCCTTGGCACCGGGGATCCCGTCGGAGGGGTCGCCACGCAGGGCGATGAAGTCGGGCACCTGCTCCGGGTCGATCCCGTAGCGCTCCCGCACCTCGGCCGGGCCCACCTCGCTGGCGCCCCTGACTCCGGTGGACAGGTAAAGGACGGTGGTGGCCCCAGAAGCGCACTGGAACATGTCGCGATCGCCTGTCAGCAAGAGGCAGGTGCCGGCGGCGGCCTCCTCGAGAGTCGCGAAGCTGCCGAGCAGGTCGTCGGCCTCCAGGGTTTTGTGCTGGTGCGGGGTCCAGCCGAACGCCTCGAAGAACGGTCCCGCGGCTTCCCACTGGGGAACAAGATCCGGCGGCATCTCGGGCCGGTCGGCGTGGTAGCCCGCATAGGTTTCCACCCGGTAATGAGCCGCCTCGGCGCCAAAACAGGTCTCCACGGCGCGCGGCGTGTGGCGCTGGATCTCCTGGATGATCAGGTTGGCGGCGCCGAGCAGCGCGTTGACTGGGCGGCCGTCCGCGCCCTTGATCGAGTCGGGCAGCCCATAAAACGCGCGGTAGAGGATCGAGGGGGCATCAACAACTAGAAGCGGGCTGGTCACGGTGGCAACCTATCGATGGTGGCGAGTCCGGTACCGCCCGGAGCCGGCTGACTCGGCGTAATCACGCCTGAGACTCACTATCCTTCCCCGTCCCCCGATGAGCACGCCCGCAGTAACCGCTACCCGCCAGCGCCCCGAATGGGCCGATGCGCTGGATCCCTACTCAGAGCCGACCTGGAGTCGGAGCGGACTCGATTTCGCAACCTCGGTTGTGCCGTACCTGGTGCTCTCGGTCGTCATGTACCAGTTGCTTGACGTCTCGTACTGGCTGACGCTTGCCGTCGGGATTCCCGCCGCCGGCTTTTTGTTGCGCACGTTCATCCTCTTCCACGACGGCACCCACGGCTCGCTTCTGCCCGACCGCAAGTGGAACAACCGCCTTGGCGTGTTTTGCGGCCTGCTGGTGATGCAGCCCTTCCACAACTGGCGCTACTCGCACTCGGTCCACCACGGCACCTCCGGCGACCTCGACAAACGTGGCACGGGCGACGTCCCGACGCTGACTGTTGACGAGTATCGCTCCCGCGATCTCAAGAGCAGGGTCGGCTACTGGCTCTTCCGGCACCCGCTCGTGATGTTTGGGATCGGCCCACTCTGGTCATTGGTGATCGGCCCCCGGTTCATGCCAAAGGACGCCAGCAAGACCCGGCGCCGCAGCGTCCTGTGGACCAACGCCTTCCTGGCGGTTGCAATCACAGGCATCTGTCTGGCGATCGGCTGGCAGGAGTACCTACTGGTCCAGATGCCGACCGTGATCCTGGCCGGCACCGCTGGAGTCTGGCTCTTTTACGTGCAGCATCAGTTCGAGGACGTCTATTGGGAGAACTCGGATGCCTGGGATTACACCGAGGCGTCGCTTCGCGGCGCTTCGTATCTGAAGCTGCCCCAGCCGCTGCAGTTCTTCACCGGCAACATCGGCCTTCACCACGTCCATCACCTGAACGCCCGGATCCCCAACTACAACCTCCAGGCCGCCCACGATGAGAATAAGATTTTCCACGATGTTCCGGTTTTGACTTTCTGGCAGGGCATCAAGACGGCTCGCCTGAAGCTCTGGGACGAGAAGCGGGGCCGCCTGGTGACCTTCGCCGAGGCCCGCCGCCACGCGCGCGAAGAGCGTCTTGCGGGCAATCCCGCCTCGTCGCTCACCTGATCCGGCCCTGCTAACGTCGTTGCCACGGGTGAAGTTCACCCGTGAGGTTTCGTCTTAGTCCTTGTTGCGTCCTACGCAGTTCGGGTCCTTTGAAGAATCTCCCGAACTGCCCCGCGACCTGTACAGGTTGCGAAAGGAGCACACATGGAAACCACATTTGCCGATCTCGGCATCTCGCGCAATGTCGCGAGCGCACTCACGAACCAGGGAATCACCGATGCATTCCCGATCCAGAAGCTCGTCATCCCCGACGTTCTTGCTGGCCACGACGTCCTCGCCCAGTCGCCTACCGGCTCCGGCAAGACGCTCGCCTTCGTCACCCCGATTCTCGATCGGATTGACTCGGAATCCCGCCGGCCCGCGGCGCTGGTCCTGGCACCGACCCGCGAGCTTGCGGCCCAGATCGTTGACGAGGCCCGGCCGCTGGCCAAGGCCCGCAGCCTCTCGACCCTCGCCGTCTACGGCGGTGTCGGCATCCACCCGCAGATCAAGAAGGCTCGGCAGGCCCACCTGCTGGTAGCCACACCCGGCCGCCTGCTTGACTTGCTTGACCGGCGCGCGCTGACGCTTGAGCACGTCCAGGTCTGTGTTTTGGACGAGGCTGACCGGATGCTTGACATGGGCTTTCGTCCTGACGTCGAGCGGATTCTCAACCAGACGCCCAAGAGCCGGCAGACGCTGCTCTTCTCGGCCACGCTTGAAGGTGAAGTTGACAGCCTCGCCAAGCGCTACACCCGTGATGCGCGCCGACACGAGAACGTCGTCAGCGCCGAGTCACGCCCCGATATCGAGCACCGCTTCGTTGGTGTCGAGCACGAGCACAAGCTTGGACGCCTCGTTGACGAGTTGAAGTCGGACCGCGAGGGCCTGGCCTTGGTGTTCGTCCGCACCAAGCGTGGCGCCGACAGGCTCGCCAAGCGTCTCGTCTCGCGCGGGCTGAACGCCACCGCGATGCATGGCGGCAAGTCCCAGGGCCAGCGCACCCGCGCGCTTGCGGACTTCGAGAAGGGGCGCTTGGACGCCCTGATCGCAACCGACGTTGCCGCACGGGGGATCGACGTTCGCGGCATCACGCACGTGATCAACTTTGATCCGCCCGAGGACCAGGACGGCTACACCCACCGAATCGGCCGCACCGCGCGAGCCGGTCGCAGCGGGGTCGGCGTCACCTTTGTGATGGCCGACCAGGCGCAGGACGTGGGCCGCATTGCGCGCGCCCTTGACCTGCGCCATGAGTTTGCCGGAGCCGGTCATAAGACCGGATCCGGAACCGGCTCGCGCAACGGTTCAAACGGTGGGCACGGACGCCGCCCGCACAACGCCGGGGGCAGCGGCCGCAACCGCAACCGTCGCAACAGCAATAGCGGTCGCCGCTAACCCGCGTCGCCTAACGCCGGCCGTTTTGGATGCGGCCGGCGTGGCGCGCGCTCAGGCGCGGCGCCGCACGGAGTAGACCTTGACCTCCGGGGGTACGCCCTTGGCCCGAAACAAGAGCTTGCGCTTGGTGTCGAAGCGGTCGCGGTCCAGGTCCGCAAGCGCTGTGTCCGAGGCCAGAATCTCGCCCGCGTGGGCAGCCTCGGCGACGCGCGCGGCGATATTCACATCGACGCCAAAGTAATCGTCCCCGATCCGCTCGGGCCGCCCGGTGTGGAGCCCGGCGCGAAGCTGGGGGGTGTAGCCCGCGACCTCGACCGTCGCGATCCGCTCTTGGGCATCGGCCAGGGCCTCGATTGCGTCGGCCGCCGAGGCAAAGACCGCCATCATCCCGTCGCCCAACCGCTTGACGACCTTGCCGGTGTGCTGCACCACGGGAGGCTCGATCGCCAGGCTGACCTCGCGCAGCAACTCCACCGCCGCGGTGTCCCCGGCCTTCAGTGACCAGTCGGAGAACTTGACCAGGTCCGTGAACGCAATCGTCATATCCGCATTGCCGGGAATCCGCCCGACGCCGTGGCTGATTGCATCCCAGACCTGAAGCGCGCTCAGGCCGGCTTCCCGCATCAGGCTTGGACGCTCCGCCGTCGCGTCAGCGAGGTTGCGAACCAGAACCTGGCTTGGCTTGTCACCCGCCGTTGAAAGCGGGTCCTCGCCGAAGTTGGCATCGCCGGGGAGGATCTTGCGAATTGCGCGAGCTACCGACAGCAATCTGGGGTCCGCCGCAAGCCCTAGAGATGTCTGCTCTTCCGTTATCGCCTCGATGACCCTGTCCGGATCGCTCCCCGTGCGATCGGCGGGCTCGACTTCGGCCTCCGGATCGGCGGCTTGCGGGTTGTCGGGTTCGGTCACGAAGCTCATCCTAGAATCAATCCATCGAGTCATCGGCAAGGCAAGAGTCTCGCGTCGCGCTTGTGACGGGAGGATCCAGCGGAATCGGCGCGGCAACGGCCGCCGCGCTGGCCGGGTCGGGCTTTGACTGCGTTGTGGCGGCCCGCCGCATCGAGCGCTGCGAGGAATTGGCGGCGCGGATCGGCGGCCGGGCGCTTGCCCTGGACGTGACCGACCCGGATTCGGTTGCCGGGCTCGCCGGGGCCATGGATCGCTGCGACGTGATCGTCCACTCGGCCGGAGGCGCGCTTGGACTGGAGCCCGTGGCCGAGGCAAATGAGGCGGCGTGGCTTGAGATGTACCAAACGAACGTCCTTGGGGTGGAGCGGGTGACCAAGGCGCTACTGCCGGCGCTTGAGCGTGGCGGCAACGGCCATATCGTCGTTATTGGGTCCGTTGCCGGGGTCGAGGTGTACCCAGGGGGCGGCGGTTACACAGCGGCGAAGCACGCGGCGAACGCGATCTGCCGCACACTCCGGCTGGAGTTGCTCGGCAAGCCGATCCGCGTGACCGAGGTGGCGCCGGGGATGGTCGAGACCGAGTTTTCCTTGGTCCGCTTCGATGGCGACGAGGAGCGCGCGGCCGCCGTCTACGACGGGCTGGTGCCGCTGACCGCGGACGATGTGGCGGACGCGGTGACGTTCGCCGTCACCCGCGCACCGCACGTCAACGTCGATTATTTGGCGATCAAGCCGACGGCGCAGGCCACGGCTACGGTCAGCCACCGCGAGTAACCCCTAGGGCTCACCGAGCGCCGCTTCGGCTTCTGACCACATTCCCGGCGGAACCCGCAGCGCGATGTCGCCGCGGCCAAAGCGATCCGGTTCCCAGTCAGAGGTGATCACGGCCTCGATCCCCAACTCGTTGAGGTGCTGGCACCACGCCCGGGCGGACTCGGTGTCCTCGAGGTCGCGAACGACCTCCCAGCTATCGAACCGGGGGTCGCCGATATGTAGCTCGGGCGCGCTCAGGCTGCGGGGGCGGGGTCCAGCTCGATGCGGGCGATCCCCTGTGGCTCGATCGGGCGATCGCGGCCATCCGTATCGGCGCCCTCGATCGCATCAACCGTGTCCATTCCGTCGGTGACCTGGCCGAACACGGTGTGCTTGCCGTCAAGCCAGTCGGCGGCCGGGGCGGTGACGATGAAGAACTGCGAGCCGTTGGTATTGGGACCGGCATTGGCCATCGCGAGCGCGCCGCGGACGACCTTGTGGTCGTTGAACTCGTCCTCGAACTGGTAGCCGGGGCCGCCGGTGCCGGTGCCCTCCGGGCAGCCGCCCTGGACCATGAAGTCCTTGATGATCCGGTGAAAGATCAGGCCGTCATAGAAGCCATCGCCCGCGAGTTTGCGGAAGTTCTCGACTGTCTTGGGAGCGTCTTCGTCGAAGAGCTCGAAGGTGATCGGACCAGCGTTTGTGTGCATCACGAAAGTTGACATCCGATGAACCTAGCGACCCGCCTGCCCCCGCTCCGGCTAGGAGGCGTCGCCCGTCAGCCAGCGAGCGGCGTTGGCGACCATCATCGTGCGCTCTTGCTCGGGGCTCATTCCCGCCTCACGCAAATCGGGGAGGACCCTGTCGTGGACGATCCTGACCGTCCAGTCGCGAATCATCCCGGCGTCGGCAAGCTGTTTGGCGGCGGTTGCTTCGAACCAGTCGATCGTGGCGCACGAATCCGCGCTCAGGAAAAGTCGCTCGGCGTGGCCGCGTGCGAGCAGTGCCTTGGCGACCTCGATTCGCTGGTCAAAGGGCAGGTACATCTCGATTCCGAAGCGGTCAAGGCCGGCGTAGACACCGGTGGCAAGGATTGACTCGACGTAGTCGGGGTCGGGCGAGTCGCCGCAGTGGGCGATCTGGATCTTCTCCGGGCTGACCCCCTCTTCCAGCATGATCTCGATCTGGCGGGGCGCCGTGTCCGAGGCCGGGCGCGAGTGGGCCATGATCGGAACCCCCGTCTGCACGCTCGCTCGGGCGGCCGCCCGGTGAAGCTTCTCGACGTTCTCGGTTATGCCGGGCTCGTCGGCCGCGCACTTGATAAACGCTGCCTTGATCTCGGTCCCCTGAATCCCCGTTTCGATGTCGTGGACGTAGAGCTCGGCAATTCTGTCGGCGTCGCGGCCGACGAGTCCGGTCGGGAGGTGGTCATAGGTATAGATCCCGGTGCAGGGAACCACCTGTAGGCCCGTTCGTTCGCTGACTCGCTTCATCAGCGCGACATCGCGTCCCAGATACATCGCCGACGGATCGCAGATCGTCCCGACGCCCAGGGATTTTGCCTCCGCTGCTGCCCGGTCCGCGACGCCCTCGGCGCCGGTTGTGCTGACCGGCTCGAGCGGAGAGGTGCCGAGCGTGCCGAGTTGCGGGAACTGGAACAGGACCGCCTCGTCGCGAGCCACTAGATGTTCGTGGATCAGTGTCTCGCCAAGCGCGGCGGAATCGATTGGGCCGGTGACGGTTTGCACGGTCGCCATCGCGCGAAGTCTATGGCCGCCACGCTGCCGTTGGCGCCTGGCTCAGCTCAGCTTGATGATCGCGATCACGATCGACGCCATGAGACAAATGATCAAAATTGCGATCGAGATTGTCCAGCTTCGTTGCACCGGGTTAGTATGGCGTCGCACACTTTCGGTGGTTCAGGCGCCGCCGTCCTAGGAGGGTTCCCTTGTTCAAGCGCATCGTTGTAGGCACAGACGGATCAGAAACGGCAAACCTCGCGGTCAAGCACGCTGCCGACCTGGCGAAGGCAACCGGCGCCTCGCTTGACGTGGTCAGCGCCTTCGAGCCCGTGTCGTCTCAGCGCCAAGCGGCCAAAGCGGGCGAACTTCCTGGTGACCTCGCTCACGCCACCGGCCCGCGTGAGGACGTCAACGTCCGGCTCGGCGCTGCCGAGAACATCGCCGCAGGCATCGGCGTTGAGGTCAAGACTTACGCTCGCGAAGGCGACCCTGCGGACGCGATCCTTGACGTCGCCGAGGAGACCGGGGCGGACCTGATCGTCGTCGGCAACAAGGGCATGACGGGCGCGCGCCGCTTCCTCCTCGGCAGCGTCCCGAACAAGATCACCCACCACTCGCCCTGCGGCGTCTACATCGTCCGCACCACCTAACCCCGCCGAGATCGGGTTTGTATGGGCAGTGCCCCTACAAACCCGCACTCGCGTGATGTCGTGAGCGCCCAGCCCTTTACCGAGCGCGATCGCGAGTTGATGGGACGCGCGCTCGATGAGGCAACCCGCGCGGCGGCCCACGGCGATGTCCCGATTGGCGCTGTGATCGCTCGCGACGGGGAGGTGCTTGCCGCGGCCGGAAACGAGCGCGAGCAGCGGCAGGACCCGACCGCCCACGCCGAGGTGCTGGCGTTGCGACAGGCCGCGGCGGTTCTCGGTGGTTGGCGGCTGCCAGCGACAACCCTCTACGTGACGCTCGAGCCGTGCGCGATGTGTGCGGGCGCGATCGTCCTGGCACGGATCCCACGGGTCATTTATGCGACGGCGGACCCCAAAGCGGGGGCCGCGGGAAGCGTGGTCGATGTCCTCGCGCTGCCGGCGCTAAACCACAACCCTGAAGTACTCAGCGGCTTGCTGGCCGACGAGGCGGCCGCGCAGCTTCGCGACTTCTTCGCAGCTCGGCGCTAGGCCGCGGCTGGAACCCAGCCGGCTGGAAACGCTCCCGCGGGGATCTCGCCCGGATAATCGGCAAACCAGCGGCGGGCGATAGTTTCGGCCGAGGTGCCAAGCAGGTGTTCGTCGAGGTCGCGGATCGTCAAGAGGATGCGCGCCGTCGAGCCGATCTGGAGGTCGGCGGCAGTTGGTTCTTCGCCTCCGATCAGCCCGTCGCTCGCGAGCGCATCGATGTGCGCCATCTTCTCGGGCAGGCCAGCCAGGGCAGTGGCAATGCGCTCCGCCGTGATCGAGTGGTGTCGCCAAGTGCCGCGAACAAACCGCATCGCGAAGTCGACGCCGGCCGGATCCAGAGATTCGCCGCCCGTGAATGTGCCCATCGCCTCGGGGCGAAAGTAAAGAGCGCCCCAAGCGAGCAGCCGTCCCAGCTCCTGGAACTCCACGTCGCCCCATTCCTCGGCTTCGCGAATCCGCTCGGCGTTGGGCTCGGGAAAGAGCGGTGGATCAGGTTTCAGCTCCTCGAGACGGGCGAGGATCGATCGGGACCCGTGTACCGCCTCGCCATCGACGACGAGGCCGGGAACGCTCGTATTCCCTTTGCCGTAGACCTCCGTCATCACCTCGACGTGCGGCCCGGGGGTCAGCGCGGCCAGCTCAAAATCGAGCCCCTTGTAGCGCAGGGCAGCCTCGGCCGTCCTGCAGGGATGCGACATCGTCAGGACGTGGAGCGTGAGTTCGGGGGCCATGGTGCCCCTAGTTTTAGCGGGTGGTTAGACGAGAAGTACCTTGTCCCCCGCGCACGAGACGCCCTTACCGACCTTCGACCGTGGCGTCCGCAGTCGATAAACCCCGTCTGGTAGATCGTTTCTGGTGCGGACGGCCCAGACTCCGCCCTTACTCGACACGTCCTTATCGATCAGGGTCCAGCCGCTGTCGCCGGACGCCTTGAAATCATGGATGACGGTGCGGCCGCCGCGACACTTGCGCGCCGGGGACTCGACGGTACCAATGTAGATAGCCCTATCCGGACCCGTCTCGATGTACTCCTCGAACACAAGATCGGTCTGATGGGTCGTTCCCGCCAATCCGATCGACGTTGCCCCCAGTGCCATTGCCGCCGCGCCAACAAGCGCCAATGCAACCTTCATCTACCTCACCCCCGTGGTCGTTTGCGGGCGCATCCTATGCTCTTTTCGCGGTTGATGAACGTGTCGGCGCGGGCCTAGGATTCGCGGTCCAGGACACCCTTTGCCGCCGCGTAGTCGTCACCGGCCTTGTCCCAGCGAAAGCGCAGCCTTTGCCCCGTTCGGTTTACCCGGACAGTGCCTCCGTTAACGCAGTTCGCACGGCCACTGGTGAGCTTCTCCTTGAAGAAGTACCGACCGTTCTTCTTGCGCTTGAAGGTCAGCTTGCCCTTGCATGGCCAGGTGGGGTAGTTGGTCTTGCCTGCGGGCCGTCTATTGAGGTTGCCCCCGATGTAGAGCCTGACTGGATAGATAATTTCCTCTTCGGTCACGTCCCCTGCCCAGTACCCCGAAATCGGCGTCACCGCCTGGGCCGGAACGACCGCGCAGACGATCAGGACTAGGCCGGCTAAGACAACTGCCAGAGTCGTGCGTGAGCGCCGCGAGAAGCGAATCTGCGATCGATCACATGGTGCGTTCATGAGTGGCTACCCCCACTGTCTGCAGGGGATTCGATTGACCGTCCCCTAGTTGTCGCCACCGTACACCAACCTTAGGGTGAGCTGCCCAAATTTCTGGAGGGGGTGGGATTTCTCCCGTTCAGTCCTCGGCTGATTCTTGGCGTGGGTCGATTTCGCCTCGTCCCGGTTCGACTGGCGGTGCGCCGGGGAGCAGGTGGGGCAACAGCGCATCTTCCCGCGAGTAATGGCCGACCACGTCGAACCATCGCTTTGCGTGGAGCCCGCGGCGCAGGTCGCAGTCTGCGTACAAGATCCCTTCCTGATCCCAGAGCGGCCCGGCGAGGATCTCGCCCCAGGTGGGTTCAACGATCACTGCACCGCCACGGCCGAAGACCTCCTTACCTTCGGGCAGCGGCACTGGGAAGTCCTCCGGGAACGCCGACGCCGGGATGTATTGGGGGGCCGAGATGACGAAGGCGCGGGACTCGATCGCTATGTGGCGCATCGACGCGGTCCAGCCGTCGCTGTCGTCGGCGGTGGGTGCAGCCCAGATTTGTGGTCCGCCGCGATAGACGGCATAGCGCGCGAGTGGCATCCGGTTCTCCCAGCAGATCAGCCCGCCGATCCGGCCGATGGGCGTCTCGACCGGGTCGAGGTCATCGCCGGCGCCGACGCCGTGGAAGATCCGCTCCTGCATCGTCGGCATCAGCTTGCGGTGGCGGGCGAGCAGGCCCCCGGGTCCGATCGTGAGCATCGTGTTGTAGAGGCTGCCGGGGCGGGCGGCCTCGCGCTCGTTGACACCGATCACGCAATAGACGTCGTGCGCGGCGCAGACCGCCGCGAGACGGTCGGTCAAGGGGCCGGGGACGTCGACCGAGTTCTCCCACATCCGCTCCCAGAGCTCATCCCAGCCCTGAAACGAAGGAGCGCCTTGAGCCCAGGCGTTGGAGGGATACAGAGGGACGAAGGTCTCGGGCAGCACTGCGAGCCGCGCTCCCCCGCCCGCCGCTTCGGCGAGCAGGCGCTCCGCCTTCGCCAGGCAGCCCTCGAAGTCGAGAATCTCAGGCGTCGCCTGCACCGCCGCCACCCGGACTGTCTCCATAACCGTCATCGTGGCGGCGATCATAAATCACCTCCACTGGAGGACCTGCGCTGGCCGGCCCACCGACTAGCAACAACTGCTTCGCCATGCGAGTTCCGGCTCGACAAACGGAGGGGGTGGGATTCGAACCCACGGTACGCCTAAACGACGCACAACGGTTTTCGAGACCGCCGCATTCAACCGCTCTGCCACCCCTCCAGGTGACGAGCCAAGAGGCTAGCGCGGGGAGGGCCAAAGCACCGGGCCCAACGCGATCGCGGGATAATGCGCACATGCAAGCCGAGCCGCCGCCTGAGTCGATGGCGCCCGTGGAACTTCTTACCGCGGGCTACGACGCGTTCAACCGCCGTGATTCGGCTCGCCTTTTGGAATTGATGGTGGACGACTTCCAGTGGAATGAAGCGGTCGAGGTTCCAGGACTCAAGGGGTGTCATTCCGCCTCGGAATTCGCGGCCTACGTTGAGGGCTTTGACCGCCTCTGGGACTCGTTTACCTTCGAACCGCTCGAGATGCGACCGGCCGACAGTGGTGCCGTCGTGGTCAAGGTGAAAGGAAAGGGGAGAGGCAAGGCCAGCGGCGAGGGGTTCGAGCTGGTCATCCACCATGTGTGGCGCTTTCGCCAGGGGCACGTTGCGCGAATGGACGCGTTCCTTGACTTCCGGCAAGCGGCGGAAGACGCCGGCCTGGACTAGGCGCCGCTCGCCCGCGCCCCGTCCAGCCTGTCGAGCAACTCGCGCTGACCCCCACTCGAAACGACATCGCCCTTCGCCTCGTAAATGGCAAGCGCCCGCTCGATAACCGGCACTGCTTCCGATGGTGATTCGGCCGCAAGAAGCACATCGCCCAGACATGCGATCGCGTCGGCGCTCAGCAGCACCATGTCGCCAGTTTCGGCCCGCGCCACGGCCTCGCGGGCATAGCGCTCGGCTTCGGGCAGATCGCCACTGGCCACCAACGTCTTCGCGCGGGCGACCCGCCAGCGAACTTGGGCGTCGAGGTCATCATCGGCGGCGATCTCCTCGGTCCGGTCGGTCAGGAGCCGCGCCTCGTCGAATTGTCCCCCGGCAACGAGAACCCCCGCAAGCGCGGGCAGGACGCTGGCCGCGATTGCCTTTACCCCCACCCCGTCAAAGAACTCCATCGCCGAGCGAAGCTCGGCTTCGGCTGCGGGCAGGTCGGAGGCCAGGGGCTCAACGGTGGCGGTCGAAAGTGCCAGGTACGCGACGTGGACGGGCTGGTCGAGCTCCAGGAAGATGGTGCGCGCCCGCTCGAAGACCTGCCTCGCCTCGTCCGCCTGACCGCTGCGAGCGAGCATCTCGCCAAGGCGGCCCAGGGTCGAGCCCTCCAGGGTGCGGTTGTCGTGAGCCACCGCCCATTCCAGGTCCTCGCGCGCGCGTGCGATCACCCGCTTGCACGGGTGCGGACCCAGCGTCCACGCCTGAAGCAGCCAATAGCGGATCCAAGCCTCGACGCCCTGATCACCGGCCTCGCGCGCCAGCTCAAGGCCGTGTTCAAGCGCGTCGGCTGCAGCTGTCTGTTGGCCGCGATCGGAGTGGTACTTACCCAGCAAATGCCATGCGCGGGCCGCATCCAAGTGTTCGCCCCGGCGGTCGAAGACGGCGAGCGCCGCCTCGGCGGCCGCGCGCCCGTGCTCGGTCCACCAGGGTGGGTCGGTCAACCGCTTTAGGTTCGCCTCGAGGATTCGCATGCGCGCGTCGGAGCGCTCGTCGTCTGACTGCGCGACTGCCCGGCGTCCCTCGGCCAAGACCTGTTCGGCCCGCTCCGTCTCGCCACCCCTAATTAATGCCATTCCCAGTTCGACCAGCGGCTCGAGCCTGGCACTCGAAGTTTCCTCACCGCCGCTGTCGGCCAGAAGGCCAACGGTTCGCGTAAGTAGAGCCGCTGCCGCTCCGTCGTCTTGGCGGGCAGCCGCTCGTCGTCCTGCATTCGACAGGTGCGCGGCCGCGCGGGCGGCGAGTGCTTCGGGGTGATCGGTCGGACCGAGCAGTTCTTGGCGCGCCAGGAACGCGGCCTCCAGGTGCCAGCCGACGATCTCCTCGAACTGCCCAAGTCTCGACTTCGACCACTCGCCGAGCCAGTCGGCGAAGCGTTCGTGGAGCTCGGCCCGGCGTGCCTTGGAAAGCGATTCATAGACCGCGTCACGCACCAGGATGTGGCGAAACCGGTAGAGGTCGTCCTGGGACCCGGATCGGCGAACGCGTTCGATCAACTGTTTGCGGACCAGCGAGTCAATGTCCTCTTGATCGCCACCGCCGACGAGGGCAGCGGCGGCAGTGAGCCAGAACTCGCGACCGATCACGGAGCCGGCGTCGGCAAGGCCGCGCTCGGTTGGCGACAGGTGATCGATTCGGGCCGAGAGGATCGCCTCGATCGAAGGCGGCACCGAAACCCGCTCGGCCTCCGGCGTCGCGCTCCAGCCATCCTCGGTGCGCTCAAGCTTGCCTTCCTCGATCAGCATCGACAGCACCTGCTCGACGAACAACGGGTTGCCGGCCGAGAGTTCGATGATCTGTTTGCCGAGCGGGCCGTTCAGCCCGCTGCCGGCGAGCGCCGCGATCATCTCGTCAACGGCGGCGTCGGTCAGCGGATCGAGCTGGATCGTGGTGCGGCACAGCTCGGGCCAGTCGGGCCGCCGGTCGAGCAGTTCGAAGCGGCCCGTGCAGGCGATGATGATCGGAGCGTCACTTGCGTTGCGCGACAGGTGCAAAATCAGCTCCAAGAGCGTTGGCTCGGCCCAGTGCAGGTCCTCGATCCCGATGATCAGAGGTCGCTGCTTGGCAAGGATCTCCAGGAACCGCCGCACGGACCAAAACGCCTGCTCGCCCGGGTCGAAGCTGTCGTCGAGCCCGATGATCTGCGCCAGGTGGCGACCGATCGCGGGACCGTCGGGGTCGTCACGCAGGATCTCATCGAGCTTGCGGCGAGCGAGCGCCGCGTCGTCACCGTCTTCAATCGCCGCCGCCTGGCTTATCGCTTCGATCAGGGGCCAGTAGGTAATGCCCTCTCCGTAGGGGAGGCAGCGCCCCACCAGGACCGTCGCTCGCGATCGGTAGCGCTCGGCAACCTCGGCCACCAGCCGGGATTTGCCGACCCCCGGCTCGCCAAGGACGGTTACAAACTCGGGTGCGCCCCGCGCCACGGCGCGCTCGAACGCGATCAGCAGCAGTGACATGTCGGCGTCGCGGCCGACGATCGGTCGGTCGGTGATGGGCTCGGCAAGTTCTGGCGGCTGGGCGCTGATCAGCCGGTAGGTCGCGACGGTGCCCGCCCGGCCGCGCAACGCAACAGAGCCAGCCGACTTGGCAACGATGTCTGAGTGGACAAGCCGGTAGGTGTCCTCGCTAAGGAGGATCTGGTCGGGCTCGGCCAATTTCTCCAGCCTGGCAGCCACGTTCATCGTGTCGCCCAGTGACATCGAGCGACCCGCAATTGGCGGACCGACGATGACGGTCCCCGTGCTGACTCCGATTCGCAGCCGCAGGCGCGTGCCCACCTGGGACTCGATCTCTGAATTCAGCGAATCGACCTGAGCCAGCATGTCGTCGGCCGCGCGAACGGCGCGAAGTGCGTCGTCGCCGTAGGCGACAGGGGCGCCAAAAACGCCCGCCACTTCGTCGCCGATGAAGTTCTCAACGGTGCCGCCATGACGCTCGATTGCGTTGGCCATCCGGCCGAAGAGGGCCATCATTACCTGCCGCAGGACCTCAGGATCGAGCTTTTCAGCAAGCGTCGTCGAGCCGACGACGTCGGCAAAAAGCGCCGTAACGATCTTCCGGGACTCCCGCGATGCGTCACCCGTACCCAAAACCACATTCAAATGATCCCGCGGTTGGCCGTCCGGCGCAAGCGCGGCCGCTGGTGTCGGGAGCGTCCGGTCAGTCCTTGGCGATTACGTAGCGCAGGATTTCGACAACCTGCCCGGGCTCGCGGGCGGTGGCCAGCGCGGCGCGGTCGATCTCCTTCAGAGCGTGATCGTGCTCCTCGGGATGCAGTGTGATCAAGGGGGTGCCGATGGCCGCGGCGAAGCCGGCGTCAAACGCCGCATTCCATTGCTTGTATTGCTCGCCAAAGCGCACCACGACCACGTCGGCGTTGCGGATCAGCGTCTGGGTTCGAATCGCGTTGACGCCAGCGCCCTTATGGTCGTGCCAGAACTTCTCGCCCTCGCCCCCAAGGATTGAGACGCCCACGTCATCGGATGCGGTGTGGTCCGTCACCGGGGCAAGCAGCTCGACGGGCAGACCCGCCTCTTTCACCCCCTGGGCGATTCGCTCGCGCCAGTCCGAGTGGATCTCGCCAGCCAGATAGATGCTCCAGGTTTGCTTGTTACTCATTGACGGTGATCATATGAACCGTGCCCGGCGCGATCGGGCTACCCTTGCCGCATCCAGGAGAGGTGACCGAGTGGCTGAAGGTGCACGACTGGAAATCGTGTGGGCGGTGCAAGCTGCCTCGTGGGTTCGAATCCCACCCTCTCCGCTGATTGCTCTGCCGAGAATGAGCTTTTTCGACCGCTCGACGCTCATGATGAGATTGGGGATCAGTTGCGCCGGCCGGGTGCGGCGAGGGCTACCCGTTCGCAATTGCGCGTGACCGCGTCCTTGCGGTCGGCAGTCACGCGGTCGCGGCCGGGACCGCAGTCGATCCGGTCACGGCGGGCGTCGTTCGAGCGAACCACGTCGTTCCCCAATCCGGCTCGAACCCGGTCGCCGCCGACCTTGGCGCGGATCGTGTCGTCACCGCGGCCCCCGAGTAACAGGTTCTGCCCGGTCCCACCGCGAATCAGGTCGCCGCCCGAGCGGCCGACAATCCGGTCGCGGCCCCTGCCCCCGCGCAGGCCGTCTGAACCGTCGCCGCCGACAATCCGGTCGCGGCCGCGGTTGCCGGTCACCCGGTCGTCGCCGGGACCGCCGCGGATGCAGTCGCCGCCGCCAAGTCCGCCTAACCGGTCGTCGCCGCCACGACCGGTTAGGCGATCGGGGCGCTCTGTGCCGATCATCCGGTCATCGCCTTCGGTTCCGCGTTGGAACCTGGCGCTGCAGCCTGCGTTGTGCGGCGTGCCCGCCCGACACGTCTCGCGGGTCGCGAGCCCGCCGCCGTCGACTGGCGGCGCGGGCGCGTTCGGCCTTTGCCCAAGCGGCCCCGACTGGTCCTTCTCGCGGATGTCGAGCAGCTGTGACGAGTGCTCCGGCAGGGAGAAGCGCAGCTCGCTGGGGTACTCGCACGAGTGCAGGATCGTGACCTCCTGGACGACGCCCGAGGTCGTGGTCTTCCCGGGGAGGAATTCGGCCGTGCCCTGTTGGATCTCATCGGCGCCGCTCCACGATTCGACACTGCCCGCGACGGTCAGTCGCAGACTGCCGCCTTTGGGGACGACGAGGTCGAGTGGGTTGAAGCGCAGTGCCAGCTTGAATGGAGTCCCGGTCGGCGCTGGCCGCCCCGCGGTCTGGCGGAAGCGACCATCGACAAGCGGGTCGAGGTGCCGAGCCGAGCGGGCGCCATGCGTCCACGCCTGGTAGATCGTACGTTTGCCGTCGGCACGGAGCGCCTCGAGCTTCACCGCCACGTGGGAATCGGGCTGTTGCAACGAGATCCAGAGGTCGAGCTTCGGCAGACCGACTAGCTCGAGCCGGCCGGCAAGCGGAGGTGTCTCGAAGACAGCGCTGCTCCCCGGTGGATCGGGAGTGCCCGCGGGGTAGGTCGGAGGCGTCTCCGTGTAGGGCGTCGTTCCGGTCGGGGTCCTCGTCCCCAGGGTGCCGTCGGCACCAAGCGCCAGCTTGCCCCGCGGCCCGTGTATCCGCGGCCACCTCGAGACGCCGTGCCACTGCCCGTCGGTGCCCTGCACCTGTGCGGTCGGCCAGCGGTTGGCGCCGTTGGGGACGCCCCGCAGCCAGCGCTCGTACCAGGCAAGGACCATCGCCTCCCAGTCCTCGCGCTCCCAGTCGAGCTGTGGCTGCGAGTAGGGCGCCTCGTTGAAGGAGTGGTCGTCGGGCGGATTGTGGTCGTGGACTCCGAACACGCCCTTGTGCGGTACTCCGTCGGGCAGCTCGTCAAAGAATCCAGCCTGCACGTAACCATTGACGTTGATGTCCGCGGTGCCGTGCCACATCAGCAGCGGCGTCTTCATTCGCGACAGGTTGGCGAGGTAGTCGTGGGCTGCGATGTATGGCGTGTAATCACCGCTCTGCTGGATCGCGTCCGCAGCCGCGTCGAACTGGCAGCCGACGCGCTCGATCAGGTACCGCTCGGGAGACTCCGCCAGGGAGAAGCGGAACAGGCCGAACATGACCGCGGCGGGTGCCTCGAAGATCTCCGGCACGCCGTCGTGGTAGAAAAACTCATAGAAAGCCGGTGGCGCTCCCACCACCAACGCCCGCAAGGACCGAAGCGGCATCCGGTCGGGGCCCGTGGCGGTCAGTAGCTGCGAGTCGCCGGGTTGCGAAAGCCCAAACATCCCGACGCTGCCGCTTGCCCATGGCGCCGACTCGCCCGCGTCCTTGACGATCGAGGCGCCGTCGGTCGCCTGGTTGACATCGCCCCGCTCCCAGCACCCGCCCGAGCGCCCGGTTCCGCGCACGTGCGCGTACGTGACCGCGTATCCCCTTCGGACCAGCCAAGGGATGATGTAGTCGTTGTAGTCGGTCGCGCCTATGGGTGGGGTCTGGGCTGGTGAGTTCCAAGACGAATACGGCGTATAAACGACCACGACCGGAACTCGGGCCGGTGGCGTCTTCCCGTCCTTCGCGGCCGGCAGCCACGTATCCGTGTAGAGGTCCGTGCCATCCGCAGCTTTGACGATCCGCACCTGGCGACCCGGGTCGGCCGTTGGTGGCTTCACACCGAAGAGCTGAGGCGGCGGCGGCGGCGGTGTGAATGCTCGCCCGGCATCCGGGGCGCTCGAAGCGTGGGCACTCCCAACTCCTATGCCCAGCAGAGCCACAAGGACCGTCAGGATTAAGTTGACGAAGGTTCTCCTGGACACATTGCACCCAGTTCCACTACGGCACCCAATTCGACTACGTTGACATCGTATCCGTCCTGCGGTCAGGCGGGCGGACGCAGTTCGTTGCTCCCCGTCGGGCGCTCAACCTGGAGGCGGCCGTCAGCCGGTACCGTCGGCTGCGCTCGGGGTCGCAGCAGCTAAGTAAAGCCGCTCGATCACCGGGACCGCGATTGACCTGCACACCGAGTTCGAACTTACTTGAGCACGCCGCGGCAGCTATTAGGCCGAGCGCGGCTGACCCGCTCCTTCGAGCTCCGCGAGCCGTTCCGTTGCCGGGCCGATATTGGTCAGGAAGCGCTCAAATGCCGCCTGCACACGGGGCTCAGCCGCATGTTGTGGCAGGCCCCGGAGCAGGTTCAGGCGGCTCTCGGCCAACCAGCCCGAAATGTCCGGTTCCTGGCCCCACGTCTGTGCGACCTGAAAGGTGCGGCGGGTCATGCCGGGCCAGTCGTCGATGCTGCTCGGGAAGGGGTTCGGCGGGCAGAGGCGGTTTTGCTCCGTGTCATCGTCACGGTGCGCCTCGACGAATGCGATAAGTGCAGCGTTGAAGGTTGGGGAGTTTTGGCGCGCCTGCTGGATCACGATGCGATTCCCCTGGAAGACCGGGACTGCCGGGGCGGCGCGCAGTCCGTACGCGGTGCAGTCCACGTGCAGGACGTCGGTGCTCGTATCCGTCTCGCCCTGCTCGAGGACGATGCGATCCGGTTCGATCCTCTGCACGTGGCCGAGCCTCACAACGTCCTCGATCTGGCGTACCGCGTCGAACTCAGCGGGGCCGAGCATCGTGCCCCGGTACATCGTCGCCCGAACGTTCGGGTCGATGCGAGCTAGGCGTCCCGCGTCCTCCAGTCGCGCGAAAAGGTCGTCGATATCCGTTGCGTTGGCGCCCGCCTCGGCGTCGAGCGAGATGCCGTCCATATTCTCGCCCACCAGTTCCAGGGGTTGAAAGTGGCGTCGATGGTGAAACCACATGTCGCGAGGTCGAACCCAGCGGATGCGATCCGGCGCGACATCGCGGTCGAGGAGCCAGGTGCAAGCGTCGACCGCCGTCTTGCCCGCTCCTAGCACCGTGAACTGCGACGCTGATTCCACCGCCGTTGGCAGGTCGTTGACCGGCACCACGTTCGCGCCGGATGAGACATCAAACGTTCCGGGGTGAGTGGCCGGGACCGACGCCTCCTGGTAGCGGGCATCGACCAGCTTTCGCCTCACGTCAATCTCGAAAATGGTGCCCGTTGTCAGGTCGCGGATCCGTTCTCCGTTGTCTCCGGATCCCAGGTGCTCGTGCTCGGTCAGGATGCGGACTCGCCCAGTGTCCGTCAGGTGCGCGGCCGCCTCGGCGAAGTACTCGCAGACCTCCGGGCCCGTTGCTCGCTCGTAGAAGCCGGCGTTCTCGCCGGATTCGTCGATCCGGTTCGCACCGAGCTGGATCGAGTTGACCCCGTAAAAAGCAGATGGGATATGCAGGCGGACGAATGGATAGGCATCGAGCCAGTGACCGCCGGGGCCGGGCCGACGATCGACGAGCGTCAGTTCGACGTTCGGATCCTCCGCCACCAGCGAGTCGGCGAAGGCGAGGGCGGTCGCTCCGGCGCCTACGACCAAGTAGTCGGTTGCTGTCATCCCACGTTTACCCTCAGCGCCGGCCCCATGCGGACGAAGCTATCAACGACAGCCGTGGAATCAAAGCTGTCTCGATTGAGTCCTGTGCCTGGAACGACCTCACTCCGCGGCCCCGCTGGCAGCCAGGCTTCGGATCGTCGGCAGGGGTAATCGGCCAGCCGCGCCCGTCCACGACGGGCGACCCCCGACGCTGGCCTACCCCTTGAACTCGTTGATCTTGTGGAGGATCTTTGCCTGGTCGTCCATGTCGTGCTTCGTGGACGCCGGATTGAGGCGCACGGACTCCGCCTGATTGAACGCGTCCTTGAACATCAGATCCAGGACCTTGTCCTTGTCCGTGTCGTAGACGGGCTGATTCCAGCCAAACGCCCCGTTGGCAAAGTTGAGCACCGCCGTCAGCAGCTCCTTGTCGAGCTTGTCGATGTGGAGGTGATCAGGATCGTCGGTCTTTCCCTTGAGCACTTGCTCGGCGAGCGCAAACGTTGAAGCGTCGTTGACCTCGTGGAACACGTTGCTCACGAAGCCCGCGATCTCGAGGTAGCAGGTGAGCAGCTCGGCGGTGACGTCGTCCTTCTCGACCTCCTTGCCCTCGTTACGCTCCTTTGCCTGCTTCTTCCAGTAGCCGTAGTTCTCGGCCTCGTCGGCGTTACCCGTGATCAGGACCTTGATCATCTTCGTCGCCGCCGCGCCGCCGTCGTCATCGCTGACGTCAACAGCGACGTCGTAGAGGCAGGCCGTGAATGCGTGCACGACCTCATCGGTGACATCGCGTGGATTGACGGTGGGGCTGGGGTCGGGATCGGGATCGAACGCCGGGTCATTGAGGTAGTGCGTGACCACGTCCTCGGCGGGTGGGCCGTCGTCCCAGTCCCACGCAAAGCGCAGGTCGTCGCTACCCGGATCGGTCGAGCGAGCCCGGAACGTCACGCCGTCCCCGGCCTCCGCAATTGCCACGTCAACGCCGTTGATCGTTGCCGATGGCGGCGGGTCCGTGATCGCGGACGTCGGCGCGACGTTGGTAATGGTCACGTCGATCGTGTCGCACACGGGCGGCGCGTCGTCATCCTTGCCACAAATCGTGGCGGTGAAGACACCATCGTCCCCGTAGGCATGCCCTGCCGAGAACGAAAGCGTCGCGTCGGGGCGGCCGTTCTCCTGGACGCCCCCGGCGATCGCCTGGGTGCCGGTGCCGTCGCCCCAGTTCACGGTTGCGGTCAAATCCTCAAGCCAACCGGGGTCGCGAACTGTGCCCGTCACCGTGATTGTGCTGCCCTCCGGCTTCGGCCCGTTTGACGCGAGACCCTCGAGCGTCGGCGGCAGGTTGTCCACCGTGACGGTCGCGGAGTCTTGGGCGACGAGGCCGTCTGCGTTGGTGACGCGGAGCCGCGCCGTGTAGGAGCCGTCCTGGCCGACGCGATTGAAGTCGGGGTTCACCGCCGTCGAGTCGTCGAACTGCCCGTCGTCGTCGAGATCCCAGGCGT
The DNA here is from genome assembly GCA_963701205.1 of uncultured bacterium. Lineage (GTDB taxonomy): Bacteria > Actinomycetota > Thermoleophilia > Solirubrobacterales > 70-9 > JALZKA01. The sequence goes on along the minus strand of OY969575.1, from coordinate 625,752 downwards.
ATTGGAGGCCGGTACCCGTCGAGCCGCTCCCGTCCAGCTCGACGTCGGCCCCTTCATCGGTTGTGTATGGCCCGCCTGCATCAGCCACGGGCATTTCGAGGTTGAAGCGCCAGACGCCCCGGCCCTGGGTGCCGACATAGAAGGTTGTCGTCCCGGCGGCCGACTCGTTGTCGAAATACGTGTAGCGCGGCCGCGAAAGGTGCGGCTTACCGCTGGCCCCCGGCGTGAATGGGTCGGTGGCCAGTCCCCAGCTATTGCCGCCGTCAAGCGAGACGAAGACTCCTGAATCCTGCCCGCCGACGACGATAACGTCCCCGTCAACGCCGCTGTATTCGACCATTACGGGTTGCGGATATCCCTGGAACGATGCGCCGGCGCCACCCCGGTTGGTGGCCGGGCCGCGCTCGTTGACAAACTCAAACGCGCCGCCGCCGGTCAGACGTGCGTCGAGCTCGGGATCGTTGTCCCAATTGGTGCCGCCGTCGGTGCTGAAGACCATGCGCTCGTTTCCTGCAGTCAGGATCGACGCGTAGATCCGATCGGAGTCGTTCGGGTCCACGCCGAATACGCCGATCCCTCCAGTTACGCCGTCGTTGTTGTCCAGTTGCTCCCAGCTCGCGCCGTCATAGAGCCAAAGCTGATCGGAACCGCGGCCGGTGCACTGCCCGGTCTGCACCAGGAACACGGTCGTGCCGCTGTCGTTGGAGACCTGGACGTTGCAGGGTTGATTCGCGGCCACGCCAGGAATCGCGGGCAGCGCGGTCCAGACGATCGGGCTTGCGCCGATGTCGGCCGTCGTGAAGATGCCGCTGCCGGTGATCAGGACGAAGTCGTCCGGACCGAACGTGTTCACCCGCTTGCCCCAGGTGAAGCCGGGGATGTTGCCGGCCGGGTAGGTGTTGACCTCGGCATTGCCCGCGTAGTTGGCGCCCGCCAGTTCGAGGCGGTTGAAGCGACCCGAGCCGAAGCAGCAGACCGTCCCAAGCACTCTCGACCCGTCGGTGCTTGCCGCCATGTCGAAGGTGTCACAACAATTTGGATTCGTCCAGGTCGGTGGATTGGATGGGGCCGTCTGGGTCGCAAACGTGCCGTTGTCCTGGGTTCCGAAATACAAATCCTCGCCGGCGCCGGCCCGGTCGGCGCCGGTCATGCTCCACAGCCACAGGGCGTGGAGGCCGGCGTTGGAGCGATTCCAGGTCGCCGCCTGGCAGGCAGCACCAGAACCGGCGCCCGCGGTGTTGGTGTGAGCGCCGCCATCGGTCGTGTAGATGCGCGGACATGAATCCACCGAAGCCGAGCTGTCAAAGACAAGGTCTCCGGCGTCCCAGTGGGCACCGGACTGACGGTTGGTCCAGCCGGACACATTCCCGCAGCGAGGGGCGCCTCCCTGCGCGGCCGGAGTGGGGGTGGTGCAAGTGGTCGTAAACAGCTGGGTGTCCGAGTACCAAACGTCGAATCGGTTTGTGTCCCCGTCGTTCGACCGTTGGTTGGTCACGATGAACGGGATTCGTCCCTGGGCCGCCTGCTGGCCGAGATTCGTCCAACTGCCCCCGGCGTCGTCGGACTCATACACGTTGTTGTCGGAGCCGACGACGAAGAGGACGTAGGACTCGTCCGGCGACGCGGCAATCGAGCAGCGCCCGGTCGGAACGGTGCCCGCTGGGTTCGTCCAGGTGTCGCCGTTATCGGTCGAGCGGAAGTGACCCTCGTCGCCGCAGATATCGACCGTGCCGCCACTTTGGAACGTTACGTCCCAGACGTTGATATCGGCGGCACTGCTGGCAGGCGTCGGATCGACAAAGGTCCAGGTCGTGCCGGCGTCGTGGGATACCGCGACTCCACAGTTCGTGCCGACGACGACGTGGTTTGCGTTATCCGGACGGATGCCGATTCCAAAAGCCGACGGCTCGCTCCGGCGCTCGGCGTTGCAAAAGCCTGCGGGCGGGGTCGTACTCGCGGGCTTCGCCCATGTGGCGCCCGCGTCGCTCGAGACCTGGATCCCGGCGAGCGACTGCACCTTGCCGTCGTACCACGACGTTGCATAGACGCGATTCGCGTTCGCCGGGCTCACTTCGACATCCCAGCCGACACTCGGGACGAAACCGTCCAGGTGCGCCCAGTTCACACCGCCGTCGGTTGTCTTGAACAAACCGCCGTACTCGCTCGCTGCATAGAAGGTGTTGGCCTGGCCCGGCACCGTGGCGAGCCCGGAGTTAATGCGTCCACCGGTGGACGCATTCGCGCTGCTGTTGTCGGAAGCGTCGGGGTTGACATCGACGATGCTCGCGCCCGCGCTGGCACTGGCGACGGCCATGACCGCGGTCACCGCGACGGTGACAAAGGATGAAAAGCGCAACGTGTACCCCCCCGGGAGCGTGGAAACGAATTCGACGCGAACCTAACGCAGGCCTCGGCCCGTGTCAACCCCCTCCTATTTTCCCGCGACTCGGCCCTGCGTCGAAGACGCGGACGACGACTTCGGCGCAATTGCCCAAGATGTCAACCGATCGGGGGGCCGTCTAGCAACAGCACGTCGGCAAGCAGGAACAGTGCCACCACTGCGACCACGATCCCGAATGCGTGAGCGAGTGTCCGCGACGGCAGGGCGCGCCCCAAACGGGCACCGCCCAGGGCACCCGCCCCGGCAGCTGCACACAGGACCGCTGTGAGCGGCCAGTTGGGGTGGGAGCCCTGGATCAGGTGGCTGGCCAGCGCCGCAAGGCCCGTGAGCGTGATGATCGCAAGCGAAGTCGCGATTGCGCGGCGCATCGGCAGCGAGAGGAGCATCGTCAGGGCCGGGACGATCAGAAAGCCGCCGCCGACGCCAAAGAACCCCGTCATCGTGCCGACCACCAGGCCCGATCCGCCGGCCACGGGAAGACTTGGATCGGGACAGCCGGCGCGCGCGCCGCCGCTTCCGAGCTCCCCGTCACCGCGCGTGTATGTCAGGGCCGCGGCGGCGAGCATCACCGGAACGAAGGCAAGGATCAGCGCCCGTGGACTGACCTCGGCGTTTGCAATCGTCCCGAGGTAGGCACCGGCCGCGGCCGGTGCCGAGAAGATCAGGGCTATCCGCCAGCAGAGCTGGCCGTCGCGGGCCTGCGATCCGGCGCCAACCGACGCCCCAAGCGCGACGACGATCAGCGACGCGGTCGAGGCGGGGCTGACGCCCTCGCCCAGGACATAGACCAAGACGGGAAGCGCCAAGATTGCCCCGCCGCCTCCGACCGTTCCAACCACCAGCCCGATTGCCAGCCCGAACGGGATCGCAAGAAGGATCTCCATATAGCCATTGAAGCATATGGTTATAATTGCGCTCGATGGCAGACCTCCCAGATGAGCTTGCCGAGATGATGGCTCGGCGTTTCGCGGTTCTTGGCGAACCAACGCGGCTGCGCCTGCTCAATCAGATCCATGCCCACGGCGAGATGTCGGTGGGGGACTTGGTTGAGGCCACGGGCGGTGCCCAGGCCAACGTCTCAAAGCACCTTGCGGTCATGCTCGGGGAGCGGATGGTCGCCCGGCGCCGCGACGGCTCGCGGGCTCTCTACCGGATCGCCGATCCGAGCCTGATGGCCCTCTGCGACCAGGTCTGCGAAGGCGTTCGCGATCAGCTCCGGGAACTCAGCCTGCTCGTCGGCGAGGCCGAGGTCACAGTTCGATGATTTTTCGCCAGATCACCCATGACGACCTCGGCTGCGCGTCCTATCTGATCGGCGACGAGAAGGCCGGCAAGGCCGCCGTAGTTGACCCGCGGTTCGAGATCGACGAGTACTTGGAGCTCGCGCGGTACTCCGGAGTTGAGATCGACGCGATCCTGGAGACCCACAACCACGCGGACCACGTTTCCGGGCATGGCCGCCTCGCGGCGGCAACGGGGGCAAAGATCTATATCCACGAGGACGCCGAACCCGACTACGAGCACGAGGCGATTGCCGACGGCTTCGAGCTCGAACTCGGCAACCTCCTCGTGCGCGCTCTGCATACGCCGGGCCATCGTCCCGAGCACACCGCGTTTGCGTTGATCGATCGCAGCCGTGGTGAGGAGCCCTGGGCCGTGCTCTCGGGCGACACCCTGTTTGTTAACGACGTGGCCCGCCCCGATTTGGCGATCGACGAGCGCGACGGCGCGCGCGGAATCTTCCACTCGCTTCGCGACAAGCTCCTGAGCCTGCCCGAGAGCTGCGAGGTCTGGCCAGGTCACCTGGGCGGGTCGATGTGCGGCGGCCCAGGAATGGACATGAAGATCGCCTCCACAATCGGCTACGAGCGGGCGCACAATCCGACCCTGGCGATCACTGACGAGGATGAGTTCGTCGAGACCTCGATTGCGAAGCTCGGCCCGCAGCCGCCGAACTTCAAGAAAATCGTCGCGATGAACCGGGGTCCGCTGCTCACGGAGGGTGCCTACGTGCTCTCGCTCGCGCCGCGACAGGTCGCGCAAAAGAAGTCGGCGGGCGCGTTGATCGTCGACACCAGGACCGATCAGCAGTTCGACGACGCGCATATCCCGGGCGCCGTCTCGATCCCGATCCTGTCCGCCGGTTTCGGGTCCAAGCTAGCCTGGATCGCCGACCACGACAAGGAGATCGTCGTGGTTGGTCGCGACGATGAGGATGGCCGTCGCGCCGCGCGCCTGGCCGCCTCCGTCGGCGTCCTCAACCTGGCCGGTTTCCTGGGCGGCGGCATGACGAGCTGGCGCCAAGAAGGCAGCGAGGTCGCGCGGATCGAACGCGTGCCACTTGAGGATCTGAAGCGAACCCTTGACGACGATCCGCGAATCCAGGTGCTTGACGTACGGGAGCGCTCGGAATGGGACGCGGGCCATATCCCTGGGTCCACCTTCGCGGCTTGGCACGACATCACGGCAATCCCCGATGGCATCGATCCCGCGCAGCCGGTTGCCGCGGTTTGCGGCTCCGGCCAGCGCGCCGCGGTTGCGGCAAGCCTGCTGCAGAAATATGGCGCCGAGCGGGTCATCCATGTGATCGACGGCGGGGTGCCGAAGTGGAAGCGGCTTGGCAATCCCATTGAGGAGCCGGGGAATTGACCGCGGCGTCGCTCCAGGCTGAGACGGTCGCGCGACTGCGCTCGCTCCAGGCGCTCAAGAAGTCGGCGCTTTCAATGTTCGATCCGATGCTGAAGCTCGTCGCGTCGCAGCGCGACGCGGCCGATACCACTGCGGAGGTCGCAGAACTCCTGGGACGAATGCACCGCGCGTTCGGCGGTCACCGCGACGAAACTGCTGAGCACGACCGCTTGCTGGCCGCCCACATTGAATCGCTTGGCGCCAAGCCCGCGAGTCGCCGGGCGTCGGCGCTCTCGCTCGGAGCGCGAGGCTGGGTGGGCCTGAACGGAATCGGCGGGCAAAACCACGGCGCCAACGCTCGCAATGCCTTCGTCTTCGAGCACCTGGAGATCGCCTCATTGAAGTTGCTCGAACAGCTTGCCGAGCGCGCCGGCGATCCCGGCACCCTCGCCGTGGTCCGCGTCTGTCTCGCCGACGACGAGGAGATGGCCGCGACGATCAATCGCAACTGGACCAACGTTCTGACGCTCTCGCTCGCCTAGCCTGCGGTCAGCCCGCAATTCGCGCTAGCGTCCTTGCCGATCGTCGATCTTCGGCAACGTCAACCAAGGAGCGCGCAAATGGGACAGCCAGTCGTCCACTTTGAGATCATCGGCGGCGATCCCGCCGAGCAGCAGGCCTACTACTCCGAGCTGTTTGGCTGGGAGATAAACGCCGACAACCCGATGAAGTACGGGATTGTCGCGCGCGAGGGCAACACCGATCCGGAAGGTGTCGGCATCGGCGGCGGCATCGGCGTCGGTCCCGAGGGCCATCCGGGGCACGTCACGGTCTATGTCGGGGTCGATGACGTCGAGGCGGCTCTCGCCAAGGCCGAGAGCCTGGGCGGGACCCGGACGATGGGCCCCCATGAAGTCATGGAGGGCACCGTCATCGGACTCTTCACCGATCCGGCTGGACTCACCGTTGGCGTCGTCAGTGGTACGTCGGCCCAATAGTCGATCGGCCGGATGATGGGCGGGTTGCCGGAGCCTGACCCAGAGGAGCGCGCGCGGCTCTACGACCCGGCGATCGGCCGCGTTGTTCTGCGCGTGTCCGACCTCGAGCGCCAGGCCGACTTCTACGCGCAGGCGATCGGCCTCGCGCGAAGCGACGCGGACCCGACGACGGCCGAACTGGCGGGACCCAATGGGGACGTGCTGCTGATCCTGGATTCCGCTGATGCCGCCGGATCGGACCCCGCGCCACAGCCCTACGCCGGCCTGTTTCACGTCGCCTACCGCTTCCCGGATCGCGCCTCTCTGGCCAACGCAGTCAAGCGCACGGCGGATCTGGCGCCGCTCTATGAAGGCGCATCGGATCACGGCGTCTCCGAGGCGGTCTATTTCCGTGATCCGGAGGGCAACGGGATCGAGCTTTACCGGGATCGCACCTTCGAGGAGTGGCCGGCCGCCGAGGATGGCCAGGTAGCCATGTACTCGCAGCCGCTTGACCTAACGGCCTTGGTGGCAGAGTCGGACTCGAGCGCCTCCACCGACCTCGATGTCGGCCACGTTCACCTGCAGGTCTCCGACGTCGGTGGGGCGTTGGCATTTTGGCGTGACGTTGTCGGCCTCGACGAGCGCCAGCGCTTCGGCCCACAGGCGATCTTCCTTGCCGACGGCCTCTATCACCACCACGTCGGCGCCAACAGCTGGCACAGTGCCGGTGCGTCGCCGCTGCCGGCTGATCGGCCGGGCCTGGCCGGGTTTGACTTGGACCTGCGATCCAGCGAGGCCGTGGATCAGGCGTTGGCCCGGGCGGAAGCCGCCGGCGCCCAGGTTGACCAGGACAGTGGGTCCTCAGCGATCGCCGATCCGGACGGAAACTGGATCCGGCTGCGCTCGCGCTAGGCGCTGGCGGTGGCGCCGGCCGGCGTGTTCAGCGGGTGATGGCAGGCCGCGAGCTGGCCCCCACGGTGGTCTTCCAGTGGTGGTTCGACCTCGCCGCAGATCTCCGTTGCGTAAGGGCAGCGGGTGTGGAACCGGCAGGCCTTGGGCGGATTCGCGGGTGAAGGAACGTCGCCTTCGAGGATCCGATCGGAGCGGTCGATGTTGGCGTTTGGATCCGGAATCGGAACCGCGGACAGCAGCGCCTCGGTGTAGGGGTGGACGGGGTTTGAGTAGACCTCGTCCGCCGGGCCGATCTCAACGATCTTGCCGAGGTACATGACGGCGACCCGGTCGGCGACATGGCGGACGACGCCGAGGTCGTGGGCCACAAAGACGTAGGTCAGGTTGAACTCGGACTGGAGGTCCTCCAGCAAGTTGATGATCTGGGCCTGGATCGAGACGTCGAGGGCGGAAACGGGCTCGTCGGCGATGATCAACTTCGGTTTGAGTGCAAGCGCCCGCGCAATTCCGATCCGCTGCCGCTGCCCGCCGGAAAACTCATGAGGGAAGCGGTTGATGTGCTCCGGCGCAAGTCCAACCCGGTCCATCAGGTCCTTAACCTGGCGGTCCAGCTCCTTGCCTTCAGCAATGCCGTGGAGCTTCAGGGGCGAACCGACAATTTGGCCGATGCGCTTGCGCGGGTTGAGCGACGCGTATGGGTCCTGGAAGATCATCTGCATTTCGCGACGCAGCGGCCGTAGCTCCTTGCGAGAAAGCGACGAGATCTCCTGTCCCTCGAAGTGGACGGTCCCGGATGTTGGCTTCAGCAATTGCAAGATCGTTCGGGCAAGGGTGGACTTTCCGCACCCCGACTCACCCACCAGTCCAAGCGTTTCGCCGGGCTGGATCGCAAACGAAACCCCGTCAACCGCCTGCACGGCGCCGACCTGGCGGTCAAACAGCAGGCCGCCGTTGATCGGGAAGTGCTTCGTCAGGTTGTTGACCTCGAGCAGCGGAGTGCCATTCGCGATGCTCATCAGGCCGCTTCCAAGCCAATGTCGCCTGACTTCGTCGTCCGCACTGATCGCTTGGTGTCAGGTGGGAGCCAGCAGCGGTCCACGTGCGGGCCCTCGCCTCCGCGAGCCTCGAGCGTTGGCGGCTCGCCGCACTTGCCAAAGGCATGCGGGCAGCGCGGCCGGAACCGGCAACCGTCGGGGGGCGCGAGCAGCGACGGCGGCTGGCCCTTGATCTGGGCGAGTCGCGCGGAGCGGGGTCGGTCGAGGCGCATCATCGAGCCGAGCAGCCCCCAGGTGTATGGGTGCTGGGGGTCGTAGAAGACCTGGCCCAGCGAGCCTGATTCGACCACTTGGCCTCCGTACATCACCATCACTCGATCGGCAACGCGCGCGACCATTCCGAGGTCGTGGGTGATGAGAATGGTCGCGAGGTCCCGCTCGGTGTTGAGGTCGCGCAGAAGGCGCATGATCTGCGCCTGAATCGTGACATCAAGAGCCGTGGTGGGCTCGTCGGCGATCAGGATCTTGGGCTCGACGGAAAGGCCCATTGCGATCATCGCCCGCTGGCGCATCCCGCCCGAGAACTCATGCGGGTAGTTGTCGATGCGCTCGTCCGGGCCCGGAATGCCGACGGCCCTCAGCAGGTCGATCGTCTGCTTGCGGGCATCCTCGTTGGAGACGTCCTTGTGCGCCTGGATCTGCTCGACGATCTGGGCGCCGATCTTTTGGACCGGGTTGAGCGAGGACATCGGATCCTGGAAGATCATCGCCAGGTCGTTGCCACGAATCTTTCGCAACTCGGCGTCGCTTGCGGCGATCAGGTCCAACTCGCCCAGCATCGCCCGGCCGCTGATCTCTGCGTTCGGTCCGCGGGTCAAGCCCATCAAGCTCATCGCTGTCACCGACTTGCCGCTGCCCGATTCGCCGACGATCGCCAGGACCTCGCCCGGACCAACCTCGAACGAGACTCCCGCGACCGCGCCGACTACGCCATCCTCGGTCTGGAAGTTGACCCGGAGGTCTTCGACGCTGAGCAGCGGCGCCGCGCTCATGCGCTAGCGCTCTCTGACTCGAGCCTAATCCGGGGATCGAGGGCGGCATAGCCGATATCAACCACCGCGTTGATGAAGACGACGAAGAACGCGCCGAACATGGTGACCGCCAGGATTGGCGGTACGTCAAGCTGGCCGATCGCGTCGGCGGCGTACTGGCCAACGCCCTGAAGGCCGAAGACCGTCTCGGTCAGGATCGCGCCGCCGCCGATCACCACAGCGAAGTCAAGCCCCCAAAGCGTGACGATGGGAATCATGCTGTTGCGAAGCACATGCTTGAGCAACACCTGACGCTCAGACAGACCCTTCGCGCGCGCCGTGCGCACGTAATCCTCGCTCAGTGTGTCGATGACGTTGGAGCGCAGCACTCGCGAGTAGACGCCGATGAAAAGGATCGAGAGCGCGGTCCAGGGCAGGATCAGGTGATAGGCCCAGTCAATCGGGTTTTCGGTGATTGGGACGTAGCCGCCGTTCGGGAAGATACCCAGCTCAAACCCAAGGTAGTAATTCATGATCGCCCCGACCCAGAAGACGGGCATCGAGATGCCGATCAGGGCAAGGACGGTCAGCAGGGTGTCTGAGATCTTGCCCGCTCGCATCGCCGTGTATAAGCCGAGGACGACGCCGGCGAACATCCAGATCAGCGCCGCCCCGATCGCAAGCGAGAGCGTGCGGGGAAGCCCTTTCCAGATTTCCTCGGTGACGTTGAGCTGCGTGAAGTAGCTGACCATGTCGCCGCTGAAGAGCTTCTTCATCGTGGTCCCGTATTGGACGATCACGCTCTTGTCGAAGCCCCATTCCCGGCGAATCGCTTCGACTTGCTGCTCGGTCGGCTGCTTGCCCGCCATCCGTACGGCCGGATCGCCGTTCGGGATCACGTTGAAGATCGCAAACGTCAGGACGGATACGGCGAACATCACGACCAGCATCGAGGCCAAACGGCGGATCACGAACCTTGCCATGGCTAGTGCTCGATCCTGACTTTGGCGCGCGGGTCGAGGGCGTCACGAACCCCGTCGCCGAAGACGTTGAGCGAAAGCACGGTTAGGACGAGCATTCCGCCCGGCACGATCGCGAGCATCGGCGCGGTAACGATCCTGTCAACGCCATCGTTGATCATCGTGCCCCAGGACGGGTTCGGGGCCCGGACCCCGGCGCCCAGGAACGAGAGCGCGGCCTCCAGCAGGATCGCGTTGGCGATCAGAAGCGGGAAGAAGACGATCAGGGTGGTCACCACGTTGGGCAGGATCTCACTGAACATGATCCGCAGCGACCCCATGCCCTGCGCCCGTGCGGACTCGACGAACTCCTTCTCGCGCAGGGACAGGACCTGGCCACGGATCGGCCGGGCAAGGTAGGGGACGTAGACGATCGCGATGATCAGGGTCGGGATTGCGAGCGAATTGCCCTCGATCGTGAGCGGCCCAAGCTTGAGACCGTCGGTGGCGAGCGCCGTGCCCAGCGCGATCCCGAGGAGGATCACCGGAAACGACCAGATCAGGTCAAGCAGGCGCGAGATCACGGTGTCCACCCAGCCCCGGAAGTAGCCGGAGAAGAGGCCCATAATGACACCCAACAAGATCGTCGCCAGGGCCGCGACGGAGCCAATCAGGAGCGAGTTGCGCCCGCCGTACAGAAGTCGCACGGCAACATCGCGACCGCTTGAGTCCGCGCCCAGGAAGTACTCCTTGCCGTAGGTGGGCCCGATCGGGATTCCGTCGAACCCGACCACAAGGACTTCCTCTCCGCCTTTGGTGACGGTCTCATCCGAGGCCGGCTGGTCGTAGGGCGTGCGGTTTGCGATGTGATCTGCGTAAAGCGGGGCGGCAAGGCAGGCGCCGACGAGAAGCAAAAAGATCACTCCGAAAAGCAGCGCCGTGCGGTTGCGACGCAGACGGCGCCCGGCGAGTTGCCAGGGGCTCGAGCCTGTTCCGCCGTCGCCACCCGATAGCTCGGCCGGAATCCCGACCGACAACTCGGTCCCAGGTTCAACCGCCGCCGCTTGATCTCTGGCTGCCACGTCCCGATTATCCCCCTGCGCGTGCCTCAGTCAATTTTTTTGGAAGTCGAGAAATGAGGGGGGCGCCTTTGGGCGCCCCCCTCGATCTCGGCAGTTGTGACTACTCGCCCTCCTTGAGGGCGAAGCTGGTGTAGTCGTTCAGGTACAGCGGGTGCTGGATCACCGCATCGAAGTCCATGCGCTCCGATACGAACGTCGCCAGCTTGCGGTGGCCGTACGGCATCACTTGCCCTGACTCCACCAGGTACCTGTTCAGATCCTCCCAATCCGGGGTGGCCGCAACCAGGTCCGGCTCCAACAGGAGTTCGTCGATGGTCTTGGTGATTTCAGGATCATCGACGTTCCCGTAGTTCTGGTTGTTGGTTGGCTGGATCGTGTCCCCGTCAACTAGGAAGAAGAAGTTGTACGGGTGCGGGAAGTCCTGGAACCAGTTGGTGAAACCGGTCTGGGCTTCCGTCTTCGCGTTGCCGATGGTCTGGAAATAAACGCCACCGTCCAGGATCGTGGGCTCAGCATCAAAACCAAGCTCGTTCAGCTGTTCGGCGTATGCCTCGGTGATCTTGTCGGTCGGATCGTCGTTGTTGCCATAGACGACGACCTTTTCACCGGCCGCGCCGGCCTCCTCGATCATTGCCTTGGCCGTCTCGACATCACCGGCTGAGTTCGGGTCGCCCCACGGGCAGTCAGAGACGTCGAGCGCCTCATCGTAGCCCGGCATGCCGGGTGGCAGGAACGAGCAACCCGGGGCCAACTCGCCAGCGAACAGGCGGGCGAGGGCGGGCTTGTCGATCCCGATGTTGACCGCTTCGCGGACCTTCGGATCGTCAAACGGAGCGACCCTCTGGTTCATGAAGAAGAAGTACGTGGAGGACGTGACGTACTCGCTGTACCGCTGTTCCTCGGAACCATTTTCGCCAACACGCTCAACCACCGTCGGCTTGAAGTCCGCGGGCGGTGGATCCTGCATGTAGTCGAGCTCGTTGTTGAGCACGTCCTGGGCCTGGGCCGTCTGGTTCTTGATGATCAACGTGGTGATCTTGTCCACGTGACCCGTCGGGATGTCTGGAATGCCCAGATCGGCGAACCCCTTGACCCGTTCCATCACGAACTGCCGGTTCGGGATGGATTCGGTGATCTTGTACGGACCGACGCCCGGGGGCGGGGTCTTGGTCATGTTCTCGAACGGCGTATCCCCTGGCACGATGCCACCGAAGTTCATCGCGACAACATTGGAGAACGTGGCGTCTGGTGCGGCGAGCTCGACCGTGATCTCGCCGGTCTTGTCGTTGGTCTCGATCCCGGGAATATCCGCCTCGGGGTCGTTGTTTGCCAAGTATTCCTCGGCGCCAACGATGCCCAGGTAGAACGGTGAGCCGCCTGATTCGAGGTTGATGACGCGCTTCATCGTGTGTTCGAAGTCCGAAGCCACGACGGGGCTGCCATCGGAGAATTTGAGGCCGTCACGGAGCTGGAAGGTGTAGGTCTTGCCGTCGGCTGAGACGTCGGGCAGATCCTCGGCCAGGCCGGGAATCAGCTCCGCGCCAGGGGTGCCAGTTTCATGGGCGTAGGTCAGGAGCGGGGTGTAGACGTTCCACATCGGCTCCCATCCGTTGACGGTGTAGGAAAGCGCCGGGTCGAGGAAGTCTGGCTGTGAAGTCTGGGAGATGGTGATCTCGCCACCACTCGCCGCCGATCCATTGCCGCTGTCGCCACTCTTCTCGTCGTCGCTGCCGCAGGCCGCTACTCCACCTGCGAGGACCACCGTGCTCAAAAACGCGAACACTCGCGTCTTGGTGCGGCGGCCGAAGGTCATGCCTCTCACTCGTACTCCTCCTTGGGCCGTCACTGACGGCCGTCCCGTGGTTATCGGTTCACCGAGGACACTAACGGCATCCGCGGCACCGTGGTGAGTTTCCCCGTTGCCGGGCATTATTACCACCGTCCTGTCGTTTTTTCAGTCAGGCTGCCGGTGGCACGCCGCTTGGCGATGGGCCGTTGGGTTTGACCGGTCAGCGGCCGGGGCGCTTGAACTGGGTTCCCATGAACCGATCCCACATCCGGTCGGAGACCATTCGCCGCTGGCCAATGGCGAGGCGTGCGGATGCGGTGACCTTGTAGCGGGCGCGCGGCCGACGGGCGGAGATCGCCTTTGCGATGACCTTCGCCACCGCATCCGGTCCCCCACCGAGCTTGGCCATGGGGCCTTCGTAGACCGCTTTGGTGGCCTTGCCCAGGTGGGCGTTGAACTTGGCGTATGGCCCGTCCTCAGTGGCCGCCAGCGATCCCGCGGCGGTGTCACCGAACTCGGTCGTGATCAGGCCCGGTTCGATGCAGATCACGTCAACGCCGAAGCCCTTGACCTCGAAACGCATGGCGTCGCAGAGCGCCTCAACCGAGTACTTGGTGGCGTGATAGATGCCGCCGCCGGGAAACGTGAGCTTGCCGCCCATCGAGCTGATGTTCACGATCTTGCCCCAGCCCTGATCCCGCATGCCGGGCAGGACCAGTTGGCACATGCGGATCAGGCCAAAGACGTTGGTGTCGAACTGGCCGCGAATCGAGTCCATGGTCAGGGATTCAACGGCACCGGACTGGCTGTAGCCGGCGTTATTGATGAGCACCCCAACGGCGCCCTCCGCCTCGGTGACCGCGGCAACGGCCGCCTGCATGGAAGCGTCGTCGTTGACGTCGAGGGCGAGAGTCTTGCAGCCCGCTTCGGTCAGGTCAGCAATCGATTCGGGGCGCCGGGCGGTCGCGTAAACGGTCCAACCGCTCGCGGCGAGGTGGCGGGCCGTCTCGCGGCCGATTCCGGTCGAACAGCCCGTGATCAGGACGGCCTTTGATGCTTCCACGCGTGATCCCTTCGTCGAATTCCTTGCCCCAGACCTTATGCGGCTCTGGCGTAGGGCGCATCCGCTGAACCCGGCCCCGCGGCGGCGTGGCTTGCCGCGGAACGCGCCGCTGCGACTGACGGGGTGGCGTGTCATAGAGTCCCGCCGCGATGAGAGCCGTCACCTTCCAGGCCCCGGGCGAGGTTCGCGTGGACGAAAAGCCGGACCCCGAAGTCACCGCGGTCGATCAGGTGCTCGTCCGCGTTGAGGCGTCGGGCGTTTGCGGATCCGACCTTCACATCTACCACGGGCGGGTGGCGATCGAGCCCGGGTTCACTATCGGCCACGAGTTCGTCGGCACGGTCCTCGCCCTCGGCGCCGAGGTCAGCACCGTCGCGGAGGGGGATCGGGTTTTGGGTACCTATTGCACCGCATGCGGGGATTGTTTTTTTTGCGAGCGCGAGGACTTCCACAAGTGCGACCACGGCCAGGTCTTCGGCCACGGCAAGCTCTTGGGCGAGCTTCAAGGCGCCCAGGCCGACCTGTTGATCGTGCCCAGGGCAGATCGCACCCTGCGAAAGATTCCAGCCGGGCTCTCAGACGACGTTGCTCTGTTTGCCGGCGACGTAATGGGCACCGGCTATCACGCGGTGACAGAGGCCGGTGTGACCAACGGCTCGATTGTGGCCGTCCTAGGCCTCGGGCCCGTCGGCCTCTGCGCGGTGCAGGCGGCGCTGGCCGCCGGAGCCGACCACGTCATCGCCGTTGACTCCGTCCCCGAGCGGCTTGAGATGGCAAGGACGTTCGGCGCGGAAGCGGTTCATCTGACCGAGCAGGATCCGCGTGCTGCCGTGAAGACTGCGACCGCCGGGCGCGGCGTCGATGCGACGATAGACGCGGTTGGCCACGCAGACGTGCTCGAGATGGCCTGCAAGATGACCCGCAAATGCGGAACCGTCTCGGCGACGGGGGTGTACGCGGAGCGGATTGACCTTCACATGGGGATCGTCTGGCTCAAGGCGCTGACGCTGAAGACCGGGCACGCGAACGTCATCAAGCACGTCGATCCGGTGCTGGCCCTGCTGGCGGACGGCACGCTGGATCCACGCCCGCTCGTGACCCACCACATGCCGCTCGACGATGCGCCCGAGGCCTACGCGATCTACGACCGGCGCGAGGCGCTGAAGATTGTCCTGACGCCGTGACGGGCGAGATCGGCTGGGATCAGTTCGAGGCGGTCGATATGCGCGTCGGCCGCGTTGTGTCCGTTGCCGAGTTTCCCGAGGCCCGGGTCCCCGCCTGGAAGCTGGAAATCGATTTCGGGATAGAGGTTGGCCGCAAGCGCTCGTCGGCGCAGATCACCCACTACGCACGCGAGGAGTTGGAGGGCCGCCTGATCGTCGCGGTCGTGAACTTCCCGTCACGCCAGATTGGGCCGTTCATGTCGGAGGTCTTGGTTCTTGGGGCGCTAGATCCAACTAAGGGCGTGGTGCTGCTGAGACCCGACGACGATGCCGAGCCGGGCTCAAGAATCGGCTGAGGGCGGTTCTACTCGTCAGCGAGTGGATGCGCGACTTGGATGTGCCCTCGGCCGATGGCCAAGAATGCATGCGCTACGGGGTCGCCGCCGTCAAGTCCGCTGACCTCGACGTTGACAAGCGGGATGAATGTCAGGTCCGCCCGATTCAGGAAATCGGAGAGCCGGGATCGGTAACCCTCGGTTGGCAGCGCAAGGTCGCCAACGATTCGGCAGCGTTCCATCTCAAAGACCACTCGTTCGACGCGATTGTCCATCGGTATTTCTATCGGGCGTGGCGCCGAAGACTTGAGTCATCCAGCGAAACGGTCAGGCGGTCAGGTCCGCCGCCGGGGCGCGCTGTTCGTCGATCCAGTCGTCGATTGCCTGCCAGCGCTCGTAAAGCCAGGCCGTCCTGTTCTCGGCGCCCGCAGGGATCTCGGCACCCGGGTAGCGCCAAAAGCGCACCTTGATCGTCGATCCAACCAGCCGTCCGGCCCAGATGTCCGAGATGTACTGAAAGCCGTCAAAGCCCACGTGTCCGCAAAACACGACGTCCACGCCTTTGGCCTCGTCGAGCAGGGCCAGCGGGCCACCGAGGCGCGGAGGCAATAAGTGGCGCAGGCGGTTCGCCAGCGGCGCGATTTCAGGCTGCCGCTCGGCGATGATCTCCTGAGCCCGGGCGATCTTCGGTGGGGTGGCCCGTGTTCCCTCTGGGTAGATCAGGATCCCCTCGCCCTCGCCGAGGTCGTGGGCCAGGGAGCGCAGGGCGGCGGCCTCGCCGACCGGATCGCCCGAGGCCCGGCGAACGAAGATGGTCGGCACCCAGCGCCCGCCGATATCGATCGTCGGAATCATCTGCAGCTCCCGCTTCAAGACGAATCGGAGCCCCATTCCCCAGCGGTGCGCGATCAGGGTGTCCGGCAGCATGTTGTCGATGATCGATGCGTGGCGCATCATGATCACGACGGGTCCCCGGCCGATGTCGTCGAGGCCATCCACTTCGAACTTCAGGCCGAACAGGGCGCGAATGCCGCCCATGTGACTGCGCGCCCAGTGGCCGCGCAGGTCATACAAAAGACGCCGTCGGCGCAGCGAGCCCTCGCCGAAGGGCCCGCCGGTGACGATCGTGATGAAAAGCAGACCGATCAGCGCGCGCATCTCGCCGAACAAAAACCACCAGCCGAAGGCGGTCAGGCGGATGCCGACCCACGGCTTTCGGGTCCGGAGCCAAAGCGCCAGATCGACCACCACCGCGCCAACAAGCAACACCGGCAGCAGGACCGTGAAGACGACGAACGCCAGGACCTCAAGCGTGATGCCGCGGACGCGGCGCGCGATGCGGGCCAAGCGCGGCCCGTCGTCTGGAAAGATCGGCCCCGGGCTTACTTCGCTGACACGCACCGGATTCAGGCTATCCGGCGATCAGCCTTCGCTGAATCCGAAGCGCTTCTGAAAGCGCTTGAGAGGTCCAGGCGCCCACCAGTTGAACTCGCCAAGCAGCGCCATCAGCGACGGAACCAAGAGCGCACGCACGATCGTGGCATCGATCAAGACGCCGGTTGCCTGGGCCACCGCGGCCTGCTTCATGAAGAAGATCTCGCTGGTGGCGAACGCCGCGAAGACGACCGCCAGCATCATGGCGGCGGCCGTGATCACGCGTCCGGTGCGGCCGATTCCGATCGCAACGGCCTCGCGGTTGGGCACACCCAAATCGTGCTGCTCCTTGATTCGCGCCATCACCAACACGGCGTAGTCGGTTGCCAGGCCAAATGTGATCGCGAAGACCAGCGCGAGCGTCATCAACTCGACCCCGGCAGGACCCTCGTAGCTCAGGGCGGCGTCGAGCCACCCTTCCTGGAAGCCAAGCGTGAGAATGCCAAGGACGGCGGCCAGGGTCAGGCCGTTCATCACGAGCGTCTTGATCGGCAGGATGATCGACCCGGTCAGCAGGAAGAGCAAGAGCAGGGTGACCGCGACCGCGACCGCGACCACGGCGGGCAGATGCGACGCAAGGCTTTCCTTCTGATCCAAAAAGCGCGCGGTGTTGCCGGCGACGAGCACGTCGGCGCCGGGCACCGAGAGCGAGCGGATCTCGCGGACGATCTGCTGGGTGTCGTCGTCGAGGGCCTTCTCGGCGCTGCCGAAGTTGGCGTACCTCGTTTCCGGACCAGCCCGCAAGAAGGGCGTACGTGTGGTGACCCCCGGTAGCGACGCCACGGTCGAGTTCAGCCGCTTCAGCATGCCAACGGTTGCATCGCCGCTAACGGTGACCGTGATCGGCTCGGTGGAATCACGTTCGTAGTCCCGGTTGATGCGTTCCTGGACCGGGAAGGAGTCCTGGCCCCGAGGTACGGCCTCGGCGCTCGGGCCGGTCAGGTCGGTCGATAGAGCGGGGGAGGCCACCAGCAACATCCCCGCGGCGCTGGCCAGCGCGACGGTCTTGGGCCTCCGCATCACGCCATGCGCCAATCGGTACCACCCGCCGGAGGTGGCCGAGACTGCGGGCCCGCGGCGGATCGAGAACTTGTTGATTCGCTCACCGAGGATCGCGACGAGAGCCGATACGCCAAACAGCGCGATCGTCGATGCCAGAACTCCCACGATCGCGCCCGCGGCGCCGACCGAGTAGAGAAACCGCTGCGGGAAAAGCATCAGCGCGGCGAGCGCCGCCGCGACGGTGATGCCCGAAAAAACGACCGTGCGACCGGCGGTGGTGACCATCCGGCGATGGGCTTCCTCGGTTGCACCATCGGCTTCGAGTTCCTCGCGATAGCGCGAGATCATCAGCAGCGCGTAATCCACTGCGAGCCCGAGGCTCAGCGCCGTCGTGATGTTGAGGGCGAACAGAGACGTCGATGCGAACTCGGACATGATCCGCAGCGCCAGGAAGGTGCCGAGGATCGACGCCACGCCGATCAACAGCGGAACCGCCGCCGCGATCAGTCCGCGAAAGACGATCAGCAACAGGATGGCCAGGACCGGAAACGCGATCAGCTCAGCCCGATTCAGGTCCTCGCGCGCCTGGGCCTCGACCTCGGAAAATCCGACCGCAAATCCTGCGAAGCCGATATCGAGCGTGTCCGAATGAAGCAAACGCTTGACATCGTCAGCTGCGTCGCCGCCATCGCTCTCAGGGTCGTCGCTGTTGAGGTGGCCGGTGATCAGGATCGAGCGGCCTTCGTCGGCAATCAGTGGGTTTTTGTCCTGAAACTGCTCGACCAGCGGCGCAGTGTCAGTCCCGGGTGGTAGCCCGCCGATCGCCTTGTCGAGGTCGCGGAGCGGGTTATCGACCTTGGCCACGAACCGGGCCTTCCCAAGCTCGCCACTGAGCCGCGCGACTTCGCTGCGGACCGACCGTGACCCGATCGCGAGCTGATCGCCGGCCGGGTCGCGAACAAGCACAACGACGCCCGGTCCGGCGTCGTAGCCCAGCTCGTCGCGAAGCAGCTCGATCGCACGCTCCGACTCAGAGGACGAATCGCCGAATCCGGCGGCCTGGAGGTGCTCTTCAACCTTGCCGCCAAGGAGCGCGGCCGCGACCATGAACAGGCCGATGGCCGCAAGGATCTTCCGGGGGTGCCTCCAGGTGAATGCGGCAATGCGCTCGAACCCCACGGTGGCGGACAGGGTAGTTGGCGGACCCCCCGCCTACGTGACGTTCGTCACATAAAACTGGGCCGGATCAAGTTCTGGTCAGGCGCTTGTAGGTGATCCGATGCGGCCGGTCGGCCTCGGCGCCGAGTCGTTCACGACGATTTTCCTCGTAGGCCTCGGCGTTGCCTTCGAACCAGCGAACCTGGGAGTCGCCCTCGAAGGCCAGGATGTGCGTCGCGACCCGGTCCAAAAACCAGCGGTCGTGGGAGATCACGACCGCGCATCCGGCGAAGGCGAGGAGCGCCTCTTCCAGTGCCCGCAGCGTGTCAACGTCAAGGTCGTTGGTCGGCTCGTCGAGCAATAGGAGGTTCCCGCCCGAACGCAGGAGCTTTGCCAGGTGCACGCGGTTGCGCTCGCCGCCCGAGAGGACGCCGACAGCCCGCTGCTGGTCCGATCCCTTGAAGTTGAAGCCGCTCACGTAGGCGCGGGAGTTCATCTCTCGATCGCCGACCTTGATCTGGTCGTATCCGCTGGAGATCTCCTCCCAGACCGACTTCTCGGGATCGAGCGCGTCGCGGGACTGGTCCACGTAGGCGAGTTCGACTGTCTCGCCAAGGCGAATCGCACCCGAATCGGGCTGCTCGTCACCGGTAATCATCTTGAAGAGGGTGGTCTTGCCCGCGCCGTTCGGGCCGATCACACCGACGATCCCGGCCGGCGGCAGCGCGAATGAGAGGTCCTCGATCAGGAGCTTGTCGCCGAATCCCTTGCGCAGGTTCTCCGTCTCGACGACGACGCCGCCAAGCCGCGGGCCGGCCGGAATGTGGATCTGGACGTTTTCGAGTTTCACGTTGCGATCCTCGGCCAGCAACGCCTCGTAGCGGGCGAGCCGGGCCTTCGACTTCTTGCGGCGGCCCTTTGGGTTCTCGCGCACCCACTCGAGCTCCGCGGCGATGGTCCGAGCGCGAGCCGATTCCTTGCTTTCCTCCTGCGCAAGGCGGACCTGCTTTTGCTCAAGCCATGACGAGTAGTTGCCCTCGAAGGGAAGGCCGCGGCCGCGATCGAGTTCGAGGATCCAGCCGGCGACGTTGTCGAGGAAGTAGCGGTCGTGGGTCACGGCGACGATCGTGCCCTCGTACTCCTCAAGATGGCGCTCAAGCCAGGCCACCGATTCGGCGTCCAGGTGGTTGGTCGGCTCGTCGAGCAACAGCAGATCAGGTTTTTGCAAGAGCAACCGGCAAAGCGCAACCCGCCGACGCTCACCGCCGGAGAGCTTCGTGACGTCGGCGTCGGCCGGTGGCAGGCGCAGCGCGTCCATCGCGGTATCGACCACTTGGTCGATGCTCCAGGCATCGGTCGCGTCGATTTGATCCTGCAGGCGAGCGAACTCGTCGGCGGTCTCGTCCGAGTAGTTGGCCGCGACCTCGTTGTAGCGGTCGATCAGGTCCCGAATCTCACGCACGCCGTCCTCGACGTTGCCGCGCACATCCTTCGATTCGTCGAGTTGCGGTTCCTGTTCGAGCATCCCTACCGAGGCGTTGGGGTGCAGCTGGGCCTCGCCGCGGTACTCGGGGTCAGTGCCCGCCATGATCCGCAGCAGGGTGGACTTGCCAGCGCCATTTAGGCCCAGAACCCCGATCTTTGCACCAGGAAAGAAGCTCAGCGAGATATCCGTCAGGACCTGCTTGTCCGGCGGATGGGTGCGCGAGACCTTGTACATCGTGAAGATGTATTCGCTCGACATAGGCCGATCACGATAGCCAGCGGCGATGGCCCCGCCGCTGGCAGCTACATCTCGCTGTTGACGGAGAAGATGTTGCCGTCCGGGTCCTTGAAGAACGCAACCTGGGCTTCGCCGAACGAGACGATTCCGCGCTCGTCCGTCTGGTGCCCCGGCATGTCGTACTGCTCGAACTCAACGCCGGCGGCGGTCAGCGCCGCCACTTCCTGCTCAACGTCGGGAACGCTCCAGCCGGCCAGGGTTGCCTTGTTCGTCCCGGCGTTGTCCGGCGAGAGGTAGACGACGAGCGTCGAACCCGCCCCGCAGGAATAGATCGTGCCGTCGTCGCCGAGCGGCTCGCCACTCAGCCCGAGCTTGCCCTCGTAGAACTCACGCGCGTGTTCGATGTCCGATACGGCGGCTGCCGGCCCGATTGGGCAATCACTAAGCGCCATCTCCAGATCTTCCTTGATTCGTGTGGCCCCCTTGTTTACATCAAGCGACAAGCTCGGCGATCAGGACCCGGACCCGCGCCTCGATCTTGTCGCGGATCGCACGCACCGCGTCCAGATCCTTGCCGCCGGGGTCGTCGAGCTCCCAATCCTCGTAGCGCTTACCCGGATAGACGGGGCAGGCATCCCCGCAGCCCATCGTGATCACGATGTCAACGGCGCGCACGTCGCTGTCAGCGAGCGCGCTCGGGGATTCACCCGAGATATCGATCCCGATCTCGCGCATCGCCTCGACGGCAGTGGGGTTGACCGCGTCCGCCGGCGCTGAACCCGCAGTGCGGACGCTGATGCGATCACCCGCGAGCTCGGTGAGCAGGCCTGCCGCCATCTGGCTGCGCCCGGCGTTGTGGACGCACACAAACATGATCTCGGGTCGGCTCACATCTGAGACGGTAGTGCTCCGCCATGCGCTCCGGGGTTAGATTCCGGTGAACCGATGAACGCGCCCAAGTTCGAGACGATCCTCTATGAGTCCCGGGACCGGGTCGCAACGATCAGCCTCAACCGGCCCGAGCAGCTCAACACGATCGTTCCGCCGATGCCGGATGAGGTCGAGCAGGCGATAGGCCTGGCGGTGCGCGATGACGAGGTCAAGGTGATCGTGATCCGGGGAATCGGCCGCTCCTTTTGCGCCGGCTACGACTTCGGTGAGGGGTTTCACCACTGGGACGAGTGGCTGACGAGCGACGGCGAGTGGGATCCCGGCAAGGACTTTGCGCTTGCGACGGCGGCCGAGATCTCGCCGACGCAGAAGTTCATGAGCATCTGGCGGGCACCCAAGCCGGTGATCGCGCAGGTCCACGGCTGGTGCGTCGGGGGCGGCAGCGACTTCGCGCTCTGCGCCGACCTGGTCATCGCGAGCGAGGACGCCGTGATCGGCACCCCGTATTCCAGGATGTGGGGCTCGTATTTGTCGGGGATGTGGATCTACCGTCTCGGGTTGGCAAAGGCGAAAGAGCACGCGCTGACCGGGCGGCCGCTGACCGGGAGCCAGGCCGCCGCTGTTGAGCTGATCAACCGTGCGGTTCCGTTTGCTGATCTTGAATCCGATGTAGCGGCGGAGGCCGCCCGTCTGGCTGCGATTCCCGCCAGCCAGTTGGCGGCGATGAAGTTGATCGTCAACCAGGCCTACGAGAACATGGGGCTCGCATCAACCCAGACGCTGGGGCCGATCCTCGATGGCTTGATGCGAAACACCCCGGACGCGAAGGCCTTCATCGACAAGGCGGCCTCCGAAGGCGTCCGGGCGATGGTCGGCGAGCGCGACGCCGCATTCGGCGACTACAGCCAGGCCCCGCCCGAGTTCCGCCCCGATCCTGCCCACGTGATTGAGCGCTGACGAGCCCTGGCTAGGATCACGGCCGTGGACCCCCGCAGCACCATCTTGGTTGGGGCATCGATTCTGCTTGCAGGCCTCGTTGCTGTCGTCCTGATCGCGCGCGGCGGCGATGACGCGACAACGTCCGAGGTCCCGTCCGGCGATAAGCCCGAGGTTTCGGTTCCCGACGGCGATCCGCCCGCGGAGCTGGTCGTCGAAGACCTCACCGTCGGCGACGGGGCGGAGGCCAAGTCGGGCGATCAGCTTGCCGTCAATTACGTCGGGGTGCTCTTCGACACCGGTGAGGAGTTCGACTCCAACTTCGGCAACGGTGCCCCGTTTGAGTTTCAACTCGGGGCCGGCAATGTCATTCCCGGCTGGGACCAGGGTCTTGAGGGGATGAAGGTGGGCGGCCGGCGCCAGCTCACGATTCCGTCAGACCTGGCGTATGGCCCCGAAGGCCGCCCGCCGGCGATCCCCGGCGATTCGGCCCTGGTCTTCGTCGTCGATCTGCTGACCATCAACTAACGGCAGCTCCCCAAACGGAAGTTGCGGCCGGGCCTTGCCCGATACTGCTGCCATGGCGATCGAGGACGCGCCGGATTCGCGCGAGATCACCTACGCCGAGTTTGGCGCAAGGTTCTTTGAGCGCGCGGTTACCAAGGAGCGGATCCTGGGAGCCCTCGACGGGCTCGCTGGCGACCGGATCGAGTTCGGGCCAATTGGCGCCGGCCCCGGAAGGCTGGCGCAGGTCAGTGCCAACGGGGTCGTCGGCAAGGCGGATGCGCGTCGCCTGGAAGGGGACGTCGTTGCGTTTCGCCTCGAGATTCCGGTCACGCTTGATCTGACGATCAACCTGGGCGTTGACCACCACACCTTTCACGTCGCGGTGACTGTTGGCTTGACGCTGACCGCTCGGGCCGCGAACTCGCTGCGCGTGGTGATCGAGGTGGATGAGCCGACCTGGCGCGACGTGGCGGTGGTCGTCGAGGCTGATGGGCTGCGCGCCGCGGTCCTGCAGCGGGTCGCCGGCATCGACCGCGAGATTGGCCGCTTCGTCGCCCGCTACGTCGCCCGGGAGATCGACAAACCCCACATCCGCCAGGCGCGGGACATCGACGTGGCGGCGCGGATCGACAGCGCTTGGTCGCGCTAGCGCCTATTCGTTCGGCACTTCGGCGGCTGCCACCGCTTCGGCGTGCGTCCGGTACAGGACCACGTGCTCCAGCTTCCCGGCATGGACCGTCACAACCGCCGCGAGTGGAGCGTCGAAGGGCACGCCGCCGGTCCCGGCCGACCCGGATTGGCGGCCCAGGAGCAACATCCGGTTGTCGTCGATCGCCCGGAGTTCTTCAACCGTGATGTGCGCATCCGGGATCGCGTCAAAATAGTCTGCCGCCCACCGCTTGAGGCCGGCGTGCCCGACAAAATCTCCCTCCAACTCGGACCTTATGGCAACCAGGACGCATTCGGGGCTCGCGACGGCGAGCATCGCGTCGAGGTCACGGGCGTTGAAGGCCTCGGTAAACGTTCGGGCGAGCTGGAGGTCTTCGGGATCGGTCACCGCGCCCCCTTTTGCATTCGGTGCGATCTACTCATCTTCCAGCCCTGCGGCTGCCAACGCATCGCCGAGCTCCTGGTCGAGCCGGAAGCCGATGACCTCTCCGTTGCGGAAGGTCCAGGTGTGGGGCCCCACGGCATCGACGTCAACGCCGCTGGTGCGCCCGCGCCCGCGGGCGCGAACCATCGCGATAATTACCTCGCCGGAACCGATGAAGCGCTGCGGTTCGAGGGTGATCGTCTCGAACGCATCCCAGTAGGGCTCGAAAAGCGCCCGAAGGCCTGCTTCGCCTTCGTAGACCCCGCGCTCAAACCCGACGGACCCGGAGAAATCGAGCACGAAATCGGGGTGCAAAAGCACGCTCGCCGCATCGAAGTCGCGATCGTTGAACGCCGCGTAGCAGCGGCGAATCAGCGCGATGTTCTGATCGCTCATTGGTGCCTGATCCCTAGCGTTGAAGTCGAACGAGGCGGTGACGGACGATCGTGCGCGTCAGGCAGTACGAGCGGCCACCGGCGGAGCGAATCTTGCGGTTCCTATCGATGCAAAACCTGGTGTACCGCTTGGTCCCCTCCCAAACCCGCTCCGGCCGGGTGATATCCGTCCGGAAGGTAAACCGGCCCCGATCGATCACGAATCCTGCCACTGCGGCGCGGTAGCGGAACTTGAATGTCCCCTCCTCGGTCATCTTCGGCTCGAACGCGACCGTCCGCTCGTCTCGCACAAGGGCCCATTGACGAGCGCGCGCCCGTCTGCCGGTCCAGCCCCCGCCGCATTGGTCGATCTTGGCCAGCGATTTCTTCCCGCCGGCCCCATGGACGGCGATCGCGACCCGGCCGACTGCCGCGGTCCAAAAGTCTTGGCAGAGCTCGGTTGGGCGAAAGTGCACCTGTCGCCTTCGCGAACCGCGGATCCGCATTGTCGGCATCAGTCCGCGAAAGGTCGTGACCGTTTGCGCGACCGATCGCTCGCAAGTGGGCTCGCCGAAGTAGTCGGGGCCCTCCGGCCAAGTCCAAGTGACGATCCCTGCCCCGTCGCCCTTGCGAAAGACCACGTTCGGCGGGTCCGAGCGGTTCGAGAACGGCTGCGTGATCGGCACTTCCGGATCGGCCGCCTCAAAACTTGCGAGCGCGTCGTAGCCGACCGGAATCACGGGATCGCCGGGAGCCGAGTTGAACTCAAGCTCGGTCTCGATCTGCGTATCCCACGCGAGCTGTGGTGGCAGTGATTTGACGGTCCGCGCCGACGGGCTTTCCGGATCGCAAGGCGGGAACTCCGTTGCCTGCGCGCCGGTGGCAAGCGCCCCCCAAACGACCACGCAAATTCCAATCCCTGTAGCGGCCTGCAGTCTCACCCCACCAAGAGCCTAGCCCGCGTCCGCGACGGGCGTAGCTTTGGCGTCCGGCCCAGAAACAGCGCGACCGCTGAGGTCCTTGTCTGAGTGGACTTGGTCCGGCCCGATGGCCCAGTGTTTGTCCACTAGCCAAGCGGCTTTGCGAACAAAGCGATCAAACCCATCAGGATGGCCAACACTCCGAATCCCCATCGGGCGCGAGCCGTTCGAGCGGTGCGGTAAGCCAGTACGCACTGAAGGCAGTAATAGGCGGCGAATGCGCGGGAAGCGACGGTGACGATTGTGAGAGTTGGGACGGACCAGATGATCGCGATGGCGGCAACGGCGCTCAACACGTAAGCCCGGGCACCGCCAAGGGCATTTGGGAACTCGTCGCTCAGGTTTTCGCGTGCTGCCACAGTGTCGGCGGTGGCAGCGCTGAACTGACTGAGCACGGCGCAGAGTACGAGGGGCAGGGCAAGGATCGGAGCGACGCGGTTCGTGATTTCGAGCAGGCTTTGGTCGGCGCCAGCCGGAGTTCCCAGCCCCATCAGGGGCGTGGCCACCGCAACGAAGCCGACATAGATCGCCGCCGCGACGACCTGCGCCAAACGGGAAGCCCAGATCCTCGTCGTAGCGTCGTATTCGTCGCCTAGGTAGCGAACAGTTTCGAAGCCCTGCACCGTGATCACAATGCCGCCAAGCATCAACAGGGTCGAGCCAATGCCGACGTCGGGAACCGGGGGAATTTGGAGGTCGCCTGCCACGAGCGTGCCTGAGCTTTGGGCGAAGTAAGTCACTCCAAGAACCGTGGTCAGCGCCATTACGGCCCCAAGCGCCAGCCGCTCCATCAGATCCAGTCCGGTGAAGCCGCGAGAGATGCCGACAAAGGTGATCAGTGCCACGGCGCCCGCAGCAACGAGGCTCGTTGCGGTGTCCGAACCGGGGCTCACGTATTCGATGAGGTACTCCGACATGATCCGCAGGTAGAGGGCGACTGAGATCACGTACGCAACGGCAATCACCACGTCGCTCATCCGTTCGATCCGCTTGTCGCACTGACCCAGCGAGCCGTCGTTTGCACGCGGCTCGTTCTCCGCGATGTTGTGGCGGATAGCCGTTCCGATCATCCATGCCACGGCCGAGACCCCAACGGCGCCAACAACCGCCAATCCACCAAGCGAGCGCTCCAGCACGGGCACGATGATGAGAAATCCGCTACCGAAGATCGAGGCAAGCGGCGTTACCGACGCCAGCACAACGTCCCGCTTGCGCACGCCTGTCAGCCCGGTTGGGACATTCACCCGACGCACTGTTTCATCTCGTCCGCGATTGCGCCCCGGCAGTGTTAGGCACTATGCGATCGTCGGCAGATCCACGCCAAAAGCAATGGGCGCGGGTTAGGCCGAAGCCGTGAGCGCTCAGCCGCGGATGGGGTGTGTGATGAGCGCCTATGGTCGAACGGCATCCCTCACGGGGCCAATGCCTTGTCACGGAGCCACGATTCTGAAACACTCGCTTCCGGATCGATTTCAAGGGGGTATTACGTATGGCTGGCGCAAGCTACGACGCGATTGTGGTCGGGGCACGCTGCGCAGGATCACCCGTTGCGATGCTGCTCGCCCGCAAGGGCTATCGCGTGCTGCTGTTGGACAAGGCAACCTTTCCCAGCGACACGATGTCAACGCATCTTCTGCATCCACCGGCGGTGGCGGCACTTGAACGCTGGGATCTGTTGGACAGATTGGTCGCTACCGGTTGCCCGGCCATCAGCACTTACTCGTTTGACTTTGGGCCGGTGACGATCTCCGGGTCCCCACGCCCGGTACACGGGACGTCCCACGCATTCTGTCCGCGCCGGACGGTCCTCGACAAGATTTTGATCGATGCTGCGGTCGAAGCCGGAGCCGAGTTGCGCGAAGACTTCACGGTTGCGGAGGTTCTGCTTTCCGATGGCGTGGTGAACGGCATCCGCGGGCATGAAAAGGGAGGTTCCGATGTGACGGAGCATGCGGGGGTGGTGATCGGCGCAGATGGCAAGCACTCGCTGGTGGCGAAGACGGTCAAACCTGAGCAATACAACGAACGGCCCTCGCGTCAGGCGATGTATTACGCGTACTGGAGCGGGCTGCCTGTCGATGGGTTTGAAACGACCGTGCGCGCGGAAAGCAAGCGCGGGTGGGCCGCGGCTCGAACCCACGGGGACCTCACGGTGCTCCCCTTCGGCTGGCCTATCGACGAGTTCAAGGCCAACCGCAGCGATATCGAGGGGAATTTCTTCGCCACCCTCGAGTTCGCGCCGGAATTCGCCGAACGAGTTCGCGCGGCGAAGCGCGAGTCGAAGTTCATTGGCTCGGCTGAGCTGCCCGGGTACTTTCGCAAGCCGTTCGGCCCGGGTTGGGCGCTGCTGGGCGATGCCGGCTACCACAAGAACCCGATTACGGCGATGGGGATCACCGATGCGTTCCGCGATGCCGAGCTGGTCGCGACGGCCGTTGACGATGCCTT
This sequence comes from uncultured bacterium, assembly GCA_963701205.1. GTDB lineage: Bacteria > Actinomycetota > Thermoleophilia > Solirubrobacterales > 70-9 > JALZKA01. Next base: position 597,868 of record OY969575.1, on the reverse strand, counting down.
CGCAGGCAGACGCCAATTCGAGGATGGGATGGCCGACTATCAAGAAGCGCGGGATCGAGACGCTCTGCCCGTGTATGAGTTCACCGACGACTTCGCGCTGCTGGAGCCACCTCCACCCGAGATGCAGCAGTTGTTCGGTGCGTTGCAGGGGAATCAGGACGCGATGGACGACTTCGTCAGCGTGCAAGCCGCAACGCTTTCGGCGCCGGAGTTCTTTGCCGAGGAAAACCTTGGTCGCATCATGGCGCAGGCGGCGGGCGCGGCCTGATGGCCGGGCACGGATTGGCGGCAGATGATCGTGCTGAAGTCGAAAGGCTTCAGCACGCCTGGATGCAGGCTTGGCTCGACTCTGATTTCGACACCTGTGAGGCTCTGCTTGCACCGGAGTTCAGACTGCGAAGTGTGGCCACGGACACGGTGGTGGATCGCGAGGAGTGGCTTCATCAAGCCCGCAGCGGGCGAATCGTCGGACTCTCATTTGACTATGAGGAGATGGAGATCGTGGTCGTTGGGGATACCGCCCTGACTATGTCGTTGACGGCGCAGAAAGCCGCTATCGATGGCCAGGACTGGAGCCTGACACTCCACATCACCGATGTCTGGGTTCGTCGCGACGGGCGGTGGCAGGTCGTATCCCGGCACGCCAGTCACCCGGTGGGCCGCACTGGCTCGATGGTGGCAGCTCAGCGATAGTGCCGAACCAGTGACCTCTCACGTGGGGAGTGGCGTACCGCTTACCCGCAGCTTTACCGCAAGAAGTAGGACCGCGCTCAGCGCGCTCGGAAGACCCGGCCCAGGAAAGGCAGCAGGACCGGGTGTGGCACCCAGCGGTTGGAGTGCATGAAGACGCGGAGCGGTAGCGATCCTGGCACGACGATCCGTCGGTTGCGCTCGAGCGCCTTGAGCGCGTCCTTCGCGCAGCGCTCGGCGCTGATGTGGACGAACTTCGGAAAGAAGTTCTCGACTGGATGCGGACCAGAAACCTCGAAGAACTCCGTCTTGACCGGCCCGGGACAGACGGCCGTGACCGCCACACCCTGACTGCGGAGCTCAACGTTGAGAGCTTCCGAGAATGAGAGTGCCCAAGCCTTCGCAGCGCCGTAGCCAGCCGTCTGCGGCAGCGGCTGGAATCCCGAGCTTGAGGCGATCGTGAGGATCGCCCCGCTGCCCCGTTCGGCCATCCCGGGCGCGAAGCGGCCCGTCAGGTCAACCACGGCCTCGCAGAGGATCCGCACCTGCGCAAGCTCACGGTCGATGTCCTGTTCGATGAAAGGGCCGGCCGTGCCGAACCCGGCGTTGTTGACGAGCACGCTGACCTCGAATCCCAGTTCGCCCACCCGCAAGGGCAGCTCGGAACGCGCCTCAGGGTCGAGCAGGTCACAGGGGAGCGGCAGAGCCCGGACGCCGTGGTCCGCTTCGAGCTCCGACGCGAGTTCGCGCAGACGCTCCTCGCGTCGGGCGACAAGCACCAGGTTGTGGCCGCGGGCGGCAAGCCCCCGCGCGAGGGCGGTGCCGATCCCGGAGCTGGCGCCAGTGACGAGCGCGGCCGTTCCGCCACTGGGGGAGGGGATTCCGCTCATGCCTGGCGGAGAATAGCCAAGCTGAAAATGGATTCCTTGCTTCTCTGGTGCCGTCGTAGTCAATCGCGACGAGTGCTGGTGGGGCCCATCGCCGATAAAGTGAGTTGCGATGGCCCGCCATCGCACTACGTTTCCTATTCGTGCGTCTGCTGACGCGGTCTGGGAGGTCCTCACCGACTTCGAGCGCTATTCAGAGTGGAACCCGTCGCTGCCCTCGATCAGCGGGGAACTCCAGCCTGGCAGCACCGTTTCGCTGACGCTCGCAATGCCGGGCCGCCCATCGGTGAATGTCAAGGCCGAACTCGGCGAGGTGGCCCGGGGTAAGCGGCTGACCTGGCACGGCAACATCGGAGCGGACTGGCTTTTCGCAGGGACGCGCGAGTTCCTGATTGACGAGCACGCCGACGGAACCGTCAGCCTTACGCACGTCGAGGACATCAGCGGTGCGCTGTTCCCGCTGTTTCGTGCAGTGATGGGCGGTGCGATCCAACGCCACCACGACGACTTGAATGTGGCCTTGACGAAGCGCGCTGAAGCTCGGACAGCGAGCGACTGAGAAACCAACTCAGACGCTCATCCGGAATGGGCGCGGCTGGTTTAGCACCAGCCACCTCTCGCGTGTGAAGCGACCTGAGTGCTCGGCCCCGAGGCCCCGGAATCCCACACCACAAGCGAGGCTTCGGGGTCTTTGCCGTTCCGGGGACGAACCGCGTTATTCATCGCGATTACGCACGATTAGTCAGAGTTCTGGCACCAGACCGCCGCTGGTGCCAATTGGCTGACCCTGGCGCCCCCCTCGGAAAGCAGCCGATCGACAGCTGGCGCCAAACGGGCAGGCGGTGCCAGGCGTGGCAGGGCAGGTCCGAATATCGACACCGGGTGTTACTTCTGGCAGCCCGGGCTCTTCGAAGGCTGTTTGCATGGGAAGTGCCGTTCCCGGGATACTGCGCGAACAAGTGGGAAGTGACCCGAGAGATGTGATCGAGGCGATGTACGCCTCATTCAGCCGGCTCGCGAACGGCGGCGAGATCGAGGCTCATGTCGCCGCGTACTACGCGCCTGATGCGGAATACCATCCAGTTGAGGAAGCGACTCCGATTCGCGGATGGGACGAGTTAGTTCGCTGGCACGAACGCTGGTTTGACGCCTGGGACGAGCTTCAGGCTCATGCCGAGGAGGTCGTTCGACACGAAGAGACGGTGCTCACTTCCGTCTCAGTTCGGGCACGGGGTGCCGGGAGCGGCGCCGACGTGCAACAGGCCTTCTTCCACGTCGCAGAGGTCCGCGATCAGCGCATCGAGCGTCTCCGCGAGTACCTCGACCGGCGCGCCGCCATGAAAGCAGCGGGGCTACCGCGGCAACCGGGGACCTAGCGCTTAGGACGAAAAGCACCTAATCCGAGATCCGGGGGGCTTGCTCCGCCTCGAGCGTAGACAGGAAGTGGCGCAGGTGATCTGCGACCGACCGCCTTGCCAACCCGAGCGGGAAGAAGGGCCAGAGCAGATTTCCCTTGATGCCCCGCAGGTGTCGAACCGCGTCAATCTCGACGCGGCTGTCGCCGTTTTTCGGCATCGCGGTTAGCTCCCAGGTGCTGCCTGCTTTGAAGATGTTTGAGTTAGTGACAGTCCCCCGGAGCACGCCAGGCTCGGACCAGTCGTACCGCAAGCGCTCCCATACGAATCCGATCGGCCACGGATTGCCTTCGGTCACCTCCGCGAACGTCGAGTCCTGCTCGTGGATCGCGAGATGCTCTACGTGCACGTCAGGCCACAGCTCGGCACGGCGGTCGGAGAAATCGCGCGCCGCCTCTAGCACTCGCTCGGGCGACACTGCCTACCCCAACCTCTCCGCATCCCCCACTCACCGATTGCGCGCCGGAGTCTTCCCTGCGGCAGTCGAAGAAAGATCAGCAGGGCGGCGCGACCGATCACAGGTAACCGGACCGCTACGTGGAGCACTGCCGGCCGCTGCGCCCGCGGCGGCCCCGCTTTCGCTCTCATCCTCACGGGTCGCGCTCCCATTGCCGCGCCCATCCTCAGAAAGCCCCGCATGTGCTGCGTCCGAAGCAACTATCCTGCACGCATGGACAGCGAGACGCGCACAGTTGCCGAGTTGTATCTCGACGCGTGGAACGCACACGACTTCGCGAGACTCGAAGATCTCTTGGCCGACGAGAGCTGCCGTCAATCGGTGCAACGCTTTCTCGAGCTAAGCGAGGATGCGCGCCTGGAGGTCAAGCGGCTGATTGTCGAGGATGACACCGCGGCCGTCCTCGGGGAAGGCACGGGAACGGTCTCCAATCCTCCACCCTGGCTTGCGCACACACAGGGCAAGCCTTGGCGCGCACGATACGTGGCGCTCTATCGAGTGGCGGACGGACGTATTGCCGATCTGTGGGTTCAGTGGAACATGTTGAGCATTCTCGTCCAGACGGGGGCGATCTCAGATCCACTCGAACCCCCCGCGGCGATGAAGTAGCTCGACCAATCGACAAAGCTCGTCCTCAAGGTACGCCCGACTTCGACGCTTCTCGTCCGACGCGCCTACTTCGAAAGCCCGGCGGCTTCGAAGGCGCAGGCCTCAAAAAGAGAGGGAGGGCCTCGCGGCCCCCCTTCACACGCTCGATTCACGACGGCCTACGGCTCGCCGGTCGCGACCTCCCAGTCGACATCATCGGCATATACCTGGCTTTCGCCGTCGCAGTTGTCGAAACCGGGGCCGCCCCTAAGCAGGTCGTCGTGGGGCGCAGTATCTCGCATGGGGCGATGGGCTCGGGAGGTCGATCCGCGGCGCGGCTGGTTTGGAACCAGCGACAACCAGATCAGTAACAGGCCGAAGCCTGCGACCTTCCGCGGGCTCAGCGTAGGTCAGCACCCACCTTGTGGGTCAGGCCCAAGGACAAGGTGCTTTGCTGGGAAACCGACGATGAGGCGGGTCAGGTGCGCTTGACGCGGGCGTTGAATACGAGGTAGAGGCCGGGAATCACGAAGTCCGCATGGTCGCCGGGCGCGCCGATCTCGAAACCGCCCAAGTACTGAAGCATGGTTGCCGGGCTGTCGTCGGCCTCGGCCACCTCGGTGTCTTCCGGAACGAACAGGCCGATGAACTGTCCCTTGCGGATCTTGAGATTCGCATTGAAGTGTTGGACCAGACCGGGCGTCACCGCCTGAGGTGGCGTCTGGCGGACCATCTTGAACTCGTCGTTGTAGGCCCCCGGTTCATCAGCTGTTCGCTTGAGTATCTGGAGCCTCAGGGGCCCGTCGTCGGTGAATGCGTCGTGCGGCGTGCCGATGCTGACGCCCCAGCGCGTGATCTTCCCGCGGTACGGAGCCTTCACCTTTCCGACTCCCTGCGGAAGCTGCGCGTTCACGTAGGAAATCGGGCCCGCGAAGGTGCCGTTGAAGAGCGACAGGTCGCTCGGCCCGATTAGCGCCGCGCCCGCGGTCGCCGGAACAATGGCGAGCACGCAAGCCGCGGCAAACCCTGCGGCAAGAACTGCGACTCGGTTGGTCCTCACTTGACGAACCAGCACCTCGGGGAAGATACTCCGGTTTCCTCGGAGGTTCAAGCGAGCCCGGGTCGCGAGCAGGAATGCGGAACCCCCGGTAGCCATCCGGAATGGGCGCGGCTGGTTTCGAACCAGCGACCTCTCGCGTGTGAAGCGAGCGCTCTCCCACTGAGCTACGCGCCCTGGCCTCAGGATGATAGGAGGGGTGAGCGGCACAACTAGCGCGGGCAGACAGCAGTCGTTGTAGGGTCCGCGCCAAATGAGGGCTAGCGAGGCGCACCACCGAACGCCCGGCAATGTCCGTCGATGGACGACGGTCGCCTTCGTCGCTTGCCTTCTTGCTCCCGCCGCCGCGCCAGGCCATTCCGAAGATCCTGAGGAAGCCGCAGCGACGGTGGCTGAGGTTGGTGGAGTCCCGGTTTCGCCAGCGGCGTTGATGCTCGACGCGCCGGACTCAACTATCGGCCAGCCACCGGCCCTTGGCTCCACGGTGCCGCAAGCCTGGTACATGCGCGGCCCGATCGCGTCGCGTCTGGGGTCCTCGGCCGAGGACCGCTACACGCTCGCGGGCGGTTGCTTCGCGTTGAGCCCGGCCGATGGCGATGGCTCATTTCTCGCAAGGGACGCTCAGGGCTATGCCGCTGACGCGCCGGCAGCCGATGGCGAGGTTTTCCGCTTCCAGCCCACCGATCTGGGCAGCTACCTCCTGCTCGGCCCCGAGGGTCGGTTCCCGGCGCGCCAGGGCGGTGAGCTGGCGGTAAGCGAGGGGCCGAGCCACCGCGCCGAATGGGTCATTACCGGTGATGCAGCCAACGGGTTCGAGCTCACATCACCGGGTGGCGACGCAATTGGGGTTCGCCGCAATGGGGAGTTGAGCCTCGGTGACTCGGGGGATCGCTTCGCTTTACAGGCAGCCGCTGGCTGTGCCGCGTTCCCTGAGATCGAGGTGAACGCAACGGGCCGCCCGCGCACCGGCTCGCCAAAGTACGGCCAAGCGAAGGGCACGATCGATCTGCACTCGCACATCATGGCTTTCGAGGCCTTTGGCCGCGGACTTCACTGCGGCCGTCCCTGGCACCCGCTCGGAGTTGAAGCGGCGCTTGTCGATTGCCCGGATCATGCTCCCAACGGGCTCGGGGGACTCGCATCGAACATGCTCGTCTTCCAGGATCCGGCGCATATGCACGACCCGGGTGGTTGGCCCTCGTTCACTGGGTGGCCGACTTACGACTGGGTCTTCACTCACGAGATGACCTACTACCGTTGGATCGAGCGTTCGTGGCGGGCAGGGCTGCGGCTCGTCACGTTGCTTGCCGTAGACAACTCGGCCGCCTGCCTGGTGAACGTTCACCAGTCGGCGGGATGCAACGAGATGGACGCCGTCCGTCGGCAGGTGCAGGCGACCAAGGATCTGCAGGACTACATCGACGCGCAGTGGGGCGGCCCAGGCCAAGGCTTCTTCCGCATCGTTCGCAATCCCTACCAGGCGAGGCGCGTTATCAACCGCGGCAAGCTGGCGGTCATTCTCGGCATGGAGGTCTCTGAGCCGCTCGACTGCGGACTTCGCAACGGGGTACCCCAGTGCGATGAGGATGACGTCGACACCCGGCTGGACGAGCTGTACAAGTCGGGAGTCCGCCAGATGGAGGTGGTCAACAAGTTCGACAACGCCTTCTCCGGCGTCGCGATGGACGGTGGTTTTAACGGTCCCGTGATCAATTCCGCCAACAAGATCACCACCGGCGAGTTCTGGGAGGTCGAGACCTGCACCGGCCCGGACGAGGACCGCGAACAGATCACTTCGGTCCCGCCCGAGGCAGCCGCTCTGATCGCGCTGATGCCGGGTGGCTCCCTACAGATCCCCGCTTATCCGGCGGCGCCACACTGCAACGTGAAGGGCCTCTCCGATCTTGGTCGTTACCTGATCCGAGAGATGGTCAAACGCAAGATCGTCTTCGACCCTGACCACATGAGCGTGCTCGCTCGCCGCCACGCGCTGGATTTGATCGATGGCCTGGACTACTCCGGAATCGTCTCGAGCCACAGCTGGGGCGACGCTACCTCCTACAAGCGGATCATGGAGCTCGGCGGCCTTGTTACCCCGATGGCGGGCCAACCACAGAACTTCGACAACACATGGCAAAATCAACGCGAGCTTTACCGGGATGGCAAGCGCAGCCGGCGGTATGGCTTCGGATTCGGATTCGCCGACGACATGAACGGGTTCGGCGGACCGCGGAACCCAACGGCCGGGACCGACGCGGAGATGACCTATCCGTTCAACTCGCCGATCGACAAGGGCATCAAGCTCGACCGCCAGCAGAGCGGGACCAGGACTTACGATTTGAACTCGGACGGCGTTGCCCACTTCGGGCAGTGGCCTGATTGGACCGAGGCTGTGCGAACAGACGCCGGCAACCGGGTAATTCGCGACCTCCGAAACGGTGTCGAGTCTTACCTGCGGATGTGGGAGCGCACCGTCGGGATTCGAGGGCCCCACCGAATGAAGAAGCATTCGCACTTCTCGAGGCTCGGCATGAGCAGGCTGAAGCTGGGCATGCGCCCGAAGGAACTCCTGCGAAGCGCGGGCCAACCCGACAGTCGCACCCGTGGGTGGCGCTGGCGCGCCCGAAAGTCGCGTGGCGCCAAGGTCGGTGCGGCATTTGGTGGCGCGAGGGTCAAGCTGATCGCATCCACCGCCCGTGGCTACCGGGCCGCGGGGATCCGCCCCGGCAACCGGACCACTCGTCTCAACCGCGTCGCGCGACCGCTGGGCGGTGGCCTGTGGGTCAAAAAGGCCACCAAGCGCAACCGCTTCCTTTTCGGCACCAAGGGCGGCAGGGTCAGCTTCGTTGGCGTCGGTACACCGAAGGCGACCAACGGCCGCAAGGGCGCAGCCCGGTTCGCGCGCCTCGCTCTCGGCCGCCGCTGATCTGGTTGACATTTCGCTGTGGGGTGGGAGACACTTAGTCCCTGCAACGCGTCGATCGGAGGTGGCGTATGAAAATCGTTGGTCTGTCGGTTGGTGTTCTGGTGGCGTTGGCCTGCGCCTCCTCGACCTTGGGGGCAGGTGTCAACTTCCCGAACTTCCAGCGTGTGGCCGGGCTGAAGTTGAACGGCGATGCCGCCAAGGTTGGCAACAAGCTCCAGCTAACCGCGGCGGAGGGCAGTCAGACCGGCAGCGTGTTTACCAAACGCCGCTTGATCAATCCGTCGAAATCGTTCAAGTCGAAGTTCAAGGCAGAGATCACCGATGTGGGTGGCGAAGGCGCCGACGGGATTGCCTTCGTGCTCCAGCCCGGGCCCAAGGAGGCATTGGGCGCTGGCGGCGGCGGCCTGGGTTACAGTCACATCGCGCCTAGCCTGGCGGTCGAGCTCGACATCCACCACAACCCCGAGGCCAACGACCCCGACGGCAATCACGTTGCGGTGCACCTAAACGGTGACCCGTCCACTGCCGAGGAAAGCGCGACACCTTCGTTCGACCTTGTCGACGTCACCATCTTCTGGGTTGAGTACACGGCCAAGAAGAAGACGCTCCGCGTTTTCGCCAATACGAAGAATCGGAAGCCGGCGAAGCCACTGATCAAATTCGAGAAGAGCCTTGCTGGCCTGTTCGATCGCAAGCGATTGCGAGTCGGATTCACTGCCGCGACAGGTAGCGACTTTGCCCGCCAACGGCTGTTGAACTGGAGCCTGAACCAGCGCTGAGTCCTGCCGCGAGGCATTTTCCGTAGGATGGGTCGTGGACCGTGCTAGGCGGGGAGGTAGCGGTGCCCTGCACCCGCAATCCGCTCTAGCGGGGCTGAACGCCCGCCTGAGGATCAGTGCCCTTCGGGGCAGTACGTCAAGGGCAGCGTTGATGGTTAGGTCCCGTGCGATGCGCGCCCGTGAAACAGGTCAGGTCCGGAAGGAAGCAGCCTTAAGCGGTAGTGAGCAAGCGACACGGACAGGCCTGACCGGAGCCAGCCGAGACGGGAACGCCCGGGGACACCTTTCGAAGGTGGGCCCGCACGGTCCATGCCCGAACGCCAAGAACCTGGGTACGTTCGGCTAGCCGTCGACGCCGTTGGACTCGGCCGCGACTGGCGCCATCGCGATCTCGCTTGGGCCGGCGTAGCGGGGGTGCGTGCCGCCACTGGACGTTGAGTAGCGCTTGCCACGGTTGGCCTGGACGCCACCGCTTGAGCCGCCGCCCTTGGTCCCCTTCGGATCCTTGGAGCCCTTTGGCTCGTCGGGTTGATCGCCCCTCGGCTTCGGGCAGCGCAGCGTGTAGACGGTGCGTGCTGGCTCGTTGAACTTCGTTGGCGAATGCGCCCACGACAGGTGCAGGTGGTGTCCGCGGCCGTGGCCGGCATCGCCGTTGTATCCGACCCAGCGAAACGGCATCCGCGGCGCGTTCTGCGCAGGCTCGGCCCAGTTGGCCAGGGCGGTGATCTCAGCCCATGTACCACCGGCGGCGCTGTCGGGTGCGATATCCAGCGCGAGTCCGATCGGGTGCTCGCCGTTGGCCGAGTGAACCGGGTCGGTCGAGTAGCCGTCGGTGACGAAGATTTGGTACTTGCGCTGGAGTAGGCGAACGTCGCGCAACAGCCGGCGGTCGATCTTCTCTCCGGGGAAACCCGGAATGCGAACGAAACGACCCCCGCCCGTGGTTTCGCACACGCCAGGGCCGAGTTTGGTGCTTCTCATCTTCCCCTCGGCCGCGCCGGGGCCGCTGGCAAGCAGCGCGAGCGCGCACGCGAGCGCCGCCACCGCCATCGAGCGACTTGCCAAAACCTGGCGAATATTGAGCAACCCCTTGCTAACCATTGCGTCGATAATCGGGGTTCGATTCCTTCAACTCAAGGGGACACTGCGTTATGGGTGGGAACCTGCAGCGCACGCGGTGCCAGTCGGCTGCGCCAAAAGCTCGTGCGCTTCCGGGCGCCAGGCCAGTTGAGCTCGATGTGGATGTGGTCGATGTGAGCTTGCGTCGGGTCGAGTCCGTGGCGGCGCTTTCCATTTGGCCGGTAGCAGTAGGAGTACCTGCCCAAGCCGCTTTGACCTGACCACCACGTCTTGCAGTTGAAGATGACTCCCTGAACCCCCATCCGGCGCGCCAGCGCCGCCCGCTCACCGTGATCATCGGCCTCAATCAGCGTTCGGATCAGGCGCATGGCCGCCAGCCGGTCCCGGCGCTGCCTGGCGTCGAGATGCCAATCAATCGCACGCCCTTCCGAGTGCAAACTGAAGTTGCTGCCGCTCAGCCGCTCGCAACGCGTGACGCCCCAGCTGACGCCCCGCACGTTTTCCTCTAGCCAAGTCTCAAGTCCCCGCATGCCGCGGGGCGGGCCATCGAGGCAACGCTTGGCCCGGTCGTAGCGAAACGCCTCGATCGGCCGGTCGATCAGGCGGAAGTCATTCGCGGGGTTGTCGCGAAGCCCTGCAAGCGCCGGCGCACCCAACGCAACAATCACGATGGCGGTCGTCAATCCGCAGATCGCACCTGCCCCGCGGAGGCTCAAACACTTCATGGGCTTGGCATCGGCCACCTACCCCGATCCTTGAGCGGCTCCGGTCGGTGACGCCGATACACTCGCCAAAGTGTCCGCGCAGCAGTCCCTTTACCGCCGTCACCGCCCCCAGAGCTTCGCCCAGGTGGTCGGCCAGGAGCACGTCGTCAGGACGCTTTCGAACGCGATCGAGCGCGACCGCGTGCACCACGCCTACCTTTTCGTGGGCTCCCGCGGAACGGGCAAGACGTCGCTGGCGAAGATCCTCGCCCGCTCGCTCAACTGCATCGAGGGCCCGACCCTGGAGCCCTGCGGCAAGTGCGAGTCGTGCACCTCAATTGCGTCCGGGACCTCGCTTGACGTGATCGAGATGGACGCCGCCTCCAACCGCTCGGTTGATGACATCCGCGAGCTCCGCGACAGGGTTGGATTCGCGCCTGCGGTCGGTAAGTGGAAGGTCTACATCCTCGACGAGGCGCACATGCTGACCCGCGAGGCGTGGAACGCGTTTTTGAAGACGCTGGAGGAGCCGCCGCCCTCAACGGTGTTCGTACTCGCGACCACCGAGGCGCACAAGGTGATGCCCACGATCGTCGACCGCTGCCAGCGCTTCGACTTCCAGCGTCCCGCCCCGGAGCAGATCGCCAAGGTCATTCGCCGCGTCGCCGAGGCCGAGAAGATCGAGATCGACGACGGCGCGGTTGCGGCCGTCGCGCGCGCGGCCACCGGCAGCTTTCGCGATGCTCTTGGGACGCTCGATCAGCTCGTTGCCTACGGCGGCAAGGCGATCGAGACGGACGACGTTCTGGCGGTCCTGGGCGTTGCCGACTCCGCCTTGATTTTGGCCGCGGCCGACGCGATCGCCACCGGCGATGGGCCAGCGAGCCTGAGGGTCAGCGAAGGGCTCGCGCGCTCAGGCCGCGATGTCGCGCAGTTCGGCCGCGATCTCCTGGCCCACCTGCGCCAGCTGTTGGTTATGCGGGCCACCGGTGAGGCAACATCCGGCGACGCCTTGATGGCGGCTGAGCCGGTGCGGATGGAGGCCCAGGCAGGTTCGTTCACCGACCTGGGCCTGACCCGGGCGGTGGACGCGATCGCCGCGGCGTTGAGCGCGATCCGCGAGGGTGACGAGCCCCGGATGACGATGGAGCTCGCGCTGCTGCGGGCCGCCCGTCCACAGATTGACCCTTCCCGCGAGGCGTTTGCCCAGCGCCTTGAACGCCTCGAGGCGGCGCTTGGCACCCCAACCGCCAACCCGACCCAGCCGAAGGCTCCTCCTGCCACGAACCCGGACGCGGGTGAAGCTGAGCCGCCCGCCAAGCAGCCAGATTCAGCCGGCGAGCCCGAGGAACAGGCGAGCCAGCCGGAGCCGGAGCCCGACGCCGAGGCGAAGGACCCGGTTGATCTGGAAAGGCTGGTCGGGCTGTGGCCCGCGGTGATGGAGCAGGTTCGCGCCCAGGGTTCGGAGCTTTTGTCCACGGCGCTTTCGGCAGCGCGCCCGATCGCGGTTGACGTGGAACAGGCGGTTTTGCAGATCGGCTTTCCGGTGGGCGCCCGCTTCAACAAGCGCAAGGCCGAGGCCGCAGACGCTCGGACCCGGCTTGCGGAGGCCGTCAAGACGATCGTCGGGGAAGGTCTGAAGCCCGTCTACGTTGTGCTCGACGGCGAGGATGAGGACGAGGATTCGGGCGACGAGCCAGACATGAGCGCTGAGCAGATCTTTGAAGAGTTCAAGAGCGCCTTCGATGGCGTCGAGCTCGAAGGCAAGGACGGGTCCAGCCAGGATCCGGAAGGCAACACTGGAGAGGCGGCAGCGTGACTCGACCAAGAGGCGGACCCGGCGGATTCGATATGGGCGCGATGATGAAGCAGGTCCAGCAGATGCAGTCCGAGATGGTCGAGGCGCAGGAAAAGCTCAAGGACGAGGTCGTCGAAGCGAGCGCCGGCGGCGGCATGGTGAAGCTGAAGATGAGCGGGGATATGCGTCTGCTGAGCCTTGAGATCAACCCTGACGCGATCGATCCGGAAGACGCCGAGCTGCTCCAGGACATGGTCACGGCAGCGGTCAACGAGGGAATTCGAGCCGCCCAGGAGCTCGCATCCTCGAAGCTGGGCGGCGTGGCCGGCGGCCTTGGTGGTCCAGGCGGCGGCCTCGGCGGCCTCGGCCTGCCGGGTATGTAGGAACCGGGAACTCGGTCCGTCTCCATGTACGCGCAACCGATCCAACGCCTGATTGCCGAGTTGGCGAAGCTGCCGGGCATCGGGCAACGAACGGCACAGCGCCTTGCCTTCCACATCCTGCGCTCGTCCGACGAAGACGCCATGGCCCTGGCCCAGGCAATCGGCGAGGTCAAGGCGAAGATGGGCCTCTGCGAAGTCTGCTTCAACCTTGCCGAGGATGAGCGCTGCCGAATCTGCCAGGACGAGCGCCGCGATGCCACGCTGATCTGCGTTGTCGAAGAGCCCCAGGACGTGATCCCGATCGAGCGCACGCACGAGTTCCGCGGCCTCTACCACGTACTTGGCGGGGCGCTGTCGCCGATTGACGGCATCGATGCCGACGATCTGAAGATCGCGGAGTTGGTCAAGCGGGTCGAAGCAGGCGGGGTAGCCGAGGTCGTCTTGGCCACCAACCCCACAACCACCGGTGAGGCCACGGCGATTCATATCGGCGATCTGCTGCGCGGCAACGACTCGCTGACGATCAGCCGGCTCGCCAGCGGCCTTCCGGTTGGCGCTGACCTCGAATACGCAGACGAAGTCACGCTGGGCCGCGCGTTCGCGGGCCGACGGACCCTTTAGCCGCCACGCGCAACCGGCCCGGGCCCCAAGGCCAGGCATTCTCGCGTCAATTCGCGATCAGGCCCAAGTCCTGCTTTAGACCCGCGACCCGCCCGGCGGCCTCTGCGAGTCGCCGGCCCGAGAGTCGTCCGCCATCGATGGCAGCGACGATTGCCGCGCGAACGGCGACGGGGTCGGCGGCGCCGATCTGAACCAGGTCACAGCCGGCGGCCAGGGCGGCGACCGCGGCCTCGGGTACCGGCATGTTTGCTGCGATGGCGCCGGAGCTGAGGTCATCCGAGATCGCCACCCCCTCAAATCCGAGCTGGTCGCGAAGCAATCGCGTGGCAATCTCCGGTGCAAGTGCCGCGGGCGTCACCGGGTTGAACGCCGGATAGAGCGCGACGGAGATCACGATCGCTGGGGCGTTCGCTGCGATGGCGGCGCGAAACGGCTGCAAATCGCGGGCGGCCAGCGCGCCCGCGTCGAGACCCACCGACGCCGGACCGTCGGCCGTGTCTTGGGAGGCTGCCCCGACGCCGGGGAAGTGAAGCGGCGCGCACGTAAGACTCGCCCGATCGCAGCCGCGCAAAGCGGCTGCCGTGAGCGAAGCCACGACCGCGGCGTCGTCAGAAAAGGCCCGGTCTGCAATCGGGCTGTCGAGCGTCGCAACGTCGGCCACGGGAAACAGGTTCAGGTCGAACCCCGCGTCGGCCAATGAGCTTGCCGCGTCCTGCGCCCAAGTCGCTGCTTCGGTTGCGCTGCCACGATCCCCGATCTCAAGCTGGCGCGTTTGTGGCGGCAGGTCGGTGAGCGCTCGATTCGGGCCCCCCTCCTGTGCCGCGACAAGGAGCGGCGGAATTCCATCGGCTCGCGGCGGTCGGCTGAGTGCCGCGACCAAGGCGTGACCCTGGGCCCGGTCAGCCCAACTGTTTGCTTCCACCAGGATGCCGCCGAGCTGACCGGGCGCGGCGATCGCATGGGAGCCTTGAAAGTCGGCCAACAGAACCTGATCGGCTTGATCTGTGACGCTCAAGTCTCGGGCGAGGGCAGCAGCGCTCGCCGAAAGGCCAGCCGGTCGGCCCGCTTCGTCGTCGTCGTCGCCACCACCGTTCAGGGTCCAAAACAAGGCACCAACCGCGACCGCGGCCGTGGCTAGAGCGACAAATATCCGCCGCTTTCTGGCCGGCAGCCACGAGTCAGCCATCCCGCCGATTATCCTCGGCCAACCTGATGAGCGAGATCGTGGTCATGAAGTTCGGGGGCACGTCCGTTGCCGAACCCGAGGACATCAAGCGCGCCGCGCAGCGAATCGTCGCTGCGCGGGAAGCGGGCAGGCAGGTGATCGCGGTGCTCTCGGCCCGCGGGAAGTTCACCGATGAGCTGGTATCGATGGCCAACGAGATCTCTGAACAGCCATACGACCGCGAGATGGACATGCTGCTTTCGACCGGCGAGCGGATCAGTTGCGCGCTCTGCGCGATGGCGATTCACGATATGGGCCACGCCGCAGTCTCGCTGACGGGCTCGCAGGCCGGAATCGTCACCGACTCTTCGCACACGAAAGCCCGGATCCTCGAGGTTCGCGCCGACCGGATCCGCGAGGCGCTGGAGCAAGACCGGATCGTCCTGGTCGCCGGCTTTCAGGGAGTGTCGGGTGACAGTCGCGACGTGACCACGCTGGGCCGCGGTGGCTCGGATACCACCGCAGTTGCACTCGCGGCAGAGCTTGGCGCTGAGGAATGTGAGATCTACACGGACGTCGCCGGAGTCTTTACCGCCGACCCTAGGGTCTGCCCCGACGCCCGCAAGCTGCCGGTGGTCTCGTTCGACGAGATGCTGGAGATGGCGTCGTCGGGCGCAGGTGTCCTGCAGCTGCGCTCGGTCGAGTACGCGCGAAACCACGGTGTTCGCATCCATTGCCGCAGCTCGTTCGAAGACGGTCCCGGTACGCTCGTCGCGAGCGAGGATTTGACGATGGAGCAACCGATGGTCACCGCCGTTACGCACGCCGCCAACGAGGCGCGCGTGACGGTCTCCGGCGTCGCGGACGAGCCCGGTGTTGCGGGCAGGATCTTCACCGCGCTTGCGGCCGCCAACGTCAACGTGGACATGATCATCCAGAACGAGCCCGTCTCCGACGATCAAAAGGCCGACCTCTCCTTCACCGTCGGGCGCGACGAACTTCAGACGGCGGTCGGCGCGATTGAGAACCTCGGCGTTGGCGAGCGGATCCTGACCGATGAGCGGGTCGGCAAGGTCTCAATCGTGGGCGCCGGAATGCGCAGCCACCCGGGAGTGGCCGCGAAGGTCTTCGAGACGCTTGGGGCGACCGGCATCAATATCGAGATGATCTCCACCTCGCCGATCAAGATCTCCTGCGTTATCGCCTCGGGCCAGGTCGACGACGCGGTGCGCGCGCTTCATGCGGCGTTTGAACTTGGCGAGGGCGGGATCAAGCCCGAGGACCCGACCGGCGTCCACCGCCCGACCGTGACCTCGTAGCGCTAGGGCCAATCACATCCGGGGCGAAACCTGGACGCTCCTGCGAGGCAAGGAGGGTCAAAAGATGGCCTCGGAATTCTTGTTGGGCCTCGAGCCGAAAGTGTCAAGGGTTTGAGCCCGGCCTCGGGCATACTCACTGGCGATGAGTGCGCGTTATTCAGTTGGCGTTCTCGGCGCGACCGGCGCCGTCGGTTCGACGATCCTTAACGTCCTTGCGGCGCGTGACTTTCCGGCCTCGGTGGTCGTTCCGCTCGCGTCGGAGCGCTCGGCCGGCATGCGTGTCTCGTACGCCGGTGACGAACTTGAGGTGCTGGCGGTGTCCGATGAGGCGATCGCCGACCTGGATTTGGTGTTGAGCTCCGCCGGCGGATCGGTAAGCGCAGAGTGGGCCCCCAAGATGGTGGCCGCGGGCGCCGTGGTCGTGGACAACACCTCGTATTGGCGGATGCACGACGACGTCCCCCTGGTCGTCGCCGAGGTCAACCCGGAAGCCCTTGCCGATCACCGCGGGATCGTCGCCAACCCGAATTGCACCACGATGCAGGCGATGGTCGCGCTCGCTCCGATCCAACGCGAGGTTGGAATTGAGCGGCTCGTCGTCTCCACCTATCAGTCGGTTTCAGGTACGGGCCAGAAGGCGATCAAGGAACTAAATGCTCAGGCCGGCGCCGTGCTCGCTGGAGAGCCCATTACTGCGGAGGTCTATCCCCACCAGATCGCATTCAACGTCGTGCCCCAGGTGGAGACGTTCCTGGATGGCGATGACTACACGACCGAGGAGCGCAAGGTGATGGCCGAGACCCGCAAGATTCTCGGCGCCGGAGAAGAATTGAGAATCAGCGCGACCTGCGCGCGGGTTCCGGTTGTGACGGGGCATTCCGAGTCGATCAATATCGAGACCAGCCGCGATCTCTCGCCGGAAGGATGTCGCGAGATCCTGGCTGCCGCTCCTGGAGTAACGGTGGTCGATTCACCTGGCCAGGGGCTCTACCCGATGCCGATCGACGCGACCGGACGTGACGAGGTACTCGTCGGCCGCATCCGCCGCGATCCGTCGCGTGAGCGCTGCCTGAATATCTGGGTCGTTGGTGACAACCTGCGCAAGGGGGCCGCGACCAACGCCGTCCAGGTCGCGGAGCTCTTGGTAGAGCAGGGGTTGGTCAGGGTGCCGGATCCGCCCGGCGCGTTCGCCTAGCCCTTCGCGCCTTCGACGCGATCGACCAGTCCCCGAAAAAAGTCCGCGCGCGTGATGATGCCGTGGACCTTGCCCTCAGTTGCGATCGGGATCACCAGCACCCGGTGGTGCAAGAACAGCTCGGCAAGCTGCGTGTCGGAGTAGTCGTCCTCGACGAGCACGTGATCCGTGGTCAGGTAATTGGCGACCGGCTCGTTCCAGCAGCTCTCGCGGCGTTCAATGGACTCGTCAATCGATCGCTTGATCATCGCCGACGATGAGAGCTCGCCCAGGTAGCCGGGAAAGAGCGCCGCCATGAACTCTCGCTCGCCGAAGATCCCGGCGAAGCCGCCCACATCATCGACTACGGGCAGACCCGGCAGTTCGGCGGCGATGACCCGGCGCGCGGCAGCCTTGACGGTATCGGTGGTTACAAGCGGCTCGATCTCGCGGAGGGCCTGCTTGACGATTGAATCGGGCATTGATCCTGCTTCGCTTAGAGGGCTATGTAGCGCAGCGCGACGTACGCGGATGCGATCAACAGGCTGACAACGGTAACCGGGATGCCGATGCGCATGAAGTCCAGGAAGCGGATCGGCATGCCGGCACGCTCGGTCAGACCGGCAGCGGCGACGTTCGCGGCGGCGGCGATGATCGTGGCGTTGCCGCCGAAGCAGGCGCCGAGCGAGAGCGCCCACCAGTAGGCGTCATCGCCACTGTTGCCTTTCAGCTCCGTCACCACCGGGATCATCGCCGTCGTGAACGGGATGTTGTCCACGACGGCGGAACCGAACCCGCCGATCCAGACGATGCCCAGGAGTTCGGCCGATCGGTTGCCGTTAGTCAGGTCCTTGACACCCGTCGCCAAATCGGAGATCGCGCCGGTGTGCTCGAGCGCCCCGACCATCACGAACAGTGCAACGAAGAAGAAAAGCGTGGGCCACTCGATCTTCGAAAGCGCCTGCTCGAGGTCAATTCGCGTCACAAGCAGCCCGACGGAGGCGCCCGTCAGGGCCACGGTGGCCGGCTCGATGTGGAGCGCTTGGTGAAAGAAGAACGCCAACACCGTTGCGAGCAGCACCGGCACGGTTCGCCGCAACTCGTCCCAGTCGCGAATCGACGCCTTGGCGTCGAGTTCCATGACCATCTGTCGGGCCCTGGGTTCCGTTTGCAGTTGTGGCCGGTAGTAGAGAAATAAGCCCGCGACGACGATCGCAAAGACCGGGAGGACGATCGGGGCCAGGTTGACCAGGAAGTCGTTGAACGAGAGGCCGGTCGCGCCGGCAATGATGATGTTCGGTGGATCACCGATCAGCGTCGCAGTGCCGCCGATGTTGGAGGCGACCACCTCAATGATGATCAGGGGGATCGGGTCGATATCCAGCGCGTCGGCGAGCAGGAACGTGATCGGAACGACGAGCAGGATCGTGGTCAGGTTGTCGAGGAACGCCGAGAGCAGCGCCGTCGTTCCTGCCATGTAGAGCACGACCTTGAACGGCTCGCCCTTCGACAGTTGGCCGGCACGGATCGCGATGTAGTCATAGGCGCCGGTCTGCTGGGTCAGGTAGACCAGGATCATCATCCCGGCCAGGAGCCCGATCGTGTTGAAGTCAACCGCTTCGGTGGCCGCCTCCTGGTTGTAGCCCCCGACGAAGAGGACCATCAGCGCTGCGCCGATCAGGGCCACCTTGGTGCGGTGCAAGCGCTCGCTTGCGATTAGCGCAAGTGCGAGGAGGAATGTGGCGACGGCAAATGGCATGGCGGCTTGGTCGCCGACCAGGCTTCCCGGCTCACCGCGATGAGCTTATAAGGCGCCCTGTTTGACGGCTCTGCCGAGGATGGGCGGCACGAGCACCGTGGTCAGCACCGACATCCCGACGATCACGGCGAAGAGCTGGGCGTCAATCACCCCGGCGCCGGCGCCGATCCCGGCGACGATGATCCCGACCTCGCCCCTGGGCACCATGCCGATCGCGACGATCCGCGCGTCGGCGGGGCCGAGTGCCCGAGCGCCGAGCGCCGAGCCGATCGCCTTTGTGGCGACGGCGATCAGCGTGATCAACGCCAGGATTGCGATCGTCTCCGGGTCGCTGAATACATCAATCTCCAGACCGATTCCGATCGACGCGAAAAAGAACGGAGGAAAGAACGCGTAGAGGCCTTCGACCTCCTCCTCGATCGGATGCTGCTCCTTTGTCTCGGCCACGATCAGGCCAGCGATGAACGCGCCGATGACGGTCGCCAGGCCGATCTCCGCCGCCAGGGCCGCCAGCACGAGGCAAAGGATCACCGCCGGGAGCAGCGGCGACTCGGCAAAGCGCGGCTCTTGCAGAAGGTTGGGCCGCGCCTGCATCAGGCGAACCCCGCCGAGGGCAAAGAACGCCAAAAATGCCCCGGCGAACCCGAGCGCGACCAGAATCGAGATCAAATCCACACCGCCCTCGGCGGCGATCCCGACGGCCACGGCTACGAGGATCAGGGCAAGGATGTCGTCGATCACGGCGGCGCCGATGATCGTGCGCGCGGCCCTGCCGCCGAGCGCGCCCACCTCGGCCAGGACGGCAGACGTGATGCCCACGCTGGTGGCGGACAGCGCTGCCCCCACGAAGATCGCCGTCTCAATGGATTCGCCAAGGGCAAGGGCAATGCCGAGCCCGGCCCCAAACGGCAGGACTACCCCAGCCAAGCCCACCCGAAGCGCGATGCCGCCCACCTCGCGCATCTCATGCAGGCGTGTCTCCAGGCCGACCCAGAACAGCAGGAAGACCACCCCCAGTTCGGCGAAGATATCGAGGATCTCGCTGATCTCGACGAGGCCAAGGACGGCTGGGCCGACGATCAATCCGGCCAGGATCTCGCCCACGATTGCGGGCTGCCCGATCCGCTTGAAGACCTCGTCGCCGATCTTCGCCGCGACGAGGACGATCGCAAGGTCGGTGAGCGCACCGGCTGCGTCCGAGGCGGCCGCGACTGGAAGGGCGATCATCCCGGCGTCGTTCTACGCTGCGGCCAGCGCTTCGATGACGCGGCGCGCGGTTGGCTCGTCAACCTCCGCCTGTTTGGCGTAGAGGTGGACGGCCTCGTCGATCCGGCCAAACAGCACGAGCTGCTGGATTTCGGGTGACGGCTCTAGAAGCTCCGCATCAGTCATCGGCGCGGCAGGTTAGCAAGCGTCAACGTGCGGTCTAGGCGGCGGCGCCGGTCAACCGCTCGACCACTCGCTCGGTCGAGGCGATGTGCTTTTGCATGCCCAGCTGCTTGGGCTCAAAGCCCATCGCCAGACCGATCAGCTGGGGCAGGTGGAGCACGGCCAGGCCAAGATCCCGGCCGACGACCTTGGCGGCCTCCGGCTGCTGCAGGTCGAGGTTGAGGTGGCAGAGCGGGCATGGCGTTACAAGGCAATCGGCGCCGGAATCGATGGCGTCGCCCACATGCGTGCCAGCCTGGGTCAGCGAGGTCTCGCGGTTCATCGTGATCACCGGGAACCCGCAGCACTTTCGCGCTCCGTCGTACTCGACCACCTGGCCGCCGACTGCGTCGATCACCTGTTCCAGGTACAGATCGCGCTCGGGGTGATCGTCGTAGCCAAGCCGGGTCTTCGGGCGCAGGACGTAGCAGCCGTAAAACGGCCCGACGCGAAGGCCCTCAAGGGGGCGGGTGACCTTGGCGCGCAGCGCGTCCAGGCCGATGTCTTCGACCAAAAGCCAGAGGAAATTCTTGTTCGTAAAGCCGTCCTTGCCGGCGACGTATTCGAGGCCTTCGCCGGAGAGGGCCTCGTTGATGTGCTTGCGGTAGGCGGCGTTGGCATCAAGGCGCTCCTGGCATTCGGACATCGCGCCCTGGCAGGTCGAACAGATGTTCATCATCGCCAGGCCGGTTTCCTGGGCAAGGGCGAAGGTCCGGGCGTTCAGGGTGTCGGCGAGTTCCTGGTTGTGCTCGGCGATTACCCCGGCGCCGCAGCAATTCGCCCGGTCCAGGGTCTGGAGTTCGAGGCCCAGTCCTTCGGCGACCAGCGCCATTGAGCCGTGTAGCTCCGTCGTGAAGCCGCGCGAAACGCAGCCGGGCCAGTACGCCAACTTCATGCTGTTGCCCTCTCCTCGTCGGTCGCCTCAGCGACCTCGTCGTCGGTGCCCTCGATGTAGAGGTTGAACTGGACGCGGCTCTCCTCGGCGCGCTCGTAAATCTTCTTTACGTGATCCTGGGAATCGCCTGGGAGCTTGGGATGGATACCGGGAATCAGCTTTGCCAGGGAGCGCATCTTGCCGGTGCGGATGCCCCGAATCGCGGTTGGAATTGACTCAAGCAGGCCCTTGATCGCCGCCGGCCTGGGCGCAAGTTTGCCCTTGACGCCCGGAGCGAACGATTCCTGCAACAGCAGCGATTCGTCGAGCGTGCCCTTCGACTCGATGATCTTGACGAAGGCAGCCTCGTGGCGGTGGCCGTTGTTTTGGTCGTCGATCTCGTGCTCGCCGGCCAGGCGCCGCAGGCGCATGATCTGGTCCATCGGCGCGACGCCCTTGGGGCAGGCGTCAACGCAGCTAAAGCAATGGGTGCAGTCGTAGATTCCGTGTGGATCCTGGGCCAGGTCATAAAGACGCTCCTTGGCCTGTGCGTCGCGTGGATCGCCGACGAACCGATAGGCCTTGGCAAGCGCTGCCGGACCGATGAACTCTGGCGAGGCCTCCATCGAAAGGCACGACGAAACGCAGGCGCCGCACTGGATGCAGGAGATGGTTTGCGTGATATCGACCATCGCCTCGTGGGGAACGACGCGTTCGCGCTCGGGCGGATTGCCGTCGTCGAGGAGCCAGGGGGTGACCCGGCGCATCTTCTCCCAGTGGCTCGACTCCATATCGGTGACGAGGTCCTTGATCACCGGCATGTTTCCCATCGGCTCGACGATGATCGGCTCCGATCCCGGCCGGTTGGCCCGGGCGGCGTGCGGGCCTTCATCGACGCGGTTGGCGCCCGCCTGCGCCTCGCCGATCTGGGTCTTGCAGGCAAGCGTGGATTGGCCGTTGACCTTGACCCCGCAGGAGCCGCAGATTGCGGCCCGGCACGAACAACGAACCGCCAGTGAGCCGTCCTGGCGATCCTTGGCCTGAAGCAGGCCGTCGAGCACCGAAAGCGTTGGGTCAAGGTCAACCTGGAAGTCCTCCCAGTAGGGCCCTGCTGATCCTCGGTCGTCGGCCTCGGGCTTGTGACGGCGGACCCTGAGTGTGTAGTTGGCCATTGCTAACCCTCTCTCCTTCGGTGTCCGCTCATGCTGCTTTCGAGCAAAGCCGGCATCTAGTACGTCCGCTCCTCTGGCTGCCAATCGGTGATCGTTACGTCGGAGTATGAGATCTCGGGCTCGTCGCCGTTCAAGGTCAAATCGATGTGCTTCAGCCACTCGTCGTCGTTGCGCTCCGGGAAGTCCGTACGGAACTGGGCGCCGCGGCTCTCCTCGCGGTGCAGGGCGCCAAGGCAGCTGCACTCGGCCGACTCAAGCATGAACTTGAGCTCGATGGCGCCGAGGACGTCCTGGTTGAAGACGGTGCCGCCGTCGTCGATGTATGCCGACTCGGCCTCCTCCTTCAGGCGGCGAACGATCTCAAGCGCCCGCGTGATGCCCTCCTTGTCGCGGAACACGGCGACGTGTTTGTCCATCGTGCGGCCTAGCTCCAGCTTGATCTCGGATACCCGGCGACCGGAGCCCCGCTCGCGGCCGATGATGTCGGCGATCTGGCGCTCCTCATCGGCGAGTACCGCGTTGGCCGGCGTCGTGTGGGCAGTTTGCTTGGCGCGGTTGGCGGCGTGCTCGCCTGCACGTCGGCCGAAGATCAGGGTGTCCAGCAGGGAGTTCGCTCCCAGACGGTTGCCGCCGTGTACCGAGACGCAGGCGCATTCGCCGGCGGCATAGAGGCCGGGAACGCTGGTTGCGCCGTGGACGTCGGTCTTGATCCCGCCCATCGTGTAGTGGTTGCCGGGCTTGATGTGGATCGGTTCCTTGGTGATGTCCACGCCCGCAAAGTCGCGGCCGACGAGCACGATCTCGCGCAGGGCCTCGTGAACGCGCTTCTTTGGCACGACCGTGACATCCAGGGCGACGGTCCCGTCGGGGAAGCCGCGGCCCTCGTTGATCTCGGTCTGCTCCGCGCGGGAGACGACGTCGCGGGACGCAAGCTCCATCTTGTTTGGCGCGTAGCGCTCCATGAAGCGCTCGCCCTTCGCGTTCAGCAGGTGGGCGCCCTCGCCGCGGGCGCCTTCGGTGATCAGAAACCCCTTGCCCGCCAGGCACGTCGGGTGGTACTGGATCATCTCCATGTCCATCAGCGGGGCGCCGACCCTGTAGGCCATGGCAATTCCGTCGGCGGTGCAGATCAAGGCATTCGTGGTCGGCTTCCAGATCTGCCCATTGCCGCCGGTGGCGAGGATCACGTTCTTGGCCTCGAACAGCTCCATCTGCCCGTCGCGGACATTGCGCGTGACCGCGCCGACGCAGTTGCCCCCATCGTCGATCGCCAGCGCCGTCGTGAAGTACTCCTCGTAGCGATCGACGGAGTCGGAGTGCTTCATCAGCTGTTCGTAGAGGACGTGCATGATCGCCTGGCCGGTGATGTCGGCGACGTAGTAGGTGCGCGCCTGGGATGCACCACCAAAGGCCCGCGTGCCGAGCAGTCCCTCGTCGTTGCGGTGAAACGGGACGCCCAGGTGTTCGAGGTGGATGATCTCCTCGGGTGCCTCGCGACACATGATCTCGATCGCGTCCTGGTCGCCCAGGTAGTCCGATCCCTTGATCGTGTCGAACGCGTGGGACTCCCACGAGTCGTCGGGGTTGAGCGCGGCGTTGATTCCACCCTGCGCGGCGTTCGAGTGCGAGCGCACGGGGTGGACCTTGGAGATGATCCCGACGCTGACGCCCATCTGGGCGGCGGCGAGGGCAGCCCGCTGACCAGCGAGCCCGGCTCCAATGACTAAGACATCGTGGCGCGGCATCTGCGGTCGCGCACTTTATTGGACGACCGATTCGACTCCGGGCCTCTTGGGCCAGGGGCTAATCTCGGAGTCAGTCGATATGCCCACGAAAACCACAACAGTGATCGCCACCGGGGTCGTACACCGGGTGCCGGCAGACCTTCGACAGGCCCTCTCCGCGCCAGAGGTATGCGACGCATGGAACGACCTCACGCCGCTAGCGCGAAATGAGTGGATCTGCTGGGTTATCTCGGTGAAGAAGCCGGAGACGAGGAGCAAGCACATCGAACGGGTCCGTGAGGAGCTCCTCGAAGGAAAGCGCCGGCCCTGTTGCTGGCCGGGCTGCCCTCACCGTTGACCGCTAGGCCACCCTCAAAGCTCAGTCATGTCGATCTCGTTGTCAGCTCGATCGCGCGAAGCCTGCCTTTCTAGGGCGGGCTGCTCGAACCGCTCGGCTGGTCAGGATTTCGCGAGGTGGACGGTGAGCGCGGCGAGACCATCCACTACCTCTCAGTCGGCGATCCAGGGGTTGCCGCGGTCGGTCTTCGCGAGAAACGCTCCGGGGCGCATGGTGTCCCCTACGACCGCTCCGCGGTCGGCATCCATCACCTGTGCATTGACGTTCCATCGGAGTACGCATATACCCCCGGTTATTACGCCGTGTACTTCTACGACCCGGACGGAATCAAGCTTGAGTTGTTGCATCGCCCAACGTATTGGGACTCGTTGGACCCCTCGCCCTGATTAGCTAAGCGGCGAGGCGACGGTTTCCTAATCGTCTCAGCTGCCCCGGGTCGGCGAATACGAGCTTCCGGGCAGTGCCCTCATTCATCAAAGCCTCAGAGGCGAGGTTTCAGTCGCGCTTGCCGCGCCCGTAGAGCAGGCCGATCGCCCGCTTGATGAAGCCGGTCTTGCGCTCCGAGTACGGGAAGAAGTGAAGCTCCTTCTTCATTGAGAGCGCGGCGGGGGTAGTGAGCAACGTCTGCTTGCGTGTGTACTTGCGAATGCCGTCGGCGCCGTGGCGGGTGCCCATCCCCGATTCTTTCCAGCCGCCCATCGGCAACTCGAGTGCGACGTAGTTGATGCAGGCGTCGTTGACGCAGCAGACGCCGGACTCGAGTTGGGTGGCGAGCTCTCGCCCACGCGAGGAGCTCTTCGTCCAGACCGACGACTGCAGCCCGTAGGGCGAGTCGTTGGCGAGCCGAACAGCTTCGTCGGCGCTCTTCACTTTCATTACGGGCAGCGTCGGCCCAAACGTCTCTTCGGTCATGCAGAGCATTGAGTGGTCGGCGTCGGCGATCAGCGTGGGCTCGTAGAAGTCGCCGGGACCGTCGCCCTTCTTGCCGCCCACAAGTATCCGGGCGCCCTTGGCCCGGGCATCGTTGACATGCGCTGCCACGATCTCGCCCTGTTCAGGCGATGTGATCGCCCCGACCTCCACGGTGGCCGGATCGCCGGGCACTCCCTGCCGAAGCTCACCGATCCGCTCCGCCAACTTGGCGACGAACTCGTCATAGACCGGTTCCTCGACATAGACCCGCTCGACCGAGATGCAGGTCTGGCCGCCATTTTGCATCGAGTAGAAGGTGGCGGCGTTGGCGGCCCGATCCAACTCGGCGTCGCGCAGGACGATCATTGGATCCTTGCCGCCGAGCTCCAGGCTGACGGGCGTGAGTGTTTGCGAGGCGCGCTCCATGACTTTCTTGCCGATATCGGTTGAGCCGGTGAACATGATTCCGTCAACCGCGTCGATCAGGGCGTTGCCGATCTTGCTGCCGGCGCCGACCACCACGCGGTAGACGTCCTCGGGCAGACCGGACTCCAGTAGGCCCTCGAGCATCAACTGCGAGGTCAAGGGGGTAAGGCTGGCGGGCTTCAGAACGACCGAGTTGCCAGCGGCGAGCGCCGGGATGCAGTCGCCGAAAGAGTTGGTCAGCGGGTAGTTCCACGGACCGATAACCCCGATTACACCGGCTGGCGCGTAGCGGACTCGCAACTTGCGGCCGAGCACGAACCGATTCGACGTACGAATCTTCTCGTCGGCAAGGTACTTCGCCGCATGCTTGGCCCAAAAACCGAAGCCCGCAGAGGCGTAGGCCACCTCCGCCAGCAGCGCGTCCTCGTAGGTCTTGCCGGTCTCGGAGACGATCGTCTCAGCGATCCGGTCGGTGTTCTCGACGGTCCACTTCTGTGCGCGCTTCAGGACCTTGGCGCGACCGTCAAATCCGAGGGCCGCCCAAGCCGGCTGTGCCGCACGGGCCGCTGCCACCGCCTCGCGTACCTCGTTCTCGCTCTGCTGAGCAACGCGAGCGACTTCGGCGCCGGTCGCGGGGTTCGTGACGGCCAGGGTGCCGTCAGAAGCGTCCCCGTTGTGGGCGGGTTCGGCGACGGTTTGGGTCTCAGACATGGACGCTCCTGAAGCTCGACGACGGGGCTCCGTAACTCTACGACGTGGCCCGCCACCGCGCTGCCCACCACGTGTCCGGGTCCGCGAATCCCCCGCCCGGCGCACGCCGCGGGCTATTGGGCCTCGAGGGGGCCGCCGCGCTCACGCAGTTTGTGGATCATCGCCGAGCGGTATTCGCGGTTGAGTTCGCCGATCACCTTGATCGAGATGTTCTGGGGGCAGACCTGCTGGCACTCGCCAGTGTTTGTGCAGGCGCCGAACCCCTCGTCGTCGTGCTGGCGGACCATCGCTCGCGCCCGGTGGTGCTGTTCGGGTTCGCCCTGGGGCAGCAGGTTCAAGTGGGTGACCTTGGCGCCGGTGAACAGCATCCCGGAGCCGTTCGGGCAGGCGGCTACGCAGGCGCCGCAACCGATGCAGATGGCTGCGTCCATCGCCGCCTCCTGCGTCTCCGGGTGGATGGGCATCGAGTTTGGCTCCGGCTTCGGCCCGGCGTTGACGGAGATGTAGCCGCCGGCCTCGACAACGCGGTCGAGCGCCGAGCGGTCAACGATCAGGTCGCGCAGAACGGGGAAGGCCGTTGACCGGAACGGCTCCACGGTCAGCTCGGCGCCGTCTTCGAAATCGCGCATATAGATCTGGCAGCTGGTGACCTGGCGCGGGCCGTGTGGAGTGCCGCCGATCAGCAGCGAGCACGATCCGCAGATCCCCTCGCGGCAGTCGTGATCGAATGCGATCGCGCGCTTGCCCTCGGAGATCAGCCGGTCGTTGAGGACGTCGAGCATCTCCAGAAACGACGCGTCGCCGTCGATCTCGACCTCGTGTCGCTCGAATACGCCCTCCGCGTCGCCGGTGGGTTGCCGCCAGATGTCGAGCTTGATCAGCATCGTCTACTTGTACGACCTTGTCACAGGCTCGACGTCATTGAAGCGCAGGTCCTCCGTCGCAAACTCGGGCTCGACACCCTCGCCCTTCCAGCCCCACACCTGGACGTTGGCGAATCCCTTGTCGTCGCGAAGCGCTTCACCTTCGTCGGTCTGGTGCTCCTCACGCAAGTGACAGCCGCACGACTCCTCCCGGACCAGGGCGTCACGGCACATCAGCTCCGCCAATTCGAGGAAGTCTGAGATCCGGCTCGCGTTCTCAAGAGTCTGGTTGATGCCATCGGCGCCCGGCTCAATCTTCAGGTCCGACCAGAATGCCTCGCGGATTTCGCGCACGCGGTCCAGGGCGCCCCGCAGCCCTTCGGCGTCGCGGGTGATCCCGCAGCGGTCCAGCATCACCTCGCCGAGCTCACGGTGAAAGACGGTCTGCGGAGTGGTGCCGCCGACGTTGAGGAGCCGGTCCACGCGCTCGCGCACGTCGCGCTCCGCGTCGTCGAAGGCGGGGTCGTCGGTGCCGACCTGGTCGGAGATCCCGCTGACGAAGTTCGTCACCGTGTGCGGGGCGATGAAGTAGCCATCGGCCAGGCACTGCATCATCGCGCTCGCTCCAAGCCGGTTGGCGCCGTGATCGGAGAAGTTCGATTCACCGATCGCAAACAGGCCGGGGATCGTGGTCTGCAACTCGTAATCGACCCACAACCCGCCCATTGAGTAGTGCGGCGCCGGGTAGATTTTCATCGGCGTCTTCCACGGGCTCTCGCCCGTTATCCGCTCATACATCTCGAACAGGTTTCCGTAGCGCTCCTCGATTACGTGCTCGCCGCGCTCGGCGATCGCGTCGCGGAAGTCGAGATACACGGCACGCCCAGTTGCTCCGACCCCGAGCCCGTCGTCGCAAACGATCTTTGCGGCCCGGGACGCAACATCGCGCGGGACGAGGTTGCCAAACCGGGGGTAGCGCTCCTCCAGGTAGTAATAGCGCTCACCTTCCGGGATCTGGCCCGCGTCGCGGGTCTCGTCCTGCTTGCGCGGGACCCAAACCCGACCGTCATTGCGAAGCGACTCGCTCATCAGCGTCAGCTTTGATTGGTACTCGCCCGATTGCGGAATTGAGGTGGGGTGGATCTGGGTAAAGCAGGGATTGGCAAATGCCGCGCCGCGCCGGTGCGCCCGCCAGGCGGCCGTCACGTTGCAACCCATCGCGTTCGTGGACAGGAAGTAGACGTTGCAATAGCCACCTGTGGCCAGAACTACCGCGTCAGCGGAGTGGCGCTCGATCTCACCCGTGACGAGGTTGCGGGCGATGATGCCGCGCGCCTGCCCTCCCACAAGGACGACGTCAAGCAGCTCGTGCCGATTGTGGACGCGGGCGTTGCCCTCCGCGACCTGGCGCTGCAGGGCAGAGTAGGCGCCGAGCAGCAGTTGCTGGCCGGTCTGCCCGCGGCAGTAGAAGGTGCGCTCCACGAGCACGCCACCGAACGAGCGGGTGGCGAGCATGCCGCCGTACTCGCGGTTGAAGGGAACCCCCTGGGCTACCGCCTGATCGATGATGTTGGTCGAAGTTTCGGCCAGGCGCCAAACGTTCGCCTCACGAGCCCGGAAGTCGCCGCCCTTCATCGTGTCAACGAACAGGCGTCTGACCGAATCGCCCTCATTTGCGTAGTCCTTGGTCGCGTTGATCCCGCCCTGGGCCGCGATCGAGTGGGCGCGTCGGGCCGAATCCTGGAAGCAGAAGGCCTCCACCCGGTAGCCCTGGCCGGCAAGCGTGGCCGCCGCCGAGGCTCCGGCCAGCCCGGTGCCGACGACGATTACCGTGTGGTCGCCGCGCTGGCGCGGCCCAACAAGCCGGTGATCATCGAGCCAGTTGTGCCACTTGTCGGCGATCGGCCCAGCCGGAATTCGCGCGTCCAAGTTCATGATCGAGCCTCGCTCATCCGGACCATGCCCTCCCGGGGGGAAATGTTGGTTTCGCGCCTTGCGTCGCTCATCCGGGGGAGGCCCTCCCGGGGGTCAAGTTGGTTTCGCGCCTTGCGTCGCTCATCCGATCAATTCCGTCCAGAATGCGATCGGGACCGCTGCGAACCCCACCGTAACGGCGAGGGCGATGAAGTTCGCCCCCCTGCGGATCGTCGGGTTTCGGTTCGGCTTGTCAAAACCGCCGGTTTGAATCGCGCTCCAAATGGCATGGCGCAGGTGCAGGCCTAGCGTAATTGGCGCTGCGATGTAGATCGCCACGAAGAACGGGCTCGAAAACGCCTCGTCGAGGTTGCGATAGACCGCGCCTTCGGCGAACGCCCCCGGGTCGATCGTGCCGGTCGTGAAGTGCAGGATGTGGAAGACGATGAACGCGAACAAAAAGAGGCCGCCAACCAGCATCGTCCGGGAGGCAAACGAGCGGGCGATGCGCGGGGCGGGGTAGCCTGCCGGCCGGGCGGCGGCGTTGCGCTTCGCAAGCTGGATCACGCCAACCATGTGAATGACCAGGCAGGCCAAGAGGATCGCGCGCGCGATCCACAGCACTCCTTCGTGCGGGATCACCGGCTCACCGACTGTGCGAATCCACTCCGCGTAGGTGTCGATCGGCGCGCCGTTCGCACCGATGCCCTGGAACGCCTTGAGGTTGCCGAGCATGTGCGCGATCACGTACAGCACGAGGACGGTCCCGGTGATCGCGACAATCACCTTCTTGCCAACCGACGAGCGCCAGACCTCTCGGATCCACGCCCCGCGTGTTGGTGCCCGGCCGCGAGCAGCGGGCATCGTCGCCGGTGCGCTCACCGTCCTGACCTTCTCCCAATCACGTCCAACAACACCAGCTTCTCGCGCCGCCCTCTGGCTCGCGTAGACAACCGGGCGATCCTAAACGGCTTCCCCCGTCGGGGGCGCATCCAATGCGTCTCGCAGGGCGCGTGCCACCTGATCCCGGGTGATGACCCCCCGCAGGATGCCGCCCTCGTCAACCGCGGCGAGCGCCCCGAGTCGGGCCAGCGCGGTGTTGCCCAGCAACGTCTCAAGGCCAGCGTCGTCGCGAACCGATACGCCCTGGGTCGAGTCGGGCTCGAACGTATCGGCCACCGTTTGGGTGGCGCGGGCCTCCTCCGGGACGGCGTCCGCGGACTCGCGGATCAGCAGGCCGACAAACCGCCGGCCGGAGTCCACAACCGGAAACCATGGCCATTGATAGCGCAGGAAATACTCATCCAGCGCACGCTCAACCGTTGTATCGCCGGCGATGGCGACGGGCTCGTCGTCCATCACGTCGGCGATCGTGACCCCGCCCAAGCGGCTACTGACTGCGGAGCGCGCCGCCGTACTGCGAGCCGAGGAGCCGAGCAGAAAGCCGATCAGGGCGAGCCAAATGCCGCTGACCACGGCGCCCTGCAGAAGCAGCAGGATGCCGATGGCGACAAACATGTAGGAGAAAACCTGGCCCAGGTTCGCGGCAAAGCTGGTTGCGCGGTTGCGATCGCCGGTCAGCTTCCACGCGATTGCCCTGGCAATCCGGCCGCCGTCGAGCGGGAAGGCCGGAATCAGGTTGAAGACAAGTACGAGCATGTTGATTGAGGCCAGCCAGGCGAGGACCGCAAGTGGCCCGGAGATGTCAGCGTCCTCGGAGACGACCATCGCGTCGATGAATCCCTGCTCGGAGCCGGCCAGGCCAATTCCGACCACAGCGCAGACGATCGCAATCAGCAACGTAACCGCGGGGCCAGCCGTAGCGATTCGAAACTCGGCCCGGGCGGAATCCGTGTCGCGGGCCATCTGGGCAACGCCGCCGAAAAGCCAAAGCGTGATCTCCGTGATCGCAATTCCGTAGCGCATCGCAACCAGGGCATGGCCGAGTTCGTGCAACAGGATTGACGCGAAGAAGGCAAAGGCGCTGACGGCCGCGAGTACGTATGGAGTCGAACTCGACGCCGTAGTGCCCAGGACCTCCTCGTAGTAGCCCGACAGCCAGAGGATCACCAGGAAGAGGACGAAGAACCAGGAGTAGTCAACGCCGACGCGGATTCCGCGGACGTGAAAGAGCGTCAAGGCGGCGCGGGCCGGCATCAGAGGGCCGAAGCTTGCGGGCTCAGGCCGGGTCCTCGAAATCGCCGGGCTGCTTGGCCAGCGTCGCAGTCACCGCTGCGATCTGGTTCGGACTTCCGATCAGGGTGCGCTGAAGTTCGGCCTCGAGCGCCAGCGACTCCTCCGAGCGCGCCCGGAAGGCACCGTTCAGCATTTGCTTTGCCGCGCGAATCGCGTGCGGCGACCGGCCCGCGATTGCCTGCGCCAGCTCAGTGGCCGCAGCCAGCGGGTCGGCGGCGATGCGGGTGATAAGGCCCAGCTCAAGTGCTTCCGGGGCCTCAACCTTGCGGCCGCTGAAGGTCAGTTCCTTGGCGACATCGAGCGAGACGAGCACCGGCAACGCCTGGCTGATGCCCATGTCGGGAATCAGCCCGTAGCGGATCTCCATGATGCAAATCTTCGTGTCCGGCGCAGCGATCCTGATGTCAGCCCCAAGCGCGATCTGCGCCCCACCACCCAGGCAGTTGCCATGAAGGGCGGCGATCACCGGCATCGGCAGGCGCTGCCAGTCGTAGGAGACCCGCTGAACGATGTTCGCCGCGTTTCCGGGGGTCGACTCGATCATCTCGTCGACGCCAACGTCGGAACCCATGAAGCTCGGGAAATCAAGTCCTGAACAGAAGCTGGGGCCATCGCCGGAGAGGACGACGCAGCGCACATCTGTGCGGGTTGCCAGCGCGGCGCTCGCCGCGTCGAGTGCTTGGAACATCGCGTAGTCGAGCGCGTTGTGCTTGTCGCCGCGCACAAGCCGAACATCGGCGATGCCGCCGTCAACGTTGATCTTGACGCGCTCGGGGTCCATGGTTCAGGCCGGCGCGTGCCGCTTGATGATTCGGGCGAAATCGACACCCGGCGGCAGTGTCCCGAAGGCTCGTCCCGCGTCCCCGCCGAGGCGGGTGGCCAAGAACGCGTCGGTTACGGCCTCGTCGCCAAAGCGCACCAGCAGCGAGCCCTGCAGGACCAGCGCCATCCACTCGACCACCCGGCGAGCGCGTGCCTCGATCTGGTCCAGGTCGCTGAACTCGTCGCGCAATTCCGCCGCTGCCGAGTCAAGGCGGGCATCGGAGCCCTCGGCCTCGGCCACTTCGGCAAAGAACGCCTCGACCGACGCCGGGTTTCGCGCCATGCCGCGAAGCACGTCAAGGCACTGCACGTTGCCCGAGCCCTCCCAGATTGAGTTGAGCGGCACCTCGCGGTAGAGCCGCGGCATTCCGGATTCCTCGACGTAACCGTTGCCGCCATGGCACTCCAGGGCTTCCGCGGCATGGGTGGGGGCCCGCTTATTGAGCCAATACTTGAGCACCGCGTTCGCAAGGCGGCGGAACTCGATCGCGCGTTCGTCGCCCGCGCCAGCCTCGTCGTAGGCGCGCGCAAGGCGCATCGCCGCGATCGTGGCGGCCTCGGACTCGATCGCGAGGTCGGCCAGCACGTTTTGCATCAACGGCTGATCGACCAGCAGCTTGCCGAAGGCGGCCCGGCCGCTGCAATGGTGAATCGCGTGAGCGGTGCCCGCCCGCATGGCGCCCGCACCGGCCAAGACGCAATCGAGCCGGGTGTGATTGACCATCTCGATGATCGTCGGCACCCCGCGGCCTTCCTCGCCGATCATTCGCGCCCAGGCGCCGCGGAACTCGACCTCCGACGAAGCGTTGGAGCGGTTGCCGAGCTTGTCCTTCAGGCGCTGAAGGTGCATCCGGTTGCGCTCACCATCGGGAGTGAAGCGGGGCAACAAAAAGCACGAAAGGCCGCCGGGCGCCTGCGCCAAGACAAGGAAGACGTCGCACATCGGCGCGGAGCAGAACCATTTGTGGCCCGTCAGGGCGTACTCGGCCCCCGGGCCGCCGCCGTTCAGCGGCGCCGCGGTCGTCGTGTTGGCGCGAACGTCCGAGCCTCCCTGCTTCTCCGTCATCGCCATCCCGCAGAGCGCACCAGCCTTGTCGGGCGCCGGGCGCAGGCGCTCGCCGTCGTAATGGCGCGTCGTCAGGCGTGGTTCCCACTCCGCCGCGAGTTCGGGCTGGGCGCGAAGGGCCGGCAGCGACGAATAGGTCATGGAGATCGGGCAACCGACACCGGCCTCGGCCTGGCCAAAGCAGGAGAACATCGCTGCGCGGGCGACGTGTGCCCCCGGCCGCGGCTCTTCCCATGGCAAGGAGTGCAGACCGAAGCCGACCCCCGCGCCGAGCAGCTCGTGCCAGGCGGGGTGGAACTCGACCTCGTCGATCCGGTGGCCGAAGCGGTCATGGGTCTTCAGGCGCGGAGGATTTTCGTTGGCCTCGCGGCCCAGGCGCTGGGTGGTCGCGCTGCCCGCGTAGGCGCCAACGGCCGTGGCCTGGTCAGCCGCCCACTCGGCGCCCTCCCGATTGAGCGCTTCGACCAGAACCGTGTCAGCCTCGAAGACGTTGTAGTTCTCGAGCGGACCGGCCTGGTTTAGGACCTCGTGGGTCGCGGCCTCAGGAATCCCGATGGCAGCCATCGCGCTGGATGGTAGTGCGCTCACTACGACGGGATCGCGAACATCGACGACAGCTGCGCTGCGAACCAGAGGTCGCCGGAGATCTGGATCCTGCCCGCATGGAACATCGCCATCGGGTTCTCTCTCCCGGTCGCGAGCCGGACGAGTTCTTCGGCCGTGAGCGAAAACGTCGCCCGCGGTGCTTCTTCAGGCGGCCGTCGCGTTGCCCTGCAACGACCGTCGGCAAACACCAAAAACCAGCTGCGCACCCGACCCGACGCTGATGCTATCTCCCAATGCACGACAGCGTCCAGATCGTGGCCGCGACGAACTCTGGTCGGCATGAGCCGGACGATCTGATCGACGACGAGGACGCCACCCGGTCCCGTCAGCCCAATCCGCACGGCGGGATCGGGGATTCGCCTGGCCACCCCTGCCAGGGTGTCAAGGCTTAGGCGGCGCGGCTGTCTGGGTGATGCTTGGGTCACGGGGCCAGATACATTCTTGCGCCCCGACCCGAAGGAAGCGCTGACGCATGGCAAAGATCAAGGTTCAGAACCCGATCGTCGAGCTCGACGGCGACGAGATGACGCGGATCATCTGGGCCTTCATCAAGGAGCAGCTGATCCTGCCGTACCTCGATGTGGAGCTCCTCTACCACGACCTCGGGATCGAGAAGCGGGACGAGACCAACGACCAGATAACCGTTGATGCCGCCAACGCCATCAAGGAGCACGGGGTTGGTGTCAAGTGCGCGACCATCACGCCGGATGAGGCGCGCGTTGAGGAGTTCGGCCTGAAGGAGATGTACCGCTCGCCGAACGGAACCATCCGCAACATCCTCGGCGGCGTGATCTTCCGCGAGCCGATCGTGATCTCCAACGTTCCACGCCTTGTTCCGGGTTGGACCAAGCCGATCATCATTGGCCGTCACGCCTTCGGCGATCAATATCGCGCGACCGATCTCGTTGTTCCTGGCGAAGGCACCCTGACCATGACCTATACGCCCAAGGACGGCTCGCAGCCGATCGAGCTGGACGTGTACGACTTCCCAGGTGGCGGCGTCGCGATGGCGATGTACAACCTTGACGATTCGATTCGCGACTTCGCCCGCGCCTCGATGCGCTACGGCCTTGATCGCGGGTACCCCGTGTACCTCTCGACCAAGAACACGATCTTGAAGCGCTACGACGGTCGCTTCAAGGACCTCTTCGAAGAGATCTACGAGGCCGAGTTCAAGACCGAGTTCGAGGCGCAGGACCTGACCTACGAGCACCGCCTGATCGACGACATGGTCGCGGCGGCGCTGAAGTGGGAGGGCGGTTACGTCTGGGCCTGCAAGAACTACGACGGCGACGTCCAGTCCGACACGGTGGCCCAGGGCTTCGGTTCCCTCGGACTGATGACGAGCGTGTTGATGACTCCGGACGGCAAGACGGTGGAGGCCGAGGCGGCGCATGGCACGGTTACGCGCCACTTCCGTGAACACCAGAAGGGCAACCCCACCTCGACCAACCCGATCGCTTCGATCTTTGCCTGGACCCGTGGCCTTGCTGCCCGCGGCCGGATGGACGAAACCCCTGATGTCACGGCTTTCGGCGAGACGCTGGAGCGGGTCTGCATCGAGACTGTGGAGAGCGGCAAGATGACCAAGGACCTTGCCCTCCTCGTCGGCGCCAGACAGGACTTCCAAACGACGCAGGAATTTCTTGCGTCCATTGATGAGAACCTCGAAAAGGAGATGAACTAGTTGGCTAACCCAGTCAAGGTCACCGTCACCGGCGCCGCCGGCCAAATCGGCTACGCGATCCTCTTTCGTGTCGCATCGGGCCAGATGCTCGGCCCCGACACCCCCGTCCATCTGAACCTGCTCGAGATTCCTGATGCGGTCAAAGCCGCCGAGGGCACGGCCATGGAACTCGACGATTGCGCGTTTCCCCTGTTGTCGGGAATCGACATCCATGACGATCCCAAGGCGGCATTTGACGGCTGCGGTGTTGGCCTGCTCGTCGGCGCGCGCCCCCGTGGCCCGGGGATGGAGCGGGCCGACTTGCTGGAGGCAAACGGCGGCATCTTCAAGCCCCAGGGTGAGGCGATCAACGCCGGCGCCGCCGATGACGTGCGGATTCTTGTGGTCGGCAACCCGGCGAACACCAATGCCCTCATCGCGATGAGCCATGCGCCGGACGTGCCGCGCGAGCGCTTCACCGCGATGATGCGACTGGACCACAATCGCGCCAAGTCACAGCTGGCAGCACGGACGGAATCGGCTGTCGAGGAGATCACCAACATGACCGTCTGGGGCAACCACTCGGCGTCCCAGTACCCAGATCTCATCAATGCCAAGGTCGCGGGCGAGTCTGCGTGGGATGCGGTGAACGATGAAAGCTGGATCTCGGATGAGTTCATCCCGACCGTCGCCAAGCGCGGCGCCGCGATCATCGACGCGCGCGGCGCGTCATCCGCGGCCTCCGCGGCCAACGCTGCGATCGATCACGTTCGTGACTGGGTTCTGGGCACGCCGGAAGGCGATTGGGTCTCGATGGGTGTGCCCGCCGACGGCTCCTATGAGATCGCCGAGGGCATCATCGCCGGTCATCCATGCCGCTGTTCCGGGGGCAACTACGAGATCGTCCAGGATCTTGAGATCAGCGACTTCTCGCGCGCCCGCATCGACGCTTCAATCGCCGAGCTTCAAGAGGAACGCGAAGCGGTTGCGGGCCTCGGCCTCGTGTGAGAGGATCGGGTCGCATTGGACCCGTGACCACGGAGGGAAAGCATGAGACGAGCTGGAGCGCTGCTCGCCACTTCTGTCATTGCGTTCGGATCTGTCTTGGCCCTGGCTGGTGCCAATCGCGACCGGGTCAAGGATCCCTCCGGGGATTCCTCGGAGCCCGGCCTTGACGTTGCCTCAGCCACGGTCAAGCACAAGGGCAAGAAAACACTGGTTCACACCGTGAAGATGGCTGGCCCCTTGCCGACGGATCTGAGCGACGACTTCATCACTTTGCAACTGAACCTGGACCGGGACCGGGATTGCGAAAGTGAGTTCCGCCCGCCGCCATTCGGTCGGAATCCCCTCATTCGATGCGGAGTCGGAGTGACGTCAAAGTTCGGCCGGGTAAGCAAGCCGAATGGACGCACCCTCAAGTACTCGTTCAAGAAGCGGTTGATCGGCAGCCCGCGCAAGTACGGCTGGCGGATTCTGGTGAGCAGCAACTGCCAGACCTCCTGTGAGCAGGTCGACAGCCTTCCCGACGAGAGAATCCTCGGGCAGGCGAGGTATGTAAAGCACAAGCTGAACTAGGCAGGGTGGTAGGAGCGGCCGTCCTTTCGGACCCTGCCTTCCTTGATCAGGTCCGCGAGAACCCGGTACATGTAGTTGGGCTTGATCCGCAGTTCCTTGGCGATCTCGGAGGCGCTGATCCCGGGGCGCTCGCCGATCAGCTTGACGGCGTGGTCGGCGCGTGTGCCGCCGCGACGGCGTCGTTTGCCTGGCCTGGCGGGAGCGGCGGCGGATCCGCGTGGCCGACCCGGACCGCGCTTGCCTTCGCGCCCGCCGGTCAGGCTGGCCAGCGCGCGCTCGAGCTTGGCACGTTCGCCGTCGAGCTCCTTGAGTCGGGTACGCAACAGGTTGGTCGCCTCAGCGACCGCGTTTGTGGCATCAGCCATTTAGTGTAAGTCCCTTCGAGTATTGACACGGTCGGTATGTGACAGTGTCAGTTGACGCTTAATGTAACAGTAAGTTAAAGCGTCAGTCCTGGCGCCTACGGGGAAGGGTGCCGAACACGGCATCCCAGATTGGCGTGGAAACGCCGTACCCGTAGCGGTGGTCTTGGAAGTGGTGGCGCATGTGCTGTGCGCGTAAGTGCTTGCCGAGTCGTGTCCTCGGGACCGCGTGGTGGAGGTAGTAGTGGGTGTAGTCGTAGGCGAGGTAGCCGACAAGGAAGCCGGCGAACAGCGGATAAGCGGTCGGCGAGCCGAAGATCAGCCAGAAGATGCCAAAGAACAGGAGGGCCAGCGGAATGCTTGCGCCGGGCGGCATCACGAGTCGCATGCGGTCGTTGGGGTGATCGTGATGAACCCCGTGAATGATGAAGTGAAGACGCGAACCGATGGGATGATCGGGTTCCCAGTGAAAGATCTTCCGGTGCAGCCAGTACTCGCTGAACGTCCAGATCGCGAGGCCGGCGAGTACCAACAGCCCAGTCTCGGCTGTTGCGAGATCGCGGTTGGCGCCGGCCACGATCAGCGCAGTGATGACCGGCACGAAGAGCAGCGCCGGTACGACGGGATGAACCCGCGAGAAGAAGTCCAAAAACCGGGACTTGAACAGGGGCGGAGATGCGCTCAGACGGGCTGTTCTTTCGTGCGCCATTGGCCGAGATTGTAGCCCCGGTGATCAGCCGGCGCGGATTGAATTTTTCACGCGGTTTGCGAGATGACGCCTGCGGCGGAGGCGCTGGCTTGCGATAGTCGCAGACGTGATTCAGGTCGCAGACCCAGAACAGCAATTCATCGAGGCCGTTGGCCTCTCTCGTCGCCAGACGAAGCGCGGTCGCAAGGGCAAGCCAACCTGCGCGGACTGCTTTTTCCATTGCAACCAGCTCTGCGCCTTGGACCTTGAGTCACCGTGCTCAACCTTCCGTCCGGACTCGCCCGACGGACTGGTTCCACCGCGGCAACCGGTGCTCCTCGCCCGGCATTCCACGGCCTGAGCGAGTCGCCCCGACCTATTGGTCCAGGACCGGGGCGGGCGCCCAAATCGGATCGCGTGGTTCCCAGCGGAGCCCGGTTCGCTTAGATTGAACGTGTGAACCGCAAGAGCGACCTGTTCCTGAACTTTGAGCGGATGTGGCGGGAGATGGACGAGCTGCTGGGCGAACCCTGGACGGGCGATGCTGGACGGGGGCGGGCGTCGCGGCTGGCTGCGGGGTTCTCGCCTCGGGTAGACGTCTATTACTGCGATCGCGAACAACCACGCGCGGTTGTCCTCGTCGAACTGGCTGGCATTGATGCCGACTCGGTGATTCTTGAGGTATCGGGGCGCGACCTGATTGTCAGCGGCGAGCGGGCCGTCCAGGAGACCGTCGGCCGTGTCTATCAGCAGGTCGAGATCGAAGCCGGCGCGTTCCGCCGCGTGATCGAGCTTGGCGCCGACGTCATCGCTGAGCAGGCCCAGGCCAGCTATGACGACGGGATCCTTCGGGTCGAGCTTCCGCTTCGAGATGCCCAGGTGACCACCCGCGTTGAGATTGAGCGGCCCTGAGTGGCGTCGCTGGAGGTAGTTGATTCCGGGGATCTGGATGCGGTCTTGGCGGGGGAGCATCCCCTGCCCGCAGCGCTTCCGGTCTTGCCGCTGCGCGAGATGGTCGCCTATCCAGACACCCTGACGCCGCTCGCCGTAGGACAGGAGCGCTCGATGCGCCTTGTCAACGACATCCTCTCCGGCGAGCGCCGGCTGGTTTTGGTGGCCTCGCGCGACGGGGACATGGAGGAACCTGGCCCCAAGGAGCTTCACAGCGTGGGCGTAACCGGGGTGGTTGCCCGCATGCTCAAGGTTCCGGACGGGACGATCAGGATCCTCGTCCAGGCCGGGGAACGGGTCCGGATCGGCGACTTCGTGGCGGAGGAGCCGTATCTGGTTGCCGGGATCTCGGCCCTGCCCGACGAGGTCACGGAGTCGCCCGAGCTGGAAGCGCTGACCCGCAACGTCCAACGCTCGTTCTCGGAGATCATCGAGCAGATCCCGTACCTGCCGGAGGAGCTGCAGCTTGCTGTCACCAACATTGAAGATCCGTCCGCCCTCACACACCTGATCGCCGGCGCGCTCCGGATTCCGACGGACGAAAAGCAGGAGCTCCTGGAGGAGGTTGACGTCACCCGGCGGCTGCGCCGCCTCTCAGAGATCCTCGCGCGCGAGCTGGAGGTGATTCAGCTCGGCTCCAAGATCCAGTCGCAGGTTCAATCGGAAATCGACAAGGGCCAGCGCGAGTTCTTCCTGCGCGAGCAGCTCAAGGCGATTCAGCAGGAGCTTGGCGAGGGCGACGAGCAGCAGGCCGAGGCAAACGAATTGCGCGAACGCCTGGCCGAGGCGGAGTTGCCCGAGCACGCGGCCAAGGCGGCCGAGCGGGAGTTGGGCCGATTGGAAAAATTGCCCCCGGCCGCGGCCGAGTACGGCGTCATCCGCAGCTACCTTGAGTGGCTGGTGGACGTCCCGTGGTCCAAGCGCACCGATGACAACCTGGACATCCCGCACGCCCGCAAGGTCCTCGATGCCGATCACTACGACCTTGAGAAGGTCAAGGACCGCATCCTCGAGTACTTGGCGGTGCGCTCGCTGAACCCCGACTCGCATGGCCCGATTCTCTGTTTCGTCGGGCCTCCCGGAGTTGGCAAGACCAGCCTCGGCAAGTCGATCGCACGCGCGCTCGGCCGGGAGTTCGAGCGGATCTCCGTTGGCGGCCTGCGCGACGAGTCCGAGATCCGCGGGCACCGCCGCACCTATATCGGGGCGATGCCCGGAACGATCGTGCGCGCACTGCGCGACGCCGGGACGCTGAACCCGGTGTTCATGATCGACGAGATCGACAAGATGGGCTCTGATTTTCGCGGCGACCCGTCGAGCGCGATGCTGGAGGTCCTGGACCCGGCGCAAAACGATTCCTTCCGCGACCACTACCTCGACCTTGCCTTCGACTTGAGCGAAGTCCTGTTCATCGCGACGGCCAACACCCTTGAGACGGTTCCCGGTCCACTCCGCGACCGCATGGAGGTCATCCAGCTGTCGGGATACACCCTTGAAGAGAAGGTTCACATCGCGAAGCGGTACCTCGTCCCACGGCAGATCGCCGAGAACGGCCTGACCAAGGGCAAGCTCGCGATCTCCGACGCCGCGCTCCGGGCGATCGCCGACGAGTACACCCGCGAGGCTGGCGTCCGCAACCTTGAGCGCGAGATCGGGACCGTCTGTCGCAAGATCGCACGCGACGTTGCCGAGGGCCGCGGGAAGAAACGCGTCTCCGTCTCCGCGAAGCGGGCGCGGGAATTGCTCGGCCGCCGCCGCTACTTCGCGGAGTCGAAACGGCGCACCAAGGACCCAGGTGTCGCGACCGGGCTCGCCTGGACGCCCGTTGGCGGCGACGTGCTTTTCATTGAGGCAACGGCGATGAGCGGCTCGGGCAAGCTGACGATCACCGGGCAGCTCGGCGACGTCATGCGTGAATCAGCTCAGGCAGCCCTTTCCTGGGTTCGCCGCAACGCAGCGACCGTTGCTCCCGAATTGCCATCCGATTGGTTCGCGGAAAACGACATCCACGTTCACGTGCCGGCGGGCGCCGTGCCCAAGGATGGACCGTCGGCTGGGGTCGCGATGACCACCGCGTTGGTCTCGCTGATTCGCGACAAGCCGGTTTCAGCGGACGTGGCGATGACCGGCGAGGTGACGCTGACCGGCCAGGTCCTACCGGTCGGCGGGCTCAAGGAGAAGTCGCTGGCCGCTCAGCGAGCCGGGATCAAGCGGGTGATCGTTCCGGCGCGAAACGAGGGCGACATCGCGGAGATCCCTGAGCACGAGCTTGGTGCTCTTGAGTTCATCTACGTTGATGACATCGAATCGGCGATTCTCAGCGCGCTCTAGTTCGCCGTGGATCGCACGGGTATATCCTGATCAATCCATCTTGAGCTACCGGAGGAGAGGCTGAATGAGCACCAGGACCGCCAAGGCCCGCGAGACCGCATCCTCGCTCGGCTCGAACGAGTACGTCCGTCGCCTGATCGAGGACCCCGAGCTGCGCGATTCAATCCGCGACGCCTATGACGCAGGGCGATCGGCCTACGACCATTTGCATCGCCAGAAGGCGCCCGCCAAGGCGGTCATGGACGACAAGAAGACGCAGCGCGAACTCCGCGAAGCGATCGATTCGATTCGCTATGCATCCGATCGGATCCGGGGCCGCGACCAGAAGAAGGGCGGTTCGTTCGGCAAGCTCGTATTGCTCGGCGTCATCGGAGCCGTTGCCGCCGTCGTCTTGAGCGACGACCTCCGCAAGGCGATTCTCGACCGCCTGTTCGGCGCCGAAGAGGAGTTCGAGTACACCTCGACGACCGCTCCGGCCAACGGCGGGCCCGCCGCTTAGTCACTCGGTACAAGGCACCCAGCCCGGCGAGAACCGGGGACGCGACGGCGATTGCGCTTATCATCACGAAATGATGGAGCTCGCCATGGGCGTCAGGACGGAACGTTCGCTCTCCTCTGACAAGGCGCGATTGATTGTCGAAGCAATGCGGCAATCCGTCGCCGAGGTTGGGGTTGCGGGTTCGACATTTGAGCGTGTTGCCGCCAAGGCAGGGGTAAGCCGGGGCCTGCTTCATTACTACTTCACCTCCAAAGAGGGCCTGCTGGTTGAGGTGATCAAGCGCGATACGGAGCTTCGTATTGAGGTCTTGAGCGAGGCGCTGGGGGCCGCAGAAACGGTCGACGACCTGATTTTGGCCTTCTTCGCGCTCTTCAAGCGCACCGTCGTTTCGGGCCAAGGCTACGTTTACATGGTCAGCGAATTGTTTGTAGCGGGACGCCACAGCGAGGACTTGACCCGGGAGTTGGGCTCGCTCTACAACCAGGCCCGCACCGCCTTCGCCGAGATCCTCAAGGAAAAAGAGGCCGAGGGCATTTTGAGCCTTCGCTTCAGCGCCGAGGCCGTGCTCTCGCACCTGTTCGCGGCGGGCGACGGCGCATCGGTGCAAACGCTTACCGATCCGACGATGGACACGATCGCAAACGCGGAGGTTTTCCACGCGGTGGCGCGCTACCTGTTGACCGACGACGCCTAGCCCCTGGCCTCGGCCGCCGGTAGGGTCGGCACGTGGCCTACGACGAGAGCCTCGCTGAGCGCGTACGCGACCTTTTGGATCTGCGCGAGGCGGTCACCGAGCGCAAGATGTTCGGTGGAATCGCCTGGATGATCGCCGGCAACATGGCCTGCGGCATCGCGGGCGACGACCTGATCGTGCGGCTTGAGCCGGACGAGATCGAGCGGGCATTGGCTGAGCCGCACACCCGCCCCTTCGACGCGACGGGCAAGCGGATGGGTGGCTTTCTAATCGTTGACGCCGAAGCCGTGGTCGATGCCGCTGCGCTTGCTGATTGGGTCGAAGCGGGCGCCGGGTTCGCTTCGTCACTGCCCCCGAAATAGTTGAGTGGCGCATGCCGGCCGGGTGGCGACTAGGGTGCGCGCAGAATGAGGCCCATCGCGTCCAGGCTCCGCGTCGCCTTCATCGTCTGTGCAATCGGGCTGACGCTCCCGGCGGTTGCGCTCGCCGCGTTCCCGGGCTCTGACCCGGACGAGAGTCCGCGGCTCAACACGCCCAACGACCCGGCGTTTGACCGCTGCGAGACCGACGACCCAGACACGCCGGCGCTCGATTGCCGCACT
Organism: uncultured bacterium; assembly: GCA_963701205.1. Classification (GTDB taxonomy): domain Bacteria; phylum Actinomycetota; class Thermoleophilia; order Solirubrobacterales; family 70-9; genus JALZKA01. The sequence continues at coordinate 554,623 of OY969575.1, read as the reverse complement.
TACTTCGAGGAGGAGTACGGGCTCTTCGGATTTCGTCCCGACACGGCAACCACGACACCTCTGCTGATCACCCCCACCCAGTATTTGGATTGCTCGCAGCTAGACGCCCAAGGCCGCGCGGCCAACATCGCGGCCGGCGACCCGGAGTGCTCGCAGCTCGGGGGCGTCAGGGCCGACACCGCCTGGAAGCGGACCACGGGTGATCCCGACACCGTGATCGCGATTTTGGACACGGGAATCCGCTGGCAGGATCGCGAGCTGGTCGAGCAGATCCACCTGAACGCGGCTGAGTTGCCCGAGCCGCTGGCCGACCGCAGCGAGCCGCTTGGCGGCGGCCCGGCGTGCGCAACGTTCGTTGCCGCCGATGACGCCAACGGCGACGGGGCATTCAACGTGAGGGACTTCGCCTGCGATTCCGGTGTCGCGGTGGCCGACGGCGACACGGAGTCCGACGACATCCTGGACGGCTCCGACCTGATCGCGACTTTCAGCAACTCGTCCGACGAGGACTCGAACGGATACAAGGACGACATCGCCGGCTGGGACTTCTTCGACGACGACAACGATCCGTTCGACGCATCCAGCTGCTGCAATGCGGTCGGACACGGGTCGGGCCGCGCACGGGAGGCGGCGGCTGCCACGAACAATGCCAACGGCGGCCCCGGCATTTGCCCGGATTGCCAGATCATGCCGCTGCGGATTTGGGACACGTTCGTGACGCCGACGGACTTCCATTCGATGGGGCTCATCTACGCCGCCGACAATGGCGCCAGCGTCGTCGAGGGCGCCAACGGCGGCCTTACCAACACCCGGTTTTCGCGCCGCGCCTATGAGTACGCCGACGCGAAGGGCTTGGCGTTGATGCTCGTCTCATCCGACGTCAACAGTGCCAACCACAATTATCCCACCAACTACAACGAAGCGGTGTACGTGGGGGGCGCGTTGCCGGATACGGCGCCGTTTGACACCTGCGAGGGCATCGGTGGCCTGCCCGGGATCGGCGACCTGGCGAGTCCGCCCGAGGAGTTCAGCGCCGGCTGCGATGAGATGCTTGGGTTGTTGGAGGAGTTTGCCGGGATCCTGCCAACGCCGATCGTCGGCGCCCTGCAGCCGCCGACCACCTCCTTTTTCCGCAACGCCAACCTGACCCAGTACGGCGGCAAGGCCGACATCGTCCTGATGGGATCGACCGGGTCGGAGAACACGGGTCAGGCCGCCGGTGCGGCGGGGCTGCTGGCGTCGTACGGGCGCGAGATCCTGGATTCGCCGCTCAGCGGCAACGAGATCCGCCAGCTTTTGACGATGACGGCGGAGGACGTGTTGCCCGCCAACACCGGCACCATCGGCCCTGCGGACAAGGCGAACCCGGGCTGGGATCCGCATTTCGGCTACGGCCGGGTCAACCTTGCGGCTGCCACGAAGCGGATCCAAGACGAGCGAATCCCGCCCGAAGCTCAGATCAACTCACCGGATTGGTTCGCGCCGATCAACGTCGATCGGCTTGGTCCCGATGGACTCGCCGTGACCGGCCGGATCGCGGCGCCGCATTCGGACTCGGGCGTTGGCGCGTGGGAGCTTGATTACGCCTGCGGCGCCGACGCGCTCGACACGGCGTTTCTGCCGGTCCCCGACGCCGGGGGCGGCGTTATTGCGGGCAGCGGGCCGGTTGACGGCTCGCTCGGCACGATCCCGACCAGCCTGTTGACCGACCTGGCGGCGAATTGCGACGGCAGCGTCGCCGACGATTTCGGCCGTCCCTCCGGTGGGATCGCCGATGGCAACCTGCCGGGGGATGCCTATCCCGAGCCCGATCCCGAGCGTCACTCGTTTCAGATTCGCCTCACGGTGCATGAGGCAGGGGATGAGGCCAACATCGGCCGCTACCGCAAGGCCCTGTTCGCCTACGAGGACGACGGCAATTTGCCGGCCTGGCCACGCCCCATGGGCGCCGGTTCGGATCCCGAGAAGATGGTGACTGAAACGGGAGGGGAGGTCTCGCCCCGCCTCTACGACCTGGACGGTGACAACAAGCTCGACGTGATCCAGACGACTTCGAGCGGCGAGATCTATGTACTTGATGCCGACGGGGACCCGTTGCCGAGTTGGAACCAGGGCGACCCCGTATTGACCGAGAGCCTGGCCGTGGCGGCGGCGCACGGAACCCCCGCGGCTGTCGGCGGCCCGCCGCTGGAGACCCCGCGGGTGCCCGTGATCGGCGATATCAATGGCGACGAGGAAGCAGACATCGTTACGACCGCGGGGGAGCGTGTGTACGCGTGGGACCGCAAGGGCCAGACGCTTGACGGCTTCCCGGTAAGGATCGACCCAGCACTGTCGGAGCCATGCGCTGCCGGGGTTGAAAAGCCGTGCTTTGACGTCGGCGATCGCGTCATCACCACGCAGAACCACATCAAGCGGGGAATCTCTGGCTCGCCCGCGCTCGCCGACCTCGATGGCGACGGCATGCTCGACGTCGTCACGGGCTCGTTCGACCAGCACGTCTATGCCTGGGATGGCGCCGGTGACCCGCTCCCGGGCTGGCCGGTCAAGGTTGCGAGTGAAGGCGCCCCTGGTGCGGAGATCATCACATCCCCGTCGATTGCGCAACTCGACGGGGATGGCCCGCCCGAGGTCGTTATCGCCACGAACGAGGTCGTGCCCGGCGACCCCGAGTTCCCGACCAACATCTTCGAGCTCACGAGTTCATTCCTTGGGTCCTCCACCGGAGCGAACCCCGTCTATGCGCTACACGGCGACGGCACCGAGGTTGGTGGCTGGCCCGTCATGGTCGGCGTCGCCGACGGCGATCTCTTGCCGCTGGTTCTCCCTGGTCATGACGCTGCCGTTTACGATCGCGACGGCGACGGCCAGGACGAAGTTGTCGTCTCCGCCGGGACGTCGCTTGGGAACGGCGGGACGCGGGTTGTTGACGGCAGCGGCACAACCGAGCTTTCCTTCAACAGCCTCAGCGGCAATTCCGCTGACCCCGGCCCGGTCATCAACGTGGCTGATTACGCCTCAATCGGCGCGCTCGCCGGAGACTCGCCGTCGGTCGTCAAAGGCGGGATCTCGCTGAATGGCGCCGCCAATCTTCTGGCGCCGAACCAGAACTTGCCCTTCGCGCACGTGGTCCAGGCGTGGGACGCCTCGGACGCGGCGAGCGGAGCGGGCCTGCCCGGCTACCCGCGGGCGACTGACGACTTTCAGCTGATCTCCCAGCCCGCCGTTGCGAACGTCGGCCCGGGCAGCGAGCGCCAGTTCCTGTACGGCACCGGTTTGTACCAACTGCACGCTTACGGAACGGGTGGCGTCGAACCGGCGGGCTGGCCGAAGTTCTTGGGCGGCTGGGTCCAAGCAACCCCGTCGGTCGGCGACGTTGACGGCGACGGCGACCTGGAGGTCAGCGCGCTGTCGCGCGAGGGGTGGTCGTTTCTGTGGGACACCCATACGCCGGCGTGCGAAGCGGGTGGCCAGACCACGAACGACGAGTGGTGGACGTTCCACCACGACGAACGTGGATCCGGAAACTACGGGGGCGACGGCAGGCCGCCGGCAACTCCAGGGCAGGTTGACGCGACGCTCGATGAGCAAACCGGCGAGGTCAATCTCACCTGGAGCGAACCGGGTGACGATTGGCACTGCGGCAGCGCCACCGCGTTCCGCATTCTTTTGTCCGATGGACCGATCGAAGGCCCGCGCGACGCCACCGACAAACTCGCCGAGGCCAGCGCCATCGGGGCGAACGGCGACGAAGCCGGCGCCACATTGACTGCGCTCCAGCGCGGCGATGCCACTCACGCTGGGGTTGTCTACCGCGACGAGGTCGGCAATTGGGGCCTCGCATCAAGCATCAGGCTGCCTCAAGCGGATGTACCCGACCGCGACGATGACGGCGTGCCCGACGACGAGGACGAGTGCCCGGACGAGGCTGGGCCTGAGGCGAACGGCGGCTGCCCCGAAGACCCAGGACCGGATCCAGAGGGCAAGTGCGCAAACGTGATTCGCGGGACTGACGGTCGGGACCGGCTCAGGGGAACCGACGGTACCGACAAGATCATCGGACGCGGGGGCCGCGACCGGATCACCGACGGTGCCGGCGCCGACTGTCTGCGCGGCGGCAGGGGCCGCGACCGGATCATCGTCGGCAAGGGCCGCGACCGGATCAACGGTGGCCCCGGCAACGACGTGATCAAGACCCGCAAGGGCGCGCGTGATGCGGTGCGATGTGGCCGCGGTCGCCACGACCTTGCGATTGTCGGACCGCGCGACAGCACCCGCGGCTGCGAGCGCGTTCGGCGCGGCGGCCGGCGACGCTAGCGCGCCGGGACGGGTCTGTCAGCATCTGTGCGTAACGTGTCGATGCCCGTCAACACGACCACCAGGAGCCCCTTGAGCACACTTCCCGACGACTTTCAGACCGCGTCACTTGCCGATGTTGACCCCGAGATCGCGCGGGTGCTGGAACGCGAGTTGGTACGCCAGCGCGGCACGCTCGAGATGATCGCGTCCGAGAACTTCGTTCCCGAGGCGGTGCTTGAAGCCGCGGGGTCGGTGCTGACAAACAAGTACGCCGAGGGCTACCCCGGCAGGCGCTACTACGGGGGCTGCGAGGAGGTTGACGTTGCCGAGCAACTCGCAATCGATCGCGCCAAGGAGCTGTTTGGCGCCGAACACGCCAACGTCCAGCCGCACGCCGGTGCCCAGGCCAACAACGCCGTATTTATGGCGTTGCTCGAGCCCGGTGACACGATCATGGGGCTGGCTCTCGATCATGGCGGTCACCTGACCCACGGCATGAAGCTCAACGTCAGCGGCAAGCTCTATGACGTCGCGCCCTACCACGTGCGCCGCGACGACTACCGCGTTGATATGGACGAGGTCGCCGCCCTGGCCAAGGAGCGACGCCCCAAGCTGATAATCGCCGGCTGGTCGGCTTACCCGCGCCAGCTCGATTTCGCCGCGTTTCGTGAGGTCGCCGATTCGGTCGGCGCGAAGCTGATGGTGGACATGGCCCACTTCGCCGGGCTGGTCGCCGCCGGCGAGCATCCCAATCCTGTGGAGCACGCCGACGTCGTTACGACCACGATTCACAAGACGCTTTGTGGCCCGCGCAGCGGCATGATCCTGTGCCGCGAGGAGCTTCAAAAGGACATCGACCGGTCGATCTTTCCCGGCCAGCAGGGCGGCCCGCTGATGCACATCATCGCGGCCAAGGCCGTCGCCCTGCGGATCGCGGCGACCGAGCCGTTCCGTGTCCGGCAGCGCCAGACCATCGCCAACGCCAAGGCATTCGCGGAGGGACTCGTGGCCGCCGGGGTGGATGTGCTGACCGGGGGGACCGACACGCATTTGGTCCTGGTCGATTTGAACAGCACCGGCCTTGACGGCAAGGAGGGCGAGGATCGCCTCGATCAGGTCGGGATCACCGTCAATCGCAACGCGATCCCGTTCGACGAGCGACCGCCGATGAACCCGTCGGGCCTGCGGATCGGAACGCCGGCGCTGACGACAAGAGGGCTCGTCGAGGAAGATATGCGCGAGATCGCCGAACTGGTCGCGATCGCACTTTCTGACCGCTTCGAAGCAGAGCGCGAAGCGCTTGCGCAGCGCAGCGCAGCGCTGATGGATCGCTACCCGCTCTATCCGCAGCTCACGGCCGCGGCGCTCTCCTAGGCGCGGCGGGTCCCGGCGTCGGACCGGGCGATCGTTCAGGCTTACGCGATGCGCATCTGGGTTGACCTCACCGCCGCGGCGCACCCCTTGGTCCTGCGACCGGTGGTCGAAGGGCTTCGCGACCGCGGGCACGAGGTGACGCTGACCGCCAGGGAGTACGGCCAAACGGTCGGCATTCTGGAGCGCCTTGGGCTGGAACACACCGTCGTCGGTACCCACGGCGGTGGATCCAGCGTCGGCAAGGCTCGCGCGCTCGCCCGCCGCAGCGCAGCGCTGGCGCGCTGGGCACGTCCCCGGGGCTTCGACCTTGCGATCGGCCACGGTTCCGTCGATCTGGCGGTGGTCTCGAAGCTGTTGCGAATTCCCTCGGCGCAAATGCAGGACTACGAACACGCCGGCCTCCAGCGCCAGCTCGCCTTCAGGGCGGCGCGCCGGGTCCTGGTGCCTGACGCGATCCCAATTGCCGCGATGCGGCGGGCGGGGGCAGCCGAGCGCAAGCTGGTTCGCTACCCCGGGCTCAAGGAGGATTACTACCTTGCCGGCTTCGAGCCGGACCCCCGAGTCCTCTCCGACCTGGCGCTTGCCAACCTCGCCATCAACGCGGATCGAGGCTCCGACGACCGGGTGCTAGTGGTCGTCAGGCCGCCGCCGGAGACCTCTGCCTACCACGCCGACAACCCGCTTTACGAGGGAGTCCTCGACCGGCTCGCCGCCGATCCGGCGGTTGTCGCCGTCCTGATCCCCCGGACCGTGGGCCAGGGCGAGGTGGCCCGCGCCCGCGCGGATTCAAGCCTCATCGTGCCCGATCACGCGGTCGATGCCCAGAGCCTGATCGCCTACGCTGACCTCGTGGTGAGCGCCGGGGGGACGATGAATCGCGAAGCCGTTGCGCTCGGCACTCCCGTGTACACGATCTTCAGCGGCGCGATGGGCGCGGTGGACGAGCGCCTGATCGCGGCCGGACTCCTGCGCCCGCTCGAGCGTCCCGACGACCTCGAACTCGAGGCGCGCTCGACCCCCGCGGGCGTCCAGAACCCGCGCGACGCAGGATTGCTAGTCGATGGAATGCTCGAGGCGGCCGCGTAGTGCTGGTTGATCGTCTGCCCGAGACGACCGACGCGGTCTGGGCTTTCCTGCTCGCCGGGGTGGTCGCGCTGCTCTTGGTCCCAGTGGCCGAGTGGATCGCCAGGCGTGCCGGAGCGCTTGACGTGCCCAACGAGCGCAGCCTGCACACGGTGCCGACGCCAAAGCTCGGGGGACTCGCGATTTTGCTTGGCGTCCTGGTCGCCGGCCTGCTCTTCCTGCCGGATGGCGACGGGGTGCCGGGGGTGGAGACCAGGGCAATCCTGATCGGAGCGGTTGCGATCGCCGCCGTCGGTGTGATCGACGATATTTTTGACCTGCACGCTGGGCTGAAGCTCGCCGGCCAGGTGGCCGCGGCAACGATTCCGGTTGCAGCCGGCGTCACCGTTACGGGGTTCACCCTGCCGTTCGTCGGCGGCGTCGAGCCCGGCGGCGTTGACCTGCTTGGTGTTACCGACCTCGGCGAGGTGATGACGATCGTCGGCATCGTCGCGATCGTCAACGTCATCAACCTGACCGACGGGGTCGATGGCCTCGCCGCCGGCGTGTGCGTCATCTCCGCGGTCTCGCTTGCGGCGATCGCGTTGTCGCTTGATCGCAACGCGGCCGGCGTGTTGGCCGCAGTTACCGCGGGCGCCGCGCTGGGGTTCTTGCGGCACGGCTTTCCCCCGGCATCGAGTTTCATGGGTGATACGGGTTCAAACCTGCTCGGTTACCTGCTTGCGTGCATCGCAATCCAGGGCGCGTTGAAGACGAACGCCGTCGTCGCCCTGTTCTTACCGCTGATCGTGCTCGCGGTGCCGATTTTCGATACCGGTTTCGTGATCGCGAAACGGATCAAGTACCGGCGGCCGATCTACGCCGCCGACCGCTGGCACCTTCACCATCGAATGGCGAACCTGGGCTTCTCACAGCGGCGGACCCTCGCCTACCTGTACGCGTGGGCGCTGATCATGGCCGGGTTGGCCCTGGCCCTGCGGTTTGTCCCCTACTCGGATGACCACGGCCACTTTGACGCGGGCTGGACGGCGGTGATCGGGCTCTTTTTGCTGGTGGCACTGGCCGCCAGCATCTACTTGGTCGTGGTGTTGGAGATCCTCAAGCTGCGTGGATTCCGCGGGCGCCAACTGGCCCGTGTGCGGCCCGATGCCGACTCGGATGAGGTTGATGCCGGCGTCGCCCGCGAGCTTGAGACCGGCAGCTTCGCGGTGATCGACCCGGAGACCGGCGAGTTCGAGGCGCTTCCGGACGACGGCGAGACTTAGTTTCGGCCGCTACTAAGCGGGGATCACCGGCGCCCTGGGCAGCGGGGATCGGATATATTCGCGCTGCCGCACGGGTCAGGCGTGAACGCCACCCGGTGCGGCTATTGGTTCCTTTGGCTTCCCACTCAACTGCACTTGCCTTTTCCACACCCACGAGATTCCGATGACGGACGGTCCTCCCACAAGGACGGACGCCGCCACCGCAGGGATCTCGTTGGTCGGAACGATGGTGGCTCTGGCCGCAGCCGGGTACGGGCTCGGGTCGCTGGTCGGGCTGGCCGTACCTCTGGGCCTGCTGGGGCTGTTCGCCGGCGTCATCGCGGGGCTTGCCCTTGTCTACGTTCGCTTTAAGGATCTCTGAGGCGGTGCCCGAAGGGCAAAGCCGAAGCCCTGCCGCCGTTGAGGCAGCTGTCTCTGAGGCGGTGCCCGAAGGGCAAAGCCGAAGCCCTGCCGCTCTCGTGCGCCAGCTCGATTTGGTGGTTCTCGCCGCTGCGCTCGCGGTCTTTTTGTCGGCCGATCTGCCGATGGCGGGTTACCTGGCCCTGGCTGGCGCCTGGCTTGTGCAGCGCACCTTCATGTTCTGGGCCGAGCGCCGTGTCGCCGCCTCGCTGGTTGCCGGCGATCGCCGCGGCGCGATGGGGCTCACCGGGATCTCAACCCTCGGCCGAGCGTGGTTCTTGGCGGCCTGCGTGCTTTTGATTGGCTTGCTTGTCGAGCGCGAGGCCGGGCTTGCCGCAGCCGTGCTTGCCGCGGTCCTCTTCACCACCCAGCTCGGCAGTACCGCGCTGGCCCGCTTTCTTGCCGGGGCGCCGCGCTGATGGCCACGAAGCGGAAGGTGTTCCTGGCCCTCGGCCTCTACTTCCTGATCACGGCATTGCTCCTGGTGGTTGTCGGCAGCGATGGCAAAAACGATCACTTCCAGCCCCAGAACGAGTTCAAGCTTGAGCCCTGGATCGAGCTGACGATCGCGGGGATCGACGTCTCGATCACGAAGGCGGTCCTTTACCTGGTCCTCGCCAGCGCGGCGACGATCGGACTGATGACCTTCATCGCAAGTCGGATGCAGCGCGAGCCCAACAAGACCCAGATGGCGGTCGAGCTCGCCTATGACCTGACGCGCAACAACATCACCAAGGGCAACATCGACGATGCCGTCCTGGCGCGCCGTTGGTTCCCGTATCTGGCCGGCCTCTTCTTCTTCATCTGGTTTTCGAACATGCTCGGCTACCTGCCGCTGCCGACCAATACCGAGCACAAGGTGGACATCTTCGGACTTGAGGTGCCGACCCTGGCGATCTACGCCGCGACGGCAAACATCTCGATCCCCCTGGTCCTGGCGCTGGTCTCCACCTTCGCCTACCACATCGAAGGCATTCGGGCCAAGGGCGTTTTCAAGTACTTCGCGAGCTGGCTGCCGGCAGGCCTGGAAGACATGAATCCGATCGGCAAGTTCCTGATCTTCATGATTGAGGCGATCTCCCACTTGGTGCGCCCGATCTCGCTCTCCGTCCGACTTTTCGCCAACATCCTCGCCGGCCACCTGCTGATCCTGTTCATGGCCGGTGGCCTCGCGGTCCTGCTCGGATTGGCGGCGCTTGGCGCCCTTACCTTCCCAATGGCGTTCGCGTTCTTCGTCTTCGAGATTGGCCTTGTAGCTACCTTGCAGGCGTTCATCTTCTCGACCCTTACAGCTATCTACATCGGCGGGGCAACCGCCGAGAGTCACTAAAAAAGGAGTACCCATGGACCTGTTGATTCCACTCGCCCAGGCCGCCGCAGAAGGCGTCACCGATGACGGGCTCAAGGCGATCGCTCTTGGTGTCGGTGCGGGCCTCGGCTCGATCGGCGCCGGTATCGGCATCGGCATCATCTTCGGATCGGAGATCGAGGCCGTCGCCCGCCAGCCTGAGATGGCATCCGAGCTGCAGTCGATCCGCTGGCTGGGGTTCGCCCTGACGGAGGCCGTCGCCTTCTACACGTTCATCTTCGGCCTGATCGCGTTCTTCCTCTAGGCCGCTGGAAGGGGCTGACCAACCGTGGATTTCGTCACTGAGATAGCGCCGCTCGTGCTGGCGTCGGCCGAGGCGGCCGTCGAGGAGGAAGGCGGCAGCTTCCTGGTCTCGCCCGCTTTGGGCTTGATGCTTTGGACCCTGCTCGCTTTCGGGGTGACGATGCTCGTGCTCTCGAAGGTTGCGTTCCCCAAGATCGGTGAAGCGCTCGAGAAGCGCGCCAACGCGATCAAGGAGAACATTGACGCCTCCGAGAAGACGCGGCAGGACGCCGAGCAGCTCCTGACGGAGTACCGGGCCCGCCTGACCGAGGCGCGTGAGCAGGCAGACGACATCGCCGCCCGCGCCCGTAAGTCGGCGGAGGCAGCGGTCAGCGAGGCGACCGCCGAGGGCCGCGCCAAGCGCGAGGAGCTCGTCGCCGCGGCGCGCAAGGACATCGAGACGGAAACCAGGCGGTCGCTGGAGCAAATCCGCAAGGAGGTCGCCGACCTGACGATCCTGGCGACCGAGAAGATCACCCGCAAGTCGCTGACTGACGCCGATCACCAGAAGCTGGTCGAAGAGGCCCTGTCCGAGGTTGACTTCTCGGCCCTGGCGGGAGACAACTAGTGCTTACGACCTGCCTCCCCGCAACGCACCCTGACCCGATGGAAGCGGCAAATTCTTGTCGGCTCGACAACGTCGGTCTCGGCTGCCGCCCCGCGAATCGGAGCATCCCGGCGGTGGTGTCCTAGTGGAGGAAATCGCCCGCGTTTACGGTGATGCCCTGTTTGCCGTCGCCAAGGAGAACGGAAGCCTGGATGAGGTGCGCGAGCAGCTGGGCCAGGTCGCCGACGCCTTGAATGAAAATCGCGAGCTGCAGATCTTCTTTTTCAGCCCGTACTTCTCCTCTGGCGAGAAGCGCGACGCCGTGAGCAAGCTGATCACGGGGGCGGCGCCCGCGGTTCAGAACTTTCTTGAACTGTTGGCGGAGAAGCATCGGATGCCGGTCATCTTCCGGATCCGGCGGCACCTGGACGAGTTGTGGGCGGTTGAAAACCGCCGACTCGAGGTGCGGCTCACCAGCGCCGTCGAGCTCGACCAGAGCGTCGTGGACCGCGTCGGCCAGGAGATCGAGCGCAAGACCAGCAAGAAGATTGATTTACAGAGCACGGTTGACGAGAACATCCTCGGCGGCCTCGTTCTGCGCGTCGGCAACATGGTGCTTGACGCCAGCCTGCGCGCCAAGTTGGACAAACTCAGAAAAGAAGTCGCCCAGGCGGCTTGACCTTAGGGAGCTGAACCAGAGTGGAGATACGTCCAGACGAGATCGGCAACATCCTTCGAGCCCGGATCGAGGGCTTGGAGACCGGCGAAGCCGACCTCTCAGAGGTCGGCACGGTGCTTCAGATCGCCGACGGAATCGCGCGCGTACACGGCCTTGAAAACTGCATGGCCCTTGAGATGCTGGAGCTGCCGAATGGCGTTACCGGCCTGGCCCTGAACCTTGAGCAGGACAACGTCGGCGCCGTGCTATTCGGCAACTGGCAGTCGATTGTCGAGGGCGACACCGTCAAGCGCTCCGGCAAGCTGCTGCAGATCCCGGTCGGCGACCAGCTTCTCGGCCGCATGGTTGACCCGCTCGGTCGCCCGCTTGACGACAAGGGTGAGATCAACGCCACCGAGTTCCGCCCAGCGGAGTTCAAGGCCCCGGGCGTTGTCAGCCGCCAGCCGGTCGTCGAGCCCCTGCAGACCGGGCTCAAGTCGGTGGACGGAATGATCCCGATCGGCCGCGGTCAGCGCGAGCTCATCATCGGCGACCGGCAGACCGGCAAGACGGCGGTCGCGATCGACGCGATCATCAACAACAAGGACTCGGGCGTCGTCTCGATCTACGTCGCGATCGGTCAACGCATGGCGACCGTCGTTCAGTTCCAGCGCATGCTTGAAGAGCAGGGCGCAATGGACAACACGATCATCGTTGCTGCGCCAGCGGACGAAGCTGCCCCGATCAAGTTCATCGCCCCGTATGCAGGGTGCGCCATGGGCGAACACTTCCTCTATAAGGGCGGTCACGCTCTGTGTATCTACGACGACCTCACCAAGCACGCGTCGGCCTACCGGCAGATGTCGCTGCTTTTGCGGCGTCCGCCCGGGCGTGAGGCCTACCCAGGCGATGTCTTCTACCTGCACTCGCGATTGCTCGAGCGTTCGGTCAAGCTCAACGACGAGCTCGGCGCCGGTTCGCACACGGCGCTGCCGATCATCGAGACCCAGGCAAATGACGTGTCGGCGTACATCCCGACGAACGTGATCTCGATCACCGACGGCCAGATATTCCTGGAGTCGGACCTGTTCAACTCCGGCATCAGGCCGGCGATCAACGTCGGCGTTTCGGTCTCCCGGGTGGGCGGCAACGCACAGACCAAGGGCATGAAGAAGGTTGCTGGCAAGTTGCGCCTGGAGCTCTCCCAGTTCCGCGACCTTGAAGCGTTTGCCCAGTTCGGGTCAGAGCTTGATCCGGACACGCAGAAGTCGCTGGCTCGAGGCGGGCGGCTCGTCGAGCTGCTGAAGCAGGGCGAGCGCAAGCCGCTGTCCGTCTCGGCGCAGATCGCGTCGATCTACGCCGGCACCGGCGGATATTTGGACCGGCTTTCAATCGATCGCGTCCAGGATTTCCTGGAGAGCATGCTGGGCAGGCTGAAGGCGGAAAACAAGGATCTGCTGGGCCGGCTTGAGGAGGGCAAGTTCGAGGAATCCGACGAGGAGGAACTGGGCAAGGCCATCGCCGAGGCGATCGACGACTTCGGCCCCGATCTGGACGAGGACGGCCAACCGCTGGAGGCGGGCGAATCAGACCGCGTCCGCTCCGGCGAGGAGCGCTCGAAACCCGAGCCCACCGACGAGGACGAGGTCGGCGACGATGCGGAAGGCGAAGCCGCGTAGCCCATGGCAACCCGTAAGGAAGTCAATGCGCGGATCGCTTCGGTCAAGAACATCCGCAAGATCACCCGGGCCATGGAGATGGTCGCGGCGGCGCGCCTGCGCCGCGCCGAGGAGCGGATCGCCCAGATGCGCCCCTACGCCCAGGCGATTCGCAAGCTGACCCGCGAGGTTGCCGAGACGGACGAGAACATGGCGGCAAGGGTCCCGCTGATGGAGACGCGGGACGAGAAGAAAATCGGCATCGTGCTCGTCACCGGCGATCGCGGACTGGCGGGCGCGTTCAACACCCAGATCATCCGCGAGGGCACGCGGCTCAAGCGCGAGTACCGCATCGAGGGTGGCGCTGAGGTCACCTATCGCGTGGTCGGGCGCCGCGGAGCATCGACGATGACGTTCCGCGGGGAGCCGGTGGAGGCGTCATACATCGGGTTCTCAGAGCGCCCTGCTTTCACCGATGCGCGCAATATCTCGCGCGATTTGGCTTCGAGCTTCCGCGACGGCGAGGTTGACCGGGTCGATTTGGTCTACAACCGCTACGTCTCGCCGCTGACCCAATATGTCCGTCGCCAGACCTTGCTCCCGATGTCGGAGGCAGAGGTTTTCGGTGAGGGGATCCCGGAGCCCGAAGGTCCAGCCGACGCAGAGCTTGCCGAGGCGCACGGCAGGTCGGACATGCTCCACGAACCGGATGCCGAGACCCTTTTGCCGATGTTGATCGAGGAGTACGTGGACCTGTCCGTCTACAGGGCACTGCTGGAGTCCTCAGCGTCGGAGCTTGGCGCCCGCATGACCGCGATGCGCAGCGCATCGGAGAACGCGGAGACGATGATCGACGATTTGACCCGCGAGATGAACCGGGTCCGCCAGGCGGAGATCACCCAGGAAATTCTTGAAGTAGTCGCGGGCGCTGAGGCGCTCGGATAACTCGAACCAGTCGTTAGGAGAACGAATTACACATGGCTGAAGGCAACGGAAACGCGAGCAACACCGGCGTGGTCGATCAGGTTATGGGTGTCGTCGTCGACGCCACCTTCCCCGATCAGCTGCCCGAGATCTATTCGGCGCTGAAGATCAAGGTGGCAGGCTCCGATGCCAGGCCCGAGATGGACTTGACCTGTGAAGTGCAGCAGCACCTGGGCGACGACCGCGTTCGCGCGGTCGCGATGGACGCGACCGATGGCCTGCAGCGCGGCGATGAGGTCATCGACCTGGGCGGACCGATTACGGTCCCGGTCGGTGAAGAGACCCTGGGGCGGATTTTCAACCTGGAGGGTCAGGCGATCGATGGCGGCCCCGAGGTCGAGACAGCCGAACGCTGGCCGATTCACAGGCCCGCTCCCAGCGTCGAGGATTTGACCCCAACGCAGGAGATCCTGGAGACCGGGATCAAGGTGGTTGACCTGCTTGCCCCGTACGCCAAGGGCGGCAAGGTCGGCCTGTTCGGGGGCGCCGGCGTCGGCAAGACCGTGCTGATCCAGGAGCTGATCCGCAACATCGCCGAGGAGCACGAGGGCCTGTCCGCGTTCTGCGGCGTCGGCGAGCGCTCCCGCGAGGGCAACGACCTGTGGCTTGAGATGAAGGAATCCGGCGTAATCGACCGGACGATGCTTGTCTTCGGCCAGATGAACGAGCCGCCCGGGGCGCGGCTTCGCGTCGCCCTGTCCGGCCTGACGATGGCGGAATACTTCCGCGAGCAGGGCGGCAAGGACGTCCTCCTCTTCATCGACAACATCTTCCGCTTCGTGCAGGCGGGTTCCGAGGTATCGGCGCTGCTCGGCCGCATGCCGTCCGCCGTCGGCTACCAGCCAACGCTTGAGACGGAGATGGGCGGCCTGCAGGAGCGGATCTCCTCGACCTCCAAGGGCTCGGTGACATCGATCCAGGCCGTTTACGTGCCTGCCGACGACATCACGGACCCCGCGCCGGCGTCGGTGTTCGCCCACCTGAACGCGACGACGGTGCTCTCGCGCGCGATCTCAGAGAAGGGGATCTACCCCGCCGTGGATCCGCTCGAATCCACGTCAACGATCCTCAAGCCTGATGTTGTCGGCGAGGAGCACTACCGCACGGCCACGGAGGTACAGGAAGTGCTGCAGCGCTACAAGGAGCTGCAGGACATCATCGCCATCCTCGGGATCGACGAGCTCTCCGACGACGACAAGCTCGCCGTCGGCCGCGCGCGCAAGATCGAGCGGTTCCTGTCACAGCCGTTCTTCGTCGCCGAGGCCTTCACGGGCCGTTCGGGCGAGTACGTGCCCGTGGCGGAGACCGTCCGTGGATTCCGCGAGATCCTCGACGGCGAGCACGACGACCGCTCCGAAGGCGACTTCTACATGAAGGGCTCGATCGACCAGGTAACGGGCAAGGACGGCGAGTAGAGCTTGGCCGAGGAGCATCGACTTGAGGCGGAGGTCCTCACCCCGGAGGGCGAGGTCTTCCGTGGCGAGCTGTTCCAGCTCTCAACCCGTACCTCGATTGGCGAGGTCGGCATCCGCGCGCGTCACGCGCCGATCGTCGCCCGCCTCGTACCCAACGAACTGCGGCTCTGGAAGTCCGAAAGCGAGTCGGATGTCGTGCGCTACGCGCAGGGCGAGGGCTGGTTGGAGGTATTCGCCAACCGCGCCCGGGTGCTGATTGCCGAGGCGGTTGAACCGGACAAGCTCGACGTAGCGGACCTTGAGGAAAAGCTCAGGGATGCCGAACAGCGCCTGGACGACGCCGAGGCGGGTTCAGCCGCGGCCGAGCAGGCCGAGCGCGACAAGGCGCGCGCCCACGCTTTCATCGAGATCGCCCAGCGCTAGACCCAGGTCCGGGTAGCCCGGCCGCGGTCAGGGTTGGGCAGGCGTCACGGGTGTGTGACGAGCGCCCGCAGGCGTTGCGCCAGCGTGGCTTCTTGGGCCGCGGCCGCCGCGTTCCCGGCAATGTTTTCAAGCTGGTGCGGGTCGGTTCGCAGGTCGTATAGCTCGAGCTTGGGCTGCCGGTACTCGCGCTTGCGGCTCGCGCTGACCTCCATGTAGAGGTAGCGGGGCGTGCGGATGGCCGCATAGTTCCAGCCGTCGTCGAGCGTCATCGGCAGCGCCCGGTTCGATGGCCAGCGCTCGTCATCGCCTTCAAGCAGGGGTCGCAGCGATCGGCCGTCGATCGCCGGGCAGTGCCGGTCGCCGGGACAGTGGTCCACTCCCGCATAATCGAGCAGCGTTGGCGCCAGGTCTACCTGCGAGACGAGCGCGTTGGTCGCGGCCGGGCCCTGGTCGGCGACGTTGCGTCCAACCCTGATCGCCATCGGAACCGCGAGGGCGGGCTCAAGCGGCAGGCGTTTGTCGTCAACCAAGCGATGCTCACCGTAGTAGTAGCCGTTATCCGACAGGTAGACGACGACGGTGTCGTCCAAGAGGTCATCCCGGCGCAGCGCCTCGGCAAGCCTCGCGAACCCGTCGTCGATCCCGGCCAGCGCAGCACGGGCGCAGCGCCAAGCCCTCGTCGTGGCGCGGATCTTTTTAGCTCCCAGGGAGCGGGTGCCCGCCAGCGCCGGTGAGCCGGCCACCAGGCGTTGGTTAAACGACGGGGGCCGGGGCAGCTCCTCGCGCCTGAAGGGCCTGTAGGCGAGTGGGTCGGAGGGCTGGGCGCTACGGCCGTTGCACGGCTTCTTGTAGCCGCCGTTGATGGTGTGGGGCGCGTTGTAGGAGAGCCACAGGAAGAACGGGTCTTCGGTGGATGACGCTGCCTCGACGAACTCGATAGCCCGGGAGGTCAGGCTCTCGGTGGCATAGCCGGGGTCGGTCTTGATCGTGCCGTTGTCGGAGACCTGGAAGTCGAAGTAGTCGGCGTATCCGTGGATCGCGTACCAGCGGTCGAATCCAGGTGCCGGTGCGGCCCCATGCGCAGGCTCGTAGCCGTTCAGGAACTTGCCGATCATCGCGGTTCTGTACGAGGCCGCCTGCAGCGCTACGGGGAACGTCGCGTCCTTGCCCTTGAGCGAGCGGTAGCCGACTTGGTTTTCGACCACGCCGTGGTGCGTGGAGTAGCGGCCGGTCAGGAAGCCAGCGCGCGACGGGCAGCAAAGCGGTGGCGCGGCAACGGCCTGGTTAAACGCGGTGCCATCCTTGGCGAAGAACCCGGTGACGGCGGGCATGGCCTTCCGATCGTGCATCGAGACCGATTCGTCATCGACCATCACGACGATCAGGTTCGGCGCGTCCGGCGGCGCAGCCTCTGACTGAAACAGCGGATCCGGGTTGCGGGCGGCGGGGTCGCCGTCAGCGGCCAGCCACACCGCCAGCGCCGCAAGCGCCAAGAAGATCGCGGTCGCTGCTGCGGCTTGGCCGCGGTTTAGGTGCATCCGGTCATTATGTTCGTCCAGTGGACGAACGGATCCTCACCGAGAAGCTGATTGGCTTCGACAGCTCGAGCGCCCAGGGCGTCAAGCTCTGCGCGGGGTTCGTGCGTGGCTGGCTTGAGGCTCGCGACGTTGCCGTGCACGAGCTTGAGGTCAGAGGCTTGCCAGTATTGGTCGCCGACGCCGGCCCGATCGATGCCCCGCTGACGGTCTTGCTCCACGGACACCTTGACGTGGTGCCCGGCCACGACGAGCAGTTCGCCGCTCACGTTGACGGCGATCGGCTGGTCGGCCGTGGGGCATACGACATGAAGGGCGCGCTGGCGTCGCTGATGCTTGCGATCGCTGAACTGCAGGCAGTGGAGGGTGTCAGGGTGCGGCTTGGCATCGTGCCGGACGAGGAATCGGAGGAGGAGGTGGAGCGCGGCTGCGACCTCTTGATCGAAAAGGGTTTCATGGGCGATTTCGCGATTACCGGCGAGCCGACAAACATGCTCGTCGGTGTCGCTGCCAAGGGGGTGTTCGCCATGCGGATCAAGGTCTCAGGCCGCGCCGCCCACGGTTCGACTCCATGGCTGGGCGAGAACGCGATCCTGCGGGCCTACGACGTTTTCCACCGGATCGAAGCGCTACCGTTTGCGAGCGAGAGTTCCAAGCTCTATGACCGGCCATCCATCAACCTCGGCCGGATCCTTGGCGGTGACGCTCTCAACAAGGTGCCCGACGCTTGCTTCATAGATGTGGACGTGCGTTACCTGCCTGAGCAGGAGCCAGAAGCGATCCTTGAGCAGGTGGGGACGATCGAGGGCGCCGAGGTGATCTCGACCTTCCGTCGCCCGCCAGCGTCGGTTGACCCAAACTCGCCGTTCGTGCGGGCACTCTGCCAGGCAGCCTCGCCCCATCACCCAGCCGAGGTTTGTGGTGTCGGCCGCGACGGAGCATCCGACGCCGTCTCGTTTCTACGTGTGGGCATTCCTGCCGTGGAGTTCGGGCCCGAGGGCGCCGGCCACCACGGGCCGGACGAATGGGTCTCGATCCCGTCGCTGCTGAGCTACCGCCGCACGATCGTTGATTTCGCTCGCAGCGTCCCCGTGCTGCTCGCCACCGAAGGCCGCACTCATGGTTGACGACGAACGCCCTGACGACGAGGCCCCGGAATCCGCGAACCCTCCGGGTGCCGATTCAGATGACGCCGAACCGGGCCCGCCACCCGCGACCTGGGCTGGGCGCCAACGTGCCGAAGGCGAGCCGGAGCCTGAAAGCGATGCGGACGCGAGCGGGCTGACCGACGAGTTCGCTGGCATCGAGGCGGAGATCAGCGCCGAGTTCGACGAACTCGGGACCGACGAGCAGCCCGAACACACGCCCGAGGCCGAAGAGGAGACGCCGGATCCGGCCGACGAGCTTCCCGAGCCGCCCGACGAGTTCGAGTTTGCCGACGACGAAGGCTCGGGAGGCGACGCGGATGACGAGCGGGCCGTCGCAGATTCCCCAGATCCGACCGTTGAGGCCGACACGCTTGCGATCGCCGATCGCGAGGCAGCCGCCGAGGCTGCCAAGGCCGCGGCACACGCAGGCCTCGCTGCGCGCGCCGAAAAACAGGCGGCCCAACGGAGCCCCGCGAGCAGCACCCAGGCGGCGGCCCCCGCCGTGCCGCAACCCAGCGGCGAGGGCGTCGGCGAGCCGCCCAAGCGCACGGTCTGGTGGCGATTCGTGGCGGCGACGTTCGTGATCGTCATGTCCGTTGCCGCGGCCACCGCCGTTGCCTTCCTCCTGTTTTTGGACGACATCGGCGAGCGGCTTGGCGACAACGAGGCGTTCGCCGACGCGCGCGCTCAGCTCTCCGATGTCCAAGGTGGCGACCCGCAGACGATCTTGATCCTCGGCTCCGACAAGCGATCGGGCACCCCGGGCGATCCCGGCAGGTCGGATACGGCGCTGCTTTTGCGGGTTGATCCGGACAAGGGCTTCTTGGCGCTGATGTCGCTGCCTCGCGACCTTGAAGTTCCGATTCCCGGCTACGGAACGGACAAGCTGAACGCCGCGTACTCGTACGGCGAACAGGCAAAGCCGGGCGGCGGCACCGAGCTTGCCGTGAAGACGATCAAGTCCTACCTGGGCATTCCGATCAACCACATCGTCAACGTGGACTTCGAGGGCTTCTACGAGGCCGTCAACGCGATCGATTGTGTTTACATCGACGTTGACCGGCACTACTTCCATTCGAATGAGGGCCTCGCTCTGGCCGACTACTACTCGGAGATCGATGTCCCCGCCGGGTACTCGAAGCTGTGCGGCTTTACGGCGCTTCAGTACGTCCGCTACCGGCATAACGACAACGATCTCGTACGCGGCGCCCGCCAGCAGGACTTCGTGCGTGAGGCCCGCCAGCGCATCCCTCCGCGTGAGTTGCTGCCGATCTTCGGTGGCGGCAACGAGCTGATCGACATCTTCACGGACAACACGACGTCCGACATCTCTGACGCCCCCACGATCATCGAGATGCTCAAGACGTTCGTCGAGGTCCGCAACGCTTCGGTGCGCCAGATCACGCTTGGCGGCCTGACGACCGACGGTGGCGTTGCGGCCAGCAAGTCCGAGATCGACGAGGCCGTTGCGCAGTTCTTGGGCGAGGACATCGATGCCGCCCAGGTGAGTCCCCCGACAGTCGCGCCGGCGCCGCAGAAGAAGGCCAAGGGCAAGAAGAAGTCAAAGCAACCGAAGAAGCCCGCGACGCCGTCGGCGGAGCCGTCGATGATCGACGCGACCGGGCAAAGCCAGCCGCTTGCCGCCCAGTTCGAGAAGTTCATGAAGAAGAAGGGCGCCGCCCTGCCGATCTTCTACCCGACCGCGATGGTCTCGAACGTGATCGCCGAGGTGACCCCGGAATCCCGCGCGGCTGCGCTCGCTGGACCGGACAACAAAGTCGTTTACTACATGTACAAGTTCGTGATCGCCTATCAAGAGAGCTTCGGGCGTGCCTACTACGGGGTCAGCGGCGTCAACTGGACGGACCCCCCGATCCTCAACAACCCTTCCGAGACGCGGACGATCGATGGCCGCGAGTACATGCTCTTCTACGAGCAGGACAAATTGCGGCTCGTGGGCTGGACGACGAGCAAGGGCGCGTACTGGGTCACCAACACCCTCACCCGCGCACTGACTGAGGACGAGATGCTCGCCATTGCCGGCTCGATCCGCGAATTCGGCAAGTAGTCGAATACCGTCTTCCGTCCAAGATGACCGAGAAGGAGACAGTAGGAGTTGTCGGGGTCGGCTGGGTCGGCCTGGTGACAGCCGCCTGCTTTGCGGAACTCGGCCATCCCGTGGTCGCTCTCGACATCGTTGAGGAGAAAATCGAAGCGTTGCGCCGCGGCGAGATCACGATTCACGAGCCAGGGCTTCCGGAGCTGCTCGCCGCCAACGCGGAGCGGCTGACGTTCACGACTTCGATGGACGACGTCCTAGACGGAACGCGCCTCCTGTTTTGCTGCGTCGATACGCCGCCCACCTATTCCGGCGACGCCGACTTGTCACGCGTCCAGGCCGTTGTCGGGCGCCTCCCCAAGGAGGACAGCCACGCGCTCGTGATGAAGAGCACGGTGCCGTCCGGAACCGGAGCCGCCATTCGGCGTGACAGGCCGGGCCTGGCATACGTCTCATGCCCGGAGTTCCTCAAGGAGGGCGCCGCGATCGCTGACTTCATGCATCCCGACAGGGTTGTGGTCGGCGCCGATCGGGGCTCAGAGTGGGCCGCCGACGCCGTCGAGGCGCTCTATGCGCCACTCACCGAGGAGGTCGTCCGTACGGACGTTGCATCTGCCGAGATGATCAAGCTCGCGTCGAATGCGTTTCTGGCGACGAAGATCAGCTTCATCAACGAGATTGCGAACGTTTGCGAGCAGACGGGCGCCGATGTGACCGAGGTCGCACGCGGGATGGGCCTTGATTCACGGATCGGACCGCAGTTCTTGAAGGCCGGCGTTGGCTACGGGGGGAGTTGCTTTCCCAAGGACGTCTCGGCGCTCAAGCAGCTTGCCGGCAACTCGGGGTACCACTTCCAGCTTCTTAACGCCGTGATCGAGGTGAACGAGTTGCAAAAGCGGCGTGTCATCGCCAAGCTCGAAAAGCACCTCGGGTCGCTGGTTGATCGCAAGATCGCGTTGCTCGGCTTGGCGTTCAAACCGGACACCGACGACATGCGGGAGGCGACGAGCCTCGTTCTGTCGGCCAGGCTTCAGGGCGAGGGCGCGACCGTCAGCGCCTACGACCCCATCGCCACCGCAGCGGACGGGCTGCTGCCGGGCGTCGAGGTGTGCGGCTCGGCGGTGGAGGCCCTGACCGGCGCTGACGCTGCCGTCTTGGTGACTGAGTGGCCGGAGTTTGCGGAGCTCGACTGGGGCGATGCGCGCGGTCGAATGGCGACTGCGCTGGTGGTTGACGGACGCAACTTCCTGGACGGCGACGCGATTCGCGCCGCTGGGTTCGCCTACGAGGGAATCGGCCGGAACGGCAAAGAAGGCTGATGCAGGCGCTGGTCCTGGTCGGGGGCGAGGGCACCCGCCTCCGACCGCTGACGCTCACCCAACCCAAGCCCGCTTTGCCGCTGGTCGATCGCCCGTTCATTCGCTTCATGGTGGATTGGCTCGCCCGACACGGCGTTGACGACGTGGTGATGGCTTGTGGCTTTCGGGCGGACGATCTGCGTGCCGTCCTCGGCGATGGCGAGCCCGATGGCCCGACGATCACCTACCTCCAGGAAAACGAGCCGCTTGGCACCGCGGGTCCGATTCGCCTGGCGGCCGACAACGGCCTGCTTGGGGATCGTTTTGTTGTCGTCAACGGCGATTTGCTGACCGACCTCGATCTAACCGGGCATCTGGCGGCGCACGCCGAGCGAGAGGCGAGCGCGTCGCTGGCGCTCTACCCGGTCGAAGATCCGTCCTCCTACGGCCTCGTGCGCCGCGATGACGCCGGCGTCGTGTCCGGGTTTGTCGAGAAGCCCGAGGCAGACGCGATCGACACCGATGAGATCAACGCGGGCATCTACGTGCTCGAGCGCACCGTCGTCAACCTGATTCCGCCTGGTCGCGCGGTCTCGATCGAGCGCGAGGTCTTTCCCCGCCTCGTGGGCCAGGGCCTTTTTGGCCAACGGCTCGACGGCTACTGGATGGACATCGGGACGCCGGAGCGCTACCTGCAGGCCACCTGGGACATCCTCGAAGGCGCCGTCAAGACCGACGTGCTCCCCGCGGTGGACGGGCACGCGGATGTCGACGAGTCCGCGCATCTTGCTGCCCCCTTTTTCGTCGCGGCGGGCGCGTCGATCGGTCCGGAGGCATTCATTGGTCCGCGGGCCGTGATCTCCGGCGATTGCGAGGTTGGCGCCGGCGCCCACGTGGCGGGATCCGTGCTGCAACCGGGCTGCCGGATCGGCGCCGGCGTGACGATCGACGGCGCGATCCTGGCTCCGCGGGTCGAGATTGGCGACGGTGCGACGATCGAGGCGGGCGCCGTGATCGGCGAGGCTGCGAGAATTGGCGCAATGGCTGAAGTCGATGGCGATTCCCGGATTGAACCGGGGGGTGTCGCAACATGAGGAGCGAGTCCGTGAGTCAGACGATCGAGATGATCCAGGCGGTTGACGCCCGGAACCAGCTTGAGGACGTTCTGACCATGCCCGAGCACCTCTCGGACGCGCTCTGGCGCGTCGAGTCGGCGCGGATCGAACCGCTTGAGTCGAGCGGTGTGGTGGTTTGCGGCATGGGGGCATCGGCGATCGGTGGCGACCTCGCGCGCGCGGCCTTCGGCGATCGCTTGAACCTGCCGCTGATGACGGTTCGCGATTACAAGCTGCCACCGTGGACGCCGCCCGATCGCGTGGTGCTCTGCTCCAGCTATTCGGGCAACACGGAGGAGACGTTGGCGTGCTTTGAGGCGGCCTCCGCGGTTGGGGCCCGACGCGTTGTAGCGACGACCGGCGGGGCGCTTGGCGACGCCGCCCGTGAAGCCGGCGTCCCGGTGATCCCGATGCCCGCGGCGCTCCAGCCGCGTGCGTCGGTTGGTTACATGTTCGTTGCTGCCGCTGAGCTCGCCGGACTGGCGGGCGCCGCTCCCGCGATTCGGACGGAGATCGACGGCGCCGCCACCCACCTGACCGCGAGCAGCGACGCACTGATCGAAACCGCAGCGGCGTTGGCCGATCGCATCGAGGGGACGATTCCCGTGATCTACGGGTGCGATCTGACCGAGCCGGTCGCGTATCGCTGGAAGACCCAGATCAACGAGAACCCGGAGATCCCCGCGTTTACCCACGCGATCCCTGAGATGGATCACAACGAGCTGGTCGGGTGGCGCGAGGGTGGCGCGGGCAGCGGATTTTCCACGATATTTTTGACCGACTCCGACCAGCACCCGCGCGAGCGCGAGCGGATCGAGCTGACGGCTGAGCTGATTCGCCCTGGGGTTGCCGGTGTGGAGCTGATCGAAACCCAGGGCGAGACCCGCACGGCACGCATGCTGTGGGCGGTGATGCTCGGTGACATCGTCTCGTTGATCCTGGCGGCGAAGCGTGGGGTGGACCCATCGCCGGTGACGCTGATCGAGCAATTGAAGGACCAGCTCGGGCGACCCTGAGCGGCGCCGTAACTGACCCGCTGGTCAGTAAGGTTGGGCAGCGTGACACCCTTGCTCGACGACCTTGCAGGAGCGGTGCGCGGGGGCCTCGGCCGCGCCGGTGAGGCCCTGATCGCCATCGCGGGCGGCAACGCGGATCCGGAGCCTGTTGCTGAACTCGAGCCAGCCCCGCCAGCGCCCGCGCCGGTTGTGCTTGAGGCTCAGGACCTCGCCAAGGTCTACGGGGACGGCAGCGCGGCCGTGCGGGCCTTAGACGGTGCTTCGCTTGCGGTTCGCAGGGGCGAGATCGTCGCGATCATGGGACCGTCGGGTTCAGGGAAATCGACGATGCTCCACATGCTCGGCGCGCTCGAAACCCCCACCTCGGGCCAGATCAGCCTCGGCGGTGAGCGGTTCGACGGCCTTGACGATGCCGGGCTGACTCGCATCCGCCGGGATCGGATCGGGTTCGTCTTTCAGTTCTTCAACCTGCTGCCGTCGTTGACCGCGGAGGAGAACGTCTTGCTGCCGGCGCTGATTGCGGGCGATCGGGGCGAGGCGATCCGAGGCCGGGCTCGCGATCTCTTGAACCGGGTTGGGCTGGCCGGGCGGGTATCCCACCTCCCCGCGGAAATGTCCGGCGGCGAACAGCAGCGGGTATCAATCGCGCGGGCCCTGCTTCGGGATCCGGAGTTGGTGCTAGCCGACGAGCCGACCGGCAACCTCGACAGTCGCTCCAGCGCAGAGATCTTGGAGCTTTTGCGGGAACTAAGCGATACGGAGCGGCAGACGGTCGTGATGGTCACCCATGATCCCGGCGCGGCGGCAATCGCTGATCGCGTGATCTTCCTGCGCGACGGACAGGTGGCCGGCGAGATCGACGGCGGGTCACGCGAGCGCGTCTCCGCCGCGTTCACCGCGCTCCAGGCCTAACGGTCAAATGCGGTCCTTCAGCTCGCTGGCTATCCGTCAGGTCCGCGCCCGTCGCGCCCGCGCGCTGCTGACCGCGGCCGGCATCGTGCTGGGCGTCGGGATGATCCTCGGGGTCCTGCTCCTCTCGGCAACGATCAACCGGACGTTCTCTGATCTGTACGACTCCGTCTACGGCAAGGCCGACCTGATCGTCTCCGGTTCAGGCGACGACTCGCTGCCCTCCGCGTCGCTCGACCGGGTTCGTTCGACGCCAGGAGTGGATGAGGCGGTCGGTCGCGTGATTGGCATCTTCAGCCTGATCGAGGATGGCGACGGGGAGTCGGGCGTGGGCGACGACCTGAATGTGGCGGGTCAATCGCCGGATGCAACGGATGTGACGGACTCAGAGACTGTGGCAGGACGCGATGCCGAGCGCGGGCGCGAGATCGCGTTGCAAGAGAGTTGGGCCGACGCGAACGGAATCGACGTCGGCGATCGCGTCTCGCTGGCCACTCCATCGGGCAAACGCGGTTTCGACGTCGTCGGGCTCTTCCAGTTCTCCAGCGGGTTCGAGTTCGGCGGCCAGGGGTTCGCCGTGATGGCGATCGACCCGGCGAGGAGGCTCCTGGACAAGCCCAGATCCTTTGACGAGATCGATGTGATCACGGCGGGTGGCGACCAGACGATTGCGGCGACCGAGCGGCGTCTGGAACGTCGCTTCGGCAAGGGCGTCCAGGTTGAGACGCCCGACCGAAAGTCCCAGGACATCGAGTCACAACTTCAGGCGTTCAACGCGATTCTCTATTTCTTTGCCGCCATGGCGCTGTTCGTTGGCGGCTTCCTGATTTTCAACGCGTTCAACATGACAGTGCTTCAGCGCACGCGCGAGATCGGGATGCTGCGAACCCTTGGTACTCCCCGGCGCCGCATTACCGGCTCGGTGCTGCGCGAAGCGGCTCTCTTGGGAGTGGTGGGAGCGGTCCTCGGCCTCGGCCTCGGCCTTCTTCTTGCCTACGCGCTGGCCGAGCTGGTCAAGGCGCTCGACTTCCCGGTGGGCAGGCTCGTTGTGACCTGGTGGGCGCCGGTCGCAGCGGTGGTGGTGGGGCTTGTGACCGCCGTCCTTGGTGCGCTTTATCCGGCCCGGCGCGCGGGACGGACATCGCCGATCCGAGCGGTCCTGGGAACCGACGGCCTGCGTTCGGATGTGCGCCCGCGCCGGGCACTGATCGGCGCCGTTCTGATTTCGTGCGGGCTGGCAGGCGCGTTTTGGCTGGGCGCAGCTGATGAGACGACGCCCCTGGTGGCTGCGGCCGGCATGATCGGGACGATCGCGATCTTCTTCGGGATCGCGATGATCGCGCCGTTCGTCGTGCGGCCAATGGTGCGAATCCTCTCCTGGCCGGTTCGCAAGGTCTTCCCGGTCGAGGGCCGGCTTGCGGCCGAGGCGGCGCGGTCGGATCCGGGGAGGACGGCGTCCACCGCGACCGCCCTCCTGATTGGACTGGCGCTGGTGATCGCAGTCAACTCCCTTGGCTCCAGTTTTCTCAAGACGATCTCTGACGAGTTCGACCGGGCGTTTGCCAGGGACTTGACGGTGCAGCCGTCGGGCCTGTCGCCCGGGCAGGGCCCTCAGCAGACCATCGCCGGGAGTCTGCGCGATCGGCTCGCGCGGATCCCCGAGGCCCAGGTGGTCGCCAGGGAGCGGTTCCTGTTCACGCCGGAACTACCCGGCAAGAAGGGCAAGACGGAGTCCGACGGCCTACTGATTGCGTTCGAGCCGAGCGAGTACGAGCAGGTGGACACGACCAAGCTCAAGGGCGCCCCCCGTGATCAGGTGTTCCGGCGCATGGAGCGGGGCGGGGTCACTGTGGGTGCGGGGCACGCTGACGAGATCAATATCGAGGTCGGCGACAAGCTCACGCTTGAGGGTCCGTCGGGGTCCCGCCGGGCGCCCGTAGTCGGGATCGTGGAAACGGCGCTGTTTGGGGGACAGACCGTGGGCATGTCGCTGCGGACGCTGCGAGCCGTCTGGGGCGTGAGCGCCGACACCGAACTGGCGCTCAAGGCGACGTCGGCTGACGTTCGTCCCGTGTTGGAGCGGAAGGTCCGGCGGATCGTGCGTCGCAACTACCCCAACCTGGCCGTCCTGTCGAACGACGAGCTCAAGGCTGACGTCGAGAGCCAGGTCAACCAGCAGTTCGGGATCTTCTACGCGATCGTCGGCGTGGCCATCTTCGCCAGCCTCTTCGGAATCGTGAACACGCTGACGATGTCGGTCCTGGAGCGCACCCGTGAGATCGGCGTGCTGCGCGCCCTCGGGGCCACTCGCTGGCAGATCCGCCGCCAGGTCGCGTCGGAGAGCGTGGTCATCGGCCTGATCGGCGCCATCCTGGGGATCGTTGTCGGCACCGGGCTGGGATATGCGCTCCTGCAGGGCCTGGCGGCGGGAATCCCAGGCATTCAGTACCGACCGCCGCTGTTCACGATGGTTTTGGTTGCGTTCGCGGGCATCCTGCTTGGGCTGATCGCCTCGATCCTGCCGGCCCGCCGGGCTGCCCGCCTCGACGTCATCGAGGCGATCAGCTACGAGTAGCGACGCGCGCTGGCTGGTGTTCAGTCGTCCCGGCTTGGCCGCCGGCGCGCGCGTTTGACCTCGGAGCGTTGGCGCTTTCCCTTCAGTCGGCGCTCGCGAGCCGATCGGCCGGGCTTCGTGGGCCGGCGCCGGGCCTGCTTCGCGAGCCCGCCGGCGATTCGCTCACCGAGCCGGTTCAGGGCAAGCTCGCGGTTTCGTTGCTGGCTCCGCGCGTCCTGGGCGATTGCGCTGACTCGTGACCCGAACTTATGGGTCAGGCGCCGCTTTTGTTCAGCGCTCAGGACTGCCGATGGCGCGATCTCGAAGACGGCCTCAATCCGGGATTCGGTGACGTTGGCGTGCTGGCCGCCTGGGCCGGACGATCGGCTCGCACGAATCGCGATCTCGCTCAGCGGGATCGTCAGCGTTGCGGTGATCCGCAGGTCGGCGGGCATCCGGGCAACCTAGCGCCCGGCGCTCGATCTCAGTAGCGGTACTGATCCGGCTTGTACGGGCCCTCGACCGGAACGCCGATGTAGGCGGCCTGGTCGTCGGTCAGCTCGGTCAGGCTGACGCCAAGCGCGTCGAGGTGGAGCCGCGCGACCTTCTCGTCCAGGTGCTTGGGCAGCACGTAGACCTTCTTTTCGTACTCGTCGTTCTTGGCGAACAACTCGATCTGGGCGATGGTCTGGTTGGTAAACGAGTTCGACATCACGAACGACGGGTGGCCGGTCGCGTTGCCCAGGTTGAGCAGGCGTCCTTCGGAGAGGACGATGATGCTGTGGCCGTCGGCAAACGTCCACTCATCGACCTGCGGCTTGACCTGGTCGCGGGTCGCTCCGGACGCCTCAAGGCCCGCCATATCGATCTCGTTGTCGAAGTGCCCGATGTTGCCGACGATGGCCTGATGCTTCATCCGTTCCATCTCAGCCAGACCGATCACGTCCTTGTTGCCAGTAGCGGTGATGAAGATGTCCGCGGTATCGATGACTTCGTCAAGGGTGCGGACTTCGTAGCCCTCCATCGCCGCCTGCAGCGCGCAGATCGGGTCGATCTCCGTGACGATCACGCGGGCGCCCTGGCCGCGGAGCGATTCCGCACACCCCTTGCCGACGTCGCCGTAGCCGCAGATGACGGCGACCTTGCCGCCGATCATCACGTCGGTCCCCCGGTTGATCCCATCGATCAGCGAGTGCCGGCAGCCGTAGAGGTTGTCGAACTTCGACTTGGTTACCGAGTCGTTGACGTTGATCGCCGGGAACAGCAGGTCGCCGGTCTCGGCCATCTGGTTGAGCCGCAGGACGCCGGTCGTGGTTTCCTCGGTGACGCCCTTGATCTGAGCCGCCACGTTCGTCCATCGCTGGGGGTCTTCGGCAAGCGATGCGACAAGGCATTCAAGGATGATCCGAAACTCTTCCGACTCGGCGCTTGACGGGTCGGGAACCGCGCCCGCGGCCTCGTACTCGACGCCCTTGTGAATCAGGAGGGTTGCGTCGCCGCCATCGTCGAGGATCATGTTCGGGCCATCACCATCGGGCCACAGGAGCGCCTGCTGGGTACACCACCAGTACTCCTCAAGCGTCTCGCCCTTCCAGGCGAAGACCGGGATCCCCGCAGCGGCGATTGCGGCTGCGGCGTGGTCCTGGGTCGAAAAGATGTTGCAGGAGGCCCAGCGGACCTGGGCGCCTAGTGCGATCAGCGTCTCGATCAGGACGGCCGTCTGGATCGTCATGTGGAGGGATCCGGTGATCCTCGCGCCGGCGAGTGGCTGCGACTCGGCAAATTCCTCGCGGGTGCGCATCAGGCCCGGCATCTCGTGCTCGGCGAGGTTGATTTCCTTGCGCCCAAACTCGGCCAAGCCGAGGTCGGCAACCTTGTAGTCCTGGGTGGATGTCGCGGTGGTAGTCATGCGTCTCCTGATCGAGCCGGTGTAGTCAGAGCAGGGTACCTGCCGCGGCACGGTCGTAACGCTCCGGGACGGCGATGAATACCCTCCCGCTGCAATGAAGGCGATGGTCATGGCGGCGGGTCTTGGAACCCGTCTGCGCCCACTCACATACGAGGTTCCCAAGCCGATGGTCCCGGTGGCCAATCGGCCGGTGATCGAGCAGATCCTGCGGCTTCTCGCCACGCAGGGCTTCAGCGACGTCATCGCAAACCTCCATTGGTTCCCAGAGACCATCAGCGACCGCCTAGGGGATGGCTCGGACCTGGGGATCAAGCTCACCTACTCGCATGAGGAGGAGCTCCTGGGTACCGCAGGCGGCGTCAGGAACGTGCGGGACTTCTTTGGCTCGGAGCCGTTCGCGGTCCTCGCCGGGGACGCGCTTACGGATGTGGACCTTGGGGCGCTGATGACGGCTCACGAGGCCAACGACGGAGTCGCGACGCTGGTCGTCAAGCGGGTCGCCAACACGCGTGAGTACGGGGTGGTGGTGACCGCTCCCGACGGGCGCATCGAAGGCTTCCAGGAGAAGCCGGAGCCCGCCGAAGCGCTATCGGATCGAGCCAACTGCATGATCTATGCGCTCAGCCCTGAGATCTTCGATTACTTCCCGGACAAGGCGGTGGTGGATTTCGCGCTCGACGTATTTCCGGCGCTCCTGGCCGGTGACATTCCGTTCTATGTCCACGAGACGGACGCCTACTGGAACGACGTCGGATCTCCGCCCGAATACCTGCAGGGCAACCTGGACGCGGTTTCGGGTGCGGTCGGCGTGGACCTGGGCGGAACCCTCGTGGAGGCCGAGGCCGACCCCGAACGCCCGGGCGAGCACCCGCTGGGAGTCGCAAAGGGAGGTCTGCCCGCCGACTGCGAGGTGGATGGCCGCGTCCTTGTCGGGAATGACGTAACGATCGGCGCCGGCGTTCGGATCGACGGCCCAGCAGTGATCGGTGACGGGGCCGTGGTCGGCGCCGGCGCGCGGATCAAGGGCTCGCTGCTGCTCCCGGGCGCCGAAGTACCGGCCGGCTGTTACCTGGTTGGTGCGATCGCCGGCCGATCCGGCTCGCTGGTGGGCCCCGGCCGATGACGGAACGCCGACGAGTGGTCCGCGTTCCGGCGACCTCGGCCAACCTCGGGCCGGGGTTCGATGTCCTGGCCGGTGCCCTTGAGCTGCACCTGGAGCTTGAGGTCACGGAGGCGGGCGAGTTCAGTGTGGATGTGGGCGAACAGCCGCTGCCTGTGGATCGCTCAAACCTGTGCGTCCGGGCGTTCGAGGCACTGCATTCCGCCGACGGCCTGCGCTTTGAGATTCGCAATGAGATTCCATTGGCCAGGGGCCTGGGCTCGAGCGCCGCGGCAATCGTCGCCGGCCTGACGGCCGCCGACCACCTCTACGAGCTTGGGCTGGGGCGCGATCAGATCTACGCCAAGGCGGTCGAGATCGAGGGGCATCCGGACAACGTTGGCGCGGCGCTCTACGGCGGCTTCGTCGTCTGTCCGCAAAAGGAGGCCGGAACTCCGCACCAGGTGCCGATCAGGCTCGATCCGCCCGAGGGCGTCGAGGCCGTGCTGGTGATCCCGCCCGACGAAGTCCCGACCGCAAGCGCTCGCGGTGCGCTGCCCGCCGACGTCTCGCTTGGCGATGCCGTCACCAACGTTGCGGCGGCGTCGCAATTGGTGCTGGGGCTCGAGCGCTCGGATCTCGCCCTGATTCGCGGTGGGCTTGCCGATCGCCTGCACCAGCCGCACCGCGCCCATCTGTATGAGCGCTCGATGGAGCTGGTCTCGACCGCCGCTGAACTGGGCGCCCTTGGGGCCACGATCTCGGGCGCCGGCCCCACCGTCTTGGTCTGGAGCTACTGGCAGGACACCGGCAAGGTGTTCAAGGCGATCGAGGAGTGGGTCGGCGATTGGGCCGAGGTTCGCCGCATCCCCTTCGCCCCACTGGGCGCGGACGTCCCCGAACTCTGATCGCCGACTGCGGGTTTGTGGGGGCATTGGCCTCATAACCCCGCACGTCGGCGGCGGCGGGGAGTCAGGCGCGGGTGCCGGCGGGTACGACCTCGACCGAGAGCTGGTCGAGGCTTGCCAGCAGGTCGGGGCGCCCGAGCCTGCGCAGAACCTCGCCGGCCAGCGACAGGTAGTCCTGGCCGCGCGCAGGCCGGTAGGAGAGGATCGGCACGGCGCGCTCGGCGGATTCGGCGTAGGCGATCGATTGGCGGATGACCGAGCGGAAGACGCCGTCACCAAAGCGCTCCTGCAATGACTCGAGGGTCTGGCGGGCGTGTTTCGTGCGCATGTTCGCGATGTTCAGAACGATCCCCAGAAGTTTGAGGTCTGGGTTAAGGCTGTCCCTGGCGAGATCAACGACCTCCATTGCCTGCTCGACCCCCTGAAGTGAGAAGTACTGCGATTGGGTGGAAATGAGGGCGTGAGACGATGCGACGAGGGCGTTGACCGTCAGCAATCCAAGCGTCGGCGGGCAGTCGATCAGGATGACGTCGTAGGAGCCGGTGATATCGCGGATGGCGGTCCGCAGCGTGACCTCGCGCCCGATCTTGCCGGCCAGCGCCAGCTCGGCCTCGGCCAGGCGGAGGTTCGCGGGGATCACCGCCCCGTGAATCGCGTCGGCGGCGTCAGCCTGGCCGATCAGAACTTCAGCCAACGTGGGCGTCGCGTCCGCTGGGGTGTCGAAATAGTCGGACAGGTTGCCCTGGGGATCGGCGTCGATCGCGAGCACGTTCAGGCCCAGGCGATCGAGGACGTCGGCAAGGCTTCGAGTCATTGTCGTCTTGCCGGTGCCGCCCTTTTGGGACAGCACGGCGATGATCGTGGCCTCGCTCATCGCCGTGACTATATGCGCCGTCAACCGCGCGGCCGCTGCCGTTTTCGGCTCAGCTCCGCAATAGACTCGCGGCCGATGGGAGTTTCCGCAGCAAGCGTGACCGTCGCGGCGCCTCGTGAGCAGGTCTTTTCGCTACTCATGGACCTGGGATCGCGCCCCGCTTTCACCGACCACTTCGTCGAGGGCTACCACCTGCTGCGCGAGAATCCCATCGGCATCGGGGCCGGCGCTCGCCTCCGGATTCCCGCGGCCCGGCTGACCTTTGATGTGACCATTGACGAGGTGGATGCGCCGCACCGGATCGTCGAGCGCGGCCACGGTGGCTACCTCAACCGCGTGCCGTGCACGATTGAGTGGCGGTTGATGGATGCACCGGCGAACACAGGTTGCGAGGTCGCGGTGACGTTCATGACGGATCCCACGCGAGCGTTCGACAAACTGCGCGAGCGGCGCGGCTCCGAACGGCGATTGCGCCGCGGCTGGGAGCGTGCCCTGGAGCGACTGCGGGATCTGGTCGAAGCAGGGGAAACGCCGGATCGAGTTGCGGTTGGTGGCGGCGATCGGGTTGGGATTTGATGCTTCGGCCTGGATCGCCCGCAAATCCCACAGCTATAGACTCCCGCCCTCGAATGCGCACCAAGATTGCCCTGATCTTTGGCCTGGCCACCTTCCTCATCGCCCTGCCCCTCGCAGGGTGCGGCGAGAAGGAAGGCGATGAAGCCCTCGAGGCCGTCGAAGGCGAGCCGCTCCACGTCGGCGGGCTGATCTACAACGTCGCGATCACCCGCTTCATGAACCCGGCCGAGGTCGAGGACCAGGCGTACCTTGTCGGCCAGCCCGCCGAGCCAGTGGGCGAGTCCTACCTTGGCGTCTTCCTGACGATCGACAACGAGGAAAGCGAGGCGGTTCCAAGCGCAACCTCGTACCTGGTCACCGATGCCTCCGAGCGTGAGTACGAGCCGCTCGAAACCGAAAGCGTCCACGCGCTCGATCTCGGTGCCGTCGTCCCCGCTGACGACAAGATTCCCGCGGCGGACACGCCGGCGTCGGAGAGCCCGATCCAGGGCGCCCTGCTGCTGTTTTTGGTCGATGACGACGTTTCGGCAGCCCGCCCGCTCGAGCTTCAGATCGAAGGCCCTCGTGGCAGCGGGCACATTGAGCTGGACATCTAGCCCGGTTCGAGGGCATTGATGGACGACGACCTCTCGGGTTACGCGCTGCGCGTCTCGCTGATCGCGGCGGCGCTCGCGGCGCTGCTCATCCTCTCAGGGATTTTCGGGGATCTGATCTCCTACATCTGCCTGGCCGTAGTGCTGGCGGTGGCGGCGTGGACTGCGCCCGAGCGACGGCGCGCGGGTGGCGGCTGGTGGACAATCGTGGGCGTCGGCGCGTTGCTGTCGCTCCTGGGCGCCGGCGTCGCTGAGCTCAGCGACTCGATCGGCGGGATCCTGGCCGTCATCGGCGGCGCGCTGGTCGTAATCGGGGCCACGATGGGATACCCGGTCGACGACTGAGGGGTCCGGCGCACGTCTAGCGTTAGCGCGCGCCCGGCCCGGCTAGGGGGCGAGGATTGAAGCGAGAACCTGCTGGGCGATCGGCGCTGCGATCGTCCCGCCGTCGCCGGGAGCGTCAATGACCATCACCGCGATCGCGAGCTTCGGCTTGTCTGCCGGCGCGAAGGCGGTGAACCAAGCGTTCTCGTCCTGGGGCGGCTCTTCGTCGGGGCCCAGGACCTGCCCCGGCTCCAGCGCCGACGGCCCCAGCTCGGCCGTGCCCGTCTTGCCGGCAACCTGCATGCCCGGCACAGCTGCCGCCGTGCCGGTGCCGGCCTTCACGACCTCGATCATCAAAAGCTTGACCGTCTCGGCGATCTCGGGCGAGGTGACCTCGACGGGTGCGTTGTCCGCGCGCAGTTCAGGGTCGCGGACGAGCGACGTCGGGGACCGAACGCCCTTGTTTGCGATGGTCTGGGCAACGGACGCCATCTGCAGCGGGGTCGCAAGAACCTTGCCCTGGCCGATCGAGGCCTCGCCAAGGGCGACATCGCTTTCCGGGCGAGGCAGGGTCGAGGCGGGGGGCGCGAGTGCCTCGAGCGCATCCTCGTCGGCCAGGCTCGGCGTGGCGTTGAAACCAAACGCCTCGGTCATCTCCATCATCTTGTCCACCCCCACATCTACTCCCAGCGGTGCGAACACCGTGTTGCAGGAGTTGGCAAAGCTCTGTGTGAATGTGCCGCCGCAGGCCGAGTCGTGCGAGTTCGCGATCTCGCGGCCGATCAGGCTGTTCGACGTCTCAACCGGAAACTCGTCACCGGTCTTGACGACACCAGCATCAAGTCCCGCCGTCGCGGTGATCACCTTGAAGGTGGAGCCGGGCGGCTGCGGAGCAGAAAACGCGAGGCCGGCGACGCCCAGGACGTCGCCGTTGCGGGCGTTCAGTACCGCAAGCCCGCCGTACGCGGCGCCGAGAGCAGCGACAGCAGCAGCCTGCACGTCGGGATCGATCGTGGTCCGGACCGACTCGCCCGGCTGCGGTTCACCCGTCGCGAGGACGCGACCGGGCTCCTGCGAGTCGGCGGACGACGCGAACAGCTGCCCGCTGGGTTGCCCGGCCAGGCGGTCGTTGAAGGCCAGCTCCAGTCCACTTGTTCCAGCCAAGCTCCCGGGTGGAAAGCCAAGCGCGTAGAGCTCGCGCTCCTGCTTTCTCGATGGCGATCCGATTGCGCCCGCAATTGACAGAGCGGCGGCGCCAAGCGGCGACGTGCGGCTCGACCCTGGTCCCTCGGCCAGCGGCGTGCCGTCCCGGGCAAGGAGCGCCGCCCGCTCGCCTATGCGGGTACTGCGTTTGAGCGACTCGCCAGGCTCGAGGCCCGGGAACACGACCTCCGGGGACCACTCGATGCGGTCCTCGTCGTCCAGGGTCAGATCGATGGCGCCGATCACAGGACCGAAAGCCTGGGTTGCGACGGTTGCATCGAAACTGCGGCCACCGCCCGGCCCGTCGCGAACCTCGCCGGTGCGGACCGCCGTCGCGGTCGCCGTTGACTGCGCGTCCACGTAGCGAGCCGTGAACTCCTCGAGCGGGAACGCCGCCTGCGCCTCCGGGGAAAGCTGGGCGTGCATTGCCGTGAAGTCCTGTTGTGCCCATGCTTGGGCGAACAATTCAGCGGGACCGTTTCCGTTATCCGAGCCACCCGCCACAACTCCTAAGACGAATGCTGCGAGCGAAACCCCGACAATTGGGATCAGGGTGCGTTGCGTTAGACGGCGACGGCGCTCCGAGAGCGGTGCCGAACCCGCGTTTCGGCGTTTCGGCGTGCGGTAGCTTTGCTCGCCACCGGCCGCCGAGGTCGGCGTGTCGGCATCCATTCCAGGGGAAAGGTAGTCGCTGCGCGATGCGGTAGTTCTGATCCGGGCGGCCCTGGTCGCGTCAATGCGTAGTCAACAATGAGTCCGATCGACATCTTCATCATCGTTTTCGCCCTGGCGATGGCGGCCATCGGCTGGGAGCGCGGGCTCGTGGGCGCCGCCCTGCCGCTGCTCGGCTTCGTCGTCGGCATCGCGATCGCTGCCCGGCTCGGACCGGCGCTCCTGGCGGACGGGTCGGAGTCACCGTACGCGCCCGCCGTCGCCGCGGCCGGCGGAATCCTGCTGGGGACGTTCCTGGCGATCGCGCTTGAGGGCGCGGCCGACAAACTCGCGGTGCGGTTGCGCGAGCGAACCGGAAGCAGGCTGATTGACTCACTTGGTGGCGCGACCTTGCTTGCCGCGCTTGCCGCCGTGGCTGTGTGGGTATTCGCTGCCGTTGCTCTCAACGTTCCGGGCCAAGGCGTTCGCGGCCTGCGCGAGGCCGTCCAGCGCTCGTCGATCCTGGTGGCGCTCAACGACGCCTTTCCGCCGTCGGGTCCGCTCCTCAACGCGTTGCGGCGGATCGATCCGACGCCCTCGGTCAAGGGGCCCAGGGCGGATGTCGCCGCCCCCAAGCCGGGCTCAGCTCAGGATCCGGACATTCAGGCGGCCGCCCAGTCCGTCGTTCGCATCCGCGGCACCGCCTGCGGTCTCGGCATCGAGGGTTCGGGCTGGATCGCCGGACCGGAACTCGTGGTGACCAACGCCCACGTGATCGCGGGCCAGGACGATACGACCGTCACGACGACCGCCGGCCAGGAACTTGACGCATCGCCGCTTCACTACGAACCGCGCAACGACCTCGCGGTCCTCGCGGTTCCCGGATTGGCGGGAACCGCGCTGGAGCTTGCCGGAAGGCCGCGACAGGGAACCGCGGGCGCGACGGCCGGATATCCCGAGGGCGGGCCGCTCACAGTGGTTCCAGCCAGGCTGGGTGGAACTGGGGTGGTTCAAAGTCAAGACTCCTACGGGCGCGGGCCGATCGAGCGTCGAATGACGCCGTTTCGCGGCAACGTACGAAGCGGCAACTCGGGCGGGCCGGTTTTGGATGGCGCGGGCAATGTCCTGGCCACGGTGTTTGCGGCATCGCTGTCCGGCGGTCCTCCCAGCGGGCTGGGCGTGCCCAACTCGGTGGTGGCCAAGGCGCTTGCCGGTCCGCTTGACGGCACCGGATCCGGTCCCTGCGCCCCAGGTTGAATCCGGCCTACCAGGTACTCGGATTCCCTGGTGGGATCTCGTCGCGCACGAGCGTTGCGTGGACAACCGGCGCGGGCGGAGGGCCTGTAGATACGCGGAACGCGTCTAGCTCGCCCGGGCCCAGCGCCCCGAAGGCCGCTTCGCACGCTTCCAGGTAGGTCGCGATGACGACCGAACCCGGGGGCACCTCCGGCGCGAAGTTCGCCGCTTTCGCGCGAAACGCCACGACGCGCGCAAAGCGCTGGGGTGCGATCTCCGCGCCGACATCAACCTCGTCGTAGCGAAGCTCGCGTTGGCGCAGGCGATCGAGGCCGGCCTCGTCCACCGCGATCAGCGCGCCGTTAACCCAATCGCCGCCGTCGCCCGGCTCGATGTTGAGGCCCAAGCACCACTCAAACGGCGCCCCGTCACCTATCGGTGCGAATTCCTTCTCGGCTGAGCGGTTGTCGCGGACGAGCGACCACCGGCGCCGCCAGCCGGCGAGGCGGGCGGGAATTGGCTCCCCCGCCCTGGGTCCGAGCGTCTCCCTGATTGAGTCCCGGCTGACGAGCGACCCGTAGCCAAAGACGGCGAGGCCAGGCGTCATCGAATGGCCACCGCCGCTTTCCTGTCGGGGCGCCACTTCGGGTGCGGGCAAAGCCTGGCGGCCGCGGGGCAGCCAAGGCAGAGCGCTTCGTAGGGGTCGGGCGTCGGCTCGAATGAGCCGCTGCGAATTCGCTCGACCAACTCCTCAATTCGCGTGCGCGCGGCGTCCAGATCGGCTCCCGCGAAACTTTCGATGACGGGGTCGCCGGGGCTCTCCAGGAAGACGTGGGCTGCCCGGATGGGTGTTGACGCAGCCTGCCCGGCCGCCGCAAGTGCGTAGATCGCGCGTTGCGACGAGTAGCGCTCGCCCAGTGACGCCGTCGGTTTTCCGTTGAGCCGATCCGTTTTGAAGTCGATCACGAGTGGCCCGTCGCCGCCGGTGGCTAACAGGTCGATATTGCCGCGCAGCACGGTGCCCGCGATCGGCAGGACAAAGGGGGCCTCGGCTCGAAGTTCCAGGCCGCCGAGCGCGGCGCAAAGCTCGCTGCCGAGCCACGCCTGGACCAGGTCGTGCGCCCGCGCGACCAGATCGGGGTCGTTTGCACCGTCGTGCGCCAGCAGCGCCTCGATTCGGTCCTGGCCGGGCGACTCCCACGCATTCCGCGCGCTCCACTCAAGGGCACCGTGGACAGCGTTGCCAAGCGCTCGTGCCGGCGAGGTGGCGCGCGGCTCGGGCGCTTCGGGATCCTTCCCGGCTGGCGCGGTTGCGCTCAGCATGCCCGTGCCGACGCCCAGCACACGCTCGATGTAGAAGCGGTAGCCGCAGCTTGAGTAGGCGTCGAGCGCTGAGTAGGAAAGATGCCCCAACGGAACCGGCGATGGCCTGCCGCTGAGAATCGGGAGAGTTTTGCGTCCCTTCGAGGCGCTGGGGCGTGGGCTTGGGTCGCGGCGAACCGCAAGTGCCGCCGCCCGCGCCTCGCCCGGCTCGCTGATCCGTACCACAAGCTTTGCGGGTGGTGCCGCGACGATATCTGGCGTGGCAGGGTCGGCCGGCAGCAGAGTCACCTCGCCTTCTGCTCCGTCCCAGCCAAGCTCGACCAGTTCCGGAAGCCAGCGTGCAAGCGTCGTTTGATTCGTAGTTGGCTCGGAGCGTTCGAGGTCTGCGGGCTTATAGGTACCCGTCAAAATCAGCCGCTCCTGAGCTCGGGTAACCGCTACGTAAACAAGGCGCAACGATTCTTCGGCGTCGGCCCCCTTTTCCGCCGCGATCAGCTCGTCCAGGTCCCAGAGCCGAATCGACGGAGTGGTTGGGAACGGCAACCGGATGCCGAGCCGCTTCTCGCCCTCCTGGCCGGGCCTACCCGTCAAGAGGTCGGAGCTTCGACCTCCTGTCGCCAGGCCGCGGTCGAGGTCTGGGACGCAGACGACCGGGAACTCAAGCCCCTTCGCGCCGTGGATCGTCATCAGCCGGACTCCGTCGTGTTCCTCCGCCTGGACTGGAGCCAGTCCCTCACGCTCGTCAGTGGCCGTCGCCGCGAAGGCCTGGGCCAAAAAGCCGCGTAGGTCGCGGCCCTCGTCGCGCTCGAAGTCGCCTGCCAATCGCATGAGCTTGCGGACGTTGGCCATCCTGCCCTCGGCGCCGTCGCGGGCGAGCAGTGCGAGGTCGTGGTCGAAGGCCACCATCACCCTCTCGACCAGCGTGTCCAGGGCCAGCAGCGGCGCCTCGGCCCGCAGCGCTCGGATCTGGGCCACGAACGCTCGCAGGCGGGATGCCTGTTCGTCGCCGATGTGGGCGATGGCCTCGGGATCCTCAGGGTCGAACCCGTCTTCGCCGGTGCCAAAGGCCTGGTCGAGGACCGGCCACACGTGTCGTCCGCGGCCCGCCGCCTGGCGCAAGAGCCACAGCGTGTCCGGGCTCGCCTGGCAGCCTGGCCCGGCCAGCGCGCCAAAAAGCATCTCGTCGTCAAGCGGGTTCGCGATCACGGCCAGCGGACGCAGCAGATCCTCCACCTGCTGCTGGGACCAATACCCACGGCCCCCGACCACATAGGGGTCAAGGCCAAACCGCTCGAGCGCGTCGCGGTAGGCGTCAACGTGGGTGAACGCCCGCAGCAGGATCACGATGTCACCGGCCTCGGCCTCGCCGTCATCGACCAGTTCGCGCAGCCGCTCCGCCAGCGCCCGCGCCTTGGCCACGACGCTGGGCGAGCCAACGACGCCAGCTTCGAGGGTCTCCTCGTGATCCTTCCACTTGCGGTGATCCCTGCCCCGGCCTTCGTCCAAGCTGAGCAGGAGCTCAACCCGTGGCTCCCCACCCGCGGCGGTCCGCCCCGCCGTCAGCGCTTCAAACTGCGGCAGCAGGGTGGTGCCCAAACAATTTGCTGCGCTGAGGATCGCGGGGTCGGAGCGGAAGTTGCCACGCAGCCCGAGCACGTCAACGCCGGGCGAGTCTTGCGCAATCGCTCGCTGCCGGCGAAAGACCTCTAGGTCCGCGCCGCGAAAGCGGTAGATGGACTGATTCTCGTCGCCGACGGTGAAGAGCGCCGTTCCCTCGTCGCGCAGGGCCTCCACGATCGCAAGCTGAACCCCGTTCGTGTCCTGGAACTCGTCAACCATCAGGTGTGTAAAGCGTCCGCGCCAGATTGCCCGGACCGCCTCGGAGTGGCCCAGCAACTCGATTGTCTTCAGCTCAAGGTCGGCGAAGTCCAAGCCCGACCGCGCGGCCTTTGCCGCCTCGTAGCGCTCGGCCAGGCCACCGAGCAGCAGGTCAAGCGTGGATTTCGCCTCGAGAGCCGCGGCAGCAACATCCGCATCCAGAGGTTCCTCGTCGCCCGAGTCCGAGTACGTGATGGGCGGACCGACATCGGGCAGCGACGGCCGCGACATCCCCTGCCCCCGCCTGATCTCGTATGCCGTCTGGAGCATCTCAACGATGCGCCAGCCTTGAAACGAAGCCGCAACCCTGGCCGCTGCCTCGTCACCACCGGCGATCGCGTCGTCGAGCGTTTGCTGCGCGCACCTGCCCAGCAGCCGAGTTGCCTCGGCCGCGTCGATGACGCGGAATCGCGGATCCAACCCGGCCGCTATTGGGTGCTGGGCCAAAAGGCGTCGGCAAAAACCGTGGATTGTGGTGACCCACGCACGCTCGGTGTCGCGAGCAAGGGTCCGCAGTTCGCGGGCAAGCCCCGAATCCCCACTTGCTTTGGCAAGTTCCGAGCGCCTCGCGAACTCGCGGCGGATCCGGTGGCGAAGCTCGGCGGCGGCACGCTCCGTGAATGTGAACGCCAGGATCGCCTCAATCCCGACACCGTCGATCGTCACGGCGTCGCAATAGCGGTCCGTGAGCACCCGGGTCTTGCCGCTGCCCGCCCCGGCCTCGCAGAAGATGTCGCGGTTTCGCGCCACGATTGCGGCTTCCTGCTCGGGAGTGGGTGAGTGCCAGGTCATTCCCCGTTGCCTTCCTCGACGCCAAGGGCCCGCTCCAGCCGGCAGATCGTTTGCAACGCGCAGTACCGGGGGCACTTGCCGTCGAGTGGATCCCGCGTGATCTTGCCGGCGCGCATTCGCTCGCCGGTTTCGATCGCTCGATCCCTCGCGGCCTGGAGTTCTAGCTCGAACTGCTTACGCTCGACACGATCCGCGTTTCTGGTGGAAATGCCCAGTCCCTCCAGAACCCCGCCGGCCTCGAGCTCCTCCTTCAGCACGATCCCGCGCGGGGCACGATTCCCGTACGAGCCGAGCGGGTGGTAGAGGGCTGCCACCGGCTCGACCCCCAGGCGCTCGCGCGCCGCGAGCAGATAGAGCGGCAGCTGCAGCTTGCCTTTCTTGGCAAGGGTTGCCCGCCCCTCGACCTTGGCCGAGGTCTTGTAGTCACGTAGAACCGCGCGCTTTCCATCGGGAGCGACATCGATCCGGTCGATACGCCCTCGAAGTCCGAAATCACCCAGCGCCAGCGCTTCGGGCCCCTCCTCGGGATCAAACCCGAACCCTGCCTCGAGCAGGTCCGGCCGCGGGCGCAGGTCCGTCTCGGTCGCCGCGTCCTCGTCGATGAACGCGGCGATTTGGATCTTGACCCGGGCCAGGGCCAGGGTCCGCGCCACGCTCCCGGTGGCCGCTTCGTCGCCAGCGACGATCTCGTCCAGGATCTCCTCAAACCGCTGCTTCCAGGCAGCCTTGTCGGTGCGGCGCGGGATGGTGTCACCCCCTGGCGGCTCGGCGTAGAGGCGGTGCAGAGCTTCATGGACCATCGAGCCCAGCCACAGATGGTCGGAAGTCGGCTCGAGGCGTTCCGGTTGCAGCTCGTGTTCGACGAACCACTTGTAGGAACATCCCAGCCAGCTCTCCAGCGAGCTTGCGCTAAGCGAGCGATCCTCGCTGAAATGTTTGCGTACGGCATCGTGGGCAAGACCCTCCGGGCGATATCCCAGGTCGGGAATTGACGCGGTCATAGCAAGCACCTGGCCAACGAGCTCGTCGTCGGCGCCCAGGTCCGAAAGCGCCTCACGGTGCAGATCCGGATCCGCACCGTGGCTCAGGGTCAGGGCCCGGGCCAGGACCCGCGGGGTTGGTGCCTCGGCCGCCTCCGGCACCACCTGTGCAACGTCGCGCTTGTGGACCAGCTCGCCTTCGGCGTGCGTTGAGTCCTCGCCCAGCAGGTCGAGTACCTCGTCGATAAACGGCGACCGTGGCGTCGGCTTGCCCTCGTCGTCGGACGAGCGCCAGGTCAAGTACAGGCGCTCAAGCGGGCGCGAGACACAGACGCCGAACAGGTAGCGCTCCTCCAGGTCCTGGTCGCGGCGGCGAAGCGCCGGGATGCCAAGCGCCGATCTGGCGGCTTCGCCCAGCAGTGGGTCGCCCGTACCGCTCGACGGAAATGCGCCCTCCTGCATACCGGCCAAAAACAGGAATCTGGCGCGCTCGCCTCGCGCTCTGTAGGGGCTCAGGATCCGCACCCGCCCGAGCGCCGAGCCCTGCCAGGAGCGCACGGTGGCGGCCTCCAGCGCCTCGGCGGCGTCGTCGAGGGTGGGCGCATCACAGCCCTCGAGGCCGCCAACTGCGGCAAGCTCGGCGAGAAGCTCGGCGGCGGCGATTCCAGCTCGCAGCTCAAGCGGGTCCAGTGGCGTCCCGCCCGACAGCTCGCCGGCAAGTGGTGCCTGCTCGGCGTGGACGCCCTCCGCGAGCCGGCGCGCGCTCAAAGCTAGGGCCGTGATGCGCGCGGCGTCGTCGGTGGCATCGAGCAGGCGCCGCAGGTGGGCTGGGGTCTTCTCGCCCCAGTGCTCCAAGAGGTCGGCGATCGTCTTTGCTTCGGCGCGCTCGATTCGGCGCTCGATCCAGTCGGCTCGCTCGGGCCGCGAGGCAGGGTCGGAGCGCATGTAGCGAAGGACGTCGGCAGGTTCGCCGTCGGCGCCGGCGCGGCAGAGGGCAAGCAGCGCTTGTCCGACCGCCGTCCCGGCCAGCGGCAGGTCAGCCTCAAGCGTCGCCGGGATCGCGAGTTCGCGCAGAACGCTGGCAATCAGTGGTCCGTCGCGGCTGGGACGGCGCAAAACGAGGACGATGTCATCGGGTTCGGCACCCGCGGTCAGCAGCGCCGCGATCTCGAGTCCGATCGCCTCGGCCTCGCCCCGCTCCCCGGTGCAATCCAGCAGCTTTACGCCGCCGTCGAGTGGGGCTCGGCTGGGTTCAGTCACAAACAGGGACCGGTCGAGGTGGGCGAGGCTCCGAACCTGCGTGTAATTCGGGTCGTGTTCCAACTCGACCGCCACCTCGGCACCCTCCTCCTTGAGTCGAGTCAGGAGTTCGGCTCTGGCGCTCAACGCCGGGCTGTCGGAATAGTTGACCGAGACGATCACGTCCGCACGCACCGCAAGCCTGCGAGTGAGTTCGATCTGGGCTTCGGTCATGTCATCGAAGCCGTGGATCAGGATCGGGCGCCCGTCGAGTCCTGGGATGGTGTCGATGGCGCCGATGGCGAGCGTCGCGAGCAATCCCGGGTCGGATCTACCGGCGCCGTTCCTCAGCGCTTCATAGCGGTCATAGAGCGCGGCAAGCTCCAGTTCCAGCGCCGCCTCGCCCGCGCCTCCGGTCGCGGCCGCGCGCAGGTTCGCCGGTGAGACGAGCGCCGCTTGGAGTTCGGCGACCAGCGCATCCAGGGCCGCCGCGAAGCCAGGCGAGGCCGCCGACCGGGCCAGGATCCGAAGTGGCGTGGAGGATGCTGCGGCCCGGATCAGCGCCAACCGCTCGGCAGCCGTCAGCGCCGGCGGCGGCGGGGATGCGGTCTGCGCTGCGATTCGCTCGGCGAACGCCGTGAACGTTCGGATCGTCGCGCCGATGACGGGACTGCCCGCCGAGCACAGGTCGCGTTCAAAGCGGGCCACCTCGTCGCCGGTTGGGACGATCAGGATCGGTTCGCGATCAAGCGCGGAGCGCAGGCGCCCGAGAACCTCGGTCGCTCGGCCGGAGTTCGCCGGGCCAACGATCAGTCTGAGACTCACGTGTTTGCGACCTGGATTTCTGCTTCTTTTATGACCACCGCCTTCGATCCTAGGTCGGTTCGCGGCGCGCAATCCTGACAACGGGGCTAAGGGCGCCGTTTCGCCGCCCAAACAGCGGCTTTTAGGGCCTCTCCGTGCCGTCCGCAGGGGCATCTAATCTCGCTGCCAATGTCACTCTGCTTCATCGATCCTGCCGATGCGATCCGCGCGATCGCCGATTCCGTCGGCCGCGAGGCCCGACGCCAGCTCCTTGGCGAGGCCGTCCGCGCCTGGGTTGACGAGATTCCCGAGGACGAGCTTGAATCCCACTACGCGCGGGCGATCTCTGAGCTCGACGACCACGACATCTCGATGCTGGCGGCGTGGCATGCCTCGATGGACATCGGGCACCCGCTGCCCAACCGCGACTTCTTGATGCGCTCGTTCACGGGCCTCGGCGAGCACCGCCGCGAAGCGTTGAAGCTAGCGGCCGGCTTTCGCGGGGAAGAGGCCGTCGATCGCGGCGTCACTGAGGAGCGCGCCCTTGACACGGTGCTCGATTGGCTTTCAGGCCCGCGCCTGATGGATCTGGCGCTTGAGGCTGTCGAG
This sequence comes from uncultured bacterium, assembly GCA_963701205.1. GTDB lineage: Bacteria > Actinomycetota > Thermoleophilia > Solirubrobacterales > 70-9 > JALZKA01. The sequence goes on along the minus strand of OY969575.1, from coordinate 510,235 downwards.
CTTTACGTCTGGGATCGCGCCGGTTCCGAGAACTAGCGGTCCGGTCAGCCGACCGGCCCAACGGTGGGTGGCACGTCGGGACGCGGGTCGGGAGGGGTCGGCGGGCGCTCGTCGGCCCTGATCTCGGTTGCCGTGGGGGGCGTCGGCGCCAGTCCGATCCGCACGACGGTCCAAGTGCCGTCGGGCAATTGGCGCGGGCGCCACTGCGTCGCGTCGCGGTCGGGGTGCTCGGCGGCGTTCCGGGCGCAGAGCGCTTCGGCCTCCTCACGCTTCATTGGGACCGGCCCCCAGCGCAGCCTTGATCTGTGGCAGCGCCTGTTCGTTCGTCTCGAATTGGATTGCGTTGATGCCCAGTTCTTGCGCGGCGCGGCAGTTGACCTCGAAGTCATCAACGAACAGGCACTCCTCGAAGCGCAGGTCGCCGAGCGAGCCGGGATCGTGGGCCTGCAACCGCTCAAGCGTCAGGTGGTAGATCTCGGGCTGCGGCTTTCGCATCCCGACGAAGGCAGAATCGACGACCAGCTCAAAGATCTCATCGACGGGGAGCATCGAGCGCCATAGCGGCTCCCACTCGCGCACGTTGTTGGTGAGCATCGCCATTCGCAAACCCGCCGCTTTGGCGTCGCGCATCGCCGCGATCATCGGCTCGTTGGGATCCAGCGCTTCGAAGAAGATCTCCTTGAAGCTGACCATCTGCGGTTCGTGGTCGAGTTCATCCCGAAGCTCGGCTGCCATCTTCTCGAGGTAGGCGGCCTCGGTGAGCTTGCCCATTTCCAACTCATAGAGCGGGTGAGCGCCGTCCTTTTCGGTGATCCGCTCCATCGCGCGGCCAAGCGCCTCGCCGGTGATGTTGGTCTGATCCTGGAAGGCTAAAAAAGAACGGAAAAGTGGCGTGGTCAAGACGCCACCGAAATCGCAGATGACCGCCCGGATCATCCGAGATCCACCGTGTCGAGGCGGGCAAATGCGGGGCGACCGTCGAGCCGGAACGCGAGCCTTGCACCACCGCTGTCGCCCCCGCTGTTGCCCGGCAGGGCGTCGCCGGCGGCGCGCAGGGGGTAGTCCTCGTCCGGCATGTAGATCTCCAGCCCCACGCGGCGGATCGTCGCCCGCTGCGCCGAATTCAGTCGAGACCAGAGCTTCGCGAACGGTTTTGGCTTCGCCCTCGGGACCTTCGATTACGGCCGCGATCAGTTCGTCGGCGTGCCCTGCTGCAGGCGCGGGCCGAAGCCCGGCGAGCAGCAGGAACCCGCCTTCGGCCCCGACCGCTGTCAGCACGCGCAAGCTTGCAAACTCCGACCCGGGGGCACCGTCGAGCTTCCAGCCATCCTCCGCGTCGCCGGCTGCGTACGCGGCGAGGTCTTCGGGGCTCCAGATGACGCGAACGCCCTGAGCGGGTTCCACCGCAAGCTCGTCAACTGCCATCGGGCGTCCTCTCGGCGGCAGGAAGCTCCGACGGTGGGTCGGTCAGCTCGGTGGCGCTCCCCTCGTAGTCGTAGGTCCGCCCGGCGCTGGATCCCGGCTGGTTGGCGGGGCGGTCGCGGGAGCTGCCAAAGCCGGAGAGGCTCCAGGCGACGCCGGCGCGCTTGGAGACAGACCGGACCAGCAGCGAGCGTAGGGCCGAGCGCGTTGGCGGGATCAGCAGGATGAGCGCGAAGACGTCGGTAATGAATCCAGGGGTCAGCAGGAGAGCTCCGCCGAGGATGATCATCGCGCCGTCAAAGACCTCGCGCCCGGGAACGCGCCCCGCCGCAAGGGCGCGGTTGAACCGCTCCCAGGCGGCCCGACTCTGCGACCGCGCCAAGGCGGCACCGAGGATGCTGTCGACGACGAGGAGGGCCAGGGTGGGAAGGATGCCGATTTCGCCACCGATCTTGATCAGCAGCCAAAGCTCGGCGATCGGCACCACGATGAAGAGGATCAGCAGGACGGGCAACATCGAGATCAGAGCGTACGACGCTGGCGGCGTTTTGACCCGCAATCGGGACCACGCCGCCGCTACGATCAAGTGGATGGTCACCGAAGAAGACGTATACGAAGCGCTCGAAGAGGTCATCGATCCTGAGCTTGGCCTCGATTTCGTCTCACTGGGCCTGGTCTATGACGTCGTTGTGGATGGCCCCAACGTGGACATCACGTTCACGCTGACCACGCCGGCTTGCCCGATCGGCCCCCAGGTCTCCGAGCAGATGATTGAGTTTGTCGGCGACCTCGAAGGCGTCGATACCGTGAAGCCGAACATGATCTTCATCCCGCCCTGGACCCCGGAGATGATGACCGAGGACGCGAAGTTCGCGCTGGGGTTCTAGCGCGCCTCCGCCGCGCTCACCGGCGCCGGGGTCAGCGCCGCCGCGGAGATGACCAGCACGAACGCGGCCATCCGGACGATCACGCCCAGGGTGTCCTCGGGCAGCGGCTCGGCGAAGACGATCGGTCCCGCAGCGATGGTCACAGCGTTGGCGGCGACGCTCGTCACCGCGATCACCGGCACCGCCTTGCCGATCTGAAGGCTGCGGGCTGAGACCACGAGCCCGGCGATCGAGGCAACGAGGATCAGTAGCGCCAGGGGGTGAATGAGGACGCCGAGGACGCTGGAGTCTCCCAGCAGCGAGGACTGGGCCTTGATCGCGGTGTCGGATGCGGCCCAAAAGAGGCCAGCGGAGATCCCGAACATGATCCCTTCGCGCGGCCTTCCGCCGGCCGCGAACGCAACCGTGATAGCGCCCCCGGCGGTGATGATCAGGAACGGCAGCAGGCGTCCCACCTCGTAGTCCGAGTGCGCTTCCGATGCGGTCTCGCCGAGCGTGGCGGCTAGGAAGGCGAGGCCCAGCGCCGCCAGCGCGACCCCGATCCACTCCCGCCGCGAGACCTCGTGCGCAAAAAGCCGGTCGGCGACGACGGTCAGCATCACCAGGCCGCCGGCGATCGTTGCCTGGACGAGCGAGATCGGGGCCAGGGCAAGGGCGCCGACATGGAAGCCCCAGCCTGCCGTCGCCACGACTATCCCGAGCGTGTACCAGGGGTTGCGGAAGAGCGCCAGCGAAGTCCGGAGCGGGTGGCGCATATCGACCTCGGGCGAGTCAACGGCGCCGCGATGCTTGTAGAGGAAGCCAAGGATCGACGCCAGCGCCGTCGCCAGCGACAGGAGCAGGCCAACTTGAACCGAAAAGGACACGCTGGGATCGGAGCTGCCGAGCCGAAGCTAGGCGGCGCTCGGGTCGGTCGAGTCGGTTGGGTCGTCCGGCTCCGGATCTGGAACCGAGGTGAGCGGTGCGGGTGAATCGTCGCCTTCGCCGATCCGAATCGCGCGAATCGCGTGCTCGTCCGGCAACTTCGCGAGCACCTCCTGGATGATCGCCTGAATCTCCTGCTCGTCGTGACCGAAGTCGTCAAGCAGGCTGCGCAGCGCGGTGTGGGTGATCTTGAGCTGGTCGGGGGTCAACTCAAGGTGATAGCGGAAGGGCCCGTCGTTCATTCACCAAATGGTACGCGCAGCCGGGCGCATTGGTTCAGATCGGCCCCGAATCGGCGACCGCGTTGATCGGCGTGGCCGCGAGAGGGGGTCAGGCGCCGGCGGTCGAGGGTTCCGTGGACGCCTCGCGGGCGGCCTGCTCGGCAGCCTCGAGAAGGTCGGCGAGCGCCCGCTCGATCCCATCGGCGATCAGCTGCACGTCTTCCATCGAGTCGTAGTCGGCGAGCAGACCGAAGTTGACGGCGCCGTTGTAGGACATGATCGCGACGAAGAGCGCCTGGCTCGGCGGCAGGAAGCCGACGGGGAAGATGTCCTCGAGCTCGCGTCCCAACAGGTAAATGGGAACCTGCGGCCCGGGCACGTTGGTGATCACCATGTTGAACAGCCGGGTCGAGAAGTTGAGCCGGGCCGCCTGAGCCAGAATTGTCGGTGGCGCGAAGTCGTTGAAGCGGGAGATGACCTCGGCGCCAAGGGCCTGCTGGGATTCCTTCAGGTCCTGCATCTGTTCGCGCACCCGTTCGAGGCGCTGGACCGGATCCTCGATATAGACCGGCAGCGCGGCGCGCATGGCCGTGATCCTGTTGCCGAGGTGGCCCTTCTCGTCCTTGGCCCTGATCGAAACCGGAACCTGGGCACGGACCTCCATGCCCTCGGTCTTGATTCCCCTGGCATGGAGCCATTCGCGGACGCCACCACCGACCACGGCGAGGACGACGTCGTTCACCGTGCCACCCAGCGCATCCTTGATCTGCTTGAACTGGGCGAGGTCGCTGCGCACCCAGATGAAGCGCCGATGCGAGCCGATCTCGACGTTGAGCGGAAGCGTTGGCGCCGGGTCCGTGAAGTTCCACGCGACCTCGGTGACCGCGCCAGCGAGCTTTGCGGCCTGGCGCAGGCTGGAGCGCGGATTCGTCAGCGCCCGTTCGGCCCTGCGACCCACGGCGACCGTCAGCTTCGCCAGGCCCTCGGCACCCTTCGCGGCCAGCTGCGCCGAGGACGGCGACGGCTCGGCGATCCACTCGTGTTCGGGCGGGATCGGATCCGGCACCGGCTTCAGGTCGAAGAGCACGGTCGCGATGTCAACGCCGGAGACCCCGTCCACAAGGGCGTGGTGGGTCTTCGACACGACCGCGAACCGGTTGCGGGTGAGGCCCTGGACCAGCCACATCTCCCAGAGCGGCTTCGTGCGGTCAAGCTGCTGCGAGAAGACGCGTGAGGCGATGTTGCGCAACTGCTCCTCTGAACCCGGCGAGGGCAGGGCAGAGTGGCGAACGTGGTACTCGAGGTTGAAGCTCGGGTCGTCCACCCAAAACGGGCGCCCGGTCTCGACCGGGGGATTCGCGAGCTTTTGGCGAAAGCGCGGAACGAGGTGGAGCCGCGAGGAGACCTGGGCGAGCAGGTCTTCATAGGCCGGCGGCGGCCCTTCGAAGATGAGTACCCCGCCAACGTGCATGTGCGCCGAGGCCGACTCGTTCGTCAGGAACGAGACGTCCATAGCGGACAATCGATCCATGTGACCTTGTGCCATACGCAGAACTTATCCCGTTACGCTCGATCCGTGTGAAGGCCCTCGTTCTGGCAGTCGGCGCACTCGTTTCGCTATTGGCGGGCTGTGGCACAGGATCGGATCCGCCGTCCCGCTTCGACGGAGCACGTGCGCTGCGTGACGTCGCCGCCCAGGTGGCGATCGGTCCTCGTCCCTCCGGCTCCGTCGGTGCCGCGCGCGAGGTCCGCTTTATCGCGGGCGCCTTGCGGGACGCTGGCGTGGAAGCGGTGCGTGTGCAGTGGCCGCTCCGAAACGTCGTCGGCGTAATTCCGGGCTCTGCTCCGGGCGCGGTCGTGATCGGAGCCCACCACGACACCAAGGATGATGTCGGGCGTGCCTACGTTGGCGCCAACGACGGCGGGTCTGGCGTGGCGGTGGTGCTCGAGCTGGCCCGCGCACTCGCGGCAGATGGGTCGTTGCCGGGCCCGTCGATCCGCCTGGCCCTCTTCGACGGCGAGGAGGCGCGTGGTGCGCGGCCCTTCAGCTCTGACGGAGCCCGCGGCAGCCGCCAGTACGCGACATACGCGGGTACCGCCAAGCAGGGTGCGCCGGAGCTCACCGACATTCGGGCGATGATCCTGTTTGACATGGTCGGCGATTGCGATCTGCAGATCCCTCGAGAGGCCAACTCCGACCCCGGTCTCTACGCGGAGTTCGAGGCCGCGGCCGGCGGCCCAGCTCAGCCTTTCGGAGGCGAGGCTCCAGGAATCCTGGATGACCACATCCCGTTTGCCGAAGCCGGAATCCCGGCGCTTAACGTGATCGACTTCCGCTATGGCGAACCACCGTCACCCGGGTCGCTTTGGCACACCGAGGCCGACACGCTCGACAAGGTTTGCGCCGAGAGTCTGGATGCGGTTGGCGAAGCGGCGCTGATCGCATTGGGAGCGATCGGGCACGAGTAGGCCGGCTCGCAGTCGGCGGGTACCCTTTACGCGGATGCCCCAAGCTGCCGCCACACACGCGCCCAAGCGCGTTTTGCTCGCCGCGCCGCGCGGATATTGCGCCGGCGTTGACCGGGCCGTCGAGACTGTCGAGAAGGCGCTCGACATGCATGGGCCGCCCGTTTACGTCCGCAAGGAGATCGTGCACAACAAGCACGTCGTCGAGCAGCTTGCCAAGCGGGGCGCGATCTTCGTGGAGGAGGAAACCGAGGTGCCCGAGGGCGCGCTTGTCGTCTTCTCAGCCCATGGCGTCTCGCCCGCCGTCCACGCGAACGCGGCCGACCGCAACCTGCGAACGATTGACGCCACCTGTCCGCTGGTGACGAAGGTCCATGTTTCGGCCCGCAAGTTCGCCGACAACGGCTACACAATCATCATGATCGGGCACGAAGGGCACGAGGAGGTCGAGGGGACGATGGGCGAAGCTCCCGACTCGATCACCCTTGTCCAGACCATTGCCGACGCCGAAACGGTTGAAGTCGCGGACCCAGACCACGTTGCCTTCATCACCCAGACGACGCTTTCGGTTGACGAGACCCAGGACATCATCGTGCGTCTGCGCGAGCGCTTCCCAAAGATCGTCTCTTCAAAGTCCGAAGACATCTGTTACGCGACGACGAATCGCCAGATCGCGGTCAAGCAGCTTGCGGGTGAGTGCGACCTGGTGTTGGTGATTGGCTCAACCAACTCGTCAAACTCGAACCGATTGGTCGAGGTCGCGCGCGAGCATGGCGCCCGCTCGCACCTGATCGACAACGCATCGCAGGTGCGCGAGGAGTGGCTTGAGGGGGTCGAGACGCTCGGAATCACATCCGGCGCAAGCGCTCCCGAGGAGCTGGTCGCAGAGCTGGTCGAATACTTCCGCGCACGCGGAACCGACCGACGTCTCGGAGCTGCGGACGGTTGACGAATCCGTTCGCTTCATGCTGCCGAAGACGATCCGCTCTGAGATGGCCGCCCGTTCGTAGCCTTAACCGGGGCGAACGATAAGCAGCTCAGCGTCCCGCTCGGCAAGCGCCGGGCGCACCGCATCCAGCTGCGATTCTTCGCGGAACAGACCGGCGACGGCGCCGTGCGAGCCGGCCGCTGTGACCGCGAGCCCGCACCCCGCGATCGCTTCCGCCAGGGGATTGACCGGGCGCCCTGCACCCAGCAGCTCGCGGTTTCGCTCGAGGACGACGGCGAAGCCCGCCGTGTCGCGAACGAGCAGGGGGGAGAGGGCGCGTTGGGCAAGCTTGCCGATTTCTGCCATCGCCTCGTCGGATGGCACAGGGTCATCGGTCCGTTCCCCGGGCGCGGGCCAGGCGACAAACAGCGGCGGCAAAAGCGACAGGTCGAGCGGCTCGTAGCGGCCACCGCCACCACCGTCGGCGTCAAAGTCCATGAAGGTCAGCCCGCCGGCGACCTGGGCAACGGGGTCGCGAAGCGTTGCCTGGCGGTCGAGCTGGTCGTTCAGGCAGGCCAGTGCGTGCGGCGGCAGTTGCTCGCGGGCAAGGCCCAGGCCGAACAGGCCGGAGAGGGCTTCGAGCGCCGCAACCACCACCGCGCTGGAAGCGCCGAGCCCAACGCCCACGGGGATATCCGAGTGAACTAGTTCAAGCCGAAAGCCGGTGCTGGCCAGGTCGTCCCTGCCGGCCAGTAGCTGGCGAGCGGCTGCCTGGAGTAACGGTTCGGCGTCCGCCGCGACGAACTCGACGCCAAGGGCCGGTTCGGCGGTGACCTTGGCGCGCAGTTCGTCCAAGGCAAGCGTGATGGTCGCGCCGCCGCTTCGATCAGAAGGCGCGCCGACGAGCGGAATACAGGCACAGGCCTCGCCGGTGGCCAGGCCGGCCGCGTACTTCACGGCATTCCCGGCGCGAAGCTGATCGCCCAGATGCGGACGTCCGGTGCGGCTTCGATGCGCAACTCATGCTGTTCGTGGCGTTCGTGGTGGGCGACCAAAATCAGGGCAGTCTCACGCTCAAGCTCGATCGGCGGGGCCCCGTCGATCGACGCCCGGATCGCGCCGTCGCCGTCTGCCACCACCCAGACCCCGCCCGCCTCGTAGCTCAGCCGCAAGACCCCGTTATCGGGGGTGGCTTGCCATGGCTCTCCGGGGCCACCACCAGGGAATACCTCCGGGCTGGGTGCAGAGACAAGGGTCCCCGGCGCGTCCGTCGGGCGCAGCGGCGCCATGGGCTCGGGCAGGTCCGCGGTCACGTCGTCGGCTCGCAGAAGCTCCTGAATTGCATGCTCTGTCGCCTGGTACTCGCCCTCGCCAAAGTGAAACCAGGCGAGCGATCCGCCGCGCTGCCCAGAGAAAGAGCGAGGGCCAACCCTTGACGCCGTAGTCGTGCCAGATCGAGTAGCCCGAGTCGTCGGCAACCGGGTACTCGATGGCGAGTTCCTCGACGCCAGAACGCACGGTGTCCGCGTCAGCCGAGAAGCCGAAGCGGGGGGAGTGGATCCCGAGCGTCGTCAAGCCGAGTGGCCCGTAGCGACGGTTCCACTCCCTCACATAAGGGATCGAACGCACGCTGTTTAGCTGCGCGCAGTCGAAAAAGTGAACGAGTACCGGGGACGTCGCGGTCAGTTCGCTCATTCGCGGCGGGTCGCCGATATTCAGCCAGCTGATCCGTCCCGGAAGCTCGGGCGCGGCGATATCGGCTCGTTCAGGGCGCATCCGTGCCAAGTATGCTGGGCGCTCAATATTTGGCACCGCACGAGGAGGATCGTGGTCTTGAACGCAAAGGTCTGGGAGCGCATCGAAGCAAGTCGCCGGCGGCACAACGTGCTGGAGCATCCGTTTTACGAGCGGTGGTCGGAGGGCACGCTCACAGTTGAAGAGCTTTCGGACTACTCGGGCCAGTACCGACATGCCGTCGAGGCGATCGCCACCCTGAGCGCCGATCTGGCGGCGAAGCTGCCCGACCATGCGGAACTCAAGCGCCACGCAGCCGAGGAGTTCGGCCACATCCGACTTTGGGACGGATTCGTCGCTGCACTCGAAGGCGATGTCAATGCCGCGCCCACGCCTGAGACGGCGGCGTGCGTAACTGATTGGACCGCCGATGGCGACGCCGTCGAGCTTTTGGCCAAGTTGTTTGCGATCGAGGTGGCCCAGCCGGACATCTCGCGCACCAAGCGCCAGGGCCTGCTGGGCCGTTACGGGTTCGAGGACGGGCCGGCGACGGCGTACTTCAAGGTCCACGAGGGCCGCGACGTCGAACACGCCGCCGAGGTTCGCGAACTGATCGAGGAAGTGGCAAGCGACGAGGACGCGGATCGAATCGTCGCCGCGGTAGAGAGCGCATACGAGGCAAACTGGCGCCTGCTCGACGGCGTCTAGGCCTCAGGTCTGAGGACCATTTGTCGCGCGGTGACCGGACCCTCGGAATTGTCCTCGGGCTCCTGGCCGGGATCGCGATCGTCGCGCTTTTCGTCTTTGTCTTCAGCGAGGACACGATCGATTCGGCCGGGCTAGAAGGCGGATCCGGGGGCGAGACGCCGCGAAGCGCTCCTGCGAACCCCTGAGCCTGCGGATTGATTTGTTCTTGAAGGTTCGCCCGTAAACTCGCCCATCGTGGAGTCGCGCAAGCTTCCAGCTCTCCTTGCCGTAGTCGGCGTCATCGTCGCCGTCGCTTTGTTCCTGCTCCTCAAGGACGACACGGCGGACACGGACACCGAGCTGGGGGGCGCACCCGCAGGCGAGGTCGCCGGCAAGCCCGCCAAGGAGCACTCCGGACGCGGGGACGCTAAGCCGAAGCCGCAAAAGCCTGCGGTCGCTTCGATCGAGATCAAGAACGGGGAGCCCGTGGGAGGCGTTGCCGACCTCAAGTTCACCAGTGGAAAGAAGGCCACCTTCAAGGCCACCTCAGACGTCGCCGACGAGCTTCATTTCCACGGCTACGACGCCTATATCGACCTGCCTGCCGGCAAGACCAAGACGTATTCATTTGCGGCGACTATCGAGGGCGTTTTCGAACTTGAGTCCCATACGACGGGCGTCCTCGTGGCCGAGATCTCCGTCGTCCCCAATTGAGGTCGAGCGGGTTGCGCTCCCGGCCGGCCGCCGTGTCCGCGGTCTGGGTCCTGGCCGTGGGAGCGGTTTCGGCACTTTGTTTTCCGACGGTGGCCGGCGCTCACGCGCTATCAGGTAAACAGGACCTACCGATCCCGGAATGGCTGTTCGCCTGGGGGGCATCACTCGTCCTGATCGTCTCGTTCGTCGCCCTCTCGGTTGCTTGGCGTGAGCCGCGGCTGGAGGCTGACGCCTGGCGACCGGCGCGCGGACGCCTTGCCCGACTGGTGGTCGGTCGCGGAGCCGAAGCGCTCGCCGGTGTCATTGGGGCGTTCTTGCTGGGCGTCACCGTGTGGTCCGGGCTCAAAGGCGCCGAGGCGCCGGACCGGAACTTTGCGATCACGTTCGTCTTTGTCACGGTTTGGCTTGGCTTTCCGCTGTTCAGTCTGATCTTTGGCGACGTCTTCCGCGCTTTCAACCCCTGGCGAGCCATCGCCAGGGCGACTGCGGGACTGTTCACCGGGCTGACCCGCCAGGTCCCGCCGCCTCCGCTCATCTACCCGGAGCGCCTTGGCCGCTGGCCCGCAGCGGCGGGCCTGCTGGGTTTTTTGTGGCTCGAGTTGGTCTATGGGGCGAGCGGTCTGCAGACGGTGGGTCTGACGCCAAGAACGGTCGCGATCGCAGCGCTGGTATACAGCGCCTACACCTTCATAGGGATGGCGCTCTACGGCATCGAGAAGTGGTGTGATCGAGGCGAAACGTTCTCCGTCTATTTCGGGATGTTCGGCCGGCTCGCGCCACTTGAGGTCCGGGATGGGGCGGTCGGGAGGCGGCGCTGGTTGGCGGGCGCAACGGGCTGGGCGGCCGTCCCCGGGTCGATCGCTTTGGTTCTGATCACCATCGGCGGGACCACTTTCGACGGCGCTCAGGAAGGCCTTCTGAACGGGGCAATCGGGAGCGTGTTCGACGCCCTGTTTGATCAGGGCAACGGCATCGATCCGGTCTTGGCCCTTCGGCTTACGGGGACCCTCTTCATGGCATTGACCCTGGCGGCGGTCGCGCTGATCTACTGGGCCGGGGTCAGGGGAATGGGCGCCGCCGGATCGCGCGGGTCAACGGTGGCGGCTCTGGGCCGGTCGTTTGCCCACACCTTCATCCCGATTGCCTTCGCCTACCTCTTCGCCCACTACTTCAGCCTCTTCGTCTTTCAGGAGCAGGCGCAGTTCACGTACTTGCTCTCAGATCCGCTCGGGAACGGCTCCAACCTCTTTGGAACGGCCTCCAGCGGCATTGACTACGGCCTGATCGGCGCCAAGGCGGTCTGGTACGTGCAGGTTGGAGCGCTTGTGGTCGGCCACGTGGCCGCGCTTGCGATGGGCCATGACCGCGCCCTGCATGAGTACCGCGCGTTGCGTCGCGCCACTCAGTCGCAGTATTGGATGCTGGCGCTGATGGTGAGCTTCACGGTGCTGGGCCTGATGCTGCTCTCGAGCGCGAACGGATAGCCCGCTCGCGTCACTCGCTCGCCAGTTTGCGGATCGCGGCATCGATCCGCGCCTGTTCGGAGATATCGACACCCTCCAGGAGGACCGCGACGTTGGCGGCGCGGTAACAGATCAAGGTGACCGCCTCTTCGCAGCGGGCAAACTCCGCAGTCGCGGCATCGGCGTCCGCGGCAACCGCGATTGAACCGCCGCCATGTTCGTCCTCCACACCCCGGCCGCCACCGGTCGCGGAGTTGCCGGGGAAGCGCAGCTCGTAGAGCTCGATGTCATCGCGGACGCTATTGAGCGCCGGCCCGAGCAAGATGCCGGCACCGGCGTTGTTGGCGGCTTCGACAAACTCCTGGGCGTCAAGCGTGCGCTCACCGCCGCAGCCGGTGGCGATCGCGAGGGCCAGCGCCGAGGCGAAGACCGCGCGGCGCACCGTCAGGCGGCGGCCGCAAGCAGTTGGGTCAGACGGTGCTCAAGCGCATTGGTCAGCGTCTCCCGGATCGGGCCTTCGCTGGTCCGCTCGACCAATTCCTGCAGGAAGCCGTCGATCACCAGGCGCTTGGCGTCGTCGGCCGACAGACCCCGCGAGCGCAGGTAGTAAAGCTGTTCGGCATCAACCTGGGCGACCGCCGCAGCGTGCGTGCAGCGGACGTCGTCGGCCTCGATCTCGAGCCCGGGGATTGCGTCTGCGTGTGCTTCGTGGCTGAGCAACAGGTTGCGGCTCTCCTGGAACGCGTCCGTCTGTTGGGCCTCCTTGTCGACGCGGATCATCCCGCGCCAAACCGCTGTCGAGGAACCGGCCAGAACCCCGCGAAAGGCGAGGTCGGAAAAGGTGTTGGGGGCGGCGTGCTCCTGGGTGGTGTCGTAATCGAGGCGTTGGTTGCCGATTCCGGCATAGGCGCCCGTGACCTTGGCCGACGACCCACGTCCCGCGAGCTTGGTTTCCATTCGGATCTTGCCGCGCGCGGAGCCAAAGCCAAGCGCCACCCATTCCAGGTTGGCGTCGCGGCCGATCTCGGCCCGCTGAGTGGCAAATGCCCAGGCTTCGTCGGAGATGTCCTGCTGGCAGACGTAGCGGAGCGTGGCCGCGTCGCCAACGATGAGCTCAACGACGCCATTGAAGAGCCCAGGACCGGTGGAGGAGTAGCGCTCCCAGATCTCTGCCTCGGCGCCCTCGCCGATGACGATCAGCGCGCGCCACTCGATCTCTTCGGAGGCGGCAGCCGAGATCTCGAGTTGCAGCGGCTCCGTGAGACGGGCTCCCGGGGGGACATATACGAACACGCCTTCGCGCCAGCGGGCCGCGTTGCGGGCGGTGAAGACGTCATTGGCCGGGACGACCGTGCCCAGCGCGCCGTCAACCAGTTCGGGATGCGCTTCCGCCGCTGCGGCGAGCGGCATCACGATGACACCGTCTGCGGCATCCGCGGTAAGGCCGGCGACGGAAGGGCTGGCCTCGGGGTAGGCGTCGAATTCAAGCTCACTCAGGTCCGTGAACTCCCAGCCCTTCGCCTTGGCGTGTGGAAGCTCCAAGCCATCCATGCGAGAGGCGCCATCGCGGCGCCTCTCCTCGAGCCAGGCCGGTTCGGTTGCCGCGCTAGCCAATCGAGCCTTCCATCTGCAGCTCGATCAGCCGGTTCATCTCGACGGAGTACTCCATCGGCAGTTCCTTGGCGATCGGTTCGATGAAGCCGTTGACGATCATCTTCGAGGCCTCTTCCTCATCGAGGCCGTGCGCCTGGAGGTAGAAGAGTTGCTCTTCCCCGATCTTGGACACCGATGCCTCGTGGCCGACGTTCGCGTCGGACTCGTCGATGCGGATCGTTGGATAGGTGTCGGAGCGCGACTCGGGGTCGAGCAGCAGGGCGTCGCAGACGACCTTCGACTTGGCCTCGGTTGCGCCCTTGGCCACTTCGAGCAACCCGCGATAGGTCGCGCGGCCGCCGTCCTTGGAAATCGACTTCGAAAAGATCGATGAGGTCGTCTTCGGCGCCGCGTGGATGATCTTGCCGCCGGCGTCCTGGTGCTGGCCCTTGCCGGCGAATGCGATCGAGAGCAGCTCGCCGTGGGCGCCCTCGCCGACCAGGTAGATCGACGGGTACTTCATCGTCAGCTTCGAACCGAGGTTGCAGTCAACCCATTCCATCGTCGCGTTCTCTTGCGCGACGGCGCGCTTGGTGACCAGGTTGAACACGTTTTGGGACCAGTTCTGGACCGTCGTGTAGCGGACCCGCGAGCTTGGCTTGCAGACGATCTCGACAACGGCCGAATGCAGCGAGTCCGACGAGTAGACGGGCGCGGTGCAGCCTTCGATGTAGTGGACGTCCGAGCCTTCCTCGGCGATGATCAGCGTGCGCTCGAACTGGCCCATGTTCTCCGTGTTGATCCGGAAGTAGGCCTGCAGCGGCATCTCGACCTTGACGCCCTTGGGCACGTAGACGAACGATCCGCCCGACCAGACCGCGGAATTGAGCGCCGCGAGCTTGTTGTCGTTGGCGGGGATCACGGTTGCCCAGTACTCGCGCACCAGGTCCTCGTGCTCACGGAGGGCGGTGTCCATGTCGGTGAAGATCACGCCCTGGGCCTCAAGCTGCTCGTTGATCTGGTGGTAGACGACCTCGGACTCGTATTGGGCCCCGACGCCGGAGAGGAACTTGCGCTCGGCCTCGGGGATGCCGAGGCGGTCAAACGTGTTCTTGATGTCCTCGGGGACCTCGCTCCAGTCGCGACTGTTCTTGTCGGAAGCGCGAACGAAGTAATGGATGTCGTTCCAGTCGATCTGGGCCAGGTCGCCGCCCCAGTTCGGGGTTGGACGACTCACGAAGTGGTCGTAGGCCTTGAGCCGGAAGTCCCGCATCCACTGCGGCTCTGACTTGTACTCGGAAATCGACTCAACGATCTCGCGGTTGAGCCCCTTGGGGGCCTTGTAGGCGTAGCCCGTCTCAGGGTCGTGGAAGCCGAACTTCTCCTTGTAGTCGGAGCCGATCGTCTTCAGGCCGGACTCGGCGTCGGTCAGGACCTTGGTCGATGAGGTTGCGAGTTCGGGGGGTGAGGCCATATCTCTAGATCTCCAACTTCACGTCGCCGTCTTCCACACGGACGCTGAACGTATCGACGGGCGCGTAGGCGGGCAGCGACTTGGGCCGACCCGTGCGCAGGTCAAACAGCGACCCGTGGCGGGGGCATTCCACGGTACAGGACTCGGAATCGAACTCGCCTTCGGCGAGCGGCCCGTCATCGTGGGAGCAGCGGTCCTCGATCGCCCGCAGTTCGCCGTCGCCGCAATGAAAGACGCCGAACTTGCGGCCGTCATCGGCCATGATCAGGCGCATCTCACCCTGCGGCAGTTCGTCGATCTTGCAGATGGTCAGGTCGGGCACGGGTCTCCTGTGGGTTGATTCCTACTCCGGGGGTCGGATTTTAGCTTGCGAGCAGGCGTGACCCGGCCAAGCGCCCGATTAGCCGAGCGAGGAAGCGTCGGTCGCTAGATCTGATCGGCGAGGTTTGGATCGCCGCGCTCGCCCTCGTCCTCCCAGTCGGCGATCTGACCGAGGCTGGCTGACTTGACGATCTTGAGGCCGAGCAGGGCGCATTTCAGACGGGTCGCGGAGATATCGATGCCGAGCAGTTCGAGCACGAACTCCTTCGGCAGGCGCAGCAACTCGTCCCGGGTCTTGCCCGCGAGTTCGTCGGTCAGCATCGAGGTAGCTGCGGTCGAGATCGCGCAGCCCTTGCCTTCGAACGAGATCGCATCCACCTTGCCGTCGGCGTCGAGGCTGATGTAGACGTGCTGCTCGTCGCCGCAGAGTGGGTTGACGTCCTCGAAATCGAGGTCATAGCTATCGAGGCGACCGAAGTTTCGGGGGCGCTTGTAGTGCTCGAGGATGTTCTCGCGGTAGAGGTCGTCCATCCGGGCAAACGGTACTGAGCCAGGATAAATAGGATCGACGGCATGGTTACCGGAATCGATTTCGTCGCTGTCCCGTCCCAAGATGCAGAGCGCTCGCGCGCTTTCTACGTTGACAAGCTTGGCCTGCGCCCCGACGAGGGGTCGCGGTTCGAGTTCTGGGTCGGGGATACGTGCTTTGGCATTTGGGAGCCCGCGAAGCTCGGCATGGAGTTCGCCCCGCAGAAAAACGGGCACCTTGCCCTGCACGTTGACGACGTTGCCGCGTCGCGAGCGGAGCTGGAGGGTCAGGGAGTGGAGTTCTTCGGCGAGATCATGGACACCGGCGTCTGCCACATGGCGCTCTTCACCGATCCGGACGGCAACGACCTGATGCTCCACTGCCGCTACGCGCCGAGCGACTGAGGCGGGGCTAGAGCTCAAATACGCGGCGGGCGTCATTGAGTCCTGCCGCGAGCCGGTCGATCTCGTCCCTGGTCGTGTAGACCCCAAAGCTCGCGCGGGCAACCGCGGGGACACCAAGGCGGTCCATCAAGGGTTGGGCGCAGTGGTGTCCCGCCCTGACGGCAACGCCGTGCCGGTCGAGGATCTCGGCGACGTCATGGCCGTGGATCCCGTCGAGCTCGAATGAGACAGGCCCGATTCGCTCAGGGCTTGCCCCGGGTCCGATAACGGTGACGCCCGGCACGTCGAGCAAGCGTGTGAGCGCGTAGGCGGTGATCTCGCGTTCATGCATCGTGACCGCATCCATCCCGACGCCGTCGAGCCAGCGAAGCGCCGCCGCGAAGCCGATCGCCTGGGTGATTGCCGGGGTGCCGGCCTCGAAGCGGGCGGGAACGTCGGCGTACGTGGTTCCGCCGGTGGTGACCTTGCGGATCATCGAGCCTCCGCCCAGGAAGGGCGGCATTGCGTCAAGCAGCTCCAGCCGTCCCCAAAGCGCGCCGATCCCGGTCGGCCCATACGCCTTGTGCCCGGTTACGGCATAGAAATCAACGCCCAAATCGGCGACGTTGACAGCCACCTTCGGAGCCGCCTGGGCACCGTCGGCCAAGACCAGCGCGCCGGCGTCGTGTGCGAGTTGCGCGATCTCCGCCAGTGGATTCAAGGTGCCAAGCACGTTCGATACGTGGGTCACTGCAACGAGCTTTGGCGAGCGCTCAAGTAGTGAGCGGTAGGCATCCATATCGAGAGCGCCCTGCTCGGAGACCGGCACCCAATCGATCTCGGCGCCCACCCGCTCGGCAAGTTGCTGCCAGGGAACGATGTTCGAGTGGTGCTCCATCTCGGTCAGGACAATTCGGTCGCCGGCGCCGACGTTGGCATCGCCCCAGGCCCGGGCGACGAGGTTGATCGCCTCGGTCGCGTTACGGACGAAGATCAGCTCGCGGCGATCGGCTGCTCCCAGATGATCGGCCACCGTCGCACGCGCGCCTTCGTAAGCGGCGGTCGCCTCCGCTGAGAGCGTGTGGGAGCCACGGTGGACGTTGGAGTGGTGGGCACGCTCGTAGCGGTCTACCGCCTGGATCGAGGCCAGAACTCGCTGCGCGCTTGCGCCTGAGTCGAGGTAGGCGACCGGCTTGCCGTTGACCTCGCGCTCAAGCGCCGGAAAGGCCTCACGGACCTTGTCCAACGGAAATGTCGTAGTTGTAGTTGCGGGTGGGATCACGTAGATACCTTGCGGCGACTACGCCGCCCTACACGCCGCTTTCGGAGCTAAAGCCCCTCATCAGACACCTGCGGTGACCTCGTCGGTGATCCAGCCGTAGCCCTTGTCCTCAAGCTCAGTGACGAGTTCCGGGCCGCCCTCCTTGACGATCCGCCCCTGGAACATCACGTGGACCTTGTCCGGCTTGATCAGGTGCAAAATCCGCTGGTAGTGCGTGATGATCAGGGTGCCCATCTCCGGCCCCGCGTAGCGGTTGACGCCGTCGGCCACAACGCGGAGGGCGTCGATGTCCAGTCCGGAGTCGGTCTCGTCCAAAACCGCAAGCTGCGGCCTCAACATCGCAAGCTGCAGGATCTCGAGGCGCTTCTTCTCGCCGCCAGAAAAACCGTCGTTGACGTAGCGGCTTGAGAATTCGCGCGGGATGTTGACCAACTCCATGGCGGCCTCAGTCTGCTTGCGGAAGTCCTTGAGCTTGATCTCGGGCTCGCCTTGGGCCTCGCGGTGGGCGTTGACCGCCATCCGCAGGTACTTGGCGACGGTAACCCCTGGGATCGCGACCGGGTATTGAAACGCCATGAAGAGGCCCGCGCGGGAGCGGTCCTCGGGGGCGGCGTCAGTGATGTCGTCGCCCTTGAAAGTGATCGAGCCCTCGGTCACCTCGAGGCCCGGGTGGCCCATGACGATGTTCGCGAGGGTTGACTTACCGGAGCCGTTTGGCCCCATCAGGGCGTGCACTTCGCCCTTGGATACCTCCAGATCGAGGCCCTTGAGGATCTCCTTGTCCTCGGCGCGAACGTGAAGGTTGCGGATTTCGAGGTCGGCCATGTGTGAGTTGTCAGTCCTTTGGTTGGTTGTCGGTGATTGCCAAGGCTAGGCGGGTTGCTGGGCCAGGGGCCGGGCATCGCTCGCCGCGGCAAACTCCACGAGCTCGGCCAGCGTGGTGCCGGAGAGCGCCTTCGTAACGCCGCCGTGCACCCGCGTCCAGAGCAGCTTCGTTGCGCAGGCTTGGTCGCCGTCGGACTCGTGTGAGCAGAGGACGCGTCCTTCGCTGTCGGAGTGGAAGCATTCCATTGGGGCGATCGGACCCTCCAGCGCCTGAACGACGTCAAGCATTGCGATCTGGTCGGCCGGTTTGGCAAGGCGATAGCCGCCGTGGGCGCCGCGAACGGACGTAACCAGTTCGGCTTGACGGAGCTTTGCGACCAGGTGCTCCAAGTAAGAGAGGGGGAGGGCTTCGGCCTCCGCGACCGCCGCCAGGGAGACGGGTTCCGCCGTTTCCGGCTCGGCGCCATCGGTGCGCCGCCCGAGCTCGACCATCAGGCGCACTCCGTACTCGGCTTTGGTCGAGAACAGCATCGCCCCTAAATCCTAGCCAAGTGGTCGGTTATGGCCTGATCGCATGACACGAAGCCATCTTGGATAATTACGCTTACGTTGCGGCGATAGAAATGGGATAGAGGGCAGCATTGGAGCTTTCAGCGGAAAAACAGGGTGCGCGCGCGGTTTGGGCCGCTGGCGACTACGACGCGGATGGTGCGCCACATCTGGGGCGTTGGCGCCGACCTCATTGAGCGTCTCGACGTCAAGAGCGGCGAAAGCGTCCTTGACGTCGCCTGTGGAACCGGCAACGCGACGATCCCGGCGGCGCAGGCGGGCGCACGCGCGACCGGCTTGGACCTGACGCCGAAGCTACTTGCGGCGGGCAAGGCCCGGGCGGATGCGGCCGGGGTGGAGATCGAGTGGGTCGAGGGGGATGCCGAGGCGTTGCCCTTCGAGGACGACAGCTTCGACATCGTCGTCTCGACGTTTGGTTGCATGTTCGCCCCGGACCATGCCCGCGCTGCGGCAGAGATCGCGCGCGTGACGCGGCCGGGCGGCCGGGTCGGCGTCGCCGCGTGGACGCCGGGCGGCACGATCGGCCAGTTCTTCAAGGTGACGAGCTCGTTCGGGCCTGCCCCGCCGCCAGGCATGCAGGCGCCCGTCCTTTGGGGTACGCGCGAGCACGTGCAGGAGCTTTTCGCGGATACGGACGTGGATCTTCGCTTTGAGGAAGCCGCGATCCAGTTCGAGTTCGACTCGATCCAGGCGGCACTCGACGAGTTCACGACGAAGTTTGGTCCCGTCGTGACCCTGCGGTCAGTTCTGGAGCCACGCGGCCGCTGGCAGGCGGCGGTTGACGTGATGCGCTCGCTCTACGAGCAGGTCAATGAGGCGGACGACGGAACCGTCCGGTACCCCGCGCAGTACCTGGTCACCCTCGGTACCAAGGCGTAGCGCTCCAGCGGAAAGGGCGCGCAATCAGGGCTCGATCAAGCCTTTGCGAATCGCGTAGCGCACGAGTTCGACGCGGTCGCGCATCCCCAGCTTGCGCATTGCGTTCGAGCGGTGGTTCTCAACCGTCTTCTCCGAGAGGTGAAGGACTTCGGCGATCTCCTTGTTTGTATGGGCTTCGGCGACGAGCTTCACTATCTCTTCCTCGCGCGGAGTCAGATCGTCCTGGCGCACGGCGCCCTCGCCGAGGACGTCCTTGATGAGCGCCTGTTGGGCCGCCGGGGTCAGAAACGGCTCGCCCTTCTCGACCGCCCGGACGGCTGCCATCAGGTCGGCGTCCGCCTGCGTCTTCAGGACGTAACCCGACGCGCCAGCCTTGAGCGCTTCGAACAGGTAGCGCTCGTCGTCGTACATGGAGAGGATCAGGACGGCCACCTCAGGCACCTGCGCCCTGATCTCCCGGGTTGCCTGCAGCCCCGTCAGCTTGGGCATCTTCACGTCCAGGATGGCCAGGTCCGGCTTCTCGCGGATCACCAGGTCGCGCGCGGCGGCGCCGTCCTCGGCCTCGCCGACCACCTCGATATCAGGCCTGGCGCTCCAGCAGCATCCGCACGCCGGAGCGGACGATCCCGTGGTCATCGGCGATTACGACGCGCATTGGATCAGTCTGGCGGTCGCCGGGCGCGGGATCGGGAACTTTCGGGTTTGCGGTCTGAATCGTCATCGCTGTGACCCTCTATCGGCACGACAAGCCGAACCCTTGTGCCGACTTGTGGCCGTGACTCGATCTTCAACTCGCCACCCACCAGCAGCGCCCGCTCGCGCATACCGCCCAGCCCGAGACCACGGCTGGTCTGGTCGAAGGTGAAGCCAAGCCCGTCGTCCGACACGGTCAGGACCGTCGCGCCATCGGCGCGGCTCAGTCGAACACGAACGTTTTCGCCACCTGAATGCCGGCCGGCATTCGCCAGCGCTTCCTGGGCAACCCGATAGACGACCAGTTGTGCTTCGGGGGACAGGTCAGCGAAGTTGCCCTCGGACTCAAATGTCGCGTGAACGGGACCGCGCCGGTTGAGCTCGGAGACGTTGCCGGCGATGGCCGCCTTCAAACCCAAGTCGTCGAGTGCGGCCGGGCGCAATTGCCGGGCCAGGGTCAGCAGTTCCTCCATCGCCTGGTTGGCGAGTGCCTTTGTTTCGTCAATCTCGGCCGCCAGCTCAGGCGGGGCGTGCTCACGGACGGCTTCGAGTCGAAGCAGGAGGCCGGTCAGCGACTGGTTGACCTCGTCATGGAGGTCGCGCGCCACCCGGGCGCGCTCTTCCTCCTGAGCGGTGAGCGCCGCGTTCGACGCGCGGCGGCGCTCGGTTTCGAGTCGCTCAAGCATGCGCCTGAATGTGCGGTGCAGGCGTTCGACCTCCTCGGGCCCACCGAACTCGCTTGCGGCTCGCAGGTTGGCTCCCGGGCGTGAAAGGTCGGCGCGCTCCATCTCGTCAACGAGGCGTTCGAGCGGGCGGAAGCGGCGTTGGAGGAGGACTACGTTGACGACGATCGTCAACGCAACCGCGAATCCCAGGACGAGGGCGGCCTCCGGTTTGCTTGACAGGTTGACGTCGGGGTTTGCAGCGACGCTTGCCGCGATCACGGCGGCCATGATCAACAGCAGGTTGACGACCAGTACCTGGGTCATGAGGTTGTTGGAGCGGCGCATCAGCTTGTTCTTCCCCTGATTATCGGGATCGAGGGCACAGGACTGGACCTCAGCTTGAATAGGGGGTAGCACCCATGTCCAAAAAGAGGTCGCCTGCGATCATTGATGTAGGTAAGGATGGCCGCCCGAAAGGCATGACGCCTGACACCGGAACCCCAAGGAGATTCTGAGAGAACGATGACGACCACCCGCAAGTCAAATTTTTCCGCCGCATTCCGCACCACCGTGCTGATGGCGACCCTGACCGGCCTCTTGGTCGTGATCGGTGCCGCGATCGGCGGACCGAGCACCGCGCTCATGTTCCTGGTGATGGCGGGCGTCATGAACCTCGGCGCCTGGTTCTTCTCCGATCGGCTCGCACTGAAGATGAGCGGCGCCAAGCCGGTCACTGAGGAGCAGGCACCCGGGCTCTACCAGATGGTTCGCGAGCTTTGCACCCGCGCCGACCTGCCGATGCCAAGCCTCCACGTGATCCCCCAGGAGCAGCCGAACGCGTTTGCGACCGGCCGCAATCCGAAGAACTCAGCGGTAGCGGTTACCGCGGGCATCATGAAGCGGCTCTCCGAGGACGAGCTGCGTGGCGTGGTTGCCCACGAGCTTGCCCACATCCGCAACCGCGACGTCCTGATCCAGTCCGTAGCGGCCACGATCGGCGGCGCCATCACCTATCTCGCCTACATGTTCATGTGGTTCGGTGGCGATGACGACTCACCGCTCAGCCTGGTCGCTTCGCTGGCGATGGTGATCTTGGCCCCGATTGCAGCCTCCCTGATTCAGCTCGCAGTCTCGCGCCAGCGCGAGTACTCCGCTGACGCGACAGGGGCCGAGATCTGCGGCAACCCGGAATCGCTGGCCAGCGCCCTGCTGCGCCTCGAGGAGGGCGCCGCGGCGATCCCGATGCAGGTCAACCAGGCCTCGGAGCCGCTTTACATCGTCAAGCCGTTCGCCGGCAAGGGCATCGCAGCGATGTTCTCGACCCATCCGCCGATCGAAGAGCGCGTGCGGCGCCTCCGGCAGATGCGCCCCGCACTCGGCTAGTCCGCTAACGGCACATGCGTGACGAAGCGCGCCTCCGGGCGCGTTTCGTGGTTTTGGTGCGAAACGCAGCAGGCCTCGCTACACTTTCTGAAGTAACCTATGAATCCCGATAGAGATTTGGAGTATTAGGCGTGACCAGCGCGACCGAGACCCCCGAGCAGATCAAGGAACGGATCAAGCTGATCCAGCTTGACGAGGCCCGTGCGGCGATTGATGCCGGAGTCAAGGTCATCGACGTGCGTGAGCAGCACGAGTGGGATGAGTCGCACCTGGCGGACGCGATCCACGTACCCCAGGGCGAGGTCGTCGAGCGCATCGACGAGCTTGTGCCCGATCGCTCCGAGCGCCTGATCCTGCATTGCCGCACGGACAACCGATCGGCCAAGGTCGCAGCGCAGCTGGACGACTCTGGGCTATGAGGACGTGGCAATCGTCGAGGGCGGCATTGTCGCCTGGGAGCAGGCCGGCCTGCCGCTCGTGTACGCGAAGGGGCTGACTCCTGAACAGCGCAATCGCTACTCACGCCACACGCTGCTCCCCGAGGTTGGTGTCGATGGTCAACTCAAGTTGCTGAACGCCAAGGTGCTGTTGCTGGGCGCCGGCGGCCTTGGTTCGCCCACCGCCCTCTATCTGGCGGCGGCTGGAATCGGCACCATCGGCCTCGTTGACGACGACGTTGTCGATGCGTCCAACCTTCAGCGCCAGGTAATTCACACCACGGATCGCGTTGGCCTCGCCAAGACGGCATCGGCCAGAGTTGCGATCGAGGCGCTCAACCCGGATGTCAAGGTCATTGAGCACAACCTGCGGCTTGACGCTTCAAACATCCTCGAGTTGATCGAGCCGTACGACATCATCGTCGACGGCGCTGACAACTTCCCGACCCGCTACCTGCTGAACGACGCCTCGGTTCGCCTGCGCAAGCCCGTCGTCTCAGCCTCCATCCTGGGCTTCGAAGGGCAGATCTCCACCTTCATCCCTCACGAGGGGCCGTGCTATCGCTGCCTCTATCCGACCCCGCCGCCGCCCGAGCTTGCGCCGAGCTGCGGAGCCAACGGCGTCCTTGGTGTGATGGCCGGCCTGATGGGACTCCTCCAGGCCAACGAGGTCGTCAAGCTCGCGGCCGAGATTGGCGACCCGCTGGCCGGGCGACTCCTGTTGTACGACTCGATGGCGACTTCGTTCACCGAGCTGAAAGTTCGCCGCGATCCGGAATGCCCGATCTGCGGTCCCGACGCACCCGCCGTATCCGAATCTGAGATGGGCCAATTTCCGGACTACGAGCTGTTTTGCGGCGCGCCCGCCCGCGAGCCGTCGCCCGACGATGCGGCGCCGGTGGCCTAGCGGCCGGATTCGGCTAGGTTCCTTCCCAGATGGCGAGCGCTACCGTCAAGATTCCACCTGTCCTGCGCGCCCAGACCGGCGGCGAAGCAGCCGTGCCCGCCGACGGCGCGACCGTGGGCGAGGTGCTTTCCGCGCTTGTTGGGTCGCATCCCGATACGAAGTCGCAGCTCTTCGCGGATGACGGGGAGCTCAATCGCTACGTCAACGTGTACCTGAACGACGAGGACGTCCGCGTTCTTGACGGCCTCGATACCGCCATCGACGACGGTGACACCGTTGTCATTTTGCCCGCCATGGCCGGCGGCGCCCGCTAGCGCGGGCCTCTAGCCCTTTTCCTGAACCTGGCCGAGGAAGCGCTTGGTGCGCTCGTGCTGGGGGTTGCCAATGACCGCGAACGGCGGGCCTGCCTCGATTACGGCGCCCCCGTCCATGAAGACGACCGTATCTGCAACTGCCCGTGCGAAGCCCATTTCATGCGTGACGATGAGCATCGTCATACCCTCAGCCGCCAACTCCTGCATCACGTCAAGCACTTCCTTGACCAGTTCGGGGTCGAGCGCCGAAGTGATTTCGTCGAAGAGCATCACGTGCGGCTCCATTGCCAGCGCTCTCGCGATCGCTACGCGCTGTTGCTGGCCGCCTGATAGCCGGTCCGGGTACTCGTCCAGCTTGTCGGCCAGGCCCACCCGTTCGAGTAACGCGCGACTCTTTTCGCGCGCCGCGTCACGGTCGAGTCCCAGCACCTTCTCCTGCGCGACGCAGACGTTCTCCAGCGCTGACTTGTGCGGAAAGAGGTTGAACTGCTGAAAGACCATGCCGACGCGCTGACGAACGAAGTTGAGCTGCTCGCCGGTGACGCGGCCGGTGATCTCCTTGCCCTCCAGCATGATGCGTCCGCTGTTCGGGGGCTCGAGCAGGTTGATGCAGCGCAACAGCGTGGACTTGCCCGACCCCGACGGACCGATGATGCAAGTGACGCTGCTGCGCTCGACCTCAAGGCTCACCCCGTTCAACACCTCGAGATCACCGAACGACTTGCGGACGTCGTCGAGCGCCAGAATCGAGCCGCTCGGGTTCCTGCCATCACCAGGGAGGGTGGTCGCCTGTGACGCCATCACGCGCCCGCCATCCCGGTGGTAATGACCGGAGGCTCCGCATCGCTGCGACCCGCTCGCTGGGTTTTTGCCTGCTCGCGAGCAATCAGCCAATCGACCAGGCGCGCAAGCGGAAGGGTGACGAGCAGGAACAGGATGCCCGCAAGGACGAGTGCGGAGCCGTTGAAGTTGCTGGACTGGTAGTCGAACCCCGCCTGTACAACCTCCGTCGCTCCGAGGATCAGGACGAGGGATGTGTCCTTCATCAGCGCGATGAGGTCATTCAGGAGCGGCGCGATGACCTTCCGTACGGCCTGGGGGACAACGATAAATCGCATTCCCTGTGTGTGGCTCATGCCCAGCGACCGTGCTGCTTCCATCTGGCCGCTGGGAACCGCTTCAATTCCCGCTCGATAGACCTCCGCCATGTAGGCGCCGTAGGTGAGCGTGATCGAGATGATCCCGTACCAGAACGGCGATGTCTGCCCGAGCCAATCGGGGATCCCAAGTTCGCGGGGTATTACCTCGCCGCCAACGGGCGAGGCGGCCGAGCTGAGGAAGCCTGAAACAAGCAGGAGGACAAGGATCAGCGGGATTCCACGGAACACATCGATGTACCCGATCGTCAACCATCGCACCGGTGCCAGGGCCCGGCCCGGCAGTTGCCGGAGTACGGCGAGGACCATTCCCCAAAGGAGCGACAGGACTCCAGCAATCACCGTCAGCTTGATCGTCAGCCAAAAGCCATCGATGACCGGGCCGAACTCGTCCGCCATTCGCCCGAAGTCGAAGTAGTACTCGAATATGAAATCCATCGCTCTCCTGTTCTAAGGCGAAGGAAGGGCGCCAGTTGGCGCCCTTCCAGTCACGGTTTCGCTTCGTAGCGGTTCGCTTTCTAGTCGTCGGTCAGCTGCTCGTTCGTGCTGCCGGCGGCAATTGACTCTGGCGGGGTGGTCGCAAAGTACTTCTCGTACAACTCGTCCATCGTCCCGTCGTCCTTGAGCGTTGCCAGCGCCTCGTCCATCGCCTCGCGCAGGCCGTCGTTGTCTGGCGCGACTGCCCAGCCGAAGAGCTCCCCGGTTTCGAGTTCTTCGACGATCTTGATGCCGCCCTGCTTCTCGGCCGCATCGGCGGCGACGGGCTGCTCGATGATCACTGCATCGACCTGTCCGGTGATCAGCGCCGAGATCGCGTCGGGGCCCTGGGGGAACCCGCGGACCTCGCCAGCGTCCGTCTCGTTCTTGGCGAACTTCTCCTGCGTAGTTCCGTCCTGGGTCCCGACGATCGCGCCGCTCAGGTCTGCCACCGAAGCGATGTCGGAATCCTCGGCCACGAGCAGGGCGTTGGACGCTGCGTAGAACGGAACGGTGAAGTCCACTACCTGCTCCCGCTCTTCATCGATGGTCGATGAGGCGACGGCAGTGTCGAACAGGCCGTTCGCGGTGTCGCGGAAGATCGTGGCGAAGCCTGTGTTCGAGTAATCGACCTCGAGGCCGAGGTCCGCTGCGACCGCGTTGAAGAGCTCGACCTCGTAACCGCTGAAGTCCGGCTTATCCGGCTTCGATATGAGGAACGGGGGGTACGGTGCGTCGGTGCCGACCGTGAGCTGCCCCTCGTTGATCACATCCAGCGCGGGTGCGCCAGTCGACGGCTCGTTGCTCGCAGAATCATTATCGTCGTCGCCGCATCCGGCAACGATCGCAGTGGCAAACAGCGATGCGATCAGTGCGATCGCGAGCCACACGCGAGTTACTCTCATCCTTGTACTTCCTCTCTAAGTTGCTCTGGAGCCGTCCGTGGCTCCACTTTCCATCCGCGAATCTATCCGGTTGGTGGTGTGAGCGTTCGCCGCAGCGCGTTCGTGAGCAGTTTCCGAGCCGCAAGCCGATCGATCGCTCCGGCCAGCCACCGGTTGCAAAGACCATCGACAAGCGCGGTCAGGATCTGCCCGGCTGCGTCGGCATCGACGTCAGGACGGATCGATCCGTCGTCGATTCCGCGCCGGACGGCGTCGGATACCTCGGCGCTCCATGTTGCGCTGACCTCACGAACGTCATCGCGCAGTTCGGGGTCGAAGACTGCGGAGGCGCTGACCTCACCCCACACAACGGCGTTGTCGCGGACATCGCGGTCTTCGTCCAGTTCGGCCAGCAGGGCCGACTCCAGGGCTGCATAGCCGCTGGTGCCGTCCGCTGGTGCTTCGCGCAATGAGGCCGACGGCGCCCGCTCTGAGGCTCGCTCCAGGGCAGCCCGGATCAGGCCCTGGCGCGAGGCGAAGTGGTAGTAGAGGAGGGGCGGTGAGACCTTTGCCTCGGCCGCAACCTGCTCGACGCGGAGGCCGCGGACCCCGTTTCGCGAGATGACGCGTGCCGCGGCGTCAAGGATCGCGTCACGACGCTCGCGCGGGGGGCCGCCGATGGAATCGAAGTCTTGATCAAGCCGTCGCATTTCGCGGCGCGATCTTGGCAGAGCCGCGAGGATGATGGGTCGCCATCGTGCGGCGCGCGGCTTGGAATCTGGTCACTATACTTTGTAAAGCGATGGTAGAGCCGACGCTCAACCAACCCTGTGGCGGGCGCTATGACGACCTTGTCTCGGCGATCGGCAACACACCTCTGGTCGAGTTGCCAACGCTTTCGCCGAAATCTCCATGCGTTCGGATCTTTGCCAAGCTCGAGGGTCGCAACCCGACCGGATCGGTGAAGGACCGAGTCGCCAGGGCGATGCTTGAGGCCGCAGAGGCCGAGGGCGCGATCTCACCGGGCCAGATGATCATCGAGCCGACATCGGGTAACACCGGCATCTCGCTGGCGATGCTTGCCCGGATCAAGGGCTACGGGATGCGCGCCGTGATGCCGGACAACGTCACCGAAGAGCGCACCCAGCTTCTGCGTATGCATGGTGCGGAGATCGTCTACTCGGAAGGCGCCAAGGGTTCGAACGGGTCGATCGAGTTGGCGCAGGAACTCGCGGCAGCGGACGCGTCGCTTTTCATGCCCTACCAGTACGGCAACGAAGCCAATCCCGCCGCCCATTACGACGGCACGGCCGTCGAGATCATCGACGAGCTTGATGAGATCAGCGCATTCGTCGCCGGCCTCGGCACGGGGGGCACGCTGATGGGGGTGGGTCGTCGCCTGAAAGAGGTGCATCCCGACGTGAAGATCGTCGCCGCCGAGCCGATGCAGGGCGAGACCGTCCAGGGCTTGCGTTCGCTCGAAGACGGTTTCATTCCGCCGATAATCGACCTTTCGGTTTTGGACCGAAAGATCATGGTGTCCAACCGTGACGCGATCATCTGGACGCAGCGCCTCCTGCGTGAAGAGGGCCTGTTTGCCGGCGTTTCCACAGGGGCGATCGCCACCGTCGCCGTGAGGATCGCGAGTGAGATGGAGGAGGGGAACGTTGTCTTCATCGTGCCCGATGCGGGCTGGAAGTACCTCTCCTCCGGCGTCTACACCAAGCCGGTGGACGAACTCGAAGCGCTCGACTCGACCGTCTGGTGGTAGCCGCCGACGCTCGCGCCCGGCTCGTTCGGCGCGGCCGATGAGAATCCGCCAAGCCCTGATCGACGAGATCATCGCCCACTCGCGCGATGATGCTCCCAATGAGTGCTGTGGGCTGGTCGGGGGCAAGGCAGGCGAGGCCAGCAGCGTGCTGCGAGCCGAGAACCTCTATCCGAGCCCGCTGCGGTTTGAGATTGCGAATCCGGTTCCACTCCTGCGACAGATCGAGGAGGCCGGCGAGGAACTCGCGGCCATTTATCACTCCCACACCAGGAGCGAGGCCTACCCGTCGCAGACCGATATCAACATGGCCCTGGGTTGG
Source organism: uncultured bacterium (assembly GCA_963701205.1). GTDB lineage: Bacteria > Actinomycetota > Thermoleophilia > Solirubrobacterales > 70-9 > JALZKA01. The sequence continues at coordinate 481,926 of OY969575.1, read as the reverse complement.
CCCGATCCGATTTGGCTCATCTGCTCGCTCGCCGATCCCGACCAACCGGTCGTGCGGGGGTTCGAGATTCGTGACCGCCAGGTACGCGAGGTCGATCTGATTCGCGAGTAACCCGGGACTACCAGTGCAGCTCGTTGAAGTTCTCGGGCGAGCCCGCGCGTGGTACGTCCTCGCGCAGGTAGCGACGCCACTCCTGCTCGACGTTTCGGGCGCGATCCCGAAAGGCGATCTCGATCGCGCGCTCGGCGCCGTCCCGGCGGATGCGGGAGATCAGCAACGAGCACGCGTCGGCTCCTCGCGTTCGTTCCAGCAGGTCAAAGATCGTGCCACCAAGGGTGATCGCGTCGCGTGCCGTGGGCGGAAACGCCACGGGTTTTGAGCTCCGCATCCGCGTCTGCACGGCGCCACGAAACAGTGGAACCTGTCCCGCGAAGTACTGGGAGCCGCCCTCGACGAGCCAGGCCCAGCGCAGGTAGCGGGCGAACCGTCGCGGCCCCCATGGGGGTGGCAGCGCCTGGTTGTTGGCGCCGATGACGATCTGCGCATACAGGCGCTCCGCGGTTCCGCGGAGCGCGGCCAGCGAGTCCTCGCCGGCGGCGCGGCGGTCTAGGTACTCGTCGTTGAGCACATGCATCTCGCTGGCCATGGCCCAGCCCGCCAAGTACCGCCGCCCCGCCTGGGCCGCCGCGATTCTGGCTGCGGGCAGGAAAGGGTGGGCGGCCGTGAGCCAGGCGGGCGTCGGGTGGATGACCACCGTGATATCCCCCGGCGCGCGGTTGAAACGCTCCTCAAGACGCAGGCGTATCTCTTCAAGCGCATCAAGCGTTCGCTGTGCTGAGTCCTCGTCTGAATTCTCGTGACGAGCGGTGAAGCTGAGTGATTCAGTCTCGGTCCACATCGAGCCGTCAGCCTAATCAGGTGGCGGCGCCGGCTGAGCTTCGGCGGCGCGCCCGAGCTCGTAATCGAGCTCGGTGCCGATTCCGATTGCCGCGAGCGCGTCGCGCGCGGCCAGGATCGTCGGCGCCGACGCCACGGCGAGCGCCAGTGGCAGCGCGGGGAGGGCCGTATCGAGGTCGAACATCCAGCAGAGGGCGGCCAGCGGCCCAAGCTCGACGGTTCGTCGTCCGCCGCGGATCGGGGTCGGACCGCGATCGCCGTGGGTTGCCCGGGCCACCAGCAGGCTCGCCTCAGTCACCGCGGCCATGGCGGCTGCCTCGATTTCAGCGGCAGCCTCCGGGGTGACGCCGAGAGTCTCGATCCAGGCGCCCGCTGCAGCCAGGGCGGCAATGCGATCCAGAACTTCCGCCGGTCTCAGCTCGCCATCGCAGCCCGCGCCAAGGACGCCGAGCAGGCACCCCCGCTCGGGCCCAATCGCCGCGCCACCGGCGATCATGACGGCGTCGCACAATGGGCTAGCCAGGCCGGGCTCAGAGCCGTCTGCGATTGCGTCGCCGCCGATATCGATGAGGCAGACGAGGTCACAGTCGAGTGCGGTCGCGGCGGCGTCGATTCCCTCAGCAACGCCGGCGGCGCCGTTGGTCACGTCGATCAGGACAGTCTCCAGCCCCAAGAAGGTGGCCAGCCGTGATTCGCAAAAGTGAGCCCCCTCGGGTGTCGTCGCGCCAGTCTTCGGGTCAACGAGCGCGGCGTTGTCGCCCAGCCGGCTAACCCCGTGGACCTGGTCGAGGGGTCGAGGGCCCGGGTATGGATCAACAGGGAACCGCTCCCAGGCGACACCGCCGAGCACGACCTCGACGCCCATCGCCTCCAGGCTGCGAGCTGGAGCCAGGCAGCCAACAGCGTCGCCGCCGCCACCGACTCCGATGACGAGTGCCCGAGTCGCGCTATCGATCCGCGCGCGAAACGAGGCTGGGGAGGGTCGCCGCGCTGGCACCCGTGTTGCTCCGGCTCGCCGTTCCGTGGGGCCGGGCCCGCTAGGCGAGCGCAGCTTCGGCCTGGCCGGCGATCGAGCGGATCGTCTCGGCCGCCCGGTCGAACTCTTCGTCGGCCATGACCGGCGTGCCCTCGAACGAGAGGTCGCGGTCGATCTCAACCCATGAGCGGCAGCCGTGGTACTCATCGCGAACCCGAACGGTCACCGGGCGTGGGATGCGATGCACGCGCAGCAGCAGCACATGGAGCGGATGGCGACGTTTCCACTCGAGCCGCTTCATTGCGTAATCCTGGGTCCAAACGTGAAACGGCGAGAGGCCATCGACGATCCGGGGGTCGTCGGTCGTCCAGTGATCGGTCACTTCCGCCCAGGCTCGGATGCGCACCCGATCGGGCTGGGCGATGCCGCCATCCTGCAGGAGCGCGCGCGGCGTTGGCTCCTCGTCGGGCCAGACGCCCTCCTCGAGGGCACGGCGAAGTTCGGGATGGTGCGATTCGCGCACAAGGTTGTTGCGCTGGTGGTCGAACGTGGGGTAGAGGAAGAACTGCTCGTGTTCGAGCTCGAAATGCTTGTCTTCCTCGCGGATGCCGCCCTTGCGCAGGGTGACGAGCTGCTCGCCCTCAGCCAGCGCGCGCACCGTAACGGCCCATTCCTTGAAGGCAATCGGCATGTCTTGAATCGTGTGTAGCTTGAACTCGGCTTGTCTGCTTGGCCGCCCTTAAATCCGCGCCTGTCGGCGCCTCTGGGCGGCTGGGAAAACCACAATAGGGAACCTTGGCTGATTTGCCAAGTTTGTACGAGATGTTGCGTGGCGCCTCAACCGGGCGACCCGTAGCCGCCGCCCCCCGGAGTCTCGATCCGGAGGGTGTCGCCCGCCCTTAGTGTGCCGCTTGCCTTGGCGGGCAACTCAACGCCGTTTCGCAGATTGCGGCCGGGGGCACCGTCGCCGCCGCCGGCCTTGCCTGCCGGGGCGTGGCGGCGCCGTTCCGTGATCAGGCTGAACTCCATCGGCTCCAGCGCCTCGATCTCCCTGATCAGACCGTCGCCGCCCCGGTGGGCGCCGGAGCCGCCCGACCCGCGGCGAATCCCCAATTCGAGCACCCGCAAAGGCAGTTCGGTCTCAAGCGCCTCGACTGGCGTGTTGAGCGTGTTGGACATCGCCACGTGGATCGCGCTGGGGCCTGGGGCGTCTGGACACGCGCCCTGACCGCCGCCTGCGGTCTCGTAGTGGGTCCACTCGCTGCCCTGTCCCGCCAGGCTCAAGTTGTTCATGGTCCCCTGGCCCTGGGCCGGACCGCTTGCAACCTGCCCGAGGGCGGTGAGCACCAGATCCGCGACACGGCTTGACGTCTCCACGTTGCCGGCCGCAACGGCGGCGGGATGGCGCGCGTTCAGGATCGATCCCTCAGGCGCAATCACGCTGATCGGCCGGTGCGCGCCGGCCGAGGGCGGGGCATCCGGATCGACCAGCACTCTGACCGCGAACAGGGCGGCCGATTTCGTAACCGACAGCGGACAGTTGAGGTTGCCCGGAACCTGATCGGCGCTGCCTGAGAAGTTGATCTCAAGCTCCGCTCCCGAAAGCGCCACCGTGACTTTCAACGCGATGTCGTGGCTCCCATCGGGCCCTCCTTCCAGTACGTCCTCAGCGCTCCAGGTTCCGTCGGGAAGGTCGCGAAGGCGCGACCGGGTGCGCTGTTCGGTGTGGTCGAGGATCGCCGCCATCCCCGCGAGCAGCACGGCCTGGTCACCGGCGGCCAGCTCCAGCAAGCGTGTGCGCCCAATCTGGTTGGCCGCCCACTGAGCGCGAAGGTCGGCCATTCGCTGGCCGGTATTTCGCATCATTGCGGCGAGCTCATGCAGGTCGACGGGATCGTGCAGGGCCAGCGGTGAAATCAGCACCCCCTCCTCCGTTACGGACAGCGAGCCCGAGGGCATCGAGCCCGGAGTCGGACCGCCGACGTCCGCGTGATGGGCGCGACTCGCGATGAAGCCGAGCGGCTGGCCGCGATCCGGGGGGGCGACCGGCGTGATCAGCGTGATGTCGGGCAGGTGAGTTCCACCGGCGAACGGGTCGTTGAGGATCCAGGTCTGGCCGTCTTGCCATGGCCGCTCCAGGATCGCCGCGACGGCATCGGGCATGGAGCCCAGGTGAACAGGTATGTGTTCGGCCTGCATGACCAGCTCGCCCGCGGGGTCGAAGACGGCGGTCGAGCAGTCCCTGCGTTCCTTGATGTTGGCCGAATGGGCCGAGCGGATCAAGACGGCGCCCATCTCGTCGCACACGGATCGCAGCCGCCCGGCCAGTACCTGAAGTGCGATCGCGTCGATGCCGGTCATTCCTGGCGCTCCGCGATCACCGTTCCGAACTCGTCCACCTTCGAGCTCCAGTTGGGGGGCAGCACGATCGTCGTCTCCGGCAGCTCCCAGACCACGGGTCCGAACGCGCTCTCGCCGGCGGGCGGTTCCCCCCTCAGGACGGTGGTCTCCTGCCAGGAGCCCTCAAACCACACGGGTCGCGAGCTGCGCTCGACGGCCGTGGCCGCGGCGCGTGGTAACGGCTCGGGAACCGTTTCCGTGAGCGCGACGCGGATCGTCATCAGTTCGATCTCGGCGTCGCGGTCCCGAAAGCCGTAGCGGCGCTCGTGTTCGGCCGCGAAAGCCCCGCGAAGGTCGTCCGGATCCGGAGCCCGGTCCCCCTCGACCTCGAGTTCAAACGACTGACCGACGTAGCGAAGCTCGTAGAAAACCGTGAGCGCTCCCTGCTCGAACCCGGTGGCGATGCCGTCGACAAGCGCGTCGACCTCGGCCGCAATGCGCGCTGTCGTGACCTCCGCCGACCCGAGCGCGACGGTGCGGGCAGTGTCGCGGCGGCGCGGAGACGCCAGCATTCCGAAAGCCGAAAGCACGCCGCCGGCCCGGGGGCAGAGGACGCGCCCGATACCGAGTTCCCCGGCGAGCTCGGCAGCGTGCATCGGGCCGGCGCCCCCGAACGGGAGCAGGGCGAACGCTCGCGGATCCACGCCCCGCTCGACGGTAACCAAGCGGAGCGCCCGCAGCATCTCCTCGTTTGTCAGTCGAACGATCCCTGCCGCTGCCGCGATCGGATCGAGTCCGAGCGGATTTGCGATGCGTCCAACTGCTTTCCGAGCCGCGTCAAGGTCCAGGCTGACGCCGTCGGCGAGGTTGGATTCGGCCGCGAGGCGGCCCAGGATGAGGTTGGCGTCGGTAACGGTCGGCTCAGTGCCGCCCCGCCCGTAGCAGGCGGGTCCCGGGTCGGCACCAGCCGATCGGGGTCCGACTCGTAGCGCGTTGCCATCGTCGATCCAGGCAATCGAGCCGCCCCCCGCCCCGACCGTGTGGATATCCACCATCGGCAGCTGGATGACGCGGCCCTTGATGGTTCGCGATTCCGAAAGCCTGACGGATCCGTCCTCGATCACGCAGACATCGCAGGAGGTGCCGCCCATGTCGAGCCCGATGGCGTTGCCGTTCGCCGACGTGCGCGCGATCAGGCTCGCCCCCACCGCGCCCCCTGCGGGTCCTGACAGGACGCTCCAAGCGCCCTGGCCGGCAGCCTCGCGCCATGGGGCCAGGCCGCCTGAGGATCGCATGATTTGCGGCTCTGGAAGGCTCCGCTCGGCGGCCTCGACCGCGAGTTGTTCCAGGTAGGTCGAAAGCAGCGGCGACAGATAGGCGTCAACCACCGTTGTCGAAGTGCGTTCGTACTCGCGAAACCGGGGAAGGATCTCGCTTGAGACCGAGACATGAAGCCCAGGGCAGCGCTCCTTGAGCGTGGCGGCGAGCAGCCGCTCGTGTGATGGATCCAGGTAGGAGAAAAGCAGGCAGATCGCCACTGATTCGAGACCCAGGTCCGCCACTCGCTCCGCGACGCGCCCTGCCTCGGCGGGGGCGAGGGCGGTGACGACTCCAGCCGGGCCGATGCGCTCGCGGGCGCCGACGCGGTCGCCATCGGCCACGAGCGCGGTCGGCTTGGGGCGGCAAAGCCGGTAAAGGGACGGCCGATCTTGGCGCGCTACCTCGAGCACATCCTCGAACCCTGCCGTCGTGACCAACCCGGTCTTGGCTCCGCGCTCCTCGAGCAGCGCGTTCGTGGCCACGGTCATGCCATGAACGAAGCGCTCGACCGACGAAGGCCGCTGACCAGCTGCCCTGAGCACCGCTTCGATTGCTGCGGCTACACCCTCTGACTCGGCGCCAGGGGTTGTTGGCGACTTGGCCGAGTAGATCTCGGAGCCGTCGATGGCGACGGCATCCGTGAAGGTCCCGCCGACGTCAACTCCAAGCAGCACCCACCAAGATTATTCCGCCGGCGCTAGCCGGCCTGTCCCAGATGCGGCCTAAACCGCAACCAGATCTTCGCTGAGCCGATCGAGTTCCACGTCGGTGGCGTCGAATGTTTCCTCGAGGTGCTTGTGCGAGGGGCAGTAGTCGCGTCCGGGGAGCGGCTCGCGCTGGCACGGGGTGCCCTTGCGTGTGTGAGCCCTGCAGTCGCGGGGCTCGCCGCCGAGTTCCAACAACTCGGGCGTCGTCTCCAGCATCTCAAGCGCAATTGAGATGTTCCGCTCGATCACCTGCCAGACGTGGCGCTGGTCGGCGATGCTGAAGTGCCTACGCACGTCGTTGAACAGCGTGCGGGCCGGTCGCGCAAAGTAGCGCCGGTCGGTGGCCAGCCGTTGCAGCGTCGTCTCGCATGCCTCCAAAACGGCCTGGCGGTTCTTGCAACCGGTTGCGTCCAGATCCTCTTCGATGACTCGCGGCGAAAGCTCGCGGTAGATCGATCGGCTGAAGCGGAACATGTCCTTCGTACCTCCTTGTAGTCCGTGACACTCTTGCCCGGGCAACGGCTCCGTGCCGAACCCAATTTCCTCCCGGGAAGCAAGGTCATTGTCCCATCCGACTGCGAATCCCCAAGGTCCAATCGTTAAGCGCGTATTAACCGATCGGTGGACGTTTGTCTCATCCGATCGGATGGTCGGCATCCGTTCGCATCTATTCCCAGCGCTCGTGCCGGACCGAGCCACCCGCTTCGATCACCGTGTGAACCCCGTCGAGGTTCGGATCGGGGAGTGGTAGGTCCGCGCGCCGGTGCGAACCGCGTGACTCGCGGCGCTCGAGGGCGGACAGCGCGATCAGGCGAGCCAGTGGATATTCCTCGGCAAGCAGGGCGCGAAGCGACCCCTCGGTGCGACTTGGGCCGGCGTGCTGCCACATAGCCTCACGGGTTTCCACGGTTGGCGGATCGAAGGTCCAATCGATTGCATCGGGCACGACCGCTGGCAGCGGCGACGGCTCCACAAGTGCCGCGGCGGCGGCTTTGGCGCCGAAGACAAAGCACTCGCTGAGTGAGTTGGAGGCCAACCGGTTGGCACCGTGAAGTCCGGTGCACGCGCACTCGCCGACCGCGTACAGGCCGGGAATCGTCGAGCGCCCTTCCATATCGGTGACGATGCCCCCCATCAGGTAGTGGGCGGCGGGCGCGACGGGAATCGGGGCCGTTGCAGGGTCAAGCCCGGCCCGCCGGAGGGCCGCGAACACGTTCGGAAAGCGAGTGGCCTCGATCGCCCGCATATCGATCAGGACATGGCCGGTGTTGTCGGCCTCCATGCGGTCCAAGATCGCGACGGTCACCTGGTCGCGGGGCGCTAGCTCATCGGTGAATCGCTTGCCGGACGCATCCAGCAGGGGTGCGCCCTCACCGCGGATGGCCTCCGTGATCAGGGTGCCGTCATGCTCGCCGGGCAGTGCCAATGCCGTTGGGTGAAATTGGCAGAACTCGAGGTCGGCGAGTTCCGCCCCGGCGGCGTTGGCGAGTACCGGGCCAGCCCCAATCGCTCCCCATGGGTTCGTCGTGCGCCGCCATAGGGCTGCGCCGCCGCCCGTCGCAAGGATGGTGGCACCGGCGAAGATTGGGCCGCTTCCCGTCATCACTCCGATGCAGCGCCCGCCGCTGGTCAGCAGCGAGACGGCGGATTCGCCTTCCTCGACGTGAATCCGCTCATCCGAGCCAACGATGTTCGCGAGCAGGTCAGTCAACGCCCGCCCCGTCTCCGATCCGCCGGCGTGGACGATCCGGCGCGCCGTGTGGCCGCCTTCAAGCCCAAGCGCAAGGGATCCATCGGTTTCTGTGTCGAAGCGCATCCCGTTCTCGCGCAGCCAACCGACCGCCGCTGGAGCCTCGGCGACCAAAACGCCCACCGCTTCGGCTCGGCAAAGACCGCGGCCCGCGGCCAGCGTGTCCGCAGCGTGTCGGCTTGGCGAGTCATCCTCGGCAAGCGCGGCCGCCAATCCGCCTTGCGCCCAGTAGCTGGAGCTCTCCTCCAGGGGCTTTCTTGAGACGAGGATCACGTCACCGCCGGCATCGGCCGCGCGAGCAGCCGCGTGGAGACCGGCCGCGCCGGCGCCAACCACGACTACTTGCGTCCTTGTGGTCTCGCTTGGCGTCAAGAGCGGAGTACCGTATCCGGCGCCCGCCCTGACAGGCCCAAGGACCGGGATGGTTTGTTGGATCGGGGCTCGGATCCGACCATCAAAGAAGATGACCCTGTATTACCGACACCCTTCGTCGCGGCAACACTTAACCGGCGACCATCCTGAAAATCCCGGCCGAATCGACGCGATTGAGTCTGCGCTTGCCGCCCAGCATTGGGCGCACCTCGACGTACGGGACGCCCCCGCCGCAACGACTGAGCAACTCGGCCGCGCACACGGCAGCGATCACATCGCTGCCATCGAGTCGTTTTGTCGCTCTGGCGGCGGCATGCTCGATCCGGAAACAGCTGCATCCGGCGGTTCATGGGAGGCGGCCCTGCACGCGGCCGGAGCAGCCTGCGACGCGGTCGAGCGCCTGCTTGCCGGCGACGCCGCGGCAGCGTTTTGCGGCATGCGGCCGCCCGGCCACCACGCCGAGCGGGATCGAGCGATGGGTTTCTGCCTGTTCAACTCGATTGCCGTTGGGGCAGAGCACGCGCTGGCCGCGGGTGGGGTGGAGCGGGTCATGATCCTTGACTGGGACGTGCACCACGGCAACGGCACGGAGGAGATCTTCAAGGCGTCCGACCGAGTTCTCTTCTCGAGCATTCACCAATGGCCGCTGTATCCGGGGACCGGGGCACACGACTACGTTGGTGAGGGGCGCGGCGAAGGATTCACGCTCAACATGCCCGTGCCCGCTGGAACCGGCGGCCAGGAGTTCTTGGCGCTCATCCAACATGTCGTCGCGCCGGTCGCGCGAAGTTTTGAACCGGGCCTGTTGGCGATCTCGGCCGGGTTCGACGCCCATCGCGCAGACCCGCTCGCGTCGTGTCTGGTCGAGACGGACGGCTTCGGGCAGATGGCGGCGGCAGTAAGAATCCTTGGCCAGGAGGTCGGGGCGCCCATCCTGATGTGCCTTGAGGGCGGCTATCAGCCGGACGCCCTGGCGCAATCCGTGTTGGCCACGCTCGCGGCCCTTGGTTCAGCGGACGAACCCCCGCTCGCGGACCCGGATCCGGTGGCTTCGCAGATCAAATCGGCGCAGCGCCACTGGCCCGCCGTTGGCGCCTAGGGAACGAGTTGCTCCTTGACCCTGGTGAGGAAGTCACGGGGGAATCCGGGCACGTCGTCGAGTTGATCGACGCCCGTGAACGCTGACTCCTCGCGAAAGCGGATGACTCGCTTGGCCTGGGTGACCGACATCCCGACTTCCCGCAGCTCGTCAAACGAGGCCTGATTGAGGCTTAGCATCCCCTCCGGAGCGGGCGCTGCGGCCTGTGGGGCGGGCGCCGGGGCCGGCGGCTCGAGCTCTGGGGTCGGCTGCGGCTCGGGTGAGGCCTTTGGCTTGGCAGCCTGAGGCTTCGGCTTGGGTGAAGGTTTCGCCTTGGGTGTGGTTTTCGATTTCGCCTTGGCGGCGGCCTTTGGCTTCTTGGCGCGCGCGGTCTTCGGCTTCGCCGGCTTCTTGGCGCGCTTTGTCGTCTTCGACTTTGGCTTGGCTTCCGGTTCCTGGTCGGTCTCGGGGAGCGGTCGCGGCATCGGCGTTCGCATCCGTGTTGGCGTCTGGTTCGTCGATCACCCATTCCGGTGGGGTCAGGTCGTCGTCGGGCGCAGCAGCGCTCTGATTGGGTGCGATAGCGGGCGCCTCGGCGGGCGCGTCGGGGAGCTGTGGCGCGAGCGGCGCAATCTCGGTCGCACGGGCGCGATCGGTCGCGCCGCCGGCCTTCTCGACAACGTCGCCGAGCTTGCCTTCGATGTCCTGGAAGCGGCTCTCCCGGTCGCGTGCCAGTTCATGGCGGTGCGCCCGCCTCGGCCTCGGCGGCGCGTCGCTCGGCGGCGGCCACCCGCTCATACGCATCGTCAAGTTGGCGTCTGGTCGCGGCCAGCTCACCTTCGATGACCGCGCGTTCGCGATTTAGCTCGTCCTCGCGGCCGCGCAGGGCGTCACGTGCCTCGATATCGCCCGCGGCCTTGGCCGTCGCGATCTCGCGGCGAAGATTGCTCTCGGCCTCGCTGCTGAGTTGCTTGATCGCCTTCTCAAGGCTGGCTTCGTGCGCGGCCCGAGCCTTTGCTTCGGCGGACTCGACCGCCTCGCGGACTTGCTGCATCCCGCTGCGCTCACCGTCTTTCTTGACGGCAGCGGTCTGCGCCCGCAGCCAATTTGATGCTGCGGCGCGCGACTCGACGGCGGCCTTGGCTGCGACGGACTCGGCACTGCGCGCGCGCTCCTCCGCCGCCTGGACGCTGCGCTCAGAGGCAGAAAGGGCCTTGGCCCGTTCTGCCTTGACCGCGTTCAGCTCGGAGGTCAGGGCGGCCACCTTGGCGTCGCGATCGCTCTCGGCTTCTGCGCGCGCGGCCTTCGCGGCGGCCTCAAGCTCGGCCTTTGCTTCGGCCTTGACCCGAGTGATCTCCTCTTGGAGCTTGCGCTGCTCTTCAGTGCGGACGCGGGCTTCGGTGTCGCGTTTGGCCTTCGCGGCGGTGTTGGTGACGCGCAGGTCGGCGTCGTTTCGCATCTGCTCGATCTCGTCGGCGGTCTGCTTGCGTACGGCTTCGATCTCGGCCGTGGCCGCAGTGATTTGCTGCTTGGCGTCGGCCTTGGCTCGTTCCAGCTCCTCTTCGCGGGCTCGCACCCGGGCGTCGGCGGTGGCCGTCGCCTCCTGTCGCGCCTTCTGGGTTTCCTCGCCCAGACGTTTCTCGGCGCTGACTCGCAGTCGCTCGGCCTCTCGTTCAAGCTCGTGCTCGGCGGTCGCGACGCGTTCCGCTGCAGCCAATGCGCGCTTTTCGATCTCGCGCAGGCGGCTGTCGGACGCCTCGATTACACGGATCTTCTCCTCGCGCTCCGTCTCGAGCTGTTCCTCGCGCTTCGCGAGGTCGGCGGCGAAGCGACCTTCGGCCGCCTTGCGCGCCGCCTCGACTTCAAGCTTGGTGCGCGCGTCGGCCTCCGAGCGGATCTGATCGATCTCGGCCTGGGCTCGCTTGCTCGCGCTCTGCTCAGCCGCGGCCTCGAGCTGCTTACGGGTTACCTCGCTTGACTGGAGCGCCATGTCCTCGACCTCGGCGCGAGCGCGAGCGGTGGCCGCGCGAGCACGGTCGTCGGCCTCGGCATTGGCCTTCGCCTCGGCTTCGGCCCGAACACGTTCCTCGGTCTCGCGGACCCGTTCGTCGATGGTCGCGCGCAGCAGATCAAGCTCACGTCGTAGGTCCGCCGTCTCAGACTGAACGCGGCGCTCCGCCTCTTCCCTCAGCGTCCGTTCTGTCTCGGACTGCGCCCGTTTGGCGGCGGTGGCGCGGGCCTCGGCCTCCTGGGCCTGCGTCAGCGCCTCCTGGACAGCGGTATCGACGCGTCCGCTCGTGGCGGCGGCGGCTGGGGCAGCCGCCGCCGCCTTCTGAACGGCGACCTCCGCTGCCTGGACGCGGGCGTCGGCTTCCTTTCGAACGCGGGCGACCTCAGCGGCGATCCGCTTTTCAACATCGGCTGCGGCTGGGGTTGAAGCCCCCTTGGCGGGCGCCTCGTCGACAGCCTTCGCGACCTCCTCCTTGACCTTTTCCTTGACCCTGCGTTCGGCGTCTTTGACCTTGGCGTTGGCGTCGCGCTCAACGTTCCGGATCTGGGAGCGAAGCCAACGCGCGGCGCCTTCCCGTGCTTTTTCCTCAAGTGCCTTGGTGTCGGCCGGCGAGTGGGTGGAACCGGCTGGCGCCGTTGACGGCGTGGGCGGCGTCTTCCCTTCAGCATCGGCAGCCCGCTGTTCGGCTATCGCCAGGCGGGCAGCCAGCTCGTCGGCTTGGCGCTTGCCCTCCAGCTTGGCGCGCTCAAGATCTTCCTCGAGGGCGACGATCTCGGCGATGGCTCGCTCCTCGGCGGCGTTGGCTGCGACCTCCTCCGCTTTCCTGATGCGCTCGGCGATGTCGGCTGAGGCGTCAACTTGCGCGGGGGGCGCGGTTGGCGCTGCCGCGGAGGTGACTGGAGCCGGCGTCACCGGTGCCTCGGCCGCGGGGGGCGAAGGTTTCGCGGCCTCAGCCACGGGGTCTGCAGTATCCGCAGCCGCGGGCTTCGCTGGCGCCGGCGGAGGGGCGGTCGACTCAGGCGGCGCAGCCTCGGACTTGGGTTCCACCCCTGCGGGCAGGAACGCGCCTGTCTCATGACTCTCGGGCGCTGCCGTCTCCTGCCCGGGCTTCGCGCTTAGGTCAATTTGCCATTCCTGGGTGGAGGGGTACGCAGCTTCGGCGTCGGGCTTCGCGCCGCCCGTCTCGGGCGGGACGAAATCGCCGGATTCGATCTCGCGGTCAAACAGCCCGGCGGACGCGGACTGGCTGTCGGTGGTTTGACCGTTGCCAGGGGTGGGCTTGGGCTGCGAGCCGGGATCGGGAGTCCGCATTACTTCGGTCTGGGGTGTGGCAGCGGTTTGCCCGGTGTCAGCGTCCGTGCCGGCGGATTGCGATTGAGCGCCGTTGGCAGGCGCAGGCGGTCCGGACCCTCCCTGCGGAGCTTCCTTGGTTTCCTTGTTGCCGTCGTCCAATCCCCGGCGAAAGCTGAATCGGCGTCTTGCCACGGGTTCTCACTTTACGAGATCGGGGTTGACGACTCTTGGGCGGCCTGCTCGTCGCGCTCTTGTCCGCTTCCCGTCTTGTCTCGTCACGGCCGTCGGCGGAGGATTCGAGCGCAGTCAAACAACGAAAGGACGCCATGGTTCAGCTCACACGATCGAGGATGCGCGCCGCGGCTGGCGCGGCATTGAGTTCGCAACGGGGGCAGGGCACGGTCGAGTACGTCGGCCTGATCCTGTTGGTCTCACTGCTGATGGTCGGGATGGTTGCCGCGATGAAGGGATTTCAGGGAACCCAGGGCCTTGAGATCGCGGAGGTAATCGTCGCGAAGATCCGCTCGGCGATTAACGCGATCACGTTCAAGTAGGGCTCGCTGCCGGCGGTCGCCGTCGCGTGATTTCCGGACGCCCGGGCGGCGACCTGAAAGACTGCTCGCCCCATGGCATCACGAAGCTACGAGCGCACCCCCGCCGACGTGCGGCCAGTGGAGATCGAGCCGGACTTCGTCCGAACGGCGACCGGCTCGGCGCTCTATTCTCAGGGTGAGACTCGGGTGATCTGCACCGCGTCGGTCAGCGCCTCCGTGCCGCGCTGGATGGAGGGTCGCGGGCGCGGCTGGGTCACGGCGGAGTACGCGATGCTGCCAGCGTCCACCGGCGAGCGCAAGGAGCGCGACGGCCGCAAGGGTCGTCAGGACGGCCGCGGGGTGGAGATCCAGCGGCTGATCGGACGGTCACTACGCGCCGTTGTGGATCTGGAGGCGTTGGGGGAGCGCAGCGTGTATGTGGACTGTGACGTCCTGCAGGCGGACGGGGGGACGCGCTGCGCGGCGATCACCGGCGGCTGGGTTGCCCTGCGCCTGGCGCTCAATCGGCTTCGCGACGACGGCCGGCTTGAGGCCGATCCCCTGACCAGTTCCTTGGCTGCGATCAGCTGCGGGATCGTCGATGGGGCGGCGCTCTGCGATCTTGACTACTCGGAAGATTCCCGGGCCGAGGTGGACGCGAACATCGTGATGGCTGGTGACGGTGGCCTGGTCGAAGTTCAGGCGACCGCCGAGCAGACGCCGGTCTCGAAGGCCAGGTTGGACGAATTGCTCGCGCTGGCGGAGCCGGCGATCGCGAAGCTTCGCGACGCCCAGACGGCTGCCTGCGGCGCCTAGCACCGACGCGATGCCGCTGGTTGTCGCCACGCGCAACCCTCACAAGGTTCGCGAACTTGAGCAGATCCTGGTGGGCTTCGACCTCGTCGAGCTCCCCGGCGACGTCGAATTGCCGCCCGAAGACGGTGAGACATTTGCCGAGAACGCGCTCGGCAAGGCGCGGGCGGCGCACAGCGCCACCGGCCTGGCGGCGCTCGCAGACGATTCGGGCATCGCTGCGGCCGCCTTGGCTGGCGCTCCCGGGGTTCGTTCGGCTCGCTACGCAGGGGAGGACGCGAGCGATGCCGAGAATCTGGCCCTGCTGATTCGTGAGTTGGACGGCGTCGTTGACCGGCGCGTGGCCTACATCTGCGCGCTTGCACACATCGGGGTTGACGGTGTGGAGACCCTCGTCGAGGGCCGCTGCGAAGGCGAGATGATCGCGGCCCCTCGTGGCTCGGGAGGCTTCGGTTACGACCCGGCCTTCGTGCCGAACGATTCCGCCCCGGAGGACCGGCGCACGATGGCTGAGTTGACCGACGCTGAAAAACACGCCATCAGTCACCGGGGTCGTGCCGCCCGGAAGATGGCGCGAGCGCTTGGACAGGGGCCTGTCACGTGATCCGCACGAAGGCTGGGGCGGCCGTCGTATCGATCGTTTCGAACTCTGCACTCATTGTCCTGAAGGTGTTTGCCGGCTTGGTGACGGGCTCGATCGCGATCCTGACCGACGCGCTGCATTCGGGCCTTGACCTGATCGCCTCGGTCATCGCCTTCGTCTCGATCCGCCGTGCCGATCAGCCGCCCGACGCTGACCATACGTACGGGCACGAAAAGAGCGAGAACCTGGGTGCCGCCGCTGAGGGCGTCCTGATCTTGGTCGGTGCCGCCCTGATCGTCTATGAGGCCACCCGGCGACTCTCGGGCGATCACGAACTGCAGAGCCTTGGGATCGGCATCGCCGTGATTGCCGCTTCGATCGTGACGAACCTTGTCGTCGCATCGTTTTTGGCTCGGCGTGCCCGCGAGTTCGGCTCGCCCGCGCTTGAGGGCGACGCGGCGCATCTGTGGACCGACGCCCTGAGCTCGATGGGCGTGCTTGTCGGTCTCGTGGCGGTCGAAATCACCGACGAGGCCATCTTTGACGCGATCGCCGCGATCGCCGTAGCGATCGTGATCATCCACACAGGGATCCGAATCGTGCGCACATCAGGCCGGGCCCTTGTGGACGAAGCGCCGCCGCCTGAGGACCTCGACCGCATCGAGTCGGCAATCGCCGCCGCCGCGGTCCCGGAGATGGTTGGCTACCACAAGCTGCGCGCTCGCCGGGCTGGAGCAAGGCACTGGATCGACCTCCACGCCCAGTTTCGCGATGGCACGTCGCTTGAACGAGCCCATGATGCCGCCCATAAGTTGCGCGATGCGATCCGGGCGGAGTTTCCCGCGGCCGATGTCCTCGTTCATGTCGAGCCGGAAAGCTCGCTGCGCGAGATGGACGACAGTCCGTTTCGGTGGGGCGGGCGCTCCTAGGTCAGGTTGACCGCGGCGGCGACGCCGACCAGCGCCACCGTGATCGAGTAGCCCGTGTAGCCGTTGAGGGCGAGCAGTACCGCGGCGAGCGCGCAGATGCCGACGGTGGTCAGCCAGGAGACTTGTGCCGTGTTCATGCCCTATATGTTCCACCAAATGCCGGACCCGATCGCAACCGCGCCTCTGGGAAGCCCCTACCTGGAGCCGACCGGAACCGGAGCCGAGACGGCGATCGAGCGTTTTTTGGCGCTATCGGCGGATATTCGCGGAGCCGTGGTGGTCGAATCCGGGCGCGTCCTCGCGTCAAGCGGCGATCCGCTGCGCTGGGGGAGGCCGCCGAAAAATTGCTCGCGGCCGCCGACCGCGCCTCTGGCGAGCCGGCCGTGCACGCCCATGTGGCAACCGAAGACGGCGAGGTCTACTTGGCTCGCGACGGCGATCGGGCCATCGTCGCGGTGACCGAACGCTTCACGCTTGCGTCATTGATGTTGGCCGATATGCGCGCGAGCCTCAGAGATCTCCGCCGGATCGCCACAGCCAGCGTGGTCGGACCGTGAAGCCGCATCGCCTGGTGATGGATCGTGTTTCCGGCTACGCGGACGAGGCAGCCGCCTACCTGCGCCGCCGCCGACTCACGCGGAAGCCGTTTGCTCGCGTCTATCGAGCCGGGGGGCGTGGGGTCGTCCACGCGCCGGAAACTGAGGCGGGGCGGGACCTCTTCTTGGCAGCAGCGGGCGTGATCGACGCGGCCCGCGATTGATCTGCGCAACCTAGGCCTCGGGCCAAAAGTCGTCGCTGCGCTCCGTTTGCGGATCTTCCAGGCGCGTTGAGACGATCAGCACTTCGACGTCGTCATCGGTGTCGTTGTGGACGGAGTAGAACTCCTCGCCCGTCATCCGGGCGGCGCTCTTGGCGCCAAGCTCGAACACGTCATCGCCGACCTTGAACGTTGCGGTCCCGCTGATCACGAAGTAGATCTCCTCTTGCCCCGGGTGGCGATGCCCGTAGCTGCCGCGACCACCTGTGCCAGCCGGCATGAGGCGCCACGAAAAAGAAACCTGCTCGGTCGCAAGCGCCTCTGAATACCACCGCATCTCGCCGAAGTCGGGCCATTCGGCCATCCAATCGGTGGCGTCCTGGCGGGTTGCGGTCGTGTAGCCGGCCATCAGTCCTCCCGGCCCGGCTCCTGGCCCTCCTCGCCCTCGTCTTCCTCGCCATCGTCCTGTTCGAGGGCTGTGGCTGAGATCGAGCCGCCGGCGCCGGGGTGGTAGTGGGTCTGGAAGCGCTCAAGCGCCTGGCCGAGCGCGTCCTCGTCAACAGGCACATCGTCCGTGATCCGAACCCAGTCGGCGCCCTCGTAAGCCTCCATGTTGAAGACCTCCTGATCGACCGATGACGAGTCATCGACAATCACGACTACCTCGGTCTGAGGGTTGAAGTAGGTGCCGGGGCGGACGACCAAATCGTCCAACTCGACAATTTCATCCTTGTCAGCTGGGCTCATGACACCGGACAATAAACGCTGTCCTCACGACCTGCCTCCCCGCAACCGGTTTGGGCTCGTGGACGACTACTGCCCGAGGCTTTCGAGTTCGGCCAGTTGGCGCTGGACCTCGGCATCAACGTCAAGCGTCGGCCTGCCCATCCGCTCCCTACGGGCGTTCGAGGCGAGCACCAGGTCGCGGACCTCGGCCACCAACTCCGCATCGGCAGTCAGGCTGCCACTCGTTTGGGCGTCGGATTCCAGCAATCGCTTGACCTCGAGCTCGATATCAAGCGTCCCCTCGCCGCGCTCCGCCTGGCGATAGGCCCGAGCCTCGAGGAACTGGCGAATCTCGGCTTCGCGTTCGGCGGCTGACAGCGCAGGTGGTCGCGAGCCGCTGCGTTGCGGCATCTCTTGTTCGATCGACAGGGGACCCTTGCCGATCTGCTTGAGGGCGTCGCCTGCGCCCAGGAAGCTGAGTAGTCCAAGCGGTAGCGCGATTGCCACGATCAGCAGGATCGCATCGCCGTTGGAGAGCGCGACGCCAAGCACGCCTCAAGGGTACGCGGGGGTGTGGATCTGAGCGCTTTACTTCACGATTTGTCCGCTATCCTTGCCTGACCAACGGCATTGACTGACTAGTCAATCGGGGAGTCAGCCGCGGCTCGTTCGCAGCGCTTTTCACCGACTCCTCTCATTCCGACTAAAAGGAGCTTCGAAGCAGTGGTTGACTTCACGCTTACCGACGAGCAGAAGGATCTGCGCGAGTTGGCGCACAACTTTGCGACCAAGGAAATTCGCCCCGTGGCCTGGGAACTCGACAAGGACAGCACCTGGCCCCAGGAGATCATCGAGAAGGCCTGGGAGGTCGGATTGATGAACACCCACGTCGATGAGGCGTACGGTGGCCCGGGCCTGGACTACCTCTCCGGATGCCTGATCGAAGAGGAATTTGGCTGGGGTTGCTCGGGCGTTGGCACGTCGCTCGCTGCCAACGGTCTGGCCGGTGCGCCCGTCGCGCTCGGTGGATCAGAGGACATCAAGAAGAAGTACCTGGGCATGCTCACCGAGGGTCCCAAGCTTGCGTCCTTTTGCTTGACCGAGCCGGATGCTGGCTCTGACGTCTCCGGGATGAAGACCACGGCCAAGAAGGTCGGTGATAAGTGGGTCATCAACGGATCGAAGTGCTTCATCACCAACGGCAGCCATGCCGACTGGTACACGGTCTACGCCAAGACTGACAAGGACGCAGGCCACCGCGGCATCTCGGCCTTCGTCGTTCCGCGTGACGAGACGATCACGATTGACAAGAAGGAAGACAAGCTCGGCCAGCGGGCTTCAAACACCGCGACCGTTGTCTTCAACGAGACGGAGATTCCCGCTGATCACCTGCTTGGCGAGGAGAACAAGGGGTTCAAGCTGGCGATGATGACGCTCGATCGCACGCGCCCCGGCGTTGCCGCGATGGCGGTCGGCATCGGTCGTGCCGCGTTCGAGTTCGCCTGCGAGTACTCGAAGGAGCGCGTCCAGTTCGGCGTCCCGATCGCAATGCACCAAGCCGTCTCGTTCATGATCGCCGACATGGCCACCAAGGTCGAAGCCGGACGGCTCTTGACCTGGCAGTCGGCAGCGCTGCTGGACAACGGCATCCGCAACACGCTCGCTTGCTCGCACGCAAAGCGGTTCGCCGCTGACTCGGCAATGGAGATCAGCGTTGATGCGGTTCAGGTCTACGGTGGCTACGGATTCATCAAGGATTACCCGGTCGAAAAGCTGATGCGTGACGCCAAGATCATGCAGCTGTACGAAGGCACGTCGCAGATCCAGCGTTTGGTGATCGCGAAGGAAGTGCTGATGGGCCGCAACGTCAACGAGCCGCTGCCCGAGGCGGTCAAGACGCAAACCGACGCAGCCGCCAAGGAGTCAGAGACGGCTTCAGCCGCCGTCTAGGCGCGTACTCCCGCCGGAGCGGGAGGTCGAGGTCCCGGTCCGGCACTCGCTGTTCGACCGGAGCGCTTGACCTCCCGCTCCTTTTGCATCCCTGCGGCTGCCTCGTTTCGCGAGGTTCGCCCGTATAGTCCGGATCCGTGACTCAGAAGGCCTCCCGAGTCGAGGATGCGGCCGCGCGAGCGGTCGCACGCGGTCGTGGGGGCAGTGCCGACGAGGCCAACGCGCGCAAGGGTCGCGGCAGCTCGATGGACGTCTTCGGCGGTGAGATCCGGCGCCGAGACCTGTTTCCGCTGTTGGTCCTGCACCTGATTGCTCGGGAACCCGCCTACGGCAACCGACTGATCGAGGGGATTGCCGAGATCACCGAAGGCGCGATCTCGGTAAATCCAAACACGATCTATCCGCTTCTGCGCGACCTCGAGGCGCGCGGCCTGATCGAGGGCGCCTGGGAGCACCCGGATCGGCGGAGCCGGCGCTTTTACTCGATCACCGCGAGTGGACGGCGGGAGGAGCGCCGGCTACGGACCGAGCTTGAACCCTTCCTCGATTCCGTTGTTCGCTCGGTCAGCCTGATCAAGCGCGAGATTTATGGCGACGGTTGAGGGCTCGATCCACGTCGGTGCTTCGCTTGCTGAGACCTGGGACGCATACTTCAAGATCGCGGGCTGGCCGGACTGGGTGGACGGATTCGCGTCCGTGGTTTCGAGCGAGGGGTACCCTGAGCAAGGCGGGACCCTCACTTGGCGAACAATCCCGGCGGGTCGGGGAGAGGTCGCGGAGCGCGTCATCGATCACGAAGCCCGGCGTCATCACGTAGTTGAGTTTTCAGACCAGACGATGCGAGGCGAGTTTGAAAGTCGATTTGCGATCGACGGCGATGGCACCCGCATCTCGCAAAGGCAAACCTATCGCGTCGTTTCCGCGGGGCCGATCGTGCGCCTCGGGTCGGCACTTTTCGTCCGCAGCCAACTGCGCTTGGCCCTCGAACGTTCGCTCCTGGATTTCAAGCAGTACGCCGAACAGAAGGCTCACGGCTGACGGCGATGTGAGCACTCGCACGCAAAGGATTCGTCGTTAGTGCTACAAACCACACAACTAATACTGATTGGGGTTGGGACATGGGCGGTTTGAGCACAGGCGACGGTTTTGACGGTGCGATCCTTGAGCCGGGCGCCGACGGGTTCGACGAGGCGCGGCAGATCTTCAACTCGATGATCGATCTGAGCCCCGCGTTGATCGCTCAGTGTGAGTCCGTCGCCGACGTACAGGCGGCGCTCGCGCACGCGAGCGACAGCGGGCTTGAAGTCGCGATCAGGGGCGGTGGCCACAGCGTCGCTGGCGCTTCGCTGACTGAGGGCGGTGTCGTCGTCGATATGCGTCGCATGAACACGGTGGAGGTCGACCCCCAAGCACGGACCGCGACCGCGGGCGGTGGCGCCACCTGGGCGGATTTCGATTCCGCGACACAGCCGCACGGTCTCGCTACGACCGGCGGCCGCGTCTCG
Organism: uncultured bacterium; assembly: GCA_963701205.1. Lineage (GTDB taxonomy): Bacteria > Actinomycetota > Thermoleophilia > Solirubrobacterales > 70-9 > JALZKA01. The sequence continues at coordinate 461,386 of OY969575.1, read as the reverse complement.
ACCACCGGCGTCGCGGGGCTGACGTTGGGCGGCGGCTCCGGCTGGCTGGAGCGCAAGTTCGGTCTTGCCTGCGACGGGCTGCGCTCGGCCGAGATCGTGACCGCGGACGGCCGCGTCGTTACCGCTTCCGAGGGCGAAAACCCGGAGCTTTTCTGGGCGCTACACGGCGGCGGCGGCAATTTCGGCGTCGCGACGAAGCTCGTCTTCGAGTTGCAGCCGTTGCCAGCGGCGACGCTGGCGCTCCTGCTCTGGCCGGCGGATGCGGCCCCCGAAGTGACGCGCACGTATCGCGACCTCGTCGAGTCCGGTATCCCGGAAGAGCTTGGCGGCGGCACCGCGTACTTGACAGCACCGCCTGAGCCGTTCGTGCCCGAGCACATGCAGAACAAGCTCGCGATCGGCGTCATTGGCGTGTACGCCGGCACCGAAGCGGAGTTGCGCGAGGTGCTCGCACCGATCTATGCGCTCGAGCCCCAGGGCGGGTTGACCGCAGAGATGCCGTACGCCGAGATCCAGAAGGCGATCGACGATCCTCCGGGATTCCGGAACTACTGGTCGGCGGAACACCTTCAGAGCTTGCCCGACGAGGCGCTGGCGCTGTTTTGCGCCCAGGGCGAAGCGATGCTTTCGCCAACTCCATCCCAGCTTCTGATGGTTCCCTGGGGCGGCGCCGTGGCCCGGCAGGTCGGCGATTGGCCGCTTCCGCACCGCACCGCCAACTGGGTTCACCACCCGTTTGGGCTTTGGACCGAGCCCAGTGATGATGAGGCGGGAATTGAGTGGGCCCGCTCGGCAATCAAGGACATGAAGCCGTTTGCGACCGGCGCGGTCTACCTAAACTTCATCGGCGACGAGGGCGAGGATCGCGTTCGCGCGGGCTACGGCGAGAGCTATGACCGCCTGGCGGCTGTCAAGGCGGAGTACGACCCGGACAACGTGTTTCACCGGCATCACGCGATTCAGCCGCTTTCGGCGGCGTGATCGCAAGCGCTCTCGGATAGCCTTGCGCGCGCCCTTCGCGCTATCCAGAGGAGTCATATGTTCGTCTTTAAGGCCGCCGTCGTCGGCGCCGGCACAATGGGCGGTGAGATCGCCCAGGCGATCGCCGCCGCTGAGATCCCAGTCGTCCTGAAGGACGTCAAGCAGGAGTTCGTCGATACGGGACTCGACAAGGCCCGCGAGGTCACAAAGGGATCACTGGATCGTCTGGTCGCCAAGGACAAGTTGACCCAGGAACAGGCCGACGCCCAGCTCGACGGGGTGATGGGGCGAATCACGGGCACGACAACCTACGACGAGTTCGGCGACGTCGATTTCGTCATCGAGGCGGCGCCCGAGCGCATGGAGATCAAGCAGGCGGTCTTCGCCGAGCTTGATGCGGTGACTCCTGGCCACGCAATCTTGGCGTCGAACACATCATCGCTATCGATCGCCGAGATGGGTGACGCGACGCTGCGAGCAAACAAGGTTGTTGGCTTTCACTTCTTCTACCCGGCGTCGGTGATGCCTTCGGTCGAGATTGTCGCCGGCGAGGACACCGATCTCGAAACGATCGAGACGGCGCTCAATTTCGCGATGGCGATCCGCAAGCAGCCGATCACCTGCGCTGAGGTGCCCGGTTTCGTAGTCAACCGGATCCTCAACTCCGCTGTCGGCGAAATTTGGCGAGCGCAGGAGGAGCAGGGCCTTTCGATCAAGCTGATCGACGAAGCCGTCGCGGCGGCCAACGTGGCTCCAATGGGCCCCTTCTTCTTGGTTGACCTGCTCGGCCTTGACACCGTCCTGCACGTAGCCGAGCACCTGCGGGACGCCTACGGCGACAGCTTTTACGTCCATCAGGGGCACAAACAGCTCGTGGCCGACGGCAAGCTTGGCGCCAAGTCAGGCGGCTCCGGCTTCTACGAGAACGGCGAGCCGCAAATCGCGGGTGAGGGTGAGCCGGACGGCGAGGCCCTGGCCGAGCTGATGTCGCTGAAGGCTCTCGTTGAGGCGCTGCTGGTGCTCGAGGAAGGGGTCTCCACGGTGCGCGAGATCGACCTCGGGATGATGGCCGGGGCAGGAATGGACCCGCGTCGCGGAATCTTCCCGCCGTTCATGAAGGCTGACTCGATCGGTCTCGACGTCGCGCTTGAGAAGCTTGAGAGCGCCGCCGAGGCCCATGGCGAGCGCTTTGCGCCGCCCGTCACCCTGCGTCGGCTGGTCGCCCAAGGGCGACTGGGTCAGAAGTCAGGCCAGGGTTTCTACGCCTACCCGCAGGCCGATGAGGGCGAGCAGACGGACACCGTCAAGCTCGAAACCCGCGGCGATGTCGCGATTGCGTGGCTTGCGAACGGCCCGATGAACGCGGTTTCTCCCCAGGTGATCGCCGACCTGCGCACCGTGTGGGACCGGGTGAAGGCAAACGACGAGCTGGGCGCCATGGTCGTCGCGTCGGCGATCCCGGTTGTCTTCTCCGCGGGGGCCGACATCAAGGCCTTCACGCAGATGGACGAGGCGACGGGCGCCGAGCTGATCAACGATGCCCACGCACTGTTTCGCGACCTGGGCTCTGCTGACGTGGCGACCGTCGCCGCCGTCAACTCACTGGCGTTCGGAGGTGGCTGTGAGATCGCGATGGCTTGCGATTTCCGGATCGTCGCCGAGTCGGCGGTATTCGGCCAACCCGAGATCAAGCTCGGAATCATCCCGGGCTTCGGCGGCACCCAGCGGCTGCCGCGCCTGATCGGTCCCGAAAGGGCTCTGGAGATGAACCTGATCGGCGACGCCATCACTGCGACGACGGCGTTTGACGCGGGACTCGCGAATCGACTCGTGCCGGACCACGAGTTGTTCGATACCGCCTTGGCGTGGGCTCGCCGCCTTGCCAGCCAGGCGCCACGCGCTTCGGAGTTGATCAAGAAGGTCTCCCACAAGGGCGATCTCGACGACGGCATCGAGGCTGAAAAGCAGGGCTTTGGCGAGGTCTTTGCCACTGCCGACGCCAAGGAGGGAATCACCGCATTCCTCGGCAAGCGGAAGGCAAATTGGACGGGCAAGTAACCCAGACCGCGCAGCAGCGCGTCGCGGACTTGCTGCGCGAGTCGCGGTCGACCGTAGTCCTGACCGGGGCGGGAGTATCCGTGCCGTCGGGGATCCCCGATTTCCGCAGTCCGGGCACAGGACTCTGGGAGAACGTCGATCCATTCGAGGTCGCGCATATTGACGCCTTCCACGCCGACACGGCCCGCTTTTGGAGCTTCTACCGCCCGCGCCTGGGCCAGCTCGCGTCGAAGCGGCCAAACGCCGCCCACCTGGCCCTGGCGGAGCTCGAGAGCCGCGGCTTGATTGACGGCGTCATCACCCAGAACATCGACCGCTTGCACGGCGCCGCCGGGTCGCGCAATGTCGTGGAAGTCCACGGCTCGATCGCGACCTCAAGTTGCACCACGTGTTCGGCGAGCTATCCGGAGGCAGCGCTTGGCGACCTCTTTGGGGCCGAGGGGGTCGCCTACTGCGATTTATGCAACGGCAAGGTCAAGCCTGACGTCGTCCTGTTCGGCGAGTTGCTTCCCGACCGGGCGATGGCGGAGGCGACCCAACTGTGCGAGCGCGCCGACCTCGTGATCTGCGTGGGGTCCTCGCTCGAGGTCTACCCGGTGGCGGGGTTGCCGAGCACCGCGCTCAACCGCGGCGCGAAGCTGGCGATCATCACCCAGGGCCCGACGCCCTACGACCCCGACGCAACGGTCAAGCTGGGCGGCGACGTAATCGCCGAACTGCTCGGCGTGCTCGCTGCCCTCGCCGACTGAGGGATTGTGGGGGTGATGCCCTCACAATCCCGCACTCGTTGGAGATTGGCCGTGGGCCGCGCGGCGGCGTAGGACGCGCTGGCAGACGGCCAGGGTCGCCGTCATCTCGGCTTCACGTTCGGGGCTGAGCTCGCCGGCCAGGGCGGCGTTGGCCGCCTCCCCTGTCATGGCGCGACGGCCGTCGAGGAAATCCAGGTCGGTGGCCTGCTCGCGCGAATCGAGTAGCGAGCGCTCGGCAAGCATCGCCTCGAGGCCGACTCGCAACTGCAGCGTTGCCTCGCGCACGCGTCTGCCCGTGAGGTCGGCGTTCGCGCGAAGAATCAGCTCCTCACAAATCAGGCTGCGCTCGCGACCACCCAGGATCGCGGCCATTCGCTCCTGCGGCCGCAGGAGCGACGCCCGCCCCAGACGCCCGCTTTCCCTTGGGATCTCGATCGCGCCGCCCCATCTGCCGTCCACCAAGGAGTCGCCGTCCCCGTGTCCCAAGCGCAGTGAAACCGTTAGGGCCAGGCCGGGCTCCGGTATGCCCGAGTCAACCGCCGCGACCCGGCGTGCGGCAAGCGCCCTGGCCACGATCGCGAGGCCGCGCTCGGTAATCCGATCCCGCTCCTCGGGGTCGTGCCGGAGCTGCTCCAGCCATGCTTCCGGGTCGCCATCGATGGCCGTCGCCTCGATTGCGGTCAGCTCGCACACCGGCACGATTGGTTGGGCATCCCGCTCCGCCGCGCGCGGCCTGCGCTGTCGCGTTCGCCTGCGGGTGGCGGCTGGGGCGCCGAACGTACGCACGACCAGGACGGATTCAGGCGCCCCAGTGGCGTCCGCGTTTGGGTCCCGAACCGGGTAGCGGCCAGCGTCGATTCCGAAGGCTCCCGCCAGCGTGATCTGGACGAAGGGAAACTCACTCATTGGATCAGCGGATGGCGGCGGGATCGAAACCCGCGGCGGTTACTCGCCGAGGTGGGCGCTGGAGGAGCGGCGCCGGTCTGCCTTCTTGCCGCTGCCCTTCACAGGAATCGAGTATCGCGACGGCGAGGTGGGGACGTCGGGGTTCTCGATCGAGGCGATGCGGTCGATCAGGCGCTTCCACTGCTCGGGCTTCAGCAGCTGAATGAACTGCTTGTCGCCTGAGGAGCCCGGTCCGTAGGTGGGCGTGTAGCCGACGTGGACGTGATCGTCGTGATCGCCCATCGCGAAGCTGGCGCCACCGAAGTCCATCAACGAGATCACCTGGTCGGGGGACATCGATCCCTGGAGTTGCATGACGTCGCGGACGAGCGATTCCGTCAGCGTCCCCGGGCCCTGGTTGCCGAGCACCGGCAAGCCGTTGATTTGGGCGATGTCCACCGCGTTGCCGGAGGAGTGGTGGGAGATCGAGCCACCTGATGTGTAAACGGAGTGGCCGCACTTGAGCGAGGTGACGGTCAGGCGGTAGCCCCGTTCGGTCAGGTACTCCAGCATCGCCAGGATGCGGCGGTCGATCTGACCGGTCTGGATGTCGGAGCGGCCACACGAGTAGAGCTCAAGACGCGGGTCGTTGAGCGCGCGCCGGACGAGCTGCTCCTTGCTCATCAGCAGGACCTGCCCGACCGATGCGCTGGAATTCGAGAAGGGGTTCTTGCCGGCAGCGCGATAGATCGCCGTGGCCTCGAGGAGCTTCCAGCCATCGAGGATCGGCTTCGGATCGATCGACGGTGCTCCGCGGCCGGTGGGCTTGATCGCGAAATGCAGGTGCGGCGCGAGGTCGGGGTTCTTGCCGATCCGGCCGAGGACCGTGCCGGCAACCACCTTTGAGCCCTCGTGGAGCGCCGCGGTATCCATCGTCTGCTGGTCGTAGCGCAGGACGCCGCTCAAGTACCCCTTGAAGTTCTCGTAACCGGGGAACCGGCGAGCCAGCAATGAATCGAGCTGACCCGTGAGGTCGGCCCGACCGACGTTGGCGTCGCGCTCGGGGAAGGCGTAGAGACGCTCGCGAGCGTCTTCGGTGTTGACCGGCCCGTCGTTGGACTTCGGCGTGGAGCGCTTGGGCTTGCCCTGGCTGGTCCGGGTGGTCCTGCTGGCCGCCGTCGAGCGCGTGAGCGTGTCGCCGTCGGGCCGCACCAGCTTGAAGTCGGAAGCGTCGAGCTCCTTGCGCTCGGGCACGGGGTAGACCTCCGCGATCGAGCCCAAGCCGGCGTAGGTGAACTGGTTCCCGTACGCGTCCTGGAGGATGAGGAACCGGCCGAGTTGCTTCGACTTGCCGATCTTCTTGATGACGCCGTCGTTGACGGCGACGACCGGAGCCTTGTCACGGCTGTAGATGTTGATCCCTCGACGTGTGGGCGAGGCTGAGATTACGTCGGCGACGTTGCCCGACGATCCCTTCGTCGGCTTGGCTCGGCGGAGTGCCTCGCGCTCGGAGATGTCGTCCGCGTAGCGGGCGTTGGCAGCGACTGGGAACCGGGCACCTTCGGTCAAGCCGGTGAGCGAACCGACCAGGTCGTCGGGAAGCTTGCCGTATTGGCGGGCGTAGGTGAGGACCATGTCCACGTACCAGTCGGCGTGGTTGTAGGCGAAGATCGCGCGAGCGAGATCATCCTCGCCACCCGCCGCCTGCAGGTAATTGCCCGCCGCGCAGATCGCGTCAACCGGGTTGTACGGATCCTTGCGGCCGTCGTTGTTGGCATCAACGCCGTACGCCTCCCAGCTTGAGGGAATGAACTGCATCCAACCGAGGGCGCCGGCGGACGAGACGTTCAGGTTGGTGCCGAATGCGGTCTCGACCCGGTTGATCGAGGCGAGCACCTCCCAGGGGATGCCGTACTCGGTGCCGCATGCCTGGTAGATGGGAAGGAGGAACGGTGGTATCGAGAACTGGTCGATAACGAAGTTTGGAACGCCAATCGGGGCCGGTCCGAAGTCGGCAAAGGTCGTGGTTGGGTTTGACGCCGTCGGCGTGCCGTCGGGGTTGCGGGTTTCGGGCGGGTCCATCGGCTCGCGGTTGTCGCGGACCTCGTCACCCTTGTCTTCGAGGTGTCCCTTGCCGCTGCCGCCCTTCGGGCCGGCGCTGCCGGTCGGGGAGTCGGGCTTGCCGCCACCACCACCGCCGCTGGGGTCATCCGGATCCTCGGAGCCGCCCGGCCCATCTGGTGGATTCGGGCTCGAAGGCGAGTTGGATTCATCGCCGTCGGTGGGTCCCGAACAACCGGGGTCGCCAAGGTCCACCTTGCCATCGCCATCGTCATCCTTCAGGTTGCTGCAGGCGGGGAGCGCTCCGAGCGGCTCAAGGTTGGCGCCGCCGGGGAGATCGATCGAGACATCGCCACTGCCCAAGCCGAGTTTGACGGAGCCGGCCAGCGCCGACGCTGCCAGCACTGTGATGCCGAAAACGGCCAGTGCTACGACGACTTGGAATTGCCTCTTCATCCTTGTAAGACCCAGTTTGCACCGTGGCTGCTGGTTCGCTTTCGAGCCCGCGGCCCGAAACCCTCACCTGCAACCTGCAGGAAGCTACCCGTTGGGCGCCTCGTTTGCAACGACCAACCGCATGCGTGAAATCTAACGCAACGGCGGGTCGTCGCACGTATTTTCGCGGAACTTGTCACCTCGCTGATCCATCGGCAGTGTCAGCCGGCCCCTGAAGCGGCGATCCCTGCCCGCGCTTCGTTAGGCTCCCAGGGGTGTCCCAGGAAGCAGACAGCGGGCTTCGCGCCCGAGGGGAAGAGGCCCTCGGGGAGCTTGCGCAAGCCTTGGTTGAAAACCCCGTCTTTAGCGCTGCGATCTCACGCGCGCTGGGCGCAGGCGAGCGCGCAGCCGTGGCCCAGCGCCAGGCGATTGGCGCCCTCAACCTCGCCTCCAGCTCCGATTTCGAGCGTCTCGAGCAGCGGTTGCGGTCGTTCGCGGCGCGGTTGGAGGCACTTGAGGATGTCGTTGACGGCCTGGCGAAGGACGTCTCTTCACTGCGCCAGTAATCAGGCCGCGAAGCTCAGCCGGCCGCCGGCGCTGATTTAGGTTCCGTGGCCAGCAGGGCCATGGCCGCGTCATTACCAAGGCTGAGGCAGGCCTGATCGAGCGCTTCGGGTTTGAGTTCCAGGCCTGACGACGAGCGCGAAACGACGAGCGCGCAGGCTGCAGCGATCCCGTGGTTGGCGGCCGCCGCGAAAACCGCGGCAGTGCTCAGGTCGATCGCGATCGCGCCCTGCGACACCCATTCGTCCGCCGCCGCCGAGCCGAGCTTGGGAAACAGGTCCACCGATGCAATGCGACACCCTGAGTCGCCCAGCGCACCGGTAATTGCTGGGTCGGGCAAAGCAACGCCGCTTGACGCCAGCGCGCCGCCGACGCCATCACCGGCGAGCGCCGCGCTGACCACGATCGCCTGTCCCGCTTCCAGTTCGGGGTCAAGCGCGATGCAGGTCCCGACCCTGACCACCCGCAGAACCCCGAGTGCGGCCAGATCCGCTACGACAGCGGCTGCGCTTGGTCCTCCGATCCCGGTCGATTGAACCGTCAACTCGCGGCCGGGACCGAGCTGCCCCCAATACCCCCACAGCCCCCGGCTGAGATTGCTCATCAACGGGCGATCCATGAGTTCTGCGGCGAGCTCCATCGCGCGCTTCGGGTCACCGGGGAGCAATGCTGACCGGGCAGTGGCGGCGGTTGGGCGCAAGTACATGGTCATCGACGCGTTGATGATGCCAGTCGGGCAAATGGGGCCATCGGCTGAGTTCGGGGTCTAAGCTGATCAGAGAAGATGAGCCCGAACACCCCTGACGACGAGGAAGGCGGGGTCGCCGAATCGCTTCGAGCCGCGATCGAGCGGACCCTCGCCGCTACCGGTCCTGCCGCGGCCCAGACACGCGAACGCGCCGGCGAGCTGGTTGACGAGCTTGCTCGCAGGGGCCAGGAGGCTCGCGAGGAGATTGCCCGCCGCGGCCAGGGTGCGCAGGCCGAACTCGTCCGCCAGATTGACGGCCTTGAAAAACGCCTGGCTTCGATCGAGGAACTTCTGCGCCGCACGCCAGCCGACACCGGCGAGGAACCCCAAGCTAACCCTAAAGATGAGGCTTAGACTTAGCCAATGACGACCGCGGCTGCCAAATCGGGCGCGGTTCCGGGCCGCGCGGAACTTCGCGACCTCGTTGACGGTGCCCTGCGCGAACTCGACGCCGATGATCGCGGCGGACCGCTCGTGCGGGCCGCGGGTCTTTCCATGCGGATCGAGATCACGGATCTCGATCTGGTGGTCCGGGTGGCTCCGGGAGACGGCGACAGCGGGCATCTCGCGTGGAACTTCTCGGACGAGGGCCCCGCGCCCAAGCTTGACCTGCAGATGGATTCCGCGACAGCCCACGGCTACCTCCTCGGAGACGAGAGCCTGGCCATCGCAATCGCCAAAGGCAGGGTTTGCCTGCGGGGCGAGTCTCGGTTCGCGTTGCTTTACCTGCCGATCATGCGACGGATCTCATCCCCGTACCGCCGACTCGTCGGCGAACGCTTTCCGCATCTGGCAGCGACCTGAACTGGTTCAGCAGGATGCGTGTTGACGCGCGCTGCGAGTCGGCGTAGGGTCGTCTCAATACAAAAGGCAAAAGGCCAAAGTGGGCCTGCGCCGGCCAACCGGCCCTTGGCGACTGGGGTTCGACGTCGGCGGGTTCGCGAGGCGCCCTAGGCGCCGTCGGCCGACCCAGCGGGCCGTAGAGCCCGCGGACGACGGGGCACGACCCCGTCGTCCTTTGTTCGCTTACCGCCGATCGAGATCACACATCTGGTTCTGCGTTTCGTGAGAGGATCATCGCCCTTGGCCGAGCAGGAGATTTCACTTGCGGAGGCGGCCCGAATCGCCGGAGTCAGCCCCTCGACGCTGCAGCGCTGGGCACGAGCGCGCATCCTGCCGCTTCGCCGGGGCCGCTGGACCCGGGTGGTCGCTGCGCAAGCGCGGGTGGTCGCCAGGATGCGCGAACGGGGTCACTCGCTGAACGAGTTGCGCCAAGCTGCCCGGGACGGCCGGCTCGCTTTTGGCTACGTCGAAGATCTCGTTCCGCGCTCAGAGCGATCCTTCACCAAGGAGCAGGCCGCAGAAGCGACCGGGCTCGAGCCGGAGCTGGTTGAACGGGTCATGGGCCTCCTCGGTACCCCGACGGCGATGGAGGGCACGCTGACCGAGCAGGACCTCGAGGCCATGGAGTGGGTGCGTCAGGTTCTCGAGGCCGGCTTTCCGCTGGTCGCGTTGCTCCAGCTTGTCCGGGTGTACGCCCAATCGATCCGCAAGATCGCGGAGGCCGAGGTCCGCCTGTTTCATCTCTACGTACATCAGCCGCTGATTCGCGACGGGGTGGACGCGCTGCAGATGGCCGAGGAAATGGAAGAGCTGGCCCGCGGCCTGTTTCCGCTTTCGGGGCCGCTCATGGACTACATCCACAACCGCTACCTGCGCTTCTACACGGAGCAGGACGTCGTCGGGCACATGGAGACGGAGCTGGTGGGCGCCAAACAGTTGGGGAGGGTCCAAATGGCGTTTTGTTTTGTGGACCTGACCGGCTTCACGCGCTACACGGAGGAGGAGGGCGACGAGGAAGCGTTGGATGTGGTCGAGCGTTTCGTCGAAACGGTCGAGGCAACGCTCCCGAATGAGGCTCTGATCGTCAAGACGATCGGCGACGAGGTAATGATCGTCTCGCCCGACCCGGTGACGCTGACCGAGTGGTCCGTCGGTTTCCTGACCCTGTTCGCCGAACGGCCGCAGCCGCGGGTCGGCATCCACTTCGGCCGCGCCGTATATCGCGACGGTGATTACTTCGGCGGCGACGTGAACCTGACGCACCGCGTCGTGGCCAGGGCGCTGGGCGGCGAGGTGATGGTGACGCGCGAGATTGCCGACGCGATCGGGGCTTCTGAGCACCTGCGGTTCAGGCCCATCGGCAAGGTTGACCTGAAGGGAATCGGGGAGCCAATTGAACTGTATGTAGCGGCCTCACGGGCGGCAGCCGAGTAGCGGCCGAAAAGAGGAATCGCCAGTGACGCGGCGTACGATCGCATCGTGGGGAAAGACGACGCCCTAGTGGCACTCAAAGAGACCGTGCAGGCCAGCGGTCTGATCGAGGCCGGCTCAGATGGCGTCGTCATGGTCTCGGGCGGCCCGGACTCGGCTTGCACCATCGCGGCCCTCGCAAAGCTTGTCGGCCCCGAGCGGCTCCACGCGCTTCACGTCAACTACGGGTTGCGAGAAGCGGCCAACGCCGACGAGTTGGTCGTCCGCCGACTCTGCGCGATGCTTCGCATTGACCTTCACGTCGAGCGTGTAAAGCCCGGTCAGCTTGGGCCAGGCAATGTCCAGGCCGCCGCACGAGCGTTGCGCTATCAGGCTGCTGAACGCCTGCGCGAGCGATTCGGCGTCAGCTGGATCGCCACCGGCCATACGCGCTCCGATGTCGCCGAGACGGTGGTCTATCGCCTCGCATCATCGCCCGGCACCCGTGCCCTGCTGGGCCTGGCGCCCCGCTCCGAGCGGGTTGTTCGGCCGCTGATTGCCCTGACGGCGGCCCAGACCAGGCAATACGCCCTGGCCGCAGGCCTTCCGTTCGTGGACGACGAATCCAACTCCGACACCCGTTTCGCGCGCAACCGGATTCGCGCCGACGTCCTGCCGGCCCTCGCCGCACTCAGTCCCGAGGCCGAGCGCAACATCGTGGAGACCCGAGCTGAGCTTTCCGAGGAAGCGCACCTGCTTGAGCAGCTTGCGCTTGATGCGCTTGCTGCCGCGGGCGCCTCGGCAGCGGCGACCGCGGTTGATGCACGTGTCGTGACCGAGTGGGATCCAGCGCTGAGGCGAATCGCTCTGCGGGCGCTGGCCGAGCGGGCCGCGGGGCGGCAGGTTGCCCTCGGGCGAAGCCGGGCGAGCGATATCGCGCGGCTGGCAGGGACCTCGGAGGGTGGCGAGATCCAGCTTGGCGGCGGGGTCAGCGCGGTCTGCGAGTCGGGAGTGGTCCGGTTTTGTGTTAGCAACGTTCTTGACGCGGCGCCGGTGCCGCAGGGCGTGCCTCTCGACCTCCCCGGCAGTTGTCGCCTTGGCGAGTGGGAACTTCGAGCCGAGCTCCATCCGGCCCCGGTCCAGCCCGCCGGCCCCGCGCTGGCAACCCTTGATGCGAGCGGCATCGACGGCCCCCTTCAGGTTCGTTATTGGCGCGACGGCGACAGAATCACCCCGCTGGGTATGAAGGGATCCAAGACCCTGGGCGACCTGTTCACCGACCACAAGATCCCGCGCTCGCAACGCGGCCGGCTGCCCGTTGTCCTCGCTGGCGGGCGCGTCGCGTGGGTGGCCGGAGTCGCGGTCTCGGACGAGTTTCGCCTCGGCGAAAAGACCACCGCAGCAGCGGTCATCACCGCCCGACCGGTCTAGCCGTCTAGGCTTGGCCGCGTGAACGACCCGGCGATCGGGGAGGTCCTTGTCAGCAACGAGGACCTCAAGCGGCGCATCGGCGAGCTGGGAGCCGAGATCAGCCGTGACTATGAGGGACGCGACCTGATCATGGTCGGCGTCCTGAAAGGCGCTGTGCTCTTTATCGCCGACCTGATGCGTGACCTGACCGTGCCCTGCGAGATCGATTTCATGGCGGTGTCCAGCTACGGGTCGGAGACCGACTCGTCAGGCGTCGTTCGGATCCTCAAGGATCTCGATTCGCCGATCGAGGATCGCGACGTTCTGATCGTCGAGGACATCATCGATTCGGGCCTCACTCTGCACTACCTGATCAAGAACCTGCGGGCACGGAACCCGCGTTCGCTTGAGGTCTGCTCACTTTTGACCAAGCCCGAGCGCCGGCGCGTCGATCTGCCGATCCGCTACGTCGGTTTTGAGATTCCCAACCGGTTCGCGATCGGCTACGGCCTCGACCATGCTCAGCGCTACCGCAACCTTCCCTTCGTGGCCGCGTTGAACCAGTAATGGGCACCAATTTGACTGCTAGGCTGATCTGACTTGGTGCGGGTCTACGAATCCTTTATATATGCCGATTTTGAGCACGGATCGCAGCCCCTGGTTCGCCAGCGCGGGCCACGGCTTTAGGAGCGTCAGATGAGACGTTTCTTTCGCAGTGCCGCTTTCCCGATCCTGATCGTCCTGATCCTGGCGTTTTTCGCCAGTCGGCTGATCAATCCCGGCACGCCCGAAGAGGTCCCGAAGACGGATCAGTTCATCGAGCGGGTCCAGGAGGATCCGGAATCGATCGAGTCGGTGGTCTTTCAGCAGAAGCAGAACAAGATCGAGTACACGCTCACCGACAAGAGCGAATTCGAGACCGGGTACCTGCCGGAACAGGAATCCACCCTGGTCAACGCGCTGCAGCAAAAGAACGTCGAGTTCAATATCGAGCCCATTCGCGGCGGCGGCCTGCTTGGCGCGCTCACCTACATCCTTCCGTTCATCCTCTTCCTTGGCTTCTGGATCTTCTTGATGAACCAGATGCAGGGCGGCGGCTCGCGCGTGATGAGCTTCGGCAAGTCAAAGGCGAAGCGGATGTCGGTTGACGCCCCCAAGATCACGTTCCGGGACGTTGCCGGTGTCGATGAGGCGGTTCAGGAGCTCCATGAGATCAAGGAGTTTCTTGAAAACCCGAAGAAGTTTCAGGCGCTCGGCGCGCGTATCCCGAAGGGCGTCCTCCTCTACGGCCCGCCCGGAACCGGCAAGACGCTGCTCGCCCGGGCAGTCGCCGGCGAGGCCGGAGTCCCGTTCTTCTCGATCTCCGGCTCGGACTTCGTCGAGATGTTTGTCGGGGTGGGTGCAAGCCGCGTTCGCGACCTCTTCGAGCAGGCCAAGCAGAGTTCCCCCTGCATCATCTTCATGGACGAGATCGACGCCGTTGGGCGACACCGCGGCGCCGGGATGGGCGGTGGCCACGATGAGCGCGAGCAGACCCTAAACCAGCTTTTGGTTGAGATGGATGGCTTTGAGATGAAGGACAACATCATCCTCATCGCGGCCACCAACCGGCCGGACATCCTCGACCCGGCCCTGCTTCGTCCCGGCCGCTTTGATCGTCAGGTAGTTGTGGATCGTCCCGACCGCAAGGGCCGCAAGCAGATCCTCGAGGTCCACACCAGGGGCAAGCCCCTGGCCAAGGAGATCGATCTGGACGCGCTTGCCGGCCAGACGCCGGGTTTCACCGGAGCCGATCTTGCCAACCTCATCAACGAATCGGCGCTGCTGACCGCCCGAACTGGCAAGCGCGAGATCACGATGCTGGAGCTCGAGGAAGGGATCATGCGGGTGATCGCCGGGCCCGAGAAGAAGACCCGCGTGATGAGCGAAAAAGAACGCCTGATCACCGCATTCCATGAGATGGGACACGCGATCGTCGGTCAGAAGCTGCCGAATTGTGATCCCGTCCACAAGGTCTCGATCATCGGTCGTGGCCAGGCGCTCGGCTACACGATCTCGCTACCCGGCGAGGACAAGTTCTTGACGACCCGCGCCGAGCTTGCCGAGACGATGGCGATGACGCTTGGCGGCCGCGCGGCGGAGGAGATCGTGTTCAGCGAGATCACGACCGGGGCGTCGAACGACCTTGAGAAGGTGACGGCCACCGCCAAGCAAATGGTGATGCGCTTCGGCATGTCCGAGCGCCTTGGCCCCCGTGTCTTCGGGCACGACCGGACCCAGCCGTTTCTGGGCCGCGAGTTTTCGTCCGAATCGGATTACTCGGACGAGATCGCTCGCGAGATCGACGACGAGATCCGCCGGATCGTCGAAGAGGCGCATCAGGTGGCGAAGGACATCCTCACCGAGAATCGCGAAAGCCTCGACCGGATCTCCAACATCCTGCTTGAACGCGAGACACTTGACGCGAAGGAGTTTGTGGCCTTGCTCGAGGGTAAGGCCGAGGAGGACGTGTTTCCCGCCGAGGACGAGACAGCGCCGGCCGAGGAGGACGCTGCGGTCGAGGCCGAGCGTAAGCCTGGCCGCGAGCCGTCTCGCCCCGTCAGTCCGCCACGCCCCGGATTTGCCGGCGGCTCGGCGGAGATGCGCTCCGACTGACCGAAGCCCGATCGGTCTCCGCCGCTAGGTTCCTGCGATGCGGCTGATGGGGATCGTCAACGTCACTCCGGACTCATTTTCGGATGGTGGGCTCTTCCTGGACGCGGCGGCCGCGGTGGCGCACGGCGGCGAGCTTGCCGACGCCGGGGCGGACATCCTGGACGTCGGCGGCGAGTCAACGAGGCCCGGCGCCGAGGCCGTCACGGCCGAGGTCGAGAGCGCCCGCACTGAACCAGTGGTCGCCAGTCTGACCGCGGCCGGTCATGAGGTCTCGATCGACACTTCGAAGGCGGCTGTCGCTGCGGCCGCGCTGGCGGCCGGCGCAACCATCGTCAATGACGTCACCGCGCTGCGCGCCGAACCGGAACTGGCCAGCGTTTGCGCAGATGCCGGCTGCAACGTCGTCCTGATGCACATGCTTGGAACCCCGCGAACGATGCAGGACGCCCCGCGCTACGGCGACGTGGTTGATGAGGTCAGGGCGTTTCTCATGGAGCGGATCGATTTTGCAATCGCAAGTGGCATCTCCGAGGATCGCATTTGGGTCGATCCGGGGATCGGCTTTGGCAAGACCGTGGATCACAACCTGGCGCTCTTGCGTCGTCTTGGCGAGCTACGTGAGCTCGGGCGCCCGGTCGTCATCGGCACCTCGCGCAAGAACTTCATTGGCAAAGTCACGGGACGTGAGGTCGAGCAGCGGATTGGCGGGACGGCTGCCTCGAACGTCCTCGCGCTCAAGGCCGGGGCGGATGTCTTTCGCGTCCACGACGTGGCCGAGGTTGGCGCTGCGCTGCGCGTGGCTGAAGCACTCCTCGGTAACCGCGCCTGGGGCGTCGATGAGCGCTTCCCGCCCCGGGGGCCCATGACTACCACGCAACGGCAGCGCCGTGGGACGAGGGCGCGTCAGCGCTAGATTGAGGCGATGGAGTCCCACGAAAATCCGCTGGAATCGTCGGTCAAGGTGGAGCTGCGCGGTCTCTCCATCTACACGCATCACGGAGTCAGCGACGCCGAGCAGGAAGTCGGGCAGCGCCTTGAGTTCGACATCGAGTTCGACGTGCCCGATTGCGACGCGGTCCTGACCGATCGCGTCGAGGACACGATCGATTATGGCGACGCCGCCGACATCGTCGTGCTGGCGGCGACGGAGCGCAGCTATCGAACCCTCGAACGCCTGGCGCAGGTGGTCGGCGAGCGTCTGGCCGAGCGCTACGGCTGCGAGCGGGTACGGGTGTGTGCCGCCAAACCGGAGCCGCCGCTGCCACTGGCGATTGAACAGGTGGCAGTTGAGGTCGTCGTCGAGGCGGGCGGCTCGTATGAGCCGGACCCCGACGACGAGGAATAGGAGTGCCGGCGCGTACCGGGTATCTCGGCCTGGGGTCAAACGTCGGCGACCGCGCTTCGAATCTTGCGCGGGCACTCGAACTCCTTGGCCGCCACGCCGTTGCGGTTGATCGGGTTTCCTCCCTTTACGAGACGGAACCCGTCGGCGAGGTGCTTGACCAACCGGACTTCCTGAACGCGGTTGCGCGGGTGACCACGAGCCTCGAGCCGCTGGAACTACTTGACGCGTGCAAGCTGATCGAAGTCGAACTGGGGCGCCAGCCTGGTGCCCCGAGGCACTCGCCGCGACCGATTGACCTCGATCTGCTCCTGCTCGGAGACCTCGAGTTCGAGCACGAGCGCCTGCGGTTGCCACACGCCGAGGTGACCACCAGGAGCTTCGTGCTGGAGCCGCTGCTTGAACTGGCGCCGGACCTGCGGCTGCCTGACGGCCGCTCGCTGGCTCCGCTCGCCCGGCAGCTGGGCGCCGATCAGCGCGTCACGCGGGCGGGGTCGCTGCCCTGAGCGGCTCAAGCCACTCGGACGGCATGACCGGCGGCGCGTCGCCGGCGAATTCGGGGACCAGCCGCATCGCAAGCGTGCCCGCCGGCCGTGATGCGATCTCCTGGCGCAGATCTTGAAGAGTCATTGCAAGCCGGATGCCCGCGGCGATCTGGAAGTCGGCGGCGTTCGGCGCTTCGCCACCGAGTAATCCTTCGGTAATCCAGCCGTCGATCCGGTCGAGCCAGCCGGGCAACGCAGCCAAATCAGCGGCCACAGCCTCGTCGGTCACGTTGTTGATGCGCACCTCGGCAGCGATTATCGGGGCGGCCGTGGCCACTGCGAGGCCGATCGGGATCCCCAGGCGTGAGCCTTCGGCGTAGCTTCGTAGTGGCCCCTTGTCCCGCTTGATGGCGTTCCAGAGCATCCTGCGAACGGCGTCGGCGAGGACTTCTTCGCCCCAACGTTCAGCGTCCTCGACGGCGACGCGCGCCGCCGGATCGGCCGGAAAGAGCGGCGGCTCGGGCTGAATTTCGTCGAGCGCCGCGGAGATCTGCCGGGAGCCGGTGATCCTGCGGCCGTCAATGCGCAGCGCCGGGACCGTGGCGCCGGGAAACCGCATCAGCTTCAGCACGCCGCGGCTGATCACCGGCATCAGATCCACCCGTTTGTGGTCGATTTTTTTGTGCTCGAGCATCAGCCGGACTGCGACGCAAGGATGCGAGCCGGGAATCATGTACAGGGTTGCGCGCGACATGACGCGCATCATATTTCCGATACTTGCGGTGTGCTTCTAGCTGTCGACGTAGGCAACACCCAAACCCACCTCGGGGCATTCGAGGGCTCAGCGCTGGCCCAAAGCTGGCGCTTTCAGACGCGCGCCGGGATGACCGGCGACGAGCTTGCCGAACGGATTTCCACGTTCATGGCGCTCAGCGAGTTGGACTTCGGCTCGGTGGACTCCCTCGTGGTCTCCTCGGTTGTGCCGCCGCTCGGCACGCAGTACGGGCGCCTTGCAAAGCGCTACCTCGGCGGGGCCCGTTGCCTTGAGGTCGAGCCCGGGATCAGGACCGGCATGCCGATTCGGATCGACAACCCGTACGAGGTTGGGGCCGACCGGCTCGTCAATGCGGTTGCCGCGTACGAGCGCTTCGGCAAGGCGTGCGTCGTGGTTGACTTTGGAACGGGCATCAATTTCGACGCCGTATCCGACGCCGGCGAGTACCTGGGAGGCGCAATCGCCCCGGGCGTCGAGATCTCGCTGACCGCGCTGACGGAACGCGGCGCCCGCATCCCCCGGATTGACCTTGCCGAACCCGCGACCGCGATCGGTAAATCGACCAAGGCCGCGATCCAGTCAGGGGTCCTCTACGGATTCGCAGGTCTGATCGACGGCATCGCTGGACGGATCGCCGCAGAGATGGGACCGGAAACCCCGTTCATCGCAACCGGAGGTTTGGCCGGGGCAATCGTGCCGCTTTGCAACTCGATAAACGAGGTCGATGACCTGCTGACGCTGACGGGGTTGCGGCTGATCAACGAGCGCAACCCGTAGGCCGCACGGTAGTCTCGGAGGCGATGACTCCCCGAACATTTCCGATGCAAGCCGACCGCGTGATTGGAGATGGGGGCAACGTCACCGTCTATGAGCGGCCGGATTCCTCCCGCTACGCCCTCGACAAGAAGGGTCACGGGCAGGAGTGCGAAGCGGACATGCCGATTTTTGGCAGGGCTCGCTTCGACGCCCGCAAGATCGCGTCCGGAACCTGGAAGGGGTCACGCTCTGAGCATCAGGTGATCGTCGTCCCGGACGCCCCCATGAGTCAGCCGCGGCGCGTCCGCCACGCGGCCTCGACCCGCCGCTAACAACACGGCCACACGGGCGTACGCTTGGGAGCGTGAACCAGGCGCCACTCACACAACCCCTGCGGATCGGCGGGGTCCAGATCCCGAACCGGGTTCTGCTTGCGCCCCTGGCCGGGATCGGCAACTGGTTCGTTCGCCTTCAGGCAAAGCGCTACGGAGCCGGTCTGGCGGTTTCGGAGATGGTCTCGAGCTACGCACTTCATTACGGCAACGAGCGCACCCAGCGCGAGATGCTGCGGATTCACCCCGACGAACACCCGGTGTCCGTGCAGCTCTTTGGCCCCGATCCTGACGCGATGCGCTCGGCCGCGGCGATGGTGGCCGATGCGGGTGCGGACCTGATCGATTTGAACATGGGCTGTCCGGTGAGGAAGATCGTGAAGACGGGTGCAGGGGCTGCGCTCCTCGATCAACCGGACCTGGCGATCGCGGTCGCCAGCGCCGCTGCCGAGGGATCTGGCCTGCCGGTCACGGTCAAGATCCGCTCTGGCCTTCGCGTCGGGGATCGATCCGGATTCGACCTTGCGCTGCGGCTTGCCGACGAGGTCGGGGTGGCGGCGATCGGATTCCACCCGCGACCCGCCACTTCGCAGCACAAGGGCAAGCCTGACTACCAGCTGACCCGCGAGCTCGTTGGCGCGATCGCGCAGCGCGGCCTCGAATGCCCGGTGATCATCTCCGGTGGCCTGCGCGACGCCGAGCGTGCCCGCCACGCCTACGAAGCATCGGGGGCCGATGCCCTCATGGTCGCCCGTGGCGGGATGGGCAATCCCTGGATCTTCGAAGAGCTGACGGGTCGCCGCTCACAACAACCATCGGATCGCGAGGTGATCGAGGAGCTGCGCTGGGTCATGGCGGGCGCGCTTGAACACTGGGGCGAGCAGCGAGCGGCGCGAAATTTGCGCAAGTTCTATCCCTGGTACCTCGAGCGACTCGGCTGTCACGGCAAGGCGGCCGACGCCTTTCAGCGGACCGGTTCACTGGCCGAAGCAGAGGCGCTGTTGGCGGCCCTCGAAACGACCGAATCCGTGCCTGTTTAGCGAGCGAATCGCCTCGCTATAATCGTCCGCCCTGCCCGAACCGCGTGCCTGTCTGAGGCCCGCGAATCGGGCGTCTTTTGTGAAGGAAGAGGTAGGCAGAGACCGTGGCTCGCGAGACGCCAATCACCAAGGAAGGCCTGGAGAAGCTTCAGGCTGATATCGAGCACCTGACGACCGTCAAGCGGCGCGAAGTCGCCGAACGGATCAAGGAAGCACGCGAGTTCGGTGACATCACCGAAAACTCCGAGTACGACGACGCCAAGAACGAGCAGGCGCTGCTGGAGCAGCGGATTGCCCAGCTTGAAGAGCGGCTACGCCGATCGATCCTGATTGACGAGAAGGGAATCGATACGGGATCGGTTTCGGTTGGCGCCCTGGTTCATGTCAAGGATCAAAAAACCGGCGATTCCCGCAAGTTCAAGATCGTCGGCCCTGCCGAGGCCAACCCTTCCGAGCAGAAGCTTTCCAACGAGTCGCCCATCGGGCGGGCGTTGCTCGGTCACAAGCGCAACGACATCGTGACCGTCGATGTGCCGCGCGGGCCCAAGAAGAAGCTCAAGATCACCAAGATCGAAACCGCCTGACCGCGGCCACTGGAAACCGTCACAGCTTCCCTTCCCCGGCCGAACTTCTCGCTCCCCTGCGACATCTGTACGCTCGCTGCGCCGATCAGCCTGTGGTCTTGAGCTGCTCGGTTTTCGCGGCCTCCGACCATGGCAGACGACGCTAAAGAAACGACACCTGAACCCCGCGACGAGCCGGCGATAATCGCTGAGCGTCGTGCCAAGCTCGCGCGCCTGCGGGAGGCGGGGGTGGATCCTTATCCACACGAGTTCGATGCCAGGGCCGAGATTGCAGCGGTGCGCTCGGAGCACGATGGGATCGAAGCCGGCGCCGAGACCGAAGCGACGGCGCGGGTCGCCGGGCGGATCGCCGCGCGCCGGGATATGGGCAAGGCCGCATTTCTCGACCTTGTGGATCAGAGCGGCCGGATCCAGCTGCAATCGCGCGCCGACGACGGTGCCGAGGGTCACGCCGGTCTGGTGGGTCTTGACCTTGGCGACATCGTTGGCATCGACGGGGTCGTGTTCAAGTCGAAGCGCGGTGAACTCACGATTCGCGTCACGGGCTGGACGTTGCTGGCCAAGAGCCTGCGGCCACCGCCCGACAAGTTTCATGGCCTCGAGGACATCGATACTCGCTACCGCCATCGCGAGCAGGACCTGATCGCGAACCCGGAGGTGCGGGATCGATTCCTGCTTCGCGCCAAGGCGATCTCGGCGGTCCGGAGCTGGCTGGACGAGCGCGGCTTCGTTGAGGTGGAGACCCCGGTGCTTCAGCCCATCTACGGGGGCGCCCTGGCGCGACCGTTCACGACCCACCACAACGCGCTTGACCGTGACCTCTACCTGCGGATTGCGACGGAGCTCTACCTGAAGCGGCTCATCGTTGGTGGCATCGAGCGCGTGTACGAGCTTGGCAAGGACTTCCGCAACGAGGGGATCTCGTTCAAGCACAACCCCGAGTTCACAATGCTTGAGTGGTACGCCGCCTACGGCGACTACAACGACGAGGCCGACCGTCTTGAGCAACTCGTCGCGTACGTGGCCCAGGCCGTACTCGGGGCGGCCACGGTGGAGCGCGACGGCCAGCAGATCGATTTGGCGCCGCCCTGGCGACGGGTCACGCTTCGCGATGCGATTGTCGAGGCAACGGGAATCGACGTCCTCGAGCATCGGTCCCAGGAGGCCCTGGCCGCTGCCATGGGGGTCGAGCCGAAGCCCGAAGAGGGCTGGGCCAAGCTCGTTGATTCACTGCTTTCAAAGCGGGTCGAGCCGAGCCTGATCCAGCCGACCTTCATCACCGACTACCCCGTCGAGATGTCGCCGTTCGCAAAGGCCCACCGTGAGCAGGAGGGCCTGGTCGAGCGCTGGGAGGCCTACGTGGGCGGGTTTGAGATCGCCAACGCGTTCTCCGAGCTAAACGATCCGGACGAGCAACGCCGGCGCTTCGAGGCTCAGGCCGAGGAGCTGAGCCGGGGCGACAAGGAGGCGCAGCCGATGGATCAGAATTACATCGAGGCGCTGGAGTCCGGAATGCCGCCGACGGGTGGCGTCGGCCTCGGAATCGACCGTCTGGTGATGCTCCTGACCGGGGCATCGAGCCTGCGCGAGGTCGTGCTCTTTCCGGCGATGCGGGACTGACGTTCGTTTTCGCAAATTGCGTCCGGATGAAGATCCGGACGCCCGGGAGGGCCGGGGGCGGCGGATATACTTCGGTCCTCGCCGTAGTCCCCAAATCCGGAGGTTCCTAACCCGCTGGCAATGCGTCGCCGATAAGAGGAAGGAACTTGCGGCGCCCACGCGTCCCCTGACTCGAAAGGCAAAGGCAACGACCACTGGGTAGGGAATACTGAACACAGGAACCGAAGGCAGGTACAAGAAAGTTGTTCGAGAGATTTACAGAACGAGCCCGTCAGGTGGTCGTCCTCGCTCAAGAGGAGGCCCGGACTCTCAAGCACAACTACATCGGCACCGAGCACATCCTGCTTGGCCTGCTGCGCGAGGAAGAGGGCTTGGCCGCCCGCGTCCTCGAGTCGCTGGACATCACCGTCGAGCGCGTGCGGGCGCAAGTCGTTCGCATCGTCGGCTCCGGTGAGGAGGTCACGTCCGGCCAGATCCCGTTCACGCCGCGTGCCAAGAAGGTGCTTGAGCTTGCCCTGCGCGAGGCGCTCTCCCTCGGCCACAACTACATCGGCACCGAGCACATTCTGCTCGGGCTCGTGCGCGAGAACGAGGGCGTCGCTGCTCGCATCCTGTTGGACTTCGACGCCGACTCGGAGAAGATTCGCAACGAGGTAATCCGCATGCTCTCCGGCCCCGGCGGCCGCCGCCAGGGGCAGGGTGGCCAGGGCGGTTCCGGCGAGGGCAAGAAGTCGTCGAAGCTGCTTGACCAGTTCGGACGCAACCTGACGAAGCTCGCCGCCGACGGGAAGCTCGACCCGGTGATCGGGCGCGAGACCGAGATCGAGCGCATCATGCAGATCCTCTCGCGCCGCCAGAAGAACAACCCTGTCCTGCTCGGCGAGCCCGGAGTCGGCAAGACCGCGATCGTTGAGGGCCTCGCGTCGAAGATCCACAACGGCGAGGTGCCGGAACTACTTGCCGACAAGCAGATCTACACCCTCGATCTGGCCGCGCTTGTCGCCGGGTCGAAGTACCGCGGCGAGTTTGAGGAGCGACTGAAGAAGGTGATGAAGGAGATCACGCAGCGCGGCGACATCGTCCTCTTCATCGACGAGCTTCACAACCTGGTCGGTGCCGGTGCCGCCGAGGGTGCCATCGACGCCGCCTCCATCTTGAAACCGGCGCTTGCGCGTGGCGAACTGCAGACGATTGGCGCGACGACGCTTGACGAATACCGCAAGTACCTTGAACGCGACTCGGCGCTTGAGCGTCGCTTCCAGCAGATCAAGGTTGATCCGCCCTCGATCCCGGACACGGTCAAGATTCTCGAGGGACTCCGCGAGCGCTACGAGGATCATCACCGCGTTGAGATCACTGATGAGGCGCTGCGCGCCGCCGCCGAACTGGCCGACCGCTACATCTCTGACCGCTTCCTGCCCGATAAGGCGATTGACCTGATCGACGAGGCCGCGTCGCGGATGCGAATCAAGTCGATGTCATCGCCGCCGGTCTATCGCGACCTGGAGGAAGAGATCGAGGAGACGCGCCGCAACAAGGAAGCGGCGATCGAGGCTCAAGAATTCGAGAAGGCCGCAAGCCTGCGCGACCAGGAGCGCCAGCTAACGAACAAGAAACGCGAGATGCAGGAGGAGTGGTCGTCGTCCGACGAGGGCGAGCGGCCCGCGATCGGCGAAGAAGAGATCGCCGACATCGTCTCCATGTGGACCGGGATCCCGGTCTTCAAGCTGACCGAGGCCGAGACCAAGAAGCTCCTCCGCATGGAGGACGAACTCCACAAGCGGGTCGTCGGCCAGCAGATCGCGATTGAGGCGGTCTCAAAGGCGATCCGGCGCTCCCGCGCCGGGATCAAGGATCCGAAGCGCCCCGCCGGATCGTTCATCTTCCTCGGTCCGTCCGGCGTCGGCAAGACGGAGCTTGCCCGCACGCTTGCCGAGTTCTTGTTTGGTGATGAGGAATCGATGATTCGCATCGATATGTCCGAGTACATGGAAAAGCACGCGGTCAGCCGCTTGGTCGGCTCGCCGCCCGGCTACGTCGGCTACGACGAGGGTGGCCAGCTGACTGAGGCCGTCAGGCGCAAGCCCTACTCCGTTTTGCTCCTGGACGAGATCGAGAAGGCTCACCCGGACGTCTTCAACATCCTCCTGCAGATCCTTGAGGACGGTCGCCTGACCGACGCCCAGGGGCGCACGGTCGACTTCCGCAACACGATCGTGATCATGACCTCGAACATCGGGGCCCAGGACATCGCCAAGAACGTCTCCTTTGGCTTCGCGGCCAACGACGACGCGTCAGGCACTTCATACGAGGACATGAAGGGCAAGATCATGGGCGACCTCAAGAAGGTCTTCCGCCCGGAGTTCCTGAACCGCATCGACGAGGTCATCGTCTTCCACAAGCTCGCCCGCGAGGAGATCAAGGAGATCGTGGATCTCCTGATCGCCAGGGTCAAGACCCAGGTCGCAGAGCACGAGCTACAGCTTGATCTGACCGAAGAGGCCAAGGATCTGCTCGCGGACAAGGGCTGGGACCCCTCAATGGGCGCGCGGCCGCTACGCCGGGCGATTCAGCGCTACATCGAGGACCCGCTTGCCGACGAGGTATTGCGCGCCGGCACGATAACGCCAGGTACGACGGTGCTTGTCGAGCGCAACGAGGCGGGCGACGACGAAGACATGCCACTGAAGCTGAAGCTGACCAAGCCGCGCAAGAAGGCGGCACGCAAGAAGCAGCCCGCAGGCGTCGGTGGCCGCGGGGGCGACGAGCCTGCTGCCGACGGCGCCGACGAACCCGCTTAGCGCTCGCAGCTGGGGCCGAGGCGGTCCTGGGGGTCGGCCCGGACTTTGTCCTTGCCGCGCCCGCAGCGAATCCTGTCGCGCTCGCCATCGAGTGCGTTGATTCGATCCGCGCCTTTACCACCGGAGAGCAGGTCACGGCCCGCGTCGCCGCGCAAGCGGTCGGCGCCGGCCTGTCCATAGAGGCAGTCGTTCCCGGCACCGCCGCGAAGTCGGTCGCGGCCGCCGTGGCCGCGGATCGAGTCGCCGGCGTCCGAGGGCGGGAGCGTTGCCGGTGTGTCGCGGGCGGCGCTGCCGCGCTGCCCGAGGGCACAGCGTTTGCCGGTACCGCCGCCGCCATCGTTTCCGGGGGGCGAGTAAGCGTCGGCGACGAAGCTGTAGCCGGCGGGGCCGCCGTCCGGGCCCATCGTGGCGCAGCCGTTTCGCATGTCGTCACACTGGGCTCTGGCCCCGCCGCTCTTGACGAGGTCGTAGCGCGAGCGCAGGTAAAACGAGAACGCGTTTGGATCGCCGGCCGGGTCAATCTGGCCGGAGCGCTCATCGCTGCGCCAGCGGTCGGTCAGCAGGCGGCGGTCGGCGTTGCTCTCGCAGTTCGACCCCGGTGCGCACTTGACGTGCTTGTCGAACCAGGCGGTGGAGTACCACGCGACCATGTCGGTGCCACGCAGCGACGAGAGGCCGAGGATCACCGTTGTCATCCCTGGAATGAACGCCGACTCCTGGTGCGAGCCGCCCCTGATCTGGACCTCCATGGAGTTGATTCCGGCGTCCTTGTAGGCGAGGAATCCGGCGTTTCGGCCCTCGGGGTCGGGGTCGGCGGTATAGGGGGTAGGGGCGATCCCGTAATCCTGGGAGATCCCGAGCGCCGGCTTGGTGATCGCAACCTCGGTGGGCCTTGGCGATGAGTCGGATTCGCACTCCACCCGCGCGAAGGATCCGCCTGGCGCGGAGAGGTTGTCCCAGGCGGCAATGGCGTCCACCCTGTCGTCGAGCTGGCCGATGTACGACACTGCTGCCGCGCCCAACGAGTGCCCGGCGATTCCCACGCGCTCGGGGTCGATCATGTCCGCGAGTGGGTTGAAGCCGGCGTTGAGGCCGTCCGTCGTTCGCCGCTCTTGCTTGGGCGAGTGGTCGGTTCCGGAGGTGCAGCTTGGGCGCGGATCGTACGAATTGGCCGCGGTCGAGAGTGCGAAATCAAGCGCGTCCTCGGTCCCGTCGTAGAAGGGCCGACCCTCCTGCGAGGGCACCCCGTCGTTTTGGTCAACGCCCTCGCCGAAGGTGTCGGATTGCCCTTGTCCCTGGGTGTCGTAGGTCAACACGACGTAGCCGTGGCGGGCGAGTGTTGCCGCCTGGCCCCAGTACAGCCGTTCCGGCGCCTGAACCGAACCGGTGGTGATCACGATGAGCGGCCGCTTTTCGGGCCCGCTCTTGGTAGCCCAGACACGCCCGGAGAGCGTTGAGCCGTTGCGGGCCGTGAAGAGGACGGGTTTGACGATCCCCTCGTCGGAGTCCGCCCAGTCATAGAAGCGCACGTCCCCGGCGCACTCGTTGCCCCCTTCAAAACAAATGTTGCCGGCGAGGCGCTCAGGATCATTCACGGTAATTTGACTCGCCTCAAGGAGGTTCTCCGCATTGGCCTGAACGAGGCGCGTCTGAAACTCGGGCGTCAGCGTCACATAGGTCATCCGCTCCTGGAGCTTGGCGAAGTTCTGGGCCTCGACCGCCGGGTCGAACGCCGATGCGCCAGTAGCCCCGACGAGCGCAACGACAAGCGAAAGTGCCGCGGCGCGTACCGTTGTGCTGACCCTGCCCATCCGAGCAGTATCAGTGTCGGAGCTGCGATTGGCGCCGGTTCAGGAGGCGCGATGCCGTCGGGCGGGATTCGTAGGGTGAGGTGATGCCCAGGAGCGAGTCACATTTCGTCTGTCAAACATGCGGGCATCAGTTCCTGCGCTGGGCCGGGCAGTGCGGCGGCTGTGAGGAGTGGAACACGCTGGTCGAGCAGCGGCGCCCTGAGGCAGCCGCCAAGGCAGCGGCCCGCGGCCCGGGACGTCGCGGCGCCACCGGAACGCCCGGTCAACCCGTTGCGCTCAGGGACGTCTCGGCGCCTGCCGTCGAGCGCTTGCTGACCGGCATTGACGAACTGGACCGAGTCCTTGGCGGCGGCCTGGTGCCGGGCTCGATCGTGCTGCTGGGCGGTTCACCTGGAATCGGCAAGTCAACGCTGACCGGAATGGCCCTGGGGAACATGGTCGCGGCTGGACGGCGAACGCTCTACGTCTCCGGCGAAGAATCGGCGGCGCAGGTCAGAATGCGCGCCGTTCGCCTTGGCGAGGACGCGCTCGGGGTCCCCGTGATCGCCGAGACCTCGCTGGAGGCCGTGCTCGCGACGCTGGAGGCCGAGCAGCCCGACGTCTGCGTGATCGATTCGATCCAGACGATGAACGCCGACGGCATGACCGGGGCACCGGGGTCGGTTGGCCAGGTCCGCGAAGCTGCCAACGCGATTTCCGAGGTGGCGAAGCGCATCGACAGCGCCGTGGTCCTCGTCGGGCACGTAACCAAGGAAGGCGCGGTCGCCGGTCCACGCGTCTTGGAGCACCTGGTGGATTGCGTATTGCTGTTTGAGGGTGAGCGCGAGCGAAGCTTCCGCACGCTCCGCGCGCTCAAGAACCGGTTCGGGGCCACGAACGAGGTCGGCGTGTTCGAGATGCGCGGCGGCGGCCTGGTCGAAGTTGAAGATCCGTCGGCACGCTTTGTCGGCGAGGCGTCAGGCGCTCCCGGGTCTTGCGTCCTTTGTTCGATGGAAGGCACCCGCCCGCTCCTTGTTGAGGTTCAGGCCCTGGTCGCCCCGACCGAGATCGTGCCGCCCCGTCGCGTCGCCAACGGCGTCGATCGCAACCGTCTGGCGATGATCCTCGCCGTCCTGGCGCGGCACGGTGGCCCGCCGCTATCAGGCGCCGATGTCTTTGTGAACGTGGCTGGCGGGGTGCGAATTGACGAGCCCGGGGGGGACCTTGCCGTCGCGCTGGCGATCGTTTCGGCCCACAAGGGCGAGCCGTTGGCGGACTCGGAAGGTCGCCCGCTTGCCTGCTTCGGGGAGGTTGGCCTGACGGGTGAACTACGGTCGGTTGGACATCCAGACCGACGCCTGGCGGAGGCAATGAAATTTGGGCTGGCGCCGGTATTGGGACCGCCCGAGCGCGAGAGCATGCCCGGCCTCGCCTCCCAGGCGACGATTCGGGCGGCACTTCGCAGCGCCTTCGCCGCGCCCGCCGCAAAAGCCGCCTGAGCTGGCCAGCGATCCGCCGGGCCACGCGGGCCGGTGCGGCGGATGGCGCTTGACAAAGCCCTTTCCGACCTATCCACGAGGGATTGACCGATAGGCTGGTTGCAGGGGCTTTCTGTCATCCTTGAGTAAGTGATGGGGCTTCCAAACGGCGATGACAGGACCGAACTGGAGGCTCGCCAAGACCCTCGTTTGTTGCGGGCGCTTGACTTGGTTGCGCCCGGCACACCGCTTCGCGAGGGCATCGACAACATCATTCACGCGCGGACCGGTGGCCTGATCCTGGTCGCCGGAGCCGACGAGGTTTCGTTCCTGTTTTCCGGGGGAATCAAGCTGGATGTGGACTACTCCCCGGCGCTGCTCTACCAGTTGGCGAAGATGGACGGCGCGATCGTCCTCGAGCCCGAGTCGAACCGCATCTGCTCGGCCAATGTGCAGCTCATGCCCGATCCCACGATTCTCTCGATGGAGACGGGCACCCGGCACCGAACCGCCGAGCGCGTGTCAAAACAGACCAAGGCCCTGGTCATCGCGATCTCGCAACGACGCGATGTCGTCTCGCTCTACGTCGAGGGCATCAAGTACATCCTTGAGGAAATTTCGTCGGTGCTGTCGAAGGCAAACCAGGGGCTCGCGACGCTCGAGAAGTACCGGTCCCGTCTTGACCAGATGTCGGCACGGCTGACCACGCTTGAATTTGCTGGCGGCACGGTCCTTCACGACGTTCTCTCGGCCGTTCAGCGGGCTGAGCTTGTGATTCGCATGGCGGCCGAGGTTGAGCGCTGGATCATCGAGCTCGGCTCCGAGGGCCGCTTGATCGAGATGCAACTGGAAGAGCTCGTCGTCGGCGTCTTCGCTGAGCGTGGGGCGCTGATCCGTGACTACGCGACGCTCACCGGCGAGGCCGAAATCGAGGCCGCGGTAGCGCAGATCGGCGCGCTCGACAACCAATCCTTGCTTGATTTCGGTCGCCTGGCTGACCTACTTGGCTACGACCGCAAGATCAATACTCGTGACTTCCCCGTAGTTCCGCGTGGCTTTCGTGCGCTCTCTCGCGTGCCGAGGCTGCCGCGCCTGGTGGCTCAAAAGATCGTCGATCATTTCGGCGATCTCGAGTCCATCCTGTCCGCCTCCGACGAGGGTCTGGAAGCGGTTGATGGTGTCGGCGAGGCTCGTGCGCTGGAGATTCGCGAGGGCCTGAGGCGGATTCAAGAGGTCGACATAGTCGACCGCATCCGAACGTGATCAACGAAAGCGGCTTGCCTACGGCAGTCGCTCCCACCAAGGAGGACGCTCATTCCTGACGTAGCAATCGAGGACGAAATCGAGTTCGACGACGACGTTGAGCTTGCGCCGGTCGAATGCACATTCGAGGTCGGCGACCACGTTGTCTATCCCCACCATGGGGCGGGCGTCGTGCAAAAGCGGGAAGCCAAGGAACTGCTGGGCGAGAACCGTGACTACCTGACGATCAAGATCCTCCACAACGATATGACCGTGATGGTTCCGTGCGAGAACGCCCAGCTGGCGGGATTGCGCCGGGTTATCGACCCGAAACAGGTCGAAGAAGTGATCGCCGTTCTGACCGGCGAACTCTCCGACATGCCGAAGAACTGGAACCGTCGCTTCAAGTACAACCGCGAGAAGATCAAGACGGGCGACATCTTCGAGATCGCCGAGGTCGTTCGCAACCTCGCGATTCGCGAGATGGACAAGGGTCTCTCGACGGGCGAGAAGCAGATGTACACGCGGGCGAAGAAGATCCTCGCCTCCGAGTTCATGTACGCGCTCGACAAGGACGAGGAGGGCGCCGAGGAGTACATCGACGGCCTCCTCGAGGAGCGCTTCGCCGACGCGGCAGCTGCGCCCGCCTGAGTGCCGCCTGGCACCGAGCTTGACGCAACGGCGGTCATCGTGGCCGCCGGCTCCGGGTCCAGACTCGGCGTCGGCGGCCCGAAGGCCCTGGTCGATATTGGGGGCAAGCCCCTTGTCGCCTGGTCGCTTGAACAGGTCGGCCGGGCGGAGTTGATCGGGGCGGTCGTTGTCGCGGCGCCCTCGGGTCATGAGGCCCAGGTGCAGGCGCTGGCGCCTGCTGCCACGGTGGTGACGGGCGGTGCGTCGCGTTCGGCGTCAGTCGCGCTGGCGTTGGCCGGGGTCGGCACAAGCCTGGTCTTGGTCCATGACGCGGCTCGGCCCTTGGCATCCGCCCAGCTATTCGACGAGATCGTTACGGCGCTCCTCGCCAACGACGAATGCGACGGCTTTGTGGCGGCCGCGCCCGTTGCCGACACGGTCAAACGGGCGGATTCCGATTACCGGGTGATCGAGACCTTGGCTCGGGATGCGCTTTGGGCAATTCAAACCCCGCAGGGGTTCAGGGCTGACGCCCTGCGACGAGCGCTTGACATTCCGGCGGCGGAGCGCGATGCCGCAACCGACGACGCCTCACTGGTCGAGCGAGCGGGGGGAGAGGTTCGGATTCATCCCGTTCTCGCTCCCAACCCGAAGGTCACGATGCACGCCGACCTCGCCGTGGTCGAAGCGTTGCTTTTGGGCGCCCATGGGATCCGCTAGCGGCGCGCCAGGATCCAGACCAGCGTCGCTGTGAACCCCATGGTCCCGAAGGCCAGCGCGGTGCCCATATTGGCCGCGCCGAGAACCTCTGCGAGGGCGGCACCAAGGATGAGCGCACCGGCCAGCATGGCCACGTCGGTCAGTGCATGCGCGGGGTGATCCATCAGGTCATCTAGCGTACAGCCGGTGCTGACGGACTATCACGTGCATCTGCGGCCGGACGAGCTCGATTCAACGCCTGCAGAGGAGTTCTTGACCCAGGCGAACGCCGAGCGCTATCTCGCGGCTGCCGCGACTGCAGGCGTCGGCGAGCTGGGAGTCTCGGAGCACATCCATCGCTTCGCCGATTGCCTTGAGGTCTGGGACCATCCCTTCTGGGTGGACAACGCCCGCGACGATTTGGCCGCCTACTGCGAATTCGTCCAATCGACGCCGATGCGGCTTGGGATCGAGATGGACTTCGTCCAGGGCCGCGAGGATCGGATCGCGAATCTCCTTGATCGGCACCCATTCGATTACGTCATTGGCTCGGTCCATTTTGTTCGCGATCTCGCGGTTGACCATGAGGTCTATGACGTCTGGGATCGTGAAAGCGACCCGGACGCGATCTGGGCGCTCTACTTTGAGACTCTCGCGGAGGCAATTCGCAGCGGCCTCTTTGACATCTGCGCGCATCCCGACCTGGTGAAGATCTGGGGTGCCGACCGGCCGGCGCCGCGCCGCGACCCCAAGTTCCACTACGAGCCGGCCGTCGAGGCGATCGCCGAGTCGGGGATTGCGGTTGAGGTCTCGACCGCCGGATGGCGCAAGCCGGTGGCGGAGCAGTACCCCGCGGAGGCCTTTGCCCGGATGTGCGTCGATGCAGGAGCCGCCTTCACGCTTTCATCGGACGCGCACGTGCCCGAGCAGATCGGCTACGAATACGAGCGTGCGGTTGCGCTGATGAGCGACTGGGGAATCAGCGAGATCGCTGTGTTCGAAGGTAGGCGGCGACGGATGGAGAGACTGGGATGAGCGTCCGAATCGGAAGCGGTTACGACAGCCATCGGTTTGCGACGGCGGGCAAGCTGATTCTCGGCGGCGTTGAAGTGCCCCATGACCGTGGGCTCGAGGGGCACTCCGACGCCGACGTCGTCGCGCACGCGATCACGGACGCGATCCTGGGAGCGGCCGGTCTCGGGGACATCGGTACGCACTATCCGCCAACGGACGACCGCTGGCGCGACGCCAACTCGATCGACCTCCTGACGTCCGCAGTCGCGATGGTCCGCGGAGCTGTCGTGAACGTTGACGCGACCGTGGTTTGCGAGGCACCGCATCTTGGTGGTCATCGACTGGAGATGGAGGCAAACCTGGGCGCCGCCGTTGGTGCCCCCGTGAGCATCAAGGCGACCACCAACGAGGGGATGGGATTCATCGGCCGGGGCGAGGGAATCGCCTGCTTGGCCGTCGCGCTGGTCGACGTCGGCTGATCGCCCGTAAGTAGGGTTTCCGGTGTGATTCGCGACAAGCTCTCCAGCATCCAGGTCGGCACCCTCGGCAAGCTGCCCGACATCCCCTTCAACCTGCAGGTGATGCGCAAGGCCGGGATCGCCAAGCCGATGCGCCCGGACAAGGTCATCGCCGTCTTGCGGAGCCTTGGGCGCTGGGGCGCGTCGCCCGCCGCCGGGATCGCTGCCTCCGCGATCCGCTACCCGAACGAGCCGATGCTGGTTGATGAACTCGGCGAACTCACATTTGCCGAGGTCCACAGCCGATCGAATCGCCTTGCCAGGGCCTTGGCCAAGCACGGCGTCGGCGCAGGCGATGGTGTAGCACTCATGGCCCGCAATCACCGCGGGTTCGTTGAGGTGATTTTGGCATCGGCCAAGCTCGGGGCCAACGCCCTGTTTTTGAACACCATGTTTGCGGGCCCGCAGCTTGTGGGCGTGATTGAGCGCGAAGCACCTTCGGTCCTCATCTATGACGAGGAGTTTGACGGCGTCCTTGAGGGCGTCGGGAGTGACCTTGAGCGGTTCGTGGCATGGAACCAGGACGGCCTCACGGATCGGACCAGCATTGAGGATTTGATCGCCGGCGAGCCCGACGATTCCGATTTGGAACCTCCTGCTCGTTCAGGCAAGTTCATCGTCTTGACCTCAGGCACCACGGGCACCCCCAAGGGCGCGCAGCGCGGTCAGCCGGACACCCTGAGCCCGATCACCGCACTGCTCTCGGTGATCCCGCTACGCGCTCGCGAGCAGACGATGATCGCCGCCCCGCTCTTTCACTCCTGGGGATTTGCCCACTTCTCGATCGGGCTCTCGCTCAGCTCGACATACGTGCTGCGGCGGCGCTTCGATCCTGAGGGGACCCTTGCCGCGATTGAATCCACGCGGGCCTCGGCGCTGGTCGTGGTGCCGGTGATGCTTCAGCGGATCATGGAGCTTCCAGCCGAGACGATCGCCAAACACGACCTGTCGTCGCTCCGGGCGACCGCGGCCTCGGGATCAGCCCTGCCGGGGCCGCTGGCGACAAGGTGGATGGACGCGACCGGCGACAACCTCTACAACCTCTATGGCTCAACCGAGGTTGCCTGGGCGACGATCGCAACCCCCGAGGATCTGCGGGCAGCCCCCGGGACGGCGGGCAGGGTTCCACACGGGACGATGCTCAAGATTCTTGACGAAGAGGGCGGAGAATTGCCCGCGGGCGAGGTCGGGCGGATCTTCGTCGGCAACGACATGAAGTTTGACGGCTATACCGGCGGCGGTGGCAAGGAGATCGTGGACGGTCTGCTCTCCTCCGGCGACGTCGGACACCTGGACCCCGATGGGCGCCTGTTCATCGACGGCCGCGACGACGAGATGATTGTGTCGGGGGGCGAGAACGTGTTTCCACGCGAGGTCGAAGACCTGCTGGCTGGGCACGAATCGGTCAAGGAGGTTGCGGTGATTGGGGTGGACGACGAGCAGTACGGCCAGCGCCTCAAGGCGTTTTTGGTCCT
This sequence comes from uncultured bacterium, assembly GCA_963701205.1. Lineage (GTDB taxonomy): Bacteria > Actinomycetota > Thermoleophilia > Solirubrobacterales > 70-9 > JALZKA01. Next base: position 428,006 of record OY969575.1, on the reverse strand, counting down.
CAGCGATGGTGCGGCGTTGGACGAGGACGAGGCGAAGCGCTTGATCAAGTCCAACCTGGCCGGCTACAAGGTTCCACGCGAATTCGTCTTCATGGACGAACTCCCGCGCAATGCAACCGGGAAGATCGTCAAGCGCGAGCTGCAGTAGCTCCCCGCCCTTGGCCGCTACTGGGCGGCCGAATCCACTGGCATTTTGTCCTCGCGGGAGGCATCGCTTTCAACCAGCTGCTTCAGTTGCTGCAGCGACTTGCGCAGGTGACCGGAGATTGTGCGAGCGGAGAGCCGTTCGGAGATCATTCCCGCGAGTCCGCCACCCGCCACGCCGTAGGCATAGCGAAACTCGACTCGCGTCGATGACTTTCCGGCCTTGCGAAGGCGCAGCCGTCCGCGCTGGTCAACGCCCGAGACTGAGCTCCATGCGAGGTCGTTTGGCGCGTCCCACTCCACGATCTCGATCAAGCCGCCGACTTCGGCTGACCCAACCTTGAGCAGCATTCGGCGGCGGGCGCCTACGCCACTCGTTCGTTCGCCGTCAGCGTCCCAACGCGTGATGCCGGAGATGAACTGCAGGTAGTTGTCGAGGTTTGACAGGCGCTCCCAAACCACCTCGGGGGGCGCCGTGATGACCGTTGATTCGCTCAGCCGCATCGCTCAGCCGATCACGGGGAAGCGGCGCTCGGCAGAAAGTCCGTCGAGCGCCTCCTGCATCACGCCGGTGACGTATTCGTAGACCTCATCGATATCGGGGTCCTCACCGAACCGCGCCCGAATATCGATTGGAGCCAGGACGTCGCTTGTGATCTTCGCGGGGAGCGGAATGCGCGGCAGGAAATCCCCGATCGTCAAACCCCAGGGCGGAGCGATCAGGATCGGCAAGACCTTTAAGCGCATGTTCTTGTCAAGGCGGAGGAGCCGCGCGAGCCAAGCGCCGCGATCCAACCACAGCGCCGTTTCCTGCCCGCCGATCGTTACGACCGGAACGATCGGCGCGTCCTGTTCAAGCGCGAGGCGAATGAAGCCCTTGCGCCCGCCGAAATCGATCTTTGAGCTCTGCCAGCTCGGCCGGTGAACCTCCCAATCGCCGCCGGGGAAGACCAAGACGGCGGCCTCCGCCTCCAACGCCTTGCGTGCGTTGGTATGAGAGGCCGCGACGGTTCCGAAATTGCGCAAAAATGGGCCCAGCGGCGACGCCAGCACGAGGTTGTGGGCGAGCTGGTGAAAGCGCCGCTCAACACCGAAATATGTGCAAAACGCCAGGGTGACTGTGATCGTCTCCGGCGAGAGGTTGCCGCCGGTGTGGTTGCCGACCATCAGTACTCGCCCCTGCTCCGGCACGTTCCCGAGGTTGCGCACCTCGGCCCGGTACCAGACGCTTGCCACGAGCCAGCTGAGGGGCAGGTTCTCGCGGATGTAGTCGGGGTCGCGGTCGTCGAGGTCGGCCGTAAGCCTGCCCTGGATGCTGCGCCCCACCCGGCCGACGAGGGCGCCAGCAGCCCTTTGGCTCAGCTTCAGCGTCTCGCCGCCCAGACGACCCACCTGTTCGGCAATTCCGTCGCGTCGCGACGGCGCCTCAGCGTGAAGCCCGGCTCCATTGCTGGCACCGTTGCCGTTCGTTAAGGGGTGATCGGTCAGCTCGCCAGGTTCGGGCATACGCTCATACTAGACCGGCGATCCTGCGTGGCGCCTAGGATGGCGAGCGATGCGGGAGCTCAAGATCAAGGACACGCTCAGCGGCGAGCTCCGCGCGCTTGAACCGCGCGAGCCCGGCCGGGTCGCGATTTACGCCTGCGGGCCGACCGTCTACGCGCGGATCCACGTCGGTAATGCCCGGCCCTACGTGACGTTCGTCCTGCTCCGCCGTCTGCTCGTCGCACTCGGCTACGAGGCAACGCTGGTGATCAACGTCACCGATGTGAACGACAAGATCTACGACGCCGCGCGCGAGGCGGGCGTGCCCTCCGCGGCGTTCGCTCGGGACATGACTCGCCATTACGTCGCCGACACGGATGCGCTCGGCCTTGGTCGCCCCCAGCACGAACCGCTGGCGACCGCGACGATCCCAGAGATCATCGCGCTGATCGAGAACCTGATCGCGGGCGGGCACGCTTATGAATCCGGGGGGGACGTCTACTTTCGCGTGCGCAGTTTTGCCGGCTACGGCAAGCTCTCGAACCGGGATCCGGGCTCGATGGACCAAGGCGAGGAAGCGGGCACCCAGAGCCTCAAGGAGGACGCGCTTGACTTTGCGTTGTGGAAGGCCGAAAAGTCGGGCGAAGACGAGGCTTGGGATTCGCCATGGGGGCGTGGTCGCCCCGGCTGGCATATCGAGTGCTCGGCGATGGCCGAGAAGTTGCTCGGCGCCGACTTCGAGATCCACGGCGGCGGCTCTGATCTGGTTTTTCCACATCACGAAAACGAGATCGCGCAGTCCGAGGCGGCCCGGCAAAGGCCCCTCGCACGAATCTGGATGCACAACGGGATGATCCGAGTGGCCGACGAGAAAATGTCCAAGTCCGTCGGCAACATCTTTGAATTGGCCCAGGCGATCGAGGCCTACGGCGCCCCCGCCGTCGTGGCATTCCTGGTTTCCGGGCATTACCGACAGCCGCTCGAGTTCTCTCCAGATGCGCTGGAGGAGGCGACCAGCCGGCTTGAGCGCATCCGCAACTTCTTGCGATCCGAGCCCGTGGCGGGTGCGGACGAGTTCGCGGCCGGCCGGCAGGCGGATTTTCTCGATGCGCTTTGCGACGACTTCAACACCCCCCGGGCATTGGCGGCGGTGTTTGAGCTAATCGCAGAGGGAAATCGCCGGCCGCTACCGGGCGCCCATGCAGCCTTGGCCGAGATGCTGCCGTTGCTGGGTCTTGAATCCTTGCTGGCCGACGCTGACGTCGTCGATTCTGCGGCGCAAGCGCTGCTGGCCGAGCGGGAGGAGGCACGCACAGCGCGCGAGTTTGAACGCGCGGATGAGATCCGCGCGCAACTGGCGACCATGGGCTGGGAGGTGCGCGACTCCGCCGCGGGCGCCAGCCTCGTGCGGCGTCCGCGATGAGCGATCCGGGAGATGTCGTCTACGGTCGGCGTGCGGTGGCCGAAGCACAGCGCGGGCATCGCGGGGTCCGCCGGGTCCTGACGGCCGCCGAGCATGGAGCGGATGAATTGACCCGCCGGGCCGGCTCGTCTGATCACCAAGGGGTGGTGGCGGAAGTTGACCCCTATCCGTACGTTGACGCCGCAGCTTTGCTCGCGGAACCGGACCCCCTGATCGTCGCGCTTGACCAGATCCAAGATCCGCAAAACCTTGGCGCCGTCTGCCGCACCGCGGAAGCCGCCGGCGCCGCCGGCGTCGTTATTTGCGATCGGCGCAGCGCGTCCATCACACCGGCGGTGTGCAAGGCATCGGCCGGGGCTGTCGAACACCTGCGGATCGCGCAGGTTTCAAATCTCGCTGATTGGCTTGCGAGCGCGAAGGCGACCGAAGGCCTCTGGGTCTACGGGGCCGATGGGGAGGCGCAAACTCCGTACACGGCCGTTGACATGACGGGTCCCGTCGTGATGGTCTTTGGCAGCGAGGGCAGGGGGGTCAGGCCGCGGGTCGCGTCCGCGTGTGACGTTCTGTTCTCAATCCCCCTGCGCGGCCGGACCGAGTCGCTCAATATCGCGGCAGCAGCGTCGGTGGCCATCTTTGAGGCCCGTCGGCAACGAGACTCATAACGCTCGTCGCGGACAGACCTACCAAACTGCAACAAGAGTTGCAATTTGCCTCTCGGGTTGACAGAACTATGCCCGCGCGCATACACTCGCTGCTGCGTAAGGGTGAACTAAAGGTCGAGCTTGACTTGACCGATGGTGAACTCACAATTGAGGAGAGGGCGCCCAGGGGAGGCAGCGGCGCCACCGGTTCCTAATGGAAGGATCGTGTGGCTATGTCAACCCCAGCACAGGCCGGCTTTTCCGCCGGCACAGCAGCATCCCGTCGTCCTCAGGCTCAAGGAGAGCTTGATGATCACTACCTCGTCGCGCTTGCCAAGCAGGGCAGCGCTGAGGCCTACGACCGATTGATCCGCCGTTATCGCGGATTCGTGCGACTCAAGTCATCCTCCTACTTCTTGCTCGGAGGCGACTCCGACGACCTGATCCAGGAGGGCATGGTCGGTCTCTACAAGGCGATCCGCGATTACCGGACCGATCGCGAGTCCAGCTTTCGCAATTTTGCGGAGCTGTGCGTAACGCGTCAGATCATCACGGCGGTCAAGACCGCATCACGCAATAAGCACGCTCCGCTCAACCAGTGCATCTCGTTTGCCCAGACGCCGGCCGCCGCCGGCGACTCGGAGACGACCCTGGAGGACATCCTGCCGGGTCCGATCTCCGACGACCCAGCGGATCGGGTGATCGCAACTGAGGAGTTGCGGAGCCTGGTCAGCTGCCTCGGCAGCGTCCTCAGCGATTTGGAGAGCGAGGTCCTCTCCCTGTATCTGGACGGTTACAGCTACGAGGTGGTAGCCGAGCGCCTGGAGTGCGATACCAAGACGGTGGACAACGCACTGCAGAGGGTCAAGCGCAAGGTTGCGACCCATATTTCCGAGCGCGAGGTCCTGCTCTAGCCACGGGGCCGCGTTGCCGGACATCCTTCCACGCGTAAGAGCGCCCCGGTGACCCCGGGGCGCTCGTCGTATCCTGGGCTCGCGCCCGCCTAGCTCAACTGGTCGAGCACGGAACTTGTAATTCCGGGGATCCCGGTTCGAATCCGGGGGCGGGCTCTTGGCACAAGAGGCATTCACCTGGCGCGACGGCGAGCGCACGATTCGATTCGGGCGCGATGCTGTCAGTGCGGCCGCGGACGCCCTCGAGCGTGAGGGCTGGCGTTCGTTCGAGCTGCTCAGCACCGAGCGGGCGCTCGCAACCGCCCCTGAGGAATTGATCGGCCGGGCGAGCGCGATCCACGAGGTGCCGCCCGGACCGGTGACCGAGGCCGCGGCAGCGCTGATCGACGCGGTTGCGAACGTTGATCTGGTGGCGTTGGGTGGAGGCCGGGTTATCGATACGGCGAAAGCGATTGCTGCAGTGGCCGGCGGGCAGGTTGCGGCACTGCCAACCACCCTGTCCGGCGCGGAACTGACCCGCATCCACCGCTTGCCCGAGGGGCGTGACCCAACAACCGGCCGGATCCGACCGACGCTCGTCTTCGCCGATCCAATCGCGATGACGGCCCAGCTCGAGCAGGCGTTGCGCGCGAGTGCCATGAACGCTCTTGCGCACGGCGCCGACTCGCTCTACACCCCGCTGGCGAACCCGGTGTCCCGGATGGCCGCAATCGAAGGCGCGCGGTTGATCGCTGTCGGGCTTGACGGCCCGCTGGATCCGGGTGGACGGGAGGACCTGGCGGTTGGTTCGTTGCTTTCGGCCTACGCGCTTGACTCCGCCTCCTTCTCGCTTCATCACGTGATCTGCCAGACCCTTGTCCGCGTGATGGCTATCCCCCATGCGGAGACCAACGCGGCGATCCTGCCGCGTGCGCTTGAGGCTTTGCGTGATCAGGCGGCGCCGGGAATCGACCGTCTGGCGGCGGCGCTGGGGGTCGCGGCGAGGGATCTGGGCGGCCGGGTCGAAGCGCTTTCGGGGGGGCGTCGAGCGCTTGCCGAGATCGGCGCCGACCGCGCGTTGCTGGATCGGTCGCTCGACGCGATGGTCGCTCGACGCGCCGACCTGGAACGCACGCCCAGGGCCCCGGATCGTGACCAGCTGCGCCGAATAATCGAGTCCGCCTGGTAACCGCTTCCACGCGGGCGTGTACGCCTAGGCATGGAGGATCAAGTCCGAGCCTCGGCGCCGCCGCGCGCCGACGACGTGATCTCGGACGAGCGCTTCAACGCTTATCACGAGTTCGCTCGCGAACATGGCGTCAATCGCCTGGTCTACATGCTCGTGCGCCTGGTCTTGGTTCCCTTCTTTTTGATCTGGTTTCGGCTTGAGCGCCAGGGTCGCGAGCACGCCCGCGCGGATGGCGGCCTGATCGTTGCGTCCAACCACCGCAGCTTCCTCGACCCTTTCGTGATCGGAGCGCTACTGCCCTGGCGCCGCCAGATCCAGTTCGTTGCCAAGGTTGAGCTCTTCGAAAACCGCTGGCAGGCGTGGATCTTGAATCGCCTTGGCGCCTTTCCAATCAGGCGAGGCCAGTCGGACGAAGCGGCCATTGACACCGCTCGCCTCGCGGTGCAGCGCGGCGGCACGGTTGTGATTTTCCCCGAAGGCACCCGGATTCGCCAAGGCTCGCTCGGGCGACCGAAGCGTGGCGTCGGCCGCCTGGCGCTTGAGAGCGGCGTTCCCGTCCTGCCCGTTGCGGTCATCGGATCCGAACAGGTTCGCCGCGGCTGGCGAGTTCGTCCGCGGAAGGTCAGGCTGCGAGCGGGCTCACTTCAGACCTTTCCTCAGACGGAGCGACCTTCACCCGGTCTGGCGGTAACCGTCACCAATCGGATCTGGCCCAATATCGAACTGCAGTGGGAATACCTGGGCGGGTTGCCGCCGCTGCGAAAGGCCGCCGTCATCGGCGCCGGTAGCTGGGGGACCGCCGTTGCCGTGCTCCTTGCGCGCGGCGGCCTCGAGGTCCAGCTTGGTACGCGCTCGGACGAGAAGGCGACCGAGATCGGCCGGACCCGCGAAAACGATTATCTGCCTGGCGTCAAGCTGCCAGGCGAGGTCGAAGTGCGCCGCGCCGCCGACATCGAACTCGCGGGCTGCGACCTGATCTGCTTTGCCGTTCCGTCGAAGGCGATTCCCCAGGCGGTTGGCACCTATGCCGACCGGATCGGATCGCGAGCCGCGGTGCTCCTGCTTTCCAAGGGTCTGATCCAGCCTCTCGGCCTGCTGCCTACGGAATACGTCGCCGAGCGAGTTCCGGCCCGGGCGATCGCCTGCCTTGGCGGACCCGCGCACGCCAAGGAGGCTGCGGCGGGAATGGCCGCTTTGGTTTTGGGCTCTGCTGACCCCGATCTTCGCCATCAGCTCGGGGAGGTCTTCGACCGCGCCGGGCTGGTCTGCGAGCGAACCGATGATGTCACCGGGGTCGAGATGGCCGGCGTGGCAAAGAACGCCGCGGCCCTGGCCGCCGCCGCGGCGGAACCCCACGGCATGAACGCCGCCGGCATCGCGGCCGCCGGCGTCTGGCACGAGTGCATCGAGTACGCGGTAGCCAACGGCGGCAGGATGGAAACGTTTGCCGGGCTAGCGGGCGTTGGCGATCTGACGGCGACGATCCTCGCGCCGGGATCGCGCAACCGTCGTGCTGGCGAGTTGCTGGGCAAGGGCACTCCGGCTGATCAGATTCCCGGTCGAATCGGCCAGGCGTCCGAAGGCCTTGATTCGGTGCCCCTGATCGCAGAGACACTTGTTCGCGCGGGTATCGATGCGCCCCGGATGGAAGGCCTTGCGGCGCTCATCGCCGGCGAGATCGAGGCCGGGGAGTGGATTGCGGGTTTGCGTCGCGCCGAGCGGGCTCGGAGGGCGGCATGAGCGCCACCGCACTACTCTTGCCCGGTGAGCGAGGCGGATCCCTCCAAGCCGGCATCCGCGCCATCCAAGGCGGCGCTCGATCGCGAGTTCGAGGCGCTCTACCGGGAGCACCTGCGGGACGTCTACTCCTACACGTACTACCGGGTCGGCAATCACCACGACGCGGAGGATTTGACCGAGCAGGCGTTCCTACAGGCCTATCGTCACTTCGAGCGCGCCCGGCGGGAATCGGATGGCAGGCCGATGCGTCCGTGGCTGATCCGGATCGCGCACAACCTTGCAGCCAACCACTACCGCGACAAGTCGCGCCGCCCCGAGTCCAATATCGAGGCCATCGAGCCGCCCGCGCACCCGCACACCACCGAGCGGGTCGTGGAGGGGCGCGAAGAGTTGCGCCTTGTGATGCGCAAGCTCGAGGACCTGCCCGGGGACCGGCGCGACGCGTTGATCATGCGCTTCGCCCTCGATATGTCGAATCGCGAGATCGCGCGGGCACTTGGGCGCTCGGACGGCGCAACGAAGGTTCTGATCCATCGCGCCCTGAAGCAGTTGGAAGAGCAGATGGCTGCCGAGCACGGAGAAGCCGATGAGTGAAGTGCCCGGACACATGGATCTTGAATCCCTGCTTGGCGATGCGCTCCGGCCGATCGAGCCGCCGGAGAGCCTCGCGGCTCGGGTCGAGGACACGCTGAGCGCGATCACCGAACAGGCCGCTGCGGCGCTGGGAAGCTGGGCTGATGAGCTGTCCGATTCGGAGCTTCAGTCGCTACGCGACCCGCGCAACTGGGTGCGCCCCGTGGCTGCCCTAGCGGTGGGTGGAGCCGCGGCAGGCGCGCTGGCGATTGTCGGCACGCGTCGCCGCCGCAAGCCCTCGGGGCTTCGAGCAAACGCGGAGCGCATAATCGGCGAGGTCAGCTCGGAGCTTCGCCGCTAGGCCCCAGCGGCGTGGCGGCGCCGGCGCCGAGGCCGGTGAGCCCCAGGATCAGATGCAGGATGTTGTCCTCGGTATTGATCGGGATCAGCTCCAGCAATTCGCCCGCGCCGTCCGTGGTTTGGGTGAAGCCCCAGAGGGCGAGGAGCAGATAGATCAGCCCGAATGAGAGCGCGTAGGTCCGCGCGGCATAGCCAGCCGCGGCGAGTCCAACCAGCCCCGTGGCGATATGGACGAGGTTGTGCCAGCCGTTGACGTCGAAGACCCCAAGAATGGGCTCGGCTGTCAGCTGTTCCTGGGTCTCGAAACTCGCGCTGTAGAAGAAACCGACGATGCCCGCAATGACCAGCCCGCCACCGACGAGGGTGGCGTAGAGCCGTGCAGGAGAGGAGCCGCTCATCGCTCGACAACTATCTCCCGCAGACCGGACGGCAAGCCTGCCCGTTGATCCGAGCTGGCATGCGGTGCGTAGACATAGTCAAGTGAACCGGGACGCGATACAACGATTGGCCGACGAGGATCTGATGATCCTCGTCGAGCGCAAGGATCCGGCGGCCTTCGAGATTCTCTACGACCGCCACGGCGGCGCCGCCTACTCGCTTGCCCACAGGATCGTCGGGAGCGCTGATCTTGCCGAGGACGTGACGCAGGAAGCCTTTCTCTCGATTTGGCGGTCGGGAGCCCATTTCGACTCGACCCGCGGGAGCGTTCGGTCGTGGACGCTCGGAGTTGTGCGCAACCGGTCGATCGACGCGCTACGCAGACAGTCCGGCAAGGCCCCGAAGCTGAACTACGACGACGACGCAGCCCTTGAAGCGCAGCCGTCCTCCAAGCTGACCGATTCCGAGGCGATTCGCCGCGAGACGGCGTCCCGCGTCCGCGGGGCCCTCAAGGCCTTACCGAACGAGCAGGCCGAGGTGATCGGGCTTGCCTATTTTGGAGGGTTCTCTCATTCCGAGATCGCCTCGATGTTGAGCATGCCGCTCGGTACGGTGAAGGGGCGCATGCGGCTGGGATTGGAAAAGGTCCGCCTCGCGCTAGCCGAGGGGATGGGAATCGCCGATTCGACGGAGGCGCTTCCGTGATGAGTGACGAGCACGTGAATCGCGACGACCTTGCCGCCTACGCGCTTGGGGCGCTTGAGCCTGCCGACGTTGACCGTCTTGAGCAACACGTGCCCGGTTGCGACACCTGTCGCGAGTACCTGACGTGGCTTGATCCGGCCATCGCGCTATTGCCGGCGTCGGTCGCCCAACGGCAGCCTCCACGCTCGCTCAAGCGAGCGCTCATGAAGGAGGTTCGCCAGGACATCAAGGCGGCCGAGCGGTCAGACCACCGCTCCCGTCGCGCCTCGAATCCGTTGGCTGCGCTTTGGCGTCCCGCGACCGCCCTCGCGGTTGTCGCGGTCATGCTTGTCGGCGCGGTGGCCGGCTACGGGCTACGCGGCGAATCGGACGCGACGGACCCCACCGTGACCATTGCGGCAGAGACGAACAGGCCCGCGGGAAAGCTGGCCTCGGCGACGCTCGAGGTAACGGGTGATCGCGGGACGCTGTATGTCGAAGGGTTGCCGGCCCTGCCCGTCAATCGCGTTTATCAGGCCTGGATCCAGCGCAACGGCAAGATGGAGCCTTCGACACCGTTCGTCGTCCGCAAGGATGGATCGAGTCAGGTCGCTATCGAGGGCAACCTGGCTGGGGCAAGCGGCATCTACGTCACCCGCGAGCCTGGTGGCGGCTCAAGGCAGCCTACGTTGCCGGTCGTTATGCAGGCGCTGCTCTAGCCCGAGCGCCGCGGTGGCTCGAGTAGATTGCCGCGCTGATGGCTGAGTGCTACCGGCACCCTGGTCGGCAAACCAACGTCGGCTGTTCGAACTGCGGCCGACCGATCTGCCCGGATTGCATGACGTCAACGCCGGTCGGCATGCGCTGTGCGGAGTGCGCCCGTCAGAAAACGAAGGTAGTTCGGTCGCGAACCGGCTTTGGCGCCGCGGGCCAAGCGCCCGTCACGGGCGTCCTGATCGCAATCAACGTCGCCGTCTTCATGCTCACGGTCGCTGGTGGCGCCGACCTCTTTGCCGGGGGCGGCGGCATCTACCGCGATTTCGCCCTCTTCGGCCCCGCGGTAGCCAACGGCGAGCCCTACCGGATTGTGACGTCGGGCTTTCTGCACTACGGGCTTATTCACATCGGGCTCAACATGTTTGCCCTCTACTTCCTCGGCAACCTGCTCGAGCCCGCAATTGGCCGCTGGCGCTTTCTGGGGATCTATTTTGTCTCCATGCTGGGCGGAGCGCTCGGCGTCGTCGTGCTTGAGCCCGGGGCGCTGACTGCGGGGGCATCCGGCGCCGTCTTCGGGCTAATGGGTGCGGCGTTCGTCGTCGCCAGGGATCGCGGTCGCGATGATGTGGCCCAGCAGATCGGCCTGATCGTGGTGCTGAATCTCGTTTTCACTTTCAGCGTTCCCGGGATTTCGATCGGCGGCCACTTGGGCGGACTTGTAGCCGGGGGGCTCTGCGCGCTGCTGATCGGCGCGATGGCTCGCTCCCGCCAACCGGCAGCGATCGAGACGAGCGTGTTCGTCGCCCTGGCCTTGGTCGTGGCGCTCGCGGCAATCGGCCTGGCGCCGGACACCGTTGGGTTGCTCGGCTCACGTTGAGGTAGCTAGGCGTCGGTTGCCGCCATCCGGCGCTCCGCTTCGTCCTTCAGGTCGTTGACTGAGCCCTGGATCAAGGCCTTGGCGATCCGGCGCATGATCGGCCCCGGCACCGGAAAGCCGAGATCGAGACCCACACGGTAGGTCGCGACGGTCGTGCCCTGTGGCCCTGGTGCGAAGTGGTAATCGCTTTCGATCGCGGCCACGTCCCCCTCAAGGAACTCACACCAAAGGCGCTCGGGGCGCTGGTAGTGGTAGCGGAGCCGGTAGTGGATATCGCGCAGCTTGGCGTCGATCGAGAATTCAACGATCGCGGCGAGGCCGTCGGGATAGCGCTCGAGGACCTCGACCGCCTTCACTGCCGCCTGCCACGTTGGAAACGTCTTGTAGTCGGTGATCGCTGCAAAGCAGGCGTCGGCCGGCGCCGCAATCTCCGCCGTCGCTTCGGCGCGATTCAGGGACATCGCCGGCGCCCGTCCTCGTGCAGCGGCGCGAGCCAACGATTGCGGCGGACCGGGGCCATGGCCGGACTATAGGCTGATGGTGTGAGCAGGCTGGACGACGATGCGATCGCTGAGCGGCTGGACACCCTCGATGGCTGGACGCGCCGCGGCGAGGCGATCCACAAGCGCTTTGAGTGCGGCGACTTCGTCGGCTCGGTCGCGTTCGTTCGGGCGGTTGTTGTCCCGGCCGAGGAGATGAACCACCATCCGGATCTTGCGATCTCGTGGGATACGGTCGAAGTCACGATCTCGACGCACTCCGAGGGCGGGCTGACTGCCGCCGACTTCGAGTTGGCGCTCGCCATCGATGAGCTCGCCTAGCGGGACTTCAAAGTTGCGGGGCAGGCCCAGCAGGGCAAGCTCGTGACCTACGCGAGGCTTGGCCAGCACGAGTTTTTGGGGCGCCACCTGTGCGCATCGTCCACGTAGTCGGAACGCGCCCGAATTTCGTCAAGATGGCGCCGGTCATCGCGGCGGCGCGTGAGCGTTTCGGCGCCTCGGAGAACGTGGTCGTGCACACTGGCCAGCACTATGACCCGGTGATGTCCGAGATCTTCTTCGACGAGCTCGGGGTGCCGGAGCCGGACCATATGCTCGGCGTGGGCTCGGGGTCACACGGTGAGCAGGTGGCCCGGGTGATTGAGCGTCTCGGGCCCGTCCTGGCCGCCGAGCGCCCCGACCTCGTACTCGTGCCCGGTGACGTCAACTCCAGTCTGGCGGCGGCTTTGTGCGCGTCGCGGATGGCGGTGCCACTTGGCCACGTCGAGTCGGGGCTGCGGAGCTTCGACCGGGAGATGCCGGAGGAGATCAACCGAATTGCGATTGATCACCTTTCCGAGTTCTGCTTCCTCCACTCCGAGGAGGCGTTGGCAAACCTGGCCGCTGAGGGCGTGGAGGCAAGCCGCGCCCGGTTTGTGGGCAACACGATGATCGACACGCTGGTCAAGCTCGAAGACCGGATTCGCGGCCGCGAGGCAGCCGCGGCGCTGGGCCTGGAGGCGGGTAGCTACCTCCTGGTGACCCTGCATCGGCCGGCGCTGGTTGACGGGCCGCTGCTCGCTGAGGCCATGGCGGCCCTGACGGGCGTCGCGGCCGAGATTCCGGTTCTCTTCCCTGTCCATCCGCGAACGCGGGCGCGTCTTGAGGCGCTTGGCTTCGGGGGGGACGACAACGTCAGGCTTGCGGAGCCGGTGGGATACCTGGACTTTCTCTCGCTTCAGGCGGACGCCGCCGCCGTGCTCACCGATTCGGGCGGGATCCAGGAGGAGACCACTTATTTGGGCGTTCCCTGCTTCACATTGCGCGACAACACGGAGCGGCCCGTCACAGTGCGGGCCGGGACGAACACTCTGCTTGGTCTCGACCCCGCTCGGATTGCTGAGATCCCCGGACGGGTTGTCGACTCGGAGCGGACCCCGCAAAGTCCGGAGTTTTGGGACGGAAAAGCGGCTGATCGCATCATCGACGTCGTCGCCGGTTGGTAGCGTCGCGCCCGATGCAATTGCCCTCCCTAGTCCCCAAGGACAAGGTCTTCTTCGACCTCTTCTATCAGGCAGCCCAAAACAGCCTGCGGGCCGCAAAGCTCTTGCTGGAGATGCTCCAGAATTGGCCGGAGGACCAGGACGCGTTGGTGCGGGAGATTTTGCTGGCCGAGCAGGAGGGGGACAGGATCACGCACGAGCTCGTCCGCCGGTTGAACACGACGTTCGTCACTCCGATCGACGGCGAGGACATCTACGCACTGGCCACCCAGCTCGACGACATCGTGGACTACATCGACGAGACGGCTGACTTCATGGTCCTCTACAAGATCGAGGCGCCGATGGATCAGTCGATCAAGATGGCCGAGGTCCTGGTCAAGGCGTGTGAGCAGCTGGCGGCGGCGCTCGAGCACCTGCGGGGGTTCAAGGACCTGGAGCACTACTGGATTGAGATCCACCGGCTTGAAAACGAGGGGGATCGCCTGTACCGGGACGCGGTGGCTTCGCTGTTTGCCAACGGCATCGACCCGATGGTCGTGATTCGCTGGAAGGATCTGTTCGCGGTCTTGGAGCGCTCGATTGATGCCTGCGAGACCGCTGCCCACATTCTCGAAGGCATCGTGATCAAGAACGCCTAGGGCGCGCCGCTGTGTCTGAGGCCGACCTCATCCTCTATATCGTCGTGGTGACGGCGCTTGCGTTCGACTTCACGAACGGGTTCCACGACACGGCGAACGTGGTCGCGACGTCGATCTCGACCCGGGCGATGTCACCGCGGATTGCGGTTGCCTACGCGGCGGTCCTCAACTTCGTGGGAGCGTTCATCTCACTTGAGGTGGCGGCGACGGTCGCCAAGGACGTAGTCGTCGCGGATGCGATCACGCCGACGGTCGTATTTGCGGGCCTGGTTGGCGCGATTACCTGGAACCTGATCACGTGGTATTTCGGCCTGCCGTCAAGCTCATCCCACGCCCTGATCGGCGGCGTCGTCGGCGCCGCTTTCGTCGCAATCGGATCGGAAGCCGTCCTCTCCGACGGCGTCATCGGCAAGGTCTTGGCGCCGGCGCTCATCGCGCCGATCCTGGCGTTCGTTGTGGGGGTGATCGCGATCGTCGTTTGCTATCGAGTGGTCGGAAGGCAAAGGCCCGGGGTGGTAACCCGGGGGTTTCGCTTTGGCCAGGTGATCTCGGGCGGGCTCTTGGCGCTGGCGCACGGCACCAACGACGCCCAAAAGACCATGGGGATCATCGCCTTGGCGCTGATCGCCAGCGGCGACCTTGCCGCTGGATCGGATCCGCCCTTCTGGGTGATCATCTCCGCGGCAACCGCGATCGCCCTCGGTACCTACTCGGGCGGCTGGCGGATCATCAAGACGATGGGGACCCGGATCATCAAGATGGATGCGGCGCAGGGGTTTTCGGCCCAGGGCGCGGGTTCCGCTGTGATCCTGGCGTCAACCCATTTCGGCTACCCGCTCTCGACGACACACGTGATCTCGGGCGCCGTGATGGGGGCTGGCGCCGGTAAGCGCGTTTCAGCCGTGCGCTGGGGTGTGGCCGGAAACATGGTCACGGCCTGGCTCCTGACGTTGCCCGCGGCGGGTGCGATCGGCGCCGCGGCCTACGGCGTCACCTATTTGCTTGGCGATGGCGCGGTTGGCCCCGTCCTCATCGCAGCAATTGGCCTGCTCGGAACCGGGCTTGCCCTGGCGCGGCGGATGCGCCCTGACGCGATGGCTGCGTCGGCGGGGTGATTGGCGTGGAGTTCGCGACGATCGTCGATACCAAGGCGCTTTGGCAGACCGGCCTGGCCGCGTTGGTCGCTGGCGTCGGGGTCGCGTTCACGTTCTCGCTCGCCATCCTCGGCAGTGCGCAGTCGGCGGAAATGACACGAGCCAACCGGCCGTTGGCGGCGATCGCGTTTGCGCTGCTGGCCGTCCTCGGCCTGGCAGCGACCCTCGCGGCGATCGTGTTCGGCATCGTCGTAATGACATCGGACTGATCCCAGCGGGAGAGGCCGCGGGGCTATCGTTGGCGCCATGAAGGCGATCCGCAACCTGGCGATCATCGCGGTCCTCGCGTTGATCATCGCGGCCGTGCCGGGCGGCGGGGGTCTCGCCGACGGGATCCTGGCCACGATCTCAGTCGGCTTTCTGGTGGCGATCGGGGCTTCCGGGTACTTCATGTATCGCCAGAACCGGCTCGATTACATAACGCTTCCCGAGCGGAGTCGCTGGCTGCTGCTTGGGGCGCTTGGCGCCATCGCCCTGATGATCGCCGGTGCCGACGAGATGCTGGACAACGGCGCCGGGACGCTGGTTTGGATCGGAGTCCTCGGTCTGTCGGGCTACGCGATCTTTCGCGTGGTCAGCGAGTCCCGGGCCGCCTAGGCGCGTTCCAGCGCCAAGTAGTTCCTAACTCGGCCGACCGCGACTCACAGCCGTGCGTCCGTCGCTCCTAGGGTCGGTGGCCATGGTCGCTGGCAGGCAAACTGGTCAAGCCTCGGTCGAGTTGGTGGCCATGGCGATGCTGATCGCGGTGGCCGCGCTCGCCTTGGGTCAGGCCGTCCTCGTCGGGTGGGCCGCGCTGAGTGCCGGCGAAGCGGCCCGGGTGGGCGCCCGCGCCGCGCATGTCGGAGTTGATCCCGTACCTGCCTCCCAGCGCGCGGTCCATCCCATTCTTGGGCAACCGGTTGTGAGTGAAGGGTCGGGGCGCGTGCGGGTGACGGTCTCCGCGCCGAACCTGTTTCCCGGCATGGCCGCGATCCCGGTAAGCGCGACCACGAGCCTTGATCCGCTGGCGGTCCGACGGTGAAGCATGCCCAGGCGGGGCAGGCGTCGATCGAAGCCCTGGCGTCGATTCCACTCTTGATCCTGGCGGCGTTGATCGGGCTGCAGTTCGTGGCGACCGCATACGCGCTACATCTCGCCGATGGCGCGGCCGAAGCGGGCGCACTGGCCCTGGCAGCGGGACTGGACGCAGAACCCGCTGCCAGGGCTGCCCTGCCGGGCTGGGCCGAGAAGCGGGTCGAAGTGGAGATCCGGGGTCGGCGGGTCGAGGTCAGCGTTCGCCCCTACGCGCCGACGGACGCAATTGCACGGATCGTCGAGGTCCACTCGACGGCCTGGGCAGGCGGCCGCGGCCCGGATTGACGTGGCCGCGCCGGCGCGCCTTGTCGCTGTCACCGCGCTGGGCAACGCCAGGGGCTCGCTTCCGTTTGCAGCTGCCCTTGGATTGGCCCTGGCGAGGCGGTCGGCAGCCGCCGTGATTTGCAGCGTGGGGGATGGTCAGCGCCCGCGTCCGACCCTCCTCGCGTCCGCCGAGGCTCGTCAGCTCGAGGGCGAGCTGCGTTCAACGGGCGCGGCTGCCCGCGGGTCCCTGTGCTGGGTCGCCGCCGACGAGCGCAGCGGCGAGTGGATGGACGCGCTGCGATCCTGCCTTTCGTCGTCGGCGGCCATCGTCGTTTTGCACGCGACGCCTACTCGTTGGCGTGAGGTCATGGACGGCGGCGCAGCGGTTGCCGCCGCGGCATTCAGTGCCGACCCAAGGCGGGATCGGACCCTGGCAACCCTCACGTCGATGGAACTTCGCCGCGCCTGCGTGCCGCACGCGGTCCTCCTTCGTGCCCCCAACGTCGTGGCGTCACGTCGTGCGCTGGCCGGACTCGACCCAGGCGGAGCGCTTTCCACCCGCACCACGCGAATCGCCAGCCGCTTGCGCCGGGTACTCGTGAGCGAGAGCGGGCAGGCCCTGCCGGCATTGGCCGGACTGGCGCTCGCGGCTGTCATCGCCGCCCTGATGGTCAGCGTGCTCGGAGTTGCCGCAATCGGCGGCGCGCGGTTGCAACGCGCCGCCGATCTTGCCGCAGTGTCCGCGGCGCGTTCGCTTTTGGACGACCACCCACGGCTCTTTAAGCCACCCGATCGCCGGGCGGGCCGAAGCCCCAGGCGACTGACTGAAGACGAATACCGCACGCGTGCGGTGGCGCAAGCGCATCGCGCGGTCCACGCAAACGGAATCTCCGACGCCCGGATTGCGGTCCGGTTCCCGGGCGTGGGCTACGCGCCGACGAGGGTCAGGGTCGAGGTTGCGGCCCGGTCGCCTCAAGCGACCGGTAGTGCCCGGCGTTTTCAGGCCACGGCGACAGCGGAAGCCTTTCCTGGTCCACTTGCGGCAACCGCAGGTGGCGAGATGGCCGAGGGTGGCGGCTATGCGGGCCCCTTGGCCTATCGGGACGGGGAGGGCATGCGTCCGGACGTTGCGGTCGCCTTCGATCGGCTGGCGTTCGCCGCGGGGAAGGTCGGCCATGCCCTGTTCGTTACATCGGGATTCCGATCCGACGCCGAGCAGGCTGCGCTCTTTGCCGCCAACCCCGATCCCCGTTGGGTGGCGCGGCCCGGTACCTCGCTGCACCGTTGCGCCACCGAGCTCGACCTGGGACCGCCTTCGGCATACGGATGGCTGGCTGCAAATGCGGCGCGCTTCGGCTTCCTCAAGCGCTACTCATGGGAGGCCTGGCATTTCGGGTTCACCGACGGCCCCGCTCCATGCGCGGCGGCCTTGCCGCGGTCCGGGGTAGCCGCTTCGGATGGCCGCGGAATCGGTGCCGCGGACCTGCTTCCGGCCTACGTGCCAACCCGCTATCGCGCTGCGATTTCAGAGGCGGCGCAGCGCAGCAACGTGCCCGCATCGCTCCTGGCAGCGCAGCTTCTGGCCGAGTCGGGCTTCAATCCGTTTGCGGTCTCACCGGCGGGCGCGCACGGTATCGCGCAGTTCATGCCAGCAACCGCTGCCGCTTATGGGCTGGAAGATCCGTTCAACCCAGGTGCGGCCATCGCCGCTCAAGGCCGGCTGATGGCCGACCTGCTGCGGCAATTCAACGGGCGCACCGATCTGGCACTGGCCGCCTACAACGCGGGCCCGGCGCCGGTCGCTGCTTGCGGATGCGTTCCGCAGTACCCAGAGACGACCGCCTACGTCATGCGAATTCTGGGATTGCTTGGCGGCGCCGGCGTTGCGCCGCCGCCCGAGCTCGCCGTGCGCCTGGTCCGGTGAACGAACTAGGATCGGGCGATGGATCTCCCCATGATCATCCAGGGTGTCGCCGGTCTGCGAGATCTGGTTGGTAAGACGATTGGCCCCGGGGAGTGGCGCCGCGTCGAGCAGGAGGACATCGACATCTTCGCGAAGCTGTCCGGCGACGCCCAGTGGATTCACGTTGATCGGGAGCGGGCGGCCAACGAGAGTCCCTACGGGACGACCATCGCGCACGGAAACCTGACCCTGTCGTTGATCGACGGGTTTCGGCTCGAACTGATGCGGGTCGAGGGCGTCCGGATGGGAATCAACTACGGCTGGGACAAGGTCAGGTTCCCAGCGCCGGTGCTCGCTGGATCCCAGGTGCGCGCTAGCGCCCAACTACTCGCCTTGAACGAACTCGAGGACGGCTGGGTCCAGGCGACAACCAGGTTCACGCTCGAAGCCGAGGACCAGGCCAAGCCGGTCTGCGTTGCAGACAGCGTCGGCCGGATCCTCGGCTCCTAAAGCGCTACTTGACTGTGAGCGCGCCTTCCATGCCGGCGTCGCGGTGGCCGGGAACCGAGCAGTAGAAGGTGTAATCGCCGGAGTCAAGCTCGAGCTCGGCGCTGGCCGTATCGCCGGTGATCGTGTCGGTACCACCCAGATCACCGTCGGGGCCTTCGACAAGGACGTCGTGGGGAGTTGATGACTCATTCGTGAACTCGATCGTCACCGTTCCCGCATCGGCGTCCACGGCGGATTGCTCGAAGGCGAGCGTTCCGCCTGGATCCGCTGCGATCCGCACCGTGGAGCTACCGGTCGCGGGCTTGTCCGCGCCGCCGGTGTCGGTTGCAGGAGCTGCGGGGGTCGGGTCAGCCGCCGGTTCGTCGTCGCCGCATGCGGCCAGGGTGAATGGAGCGAGGGCCGCGATCGCGAGAATCGCCAAAAGCTTTTTCTGCACGGTTCCACCTTTCGTCGAATGAGATCCAAGTCTAATTGGATCTCGGCCTCCACTTCGCCCGCCGGTTGGTTGCCCCGCCAGTGAGGGTGGAGCCACCCGCAGCTGCTCCGGCGATTGTCCGGCTAGCGTTCATGAGAGTGAGCCGCGAGTCCACCGACCCAACCAGTGCGCCGATTCGCTCAGCGGGCGACGGACTTGCCGAACAGCGGCGCGGATTGCCCGACGAGCCCGGCGTGTACATCTTCCGCGACGCCGAAGACGCTGTGCTCTACGTGGGCAAGGCGCGGTCGATCAAGAAACGGGTGGCAGGACATTTCTCCGGCAAGACGAGGACCCGGGCGATGACCGAGATGGCGGACGCGATCGAGTTCCTGGTCACCGATACCGAAGCTGAGGCGTTGCTTGCCGAGCAGCAGTTCATCAAGCGCTACCGCCCGCGTTTCAACATCCGCCTGCGCGACGACAAGTCCTACCCGTACGTGGCAATCAGCATGGACGAAGAGTTTCCTCGCGTCTATTTCACCCGGGAGCGCCACCGAGCTGGGCGTCTTTACTTCGGCCCCTACTCGAGCGCGAAGCGCACGCGCGAGACGCTGGAGCTGCTCGGCAAGCTGTTTCAGTATCGGACTTGTGAAGGGGCCGAGCCGGGACGACGCTCCGGCGTTCCTTGCCTCGACTACTACATCAAGCGCTGCCAGGCACCCTGCGTTGGCTATATCGATCGCGACGAGTACCGTCGCAACATCGACGCCATCGCGGGTTTTCTTTCCGGTCGCTACCGGGAGGTTGAACGTGATCTGGTGAGCAAGATGAACGTTGCCGCGGAGGCAGAGGAGTTCGAGCGCGCCGCGGTCCACAGGGATCGTCTCGAGGCTGTGCGGGCGATGATGGAGCGCCGCAGCGTTGCTGGCGGCTCGCTTGACAATGCCGACGTGATCGGCGTGGCGACGGAGAGCGGCACCGCGAACGCCCAGGTGTTCCAGATCCGTGATGGCATTCTGGCCGAGCGCCAGAGCTTTTACTTGACCAACGCCGCCGACCACGACGAAGGTGAGGTGTGCGTGGAGTTCCTGGCCCAGTACTACTCCGCTGCGCCGGCGGTTCCCCGGCTAGTCGTGGTCGGCGAGGCGGTTCGCGATCGCGCTGCCCTGGTCGCTGAAGCGCTCGAGCGGGCACGGGGCTCCCAGGTGGAGGTTCGGGTTGCCGAGCGCGGCGAGATGCGCAAGCTTCGCGAGATGGCGGAGCGCAATGCCCGCCTCGCACTTGCCCAGGACAAGTTGCGCCGCGAGCGTCGGCGCACGGACCGCGCTGATGCCGTCGTCGCGCTCAAGGACGCCCTCCGGTTGGACGGTCTGCCGATCCGGATCGAGGGATATGACATCTCGAATCTCGGTGGCGAGCACACGGTCGCGTCGATGGTCGTGTTCGAGTCGGGCGCACCGAAGAAGGCCGACTACCGGCGGTTCAAAATCAAGGGCGACCGCAGCGAGGGTCCGGACGATTTCGCCTCGATGAAGGAGGTGCTGTCACGGCGCGCCGCCCGGCTCATCGGCGAAGCGGATCGGTCGCCGCACGACGCCGAGCGCGACCCAAGCTTCGCCAGCCTGCCCGATCTGATCGTGATCGACGGCGGCAAGGGGCAGCTGAGCTCGGGGATGGAGGCCGTCGGCACGCTCGTCGATCGAGGCGTGGCGGTCGTGAGCCTGGCCAAGCGGCTCGAGGAGGTCTACCTTCCCGGTCGTTCGGCGCCGCTCCAGATCCCGCCTGATTCCGAGGCGTCGAAGCTGTTGCAACGCATCCGCGATGAGGCGCACCGCTTCGCCCTTGACCTACACCGGTCGCGGCGCGACCAATCGATGACACGATCGATCTTGGACGAGCTTCCCGGCGTTGGGCCGGTGCGCAAACGTGCTCTCTTGGCGCACTTCGGCTCGCCGGGGCGAGTCGCCGCAGCGACGATCGAGGAAATCGAGGCCGTACCGGGGATGCCCGGCAAACTGGCCAGGGAGATCCACGGCCGCCTGAACCGAACCGGGTGACTAGCGTCGTCTGCGCCCGGTGCAGGCCTTGCGAACCTGCTCGTGCTTTTGAAGCGCTGCCGCCAGGCCGGGCCCGGTTGCGGTAAGTGTTCGGCCCTGCAGTCGTAGTAGGCGGCGGTTGCATGGTGCGCAGCGTCGCTTCACGCGGCGGGCCTTGGCCCTGAGGTGGTGTGACTTCGCCGCCGAATTGATCTTGCGCGCCCGCCGCTTGAAGCGCGCAACCTTGCGGTTGCCCGGAATGCAGCGCTGCGTCAGCTTGCGGTGCCCGCGGATCGCCCGCCGCCGGTCGGCGGCGCTGGCCAGCACTATTCGGCTTGTTGCTGCGGCGAGCCTGGCGGTGCACCGTGGGGCCCCGCCGGCGTTGCCGGACCCCGACCCGGACCCCGAACCACTGCCGCTGCCCGAGCCGGACCCAGAACCCGAGCCGGACCCAGAACCCGACCCGGACCCCGAGCCGGACCCAGAACCACTGCCGCTGCCCGAGCCGGAGCCAGAACCCGACCCCGACCCCGAACCACTGCCGCTGCCCGAGCCGGACCCAGAACCCGAGCCCGAGCCCGAGCCCGAACCACTGCCGCTGCCCGAGCCGGACCCAGAACCCGAGCCCGAGCCCGAGCCCGAACCACTGCCGCTGCCCGAGCCGGACCCAGAACCCGAGCCCGAGCCCGAACCACTGCCGCTGCCCGAGCCGGACCCAGAACCCGAGCCGGAGCCAGAACCCGAGCCGGACCCGCTGCCGGAACCACCACTACCCGAATCCGGGTAGGTCTCAGTAATTCGCGGGCAACCTCCGTATGGCAACTCGACTTGAACTCTCCCGGCGAAAGCGCAGTAGGCGTGCTTTGGGTTGAACGGATTCCAAGAGTCCATGACGCCGTAGCCCCGGTTGAAGTCGGTTTTTTGCAGTTCGACCCGCTCACTCAGCGTGTGGATAACCATCCCCCGCAGGTCCGGCATTTGCATCAGCCGCCGGTATTGGAGTAGGAGCCCCAACGCCTGATTGTTGGCACTCAGCGCGGGAACGCCCGGACCCTCCTTCGTCGTCAAGCCCGTCTCGCTCAGCCACAAGTCGATCCCCGCGTGACCATTCTGCGAGGCGATTCGCCTAACGTCGTCAAAGACCTTTGCCCAAAGCGTCCCAGCCCCGTAGTCCATCGTCTGAATCACGGTGTGGAAGCTGATTCCGTCGATGTGGTTTCGCATTCCCGCCTGGAGAGCGATGGGTAGGAAATCGGCCAGCGGCATGTACTCCGCAGGATCATTCGGCTTCCGCGTCTGGGCGGGGGCAAGGGCACCACCCAGAACCGTCATCGCTGGGTTGGCCGCCTTGATCGCGTCGTAGGCGATTGCAACAAGTTCGCCGTAGCGCCACGGGTTGGGATCGGGCTTGTAGAAGCCGCGGATGTTGGGCTCATTCCAGATCTCGATCGCCGCAGCCTGTGGCATTCGCGTGGCGACTTCCGCCGCGAACTGCGCCCACTCCCCGTTCATCCAGGCTGCCGGCGGGTACTCGCAGCCGCGACGGTGCCCGCAGTGCTGATATAGCGTGTGGACCGCCCAGCGGGGGGTGCCAGCAATCGTGACCAGCGGGCGTATGCCACGGCTGATCAGCTCGTCGTAAAGGCGCTGAAAACGCGCCCAGTTGTTTTCGTCCCAGTGATCCTGGGTCGGTTCGACGCTGAACCAGTCGAGGGTGAAACGGTGAGTGTTGGCGCCGCCACCGGCCGCGACCTCCGCCATCTCGGTCGAGTTCCAGCCGTGCGGGGAGTAGTCCGGCAATAGGTCGTGGTAGCCGAAAAACTTGCCCGCCGGAGGTGGCACGGGGACAGCGACGGCCGGGTCGCCGCCCGGGTCAGGCACTCCGGGGAATGGCGGGTCGTCAGCGGAGGCGATGGTCGGAGCCGCTAGCGCGAGCACGGCACCGATAACGGGCAAGCCGCTGCGTACAAACGTGCCCCAGCTTCCGGCGATCATCAGGACAAGGCAAGGTAGCGCTCAGGGTCGCTTTCGGCAACCCGCAACCGTGCCTATCAGCAATCAACGTTCATACGAAAGCGGGGTCAGGAGCCGACGTGTCTCGGGCAGTCGCCGGAGGCGTCGGTGGCATCACGGAGACTGCAGAGTGCCGGCTTGGCACGCATCGCTCCCGACCCGTCCGGTTGGGTGAGAACGCCGAATCCCGGACCCCCGGGAACTCTAAGGCCGGGATCGAGAAGCGTATGGACAACGAAAACGTCCGCGCGGCCCGTGGCAGCCAGGGCATGGAACATCGCCGCCAACTGTTCCGCCTGATCGGACTCGGACATTGGCGGAGCGAAGGCCCCCGATTGCGTCGGCACCCCAGTCTCGGTCAGCCAGATCCTGATCTGACCCTCGTCAGCACCGTCGAGAGTTTCCAGGAGGTCCGTCAGCGCCGGAGTGAACAGGTCCTGCTCAGAGCCAAGCCGCCCGAACGGATAGGCGTGAAAGGCAACGGCGTCCATGAAGCGCGCGCCTCCAGCAGCGAGAAACGAGCGCAGAAAGGTGGTCATGGCGAGGTTGCCGGTTGCCGGATCGTCGCTGGGATTGTTGGTGGTCGAGCCAGCCACAACCGGCAACCCTGGATTGCCGTTCTTGGCCCCGGCGTAGATGGCAGCGGCAACCTGAAGGTAGTCCGCGGGATTCGGCCTGCCGCCCCAAAAAGCTGCGAGGTTTGGCTCATTCCAGGATTCGAACGCCGCCACCCGGGGATACCGGATCGCCGCTGCCTCAGCGAAGCGGGTGAAAGCAGGCAGATGTTGATCTTCGGGAGGGCGAACGCAGGGGGTCTGGCATGTACTCCCAGGAGCTGCCCATCCGGGTATCCCCGTTAGGTGAAACAACGGCTGGACCCCTGCGTCAAGGGCTGCGCAATAGACCCGGTCCGGTTCGGTGAAGTCGAGAGCTCCGGGTTGCAACTCGACCACGCCCCAGTCAAGCGGCATGCGCCAGATCGCTGAGGCCGCTGCGCGATGGGCGCGGAGCGTGGCTGCCAGAGTGAGCTGGCCCGTCATCAGCGAGGGATCGTTGTAGCCCAATTGCGGGAGGTCGCCGTTTAGGTCGATCAGCGGCACCCCCCGTGATGGCAGCACGGGGCGATCCGCAGGGTTGAGGTCGGCTGCGGCCAATTCACAAGCTGGCGTCGACGGAGTGACGCTCGCCGCGACTTGGGTCTTCGGTTCGTTGGTGAATCCGCCTGCGAGAGCCACGGCAATCACCGCTGCGAAGCCGCCAAAGAGGGTGAGGCGAGGCCACGTCATGCCGACATAGAATGACCGACCCGCGCACGGTCGCTGGACGTGACGTGACACTGAAGATCCGTATGCGGGACCACCGCCACCTTCGGCAAGTACGGAATCGGTTACTAGACTCGCCGAGGGATGCCGCCGACTGACCCTGACCGCCGCCAGCGCTTGACGGCCGCCGTAGAGACCTTGGGGTCGTGGGAGCCTCCTCACAACATCAATCTCGGCGACGGCGTCTGGACAATCACGGACCAGCAACCCGTCGAGAACTCCAAGTTGCGCCGCGTGGTTCAGCTGGTTGCCGACGGCTCAAAGCGCCCGCTCACGGACCTGCGCATCCTTGACCTCGCCTGCGAGGGAGGGATCTATGGGATCGAGCTGGCACGCCTTGGCGCCACAGTCGTCGCGGTCGAAGGCAGGAAGATCCATGTCGAGCGAGCGCGTTTTGCCGCCGCGGAACTTGGGCTTGATCACTACTCGGTGGAACAGGGTGATGTGCGCGATGTGTCAGTCGAAAGTCACGGGCGCTTTGATGTCGTCCTTTGCCTCGGAATCCTGTATCACCTCGATGCCCCAGACGTCTTTGACTTCGTCCACGCGGTTGCGGGCCTGTGCAGTGGCCTTCTGGTCCTCGACACGTCGGTCTCGCTCAAAGCCGCGGTGATGCGCGAGCACCGAGGTAATCAGTACTGGGGCAGGCTCTATCGCGAGCACAGCGCCAACGCGTCGCGCGCGCAACGTGCGGCGAAGCTCCGAGCCTCGCTGGACAACACGCAGAGTTTTTGGCCGACTCGGGCATCGCTTTACAACCTCGTGCGGGATGCAGGGTTCACATCGGTGCTCGAAGCGCGCTCCCCGCGTCCTTACCAGCGCTACGAGGATCAGCTGACGCTGGTCGCTCATCGTGGCACTTATCAGGCTGTGCCGGGGCGGCTGGATGCAGATGATCCCTGGATGCGCTGGCCGGAGCGGGAGACCCTGGGGCGCGATCTTTGCCAGCAATCGTTTTGGCACCGCATCCGTGGTGCCATGAGCCGGATCCGCTCATAGCTGAATATGCGGCCTGTATGACGGAACCAGTGGTCAGCGTTCAGGGTCTTCACAAGGCCTTTGGTGCGGTCGAGGCGGTGCGTGGCATCGACCTGCGGGTGGAGCGCGGTGAGATCTTTGCCTTCCTAGGACCTAATGGCGCCGGTAAAACGACGACGGTGGAGATCCTTGAGGGCTACAGGGAGCGCGACGCCGGCGAGGTTCAGGTGCTGGGGCGAGACCCGGCCTCGGCCGGCCGGGCCTGGCGGGAGCGGATAGGCATCGTTTTGCAGGAATGTCGCATGGAGCCGGTCCTGACGGTCCGTGAGACGATCGCGCTCTACGCGGGCTACTACGCGGCTCCCCGTGAAGTTGATGAGACGATTGGCCTGGTCGGACTGTCGGCCAAGGCCGACGAACGTGCCGGTCACCTTTCCGGCGGACAGCAGCGCCGACTCGATGTGGCGCTGGCGCTGATCGGCGATCCCGAGCTGCTATTTCTCGACGAGCCGACGACTGGGTTTGATCCATCAGCGCGCCGACAGGCGTGGGACGTAATCGCCAGCCTCAGGGAACTGGGGAAAACGATCTTCCTGACGACCCACTTCATGGACGAAGCCCAGCACCTGGCCGACACGGTGGCGATCATCAGCGACGGCAAGATCGTCGCTGTTGGTCCGCCGAACGAACTCGGCGGGCGGGCGGAGGCGCGTACGACGATCAGCTTCAAGCTCACGCAAGCTGTTGCGCTGGCGTCGATGCCGCCGCCGTTCGCGTTGGTGGCGACCCCGGCAGGAGCGACGGTTGAGGTCAGCGCTGCCGAATCGCTTGAGGTCCTCCACCGGCTGACGGAGTGGGCACTCGACACCGGGGTCACGCTCGATGGGCTTCGAGTCGAGCGGCCGAGCCTAGAGGACGTCTATCTGCAGTTGACCGAGGCGCAGGCCCCGTGACCGGCGCGACGCTCATCTGGCATCAGTTTCGGGCCGATCAGCTCATCTTCTGGCGGAGTCCTGCATCCGTCTTTTTCACGGTGATCTTCCCGTTGATCTTTCTGTTCATCTTCACGGGCCTCTTCGGCGGTGAGACCATCGAGGAGTACGGCGGGATCAGCGTTTCGACCTACTACGTGCCCGGAATTATCACCCTGGCCGTGGTCTCCGCAACGACCCAGAGCCTCGCGATCAACCTGACCGAGGCGCGCGAGAGCGGCCGCCTCAAGCGGATCAGGGCGACGCCTCTGCCCGCCTGGGCGTTCGTCGCCGGACGGGTCGGTAACGCATTGGTCACCTCGCTCCTGATGGTTGCGTTAGTGACCGCGATCGGTGCCCTCTTCTTTGACGTTGCGATACCGACCAACACGCTACCCGGATTGATGGCGACGCTGCTGGTGGGAGCATTTGCCTTCAGCTGTCTGGGGTTTGCGCTGACGGCCGTGATTCCAACCCAGGAGGCGGGTCCGCCGATAACGAACGTTGCCCTCCTGCCCCTCTACTTCTTGTCCGGGGTATTCATTCCGGATACCCAGCTGCCGACGGGGGTTCTGCAGTTCGCCGACGCGTTTCCAATCCGCCACTTTTTCGAGTCGTTTTTTGCCGCCTATGACCCGGCCACAACCGGATCTGGTCTCGAGCTGGGCAACTTGGCGATAGTGGTTATCTGGGGCCTGGCGGGTCTTGTTGTCGCGCTGCGGTATTTCCGCTGGGCACCGCGCTAGGAGCGGTCGGCTACAAACAAGAACGCTCGGTTACTGAAGTTCGAAAGCCCGGGGAACGGCCCAAGGTCCTCGTAGAAGGCCTCGCGAAATCCGCACTCAGCAGCAGTTTGTCTAAGGGAAGCATCCGTGATCCCCCATTGCCAGATGTGATGGACATCTCGCCACGGCCGACCGTGCTGCGGATGAATCTCATCCAGATTGGCCAATGCCTCCGAGTGAAACTCCGACTGCGGGACATTCGCCAGGTACTCCTCCGGCCCGAGATCGAGGAGTCGGATCGCTCCATCTCCAGCGGCGGTCCACTGCTGGTTGAGGACAAGGATGCAGCGTACGCGTTCCGCATACAGGCCAAACACCGCATGCCAGTCGGGGTCAACCTGATGCAGGAGTACGTCGTAAAAAAGGACGGCATCGACCTCGCCAACGGCATTTGCCGAGTTGGTTGCTCCAAAATTTCCCTGGACCAGTTCTACCTGGGGACGGCGGGCCGCCCCCGTCATGAAGCCCTCGGTTGGATGCGTATCGACCATCACCGCGCGGTTGACCGCATGGTTGTCCACGGCGTGAAACAGGTACGCACCGTCGACACCCCAGCACCCCCCGAGATCCGCCACCGATGTGACCCCATGGTCACGGCAGGCCATATCAATCAGGTCCAGCTTGGCCGCACGTACCCGCCGCGATCGAAGCCGGGCACCAATGCGGGCGGCCACGCTCGCACGCGAGTTCGGCGTTACCGCCATGGTCGAGCGAATTTGGGCACAGTTGTTCGGTGGCGCCTCATGCGAGCGGCGACCCTACAAGAAACGGTCGGGTGAAATGCCGGGCGCGCCGCGGGCCGAGGCCTGACAAAACGCGGCCCACCGGACGCCCGATTGGGCTCGATTAGGCCAGATATCATGCGGGGAAAGGGCCAGGGTGCCGCGCGCAGCGAGGCTTGAGAGCCGTCCCAAGTACGGTACGTGGCGCGTCGCGCGCTGGCTCGCCTTGTGACGGAAATGAGCGTTGCGTGCCGGACGTTTGTCGGCTGATCCTGCGGATAACAAGGAGGACCCAGACTCAGATGGCCCCAGTTAAGGTCGGAATCAACGGTTTCGGACGAATCGGTCGCAACCTTTTTCGCGCGGCCTATGAATCTGGCGCGGAGCTCGACATCGTCGCGATCAACGACATCACGGACAATGCGACGCTGGCACATTTGCTCAAGTACGACTCGATATTGGGGCGCTTCCCGGGCGAGGTGACCGAGCAGGGTGGCAAGGTCTCTGTGGACGGTGACGCGATCACGATCTTGGAGGAACGCGATCCGGCGGCACTGCCGTGGGGAGATCTGGGCGTCGAGGTCGTTGTCGAGTCCACCGGGCTCTTCACGAAGCGGCCCGATGCGGAGAAGCACATCAACGCCGGCGCCAAGAAGGTGATCATCTCAGCTCCAGCGACGGATCCCGACGTGACCGTGGCGCTGGGTGTCAACTTCGAGCGGGACTATGACCCCGAGAACCATCACATCATCTCCAACGCCTCCTGTACGACCAACTGCTTGGCGCCTGTGGCCAAGGTGCTCCACGAAGCGGTCGGGATCGACCATGGGTTGATGACCACGATTCACGCCTACACGGCCGATCAGCGACTGCAGGACATGCCGCATCCTGACTTGCGCCGGGCGCGGGCAGCCGCCCTCAACCTGATCCCGACCACGACCGGCGCAGCCAAGGCCGTTGGCCTGGTGCTTCCCGAGTTGGCCGGCAAGTTGAATGGATTCGCGATGCGAGCGCCGGTGGCCACGGGGTCGGTCGTGGATCTCGTCTGCCAGGTGTCGAGAGACACCAGCGTCGAAGAGGTCAACGCGGCGGTCAAGGCCGCTGCCGATGGCCCGCTGGCCGGCATTCTCGCCTACACCGAGGATCCGATCGTCTCGACCGACATCGTCAAGGACCCGCATTCGTCGATCTTTGACGGTCCGCAGACGATGGTGATGGAGGGCAACATGGTCAAGGTCGTCTCCTGGTACGACAACGAATGGGGCTACTCGAACCGAGTGGTTGAGCTGGCCACAAAATTGCTTTGAGGCCGGACTGGGTCAGCGTTCGCGACGCCGAGGTCCACGGATCGCGTGTATTGGTGCGCGCCGATTTGAATGTCCCGCTCCGGGGCGGGTCGGTCAGCGACGACACGCGGATTCAAGGCGGCATTGCCAACCATTCGCCTGCTGATCGATCGGGGCGCGACCGTTGTCGTGGTCTCGCACCTTGGCAGGCCTGAAGGCCACGACCACGACCTCTCGATGGCGCCGGTTGCAACGGCCCTCGCGGATCTTCTGGATATCGACGTTGAGCTGGCGCCTGGCGTTGTCGGTGACGAGGTCACGGCTCGCGCCGAGGCGTTGCAGCCCGGCTCGGTTCTGTTGCTGGAAAACAGCCGGTTTGAGCCGGGTGAGATCAACAACGACTCGGCCCTCGCCAAGGCTCTGGCCGAGCTCGCCGACCTGTACGTCAACGACGCTTTCGGGGCGGCCCATCGCGCGCATGCAACGACTGAGGGGGTTGCCCGGATCCTGCCGGCCTACGCAGGGTTGCTGCTCGAGCGCGAGCTCGAGGAACTGATTCGTGTGCGCGACAACCCGCAGGCGCCGCTGGTGGTGGTGCTGGGCGGGGCAAAAGTCTCCGACAAGATCGGAGTAATCGACCGCTTCCTGGAAATCGCGGATCGAATCCTGATCGGTGGCGCGATGTGTTTCAGCTTCTTTCGCGCCCAGGCGATCGCGACCGGGGCCTCTTTAGTCGAGGAGGCGGGTATCGCCTTGGCGGGCGAGGCGTTGGCCGAGGCGGAGGGCTCCGCTTGCGACCTGCAGCTGCCCGTCGATCTGCGTCTGGGGCGAGCCTTTGTCGCCGACACCGAGTACCGCGACCTTGATGGCGTGGACGTACCCGACGGTTGGATGGGCCTCGACGTCGGGCCACGAACGACCGCGGCCTATGCGGAGGCCATCGCCACGGCGGGAACCGTCTTGTGGAATGGCCCAATGGGCGCCTTCGAGTTCGAACCGTTCGCGGCAGGAACCGTCGGCATTGCCAATGCGGTTGCCAGCGCTTCGGGGCACACAGTGGTCGGCGGCGGTGACTCAGCGGCCGCCCTGGTCGCCTTCGGCCTCGACGATCAGGTGGATTGGCTTTCAACCGGCGGGGGTGCCTCGCTTGAACTGCTCGAAGGCAAGGCGCTCCCCGGGGTCTCTGCGTTGGCCCACCACGCTGAAACGGAGGTATCGCGATGAGCAGTGAACGCATGCCGTATCTCGCCGCCAACTGGAAGATGCAAAAGACGGTCGAGGAAGCCGATGAGTTTCTGCGATGCGTTCCTGCCCGCGGTCGGAGACTCAGGGCCGCGACGTCGTCGTCTGTCCGCCGTTCACCGCGCTGTCAGCCGCTCGCCGAGCGCTGTCAGCGACAGCTCGGTGCGGGTTGCGGCCCAGAACATGCACGAAGATGACGCTGGCGCGTTCACCGGCGAGATGTCAGCACGGATGCTGCTCGGCCTTGGGAGTGGATGCCGTGATCCTCGGCCATTCCGAGCGCCGCGCCTATTTTGCCGAAACGGATCTGGCGCTGGCCCGCAAGTTGCCCACCGCCCTGGCGGCGACCTCGCAGCCAATCCTTTGCGTTGGCGAGTCAGACGCAGAGCGCGAGGCGGGGGAGATGGAGGCGGTGCTTCGCCGCCAGCTCACGGCCGATCTGGCGGGGTTGGGAGACGATGACCTTGCCTCCATCGTGATCGCCTACGAACCCATCTGGGCCATCGGCACAGGCAAGACAGCGTCAGCTGAACAGGCCGAGGAGGCGATCGGGTTCATTCGATCGCTGATTGCCGGGCGCGATCCGACGCGGCCGCTCAAGCGATCCGGATCCTCTACGGGGGTTCGGTTAAGCCGGACAACGCCTCCGAGCTTCTTGCGCTCGATGAGATCGACGGCGCGCTCGTCGGTGGTGCCGTCGCTTGACGCCAGACGACTTCCTGGCGATCGTCCGCGCAGCATGAGCTTGCTCGCCGGGCCCGGCTGGCAAGCCCGTTGGATCGCTCGCTTTGGTGATTCTCGACGGCTGGGGCTTGTCGCCCGGCGGGCCCGGCAACGCGGTTTCGCTGGCTTCCACGCCGGTCTTTGACGAGCTTTGGTCAACCTGCGCCCACACCGAGCTGTCGGCCTCCGGCGCCGACGTCGGGCTGCCGGATGGCCAGATGGGCAATTCTGAGGTCGGCCACATGAACCTTGGCGCCGGGGCCATCGTCAAACAGGACCTGGCGCGTATCGATGACTGCGGTGGCTGACGGCTCCTTCTTCGAGAAGCCAGGTACTGATCGCTGCCTGCGCTTCGGCCGCTCGTCAACTCGCAGCGAGGACGCCTCCACCTCGTCGGTCTCGTCTCCGACGGTGGCGTCCACTCCGGTTGGGAGCACATCCAGGCGATCGATCGAGCTCGCGGCGCAGGAGGGTGTCCCGGATCTCGTGGTCCACGCGTTCACCGACGGTCGCGACACCCTTCCGCACTCGTCGCTCGGCTACCTCGAAGAACTCGAGCGCTGGCTTCGCCAAGCGGGGCGCGTGGGCACGGTGAGCGGTCGCTACTTCGGGATGGACCGAGACGGGCGCTGGGAGCGCACCAAGCTTGCCTACGACGCGATCGCGTATGGCACTCGGGGTTCCGGCTCCCGTCCGCGCTTGATGCCGTCCGAGCCTCACACGCCGATGGGCGAGACCGACGAGTTCGTCCGACCCTCGGTCATCGGGCGACTACGACGGAATGGCCGACGGAGAACCCGTCCTTCACTTCAACTTCCGCCCGGATCGTGCCCGCCAGCTCGATCGGGCCCTGGCCGAGGATGGGTTTTGCTGAGTTCGCACGCCAACCGGCCCCTGGATCGAGTTAACGACGCTCACCGAGCACCACGAGGGCTGGCCCTACCAGGTCGCCTTTCGCGCCGAAGGCGCCTGCCGTCACCATCGCCGAGCCGCCTGCGCGCGGCCGGGGCGTCGCCAGCTTCACGTTGCCGAGACCGAGAAATACGCGCATGTCACCTACTTCTTCAACGGCGGCCGCGAGCAGGAGTGGGAGGGGGAGGAGCGCCGCTTGGTCGCATCACCGCGCGACGTCGCAACCTACGACCTGCGGCCCGAGATGAGCGCTGCGAGCGCCGCCGATGCGTTCATCGACGGGTGGACCGCAGCCCCGACCCGCTTCGGGATTCTCAACTTCGCCAATCCCGACATGGTCGGTCACACCGGCGTCGATGCCTGCCGCGGTGGCCGCGATCGAGGAGGTGGACCGCCTGTCTTGGCCGGTAGTCGACGCGGTTCATGCATCCGGCGGCGGGTTGATCGTCACCGCGGACCACGGCAACGCCGAGTACATGCTCGAGCCCGACGGCTCGCCGAATACCGCCCACACGACAAATCCGGTGCCCTTCGTCGTCACCGCTTCAGACGTGTCGTTGGCGGCGGGTGGGATCCTCGCCGACGTCGCGCCAACGGTGCTCGACCTACTCGGAATCGAACAACCGGCCGCGATGACCGGCCGATCGCTTCTGGGTAGTTGACCGAGGGTGCGGGTCGATCCTGACCGGATTTCGTTCGCGATCGAGGCCCGCGAAGGAATTGCCCGAACTGGTCGGCTCGTAACGCCCCACGGCACCGTCGAAACCCCCGCCTTCATTCCCTTGGCGACCACCGCCGCGGTACGGGGCCTCGACACCGACGAGGTCGCGGCGCTCGGCTATCAGATGGTTTTGGGCAACACGTTCCACCTGTTCCTCAAGCCTGGGCACGATCGGATCGCCGAGCTTGGCGGGTTGCATCGCTTCATGAACTGGGACCGCGCGATCATTTCCGACTCGGGCGGATTCCAAATCTTTTCGCTGGCCCACGGAAGCGTCGCCGACGAGATCAAGGGCCGGCGTGGTGCCGCTGCAAGCCATGGGTCGATTCTCGAAATCGCCGAGGAGGGTGTTCGGTTTCGCTCCTACCTGGACGGCACCGAGATGTTCATGGGCCCGGACGAATCAATGGAAGTGCAAGCCGCGATCGGATCGGACATCGCCCTGGCTTTTGACGAGTGCACGCCTTACCACGCTGACTACGACTACACGGCCCGGTCAACTGAGCGCACCCACCGGTGGCTTGATCGCTGCGTTCGCTGGCACGAGGAAAACGGACCTGCCGGGCAGGCGCTATTCGGCATCGTTCAGGGTGGAACCCACGAAAACCTGCGCCGCATCTCGGCGGAGCGAGTCGCCACAGCCGAAATCGATGGGATTTCGATCGGAGGAACACTGGGCAAGGACAAGGACGAGATGCGGTCGGTACTCGGTTTTACGACGCCGCTCCTGCCGCCCGAGGCGCCAAAGCACCTGCTTGGAATTGGCGAGCCGGATGATTTGCTGCACGGAATCAGCCTGGGGCTTGATCTGTTCGACTGCGCCGTGCCGACTCGGTTGGGGCGCCACGGCGTCGCCTTGGCGCCGCTGCCGGGTGCGCGGTTTCGGCTCAACCTGAAGGACCGGGCATTCGAGGCCGATCAGGGCCCGATCGTGGAGGGATGTCCCTGCCCCGCCTGCCAGCGGCACACACGCGCCTACCTGCATTACCTGGCTCGATCCGGCGAGCTAACCGCTCTGCGGCTGCTCACGATTCACAACCTCGTCTATCTGGAGCGCCTGATGGCTGGCGCGCGCGCGGCGATCAGCGCCCAGCGCTTCGCCGCATATAGGGACGCGAGCCTTGCCGGCGCAGCGCCCTGGGACGCTTGACCCAACGCGGCCGCAACGCGACGGCCTACTGGGTTTGTTCCCGGATGAAGTCCCGGATGTTGCTGATCTGCTGATCAATCTGGTCGGAGATGATCTGACCCAGGTCAGTGTCTTGCCCGGCGTCGGTGACCATGAGCGCAATGGCCGCGATGACCGCCGCCAGCGCGGCGATCAGCAACAGAACCCCGATAAAGCGGGCGAATCGGCTGCCCGCTGAGCGCGCGGGCGCTTGGGAGGCGACCGGCGCAGCTGCCCTCGCGCGGGCCGGCGGCGCGTAGGCACGCTCAGGTGCCACAGGCGTCGCGATGTCGGGGGAGTCCGCGATGACGCGAGTTTGTTCCGTGCGGGCGGCGCCTAACGCAATCGCCCGGGTCGGCGCCTCCGATGCCTCCGGGGGCTCGCGTCCGGCGATTCCGGCACGCATGGCTGCGGATAGTTCTTTGGCCGATGAGTAGCGCTGCGCGGAATCGCCCTCCAGGGCTCGGAGTACAGCGGTCGAAAGCGTGTCGGGAACGGAGCCGTCGTACGACGTCGGTGGCAGTGGGCTTTCGCTCTCGCGCCGAATCGCAAGCTCGGCGAGCGTCGAGCCCTCCCACGGCAAACGGGCCGTGAGCATCTGGTAGACGACCACCCCGAGCGCGTAGACATCTGCCGCGGGTGTCGCCTCGTCGCCGCGCGCCTGCTCCGGAGCCAGGTATGCGGCGGTGCCAACCACCGACCCAACCTGAGTCAAGCGGGTCTGCTCAGCCAGCCGAGCGATGCCGAAGTCCGTCAGCTTGATCGTCATCTCGTCGGTCTCAGGTTCATGCGAGGAGCCCCCGCGACGCGGCCGGCCCGCTGGGCCGCCGATCACCATGAGGTTGCCGGGCTTGACGTCGCGGTGAATGATCCCCTGGCGGTGGGCGTACTCGAGCCCGGCGCAAGCTTGGATTCCGACCGACACGGCGACCTCCGACCCAAGCCTGCCCTGTCGTTGCAGCAGTTGGGCGACCGATCGGCCCTCCACGTACTCCATCACGATGTAATGGCGCCCTTGGTCCACGCCGGTGTCGTAAACCTGGACGATGTTGGGGTGAATCAGGCGGGCAACGGCCAAGGCCTCGCGACGAAACCTCGCGACGAACTTGTCGTCGTCCGAGAGGTGCTCGGCCAGGATCTTGACCGCGACGGTGCGCTCAAGGACGCGATCCACCGCGCCGTACACCGTTGACATCCCGCCGGAGCCCAAGCGGTCCCCGAGTTCGTAGCGGTCCGAAATCAAGCTCTGGCCGGTCGCGTCGCCCATCATCCGTTCCCGACCCCACCGCTTGAGCTGCCACCACTCCCGGTTCCGGCGCCACTCCCCCCGCTGGGCTTGTCGTCTGCGGGCGTGGGCTGCGGATTTCGATCGTCGCCGGCTGGCGACGGTTCGGAATCTGCGGGCTCTTCGTCGGGCGTCGTCGTTGGCTCGGTTTCCGGCGGCGGCACAGCCTCGGCGGCCCCTGTAGCGCCGGTCTGGGCGGGCTCACACTGATTCCCGGTCAGCGTTTCAAGGTTGCCTGCTGCCTCGACCAAATTCTCGCGAACCGGTGGGTCAACCTCAGCGGGAAGGTCGTTCACGGCCTGGGCGAAGCTCAGAGCTTCCGTTTGCGCCGCGTCACAGTCCCCGGCCGCCACGGACGCTTCGATTTGGCCAAGTTGTGCGAGCAGTGCCTGGGCCGGCTCTTCGGGAATCGAACCGGCGGGGTCGTCGCCACCGCAACCGATCGCAGCGACGGCGAGGACGGCGATCAGCGCTCCGGGGCCTGGCTTCGAAATGGCGGGTCGGCGGTGCCGGTGCATCGTCGCGAGTCTAGATAAGCGCGCGGGCCTCATTGGCCTGCAAAAAGCCGTCGGGACAGATGTTCCGGAAGTCCAGCGGCGTCGATTGCCGCCGCTGCCCGGCTGATCTCATACGGCACGCGGTGGTAGGCGGCGCTCCAGAGATCCGAATCGAGTTCGACCCAGGCCGCGCGCGGATCG
The DNA here is from genome assembly GCA_963701205.1 of uncultured bacterium. GTDB lineage: Bacteria > Actinomycetota > Thermoleophilia > Solirubrobacterales > 70-9 > JALZKA01. The sequence goes on along the minus strand of OY969575.1, from coordinate 392,098 downwards.
TTGTCGCGCGGCTGTCCGACGCTCCCGGGGTTCAAGAGCCAGCGTCCCTCCGTGATGTCGAGCACCGTTCCACCCGGCACCTGGGCACCCTCGGCCGGCTCCTCGGGGTCGGAGGAGGTGAATCGCAGGGCTACATGCGAATGGCCAATCAAGGCGACCCTGGTCTTTTGGGCGTCTAGGCATTCGCCGGCTTGGTCAGGCCAAAGAACGTATTCCCAGACGTGGTCGCGCGGCGACGCGTGGTAGCAAGCCACCACCCCTGTCTCGTCGGCGGCCTCCAGCTTGGCCAGAAACTCGCGTGATGTGTCCGAAAGATGCGCCTGCGTCCATTGCGCCGATTCCGTTGCCACCGGCGAGAACGTTGAGATGTCGATCGCGCCCAGGACACCAAGGTCATGGTTTCCTGCCAGACAGACATCGGCGCGCCTGAACATCAGCTCGGCGCACTCGTTGGGCTCAGCGCCGTAGCCCACCACGTCACCAAGGCACCAGATCTGCTCGCAATCGGATTCGTCGATCTCATCGAGCACGGCCTGCAACGCAGTGAGGTTCGCGTGGATGTCAGAGATCACGGCAATTCGCATCGGCCAGCGAACTATCGTATGGAGGCGATGCTGCTGTCCGGTGTGCGGGAGAGTTTGCGGCGCTCGCCGGCTCTGCGCGCCGGGACGGCAGTGGCAGCCTTTTTACTGATCGCCGAGGGGGCCTACATCCTGCTCAGCCCGAGCGTTCCCGGAGCTGGGCCGGTCGGCGTTCGGATTGAGGATTTCCTGCCCGGCGGTGAAATCGCGCGGTCGGTTGAGTACCGCGACGGTCAGCGCTTGCTCTTCGTGTTCGGTCTCTCCGCCCAGGCTCTGGCCGTAGGAGCCCTTGTCGCCGGGCGGCCCCGAAGCTTGCGCCGCGTGCTTGATCGCCTTGGAGGCCGCCCTTTGCTTGGCGCGGCTGCCGCGGGCGCACTAGTAGTCGTGATCGCCACGCTTGCCGCGGGGCCAACGTTGCTTTGGTCGCACGAGCGCGCCGCCGACGTGGGCCTCTCCACGCAATCCGCCTCCGCTTGGCTTTCGGACCAGGGCCGGAGCCTGGCCATCACCGTCGTGATCGCCGCGGCCGGGGCCGCGGCTCTGAGCGCGTTGATACGGCGCTATCCGCGGTCGTGGTGGCTTCCAGGCTCGCTTGCGGTTGTGGCCTACGGGGTGGCGGTCTCATTTGTTGCTCCCGTCGTGGTCGCGCCGCTTTTCAACGATTTCGACGAACTCGCGCCAAGTAGCGCGATCCGCGAGCGGGTCCAGACCCTCGCGGATCGCGGCGGTGTTGACATCGACGCGGTCTATCGGGTGGATGCGAGCAAACGATCGACGGCGCTGAATGCGTATGTGGCAGGAATCGGCCCGACCAAGCGGGTCGTCCTCTACGACACCCTGATTGACGGTGGGACGGCGGATGAGCTTGACGCCGTTGTTGCTCATGAGCTTGGCCATGCTGCCCACGACGACATCCCACGAGGGATCCTCTTCGTCGCCTTGATCGCGCCCCTGGGCCTGATCGGCGTTCGCGAGCTAATGGCATTGATGAGCCATCGATCGCGCGCAGTGCCCGGGACGGCGGCCGCCGTTCCGGGCCTGTTTTTAGCAATCGCCATTCTGAGCTTCGGCGCAGGGATTCCGGCGAACCAGCTCTCACGGCAGGTCGAGGTGGCAGCTGATCGCTTTGCGCTCGAGGTGACCGACGATCCTCGAGCGCTGATCTCGCTGCAGGTACGCCTGGCCACCAGCAACCTCTCCGACCCGAGCCCACCGGCCATCGCGCAGGTTCTATTTGGTACCCACCCGACAACCGTCGAGCGGATTGGCGCGGCGCTGGCGTACGAACGCGAGCCTTAGGCGCCGATTCCGGATGCGCGAGCCCACTCGGCCGTTTCGCGCAGGCCGTCTGCCAGATCCACTTCAGCGCGCCAGCCCAACTCGGCCTCGGCGCGCGCGCTGTCGATTGCGATCCGCTCAACCTCGCCCGGTCTGCTCGGCGCCATCTCGGGAGTGAACGACCCTTTGTATGCCGCGGCGATGGCGTTGCCGACGTCGAACACGGTTGCCTCACGTCCGGTGCCGATGTTGAATGCACCCGTTGCCGCGGGCGAGTCCGAAGCGGCCAGGAACGCTCGCACGACGTCGCCGACGAAGACGTAGTCACGCGTCTGCAGTCCGTCGCCAAAAACCTTGGGAGCCTCGCCCTTCAGCATCGCGCCGCAGAAGATCGCGACCACGCCGGCTTCGCCGTGCGGGTCCTGCCGGGGGCCGTACACGTTCCCCAGGCGTAGCGCGATTGTCGCGAGCCCACGGGTTCTTGCGTACAGCCCCAGATAGCTCTCGGCAGCAAGCTTCGATTGCCCGTATGGCGCATCCGGGCGCTCTTCGGCATCCTCGGCCAGCGGCAGCGGGCGACCGCTGCCCTCCCCGTAGATCGCGCCGCCCGTGGAAGCGAACAGAAATCGAGAAACTCCAGCGTCCGCCGCGGCGTCGAGCAGATTGATCGTCCCGCCGACGTTGACGGCCAAGTCGAAGGCCGGGTCACTCACCGAACGCCGGACGTCAATCTGGGCGGCAAAGTGAAAGACCTGGTCGGGACGCGCCACCGCGAACGCTGCCGCTACGTCCGCTTTGCTGGCGACGTCGCCTTCGATTAGCTCCGCGTCGGCCGCAATTGCGGCCTCCAGGTTTGCCGACTTTCCCGACGAGAGGTCGTCGAGAACGGTGACGCTGTCCCCGCGGTTGATGAGGGCGTCAACGACGTTGGAGCCGATGAAACCCGCTCCTCCGGTGACCAAGGCTCGCATTGGGTGGGAATCTAGTGGCTCCGTACACTCGCGCCCATGCCACCCGTCGATCCGGTTCAAGAGTTGCGGGAGATCATCGGGACTGCCGTCGCCGAGCTTGGCGGGACGCCTTCACAGGAGCCCACTCTCGAGCGCCCACCCAATGCAGATATGGGCGACTACTCAACCAACGCAGCGATGCTGCTGGCGGGGAGCCTTGGCGAGCCGCCCCGCGATGTTGCAGCACGTCTGACGAGCGGCATTGAAGCCGGGCTCGGCACGATGGCCGAGCGCATAGAAATCGCCGGTCCGGGCTTCATCAACCTGTCTCTCACCGACGCCTGGCATCGCCGCGCGGTCGTCGAGATCGTTGGATCGTCTGGATTCGGCCATGGCCAGGCCCAGGAATCCAACGTCTTGTTGGAGTTCGTCTCAGCCAATCCGACCGGCCCGGTTACCGTCGCCAGCGGGCGCGGCGCAGCTTATGGCGATTCGCTGGCGCGGATCCTTGCCGCTGCGGGACACGTCGTCTCGCGTGAGTACTACATGAACGATTCCGGTACTCAGATTCAGAAGTTTGCGGCGTCAATCGCAGCCCGGATAAGGGGGGATGAGCCGCCTGAGGACGGCTACGCAGGTGACTACGTGACGGAGCTTGCGGCCGAGTTTGCGGACGAGGGACTCGATCCCTCGGACCTTCAGGAGCTTGAACTGCGTGGTCCCAGCGCGATGCGCGGGCGGATCGAGTCCAGCCTTGGGCGGTTTGGCGTTCACTACGACACCTGGTCGTCAGAGCGCGCGCTGATCGAATCCGGAGCGCTTGAACTGGCGCTTGCCGACCTAGGGGACGGCGGGTATACATACGAGTCCGAGGGCGCCCTATGGCTGCGGACGTCCGAGCATGGCGACGACAAGGATCGAGTGCTGGTCCGCTCGGACGGCGAGCCAACGTACTTTGCGGCCGATATCGCGTACCACCGCGACAAGCTGCAAAGGGGGGCCGGTCAGATGATTACGCCGCTAGGAGCCGATCACCATGGCTATGTGGCGCGCATGAAGGCCGCGATTGCCTGCCTAGGCGTTGATCCCGCCCGCTACGAGGCACCGATCATGCAACTCGTCAGCGTCATCGAGGGCGGCGCACGCGCGAGCATGTCGAAGCGCAAAGGTGAATTCGTGACCCTTGACGAGTTGATTGCTGACATCGGTCGCGATGCCGCTCGCTTCTTCTTGGTCCAGCGCAGCCTGGATACAACCCTGGACATCGACCTTGAGCTCGCGCGGTCGCAATCGCAGGACAACCCGGTCTACTACGTGCAGTACGCGCATGCCAGGATCGCGAGCATCCTCCGCAAGGCGGAGCGCGAAGCGGAAGTCTCGGGGCCCGAGGCCGTCGTGAGTGCCGCCGCGGCGGTTGCCCAACTTCCGTGCGAGCCGTCCGAGCGCGCGTTGATCAGGCGGTTGCTGGACTTTCCCTGGGAGGTCGCCACGGCCGCCGAGCGGAGACAACCGCACCGGATCGCGGTGTACTCACAGGCGGTCGCCGCGGACTTTCACTCGTTTTACCGAGACTGCCGAGTCGTTGGCGCCGACGAAGAGTCTGGCGTCGATGGACTGCAATCGGCCCGTCTCGCAGTTTGTCTTGCCGCGAGCAGCGTGATCGCAGCTTCACTGGACCTCCTGGGAATCAGCGCTCCCGATCAGATGTAGGTCAGCCCGCGGGCTGACTTTTACATCCCGGGCTCTAAGGGCCGGTGGTGCCGTCGCCCGCGATGCGGTCACGAACAGCTAAGTAAGCGCGAAGCGTCAGGCCGGCGACGAGCAGCAGGACGAGCAGCAGCGTCAGTGCCCCGAGCGGATATCCGGTGAACGGCAGGTTTCCGCTGGGTCCGTCGTCGTCAGTCGATGGGTTGCCACCACCACCACTTGGGTTCTTGTCGTCGTCGTCGCCGTCGTCGTCGCCGTCGTCGTCCTGACACTGGGGCAACTCGGGGTAGCGGTCGCAAAGCGCTGAACCCGGACCCTGCGCAGAGGCGCTTTGAGCCAGGATGGCACTAAATGCGAACGCCAATGAGAATGCCGCGACCAGCGCGATCACAAGAGCACGAAACTTGTGGATGGTTACTCCCTGGTTGATTGCGTTAGATCCTAAAGTCGACTCGGGCGGTATTACCCTCTTGCGAGTGACGGAACTATACCGACCCGCCGGGCGCAAAGCCGCAGTACGTGCTACCCCGGGTATCACACCGCCTTCACTGCCCGGAATACGCAGCAGATGAGGCATCTCAGCTTGCGGCGGCTGCTGACGACCGCGGGCGCGGCCACTCTAATCGCGATTCTGGCCTTCAACGACGGTGGGTTTGACGTATCCCTGCGGCAGCAGGTATGGCTTGTCATCTGGTGGGGTTTGGCGCTGGGACTTGCATTTGGCGCATTCCCTCGCGCGATGCCGCCCGCTGGCTGGGGCGTTGTTGCGGCGGCGCTCGTCGCGTTCTGTGTGCTGCAAACGGCTGCTGTGATCTGGGCGCCAAGCACGGAGCTTGCGCTAGCCGATGCTGCTCGAAGCGCGGGATATCTGGGCGTGCTTGTCCTGGCCTGGCTAGGGCTGGGGTTGCGCTCGTGGCGAGCCGCCGCGGCTGGATTGCTGATCGCATCGGCCGCCGTGACCATCTGGGCGGTAGCCGGCCGCCTCGCCCCGAGCCTGAACGGCCTGACCCCGGAGCAGCTTTCATTTGGAACAGAGCGCCTATACGCACCGCTCGAGTACTGGAACTCGATGGGGGTCTGGGCGGCCGCCACGTTTGCAATGGCATTGGCCTGGAGCGCCGATGATCGTCGAGTCCGGGTGCGAGCGTTCTCGGCGGCGCTGATCCCGGTCGCCGCCACGGCTCTGTACCTAACGTTCTCGCGCGGAGGGGTGGTGGCGCTCGCGGTTGGGCTCGGTGTTGTCGTGGGTCTCACTCGGAACCGGCGACGGGCGTTGCTGCACCTGTTGTCAGGCGCGATTGCCGCTTTCTTTTGTGTCGCCGCGGTGCGCTCCCAGCCCGCGATCGCGCACGGCACGTCCGGTGACGGTGGGGTGGCGGTCGGCCTGACCCTGATCCTGGCGGCGGCGGCAATGTGGTTGGTTGCCGCGAAGACGACGGTACAGATTGGACGGCCCCCTGGGGCGGAAAGTCCGGCGCCGCTTTCGCGCACGAAAGCCGCCATGGCCCTGTGCGGCCTTACCGTGGCCCTCCTGCTTGTCGCGATCATTGGCGGACGGGACGGGTTCGGAAGAGGCGAGATCGTGGTGCCAGTGGGCGCCGACCCCGCTGCACGGCTCGTCATCCGCGGACGGCGTCCGGACCGCGTATTGGCTGGAAGCCCTCGACGGCCTGGCGGCCCAGCCGCTGCGGGGTGAGGGTCCCTCTTCATTCGCGAACCGCTGGGCTGGCGCAGGCCACGGACCCTGCGCTTGTCAACGACGCCCATTCGCTGCTATTTGAGACCGCCTCTGAGCTTGGGGTGATCGGACTCGCCGCGTTCGTAGCCCTCGTTTTTGGCCTGACGACGATTACGCTGGCGGGGTTGTCGGCCGCTGGGCGGGGCGCCGCGGCGACTGGCCTGCTGGCGACGGTGGCTGCATTTGGCGTTTCGGTCGCAATTGATTGGACCTGGGAGTCAACCGCGCTTGCGACGCTTGCGCTGGCGTCAGCGGGGACTCTTTCGATGGCCGCGTCGCGCTCGATCAGGACGCCACGTACTGGAGCCAACGGCCAGGGCCGCAGGACAATGCAGTGGCGCTGGCCCGCGGTCGCCGCCGCAATCCGGTTGGGCATTGCGCAGATCCCGGCAATCGCTGCGGACGGGTATCTCGAGCAGGCCGCCGCGGACAGGGCGATTGGCAGTACCGATGCGGCTATCGCAAGCGCCGAGCGCGCGCTGACGGCTGCGCCGTGGTCGGCGGCAGCCTATGCAGAGTTGGCTGAGGCCCGGTTCGACGCGGGCGAAATCGACGCTTCTCGCGCGGATGTACTTGAGGCGATTGCGCGCGAACCGCGGGAGGCCGAGCACCGCGTCCTTCTGGCCGAGATCGAGGCGGCGGCTGACGACCTGCCCGCCGCCGCCGAAGCGCTACGCGATGCGCGCGCGTTGAGCCCATATGAGCGGCAGATTCGGCACCCGGGCAGTTACGGAGATTGGTCGACGCCTGGCTGCCGCGGGTAAATTCGGCCCGACGACCTTCGTCGTCCAAGCCCCTAGACCAGCGCGGCGTGCGCTACGGCGTGTGTAAGACTTTCGATCGCCTTGCGCTTGACTGGACACGGCGCCGAGGTCCCCAATGATGGCTGAACAAGAAACGCGGTACTCAACGCTGCGCGACTATCTCGCGCTCCTCAGACGGCAACGGTTCGTTATCGCTGCCGTCACGATCGCGTTCGCCGGGGCCGCCTTCGTCGCTCTCGGCGTCGCAGCAGAAGACCTATCGCGCCGAGGCCGCAGCGAAGTTTTCTGACATCGCGCGCAACGCCAGCATTTTCAGCGCGTTGTTGGAGCTTCAGCCGGACCTGAACCCGCTGGTCAAGACCGCTGTCATCGCTGATGAGATCAAGTCGCTGGCGACGGCCCGGATCGTCAAGCGCCGACTAAACACCGATATCTCGCCTGAAACCCTCAGAGGGGCGATCAGCACGCGAGTTGGTTCCACCACCCTCTTCGTCGAGGTCACGGCTGCTTGGAGCGATCCGCAATTCGCGGCTGACCTGGCCAACGCGTTCACCCAGGTTCCGGTCGATACGGAGAACCGTGATCTGGCACGCAACCTCAGGTCCGCAATCGCTCAAGCGGAGAAGCAGGCACGGGGACCGCTGGTGGACGAAAATACGAATCTGAACGTCTCCGTGTTCAACGCGCGCAATCAGCTCAGCGCGTTGCGATCGCTGCAAAGCAGCTTTGAGAGTGGCGGCACCGTACCGGCCGAGATCGCACGGACCGCCGAGGAGCCGACGGTGCCGTCCACGCCGAGGACGGCACGCAACACCGTCTTGGGCCTGATTGTCGGGCTCGCGCTCGGGCTTGTCGCGGCCTTCGCGCGCGACGCGCTCGATCGGAGGATCCGGACATCGCGCGACGCCCACGATCGTTTTGGCTGGGCCGTGCTCGGCCGGGTCGGGCAAACCGCTTTGGGCTCGACTGGGGCCGCTCCGTCCGTTGGGACCGTGATCGCAACGCCCGCCGACATCGAGGCATTTCGGATCTTGCGCACCAATCTTTCGGCGATCAGCACAAATCGCCCGCTGCGCTCGGTCCTGATCACGAGCGGTTTGCCCCAGGAGGGGAAATCGTCGGTTGCGGCTGGCCTGGCCGCCGCCGCCGCCGCCGCAGGACAGCGAACGCTGCTGGTGGACGCCGATCTTCGGCGTCCGGTGCTCGCCAAGCGATTCGGCCTCAAGCCCTCGCCGGGGTTGGCGCAATACCTGGGTGGCGCGGCGGACCCCAAGTCGGTGCTGCGAACGATCAAGATCAAGCCCGGCTCACGTGGTTTGCGGCACAGCGGCGAAGGGGGCACCGGCGATGACGGTGGTCGATCGCTGGTCTGCATTCCCGCAGGCGACGCAACGGGCGAACCCGCCGAACTGCTCGCGAGCGAGCGCTGTCGCGAGTTCATCGCAACCGTCTCCCGCGGTTACGACCTCGTGGTGATCGACTCGCCGCCGCTGCTGGCGACCGCGGATCCCCTTGAATTGATGCCCTACGTGGATGTGACGCTCCTGTGCGTCCGGCTCGGGGCGAGTACGGCGGATGAGGCAGAGGCGGTTCAGGATGCGATCGCGCTCCTCCCCGACAACAAGGTGGGCTTGGTGGCGACGGGCGCTGGCGATTCAGACGGCTACTACGGCTACTACGGCTATTAGAATTGTGGGAGCCGGTGGCACCCGGGACGATTGAGGTTCTAATTCCTCATTTCAATCGCGCCGCAAGCCTCGAGCGCACGTTGCGATCACTTGAGCGGCAAACGTTGCCCGCCTCGGTCTGCGTGATCGACAACGCGTCTACAGATGACACGGCCGAAACGCTTGCGCGGCATCCGCACGTGCGTGTCTTGAACCTCGATCGCAACCATGGGTTCGGTGCGGCCGTCAACAGGGGAGCGGCGTCGAGCGAGGCGGACGCGATTGTCCTCGTCAACAACGACGCAGTGCTCGATGAGCATTTCCTTGAGCGGATGGCCGCGGCAATGGAGCGGACCGATGCGGATGCGGTTGCCGGGTGCATGCGTTCGATCGACGGAACCCTCGAGTCATTGGGTGTCACCATCGATCGTTGCTTGAGCGTCTATGACACCGGCTACGGACTCGCCGAGGGCAACGAGTACACGGGCCCCTCCCCCGTAGGGCCGAGCGGAGGCGCCGCCCTGTTTCGCCGCGCGGCGTTTCTGGCGTGTGGAGGGTTCGACGAAGCGATCTTTGCCTACCTCGAAGACGCGGATCTTGCGATCCGGATGCGAGTGGCGGGCATGACGTTCGCAGAAGCCCCCGACGCCGTCCTCTGCCATGAGCACTCCGCCACGCTGGGTGCGGGCAGCGCCCGCAAGAACGAGCTGATGGGTTACGCCAGGCGGCACTTGCTTTGGAAACATGGCCGCGGCCTGCCGCGCATCCGGCGGGCTCAGGCGCACGTCACAGATCTGATCGTCTTTTCTGGGAAGGCACTGATCGATCGCAATCTAGGGGCCTTCCGCGGCTATTTGCGAGCGCGCCGCGAGCAACGCGGCTTGCCGCGTCCGGATGGACCGGGGATGGAGGCGGTCCCATTCGCCACGTACGGGCCAATCGAGGCGCTGGCGCGTCGCCTCGATCGAAGACGATGAGTGACTTCAGTCCGGCCCTGGCCGGAACCTCCGTGGACGTCGTTGTCGTGACCCGCAACACGCTGGAAATGACACTTCGCTGCGTCCGTTCGGCGCGTGCGGCCGCCGATGGGCTCGAGGCCAAAATCTTCGTTGTTGACAACGCGTCAAGTGACGGCTCGGCTGGCGCGCTGGCTGCCGAGCCGGGCGTCGAGGTGATCGTAAACGATCACAACGCAGGCTATGGCAGCGCTTGCAATCAGGGTGCGGATCCGGGATCCGGCGAGTTCGTCCTGATTCTCAACAGCGACATCATCGTTGGCCCGCAATCAATCGAGGCCTTGCTCGGATTCATGCGAAGATGCCCCGCCCACGTGGCGTGCGGCGGACGGGTAGTTGACCCGGGAACGAATCGGCCGCAGCTTGGGCACGCGGTCAGGGCCTTTCCCACCGTCGTATCGCAAATCGCGCAGATGGCCGGTCTCGAACGCAACTGGCCGGCGAATCCCCTGTCGCGGCGCGCACTCGGCTTCGACCTGGATTACGAGCTGACGCAGGATGTCGATCAGCCGCCTGGTTCATGTCTGCTGATCCGACGCCGCGATTTCGAAGCGGTCGACGGGTTCGACCAGGGGTTCTACTACTGGTACGAGGATGTGGACCTGTGCAAGCGGCTGCGGCGGCGCGGTCCCATTGCCTACGTCCACGATGCCCCCTTTGAACACGAGGGCAGCGCGAGTTTTGCGGCTTGGGATCGCGCGGACATGGTGCGCAGTTGGTACCCCGGAGTCTTCCGCTACTTCGGCAAGCACCATTCCCCCACCGCAGAATTTACCGTTCGTGGCGTTGCCGCGATTCTGGCCGCGCTTCGGGCGCTCGCCTGGCTGCCAAGGGATCGCGAGCGATCACGCGCGCTGATGGACGTAGCAAGGCTGGCCGTGCGCTCGCGCCGTGATCGCTAAAAAGCGCCGTCGCCCTTAGTCACTGCCCTGGGCGTGTGGAGGAGGATCTTCAGGTCGGTTTGCAGCGAAAGATTTTCGACGTAATCGAGCTCTACCGCCAACCGCTCCTGGAAGGTGAGGTCGCCGCGCCCGAAGACCTGCATGGGCCCCGTCAGTCCCGGCTTTACGCTCAAGCGAAAGCGGTGTTCGGGGCGGTAGCGGTCGACCACCGCCATCTCTTCGGGCCTGGGCCCGACGATGCTCATTTGACCGCGCAGCACGTTGATCAATTGCGGAAGTTCGTCCAGGCTGGTCCGTCGCAAGAAGTGACCGAGAGGTGTGACCCGAGGGTCTGCGTTCAACTTGAACATCGGATCGACGAGGCCGTCGAGATCGACGAAATCCGCAAGGCGGCTCTCCGCGTCCGGACGCATTGACCGGAACTTGAGCATCTGAAACGGGACGCCGCCCTCGCCAGCACGCTGCTGGCGAAAGAGGATCGAGCCTCGATCGGTCGCCTTGATGCCAACCGCAATGGCCACCATGAGAGGAGCGGCGAGCAGCAGGCCGATCGTGGCCAGCGTGGCGTCGATCCCGCGCTTGAGTGCCATGGTCGAGCGCGGCACATCCCAGGTGTTGTATTCGAGCACCGGCAGCTCAGCGACCTGCGACAACTCAAGGTTCGGACGAGCCTTGCCGCGATATGGGGACACCACGCTGAGCTTGATCTGGCGCCTCCTGCAGATTTCGATCAGCCGTTCGATCAGGCGCGGGTCCGCTTGGGCCCAGGCAAGCACGATTCGATCAATCCCCGCCAGGAGGCGTTCGAGAGGATCCTCGGACCGATCGCTGAGCTCGATTGCGCTCAGCGTACGTGTCCCGACAAGCTCCAGGTGCATATCCTCAAACAGCTCAATCTTGCGTGCGATTGAGTGCGCAGGTTCACCTTCGCCCAACACCAGAGTTCGCTCACGCGGGGTCGAGTAACGCCAGAGCATGCGAGCCCCGCCGCGCCCAAGAAGCAGAACAAGGAGCGCTGCAACGCCAACGCCCACGGCGACGAGCGCCGACAGAGACTCAGGAACCGCCAGGGCGATGACCAATGTGACGGACGCCACCCAGCCGGTCAGCTGGGGTAGCTCGTCAACGGTGGAGTGGCGAATTGCACGGTGGTCGGCGTCGTAGAGGCCCAGCAGCTTTGCTAGCACCGGCCCCGCCAACAGTGGCAACAGGGCCCATTTGGCGCTGGATCCTGCACTGGATACGAGGGCAATGCCTATCGCTTCGGCGACGAAAAGGTCCACCGCGGCGAGCAACCATCTGCGGCGGCTGTCTCGCCACCAGCGAGGCCCCTCGTGATCAGGGGTTGAGGAAGCCTCGTTCGTCGCCGGCCGCGGAACTCGCCCGCCGGCCCCGGCGGTTTCCGGCGCGGGCTCTTGATTTGGTGTAGTGGCTGTGGTTTCCATTCGCGCTAAATACTCCTGGCTGCTCAGCCAGTCCATGCATCGTAATCGCTCAGACCTAAGCGCGCGCCACCTTGTGTTCATCGCTGGCCATCCTCGACAACTCAAGCTGGTCGCCAAACGCGATCGGCGGTGGGTTGGCGTCGCGCTCGCTTTCAAGAAGTCGTTGTAGCAGTCGCCCGTGCCGGATCCGCCGGTTCGGTGTGTCCGGACCCGAGTGATAGCTCTCGCGCACCGCTTGGTCGCACACGAAGCGCCAACCGGACTGACGAACTCGCTGCCGTCGGGTCAAGCTGAGTCCCGCCACAAGGGCCGCCGCCTTCACGCGATGGCGCACCGCGGGGCGGGGTGGTTCGGGCATCTCTGGAGCAAGGGCACACAGCCTGCGCATCGCGATGCCAACCCGATTCATGCGCTCAATGGTCTGCTTTAACGTCGTGGGGTGGAAGTGCTCCGTGACGGCCCCGGGTTCGTAGCAGAGCCGCATTCCGAGCCGGGCGAGCCGTAGGCCCAATTCCGCGTCCTCGCAAGCGGCACCCGGGAAGCCCTCATCGAACCCCCCGGCTGCAAGCAGGAGCTCCCGCTTCGCCGAAACGTTTGAGGTCCAAAAACACGTGGGCGAAACGATCTCACCCGCGTCAAGAGCTCCATAACCGAACTGGGCTCCATCTTCGTGAAGCCAGATCTGGAAGGGTTCAGCGTCGAGCGGCGGGGCAGGTTTCGTCAAGCCAAGGAGAGCTGCCGAGGACTCGGGGTTGGACCGGTGAAAGTCCCGGTGGATCCGAATCAGGTCGGCGGCCGGCAGCGTGTCGTCACCGATGAACAGACAGGCCGTCGCCGTCGCCGCTCGAATCCCGCGGTTCCGCGCGGCAGCAGGGCCGGCGGCCGGCTGCCTTAATACCTCGGCCCTCCAGGGGACATCCGCGAACATCTTCTGGGCGGCTCGCGCCGAGCCGTCCGCCGAGCCGTCGTCAATCACCAGAACCTCAATCGCCTCGTCCGCAGCAAATGTGACGAGCCGCGCAAGCGTCGCCTGGAGTAGGGATCGCCGGTCTCTGGTCGGGATGATCACCGCAAGCACCGGTCGGCCCGCAGATATTCGCCGGGTTGGGTTCATCGCCCGGCAAGCACCGGCGTGCGGCCCCGAATATCGTCACGAAAGCCCGGGTCCTGGATCGATTCCGCTCTTGGCGTCGGCTGACGGGCGACGAAGTAGGACAGCCCGAGCCCGACCACCAGCCAGCCGCTGATAACCGGGAGCGACTCAATGTAGAGGCCGCTGTAGAACGAGACCAGCATTGAGACCAGCGTTCCGCAAGCGCCCATTCCGAGCGCCGCGGCCTCCCGCGAAGGTGTCCGCGCAGCGGCGACGGCCAGGCTTAGGATCAGGCCAAGGTTGGCCAGGACGAACACCACCAGCACCGGGATTCCCTGTTCGAAGGCGATCATCAGGTAGGTGCTGTCGATGTTTACCGCCGAGATCTCCGAGATGGACGTGCCGGCAAGGGACTGGCCGCTGCCGCCGCTCCCGAGACCATGACCAAACGGCTGCTCGTCAATCGCATCGATGACCTGCTCCCATTTGAGCTGGCGCTGTACGTAGCTGGACTCGGTTTCGGGATTCAGGATCCGCGAGTAGCGGCCAAATTCCTCTGGGTCACTCGACGAGATCGCGATGGCGGCGATGGCCACGCTGACCAAGCCAAGCAGGGTTGCGACAAGCATGCCTGCCTTGAATCCCGGATAGGCGCGGCTCACCTGATAGATGAGCATCACGGCGACAAGTCCCGCGACCATGCCTGGCAGTGGGCCACGCGCTTCGGATGCGATCAGGGCCAGCGCGGCAAGACCGGCCGCCGCAAACGCGGCGGCGCGAAAGCGACCGGTGAGCCAGAGCCCGACGGCGATACAGAAAGGAGCCATGAACCCTGCCCAAAACGCGAGCTGATGCCCGGTTAGAAACGAGCCGACAGTTCGCAGGTGCTTGTCGATCGGATCCACGTTGATGGCGCTGGAGGTGATCACGGCCAAATCGCGCTCGGCTCCCGCCGGGCCGATCACCCAGCGCAAGACGGCGTACCCGGCAATGAGTGTCGTAACGGCAACCAGTCCGAGCGCAATCCTGCGGTACGTGTCCCGAGACCAGCCGATGTAGGCAAGTGCGACGAACCCCAGCATGTACCAGATGGTGGTCCGAAAGCCGATCCAGGCGACGGCGTCATTTTCCGCGATGAGCAGGTTGACTACCGCGATCGTGACGAACAGCAGCGCACCGGCGACCGCTGGCCAGAAGACGAAAGCGTAGGGCCGGCCCAATACGAGCCTGGCCAGGAAGACAAGCCAGATCCCAGCCAGAATCAAGTCGATTAGCGTGAAGGGCTCAAAGCCGATGAACGCCTGCAGGCTGCCGGCCGCGGCGCTCAGGAGGACAATCGCCACGGTTGCTGCAGCGGGGCGCTTGGCGACCAATAGCCCCATGAAGATCGCAATCGGCAGCGCTAGCGCGGTAGCTGTTGTGAGCGTAAGGACCGGGACGGCGTAAAAGGCCAACAGCACCAAGGCGGCCCAGGCGGCACAGCCTCGTAGCTCCCGCCCGTAGACCGATTGAGGTCGAAGTTGGTCGAATGCCAGGAGGACCACCGGAAACCCCGCCAGGAGTGCCGCTCCAGCCGGGATCGTGATCTCGCCGGTCGCCCAACCTGCGGCGATTAGCGTAAAGATGCCGGTGGCGGCGAAGACCGTGTAGCGGTCCAGCTCAGCGCGCAGACGGACGAGTGGGGTGGATCGGGATGGCGAGGTCATCGGAACGCCGATTGGGCGCGAGTGGGTGCACCCTCCTACAGTTCGACCCGGCCATGATGACGGATCACCCGAACACCGCGCGATCAATTCCAACGGTGAGCGTCATCTGCCCCTTCAGCGGCGACGCCACCGCCGCGGCGGCGACCGTGACCCGTCTGGCGCGCCTAAAGACCGGTCCTGGCGACCAAGTGATCCTGGTCGACAACACTCCAACCCAGGTTTCCACGGGCCTTGGGAACCCTGCGGTCACGGTCATCCCGGCAACTGCCGAGCGCTCTTCCTACCACGCACGCAACGTTGGTGCGATGGCGGCCACCGGCGATTGGCTTTTGTTTATCGACGCCGATTGCATTCCGCCTGTCGGCCTGATCGAGGCATATCTGTCCCAGGGCGTCGAGGATCGTGTCGGGATCCTGGCGGGCCCGATCATCCCGGCCTCCGAGCAATCCGGCCTCGCTCCCGCCTGGGCGGCGAGCAGGCGGATTCTCGATCAGCGGCACAGCTTGGCAGGCTCGCCTCCGGCCGCCGCCACCGCGAACCTGATGGTTCGCCGCAGCGTCTGGACGCAACTCGGGGGCTTTCTCGAGGGCTGCCGGTCTGGCGCCGACTTTGAGTTTTGCTGGCGTGCGTCTGACGCGGGGCACGCGATTGAGTTGCGAGAGGCGGCCGCGGTCGAGCACGTGCACCGAACGACACTTCGAGCGATCGCCCGCCAGATGGCCCGCTACGCCGCCGGCAACTCGTGGCAGCGCCGTCGGCGCCCCGGGGTATGCCCACCGGCGAAAGCGATCCGGGCGCTGGTTCGCGGCGTGCTCGGGGCCGCTGGATTCGCTGTGACGTTGAACGGGCGGCGTGCGCGTCTGAAGCTGATCGATTGCGTCGCCGCGTTGGCCCAGCTTGTCGGTCGCGGGATGGGCAACGCTGTCGCCGGTCCACTTACGTCCATACCCCAGCGGTTGGTCGTCGCGACGGACCGGTTTCCGTTGCCGTCGGAGAGCTTCATCGCCGGCGAGATCGCCGCCCTGCGGAAGCTGGGCACCACGGTCAGGGTCGAGGCTGTCGTTCGTCCCGCTCGCCCGCGCCTTGGTGGCACCCATGGGCTGGACGTGCGCTACCAAGAGGATGATGCAGCGCTTGCCCGGGCCCGGGCGCTGGCCTGGGTGCTATTTCGGCACCCGACCCGGTCGTTTGCCGACTTCGCATACAGGCGCCGGCTGAGCGCTGAAGAGCGGGTGCCGTTGTCCGCGGTTGCCCCTCTGGCTCGACGACTTGCGGTAGGTGGTGAGCGCCACGTCCACGTCCACTTCGCGGCGCTGGCATCCGCAAACTTCCTCAGGGCAGGCAGGCTGGCCGGGGCGACCGTCAGCATCGCCGCTCATGGACACGACGTATTCGCAACGCCGCGGGCTTTGCCCTTCAAGCTTCGCGAGGCGCGCTTCGTTGCGGCGCCGTGCGAATACACGGCCCGCGAGCTTCAGGAGATCTCGCCGGATGCTGAGTCGGTCGAGGTAGTCGTGATGGGTGTGGATGGTGAGTTCTTTCACCGCCGTGTCCCGTACCCGGGTGGCCGAACGGTCGTGGCAGTCGGCCGCCTGGTTGAAAAGAAGGGCTTCAAAGATCTGATCGATGCGGCCGAGATTCTTGGAGACGATCGTCTCGACCGACTGTGGATCATCGGCGACGGCCCCCTCTACGACGACTTGGCTGCCCAGATTCGGCGGGCCGGTTTGGACGATCTGGTCAAGCTGTTGGGGTCGGCCGACGCCCTCGGCGTTCGCGAATTGCTTGGGCAGGCGGATCTCATGGCGGTGCCCTGCGTGATCGCAGCCGACGGCGACCGTGACGCAATGCCGGTTGTCGCCAAGGAAGCACTTGCAATGGAGGTTCCGGTCGTGGCGACGCAGGCGGTCGGCCTGCCGGAGCTGATCACGGACGACTGGGGCAGGCTCGTTCCTCCTGGTAACCCGCAGCGCCTGGCGGCGGCAATTGACGAGTTGCTCTCGATGCCGCCGTCGGATCGCGCTCAAATGGGAGTTCGCGGTCGAACGTGGACTCTCAAGCAATTCGATCAGGCATCTCAGGCGCAGAAGTTGCTGGAGCTGATCGGAGAATGAGAAGGATCCTCCCAGGCGTCGACAACGTGCCCGTCGAAGCCCCAGTCCCGGGTGACCGGCGTCGCCGAGTGGCTCGGGGCTCGATCGTAAACTCAGTCTTCCTGGTTGGCCTTGGGCTGCTCAACACAATGAAGGGTGTCCTGGCGGCCGTCTATTTGACCCCAGCAGAATTCGGGATCTGGAGCATCCTGTTCCTGGCGGTCGCGCTCCTGATCGGGCTCAAGGCGGCGGGGGTCTCCGATAAGTACATACAGCAAGATGCCGAAGATCAGGAGCTTGCATTCCAGCGAGGATTCACCCTCGAGCTGATCTCGTCGGTGCTCTTGGTTGGGATGGCGCTGATATTAGCTCCGCTGTTCGCCCTGCTCTACGGGGAGAGCAGGCTCATCTTGCCGATGGTGGTCTTGGCGCTGATGCTGGTCGGACTGGCACTGCAAGCGCCGATCTGGGTCTTTTACCGGCGCATGGATTTTCTGCGCCAGCGGATTTACCTCTCAGTCGATCCCGTGGTCAGCTTCGTGCTGACCGTTGCGCTCGCCGTGGCCGGCTTTGGTTACTGGTCCCTGGTGATCGGATCCGTAGCGGGGGCGCTGACGGGTGGAGTGGTCGCGCTGGCCGTCTCGCCCTATCCGCTTGCCCTTCGATTCGACCGTGACACCACGAAGGAGTATGTCTCGTTTTCGTGGCCGCTCCTAGTCGCCGTCGGCAGCGCGCTGACGATCGCTCATGTCTCGATTTTCATTGGCAATCTCGCGGTGGGTCTCTCTGCGTCAGGGGCGATCGGACTAGCCGCGATTTTTTCTGCCTACGCCGACCGTGTGAACTCAATCGTGACCCAGACGATGTATCCAGCGATCTGCCGCGCCGCTGACTCTCGCGAAACGCTTGAGGAGGCGTTCGAGAAATCAAATCGCCTCGCGATGATGTGGGGAATTCCGTTTGGCGTCGGCCTCTCGCTGTTTGCGGTCGATCTGGTGTCCCGCGTACTTGGCGCGGAGTGGAACGTGGCGGTGATCCTGCTCCAGGCGTTCGGCCTCACGGCTGCGGTGGGCCAGATTGCGTTCAATTACGGCGCGTTCTACCGAGCCATCGGGCAAACGCGTCCAATCGCAGTGATAACCGTTGCCGCACTTCTCACGTTCTTGGCCGTCGCGACCCCGCTGACATTTACTTCAGGTCTTGACGGGTTGGCGGTTGGCACCGTGGCGATGGCGCTTGTTGCGCTGGCCTTTCGAGTCCACTACATCCGCGCCCTATTTCCTGGGTTTCGCATACTGCGCCACATCCTTCGCGCCGTGACCCCGACGCTTCCGGCCGCTGCGGTCGTCCTGCTGATCCGGCTTCTCGCCGAAGATGGCGAGCGGTCTGGGGGCTTGATCGTGGGGGAGTTTGCGCTGTTCAGCGCGATTGTCGTGGTGACCACGCTCATCGTCGAGCGTCATCTGCTGCGGGAGATGTGGTCCTACCTGCGTATCACCCCTGCTGTTGAAGCGGCCTAGCGCCGAGTCATGAGGACCTGGCACGAGATTGTGCCCTCGCCAACCGACCTATTCAGTTCAAGACCTACTTCGTTGGCGGTACGTCTAAGTGCATCAAGTTCTACGCTGGATCCAAGCCAGGCGGGGTGCGTCTGGCCTCCGGGACCACGGGCCGCCAAGTTTCGAATACGGTGTCGGGTGCGCTGGAAGAGTCGTGGCTGTCGATGAACTTCCGGGGAGTTCGAGACCTGAAACATGGCGAACCCACCTGCCCGAAGCACGCGCCCCATCTCGCGAACATACCCCAGAGTGATGGCAGGGTCGGGAATGTGTTGGAAAACCACATCGGAGTGAATGACGTCGGCGCTGTCATCCGCAATGGGCCGAAGCGAACCGCCGTCCCCCAAGATGAATTCCGCATTGGGAATGTCTGAGTTCAACTCCCTCGCCCGCTCGATCATCTCCGGCGATATATCGAGCGCGCGGACCGAGTGGCCTCGCGCGCACAGTGCACGGGTCATGCGGCCAACGCCGCAACCGACTTCTACGATTTCATGGCTCGGCAGGATTCGTGCACCGAGGGCCGCTTCCATGATCGAAAGTGCTTCTGGTCCTCCGGCCCAGAAGCGATCAAGGTCGGGGTCACCGTATCGAAGGCGGTTATCGACAAAGAAATAGGGGTCCTCCCGGGCACGGGCATCCCAGAACTTGCGCATCTTCGTCGGCTGCATGGACGGATCACTGTAGCCAGGGACATGGATGGTTCGCGATACTGCTGTCCGTGCTTGTTTCCAGCATCGAAAAAATCGAGGGTTCGCTTGCGGATGACGCGCTAGTTCTCGATGTGGGAGGCTGGGCCAAGCCGTTGAGTCGGGCAGACTGGGTGATCGACCTCATGCCGTACGGTACCCGCGGCGTATATGGCGATCACCGCCCTGAGCTTGAGCGATTCACGCATGACTCTTGGGTCGAGCGAGACATCTGTGACCGAGAGCCGTGGCCATTTTCTGATGATCAGTTCGACTTTGTTGTTTGCTCGCACACCCTCGAGGACGTTCGCGATCCGGTCTGGGTGTGCAGCGAAATTAATAGGGTCGGCCGAGCCGGGTATATCGAGGTTCCGTCACGACTTGAAGAGCAGGCCTGGGGCGTGGCCGGCGAGTGGGCGGGCTGGTCCCACCACCACTGGCTGATCGACATCGATGACGGCGTTCTGCGGTTCGTCTTCAAGCCACACGTACTCCACGGTCGGCTGGCGTATCAAATTTCGCCCCCGCTCGGCTCTGTGCTCGAGCCCTCGGAGCGAGTTGTCACGATGTTCTGGGAAGAGCAGTTCGATTTTGCAGAAAAGATCTTCTTTGACGCGGACGAGTTCGACAGCTATCTCGCGGGGTTCGTGGCGGAGCACCAAGAAGCGCTGGTCGCGCGGCTCCCGAGGCGCGCGTTGGCCGATCGAGTTCGGGCCGTTGGCCGCCGGCTCAGGCCTTGTGGCAGTGAAAGCAGGCGTGACGAACCGAGAAGCCATCGCGGGACGGGAGCTTGAACCGCGCTTTTTGCTCCACACGCTCAAATCCGGCGGTCCACATCATCCGCTTCCATGTTCGGATCGATGGCAGCCAGAAGACAACGGCGCTTTCACGGTCGGCGAGGTAGCGCGAGGCGGGAAACGGAAGCAGGTTCATTCGCCGGTCGTACTCCTCGGCTGAGATGAAAACGCCGGTGCAGAGGTTTGCGATGCGCTCAAGCGCGAGCAGTTGGTCGCGGAGGTGGATCAGCACGCTGCCACAAAAGACGATGTCGAAGGTGCCTAGGCGCTCGGGCGTCGCGTCGTAGATGTTGCAGATCGTGCGCTCCACCCGCGATCCGTACAGCGCGCTCGCAAGCTTGAATCCGGCGCCCCGTGCGTGGCTGTTCGGCCGCTCGGGACGCCGCCGGGGTGGCCAGTCCAGGCTAGCGTCGTCTTCGAGATCGATCGCGACCACGTCGGCGCCGCGGCGCTCCATCTCAAAGGCCCAAAAGCCGTCCCATGTTCCGACCTCAAGGGCCCGCATGCCACTCATGTCCTCAGGTAGTCCATAGCTGGGAACGAGGCTCCGAAGGTCGAACCAACCGTTGGTCACTTGGCCGTCCGGCAGTTCCAACGTGTGGTACCAATCAATGGCTTCGACCTCAGTTGCCGAGACGTTTTCGGTCGTTGCGGGAGCCAAGGGATCGAAAGTCTAGTGGCTCGTCTCGTGCGTCCGCGACAATGCTGCCATGTCAACGGTCAGTGTCATCGTGCCCGCCCACAACGCTGCCGCGACCCTTGGTGCCACCCTTGATGCTCTCGCCCACCAGGACGCGGGTTTTGAGTGGGAGGTGATTGTGGTGGATGACGGCTCCACCGACGAGACTGCGGCGATCGCGGCCAACTTTGAGCCCGAGGTCACGCTGATACGCCAGAAGAAGGCCGGGCCAGGTCCGGCACGCGACCGCGGTGTCGCTGCGGCGAGCGCCGCCATCCTTGCGTTCACCGACGCCGATTGCGAGCCCGCGCCGGACTGGCTTCGTGAGGGCGTTGCGGCGATGGACGATGCCGATCTTGTACAGGGTGCGGTCCGGCCGGTGCCATCGGCAACCAGGCGTCCATTCGACAGGACGATTTGGGTTGATGGCCGCGGCGGCCTCTTTGAGACGGCCAACCTTTTCGTCCGGCGCGAGCTTCACGGCCGGGTTGGTGGCTTTGAGGACTGGCTCAAGGCGCGCCTTGGAAAGCCGCTCGCCGAGGATGTGTGGTTCGGTTGGCGGGCACGGCGCGGCGGCGCCCGGGTCTCCTACTGTGAGGCAGCGCTTGTCCACCACGCAGTGTTCCGCCGATCCGCGGCGGAGTACGCGCAGGAGCGTCTTCGCCTTTTTTACTTTCCGACAATCATCAAGCGGATTCCGGAACTCAGGCAAGAGTTGCTCGTTGGCCGGCTCTTCCTGAATCGCCGAACCCTTCGCTTCGACGCCGCGTTGGGCGCCTTGGGTTGGGGGCTGGCGCTTGGCACCCCTTTGCCGCTGGCCGCGGCGCTGCCATACCTGCTGACCGCATATCGAAGTGCTCGCCCCTGGGGCCGCTCGGGGCCGCGAGCGCTAGCCGGGGAGGTCGCGGCTGACTGCGTGGGCCTGATTGCGCTGGTTGCCGGAAGCCTGCGCACCGGTAGCCCGGTGCTATAAGAAGGCGGCCCCGGCAATGAAAACAGGAGCGGAAATCTTGACCAAAGTTGACGGAGCCACCGCGAAATGTCACCGCGTCGCGCACGCCATTGGCATTCTTGTCGGAACTGGCGCTGCTGGCCGGGTGGGCGAGGTCTTCCAATATCTCGTCGCGATGGAATCGTCGCAAAGATGATCGATTCTCATGATGGCGAGTGTTCGGCGCCTCGGGCCCAACCGACCCGCCATGCCATGCCCTTCTTCGTGGCGCGGCGCTGAGGTCGGTGCGTATCGCGCACGTAACGCCGACGTTTTGGCCCGAGGTGATGCGCGGGACGGAGCGACTCGTCCATGGCCTGGGCTGCGAGCTCGTCGAGCGAGGCCACGAGGTCACCGTGCTCACCAGCCACCGCCATCGCTCGGAGGTCGCGCCAGATGGTGGGATGCGGGTCGTGCGCAGCTGGCGCCCGCCAGAGCTGAGGGCGCTGCGCAACTACGAGTACCACCTAGCCAACATGCCCGCGGTGTTCCGTGGCCTGATGAGCGGTGAGTTCGACCTCGCCCATGTGCACTTCCCAAGTGACGCCCTGGCGGCAGCGGTCGCGCGCCGTCACGGCGGGCCGCCGTTCGTCTTCACCATGCACGGCATTCCGACCCGTGAGTACCTCGTCGCCAGGCGCTACCGGCTGGACATTCTTGAGCGCGTTATCGCGGGGTCGGCAATTTCGACGGTTGGCTCCGAGGCCGCGGCGCGCCCATTCCGCCGATACCTCTTCGCTTCGCCGCAGGTTGTGCATCCCGGTCTTTTTGCCGACCGCTTTGCTTCGGCCGTAGATCGCGCGGTCGAGCCCACGTTGGTCTGCCCCGCCAGCCTTGGTGATCCGCGCAAGCGTGCTGCCCTGCTTTTCCGCGCGTTCGACCGGCTGAAACAGCTTCGACCAAACGTGCGCCTACGGGTATTTGAAGGGCGTGATCCGATCCACAGCACGCCCGGCACCTCGATTCCGGACGGCGTCGAGGTGTTGGCCGCCGATAGCGATGAAGGACGTCTCGCCGCTGTCTACGCGTCAAGTTGGGCAACCGTGCTGCCGGCAGTTGGCGAGGCATTCGGAATGGTCTTGACCGAATCCCTTGCGGCAGGAACACCGGTTGTCGCCGACCGCAGCGGCGCCGGTCCGGAGATCGTGACCGTCGACGAGTTGGGCCGCCTGTTTGAAACGGACGACGAGGCGGATCTGGTGCGGGCGATGGACGAAGCGCTCGACCTTTGCGCAAACCCTGCGACGGCTGAATCTTGTCGAGCGCGCGCTCGCGAGTTCGATTGGGCCAAGATCGCCCCAACCTGGGAACGGATCTACAAGGAGGTGGTCGCGCAATGACTCCCCGTGTATCCGTCGTGATCCCAACGCATGGCCGCGCGACCCGGCTGGCGTTCGCCCTCGACTCGCTCACGGATCAGACGCTATCTCCCGACGAGTTCGAGGTGATCGTGGTTCGAGGGCCGAGTTCTACTGACGAGCCTGCGCCCGAGTCAGGTGGCGCCAATGTCAGGATTCTTGAAAGTGCTGAGTTGGGCCCCGCGCCGCAGCGCAACGTTGGCTGGAGTGCCGCGCGCGCTCCGCGTGTGGCGTTCATGGACGACGATTGCCGGGTGGCCCCGGATTGGCTTGAATCCCACCTCGAAGCGGTCGCCGGCGCGTCCAAGGCAGACTGCGTGGTCCAGGGTCGCACCAGCCCCGACCCAGATGAGCTTCACCTGCTCTACGGGCTCGCGCGGAGCATCGAAATCACGGAAGCATCCGGTCTCTATGAGACGTGCAACATCTCCTATCCCCGTTCCTTGCTGGAGCGGCTTGGTGGATTCGACGAGGGATTCCGTCTGCCTCATTGGGGGGAGGACACCGACCTCGGGCTTCGCGCCGAGGAATCCGGCGCCGCCCTCATTTTCGCTCCGCGCGCGATCGCCTGGCACGCGGTTCACCCCAATTGGCTGCCAGTCGCGATCCGGGAGGCGGGTCGGCGCCGGCGTTTTGCGCGGCTGGTTGCGCGGCACCCACGACTGCGCTCCTCTCTGTACGTAGGGGTGTTCGCCAATCGCTCGCACGCCAGTATCGCGTTCGCCGCCGCCGGCGCGATCGCTGCGATCGCTTTGCCGAGGCGCCGGCGAGGACTGGCCGCCGTCACGACGGCGCCGTATGTGCTGCGTGCGCTCACGGGGTTCGTCCAGTCCGGAAATCCCACACCGCGAGCAGCGGCTCGTTTCGTCACTCATTTGCCGGCGCGTGCAGCCGTGGATATCGCTGAGACGGCAGCGACCGTGCGTGGCGCGATCGAGGAGCGCACGTTCCTTATCTAACCCAAGTGCCCGTTGATTGACGGCCGCGACCCTAGACTGAACCTGCCTTGAGTGTTGCCGACTACCTCTCCGGGCTGGCGATCCTGGCCGCGCTCCTTGCCGCAGTGGGTGGCGGGTCCTGGCTTTTGATGCGCAGTCGTTTCCCCGATCTTCGCAGTGCCGAGTTCGTAGTTGCGCTTTCCGTTCTGGTCACGGTCGGCATCCTTGCGGTTCACCTGCTCCCCGGAACACTTGGCATCTTGAGCCGCGGTTCGGTTCTGGTCGCCGCTGCGATCTGGTTTGCAGGGTGCGCCGCGATGCCATCAACTTCGCGCAGTGCGTCAGAGGCGAAGGTGGTTGAAGACCGCGGGGAGCGGTTTTCGAGGCCACTTGCCCTTGGGGGCTGCGCTCTCGTGAGCGTGTTTTTCCTCGCCTACGCCGGCAGCCAGATTCTCGAGCCCTCCCGTTCGATCGATTTCATGAATTTCCACTTGCCCCATGCGATCGCCTGGATCAAGAGCGGCACGGTCTGGCAAACAACCAGTTTCCTGCCGGGAATTGCGCTCGGTAACTACCCGAACAGCGGTGATGTGCTGATCCTGGCTGCGGTCTTGCCGTGGCACAACGATTTCCTTGCGCACCTTGCGATCTGGCCCTTCTTTGCCCTCACTGGGGTCGCGACCTATGGGCTCGCCCGTCGCCTGGCAGCCCCCCGGAATGCGGCGCTTTGCGCTGGGGCCCTAATGCTCGCGATTCCGGTCGTGGCGGTGGCGGCGATCCCGCATGGCATTACGGATTCCGTAATGCTCTTTGGCCTTGCCGCTGGCCTTATGTTTCTGGCTCGCCATCAGCGCTCGGGCCAGACATCCGATCTGGTCTTGGCCGGTCTCGCGCTCGGTCTTTCGTTCGGGACCAAGTGGTATGGGGTGTCTGTTGTTGTGGTCGTGGTGCTGGTTTGGGCGGTCGCCCGGCTCATCGACCGAAATGGCTGGGTCACGGTTGCCCGTCAGACTGGTCTGATCTCGGGGATGATCGCGCTGTCCGGTGGGGTTTGGCTGCTGCGGAATTGGATCATCTCGGGCAACCCCATTTTCCCGGTCAAGGTCGAACTCCTTGGGGTGACGATCTTTGATGCGCCTCCAGATCCGATCAGGGAGGGTGCGGGGTTCACCATCATGGACTACGTCGGCGACTGGAGTCCGTGGTGGAAATTCGACGCGCCAGCGTCAATCGGCGGCGGGCAATTGGACGGGATCCTCCTGCAGCTCTGGCACGCCCTATCGTCACCCGCGCTACTGGTGGTGGCGGGCGCAATGGTCGCTGCGCTGCTCGTCGCCCGCTCCCAGCGCCGCGAGCGGGGGATGGTGTTGGTCGCCCTGGCCGCGATGGCACTCGTTGTACTGGCGTATGCGATCACGCCCTACACAGCCGCTGGCCCGCCTGGACTGCCCTTCTTGGTCGGCGCGGGGGGGCGGTATGTCGTTCCGGCACTGGTGATCGCGGCGGCGCTCTCAGCTTGGGTCGCTGGGCGACTTCGCTTCGGGACGGTCGTGTTTGGCGTATTGACGCTTGCCGCCATGGTTCACGGCATCTATTGGGCAAGTAGGGGGAAGCTCGTTACGGGTGTGGTGGTAGTGGCTGCTGATTGGGTCCGCGCCGCCGCGGCGGTTGCTGTGATTGCGCTTGTCGTCTGGGCCGTTCGGCCGCATCTTGATCGCTCATCCCGGGCGCGGAAGGTCGCCGTCGCAGCCGCGGTGGGAGCGCTCATTGCTGCCGGTGGTTTCGTCCAGGACCGGTTCAACGACGATCGCTACGTTGGCGCAGATCCGGTTCTGGATGCGGTTACGGCTGCGGGACCCGGTCAAAGCGTGGGCATCACCTCCGTCTGGTCTGACAATGGGATCTCGCCCGTGCTGCCGTCATTTGGCCCCCGGTTCGACAACGAGGTTGCCTACCTGGGACCGATCGTCCGCGAGATGCCCCGGCGCTATGAGCGCCGGGCAGACTTTGAGGAGGGACTTCGCGATGGCGCTTTTGACCTGCTTGTGGTCGGCCGCGGCAGGATTGCCCTACCCGAGCCGAAGGAATCCACCTGGGCGCTTCATGCAGGCTGGCAACTTGTTGAACGCAGCGATCGTTTCGATCTCTACCGGCCGCCTGAGTAGACGGGCGAATCGGCCGCTATTCCGGCAGGCGCGCGATAATCAGCATGCGATCGCGGAAGTCCGGGGTCCACATCTTCTCCGCCACACCAAGGCGCTGAGCACCGGCGACAAGGGCCTTCGATACCCCCGGTAAGTAGCCCCCCCCTTTGTCGAGGTAATAGCGAATCGTGAACGACTTCGGGTCGGTTGCAACGTACAGCGGCTGGTAGCCGTGGCGGCGCAGCATCGTCGCCGCGCTCTGGCGTGTGAAGTAGTGAATGTGCGTTGGAATTACCGACCACCACTTTGGCCCCATCAGCCTGGCAACCCGACTGCCGGCGTCGGGTAGCTCCAGCGCGAGTAGGCCGCCGGGCTTGAGCAGCTCGGCGACCCGATCGAGGGCGGCGTTGGCCTGAGTCAGGTGCTCAAGGACGTCCCCCAGCACGATCGCATCGAAATGGCCCGTTTCGAGCTTTGCCGTAAACAGCTCTTCGGTGCGGACATCGAGACCGAGTTGCTTGCGCGCATACTGCGATGCGAACGTCGACGGCTCGATCCCGAGGCATTCGCTCCAACCACGCTCGGCCGCTTCGGCGAGCATGAAACCGACCCAGCAGCCGACATCGAGAATGCTGCCCTTCGCTGCGGAGTAGCGCTCAATGCGCTCAAGTACACCGGCGAAGCTAAAGCGCTGTCCCGCCTCCTCCTCGACATAGGCGTCAGAGGCCGCAAGTGCGTAGGCGTCCTCGAGCTCCGCTTCCGACGGGAACCGGTCCAACTGCATATGCGTGCAATCGCCGCAGCAAACGATGTTTCCAAGCGCCGTTCCGAACTCCTTGGTTGTGGGGATCAGGCCTTCTGAGCCCGCCTCGCCTGCCACCTCCATGTGAGGGTGGATGGCGGACGATCCACACGCGTTGCAGAGCTGATCAGAATCGAGTGCTGTGCTTGCGCTCACTGCTCACGCTCCGCCGCGCCGATCGCTCCGTGGGTCGGATGGTCGAACTCTGCGACGCCTGGATACGGACCATCAACGTTGCGGCGAGCCCCGATCAGATACAGCGGACGGCGCTTCACCTCGTCATAGACCCGACTGATGTACTCGCCGATGATCCCCAGGGTGATTAGTTGGATCCCTCCGAGGAAAAGGATCGCAAAGAGGACGGTCGATAGGCCTTCGACATAAAGGTCGAAGATCCGGCTGACGATCACGTAGGGGATCCCGAGGAAGGCGAGCAACGAGACGGCGAACCCGACGAGCGTGGCGATCTGCAGCGGTACGTGGCTAAACGATGAAATCCCGTCGAGGGCGATCTTCACAAGCGTCCGCCAGCGGTAGCGGGTCTCACCGGCAAACCGGGGGTCGCGGTCATATGCAACCGTGCTCTGGGTGAACCCGACCCAGACCGACATCCCGCGCATGAATCGGCTGCGCTCGCGCATCCGCAGGAGCGCATCCGCGGCGCGGCGATTCAGAAGGCGAAAATCGCCGGCGTTCGCGGGTATGTCGACTTCGGCAAGGCGGGTGAACAGCGCCGAGAACCAGCGCGCGGTCAAGAGCTTCAGCCGACCCTCGCCAACTCGCTCCCGTCGGACGGCGTAGACAACGTCCGAGCCTTCGCGCCAGAGCCCCAGCATCTCCGTGATCAGCTCGGGTGGATCCTGGAGGTCCGCGTCGATCGTGACGATGACATCGCCTCCGCAGTGATCGAGGCCCGCGATCACCGCAGGCTGATAGCCGAAGTTTCGCGCCAGGTGGACGACTTTCACGCGCGCGTCGGCCGCGGCCAGCTCGTCAAGAAGCGCCGAAGTTCCGTCGGTGGAGCCGTCGTTGACCAGCACCAGTTCCCAGTTTTGGCCGTCGAGGGCGTCCCTCACGCGCCGGTAGAAGGAGTCGATCGCCTCTTCTTCGTTGAGTACCGGAGCTGTGACGGAGATCAGGGACGGATCGATGCGCTCGCTCATCGGGTTGGCCCGCCGCCGCCACCGTCCGAAAGACAGGCGCAGGGGCCTTGGCAGCAATCAATGGATCTGTTCGTTATCGGGACCATAGGAAACGACGACGCGGCCCGGGCTTCGGCATGCGCGGCTGCGACCGTATAGAACTGCGGCTCGATGATGGCTGCTCCCTGCACGCAATGAGGATTCTTTCGATCGGCAACATGTACCCGCCGCACAGCCTCGGCGGCTACGAGCTGATGTGGAGTTCGTGGGTCGGCCATACCCTCGATCGTGGCCACGAGGTTCGCGTACTGACGACGGATTTCGTCAAGGAGCGTGGCCCGGTTGATGCCGAGGAGGACTATCCAGGCGAGGCGATGCGCGAGCTTCGCTGGTATTGGCAGGACCATGCTGAGCCCCGTTTCAGCCTGCTTGAACGCATACGAATTGAGCGCCACAACGACCAGGTCATTCGTCGCTGGCTCGACGAGTTCCGTCCTGACGCGATCGTCTGGTGGGCGATGGGGGGCATGTCGCTTGCCATGATTGAACGCGCCAGACGGGCACGGATCCCGTCGCTTGCCGTCCTCGCGGACTACTGGCTTCACTATGCCCACGACCAGGACGCCTGGATGCGGCCGATGCGTCGCCACCGAGTACTAGCTGGCGTGGTAGAGCGAGGAACCGGGTTGATAACCGGCGCCGACTACACGACGATCACCAGGTTTCTGGCGGTCTCGGAGCGGGTTCGGCTCCGTGCATTGGAGGCCTGGCCGAAGCTTGGCGAGGTGGCGGTTTGTCACCACGGCCCCGACACCTCGCTTTTCATGCCTGCGCCAGTGAAATCTTGGCGCGGAAGGTTGCTCTACGTAGGCCGCATAGACCCACGCAAGGGGATCGATATCGCGATCCGTGCACTGAGCTATTTACCGGAGACCACGCTGACCGTGATCGGGGACGGCGACGAAGCGCATCGAAACGAGCTTGAGGCGTTGGTTCGCACCCGCAACTTGGGCAGCCTGGTCAGGTTTGAGTCGCGCCACCGGGAGAAGCTTCCCGAGGCGTATGCGGATGCCGACGCCGCAATGTTCCCAGTGGTTTGGGCCGAGCCCTTCGGCCTGGTTCCGCTTGAGGCGATGGCAGTCGGAACACCAGTTGTCGCCACCGGACGCGGTGGGTCGGGCGAGTTTCTCGATGATGGGCGGAACTGCCTCATTTTCGATCCATGTGAGACGGATCCGGAACAGGGGGCCAGAAACCTGGCGGCCCGCGTACAGGAGCTGGCGGGTGGCGCGTCGGAACGGACCGAATTGCGCGATCGCCTACGCGAGGGGGGGTTCGCCACGGTCGCAGCGCTCAGCGCGGATCGCTTCAACGAGCGAGCACTCGAACTTGTCATCAATCTGGGAGAAGTTGAAAAGCCAGCCGGCTAGTGATTGAGCGGGATTGCGCTTGGCAAGACGGTCTTCATCATCAGCATGCGATCGCTGCGCAGCACTGACCTAAAGCCGGCACTCCTTGCCCAGGCCACCTCAGGCGGATCCGCGTCGGGATCAGCGAGGAAGATCGCCGGATCCTCCGGCATCGGCCCACCAAGGCCAATCAGCAGCACGTCGAAATCTCCGGAGCGAAGCGATGCGCTGAACTCGGCCCTCGACGCTGCCCTGCGCAGGAGCCCATCCTTGGTGACTCCCGCAAACTCAACGGTGTTCTGAAGCCGATCGCCAAACGCTGGATAGACAGGTCCCGGCTCCTCCGGACTCCAGCCGCCCGCAAGTCCGACCTGAACCGGTTCGGAGAGTTGGCCAAGCCGATCCAAGACAGTGTCCTTCCCGGTGTACCGATCCTCGTCGTATGCGTCCCAGGCCACCTTGGTGCCAAAAGCCAGCGCCGTCGTAGCCAAGACGCCGATGACGACGCCGATGCCGAGGCTCGGCACCCATGGTCGAAATCCACGGCGTGGGGCTACGTGCGCTAGCGCAAGCCCGGTCGCCGCAACGGCCATTGCGAGGTAAAGCTTTGGGTCCGTGCCGAGCACCCCGACAAGAATCGCGTCCAGCGCTGCAATCAGGCAAACCGCGCAAAAAGTCGTGAATCCGCGTGGTCCTAACTTTCCGCTCAGCCAACCAGCGAGCGCCGCGGCCGCTACCAACGCTGGGATTCCGTATCGAGCGTTAGCGGCGGCAAGGAACGGGTTGCCGGGCTCGCCGGTTGCGGAGTATGGGGTCAGGGCGTAGGAGGCTGCGAGAAGGTAGGTCGCAACCAATGCCGCAATGGCGATCCCGTCCCCGGAGTCGCTGCGGCCCGTTCGACGCCGCCGCACCAACAGGCCGAGCGCTACGAACGTACTCACGATCAAGACCACGAGGGGGAGCCCGACCGCTCCTCGAAACTGTCGCCGCAGCTCGCCGAACCAGACCTCGGGTTCGGTCGCGTAGTCGGCCAGCGCCGTTGTAACCCGAGGGTCAAGCGGATTCGCGGGGGCGTCGAAGATTTGGACCCCCATGAGTCCGATCGGCACCGGGTAAAGGGGGTTTCCTGTCTCAATCCAATTTCGCGCAACCCAGCCCCCACCAAGCAGCGTGATCAGGCCAATCACCGCGGCGGTCTGCCGCAACGTCGCCCGGACGGGAGTCCGGGCCAATGCGCGGGCGACAAGCCAGACGCCGACGACGATCGGAACGGCCGTCAGGCCATAGAACTTGGCTCCGAGCGCGATTCCAAGCCCCACTCCCGCAAGGATCAGATCGCCGCCGTCGCGAGTTCGGTGGTGGCGAGCCAAAAAGAGGCCCCCGGCGGCGAACGCGAAGTACAGGACGGGGTCAAACAGGGCATCTCGAAGCGCTGGAAAGACGACCACGTGCACGGCGGTCAGCATCGTCGCGATCAACGTGGCAGCCGGCGCGGGTGTTCGGAACTCGCGGCACAGGGCGTAGATCGCGACTCCGGTCAGCGCCACAAACGGGTACATGGACAGATGGGCGACGAACTCGTTGTTCCAGGGGAGCATGGTCGCGACAAGGATCAGCGTCCCGTTGCCCGGAGCGGCGCCGAAGAAAAAGTTTGCGACCCAATCGTGGAGTCCGCCAAGCGAACCATCCTGAATCCAGGTTGCCGCGGTCGGCAAATATGCGTTGACGGCGTCGTAGCCGAGCGGTGGCGTTAGTAGCTGCTGGGTTCCGATCAAGATGATCCAGACGGCAAAGGTGCCGGCCCCGAACCGCGCCAGCGCAATATCGATCGGCCGTGGACCCAGCGTCTGTGGGAATGGTTCGCCCGCGGCAGCAGCCGTTCTCGGCAGCCGTGTGGCGGCCACGAGAATGAGTAGGGCCGACAGCGCCGCTGTCTCGCGTGACAGCTGACCC
Source organism: uncultured bacterium (assembly GCA_963701205.1). Lineage (GTDB taxonomy): Bacteria > Actinomycetota > Thermoleophilia > Solirubrobacterales > 70-9 > JALZKA01. The sequence continues at coordinate 360,697 of OY969575.1, read as the reverse complement.
ACTGCGAGCGGAACAAGGTGCGCCACAATCAAGAATGCGGTCCACAGAACGCCAATGGCCAGCAGGCGGACGCTGCCAGCGAGCGCCTGCATGCGCCGTCGGGCGACGATCACTGCGGCTCCTGCGGAAGCCCCGAAAACCACGACGAAGAACGCCAGTCCGGTCCAGTACTCGCCAGCGGCCATCGCTAGCCGTGTGCCTTCCTAGCGCTTGACGCCAACGCCAAGGACGTCGTTGCCCATGAACAAGCGAACGGGGCGTGTCGCGGCAATGCGCTTGGCCAATGAAACCACCGGGCTATCAAACCCGTCCAGGAGGTGAAATTGACCCCCGCGCAGAACGTCCGGATCGATCCAGACATGCGGATCGTGGAAGCCGGCCTCGCGCATTGCCCGTCGCATGGTGAACACGCTCTGCTCATTCACGTGATAGTCCTCGGCGATCTTGAACCAGTGATCGACTTTGTCAGCGATCTCCCCGTGACCAGCCACTCGCACAAACGGTCGGGCGATTGGCCAGCCGTAGTTCATGAACAGAAGGTTCGGAGCCGTGTGTACGAGCGCGAAGCCTCCGGGCTTTAGAACGCGGTGAAACTCCCGAAGGCAGGGAACCGTCTGGGGCGGGTCGAGGTGCTCGATCACATCCGAGAACTGGATGCGATCAAACGTGTTGTCGTCCCAGGGAAGATCCGTGACGCTGCCGACGCGGATGTCCGATTCTGGGTAATCCGCTAGCGCTTCCCTGGTCAGCTCTACGGCCGCCTCTGCGTAGTCGAGTCCGGAGACCCGTGCGCCGGCCTTGGCGAGGGCCAGGGCCGTCTCGCCCCGGCCGCAGCCTGCGTCAAGGATGTGCAGCCCGGGCTTCGGGCCGAGGATTCGGACTTGTTTTGCCTTGTTGAAAGACACCTCGCCGGCTTGCGCCTGCTCGAACCCTTCGCAGATATCGGACAGAAAGTAATCGCGGTCATAGACGTCCGGCGGAATCGATTGCTGAGGCTCCACGGGCGGGCGATGTTACCCTCCGGCGCCTAATGAGGGTTGCGGTATTGGGAGCGGGGCAGGCAGGGCTCGTCGCCGCACATCGGCTGACCAAGCTGGGGCACGAGACGGATGTCTACGAGCGCTGGCCGGGCCTCGGCGGCCAGGCGGCGACAATCGACACGGGCGATGGCGTGCTGTTGGAGCGCTACTACCACCACCTCTTCACGTCCGACCAGGAGATGCACGACCTCTGCGCCGAGATCGGTTGCGAGCTCGACACGTGGCCCTCGTCGGTGTCGATCTTCAGGAACGGCAAGCTCTATCCGTTCAATACGCCGATGGATCTGTTGCGCTACGCGCCAATGCCTCCGATCTCGCGCGTGCGGATGGGAGTGGGCGCGCTTTATCTGCAAAAGCGCGCCAACGACGTCGAGCCGTACGAGCCGATCACGATCCGCTCATGGGTCGAGAGAGTGATGGGAAAGCCCGCCTGGGAGCATGTCTGGGGCCCCCTCCTTTGGGGGAAGTTTCGCGAGCAGGCGGACGACATCTCGATGTCGTGGCTGTGGGCAAAGCTTCGCAACCGGCGGCAGGTCTCGGGGGAGGAAGCCAAGGGCGAGCTCCTCGTCTATCCGAACGGCAGCTTCGAGCGGATGTTCCAACGCATGCGCGTGCTGATCGAGGAGCGGGGAGGCCGCGTGATGATCGACCGTCCAGCCGCAAAGCTTGCGCGTGACGCCGATGGCAAATTCCTGGTGACATCAGCCGTGTCCGGTTCGTTTCGCTCCGGGCACGATCCACGGGACTACGAGCAGACGGGCGAGCCCGAGCGCTACGACGCGGTCATCGCCGCGTTGCCGTCAGACATCTTCGAACAGCTCCTCGACCTTGAGCTGGCCACGGAGGTCGGAGAGAATTACCTGGAGAAAACGCGATCCATCGAGTACTTCGCGGCGCTCTGCTTGCTCTGCGAGATGGACCGCCAATTCCATCCCTACTACTGGACCAACGTTGCCGACACGGATCTTGGGTTTATTGGCCTGATCGAACAGACGAATCTGGTCCCGATCGAGCGTTACGACGGCCGCCACTTCCTCTACGTCGCGAACTATCTGCCGCGCGATCACGAGCTGCTGACAAAGGACATGGATGAGTTGATCGAGTTCTACGAACCGGGTCTTCGCAAGGTCACGCCTGATTTCGAGCGGTCGTGGATTAAGCAGAGCTGGATGTTCCGGGAGCCCGCAGGCCAGCCGGTCGTCCTGCCGAACTTTCGCGAGCGGATGCCTGCCTACAAGGCGGGCGTCAAGGGCCTCTATCTGGCGAACACGACTCAGGTCTACCCTGATGACCGGGGCACCAACTACGCCGTGCGCGAGGCGGAAGAGGTCGTCGCCCATCTACTCGAAAGCTTCGGCCAGGAGGCGCCCGCAATTGCGCCTCGATTTGGCGCGCCTGAACCAGAGTGACCGCGTCACCCACGCCCGCCGTCTCCGTGGTCCTGGCGACTTGCGACCGGGCCGAGCGGCTCAGTCGGGCGCTTGCGGCAATCTCAGCACAGGACTTCGACGATTCCTTCGAGGTGATCGTGGTTGACGATGCTTCGCATGACGGTACCCCTCGGCTCTTGGCAGATGCCGAGACGGGCTCGGGCATCGAGCACTTGCGGGTCATACGCCGAGAGGTGCGCGGGGGGCCCGGTGCCGCGCGCAACACGGGCTGGCGTTCGGCGATTGCTCCGCTCGTCGCGTTCACCGATGACGATTGCGAGCCAACACCGGGCTGGCTCCGCGCAATCGTTGGCGCCGCCACGGTGGGACCTAGCGCAATGGTCCAAGGGCTCACGCTTCCAAACACCGCGGAACGCCACCGGCTTGGCCCGTTTGCCCGGACGCTCGATGTCCGGGCGCTAGGTCCCTGGTACCCGGCCGCGAACATGGCCTACGGTCGTGATCTGCTGCAACGCCTTGACGGGTTCGACGAGAAGCTGTCGCGGGGAGAGGACACGGATCTAGCGTGGCGCGCGCAGGAGTTGGGCGCAGACCCGATTCTTGCTCCGGGTGCGATTGTCGAGCACGCTGTGTTTGAGCTTGGTGTCGCCGGGCAGCTTCGTTTGACGGCTGCGTGGATGCCTGCATTTCGAAATTTCAAGCGACACCCAGCGCTGCGCCGGGCGCTCCACAGGGGGTTATTCTGGAAACCCACCCACCCGGCCCTGTTGGCGGCCCTGTGCGGCGTCGCGCTCAGCAGGCGATTCCCGCCGGCAATCCTGCTGACGGTTCCGTATTTGCGGCTCCTTGCGGCTCGGGCGACGGCAGATGGCGCTCCGCTCGGCGGGGTCGCGTTTTACCCCATTGTGGACGCGACCGAGATCGCGACGGCGCTGGTTGGCTCGACCCGTGCCGGCACCCTGGTCCTTTAGGGCTCTGATCCGCTGCGTTGGGTGATGACTTTGGCGGGCACGCCGGCCAGCAAAGAACCCGATTCGTAGTCACCACCGCGAACCACCGCGTTTGCAGCGATGAATGAGTTCGCTCCAAGTCGCGTGCCGCGCAGGATCACGACGCCGGCGGCGGCAAATGTGTTGGCGCCTATCTCCGTTGGCTCGGTCTGCAGGGGCTGATCGCGAAAATGGACGTCGCTGCCGTTGAAACCGTGGTCGGAATCTAAAACGGTTACGCGCTCGGCCAGCCCAACCCAGTCGCCAAGCGTGAGTCGCTGGTCACAGTGAAGTGCGTTGTACTGGCTGATCTGCACGTTTTCGCCGAGCTTCAACTCGCCGTTGGACTTGAGCCAGGAGCCGTCACGAAGGCAGGTGTGCCTCCCGATCTCGATCGAACCCCCGCGCAAGATTAGGCGCACGGAGTTCTGGATCAGGCTGCCGTCGGCAAGGTCAAGGCGGTTGTCGGCGCATGCGAACAGTTCGATCGTCAAGCCGTGGCCGATGTGTACGTCCTTTCCAATTCGCAGGGCGAAGACTCGTTCCCCTTCGCCAAGCGGGTACGCCTTCACGTCGGGCTTTGAAGCAAGGGTTGCGCCATGGGGTGCGTCGAGTTCCAATCGCCCGCCGACGGCTCGCATCCGCAGGCGAAGTTCAACAATCCAGACTTGGAACCGGACTCGCCGCCAGGTGGCGATTGTTGCTCGAATGACTTTCATCGCGGGTAATCCTAGGACCGGATGCGGAGTTCGTCGGCTAGGCGTCCAGTCACGCTGTTAGATTGCGCGCCGTTCTGACCCAACCAGGAGGATCAATAGATGACCAAGTCTGAGTTTGTTGAAGCGATCGCAAGCAGTTTCGATTCCAAGAAGGCGGCCGCTGAGGCTGTCGAGGCCGTGCTTGAGGGAATCCAGAGCACGCTTGTCAATGGTGGGGAAGTCAACTTCACCGGGTTTGGAAAGTTCAGCGTCAAAGAACGCGCCGAGCGGCAGGGAGTCAACCCCCAGACGAAACAGCGCATCACAATCGCCGCCGGACGCGTGCCGAAGTTCTCGGCGGGCGCCGGTCTCAAGGGCAAGGTCAAGGGCGGCTGAGGCCTGTCGTTTCGGCTTTCGCAGACCGGCTTGCGGCGCTCGTTGAAGAGCGCCGCAGCCAGGTCTGTGTGGGCCTTGACCCGGATCCCATCGTCGCCGGGACGGAGTTCGCAGACGTTGGCGGGACCACTCCCGCCGAACGAGCGGGGGAGGCGGTCGCGCTTTGGTGCGAGCGTGTAATCGCCCTTGCTGGGCCCGCATGCGTTGCGGTGAAGCCGCAGATCGCGTGCTTCGAACGATTGGGCGCTCCCGGATGGACCGCGTTGGAGCGCTCGATTGCCGCCGCCCGCGCCGCCGGCCTCCTGGTGATCGCCGACGGCAAGCGCGGTGACGTGCCCGTGAGCGCCAGCGCCTATGCCCAGGGTCTGCTGACGTCGACACCGACGCCTTGGGGGGAGGTGGAGGGGCTGGGTGCAGATGCGGCCACGGTCAGCGGCTTCTTGGGCGGCGACTCACTTGCGCCATTGGTTGCGGCCGCGGCCGAGCACGGCGCGGGACTGTTCGTGCTGGTGCGGACGTCGAACCCCGGCGCCGCGGATCTACTCGACCGGCCGTGCCCCACAGATCCGTTTCACGAGCGTGTCGCCGCGTTGGTCAATGACCTGGCGCCGGCGCTCGCCGGTCGGGACCTTTCGGGACTGGGCGCCGTTGTCGGGGCGACAGAGCCGGGGCACATCGCCCGGCTTCGCGAGTTGATGCCGCGGTCGGTGTTCTTGCTGCCGGGGGTTGGCGCCCAGGGGGGTACGGCAGCCGCGGTTGCGGATGCATTTCGAGCCGGCCCGGCCTCGGCAATAGTGACCGCTTCGCGTTCAATCGCCGGCGCACCGGATCCGGCGGCCGCGGCCGAGCGGCTTCGCGCCGACCTCTGGGAAGTAGCGTGCCGGGCGCTCTCATAGAGGGTGGTTAGCCGCAGGTACGATCGCTGCGCAAGGGACCATGGCAACGGCTTCCAACAGCTCCGACGGACGATCAGCGCGCAGCCGTGCCGCACGCGTCGTGGCGCCACTGGCGCTCATCGCTTGCAGCGTTGCCGTCTATTTCGTGATCGCCGACACCCAGCCCGAGGCCACCCCTGATCGAACCGACGCGAAGGCGCGCTCAGGCCAGGTCAACGCGCAACGGCCCGACAATCCCAAGACATATGTGATTCAGCTGGGCGACTCGCTGAGCGCAATCGCCGAAACGACTGGAGTGTCTGCCGCCAAGATTGAGCGGCTCAACCCCTCGATCGACGCCACCACGCTCAATCCCGGGCAAACCTTGAAGCTGCGCTGAGGCGGACACTCAGGACATCCGCCTCAACTGCCGTCTGGCTTGGAGCGAGTGTCTTGACCCTTGCGGCCGGGCTCGCTGGGCCGGCGGTTGCCTCGGCTCGTCCACCGACACCGCAGGCGAGTGCGTGGCTATTGGTCGAGGAGGAGTCGGGCGCGGTCCTGGCTTCGCACGGCTCGAATCAGGCGCTACCGATCGCGAGCGCCACCAAATTGATGACGGCATACCTCGCGATGGAGGCGCTGGCACCGACTGAGATCGTTCGGGCGGCGCCCTACCGGGCCGGCCCCGGGGAGTCATTGATGGGTCTTAAGCCAGGCGAGGATGTCAGCGCTCGCGATTTGTTCGATGGCCTGCTGGTCGCCTCGGGCAACGACGCGGCCAGCACGCTGGCAATCCGCGTCTCCGGCTCGGTGCCTGGGTTTGTCGAGCGGATGAACCGTGCCGCCACCGACCTTGGTCTCGGCGAAACCAGCTACTCCGATCCGATCGGCCTGGACGAGCGCAACACTTCGAGTCCCCGGGACCTTGTGGATCTCGCGGTCGTCCTGCGCCGTGACCCAATGTTCCGAAAGATCGTGAACGCGCGACACGTCACGGTCGAACTGGCCGCCGGGCGCAAGCGCTTGGTCAATCGCAACGACCTGGTTTTGGAGGCGCCCTTTGTGAGCGGGGTCAAGACCGGTTCCACCGTGGCCGCGGGCTTTGTCCTCGTCGCCTCCGCCGAACGCCGCGGCGTCGGCTTCGTCGCCGCCGTGCTTGGCGCTCCAACCGAGGTGGCCAGGGACCAGGGCGCGCTGGAGCTCTTGCGCTACGGGGCTTCGCTCTATCGCTCCCGCGTACTTGTCGAGCAAGGCGAGCGCGTCGCGACATTCAGGCTTGGCGACGGTCGTGGCAGCGTTCCCTTGATTGCCGGCGAGGCCTTTGCGGCAGTGGCTCGTCGCGACCAGCGGCCGCGACTGCACTTCGAACCCGGTGATCCGCCGACAGGGCCGATTGACCGGGGCGAGGTGGTGGGGAGAGCCACCGTCATGCTCGCCGGCGCGACGGTTGGCGAGATCCCCATCCTGGCCGCACGCTCGGCGCCGGCGCTGCCAGCACGGGGAATTGACGCATTGCCTGGCTGGGCGTGGGCCGTCCTTGGCCTGGCTGTCGCTGTCGCGATCTTGTTGACGGCCAGGGCCGTTGCGATCTGGCGGAACTCGCCCCGGTAGTCTCGGCGCAGAACCACTGTGATTCTCACCGTCACACTCAATGCAGCGATCGACCGTACGGTCGCGGTCCCGAACTTTCGCCTCGCGCAACGGCACCGCGCCGTCGAGTCGCGCACCGTAGCCGGCGGCAAGGGCGTCAACGTCGCTCGCGCGTTGAAGTTGCTGGGCAGGCCGGTCATTGCAACCGGGCTTGCCGGCGGCGCCACGGGCGCCCGGATCCTCGAGCTTTTGGCTGAGGAGTCGATCCTCAACGCGTTCATGCCGATCGCGGGCGAGTCCCGGACCAATCTTGCGGTCGTGGATCCCACGTCCGGCGTCCAGACCGAGATCAACGAGCGCGGTCCCCAGGTCACCTCGGACGAGGTTGATCGCTTCGTCGAAAAGGTGCTCTACCTTGCTCAGGGTGCGAAGTTGTGCGTGCTGGCCGGGTCAACTCCACCGGGCTCCGACCCGGACATCTACGCCCGTCTGATCAGCGAGCTCCGGGGGCTTGGCGTGATTTCGATTCTTGACTCGGACGGTGAGCAGATGCGCGCGGGACTGCGGGCCGAGCCCGCCGTTGTCGTTCCGAACCTCTTGGAGGCCGAGGAGGCAGTGGGGCACGAGTTCAACGATCCCGAGGATCAGGTTCTCGGCCTGTCGGGTCTGATCGAGATGGGAGCGGGCGAGGCGATCATCACCACTACACGTGGTTGCGCCGCCATCGTCGGCCAGGGCCACGAGCGGCGTCGCTACGAGATTGAGATTGAGCAGATGGAGCCGATCGCAGCCGTTGGTTCTGGCGACGCGTTCCTTGCCGGCTATGTGGCCGCTCGCTATGAAGGATCATCGCCCCGCGACTGTCTGGCCTACGGAGTTGCCTGCGGGGCGGAGTCGACGCAGCATTTCGGAGCCGGGACGCTGGACCCAAGCGAAGTCGAGCGCCTGCTCCAGCGCGTCCAGATTCGGGAACTGGACGTCCCGGCGACTGTTGGCTGAGCTCCCGCCAAGCCGATGCCACGCGTCGCGGTAAAGACCAAGATTCCGGTTTACCGCTGTTATCATCGCCAAGACCTTGGAAACACTGGGTCCAGTGCCGCAAATAGCGGATTTTGAGCCCCTCGCCGAGGGGCTTTTCTCGTCCGCGTTCGGACGTAGCCTGGGAGCTTCAACTTAGAAGGAGTCAGATCAGGTGGAAGTCGAAATCGGTCGGGGTAAAAAGGGCAGGCGCGCATACGGGTTTGACGACATTGCGATCGTGCCCTCCAGGCGCACGCGCGACCCTGACGATGTCGACGTTTCCTGGAACCTTGGCCCGTACCGCTTTGAGCTGCCGCTGCTCGCCTCCGCAATGGACGGCGTCGTCAGCCCTGCCAGCGCGATTGAGCTCGGCGGCTTTGGCGGCCTCGGGGTGCTCAACCTGGAAGGGATCTGGTCGCGCTACGAGGACGCGGACGAGCAGCTTGAGCGGATTGCCAATTCGCCGCCCGAACTCGCAACCAGGACCATGCAGGAGATCTATGAGCGCCCGGTTGATCCGGCGCTGATCGCAAAGCGGATCGAGGAGATCAAGGCTGCAGGCATGGTGGCTGCGGGTTCGCTCACCCCGCAGCGGGTCACGGACTACTACGAGGTGGCGCTTGAGGCCGGCCTCGACATTCTCGTAATTCAGGGAACGGTGATCTCGGCTGAGCACGTCTCAACAAAGTCGGAGCCCCTCAACCTCAAGGAGTTCATCGCCGAAGTGCCTGTACCGGTCGTAGCCGGAGGCTGCGCCTCGTACTCGACCGGACTTCACTTGATGCGAACAGGTGCCGTCGGCGTGCTGGTTGGAGTCGGGCCCGGCGCCGCTTGCACCACCCGGGGCGTTCTCGGTTTGGGCGTTCCCCAGGCAACCGCGATCGCCGACGTTGCTGCCGCGCGTTCCCAGCACATGCTTGAGACGGGCGAGTACTGCAACGTGATCGCCGACGGCGGCATGCGCACGGGCGGCGATATTTCGAAAGCAATCGCCTGCGGTGCTGATTCGGTGATGATCGGCTCACCGCTGGCGCGGTCGAAGACGGCGCCAGGCCGTGGCCACCATTGGGGGATGGCGACGTTCCATCCATCGCTGCCTCGCGGCACGCGAGTCCTCACCCGCCAAGACGGCACACTCGAGGAGATCCTGCTCGGCCCGGCACACGAAAACGACGGCACGTTCAATTTGATGGGTGCCCTGCGAACGTCGATGGCCACGTGTGGCTACGAGGACATCCGCGACTTCCAACGCGCCGAGGTGATGGTTGCGCCCGCCCTGCAGACGGAAGGCAAGCAGTTGCAGCGCTCGCAATCCGTCGGCATGGGGTCAAACGGCAAGGCCGCGGTGGCAAATGCCGTCTCGGAGACGAATGCCTGAGGCCGTATCGGTCGCCACCGAGGCGTCCGACGCCGATCGGGCCGAGCCAGCCGTCCTGCCGCCTTCGGGGCGTGAAGAGGTTCTCGTCCTTGACTACGGCGGCCAGTACTCGCAGCTGATCGCCAGGCGGATCCGCGAGTGCGGGGTATTTGCCGAGATGATGCCGGCCGACGTATCGATCGAGCGGATCACCGAGCGCGATCCCCGCGCAATTGTTCTTTCTGGCGGACCCGCCTCCGTGTATTCCGATGATGCCCCGGCGATGCGCACTGAGCTCCTTGAGCTAGGGATCCCGGTGCTCGGAATCTGTTACGGCATGCAGGCCATGGCCCTTGCCCTCGGCGGCCGCGTTGAGGGCGCCGATGCGGGGGAGTTCGGACGCACTGAGCTGACCCTGACCGGCAAGGGTGGCCGCCTCCTGGCGGGTCTGCCCGCCGAGCAGCAATGTTGGATGAGCCACCGCGACTGCGTGCTTGAAGCGCCAGCCGGGTTCGACGCGCTGGCCGCAAGCCCAGGTTCGCCGGTCGCGGCCTTCGAGTCCGGCGAACGGGCGCTCTATGGGATCCAGTTTCACCCGGAGGTCGTCCACACTCCCTACGGAACGCAAATCCTTGACCGTTTTCTGCGGGAGATCGCGGGTTGCGTGGAGCGCTGGTCGGCGATGTCGGTCATCGACGAGCAGGTCGAGCTGATCAAGCAGCAGGTCGGCGAGGCTGAGGTGATTTGCGGACTCTCCGGTGGCGTTGATTCCGCCGCTGCGGCGATGCTGGTCCATCGCGCCGTCGGCGACCAGCTCACATGTGTGCTTGTTGACCACGGGCTGATGCGCAAGAACGAGGCCGAGCAGGTGGTCAAGGCCTTTCGCGACGAACACGGAATCAAGCTGATCCACGTGGACGCGGAGGAGCGCTTCCTCGACAGGCTGGCGGGACAGGATGATCCGGAGACCAAGCGCAAGATCATCGGCGCCGAGTTCATCAGGGTGTTTGAGGAGGAGGCGGCCAAGCTCGCCAACGCCAAGTTCTTGGTTCAGGGAACGCTCTATTCGGACGTGATCGAGTCCGGCGGTGACGGACACGGCGCGGCGACGATCAAGTCGCACCACAACGTCGGTGGGCTCCCCGACGACCTGGAATTCGAGCTGGTTGAACCGCTTCGAATGCTCTTCAAAGACGAGGTCCGGGCGGTCGCAGCGGAGCTTGGCCTGCCCGACAAGTTCGTCTGGCGCCAGCCCTTCCCGGGCCCCGGCTTGGGGATCCGGATCGTTGGCGGCGAGGTCACCAAGGAACGCCTAGACATCCTGCGCGACGCGGACGCCATCCTTCAGGAAGAGGTTCGGGCCGGTGGTCTTTACCGCGAACTGTGGCAGTCGTTCTGCGTCCTGCCGGTGGTCCGGTCCGTTGGCGTTCAGGGCGACGGACGCACTTACGCCTATCCAATCGTGATCAGGGCCGTCACCTCCGACGACGCGATGACGGCCGATTGGGCGCGTTTGCCCTACGACCTGCTTGAACGGGTCTCCAATCGCATCATCAACGAGGTCTCCGGCGTCAACAGGGTCGCCCTCGATATCTCGTCGAAGCCGCCGGCGACGATCGAGTGGGAATAGCGCGCGCTCCCGGGCCGGCGCGATGATCTCCGTCGTAATCCCCGTTCGCAACGGGGCCCGGACACTCAGCTTGATGCTTGATGCCATCAAGCGCCAAGTGGTTGACGATGATCTGGAGGTGATCGTGGTTGATTCCGGTTCCACCGATGGCACGCAGGAGCTCGCGCGGTCCTACGGCGCGATCGTGCACGAGATCCCGGCCGGCGAGTTCAACCACGGCGATACCCGAAACCTTGGCGCTCGGATCGCTACGGGCGAGATCATCGTGTTCACGGTGGATGACGCGCTCCCGCTCGGAACGAACTGGATCGAGGAGCTGATCCGTCCCGTGCTCGACGTTGACCGCGTGGTCGCCGCCTACAGCCGCCAACTTCCCCATGGCTCGGCCCCACCACACCAACGCTTCTACATTGAGGATCGCTACGGTCCCGATCCGCGGATTCAGGCGGCGCAGGGCGAGGCCGAGCTCAATCTGCGAACCCTGCTTTTCTCCAACGTCTCGTCGGCGATCCAGCGGGAGACTCTTGACGAGTTTCCGTTTGCGGCAGACATTGTCATCGCCGAGGACCAGGAGTGGTCGCGTCGGCTCTTGGTTGCCGGTCGCTCAATCGCCTATGCGCCTGCCTCCGTCGTTCTCCATTCGCACGAGTACGGCCTTCGTGACGCCCTCGGGCGCTATTTCGATCTTGGCGCGGCGGCAGAACGCACCTTCATCGCGACCGGGCGCTCGTCGCGCGCGATTCGCAGCGACGGACTGGCCTTTGTGAAGCGAGAATTCCGTTGGCTTTGGCGCAATCGCTATCGCACAGCAATCCCCTACGCGATTGCACACGAGGCAACTCGCTACGGCGCGTTCAGGCTGGGTGTACACCACCGCCTAGTGCCGGCACGCCTGCGGCCGAGGATCTCGCGAACGCCCGTTTACTGGGAGCGCGGCGACTAGCCCTCGCTCCAGCTCGGCGGAAGGTTGAGCGGAACTTCGATCTGGCCCTGAAAGCGGACTGGATCGCGCGGCCCATGGGCGCGCACCCAATCGGTCATCCGGCCGATTCCATTGCGGATGTCGATCGGCTCGGCGAGATCGAGTGCCGACCTGACCTTCGTGTGGTCCGAGAACGCATGCACGACTTCGTTCCGGGCATCGAGGTGCTCAATTTCGAGCGGAATCCCGAACGCTTCGGCGATGACTTCGGCCAACTCAAGGATCGTGACGGGCTGATCGGCGCCGATGTTGAAGGTCTCGTTTCGTGTTGCCGCAACCAGCGGACTGCGTGCGATAGCTGGCGCGACGTCGTCGATGTGCGAGAAGGCCCGGGTCTGCAGTCCGTCGCCGAAGACCGGAAGCGGCTCGCCTCGGAGGATCGAGTTCATGAAGATTCCAACGACGTTGCGGTAGCGGTCGGAGATGTTCTGCCGCTCGCCGTAGACGTTGTGGGGGCGAAAGACGGTGTAGTTGAGACCAAACATTCGCTGCGCCGCCGCCAGGTCAAGCTCGCAGGCGTACTTGGCGATCCCGTATGGATCCTCGGGCTCGGGCTTTTGGTCCTCCGTCATTGGTACCTGGTGGGCGCCGTAGACGGCGATTGACGACGTGAAGACAAAACGTTCACAGCCGCCAAGCACGGCCTGGTTGATCAGGTTCGTGGTCGCCTCCAGGTTGTTGCGATAGTTGAACGAGCGAATGAAGTGCGACAGGCCCTCCGCCGCGTACGCCCCCAGGTGGTAGACGTACTCAAATGGGCCGTGGTCCCGCCAGAGGGAGTTCACGAACTCAGCGTCGCGCAGATCGCCCTGCACCCAGTCCGCTGCCTCCGGCACATTTTCCCGGAAGCCGCCGGAGAGGTCATCGGTGGCCACGACCGGCATGCCCAGATCAAGGCAGGCATCAGCTACGTGCGAGCCGATAAACCCGGCGGCGCCAGTAACGAGTGCCCGAATGGAGTTGGAGGCTCGCAAGCTGAAGCAGCCTAGTCAGCCAGTGGGCTAGACGATCACCAGTCGACAGCTCTCGTCAACCCGGTTCAGAAACCAGTGGCGGTCATGCTCGGCGATGTATTCGTCAACCGCACGCCGTGCCCCATCGAACTCGCCGTAGTCATCGATGATCAGGATCCCGCCCGGTGCGATTCGGGGGACCAGTTGCTCAAGTTCGTACTTCGTTGATCGGTACCAATCGGTGTCCAGTCTGCATAGTGCGATTTGCTCCGGTGCCTGCTCGGGGATCGTGTCTTCGATCAATCCCTGGACGGTATGAAGCCGAGCTGCCGGTAGGCCGGTGCCCTCGATCAACTCACGCACGCGATTCAGAGGGATGTGCGCAAATACCGGGTGGGTGTTGAACGTCTCGTGGACCTGGGCGGGGGTACTCATTCCCCAAGTCAGCGTGTCCGACTCCTCGGGCTCAGGAAACTCGGTGAACGTGTCGTACAGATAGAGGTCGCGCTCCATGCCGGGCGATTCAATGAGCGTTCGAGCTGCCGCCATCATGCTGCCGCCGCGCCAAACCCCGCACTCGACGATGGCGCCCGGGATCTCCTGGCGCTGGATGTGACGGACCGCCGCGCAAAGCGCCATCACTCGTGCGGGCGGCGTCAGCGTAAACGGCTGAACGGCTTCAATCGTCGCCCTGGTCAAATCATCACAATCGCGTGGAATCGGAGGCGGACCACCGGTTCGTATCACCTGATACCCGAGTCGCTCGAACCCGCGGCGGGCGATGTTCCGAATTGGGACTGGCGCGCGCGGCATCGTCGCGCAAACATACTCAGACAGATTCGTCGGCCATTGCGAGCCGAGCCTCGAGCTCACGCGGTGAGTCGGGCTCAATCGAATCCATGGCGTTCGGGCGTGGATGGCGGTAGACGATGTATAGGGCCAGCGCAAGCAAGACAGCGGCGCCCGCAAAACCGAGCTCCACCCGGCGGAACACGCTGATGTCGAGAAGGCCATATGAAGCCAGGAGGCCACCGGCGCACAAAACCCAGCAGGCTGCAGCGCGACGTGCCTGACCCTGGGCGAGCGCCGCCTGATTCAGCGTCGTGGCTGCCAAGAAGAAGCCCATGCCTGCAGCGACGATCGCTAGCCCGGTGCGGTCGTAGCTGAACTTGTCGCCGAACGCGATCTCCATGAGCGCCGGGCCGGCCACAAGCACCGCCGCAACGGTGGCGGCTGCGAAGCCCGCGATCGCCAAAAGGGTGACCCGCACCGAGAGCCGAAACGCATCATCACTTGACTCGTTGCCGGTCGATCGCAGCCGTGTTAGGTGGGGCAGGAGCGGTGTCGCGGCGCCCTGGAACAAGACCACCGGCGCTCGCGCCACCATCAGCACGTTGAAGATGAACCCGGCCGCCGCCGGGCCAAGCTCGGCACGCGCGAACAGGGGCCCGCTGTTCAGAAAAGACCTGTTCGCTCACCATCACGAGAAGGATCGCTCCGGCAAATCCCGATCCCTCCGCGAGCGTGAACTCGACACTAGTCGCGTCCGCCGACGGTGACATTGAATCCTGCGGCGGCGATGAGTGGCCGCCAAAGCGAGCTGCGACCAGCGGCACAAGCACACTCAGGGCGGGCGAGATCGCGATTCCTAGCGCGATCGGGTCGACTCCTTTTGCCAGGCCGACCGCCACAGCCATCGCGAAGAGCGCCCGGGCGATCGAATCGACGAACAGCAGGGCGGCAAACAGGCCGAAGCGGCCGGTTCCGGCGAGGTAGCCACGGGCAAAGAAGCTGGCCCCGAAGCCCAGCACGGACGCGACCAGCGCCCAAAAGAAAAGCTCGCTGCCGTCGAAGAGGCGGGCCTCCAGGTCCCCTTTCAAGGCTACGGCAACAACGGTGAAGACGACCGCGATCCCAAGTTGGATTCGAGCCGCGACTCGGAGGGCGGGCCCGACCGGCCGGCGCTGGGTTTCAAGCTCAGCGATGGTGCGCGAGAGCAACTGCTCAATCGGCCGGAACAGGACCGAGATCGCCACGAACATCACCGACCAAAGCACCACGATCCGTCCGTAGTCGTCGCGGTCCAGCGCATGTGATGCCAGCGCAAAGAACAAATACGTCAGGAGTCCCGAGGCCCCGATCGCCGTGGCAAGCAAGGCCGCGGAACGCCCGTACTCGCCTGCGCCAGAGCTTGTGCGACGGGTCATCGGCCTCACCGTACCGGGCGTCCGCTCGGTAGGCCGGGTGCCACACGGCGGCGCTCCTCTACAATCACCGATCCGCGCCAAGGCGCTTTGCCGGGCGCGGTTTTCGTGCGGGTGCTGCCCGCCAACCCAGGCCATGAAGACTTACGTAGCTACACCTGAAAATCGCGAACGCGAGTGGTATCTCGTCGATGCCGAGGGCCAGACCCTGGGTCGTCTGGCAACCCAGCTCGCCGACATCCTGCGCGGCAAGCGCAAGCCCCAGTACACGCCGCATTGCGACACGGGCGATTTCGTCGTGGTCATCAATGCCGAGAAGATTGCGGTGACCGGCCGCAAGCTCGAGCAGAAGACGTACTACCGGCACTCGGGCTATCCCGGGGGCCTGCGATCCCGCACGCTTCAGGAGATGCTCGACCGCCGTCCCGAGGAGGTCCTTCGCAAGGCCGTCAAGGGGATGCTGCCGCGCAACAAGCTTGCCCGCGAGCAGCTCTTGAAACTGAAGGTGTATGCCGGCCCGGAACACCCCCATGCGGCCCAGGAGCCGACAGCATTGGAGATAAAGACTTGAGCGACGATCAGACCCCCGAGGAGAACGTGGACGATTCCAGCACGCGGTGAACCCACGGACGAGCCGACGGCCGAGGAAACACCGCAAGCCGACGAGGCGCTAGCCGACGATTCGGACAGCGAGCGACGAGCCCAGCCCGGCGGAGGAGGCTTCTCCCGAAGAGGCGACCCCCAGCGAGGCGGCGCCGGCTGAAGAGTCCGCCCCGGACGAGGGGTCCGCTGAGGAGCCCGTTGCCACTGAGGAAGAGCCCGCGGCTCAGGCCGCAAGCGATAAAGATGAATCGCCAGCGGCGGACGAGCCCGCAGCCGCAGATGCGCCCGCTACCGACGACGAGGCCGCCGCCCCCAAGCGTGCCGAGGCCGCCCCCGCCCGCGAAAAGAAGACTGATGAGGCCCCCGGCGCCAACCTGGAGCCGATCCGCCTTGACGATGATCGCCAGCTTTCGGCCGAGGAGCGCGCGGCGCTCGAGGCAGAACTCGAGGAACGGGCCCAAGCCGAGGCAGCCGCCGTTGCCGAGGTTGCCGATGACGTCCCCGTGCGCGAGGGCGCAAAGCTGGAGCTTGCCCCCGACGCCCGGATCCAGGCCACCGGCAAGCGCAAGACCTCCGTTGCCCGCGTGATCCTGACCAAGGGCGGAGGCGATTTCAAGGTCAATCGCCGCGAGTTGGCCGAGTACTTTCCCCGCTCCTTTCACCAGACCATCGCCCGCCAGTCGCTTGTTACGTCGGGGTACGACGGCCAGGTGGACATCACCGTTCGTGTTCACGGCGGCGGCATCTCCGGACAGGCCGATGCGGTTCGTCACGGGATCGCCAGGGCGCTCGTCGAGGCAGACCCAGAGTTGCGTGGCGAGCTCAAGCGGCGCGGAATGCTGACCCGCGACGCCCGTGCCAAGGAGCGCCGCAAGGCCGGCCTCAAGAAGGCGCGCAAGCGGCCACAGTTCTCCAAGCGCTAGCGCCTCACAGCGCCCAAGCGCTAATACTTACCTCGTGACCAAGCTCTTTGGTACCGACGGCGTCCGGGGGGTCGCCGGTGAAGCGCTGAGCGCTGAGCTTGCCGTGGCACTCGGCCGCGCGGCTGCGGCTGAGGGTCGTGTTGAGCGACCCCAGGTGCTGATCTGTCGCGACACGCGCGAATCGGGGCCGATGCTTGCCGCGGCCCTGGCAGCCGGCGTCGCCCAGGCCGGCGGCGATGCTTTGGTCGCAGGCGTTGCGCCCACTCCGGCTGCCTCGGTCCTGGTTCGCCGCCTCGGTCTCGATCTGGCCGCGGTGGTCTCGGCGTCGCACAATCCCTGGCAAGACAACGGCATCAAGTTCTTCGGCCCGGACGGCAAGAAGCTCGCCGGACGAGGTTGAGGCTCGTATTGAGGCCGCCGTTGACGGGAAGCCGACTCCACCCGCGCAAATCGGCGCGATCCGGGAGTTGCACGGGGCTCTTGCCGACTACCACCGCGAGCTTGAGGCAGCGTTTCGGTCCGACCTCTCGGCGCTTCGGGTCGTGCTTGATTGCGCCAACGGCGCCACCTACAGATCGGCGGCACCGATCTTCGAAAGCCTTGGCGCATACCGTCGAAGTCATTGGCGCCGATCCCGATGGCCGGAACATCAACGAAGCCTGCGGGTCCACGCATCCGGCGGGCCTGGCGGAGCGGGTCGTTGCCACGGGCGCCGATCTCGGTTTCGCCTACGACGGCGACGGCGACAGGGTGATCGCCGTTGACGGCGCTGGCACCGTGCGCGACGGCGACGAGCTGATCGCGCTGATCGCGGCCGCGATGCAGGCCGAGGGCCGGCTTGACGGGGGCGTCGTCGTCACGGTCATGTCGAACTACGGCTTTCATACCGCGATGTCGGAAATGGGAATCGAGGTCGCGACCACTCCGGTCGGGGATCGCAATGTCTCCTTCGAGCTGGAGCGACGGGGCTGGAGCCTTGGCGGCGAACAGTCTGGTCACGTGATCTGGACGGGCTTTACCCCAAGCGGCGATGGCATTGCGGCCTCGCTGCTGGTCGCCGGTGCGCTCCGGGGACGCTCGCTGGCCGAGGCGGTCCCGGTTGCCAAGCTGCCGCAGACGCTGGTCAATGTCCAAATCGCCGATCACCAAACGCTTGATCCGGAGAACTCTGGTGTGGGCCGATGTAGAACGTGAGACGGCGGCCCTTGAGGGCCGCGGTCGCATCCTTGTCAGGCCCTCTGGCACTGAGCCGCTGATCCGGGTGATGGTCGAGGCGCCGACCGAGGCGGAGTGTGAATCGGTCGCAGGCAGGCTGGTCGCTTCCGTGCAGGCCGAGCTCGGGACCGCCTGAAAGCCCACCACGAAGCCTGACGGCTCTACCCTTTTCAGCTGATGTGCGGCATCGTCGGATATGTCGGCAGGCGTCCCTGCCGTGACCTCCTGATCAACGGACTCCAAAAGCTGGAGTACCGGGGCTACGACTCGGCCGGAATCTCGCTGCTGACCGACGGCACGATTGATTCGGTCCGGGCGGTCGGAAACCTTGCCAACCTTCGCGCGGCGGTCGGGCTTGACGTCGGCGAAGGGGCCGTTGCCGTGGCGGCCCCTCCAGCGACGATCGGACTGGCGCATACCCGCTGGGCCACGCACGGACGGGTGACCGAGGAAAACGCGCACCCCCACGGGGACTGCTCCAACTCAGTTCACATCGTCCTCAACGGAATCGTCGAAAACCACTCGGAACTGCGGGCGCAGCTTTCGTCCGAAGGTCACATCTTCTCGTCGGAAACCGACGCCGAGATCGTTGCCCACCTGATCGAGAAGCACTACGCGGGCGACCTGACGCTGGCAGTACGTCTGGCGTTCGCCGATCTGCGCGGCCATTACGCCTTCGCCGCCATGCACGCCGACCACCCGGAGACCCTCGTCGCCGCACGCCAGGAATGCCCGCTGATCATCGGGATCGGCGCCGAGGAGACCTACATCGCCTCAGCGATCCCTGCGTTCCTGGCCGAAACCCGGATCGCGCTGGCAATCGAAAACGGCGAGATCGTGACGGTCACCCCGGAAACGGCAGCGATCACCGACGCCGACGGGAACCCGATTGAACGCGATGTTGACGAGGTTCTCTGGGATGAGGAGGCGGCTGAGAAGGGCGGCTACGCAACGTTCATGCGCAAGGAAATGGCCGAGCAGCCGGATGCGGTCGCCGAGACGATCGCCGATCGCCTGCCGGCCAACGACAGGGTGGACCTTGAGGAGGTCGAAGCCGCGCTCACCCCGGAGTTCATCGCCGGAATCGGGCGGGTCGTGATCGTGGCCTGCGGCACCAGCTACCACGCCGGCCTCGTTGGTCGCTACGCGATCGAGCAATGGGCTCGGGTGCCGGTGGAGATGGACATTGCTTCCGAGTACCGCTACCGCGATCCGGTCGTCAGCCCCAACGATCTGGTGATCGGCATCACGCAGTCGGGCGAGACCGCCGACACGCTGGCCGCGATGCGACTCGCGCGCGAGCGCGGCGCCAAGGTCCTCGCCCTCACCAACATCATGGGGAGCCAGGCCACCCGCGACGCCGACGCCGTGCTCTACACCCGCGCCGGACTCGAGATCGGGGTCGCGGCGACTAAGACGTTCACCTGCCAGGTGGCCGCGATGTACTTGATCGGCCTCTGGCTGGCGCAGCAGCGCGGATCGCTTTCGGACGAACGCCTCGCGGAGCTGATCGCCGAGATGAAGGCGCTGCCACACAAGATTCAGGAAACGCTCGACTCCGTCGAGGAAAGGGTCAGGGCGGTGGCCAGGGCAGAGCACAAGGGCCGGTTCTTCCTCTACTTGGGCCGCAACATTGGCCTGCCGATCTGCCTG
Organism: uncultured bacterium; assembly: GCA_963701205.1. Classification (GTDB taxonomy): domain Bacteria; phylum Actinomycetota; class Thermoleophilia; order Solirubrobacterales; family 70-9; genus JALZKA01. The sequence goes on along the minus strand of OY969575.1, from coordinate 341,178 downwards.
GAGGGCGCCCTGAAGATGAAGGAGATCTCCTACATCCCATCGGACGCCTATGCGGCCGGCGAGATGAAGCACGGACCGATCGCGCTGCTCGATGAGTCAACGCCCGTCGTTTGCATTGCCACCGACAGTCCGATTCTCGACAAGGTCCTCTCAAACATGGAGGAGGTGCGCGCGCGGGGGGCAGACGTGATCGCGATTGCCACCGCCGGGCAGACAAAGGTCTCCGAAGCGTCCGACCTGGTGATCGAGGTGCCCGCCACCGATTGGATCCTGCAGCCGATCCTGGCGATCTTGCCGCTCCAGCTCCTCGCCTACCACGTGGCACACATGCTTGGGCTCAACGTTGACCAGCCGCGCAACCTGGCCAAGACCGTGACGGTCGAGTGACAGGGCCGATCCACTTCACCCGGGGTTCCTGCCGGTGATCCCCGGGGTTGGTCTCGACCTGATCGAGATCGAACGCCTTGAGCGGGCGCTGGCACGACGGCCGGGCCTTGCCCCACGGATCTTCAGCTCGTGCGAGCTTGAATTCGCGGCCGCCCGGGCGCGCCCGGGGCGCCACCTTGCAGCCCGGTTTGCCGCCAAGGAAGCCGCCCTTAAGGCGCTGGGCCTCGGCGGCTTGCGGCTTCACGAGGTCGAGGTGTTCGGCGGCGGCGACGCGCCACCGACCCTCACCCTCCACGGCGAGGCAGCGAGAGTTGCCGCAAGGCACGGCGTGGAACTCAAGATCTCGCTGACTCACTCGCGCGATATCGCCGCGGCCGTCGCCGTCGCCTGACCAAGCGGACCCCTGCGACCCGGACGGGCATCCGCGAATCGTCCGTGCGATCGCACCACTACGCTGCGCGAATGCTGCGCGAATGGCTCCAGCCCGTCTACGACGCCGACGGAATGCGCTCCATGGATGCCTGGGCGATCGAGGATCGGACGATTCCGTCCCTGCAGCTGATGGAGGCGGCCGGCGGAGCACTGGCGGAGGCCGTGATCTCAATCTCTCCTTCGGGCCCGGTACGGGTGGTCTGCGGCAAGGGCAACAATGGCGGTGACGGGCTTGTCTGCGCCCGACGCTTGCGAGATCGCGGGTTTGCGGTTGATGTCCTGCTGCTCTCGCCAGATGAAGAGCTTTCGCTCGATGCTCAAGCAAACCTGGCAAGGCTTGACGGCGACGGCTGGCGCACTGTTTCGGCCGACCAGATCGGCGCTGCGCTGGTGGACTCAGGCGTCGTCGTCGATGCGATCCTGGGAACCGGGTTTCGTGGCGAGCCAATGACGCCCGTGCTGGAGGCGATCGACGCGATCAACGAGTGCCCGGCGCCGGTCGTTGCTGCCGACATCGCCTCCGGGATCGCCGCGTCAACCGGGGTCGCCGAGGGGCCGGCAATCGACGCCGTCATCACCGTGGCTTTTCACGCCGCAAAGCTTGGCCACCTGATCGCCCCCGGCAAGCAGCACACCGGCAGACTTGTGGTGGCCCCGATCGGGATACCAGCCGGTGCCCCGGTCGCGGCAGCCGGTGGCTGGATCGAGGCGGGCGTCCTCGAATTGCCGCCGCGGCGCGATGCCGCATCGAGCAAGTTCAGCTCCGGCCAGGTGCTTTTGATCGGTGGTTCTGCGGGTTTGACGGGAGCGCTGACGTTGGCCGCGTCGGCAGCGATTCGCGCCGGCGCCGGCTACGCCACAGCCGCCGTGCCCGCCGAGCTTGAGCCGATCTTCGAGGCCAAGCTGACCGAGGTCATGACCGTCGGCGTCGCTGGCGCCGACGGACATTTTGCGCGCGAGGCCCATCTGGATGCACTTGGCGCCGCGCCCGGCGCGGCCGCGATCGTGCTCGGCCCGGGCCTTGGCAGCGCGCCCGACGCGCAACATATGGCGGTCTCCGTAATCGCCGCTGCTAGCGCGCCGCTCGTGGTTGATGCGGACGGCTTGAACGCCCTCGCCGGCCGTCTTGACTTGGTGGCCGCGAGGATGGCGCCGACCGTCCTCACCCCGCATGCCGGTGAGTTGGCCCGCCTTTTGGGATTGTCCCGTGACGAGGTTGAGTCCCGGCGACTCGAATGCGCCCGGGATGCAGCAAGGCAGGCCGGTTGCGTGGTTGTGTTGAAGGGGGATGACACCGTGATCGCCGACGGCAACCCGGAGGCCTCGCCGGTGGCGATCAACGTTGAGCCGGCGCCCGCGCTCGCCACCGCCGGAACCGGGGACGTGCTGGCTGGCGTCGTTGGCGCAATGCTGGCGCGCGGGTTGGACTCGTTCGACGCGGCCTGTGCGGGCGTGTTCGCGCACGCCCGCGCCGGACAGGTGGCCGCGGCTCGGATCGGCACCCCCGAGTCCGTGATCGCAAGCGACGTCGTGGGCGCGCTCGGCGCGGGACTCACTCGATGATTCGGGCCAGCGCCATTATCGATCTCGGGGCGATCGAGCGCAACTGCGCGCGGCTTCGCTCTGCGCTCGAGGACGGCGCTTCGCTCTGCGCCGTTGTCAAGGCGGACGGCTACGGGCACGGTGCGGTCGCGAGTGCGGAGGCGGCGCTACGGGGTGGAGCCGAGCTGCTGGCGGTTGCGGCCGCGACCGAGGCAGCAGAACTGCGAGCCGCCCTACCCGACGCCCGGCTCTTCACCATGGGCGTGCTTTCGCCTGACGAGTTGGAGGTCGCCCTCGCGGCGCGAGCGGAGATCGGCCTCTGGGACGAGCGGTTCCGGAAACTCGTCGCGCGCCGAGCCGAGGCTCTTGGTGTGGTTTGCCGCGTTCACGTCAAATACGACACCGGGATGGGTCGCCTGGGTGCGAGCGATGGGGAAAGCGTGCTGGCGCTTTGCGCCGCCGTCGCGGCGGATCCGGCGCTGGACCTGGCGGGGTTCTGGACACACCTTGCGACTGCGGATTCCGACCCCGATTTCATGGCCGAACAGCTTGACCGTTTTCGGCCCGTCGCCGAGCAGGTTCGCGGTCTGCAACCAGGCGTCTGCGTTCATGCCGCCAACAGCGCGGCAATGCTTCGCGATGGCGCGACTCACTTTGACATGGTCCGATGTGGAATTGCGATCTACGGTCTCGACCCGTTCGGACGCGACCCGCGAGACCAGGATTTGGAGCCGGCGATGGAGCTCCACTCCTACTTGGCCGAGACGAAGCGGTTTGAGCCTGGCTGGAGCGCTGGTTACGGGCGCCGCTGGCGGGCTTCTGCGACGACGACGGTCGGCGTCCTGCCGATTGGGTACGGCGACGGCTGGCGGCGCGGGCTGACGAATGCAGCCGATGTCTTGATCGGCGGCGGCCGGTATCCCACGGTCGGCACTGTCTCGATGGACAACGTCACAGTTGATCTGGGTGCTGAGCCTGCGGTCGCCACCGGAGCCGACGCAGTCCTGATTGGCGCGCAGGGTTCGGAGCGGATCCTGGCCGAAGACATCGCGCGAACGCTGGACACGATCAACTACGAGGTCACCTGCGGAATCTCGCCTCGGGTCCCGCGCGTGTACACGGGTCACCCAGCTTGACCGTGATCGGCAGTGCGCTGGCAGGTGCGGCGCCGGTAATCGCTGCAGCGGAAGTCGCCGATGGCCCGACCTGGGTGGTCGGAGGAGCGATTCGAGACGCAGCGATGGGCAGGCCGGTGCTTGACGCCGACCTCGCGGTAGCGCCCGGGATCGAGCGGGCAACGGCAGAGGCGATCGCGTCGGCATCGAAGGGCGCCGCGTTTTGCATGTCCGAGGAGTTCGGCACGTGGCGCGCCGTCGCCGCGGACGGGGCCTGGCATGTTGATGTCACGAGACTCCGCGCGTCCGACGTGGAAGGCGATTTGGCACTCCGCGACTTCACGGTCAACGCGATCGCACTACCGATTGACCAGCTCGACGGCCCGCCAATCGACCCGACCGGAGGCCTCGATGACGTCCGCGCCATGCGGCTGCGTGCCGTGTCTGATGAAAGCTTCTCCGACGATCCGCTCCGGCTGTTGCGCGCCGCGCGCCTTGCCGCCACTCTGGGCATGCGGATCGAGGATCGGACGATCGAACTTGGCCGAGCGTCAGCGGCGCGCGCTCAGGAACCGGCCGGTGAGCGACGGCTTGCGGAGCTTCGCGGCTTGGTCGCCTCGCCGGACCCGGTCGGCGGGTTCGAATTGCTTGCCGCCCTGGGCGCGGTGGATTCGGTCTTGCCGGAGCTTGAGGCCCTGCGCGGCGTCGAGCAGGGACCCAACCACCACCTCGACGTTCATGAGCACACGGTCGAGGTGCTGCGGCAATGGCTTGCGATCGAGGCCGATCTGGCGACGTACGCGGGCGAATCCGCCGCGAGGGTGGCCGACCTGCTGGCGGCGCCGATCGGTGACGGGTTCAGCCGGCGCGACGGCCTGCGGCTTGGTGCGCTTACTCACGACATCGGCAAACCCGCCACCAAGGGCGACCATGCCGGCTACGTCACGTTCAAGGGCCACGACTCGGTAGGCGCCGAGATGGTCAAGGAGTCTTTGGCCCGGCTCAAAGCGAGCCGCTCCCTCAGCCGCCACGTTGAGGGCCTGGCACGCCACCACCTTCACCTGGGGTTCATGGTCTCCGAACGCCCGCTCGCCAGGCGCCGAACGTACGAGTACGTATCGCGCTGCGGCGACGTGGCGCCTGACGTCACCCTGCTGACCGCAGCCGACCGGATGGCCGCACGCGGTTCCGGGGTGATCGCCTCCCCGGAGATGATCGCTGCGCACCTTGAACTGGTGCGGGAGGTACTGCCGGCCGCGCTCGATTGGCGCGAGACCGGCCCTCCCGCGCTACCGGTCGCGGGCGACGAGCTGGCGCGGGAGCTGGGAATCGAGGAGGGCCCTGCGCTTGGAGCGCTCCTCGACGAGCTTCGCGCTGCCGTCTATGCGAATGAGGTGTCCAGCCGCTCCGACGCCATTGAACACGCCCGGCGCAGGCTCGATCGCAACGAATAGGGTGTGCCCGGTGAGCGCACGCCTTCCAGCCCCTGAAGTCCGATGGCGTCGGTAGTCATGAGCCGCGACGGCGACGTCGCGGTCATCACGCTCTCGAATCCGCCGCTCAACCTGTTCGGGCCCGACTCGTTCCACGCGCTCGAGGACTGCATTGCCGAGATCGAAGAATCGGACGCACGCGCCGCCGTCTGGCGCGCGGACGGTGAGATCTTTTCGGGCGGTGTGGACGTTCAGGTGTTCGCCGACTCAGTCGATTCCGACGAGCCGTTTCCGCCGCTGCTCGGGCCGATCAAGCGCCTTGAGGCCTTGCCGATCCCGACCCTGGCTCTTTGCCACGGTCTATGCCTGACCGCAGGGCTCGAAGTGGCGCTGGCATGCGACATGATCTGGGCTGGGGAGTCCACCCGCTTCGGTCTTGTCGAGCGGGTCGTTGGCCTCACACCGGGTGCCGGAGGCACACAGCGAATGGCGGAGCGCGCGGGCCCCGCCCGAGCCCGCGAGTTCGTGATGACGGGCGGGCTCTACGACGCCGCGACCATGGAGCGGTGGAACGTCGTCAATCGGGTCGTTGCCGGATGCCGATTTGCAGGCCAAGGGAATGAAGTTTGCGCACACGCTTGCGGCGGGTCCCACGGTCGCCCACGGGATGACCAAGCGGATCGTGCGTGCCTATCTGGAGGGCGGGGTGGACCACGCGGACGAGATCACGCCGGGTGTCTTCGCCGACCTGTTTGAGACCGAAGACCTGCAGGGAGCGGTCCGCTCATTCCTCGACGAGGGTCCCGGCAAGGCTTCATTCAAGGGCCGCTGAGGCGTCCCAATCCGCGTGGATAAGCGGTTCTCCGGTGCTACTCTCTGGCGCGCCGATGGGTAAGGAAGAAAAGATCGAGATGGAGGGCGAGGTCACCGAGGCCCTGCCCAACACGATGTTCAAGGTCACGCTCGACAACGACCATGAAGTCCTCGGCCATATCTCCGGCAAGATGCGCCGTCACTACATTCGCATCCTCCCGGGGGACCGGGTCAAGATCGAGCTCTCGCCCTACGACCTAGACCGCGGGCGCATCACCTACCGCTACAAGTAGGCAGCCCCGGCATCAGGTCGGCAGGTAGCTGTTGGGCGCCGTGGGATCCGGGTCCCACAACTCCCAGATCAGGCTGGACCAGGCGAACTCGCGGGCGCCAAGCCCCTCGCCGGTCAACGGGTCGTAGTACTCACGCAATCCCTCGCGCTCGATCATCGGCACGAGCCGGGCGGCCATCGCCCGCGCCTCGGCCAGATACCCAAGCCTTTGCATGCCGATCCACAACATCCAGGCGGCGTTGATCCACGTTGGCCCGCGCCAGTAGCGCAGTTTCCAGCCCGGTCCACGGTTGGGCTCGAAGGCGGGATCGCTGGCGGCAACCGATGGCGGCGGATGATCCAGCCAGTAGCGCGTGGGGTCGAGCAGATGCTCCTCGACCAGCCGACGGCCGATTGCTTCGGGTAGGTCGGGCAGGGCAAGCGGCGACAGCGACGCCCACGTGTCCACATCCGGTCGCAGCCCGCCGGGTTGGGCTTCGTCGGTGAATCGGCCCCGTTCCTCGTCCCAGAGGCGATCAACCAGGGCCGGCGTTATCGACGGCTGACCCATCGCGAGGCGGGACAGGCCCCAGAGGACGTTGGTGACGACTTCGCAGAGCACCGGTCCCCCGGCATCGCGGATCCGCCTTGCATCCCATCCCAACCGGCGTGATCGGGAGACCAGCGTTGGAAAGCCCCAGTTCGCGTGCGAGCGCCAGCCCCAGACCGGATCGAACTTGGGGGACGAGTCGAGGCCCGACTCATCGGGCTGGATCAGCCACAGCAGGCCGTCTCCCTCAAGGTCGCGATTGGCCAGCAGCCACTCGTGGTGCCGCGCGATTCGCGGATCGTCCGCCGGGTCGCCAACCGCAATTCGCCAGGCCCAGGCAAGCAGGGGGGGTTGGATCGTTGACGTCATCGCCGACGAGCGGCGATCGACGTTGTAATAAATACGCCGCTTCAACGTCAACGGCTGGTCCCAGAAAGTCACGTGGCCGATGAAGCCATCCTCGCGCGATGCCCGCAGTAGCGACTCCAGCTCGGAGCGCGATCGCGCTGGGTCGATTCGGCGCCAGACGATCGCGGCAAAGCAAGAATCCCAGTACCACTGCCATGGATAGCGAGTGGGGGAGGGACGGGTGTAGCCGTATGGGACGCCGCTGCGATTGCCCTCCGCCCAGCTTGCGGATAGAACCCCGCGACAGAGTTCGGGAATTAGCCCGGTGCCGGAAGGCGTGTCCGCGGTCACCGTGGCCAGACCGTCACAGTGCCATGCGCCGCATCCCACGCATCGCGAATGCGCCGAAGGCCAACGCGAGGCCGGCCAGCGCAGCCAGCCCGGGCCAGGTTTCGCCAAGCGATACATCGCCGACGACGAATCCCTGCCGGGCCATTTCCAGGACCTGGGTCACGGGGTTGATCTCAGCCACGGTCTGAAGCCAACCTTGGAGCAGCTCCGCCGGCGCGTAAGCGGTGGTCATCAAGACGAGCACGAACATCCCGGCCTGCATCAGCGGAGCGGCGGACTGGCTCTTGAAGCGAAGCGCCAGCGCACACCCCCAAAGCGCGGCCACGGTTCCCATCGCCATCACGCCGATCAGGCAAATCGCCAGACCAAGAAGCCCGGGCCAGCTTGCGCCGATCGCAAACGCGACAGTCAGGAGGATGGTGGCCGGAACGAGCGAGCGGATTGCCGCCGACATCACGAGGCCAGCGAGGAGGGCTGATCGCGGGGCGGGGGAGGCGAGCAAACGGTCGAACCACCCCTGCTCGATGTCCCGGGCCAAGTTGACCCCGGTGGCGGCCCCGGTGAACCCGGCGCCCTGCAGCAGGGAAACCGGAATCAAGAAGCTCTGGTAGTTGTCGCTGTCGAAACCGCGCAGGTCGGTGAGGTTGCCGAAGACCGACGTCAGGCCAATGAAAAAGATCGTGGGCGCCAAGACGCCGGGGATCGCCGCCCCCGGGACCCGGATCAACTCATTGGCCGAGCGCCGCACGAGCGCCGACACAGTTGGCCAGCCGACGGTCAGGGCAGCTGTCATCCGCCGGTCCTCAAGCGGTGTCGCAGCGCCAGTGAACTGAGGCCCATGCTTGTCGCACCGATCCCGACGATCGAGGCGAACGCCTTCCAGGCATCGGCCGCCGTCAGGCTCGAAACGATCGGGTCGCGAACTCCCTCGACGATGAACGAGACCGGGTTGTACTCAGCGAGTGTCGCCGCCGGCTCGAGCATCAGCGATGCCGGAAAGAACGCCGACGAGATGAACAGGATCACGAAAACGAGGGGGAACAAGCCTTGAACGACGGACGCGCTGCCGGAGCGCAGCGCGATCGCCGCGCCGATCCCGCCGAACGCGACCGCGGAAAGGGTCACGAAGACGATCATCAGCAGGACCCCAACGACTCCCTCCTCGATCTGGGCGCCGAAGGCGAGGCCGACGACGACGTAGAAGATTGCCGAGAAGGCACCCAGCGCCGCAGTGCCTGCCAGGCGGCCGAGCACGATCGCAAAACGCGAGATCGGGGCCGCCAGGAGGCGGTCGGTGAATCCCATCTCGATGTCAACTGCGAGGGCGATTCCACCGGAGTTGCCCGCCAGCAGGCACGACTGGATCATGGCTCCGGCAAGCATGAAATCCAAGAAGCCATTGACCTTGGGGAAGCCGGGCAGGTCAACGGCCGCGCTGGCGCCACCTGTTTGAACGGCGAGCAAGAGCGAGGGGAAGATGATGATCGGCGCCATCAGCTGCGGTCGCCGGAAGGTCTGGAGGATCGAGCGCCTGCCCAGCGCAGCAACGACGCGAGCGTTCTGAACGGCGGCCGTCACTGGGCGTCGGCGCTTGCTTCGGCCTCTGCCTCAAGATGGCGCCCGGTCTTGGCGACAAACACGTCGTCAAGCGTCGGTTCCACGAGCTCCAACGACTCGACGGCTAGGCCCGCCTCATCGAGGGCGCGAACCACGGGGGCGACCTGGCCGGCGCCGTGTTCGAGCTCGACGAGCAGCAAGCCGTCCCGAGAGGGGAGCGGCTTGCCGATCCCTGCGATGACCTCATGGGCTCGATCGTTTTGTCCATCGCAGATCGAGATCTCAAGGTGAGGCTTGCCGACTTCGGCCTTCAGCGCCCGCGGCGTGTCTTCGGCGACGATCAGGCCGCCGGCGATGATTCCCACCCGGTTCGCCAGCTGGTCGGCCTCCTCAAGGTATTGCGTGGTCAGGAAGATGGTTGCGCCCTCGGCGTTCAGGTCGTTGACCTCTTGCCAGATCGCCTTCCGGCTCACCGGGTCAAGGCCGGTGGTCGGCTCATCGAGGAACAGGACCCGTGGCTCGTGCACCAAGGCGGACGCCAGGTCCAGGCGTCTCCGCATCCCGCCGGAGTAGGTGCCGACTCGCCGATCGGCGGCGTCCGTCAGGTCAACCCGCTCAAGCAAGTCGTCCCCGCGTCGCGCTGCTTCGCGCCGGGAGAGCCGGTGCAGCGTGCCCTGCAGGCGGATCAGCTCGCGTCCGGTCATGAGCGGATCGAGCGCCGCTTCTTGGAGCGCAACGCCGATCGACTCGCGAACGCGACCCGCATCGGCGACGACATCGTGGCCCGCCACGCGGGCGCTGCCGCCGGTTGGACGCAGGAGGGTCGTCAGCATCCGAACGGTGGTCGTCTTGCCGGCGCCGTTGGGCCCGAGGAAGGCGTAGATCTCACCCTCCGCCACCTCGAGGTCGATGCCGCAGACCGCCTTGACCCCGCCGCCGAAGGCGCGTTCCAGTCCTCGAACCTCGATCGCGGGCATCTCGGGCCGGGAGTCTATGGAGCGGCGTTGCACGAGACGTTTCGGCCGTATCACCTGGCAGGTGGTGCGGGGCTTCCGCGTGGGTATGGTGGTTGATCCGCAACTGTGCCCCAATGATGGTGTTCAGGTAAGAAGACTTATGAAGAGCCGAAATCGCTACATCACCCTGGCCGTCACCGTCGCCCTGCTCGTGGGCGGCGCCGGCATGCTCGCCGGGGCCGCCACCGGTGCCCGCCTGATCGTGCTGGGCAAGGCCAAGACGAATCCCAAGCCCGCCTGTGGCCCGAAGCCCAACGACAGTTGCTTTGCGGTCGGCAGCGTCACCGGCTTCGTCACGAAGCTTGGTAATCAAAAGCACCCCTTCGCGGCTCCCAGGCGCGGCAAGATCGTGGCCTGGAGCATCAGTATGGGCTCGAAGCCGTCGAACAAGGTTCCGGAGGGGTCGGACGACGGCGCTGTCTCGAATCTTGAGTTCTTCCAGGATTTGTTCGGGAACGAGCGCTACGGCAAGAACCCGGTCGCCTCAATTGCAATCCTGAAGCCAAGTGGCGAGAAGCGGCGCTACAAGCTGCGATCGAGGAGCCCGGCTGTGCGGTTGGCCCGCTCCTTCAACGAGGAGACGATCTTCTCCCTCGACAAGCCGCTGCTCATCGGGCAGGGGCAGGTCGTTGCCCTGACCGTTCACACGTGGGCCCCCAACATCATTCCGCAGTCGGGTGGCAGCACTCGCTACGGATGGCGTGCGAGCCGCAAGCGGAGTGAGTGCGGCGCCAATGATGCGCGTAACACCAAGCCGCAGACCAAGGTTGGATCAACCCGTCAGTACGGGTGCAAGTTCAACGACCGGTTCTTCTACAAGGCGTACTTCGTCCCCAAGGGCGCCAAGAACAACTAACCGCCGCTAGCCGAGCGGAGCCTGCCGCTTGCCGCAATATGGGCAGTCGGCGAGGTCAAGACCAATCAGCTGATCGCAACGGGCGCACGCGCGCAGGTTGTCGGGCGTGCGCAGCAGCGACGAGCCGGACTCAGCGAGCGGAAGCGTCCGCGTGACGGGTTCCATCTCCTCGCCGGAGACCCGGTCCACATAGACGCCACCGGGCTCGACGGCGGCGATTGATTCGCGGCCTGATGCCGGGGCCCGCAGTCTGTATGTCTGGCGGCTGGTCATTGCGCGGAATCCTATCCCAGGGAGTTGCGGCGTGAGCGCAGTGACCAGCCGAAGCGGTAATGCTTGGTCGGGTGCGCATCCTGATCTTCCACGGGTACCTGCTGAGCGGCACCGGATCCAACGTCTACAACGCCAGCCTCGCCCGGGCAATGCGCCTCTCGGGCCACGAGGTGCATCTGATCTGCCAGGACCGGGAAACGGATCGCCTCGACTTCGTGGATGCGACTGGGCGCTGGGTCGGCGGTGAACTCCAAGTCACCACGACCGAAGCGGCCCCTGCCGCCGGATCGTTGACCGTGTACACGCCCGAGATCGGCGGCATCTTGCCCGTATACGTGCTCGATCGCTATGCGGGATTCGTGGTCAAGGAGTTCCCCGACCTCACCGACCCGGAGCTCGGCGCCTACATCGAGCACAACGTCGCCGCCACCAGGGACGTGGTCAACCGCGCCGGTCCATTCGACGCCGCGCTTGCCAACCACCTTGTGATGGCTCCGGTGATCCTGGCCCGGGCCGGGCTAGATTTCGCAATCAAGGTTCACGGCAGCGACCTGTCGTACACGATTCTTCCGAACCTCGAGCGGTTCCGCCCCTACGCGCTGGAAGGCGCTGAGGCCGCCAACGGCGTCCTGGTTGGCTCCGATCACATCGGCGAGCGCCTGCGACTGGCCATCGACGAGCCGGCCGTCAACGCCAAGGTCGGCCTCGGACCGCCCGGCGTTGACACGAGCCTGTTCGCCCCGCTCGACGCGGGCGAAAAGGAGGGCAGGCTGAACGCCCTGGCGGGCCGGCTTGCAGAGATCGAAACGGCAAGCTTGGGCGGATCCTGGGATCGCGATCCTGCCGAGGCAGCGGCGGCCGTGCGGCAGCTTGCGAGGGCAACCGGGCCTCGGGCCGTGTTTGTTGGCAAGCTGATCGTCTCGAAGGGTGTTGACCTGCTGCTGGCCGCGTGGCCCCTGGTGGTCGCGGCAAACCCCGATGCGCGGCTCCTGGTGGCCGGATTTGGCGAGTTTCGCGATGCGCTCGAGCAGCTTTGGGCCGGCCTCGTTGCGGGCGATCGCGAGGCTGTGAGCATCGTTGCCCAACGAGGCCGCGGGCTCGAGGGTGGCGAGGACGCACCACTGCGCCACCTGTCGGCCTTTCTTGCCAATCCTCCGCCCGGCTACGACGCCCATTGCGCCGCCGCCGCCGGCAGCGTCGCGTTCGCAGGGCGTCTTGAGCACAACGAGGTCGCTGAGCTCGTCCCCGCGGTGGATGCGCTCATCTTTCCCTCGACCTTCCCCGAGGCATTCGGGATGGTTGCCGCCGAGGCCGCCGCCGCGGGCGTCCTTCCGGTTTCCGCCGGGCATTCAGGCGCGCTTGAGGTCAGCGAGGCGCTTGCCGCCGACCTCCCGGCGGCGGCCGCAGACCTTGTGACCTTCCCGGTCAACGACGAATCCGTTCGCGCCATTGCGGACCGCCTGCTGGTCTGGTTTGAGCTGCCGGAGGCAACGCGCCAAGAGGTTCGCGATGCGCTGCGACAGACGAGCGTTCGGCTCTGGAGCTGGGAGCGGGTAGCCCGAGTCGTGGTCGCGGCGTCCACGCGTGGAGATTGAACCCGCCGCGTGCGCGTAGTTAGTGCCGATCGTCGCCTGGACGGGAGTGCCTTGTCCGGCCGCGCTCAATAGAATGCCGCGCGTGAACCGGGGAACCTACGTACGCCTCTTCGGGCTGATGATCGTGCTGACGGTTGTCCAGTCGGTGATCATGCTGATTCCCGATTGGAACGGAACCCAGGGCTCCGCCCAGGCGGACGACATCGACAAGCTCCTCGACGTGATGATCGTCATCTCGTGTTTCGTTTTTGCGGTTGTCATCGTGATGCTCGGCTACTGCATCCACAAGTTCCGCGCCAAGCCCGGCGACGAGTCGGACGGCAAGCCGATTCACGGCAACACCAAGCTTGAGATCGCCTGGACCGTTATCCCGACGATCATCGTTCTCTTCGGTGGCGCCTACTCCTGGATCGTGCTCAACGACATCGAGGCCGAGGCTTCTAATCAACTGCCCCTCGAGGTCACGGCCCAGCAGTTCAAGTGGACGTTCGACTACCCGGAACAAGGGGTCACCGCAAACGAGCTTCACGTTCCGGTCGATCGGCAGCTCGACATCAGCGCGCGGGCAATCGATGTACTGCACTCGTTCTGGGTGCCCGAGTGGCGGATCAAGCGTGATCTCGTTCCGATTGCCGAGGGCAATCCGACCGATGTCGACAACCAGTTCGTCGTCACGCCCAACCGCCTCGGTACCTACAGCCTGATCTGTACGGAACTTTGCGGCTTCGGGCACTCCACGATGCGAGCCAAGGTCGTCGTTGAGACACAGCGCGATTTCGAAGCCTGGGCCGCCGGTCAAGAGCCTCTGGCCAGCGGCAACGAAGCGGCGGCGGCGACCGCTGCGGGCAAGGGCGACTAGGTAGGGTCGAGATGATGTTGCCGTCAGCGCTAGAAGATCCAGGGATGCCACGGGCGCTGTTCGGGTTCGTCGTTGGCGCGGCATTCGGGTTCGGCCTAGTTGTGGCCCTGCGCGCGATTTCGGGCCTTGAGATTTTCCAGACTGAGCAGACCGGCTACCCGCATCTGATCGTTCCTGGGATTACCGCGCCGCTCGGTTTCCTGGTCGGCATGGGCTGCTTTAGCTACTGGTTCCGCTGGGCAGGCGGCGCCCCGACGATTCCCGAGGATCATTCGCAGCACGGGGCCTCGTCCTGGAAGGACTACTTCCGCTTCAACACCGATCACAAGGTGATCGGGATCCAGTACATCTGCACCACCTTCTTCTTCTTCATCGTCGGCGGGTTGGCGGCGATGGCGGTGCGCGCGGAGCTCGCCCAGCCCGGTACCCAGATCGTCGATCCAGGGTTCTTCAACGGCCTGTTTTCAACGCACGCCGCCTTCATGATCTTCCTCTTCATCATTCCCGTCTTCGCGGGGATCGCGAACTACGTCCTGCCGTTGATGATCGGCGCCCCGGATATGGCGTTCCCGCGCCTGAACGCGCTTTCATTCTGGATGCTGCCGATGGCGGGGGTCCTGTTCCTCAGCAGCTATTTCGTGCCGGGCGGGGCCTTTGATGCGGGGTGGACCGGGTACGCGCCGCTCTCGACCGGCGCGCCGCTGGGCCAGTCGTTCTTCAACCTCGGCGTGCAGTTCGCCGGCGCGTCTTCGATTGCGACAGCCCTCAACTTCCTTGTGACGATCATCACGATGCGGGCGCCCGGAATGACGTTCTGGCGCATGCCCCTGCTGGTCTGGGCCGAACCTCTCGACGTCACTCCTCGTCGTCGCGGCAACCCCGTTCATTGCCGGTGCCCAGTTCATGGTGCTGTTCGACCGGGCGCTCAACACGAACTTCTTCCAGGCGGCCACGGGAGGTGATGTGCTGAGCTATCAGCACATCTTCTGGTTCTACTCGCACCCGGCGGTCTACATCATGATGCTGCCGGGCTTCGGGATCATCTCCGAGGTGCTTTCAACGCACGCCCGCAAGCCGATCTTTGGCTACCGGCTGATGGCCCTGGCCCTGATCGGGATCGTTGTCCTGTCCTACACCGTTTGGGCCCACCACATGTTCGTCTCCGGCATGTTCAGCTGGCTGCGGGTGCCGATGATGATCACGACACTCCTGATCGCGGTGCCGACGGGGATCAAGATCTTCTCCTGGTTAGCCACCCTTTTCGACTCCGTTTTGCACCTGAAATCGACCGCGATGCTGTTTTCGCTGGGCTTCATCGTCACGTTTGTCGTGGGCGGGATCTCGGGCGTGATGCTGGGCATGGTGCCCCTGGACATCCACATGTCGGATACCTACTTCATCGTTGCCCACATCCACTTCGTCCTCTTCGGCGGCTCGGTGTTCACGATCTTCGCCGGGCTCTACCACTGGTTCCCGAAGATCACGGGCCGGATGTACGACGAGCGTTTGGGTCGGATGCATTTCTGGCTGACCCTGGTCGGCATGCTCGGAACGTTCGTCCCGATGCACTGGATCGGGCTCGAGGGCATGCCGCGCCGTGTCGCCGATTACTCCGCCCAGTTCGGCGACTGGAACCTCGTGATCTCGATCTTCTCGTTTGTCCTCGGCGCTGCCCAGCTGATCTTCATCTACAACGTCGTCGTCAGTTGGCGCTGGGGCCCCAAGGCCGGCGACAACCCCTGGCGTGCGAAGACGATTGAGTGGCTCGTGAGCTCGCCGCCGCCCGTCTTCAACTTCGACGAGATCCCGCGCGTCGTCGGTGGGCCCTACGAGTTCGGCGTTCCCGGCGCCCGTCACGCGATCCTTGCCGGCGACGAGGGCCACGAGGTCCGACCGCCCGAGCCCGCCGTGGCGGGTACGGCTTCCGGGAGTAGCCCATGACCGCCGGGCACACCGACGCGGCCGTGGTCCCGGATGTTGAGGGTGGGACCATCCTGTGTTTTCTGAACGAGGTAGCGGGTGGGCGCAAGCTGCTCGGGACGGTTCGCGACCGGATCGAGAAGGGCGCGTCCAAGGTCGCAATCGTGGCTCCACAAAATCAACCGATGGCCGGACAGATCGTCAGCCGCGAGGAGCTGGCGGATGCGGCTCGCAGCCGGGTGGACGTAACGCAGGCGGTTTTCGCCGAGTTCGGCATTGAGGCGGAGATCGCGGTCATGGATCCGGATCCGGCGCTAGCGTTGGGCGATGCGATTCGGGCGTGGGAGCCGGCCGAGGTGCTGCTTTCCTGCCTGATCGAGTCCCGCTATGGACTGACCCGGCGCGACCTGGTCGAGTGGGCTACCGCCAAGTTCGACGAGACGCCGATCACGCACATACCGGTTCGCATCGACGACGACGCGATTCGCTGGGACGTGACCCACACCCTCGTCGTCGCCACCCAAACCGTTGCCAGCCCCGACTTGATCGGTCGGCTCAAGGCTCGCGCCGAGGAGTCGCCGCACCGCTACACGTTCATCTGTCCGCGGTCCGGCCAACTGACACGCGAGGAAGTGTGTGAGCGCCTCGCGCGGACGCTGGCCGAGATGTACAAGGGTGGCATTGACGCGACGGGCCAGCCCATGAGCCCCGCTCCCTTCGCGGCGGTCGAGAACGCGATCGCCCACTACCGGATCGACGAGGTGCTGATTGCCACGTTGGCCGGCGAGCAGTCAGTTTGGCTGGAGGAAGGCCTGATCGAGCACGTCAAGGAGCTGACCGACAAGCCGGTCGAGCACGTGGAGGCCGGGGACGCGGTCGCGCCCGTCAGCGCGGGAGCGCAGGTCTAGCCATGGAGAGTGCTTCGATCACGGCGGACCACGCATCGGGCGCTGACCATCACCACGGCCCTCCGGAGGCTCACAACAGCTCTTCCATCGACCGGGCGACGCTGGGGATCCTGCTTTTCATCGTCTCCGAGATCATGCTGTTCGGCGCGTTCTTCGCGTCGTACTTCTTCATCCGGGTCGTGGCAAACCAGGGACCCTGGCCGCCCGAGCCCTACGAGTTGCCAGTGCTGGTGGCTGGTGTCAACACGGCGATTTTGGTCTCGTCCAGTTTCACGGTGCACTGGGCGCTTGAGGGCGCGCGTTCGGGCAACCGGCGAGCGATGCAGATGGGACTGGCCGCGACCTGGCTGCTGGGGGCGACGTTCCTTTTCATCCAGATGAACGAGTACGTCCATATCGGCTTCTCGGCTCGCGACGGGGCCTTTGGCTCGATCTTCTACGGCTTGACCGGACTGCACGGCGCTCACGTCTTCGTCGGCCTATTGCTGTTGACGTTCGCGAACGTGCGCGCCTGGCGAGGGCATTTCGGGACCGGCCCCAAAGAGCATCTTGGTGTCGAGCTGCCGGGGATTTACTGGCATTTTGTTGATGTCATGTGGATCGTCGTCTTCGTCACCATCTACATCCTCTGAGAGACGCGGCTGACCGCGCCTGGCGGCGTCCTCGGATCGCTGCCTCGCTTACGTACTCCCCATGTACGCGCGCTTCGGCAGCGATCCTGCGTCCTGGCCATGCTTGCCATCCGCGCCTCTCAGCAACAGGGACTCGGCGTCCTTGAATTCCCTGTCTGAGCCCGCCTACGAGACGCGGCTCCCAGCAACAGGGACTCCGGGCATCCTTGATCTCCCTGTCTGAGCCCGCCTTTGTATCGGGACCCGCGGCCGCCGCCACTCGCCACCACCGGCGGCTACTCCGAGAAATCTGGATAATCGTGAATGTGAAGATCAGCGAAGAGCAGATGTTTCGAGTGGTCGTGATCGTCGGCATCGCGGTGATCCCCGTGATCTTGCTGGCGCTGCTCATCGACCCGCTCGCGGGGGCGATTCTCTTCGGCCTCGAGGCGGGAGTGGCGATCGGAACGTTCCTGCAACGGTCGCGGATCCGGGAGCCTCATCAGCCTGAGGTAGCCGCGGTTCCGGACGACGGCGTCCATCGCATCCTGGTGGTGGCAAACGAAACGGTTGCCGGCGCCGCGCTGCTTGGCGACCTGCGCTCGCGAACGATGAAACAGAACCGCAGCGAGGTATTGGTGGTCGTGCCGCCTCTGGCGGGTTCAGCGGCCGAGCATTGGTCTTCGGATATCGACGTCGGGATCGCCGAGGCCCAGGCGCGGCTCGACGATTCGCTTGGCAAGATGCGCGACGCAGGGATTGCGGCGAAGGGCCGTCTTGGCGACCACCACGATCCCAATCAGGCGATCGAGGACGCGCTGGGCGAGTTCCCGGCCGATGAGGTCGTCATCTCGACGCATCCACCAGCGCGGTCGCGATGGCTCGAATCCGGGGTCGTCGAAAGGGCTCGTGACGAGCTGCCACAGCCCGTCACGCACGTCGTGGTCGACCTGGAGGGCGAGTCAGGCTGAGCGGGTCGCCCGGCTACTTGCCGGCGCTGCTCAGGAGGTAGCGAATCAAGTCGGCGAGGTTCTCGGGCGGAATGGCGTTTGTGTCGAACGCCGGCATGGTGGAGCCCTGGAACGGCAGCGACGAGATCTCGGCCTGCGGGTTGCGGATCGACTCCTCGATCTGGGCCGCGTCCTGTCCGGGGATCGCGTCGTCAAGGTTTGGGCCCACCTGGGCCGTGCTGCCGGCCACGCCGAGGGTGTGGCATTGCGCGCACTGCTCGGCGAAAATATCTTCGCCGCTGCCAAGATCGGGCGGTTTGATGCCGGCGACGCCGGCGACGCTGGCCACGTAGGCAGCGACATCGTCAAGATCGCGTCCGGTTACGAGATCGGCGGGCATGAAGGCCCTGTCGTAGTCGGGGTCGGCCTCCCTGATGACCCGGGGATTTTCGACCTGGGACGTGACCACGCCTTCAATCGTGTCCTGGTCTTGGCCGCTCTCACGCGCGGCCGCAAACGAGACGTCGAGGTCCGGGCCAATGGTGGCCGCCGTTCGGGCTTCGGTGAGCGCATGGCACGTGCCGCAGTTCTCGACGAAGAGGGCCCGACCGCGTTCGAGGTCAGCATCTTCCTGGAGATCGCAGCCAGCCACGGCGACGCCGGCAGCGAGCGACGCACAAGCGATCAGGACAGTCTTCCCGCGGGAGCGTGTAAACGGGCTCAACACGCGGCGAATCCTATCTATCGCGGCGGGCGACAGGAGGGGACCCGACCGTGCCAGCTGGAGTGATTGATAGAGTTCGAGCCGATCCGCACTACCTAACCGGATCGTCACGACAGCCAGCACGACGCGGACGAGAGGGGTTCTTTCCTAGATGGAGGTCAGAGATGGGATGTCGAGCGTTGTCCTGACGATCGGGCCGGGACTCACGCTGCGCGAAGCCGCTCGCTTGATGAGCGAACGGGGCATCGGCTGCGCCGTCGTTATCAATGAGGACATGCCTGGACCGGGCGTTCTCTCTGAACGGGACGTAATCAGCTCGCTTGGCCGGGGCCAAAATCCCGACGTCGAGCTCGTCGGCAACCACCAGTCCGACTCGATGATCTCCGCAGCCCCTGACTGGAGCCTGGAGCGCGCCGCCGTTGAGATGGCGAAGCGCCACATCCGCCACCTCGTGGTCGTCGAGGGTGCCGAGTTGGTTGGCGTGCTTTCGATTCGCGACATCGTTCGCGTCTGGACCCAGGATGGCGCGACGTCGTCGATGACGTCGCCCGACACTGAGACCGCGAACGCCTGACGCCCGGAAGGGCCGCGATGGCGCGGAGTTACTCGCCCGGCAGGTGCAGGGCGCTGGCGGGAAGCACGGCCGTAGTCGTCTTCTGACGGCTGGGGAGTCGCTGGGCATCCGCCATCGCCCCGCGCAGCATGCCGACCGCGGCCGTCACGGCCAGCGCAGCGCCAACAGCGCCGTAGGGCCACCACACGATTATCCCGGCCATCACGCCCGCCAGGCCGATCGCAAAGATCGCCGGGCGAAAGGACGGATCCGGTACATAGACCAGCTCAGTGGCCTGTGGCGTCGCCTCGCCCATCAGCCGATGTAGTAGATCGCGAAGACGAACGACAGGGCGAATAGGGCAACCGCGATTGCGGCGGCTCCAAGGCCGCTACGCAGGCTCTTGTTGGCAAGGCGACGATCCATCGGCTGCGAATCCTATACGGCCCGATCGATGGCCATCGCGCAGAAAAGCAGCGCCAGGTAAGCGAGGGAAGACAGGTAAAGCTGCAGCGCCGCCGGACGGGATGGTTCACGCAGCAAACGGACGGCCAGACCAAGGAAGCCGGCGCCAAGCGCAATCGCCGCAGCCAGGTAGATTGCGCCAAAGAGCCCGGTCGCAACCGGCGCGAGGGTAAACAGCACGAGCACGGCCGCGTAGATCACGATTTGGCGTCGGGTCGCAGGCTCGCCCTTGACGACCGGCATCATCGGTACCCCGGTGCGGGCGTAGTCGTCCTTGATCAGCAGCGACAGGGCCCAGAAGTGCGGCGGTGTCCACAGGAAAACGATCGCGAATGGGTAGAGGGCATCCCACGTCAGTGACCCGGTCGCCGCTGCCCAGCCGACAAGCGGCGGCACCGCGCCGGCGGCACCGCCAATGACGATGTTCTGCGGCGTCAAGGGCTTCAGCCACATCGTGTAGACGAAGACGTAGCCCAGAAGCCCCGACATCGCAAGGACCGCAGACAGGAGGTTGACGGTAAGGGCCAACTGCCCAAAGGCCAGCAGACCGAGGGCAATCCCGAAAATCAGGCCGTGAAGCGGCTCGATCCGGCCCGCCACCAGTGGCCGCGATCGCGTGCGGGCCATCCGGGCGTCGCGTTCACGGTCGAGGTAGTGGTTGATCGCCCCGGCGCCCCCCGCGGCCAGGTACCCACCGAGCATCGTCCAGAGGACGGTGGAGAGCGCCAGTCCGACCGGGGCAGCGACGACCATCGTCGCGGCTGTCGTGACGAGGAGCAGCGAGATAATTCGAGGCTTTGTGAGGGCGATGTAGTCGCGAATGTGGGCCAGCAGCGTGTAATCGCTCGTTGCTGGACGCTCGTCGTCCTGGCTCGTCCCGTTTCGCTCATGGATCGCACCGGCGGCTTGCGATCCGCCGATCAGATTGGGTGCCTTTGTCGTGGCGCTTTCCATGGTCAGGCTCCGGCCCCTGCCGGCTCAGTCTGCCCCAGCGGGCGGCCGAGTGGAGCGGGTACGGCCATCAGCGTAGTCGCTGCGTAGATCGCGGTGGACCACAGGATCGTGCCCAGCGCCAGGTGTCCGACGATCAGGCCGGCGTGCTTTCCGGCCCAGACGTTGATTGCTCCAAGCAGCACTTGGCACGCCAGCAGTCCCACGAGCACCGTAAACGCGCGGCTTCGCGGCCGTTGCCGAGATGCGACCAGCGCCAGGGCGATGATGGCGAGCGACGTCAGGTACATGAAAAGCCGATGCGTGACCTGGATATCCACCAACCTGTCAACACCAAACGGCAGCAACCCCTGATCGATGCAGCCTGGAAATTGCTCTCCGCACGCGGTGTGGGCGCCAAGCTCGGGCCTCTCCGCTCGCCCGTGACCCTCCGTCCCCGCGACCAGGCCGCCGGCAACGATCGTGGCCAAGACAAGCACGGTCGCAACGCCCGCAAGGGCACGCAATGCCGTGCTTCCGGACACCGGCGCACCGGCGGACTCGGATGCGAGCCTGCGCAAGCCGAGCAGCAGGCCCAATAGAAGCATCGCCAGGCCGAGGTGTGCGGCAACGAGCCACTCCTCGAGGTTCTCTTCAACGGTTACGCCGCCAAGGCCGGCCTGGACCAAGACGAGGACGCCCGCAGCGATTGTGGCGCGCACGATCAAGGGGCGATCGCGCAGATGGCGTATGGCTCGCCACACCAGCAGCGCGATCAGCACTGCAACGATCCCGGCGGCAATTCGATGTGAGTACTCGACCATCGATTCGGCTGAGGCGGCGGGGATGACACCCCCTTCGCAAAGCGGCCAGCCATGGGTGCCGCTGCCTGCGGCGCCGCATCCCAATCCCGAGTCGCTGACCCTGACGATGCCGCCGATCAAGACCAGCACAAAGGTGGCCACGATCGTGATGCTCGTCAGTCGGCGAAATCGCGACAATTCGTCGGCTCCGCCGCCGCGGGGCGCGACGTTTTCCATCCGTCTCAGGATACGGACGGGGCTGCCGGCGGATCCTCCGGGCCAGGCGACGATTCCGGCTCCGGTTCCGCCGCCGGCGCATCGACTTCCGGGGTGTCGGGCTCGGGATCTGCCGCGGGTTCGGGGTCAGCCACCGGCTCAGGTTCCGGCGCGGCAGGGCTGTCGGGCGCGACCGGGGTGGGTTCGGCGGTCTCGGTCTCGGTCGCTGGTGCGGAAGGCTGGGTTGCGTCGGTTTCAAGAACGGGATCTGGGTGCTCGGCGGGGGCTGGAACCGGCAGCGGCGCAGGCGGCGTGTATCCGGCCTCGCGCACCTGGATCGCGTCGCGGATATCGCGGAGCGGCTCGGCGCTGCGGACGTCGGGAACGGCATCGAAATTGTGGGCCGGCGGCGGCGAGAGCGTGAACCACTCGAGTGTGAATCCGCCCCAGGGATCGTGGGCTGCTTCGCGTCCGGACGTGTACGACTTGGCCAGGTTCGCCAGCTCCACCAGGACTCCGATTGCGACTGCAAACGCGCCAAGTGAAGCGATCAGGTTCTCGGTCGCAACACCGTCGGCCTCGTAGTAGCGGGAGATGTCAACGGGCTGGCCAGCGAGCCCTGCCAGGAACATCCCCGTCGCGAACGCGAGCGCGCCTCCGAGGATCAGCCCCGACGCAAGCTTGGCCGGACCCTCGGCAACAGTTCGCCCGCCGATCTTCGGCAGCCAGTAATGAAGCCCGGCAAAAGCGGCCAGGGTGAAGCCGATCATGACCATGACGGTGTCCTGCTGGGCGGCAGCGGTGTGTTCGAGTTGGAGCCCGACCGGGATTACGGACGTCATCAATTGGCCGCCAAGTCCGAAGACCAGGGCAATTGCCGCGGCGATCGTGAAGCCGATCGGCGCCCGTGATGAGATCGACCCACCCCGCATGGTTGCCGTCCAGACGAAGAAAAGCAGCCCGACCGGGACGAGCATGGCGACCGCGGCGGCCATGGCGAAGAAGGCGAAGCCGTCCGGTACAGGCTCTGCGTACATGTTCTGCATCCAGGCCAGGGTCCCGAGGGCGGCAATTGCCGCAATCGAGCCAGCGACCGCTCCGTGGCTGAAAAGCGGCTTGCGCGAGAACGTTGGGACAATCTCCGAGATGATCGCCGCCGCGGCGGCGATCAGAATCGCGTGGCAGCCGGCGAAGAAGATCCAACTGAGGTGCATGAAGACCAGTGGCTCGCCGCCCTCGCCGGGGTCGAAAAAGACACCGGAGAACTGCCGATCCACGGTGAGCATCGTGAGCGCCGCCAGCATCACCGGGCCGATTACCAGAAGCGTGTAGGAGATCGCCCGGGCGGCCCAGGCGAGGATCGGTGTCCGCCTCCATGCCATCCCCGGCGCCCGAAGCGTGTTGAGCGTTGCGACCATGCTGATCGCAAAGCAGACGAAGCCCAAAACGGCCAGTCCGACGCCGGCGATCCAGGCATCAATCGCATTGGAAGGAGAGAAAAAGTCGTCGGCCAGGGGCGGCAAGGGCGAAAGCCCCGTCTCCGGGACCGTGTACAGGAAGCTGGCGAAGAAAACGAACGCGCCCGTCGCATAGAGCCAGTAGGAAATCTGTCCCAGTCGGGGCAGCGCCACCCCGCGGGCGCCAATCTGGAGCGGTACGAGATAGCCAATCAGGCCGAGGACGAGCGGCACCGCTGCAAATACGACGAAGGTCGCGCTGGCGGCTGACTG
Source organism: uncultured bacterium (assembly GCA_963701205.1). Taxonomy (GTDB): domain Bacteria; phylum Actinomycetota; class Thermoleophilia; order Solirubrobacterales; family 70-9; genus JALZKA01. The sequence continues at coordinate 317,970 of OY969575.1, read as the reverse complement.
GATCCTGTTGAAGACCTCCGGGACGATGATCGTCGAGTCCGGAACGATCAGCTGCACCCTGGTCAGCGCGAACAGGATCGCCGCGATGCCAAGGAACGTCAGCGCTGTGCCTATGTAGAGCTTGCCGACAACCTTGTGGTCGGCGCTGGTCGCCGCTTGGATCCACGCGGGCCTCGGGGTCGGGACCTCGCGGGTGACGAGTTCCGGATGTGACTCCGCGATCGTGGGTGGTGGTGTCATGCGCCCTCCCCCGGTGAGGCTTCCGTATCGGGCGCGACGGCGCCGCGGCCGGCAGCCAGGTCGGCGGCGAGCCCATCCAGGTAGCGTTCGTACTCAGCCTGGGAGACAACTCGCACCCAGGTCCGCATCGCCGGGTAGGAGGTGCCGGAGAACTCGGTCGAACGCCCGGCAAAGAGGCCCTCCTCGTCGGCGCGGAAGGATGTCTCAGCAATCTCGCCGGGAACCGCCGTCAACTGCCCGGCCAGCGCCGGGACGAACCAGCGATGCAGGACGTCGATCGAGGTCAGGTTGATCTCGATCGTGGTATCGACCGGGACAACGAGTTCCTGGTAGGAGAAGGCGGTGGCGATCCCCGGGCTGGCGCCAGATTCCGTCACGGGGTACTCGTAGCGCCACAGCCATTGCATGCCAACCGCGTTGATCTCAATCGGCTTGGCGCTCGCGTCCGCCTCGACGCTGCGAGCACCACCAGTCATGACCACGCCGAAAACAAAAATGGCGGTGGCCGCCGCGCCCAGGCCGACCGCGACCTTGCCAATAACCCCGCGGCCCGCCCGCGTCTGGGGCGGTGTCGCGGCTGCGTCCGATTCCCGGTACCTGCGAAAGGCAGCCAAGAGGCCGCCCAGCATGACCACGCCGATCACCAGAGCCACCGCCAACATGACCCAATACGTGGTGCGGATCTCCTCGGCGTTCGGCGAATGCGCCTGGTCGGGCCCGATGCCGGCCATCGCCTGCGGCGTCAGCACCGCGAGGGCAAGCGCTGCGACCGCGAGGGCGCGGCCTGATCTGGGCGGGAAAAAAGACGGGGGCATGACGGCGGCGCCATTCTAATCGCAGCCAGCGGCGTGGACGCGGCTCGTCCTCCGCCCAGCTCCAAATCCGGTCGCTCTCGCCAGAGTCCTACGGCAATCTCCCAGCGATTCTGACGGTCAGTCGATGCCATTCAACGGAGCGTGCCCGCAACCCGCCGAGGCCGCGGCCTTCCTATACTCGCGGCGCTCGTGCCACGTCGGCCTCGTCGATCATCCGGCCGGCCAAGTCCGGCGCTCAGCACCATCGTGCGAATCGGCGCGGCGGCGACCGTTGCCGCGGCCGTGGCGCTACCGCCGTTGCGGAAACGGCTTGGCCTCCACCCGGCGCTGACTGTCGCGATTTCCGCCGCAGGCCCTCCGGCGCTCGCGGTGCTGCGGCCGCGCACGAGGTCGCGTGACGTGGCGCTCTTCGCGCTGCAGATGTGGGGCTTCACGATGGCCCACGAGATTCCCTATGACGACCCCGAGCGCTTGCGGCGCCGGCTGAAGATCAACTATCCGATCGCGGCCGACCGGTGGATCGGTGGCGGGGAGCTACCCAATGCGCGGCTGCAGCGCGCGCTCGCTTCCGGTGCGGAGCCCACCGGGATTGACCGATTTCTCTCGCTTGCGCACTGGGCATGGTTCGCGGTCCCGCACGCGAGCCTGATTTACATCCTCGCGCGGGATGACCGCCTCCGTCCCGGCAGTCGCAGATTTGCCCGGGCCGCCCGGCAGATGGCCGCGACGTACGACCTGGGCTGCGCGATGTACTTCGCGGTCCCGACGGCGCCGCCCTGGTGGGCGTCCGAGGAGGGATATGCGCGCGAGGACGTCCGGCGGTTGATGCTTGACGTCGGCGAGCAGGTTTGGGGTCGAGCCTGGCCGCGTCTCTACGAATCCTTCAATGGCAACCCGTGGGCCGCGATGCCGTCGCTTCATTTCGGCACATCGGTGATGGCCGCTGAATTGCTGCGCGAAACCGGCCCTCGGGCCGGGGTGGTTGGTTGGGCCTACGCTCTGACCCTTGGCTTTGCCCTCGTCTATCTCGGCGAGCACTATGTGACTGATCTCGCGGCGGGAGCAGCGCTCGTTGCCGTCGTCCGCTCCGGTGAGCCGATTGTCGATCCCGTCGCATCACGCCTGAGCGCCGCCATTCAAAGGCTTGAGCTAATCGCCAATCCGTAGTCAGCTGTCTGCCTGAGGTCGTCCCGGCGTGCGAGGATGGGCCTGTGTCGCGTCCGGACTCCACGGGGGTCGAAACCACGGGGGATGAATCCCAAAACGAAACGGACCCCTCTTTCTTCGAGGATCCCAAGCGGCTGCTCCAAACCGCCGCCGCCGTAATCGTTCTGATCGCGGCGATCTACTTCTTGTTTCCAAAGCTCGTCGGCGTTGACGACGGCTTCCGCCGATTGCGCGACGGCGACACGCTGTGGATTGCGATCGCGGTCGGATTCAGCGTCGTGATGTTCGTCTCGTACGCCGGCCTGTTCAAGGGCGTGGTGGCGGACCACGATCTGCGCTTGCGCTGGAGCGAGAGCTACCAGATCACGATGGCCGGGCTGGCGGCGACGCGCCTGTTTTCGGCCGGCGGCGCCGGCGGCATCATCCTCACATACTGGGCGCTTCGCAAGGCTGGGATGGAGCGCACCCAGTCAGCCGCGAGGATGGTCGCCTTCCTTGTCTTGCTCTACAGCGTCTATCTGTTCACGCTTGTCATCAACGGGATTCTGCTTCGGGTCGGCGTCTTTGCGGGCCCCGCTCCCGCGGGCCTGACCGTGATCCCCGCATCCATCTCGGGTGGCGTGATCCTCCTCCTCCTCCTGGTCTCGCTCGTTCCCGGCGATTTTCAGCGGCGGCTCGCCAGCTCCTCGCCCGAGCATTGGGCCGGACGGCTTGCCGTTCGGCTGGCGACGGTTCCCGCGACACTTTCCACAGGTATCCGGATGGCAATCGGGACGCTTCGCTCCCGTTCCGGGCTGAACGCGATCGCCGGCGCGATCGGTTTCTGGGGGGCGAACATCGCGATCCTGTGGGCGAGCTTCGAGGCATATCACCTCGACGTCGCAGGGGCGGTGATCGTGCAGGGATTCTTTGTCGGCATGGTCGCCAACCTGTTGCCGTTTGCGCCCGGAGGAGTTGGGGCGGTGGACGCCGGAATGATCGGGACCTTTGTGCTCTTTGGCCTGCCCTCGGGCCCGGTTTTCGCCGCGGTGCTTTGCTATCGGGTAATCGCGTTCTGGCTGCCGCTGCCGCCCGGGATCATCGCCTTCTTCCAGCTGCGCCGGACCGTTCGGCGGTGGGAGGTCGAGCGGCCGTTTATTCCGGTTGGCGGCGAAGCGGAGCCCGTTACTTCATAAAGTGAAGTGGCAGGTATCATTGAAGCCAATGGCGCAGACAAACGAAAACAAGGTTGAGAATCTGATCGTCGTCGGCGGTGGCCCAGCGGGCTATACCGCGGCGCTGTACGCCGCTCGAGCTGACCTGGACCCGCTGGTGATCGAGGGCTTCCAGTGGGGCGGCCAGCTTCAGAACACCACCGATGTCGAGAATTATCCCGGTTATCCCGACGGGATCATGGGTCCCGAGATGATGACTCAGTTTCGAGCTCAGGCAGAGCGTTTTGGTACCCGGTTCATTAGTGACGACGCGACCCGCATCGAGCTCTCCGATGGCGGGCTGCAAAAGGTCTACCTCGGCGACACCGAGCACCTGGCAAAGGCTGTCATCCTGGCGATGGGCGCTGAACCGAAGCGGATTGGGGTTCCCGGCGAGATCGAGCTTGGTGGCCGCGGAGTCTCCACCTGTGGCGTTTGTGACGGCGCATTCTTCAAGGGTCAGGAGGTCGTCGTCATCGGCGGCGGCGACTCGGCGATGGAGGACGCGATGTTCATTGCGAAGTACGCGTCAAAGCTGACGCTCATCCACCGTCGTGACGAGTTCCGTGCCTCGAAGATCATGCTTGAGCGCGCTCGCCAGACGACCAACATCGAGTTCAAGACGCCCTTTGCGCCGGAGGAGTTCATTCCCGGCGAGAACAAGCTCCGCGCAGTTCGCGTCCGCAACACCGAAACCGACGAAACGGAAGAGCTCGAGGTCGGCGGCGCGTTCGTTGCGATCGGCCACATTCCCCGCTCTGAACTCGTTGAGGGGCAGGTCGAAACCGACGCCGAGGGCTATGTCGCCACCGAGGCGAAATCGACGAAGACGAACCTGGCCGGTGTGTTCGCAATCGGCGATCTGGTGGACCACACCTACCGGCAGGCCGTCACCGCAGCCGGTACCGGCTGCATGGGAGCCCTGGATGCTGAGTGGTACCTGCGCGACACGCCGCCTTCGTCCGACGCGCGTTCGGCCACGGCCAGCGAAGTGGCGGAAGCTACGGCGTAGCGCGGATCTTGGTGGGCAGCTTCGCCCTGCACTCACCATTGAGCGGCTTCACCTGGGCCTTGCGGATCGTTGTTCGCAATCGCTGCACAAGCATGTTGTTGTCGTGCTCCTCGGCTTCGGCAAGATAACCGTTGGCCGCGTTCTTGCCCGGTGGGTCGGCTTCAAGGATCAGGCAAAAACGCTTGCCGCGAAGGCCGGTGATGTTGATCCCCTGGCCGGGCAGGGCCGCCCCGTAGGTGTCCTCCCAGCCGATTGATAGTCCGTCCACCGTGGTCGCTGAGCAAGTTGGGAACTTCGCGTCCGGATCGTCTGGATCCTGCGGGTAATAGCTCTCCTCTGGTGAGCCCGGCAGGTCCGGATTTGGATGGCCCGTGTCAATGACACAAAACGAGATCTTGCGCGACGTCCCGACCTGTGTGCCATTCGACTCGCGAATCAGTCTGTAGCGCGCGAAGTTGTCGAAATGCCAATGGTCGTGCGTAGGGTGGTACCGCGAGCACCCGGAGTCGATGACCTCGGTGGCGGTGTCGTCCTTCCGGTCGAAGAAGCCGGGACTGTCTGCGTTGGCTGAGTCTTGGAATACCCGCTGCTTGGTTTGCCGGCCGCCGCCTTCGCATCCTTGTCCGGAGTCTCCCGGAAAGATTTCAAGTGGGCCGGCGCCGATGTTGGAGACCGTGTTCGACGTTCGAAGTCGCGTAGCGGCACGGCCCTTGGTGATGTAGATCTCGCTGGGGCGCTCGACGTTCAGGTCGGGTAGCAGCGTGGGGCTGGGGCTGGATCCGGCGGGGGCAACGCCCAAGCTGAGCGCCAGCACGGCGGCGATCGAAATCAGGGCCACGAGTGCCGTTGCGCGCAGCCGTTCCTTGATCCCCAGGTCCAAGCGCAGACACCGTAGCACCGCGTCCGACGGGATCCGAGGGCTGAATACTCTGCCTGCGATGAATCGCCGTACGTGGACAATGCTCGTGATCTTGGGGGCGATCTGGGGCGCGAGCTACATGTTCATCAAGATCGGGGTGCGCGACTTTTCGCCGGCAATGGTCGCCTGGCTGCGAGTTGCGCTCGCAGCGTTGGTCTTGCTGCCGCTGGCCGCCAGCCGGGGCGGCCTGCGCTTGCCCGGTGGTACCGCGGTTGCGCTGGTGCTGCTGGCGGCAACCCAGGTCGCGGTCCCCTTCGTTTTGATCGGTGCCGGCGAGGAGCACATCTCATCCTCGTTGGCCGGGATTCTGGTGGCTTCGGTACCGCTGTTTACCGCCCTGTTGGCGATCCGTCTCGATCCGGAGGAGCGGTCTGAAGGGGTTCGCATGTGGGGTGTGATCGCCGGCATCGTTGGCGTGGCGTTGCTCTTGGGCGTGGATCTTGGCGGTAGCGGCGAAGAGTTGTTGGGCGGGTTTGCGATTTTGCTCGCAAGCCTTGGCTACGCGGTAGGGGCGTTCATCATGAAGCGGCGCTTTTACGCCGCAAGTCCGATCGCCGTGGCCGCTTGGGTGATGGTGGCCTCCACCGTCCTCCTTGCTCCGCCGGCCCTTGCCACGCTTCCTGCGGAGGCGCCGGGCGCGGGCCCGGTGGCAGCGATAGTTGCGCTCGGCTTGGCCGGGACCGGCATCGCCTTTGCGATCTTCTTCAGCTTGATGAGCGCGGTCGGTCCGGCGCGAACCGTGATCGTTACCTACCTGGCGCCGGCGTTTGCCGTCGCCTACGGCGCGTTGCTTTTGGACGAGACGATCGGGCTTGCGACGCTTGTCGGATTGGCACTGATCGTTGGCGGCTCATACCTCGCTGCGCAGGGCGGGCGCAACGAGGTAGCGCTCACCCCCGAGGTCCCGGGCTAGCTCGTCAAGCGTCGCAACCACCCGCTCCGCGCCCAAATCCGCCAGCCACTCAAATGGCCCCCTGGGGTGGTTCAAGCCGAGCCGCATCGCCAGGTCGATGTCCTCCCGGGAGCCAACGCCTTCCGCAACAGCAAAGCTCGCTTCGTTGATCAACTGGGCGACGATTCGGTCCACGATGTCCTGCGGAGCGAGTGGCGCGCTCGGGGCTAGCGGAACTGCATCGTTTGAAGGCCCGTAGGAGTAAAAGCCGGTCCCGCGCTTGCGTCCGAGCTTGCCGTCGGCGACCATCCGTTCCTGGATCGGATGCGGCTTCCAGCGGGGTTCGGCGCGCTGGGCGTAGAACGATCGCGCGACCTCCAGGTTGACGTCCACGCCGATCAGGTCGATCAATTCGAAGGGGCCCATTCGGTAGCCGCCAACCTCGCGCATCGCAGCGTCGATCTCGGCAACGCCGGCCTTCCCGTCGCCCAGAATTTGAAGCGCCTCGAGCGTGAAAGGGCGGTTGCAGCGATTGACGATGAACCCGGGGGAATCGGCAGTTCGAATCGGTTCCCGGTTCATTTGCCGCGCCACCTCGGTTGCGGTCTCGACGGTGGTCTCGGCGGTGCTGGCAGCGGCGACGATCTCGACAAGCCGCATGAGAGGTGGGGGGTTGAAGAAGTGCATTCCGCAGACCCGCTCCGGGTTGCGGATGTCCTGCGCCATCGCCGCCACGGGAGCGACGACGGTGTTTGTGGCCAGCAGCGCATCGGGCGCGCAGGCGGTTGCCAGCTCGGCGAACGTGGCCCGCTTTACCTCCAGGCGCTCTGGTGCCGCCTCGATCACAATCTCGCAGGCGCTCAACCCGCTGATTGCGTCCGTTGTTCGCAGGCGTCGCGAGGCGTCAACGGCGTTGGTCTCGCTCCAAAGGCCCTTGACGGCGCCCTTCGTCAGACCGCTTCGCAGACGATGCGGCGCCGGCCGCCAAGGCGTCCGGGTCAGGGTCGAAGAGCGTCGACTTCAAACGCCCCGAGGCAGCCGAGTTGCGCGATACCGGAGCCCATCGTCCCAGCGCCGACCACGCCGAGCCGGTTCAGGCCGGACACCCTGCCTACCGACCCTTGAATTCGGGCTTGCGCTTCTCCAGAAACGCGTCCATGCCCTCGATTCGGTCCTCCGATGCCATCGCCAGCTCGTAAAGCCTGTCGTTCCTGTTCAAGTCCCGCCGATAGTCCGGATTCGTCGGCTGCAAGAACGGCCTGTTTCGCGAGTTTTGCGGCCAGCGGCGGACCCGACGCGACCACTCGGCCGAGGTCGACCGCCTCGTTCAGCCACGCCGATGGAAACCCGGTTGACGAGGCCCCAGGCGTGCGCCTCGGTGGCTCGAAAGCGACGGCCGGTGAGCACGAGTTCCATCGTGCGTTGCTTTCCAAGGACGCGTGCCAGCCGTCTGGGTGGCGCCGCCGCCAGGGATGATCCCCAGCGTGATCTCTGGCTGGCCAAACTCGGCGGTCGGCGAGCAGACGATCATGTCGCAGGCGAGCGCAAGCTCGCAACCGCCGCCGAGAGCGAATCCGGAGACTGGCGGCGATCTGCGGAGTCCGACAAGCGGAGACCCGCTTCCAAAAGGCGGCTGCCGGGTGAAACAGCGACCTCGGAGAAGTCGCGCTCCCGTAGCGAGCGGATGTCGGCGCCGGCCGCAAAGACCTCGTCGCTGCCCGCGATCACAATTGCGCGAGCGCCCGGATCACTGTCCAGACGTTCGAGCGCGTCGCCGAGCTCCACCATCAGCTCCGGGGACAGGGCGTTGCGTGCCTCCGGTCGATCCAGGCGCAGGAGCGCCACCGCGCCGTGGCGCTCCTCAAGCAGTAGCTCGGATCCGCTCATCGCTTCGTCGCCGAGTGGGCGGTCGGCGACCGATCACGAGCCCGATCCGGACGAACGGAAAAGGCCGAGATCCCGGTGGCGTCGCGGCCGATAATCAGCTTCTGGATCTGAGAGGTTCCCTCGTAGAGGGTGGTGACGCGGGCGTCGCGCAGGTAGCGCTCGACCGGATGGTCGTCAACGTAACCGGCGCCGCCGTGCACCTGAATCGCCGCGTTTGCGCACTCAACAGCCGATTCAGTGGCGTACAGCTTGGCGATCGAGGTCTCGATCGTGGACGGCTTGCCCTGGTCCTTGAGGATCCCGGCTCGCAGCACGAGCATCCGTGCCGCGTCACGCTTGACGATCATGTCGGCGATCAGTTCTTGCACGAGTTGGAAGCGGGCGAGGGAACTCCAAACTGCTTGCGCTCGGTCGAGTATGCGACCGAAGCATCGACGCAGCCGTCGCAGATGCCCACGCATCCCGCGGCCACCGAGTAGCGGCCCGAATCGAGCGCCGACATCGCGACCTTGAAGCCTTCGCCGATTCGCCCCATCAGCGCGTCGTCGGGAACCTCGACTCCATCGAGCGCCAGCGACGCGGTGTCCGATGCGCGCAGGCCAAGCTTGCCGTGGATCTCCTGGGAGCTGAAACCGGGGGAGTCGGTCGGCACCAAAAAACAACCAAGTCCCTTGGGCCCGGAGCCAGGCTCCGTCTGCGCGAAGATCATTGCCACCTCGGCATGGTTGCCAAGCGAGATCCACATCTTCTGACCGCTGAGCCGCCAGCCGTCATCCGTCTTTTCGGCGCGCGTTCGCAGGGCGGCTGCGTCGGATCCGGTGTCGGGTTCCGTCAGGCCGAAACAGCCAAGGGCCTCGCCTGAGCAGAGCCGCGGGAGCCAGCGCAGTTTCTGCTGTTCGGTTCCCCAGCGCTCGATCGAGCCGCAGACGAGCGACGTCTGCACAGAGACGACGGTGCGGGCCGCCGAGTCGCCACGCCCGATCTGCTCGACGATTAATCCGTAGCTCACGTAATCGAGCCCGCGGCCGCCGTACTGCTCGCCGACCGGAGCCCCCAAATAGCCCATCTCGCCCAGCATTGAGGCGAGTTCGCGATCAAATTTCCCGCTCCGATCATTTTCACGTGCGCGGTCGATCACCTCGCGGTCCACGAACTCGCGAGCCGTCTCGGCGATCAGGCGCTGTTCGTCGGTCAGGTCAAGGTCCATCGGATCCCGCTTCCAGCTCGGCTTCGACTACCGCCGCGAACGTGCGTTGCGCATGCTCGGTAACCGCGCCTGGCCATGCCAGGTCGCGTCCGTCAATGGCGGCGACGGGCTGGACCTCCCGCGTCGTCGATGCCAGGAACGCCTCCGGCGCCGCGGCGAGCTCCGCACGATCGAATACGCCCTCGTTGACGTCCAGCGCGGCGACGAGGCGGTTGCGGGTGATCGAGTCGAGGATCGGGTTCTCAAGCGATGGAGTCTTCAGCACGCCCGCGGCGTCCACCCAGAAAATCGTCGACGTCGGTGGTTCGAGGATGGTTCCCTGCGGGGTGACGAAGAGCGCTTCGTCGGCGCCCTGGGCCTTCGCGATTCGGGTCGCGTGCATGTTGGCCGCGTACGACAGGGACTTGACGCGGTTCAAGATCACCGTGGGCTGGTAGGTGACCGACGCGATCGTCACCGATTCCGTCCGCGCTGCCAACGCCTCGATCAACAGGATGCGGCGGCCACCTCGCGTGACCATGATTCGAAGCTGCGCATCGCCGTCACCGTGCTCAGCCAGCAACGGCGCGAGTTCGCGTTCGATCGCAGCGCGATCTACGGCAAGCTCGATCGTCGCCGCGGACCGCTGGAGGCGGTCGAGGTGCTCGCTGAGGGCGAAGGGCCGGCCCCCGTAAAGGCGGATCACCTCGAAGACGCCGTCGCCGCGATAAAGACCGTCGTCCGGAAGCGGAAGAACCGCTTCGTGGGTCGGGGATATCCGTCCGTCGAGGCTGGCGATCTCCCTGGTATGCACGGCGCGAGGCTAGCGCAACCTGAGCTGCAAGATCGCGTTCAGATTGGTAGCGCTTTACCTGGTGGCGCGTAGTGGAGGCGAATCAGCTATAAAACTTGGCTAACCAGCCAGGATGGCGTTTGGGGATGTCCAGGACGGACGCTGTAGGCCAACTTGATCAACCAGCTCCGGGAGGACATCAAAGTGTCGACACGCGTGCAACTGCTCGGGGTCGCGGTCTTCATTGCCGTGGTCGCAATGGGTCCCGCCAGCGCCAGCGCTGGCCTCGTTGACGACCTCCTCGGCGGGGTCAACTCGACGATCGACAAGACCGTTCATCAGGTCAACGGCGTCCTTGCTGGGGGCGGCGCGTCGCCGGCTCCCACGCCCGCGCCGCTGGCCGACGGGGCGACCGACGAACCGCCGCTTGACGGCACCGGACCGCACGCTCAGGGTGAGGTCCTTGACCTGGAACTTGACACCGGCTTGATCGAGCCGGTCGTCGCAGTGGTGGGCCAGTCCCGCGGCGAGCAAGACGCCGGGGGTAACTACCACGGCAAGATCACCCTGCTCTCGGTCCTTGGGCTGGACGTTGCTCAAGTCGAGACCGATGAGGACAACCCGACTGCGACCGGGCCACTCGGCTCGATCAACGACATCCTTGACGACCTTTGCACGCCAACCTCGATTTGTCTCGGCGTTTTGGAGTTCTCGTCAACCACGACCGGGAACGGAACCTCGAACAACTTCTCGACGCTGAACGCCAACGTCGGCAACGGCCTGGTTTCAACCGGGGTCGTTGAGTCCGAGGGGAACATGGGGGAGACCAACCGCTGCCAGCGCGCCGACTCCAGCGCGTCCGTTGCAAACCTAGGTGCTCTTGGCCTCGTCAATCTCGGCGCGATGAACTCGTCGTCGGAGTCCGTGGCCTGTCGTGGCGAAGAGGGTTCGACCGACGCCAGGTCTGAGGTCTTGAACCTGAACGGCACCGGGATCCTTGGTCTGCTGGGCGATTGCCCGGCTTCCGGCGACGGCAACGAGGACTCAGCCTTTGGCCTGCCACTGCTGATCGCAGGCTTCTGCCACGCCGATGACACCAACGGCACCCAGACCGAGGCGCCGTACAACATCCGCCGCGGCGTTGGCTTTGAGCTGTTGGATGGTGTCCTGGAGCTCGTGGGCATGAGTCTGGCGCTCGACGGCGTTACATCGGAGACGGTTGCCGTCGCACCCGAGGCCGACGAGCCGGTTTGTCCCGATCCCGACAACCCCGATTGTCCGGTTGACCCGGAGTGCCCCGATGCGAGCAACCCGGATTGTCCGCCCGACGATGAGTGTCCTGACGCAGAAAACCCGGACTGCCCACAGGACGACGTGTGCCCTGACGCGGATAACCCAGACTGCCCGAATGGCCCTGGCGGCCCTTCGGCCGACGGCCCCGGGAACCTGCCGTTTACGGGAGCCGACCTCGCCACCCTGGCGCTGATCGGATTCGGTGTGATGGGTGGCGGCCTGGGCATGATGGCCATGAGTGATCGGCGTCGTCGACCTGCGGTCGAGTAGCCAGCGATTGCGGGATCGCGGCAAAGCGGACCCCGCTTGCCGCGAACTCGCGTGAACCGCAAAGAACATCCGATTAGCGATCAACCGCAATCGATCTGGCGGCGCCGGACAGCCTTGATGGGCGTGGTTGGCCTGGTTGTGGCGATCCCGGTCACGCTTGCCTTGCGGAGCGGTGATGGGCAGCAATCGCCGATCAGCGTGCCCGATCCGCCTGGGCTTGGCGCGCTCGAGTTCGACCGGGATCTGGGCATTGAGGTGCAGTTGCCCGACGGCTGGACGCGCGAGCGCAAGGGTGGCGCCGTGGTATTTCGCAGTTCGGATGAACGTGTCGTTGTCGCCGTCACCGCACCCGGCCTGCCTCGCGAGGCCGATACGATTCACGACGACGCCGTCGCGTCGCTTGAGGCCGAGTACGACGACGTAGAAGTTGGCCCCAAATCCGATCAGGCTGTGTTCGACGGGCGTTCGGCGCGCACAACCGCGCTTGGAGCGCGCAACCCGGAATCGGACGACGAGCTTGCGGTTCTCGTCGCAACGGCTCGCGGGCGGGATGTGGCCTACCTGATCGAGGTATTTGCCGCGGCTCCCAACGCCGGTGCGGCACTTGCCGAAGGGCAAGCGCTGCTCAATGCGATGCGGTTGGTCGGTTAGGCGTCGAGGTTCTCGAACACGGTCGCCAGGCCTTGGCCTACGCCGATGCAGAGCGCTGCGATTCCGTAGCGAACGCCCTGACGCCGCATCTCGCGTAGCAAGGTTCCGGCCAAGCGCGCGCCCGAACAGCCGAGCGGGTGGCCAAGCGCGATCGCGCCGCCGTTGACGTTCAGCCGATCCACCTCGATTCCGAGTTCGCGCTGGCAGGCAAGTACCTGGGCGGCAAACGCCTCGTTGATCTCGATCAGGCCAATCTCATCCAGCGTCAGGTCCGCTGCGGCAAGCGCCTTGTGTATCGCCGGCACGGGTCCGATTCCCATGATCGCGGGATCCACACCAGCGGCGCCCGTTGCGACCACGCGGCCGAGCGGATCGATGCCAAGGCTCGACGCTCGCTCCGGCGTGGCCAGAACCAAGCATGCAGCGCCATCGTTGAGCGTGGACGCGTTGCCGGCGGTCACCGTGCCGCCTTCGCGGAAGACGGGCGGGAGCTGCGCGAGACGCTCAAGTGAGGAATCGTCGCGCGGCCCCTCGTCGGCATCCACTAGGACCGTATCTCCACGGCCGCCCGGCGCCTCGATCGGGGCGATCTCCTCGGCAAAGGTCCCGGCGTTGGCCGCTGCGACCGCCCGTTCGTGGCTGCGCAGGGCGAACGCGTCCTGGTCCTCGCGCGAAACCCCATGGCGTTCCGCGACATTCTCCGCGGTCTCGCCCATCGCCTCCGTGGAGTACTGCATCGCAGGGTTGATGAGTCGCCAGCCGAGGGCGGTGTCGTGGAGTGTGAGCGGGCCGCGGGCCAAGGCGCGCTCGGGTTTCAGCGCAACCCAGGGAGCCCGGCTCATCGACTCTGCCCCACCCGCGAGGTACAGATCGCCGTCCCCCGCCCGGAGCGCCCGGCTTGCCTGGTTTACGGCTTCGAGCCCTGACGCGCACAGCCTGTTCACGGTCACGCCCGGGACTTCGACCGGGAGGCCGGCAAGGAGGCTGCACATTCGCGCTGCATTGCGATTGTCTTCACCCGACTGATTGGCCGCGCCCCAGAAAATGTCTTCGATTTCCGCGGCGGCGATTCCGGAGCGACGTACGACGGTCGCAATGGCGTGGGCGCCAAGGTCGTCCGGTCGAATTCCGGCCAGGGCGCCGCCGTAGCGACCGATCGGCGTCCGAACGGCATCGATAATCAAAGCGTCGGGCATGGCGGCGATCATCGCATCTCGCCGCCACCGGTAGGCCTCACGCCCGGACATGGCTCACGTAGGCTGAAGCCATGGGGTTTGTCCTCTTTTCGTTTGCGGTCGTTGCGCTGATGGTCGCGATCTTCGTCTTGCTGGCTCGCATCTACCCGGGCTCCGGCGCCGATCTCCTGGATTGGAAGCCGACCCGCTCCTACGCCGATGAGGCTCTACTGGAAAGCCAGGACCTTGAACAGATGATCGAAGCGCAAAACGCGTACCGGCGCCGACGGGGAGACACGGAGCTGACCCCGGCCGATGCCCGGCGTATGGGCATGGAGGACGAGGCCGTGCGCGAGCAGGCGCGGGTGGCATCCGAAAAACGAGCGCTTGCCATCGAGGATGAACCCGAGAGCTAGCGGGTGGCTCGCGCGCTCATAGTCGGGTGCGGATGCCGCGGGCGAGCGCTGGGCAGGATTCTTCTGGCGGATGGCTGGCAGGTCCGCGGGACCAGCCGAACCGACCAGGGATTGGCTGCGATCGAGGCCGAAGGGCTTGAGGCCGTGCACGGCGATCCGGATCGGGTCGGATCGCTTGTCGAGTTGCTGGCTGACGTGACCGTTGTGGTCTGGGCGCTGGGCTGCGCTGCGGGGGAGTTGGATGCGGCGGCCGCGGTCAACGGCCCGCGACTTGAGCGGATGCTGGAGCGCGTTGTCGATACGCCCGTGCGGGCGTTTATCTACGACGGCGCGGGCAGCGCCCCGGCCGAAAGCTTGGCCGCCGGAGCCGCATTGGTGCATGCGGCCGCTGAGCGTTGGCGGATTCCCGTTGCATTTGTGATGGCGGCGCCGGGGGATTGGGGCGCAGCGGCTGCGGCCGCAATCGCACGCGCGCTCAAACCCGGCTGACGCGGCGAACCAACGCTCCTGCGAACTCGCTACGGCGTGATCGCGCGCGGAAAGTCGATCGGCCCGGGAGGCTGGTTGGTTGCGTCGGCAGCCGCCCAGGGGGCGGTGTTGGTGCGCGACGGATCGGGCTTGTCAAGTTCGTCAACGGCGAACCTCGCGCCGATTCCCAGGGCAATCACCACGGCGAAGAACGCGCCGTAAACGAACGCCTGACGGGCCAGGCTGGGGCCGTAGCTCTGGCCCATTACGGTCCGGCGCTTGTCCTGTCCCATCGCGTCCACTTGGGAGGGCTCGCTGCGGGCCAGTCGCGCCGCCGGGTCTTCGAGCCCGGTCCCGCGGGTGCTTTGCGCCGCGGCCTGCGGAATGTCGCTATCGGTCTGCCAGACCTCGACCTCAGGATCCGGTCCCGCAGCCGCGATCGCTGCGGCCAGCTCGGACTTGTTCATCCCGCTGCGTCCAGGGATCTCAAGCCGTGCCGCGCGTTCGCGCAGCTGCGCTACGGACAGGTCGTCAAGGTTTTTCTCCGATGCCATCGCCTGCAACTCTAACCGTGCGAGCGGCCGGGTGCCACCCACAACCCGTCAGCGGTCAAGCCGTTCAAGCAGGTTGCCAAGGATCCTGGCGGTCGCGCCCCAGATCAGGTGCTCAGCTACTACGTATGTAGGCGTTCTAATCGGGACGCCGTGGCGCAGCAGCCGCCGCATCGCAAAACCCTGGCGTAGCTGCTCGATCTCAAAGGCCAGAATCGTCTCCACCTCGGCAGGGTTGGGCTCAAAGTCGAGCCCGCCGTTGATCAGCCCGACGATCGGATGGACCCTGTAGTTGGTGACGAACGTGCCGATCGGTGGCAGCGCGCCGACGACCTCGACGCGGTCACTCCGCCAGACCAATCTCTTCGTCGGCCTCGCGCAGCGCCGTCTCCAGGAAGGACTCGCCCGAGTCGCGGCGCCCGCCGGGAAACGAGATCTCGCCTGCGTGTCGGCGCAAATCGTGGCGGCGTTCGGTGAAGATCAGACCCGGGCGCTTCGGCCAGCCGAAGATTGGGACCAGCACGGCGGCATCGACGCTGCCGGAGGCGTCCATCGCGGCCGCTTGTTCCAGTCCGATCAGCGCCGATCGAAGCTCGGGCGCGGGCCCGCTCAGATGATCACCTGCACGGTACCGCCGTCCACGCTCCAGGCTGAGCCGGCGACGTAGGAGGCTTGCTCCGAGCAGAGAAACGTGATGACAGCGGCGATCTCGGTTGGTTCAGCCAAGCGCCCGATCGGGCGCTTGGACCCGGCGTCCTGCAGCGCCGCCTCCCGGCTCGTTGCGCTCGAGGCCGCCTGTGATTGATCGAGCAGGCCGCCTGGTGCCATCCACATCTCGGATGCGGTGGGACCGGGGCAGACTGCGTTGACGAGGACGCCGTCGGCCGCGGCGAGGTCGGCGAAAAGACGCGAGAGCGAAAGCTCCGCAGCCTTCGCTACGGAGTACTCGGGCATCATCGCCGATGGCCGCTTGCCCGCCGTTGATGCCACGTTGACGATTCGTCCCCAGCCGCGGTTCCGCATTGCCGGAACCGCGGCACGCATCAGCCGCATTGGGGCCATCACGTTCAAATCCCACGCCGCCTGCCAATCGCTGTCAGGTACGTCTTCAAGCCCCCGCCACTTGGACTCCCCGGCGTTGTTGACAATCACGTCGAGCGCGCCAAAGGCTTCCTCGGCGACTTTGATCATGCGGTCGGCTGCGTCGGCATCCGTTACGTCCAGCGCCAGACCGACGGCGTTGCCGCCGGCGGCCTTGATCTCAGCCACGGCCCCGTCCAGCTCGGATTCGGTACGGGCAACGAGCACGACTCCGGCGCCTTCGGCGCTCAGCCGCCCGGCCACATCGCGACCGATCCCGCGGCCGGCGCCAGTCACAACGCAACCCCTGTCGGTCAGGCCGAGGTCCATCGACTAGACGATCGTTACGGGGACGCTGAGCGCCTTGTGGACCGGACACTTGCCCGCGATCACCAACAGACGCCGTCGCTGCTCCTCGTCGAGTCCGTCGGGCAGGCCCAGCCGCACCGTGAACGCCGCCGGCGCCGGGCCGTCGTACTCGATCTCCACCTCGACGTCGACCTCGCCCAGATCCCAGCCCTTCCGTTCGGCGTACATCTCCATCGTGATCGCCGTACACGCCGCGAGGCTCGCTCCCAGGAGGCGAACCGGCGAGGGACCTTCGTCGTTGCCGCCGGCCGCTGCTGGCTCGTCGATCACGACCGTGTGGCCGCCCTCAATTTCGACGTCGTGGGTGAACCCGTTCCGGCGTCTGGCGACGACCTTGACCATCGCTATGCGCCCCGTCCTTCGAACAGCTCGGGCTCGCCAACGTCGGCATAGCGGGCCATCGCAAAGACGAGATCGGAGGCGCGGTTCAAGAACTTGATGACCTCGCCTGATGCCAACTCGCCGGCCTGGTCCAGGCTTACGACCCGGCGTTCCGCCCGTCTGATCACCGTGCGGGCGACGTCGAGCTCCGCCGAGAGCGTTGTCCCCCCCGGCAGGACAAACTTGGGCGGCAGGTCAACCCGGTCCATGTACTTGTCGATCAGCGGTTCGAGCCCAGCGGTCATCGCCGGCGTCACACGGCTGATGCCATCTTCGAGTCGCGTTGCCGCCTCCGGAGCCGTCGCGAGTTCGGCGCCGGCGACGAAAAGCTCGGCTTGGATCCGAACGATGTCGGCTTGGAGTTCCGCGTCCTCGCAAAGCGATCGGGCGACGCCGAGGTGCGCATTGGCTTCGTCAAGAGTTCCGTACGCGTCGGTCCGGCCGTCGTTCTTGGCCACCCGGCCTCCGTACCAAAGCGAGGTTGATCCGTCGTCTCCCTTGCGGGTGTAAATCTTGACCATCTGCTGCGAGGCTACAGCGCCCGTTTGGCCGCCGCTAGGTCAGCGGGTTGAAGACCAGGCCGGTCAGGAGCTTTGGAAAGAAGTAGGTGGACTTCGGCGGCATCGTCTCACCCGCCGCGGCCACCGCGCGAACCTGCTCGACGGGGGTCGGTCGCATCAGGAAGGCGGCGTCAACGTCGGCGCCGAGTCGATCGAGTGCCGCTTCGGGCTTTGCCGTGTAGGCAATCCCTCGCTTCGCTTCGACATCCCGCGCGCTCATGCCAAGGGCGCCTCGCAGGACAACTTCCTCAAGAATCGCGGCGTCAAGTCGGCGGTACGCCTCGGAGCGGCCCTCCAGGGCGGCGTCGATCGCGTCCGTATCGCGAAGTCGTAGCCGCAGCGCGCGCCGCTCGACGGAATCGATGAAACCAAACACCCCGACGCCATCGACCCCGGCTGGATCCAGCTGTTCGATCGCCACCTCCTCGATCTCGAAATGGGCGGCCAACGCGCCCGCAAGCGCCTCGCGTCGCCCGGCCTCGCCGAGATCCGTCAGCAGGCGGTGGTAGCCGAAGACCGTCAGGCCCGGGTCCTCCAGGGAGACGAGCGCCATAAGCGTGAAGCGGTGGGCGCCCTCGCCACCGATCTCGTCGGCGTAGGTGGAAGCAGTCTCGTAGCGGTGATGGCCGTCGGCGATCAGGAGTTCCGATGGCGCCAGCTCCGCCGTGACGGCGGCGAGGGCGTCAGGGTCAGTCACCCGCCAGATTCGGTTAACCGTGCCGTCAGGGTCGGTGACCGTTCCCCACGGCGCTGCCGCCGTCGCCGGTGCGAGGTGCGGCCAGGCATTGCCTTCATGCAGGGCGAAGATTGGCGACATGCTGTGGCCTGTCGCACGGGTCAGGCGCAGGCGGTCCTCCTTGGGGCCCGGCTGGGTCCGCTCATGAGGGCGCACGCTCCCGGGGCCGTAACCGTCGGCGCGCACCCGGCAGAGGAATCCGCGCCGGGTGCGGCGTTCGCCGTCAGGTCCGTCGTAGTCCTGCTCGAGTGCCCAAAGCGAATCCTGCGGGTCCGCCGTAAGGACGCCCTCCGCTCGCCATCTCGCCATCAACTCGGCAGCGTGCTCATAGCTGTCACCGCCGCCGGGTGCCAGCGGCAGGTCCAACTCGACGACGTTGTGAGCGGACTGGGCGAGAAGAGCTTCGCGTCCGGCCGTGTCGATCACGTCGTAGGGCGGCGCAACCACGTCCCGCAGCGCCGGGATCGAGTCGAGGTCGTAGTGGAGGGCCCGCAGGGGTCTGACGTCCGCCATCGGATCGCAGCCTATGAAGTCGCGCTTCGAGCTTCGCCCGGAACGCCGATTGGATTTCCGGTTTTTGCGGGTTTCGCAGACGGGAAACGGCGCCGGCACAGGCATTCACGGGGTAGGCTCGCGCCGTCCTGTCCCAAATGGAGGAGTCGGAAGGCGTGAAGCTCGTTATCGGAATCGTGCGCCCGGAAAAGGCGAACGACGTTTTGGAGGCGCTCTACCGCGCCGAGGTCAGAGGCGTTTCGATGAGCCGTGTTCAGGGCCATGGCGGCGAGCTTGACCGCGTTGAGACGTACCGGGGGACGACCGTGAAGATGGGCCTGGCAGAGAAGGTGCGCTTCGAGGTGGCCGTGTCTGATGACTTTGTCGATATCGCGATCGAAGCGGTTCGCGCCGGCGGTCAGACGGGCGAGGTCGGCGACGGAAAGATCTTCGTCGTGCCGCTTGAACGGGCGGTGCGGATCCGGACGGGTGAGACCAATGTCGAAGCCGTGACGCCGGTGGTCAAGTGATGGATCCCGCAGCCCAGATCTCAGGCGGGGACACCGCGTGGGTACTGATGGCCACGGCGCTCGTGATGCTGATGACGATCGGGCTCGGGGTGTTTTACGCCGGTCTGGTTCGTGCGAAGAACACCCTGAACACATTCATGATGTGCATCGCTGCACTGGGCGTGGTCACGATCTCGTGGGCGCTGGTCGGCTACTCGCTGGCCTTTGGCGAAGGCAGCGGCTTCATCGGCAACTTTGATTACGCCCTGATGAAGGACATCGGCTTCGAGCCCATGGGCGAGCAGACGATCCCGCACCTTGTCTTCTTCGTCTTCCAGGGCACCTTCTGCATCATTACGGCGGCGCTGGTGTCCGGCGCGGTAGTCGAGCGCATGCGGTTCTTGCCCTTCATGGGGTTCATCGCCGCGTGGAGCGTGCTCGTCTATCCCGTGATGGCTCACTGGGTCTTCGGCGGCGGCTTCCTGAGTGGTGGCAACGGGATCTTGTGGGCCAACGGCGGAACCCTTGACTTCGCGGGCGGCGTGCCAGTCGAGATGGGTTCCGGCTTCTCGGCGCTTGCGGCGGCACTTGTGGTCGGCGCCCGGCGCGATTACGGCCGCCTGGCCCTGTTGCCGCACAACACCGTCTACATCCTGCTCGGCGCAGGGCTGCTTTGGTTCGGCTGGTTCGGGTTCAACGGCGGCAGCGGCATCTCAACCGGCAACTCGAGCGTCCTTGCCTTCACCAACACTTTGCTTTGTCCAGCGGCGACGCTCGTTACCTGGTTTGCCCTCGACTTCATGCGCGGCCGGCAGGTCACCGCGGTTGGCGCGGGCACCGCGATCATCGTCGGCTGCGTCGGGATCACGCCTGCGGGTGCGTTCATCAGTCCGATGTGGGCTCTGGCGCTGGGCGTGATCGTGGCGTTCCCCTGCTACGCGATGATCGTCTGGCGTCCTCGCACCCGGGTTGACGAGACGCTCGACGTGCTGGCCGCCCACGGAATCGCCGGCTTCACCGGCATTCTCTTGATCGGTGTCTTTGCGCAGGCGGACTGGAATGGTGTCGCCGACGGACTGCTCTACGGCGAGACGGCGCTGTTCGGCGACCAGCTCCTGGCCGTGATTGTTGCGCCCGCCTACGCGTTCGTGGCGACGTTCATCCTCCTGAAGCTGATCGGCGCCGTGACCCCGCTCCGCGCAAGCGCGCAGGACGAGGCGCTGGGAATGGATGTCTCCCAGCACGGTGAGGAGGCCTACGTCACGGGCGAGGGCGCGATCCTCGTCGCCGCAGGCGAGAAGGACCTGGCGGCCGCCATAAGGGCCCCCTAGGCAACTCGGGCCTGACGATAGTCGGGGCGCCCGGATTTGAACCGGGGACCTCTGCCACCCAAAGGCAGCGCGCTACCAGGCTGCGCCACGCCCCGTGACGGGCGAGTCTAGCCGCGGGAGAGCCAGCCCGCGGCTCGGTTGAACGGAGGCGGTTCGGCTGGGCAGTAGAGTCCGAGGCCCCGGCAGTCGAGCAGAGGAGCGGACGATGGTTGATTTCAAGAAGCTCAGCGACAAGGCAAAGGAACTGGTCTCAAAGCGCGGCGGAACCGACGCCCTGAAGGCCGACGCCGAGGAACTCAAGAACATCGCGACCGGCAGCGGCTCGATTGCCGACAAGGCCAAGGCGGCGGCCGAAGCCCTGAAGGATCCGGGGCAGGAGGCCGAAGAAGCCAGCCCCGAGCCGGCAGCGGACAGCGCGCCGACGAGCGAGGCCGACGCCGACGCCGATCAGCGGTAACGCCCCCGGGAGGATTCGAACCTCCGGCCCGCTGCTTAGAAGGCAGCCGCTCTATCCCCTGAGCTACGGGGGCCTAGGGGCAGAATAGGGTTTCCGTCGGGTCCAACCGGCAAAGCCCCGGCTTCTGATCGGCCTCCCCGGCCGCTAAATTGGGAGTCCGCGGTGGGCGTAGCTCAGTTGGTAGAGCTCCTGGTTGTGATCCAGGCGGTCGCGGGTTCAAGTCCCGTCGCTCACCCCTAGAGTCCCGCAGCCGTTGCGTGCGACTACGTCAATTAAGGCGGACCCTAAGGGGACGGGCCCGCGGCCAGGGCGATCGTTTCGCCCTGGCCCGGTGCGCGAGCGGCGCGGCGTCACGCGTGGTCTCCGGGTGACGAACTCAACAGAACGCGGAGATCATGAACGAGGTGTCCCCCCCGGACGAACGAACATATGCGAACCGCTGGAATTGGATGTCGTAGACATCCAGCGCGAGCGGCTCACTGCTGCCGATCATTTCGTCGGATAGCCCGACTCCCGGGGTAACGTGGATCACGCACCGATAAAGGTCGCTTTCGAACTCGACCCTGTATCGGCCTGCCCCTTCACGAACAGCACCGCGGATGCCCTCGCCGTACCGCAGGCCCACGCCTCCGCCAGTCACGGCGACATACCCGAACATGGCAGCGCCGGTCGCGCCCTGCGGACCTTCGGGGCCGGTCGCGCCCTGCGGACCAGCGGGGCCAGGTGCGCCCTGCGGACCAGCCGGGCCGGTCGTGCCCTGCGAACCGGTTTGGTTCCACGACAACTGCACTTCGTCGTGCTTGCACATCTGCGCATCGGGCTTCTGACCGTCTTCGGGGTCGATCACCCGAAGCTTCGATTTGCCGTCCACCTCGCCCTTCCCGTTAACGTCGTAACAGGCGTGAATGGTCCCGGCGCCATCTGGAATGGTCGCCCCGGCGATACCTCCTGCGACAACCAGCGCGACCACTGCGGCGACGGTTGGCGAAAAGATCCTGGATCCAATGGCCTTCATGATTCTCCCCCGTGACTGAACGAGCGTCCTGCTCGGCGGCTGGCCCGTCCGTCGGCCCGTGCTTGCATTTCGACCCTAGTCGACCATTTCGAGGGTGTCAAGGACGGCCGGTCGTCCGCGTCGCGGCGGGTTGTCATGATCCAGGACGGCCCTGCGACAAGGGCTTGAAGGGGATAGGTCGCGGCGATCAGAAAGACGGTGCAGGCTACGTCCCGTCGCCCAGACGGGTCGCCCGGCTGCTAGGCCCGTCTGTGCGCCTCCAGCGCAATAAGAGCCGCGCAACCGACGAGAACGCCGGCGGCCAGCCAGGCGGCCCTCTGGTCGTCCTGACCCATGACCTGGCCGCGGGCGCCGGAAGACATCACCGACCCCGCGCTTGCCGCAGAGAGCGCTGAGCCGAATGACGCGGCCGAGCCGACCGAGAACGCCGAGGCGGCCGAGCCGAAGGAGCCGATCGAGAGGACCGAACCCACGGAACCAATCGAAAGGATGGAATCTTTTGACGCGATCGAGAGGAATGAGTCCTCTGACCACAATCCCGCGTTAGCCATGAATTCCTTTCGTCGATCTCACGTTTTGGGCTCCACGAACGCTTCAGGATAAGAAGATGACACCCGTGGCAACACGAGAGCCCTTCCAGAAGTTTCTAGATGCGCACCGCGCTGCCGTCCTCGGCTACCTGCGGGCGATGGTTGGGCCCGCCGACGCCGATGATTGTTTTCAGGAGACCTTCATGTCCGCACTGCGCTCATACGAATCCCTCGACGGTGCCAATCCCCGCGCCTGGGTAATGACGATTGCGCGTCACAAGGCCATCGATCATCACCGGGCCCGGGCGCGGCGTCCCGTCCCGGCGTCGGAACTTCCTGAGTTGGCAGCACCGGAGCCCGAGCGCGCGGATCCTGAGCTTTGGGAGGCCGTCGCGGCGCTACCGGAAAAGCAGCGCACCGCTGTGGCCCTTCGCTATGCCGCCGATCTTCGCTATCGCGACGTGGCGGCCACGATGGACATCTCTGAGGCGGCGGCGCGGCGCAACGTTCACGAGGGACTGCGAAAGCTCCGCGGGTCCGTGAGGATGGAGGATCGATGAACGCAACGGACGACCGAATTGAGCGAGCGCTGGCGGCCGGCCGCGCGCTTGATCGTGAGGCGGCCGCGGCGGCCGCGTCGCGATTTGCCGAACACGCTGTAGCTACCGGCGCGGCCAGGGTCAGCTACGCACAGCGTGGACACGCCCGTTGGCGATGCCCTCGTTGCGGCAACCGGTCGCGGGCTTGTGTCGGTGGGTTTGCCGAACCGCGAGCTGGACGACTTCCTGGCGGAGATCGCGGCGGGAATCTCGCCGCGGATCGTCGAGGCGCCCGCGGCGCTGGATGAGGTGCGGCGGGAACTCGACCAGTACTTCACTGGTGGGCGCCGGGAGTTCGATGTTGATCTGGATTGGCAGCTCGTCCCGGGTGGTTTCTATCGCAAGGTCCTGCGGGCCACGGCCAAGCTTCCGTTCGGGATCACAGCCACGTACGGCGAGATCGCCGGACGGGCTGGCAACCCGCGTGCGCACCGGGCAGCGGGTACGGCGCTGGGCGCCAATCCGTTGCCGATTGTCGTGCCCTGCCACCGGATCGTTCGCAGCGGCGGCGACCCCGGGAACTACGGCGGCGGCCCCGGCATGAAGCGCTGGTTGCTGCGGCTCGAGGGGGCGCTTGCGGAGGATGAGGCCTGAAATCCGGGCGTGGGCCAGGACCCCAAGCGGCGGGTCAGCACGCATCCGCCGCGATTGTGTGGATAATTGCCGCGACCGAACTCAGCAAGGAGCCTTGAGCGAATGACCATTGTCTTGATTGTCGTCGGTGCCGCAGTTCTGCTGGCGCTCGTTTGGATCCTGATTCGGAACTCGATGATCGGTTCCAAGAACCGCGTTGACGAGTCCTGGTCCGGCATTGATGTGCAGCTCAAGCGCCGCCACGACCTGGTGCCCAACCTGGTGGAGACCGTCAAGGGGTATGCGCAACACGAGCGCGAGACGTTTGAAAAGGTGACGCAGGCGCGGGCCCAGGCGATGCAGGCCTCCGGCCCGGCCGAGGCGAGCCAGGCCGAGGGCCTCCTGAACGCCGCGCTCACGGATCTGCGGGCTGTGGCCGAGCAGTACCCGGACCTCAGGGCTACGGAGAACTTCCAACAGCTCTCCCGCAACCTCTCGGAGCTTGAGGATGAGATTCAGGCGTCGAGGCGGATCTACAACTCGAACGTCCAGGCCTACAACACGAAGATCCAGATCTTCCCGAACTCGATCGTCGCCAACTCGGGCGGCTTCACCGATCGCGAGTTCTTCGAGATTGCGGATGCCGCCGAGCGGGAGCCGGTCGAGGTTTCGTTCAGCTGAGAGTCAACGCGGAACGGGGAGTCCCCGCCGTCAGATGATCGTCGATTGCGCCCATTACCGCGGTGGCGAGCGCCAGAACGAGGATCCTCTCGACCTCGAACAGGCGGCTGACTTTTGCAAGGGCGGGGACGAGTTCGTCTGGCTCGGGCTCAAGGAGCCAACCCAGGACGAACTGGCCCAGGTCGGCGAAGTCTTCGGCCTTCACAAGCTCGCCTTGGAGGATGCGCGGGATGCCCACCAGCGCCCGAAGCTTGAGGAGTACGACGAGTCGATCTTCATCGTCTTGCGGAGTGCCCGCTATGACGACGCCAAGGAAGAGGTTGAGTTCGGCGAGATCCACCTGTTCGTCGGCTCCGGCTATGTGATTGCCGTGCGCCATGGCGAGGCCAGCGGCCTGACGGGTGTCCGGCGGCGGTTGGAGGAGCGTCCCGAGCTGCTGAGCGGTGGCACGGGGGCGGTCGTCTGGGCAATCATCGACAAGGTGGTCGATGACTACGCGCCGGTTGTCGCGGGGATCGACAACGACATCGAGGAGGTTGAGGACGAGATCTTTGGCTCGCGTAGCGACGCGACGCAGCGCATCTACTTCCTGAAGCGCGAGGTGATCGAGTTCCACCGTGCCGTGCGTCCCTTGCTGGCGCCGCTCGAGGGACTCGAGTACGGCTCGCATCCGGGAATCAACGACGAGCTCCGGCGCTACTTTCGCGACATTCACGACCATGCGCGGCGCGTGGACGAACAGGTCTCCAGCCAGCGCGAGCTCCTGACCTCGATCCTGGAGGCCAACCTCGCGCTTTTGGGCGTCAAACAGAACGAGGTCATCCGTGGCATCTCCGCCTGGGCCGCGATCATCGCCGTACCGACATTCTTGGCATCGATCTGGGGGATGAACTTCGAGCACATGCCCGAGCTCGCCCAGGGCTGGGGCTACCCGACCGCGCTGGTTCTGATGATCGTCGCCGTGGCATCGCTCTTCCGCTTCTTCAAGCGGATCGAGTGGCTCTAGATACGCTCAATCCATGACCCTCGCCCACGTCGGCTCCGGCGTCTTTGAGCCGCTCCAGGTGATCGGGATCACGGCCCTGGGTGCGATCTATGCGATTCGGGCCGCGAACCTGGCTCGAGATGGCAGGGCGGTTGCGTCCTGGCGAGTCATCAGCTACTTCGCGGGACTGGCGCTGATCCTCGCAATGTTCGTTTCGCCCGTTGCCCACATTGGCGGCGAGCTCGTGCTGGCGCACATGATCCAGCACCTCCTGATCGGTGACATCGCTGCGCTGTTGATCGTCCTTGGCCTGACGCGATCGATCCTCCAGCCCGTCATGGCGCTCAGGGCGTTCGAAAAGCTTCAGGTGCTGATGCTTCCCCAGGTGGCGCTGCCGCTATGGATCGCGAACCTCTACATCTGGCACATTCCCGCGCTCTATGAAGGCGCGGTCACCAACGAAGCCGTGCACGCGTTGCAGCACTCATGCTTCATCGGGGCCGGGATCATGATGTGGATGTCGCTCGCGGGCCCACTTCCGCGCCCGGCTTGGTTCGGTGGGGGCTTCCAGGTCGCCTATATCGGGATCTCGCGGCTGGCGAGCGCAGGGTTGGGAAACATCTTCATGTGGTCGGGGACGGTGCTCTATCCCGTCTATGAGCCCGGGCAGGCGTACTGGGGGATCGCGCCGTTGAGCGACCAGGGAACCGCCGGCGTGATCATGATGCTCGAGGGTGGCATCGTGACCCTCGCGGTGCTCGCCTACACGCTGCTGCGCTGGGCGCGAGATGAGTCCGAGGAGCAGCGACTGGTCGAGCTTGCGCAGGAGCGCGGGGTGGACCTGAGCCCGGCCCGCGCCAGCCGAGCCGTGAGCGCCGGGCACGGGGGCCGGCTCGAGGAGAGGTTGCGCCGCCGATGAGCGCTCGCAACCGCAACCGCTATCTCTACGGACTCGTCTTCACCGTTGGGATCGCCACACTCGGCGCTGAGATCGCCGCGGCGCGCCTGCTGGCGCCCTTCTTCGGCTCCTCGACGATCGTCTGGGCCAACACGATCGGCATCGTCCTGGTGGCGCTTTCGGTCGGCTATTGGTACGGCGGCAGGCTGGGCGACCGTCATCCCAATGTGCGGGCGCTGAGCACGGTCGTGATCGTGGGCGCCGGCCTGGTGGCGCTGATCCCGTTTGTTGCTCAACCGTTTTTTGACGTCGCAATTGGAGCGCTCGACGAGATCGAGGCAGGCGCTTTCGTGGGGTCGTTGGTCGCGGTGTTGGCCTTGATCGCGGTCCCGGTCGGCATTCTCGGCACCGCCTCCCCGTGGGCCATCCGCCTCGCCGTCGATTCGGTCGAGAGCTCCGGCCAGACCGCAGGGCGCCTCTACGCGGTGTCCACCGTCGGCTCGCTTTTGGGGACGATGCTCGCCGCCCTTGTCCTGATTCCGCTTCTGGGGACCCAGCGCACGTTCTTGGTCCTCGCCCTCAGCCTCGCGCTGGTCGCCGCGATTCCGCTGGGCTGGCGCTTCGCGTTGGCGCCAGTCGCCCTTGCCGGCGCCCTGGCGATCCCGGTTGGGACCGTTAAGGCCACCGACGATGGGACGATTCTCTACGAGAAGGATTCAGAGCACCAGTACATCCGGGTGATTGAGGAGCCCGACGGCGATCGCATCCTTGAGCTGAACGAGGGCCAGGCCATCCACTCCATCTGGCGGCCGGACTCATTCCTGACAGGAGGTGAGTGGGATGGCTACCTGGTCCTGCCTTTCGCAGGTCTGAACGGGCCGCCGGAGCGGGTCGCGATCCTGGGGAACGCAGCGGGAAGCACCGCCCGGGCCTACGGCGAGTTCCTGCCGCACACGCTGATCGACGGGGTCGAGATTGACCCCCTCCTTGAGGAAGTCGGAAACCGCTTTTTCGAGATGGACTCGAATGAGAATCTGACCGTTTACTCCGAGGACGCTCGACCCTGGTTGCGGCGCTCCGATGGCGGCTACGACGGGATCTTCGTCGACGCCTACCGCCAGCCGTACATTCCCTTCTACCTGGCGACGACCGAGTTCTTCGAGCTGGCGAAGGACCGGCTTCGGCCCGGAGGAGTCCTGATCGTCAACGCCGGGCACCCGGAGGGAAACGACGACCTGGAAAAGGTTCTGGGACGGACGATGGCGTCCGTTTTTCCGACGGTGATGCGCGATCCCATCGAGGCCACGAACACGATGCTGATTGCCAGCGAGGCGCCGCTTTCAGCTGAAAAGCTTCGCCGGGGCATCGGCCGGGCGGGGGTTCCGGTCGAGGTGCAGAACCTTGCTGCGATCCAGGCCGCACGGCTTGGGCCCAGGTTGCCCGGCGGCACGGTATACACGGATGATCGAGCACCGGTCGAGTGGTTGATCGACCGCTCCATCTTGAACTACGCCGGCGACAACTAGATGATCTCGCTGAACCGCCTTGAGGCATGGATCTTGACCGGCCCCGTGGGTCGGGTCGCGGCCTTCGCCGGCGACCTTGGTGCAGCGCTTGGCGGTTGGGCGCTGAAGAAGGCCGGGCTAAGCTCACGGGCCGATGAAGACTGAGGTCACAGAACTCCCGGAGTCCCGCGCCCGTCTTGCGGTGAGCGTCGAGGCAGACGTCCTCGGCAAGCGCGTCGATCGCGCCGCCAAGCAGATGGCAAACGAGATCAAGATCCCCGGCTTTCGCAAGGGGAAGGTGCCGCCCGCCCTGGTGATTCAACGACTCGGTCGCGAGGCCGTCCTTGAGCAGGCGATTCGCGATTCCCTGCCTGAGTGGTACGAGCAGGCGATCGTCGAGTCGGGCCTCCCCACGATCGGCGATCCAAAGCTGGACGTGGACGACCTGCCAGCCGACGGCCAGGGACTTGCGTTCACGATCGAGATCGGCGTCCGCCCGAAGGCAAAGCTTGGCGAGTATCGCGGCCTTGAGGTTGGCAAGCCCGACGTCGAAGTGCCGGATGAAGACATCGATGCTGAGATCGAGCGACTGCGCGAGGGCTTCGGAAGTCTGAATCCGGTCGAGCGGCCGGCGGCGGCGGGCGACGTTTTGGTCATCGACTTTGAAGGCACGATCGACGGCGAGACGTTCGACGGATCAACGGGGAGCGATTTCAACATTGAACTTGGGTCGGAGAGCCTGATGGCCGAGTTCGACGCCGGGTTGACGGGAAAGTCGGCCGGCGAGGAAGCTGAGATTGAAGTCACGTTTCCGGAGGACCACGGCGACGAATCCGTGGCTGGCAAGACCGCAAAGTTCGCGATCACGGTTGGCGAGGTCCGCGAGAAGGATCTGCCTGAGCTCAACGATGATTTCGCCAGCACGGCCTCCGAGTTCGAGACCCTGGACGAGCTTCGTTCCGAGATCCGGACCCGGATGGCGGCGATGATGGAGCAGCGCGCCGAGGCCGAATTCCGCGAAGCCGCCGTGGAGGCAGCCGCCGGGAACGCGACCGTGGACGTGCCTCAGGACCTTGTTCACTCACGGGCGCACGAGCTATGGGAACGCTTCGAACGCAGCCTGCAAGCGCGTGGGATCGACCCCCAGATGTACGCCCAGATGCAGGGCAAGGACCGCCACGACCTGATCGATGAGGGCGAGGACTCCGCCCGTCAGAGCCTGATTCGCGAGGCGACCCTTGCGGCCGTGGCCGACGCCGAGCAGATCGAGCCATCTGACGATGAGCTGATCGATGCCTTGGGCCCCGCAGAGGGCAAGGACACCCCTGAGAAGATCCTCAAACGCCTTCGGGAGACCGGTCGGGATGTGTTGCTGCGCGAAGAGGTTCGGCTGCAAAAGGCCGCTGAGCTGATCGCCGAGCAGGCGAAGGCGATCCCCCAGGCAACCAAGGAAGTGCGCGACGCCCTCTGGACGCCCGATAAGGGCTGAGGCGTCCACAGCGCTTGTATAGACTCACGCGCCGATGAGCCCGATGGTGCCAATGGTGGTCGAACAGACCTCGCGCGGCGAGCGCGCGTTCGACATCTACTCGCGACTTCTGAACGAGCGCATCATCTTCCTCGGCACCCCGATCAACGACGACGTCGCCAACCTCGTCGTCGCTCAGATGATTCATCTGGAGTCGGAGGATCCCGACAAGGACATCTCGATGTACATCAACTCACCCGGTGGGTCGGTGTACGCGGGCCTCGCGATCTACGACACGATGCAGTTCATCAAGCCCGACGTGCAGACCATTTGCGTCGGTGTTGCGATGAGCATGGGTGCCCTGCTTCTGGCGGGAGGCACGCCCGGCAAGCGGATGTCGCTGCCGAACTCGAAAATCCTCATCCATCAGGTCTCGGCAGGTTTCCAGGGTCAGGCGACAGACATCGAGATCCACGCCAAGGAGATCCTTGACTCCCGCCGCCGCCTTGACGAGATCATCGCCAAGCACACCGGTCAAACGCTCGAGAAGGTCACCCACGACACTGAGCGCGACTACTTCATGAGTGCCGAGGAGGCGAAGGAATATTCCATCGTCGACCGCGTGCTCGAGCATCGCTAGGCCCTCGGCCGATCGCAGCCTCCGCGTAGCCCTGCTCGGCTTGTTGCTCGTCGCTGCTGTCGCGGCGGCGGACGCCGGCGATGACCTTCGCTTCAAGCGAGTCCATGTCACAGCAAAACCCGCGTTCGCCGGGGACGCACGCCCGGTAACGCTCAAGTACGAGTACCGCGGGTCGGCGGGAGCGCCGCGCCCGGTCACGGTCAGGGTCGTCCGGGTCGCGACGCGGCGGGCAGTAATTGGTTGGCGTCGCCCTGGCGCCCGGCCGGGTCGGCGCTATCGGCGCCCCTGGAACGGCTTCCGTCCCAACGGCAACTCGGCCCCCGACGGGGTCTATGCCTTTCAGCTCTTGACGCCTGGGCAGCGTCCGACAGCCGCGGGCCGGTTCCGGTTGTTCAACTTCCGCCATCCGATCAGCGGCGGGCACGGGACCCGCGGAGCGATCGGTGAGTTTGGCGCCCCGCGTGCAGGCGGTCGGCACCATCAGGGGTTTGACGTGACGGCGCCGTGCGGCACGCCGTTGCGCGCCGCACGCGCCGGCCGAGTCAAGCGCGCGGGGTTCGACCCCGCACTGCACGGGAATTTCATCGAGGTGGATGCGCGCGGATCGGATATCGATTACCGCTACTCGCACCTGAAGGCGTCGGCCGACGCTCAGGTCGGTGAACGGGTGAAGACCGGTGAGCGCCTCGGTCGGGTGGGGCTGACGGGCAACGCCAGCGGGACGCCTTGTCACCTCCACATCGAGTTGCGGGCCTCGGGCCGTGTCTTCGACCCGAAGCCCACCCTCGATAAGTGGGACCGCTACAGCTAAACGACTAGCTGACGGCCCAGCGGACCGTGCCACTCCGGCAGTTTGTTGCGGTGCCGTAGTCGCCGCTGGCCCGGATCTTGCCGACGACGCGGTTGCGGCGTACCTTGCCGACGACGCGGAATCGAACCGAACCGTCATCTACGTTCTTCGCGAACGTCCGGTCGCCCCGCACCCGGATGTAGCTGATCCGGCCGCGGCTCTTGATCGGTCCGCCCGAATCACAATCGGCATGCAAATTCTTGAAGCGAAACCTTCGGATTGCGACCGGTGTGTTCCCATCCCGAATCAGCTTCAGGCTGATCTCGAGCGGGCCGCCGCGGGCAACGGGCCCGGACTGATCAGCCGATCCGGTCGAGATGCTTGGCGCGGCGAAGGCGGCGACCAGCGCTGCGGTGGTGATGATGCGCTTCATGAGTACCTCCCGTATTGATTACGCGTGCCCCGGCCCCCGATAGGCGAACCTTGCCCGAGGGTGTACGCAGACTAAACGGGTTGCGCCGCGGGCGCTGCAATTGCGGCGGCGGATGAAGGGACATCGGCCCCGGTCGAGTAACAAGCAGAACACGCACCCGACGTCTCCCGTGTTCTACCCTGAACGCTAGGGGACACGGTTCAAACCCCGAGGCCAAGGAGAGACCGCTGGCACGCCCGACCGACTCGAATGAGCAACTGCTCTGCAGCTTCTGCGGCAAGTCGCAGCGCCAGGTCAAGAAGCTGATCGCCGGCCCCGGCGTCTATATCTGCGACGAATGCATCGATCTCTGTAACGAGATCATCGATGAAGAGCTCACGGCTCCGCCCAGCTTCGAGCTGGAGAACCTGCCGAAGCCGGTTGAGATCCACGAAGTGCTCAACGAGTACGTCGTCGGCCAGGAAAGCGCCAAGCGGGCGCTGTCGGTCGCCGTCTACAACCACTACAAGCGGGTTCAGATCAAGCAAACGTCCGCGGACGGCGACGTCGAGCTCCAGAAGTCGAACATCATGCTCTTGGGTCCGACGGGCTGTGGCAAGACGCTTTTGGCCCAAACGCTGGCTCGGATCCTGAACGTGCCCTTTGCGATCGCTGACGCCACCGCCCTGACTGAGGCGGGCTATGTCGGCGAGGATGTCGAGAACATCCTCCTGAAGCTGATCCAGGCCGCTGACTTCGATGTCAAGAAGGCCGAGACCGGAATCATCTACATCGACGAGATCGACAAGATTGCCCGCAAGGCGGACAACCCGTCGATCACGCGCGACGTTTCCGGCGAAGGCGTGCAGCAGGCCCTGTTGAAGATCCTCGAGGGAACGACCGCATCCGTGCCACCCCAGGGCGGGCGCAAGCACCCGCACCAGGAATTTCTGACGATCGACACCACAAACATCCTCTTCATCTGTGGCGGCTCCTTCGCGCAACTCGACAAGGTGATCGAGAAGCGCGTTGGCAACAGGGGCGTCGGCTTCGGCGCGACGATCGATACCGCTCAGGACAAGGAGGACATGGGCGCGATGTTCGAGCGCGTGCTTCCGGAAGACCTTGTCGAGTACGGGTTGATCCCCGAATTCATCGGACGTCTCCCGGTGATCTCCGCGATCCACCAGCTCAGCCGCGCTGACCTGATCACGATCCTGACCGAGCCCAAGAATGCGCTGACAAAGCAGTTCATGCGCTTCTTCGAATTCGATGACATCGAGTTGGTCTTTGCCGAGGACTCGCTTGGCGCGATCGCCGACCGGGCGCTGGAACGCGAGACCGGGGCACGTGGCCTGCGCTCGATCCTCGAGGAGACGTTGCAGGATGTTCAGTTCGAGTTGCCGTCACGCCGCGACGTCCAAAAATGCGTGGTGACCAAGGAGACGATCGCTGACGGCCGGCGACCCACCCTGGTTACCGAAGCCGTTGCCGACGAACCCGAAACCGGATTCGACGAGCTCGACGAGGAATCGGCCTAGAGATCCCGCTTGGGATCGATGCCACGGCTCGCTCCCGCAGCGATCAGTGCCTCGCTCAACCCCCAGCGGTCGGCAGCGTCAGGTCCGTCGTGGGCGGCGCTCGCTCCCTTCAGCTTCATCGTGCCGACGTTGTCGCCCACCGCCGCGATCGCCGCCACCTGATCGGGCCGTAGCCGCATGTCGTTGGTCAGGCCGGCAAGTTCGCGGCGCTTGTCCTCGACTGGCCGCGCCCCGTCGCCAGCCTCCTGAATCAGGGTGGGCACCACGCACTCCACAGCAGGATGAGCAAGGTTCCATTGGCATGCAAGCTGCATGAGGGTCTGGCCAGTCTCCCCGCAGAGCGGCCGCAGCCGATCGATGCGGGTCAGGCCACGCTCGATCCAGCCGTCCGGCCGGAATCGGCGGTGATCGTGCTCGCCCATCGGAGTGCTGACCTCCAGATCTCCCCAAAAGAGCCCGCCATAATCAACCACCCGGGTAATCACGCGTACGTCGGCCTGGGCGGCAGCGTCAAGTACCAGGCTCCCTGGCCAGGGCTCAAGCGGATTGAGGATGATCATCGCCCAATCGATCAACTCGCCAAACCGGTCGAAGCAGGCCAGCAGATCAAGTGAGAAGCCATTGGCGGGACCGGGTGCGATCCCAATCTGATCGGTCAAGCCGGCATTCCGTAGCGCGGCCATTCCGTCCCACACCTCCTTGCTTTCGAACCCGATCCGATCCGGGTTGTGGAGCAAAAGCAGATCGAAACGCGAGACGCCGAGCGCCGTCAAACTGCGCTCTGTTGCCCGGTGCAGGTAATCGGCGTAGGAGCCCGGACCCCGCAGCGCGGGGTCGGTGAAGCGCGGGAAGCCCTTCGCGCCTTGACGCTCGCCGTCGTGGAAGTCGTGGCCAACGGCGCCCACCAGTCGGTACTCGTCGCGGTCGAGCCCAACCAACGTCGCCCCCAGGAGTCTGTCGGCTGCGCCCTCGCCATAGACATCGGCGGTCAGGACGGTATTGACTCCCATTCCGGGGCGCAGGAGCGCTGCGAGACGGTCGTCGTCGAGCTCTTCGCCGAAATGCATGAAGCGGCCACCGCTCCAGGTTCCGATCGCTTTGGTCCCGAGGCTCATCGCTCGGCAAAGGTACGCGACGGCCTAACATCGGCGCCGCGATGGATCCCTCCAGCCGAGCCAAACTGGAAGCAACGACCCGCTGGGAGCCGGCCGAGGCCGAGGCCGGGCTGTTTGCGGAGTGGCTTGAGGGCGGATACTTCTCGCCCGACGCTCAGGGACGAGGGGCCGAGAACTTCTCGATCGCCGTCCCACCCCCGAACGTAACCGGCGCGCTGCACATGGGGCACGCTCTCAACGGCTCGATTCAGGACGCGCTGATCCGCGTCAATCGGATGCGGGGGCGACCCACACGGTGGATCCTGGGCACCGACCATGCCGGGATCGGGACGCAGGCGGTCGTCGAAAAGGAACTTGCCGCTAAGGGTACGTCGCGGCTTGAGTTGGGCCGTGATGCGTTCACCGAACGCGTCTGGGAGTGGCGCGAGCAGTATGGCTCGCAGATCATTGACCAGTTCAAGCGGCTTGGCGCGTCCGCCGACTACGCCAACGAGCGGTTCACGATGGACGCTGGGTATGCGGAGGCCGTCGCTCGCGTGTTCGTTGAGCTCCACAAGCGCGGCCGCATCTACCGCGACAACTACATGGTGAACTGGGACCCGGGGCTGGGCTCGGCGATCTCCGATCTCGAAGTCGAGCAGCGCACGCTCACCGACACGATGTACTCAATCGCCTACCCGCTGGCCGACGGCACCGGGCATATAACGGTGGCCACCGTACGGCCGGAGACGATGCTGGCGGATACGGCGGTTGCGGTTCACCCTGACGACGGTCGCTACTCCGAAATCGTCGGCGCCGAGGTCGTTTTGCCACTGGCCGGACGCAGGATCCCTGTGCTTGCCGACGAGTACGTGGATCCGGAGTTCGGAACCGGGGCGCTGAAGATCACCCCGGGACACGATCCGAATGACTTCGAGATCGGCCGCAAGCACGACCTCGACCAGATCAGCGTGATTGGCGAGGACGGCCGGATGACGGCCGCCGCCGGTGATGTCTATGCCGGATTGGACGTTGAGGCTGCGCGGGAAGCCGTTGTGGCGGACCTGCGGGCCGCGAACGCAATCGTTGCGGAGGAGCCGTACGTCCACGACGTCCCGCACTCGCACCGATCGGGACGTCGGATTGAGCCCCTGATCTCGCTCCAGTGGTTTTGCGACATGTCCGATTTGGCTGAGCCCGCCATGGCGATCGTGCGCGACGGAGGCGTCAAGTTCCACCCGGAAAAGCCCTGGACGAAGGTCTATCTCGACTGGCTCGAGAACATCCGTCCCTGGTGCGTCTCGCGCCAGCTTTGGTGGGGCCACCGACTGCCGGTCCACTATTGCGACTCCTGCGACGAGACGGTCGTTGCGGAGGAGCAGCCATCTGAGTGCCCGGCCTGCGGTGGCGGGCTACGCCAGGACGACGATGTTCTTGACACGTGGTTTTCCTCGGCACTCTGGCCATTTGCGACGCTGGGCTGGCCGGCGGACACGGCGGAGCTTCAGGCTTGGTATCCGACGAACGTCCTCTCAACCGCGCGGGACATCATCTTCCTCTGGGTCGCGCGCATGGTGATGATGGGCCTCGAATTCACCGGCGAGGCTCCGTTTGCAGACGTGAACATCCACTCGGTGATTCAGGCCCCCGACGGTCGTCGGATGTCAAAGAGCCTTGGAACCGGGGTGGACCCGCTCTCGGAGATCGACGTCCACGGCGCCGACGCGCTGCGCTTCGGACTTCTGGCGATGTCGTCGTCGCAGGATGTGCGGTTCTCCGACGCAAAGGTCAGGCAGGGCCGTGACCTTGCCAACAAGCTCTGGAATGCATCCCGGTTGATCCTGCTGAACGCCGCCGAGGGTGAATCGGCAGCGTCGAGCTCAGCCGACCCGGCCGACGCCTGGATCGTTTCGCGGCTCGAGCGGACCGTGGAGGAGGTCCAGGCCCGGATTGCAAGCTACGAGCTGGCGGCGGCCGCGAACGAGATCTATCGTTTCTTTTGGTCCGAGTTTTGCGATTGGTACCTCGAGATCGTAAAACCGCGGCTCTATGAGGCCGAGCCCGAGGTTTCACGCAATCTCCTATACGTGCTTGAGCGTTTCCTGGCGCTTGCCCATCCGTTCATGCCGTTCGTCACCGAGGAGATCTGGCGCTTTTTGCCGGACCGCGAAACGAAGCTGATCGTCGCGCCCTATCCGGAACCCGACCGCGATCTGATTGACGCCGACGCCGAGGCCCAGATCGAGTCGGCGATCGAGTTGACACGGTCAGTGCGGCGGTGGCGAGATCTGGCCGGCGTCCCGGTTGCCAGCATC
The DNA here is from genome assembly GCA_963701205.1 of uncultured bacterium. Taxonomy (GTDB): domain Bacteria; phylum Actinomycetota; class Thermoleophilia; order Solirubrobacterales; family 70-9; genus JALZKA01. Next base: position 282,081 of record OY969575.1, on the reverse strand, counting down.
CTGCCCGCCAGGGCTGCGGGCGATGACCCTCCGCACGAGCTGGTCGGGCGGCTGGCGCGACTTGCAATCGACGGGTCGGAGGGAGAGCCGCTGGCGTCTGTCGGCTCGCTTGAGCTACTGGCGGGAACCGAACTCGACCCCGCCGGGGTCAGCGCAAGAATCGACGCCCGGGCGGCCGAACTTCGCGACGAGATCGGCCGCGCCGAGCGCAAGCTGGCAAATGAGGGGTTCGTCGCCAAGGCGCCACCGGAGGTGGTCGAGGCCGAGCGGGAAAAGCTCAGCGGCTACCGGGCCGAGCTGGCCGACCTTGCACCCTGACGCCGGACGTGTGGACGCCGAGGGTTGGCTCGGCTCGCTGGACCCGATTGGCTGGCGGTTCGGGCTCGAGCGGATCAGGGCGCTTCTGACCCAGCTGGATGATCCGCAGCTTCGCTTCGACTCGGTCCACGTTGTGGGCACGAACGGGAAGTCGTCAGTGACCGGAATGACCGCCGGGCTGCTTGAGGCATCCGGCCGACGCACCGGCTGCTACCTCTCGCCCCACGATCGGCTCTGGTCGGAACGGGTGCGCATCGGTTTCGACGCCCTTGATCCCGAGGCGTTTCAGCGTGCCGCGGGCGAGGTCGTGGCCGCGATCGAAGTGGTCGAGGCAGGGTTCCCCGTCGGGGAGCGGATCACCCAGTTCGAGGCTGCAACAGCCTGTGCCTTCGTTGCGCTGGCTGGGGCGGGTGTTGAGGTCGCGGTCATTGAGGCCGGTCTCGGCGGTCGTCTGGACGCCACAAACGTTTTGGAATCAAGGGCAACGGTCCTGACCTCGATCGGCCTGGACCACACCAAGTGGCTTGGCTCAACGGAGCTCGAGATCGCTGCCGAGAAACTTGCTGTACTGCGGCCCGGATCGACGCTTGTCCTTGGGCGGGTCTCGGCGGCTGTCCGCGACCTGGCAGAGCGGGTGGCCGTGGAGCGCGCCGCTCGCGTGATCGACCCGGTTGACGTTCCCAATGACACGCATATGGAAGCGCCCTACCTGCGACGCAACCTGGGTGTGGCCTTGGCCGCGGCGGCAGTCGTCATTGGCGCGCAGCCTGATCCGGCGACGGTCGCCTTGGCACTCTCGTCGGTGCCGATGTTGGGCCGATTCGAGGTCCGCGATGGCGAGCCGCCCGAGGTCCTTGACGCCGCCCACAACCCAGCCGGCGCCGAGGCCTTGGCCGAGGCCCTCCGGACACGATTCCCGGGCGGGCGTGTCGTGGGTTGCGTTGCCGTCTTGGCCGACAAGGACGCGGCCGGGATGGTGGCGGCCCTCGCCCCGGTTCTGGCGAGCGTGGTTTGCACGGAGATTCCGCCCGAGCGCATGGCTGGCGTGGGACGACCCGGCGCCGCCGCATTGCCCGCGCCCGATTTGGCGGCGCTGTTTGCCGCGCACGGCGTCGAGGCGACGGTCCAGATCGATCCCGGGGTTGCCGTTCATGAGGCCAGAGCGCTTGCCAAGGCAGCGGACAGCGTGGCGCTGATCGCTGGCTCCCACTACCTTCTGTCCTACCGATGAACCGTGAAGCGCGTTCAGAGTTGCTGCAAATGATGGGTCTCGTCGCGGCCGTGGTTGCGGTCGTCATCCTGGTCTTCTTCGGTCTCGGGTACCTCTTTGGTCGGCTCTTTCTGTAGGGCTTGGAAGTAAGATGCCCAACTTCATGCTCGCCCCAGCCGTCTTTGGCATCAACAACGATGGCATCAACCTCGCCATCAACCTCCTCATTCTTTTCCTCGTCGTCGTCTATCTGGCGCTAATCGCGTACACGTATTTGGATGCCAAACGACGGATCGAGGATCCCGTCCTGGTTTCGTGCGCGACTGTCGCTGCCCTGTTTCCGTTCGTCGGGACGATCGTTTACACGATTCTGCGCCCGCCGGAGTTCATCGAGGACGCTCGAGAGCGCGACCTTGAGATCCGCGCATCCGAGTTGAGGATCAGGCAGCTCGAAGAGGCGTCATGTCCCAACTGTGAGCACCCTGTCGAGCGCACCTTCCTGCGCTGCCCAAGCTGCCGCGCCCGGATCAAGGATCCATGCGAGTCCTGCGGCAAGCCCGTGGATCCGCGCTGGACCGTGTGCCCCTACTGTGAGACTCCGACTAGGCGCGCAGCCGAAGCAGCCAGATCCTCCTCACGACGCCGCTCGAGCTCCGGCGCCCCAAAGAAGGCCCCGCCCGCAAAGTCGCGCCCCTCGGGTTCGCGCCCACAGCGGGCCACTCGCCCGGTCGCCCGCAACCCGGATGAGCGCAGCGAGCGTCCCGTGTCGCGAGCCCAGGAAAAGAAGCGCCGCCCGGATTCCGGCGACGATGGGCCCCGAACCGCGCCGGCGTCGTAGCGGTCGCCCGACGACCATTTGCACCCAACTCCCCGACGAAAGCGAGAGCAATCCGTGTCCCGAACCCTGATCCTCGTCAAGCCCGATGCCTTCGAGCGCGCTCTGACCGGTGAGGTTTTGGCGCGCTTCGAACGCAAGGGGCTTCGAATCAAGGCGTTGAAGCTTGCCAACGCCGACGCCGCGACCGCCAACGAGCACTACGCCGAGCACACCGAAAAGCCGTTCTTCGGCGAGCTCGTCAGCTTCATCACCGGCGGCCCTCTGGTCGCCGCGGTCCTCGAAGGACACGAGGCCGTGGCCGCCGCGCGTCAGCTCATCGGTGCCACCAATCCGGTTGAGGCCGCTCCCGGGTCAATTCGTGCCGACTATGGCCTCGAAGTGACCTTCAACATGGTCCACGGCTCCGATTCCGACGAATCCGCCGAGCGCGAGATCGGGATCTGGTTCCCTGAGCTCTAGTTGACACTGGTTCTGGCATCACGATCGCCGCGCCGGCGGGAGATCCTGGGCTGGCTGGGTGTCGTTTTCGAGACCGTAGAACCCGGAGTCGAGGAGCTGACGTCCGGTCTTGATCCGGAGGGGCTGGTCCTGGAGAACGCGAGGCTCAAGGCGCTGGCCGGCCTTGAGCTGGTGGGTGAGCGTCCCGACGTGGTCGTTCTTGGTGTCGATACCGACGTATTCGTGGACGGCGAGATGCTGGGCCAACCCACAACACGCGCCGAGGCCGACGAGCGCCTGCGCAGGCTCTCGGCCCGCAGTCATGACGTCCTCAGCGGCGTTTGCCTGCTTGGTCCTCGGGCCACAGGAATCCCGGGCGCGCCCATCCGTGAGCGGACCGGGGTGGCCCGCTCCGAAGTTCTGTTTCGTGATCTGGACGAGGCGACGATCGCTGCGTATCTGGACTCGGCTGAGTGGCGGGGGAGAGCGGGCGGCTACGCGATTCAGGGACTGGGATCGATTCTCATCGACGGCGTGACGGGTGACTTCTCTAATGTCGTCGGCCTCCCGATCCGTCTGTTGTTGGAACTGGAACCCGCGCTGCCAACGGCACCGGCGGAGAACCCTCAGGCGAACAATTAGCCTTAGGGTTTTCCAGGACCCTCCAGTTCGGGTTGCGGCTTGAAAATCCTGCGCTAGACTCGGCCTTGCGGCTCGCTCGCAAAGCCTGCTCCGGACGCGTTCGATCAGCCGTCTGGATCCACCCCGGCAGCGCATGCGGTCTCGCCGTACCCGCAGATGGTCGCCCCGCAGAGACACCCGAGCCCTCGTAAGTGGGGGAGCTAGCGCATGTACCGCAAGGACGTACGCCGACGCCGCACGATCCTGGTTGCGCTGATCGTGGTTTCGCTGATCCTGCTTTCGATCCACTTCTCTGAGCCGCGGTCGGGGCCGTTGCACTCGATCCAGCGGGCGGTGGCCACGGTCCTCTCGCCGTTCGAATCGGTCGCGAGCCAGGCGTTGAAGCCGGCCCGCGACCTCGTCAATTGGTTCGACGAGACGTTCGACGCGAGGGGCGACAACGAACAACTGCGGACGGACTTGGACGAGGCCCGGACCCAGCTTGCCCAGGCGCAGGCGGCGATCGGCGAGAACCAGGAGTTCCGGGATCTGCTGGCGCTCGACCGCAACGAGTTGGCGGGATTTGCTCCGCCCTTCGAGCCGGTGACCGGGCGAATCGTGGTCCGCTCGCCGACCGTAACCAACGCCACCGTTGGCATCAACGTCGGCTCCGGCGACGGGGTGGAGGTTGACGACCCCGTGGTCGCTAGCGCCGGGCTCGTTGGCAGGGTGGCGGACGTTACGTCAGGGAGCGCTCAGGTCCAGCTGATCACCGATCCCCGCAGCTCGGTCTCGGTCAAGCTGCTGCCGGACGGGCCCCAGGGGATCGTTGAGCCCGAGATCGGCGACCCCGACGACCTGCGACTCGACTTCATCTCGGCGGACGCCCAGATCGACGAAGGGCAGCTGCTCGTCACAGCCGGTTGGTCAAACGGGGAAATCTCTTCCGCTTTTCCGTACGGAATCCCGATTGGTGAGGTCACGGAGACAACGCTTGGCGATGAGGACTTCCAGCGGATCACCGTGCGTCCGTTTGCCCAGATGAGCGATCTCCAGTACGTCCAGGTGCTGACCGGAGGGCCGGAACGTCCCGGGGTTGGAAAGTGATCGTCACACGCCAGATCGTGCTGCGGCTTGCGCTGATTGTGCTCGCCGCCGTGCTTCTCCAGGTGTCGTTTTTCTCCTACGTCAGCTTTCTCGCCGCCAAGCCAGAGTTGCTGCCCGTGGTTGTGGCCGCCGTCGGCCTTCTCGGCGGCGCGGTCGCCGGCGGCGTCGTTGGATTCGCAGCCGGATTCGTGCTCGATAGCGCGCTCCTGCAAACGCTTGGCGTCTCGTCGCTGATCTTGCTCTCGGTCGGCTACCTCGCCGGGCGCTATCGCGAGAGCTTTGAGATCGATAGCCCGCTCGGGCCGGCACTTGTCGCCGGCGCCTTGACACTGCTCGCTGCCGCGGCCTTCTTTGCCCTGCAATTGACGCTGGGCGTTGAGGCCCAGGTCAGCGGGCTGATCCTGCGTGAGATCGTCGTCAAGGGGATCATCGGGTTCATCTTGGCGTTGGCTGTCTACCCGCTGATCCGTCTCATCATTCGGCCGGCACTGGTGCTGGAGGAGTCCAAGGGACCGCGCAGGTTCCTCCGTGGTCGCCGCCGCAATCCAGGGCGCCGTAGGTCGCGCCGGCTGACCACGCCGGGAGGCGTGTCGTGACGTTCAGCGGCGGACAGTGGAACCGGGATCGTGGCAACCCGGTCGAGTTTCAGCGTCGCGTCGCAATCATCGGCGGGATCGCGCTCGTTGTTTTCGTTGCGATCTTCTTTCGGCTCTGGTACTTGCAGGTCCTCTCCGGCGATCGCTACCTGGCGGAGGCACAGGGCAATCAGGTCCGCGAGGTCCGTCTGCAGGCATCGCGCGGCGAGATCCTCGACCGCGACGGCGAAGTGCTGGTCAGCAATCGAACGGCGTTGGCGCTCCAGGTCCGCGTTGACGAGTTGCCGGAGTCGCGGGCGCGGCGCGAGCGTGTGCTCGCGGACGTGGCGAAGGTGGCGGGGATTCCGCTGCGACGAGTGAATCGAGAGATTCGCGAACAGACCAAGGCTCTTGCCGGGACGCCGGTCACCCTGCGGCGTGACGTCCCGATTGAGCTTGTCTACTTCTTGCGTGAGAACCAGCGTCGCTTCGAAGGGGTCAGCGTGGATCGGGTGTTTGTGCGGCGCTACCCGCAGGGCACGCTCGCCGCCCAACTATTCGGATACGTCCGGGAGGTCGATGCAGAGGACTTGACCGAGCCTCGCTACCAGGAGCTGGAGCCGGGTGACGAGATCGGCAAGGACGGCGTCGAGCTCACATACGACCACGTCTTGCGGGGAATCAACGGCGTGACCGAATTTGAGGTCGATGCGCTGGGTCTGCCAATCGGACAACCGGCAAGCGTCCGCGAGCCCGAACCGGGGAATGACCTGGTGCTCACCATTGACTCAAGCATGCAGGCGGCGGGCGAGGCCGCCCTCCAGGAGTTCGGCTTGCCGGGAGCGTTCGTCGCCATGGACCCGACCAACGGCGAGGTGCTCGCGCTGGGCTCCAATCCAACCTTCGACCCCTCCGTGCTGGCGCAGCCGAAGATCTCGGTGGCTGAGTCGGAGTCGATCTTTGGTGACCCCGACGACAACGCATCGACGGGTGCACCTGCGTTCAACCGCGCGATCGCCGGCAGCTATCCGACGGGCTCAACGTTCAAGCCGTTTACAGCGTTGGCGGCATTGGCTGCGGACAAGCTGACCACGAATGAGACGATCGTGGATGACGGGGAGTATGAGCTTGGCGACGGCAACGTCCTGTCGAACGCCGGCGACATGGTCTTCGGCCCGGTCATGCTGGCGGACGCGCTCAAGGTTTCGTCGGACATCTTCTTCTACACCCTCGGCGGGCGTCTTCAGGAGGACATCGATTCGGGCGGCGAGGAATGGATCCAGGACACCGCGACCCGCCTCGGCCTGGGCGACACGACCGGAATCGATATTCCGGGCGAGGCGCCGGGGTTGGTGCCGACGCCGGCCTGGCGGAACGATTTGTATCGCCAGGGCGTAACGGACAGGCCATGGACATCGGGCGACAACGTCAACCTTTCCGTGGGCCAGGGCGACCTCCAGGCAAATCCGTTGCAAATGGCGGTGGCGTACGCGGCGATCGCCAACGACGGGACCGTGGTGACGCCGCACGTTGCCCTCCGCGCAGAAGATCCGGCGGGCCGGGTCGTCCAAGAGATCGAGACCGAGCCCAAGCGCCAAGTGAGCATCGATGCGGGGTGGCGCGCGGCCATAGTCGCTGGACTGACCAGCGCGGCTATGGAATCCGGCGGCACCTCGTACCCGATTTTCAAGGGCTACCCGGAGGATGTTGCCGGCAAGACGGGCACGGCCGAAACGACCTTCGAGGGCGTGCCGTACGACCAATCCTGGTACGTGGCCTGGGCGCCCGCTGACGACCCTCAGGTCGTGGTCTCCGTCACGATCGAGCGCGGCGGGTTCGGCGCTGATGCAGCGGCGCCTGCGGCAAAGCTGATCCTGGACGAGTTCTTCGACTTCAGGCCAAGGCAGTTGGGCGGCAAGTCTGCAGATTCCGGCGGCGAAGCAGGTACCGTGGTGTACGAGTAATGGCTGTAGTCAGCGGACCAAGGCCCCGGGTTCAACCCCGGGCCCGGCCCTACGCCGAACCGCGCGCGAGCTTGCTCGAGCGCGCCGGGGTGATGAGGCTCGATTTGACCCTGCTTGCAGGGGCGGTCGGACTGATCCTTTTTTCGATCTACACCCTGGGGCAGGCAACCGCCGAGGATATTCCCGGCGACCCCAACTACTACGTGATCCGGCAATCGATTTATGCGGTCGTCGGGATCGCCCTGATGTTTGCGGTCGCGCGCGTGGATTACACGCGCTTTCGCGAACTTCGGGTTGGCATCTTCAGTGCCCTGATCTTCTCGATCTGCCTCGTCTTCGTCTTTGCCGAGGCAACCCGCGGATCACACCGCTGGATCGAGCTCCCGTTCTTCACCTTCCAGCCTTCAGAGCTTGGCAAGGTGCTGTTGATTCTGGTTCTGGCGGCGGTCGCAATCGACCGCCTGCAGGGCGCCTCAGACCGAAGGCGCACAGCCCGGATCTTGATGCTGGGAGCAATCCCGGCAGCACTCGTTTTCTTGCAACCGGACCTCGGCACCTCGTTGGTGTACGGGGTCGCCACCCTTGCGGTGCTCCTGATCGCGGGAACCAAGTGGCAGCACTTCGCTGTCATCGGTGCCCTGGTCGCGGCTGCCGTCACGGTGGTATTGGTGGTTGCGCCGGCCGTCGGCAAGCCGATCCTGCAGGAGTATCAGCAGGAACGACTGACCGCGTTTTTGAGTCCAAGTGAGGACCCGGCTGACTCCAGCTATCAGATCAATCAATCCAAGATCGCAATCGGAGCGGGCGGCAAGGTCGGCCGTGGCGACGATGCGACGCAAACGCGGGACGGCTTTTTGCCCGAGCGCCACACCGACTTCATCTTTGCGGTCGTTGGGGAGCGTTACGGGTTCACGGGCGCCGCGTTCATCCTGTCCCTTTACGCCCTGCTTATCTGGCGGGCGCTGCGCATCATGACGCTCTCGAAGAACTTGTATGGGGCGATCATCGCCGGCTCGATTGCCGCAACGATGTTGTTCCACGTCTTCATCAACGTCGGCATGAATATCGGGATCGCACCGATCACCGGAATTCCGTTGCCGTTGATGAGTTCAGGCGGCTCGTCCGTAATCGTCACTTTCTTGTCGATCGGCTTGCTCCAGAGCATCTACGTCCAGTCGCAGCTCGCCTCCAGGAACAGGGATGACCTGCTCCTGAGGTGAGCTGAACTTGAAGAAGAAGATTCTCGTATCCGTCGACGCCGGCGAAACCCGTGTCGCGGTGTTCGAAGCCAAGGGCAACGCGAAACCACGCGTCGCCGAGCTTTATGTCGAACGCCGCGGCTCGCGGTCAATCGTTGGCAACATCTACAAAGGCGTGGTTGACAACGTCCTGCCCGGAATGGAGGCAGCGTTCGTCGATATCGGCCTCGAACGCAATGGCTTCCTGCACGTGGACGAGATCGTCCTGCCGGGCGGCGAAAAGGTGCCCCGCCGCGGGCACGGTAAGGGCCGCTCGATTGCCGAGCTGATCAAGCCCAAACAGGAAGTCCTTGTCCAGGTCGTGAAGGACCCGCTCAAGACAAAGGGCGCGCGGCTGTCGATGCAGCTTTCTATCGCCGGGCGCTACCTGGTCTACATGCCGCAGGGGGCCGGGGTCGGTGCCAGTCGCCGTCTGCCTGACGCCGAGCGCGACCGTCAGCGAAAGCTCCTCCAGAAGCTCCACTCGGGCGATGGCGGGGTCATCGTGCGTACGGCGGCGCAAGGGGCGGACCAGGGCGACTTTGAGCGTGACCTCGCGTATTTGCACAAGCTGGCCGAGGTCGTGATCCGGCGCTCGGAGGAGGTGGGTCCGGCCGAGCTCGTATTCCAAGAGGCGGACCTCTCGATCCGGGTTCTGCGCGATGTCTTGAACAAGGAGTTTGAGCGCGCGACGATCGACGACCCCAAGCAGCACCAGCGGGTCACCAGCTTCTTCCAGCGCACGGCGCCCGAGCTTGTCGAAAAGGTCGAGCTCTATGAGGGCAGCGAGTCGCTGTTTGAGCGCGAGGGCGCGGACGAGGCGGTCAGGTCAACCCTTTCCCGGCGCGTTGAGTTGCCGTCGGGCGGCTACCTGATCATCGACTACGCCGAGGCGCTCACGGTGATCGACATCAATACGGGCAGCTTCACCGGCCGCGGCAAGGGACGCCTCGAGGACACGATCACGAAGGTCAACATCGAGGCCGCCGAGGAGGTCGTCCGTCAGCTCAGGCTGCGCGACATCGGCGGGATCATCGTCGTTGACTTCATCGACATGGCCCGATCGCGAAACCGCGATCAGGTCCTGAAGACAATGCGGACGGCGCTCGACGAGGACAAGACCAAGACCTACGTGGTTGAGATCTCGCCGCTCGGCCTGGTGGAGATGACCCGCCAGAATGTCACCGACGGCGTTCGCGAGATCCTCACGAAGCCGTGCCCGACCTGCGAAGGCGAGGGTGTGATCCTCTCGGAGGAGACGGTCGCGATCGACGTCATCCGCAAGCTCCGCGAACTCGTCGCTGAGCGCTCGGACCCCGACGCGTTTCTGATTCGCGTGAACCCCCAGGTCGCCGCCAAGCTGCTTGAGGACGAGAGCGGCCTGCATGAGCTGGAATCGAAGACGGGCAAGCACTTCCATTTCGAGGGCGGCGACGCCCTGCCGGTCGTCACCTATGAGGTGAGCGACGAAGGCACGCGCGAGCACATCGAACAACGGGCGCTTCCGTTCGCCGTGGGCGATGAGGTGCTGGTCGCCATCGAGGAGCCGCACATGTACAACGTTGACGACGCAATCGCGCGGGTTGACTCGTACATCATCTCCGTCGCTGGGGGCGGCAGTCACGTCGGCGAGCGGCGGCTGGTCAAGATCGAGGAGGTCGCGCGGTCCCTTGCAAGTGCGACGCTGGTTGACAACGGCAACGACGCTTCGGAGGCCGGGAACGCCGATGGCGGTGAGCTAGAATCGTCCGGCTCCGGGCGACGGCGCGGCGGCAGGGGTGGCCGTGACCGTGCCCATGCGAGCGACGAGCAAACCACACGAGCGAACGATTAGAGATGGCAGAGACCTACGCAATAGTTGAGAGTGGCGGCAAGCAGTACCGCGCCGAGAAGGGCACGGTTCTGCTGGTCGATCGCCTGGCCGGCAGCGAGGGCGACAAGGTCAGCCTCCGCGCCGTGATGTTCAACGGCGGGTCTGATGTCGTCATCGCGGGCACCGACCTGGAGAAGGTCAAGGTCGAAGCGGTTGTCGCGGAGCACCTGCGTGGTGAGAAGCTCCGCATCTTTCGCTACAAGGCCAAGAAGGGCTACCGCAAGCGCCAGGGCTACCGCTCGGAGCTGACCAAACTCGAGATCACCGACGTAAAGCTCTTGACGCGCAAACCGGCTGCCGCCAAGGACGCCGAGGCCAAGCCTGCGGCGGCCGCGACTCCGGAAGCCGGCAAGGCTCCCGCAGCCAAGAAGCCTGCGGCGAAGAAGCCTGCGGCGAAGAAGCCTGCAGCCAAGAAGCCTGCGGCGAAGAAGCCCGCAGCCAAGAAGCCTGCGGCGAAGAAGCCCGCAGCGAAGCCGGCACCCAAGGCCGCCAAGGAGGATGGGGAGTAATGGCGCATAAGAAGGGGCTTGGCTCCTCACGAAACGGTCGCGATTCGAACCCGAAGATGCTCGGCGTCAAGATTTTTTCCGGCCAGGCGGTGACCGGTGGCGAGATCATCGTGCGCCAGCGCGGAACCCGGTTTTACTCCGGCGACGGCACCGGCATTGGCCGCGACCACACAATTTTTGCGACCCGGCCCGGCACGGTTGAGTTCAAGCCGTTTCGCAAGGGCCGCGTCATTACGGTCGCCGACGACGAGTAGGAGAGCGCATCGACGCCGCTCGGGGCGTTGACGGCGATAGCCTGTTTCGGTGCAAACGCACTTGGGTGGGAGCCGCGCGTCTGACGCTGAGCTGGTCGAGGCACTGCGTCGCGGCGATGAGTCGGTCTACGCCAGCCTCGTCGAGGAACTGGCGCCCGCTTTGACGAGGCTCGCGATGGCCCATGTCGCTACTCGTGCGGTCGCCGAGGAGGTTGTCCAGGACACGTGGGTCGGCGTGATCGCCGGAATTGACCGCTTTCAGGGCCGTTCGGCCCTGCGCACGTGGATCTTTCAGATCCTGCTCAACACGGCTCGGACCCGTGGCAAGCGCGAAAAACGGATCATTCCGTTCGCCTCGCTGGGCCGGGGTGGGCCGGAAGGCCGCGACGAGCCGGCCGTTGACGCCGACCGCTTCCAGGGCCGGCGAGGCCAGGACCCGGGCCACTGGGCGACGGCACCCGCCCCGTGGGCGGAGCCTCATCAAAAGCTGGTTGCGGACGAGGCAAGGGACGTCCTGCTGAACGCGATTGCGTCGCTGCCCGCCCGTCAGCGCGAGGTGATCACTCTGCGCGACATCCAGGGATACACGGCCGCGGAGGCGTGTAACGCGCTGGGCGTCGAGGAGACCAACCAGCGAGTCCTCCTGCACCGGGCAAGATCAAAGGTGCGGGCGCAATTGGAAGCATTCTTCGAGGGGCAGGACGCCTGATGAGTCGCCGGACCAAAATCGATCCATCCACGCCGATGGTGTGCCGTGAACTGGTGGAGGTCGCCAGCGATTACCTGGAGGCCCGCCTCGTCTGAGGCGGAGACGCTCTGGACGGAGGAGCATCTTGCGAAATGCGACGCCTGCCGCGCCTACGTGGCGCAGATCCGCACGACGATTGAATCGCTGCGAGGTTTGGCCGACCGCGACCTGGATTCAGATCGGCGCGAGGCAATTCTGGCGGCGATGCGCTTGGCCCGCCCCGAACGCTAGGCGCGGCCCCAGATCCGATCGGGTCGCGACGGTTTTCGCAGGATCGCCCTGCGATAGTCAGCCCCGGTGTTTCACGATAAGGCCAAAATTTGGGTTGAGGCCGGTCGCGGCGGCAACGGCGTCATCAGCTTTCGCCGTGAAGCGCACGTGCCTCGTGGCGGGCCGGATGGCGGCGACGGCGGCCGAGGCGGGGATGTCGTACTCATCTGCGATCCCTCGCGCCGAGACCTCGCCTCCCTGCGGATGTCGCCGCACTACCGGGCGGGCAAGGGTGGGCACGGATCGGGACAACAACGCCATGGCGCGCGGGGCAACGATCGTGAGATCCCGGTGCCGCCCGGAACAACGGCCGCCGGCGTTGACGGGTCGTCCTACGACCTCGTCGAGCCGGGGCAACGCGCGGTTGTCGCCGTGGGTGGGGATGGCGGCCACGGCAACAAGCGATTTACCAGCTCAACCCGTCAGGCGCCGCGTTTCGCCGAAGCCGGCATCGGCGGGGAGGAGGGCTGGATCGAGCTGCGCCTCAGGCTGCTGGCCGATGCGGGGCTCGTCGGGGCGCCAAACGCCGGTAAGTCCTCGCTGCTGGCGCGGCTTACCAACGCGCGCCCGAAGGTGGCCGATTACCCGTTTACAACGCTTGATCCGGTGCTGGGCACACTTGACGACGGCGATCGCCAGCTTGTCATCGCTGACATTCCAGGCCTGATCGAGGGGGCGGCTGACGGGGCCGGGCTGGGCCATGAATTTCTTGCTCACGTCGAGCGTTGCCGCGCGTTGGTTCACCTGGTGGCGATCGATCCGCTGGACGAGCGCGAGCTCTACGAGCGCTATAGGACCATTCGCTCGGAGCTGCGGAGCTATGGCGCCGGACTGGGTGACCTGCCGCAGATCGTCGCTGTCTCGAAGCGAGACCTGCTGCCCGACGCGGAGGTCGCCGAACTCGTTGACTTGCTGCGCGATCAGCTTGGCAATGAGGCGGCTGCCGTGCTCGCGATCTCGTCGGCGACGGGCCAGGGCATCGAGGATCTGCTCGCAGCGGTCTTTCCGCTCGTTCCGGCCGATTCGATCCCCGCCACGACGACCGAGTCACAAGCGGGCTACGAGGCTGAGCACATCACCTACAGGCCAGCTGGTGATCAGGGGTTTGACGTGGTGCGCGATGACGACGGCTTCCGGGTCCAAGGGCGGGGAATCGAGCTTTTGGTCGAGCGCCACGACCTCACGAACTACGAGGCCCTCTCATACATCGAGGGGCGGCTACGCGACATCGGGGTCATCGCGGCCTTGGAGCGCGCAGGTTTCGAGCCGGGCAACGAGGTCCGGATCGGCGATCAGGTCTTTGAACTTGATCCCCCCTAGCCGGTTGGGCCGCTGCCCGCGCTCCTAGACTTGCGGCCATGACCGTCGTCGCCAAACTGGGCTCATCGATCGTCGCCAGCCCTGACGGCGACGTACGTGGCGAGGTGCTGGATCGCGTCTGCGCCCAGGTGGCCGCGTTGCACGCCGGCGGCGAGGACGTCGTTCTCGTCACCTCAGGCGCGATCGCCCTCGGGATGCGCCTGATGGGTTTTGACGCGAGGCCGCGAGCCGTCGATGAGCTGCAGGCGGCATCGGCGGTCGGCCAGGGAACGCTGTTTCGCGCCTACGAGGAGCGCCTGGCAAGCGCCGATGTGCATGCGGCGCAGGTGCTCTTGAACTCATCCGATGTCTCAACCCGGGTCAACTACCTGAATGCCCGAGCGACGCTTCGACGCCTGCTGCAGTGGCGGACGGTGCCGGTGATCAACGAAAACGACACCACGGCGACCGACGAGATCACCTTTGGCGACAACGACTTTCTGTCCGCCCAGGTGGCCCTGTTGCTGGATGCCTCGAAGCTGGTCCTCCTGACCGATACCGCCGGGTTACACACCGCCGACCCCCGGCGCGACCCGGACGCGAAGCTGATCGAACGCGTCGAGTCCTTCGACAAATTGGCGGGCCTTGAAATCGGCGACCGCACCTCGCCGTTCGGTTCAGGCGGCATGCGCAGCAAGGTGGCGGCGGCAGAGATGGCCACCGCGGCCGGGATCGGCGTGGTCGTCTGTGACGGCACGGCCGACGGGACGCTGGCCGCCGCGGTCGGGGGCGAGCCCGTGGGGACCGTCTTCGCGGCGGGCACGGGACGCGTTGGCGGCTTCAAGCTCTGGCTGCGCTTCGCAAAGCCGAGCCAGGGCCAGGTCACCGTCGATGCGGGCGCGGCTCAGGTTCTGAGGGAGAGCGGCTCCAGCCTGCTTCCCGTCGGCGTCACGGATGTGGACGGGCAATTTGAGGCCGGCGACGCTGTCGAGATCGTCTGCGACGGACAACCGGTCGGTAAGGGCATCGTCAATTACTCGGCTGCCGAACTTGCCCGGATCAAGGGCCTGAAGTCGGAGCGGGTCTTGGAACTGATGCCGCACGCTGCGGCCGAGGCCGTGCACCGCGATTTTTTCGTGCTCGCCTAGCGCGCGAACCGTCGCTTCCAGCGGAGTCCGTACCCTTTCTGGCGATGGCAACCACCGTTCGCACAGTGACCGAAGCCTGCGAAGCCGCGCGTGACGCGGCGCTCGTCCTCGCCCGGGCGGAGAGCCCCGCGAAGAACTCGGCGCTCGCGCGCCTGGCGGCACTGCTGCGTGATCGGACCGCAGACATCCTTGATGCCAACCAGGGCGATCTCGCCGATGATCGGGCCGCAGGGCTGACCCAGGCGCTGCGCGACCGGCTGACATTGAGCGAGGAGCGAATCGAGGCCATGGCTGCAGGAGTCGAGGCGATTGCCGCTCTGACCGATCCGATTGGTGAGGAGCTTGACTCCGCGACCCTGCCGAGCGGCCTGCGGATGCGCAAGATCCGGGTTCCGCTTGGGGTTGTGGCCGTGATCTACGAAGCACGACCCAACGTGACAATCGATTGCGCCGCGCTTTGCATCAAATCGGGTAACGCGATCGTTCTGCGCGGCTCGAGCTACGCCGAGCGGTCAAACGGCGCGCTTGCTGCGCTTGCGCGCGAGGCGCTTTTGGATGCGGGCCTGCCCGAACGCGCGGTTGAGTTGCTGCCGGGCGATCGCGACGAACTGGCAGAACTGGCGACGGCCGACGGTTTGGTGGACCTTGTGATCCCCAGGGGCGGTGGCGGTCTGAAGCAGGCGCTCAAGGACGTTGCGACGGTCCCCGTCATGTACGCGGCGGCAGGTAATTGTCACGTCTACGTGCATGCCGATGCAGATCTTGAGATGGCTCGGCGGATCGCCTACAACGCGAAGGTTCAACGGCCCGGCGTGTGCAATGCAGCGGAAACCCTGCTTGTGCACTCGGACCTCGCTGCCGCCATCCTGCCGGACCTTGCCCGTGAGTTGGGCGACGCAAGCGTGGAACTCGTCGGCGACGAGCGCGCCAGAGCGGCGGCCGACGCGGCGCCGATCGGCGCCGCTTTGGACTCCGATTGGGACACCGAGTATCTGGATCTGAAGATGGCTATTGCAGTCGTCGATTCACTTGCGGACGCGATTGCTCACATCAATCGCCACGGCACGGGCCATTCGGAGGCGATCGTGACGTCTTCTGACGAAGCGGCCCGGACCTTCAGCACTGAAGTTGATGCGGCTTGCGTATACGTGAACGCGTCCACGAGGTTCACCGACGGATTCGAGTTCGGCATGGGGGCGGAGATCGGAAACTCAACGCAGAAGCTGCATGCGCGCGGTCCGATCGGAATGCGAGAGCTGACGACTTACAAGTACTTGCTGCACGGCGACGGTCAGATCCGGGAGTAGTGCGGTCGCCGCGATCGGAGTACTTGGGGGCACCTTCAACCCGCCCCACCTGGGACACCTCGTGCTGGCGAGCCATGCGGCGAGCCAGCTTGGCCTCGATCGAGTCTTGATGATTCCGGTTGGTGAAGCCCCGCATCGTTCGATCGATCCGGAGCCCGGGCCATCGGTTCGGCTGGAGTTGGTTGCGGCCGCCACGGCGGGTGACGAAATCCTTGAGGCCTCATCGATCGAGATCGACCTCGATGGCCCGTCCTACACATTCCGTACGCTCGAGCTGTTGCACGAAGCGCGCTCCACCGATGACTTCACCTTGATCCTTGGAGCTGACGCGGCCGCGGGCCTTGCTTCGTGGAAGGAGCCGCAGCGGGTTGTGGAGGGTGCGCGCTTAGCCGTCGCCGGGCGGCCGGGGACGGCACTCGAGCGCACACTCGATGCGCTTGGCGCCCTCGACGCGGATCCGCCCGCCGTGGTCGCCATGCCGGAGATCAATATCTCTTCCAGCGGAATTCGCCGGCGTGTGAGCCTTGGCCAGTCGATTCGGTATCTGACGCCCGACCCGGTGCGCGCGCTGATCGCCGACCAGGGGCTTTACGCGTGAGCACACGCGATGCCGCCGTCAAGGCGAAGCGAATCGACGACCCGCTTGCCTCGGAGGACTTGACTCGGCGGATCGCAGCGATCGTGGATGAAAAGCTGGGCGAAGACATCGTCGCGCTCGACGTCCGGGGGCTGGTCAGCTACACGGACTTCCTGCTGATTGCCACCGCGCGCAACGAACGACTGGCGAAGGCAATCCACGACGACGTTCAGGTCAATCTCAAGGCCGATGGAGTTCTGCCCAGCCGTTCCGAGGGGGCCGCGGAGGCCCGGTGGGTTCTGCTCGATTATCTGCATTGCGTGCTCCACATATTCGTCCCGGAGACGCGCGAGCACTACCGTCTCGAACAGCTTTGGGGCGAGGCGCCACGCCTGGAGATCTGACCGCGCGGCCGGGTGGTCCGTCCGGGCCCCCGCCTAGCCTGCGCAACATCGGCCGAGGAGCGTTCAAGAGGAGTTTGTTTGGCTACCGGCGTGCGGACGTCGATCAGACCCTTGCCCTTTGCGGCGAAAAGCTGGAGCAGGCTGCCACGGCCATCGAGGGCCGCGATGCGCGGATCGACGAGCTTGAGCGGGTGGCCCAACAGCTTTCAGCTCGCGTCGTCGAGCGCGAACGCGAGTTGCGGCAGGCGCAGAAGGACCTCATTCGCGCTCGGGGTGAGTCCGACAAGACCGTCCGCGCTCTCGGTGCCCTGGCCGATGAGCTCGTTGCCGTTCGGGGTCAGGCCCGCGGCCAGGCGACGCGAATCCGGTTGCAGGCGCTTCGTGACGCGGCGGAGGTAAGTGGGCGCATCGCCGAAATGACGCGACGCCCGGCGGAGGCCCGCGAGCGCTTGCTGGAAGCGCTCAGCGAGGCAATCGCAAGGCTAGGCGCGGGCGAGGCTACCTCAGCCGCAGCGACCAATGGCCACGACCCCGATGCTGACCCGGCTGAGATGTTTGAGGGCTTGATCGAGGTCGAGGTAGGCCCCTTCAACGACTTTGCCCAGCTCGTCGGCTTCGAGGATGCTGCGGCGGGAATTGGCGCCGCGCACGACATCTCCGTCAAGCGATTCACCAAGGGCCGCGCCACGTTGGAGATGAATCTGCGCGAGCCGGTTGAACTTCTGCGCGAGCTCGAGGAACGGGCGCCGTTCGAGTTCGTGGTTCGGGATCTGCGCGACGGGCGCGTCGTCTTGGATCTCCCCACGGAATAGCCCTGGCGCAGCGCCATGCGTCGGTAAGCTGAGCGGCCGATTCCGCGTTCCGCGGGGCTGTAGCTCAGTTGGTAGAGCGTTCGGCTGGCAGCCGAAAGGTCAGGGGTTCGAATCCCCTCAGCTCCATCCCGCCGTGAATTCCGGCATCGGCCGCGAGATTGCGCCGAAACGGTTAGGTTTCGCCCGGTGAAAGAACTCGCAGACGGCGTCTATCAGCTGAGTGGCTTTCCGCCCAACGCGATCAACGTCTTCATGATCGACGACGTGCTGATTGACGCCTCGACGCGGTACGCCACGCGGCGAATCCTGCGCGAGTTGAAGGGGCGCGACCTGAAGGCACACGCGTTGACCCACGCCCACCCCGACCACCAGGGCGCAAGCCACGCTGTTTGCGAGCGATTCGGGGTGCCGTATTGGGTTGGCGCAGCCGACGTTGATGCAGCCGAGAACCCCGAGCTGATCGGCGAGCGCCAACCGGATCACTTCATGGCCCAATTCTTTGCGAGGGCCATGACCGGTCCAGGGCACCGCGTCGATCGCGCGCTCGTCGAGGGCGACACGGTGGGCAGCTTTCGGGTGCTGGACGTGCCTGGCCACTCGGCCGGGCACGTCGCCTTCTGGCGCGAGGCCGACGGCGTGCTCGTTTTGGGCGACGTGTTGAATTCCGCAGACGTGTACACGTTGATTCCCGGGTTGCACGAGCCCAGGACGTACTTCACGCCCGATCCCGCCGAGAATCGTCGCTCCGCTCGCAAGTTGGCGGCGCTGGAACCGCGGCTCGCGTTGTTTGGCCACGGGCCACCCGTTCGCGATACAAAGAAGTTTGTCGACTTCGTTGCGGCGTTGCCGGACTGAGGCAAGCGGGCAGACGCCTAGACTCCTCGCTCCAAGTGAGCGACGAACCGGCCCGATACAACCCAGCGGAGATTGAAGCCCGCTGGCAGGCCGTCTGGGAGGACGAGCGAACCTGGGAGGTTCCAAACCCTGGCGATGAGGGCTTCGACCCGGCAAAGCCCAAGGCGTATGTGCTCGAGATGCTCCCGTACCCGTCCGGGGAGCCGCACGTCGGGCACTTGAAGAACTATGCGATTGGCGATGCGATCGCCCACTTTCGCCGTCGCAATGGTTTCGAGGTGATCCACCCGATGGGCTACGACGCGTTTGGCCTGCCGGCGGAGAACAACGCCATCAAGACGGGGATCCCTCCGCGGCAGGCAACGCGCGAGTCAATCGCTGAGTTTCGCCGTCAGTTTCGTCGCTGGGGAATCTCGATCGACTGGACCCGCGAGCTTGCGACCTGCGAGCCCGAGTACTACCGGTGGACCCAGTGGATCTTCCTGCGCCTGTTCGAGCACGGCCTTGCCTACCGCGCCCAGGCCCCGGTTCAGTGGTGCCCCGTTGATGCAACCGTGCTCGCCAACGAGCAGGTGATCGACGGCCACTGCGAGCGTTGTGGCTCGCTTGTCGAACAGCGCGATCTCAAGCAGTGGTTCTTCAAAATCACCGATTACGCGGACCGCCTACTGGCCGACTTCGAGCTGCTTGATTCCTGGCCCGAGCACGTGATCGCGATGCAAAAGAATTGGATCGGCAGGTCGGAAGGCGCCGAGGTCAGCTTCCGTTGCGATGAGCTGGATATTGACTTTCCGGTCTTCACCACCCGGCCCGACACGCTGTTCGGGGCGACCTTCTTCGTGCTCGCGCCCGAGCACCCGGCAGTAAGGCAACTGGCGGCTGGGTCCGAGGTTGAAGAGGCGGTCGCGGATTACGTCGCGAAGGCGGCTCGCCAGTCGACCGAGGAGCGCAGCGACCAGGGGCGTGCCAAGACGGGGATCGCCCTGGGACGCACCGTCACCAACCCGATAAACGGCGCCGAGATTCCGATGTTCGTCGCCGATTACGTGCTTGCCGGCTACGGCACCGGCGCGCTCATGGCGGTGCCTGCCCACGATCAGCGTGACTTTGAGTTTGCGCAGGCGTTTGGGCTGCCGATCGTGCCGGTGGTCAGAGCCGCGGACGAGGCCGTGGAATCCACTGACGCTCCGTTCGTTGCCCACGGCGACGACGAGGTCCTGATCAACTCTGGTGAGTTCGACGGACTTTCGGCGCCTGAGGCCAAGGGCAAGATCGTCGCGAGCCTTGAGGGCATGGGGCGCGGGAAGGCCACCGTGAACTTCAGGCTGCGAGATTGGCTGCTGTCACGGCAGCGCTACTGGGGTTGCCCGATCCCGATCGTCCATTGCCCGGATTGCGGGATTGTTGGCGTCCCGGACTCAGAGCTCCCGGTTGTGCTCCCCGAGGTGACTGACTACGCACCGAAGGGTCAGAGCCCGCTTGAGGCCGTCACTGAGTGGGTCGAAGTGTCTTGTCCTGACTGCGGATCGCCTTCCCGGCGCGAGACCGACACGATGGACACGTTCGTTGATTCCTCGTGGTACTTCCTGCGCTACCTCGACCCCGCCAACGAGGAGGCCCCCTGGGATCGCGGCGTCGCCGATCACTGGATGGCCGTTGACCAGTACATCGGCGGTGTCGAGCACGCGATCTTGCACCTGATGTACGCCCGCTTCTTCACCAAGGCGTTGGCGGATCTGGGGCTCATCGGGGTCCAGGAGCCGTTTGCCAACCTGTTCACGCAGGGGATGATCACCCGCGACGGGGCCAAGATGTCGAAGTCGAAGGGCAACGCGGTGAGCCCGAAGGACTATGTGGATCGCTACGGCGCGGACGCGACGAGGACTTTTATCTGCTTCATGGGCCCGCCTGAGCGAGGCGGCGATTGGACTGACGAGGGCGTTGAGGGCATCCACCGGTTCCTCTCCAGGCTCTGGCGCCTGTCGGCTGAAGTGCTGGAGCGGACGGAACCCTCAGCCGATGAAGCGATTCCTGACGGTGATGCGCTGGCGTTGATGAGAAAGGCCAACTGGGCGATCGACAAATCAACGAGCGATATCGGGGACTCGTTCCAGTTGCACACCGCGATCGCAGCCGTGATGGAACTCGTCAACGACTGCTATCGGCTGAAGGATGGGCTCATCGGCAACCCGGCAGGTGATTCGACGCTTCGATTCGCGACTGCGACAGCGGCGTCGCTGATCTATCCGTTCGCGCCTCATCTGGCAAGCGAGGTCTTCATGGCGATTGAATCAGCGCGGCTTTGGGAGGTGCCGTGGCCCGTTGCTGATCCAGATCTCCTCACCTCTGAGTCGGTCACGATGGTGGTGCAGGTAAACGGCAAGCGGCGCGACGAAATCGATGTTTCGCCGGACCTGCCCGAGGATGAATTGCTCGTGATCGTGCGCGAGCGGACGGCGATTGCGGCGCACCTGGAGGGCAAGGAACTGGTGAAGCAGGTCGTGGTCCCAGGGCGACTCGTCAACCTCGTGGTGCGCTAGACCTGCTAAAACGCTGGCGTGCTCGTCAGACGCTTCGCTGAGGCAACCACCCTCAACGTCCACCGGCTACGCACCCACGTCCTCATGGACGCGGGCGAGTTGGGGTCGCGCAACCTCTCCGTCAACTGGATCGAGGTCCCGCCCGGCGCGTCTGAAGAGTTGCGCTCGCACGAGGAGGCTGAGCAGGCATACGTGGTCGTCAGCGGTACCGGCACGATCTCGGCAACCGGCGACAGCAAGGAACTCGCCGCGGGCGATCTGGTGATGATTCCGCCCGCAACGGACCACTCGGTTGCAAATCAGGGAGCCGACCCGCTTGCGCTCCTTTTGGTGACGTCTCCCGGCGTTTCTGCCGACGAGCTGTTCAGCCTTCGCTTGGCCAGCCAGGCCGCCAGCTACGACGGCTTCGACGAAGCCTGAGTTCGAGTTCAGGCTTTGGTCAGCAGCCCGATCAAGCGGCGTCGGCTGATCATCCACGGACGCGTCCAGGGCGTCTTCTTTCGGGACACCATGCGGCGCCGGGCCGAGTCGCGCGGCGTGGCCGGTTGGGTCAGCAATCGGGGGAACGGCACCGTCGAAGCAGCGCTCGAGGGCCGCGGCGCCGATATCGAAGCGCTCATCGGCTTCTGTCGCCAAGGGCCGCCCGGAGCCCAGGTCGAACGCCTCGAAATTCGAGACGAGGCGCCAGAAGGCCTGGTCGGTTTCAAGATCGAATGAATCCCGTTCGCTGTTAGCCCTTTGCGGCTGACACCGGTGCGGATCACAGCGGGAGGCTTGCCCGGTGCCGGAACTATCGCGAGCCCAGATCTTTGTCTATGCGGCCCTTGCCGTGTGTGCGTTGATCGTGGGCTCACGCTGGATCAGATCCGAGCAAGGTGGTGCGGGCTCGGTTGCGTACGGAAGCCAGGCCGGATCGGCGCCAACATCCGAGGTTGAGGTTGAGCCTGGCGGCGCCGAGTTGGTAGTCCACGTTGCCGGGGAAGTTCAGCGCCCGGGGGTCTATGAGCTCCCGTTCGGATCACGGGTCGGCGACGCGATCAAGCGGGCGGGCGGGCCGACCGCGGCCGCTTCGCCGGACCAGATCAACCTGGCCGCGCCTCTCGCGGACGGCCAGCAGGTCCAGGTGCCCTCGCGATCCGCAGCCCGCACGAGCACGACTGGGAGTGACCCCACCGCGCCGATCAGCCTGGGCACGGCGACCGCCGCGGATCTCGAGACGATCGAAGGCATCGGCCCGGTCACCGCCGCCGCGATCCTGGCTTATCGCGACGAGCACGGCGGCCTTGCCTCGATTGACGAGCTCGACCAGGTCTCTGGGATCGGTCCGGCGACGATTGCGGCTCTCAGCGCTCGCTTGCAGCCGTGACCGCCCGGCAGGCGCTGACCTGCCGCTACGGATTCCTGATTTCGTTTGCGATTGCGCTCGGCGTGGCGCCACTGATAGGTCGATCACCCCCGCTGGCGACACTGGCAGTGCTGGCCGCGGCATCCTTCCTGGCCCTGCGAGCGGGCTTTGCCGCGGTGCTCTGTGCCTTGGTGATGTTGGCCGGCGCGGCGGGCCTTGCGCTCGGGGCGCAACGGCTCGCGGCGATCGACGGGGGAATGCTCGCGCTTGAGCCTGGGGCTCAGGTGCGCGTCGTTGGCCCAGTCGCGGCTCCGCCCCGACTCTCGGATCGCGGAATGCGGTTGATCGTTTCGACCAGAGGTGGCTCGGTTCTGGTGGAGACGCGGGAACTCGATCCGACGGTCGAACAGGGGCGCTTCGTCGTTGTCCGCGGCGAAGTCAGGGAAACCGAGGAGTGGGAGCGGGGAGCGATGCTTCGGAGCGGCGTCTCGAGCGTCGTCGCGGCGACGTCGTTGCGCAGCAGCCAGCGCTGGCGTGGGGGCGTTGCGGGCGTTCTCGACGGAATTCGCCATCGGGCCGAAGCGGCGCTGGTCCGCGGCAACCCGGATCCCGCGTCGAGCCTGCTGCGTGGTTTCATCCTCGGGCAGGACGATCGAATCGCGACCTCCGTTCGCGAGGAGTTCCGCCGGTCAGGGCTTGCGCACGTGCTGGCGGTCAGTGGCCAGAACGTGATGCTGCTGGCCCTGCTGGCGGTCCCAATGTTCTCGGTGCTGGGGATGGGCTTTCGATCCCGACTCATCGCGACTCTTGCCGTGGTCGCCCTCTATGTGCCGGTGGCTGGCGCGGGAGCGTCGATTCAGCGGGCCGGAGTGATGGGGGCAGCCGGGCTGCTGGCGATACTGGCGTCGCGTCCGCGGGCGCGCTGGTACGGAATCTGGCTGGCGGCTGCGGTGACACTTGCAATCAATCCGCGGGCCACGGGCGACATCGGCTGGCAACTCAGCTTTGCTGCTGTCGTCGGATTGCTGACGGTTGCCCCGGCGATCGCCGGGGCGCTGCGCGGCCCGCCGCCGGTGCCGGCGTCCCGGCGATTTGTGAGCGAAGGGCTGGCCATGACTCTCGCGGCGACGCTTGCCACCGGGCCCTTGGTGGCACTTCACTTCGAGGTCATATCCCTGACTGCCATTCCCGCAAACGCGCTGGCCCTGCCCGCGATCGCTCCGGCGATGTGGCTTGGAATGCTCGCCGGGGCGCTCGGGCAGGTGCCGGGCGCGCCGGTCGAGGCCCTCAGTTGGCTGGGCGGACTTTTCGCTGGGTACATCGGCTGGGTGGCCGGCGTGCTGGGCGGTGAGCGAGCCCAGGTCGGGCTTTCGTCGCCCGGTCCCCTGGCAGCGCTCGTGGCGACGGCCGGCCTGCTTGCCGGCGCCGGGATCGCGGCCCGCGCGTGGGTACGACGCGGAGCGCTGCTGCTGGGAAACGGTGGTTCGCGAATTCGATCCGCGCTCTGGCTTGCCGCTGCTGCGGCGATGATCGGCTACATCGGGATGGGCAGCGCGGCCAATGAGTCCGCGCCGTCGGCCCGACTCGTGTTGCGGGTCCTGGACGTCGGACAGGGGGATGCGATCCTGCTCGCGCCGAGGCGCTCGTTGCCGGTTCTCATCGACACCGGCCCTCCCGGGGGCGCCGCCGCGGGCCGACTCCACGAACTCGGAATCGACCACCTGGGCGCGCTCGTCCTGACCCACGACGACAGTGATCATTCGGGCGCTCTGGGCGAGTTGCTGGCAGGTGTGCGAGTCGATCGGTTGTTGGTTGCCGCGAGCTTGAACCCGCAGGGATGTTCAGCACTTGACTGTCCCCCGATCATCGGCCTTGCGACGGGGCAGGTCGTGCGCAGTGGCGCGCTCCGGCTGTCGGTGCTCTGGCCACCTCCGGGAGAGCCGACGACCGAGGCCGCCGAGCCGAACGCTCGCTCACTGGTCGTGAAGGCGTCGATCGGCGAGTTCGATGCCTTGCTGACCGGCGATGCCGAGGCTGAGCTTGCCCCGGTGCGTCCGGGGCCGGTCGAGGTCCTCAAAGTCGCCCATCACGGGAGCGCCGACGCAGGATTGCAGGCGCTGCTCGAACAGACCGCACCCGGGGTCGCGCTGCTCTCGGTCGGCGCCGGAAATCCGTATGGCCATCCAGCCGTCGCGACGATCCGTGACCTGGAGCTGGCCGGCGCGTCGATTCTGCGTACCGACCGCGACGGCGAGATCGTGATCCTCGTTCGCGATAGCGGCTGGAGCTTCGGATAGGGTGGCCGACCAGATGACGACACCGCCTGAATCCTCCCCGCCCGAGTCAACCGCTACGAACGATTCCGGGAAGGCAGCGGGCGGCATGCGCCTGCTGGCGTTCTTGGCTGCCCTTGCCCTCTTTTTTGGCGCGGCAGTGATGTTCGTTATCGCGTTCAATCCCGACGACACTCCGCGCTGCGACGAGGTCATCAAACAGGGCTCGCTCGTTTCGGAGTGCTTCGACATCTCAAAGACCCAGGAGACGATCAGCACGATTCTCGCGATCCCGGCGGGTCTGCTGGCGATAGCGGGCGGTCTGTTGGGCCTCGCCGTAGCGGCGACTGGCCGCCATGGTGAGCGGATGAAGCGGGTTGCAGGCCTCGCAATCGCCCTGACGATCCCGATCCTGATCATCAACCAGCTTTAGTCCGGTGGCCGCGAGCGAACTCGCCCCCGCGTACCTCCTGGCGGGCGATGACTACGCAAAGCTCGACGCCGCGCTTGCCCGCCTGCGATCGCGGGCGGAGTCCGAGGGTGGCCCAGGCGCGCTGCAGGCCTTCAGTGGCGACGGCCCGCCCGATCCCGACGCGCTGATCGCGGCTATTCCGGCGCTCTCGCTGATGGCAACCCGTCGCTACCTTCTGGCCGACGGCGTCGAGCGCTGGAGCGCGGCCCAGGCGAAGCCCGTGATTGCGGCGCTGGCTGACCTGCCCCAGGACCTCACGGTGGTGCTGGTCGCTCGCGAGGAGAAGAAACGCAAGGCCCCGAAGGGCCTCGCCGATGCGGTCAAGGCGGGGGGTGGGGCCATCCTGAGCTACGCAGCGCCAAAGTCGCGGAACCTGCCCGCTGCGCTGGTCAAGGACGCTCGCGCCCGCGACTTCGCGATCTCAGCCGAGGCGGCAAGAATGCTGGTCGACCGATTGGGCGAATCCACGACGCGCCTCGGGGTTGAGCTTGACCGCTTGGCGATCTGGGCGGGGCCCGGTGGGGCGGTCGAAGCGGACGATCTGGGGGAGATGATCGCCGACACCTCGGAAGAGGTGGTTTGGGCGCTTTCCGATGCGATCGTCGATCGCGACCCGGGCGCTGCGGTCAAGGCCTCCGCGCGCCTGGCTGCGCAGGGTGAGTCGGTGACGCCGCTGGTCTATCAGGCCGCAAAGCGCCTGCGCGAGGCGCGCCTGGCCCTCGACGGGCTTGAGGCCGGAGGTACCCCAGCGGAGGTCGCAGCCTCGTTGTCGATGCACCCATACGCAGCGGAAAAGCTCGTCGCTCGGGTCCGCGGCCTGGATTCGCGGGATTTGCGCGCAGCAACGTGCGCGATCGCTGACCTCGAATGGTGGACCCGTGGGGGCTCTGACTACCCGGAGGATGTGGCGCTCACGCTCGCGGTTTCGCGGGCGAGCGGTGCCCGCTAGCTGCAGTGGGCGCGGCTACGACGAGGCGCGGGAGCGCAGCCTGGCCGCGCGTGACTTCTTGCGTGCACCGGATCGGCTGTGTAGGGCGCCCTTCTGGACGGCCTTGTCAACCTTTGAGACGAGCACCTTGTGCTCGACGTCCGCCGCGTCGGAATCGCCCGCGGCGACCGCAGCTTCGAGACGCCTGAAATGCGTCTTGACTGCACTCGTGAAGCGACGGTTTTCAACCCGCTCGCGCTCGGAGCGGACAATCCGCTTGCGTTGTGAAGCAATGTTTGCCATGAAGCGACGCCGGATGATAGCCGGATGACCACCGAACTCCCGCCTCCCGACAGCGACGAAACAGTGACTCCCAAACGAGCTGGTCGCCTCGCCCGCTCGACGGCGTTGTTCTCACTGGCGACGGCGGCATCGCGAGTGGCGGGCCTTGTTCGCGAGATCGTCGCGGCCTCCTATTTCGGGGTTACGGGCGCGATGTCGGCCTTTACGCTGGCGTTCCAGCTTCCGAACCTGGTCCGCAGCCTCTTCGCTGACGCGGCGATTCAAGCGGCATTCGTGCCCGTGTTCACGGAATTGTTGGAAAAGGACAAGCGAAGGGAGGCATTTCGCCTTGCCTCGACGATGATCTTTTTGGTCACGCTGATCCTTGGCGCGCTGACGGCGGTCCTGATCATCCTGGCCCCGGTGGTGATGCCGCTCTTCGTCCCCGGCGAGTTCGACGCGGTGGCGGATCTCACCGTCGGGCTCTCGCGGCTTCTCTTTCCGATTGTTCTGTTGCTGGGCGTGACCGGCATGGTCGTCGGGGTTCTCAACAGCTACGACCGGTTCGGAGCGTTTGCGATTTCGCCGTTCTTTTGGAACGTCGCGATCATCGGGGTCCTGGTTGCGCTGGCGCCCGCATTCAGCGAAGAAGACGAGATCTACGCCTACGCGATCGGCGTCCTGGTCGGCACGGTGATTCAGCTGATGATTCCGGTTTGGGACTTGCGCCACACGCCATTTGGCGCCCGCCGCGCCTTGCTCGCCCCGTTTCGGATCAAACGCGCGGACTGGAGCGACGCCAGGGTGCGTCGCGTACTGCTCTTGATGTTGCCGGTGACGATCAGCCTCGGCTTGATCAACATCAACCTCCTGATCAACAGCACCGTCGGCTTCCTTGTGTCCGAGGAGGCGCCGGCTGCGATCGACAAGGCATTTCGGATCTACATGCTCCCCCAGGGAATCTTCTCGGTCGCAATCGCAACGGTCCTGTTTCCAACCCTTGCGCGCTTTGCGGCTCGCGGCGATCACGATGGCCTTCGATCGACCATGGCCAACGGCATGCGACAGATCCTGATGCTGCTGGTGCCCGCGATGGCGGCGATCCTCGTCCTGTCGGAGCCGATGACGCGGCTTGTCTATGAGCGCGGCGCCTTCGACGCTGCGTCCACCGACTTGGTCTCAGAAGCCCTGTTTTGGTTCGCGTTCTCGCTGCCGTTTAACGGTCTGTTCCTGCTTTTGACCCGGACCTTCTTCAGCCTGCAGCGCCCCTGGTTGCCAACCGCGATCTCGCTGGGGAACCTGGTTGTAACAGCGGGAGTCGCGCTGGCGCTATACGAGCCGTTTGGCGTTGGCGGGATCGTTGCGGCGACGGGGATCGCCACGATTCTGAGCGTCGTTGCCCAGGCGTTGGTGCTGCGCGGCCAACTCGGTCGTCTGGAGTTGGGGAACCTGTTTTGGACCGCCGCCAGGATCGCGTTTGCATCCGCCATCCTGGCCCTGGTCGCATTCGTCGTCTGGGACGGGTTGGATTCCGCCCTGGGCCGGGGTACCGGCGCCCAAATTGCCTCGCTCGGAGTTGCCTTGGCCGCGGGTGGTCTCGCCTACCTCGGGACCATCCTCACGCTGCGCGTGCCTGAGGCGATGCAGGCGCTGGGCGCATTGCGCCGCCGCTAGGCCCGCGCCCCGGGGGTTGGGCGATCGATTGCAAGCAAAGCATGTGTGACTTCGGTCACACATCCCCTAACTAATGGGCGTCACGGTGTATTTCCGCTCACACCCGCTTTCTGGTCGCGTCTCGTTTTAGTCACGACCCGTGGGTGACACAGCACGAGGCGCCCTCGATCGGCGCCCGCAAGGCGCCATGAGGGCGCCACGGCGCTTCGCGCGCCGCGACCCCGAAAGAGGTGGATCAGTCAGTCATGGCGTACCCACACCTGACAACCCGTGTCCTTGCAGCATTCGCGACGGCCGCCGCCGTGGCAACCCCGGCCCTGGCGGCCGACGAGTCCGGCAACCGTGGCCATGACGCGCTGCGCGTCATGGCACCGACCGCGCCGGCCGCCATTCAAGTGCGTCGTGAGCGCCTGGCGCGCGTTGCGCGGCAGCAGATCGCCACTCGCGAGGCCCGCCAGAATCCGGGCCCGTTTGTGCCGGTTGTCGGCGACGTTGACTACGGCACGACGGAGAACGCCTA
Source organism: uncultured bacterium (assembly GCA_963701205.1). GTDB lineage: Bacteria > Actinomycetota > Thermoleophilia > Solirubrobacterales > 70-9 > JALZKA01. The sequence goes on along the minus strand of OY969575.1, from coordinate 253,682 downwards.
CGGGGCCGCACGCTCCGGCCACGTCCACGCTGGCCATGACATGTTCGCCCCGTCCGGAACGCCGCTCGTCGCGGTCGCCGACGGCGTGATCGCAGAGGTCGGATCGGACGGCGGCCAGGGCAACTACGTCTATCTGTACGACCAAAAGCGCGACCAGACCTACATCTACATGCATCTCGTCGCGCCCGCCCAGGTTGGTGTCGGGGATACCGTCAGCGCCGGCGAGCAGCTTGGCGGTGTCGGTTGCACCGGCTCCTGTTGGGGCGAGCACCTGCATTTCGAGATCCGTGCCGGGAAGGGGATCGTTGGCGAGCCGCACGACCCCCTGCCGGAGCTCGAGCGCTGGGATCGGATCAAGAAGCCGCTCTAGCGGACCCTTGCCGGTGACGCCCGATCCCAGGCACCTGGGTCGGGCGTTGCCTTTTCCCGAAGCTGCGCTCCCCGCCATACTCGTCCCGGCCCATGGACCGGATTCGCAACTTCTCAATCATCGCGCACATCGACCACGGCAAGTCGACCCTTGCCGACCGCATCCTGGAGGTAACCGGAGCAGTTGACGCGCGGAGTCACATGCCGCAGCTCTTGGACTCGATGGACCTGGAGCGCGAGCGTGGAATCACGATCAAGGCTCAGGCGGTGCGAGTCGAGTACGCCGCCCGCGACGGCCAGACCTACCACCTGCACCTGATCGACACCCCTGGGCACGTCGATTTCTCCTACGAGGTTTCGCGCTCGCTGGCCGCATGCGAAGGGGCGCTCCTCGTCGTTGATGCGGCCCAGGGCGTCGAGGCTCAGACCGTCGCCAACACATACGCCGCGATCGAGGCCGGGCTCGAGTTGATTCCAATCCTCAACAAGGTTGATCTGCCCGGGGCCGAGCCGGAGCGGGTCACCGGTGAGATCGTCGATCTAATCGGCTGCGATCCCGACGAGATCCTGCACATCTCGGCCAAGACGGGGCAGGGCGTTCCCGAGGTCTTGGAGGCGATCGTCGCACGGATCCCGGCTCCCAAGGGCGGACCGGATGCGGCGCCACGAGCATTGATCTTTGACTCCGAGTTCGATCAATACCGGGGCGTCGTGGCCTACGTGCGGGTGGTGGATGGAGGCTTTGCCACCGATCAGGCGATCCGCGCGATGCAGAACGGAACGGAAGCCGAGATCGACGAGATCGGGTTCTTCAAGCCCGCCATGGTGGCGGCATCCCGCCTTGACGCCGGCGAGGTCGGCTACGTGATCACCGGAATCAAGGACGTGACGAAACTGCGGGTCGGCGACACCCTGACCACCATTGCGAACGGTGGCGCCGCGCCGCTCCCGGGCTACCGGGAGGTCAAGCCAATGGTCTTCTGCGGATTGTTCCCGATTGAGACCGATCGCTACGACGACCTCCGCGAGGCCCTCGACCGCCTGTCCCTGAACGATGCGGCACTTTCTTGGGAGCCGGAGACCTCGCAGGCGCTTGGGTTCGGATTTCGCTGTGGTTTCCTGGGGCTCTTACACATGGACATCGTGCGCGAACGCCTTGAGCGCGAGTACGACCTTGACCTGCTTGCGACGACGCCAAACGTGAGCTACGAGGTCGGGGTCATCGGGGGTGGGCGGATCGAGGTTCACTCGCCGGTTGATCTGCCCGACCCAGGCATGATCGAGGAAATTCAGGAGCCCTACATTCGCGCCAGCGTGATCTGCCCCGCCGACCGGGTCGGGGCCGTCATGGAGCTATGCCAGGAGCGGCGCGGGGACCACACCGGCATGCACTACCTCTCGCCGGAGCGCGTTCAGTTGAGCTACGACCTGCCCATGGGCGAGATCGTCTTCGATTTCTTCGATCAGCTCAAATCGCGCACCGCGGGATACGCGTCCCTGGACTACGAACCAACGGAGATGCGGGCGGCCGACCTCGTCAAGCTCGACGTCTTGCTGGCGGGAGAACCGGTTGACGCGCTCTCGATTATCGTCCATCGCGACAAGGCCTATGACGCGGGCAAGCTGCTGGTCGCCCGCCTTCGCAAAACGATCCCCAGGCAGCTCTTCGACGTCCCGGTTCAAGCCGCGGTCGGCTCGCGCGTCCTTGCCAGGGAGACGGTCAAGGCCCTGCGCAAGGACGTAACTGCAAAGCTCTACGGCGGCGACGTAACGCGCAAGCGAAAGCTCCTTGAGAAGCAGAAAAAAGGCAAGAAGCGAATGAAGCAAGTCGGCCGCGTTGAGGTTCCGCAGGAGGCGTTCCTCGCCGTGTTGGAGCTTGACCGGTGATGTCCGAGAGCACGAATGTCGAGCTGCTCCGAGCGGGGACCGAGGCGTATAACCGCGGCGACCTCACGTTTGTCTTCGAACGTGCCGCCGAAGACATTGAGGTGTTCGCGCATCCCAGGCTCTTGAACTCGGGCACCTACCACGGCCGCGCCGGCTTCGAGAAATGGGTTCAGGAGTGGTATGAGGCCTGGAGTGAGACCACGATCGAGTTTGAGAAGATCGAGGAGGTCGAGGAACGATTCCTGGTGGTTGAGGTCCGGCAGCGCGCCGTCGGTCGCTCAAGCGGCGTCCCGGTCGAGATGGAGCTCGTGCAGGTGCTCGAGGTCCGCGACAGCCAGATCGTCCGTTTTCACCTCTATCCGGACCGGGATCTGGCCGACGCTGCGCTCAAAACGTTCGGCTGAACGTCGGCCTACCCGGCGTTGCGCAGCCAGGCCACGACTTTGGCTGCGTGGCGATCCGGCGGAAATACCGGGTAGAAGACGTGTTCGATCACGCCGTCGATCAAGACGATGGTGTGGCGACACAGAAGCGTCTCGCCGGCCACCTCAAAGGTCGGCAGAGAAAGCGCCGCGGTCAGCTCAAGGCTGGCATCGGAGAGGATCGGAAACGGCAAATCGAGGCGCTTGGCGAACTCTCGTTGGTAGGCGCTTGGCTGGGTGGACAGCCCGAAGACTCTGGCTCCGAGTACGGCAAGATCGGCGTGATGATCACGAAAGCCACACGCCTCAGGGGTGCATCCGCGCGCCCCGGGGATCGTGTCCCAGTCTTCCACCAGGGACGGTTCGCCAGGGCGCCCACTCCTTGGGTAGGCGTAGATAATCGAGCGCCCGGGAAGTGCAGCGAGCGTGATTTTCCGCCGGTCGGTTGCCGGGAGGGCGATGTCGCTAAGTGTGGTTCCCACAAGGTGATCGCAGGCACCGTCATCGACCGGCTCGGGCAGCCCGTCCGGGAGAACCATGGGGTCGATCATCCGCCGATCCTAGAATCAACAACGTGCTGAGCGAGCGACGACAACGAATCTTGAGCCTTGTGGCGGAGGAGTACCTGCGCCTCGGCAAGCCCGTTGGCTCGAAGGCAATCTCTGAGCGGGGCGACATCGCATGGGGTGCATCGACTGTGCGAAACGAACTTGCGGCCCTCGAACGGGACGGCTATCTGACCCATCCGCACACATCGGCCGGGAGGGTCCCCACCGATCGCGGACTGCGCTTCTACGCTGACTCCCTGCTTTCGACGGTGCCTGCGCCCGCGGAGACGGAGGACCCGACCCTGGAAGTCGGACGCATGCGCCGCGAGGTGGAGGACGCAATGCGCGAGACCACTCACGCGCTCTCGCAGATGACCGACCTGCTTGCGGTTGCAACAGCGCCCCCGGCGAGCGCCGCTCGAATCCACCGGGTTGAGGTCCTGCCGTTGCAGCCCAACGTTGCGATGGTCGTCGTGATTGCCTCGAACGGGGCAATCGCAAAACGCTTGTTTCGCTTCGAGGAGCGGCTCGACTCGGGAATGCTCGAGTGGGCGTCTAGCTACCTGAACGAGCGGCTTGGCGGCCTGGCGCTCGGCGCGCGGATGACCGGCGACAAGTTGAGCGACCCCGAGCTGTCGGCGCGCGAGGCCGAGTTCCTGGCCGATATCGGAGGCGCCTTCACCGATCTTGAGCGGCAGGCAGGCGATGACCTTTACCTGGATGGAGCGGCCCGGCTTCTGTCCGAGGAGCACGCGCCGGATCTGCCCGAGGTCGAATCCCTGATGGGGGTCCTGGAGGGGCGGGCCAACCTGCTTCGCGTCTTGCGCTCGGCGTTGGACGAGCGGTCCGTCTTCGTCTGGATCGGGCAGGAGAATCCGGCGCCAGAGCTGCGGCAGGTGAGCGTTGTGGGCGCCAATTACGGCCTTGGCTACCGCAATCTCGGGACCGTTGGCGTGGTCGGTCCCACGCGGATGGATTACGCGACGGCAATCGCTTCCGTGCGCGAGGCCGCAGGCCAGCTGTCGCGCTATTTCGAGTCCGTCTACGAGCCCCGCTAGGCCATGCCCCGCGATTACTACGAAGTCCTTGGCGTCGGTCGCGACGTTCAGGAGACCGAATTGAAAAAGGCCTTCCGCCGGATGGCGCGGGAGCTGCACCCGGATGTCAATACCGACGACCCTGATGCAGAGGAGAAGTTCAAGGAGGCTGCGGAGGCCTACGAGGTTCTATCCGACCCCGAGCGCAAGCGAACCTACGACGCCTACGGTCACGACGGATTGCGTTCCGGCGGCTGGCAGCCACGCGCCTCAGGGGGAGGCATCGAGGACATCCTGAACGCATTCTTTGGGCAGGGGGGTGATTCGCCGCTGGGTGGCATGTTCGGCTTCGGTCGCGAAGGGCCGGCGCAGGGCTCGGACATCGGCCTCGCGATTGAGATCGAGCTTCGCGACGTGCTCAGCGGTTTGGAGCGTGAGGTCGCGTTCGAAGCCGTCTCGCGCTGCGAACATTGCAACGGCAACGGCGCGGAGCCGGGGACGCCGATCCAAACCTGTGAGACGTGCGGTGGTCAGGGGGCGGTCCAGCAGGTGAGTCGCACTCCCTTCGGCCAGATGGTCCGCAACGCAGCATGTCCGACTTGCAACGGTGAAGGCAAGATCCCTGACGAGCCATGCGAGGAGTGTGATGGCGCCGGCCGTGTTCAGCGGCGGCGCAGCTGGAAGGTCGATGTCCCAGCCGGGATCGAGGACGGCCAGCGAATCCGGGTCGCGGGCGCCGGGCACGCCGGCGAGGGCGGGGCGCAGTCCGGCGACCTCTACGTCGAGGTCAGGATCCGGCCCGACGATCGATTCGAGCGGCAGGGGGCGCACCTGATCGCGCCTGTGCACATCGGCGCCACGCGCGCAATGCTCGGCGGCACGATGGAGGTTCCGACCCTTGAAGGGCTGAGGGAAATCGAGATCCCCAGGGGCGCTCAGCCGGGCCAGCATGTCGTTTTGAAGGGAGCGGGCCTGCCGACCCTGCGCGGAACCCGGCGGGGCGACCATCACGTGATCCTCGGGATCGAGATTCCCCGCAAGCTGAATCGCAAGCAGCGTGCCGCGGCCGAGGAGCTCGACGCGCTGCTCGATGACCCGCCGGTGGCGGGGTGATACGCCTCAGCGTCCGTTGCGAGCCGGCGCAAGCTGAGGTCGTGTTAGCCGAACTGCTTCAGATCGTGCCCGGAGGAGTTGAGGAAGAGGCTGGCGCCGATTGGGTCGAGTACGCGATCTATGGCGGCGAGGGCGAGATTCCGGACCTGGGAGCGATCGAAGCGGCTGTGGGCGACGGACTCGTCGAGATCCGCTCCGAGCAAATTCCCGACGATTGGGCCGATCGCTGGCGCGATTTCCACCAGCCGACGGAGCTGGCGGGTGGCCGCGTCGTGATCCGCCCTTCGTGGCGCGAGAATCCGGCCCCCGGCGCGCTTGACATCGTGATCGATCCGGGGCAAGCGTTTGGAACCGGTGCCCACCCCACGACACGGATGTGCGTCGAACTCCTGGTTCGCCTCGCCGACCAGAAGCACGCCACGGGTTCCGCGGTCGATCTTGGAACAGGATCGGCTGTGCTTGCGATCGTCGCGGCCAAGCTCGGATTCGACCCGGTCAGCGGGATTGACGTCGAGCGGCTGGCGCTTGCGGCGGCCGCGGCGAACGCGCAGGACAACAACGTTGAGATCGAGTTCGCTCGCCTGAATCTGCGCGAGCAGGCTCCGCCCGTCGCGCGAACGTTGATCGCGAATCTCACCGCGCCGATCCTGATTGAGCTGGCCGGCGCGATCAAGGACCCGCCCGATCGGATGGTTTGCTCAGGCCTGCTGGGGCGCGAGGCGGACGATGTCATCGCCGCGTTCGCGGGAGCCGGGCTTCGTGTCTGCGAGCGCCTCGACTCGGGCGATTGGTCGGCCCTGCTCCTGGACTTGGTGTCGTGACCCCCCGCGGGGGTATGGTCTCGCCATGATTACTGCTGCCGTTCAGTTCTACGACGTAGCCGTCTTTTTCCACATCACCGCCGTGGTCCTCGCATTTGGCCCGACCTTCTCGTATGCGGTGTTCTTTGGTGTCGCTGCCAATACGAACCCAAGCGCGCTCCCAACAATCGGTCGCGCCGTGATTGCCTGGGACAGGGCTGGCTGGGACGCTGGGGATGCTTGTAATCATCGCTTCCGGGATCTACCTCGTCAGCGAGCGCTTCGAGTTCTCCGACTTCTTCGTCTCCTGGGGAATGGTTGCGATCGTCTTACTCTTGGGCTTGGCCCACGGCTTCTTTCAGCCCAAGACACGTGCTTTCGTCGCTGCCGTTGAGGCTGGCCGCGACGATGAGGCTGAGGCGGTGACCAAGCAACTCAACTTGGTCGGGCCGATCGCGGGAGTGATTGTGATCCTGACGATCTACGTGATGACAGCCAAGCCGTTCGCCTAGCTGTGCCGCTGCGCGAGGCGCCGATCGGCGTCTTCGATTCGGGCGTCGGTGGGCTGACGGTCCTCCACGAGTGCCTCGTCTCGCTGCCCGAGGAGGACTTCCTGTATCTCGGCGACGACGCGCGGTTCCCGTACGGCGCCAAGTCCCACGACGAGCTTCGAGAGTGCGTCGAGCGGGACACGCGCTTTCTCCTGGCGCGGGGGGCAAAGCTGATCGTGATTGCCTGCAACTCGGCTGCGACCGCCGGCCTTGAAACAGCGAAGGCCTTGGCGCAGGAGGAGCGGGTGGAGGTGGTTTCCGTGATCGCCCCGGAAGCCGAGATCGCAGCCGCGATCACCGATTCCGGCCGGGTTGGCGTCCTGGCCACACTCGCCACCGTCGAAGGCGGCGCCTACCTTCGCGCCCTTGCGGGCCAGCATCGCGAACTGACCGTCACCCAGGTGGCCGCGCCGGACCTTGCGGCGATCATCCAGCGTGGATTTCCGTTCTCGCTGGAGGTCGTGGAGCAGGTTCGCGCCTACTGCGCGCCGCTGCAGAAAGCCGATGTTGACACCGTGATCCTCGGTTGCACGCACTACCCGCTGGTGCGCCCCCTCCTGCAGCGCATCTTGGGCCGAAACGTACGCCTCGTGACCGCAGGCCATGCGGTCGCGGCTACCGTCGAGCGGATTCTTGGCGCCAGCGGCCTGACGACCGCCCAGACCGGCGAGGGGAGCTACGAGTTCGTCTGCACCGGCGATTCGGCTCGCTTCCGCGAGCTTGGCACCCGGTTCCTGCAATTGCCGATCGCCGATGTGGAGATGGTCGAGCTCTAGCTCTACCCTTAGCCAACGATGAGCGAGACCACTCTGGAGCGAATCCAGGCAGATACCAAGGATGCGATGAAGGCCGGCGAGCGCGAGCGCGTGGGCCGGCTTCGCCTGCTCGTTGACGCGCTGCAGAAGGACATGAAGGACGGCGGATCCGATGAGGTCGCCGTGCTGCGCCGCGAGCGCAAGCGCCGGCTCGAGGCCGCCGAGGCCTATAGCGACGGTGGTGAGGCCGAACGGGCGGCAAGTGAGACGGCTGAGGCAGAGCTCATCTCGACCTACTTGCCTGCGGAGCTCTCCGATGACGCCCTCGCGGCAATTGTCGATGAGGCGATCGCAGAGACGGGCGCCGAATCCGTCAAGGAGATGGGGCAGGTGATCGGACTCGCGATGGGCAAGGCCCAGGGGCAGGCCGACGGCAAGCGAGTCAGTGCGCTAGTGCGTGACCGTCTGGGAAGCTGACGCCTTGGCCCGTCGGCAACTTACGCTCGATAACGACGTCGCCGCCGAGCTCGCGGGCTCGGAAGACTCCGTCCTGCGCGAACTGGAGGGCAGGATCGGATGCGACGTCTTTTTGCGGGGCAACGTTCTTACGCTGGACGGAGAGGAGGGGGACGTGGGCACGGCAGCCGGCGTCGTCGATGAACTCGTGGGCCTGATCGAACGTGGTCACTCGCTCGCGCCGGACACGATCGACACGGTGACGGGCGCCATCGACGCTGGCGAGCCCTCGGCCTCGATGCTGGATGACGTGATCTGGGCGCACCGCAATATCCGCGTCTCGCCCAAGACCGTCAACCAGAAGCGCTACCTGGATTCCATCCGCCAGCACACCGTTACCTTCGGCATCGGCCCGGCGGGAACCGGCAAGACCTTCCTCGCGGTTGCGGCCGCGGTTGCGGCACTTGAGGGGCGCGACGTCAATCGGATCATCCTGACCCGACCCGCGGTCGAGGCCGGCGAGCGCCTCGGGTTTTTGCCTGGCGATATTCAGGCCAAGGTTGACCCATACCTGCGGCCCCTCTTCGATGCGCTCTACGACATGCTCGATCCGGAGCGCGTTTCCACCTACTTCGAACGCGGCGTGATCGAGGTGGCACCGCTTGCCTTCATGCGTGGCCGCACGCTGAACGATTCATTCGTGATTCTGGATGAGGCCCAGAACACCAGCCCGGAACAGATGAAGATGTTCCTGACGCGGCTCGGATTTGGTTCGCGGATGGTGGTCACCGGCGACATCACGCAGGTTGACCTGCCTCGCGACCAGCGCTCGGGACTGATCGTGGTCTCCGACATCCTCGACCAGGTCCCTGACATCTCGTTCGTGCGCTTCGGCGGCGAGGATGTGGTGCGACACCAGCTGGTCCAGCAGATTGTTGCGGCCTACGACGCACACGCGACCAGCACTTCTTGATCGAGCTGGCAGACGTGCCCGGTGAGTTCCACGACGCCGTTGCCGCGACATTGGAGCGCGCTGGAGTTGCCGATGGCCACCTCGCGCTTGAGCTGGTGGACGAAGCCCGGATTCGCGACCTGAATCGCCGCTTCCGTGACCGGGACGAGCCGACGGACGTCCTCTCATTCCCCGTTGACGGGCCCGGCGACGTTGCCGGGCCGCGCGAACTTGGGGACGTTGTGATCTGCCCGGGGCAAACGACCGACCTGGTCGAAGCCGCGGTTCATGGCGTCCTGCACCTCTGCGGGTTTGACCACGAGACCGATGGTGGCCAGATGCTCGCGCTGCAGGCGGAAGTGCTGGCCGGGCTGCGTTGACGCGCTCCGGCTTCATCGGGCTGGCGGGACGACCCAACGTCGGCAAGTCCACGCTGGTGAACGCGATCGTGGGTACCAAGGTCGCGATCATCTCTGATCGTCCCCAAACAACACGCCGGGCGACGCGCGGAATCGCTACTGACACCGCCGCGGGCTGGCAGATGGTGCTGGTTGACCTCCCGGGTGTTCAGCGGCCGCGAGATTCGCTTACGGAGCGCATGCAGCGCCGGGTGGAGCGCGAGCTTGGCGACTCGGACTGCGTCCTTTTCGTCGTCAACGGCGAACAGGGTGTTGGCCCAGGTGATCGCTTCATTGCCGACACGCTGCTGGCCGCCCGTGGCGAAACGCCCGTGATCTGCGTGGTCAACAAGTGCGATCTCATCAACACGCCGCGAACCGCAGCGGTCTTGACAGCGGTAGCCGCCCTCGAGATCGCTGACGAGGTATTTCCGATCAGCGCCCGAACCGGCAAGGGCCTGGAGCCGCTGACCGAGACGCTGGCGGCTCTGCTGCCAAACGGGCCGTACATGTATCCGCCCGACGATCGCACCGACGCGACCAGCGAGGTACACCTCGCTGAGCTGATCCGCGAACAGATCCTGCGCCGCACGCGCGAGGAGGTGCCGCACGCCGTTGAGGTGATCGTCGAGGGGACTGAGCTGCGCGACGACGGGATCTTTGAGGTTCGCGCCCAGGTTTGGACCGAGTCCGAGTCGCAAAAGGCGATCCTGATCGGCAAGGGCGGACGCATGGTTCGCGATGTGGGCACGGCCGCTCGACATGAGCTTGAACGGGAGCTCGGCGGCAAGGTATATCTGGACCTGCGCGTTCGGGTTCGTGAACGCTGGCGACGCGACGGAAGCCTTCTGGACAGACTTGGGATCGAATGAGCACGCAACTACGCACATCGGAGCGGATGGCGATTGCCCTCGCCGTGACCGCGCTCATCGGGGTTGGGGTGGCCGTCCTCGCGGGCTCTCAGCTTGAGAAGGCGTTCAACTCGACTCCAGCCGCCACCGTTTTGCTGGTGCTCTGGTGCCTGACCGGGGTCGGCGCCGCGATTGCCGCGCTCGTTGACGCATACGTCAAGCCTGACGGCGAAGAGTTGGGTTACTGGGTGACTGTCGCGGCGACGACGTTCGCCGTGCTCTCCCTGCTGGCGCTCGTCGGAATCGCGCTCGGCGCATCCGGCGTGACTGACACGAAGCTCAGCTGAGCGCGCCTAGTCTCCCGACTCCGCGTCAGCGTCGTCGATGAACGCCGGCGTGGCGATCATGAAAACGCTCATTCCGATGCCAGCGACCAGGCACGCGACACCCATGATTCGCGCCCAGGTCGTGTCCAGCGTCAGCATCAGGGCGACCCCGATGCCAAATACGGTCAGCGCCCGAATGGCGTTGCGGTTCAAATCGAGTTCCCCTTGCGGTCGCCGATTGGGTGAAATTCCTGGTCAAGGGTGCCCGCGAGCGTTAGGCGGAACAGGAGTATTAGCGACGGTACGACGATCGCCATGCCGATGGCGGATCCGACTAGGGTGAGGATCAAGGTGCTTTGCCCTGCGGTTGCCTCGCTCAGTGTCAGCTCCCCAGGCAGAAAGTCGGGGCTGAGGGCGAGAGCCATTCCGACGAGGATCGACCCGACTGCGACGGCGGCCGTTAGTCGCGCCGGACCGGCGGCGTTGCGAACGACGAGAGCGATCGTGGCAAGGCCGCCGATCGCGGAGGCGATGACGCAGGCAAGTCCCGCCCCCGACATAAGCCCGTCGTACAGCGCGGGCGCATCGGAGCGCACCAGAAAGAGCCCGGAAACGGCAAGGCCGCCGGCGACGATTGCGGCGGCGAGAGCTCGCCGTCGGAACGCCGCGGCCAGGTCGGCAAGCTGAGCGCGCTGCGCGTCACCGACCATGAACACCGCGGCGAGAAACGCGCCGGCCGCAACAGCGAGCGCCCCAGCAAGTAGCGAGGTTGGGTTGGTCCACACGCCGATCGCATCGTCCGACGGAACCCGGCCAGATGCAACCGCGCCAATCACCGCGCCGAAGCAGAATGGGACCAGGACCGACGATGTGGCAAAGATTGCGCCCAGCGCTCGCGCCTCCGCGATCGTCGCCGCTTCGCCCCGTAATGCGAAGGCGCCACCCCGCAAGACGATTCCGACGATCGCGATAAAGAGTGGAACGTAGAGCGTCTCCATAATCGCCGCAAAGGCTGGGGGAAAGCATGTCCACAAGATCACGAGCACAAAGATCAACCAGACGTGGTTCGCTTCCCATACGGGGCTCATGGATCGCTTGATCAGTCCGCGAACGCGGGCGCCCCGCGTGGCACCGCCGGCCGTCAAATCCCAAAAACCGGCGCCAAAGTCGGCGCCGCCCAAAACGGCGTAAGCGGTGAGGCCGAGGATCAACAGGCCAAGGACGAGATCCGCTGCCATCAGCCCTCAGCCTCCGGCGGGGTGCGCGCCAGGCGTCGCAGCAAGTAGACGACGGTCGCGCCAAGACTCAGATACACGGCGACCATGGTCGCGTAGCCAATCGGGATGCCGTCGGCGCCGGTAACCGCGTCCTCGGTTCGCATCAGTTCATAGACAATCCAGGGCTGGCGGCCGACCTCCGTGGTGATCCAGCCAGCGATCAGCGCCACGACCGCGAGCGGCCCGGCGGCCACGGTTGCCCGCAGAAACCAGGCCGATGCAGGTAGGCGGCCGGATCGCAGACGCGCAATCAAGAACCACGCGCTCAATGCCACGAGGAACATCCCGATTGCGACCATCACCTGAAACGAGTTGCGGACCACGGCCACCGGAGGCCGGTCGGACTTCGGGACGGTGTCGAGGCCCTGAACCGTGGCGTCGGGATCGTGAAACGCCAAGATGGAAAGCAGCTTTGGAATCTCGATTCCACCGTAAACTTTGCCGTCCACGTAGATCCCACCGACGGTGAGACCCGCACCTTGCGTCGTCTGCTCAAGTCCCTCGAAAGCGGCAAGCTTGGTGGGCTGGTTCGTGGCGACGGTTCGCGCCGACCAATCGCCGATCACCACTTGCGCGGGGGCCGCCAGCGCCACAAAGGCCAGCGGAATGATCAGTCCGGCGCGGTGGTAGCGGTCGCGGCGGTTGCGCAACCGTGCGTGGGCATAGACCCCGGCAACGATGAATCCGCAAACCAGAAAGCCGGCCACGTACATATGGACCAGTTCGTGCCAAAGATTGGAGTTGAACAGCGCTTCCAGTGGGCGCACGTTGGTCGGCCCACCGGCGAGAACGTCGAACCCCTTGGGGTTGTTCATCCAGCCGTTGACTGCGATAACGAACGTTGAACCGGTGACCCCCGCAATGACGATTGGGATCCCAGCCATCAAGTGTGCACGCGGCGAGAGTCGGTCCCAGCCGTACACGTAGATCGCGATAAAGATCGCCTCGACGAAAAATGAGAAACCCTCCAGGGCGAATGCAAAACCGAAGACTTCGCCCCACTGCTCCATGAAACGAGGCCAGAGCAACCCGAGCTCGAAGGAGATGATGGTGCCGGTCACGACGCCAACGGCGAAGAGGATCATCATCACCTTGGACCATCGGCGGGCGAGCGCCTTGTAGGTCGGGTCTCCAGTTCTCAGCCAGAGTCCTTCGGCGAACAGAACCATCGCGGGGAATGCGATCCCGAAGCACACGAGCGGGATGTGGACCCCCAGCGACAGCGCCTGCAACTGTCGGGCCTCGAAGAGGTATTCCTGCATACGGATGCCCATTCTGCCGGACTCATACACTCAGCGGATGCCTGACTCCGACACCATCCGTTTTGACGAGAACGGGCTGGTTCCGTGCGTCGCCCAGGATTGGACCTCGGGCGAGGTGCTGACGGTCGCCTACATGAATGCCGAGGCGCTGCGGCTCACGCGAGAGACGGGCGACGTCCACTTTTGGAGCCGATCGCGAAACGAGCTGTGGCGAAAGGGCGCCACGTCCGGCAACGTGATGCGGCTTCGCCAGCTGCGCTTCGATTGCGACGCCGACGCTCTGGTGGCGCTCGTTGACGCTCCAGGCCCGGCTTGTCACACCGGTGAGCGAAGCTGTTTTTTCCGCGACGAAGCCGATGGCGCCCAACCGGTCCCGGCCTCGCACGAGGCGTTGGCGGCGCTCGAGCGAACCCTTCGGGACCGCCAGGCAAGCCGTCCCCGGGGCTCGTACACCGTTGAACTGCTCGATGATCCGGGGTTGATCGCAGCGAAGGTCACCGAGGAGGCCGAAGAAGTGACACGGGCCGCGCGCGAAGAATCCGATGAGCGGGTTGCGAGCGAGGCCGCCGACGTGCTTTACCACCTGATGGTGCTGCTTAGGTCGCGCGATCTCGACTTTGGATCCGTCCTTGAGGCGCTGAATGCCCGCCGCCGCTGAGCCGGGCGTGAGTCCGGTCGTCGAGCGGTTCATTGACGACTGCGAGACACCGGTTTCCGCCTTCTTGAAGCTGCGGCAGGCGTTTGACGGCCCGGCCTACTTGCTTGAGTCGGCCGAGCAGGGTCGGTTGGGTCGCTACTCGTTTTTGGGCTTCCTTCCCGACGCGACCCTTGAGTGGCGCCTCGCCGACGGTGGCGATCCGTACGCGCTGGCCGCCGAGTTCGTAGCGAACTACGACGTGAGTCCGCTGGATGGCGATCTGCCGTTCGCGGGTGGTGCCGTCGGCTTCTTCGGCTACGACTTGGTGCGCACCGTGGAGCCCCTTGGCGATCCCAACCCGGATCCGCTCGGCCTCCCCGACATGGCGCTGATGGTGTGTCGCCTGATGCTGATCTTCGACCACGCGAAGCACGAGGTTGCACTGGTCGCGTATCCGTTCGCGGGCGATCAGGATGCGGACGGGTTGATCGCAGCAGCCAGGCAGGCACTCGCCCAGCCGGTGCCGTCGTCGCCCGCCAGCGTCGGCGATCCCGCCACGGTCAAATTCGAGTCGAACCTGACCCGCACGGAGTTCGAGGCCAACGTGGCAACGATCATCGACTATGTGCACGCGGGGGACGCCTTCCAGGTGGTTCCGTCCCAGCGATTTTCGAGCCCGGTTCCCGTCGAGGCGTTCTCGATTTACCGGGGTCTGCGAACGGTCAATCCCTCGCCCTATATGTATTTCCTCGATTTTGGCGAGTTCGAAATCGCTGGAGCTTCGCCGGAGCCGTTGATCAAGGTCAACGGACGGCGGATTGAGACCCGCCCGATCGCCGGCACATATCCCCGCGGCGCCGACGAAGCCGAGGATCGGCGCAACGCCGAGGCGCTGCTTGCCGACCCGAAGGAACGGGCCGAGCATGTGATGCTGGTGGACCTCGGCCGCAACGATTTGGGGCGGGTTTGCGATTTCGGGTCGGTCACGGTGGACGAGCTGATGGTGGTGGAGACCTACTCCCATGTCCTGCACATCGTCAGCCGCGTGATCGGCACCTTGCGGGAGGACATCGGGGCGATGGCGGCTTTGCGCGCCGTGCTACCGGCGGGAACGTTGTCAGGAGCGCCAAAGGTTCGGGCGATGGAGATCATCGACGAGCTTGAGCCGCACAAGCGCGGCTCGTATGGAGGCGCGATCGGCTACCTCGGCTTCGACGGTGACCTCGATACGGCGATTCACATTCGAACCGTCGTCGTCAAGGACGGGGTGGCGCACGTTCAGGCGGGCGGTGGCACGGTTGCCGACGCCGACCCCGCCTACGAGTTCCAGGAGTCGGTCAACAAGGCGAAGGCCGTGTTTCGGGCGGTTGAGCTGGCCGTTGAACAACCGGGGTGGTCCTGAGCATGCGCGTCTTGGTCATCGACAACTACGACTCGTTCACCTACAACCTCGTCCAGTACCTGGGCGAACTCGGCGCCGACCCGGATGTCGTTCGCAACGACCGAGCGACGGTTGCCGATTTGCTTGCTTCCGGGTTCGACCGCCTCGTGATCTCGCCGGGCCCCTGCACGCCCGACCGGGCCGGGATCTCGGTCGAAGCCGCGCGGGCGTTCCCGGAGGCGGGAGTGTCAACCCTCGGTGTGTGCCTGGGCCACCAGGCGCTCGTCGCTGCCTTTGGGGGAGAAGTGATCGCGCACCAGCCGGTCCACGGCAAGGACGCCATGATCGAGCACGACGGTGCCGGGATCTTTCGCGGGTTGCCTGATCCGCTTCGTGTCGGCCGCTACCACTCTCTGATCGTCGCGCCGGACGTCCCGGATGACTTCCAGGTGACTGCAAGATGCGACGACGTCGTTATGGCCGTTCGCCACCGGCAATTGCCCGCGGTCGGCGTTCAGTTTCATCCCGAATCGATCCTGACGCCCGAGGGCAAGCGCCTGCTGGCCAACTTCCTGGAGGATTGAGCGATGCCCAACGAGGTAATCACCCGCGCGATTGATGCCGTGGCCACCGGCACTCACCTGAGCGCTGACCATGCCGAAGCTGTGCTGGACGAGATCATGGAGGGCCGTTCATCCGAGGTCCAGACAGCGGCGTTCCTGGTTGGCCTGCGCGCCAAGGGCGAAACCGTCGCCGAGCTCACCGGGCTCGCCAGGACGATGCGCCGGCTTGCCGCTTCGGTGGAAATCGACAGCGACGGCCTGGTTGACACGGCGGGAACCGGCGGTGGTCCGTCCACCTTCAACATCTCGACCGCAGCGGCCCTGGTGGCAGCCGGCGCTGGATTCCCGGTTGCAAAGCACGGCAACCGCTCGAATACGTCTCGTTCCGGCTCGGCCGACCTGCTAGAAGCGCTCGGTGTGCGGATCGACCTCGATCCGCCCGCGGTTGCCCGCTGCATCGGCGAAGTGGGGTTCGGCTTCATGTTCGCGCCGCGCCACCACGCAGCTATGAAGCACGTGGCGCCCGTGCGCAAGGAGTTGGGAGTCAGGACGATCTTCAACTTTCTCGGGCCGCTGACAAACCCGGCCGGTGCCTCGCGACAACTCCTCGGTGTCTCTGATCGCCGCTACCAAGAGACGATTGCGGAAGCCCTGGTCGCGCTCGGTTGCGAGCGAGCGCTGGTGGTATCCGGCGACGATGGCCTCGATGAGATCTCGGTCTCTGGATCGACGCGGATCGTCGAGGTTGCCGACGGCGGGACCCGGGAGTGGACCGCGTCTCCGGCCGAGTTGGGCCTCACGCAGGCGCCGCTCGAGCGGATCGCCGGCGGTTCGCCGGAGGACAATGCAGCAATCGTGCGTGCCGTGCTCGACGGGACTGAAACGGGCCCGGCCCGGGACGTGGTCTTGGTCAACGCTGGAGCAGCGATCCTGGTGGCGGGCGGTGCCGATGGCCTGCAGCAGGGGATCGAACTCGCGCGCGAGGCGATCGACGGGGGTGCGGCCCTGCAGGTTCTGGCTGAGCTGGTCGCGCTATCGAGTGGCCTCAGCGCGGCGGCATGAGCCGGGCCGAGATCGCTTCGCTTCGGTCGCGCAGCTAGCCTCTGCCCGCATGAGCAGGCTCGATGAGCTGGTCGAGGCGGCGCGCCAAACGGTTGCGGCTCGAAGTCAACGGCTTTCGTTGGACGATCTGCGCGCGCAGCTGACGGCGCGCGGCGACGATCGCCCGTTCAAGGAGGCCCTCGTTCGTCCCGGAATATCCGTCATCGCGGAGTTCAAGCGCCGGTCTCCCAGCGCCGGTGAGATCCTTCCCGGAGCGGGAATCGACAACTTGATTCCCGCCTATCAACGCGGTGGTGCGGCCGCGGTCTCGATCCTGACGGAGGAATCCGAGTTCGGAGGCTCGCTTGATGACCTGCGCGCGGCGCGGGCAGCGTGCGACTTGCCGCTGCTTCGCAAGGACTTCGTCATCGACACCTATCAGCTCGTCGAGGCGGCCGTCAATGGTGCCGATGCAGTGCTGCTGATCGTTGCAGCGCTTGGTCCGGACGACCTGGGTCGGCTGCAGGCGGAGGCGCAGGCTCTTGACCTGGACACTCTTGTCGAAGTGCACGACAGCCGTGAGTTGGAAATCGCGCTGGAACGGGACGTTGACGTGATCGGAATCAACAACCGGAATCTCCGCGATCTGTCGGTCGACATCGACACGACAGCCGAGCTGATCGTGGACGTGCCGGCCGGGATAACGGTGGTTGCGGAATCGGGGTACAGCAGCCGCGATCAGGTGATTGAACTGGAGCGGATCGGAGTCGATGCGGTCCTGGTGGGCGAAAGCGTGATGCGGGCCGCGGATCCTGAGGAGGCGGTTCGCGAGCTCTCTGGCGATGAGCCCGGCACCCGCGAGCACGAAGTCTTATAGAAGCTGAAGCTCCCCGTTAGCCGGCCTTGAGACATCGCCGGGAACCTGCCTGGCATGACTCGCCTCACGGGGTTTGCCCGTAGCCCATTCGGTTCAGCATCCATTGGTGGCCTTTTGGTCGCTGCCGCCGGCTGGGTTGCGATCGCCGCCGGCTGGGTGGCTTCGCCCGAGGCGGAGCGCCAGACATCGCAAGCTCCCGTGGCCGCCACACCCGTGAGCGGCGAGGGCACTGGTGCGCTGACGATCAACGAGATCTACGACCGCTCCTCGGCGGGCGTCGCGTCGATTCGGGCAGCGGGTAAGGCAACGCCCCAACCGGGGCCGTTCGGCGGCCCGCTCCCGCCGCAGCAGGCAAGTGGATCGGGGTTCCTGATCGATGACGAAGGCCACGTCATGACCAACGCCCATGTGGTTGAGGGCGCCGATCAGATCGCGGTGACGTTGGGTGACGACGAAGCGACATACGACGCCAAGGTCATTGGCCAGGATGATTCCACCGATATTGCGGTTCTGCAGATCGATGCGCCATCGGACCAGCTTGAGCCGCTTGCCCTTGGGCGCTCGGACCAGCTCGCCGTCGGTGATCCGGTCGTTGCGATCGGAAACCCCTTCGGCCTCGATCGGACGGTAACCGCGGGAATCGTGTCTGCGCTGCAACGCCAGATCTCGGCCCCCGACGGCTTCGCGATTACCGACGTAATTCAGACGGACGCCCCGATCAACCCCGGCAATTCCGGCGGTCCGTTGCTGAACTCGGCCGGTGAAGTCGTCGGCGTCAACTCGCAGATCGAGTCGCGCAGCGCCGGCAACGTCGGGATCGGGTTCGCCGTCCCGATCGATACGGCCCGCGAAATTGGCCAAGAGCTGATCGCCGAAGGCGAAGTCCACCACGCTTTTGTGGGAATCACGGGCTCTGATTTGACGGCGGAGATCGCCGATGCGCTAAATCTCGACCGCGAATCGGGCGTGTTGATTCAGGCGATAACCCCGGACTCGCCTGCCGATCAGGCCGGGCTCGAGATCGGCAAGTTGACCGCCGAGATCGGCGGCCAGCGGATCCGGGCCGGCGGGGATCTGATCATCAGCGTCGATGGCAACGACGTCAGCGGCATGGACGACGTGATCAGCGCAGTGAATGGCAAGCAGCCCGGCGACGAGCTGAAGCTTGGAATCGTGCGTGACGGGGAAGAGAAATCGGTCACGTTGACTCTTGCCGAGCGTCCCGACAGCGCCAATCGCTGAGATCGGCGTGCCGGCACGGCGCCGGTGACCGATCCCGCGCGCGGGCCCGCGGCCGAGTACGGGCGATTGGCGGGGTTGGCATGCTTGGTTTGGGATGCGTGTCAAGTTCTGTGGCATAACCAACCTGGATGACGCCGAAGCCGCGACGGAGCTGGGCGCCTGGGCGATCGGCCTGAATCACTGGCCCGGCAGTCCGCGGCGCTGTGACGCGGAGGTCGCGGCCGCGATCGGCACTGCGTTTCGACGGCGAGCGGAGATCGTCGGTGTGTTCGTCAACGCCACCATCGACGATGTCGTTCGAGCCGCCGAGAACGAGCAGCTGACGATGATCCAGCTCCACGGCGACGAGGGCCTTCAGTTCTGCCATGAGGTGGGACGGCGGACGGGGCTCAAGGTGATCAAGGCGATCCGCATCCGCAATACCGCCGACCTTGCCTTCGCCCGCTCCTACCGCACAGATTTCCATCTGCTCGATACCCATCGCGATGGTCTGCCCGGAGGCACGGGGGAGACCTTTGACTGGGAAATACTGCACAAGCGCCGCTCCCGTGTCCCGATGATTCTCGCCGGTGGGCTGACGCCCGAAAACGTCGCGGATGCGATTTCCCGAACACGATCGTTCGCGCTCGACGTGGCTAGCGGGATCGAGTCCGCGCCCGGCGTCAAGGATCACGCGAAGATGGCCGAGTTCATGCGAATCGCCGACGAGGTCGGCGGTCCCACGTCTTCAAAGCCGGTTTCCGAACCGGAGCACTTCACGGAATCCCGTGAGCGCGACCTCGTTCGGCGCGAGGCGGAGGCTGAGGCACGCCGCCGGGCTGCCGAGAGTGAGGTCGGCGGATGAGCGGGTCGCCGTCGGAGTTTGAGTCGCGCTTTGGTCCCTACGGCGGTCGCTTCGTGCCGGAGGTCTTGAACGCGGCGCTCGACGAACTGACCGACGCCTGGATGGAGGCGCGTGGAGACGAGCGGTTCATGGCTCGCTTGGACGGACTGGCCCAGGACTTCGTCGGGCGACCAACGCCGATCTACGAGGCGGAGCGCCTATCGGAGCGCGTTGGCAGGCGCGTCCTCTTGAAGCGCGAAGATTTGGCCAACACCGGATCCCACAAGATCAATAATGCGCTTGGCCAATGCCTGCTGGCCAAGCGGATGGGAAAGTCTCGTGTCATCGCTGAGACGGGTGCCGGCCAGCATGGGGTGGCGACCGCGACCGCCTGTGCACTGCTCGACCTTGAGTGCGTCATCTACATGGGGTCCGTGGATATTCGCCGCCAAGCGCCAAACGTCGAGCGCATGAAGCTGCTCGGCGCGTCGGTCGAGCCTGTCGAGGCTGGCCTTGCCACGTTGAAGGAAGCGGTCAGCGCGGCGATTCGCGATTGGGTGACAAACGTGCGCGACACGCACTATGTACTCGGAACCGCAGCGGGTCCGGCGCCGTATCCCGCCCTGGTACGCGACCTCCAGCGCGTGATCGGCGACGAGGCGCGCGCCCAGCTCCTTGCCGCCGAGGGTGAGCTTCCCGAGCGGGTCATCGCGTGCGTTGGCGGCGGTTCCAACGCCATCGGAACCTTTGTTGCCTTCATCGAGGATGGGGCTGTCGAGTTGATCGGCGTCGAAGCCGGTGGCGAAGGAATCGCCTCGGGGCGCCACGGCGCTTCCCTCGGTGCCGGGCAGACGGGTGTACTCCACGGGGCGCTCTCGGCCGTGCTCGCCGATGACGATGGTCAGATCCTGGAGGCTCACTCGGTTTCGGCTGGCCTGGACTACCCGGGCGTTGGGCCGCAGCATGCGCACCTGCGCGACAGTGGGCGCGCGCGCTACGAGTCGGTCACAGATCGCCAGGCTGTCTTGGCCTTTCGCGAGATGGCACGGCTTGAGGGGTTGATCCCCGCGCTGGAGTCCGCTCACGCGATCGCATGGCTGCTGGCCGATGCCGACGCGCCCGCTTCGGGGTACGACCTGTTGACGCTTTCAGGCCGCGGCGACAAGGATTTGGCGGAGGTCGCGCGACACCTTGAGGAAATCGACGCCGAATGAGTGGAACCGAGCGGATCGGCGCGGCCTTTGCGGCCGCCCGCGACGAGGGGCGCGCAGCCCTGATGCCGTACATGATGGGGGCATTCCCTGACCAGCAGACGGCTGCGGCGGTCGCGCGAGCCTACGCCGATTCCGGCGCGGACCTGGTTGAGCTCGGGGTGCCATTCTCCGACCCGCTTGCCGACGGCCCCGTGATTCATGCGGCCGCTACGCGTGCCCTGGCAAGGGGGGCAACGCTCGACAGCGCGCTTGGCGCGACCGCTGAGATCGCCGATCGGGTGCCCGTCGTCGCGATGGTCTACGCGAACATGGTTCTTTCCCGGGGCTACGCCGAATTCGCGGCTCATACTGAGCAAGCGGGGATGGCGGGGGTGATTGTTCCCGACCTCCCACCCGAGGAGGCTGGTGGGCTCGAAGCCGAGCTTGCCGAGCGCGGTTTGGCGCTGATCCCCTTGATCGCGCCGACGACGCCGCCGGAGCGCCGGACCGAGATTTGCGCTCAGGCGTCCGGTTTCGTCTACGTCGTCTCAGATACGAGGACAACCGGGGAGCGCGACGACGTTCCCGCGGCCCTTGTGGAGCTCGTGGCCGCGGTCAAAATCGCTGCTGACGTGCCGGCCGCGGTTGGTTTTGGAATCGGCACCCCCGCCCAAGTCGCCGAGGTAGGGGGGATTGCAGACGGCGTAATCGTCGGATCACGCCTCGTCCGCGCTGTTGCCGAAAGCGACGGCCCGGCGGGAGCCGCCGCCGCCGTTTCCGAGTTCCTCCTCGCAGCCAGCGAGGCGCTGACCTCCGGCTCGGTTGGATAGGCTCCCGGCCGATGCGTTTGATGGTTTTCAACTTCGTCGGAATCGCTTTGGCGGTGACGGCGTACGCGCTCAGCGTGGGCGGCACCCTCGCGTGCATGATCTACCTGTTCGTCCTGTTCAACGGGGTCATGGACCGCTGGGCACAGCCAATCGTCGATCGCCTGCGTCCGTAGAGACGCATCGTTAGCACCTGAGCCTTCCCGCCTTCATCTACGATCGAGCCCATGCGACTCGGCGTCCTTACCGGTGGCGGAGATTGCCCGGGGCTCAATGCGGTGATTCGCGCGATCGTCCGCAAGGGCGTTGGCGAGTACGGCCACGACTTCGTCGGCTACCGCGACGGCTGGCGCGGTCCGCTCGAAGGCGATCACCGGCCTTTGGGCGTCCCTGAAGTTCGTGGCATCCTGCCTCGCGGCGGCACGATCCTCGGCTCATCGCGGACGAATCCAACGCGCGAAGCGGGCGGGGTTGAGCGGATAGTCGCCAATCTCGAGCGCGACGGAGTTGACGGTTTGATCGTGATCGGCGGCGAGGACACGCTCGGCGTCGCCACCCACCTGCACCAGCAGGGCATTCGAGTCGTGGGCGTTCCGAAGACGATCGACAACGATCTGGGGGCGACCGATTACACGTTCGGATTCGACACCGCGGTCAATATCGCGATGGGTTCCATTGACCGCCTGCATACGACGGCCGAGAGTCACAAGCGCACGTTGATCGTGGAGGTGATGGGGCGGCACGCCGGCTGGATCGCGCTCCACGCGGGCCTCGCGGGTGGCGCCAACGTGATTTTGATCCCTGAGCACCCCTTCGACCTGGAACGCGTGTGCGGCTACATCGAGCAACGCTTTGAGAGCCAGTACGCGCCGATCGTCGTGGTCAGCGAGGGCGCTGAGCCGATCGGAGGGATGCCCACGGTCGAAGCAGGCGCCACCGATGCCTTCGGGCACTCCCGCCTTGGTGGAATCGGCCGCTGGCTGGAAGGCGAGTTCGAGAGTCGCACCGGGCACGAGGCCAGGGCCACGGTCCTGGGCCACGTGCAACGCGGCGGCACCCCGACCGCCTTTGACCGCGTTTTGGCGACCCGGTTTGGACTGCACGCCATCGACGCCGCCCACGAGGGCCAATGGGGCAAGATGACAGCGCTGCGCTCGACCGAGATCGAACTTGTCGATTTGGCTGCGGCGACGGCGGAGTTGAAGCTTGTGGGGCCCGCGCTCTACAAGGAGGCCGAGGTTTTCTTCGGGTGATGAGGCCGCTCGCTCTTTTGCTGGGGATCGTTGCGGTTGCGGGGGGGTGCGGCGCCGACAACGAAGGCGCCCTGGGCCCGGGCACTCTTACGATCTACGTCAGCGCGCCGCTCAGTGGTCCCGCCCGCGACGACGGCACCGATATCGCCGACGGGGCTCGGATGGCGTTTGCTGAAGGGGGCGATGAGGTCGATGGCTATGCGCTCGAAGCCGAGTACCTGGACGTCGCGGGCCGCAACGAGTCGCGCTCGGATCCGGTCATCGCCGGACAAAACGCGCGCACGGCAACCCAGGATTCAACGACGGTCGCCTACATCGGCGAGCTCGACGCGGGGACGGTAAGAACTTCACTGCCGATCACGAACGCCGCCGGGATTCTGCAGGTGGCGCCCGGCGCCGGGGCGGAAGATCTGGTTCGTGACGAGTCGTTCAACGACGAGGTGCCGACGGCGGTGCAGGGATCGGGGGAGCGCACCTACGTCCAGCTTGTCCCGACCTACGAGGAGGGTGGGCGCCCGCAACCCATCCCGCCATCCGGGCTGTCGGCTGCCGGCCGGGACTTCACCCGCCGGTTTGAGTCGCAATACGATCGCCCGCCCGGGCCATACGCGGCCTACGGCTATGAGGCCATGGCGTCGGTTCTGGCCGCGATTCGGCGGGCCGACGATCCCCAGAGTCGCGACGCGGTCATCGCTGCCTATTTCGACGGCAGCGAAAGGAACTCGGTGTTGGGTCGGTATGCGGTTACGACCGAGGGCGAGACCACGCTCGGGCGTTAGCGGCCGAGCAAATGGCGGAGCGCCGGCTCGAGCTCGCCGAAGCGAAACTCAAAGCCCCGGTCGAGCGCCCGGCGCGGAACCGCCCGAACGCTCGCCGTCACGGAATCAGCGAGTTCAGCCCCCCGCATCGCGACAACCGCCGCCTTGGGTGCGGGAACAACAGCCGGACGACGCAGCACCCGGCCCAGGCTCTTTGAGAACTCGCGGTTGGTGACGGCGTCCGGAGCGGCCGCGTTGAACGGGCCCGCGGCCTCAGCATTGTCAAGCGCCCAGAGGATCATTCCGACCTCGTCGTCGCGGTGAATCCACGGCATGTAGAAATCGCCGCCGGCGAGTGGCCCGCCCGCGCCGAGCCTGAAGATCGGCAGCAGCTGCTTGAGCAGTCCGGATCCCGGATCCAGGATTGGCGCCGTGCGGATCGTCGCGACGCGGATTCCCACGCCCTCGGCGTCGCGCGCGGCCGCCTCCCAGGCAACTACGACTTCGGCCAGGAAATCGTCGCCCGGCGGTGAGTCCTCATCGAGCAACGCCGCGCCACGCTCCAATCCGTAGATTCCGATTGCGGAGCCGGAAATCAAGACCGGCGGTTGTGGGCTGGCAGCCACCATTGCGTCCACGAGATTCTTCGTTCCGCGCTCACGGCTGGCGCGTATGCGCTCCTTGACGGCAGCGCTCCAGCGCTGGTTGATTTCCTCGCCAACCAGGTTGATGACGCCGTCAACTCCGTCAAGAGCCGCTTGGGGAGGACGCTCCGCCGTCGGCTCCCACGCGTGCCAGGTCACGGTCGGATTCGTCGTTCGGGCGCGCTCCGGGTCCCGGGTCAGACCCACGACCTCGTCCGCGCGCCCAAGCAGCGCATCGCACACCGCACCGCCAATCGCTCCGCTTGCGCCGGTTACGAGAATCCGCACAGAGCCTCCTTGCTCGTTACTCGATGGTTGAAAAGGTGCCCGTCTCCTCCGAGACCCGGGCCAGTCCTGCGCTTCGCGCTTCCTCGACGACGGCCTTGGCGACGGCGGGCGCGACGTCGCGATCGAAGACCGACGGAATGATGTAGTCCTCGGACAGGTCGGCGTCGAGCACGACCTCAGCGATTCCCTTGGCCGCCGCGAGCTTCATCGGTTCCGTGATCCTGGCGGCCCCGGCGTCCAGCGCGCCCCTGAAGACGCCGGGAAAGCAGAGCACGTTGTTGATCTGGTTTGGGTAGTCCGAGCGTCCAGTGGCCATGATCCGGACATAGGGATCGGCCTCCTCGGGCATCACCTCAGGCGTCGGGTTCGCCATTGCGAAAACGATTGCGTCCTTGCTCATCCGGGCCAGCGAGTCAGCCTGGATGATTCCTGGCCCCGACAGCCCGACGAAAACGTCACAGTCGGCGATGACCTCATCGGGGGTTCCCTGCAACTTGTCCGGGTTCGAGTTCTCCGCGTACCAGCGCTTGATCTCCGTCATCTCGCCCATCTGGTAGTCAGGTCGCTCGGTCGAAAGGGCGCCGGCGCGGTCGCAGCCGATTACGTTGGTTACCCCCGAGGCAAGCATCATCTTGGTCACCGCGACGCCGGCCGCGCCGAGGCCGACGACCAATACGCGCAGGCTTTCGATCGGCTTGTTGACGATCTTCAACGCGTTGAAGAGGGCCGCCATTGTGACGACCGCTGTCCCGTGCTGGTCATCGTGAAATACGGGAATATCAAGCTCTTCCTTGAGCGCCTCCTCGATGTAGAAGCAGCGCGGCGCCGAGATGTCTTCGAGGTTGATTCCTCCGAAGGTCGGGGCGATCAGGCGCACCGTCTCGATGATCTTGTCGGGATCGTTCGTATCCAGGCAGATCGGGAACGCGTCGATGTTGGCGAACTCCTTGAAGAGCATCGCCTTGCCCTCCATCACCGGCATCGCGGCTTCCGGGCCGATGTCGCCGAGGCCAAGCACTGCGGAACCGTCGGAGACAACGGCGACGGTGTTCTTCTTGATCGTGTAGTCGAACGCCTTCTGGCGGTCGTTCGCGATCTCGGTGCAGACTCGGGCCACGCCTGGGGTGTAGGCCATGGACAGGTCATCGCGGGTCTTGAGCGGGTACTTGTTGTGCTGCTCGATCTTGCCACCGCGGTGCATCGCCATGGTGCGGTCGACGTAGTCCAGGACGCGGGCTCCGCGGGTCGAGCCGATCGCTCGGAGGATCTCCTCCCAGTGAGCCTGCCCCCTGGCATCGATAGTGAACTCGCGCACGCGCTTGCCCTCAGCGCCGGCGCCCGGCACCAGGTCCACGGACTGCAGCGCACCACCCGTCTCAGCGATCGCGCCGGTGAGCTTGCCCAGCGGCTCTTGGCGCGCATCGAGCTCGACACGGACCGTGACCGAGAACTGAGCAGAAACCGAGGGCGACGCCATTGCCGGGGAAATATATGGGGCGAGGATTCCCGCCCCGCCCATAAGATCGGCGCGTGGCCACCGTCAAGCACGATCCCGACGCCAAGGAGCTCTTCCTGATTGACGGCAACTCGCTGGCCTATCGGGCGTTCTTCGCGCTGCCAGATTCAATCGCCACGGCTGACGGGCGGCCCACAAACGCGATCTTTGGATTCGCTTCGATGATGACCAAGCTGCTGACGGATTACCGGCCCGCGGCCGTAATCGTCGCCTGGGATCGAGGCATGTCCGGGCGCGACACCACCTATCCCGAATACAAGGCCGGACGTCGTTCGCGCCCTGATCTGCTGCGCGAGCAGTGGCCGCACCTGGAGCCCCTGGCCGAAGCGTTTGGCTTTGGCAACGTCGCGGTTGAGGGATACGAGGCTGACGACGTGATCGCGACGTTGACCCGGCAGGCCCGTGAGGCCGGCAGGCCGGTGATGATCGTTTCCGGCGACCGGGACGTCTACCAGCTCGTGGGAGAGGGGGTCAGGGTCATGACGACGTCCAGGGGCGTCACCGACACCACGGTCTACGACTCCGACGGGGTGGTTGAGCGCTACGGCGTTCCACCGGAACTCGTGCCTGACCTAATCGGCTTGAAGGGCGATACATCGGACAACATCCCGGGCGTTCCGGGGATCGGTGACAAGACAGCAGCGCAGTTGTTGCAGCGGTTCGGTTCGCTCGAAGCTGTGCTGGCGTCCGTTGACGAGATCTCCGGGGCCAAGCGAAAGCAGAATCTGACCGAACACGCCGACGATGCCCGGATCTCCAAGAGCCTGGCGACGATGGTCCTGGACGTTGCCGTCCCCGCGGACGCAATCGAGATCGGTGGCGACGGGCCCGACCTCTCCCGGCTGCGCGAATTCGCAGCAGAGTTCGAGCTCCGGGCGGTGATCCAGCGCCTTGAAGATGATTACGAAGGGGAAATCCCCGACCGCCCCGTTGAGGAGACGATCGCGATCGAGCCTGCCGAGGGCGCGATCTCCGACCTTGTTGACGGACCGGTGAGCGTGGCGATTGAAGGCGAGCGCTGGGCGGCATGCGACGGCGCCAGGGTGGTTACCGGCAGCGCCAGCCTTGCGGAGCTCGCCCGGTCGCTTGATGGCCGCCCAGTTGTCGCCCACGACATCAAGGCAGTGGGTGGAACCGGCCGCAGCGGCTTGCTCGCGGCCGCCCGGCCGGCCGGACTTGAGATTGACCACGACACGATGCTCGGCGCCTACCTGGTCGATCCGGGCAGACGGACGTACGTGCTTGAAGAGCTGGCCGCTGATGCGGGGATCGCCGCGCGGTCCAGCGCAACTCCGGCAGCTGAGGAATCCGATGCCGGCCAGCTTGCCCTTGGCTCCGAGCCCGAGCCCGCCGATCCCGCTCCGGCGGCCCAGCTCATCTGGGAGCTGGCAGCCCGACAGCGCGACCAACTTGCGGAGTTTGGCCTCGAACGCGTGATGCGCGAGGTCGAGTTGCCCCTGGTCGAGATCCTGGTTGCGATGGAACGTGCGGGCGTCCTGCTCGACACGACGCGATTGGCGGCGATTGGCGATGGGATGGAATCGCGGATCGCCGACCTGCAGGCAGAGATATTTGCAGCGGCGGGCCGTGAGTTCACCATCGGTTCGCCCCAGCAGCTTGCGGAGGTGCTGTTCGTCGAGCTCGGGCTGACCCGAAAGCGTCGCGGCAAGACCGGCTTTTCCACCGACGCCCGCGTCCTATCCCAGATCCGCGACGAGCACGCGATCATTCCGGCCATCGAGCAGTGGCGCGAGTTGACCAAGCTGAAGAACACCTACCTGGACTCGCTGCCTGAGCTGATCGACGGCGATACGGGCCGGATCCACACGACGTTCAACCAGGTGAGCGCCGCAACCGGGAGGCTGTCGAGCACCAACCCGAACCTCCAAAACATCCCGATCCGCTCCGAGGTTGGGCGTCCGGTTCGTTCATGCTTTGTCGCGGCCCCAGGGGATCTGCTGCTGTCCTGCGACTACAACCAGGTCGAGCTTCGTGTCCTTGCCCACGTTGCTGGCGAGGATGTGCTGCGCCAGATCTTTGCCTCAGGCGAGGACGTGCACTCGGCAACCGCGGCGGGGATAATCGGCGCCGATCCGGACGCGATCACACCGGCAGAGCGCTCGAAGGCCAAAATGGTCAACTACGGCATCGCCTACGGCCTCACGGATTTTGGCCTGGCCGATCGCTTGGGAATCAGCCGCGAGGAAGCGCGCCTCTACATCGAGCGGTACTTCGAGCGGTTTCCCGCCGTGCGCACGTTCATCGACGCGACAATCGCCCAGGCCGAGGAAGCGGGTTTCGTGACCACACTGATGGGGCGCCGACGCCGGATCCCCGAGTTGCGCTCCAGCCAGCGGCAACGCCGATCGCTGGGCGAACGCCTGGCCGTAAACACCGTTATCCAGGGCACGGCCGCCGACATCATCAAGCTGGCGATGGTTCGCTGCCACCGCGCGCTCGGAGCAGCAGGTCTTGAGACCCGGCTCGTGCTGCAGATCCACGATGAGCTTCTGTTCGAGGGACCAGAGGCCGAGATGGAGGCCGCGACCGATTTGGCCACCCGCGAGATGTGCGAGGCCTTTGAGATGGATCCGCCGCTGACGGTGGACGTCGGGGTTGGCGCCGACTGGCTCGCCGCGAAGTAGTTCCGGACAGGACTAGGATCGCCGCCATGGATCGAGGATTGGCGGTGGTGGTAATGGCAATTGTCGGCGGGCTGATCGCGATGCAGCCTGCCGTCAACGCAGGATTGGGGAAGGCCACGGGCGGGCTCGGCGCCGCCCTCGTCTCCTTCGTCATTGGCACGATCGCACTCGCCGCACTCGTTGTGGTCTCTGGCCAGGCCGGACGCGTCGGCGGCGCAATCGACGTCGAGTGGTACTACCTGATCGGCGGACTACTCGGCGCTGCCTACGTGTTCGCCGCACTGAAGACCGTGGGCTCGATCGGTGCCGGAGGCGTTGCCGCGGCGACGATAACCGGGCAGCTCACGGCGTCACTCGCGCTGGACCGCCTCGGCGTCCTCGGCCTGCAGGAAACGGCGATCACGTGGGATCGCCTGTTGGGCATTGCCCTGCTGCTGAGCGGAACCTTCCTGATCGTTCGCTAGGCCGGCACGAGGCCGGGATTGCGCTGCTGCGCACGTTCCTCGGCGAACCGGGGATGTGCGATCTCGAGGTAGTGCTCGAACGACCAGTCCACAAAGCGTTTGCGCCCAGCCGCGGAGACCAGCGCTCGCTGCGCCCGGGCAGGGAGTCGTGGGACCGTCTGCTGCGCGCGCAGCATCCAGCGAAACTTCCACTCGTGTGAGTCGTTGAACTCCGCGTAGTCGCACAGCGCCCGGGCCCTGACCTTGCGTCCCTCGACCACGGCTCGGAGCTCGTCGCCGAGCGCGATGCCGAAGTAAAACGCGGTGCGAATGCCCTCGGCGGTCAGCGGCAGGCAGTGGCCGGCGGAGTCGCCGGCAAAGAAGATCCCATCTTCCGTTGCCCGACGCAGTTTGTGGGGAATCCAGTTTCCCTGGTAGCGCACCGGATCGCGGTCAAGGTCCTCGGCCAGGAGCACCGTTGTGTCCTTGACGTGAAATTTCGGGTCAAACGAGCCGACTCCGATTCGAGTCTCGGCGCCAGCCGGGAACGACCATCCGTATCCGGCCGGAACGTAGCGCCGGTCGATCCAGATCTCGAGATCGTCGCCGGATCCCGGTGGGTGGACCTCCAGGCCTCGCGAAAGCGGCGCATCCGGCGGTTGGTAGCCGTCGTTTGAGAGCATCCGGCGCCAGCCCATGGCGTCAACCACAAGCGGGGCAGTCAACTCGCCCCGATCGGTGATCACGGTGTTGCCACGCCGTCCCTCGACCTTGGCGGTCTCGAACTCAGCGTCGCCTTGGTCGCTCAAGACCGAGCAGAGCGTTCGGTAGTCAAACGTCGAGAAGCTCCAGGGCAGCTCGTAGCGGCTGCTGCCGCGCGGGGTGTGGACGACGAGGTTCGAGAACACCTGGCGCTCGGATTCGCCCAGATTCATCGCCTCGAGCCACCGGCTGGGGACGCCGCACGCGGAGGTCTGACGCTCGCCGATTTCGTAGCGATCGATCATCATCACCTTCGCTCCGGAACCGGCCAATTGGCGGGCTACAGTCAGGCCGGCAAAGCTGGCGCCACAGATCAGAACATCGCAATCACCCGTGATCGGCGTGCGCTCGGCACCTCGTTTGGTCGCTCTGACCGGCACCGGAGGAGAGTAGCCGAGGCATCCGTCCCGAGTGTGGACTCCTAGTTGTCATACTGAGCGGCCGTGTCGGCGACAGAGACCGTGATCGAGCCTGCCACTGAGGCAGCAGCCAGCAATGGCTCCAGCGACCTGATGATTGAGGTCGATGGCAAGCTCGTACCCAACTACGCGGCGACGATCAAGCCCTTCGAGGAGGGCGATGTCGTCGGCGGCGAGGTGGTCCGGATCGATAAGGACGAGGTCCTCGTCGATATTGGCTACAAGTCTGAAGGGGTAATACCCGCCCACGAGCTCTCGATTCGCCGCTCCGTGGATCCTGCTGACGAGGTCAGTCTCGGCGAGCAGGTTGACGCCCTGGTTCTGACAAAGGAAGACCAGGAAGGCCGCCTGATCCTTTCCAAGAAGCGCGCTCGCTTCGAGAAGGCATGGCGGAAGATCGAGGCCGCTTCCGAATCCGGGGAGCCGGTGGAGGGGTCGGTCATCGAAGTCGTCAAGGGCGGCCTGATCATCGACCTCGGCGTCCGCGGATTCCTGCCTGCGTCGCTGGTCGATATTCGTCGCGTCCACAACCTTGAGGAGTTCCGCAACCAGACACTTGAGTGCAAGGTCATCGAGCTGAATCGCAGCCGCAACAACGTGGTTCTTTCACGCCGGGCCGTGCTTGAAGAGGAGCGCAAGGAGGTTCGCGAGCAGATCCTGGAGCGGCTCGAGCCGGGCCAAATCGTCGAGGGCAAGATTTCCAACATCGTCGACTTCGGCGCGTTTGTCGACCTCGAGGGAATCGACGGGCTCATCCACATCTCCGAGCTGTCCTGGAGCCACGTCAACCATCCGTCCGAGATCCTTGAGATCGGGAAGGACGTCCGCGTCAAGGTCCTGGACATCGACCGCGACCGGCAGCGAATCTCATTGGGGCTCAAGCAGACCCAGGAGGATCCGTGGCAGAAGGTTCTCAACGAGTACCGCCAGGGCGACGTCCTCGAAGGCAAGGTCACAAAGGTCGTCGCCTTCGGCGCTTTCATCGAGATCGTTCCAGGCGTCGAAGGCCTCGTGCACATCTCTGAACTCGCCGAGCACCATGTCGAGACCCCGGGTGAGGTTGTCGCCCCGGGCGAGGAGAAGTGGGTCCGCATTCTCGAGATTGACGAGGAGCGCCGCCGTATATCGCTATCGATCAAGCGCGCCGAGACAAAAAACACGGCCTTCAGCGACCTGATTCCCGATGAGCTCAAGCAGCAGGTTCAAGACGCCCACGAATCGGGCGCCGCTACCGACGCCCCCGAGCCGTCTGCGGAACCTGAGGCCGAGGGTGCGCCGGATGCCCCCGAGCTTCCCGCAGAACCCGAGGCCGAGGCTGCGCCTGACCCGGAGCCGGCCGCTGCCGTTGAGCCTCCGCCGGTCGCCGACAGCGACGTACCTGACCTCGGGCTGTCCGAGGACGTTTTTGCCGAAGCGCCGCCTGCTGAAGGTTCTGAGCCAGAGCCGGATGAGACGGACGCCGAGGCTCCCGCCACCCCCGACGAGGATTGATCGGAGCGCCTTGACGGCGCTCGGGCCACCATTCATCGGGCTCACCGGGGCGATCGCTGCCGGCAAGTCCGAGGCACTGGCTGCGTTGGCCAAGCTGGGCGCTGCCACGCTTTCAGCCGACCAAGTCGCACATGAGGTGCTTGAGCAGCCCGAGACGCTGGTTCGGCTCACCGAACGATGGGGCGACGACGTTGCCGCCGATGGCCGCGTGGATCGTGGGCGGATCGGGGAGTTGGTTTTCAACCGGCCGGACGAGCTTCGCTGGCTTGAATCAGTGACGCACCCGCTCGTCGGGGAACGTATTGTCGCCTGGCGACAGGGACTCGACCCGGCGGTTCCTCTCGCCGTCATCGAGGTCCCGCTGCTGTTCGAGGCTGGGATGGATGCGTTCTTCGATGCGACCTTGGTTGTGACGGCCGGTGACGAGCGCCGCGCTGAGTGGGCGCGGGCTCGCGGCACTGGAGACGTGGACGGACGTTCAGGCCGCCAGCTGAGCGAGTCCGAGAAGGCCGCCAAGGCGACGTTCGTGGTTGCCAACGACGGTGATATTGCCGCGCTGGAGGTGAAGCTGAACGAGCTTTGGCCGCGTCTGCTCGAGGTGCGAGGGAAGCCGTCGTGAGAGGCAGCTCGAGGATCCTGGTGTTGAGCGTCCTTTTGATCGCGACCGTTGCGTTCGGCATCAGTCGCGTCGATCTTGACGGGACCATTCGCGATGTGACGCTGCCGCTGCGCCATGAGGACATCATCCGTCAACAGGCTGAACGGTTCGGGATCGACGCGGCGCTGATTGCCGCGATCATCTATCAGGAGTCAGGGTTTCTCGATCAAACATCTCCGGCAGGAGCACGTGGTTTGATGCAAATTACGCCCGAGACCGCCGACACGATCGAGACTCTTTCGGGTGGCGAAACCTTTGTCTTCGACGATTTGGCCAATCCCGAACTGAATATTCGCTACGGGACGTTTTTTCTGAATCACCTGCTTGATCGGTTCGGCGGCAACGAGGTCGCCGCCCTGGCGGGGTACAACGGCGGGCCGGAAAACGCGGAGGCCTGGGGCGGCGAGGGGCTGGGTGAAGGTGATATCCAATTCGCAGAGACCCGCGAGTACGTACGAAGCGTCCTCGAGAAGCAAAAGGAATACCGCAAGAACTACGCCCACGAACTGGGTCTTTAATTGCAGCTGGGGGTTGCGGTTGGATGCGTCCGACGGTCGCGCGTAAAGTTCGCAAAGTATCGGCCGAATTGAGAGATATGCCTGCTGGCGTTCCCGCTTGCGCCTGCGCGCTGATGTCGCTCCCGTGTGCGCTTTTGCGCTCATGGCGTCGTTCGCTGCCTTGGAAGCGCCCGCGAGTGCGTCACCGACGCATCAAGCTGCGTGCGTCATTGCGGATGGCGCAATGGCGACCAAAACGCGGCTTATTAACGCCGGCCAACAGTGCCGCGACGCCGAGTACAAGGTCCGCTGGAGCCGCGCCAACGGCGGAGACATCAAAGCTTGCGTGAAGCGGGGTTCTCCCCGCCGGGGCAGGGCCCGGATGATCGGACCGGGGCGCTCTTGTAATTCGGCGCGGGAACGAGTGTTCCGTTGGCGAAGTAACCCCGATGGAAACATCACTGGCTGCGCAAAAAACACTCAGCCGCGTCGGAACCGGCTGCGTGTAGTTACACGGCTCGGGGATTGCCTTTCCGTTGAGCGCTTGATCCGGTGGCGTGGCATCAGCTCTCTGGGCGGCGGCGAAGTCTCCGGCCCAACCGGTGCCACGGGCCCGGCTGGTCCAATTGGCGCCACCGGCCCGGCCGGCCCACGCGGCGCAACCGGAGTCCGTGGCGCCACCGGCGATCGCGGCGTAACCGGCGCTGACGGTGAGGACGGCGCCGACGGAGCTACCGGCGCCGACGGAGCAACCGGCGCCGACGGAGTTACCGGCGATCGCGGCGCCACCGGAATTCAAGGCGAGCGCGGCGCCACCGGCCCGGCCGGCCCACGCGGCGCAACCGGAGTCCGTGGCGCCACCGGCGATCGCGGCGTTCGCGGCGCAACCGGCGCTGACGGTGAGGACGGCGCCGACGGAGCTACCGGCGCCGACGGAGCAACCGGCGAAGATGGCGCAACCGGCGCCGACGGAGTTACCGGCGATCGCGGCGCCACCGGCCCGGCCGGCCCACGCGGCGCAACCGGAGTCCGTGGCGCCACCGGCGATCGCGGCGTTCGCGGCGCAACCGGCGCTGACGGTGAGGACGGCGCCGACGGAGCTACCGGCGCCGAAGGAGCAACCGGCGCCGAAGGAGCAACCGGCGAAGATGGCGCAACAGGCCCGGCCGGCCCGCGCGGCGCAACCGGAGTCCGTGGCGCCACCGGCGATCGCGGCGTAACCGGCGCTGACGGTGAGGACGGCGCCGACGGAGCTACCGGCGCCGACGGAGCAACCGGCGAAGATGGCGCTACCGGCGCCGACGGAGCTACCGGCGAAGATGGCGCAACCGGCGCCGACGGAGCAACCGGCGAAGATGGCGCAACCGGCGCCGACGGAGCAACCGGCGAAGATGGCGCAACCGGCGCCGACGGGCGCCCAGGGCGCAACCGGCGCTTAGACGGCGCACGACCGGCGCCGACGGAGCCGAAGATGGCGCAACCGGCGCCGACGGAGTTACCGGCGATCGCGGCGCCACAGGAATTCAAGGCGAGCGCGGCGCCACCGGCCCGGCCGGCCCACGCGGCGCAACCGGAGTCCGTGGCGCCACCGGCGATCGCGGCGTTCGCGGCGCAACCGGCGCTGACGGTGAGGACGGCGCCGACGGAGCTACCGGCGAAGAGCTGGCGCAACCGGCGCCGACGGAGTTACCGGCGATCGCGGCGCCACAGGAATTCAAGGCGAGCGCGGCGCCACCGGCCCGGCCGGCCCACGCGGCGCAACCGGAGTCCGTGGCGCCACCGGCGATCGCGGCGTTCGCGGCGCAACCGGCGCTGACGGTGAGGACGGCGCCGACGGAGCTACCGGCGCCGACGGAGCAACCGGCGAAGATGGCGCAACCGGCGCCGACGGAGTTACCGGCGATCGCGGCGCCACCGGCCCGGCCGGCCCACGCGGGCCGACCGGAACCAAAGGCGCCACTGGAGCGGCGGGCGTCGCCGGAAACCCGGGCGCACCAGGTACGCCCGGTGCAATTGGTCCGGCCGGCCCTCGCGGCGCGACTGGAGCGGCGGGACCGCGCGGGGCCACCGGCCCGGCGGGTGCGCGCGGCGCGACCGGTACTCGCGGCGCGACCGGTACTCAGGGACTTCCTGGTCTGGCCACGGCTGTGGTCCGAAGCACAACGGTGGCGTCCGGAAGTACTGCGAGCCGCCAGTGCAATGCCGGCGAGAGGGCTCTCGGCGGGGGCGGTGGAACAACAAACACCAAGGAACAGCTGAACTACAACGGACCGATCATTGCCGGGGGTCTGCCGCCTGTTGACG
This sequence comes from uncultured bacterium, assembly GCA_963701205.1. GTDB lineage: Bacteria > Actinomycetota > Thermoleophilia > Solirubrobacterales > 70-9 > JALZKA01. The sequence goes on along the minus strand of OY969575.1, from coordinate 218,416 downwards.
GCCTGCCCGCGACCGGCTGGAAGCTCGTGTTCAAGGACGTCACCACGGCAATCACCGTTTACGTCATCTGCGCGCTTTAGCGCCGCCGTCTCGCCCCATAACCTTCTGCGCGTGGAATCGAGCTACATACCTCCCAACCGGCCTGAGTTTCTCCGTATTGGCGTTGTTGTTGCCGTCGCGGCTGCGATTGGCGCGCTTGTCTACTTCGGCCTGATTCGCGACGACTCAAACGAGACGGCCGCGCGCGGCGATGGCGCGTCCCTGCGAGCCGGAGCGGGCCCCGTCGTCGCGGACAGCGACGACCTGTTGGCGTTGGCCGACCGCCTGGAGGCTCCCGTGTATTGGGCTGGCGACCAGGGGGAGGCGGCGCTTGAGTTGACCAGGACTAATGACGACAGGGTCTTTGTTCGCTACCTCGACGAGGGCGTTGAACCTGGCGATCCGGCACCCGACTTCCTGACGGTTGGCACCTATCCGCTCCCCGATGCATTCGCGGCGCTGGAAAAGCAGGCCGAGGAGGACGGGTCGCTCGTCACCGACGCTCCCGGAGGCGGGATTGTCATCACGAACGAGGGCGCACCGACGAGCGTCTATCTGGCCTTTCCGGATGAGGACTTCCAGATCGAGGTCTTCGACCCGGATCCTGAGCGGGCCCTGGATCTGGCTACATCAGGCCTCGTCGAGCCGGTGGATTGATCACGCCGATCCGCCATCACCAGCGCCGGTAGGCGCAGGCATCTGGCATGGACCTCATCCTTAGCTGGCTGGTATTCCCAGCCGTCCTCGCCGTCGCGTGCGTGGGCTCGGGGTTGGCATTCGAAGCGCTGATCGGGACCAGGATCCCGGGCGGGCTGCTGCCCGGCTGCGGATTTACGGTGATGATCATCGCGGGCCAGTATCTGACGCTGACCGACGCAACCGCCGAGTTCGCGACCCCCGCAATCGTCACGCTCGCGGTGATCGGGTTCGGACTGGCCGTCCTAAGCGACCGCCGGCCTCGTCCGCCAACGCCGCTGCTGGTTGCCGCCGTGGTCGTGTTTTGCCTCTACGCGGCGCCGATCGTGCTGTCGGGGGCGCCCACGCTTGCGGGCTATATCCGGTTGGATGACACCGCGACGTGGCTGGCCTTCACTGACCGTCTGATGGAGCACGGTCGGGACCTCGGAGGCCTTTCACCGTCAACGTATGAGGCGACGCTGGCCGTCAATATCGGCGACGGCTATCCCGTCGGCGTCTTTCTGCCCTTCGGAGCCGTTGCTCAGTTGCTGGCGCTCGACCCTGCCTGGGTGATCCAGCCGTACATGGCTTTCGCCGCTGTTCTCTTTGCGTTGGCGGCCTGGGTTCTGGTGGCGCCGCTTGTCCGCTCGGCCTGGCAGCGGGCGGCCATCGTGGCGATCGCCGCCCAGCCCGCACTGCTTTACGGCTATTACCTGTGGGGGGGAGTCAAGGAGCTGGCGGCGGCGGCAATGATCGCCACCGTCGCCGCAATGGCCGGTCAAGTTGTTGACAGGCCTAACGACGGGCGAGTCGTGATTGGCCTTGGCCTTTGTGCAGGCGGGCTGGTCGGAATCCTGAGCGCAGGCGGAGCGCTTTGGCTCGCCCCGATCCTGATCGCTGTAGCGATCGTCCTTGCACGCAGTATCGGACTTGCCGCCGTGGCGCGGAGAGCGGCGACCTTCGCCGTGGTTGTCGGACTGCTGGCCCTGCCGGTGATCCTGCCTGGCGGACTGCTGCCGCCCACCTCGTCACCGCTCAGCGACTCCGCTGCCAAGGGGAACCTGATTGAGCCGCTCGAGCCGGTGCAGGCGTTGGGCATTTGGCCCGCTGGCGACTTCCGCCTGGATCCAGGCGCACCAGGACTGACGTACGCGATTTGCGCGCTGGCCCTGCTTCTGGTTTTAGCCGGGGGCTGGTGGGCGGCGCGTCAGCGCGCAGCAGGTGTCCAGCTGCTTCTGACAGGAGCGCTGGCTGGCGGTCTGGGCCTGCTGGCAATCGGATCGCCCTGGGTCGAGGGCAAGGCACTCGCGACGGCTTCGCCGATGCTGCTCTTGGTCGCACTGATCGGGTGTGTCGCCATTTCGCAAAGGCTGTCCGCGGCCGGCGGCCTTGTGGCGGCGTCGATCCTGTCGTTGGGCGTTCTGTGGTCAAACACCCTGGCGTATTCGGATGTCAACCTGGCGCCCTATTCCCAGTTCGAAGAGCTGGAGACGATCGGCGAGCTCATTGCCGGTGAAGGCCCAACGCTGATGACCGAATACTCGCCCTACGGCGCCCGACACTTTCTGCGGGCAGGCGACCCCGAATCGGTCTCGGAGCTACGCCGCAGGACGATTCCGAAGCGAAACGGGGGGACCGTCAGAAAGGGCTCGACGATCGATACCGATGAGTTACAGACCGAGGACCTTTATATCTACCGGACCCTTGTCCTACGGCGATCGCCAGCCCAGAGCCGCCCGCCCGCCGACTACCAATTGGCTTGGGCCGGCTCCTACTACGAGGTTTGGCAGCGGTCCGCAGCGGCGGGGGCCCCGACCGCGCACCTTCCGCTTGGCGATCGCTACGACCCGATCGCCGCGCCCGATTGCGGCGAGGTCAAGGCGTTGCCGGACCCCAGCGGCACCCTGATCGCGGCGACCGGCGTGAGCCCCGTCGTGGTACCCCTCTCCCCGGGGACCTATCCACGTGACTGGACTTCCGGCCTTGACGTCGCGCCGGCCCCTGACGGCGCCGGCACGATTCGCGTGCAGGCGACCATTGAGCGGCCCGACAGATACGAGGTCTGGCTGGGCGAGTCCGTTCGGCCACTGGTCGAGGCGTTCGTTGATGGCGAGCCAATTGGATCCGTGCGCCATGAGCTCAACAACTACGGCCAGTACGTGTCGTTCGGCTCAGTCGTGCTGCGACCGGGCACCCACACAGTTGAGCTTCGCTTCGGCGGCCGCGACCTGCATCCGGGAAGCGGTGGGCGCGGGGATCCTGTCGGGCCGATCGTGCTGAGCGGGACGGAGGCTGGAGATTCGCGCTTGGTCGAGCTGCCCCCCGCGGAGATCTGCGGCCGCGAGTGGGACTGGATCGCAACGCCGCGCTGACCTAGCGGCGCGCAGTCGCCTGCCAGACCCAGGCCATCATCAGGAACTGGAGCGGCAGGCGGGCCCAAAGCGCCCAGCCGGGGATCGGGCGCTCCTTGAGGCCGGGAACCTCCTCGGGGCTCATCGCCATGTGGACGTTGGCAGGAAAGATCGCCACGAGTAGGCCGATCAGCCACCAGCGGGCGATTCCCCGGGTTGCGTTCGGCAGGACCGCCAAGCCGCCGAGCAGCTCTGCGCAACCTGAGTAGATAACGGCATCGCGCGGCGCGATCGGCACATAGGCAGGCACGATCGCCTCGTACGGTTTGGGCATTGCAAAATGCAGGATCCCGGCGAGCGAGAAGAAGGCGGCCAGCGCCTTTTGCGAGGCGGTCATGGTGGCAAAGCTACCCGGCCACATGCCCAACCCGACATCGGGATCCGGTTGGACCGACGCTAGATTCATCCGGTTGCCTGACTTCAGCCTGAATCCCGGATACGTGCCGGCCGCCGATCAGCCGACGGCGATCGCCGAACTCGTCGAGGGCATTGAAGCTGGGGAGCGGTTTCTGACGCTCCTCGGAGCGACCGGAACCGGCAAGACCTTCACGATCGCCGCCACGATTGAGCGGTTGCAACGCCCGGCCCTGGTGATCGCCCACAACAAGACGCTCGCGGCGCAGCTTTGCAACGAGTTTCGTGAGTTCCTCCCGCAGAACTCGGTCGAGTATTTCGTCTCGTATTACGACTACTACCAGCCCGAGGCATATGTTCCGGCCCAGGACCTCTACATCGAAAAGGACTCGTCGGTCAACGACGAGATCGATCGCCTACGCCACGCCGCGACCGCATCGTTGCTCGCCCGCCGCGACGTCGTTATCGTCGCGTCGGTCTCCTGCATCTACGGGATCGGATCCCCAGAGCTCTACGCCAAGCAGATGCAGCTTTTCAAGGTGGGGGAAACGTTCGAACGTGACGAGATTCTTCGCAAGCTCGTCGCGATGCAGTACAACCGCAACGAGACTGCGCTGACGCGCGGCACCTTTCGGGCGAAGGGCGAGATGCTGGAGATCTTCCCGGCCTATGCAGAGTCCGCCTACAGGATCAATCTCTTTGGCGACGAGATTGAGTCGATTCATCACTTCGACCCGTTGACGGGAGAGATCTTCGAGGCGATCGAGCACGTTGCGGTATGGCCTGCGAGTCACTACGTCACCGAGGAAGAAACCATGGAGCGATCGCTTGAGGAGATCAAGCGCGAGCTTTATGAACGGGTCGCCTGGTTCGAGGAGCGCGGCAAGTTGCTCGAAGCGCACCGCCTGCGGCAGCGAACCGAGTACGACATCGAGATGCTCAAGGAACTGGGCTTTACATCAGGCGTCGAGAACTACTCGCGCATCTTTGATGGCCGCGAGGCCGGGAGCCCTCCGCACACGTTGATCGATTACTTCCCCGACGACTTCGTTTGCTTCGTGGATGAGTCGCATCAGACGATTCCCCAGATCGGCGGCATGTTCGAAGGCGACGCGTCACGCAAGCGAACCCTGATCGAGCACGGCTTCCGGCTGCCGTCAGCTGCGGACAATCGGCCACTCAAGTTCGGCGAGTACTTGGATCGAATCAACCAGTTGGTGATGGTCTCGGCCACGCCTGGGGATTTCGAGCGCTCCGAGTCCAGCCGCATCGCCGAACAGATTGTGCGCCCCACCGGCATCGTCGATCCGGAGGTTGAGGTGCGCGCGACTCGCAACCAAGTTGATGACCTGATGAACGAGGTCAGGGCGCGGGTTGAGGTCAAGGAGCGAACGCTGGTTACGACTCTGACCAAGAAGATGGCAGAGGACCTGACCGGCTATCTGCTCGAGCACGGCTTCCAGGTTCGCTACCTGCACTCCGAGGTTGACACGCTTGAACGGATCCAGATCATCCGCGACTTGCGCCTTGGCGAGTACGACGTGCTGGTGGGCGTCAATCTTCTGCGCGAAGGTCTCGACCTACCCGAGGTCTCGCTCGTGGCGATCCTCGACGCGGATAAGGAAGGGTTCCTCCGCGGCGAGACAAGCCTGATCCAGACGATTGGCCGCGCCGCCCGCAATGTCAACGGGCGCGTCCTGATGTACGCCGATAAGGAAACGCAGGCGATGCGCGTCGCGCTGGCTGAGACCGACCGCCGTCGGGCGATTCAGGTCGCCTACAACAAGGAACACGGGATCACGCCGGAGACGGTTCGGAAAGGAATTTCCGAGATCTCCGAGTTTCTGTCGATGGACTCGAAAACGACTCCCAATCGGCGCCGGCGCCGTAGCGGCGATGAGATCGCAAGTCCGGACGAGCTGGAAAAGCTGATTGTCGAACTGGAAGAAGAGATGCTGCTCGCGTCCGAGGAGCTTCGCTTCGAGGAGGCCGGACGGTTGCGGGACGAGCTCAAGGAGCTGCGCCGCGACCTTGAGAGCCTGCGGGCCTGAACGCTCCTGCCGCTCGGATGACTCGCAGTGGGGTTTCGTTTTGCCTCGCATCGGTAACTTCCTGTACATGGATGCAGACAAGCTGATCGGAGATTTGACCGGCCGGGTTCGTGAGACGCTGAACCAGGCAGAGGATCGTGCCCGCGCGATCGTGGCTGAGGCCGAGGCCGAGGCCCAACGCATCCGCGAGCGCGCCGAGGCCGAAGCCCAGGAGCGTCTGGCTCAGGTGCGCGAGGCGCTTGCCGGTATTGAAGGCTCCCTGCGCCCAGCGAATGCCGCCGAGGTGCCGTCCACCCCAGAGCGGGTGCCGGAGTCCACCCTTCCAGCCGAACCCGCGTCGGAGCCCCCCCTTCCAGCCGAACCCGAGCCCATGCTGGCGCAGCCAGAGATCGCGACGCCACCCTCAGCCTCGAGCGCCCCCGACGCAGCCAAACTGGCGCCGGTGGTGGCCAACGGTGAGCGCAAGGGCGATGAGGTCGGTGCCCGGATAATTGCCACAAAGATGGCCATAGATGGCATGAGCCGCGAGCAGATCGCTGCGCACCTGCTCGATCACTACGAGGTAAGCGACGCCGAAGGTTTGCTTGATTTCGTGATGGAGCGGGCAAGCCGCCCCTGACGCCGGCACCGGAGGCCCAGGAGATGACTCCTGGGCACCCGAATACAATGGCTGGTCAGCAGCCGCTCGAGGGTTCTCCTCCTGCCTTCTCAGCCATCGTCGCGGCCAACCGAGAGGGCAGTGATTGGAACGAAGCGATGAACACCGTTCCCGATGTCCCTAGCGATGACGACATTGACGCCATCGGCCGTTGGATTGAATCGGCAGACGCCTGGGCCAATGCTGCCCAAACCCTGGTCGGCATGGCCACCGACTTCGCCGTTGTCAGCCTTGATACCGCAACCGCCCTGGGTGGGCGGCCATGGGCCGGACCCGAGACTGAAACCGACCTGACGCGCTTGGCGGATGAGCTCGAGCGCGATACTTCCGACCTGCGAAATCGCTACCTGGCAACGGCAGCCGATATCTCGCTTTACCGTGAGGTCATGCGCGGCAGGGAGAACTAGGCGGGACCGTCTGCGATGCCGGTGTCGGCGGCGGCGGGATCCTCAAAGATCTCGACCCGGCTCCTTCAAGCGACCGGTCCACGAGGAAAATTTCAAGCGTGATGTCGGGCTCGACATGTGCCTGGCTTAGGAACGCCACCACCTTGACGCCTGTCAACTCCTCGATCGCGTCCTTGTACTTAGACGCCATCAGGGACTGGAACCTGTGGCGCATCTCGACAACGTCGCCGGCCTGGCCGCTGTCAACCATTGTCTGCTCCAGCGCCGTAAAGCCGTTGCGCAGCACGCAGACGACAAGGTCGTCGAGGATGTAGGTCTTGGCGCGGGTGGGCCCGCGTCCGTAATGCTCGCGTAGGAGGCCAACAAAGCGATTCGAGATCGCTGAGAGCAGCGCACCGCCCGTCAGGTTCTGATCTTCAGGTTCTGATTTCTCATCCATGAGATTCCATGTTTAGCACCACCCGCCAGGGAAATGCAAGTCGGTGGGTATCGTTGGCGCCGGACATTCCCGGTTTGCCACGCGCTGGCACGATTCCGAGAGACATCGTCGAGGCGTGAACGCCCAGCCCGCTGCCAGCGGGGATGCCAGCCGGACCGCACGAAGCCTTGTACGAAGGCTCCTGCCCGCGCGGCCGACCCAGACGAAAACGCGGAGCGACGAGTAACGCCGGGCCAGGTCTGGGGCGGCGAGGGAACGCCCGTTCGTATCCGTACACTAAATCGCAGTGGCTCGCTCGGACAAGATCGTCATCTCAGGAGCCCGTGCGCACAACCTCAAGGGTGTTCACCTTGAGCTTCCCCGCGACGCCCTGATCGTGATCACCGGCCTCTCGGGGTCGGGCAAGTCGAGTTTGGCATTCGACACCCTCTACGCAGAGGGGCAGCGCCGCTACGTCGAGTCGCTCTCGTCCTACGCGCGGCAATTCCTGGGACTGATGGAGAAGCCGGACGTTGACTCGATCGAAGGGCTGTCGCCCGCGATCTCCATCGACCAAAAAACAACGTCGCGCAACCCGCGGTCAACCGTCGGTACCGTGACCGAGATCTACGACTACCTGCGTCTGCTCTGGGCGCGGATCGGACGCCCGCATTGTCACAAGTGCGGTGAGCCAATCCAGGGTCAATCCCTCGAGCAGATCACGGATCGAGTCCTGGCCATGGCGCCTGAGACCCGATTCTTGGTCTTGGCCCCGGTCGTTCGCGGCCGCAAGGGCGAATACGGCAAGTTGCTAGCCGAGATGCGATCGCAGGGCTATGCCCGCGCTGTGATCGATGGCGAGCTGCGGCGACTCGACGATGGCGAGGCGATCGATCTCGACAAGAAGTTCAAACACGACATCTCGATCGTTGTTGATCGCCTTGTGATGAAGGAGGGCGTGCGTAAACGGCTCGCCGAGTCCCTGGAGGCAGCCAGCCAATTGGCGGACGGCCTGATCGAGATCGAGGACGCAGACACGGGCACGAAGCAGCTGTTTTCGGAGAAGTTTTCCTGTCTCAATTGCGGCGCTTCGATGCCGGAGATCGAACCCCGGATCTTTTCCTTCAACTCCCCGCACGGAGCGTGTGAGCGCTGCCACGGTCTGGGTTTTCAGCGCGTCATCGACCCTGAACTGATCGTCCCGGACCCCACCCTGTCGATTGCCGACGGCGCGCTTGATCCCTGGACCAAGGCGGCCTCGATGTATCACCGGCGCCTGCTGGAGGCGGTGGCCGAGTCAAGCGGAATCGAGATCAAGACGCCTTGGAAGGACTTGGGCGACCCGGAGCGCGAGTTGTTGCTGCAGGGGACCGGCGATGAGCGTCACACCGTCAGCTACAAGAACCGGTTCGGCCGCCGCCGCACCTACAACGTGCGTTTTCCCGGCATGCTTGATTCGCTTCAGCGCCGATACGAATCGACCGACTCGGAAAACACCCGTGACCGCGTCGAGGAGCTCATGGCCATGCAGGCCTGCCCGGCCTGCGATGGCGCCAGATTGAGGCCCGAATCGCTGGCCGTGACCGTGGGCGGCATCAGCATCTCCGAGTTCACCCAGCGTTCCGCGCGAGCTGCGCTTGTCTGGGTTGCCGAACTCAAGCTGACCGAGACGGAGCAGGCAATCGCCGGTCTGGTGCTGCGCGAGGTCGCCGAGCGTCTGCGCTTTCTTGAGAGCGTGGGCATCGGCTACCTCTCGTTAGAGCGGTCAGCCGCGACGCTTTCCGGCGGGGAGGCGCAGCGAATTCGGCTTGCGACGCAAATCGGATCGAGCCTTGTCGGTGTGATGTACATCCTTGACGAGCCTTCAATCGGATTGCACCAGCGGGACAACGAGCGATTGATTCAGACGCTCCAGCGACTCCGGGACCTCGGCAACACGGTGATCGTGGTCGAGCACGACGAGGGGACGATGGACGCTGCGGATCATCTCGTGGATATGGGCCCCGGGGCGGGCGTTCACGGCGGCGAAGTTGTCGCCCAGGGCACGCCGGCGCAGGTCAGGCGAACTGCGAAGTCGCTCACCGGGCAGTTCCTCTCCGGCAAGCGTTCGATCGCAGTTCCGGCCGAGCGTCGTTCGGGACGCGACGCGCTGCGGATTCGCGGAGCTCGCCAGCACAACCTGGCGGACATCGATGTCGATCTGCCGCTCGGGGTCTTCACCTGTGTCACCGGCGTCTCGGGATCGGGGAAGTCAACGCTGGTGAACGAGGTCCTGTATCGCGCGGTGGCCAACCGGCTGCATCGCGCGCGGTTGCGGCCGGGCGCGCATGACGGTATCGACGGCCTTGAACGGATCGACAAGATCATCAACATCGATCAGTCTCCGATCGGGCGCACCCCGCGCTCCAACCCAGCTACATACACGGGCCTTTTTGATGTCATCCGCGATCTGTTTTCCAAGACAAAGGATGCGCGGGCCCGCGGTTACAAGCCGGGGCGGTTCAGTTTCAACGTCAAGGGCGGACGCTGCGAGGTCTGCAAGGGCGACGGCCAGATCAAGATCGAGATGCATTTTCTCCCCGACGTGTACGTATCTTGCGAGCAATGCCACGGTAGGCGCTACAACCGTGAGACCCTTGAGATTCGCTACAAGGGCCGCTCGATTGCGGACGTGCTCGACATGTCTGTGGCCGACGCGCTCGAGTTCTTCGTGTCAATCCCGAAGCTCAAGCGCCGACTTCAGACTCTCCACGACGTCGGCCTCGACTACATGCGCCTCGGCCAACCTGCGACAACACTCTCCGGTGGCGAGGCGCAGCGGGTCAAGCTCGCGACGGAGCTTTCCAAGATCGCCACCGGGAAGACCCTCTACATCCTTGACGAACCCACCACCGGGTTGCACTTCGCTGATGTTGAACGCCTGCTGGAGGTGCTGGACAGGTTGGTCGAACAGGGAAACAGCGTCCTCGTCATCGAGCACAACCTCGACGTGATCAAGTCCGCCGACCACCTGATTGACCTGGGTCCTGATGGCGGCGAGGCTGGCGGCAAGGTGATCGCAACCGGAACGCCCGAGCAAATTGCAGGGCACCCGGAGTCCTATACAGGACAGTTCCTGGCCGACCTCGTGGAGCCCCAGGCCCCCACGATCCGCAAGACGCGCGGATCGGCGAAGCGCAAGACGGTCGCCGCCTAGCGGCACGGCAGGCCGGACGCACGCCGGGCTCGTCTGGGAAGCTTCTGCCGATGGCTGAGGCAAGCGGATGGCGACTGTGGTGGCTGAAGCGGCGCTGGTACGAGCGCAATCGGCACCTGCGCCGGAGAATCCGGATTGCCAGGCACGCCGCCAACGGCGGCTTCTACATCCGGCGCCCCATCGAGGGCGAGGTACTTGAAGGTCTCGATTCGGGGCGGCTGGCGGTGGGGGAGGGCACCCTATTCGAGCCGGGGTGCTGGCTGACGATGGCGCCCAGCGCGTCGATCACGATCGGCGACGGCTGTTTCCTCAACCGGGGCGTCATGCTTGCTGCCAACGACCTGATCGAAATTGGCGACCATGTCATGTTCGCCAACGGGTGCTTCGTGGGCGACGCCGACCATCGCTACGACAATCCCGACCTGCCGATCACCTGGCAGGGATTCGTCTCCCGCGGTCCGGTGCGAATCGGTTCCAACTGCTGGTTTGGGGTGGGCTCGGTGGTGACCGGTGGCGTCACGATCGGTGAACGGACGGTGATCGGCGCGAACTCGGTCGTCACGCGCGATATCCCGGCGGGCGTGATCGCCGCCGGCGCACCGGCCAAGGTAATTCGGGCGATCGATTTTCAACCAGCCGCTGAATAGGCCATCGCGTCCGTTAGGGTTGCGCGAGCTTGCTCCTAGCAAACCTTCACTCGACGCATGCGGCCGCCGCGCTTGTTTTGGCCGCGATGGCGCTCGCCGGCTGCGGTGGTGATTCGGCCTCCGATGAGGGGGGCGTACCGGCAATCACAGGAGGTACCGCCGATCCCGCCGAGGAGACCGCGCCCGGTACCGCGGTTCCCGAGGACGAGCCCGCTTCCAACCCCAAGTCCGACGAGGATCGGATTAAGCGAACCCTCGAGCTGATCCTCACCGGCAGCGATCCGTCACTCGCCTGCCGGGACCTGGTGACCGACCGCTATCTGCGTCGCTCCTACGGTGATGCCGACGGATGCCGCGCGGCGCAGGCGCAGGTGCGCACGGCCCGACGAGTTGCCGTGGACGAGGTGGTCATTTCCCCGGATTCGGTGGCCCAGGCCGTGGCTCGGCCGGCGGGCGGCATCTACGACGGCGAATCGCTGCGCGCGGAACTGGTCTTGGACGCGGGTACGTGGAAGGTGGACTCGCTTCGCGCCAACGTTCCGGTCGGTCCCTAGGTCTTGGCACGCAAACGAGCCGGGGCCTAGGCCCCGGCTCGCTGCAAACGCTGCGTACTGGGATTCAGACTCCGCGTGGATGGGCACCGTGGCCGAGGTGGAACGTGTCCATCAGCCTCGGAACATAGATCAGGGCGCCCGCGCCAATGACCGCGTAGACGACGTCGGTCAGCGTTCCCGTGCCGAAGATCTCGGCAAGGACATTGGTCTCACCGTTGGTGATTCCGAGAATGCCCCAGTTCAGCGCGCCGACAAACATCAGCATCAGCGCAAACGGCTCGAACCTCTTGAGCATCTCCATGAGCTTTACCTCACTTGCGTTGGGTCTCGCACCATCCAAGTGCGAAACGGCACAAGCAATACCCCGGTCTGATCCGGCGGTTACGGTCCCCAGTCCCAGTCGGAGTGCGTGAACGTTCCGCTGCCGCCCGCCAGGCTCACCTGATCGAGCCACTGCCGGAATTCGGACAGCTCCGAGGGATCGATCGCATAGATGTGCTCCGGGCCTGGGAACGCGCCGGATCGCACTTCATCCGCGTACTCACGGACACCCCGAATCATCTCCACGCGGAGGTTTGCGTAGCGCTTGACGAACTTCGCGGCGTGGCCAGCGAAGATTCCCAGCAGGTCGTGGAAGACGAGCACTTGACCATCGGCGCCGACACCAGCCCCGATCCCGATCACGGGGATCTCCATCTTCGGCATCAGTGCCTCGGTCACGGCGGCAGGTACCGCCTCGAAGACGATTGCAAAGCACCCCGCTGCCTGCAGAGCCAACGCTTCCTCTGCGATCTGGGCGGCTCGCCCCGCAGTTTTGCCCTGGGCCTTGTAGCCACCAAGCTGGGTGGCCGTTTGCGGCGTCAGACCGACATGCGCCATCGCTGGAATCCCGGCGCGGACGATGGCCCGCGCGCGTTCAACCGAAGCGCCGCCGCGCTCGAGCTTCACCGCGTCGCAGCCGGCCTCCTTGATGAAACGCTGCGCGTTTTCGACCGCCAGTTCGTTCGATTGCTCGTAGGAGCCAAACGGCATATCGCCGACCAGCAACGGAGTGCGAAGCCCGCGCCGTACGGCGGCCGTCAGCATCAGCATCTCGTCCATGCCGACGGGGACCGTCGAGTCGTGCCCGAGCACCGTCATAGCCGCCGAATCGCCGACCAGGACAACGTCAACGCCGGCGGCCTCGACCGCCTGGGCCGAGGGGTGGTCGTAGGCCGTGACCATCACGATCGGCTCGCCAGCCGCCTTCATGGCGGCCAGATCGGGCAACGAGATCGGCTTGCGCTCCGTCGATTCCGGGCCCTCGGTCGGATGGGTGCTCATATCGACGCTCCTGAAGCTAGTGGCGAGCCGAGCAGCAAATCGGAGCGGGCGTCCACCTCGACGATCCGGTTCTGATCATCAACGTGGACGACCATCGGGCTGTATTCCTCGAGGTCGCGTTCGTCGTACGTACCGAATGAGCCAACGATGATCTTGTGTCCGGCGCTAGTAAGCCGTGCCGCCGCACCGTTGACCTGCATGGAGCCTGAACCTGGCTCGCCCTGGATCACGTAGGTGACAAATCGCGCGCCGTTGTCGATGTCCCAGACATGAACCTGTTCGTTGGCAATCAGGTCCGCCGCGTCCAGCAGTTCCGGATCGATCGTGATCGAGCCGACGTAGTCGATGTCGCAGCCGGTGACCGTGGCTCTGTGGATTTTCGATTTCAGCATGTGTCGTTGCATATCTAATCTTCCTTTTCTTGATTCATCGGCGTGGACCGTGTCGGCTCCAGCGACAAGCAGATTGTCGATCAGGCGGGCTTTGCCAAGCTGGGCAGCAACGGCCACGAGGATCGGCCGCCCGTTGAACGCGCTTGCGGGTGAAAGGTCGTCGGCGTGCCGGGCCTCGAGGTACTCCGGCGTGATTCCCTCTGCGTCGAGGAGGCCGCGTGCGTCCGCGAGCGCCTGGCTGAGGGAAACGCCGTCCTGCGCATCGCTGGCGATCGAGCTCAGGGCTCGGCTGAGCGCTGGAGCCCGCCGCCGCTCAGCATCCGTCAGGTACGCGTTTCGCGAACTCAGCGCCAACCCGTCGGCTTCGCGGACGGTTGGCATGACCACGATCTCGACGGGAAAATCTAGATCGCGGAGCATCCGCCGAATCACGACCGCCTGCTGCGCGTCCTTCTGGCCAAAGAACGCGATAGTCCGGAGTCACCGTCATCAGCAGTTTTGCGACCACCGTTGTGACGCCGCGGAAATGGCCGGACCCACGGCGCTCCGGATCGCCGCAAAGGACATCGGACAACCCCTCGACCTCGACGTACGTCGAGAAGCCCGGCGGATACACCTCTGCCGCCGTCGGCGCATAGACGAAATCGGCGCCCGCCTCGGCCGCCAGACGCAGGTCTCGCGCCTCGTCGCGAGGGTAGCCGTCGAGGTCTTCGCCCGCTCCAAACTGGGTCGGATTCACGAAGAGGCTGACGACGACAATGTCCGCGCGCTCGCCGGCAGCAGCGATAAGGCTCAGGTGGCCCTCGTGAAGGAAGCCCATGGTTGGCACCAGCGCAACGCTCAGCCCGGCTCGTGCGTCGGCGAGGGCGGCTCGCAGGCCGTCTCGGGTTCGGTGCTCGTCCACGAGCTAGGAAGTCCTTTCCCCGGCGAGCGCCCTGGTGCGCTCGCACATGGCGTCATACATGGGAGCGAGCTCGGGCGCGCGCGCGCTGAGTGCTGCGCGGTGCATCCGGATTGTCCCTTCGTCGCCACGGGCGATGGGTCCGGTCAGGGCGCCTGCGCCGTCGCTTGCCCAGTTGTTCGCGCTGCGCAGAACGAGCGGCGTCAAGATCCCACGCGGGTTGGCGACGCCCGCAGCAGCCATCAGGCTTGCGGCTGACTCTTCCAGGGCAATGAGAAAGTTGGACGCGATTGCCGCCGCGGCGTGGTAGGCGGCCCGCCCGGTCTCCGGCACCTCAAACGGGATCATTCCGAGCGCCGTTGCGAGCGTCGAGCTGAGCTCGAGCGCGCCAGAATCGGAGCCGGCGATCGCGCAAGGAGCGGCGGTCAGGTCGGTTTTCGTGTCCGGAATCGTCTGCAGCGGGTGCAGCGAGAAGGCGGGGTGTCCGTGGGCGGCGGCCGGTTCCAAGGCAGCAAGCGTCAGGGCGCCGCTGACATGGCCGATATGGGCGCCGGGGTCCAAGCCGGGTGTCAGCTCGTCGCAAACTTCCGTGACGGCGAGATCGGGCACGCACAGCAAAATCACCGACGAAGGCGGGACGCGCTCACCCCGGCCAGTGACTTGGACGGAGATTCCAGCGGCTCGGGCAGCATGGGCCAATGAGCTGCCCGCGCGCCCCGGGCCGACGATCGTCAAGCCTCCGGTCAGGGCCGGTGGGGGGTCCGTTCGTGTGGCGGGAAGTTCCCGTTCCAGTTCCCTCATCGGAGATACCAGACGGTGCTGGGCGAAATGCGGTGTCGTTGTCCTCGCTTGCGTTCACGCCCGCTCAGCGGGTCGCGACACAACGAATTATGACGAATGGCCTATTCCTCAAACCCAAGTGACCGCCGGAGAAGGCGCAAACCGGGCTACGATCGGCTCCAGAATGCCGATCTATGAGTTTGATTGCCGGGATTGCGAGACCCGGTTCGAGAGCCTGGTGCCGGTTGGCACTCAATCGCTGCCGTGTCCCACCTGCGGATCCCAGAACACCGCGCGAATCATGTCGCTGCCCGGCGCGCCCATGAAGCTGGTCAAGAGCCGCGGCGCTGCCGCTCGGCAGGAGGCGAGCAACGCCAAGCTCCACACCCACACCAAGGCTCGATTCAAGAAGGCCGTGGGCAAGATCCACGACGCAAAGAAGCGAAGCGGTGGCGGCGGGGGCGAGGCATGATGGGTCCAGATGCCCGGCGCGAACGGCTGGTCGACCTTTATCGCGAGGTTGCGGGCTGCACTCGCTGCCCTCTTGCGGAAACCAGAACCCAGGCCGTCTTCGGCGCCGGTAACGCCGACGCGAATCTGATGTTCGTTGGCGAGGCACCCGGAGCAGAGGAGGACCGACGCGGCGTTCCGTTCGTCGGCCGGGCGGGGCAGTTGCTTGCGGCATTGCTTGCCGAGATTGGGATCGATCGCGAGGATGTTTTCATCGCCAACGTCCTCAAGAGCCGGCCGCCACAAAACCGCGACCCCCGTCCGGCCGAGATCGAAGCGTGTAGGCCGTACTTGGACCGGCAGATCGAGTTGATTGAGCCCCTGGTGATAGCAACGCTGGGGAACTTCGCGACCAAGCTCTTGACCAACAATCAGGCGGGAATCACCAAAGTTCGCGGCACCGCACAAGAACATCAGCTTGGCGGGCGGACGGTGAGCGTGTTTCCACTGCTGCATCCGGCGGCCGCGCTGCGCACTCCGGCAATGAAGGAACTTCTGCGCGAGGACTTCGCCAAGCTTCCGGAACTGCTTGGCCCACGCTCGATCGAAAGCGGCGCCCCGGGTGAAGCCGACGCGGAGGCAGCTGCCGACCAGCTCGACCTGTTCTCGACGTGAGCCCGGAGCGAAGCGATGGACCAGCCGCTACCGAACGCATGGCGACCAAGCTTGCGTTGAGGCTGGCGCCTGGAGATGTCGTTCTCGTCGAGGGCGACCTGGGGGCGGGCAAGACGACGTTCGTTCGCGGGGCGCTCCGCGCCCTTGGAGTGACGGAGCCGGTGACCTCGCCGACGTTCACGATCGGACGGCGATACAGCGGTGCATTCCCGCTCTCCCATCTGGACCTCTATCGGCTCGGCGACCTGGCGAGCGAGGACCCCGGGTTCCTCGACGAGTACATCAACGAGGACCGAATCGCGTTCGTCGAGTGGCCAACTGTCGCCGAGTCGGCCTTTGAGCAAGTGGCGGCCAGGGTGCGGATCGAACACGCGGGCGACGACAACCGCTTGATCGCGATCGACCCAAGTCCCTGAGTTTCAAGCGCGCGTCGTTTGGGAGTGGTAGGTTCCCGCGAACCGGCCATCGGGTCGGTGTTTCGAAACGAATAATGAGTTGGGGGAGGATCCAATTGAGTAAGAAGTTCTGGCTTGCCGCCGTTGCGCTGCTAGCCACCGGGCTGATCGCTGCCGGTTGCGGCGATGACGATGAAGAGGCTGCAACCTCTGACGCGCCTGCCACCGAGGAATCCTCGGAGGCCACGTCCGAATCCGAGGGCTCGTCTAGCTCTGAAGGCTCGACCGCCGCGGATGTCCAGGCGGCGTGCGAAGACGCGATCGCCGGGACCCCCGGCGAAGAGGCCGGCCAGCCCGCTTGTGAGGCAGCCGCCGATGCGTTCGAGCAGTGTGCTGCACAGGCTGAGGACGTGCCTGATGAGAGCGGCGCACGCGAAACCGCGATCCAGGCGTGCCAGGATGCCGCCGATCAAGCGGTGGCAGCGCTCGAGGGGGCAACTCCTTAGGCGCGTTCCGGGCCTCCGGGCCCACCTAGCAACCCGCGTACGGATCCGGCCGTCCCGAAAGGGGCGGCCGGTTCGCGTATTGGACTCGCGGCAGCGGGCATTGACCACCGTTCTAGGCTCATCGGGTGATCTTGGGCCTGGACACGGCGACAAGCCGACTGACGGTCGCGGTGAGGGGTGGTGGCGATACGGTGGCCGCAAGCGCGTTGGGACCGACTGGAACGGGCCGGCCGCGGCACGCCCAGGAACTGCTGCCGGCCGTCGAGGCCGCCGTTGGTGCTGCCGGCGGCTGGGATGCGATTGAGCGAATTGGCGTCGGCGTTGGCCCCGGCACATTTACCGGGTTGCGGATTGGAATCGCCACGGCGCGTGCGCTGGCCCAGGCCCGCTCGCTGCCGATAACGGGAGTTTCGTCGTTGGCCGCGCTTGCGGGCGGCTCCTCCGGCGATCCGGTGTTGGCCGTGATCGACGCCAAACGCGGCGAGGTGTTCGCCGCCATGTTCGGTGCGGACGGAGAACGCCTTTGGGACGACGCCGTCTATGGGCCGGACGAACTTGCCGACCGACTGACCGACGTTCCGGCGCCGGTTGCCGTCGGTGCCGGTGCATTGATGTTTCGCGAATGCCTTGAAGCCGCTGGCGCCCGCGTGCCGCCGGACGCAGATTCCGCTCACGATTTAAACGCGAGCTTCGTGTGCACGCTTGCCGCAAAGCTCGACAGCAGCCCAATTGACGAGATTGAGCCCAACTACCTGCGACGACCCGATGCGGAGCTTTGGCGTGAGCGTGTATCCAAGAGCTGATCGGCCTTTCACCGGCAGCACCCGCCGCCTCGCCTATGCGGATCTCCCACGCGTACTCTCAATCGAGCGGCGCGCGTTCACGACGCCGTGGTCGCTTGCCATGTTCGTGCTCGAGCTGTCCAAGCCGTCCGGGGTCTGTCTGGCAGCCGAGGGCGAGGACGGCCGGATCTCCGGGTACCTCGTGTGTTCTCGCTACGCGGAGATCTGGCACCTGATGAACGTTGCGGTGGACCCAGGCCGCCGGCGCACCGGGGTTGCGAGCGCGCTGATCGAGGCCCTGCTCGAAGAGTTGGGCCCGCAGCCCCTGCTTACGCTGGAGGTCAGGACCGAGAACACCGGGGCGATTGCGCTGTATGAGGGATTCGGCTTCAGCTCCAGCGGAGTCCGGCCCCGCTACTACCAGGACACCGGCGAGGACGCCCTGATCATGTGGCTGGGCGAGCCACCGCCATGATCCTGGCGATCGAGACATCTTGTGACGACACCTGCGCTGCGGTCGTATCGGGCGGCGTGATTAGGTCCAACGTCATCTCCTCCCAGGCGGCGAGCCACGCGCGATTTGGCGGCATCGTCCCGGAGGTAGCGTCGCGCCACCACCTGGAGTTGATCAACCCGGTTGTTGCCGCGGCGCTGGCTGAAGCCGGCATCGCGATCGCGGACGTTGATGCGATTGCCGTTACCCGAGGGCCGGGACTAGTCGGGGCGCTCATGATCGGGGTCAACTCGGCCAAGGCCCTGGCCGCGGCCACCCGAACCCCAATGATCGGGGTGGATCACCTGCACGGTCACGTAGCCGCGAATTTCCTGGAACCTGAGCCGCTCGATCCGCCGTTTCTTTGCCTGGTCGCAAGTGGAGGGCACACGCTGCTCGCCGGCGTCACCGGACGCCGTGGCTTCGACCTTGCCGGGCAGACGCTCGACGACGCCGCGGGGGAAGCGCTGGACAAGGGTGCGCGACTCCTGGGGCTGGGCTATCCGGGCGGGCCGGCGATCGAGAAGCTGGCCCACTCCGGCGCCCCGGACGCGTTCAAGTTTCCGGTTGCGATGGCGCGTGATCCGGGGCTTGATTTCAGCTTCAGCGGGTTGAAGACCGCGCTGCTTTATGTGGTCCGTGACCTGTCCGAAGCGGAATTGGAGCTTCGGCGGGCCGACCTGGCCGCGAGCTTTCAGGCGGCAGTGGTCGAGCAACTGCTCGCCAAGCTCTCGCGCGCGCTCGATCAAGGCGATTGGCAGGCGGTGGCGTTAGGCGGCGGAGTTGCCGCGAACGGCGCATTGCGGGATGGCGCCGGTGCGATCTGCGCTGATCGCGGGATTCCGCTGAAGCTTGTTGCGAAGGAACTCTGCACGGATAACGCGGCGATGATCGCGGCCGCGGCGGAGCAGCTCGATCCGGTTGCCTATCCCGATTACCTGCGCTGGGATGTGGCGGCGTGATCGGGGGCAGGGAGTTGGTGCTCTATGGGCGACCCGGGTGTCACCTCTGCGATGAGGCGCGCGAGATCCTGGTTTCGCTGCTCGCGCAAGCCCCCGACCTGGCCTTCAGCGAGGTCAACATCGAGAGCGACGATGACCTTCTGCGCACCTATCTGGAGCGGATTCCGGTGATCACGGTTGACGGTTCGGTGATCAGCGAGTTGGTGCCTGATCCTGGGTCCATTAGTGCCATCCTGCTACATACTTCTGCCTGATGAACCGCGCTCCCGATCCCGCCGCCAACGCCACCGCTGCCGAAGGAGAGCGGCTTTCGCTTGGCGTCGCGGGCCGTCTGTCGCGCTACCTGCAGGTGCTGATTCAGGCGCGCAAGATGGGCAAGGAGACGATCTCGTCACAGGAACTGGCCGAGTACACGCACATCAACTCCACCCAGATTCGTCGCGACCTGTCTGGGTTCGGCAAGTTCGGCAAGCGTGGGGTCGGCTACCGGGTGGAATCGCTTGTCGATGAGATCCGCAAGATCCTGCGCACCTCGGGTCAGCACAACATCGCGCTGTTCGGCGCTGGCAACTTGGGGCAGGCGATTGCGAGCTCAGACATTTTTGCGGACCACGGTTTCCAGATCGTCGCCGTTTTCGACGTGGATGAGGACCGCGTCGGCACCGAGGTTGGTGGCGCGCCCGTTCGCGACTTCGGCGACCTTGATTCGGTTGTCTCCGATCAGGACGTCGTCGTCGGTGTCCTGGCAGTCCCGAACGCAGCCGCCCAAGAGGTCACCGATCGCCTTGTCGAGGCTGGTGTGAAGATCATCTTCAACTACTCCGAGCAACTGCTTCAGGTGCCACCCGAGGTCACCGTCCATACCTCGAGCCCTGCTGTCGACCTGCTTTACGCGCTCTACTTCTACCTCGCCTGAGCGAATGACCATGGCCTCTGACGATGGGCTTGATCTGGACGCGGCTGGCGATCTGTTCGCCGAATCGCAGGACTTTACGGTTGGGCTCGAGGAGGAGTTTGCGATCGTCGATCCTGAAAGCCTCGAGTTGCTGCACGACTTTGAGCGGCTTTACACCGCTTGCCTGGAGGACGAGTTGCTGGCCGAGTCGGCCGCGGGCGAGCTGATCGATACGGAGATCGAGATTCGCTCAGGCCGGGGTCAGGACTTCGCCGACGCGATGGCCATGCAACTGGAACGGCGCCGGCGTCTGTTCGCAACGGCCGACCGATTGGGATTGGGACTTGCCGCCATGGGCGTTCATCCGTGGGCCGCCTACCTCGACCAGCGGATCATCGACACCGAGCACTACAACCTCCTCGCTGGGCAGTTGCGTTGGGTGGCTCAGCGCAACAACACGTGGTCAAACCACGTCCACGTTGGAATTCGGGGGGCGGACCGCGCGATCGCAATTTGTGACTACCTTCGCGAACTGCTGCCGCCGCTGCTGGCGCTCTCGGCCAATTCGCCCTTCCTCGACGGCCACGACACGGGCCTTGCCTCGATTCGCTCCCAGATCTTCACGCGGTCGTTTCCACGCTGCGGTGTGCACGAGCCATTCAACGATTGGGCGACGTACGCGGGATTCATCGACCGGCTGAGCGCCAATGGCACGATCGTGGAGGCAACGCAGTTGTGGTGGAGCGTGCGTCCACACCACCGCTTCGGAACCGTGGAGCTTCGGATTTGCGACGCCCAGTCCGACGGCGATGAGTCGTTTGCGCTGGCGGGCCTGATGGCGGCGTGCATCGTCCAGGCCGCACTCGACTTCGACACCGGAACCCTGCCGCGGCCCCTGCCTGGGCGCGAGATTGAAGAGAACCTCTGGCGAGCAATCCGGCACGGGATGGATGGCGAGATGATCGAGTGGCGCGGCGACGCCGGGCTGCGCCCAACTGCCGACGTGGTGGCCGGGCTCGTCGAGTGGAGCGCACCCGCTCGCCAACTGATCGGCGCGCCGATCCCGGAGCTCGGGCCCAACGGCGCCCAGCGGGCCCGGGCTGCCCTCGACAGGGGGGTTGATCTGCCATCCGTCTATCGCGAAACAATCGCCCGGACGGCGCGCACGTACCCGCCCTCGGAGCGCCAGCAGACCCCCGGTGGGTAGCGTTGTGGGCATGGAGAACGATCCGAGCCAAATGACCGCCGCTGACCAGCCATCTGAGGAAGAGCTTCGGGCCCAGATCGAGGAGCAGTTGCGCTCCGTGCGGGTCCAGGACCTTTTGGTTGATAGCGCTGCTTCGATCGTCAACCTGACTGCCCGCCGGATCGCAAAGCCCGACGAACAGGATCTGGACCAGGCCCGGATCGGAATCGAGGCCGTCCGCGCCTTGGCCGATTTGATCGACGGCGAGGTTGAAGGCCAGATTCGCGGCGCGCTATCTGAGCTGCAGATCATCTATGCCCGGGCGGCGAAGGGCGAGCCCCTCGACGGCTCCGCCGAAGAAGCCCAGGACACTCCGCCTGCAGCCGCACCGACCCCCGACGCCCCGAGCCCGCCCAAGGCTCCGCCTGCCCAGGATCCAGGCCCGGCCAATGCGCCGCCTCGCCTGTGGACGCCTGGACGCGACTGATTTTCCCGTTTTGAGACCTTTCGCTGCGCCGTCCGGCTAAACTGGCGCCGCTCTTTCGGCCGTCCGCGTGCGGGCGGCCTTTTGGCGGAAACGCTCATATAAACCCAACCGGAGGACCTTCACTTGACCGACTTTCTGACCGACTACGGCGTTGTTATCGCCCTGATTTGTGCGGCCGCGGCCGTCCTGTACGGCGCGATCATCACCCAGCGCCTGCTGGCCAAATCACCTGGCAACGACCGTATGCAGGAGATCTCCGGCGCCATTCAGGA
Source organism: uncultured bacterium (assembly GCA_963701205.1). Classification (GTDB taxonomy): domain Bacteria; phylum Actinomycetota; class Thermoleophilia; order Solirubrobacterales; family 70-9; genus JALZKA01. The sequence continues at coordinate 196,504 of OY969575.1, read as the reverse complement.
GGGCGCAAAGGCCTACCTGAACCGCCAGTACACGATCATTGCCGCGGTAGCGGTACCGCTCGCGGTAATCCTCGCGATCGTCCAGGACCTGACGGTTGCAATCGGCTTCGTGATCGGCGGTGTGCTCTCGGGCGCAGCCGGTTTCATTGGCATGAATCTTTCGGTTCGGGCCAACTCCCGCGTTGCCGAGGCTGCACGTGGCGGCGTTCCGCCCGCTCTCGACGTTGCCTTCAAGGGCGGTTCCGTGACCGGCATGCTCGTCGTTGGCCTGGCCCTACTGGGCGTTGCGGGCTACTTCGGGATCCTTGTCCTGACCGGCGAGACCGACAAGGAAGCCGTTGACGCTCTGATCGGGCTTGGCTTCGGCGGCTCGCTGATTTCCGTGTTCGCTCGCCTGGGCGGCGGCATCTTCACCAAGGCTGCCGACGTCGGCGCCGATTTGGTCGGCAAGGTCGAAGCGGGGATTCCCGAGGACGACCCGCGCAACCCGGCCGTGATCGCCGACAACGTCGGCGACAACGTTGGCGACTGCGCGGGCATGGCCGCCGACCTCTTCGAGACCTACGCGGTCACGTCGGTCGCGGTGATGCTCCTTGGCGTCCTTACGTTCCCGGACTTCGCCCGTGAAGTAGCGATTTACCCGCTCGTCATGGGCGGCGTTGCGATCCTCGCATCGATTGTCGGCGCGCTTGCGGTTCGCACCAAGACCGACAAGGTCGAAGGTGCGCTCTACCGGGGCGTCCTGATCTCCGGTGCGATTTCGGGTGCGGCCTTCCTGCCGATTACGAATTGGCTGATGGAAGTTCCGCTGGCGAAGGGCTTTGCGGATGCGGGCGCCGCGAGCGTCAGCGTTACGGAACTGTGGCTGTGTGCCCTTATCGGTATCGCGGTCACGGGGCTCCTGTTCGTAATCACCGACTACTACACCTCAACCCGGTTCCGCCCCGTGCGGACGATCGCGAAGGCGTCGGAGACGGGCCACGCGACCAACATCATTCAGGGCCTTGCGCAGGGATTCCAGGGGACGGCGGCGCCGGCTTTGGTTCTGGCCATGGCGATCCTTGGCGCCAATGAGTTGGCGGGGATCTATGGCATTGCGATCGCGGTCGTCGCTCAGCTATCGCTGACGGGCCTGATCGTTGCTCTCGACGCGTTTGGGCCAATCACGGACAACGCGGGCGGCATCGCCGAGATGGCGGAGCTACCCGAGGACGTCCGCAACGTGACCGATCCGCTCGACGCGGTTGGCAACACGACCAAGGCAGTCACGAAGGGCTACGCGATCGGCTCGGCCGTTCTCGCCGCCCTGGTGCTGTTCAAGGCGTTTGAAATTGAACTGGCGGCGGAGAACGGGGGGGAGTTTGTGCTCTTCTCAATCTCCGATCCGGCAGTTCTAGTCGGCCTCCTGATCGGTGGCCTGATGGTGTACCTCTTCTCGGCGTTCTCGATCGAAGCGGTCGGGCGTGCAGGCGGCGAAGTCGTCGAGCAGGTTCGCAAGCAGTTCCGTGAGAAGCCCGGGATCATGGCTGGCACCGAGAAGCCGGATTACGCGGACACGGTTTCGATCGTGACCGCCGCAGCGCAGCGGGAAATGATCCTCCCGTCACTGATCCCGATCGTCGTCCCGGTCGTGGTCGGCGTCATCAGCGTGAAAGCGCTTGGCGGCCTGCTGATCGGCGTCATCGTTGTCGGCCTGTTCATGGCACTCGCAATGACGGTCGGCGGCGGCGCGTGGGACAACGCGAAGAAGCTGATCGAGGATGGTGCCTTTGGCGGCAAGGGGTCCGAGGCGCACGCTGCGTCTGTTACGGGTGACACCGTCGGCGATCCCTACAAGGACACGGCTGGCCCCGCGATCAACCCCATGATCAAGGTCGCCAATATCGTCGCGATCCTGATCATCCCGATCGTCAGCTTCTAGCCAAGCTGAATCTGAAGCACAACGGCCGCCAGTGTGGCGGCCGTTTTGCGTTCAGGCACCGGCTTCGCGCAGCTTTTCGGCCGCCCGGCGGGCCGAGTTGGGGGAGGGATAGCCGGTTGCGCCCAAAATCTTGCCGTCGCGTACCTTCACGATTGACCCCCATGGGTTGTCCACTTCGATGCCCGTATGCCGAAATCGGCCGATTATGTGCTGGAGCGTGAGGACGTGCTCAGCATCGACCTCCTCGGCCTCGTGTAACTCGAATCGGGCGTTATCAAGCACGTCCTCGATGTCGGCCCACCAGCGTTGCAGACCCTCGTGCCCGTTGTAGGGGCCGGGCAGCGGCGCCTCCGCCCAGTTGCGGATCTCCACCTCGGGATCGCACAGCTCAGGCGCTACGTCGCCATTGGCCAGACGCTCCAGCCAGCGTCTGGCCACCGCTAGAGCCGGTTCGGACATGGCGGCAGCATAAGGTGTCGGGATGGACGCCCACGTCAACGTTGCTGACTTCGAACAGGCTGCGGGAAACCTGCTCGACGCCGGCCCGTTGGGTTACTTTGCAGGAGGCGCGGGCGACGAGCGAACGTTGCGCAGAAACGTCGCCGCATACGCCGACTGGGAGCTGATTCCACGCGTCTTGGTGGACGTGTCGGCGGTTGATTGCACGATTGATCTCTACGGCTCGACGCTCTCGATGCCGCTTGCTGTTGCGCCCGTTGCGTTCCAGCGGCTGGTGGACCCGGACGGCGAGGAGGCTATGGCCCGTGCCGCCGGCGCCGCCGGAACCGTGTTCAGCCTTTCGACTCTCGCCAGCGCAACCCCGAGTGACGTGGCCCGGGCGGCGCCCGACACCCAGCGCTGGTTTCAGCTGTATTGCTTTCGCGACAGTGTGGTGACGGAAGCGCTCCTGGCCGAGGCCGTTGCCTCGGGGTTCACCGCAGTCCTCCTGACGGTGGATGCCCCATTCGCGGGCCGCCGCGAGCGCGACCTGCGAACCGGATTTCAGGTTGAAACCGGCGTTCCTAGCGTGCAGGCGGCCATCGGGTCCGATCGCCCCGTGAGCGTCCAGGAGGCTTTCGATCTCGTGGATCCGGCGCTCGACTGGGACGCGCTCGCCGCCCTGACCGCAGGGTGCGAGTTGCCCGTCGTAATCAAGGGGATCGTCAGCGCCGCTGACGCTGAGCTTGCGATCGAGGCGGGAGCCGCCGGGGTCGTGGTCTCAAACCACGGCGGGCGCCAGCTCGACGGAGCCATCGCCACGATTGATGCGCTTCCGGCCGTGGCCGACGCCGTGGCGGGCCGAGTTCCCGTCCTCGTCGATGGTGGCGTGCGGCGCGGAACGGATGTGCTCGTGGCACTCGCGCTCGGGGCCAGCGCAGTCTTGGTCGGACGCCCAGCACTGTGGGGTCTCGCGGCCGGTGGCGAGCCCGGAGCACGCCGGGTTCTTGAGCTCCTCCACGACGAGATTCGCCTTGCTCTCGCGCTCCTGGGTTGCCCAACGCCCGCGGACGTGACCCGGGCCCATATCTCACGGCGGCCGTCATGACCGATGAATCCGATCGCCTCCCGGGCGCCCAGTCGTGACGCTGCTTCTTGTCGGCGTGGCGGGCGCCGCCGGGGTAATGGCCCGCTACGCGATCTCAACTCCCTTCCACGCCGACGCCCTGCCCTGGGCGACGGTGGGGATCAACGTGGCGGGATCGCTGCTCCTGGGCCTGCTGGTTGCCACCCACACGTTCAGCGAGGACTTCAGAACCGTTGCCGGCGTCGGATTCCTTGGCGGCTTCACGACCTTCTCGACCTTCTCGGTTCAGGCGTTCCTCGATATTGAGGCAGGGGAACCGCTGCGGGCGCTCGTGTACGTGACTGCGTCCGTCGTGCTCGGTCTTGCCGCTGCTGCGGCCGGGTACTACATCGGCCGCGCGACCCTCTAGACCCCAGAATCGTGCATCGGCCCGCTAGGGAGTCGCCGCCTCCTACTGGCTGATGTGCTCGAGGACCGGAGTGAGCTCGCCGGTTGGCGAGAAGTCGATGTACTCGGAGTCCTCCATAGCCTCCGGCGCGTGTCCCGGTCCCCAGTAGAACGCCTGGCCGGCCTCATAGATCTCCTCGCCATCTGCTGTGTGCATCTTTACTCGGCCGCGCAGCATGTAGCCCCAATGAGGGCAAGGGCAAAGATCGCCGGGCTGACCAACGAGTGCCGGGCGAAGATCGAAACCTTTCGGGACGGTCACGAACATAGTCGTCATGCCACCGCCGATCTCCTCGACCCGAATGTCGAGTCCCTCGTCTTCCATTGCGATCGGCGCGTCAGCCTGTCGTATCGCTCTCATGGGTTCCTCCTTTGGTCGCCTCCTGCCACTTCGATCAGATGCTATCCCTCGAGCAGTTCGATCCTGTACCCATCCGGATCGCGCACGAAACACAGGCGCGATCCCCCGTCGCGGACCGTGTAGGGGGGCCTCTCCGGCTCGATGCCGATCGAGGCAAGGCGCTCCAGCGTGCCGTCGAGATCGTCGGCCGTGATCGCAATATGCCCGTAGCCCGTGCCGATTTCGTAGGGGTCGGTTTGGCCGTGGTTGAAGGTCAACTCAAGGCGCGCACCGTCGCCCGGCAGGCCCATGAAGACGTTTGTCGCATCGTCGCCAATTGGCATCCGGTGGATCTCCTCGAACCCCAGCTTTGAGTAAAAGTCGACCGACCGATCGATGTCGGTGATCCGGTAGCAGGTGTGAATCAGTTGCGAGCTCATGGGCCCACCGTATACCCGGCTGATTTCAGGCGTACACTCGCCCGCTGTGGCAGAGCGGATTCCCAGGGAAGCGACGCTACGCCGGGTGCACGGCACCGGCGCGCTTTTTTCGACCGCGTACGGCAACGTCGGGTCGTCGATCTACTACGCGCTTGGCGTCGTTGCGGCGTTTGCCCTTGGGCTGACGCCGCTCGCCTTCGCGATCGCCGGCTTTATCTTCGTCTGTACCGCCGCGACATACGCGGAGGCGACGGTCATGTTTCCCGAGGCTGGCGGCTCGTCGAGCTTTGCCCGGCACGCGTTCAACGAGCTGGTCAGCTTCATCGCTGCCTGGGGCCAGCTTCTGAACTACATCATCACCGTTGCGATTTCGGCGTTCTTTGTTCCCCACTACCTGGAGGTCATCTGGGCGCCGCTCGGCGAGTCGCCCGGCGACATCATCGCCGCAGTCGTCTTGGTCGGACTTCTTTGTGTGGTCAACGTGGTGGGCAGCCAGGAGTCCGCCAAGCTGAACTTCTTCCTGGCAATCGCGGACCTCTTGACCCAGGTTGTTCTGGTTGGCGTTGGTGTCGCGCTCGTGTTCAGCCCGGATGTCCTCACGGCGAATGTTCAATTCGGGATCGCGCCCACTTGGGGAGATTTTGCGCTCGGGATCGCGGTCGGAATGATCGCCTACACGGGGATCGAGACGCTCTCGAACATGTCCGAGGAGGCGCGCGACGCCGAGCGCACGGTCCCGGCGGCCATTGGACTAGTGGTGGTCGCCGTCCTGACCCTGTTCTTGTTGATTCCACTGGTCGCGCTTTCGGCGATGCCTGTCACGGAGGGCCCCGATGGATTTACAACGACGCTTGCTACGACCTACGCCGAGAACCCGATGCTTGGGATCGTCGACAACCTCGGTCTGACGGACGGCATCACGGACGCCCTGAGGGTCTACGTCGGGTTGTTGGCCGGCGTGATCCTGATCATCGCGACGAACGCCGGGCTGATCGGGCTCTCGCGCCTGACCTTCTCGATGGGGCAATACCGCCAGCTTCCACAGATCCTTCGCCGGATCCATCCGAAGTACAAGACGCCGTACGTCTCGATCGTCCTGTTCGGATCGCTCTCGGCCCTCGCGATTTTGCCTGGCGAGGCCGAACTGCTTGCGACGATGTACTCGTTCGGGGCGATGCTCTCGTTCACCGTCGCGCATGTCTCGGTGCTCTGGCTGCGCCGCCGTTTGAGCGATCGCGAGCGACCGTGGAGTCCGCCGTTTCAGCTGCGAATCCGCGGCATCTCCTACCCGATGACGGCGATCATCGGCGGCCTTGGCACCTTCTCGGCCTGGCTGGTCGTCATGGCCCTCAATATCCGCACCCTGGTCTTGGGGATGATCTGGATGGCGCTTGGCCTGGCGATCTATCTGCTTTATCGGCGCAGCCAGGACCTGCTGGCTCGGCAGACGATCAGGGTCGAGTCGCTGGAGCCACTCGGGGTTGAGGAAATCGAGTACGAGAGCGTCCTGGTCGCGTTCGACGAAGATCCGTTCAACGACGAGATGGTTGCCACCGCGATGGCGCTTGCAGCCCGCAAACGCCGGGCAATCCACATCATGTCCGTGATGGTGGTCCCGAGCCATCTGCCGCTCAACGCGCGACTCGACGAGGCGGAGGGCGTGGCCCAGGCGAAGGTCGAGCGGGCAAAGCTGATCTGCGGCCAGCGCGTCTCCGGTTCGGTGGTGCGGGTGCGCCCCGGGCAGTCCGCGGGCGCCATCGTCGAGGAGGCGACCCGCAACGGCTCCGCCGCGATCGTCATGCAGTTGCGCTACCGGGCGGGCGCGCCGAACTACACCAAGACTCTGGCTGCGGTCCTGGCGAAGCGTCCGTGCCGGGTGATCGTCACCGCGGCCCCGGACGAGGCGCGGGCGGGAATCTTCCTAAAGGGGCCGTCCTAGGATGCCCGGCGTGCCGAACGAAAGATCGACGGCGGAGCGTGTCTATCGAGGCACGACCCGCGTCTTCGCCTCCGTGATCTGTGTCTTTGGCGTGGCGATGATCATCCTCACGCTTGCCCGCGGTGGCGGGCCCGGCGCGTTTGGCGTTTGGCTCGGGGTGGCGTTCACAGCGCTCGGCGTGGGCCGGATCTATATCGCCAACCGGTCATGAGTGAGCCGACGAAACAGGGGCACGCACTCTCGCGCCGGGCCTTTGGGGTGCCGGCGCTCTTCGCCGTCGCCTACTCGGCGGTCGGCTTTTCACTGTATTTCTCGCTCGGCGTGGTTGCCGGCAAGGGGCTGGGATTGACCCCTCTCATCTTCCTCGGTGCGGGCCTGATGTTTGTGCTTGCGACGATGACGTTCGCCGAGGGCGGTGCGATGTATCCGGATCGGGGTGGCTCTTCCAACATCGCGCGTCACGCCTTCAACGAGCTCATCAGCTTCATTGCCGCATGGGCGCTCTTGATCGACTTCATCGTCGTCGTCGCGCTCGCCGCCGTCTCCGTCCCGCACTACCTGGCCCCCGTCTGGGACGGCTTTGGTCACGGCGTCGGTGAGGTGCTGACGGCGACGGGAGTGGTTGTCGGGGTCGCGATCCTGAACATTCTCGGCTGGTGGGGGTTCAGGCACCAGGGTCTGCTGACGGCACTCGCCGCGGGCGACCTGATCGTTCAGCTCCTGTTGATCATCGTTGGCGCGGTTGTGGTGTTCGACCCGGCGCTCTTGACCCAGAACCTTGACGTCTTTGGAAGCCCGACGTTTGAAGATGCGATCTACGCGCTCGTGATCGCGACGGTGGCTTTTGCCGGGATCGAGGCGGCCGCCGATCTTGCGCCGGACATAAACTGGGCTCAGCGCGACCTGCGACGGTCGGTTGCAGTCGGCGCCGCGTTGTTGCCAATTGTCTATGCCGGAGTCGCCGCCGTTGCGCTGATGGCGGTGCCGGTGGTCGCTGGATCCGATGGTCCCGCAACGGCATTGGGCGGGGAGTTCATCGACGATCCTGTCCTTGGGGTCGCCATGAGCTTTGACCCCGCGTGGGTCTCCGATCTGATGCAGATTGCCGTGGTCCTGGTGGCACCCGCCGTTTTGTTCTGGGCGGCCTCGACGGCAATGCTCGGCCTGTCTCGGCACGTTCATTCCTTGGCGACCAACCGCCAGATCCCGAGCTGGCTTGGCAAGCTCAGCGCGGGCCGGGGCACGCCACACGTTGCGATCCTGGTGGCGGCCGCCATTGCCACCGCGCTCGTCATCCCCAGCGACATCGAGATGCTCGCCGGTATCTACGCGTTCGGGGCGACCCTTGCAATCGCGATTGCCCACGCCTCGGTCATCCGCCTGCGCTACCGGCGCCCTGAACGCGAGCGCCCATTCAGGGTGCCGCTGAACGCCCGGCTGGGCGGTGCCGATTTACCGCTGCCGGCGGTTGCGGGGCTCCTGTTGACGGGCTTGGCCTGGATCAGCGTGATCGCCTACCACGACGAGGCCCGGTGGGTCGGGGGCGGATGGATGGCGTTTGGCCTCTTTGCCTACGTGATCTACCGGAAGGTCTTCGAGCACACGACGCTTACCAAGCGCGTCACGGTCCCCGCCCGATCGCTGGCGAAGGAACGGGTCGCCGTCGAGTACCAGGACATTCTGGTTCCCGTCTTCGGCACCGCCCTTGACGACGACATCGTCAGCACCGCGGGGCGCCTTGCCGCCGCAGCGAAGCGCGCGGGCGAATCCGAACCCCGCTTGCGGATCGTGTACGTAGTCGAGCGGCCGCTGACGGTTCCTTTGAACGCGCCCCCGCCAACTGAGTTGATGGAGATCGCGAATCGCGCAACGGAGCGCGCGAGCCTGATTGCCGAGGAGTACGAAACGGTTGAAGTTCAGCTAACGGTGGTCCGGGCGCGCGATATCGGCACCGGCATCGTCCAGGCGGCGCGCGAGATGAACGCCGAGATGATCGTCATGGGCGCCGAGCCACCGTCTCGGATCCGTGGCGGCGCGATCTTTGGCGGGCTCGGGGGCAGCCGACCGCCGGAAATTGGCCCGGCAACGGAGTACGTCCTGCGCAAAGCACACTGCCGTGTTCTGGTCACGGCGCCCGACCGTGAGTAAAGTGCTGCACCAATGTTCATCCTGATTGTCGGAGTTGGCAGGGTTGGCTCATCGCTGGCCCGCGCGATGTTGCGCGAGGGGCACGAGATCTCGTGCCTGGACGAAGACCCCGAGTCCCACGCACGTCTCGAGATCTCGCTGGAAAAGCCCTGGGAAGACATGGGCGGCCAATTCACCGTCGGCACCGCGCTCGAAGTCGAAGCCCTTAAAGCGGCCGGTGTCGAGCGCGCCGACGTCTTTGTCGCGGCGACCGACGGCGACAACACCAACATCATCATTGCCCAGCTTGCCAAGCGGCGCTTTAACGTTCCGACCGTGATCGCCCGGGTGCTTGACCCGCTGCGCGCCGAGTGGTACGAGCGCCAGGGCGTCCACACGATCTGCCCGACGCGGGTCGCGATCGAGATGCTTGAAAGTGAAGTTCAGGCCGTGGCCATGCGCTCGGCCGGGCTCACGCCAAAGATCGGCTCCGCCGACCACGAAGACGACGAGGTCTAGGCCATGGCCGACCGTATGTACGCGATCGTGGTTGGGGCCGGCAAGGTTGGTTGGAACCTGGCTCGCGAGTTACTCGAGAAGGGCCATGAGGTGACCTTGATCGAGGAGAACCGAGATCGCTACGCGACCGTTGAGCAGGAGCTTGAGCACAACATCCAATACGGGGATGCCTCGGAGCTCTGGGTCCTTGAACGCGCCGGGATCCAACGCGCGGACATGGTGATCGCGGTGACCGGCGACGACGAGGACAACATGTTGATCTGCCAGGTGGCGAAGGAGAAGTACCTGGTTGACCGCATCATTGCCCGGGTCAACAACCCGCGTAACCGCGAGCACTTCGACTTGCTTGGGATCCGACCGGTCGTCTCGGCAACCGACCTGATCTTGCGCCTGATCGAGCACGAGGTGCCCGAGTACGGACTCGTCCACCTGCTCGACCTGCCTGAACAGCGCCTGGAGATAATCGAGATGCTCCTGCCCGATGACTCACGCGCTGCGGGCCAGCGCGTCGGTGACCTGAAGATGCCCGAAGGCACGCTGCTGATCTCGGTGCTCCGGGGTCGCGAGGGCTTCGTGCCGGTCGCCGACACCGTGCTTGAACCGGGCGACGAGATCTTGGCTGTGCTTGATCCCAAGGTCGAGGAGGACCTGACCGCGTTCTTCGGTCCCGAGGACCCGGCTTGAGGGAAGTCGAGTTCCTCCTAGTCGGGGGAGGCGTCGCGTCGGCCTACTGCGCGGCGGAGCTTCGGCGTCGTGGCGCCGAGGGCAGCATCCTTTTGGTTGGTCGCGAGCCGGACCCGCCCTACGATCGCCCGCCGCTTTCAAAGGAGTACTTGCGAGGCGAGTCCGAGCGCGAGGATGCATTCGTCCACGAGCGCGAGTGGTACGCCGACAAGAAGGTCGAGTTGTTGACCGGCAAGAGCGTGATGGGCCTTGATGTCGAAGCGCGAACGGCGACGATCCAGGGTGGGGAGGACGTTCGTTTCGCCAAGGCGTTGCTTGCCACCGGCGCGATGGTCAACATCTTGCGCGTGCCGGGCGCCCAGCTTGAGGGAATCCACTATCTCCGCGCATTCGGCAATGCCGACAAGATCAGCGAGGACACCGAGAGCGCCGAGCACGTGGTCCTGATCGGCGGCAGCTACATCGGCTGCGAGGTCGCGGCATCACTTGTGGCCCAGGGGAAGCGCGCAACGATTGTCATGCAGGAAGACGTTGCCCTGTCAAGCGGTTTCGGTGCCGAGGTGGGCCAGTTCTTCCAGGATGCGCTGGAGGCGAAGGGCATTGAGTTCGTGGGCGGGGACGCGCTGAACTCGTTTACCGGCGACGATCGCGTCACGTGCGTCGTGACCGAGGCCGGCGCGACGATTGAGTGCGACGCCGTGGTCATCGGCGCCGGGGTAAAACCGGACACGATGCTCGCCCAGAAGGCGGGTTTGAATGTTGACGACGGGATCGTCTGCGACGCGACGCTCACAACGTCCGCGGACGGGATCTTCGCGGCCGGGGATTGTTGCTCGTACGAGAGCCGCATCCACGGTCGGCGGCTTCGGGTCGAGCACTGGGACGTAGCGCTCCAGCAGGGCCGCCACGCAGCGGGCTCAATGTTGGGGCAGGGCGAGCCGTTTCTGGCGATTCCGTACTTCTTTTCGGACCTGGCCGACTGGGTATCGCTGGAGTACGTGGGTCCCGCCCATGAATGGGATGAGATCATTTTCAGGGGAAGCCTCGGCAGCGGCGAGTTTTCTGCCTGGTATCTGAACGGTGGCCGCGTGGCTGCGGCCCTGGCGGTCGGCCGGTCAGAGGACCTGATTCACGCCAGAACCCTGATCGAGACCGGGGCTGACGTTCAGGACCAGCGCGACCAGCTCGCCGATTTGGAGTCCGACCTTGTGGCGGTCGGCTCCTAGTCGGTAGACCAAGCCTGGCTCGTTATCTTTGAGGCGACATCAGTGGGGATTGGTGTAATTGGCAGCACGCGAGTTTCTGGTATTCGTAGTCGGGGTTCGAGTCCCTGATCCCCAGTAGGCCCGGTCCAACCGCCGGTACCTGGCGAACGAGTTCGTCCGCCGGATCACGACCAGCGCAGGAAATCCCGGGCTGACGCTGAAAAGGGCCGAGTACGGTGACTTTTTAGATGGCTGAAATGGACATCTACATGCGACGGCGCCTGATGGCGCTGGGAGGCTTGGTCCTCTTTTTCATCATCTTCGTGCTGCTTGTGAAGAGCTGCGGAGGCGATGACTCGAGTGAGCCGTTGACGCCCACCGCGGGCGCGACTGGCGGAGCCGGGCCCGTTGCGCTGACGAAGGATGAGTTCATCGGCCAGGCCGATCAGATCTGCGCCCAGGCCAACGCGGCGGTTGGTGCCCTGGATCCGACGGATTCCGAGGCGATCGCCGACGAAGCCCAGATCACCGCTGACGAGTTCGCCAGTCTGCAATCGCTGGTCGTTGAGTCCTCGGAGCCCACGCTCAATCGCTTCAACACTGCGTTCACTGATTTGGTTGACGCGCTTGAATCCAAGCGCCTTGCCACGCAACGTGGCAACGACGCTGATGCCGCTGCGGCCCAGCTTGCGATCGATACCGCGGAGGTTGAGGCCCGTGCCCAGGGCGAGCGCTACGGCTTTCGGGATTGTGGCCAGTTCCTTGACGCCGGTGAAGCGCCCGGCGGCGCCGCCGCCGCGACGCCCGGCACCACGGTCGCGCCCGCAACCGGTGGCGTAACCCCATCCACGACTCCCCCGACGACGACCCCAACGACTCCGGATTCGACTCCGGACACCAGCGGCGGCGTCGCACCCTAGGCCGCTCTCGACGCTACGCAGCGTCGGCCCAGGCGCTGTAGAGACCTGCGTAGGCCCCGCCCGCGGCAATCAGCTCTTCGTGGGTGCCGGATTCGACGATTCGGCCCCGCTCCAGAACAACGATGTTTCCGGCCCCGCGAATCGTCGATAGCCGGTGGGCGATGACGATGGCCGTTCGACCGTGGAGAAGGCGCGCGAGCGCATCCTCGATGACGCGCTCCGTTCGGACGTCGACGTTCGACGTGGCTTCATCGAGAATGAGGATCCGTGGCTGGGCAAGGAGCGCCCGCGCGAACGAGATCAGTTGCCGCTGCCCGGCTGAGAGCTGGATGCCACGCTCACCGATCTCAGTATCGAGGCCGCCCGGCAGGCGCGTGACGAACGGCTCGGCGCCGACCGCTCGCACTGCGTCGGCAATGTCCTCATCGGTGCGTCCGGGCGTCCGAACGCAACGTTCTCGCGAATCGTGCCCGAGAACAGAAAGCCCTCCTGCGGAACGATTCCAAGTTGGCTGCGAAGAATTCGTGAATCGAGTTCGCGCAGGTCGAAGCCGTCAACAAGCACCCGGCCGCGCTGGGGATCGTAGAACCGTGCCACCAGCTTCGCGAGGGTTGATTTGCCCGCCCCCGTTTCGCCGACCAGCGCGACGGTCTGACCGGCCGGAATCTTGAGGTCGATCGAGTTCATCGTCCACTGGTCTTCGGACTCAAGCTCGACCGCGTCGCCGCCACCCGCATAGGAGAACGAGACGTCCTCAAGCTCGATTTCGCCGCGGATCGTGCCTGGGTCGATCGCGCCAGGCTGGTCAACCATGTCCGGGCGGGTATCGAGGAGGTCGAAGATCTTGTCGAGGGCGGCCATGCCCTGCTGATAGGTCGTATAGAGCTGTGAGATCTGCTGAATCGGATCGAAGAATGCGTTCAGATAGCCAACGAAGGCCACGAGGACGCCGGTCTCGATGTCGCCCGCGATCACGCGAGAGCCGCCGTAGAGCAAGATCACGGCCGTTCCGATCGCTGAAAGCAACTCGACGGCCGGGAAGTACGCCGCGTTCAGGTAGACGGTCCGCATGTTGACCGCCCGGTTCTCCTCATTCAGCTCGGTCATCCGCGCGATGTGGCGCTGTTCCTGGCCGAAGCTGCGAACGACCCGTACGCCCGAAAGCGTCTCCTGCAGATACGCGGTGATGTTCGCGATTTTTTCGCGGGTCTGCCGGTAGGCGCCCGCGCTGGCGATCCGGAAGATCAGGCTCGCGATCATCAGAAGCGGGAACGTCAGGAAGACGACCAACGCCAATGGCACATCCAGCAAGAGCAAGATCACGACCACGCTGACCAGCGTCAGGGTGGACTGAAAGAGGGTCACGATTCCGTCCGTGACCAGCGAGTCGAGCGCCTGGACGTCGTTGGTCAGCCGCGAAATCAAGACGCCTGCGCGGTGGCGGGTAAAGAACCCGATCGACATGGATTGCAGGTGCTGGTAGATCCGTACCCGCAGATCCTGAAGCGCGCGTTGACCAACCCAGCCGACCAGGTAGGTCTGGGCGTAGCTCGCGCCCCAGACGGTCACCACGGACGCCAGATAGATGACCACGATTAACGTCAGGGCGCCCTTGTCGTCGGCGATGATGCCGTCGTCGATCGCGGCCCCTGCGAGGTAGGGGGGCGCGAGTGCGGCCAGCGTCCCGACCATGAGCGACGCCATCATCAATCCGACCTGCTTGCGATAGGGACGCAACAGGCCGAAGAGCCAGCGGAGCTTGCGCCCGCGCTGATCCTCTCCGCGCAGAATCCGCCAGACATCGCGGAGCATGAGCAGCGTCGCCGCCAGGCGGCCGGGTTGGTTTGCCTGGTCGCGCGTCTCTTCGGCGACGTCGGATTCCGGGACCTCGGGACTCCCACTCACAACCGGACCAGCGCTTCCCGTTCATCCAGGTCACGCTGCAAGAACACCGTGTCCTCGCAGCCGTGCTGGGCAATCTCGCGGTAGAGCTCGCAGCGCTCGATCAACTCGTCGTGGGAGCCCCGATCCACCAATCTGCCGTCGTCCATCACAACGATCTCGTCGGCGAGCGAGATCGTTGACAGACGGTGGGCAACGATGAACGTCGTGCGGCCGGCCATCGCCTGCTCAAGGCCACGCTTGATCTGCTCTTCGGTGCGGGCGTCAACGGAAGATGTTGCGTCGTCGAGGATCAGGATCCGCGGATCCGTGATCAGCGCCCGTGCGATCGCAACCCGTTGGCGCTGCCCGCCGGAAAGGGTCAGGCCGCGGTCGCCGACGACGGTCTCGTAGCCGGCTGGCAGCGCAGAGATGAATTCATGGGCCTGGGCCAGGCGAGCCGCCCGCTCGATCTCCTCGCGACTGGCGTTCGGTCGTGCGTAGGCGATGTTCTCGGCAACGCTGGCGGAAAACAGAAAACTCTCGTCCGCCACGAAGGCGACCTCGCGTCGCAGGGAAGCGACATCAACATCGGGCAACGCGACGCCGTCGATTGAGACCTGCCCCGCGGTTGGATCGTAGAGGCGAGAAAGGAGGGCTACGAGGCTTGTCTTGCCCGACCCCGACGGGCCCACTAGGGCGACCGTGCGGCCACCTTCGATTTCAAGGCTGACCCGATCAAGGGCGGGCTCGCCCGCCGTGGCGTAGGCCAGGCTGGCGTCACGAAATTCGACTGCGCCGGGGCCTGGGGGCAGGGCGGAAACCCCGGGCTTGCTTGCGATCTGCGGTTCGCGGTCGAGGATCTCGAACATCCTGTTGCCGGACGCAACTGCGCGTTGCGCCATCCCCAAGGCGGCGCCTAGCATGCGCATTGGGCCGGTCAGCATCACCAGGTAGAGGTAGAACGCCGTGAAATCCTCCAGCGACATGCTGCCGGCGATGACCTGACGCCCGCCGACGAAGAGGATGGTCGCGAGGCCGAGCGCCGGCAGGAACCCAAGCAGTGGCGAGTAAAACGCCCGCAGCCTGGTGGCGTACACGTTTTGATCGAAGACCCGCCCGACCTGCTTGCGAAACCGCACCAGCATGTGCTCTTCGCGGGCAAACGCTTTGACGACCCGAACTCCAGAGATGCTCTCCTCCGCTTCGGCCGTCAGCTCCGCAATGCGCTGTTGCACCTCTTGGACAGCGGGCCGGGAGAGGCGGCTGAATCGCATCGCGGTCAGGACCACAAGCGGAACGGGCAGTAGTGCAAGCGCCGCGAGCGCCGGGTTGATGATGAACATCACGGCTCCGGCCAGCGTGATCGTGAGGAAGTTCTGGGTCAAAAAGATGAGCCCGTAGCCAAGAAAGAAGCGAATCGATTGCAGATCGACGGTCGCTCGGCTCATCAACTGGCCGGTCTGCTGCGAGTCAAAGAACGCCAGTTCGAGTTCCTGCAGGCGCCCGTAGAGCTTCTCCCGAAGATCGAATTCGATTGCGATCGACACCCGTCCGGCGATCAGCCGCCGAATCACCGTCAGGCCAAGGCGCAGGATGCCCGCCCCAAGGATCGCGAGTGCCAACGGACCCAGGTTGGGGTCCGCCTCGCTTTCAACGGCCCCGACGGCCCGGCCGACGAGGTAGGGAATCAAAACGGTCATCCCCATCGCCATCCAGGCAAAGACCAGGGAGCCGGCGACCTCTCGCTTGTACGGGGTGAGAAATCCGAGCAGGCGCTTGAAGGTTGGCATCGAGGACCTGACTATACAAAGTGAAGTATTGAGGCCCTGACCGCTTCACCCCTAGGCTGGTGCCGTGACCAAGCCACCGGGAGGGCTCTGCGATTCGTGCCGCCACCAACGGTTGATTGACAACACGCGCGGTTCCACGTTCTCGCTCTGCGCGCGGGCTGCCAACGACTCCCGGTTCCCGCGCTATCCACCGCTGCCGGTTGCCGCATGTCCTGGATATGAGCCTCGCCGAAAGGGCCAGCCGGCAGCAAAGGGACCGCGTTAGCTGGCGTTAGGCCTCGGGTGCTCGCGGGGTGCCGGCGGCACGGAGCACCCCTGCGGAAGCGGCGAGGACAAAGCCGATCGCCACGACCTCACGCAGGGCCAGACCTTGGCTGAGGCCGATGAACCCGACCGTTGCCGCCACAGCCGGTTCCAGGCTCATCAGGACACCAAAGGTTGATTCGGGCAGTCGCCGCAGCGCCTCCATCTCAACCGAGTAGGGAATAGCGGAACTAAGCAGTGCCACCGCCAGGCCCGCGGCCAGGACAGCGCCGCTGAGGAGCTCGCTGCCGCCTTCAATCACACCCGTTGGAAGCACAAGCACGGCCGCCACAACCATCGCCAGGGCCAGGCCCGCGCCGCCTGAGAAGGACTGCCCGACACGCGCCGTCAGCACGATGTAGACGCCCCAAAAGCAGCCAGCGAGCAGGGCCAGCAGAACGCCCGCAGTGTCAAGTGCGGAACCTGGAACCGGAGCCAGGAGCACGAGACCGCAGACGGCCAGCGCGACCCAGATCAGGTCTCGCCGCTGCCTTGACCCCAAAAGCGCGACCGCAAGCGGGCCGACGAATTCAAGCGTGACGGCGATCCCAAGCGGGATCCGGTCGAGCGCCTCGTAAAAGCTCAGGTTCATGCCCGCGAGAGCGATGCCCAGCAGCAGAATATGCCGCCCGCCCGCGGCCCGAACGAGCCCCAACGGCGGTCGCCAGATCGCGACCAGGATGAGAGCCGCCAGCCCGATGCGCAAAAAGACGGTGCCGCCCGCACCGATCTCGTCAAAGAGTGTGGTCGCTAGCGCCGCGCCCACCTGCACGGAGAGGACGCCGCCTAAGACGAGCCCGGTTGCCGTGCCGCGACCGCTCATCGGCCGAGCCTAGGGATCGCTAGCGGTTGACGGTCTTGCGGTACTTGTTCGTCGCGATCAGCATGAACGCGACCGCGATCGCAGCGGTCCAGATGAACGCCATGTAGACATCGGAGTTCGCGGGCGCCCCCTGCCAGAGGTGGCGAAGTGCGTCAACCGTCGTCGTGAACGGGTTCGCGTTGGCGAACGCCTCCAGCGCCGCGGGCATCGACTCGACGGGCACGAAGGCCGATGAGATGAAGGTCAGCGGAAAGATGGTCATGAAGCCATAGGAGTTGGCGGCCTCGGGCGAGGACGAGATCAGGCCGATGTAGGCGAACACCCATGAGAAGGCATAACCGAAGAGCATCATCAGCAGCACCCCGATCAGAACCTTGCCGACGCCCGTCGAGAATCCAAAGCCGACCGCCAGGCCGACGCCGACCATCATCACCAGGGAGAGCAGGTTTGTCGCGATGTCGGCGGTCGTGCGGCCACCCAGCACCGCGGAAGGGGCCATCGGCAGCGAGCGGAAGCGGTCGATCAGGCCCAGCTTCAAATCCTCGGAGAGGCCGAGCGCGGTCGCGAAGCCCCCGAACGACATCGTCTGGACGATGATTCCCGGAATCAGGAAGTCGGCGTAGCCGCTGAAATTGTCCGGCACCTGGATCGCGCCGCCGAAGACGTAGACGAAGAGCAACACGAACATGATCGGCTGCAGCGTGAACGCCAAGAGCAGATCGGGGGCTCGGATGATCCTGATCAGGTTGCGCTGGGCAAGGACCAGGGTGTCTTCGACAACATTGCGGGCGCCGCTCATCGTCCTGTCCCATCGTCCCCGTCTACTTCCGTCTCCGGCTCGGCGGCGCGGCCGGTCAGCGAGATGAAGACATCGTCAAGCGTCGGTGTGTGGATGGCCACGTCGTCAATGCCAACGCCGGCGCCGTCGAGCCGCCTGACCACGCCGGCAATCGAGCCGTTGCGATGGGCGATCGGCAGGCTGACGAGCTTGCCCTCGGCGCTGGGCGCATCCGAAGCCATCGCCGTCAGGGCGGCGATGGCGGCGCCGGATTGGGTCGGATCGCTGAGCCTGACTTCGATCCGCTCGCCGCCGATCGTTTGCTTGAGCTCGTCAGCGGTGCCTTCCGCGATCTTGTGGCCGTGATCAAGGACGACAATCTGGTCGGCGAGCCGGTCGGCTTCGTCCAGGTATTGGGTCGTCAACAGGACGGTCGTGCCCTCGCCGACGAGGTCTTCGATCGTTTCCCAGAGGCGTACGCGACTCCGCGGATCGAGGCCGGTGGTGGGCTCGTCGAGGAAGATCACAGGCGGGTCAGCGACCAATGCCGCGGCGAGGTCCAGGCGGCGGCGCATGCCGCCGGAGTAGGTCTTGACCAGCCGATCAGCGGCCTCATCGAGCTCGAAGCGGTCGAGCAGGGTTCGGGCCCGCGCTATCGCCTTGGGACGACCGAGGTGGTAGAGCCGACCGACCATCTCCAGGTTCTCGAATCCGGTCAGGTTCTCGTCCACCGCCGCGTACTGCCCGGCCAGGCCGATCTGGGATCGCAGCTGCTTCGCATCCGCAACCACGTCGAGGCCCATGACCTGAGCGCTGCCGCCGCTGGGGGGCAGGAGGGTTGTCAGGATCCGCACAGCCGTCGTCTTGCCAGCGCCGTTAGGACCGAGGATTCCAAGCACGCTTCCGCGCTCGACGCTCAGGTCGACGCCGCAGAGGGCCTCGACGTCCTTGTAGGTCTTGCGTAGGCCTTTTGCCTCGACTGCGAGCTGCGATGACATCAGGCAATTGAAGGTAGCGAGGCGCCTACGCGTCCGATTTGGGAGATGCGGAGCGTTCGCTAGCGGCTTCGCAGCAGGCGCCCGACGGCGTCCATCATCTCTGTGGTCAACGCTTCGCGCTCGCCGTCCTCGGCGCCGATCACACAGTGGCGAGTGTGG
The DNA here is from genome assembly GCA_963701205.1 of uncultured bacterium. Classification (GTDB taxonomy): domain Bacteria; phylum Actinomycetota; class Thermoleophilia; order Solirubrobacterales; family 70-9; genus JALZKA01. The sequence goes on along the minus strand of OY969575.1, from coordinate 177,702 downwards.
TCGTCAAGGAGCGTCAGCGAGACCCTGTCAAGCGCCGCCTGGGCGGCGGAGACCTGAGTCAGGATCTCGATGCAGTAGCGCTCGTCATCAACCATTCGCTCGATGCCGCCAACCTGTCCGGCGATCCGGCGCAGGCGCTTGCGAAGCGCTTCCTTGTCTGCGATGTAGCCCGGGGCTTGATCTGCCATACCCTGGGAGGGTATCGCTATCGGTTCACGTCTGGCTATGCCCGGCGGTATAGATGGGTAGTAAGCGGCGCAAATACTGCTGTGATCGCAGCCGCCACAGCAAGCACGATCAGGATGTCACCTCCATCCGGGTTACCCGCCATCAATCCACGTGAAGCGTCCGTAAGGATCGAGATTGGGTTGACGTCTACGAACGCCTTGAGGCCTGTCGGCAACGTCTCGGGCTTAACGAATATGTTCGAGAGGAAGATCAGCGGGAAGATCCCCTCAAATCCTGCGTTCATAACCGCGTTCGGCGACCGCAGCAGGAGCCCGACCGTGGTGAAGATCCACGACATTCCAAAGGCGAATACCACCACCAACCCCAGCGTGGCGAGGACCCCCACAAGTCCACCGTCAGGGCGGAAGCCCAAGATCAGGCCGAGCACAATGGTCACCGTTCCGGCAAGCACGTAGCGCACGCTGTCGCCCAGCAACGCTCCGGCTAGCGGCGCCGCCGGCCAGATAGGAAGTGAGCGGAATCGATCGACGACGCCCTTGGTGCGGTCGACGTTCAACGCTACGCCGGAATACACGGTCGTAAACAGAACCGTCTGAACCAGCACGCCCGGGAGGATGTATTGGAGGTAGTCCCCGGTCGAGCCGGCGATGGCTCCGCCGAACAGGTAGGTGAACATCACCAGGAAAAACACCGGGGTGATTGTGACGTCGAGGAGCTGTTCCGGCACGTGCTTGATCTTCAGCATGCCGCGCCAGCCGAACGCCATTGTCGCCGACCGGGCACTCGCCGTCGGCGGGCGCGGGGTGGAGGCCAGCGCCTTACGAAGGGCAGCATCCTCGGCGCTCAGTTCAGGCGGGTCCACGGCTGTCGCCGGTTCGCTCATGGCGCTTTGTCTCCAATCGTCAACGACTCGGTCTCGCCGTCCTCAGCAGGATGGCCGGTGATAGCCAGAAACACCTCGTCAAGGCTCGGCTGCCCGAGCGAGAAATCGGCGATGCCGATCCCCGCGCTGGTCAGCGTGCTGACCGCGGCAGCGCCACGGTCAGCATCGGCACAAGGCGCCGAAAATGCTGTCGGGTCGGATTCAAGCTGGATATTTTCGAGCGAGCCCGCAAGCAGCCGGACCGCTTCCGCTCGATTCTCGGGGTCGAGCAACCGGACGTGGAGCGCGCCGGAACCGACCGACGCCTTGAGCTGGCCGGGGGTTCCCTCGGCGATCACCCGTCCATGATCGATTACGGCGATTCCGTCAGCCAGCTGATCCGCCTCGTCCAGGTACTGCGTACAGAGCAGGATCGTGGTCCCCTCCGCGACAAGTGCCCGGATGATTTCCCACACGTGGTTACGTGAGCGCGGATCGAGCCCGGTGGTTGGCTCGTCAAGGAACATCAGCCGCGGCGTGACAACGATGCTGGCGGCAAGGTCGAGGCGCCGCCTCATGCCGCCCGAGTAGTGCTTGACCAGACGGCTGGCGGCTTCGGTCAGGCCAAAGGCGTCAAGCAACTCGTCGGCGCGCGCGCTTCGCCGTCGCGCGTCTGAGCCCAAGTAGTAGTCCCAACAGGACGAGATTCTCGCGGCCCGTCAGGTCCTCGTCAACGGAAGCGATTTGACCCGTCAGGCTGACGAGTTCACGCACGGCTCCAGACTCGCTGACAACGTCATGGCCGAACACCCGCGCCGATCCCGCATCTGGCTTCAGCAGCGTCGCCAGCATCCGGATTGTCGTCGTCTTGCCCGCGCCGTTCGGCCCGAGGACCCCGTAAACGGACCCAGGCTGGACCACGAGGTTGACGCCGTCAACGGCTTTCGTATCGCCGAAGCTCTTGGCAAGGCCAGTCGCCTCGATCGCGAGTGGGGTAGAGGCGATCATCGCCCAACCAATCTACGCCCCACTCATGTGCGGCCGGTCGATACCTGAAGCGCTCGCTCAATTGGCGCAAGCAGGGCCCCGGGGTCTTCGAGTTGTGGGTAGTGGCCAAGATCGGCGAGCCTCGAGACTTCGACGCCAGGTCGGAGTTCGCAAACGGCGTCAAGGACGAATGTCGTTGCAACCGGGTCCCGAAGGCCCCAGGCGAGGTGAAGGGGCCGTGGCCAATCGCTGATCGCGCCATGCCAGCGCGGTGCGTGCTCCACGCGTTCGCCGAGGTAGTGGACGAGCCGGTGCCCAAGGGTGCGGCCGCCGTTGTGGCAGACAAGCGCCCACTGGTCGGCAAGCTCGGCATCGTCAAGCGGATGGGCCGCGGAGAAGATCGCCGCGAATTCCCTCGCGAACACGGGCCTGTTCGCGAGCCTGGCGGCAAGCGGTCCGACGCGCGAGCGCAGCAGCTTCTGCGCGGGGGTCAGCGAGGCCCGGTCCAAGACGATGCTGCCGTTGAAAAGCAGGGCCCCGGTCAGTTCGAAGCCAAGCTCGCCGTCAATGTCGCGGGCCATCAGCTCGGTCGCGACAGAAGTACCCATGTCGTGGGCCAGCACGAAGATCGAGCGATCGGGAAAGCGGCGGCAAATCAGCTCCTCCGCTAGATCGGCCTGATCGAAGAGGCTGTAGGTGTGATCGCGAGGCTTGTCGGACAGGCCGAATCCTAGGAAGTCAAAACAAAGGCTGGGACGATCCCCCAGCAACGGCAGGAGGGCGCGGAAGTCATACGAGCTGGATGGAAACCCGTGCAGCAGGACCAACACCGGATCGCTTGCGTTTTCAGCAGCGGCGCGGGTAAAGATCTGATTGCCACGGACGTCCTCGTGCCCGCCTGAATCCCGCCACGCGGCTACGCGGTCGGTCAGGCCGCCACGATTCACGTCTTGCGACAAGGTGCGCCGCGACCGAACTGCGCACCCTGGCGCTCCCCGCGGGCCTCCGCGGTCCGGCGCAGCCGCTTCGGAGTCATCAGGGAACAAAGGTTGGAGCTGAGGCCTCGGCGCGTCTCGTAGAGCAGCAGCCCGTAGAGCCGCTTTCGTTGTGGCAGGCCGCAGGTCGCGCTGCTCAGATAACTCTCGATGACCAGCTTCCTGCCGGCGTGGAGCTCGTATTGCTGGCGCCCCTTGAAGACCCGGCGGATGCGATAGGTGAAGTCGGCCCGGCCGTTTTGGTCCTCGTTCCGTGGAGTGACCTTGCGGAGCTTTGCGATCACGGCGGCGTCGGAGCCGCGCAGCGCCTCCTCCGGAGACGTCCTCGCGCAGGAGCACGCCGAGGCGCTCGCGGGGGCCGCCAGCAGCGTCGCCACGAAGAGGATCGCGAGGTGTCTCGTCTTCACCGGCAGGAGCCTAACCCTGTGAGGTCGGCGGTGGGTGAAGGCGGCAGAACGCGCCGACCACCGCGTTGACCTGATCGGGTCGTTCAAGGTTGCTGAGGTGACCGGCACCAGGGATCACGACGAGCTGGGTATCCGGGATCGCCGCCTCGAATTGGTGGGCGACGCTGAGCGGCGAACGTGCGTCGAGCTGACCCCAAATCAACAGCGTGGGCACGCTGATTCCAGGCAGCATGTGACGCTGGTCAGTCTCGGCCATGAGGCCTAGCTGTGTCCCGACGCTCGCCGGGCGGACGTCGGCAGCGATCTCTCCAAGCAGCGGGACGAACTCAGCCGGCGGATCCCCGGCGAAAAGCCCGGGAAGGGTGGGATCGAAATCATCCGCGGTCGCCGCGAGCATCTCGCGTGCACCGGCGACTCGATCGCGCACCTCCTCCTCTGGCAGCGACCCCTTCCAGCCGGCGTAGGTATCGATGAGAATCAGCGTTGCGACGAGCTGAGGCTGGTGCCGGTAGAGCTCGAGGGCAACAGTGCCGCCCCAGGAGAGGCCAGCGATGTGTGCGGGGCCATGCCCGAGCGCCTCGATCAGAGCGGCGAGGCAGCTCGAATAATCGGCAAGTTGAAATTCCGAAGGGAGATCCGACGAACGACCCGCCCCCGGTTCGTCCCAGGCGACGACCGTGAATTCCTTGCTCAGTGCGGCAAGTTGCGGACGCCAAATGCGGCCGTCCTCCGCAGCGCCGTGGACGAAAACCAGCGGTGGCCCTTCGCCGACCCGCTCGTACGCGATCTCGAGTCCGTGCGTCCGAACGATTTCCACTGGTTGAGTCTAAATGCGTTGCGGACACCTGCGAACCCGGCAACTATCAACGCAGCTGAGTTCACCTACACCATGTTCCGTGCCGGAAGCCGTCGACGGTGTTGCTATCCACCGCTGCCTCGAGAGCGACTAGCGAAGGGGCCCACGCCTGTAGAGCTGCGTGCCGGAGCCGCTCCCCGGGAGATTGTCGCCGTTGGTCCGGAAAACAATGTAGGCCCCGTTTCGCGAAAGCGATGGCGGATATGCCTCGCTGTCGTCCTCCACGGCCTGACCGGCCGAGTTGCGACTGGCCAGGGCGACCCTCCTCTTGGTCACGGTGTAGACGTAGACGTCCTCCACGTCATCCAAGCCCGGCAAGTTGTTTGAGAATGTGTAGAAGTTCACGATCTTGCCGTTACCTGAGATGAACGGGTCGTAGGCGGCCTCTTCGGCAGCGTCGCCGCTGTTGCTTTTACTCACGAGGCGGGTGGTTCCATTTACGAGGTCACGGATGTACACGAGCCTGGTTACGCCGTCGCCGCCGGGCATGTTGTCGGCGTAGCAAGTGAAGACGGCGGCCGAGCCGTCATTGGACAGGGCTTCGTCCCCGCAATTATCGTTTGCGGGCAGGCCCGCGGAGGTTGCGCTCGCCAGTCGCACCGTGCCGCTGCGAAGGTCCTTCACATAGACGCGGTAGGTGTCCCCATCCCCCTGTGGCAGCTCGCTTGCGTTCGACTGGAACACGAGGTGATTGCCGTCGCCTGAGATCTGGCCGTCGATGGCCTCGACAGGAGTCCCGTCGGCGGCTTTACTGCCGAGTCGGGTCTTGCGCCTCTTGCGGTCGTGAATGTAGAGGCCACTGTCGATTGAGTCCGCCCCCGGCAGGTTCCCGGCGCTGGATGCGAATGCGACGTACCGCCCATTGCCGGAGAGGCTCGGGACGCGGGAACTGGCGTCGCCCGCCACACCGGCAGACGTCTTCGAGACCAGTCGCGTCTTCCCCGTGACACGGTCATGCATATACACCTGAACGATGGATCCGTCGCCCGCCGGCAGGTTCGTCGCCCTCGAACTGAACGCCACGAGGCGACCGGACGCCGAGAGCCACGGCTCCCTGCTGTCCTCGTCAGCCACTTCCCCGTTTGACGCGCGGCTCGCGGGCCGCGTCTTCTCGGCGTCGAAGTCGCGCACGTACACCTGCACCGTGGTGCCGTCTCCCTGGGGCAAGTTGTCTGAATTGGAGATGAAGGCCGCGACCGCGCCGTTTCCCGAGATTGCGCTAGCGTCGCTGCCGTTCGCGGCCGGTTCCCCGGTGTTTCCCTGGCTTGCAAGGCGCGTTTTCGGCCCGGCGGCTGTGGCTGGAAGCACGGACAGTGCGACCAGCACGGCCAAGGCTGCGCCCCCTAGTCGCGCTCGCGGGCCAATCCGCGGGAGCTCCTTTTGCTGCATGGATAGAGCCTACGCCGGTTGCAGTCAGGCGTCAATGCGGCGACCGAGGCGGCGCCGACGTTCAGTGCAAAAGGACTGGACGGGCTCGGCTGTCTGATAAATGAGACGAGAGAAAGAACGATCCGCGGGGCTTAGTCCGACAGACCGGCGAGTTCGAGTGCCGTGTTGCGCTCCCAGAAGGGCCGTATCTCGCGTCGGGAGCGATCTGTCTCTATGTGGTCTTGACCACCAAAACCGAGCAGCTCGCGTTGTGCGTGACCGTATTCGGGACGCTGCCTAGTACTCGGCGCTTCATCCCCTTATTGCCGATCACCAGAAGATCGGCCCCGCATTCCTCGGCAAGCCGCACGAGTACCTCGCCCGCATCGCCCTCATCGGCACGCGTCTCGCAGTCAATTCCGTCCTTGCCCAGGTCCTCCGCGATGCGCTCAAGGATCGATCTCACTCGGGCCGACGAGTTCGAAATCCACTGCAGCTCGACGTTCGGGGACCTGGCTGCAGAGGAGCCCTTCGAGCGCTCGAAGGCACTAAGGAGCACCAGTTTGGCCCCAAAGCGTCGCGCGATTTCGGCCGCCTCCATGACGGCTTCGGTTGCCGATTCCGATCCGTCGGTTCCAACCGCCACGGTAGTAATCATCGAGGTCCAGTATCCAGCTTCTGCGTCATTTCTGCAGCCCGGCGGCTTGGAGGGCTTCGGTACGGTCCAAGAACCAGACCACCCGGATCACCCTGCCGTCATGGAGTGTCCAGAGGAGGGCGAACGATCTTTCGACGTCTATACCGCTGGATCGCCCGCGCGCGTGTCTGGTCACGACCGAAACCACCTGTTCACCGGCGTCGATTAACTCCTCGTACGAGTACTCGATCTCTCCCCATGCCTCATGCCACTCGCGGAACATGTTCCGGAGGCCCGCGTGTCCCCGGAAGACACCCCCGTCGCTGCTGTTGATGCCCAGCGCGGACGCATCCAACTCGACCTGTGGGTCGTAGAGGGCCATGATGGCCGCCGCGTCGCGGGAAGCTGCCGCCTCGTAGACCCTCCGCACGATCTCCACGTTCTCCGCTGACATCGCCCACGCAGTATCCCTCCTCAGGACGTTTGTTGTCCCGCCGGGGAGTGTTTTCGACCCCGCTAATTCCCAGCCCGGCGGCTTCGAAGGCCTCGGCGGGATCGAGAAAGTTCTCCGCCCGGATCACCTGGCCGCTCTCGACTGTCCAGACCGCACCCATCACCAACTCGACCGGCACCCCGCTCCCTTTGCCGACCGCGCGCTGGCGATATGTCACGACAAGGCGTCCGTCACCCGCATCGATCGCTTGCTCGAGCTCGATCGACCAGTCGAAGTCCTCGGTCCAAGTGCGTATGAATTCGACCCACGCTTCCCGGCCCTTGTACACCGGCCTCAGGCCGGGGCCTGGGTAGGCAGAACCCATTCGAAGTGGGGGGAGCTGGTGCCAGCGTCAAAAGTCGCAGCGAAATCGCCACGAGCGAGTCCGGTCAGAAACTCGGCGTGTGCCCGGCGCACAACTCGCGCTTCTCCGACATCGCCTACTCAGTATCCCCATTTCGTCGTGCTGGTGGCAGGGCTCAAACCATCCCATGCCCGCGGATAGGAAGGTTGGCGGGATTCGTTGCCGAAGGCCCCCTTCAGGCGAATGCAATGGATAAAGTGTGTGGTCGGTGGGCCTTTCCCACCGATTCTGCTCCGCGTATAGGAGGGTCAAGATGCGAAGACCGATGACCGTGGCGCTGATCGCTGTTGGGTTTGCCGGACTTTCCGTCGTACCGGCTCCTGCAGCCGAGTACAAAGGGCACATCAAGGGCCAGCCGGGCTCAACCGTCCAGCTGACATTTCACAAGGTAGCCGGAAAGCGAAAGCTCACCGACTCGTACACCACCGGTGAATTCATGTGCGAGAACGGTCCAAGTCTCTTCGGCTTCCAACTGACCTGGGATCCGCCGGTGAAGGTTCGCCATCGGTCTTTCAATGCGCTCACAGGATCGGGCGAGAACCGAAGCGAGCGCAGGAGGGGCGGCGACACGCTCAGGTATCGCCTCAGTGGCCACCTGAAGCGAGATGGCAGGGCGAGCGGAACCCTCAGGAACAGACAGGACGCCGGACCCCCGAAGGGCATTTGTGATTCCGGCAAGCTTAAGTGGGTCGCTCACAAGACATGAACCACTCATAGACGAGAGCCGGCGTGGATGCACCCGTGCGCGGCTCTACTCCGACAGCCCGGCGGCTTGGAGGGCCTTAGACCGGCTCTGCAACCAGTCGATTCGCGCAATCAACCCAGCTTTGAACGCCACGACGACGTAGACGCTCATTTCCGTGCTTACGCCGCTTTGCTTTCCGCGACCGGCGACATGAAGACGCCCGAAGGCGCGCGCTCCAAGATCCTCCATTTCGACGACCTCGAAGGCAAAGTCTCCGAAGGTCTCATCCGCGAGCTTCCACGATTCACGCACGGCTTGATGGCCACGGACAGTCTCGGGAGTATCCGGAACGATGCTCGGCATGCGCCACTCGATCTCTGGGTCGAGGAACTCGAGCGCAGCGTCGTATTCGCCTCGGTTGAAGGCGGTGATGTGGTCCGAGAACGTCTTGATGTGTTCCTGTGACACCGCCCGCGCAGTATCTCGCGTCCCGGCCTGCCGGAGCTACCCCAGGATTGGTGGGCCGAGGAATTTGGCTTGGCCTGTCATGCCGGGGAGGGACTCGAACCCCCGACACGCGGATTACCATTCGGCGGTTGGTTGCGGCTGGTCGAGTCCATGGGCAGGGCCGCCGATTCTTGCCTGAATCGCACGCGGCGCAAAACGTCCGGTCCACGTCCTCGGGTCCGAGCTCTACAGCGCGAGCCCGTCGCACACGCGCTCGCGCAGAGCGTCGTTCGTCTTCATCCCACAGGCGGCGTTGCTGATTCGAGGGTGTATCTGACCACTGTAGAACGCCATCGTCGCCGTCTCCTTAATCAGTATCGCCCGTTGGACTGGGCCTGGCTACTGACTGGCCGACACGTGCTCGTAGACGGCCTTGAGGTCGGCGTCGTAATCGTCCTCGGATAGGCCGGGCGGGCCGCTCATCTGGAAGAGGTAGACCTTGTTGCCGACCCTGAACTCAGTCAGGAAGCCCTCGAACGGAAACAGACCGGGGGGTGGCTTGCTCTTGCTCGGAACTTGGTGCACCGATGCGGAGTCCGGGATCCCTTTGGCCGCGCGCTCGGCCGGCGCAACCACGCACGCTCCGAAGCAGGGGGGCTTGAGGTCCTCGGCGTGGAACGTTGCGAGACCGTCAGCAGCCCCCTCCTCGGAGTCGAAGGCAGCGACGCCGACGAACGCGAAGACCTCGCCCTTCTCATCCTTGAGCGCCGCGCCTGCGGCCGACTGGAAGCCGGCCTCTTCAACCTCGCCGATCAGCTCAGATGGCGCGGTCTCCTGCGCGAAGAACACCCCCTGGGTGACGAAGTCGGTGGGGTTGTCCCATTCGAACTCTCGCTCTGACTCCAGCCCGATTTCGCCCGCGTCCACGAGCTGTTCCGTGAGCCCAGATGCGGATGCGTCGGTGTCGGACGATTCGTCGCCGCCGCATCCACTCCAGGCCGCCACGACGACCGACGCGGCGATGACGCCGAAGCCGATCCCAACTTGCCGAAACGCGAGATGACCTCTCATGCGGCAACTCTAAACCGGCTGTCGTGTCCCGTTGTGGAACATCTGTCACACAGGCGTGGCGCCGGTCGTCAGCTGCGATGGCGTGCGTTGCCCATCCGTTGCCCACCTCAGCGGCTCGATGCGAGCCGCTGAGGCTGCTATTCCGACAGCCCGGCGGCTTCGAGGGCCTGCTGCCCAGACGCGAAAAATTGCCAGCGGACGATCTTGCCTTCATAGAAGGTGACGAGGGCGTAAACGTCGACTTCCATCTGTATCCCGCTGCTCGGTCCACGCCCCCACCACCGCAGCGAAGCAAGAACGTGGTCGTCAAAGTCGCGCATCTCGCAGAGCTCGGCGGAGAAGTCGTCCCAAATCTCTGTCGTCTGGGCTATGCCTCGCAACAGACCTTCGTGCCCGTGGAAGTCCTGGACGTCCGGTGCATCCGGGATCGGAGTGAAGACAACGCTCGGGTCGGCCAGCTTGAGCATCGCGGGTGTGTCGCCACGCGAGAATGCGTCGAACATCGCCCGAACGACTTGTTGGTTCTCCTGCGACATTGTCTACTCCTCAAGCCCGGCGGCTTCGAGGGCCGCGGCGCGGCCTGTAAACGTCTCGACTCGCATCACCTTTGCCTTCCGCAGCCAGACGACGACGGCAATTCGAGTCGTGTCACTTGCCCCGCTCCCCCTGCCGGTCCATACGGCTTGCGCCGAAAGCCACACCGCCGCTCCCGCGTCGCGGAACTCATCCTGCAGGACTTGGAACGTTTCGTAGGCATCACCGATTGTCTTGAAGTACTCGTAGACGCCTGTTTCCCCGCGAAAGGCACCACCCGACTCGATCTGGGCGAAGATCGAGCGAAACTCGATATCCGGATCGGAGAGTTCGAGCAATTCCTCGATATCCCGCCGGTTGTAGGCCTCGAGCCAGCGCCGTACCACATCCACGTTCTCCTGCGACATCGCCCATTCAGTATCTCGCTTCACGCCCGTTCTGTCATGCCGGGGGAGGGACTCGAACCCCCGACACGCGGATTGTGATTCCGCCCCTGAAGTTGCGGCTGGTTGCGGCTGGTGGGGCCTAACCGCACGGGCCGTGCGTGTCCATGTGTGAAGCGTACGCGCCCAGTTGCGGCTGGTTGTGGGTGGTGTGTTGCCCATCCGTTGCCCACCTGGGCGGTTGCGATGTGGACGGGGCTGGGCTTCCTACTCCGAGAGCTCGGCGGCTTTGCGGACTTCCTCGCGGACGATCATTCTGCTCTGCGACGAGGGCTACCAATCGAGCCTCGCAGGGCAACACTCCGTCGCTTCGGCCTGAACGCGACGGATGTCGTGGGTGGATTCCAGGCCTGGCTCGCAGATGGCCTGCCCGTGTCGTCGGACCTGCTCCCAGCGCTCGGACTACTCAGGCGCCGGCGCCGGTCACGCAGATGTAGGCGTTCGGGTTGAACTGCCCTGCGTAGCCGACGTCGAGCGTCCCCGCTTCAAGGTTCGCGACGAACGCGCTGAACTGGTTGTCACCGTCGTCTCGGTGAGTCGAGTCCGAGGTCCAGTAGTTCTCTTGCGAGGGCGGGGTGGGGAAGGTCTCGATCGCGAGCAGCGCCTCGGCGATGGTCGGGAGACGCCGCCGCAGCGACGCACATCGCTCGAGCGCGTCGTCCCAGTTGGCGGGCGGGCGGGCGGTTCGCTCGAAGCACAAGCCGCCGCGCAGCTTCATGCTGCCCGGGCAGCGCAGGTCCTTGCCGTGGACGTTCTCCGTCTTGATGTGTTTCGCGCGGACCGCGTTCGTTGCGATCTCGTTGGGGCCGACCTTCGTCGCGGCGTATGCGGTGCCGCTCAGCGCGACGATCAGAGCGAGCAGCGCCAGGTGTTGCTGCCGCAGGTAGCCGCCGATCCTGGACCTCATTTGCCGTCCGTCCACACGTTCGATTTGAGCCTAACGGAAATCCACTAGCGGTGAGGGCGGCTAGCAGCTCACGAGCTTCCAGATCTCCTGCAGCCGCGTCCACTCGGGTTGCGGTGCGAGCAGGGCTGTCGGCGTCCTACTCCGATAGCCCGGCGGCTTCGAGGGCCTTTTCGGGTGGGACGAACATTTCCCACCTCAATATTCGGCCGTTCCGGAAGGTGTAGACGTTCCCAACTCGCGTTTCCACCGGGACACCGCTGTGCTTGCCGCGAGCCACCTGGCGGACGAAGGTAATCACCGTGTCACCAGCATCGATCAGTCGTTCGATCTCTACCTGGAAGTCGTCGAACTCGCCAGACCAGTGGCCGATGGCGGTAATAAAGCCCTCGTGCCCATGGAATGTCTGGGCGTCCGGCATCGTGGGGGACTCGATGACTTCGCCGTCAGGATTTATGTATTGAAGGATGCCCTCAAGATCGCCTTTTCCGAACAGCGCGAAGCAAGCCATTACCACGTCCACGTTCTCCTGCGACATCGTCTACTCCTCAAGCCCGGCGGCTTCGAGGACCTCTTCGGGACGGTCATAGATCGTCCAGCGACTGATCTTCCCTTGCTCAATTTCATAGAGCATCCAAAAGCGGCCCTCCCACTCGACCCCGCTTCCCTTACCGCGACCCCGCTGTGTGGAGATCACCAGCACCCGGTCCCCAAGGTCGTGTATCTCCTCGATCTCTTCCCGCCACTCCTCCCAGGTGGTCATCCATTCCGCCAGAATCGTCAAGAGTTCGTCTCGACCATGGCCTAGCCGCCCATCAACTCGGTGACTCGCGTCGGTTACGACGTCTGGATGGAAGTAATCGAGACCCGCTACGTCGCTGGCGTGGAAGGCTTCGTAGAGCCGTCGGATGATCTCCACATTCTCTTGCGACATCGCCCACTCAGTATCTCGCCTCAAGCCCGTTTTGTCATGCCGGGGGAGGGACTCGAACCCCCGACACGCGGATTATGATTCCGCTGCTCTAACCAGCTGAGCTACCCCGGCGGGGACGGGAAGCCTAGCTACGGGATCAGAACTCGGGCTGCTCGGTGTAGGTGCCGTAGACGGTCTGCAGGCGCTCGATGATCTCGCCCTCGGCCACGCGAGCCCGGGCGCATGCGATGAGGGGTTCCATCAGGTTCTGCTTCGCCTCCGCAGCTGCGGCCAAGTCGCTCAGCGTGGCCTCGACAGCAGCTCCATCGCGGCGCGACTTCGTGGCCTCGAGCCGCTCGCGCTGCCGCGTCTCCGCGCCCGGGTCGGCCTTGTGCAAGTTGCCGAGCTCGTCACCTTCGACCCGGTGCTCGTTGACCCCGACCACAATGCGCTCCTTGGTATCGACCTCGCGCTGGTATTGGAAGGCGGCCTCGGCGATCTCGCGTTGAGGGAAACCCTCTTCGATCGCGGCGACCATGCCGCCCAGCTCGTCAATCCGGGCGAAGTAGTCATAGGCCGCAGCCTCGATCTCGTCGGTCAGCGCCTCGACGAAATAGGCGCCGCCGAGTGGGTCCACGGTGTTGGTGACGCCGGATTCGTGGGCGATCACCTGCTGCGTCCTCAGCGCGATCCGCACGGCCGCTTCGGTCGGCAGGGCCAGCGCCTCGTCAAAGGAGTTCGTGTGCAGTGACTGGGTGCCGCCGAGGACGCCCGCCAGCGCCTCAATTGTCGTCCTGACGATGTTGACCAGGGGCTGCTGCGCCGTGAGCGAGACGCCCGCCGTCTGGGTGTGAAAGCGCATCATCTGCGAGCGCGGATCCTTGGCGCCGTAGGTGTCGCGCATCTCGGTCGCCCAGATCCGGCGGGCGGCGCGGTACTTCGCGATCTCCTCGAAGAAGTCGAGGTGGGCGTTGAAGAAAAACGAGAGGCGCGGGGCAAAGTCGTCGACATCGAGGCCCCGCTCGATCGCTTCCTCAACGTAGGTGAAGCCGTCCTTCAGTGTGAAAGCAAGCTCCTGGGCCGCGGTCGATCCAGCTTCGCGGATGTGGTAGCCGGAGATCGAGATCGGATGCCAGCGCGGCATCGTCTGCGAGCACCACTCGACCATGTCGCCGACCAACGCCATCGCCGGGCGAATCGGAAAGCACCACTCCTTCTGAGCGATGTACTCCTTGAGGATGTCGGTCTGGATCGTGCCGCCGAGCTTGTCGGGGCTGAAGCCGCGCTCCTCGGCGGCGACGACGTAGAACGCGAGGACGATTGCGGCCGGCGCATTGATCGTCATTGAGACGGTGACTTGATCAAGCGGGATGTCGTCGAACAGGGTCAGCATGTCGTCGACGGTGTCAAGTGCCACGCCTTCGACCCCGACTTCGCCGAGCGACCGCGGGTGGTCGGAGTCGAGCCCCATCAGCGTCGGCATGTCAAACGCCGTCGAGAGCCCGGTCTGGCCATGGTCGAGCAGGTAGCGGAACCGCTCGTTTGTCTCCTCGACGGTGCCGAAGCCCGCGAACTGGCGCATCGTCCACAGTCGCCCGCGGTGCATCGACGGGTAGATGCCGCGCGTGAACGGGAACTGCCCTGGGTAGCCGAGCTTGCCATCGTGCTCAGCGTCCGCCTCCTGCGGTCCGTAGAGCGGCCGGATCGGGTGTCCGGAAATGGTCTCAAACAGCGCCTCACGCTCAGGCGCCTGGGCGTATGCGGCCTCCCATTGCTCGCGGGGGGTGGAGGTCGCCGGCATGTCTAAAAGCGTACGCCGACTAGGCCGCAGCTAGCGCCTTGTCCGAGTATGTGCCGCCCGACTCCGCCAGTTCAACCAGCGAAGCCGGCGGCTCAAAGCGCTCGCCGAATGCCGCCGCCAACTCGCGCGATCGCTCGACGAACCCCGCGGGCCCGCCCTCGTAGCCGTTGATGTACTGGATGACCCCGCCGGTCCAACCCGGGAAGCCGATTCCGAAGACCGAACCGATGTTGGCGTCGGCGATCGTCTCGATCACGCCCTCATCAAGGCACTTGATCGTCTCAAGTGCTTCGGCGAAGAGCATGCGCTCCTCGAGGTCGCGAAGCGAGATCTGCGACGGATCCGCAACCGGCGGATACTCGTCACGAAGGCCCGGCCACAGGCCGGTCCGCTTGCCGTCCTCGTACTCATAGAAGCCCGCGCCGCGAAGCTTGCCCGGCCTTTCGAGTTCGAGCATCCGGTCAACAACCTCGAACGCGGGATGGTCTGGAACCTCGATGCCCTCGGCCACAAGCGCCTCAACGGTTGACTTGCGGATCTTGGCGGCAAGCTCCATGTTGAGCTCGTCCATCAACTGCAGGACAGGCGCCGGGTAGCCGGCCTGCGATGAGGCTTGTTCGATCGTTGGCGCGGGAACGCCTTCCTTCAGCATCGCGATGCCCTCGTTGATGAAGGTGCCGATGACGCGACTGGTGAAGAAGCCACGGCTGTCGTTGACGACGATCGGGGTCTTCTTGATCTGCTTGGCGACGTCGAGCGCGCGGTAGAGCGTCTCCTGCGATGTCTCCTCGCCTTTGATGATCTCGAGCAGCGGCATCTTGTCCACCGGCGAGAAGAAGTGAAGCCCGATGAACTCGGTTGGACGGCTGACGCCCTCGGCGAGGCCTGTGATCGGCAGGGTCGAGGTGTTTGAGCCCAGCAGCGCACCGTCGGCCAAGTAGGGCTCGATCTCGGCGAAGACCTTGGCCTTCACAGCGGGGTCCTCGAACACGGCCTCGATCACCAGGTCAGCGCCCTCAGCCGCTGCCGGATCGGTCGTCGGCGTGATCAACGCCAACAGGGCGTCACCCTTTTCCTGGGTGGTCTTGCCGCGCTCGACGCCCTTGGCGACGAGCTTCTCGGAATAGGCCTTGCCCTTCTCGGCCGCCTCCTGGTCGACGTCCTTAAGCACGACCTCGATGCCGGCCTTGGCGGAGACGTAGGCGATTGCGGCGCCCATCATCCCGGCGCCCAAGACAACCACCTTCTGCGCCGCGAACGGCTCGATCTCAGCCGGGCGGTCGCGGTCGCCGTTGACCTGCTGCAGGTCAAAGAAGAACGCTTGGATCATGTTCTTGGCGACTTGGCCGACAGCGAGGTCGGTGAAGTAGCGCCCTTCGATCTCGATCGCCGAGTCGAAGTCCACCTGCGCACCCTCGACGGCGGCGGCCATGATGTGGTGTGGAGCCGGGTAGTTGGCGCCCTTCAGCTGTTTGCGCAGATTCGCCGGGAAGGCCGGAAGGTTGGCGGCCAGCTTCGGATTCGAGGGAGCGCCGCCGGGCAGCTTGTAGCCCTTGGAGTCCCAGGGCTGGGCGGCCTCTGGGTTGGCCTCGATCCACGCCTTGGCGGCCGGGATCAGGTCGTCCTTTGCATCGACGACCTTGTCGATCAGGCCCATCTCCAGCGCCTTGGCGGGCTGGTAGCGCTTGCCTTCGAGCAGAAGCTTCATCAGCGCGTCGACGATGCCGAACATCCGGACGGATCGAACGACGCCGCCGCCACCGGGCAGGAGGCCAAGCTGCACTTCCGGAAAGCCGAGCTGAACCTTTGCCGCGGGGTCGCCAACGGCGATGCGGTGGTGGGCGGCCAACGCGATCTCCAAGCCGCCGCCCAGGGCGGCGCCGTTGATCGCAGCGACGACCGGCTTGCCAAGTGTCTCCAGGCGACGTAGCTGGGCCTTGATCTCGCGAACTCCCTCGGCCATCCGGGGCGCATCCTCCGGGGTTGCGGCCAGCAGGTCGTTCAAATCGCCGCCGGCGAAGAACGTGGATTTCGCCGAGGTCAGGATGACCCCGGTGATCTCGTCCTTTTCAGCCTCGAGGCGCTCGACGGTTGCTGCCATCGAGCGGCCGTAGGCCTCGTTCATGGTGTTCGCCGATTGGTTGGGGTCGTCCATCGTCAGGACGACAACGCCGTCGGCGTCCTTGTCCCAGCGGATCGTGCTGCTCTCGCTCATTGCTTCTTTCTCTTGGTAGGTCTTGGTGGGTGCGGGCGAACTAGCTGATTCGCTCGAAAGTCAATTTGCGGCGCTTCGCGCCTGACATGCTGCTTTCGCGCGAAGCGCTCAATGAACCGTCGAGGCTCATAAAGCCTCGACTACAGTCGCGATGCCCATGCCGCCGCCGACGCACAGGGTGCAAAGGCCGTAGCGGCCGCCGGTGCGCTCGAGCTCGTCAAGGATCGTTCCCAGGATCATCGCGCCGGTTGCGCCGAGGGGATGCCCCATTGCGATCGCGCCGCCGTTGACGTTGACCTTGCTCATGTCAAGGCCC
Organism: uncultured bacterium; assembly: GCA_963701205.1. Lineage (GTDB taxonomy): Bacteria > Actinomycetota > Thermoleophilia > Solirubrobacterales > 70-9 > JALZKA01. Next base: position 161,215 of record OY969575.1, on the reverse strand, counting down.
ATATCGCGGACGAACCGCAACACGACCGCGGCGAAGGCTTCGTTGATCTCGACCAGGTCGAGGTCATCAACGGTCAGGCCGGCCTTCTCAAGCGCCTTCTTCGACGCCGGGGCCGGGCCGGTCAGCATGATTGTCGGGTCGGCGCCCGAGAGGGCCGTCGCGAGGATCCGGCCGCGGGCCTTGAGGCCCAACTCATCGCCGGTGCGCTCGTTGCCGATCGTCACCAGCGCCGCGCCGTCCACGATCCCCGACGAGTTGCCAGGGGTGTGGACGTGGTTGATTTTCTCGACCCAGTGGTACTTCTGGAGCGCCACTGCGTCGAAGCCGCCCATCTCACCCATTACCTCAAACGAGGGGTTGAGCTTGCCGAGCGTCTCGACCGTGGTGCCGGCCCGGATGAACTCGTCCTTTTCAAGCACGACCTGGTCGTTGATGTCGGTCACCGGAATCACCGACTTGTCAAACCGGCCCTCCGCCTGCGCCGCCGCGGCGCGTTCCTGCGAGCGGGTTGCGTAGGCGTCCACGTCCTCGCGGCTGAACTCCTCAACCGTCGCGATCAGGTCGGCGCTGATTCCCTGGGGGACAAACGAGGTGTCATAGGCGGTCTCCGGGTCCATCGCCCAGGCGCCACCGTCGGTGCCCATCGGCACGCGCGACATTGATTCAACGCCACCGGCAAAGACCAAATCCTCCCAGCCAGAAGCGACCTTCTGGGCGGCGATGTTGACGGCCTCAAGGCCGGACGCGCAAAAGCGGTTTAGCTGAACGCCTGCGACCGTGTCCGGCAGACCGGCCTTGATCGCTGCCGTCTTGGCGATGTCGGCACCCTGGTCGCCGACGGGGGTGACGCAGCCGAGCACAACGTCATCGACGCGTGCCGGATCGAGGGTTACATTGCGTGAAAGCGTCTCGTGCATGAGGCCGACGACCAAGTCGATGGGCTTGGTGGTGTGGAGCGAGCCGTTCGACTTGCCCTTCCCGCGGGGCGTGCGGATCGCGTCGAAGATCAGTGCGTCGGTAGGTGCCATGTGATGAGCTTCCTTTGCGGAGTCGGTATTGACAATCGGGATTCTAGGGGGATGCGCTTCGACTGACCGGTCGGTCAGTCTCCGGCCGGCATCCGGTAGCGGGCGCCGACCATCCCGTGCGAGAAAACCGTCGAGTCGATCAGCTCCAGTTCGCCGGCGATCTCGCCAGCGAATGCCGGCATTCCTTCGCCCAGGAAGACCGGGACGATGGTGAGGTGGAGTTCGTCGAGTAGCCCGGCGCGCTGGTACTGGATGGCCAACTGGCCACCGCCAACCAGCCAGACGTTGCGTCCACCACCGGCGGCCATGATCTCGGCGTGATGATCGGCTACCGCTCCGCGAACCGTGCGGATATCCCGGCCCTCTGGGAGGTCGAGTTCACGCGTGCTGAACAGGAATGTGGGCTGCTCGTAGGGCCAATCATTTTCGTGGTCCATCAACCACTCAAAGGTTCCTGATCCGGTGACGAGAACGCCGGTGTTTTCGATCAGCTCGGCGTAGCACTGCTGCGTGGTTGCCTCGACGCCGGGTAGCGCCCTGCCCTTGAAGCCCGTCAGCCAATCGAGGTCGCCGTCGGGGCGGGCCAGGAATCCGTCCAGGGACGCGGCGAGGAAGTAGATGGTCTTTGCCATCCGGCTCTACGCTAATGAAGATGGACGATTTGGGGCGCGCCGTTGCCGCCGTTATCAACGAGTGCCTTCGCGTACGCGATGGCGAGAACGTCCTTGTGGTGGCGAACCCCGCCACGCTGGGGCTGGGCGAGCGGCTGCGAGGCGAGGCTGGTCGCGCGGGCGCCGACGCGGTTCTGATGCTGATGGCCGAACGGGCCACCCATGGCACGGAGCCGCCGCCCGCGGTTGCCGCGGCGATGGCGGTTGCCGACGTGGTCCTTTGCCCGACGCAGCAGTCGCTTTCGCACACAGCGGCCAGGCGCGAGGCCAACCAGGCCGGCGCCCGGATCGCCACCTTGCCCGAAGTGACTGACGAGATGCTCGCCCGGGTCATGAGCGCCGACATGGCCGAGCTACGACGCCGCGGGGCCGCGGTCGCGGCTGCGCTTGATGCTGGATCCGAGGCCCGCATCACCTGCCCGCGTGGATCGGACCTAATGCTTCGGATCGAAGGCCGCACCGCAATCTCGGACGCCGGGGAGTTGAGCGAGCCGGGTGCCTTCGGCAACCTTCCCTGCGGCGAAGGATTCATCGGACCGCTTGAGACTGAGGGTGGGGGAGTGCTGGTCGTTGACGGAACGATCGGCGGGATCGGGGCGGTTCGCGAGCCGATCACGTTGCAAGTGGTGGATGGCAACCTCGAAGAGGCGAGCGGCCCTGAGGGTGCCCAGCTCCTGAAGATGCTGCGCGCAGCCGGCCCGCAGGGCACGGGCGTCGCCGAGCTTGGCATCGGCACGAACGAGAAGGCGATCCTGACCGGCAACCTGCTCGAAGATGAAAAGCTCCTTGGTACCTGCCACGTCGCTTTCGGCGCTTCGGCGGGCGTTGGCGGTGTCGTTCAGGTGCCGATCCACCTTGACTGCGTTGTCCTGAAGCCCACGGTGGCGATTGACGGGCGCGAGATCGTCCGCGAGGGCGAGCTTTTGCTTTGACCGGCCTGCTCGTCGTACCGAACGTGTCCGAGGGCCGCGACGACCCAGCAATCGCCCGGCTTGAGAGCGCGTTCACGGCGCGGGCCGACTTGCTCAACCGGCACTCCGACCCAATCCACAACCGCACCGTGTTCACGCTCGCTCCGCACCGCGACGCCGCCCAGGTTCTGATCGACGGGGCCGCGGCGGCGATCGACGAAATCAAGATCGGGGTCCACGAAGGCGAGCACCCCAGGATCGGGGCGCTTGACGTTGCGCCGGTCGTTTGGCTTGATCCCGCCGCTCGCGAACGCGCCCGCGGCGCGGCGGTGGCTGCGGCCGAAGGCATCGCCGCGCTCGGCATCCCGGTCTTCATCTACGGCGAGCTGGCGACCGAACCAGAGCGCTGGGAGCGCTCATACTTTCGGCGTGGTGGCCCCGATGAGCTGGCGCGCAGGCTGGCGGCGGGCGAGTTGACCCCTGATCACGGGCCCGCCCAACTGCACCCGACCGCGGGCGCCACCCTGGTCGCCGCCAGGCCACCTCTCGCCGCCTTCAACCTCCGGCTTGACGGCGCCAGTCTTGCCGATGTCCAGGCGATCGCAGCTTCGCTTCGTGAGTCGGGTGGCGGGCTCTCCGGGGTGCGGGCGATCGGGCTTGCGTTTGGGGACTCAACTCAGGTTTCGACGAACGTCGAGGACCCGACCGCGGTTCCGTTGGCAGCGGTCGTCAGGGCCGCGGCCGCTTTAGCTGCAGGCCATGACGCGCGCATCGTCGATGCCGAGATTGTGGGGTTGGTTCCGCAGGCGGCGCTCGACGGGTTCCCGGTCGAGCTGCCGATCCCCGGCTTTGACCCAGCGCGCGGCATTATCGAGAAGCTAGATTTGACGGCCAATGGCGCAGACGAAGAAGAAGCGCAGGCGTAAGCACCGCGGAACCCAGGGCGGGTCGGTCAACCGCAACCGGGCGCGCGGGCGTCCCCGCAGCCGCGAGGAGGCGCGCGCCCAGGCCCGCCGCCAGGCCCAGAGCGGCCGTGAGCGGCCGCCAACCTGGCAAAGCGCGATCAACCGGGCACTCGTGATGGCCGCGATCCTGTTTGCGCTGATGGCGTTTGTCGTGGGGCGCGAGGTTGCCGCCTCTGCGGTCCTGGCCCTGACGATGCTTGTTCTCTACGTCCCGGCGGGCTATTACCTCGAGCGCTTCCTCTACAACCGCCGTCGCGCCGCCGAACAGCGCAAGCGCCAGGCGGCTGCCCAGACTCGGAAGCGCTGACGTCATGGAGGTTAAGTCCTTCACGGTTGGCCCGATCCAGGAGAACTGCTTCATCTTTCGCGCCGAGGGTTCGGCCCGCGGACTGATTGTGGATCCCGGCGAGGAAGCCGATCGCCTGCTTGGGGCCCTTGACGAGATGGGGATCACCGAACTCGAGGCGATCCTGCTGACCCACACGCATTTTGACCACGTCGGCGCCGTGGCCCCAATCGCGAAGGCGACGGGCGCTCCGGTCTGGTGCCCGGAGATCGAGCTTCCGATCCTGGCCGACATCAACTCGTTCGTACCCTGGGCTGAATTCGGCCCGTTCGAGAGCTGGCAGGCCGAGCACTCGCTCGTCGGCGGCGAGCAGCTTGACCTTGCCGGGTTCGAGATCGATGTGATTTTCACTCCGGGACACAGTCCCGGCCACGTGACGTTTTCGATCCGCTCTGAGCAGGCGCTGTTTTCCGGAGATGTCCTGTTTCAGGGCTCGGTAGGCCGAACCGATCTGCCCGGTGGCGACTGGCCGACCCTGCTGGAGTCCATTCGGACGCTCGTTGAAGGGCATCCGGCGGAGACGGTCGTCTATCCCGGCCACATGGGGATCACCACGCTCGGAGCCGAGCGCCAGACAAACCCGTTCCTGGCCGAGTTGGCCCCGCGCTAGGCAGCAGGCTAGGCTCGCGCCGATGCCCGAGCGTCCCAAGGCCCCGCGTGGAACCTTCGACATCCTGCCCGGGGAAGCGCCGGCGCGCGCCCAATTGCACGAGCTCGCGGCCTCGATTTTCACCGCTGCGGGCTACGGCCGGATCGAGACGCCGACCTTCGAGCAGACCGACCTATTCGCGCGGGGTGTCGGGGCCGCGACCGACATCGTCAACAAGGAGATGTTTTCGTTCACCGACCAGGGCGATCGCGAACTGACGCTGCGGCCGGAGGGCACCGCGCCGATCTGCCGCGCGTATGCAGAGCACGGAATGCACAAGCTCCCGCAGCCGGTAAAGCTCTGGTATTCGGGTGCGTTCTTTCGCCACGAGCGCCCGCAGGCGGGGCGCTTCAGGCAGTTCCATCAGCTTGGCGCCGAGGCAATCGGCACTGACGATCCGATGGCCGACGCCGAGGCCATCATCCTGCTCGACCAGCTTTTGCGCGCCTTTGAGGTACCCGGGGTGACGCTGCGGCTCGGGAGCCTGGGTACGCCCACCTCGCGCGCCGCCTATCGCGACGAGCTCCGCGATTACCTGCGCAGTCACGAGGGCGATCTAGCCCCTGAAGTTCGCGAGCGCATCGACGCCAACCCGTTGCGCGCTTTCGATTCCGATGATGAGGGCACGCGGGTGGTCATGGCGGGCGCGCCGCAGATGATCGATCGCCTTGACGACGCCGACGCCGATCATTTCGCCGCGGTTGAGCGGCTGCTGGGAGACGCGGGGATTGAGTTCGAGCGCGATGGAACCCTGGTTCGCGGGCTCGACTACTACACGCGCACGGTCTTCGAGTTCACCTCCGACGCGCTCGGCGCGCAGTCGGCGCTTGGCGGTGGCGGTCGGTACGACGGTTTGGTTGAGGCGCTTGGGGGGCCGCCCACGCCCGGCGTGGGTTGGGCCGCAGGGATCGAGCGGATCCTGCTGGCGGCAGCGCCCGAGCCTCAGGCTCCGGCGGCCGACGTCTACGTCGCCGCCGATGGCGAGGCCGAGCGCGAGCGGGCGTTCGCCCTGACCAACGAACTGCGCCGCGCCGGTTTGATTGCCCACCTGGACCTTGCCGCCCGCTCGCTCAAGGGCCAGCTCAAGCAGGCCGGCCGGGTCGGAGCCCGGCGTGCCGTGGTGATCGAATCCGGAGCCGTGACGGTGCACGAGATGTCAAGCGGCGAGCAACGCGACCTCGACCTCGCCCACGCGGTAGAAGTCCTGTCCCAGTGAGCCCGCCCGAATTTCCCCCGCTGCGCGCCAACGCCCTACGTGACGCCTGGTGTGGGCAGATCGCCGACGACGCGGTCGATGGTGACGCGCGGGTCGCCGGCTGGGTCCACCGGCGGCGCGATCACGGCGGGCTCGTCTTCATCGACCTGCGCGATCGAACCGGATTGCTCCAGCTGGTCTTCAACCCCGACCTAGCGGGCGCCGCCTTCGATTTGGGCCACAAGCTGCGCTCCGAAGACGTGATCTCTGTCACCGGGAAGATCGTTAACCGCTCCGCTGAAACGGTCAACGCCGAGATGGCGACCGGAGCCTTCGAGCTGATGGTCGCCGATGCAGGCCTGCTTGCCGATGCCGACACGCCGCCGTTTGAGATCGAGAGTTTCTCCGGCGAAGTGGGGGAGGAGCTTCGCCTCAAGCACCGCTACCTGGACCTTCGCCGCCAACCGATGCAGGACGCGATCGCCAGGCGGGCGGCCGTGATGCGATCAATGCGCAGCTTCTTCGACGGCGAGGGGTTTCTGGAAATCGAGACACCGATGCTTGCGCGCTCGACGCCGGAGGGCGCGCGTGACTTTCTTGTCCCCGCGCGCCGGGAGGCGGGGGCGTTCTACGCGCTGCCGCAATCGCCCCAGCTCTTCAAGCAGCTGTTGATGGTTGCCGGGTTCGAGCGCTACTTCCAGATCGTGCGCTGCTTTCGCGATGAGGACCAGCGCGCCGACCGTCAACCCGACTTCACCCAGCTCGACGTCGAGATGTCGTTCGTCGAGGTCGAAGACGTACTCGACGTCAACGAGCGCATGATCGCACACGTCTTTGCGGAGGTGGATGGCCCGCAGATCGAACTGCCGATTCAACGCCTTGGCTACAACGAGGCGCTTGATCGCTTCGGCACCGATCGCCCGGACCTGCGCTTCGGCGTCGAACTCGTTGACCTTTCGGACGCCCTGCGCCAGACCGAGTTCAAGGTCTTTCGCGGCGTCCTCGACTCGGGCGGCGCGGTCAAGGGAATCAACGTCGGCAGCAGGGAGATGCCGCGCTCGGCACTCGACGCCCTGATCGGCCGCGCCCAGGAGCTTGGCGCCAAGGGCCTCGTTTGGGCGTTTCGCGAGGGCGCCGGCTGGCGTTCGCCAACGGCAAAATTCTTGACCGATGACGAATTGGGGACGCTGAACGGACTCCTGGGAGCCGAGGACGGCGATTTGCTGCTCGTGGTCGCCGACACCAAGGCGACGGCGAACGCCGTCCTGGGCCAGCTTCGGCTCGATATGGGTCGCCGCTTCGACTTGATCGACGACGACCAGAACTCCTTCTGCTGGATCGTTGACTGGCCGTTGTTTGAGTGGAACGAGGGCGAGGATCGCTGGGATCCCCTCCACCATCCGTTTACCGCACCGGACGGAGACCTCGATCCAGACGATCCCGGCGCTGTGCGCGCCAAGGCCTACGACATCGTCTGGAACGGTCAGGAGCTCGGCGGCGGGTCAATCCGCATCTCTGACCCCGACCTTCAGGCACGTGCGCTCGCGGTGATCGGAATCGACGCCGCCGAGGCGGAGGCCCGGTTCGGCTTCCTGCTTGACGCCCTGCGCTACGGCGCGCCCCCGCACGGCGGCATCGCCTACGGGCTTGACCGCTTCGTCCAGCGCCTGGTCGGCGCCGAATCGATCCGCGACGTCATCGCATTTCCCAAGGCGGCCTCGGGCATGGACCCGCTGACCGGCGCGCCTGCCCCGGTGGATGAGGCGCAGCTTCGGGAGCTTGGATTGCAGCTGCGGCTCAAGCCATCCGGCTGACCGGCCGATTGATCCACCAAGCCGGCATACGCCGGTAATCGGTAGATTTCAGGAAGGCCCTGGCTTGTTCGACAGCCGCTCAATCGGTGAACCAACACATTCGCCTCGGGAGCTGACCTCGAATTTGGCGCTTGCGCCCTGTTCGGTAGGCACCCACCTGTTTACCCAGGTTCTCAGGCAGAGCGGGACCGGCAAGCCGGGGTCTCTTTCTTCGTGGAGGCGCCATGCGTAAGACGCTGAACGACAACCCCGTCGTCCAGATCGTGATGCTGGGCGTCCTCGGCATCCTCGTCGCGGTCCTTTTCGTGACCCGCGTGATGGGGGGGAACGAAGCAGTTGCTCCGGCGGCAACCGTGCCCGACGCCACTGCCGTAACTCCCGTTCCGGGCGAGGCTGCGCCCGCTTCGAGCGCGCCGGAGCCAGCTCCAAGTCCCGCGGTCTCCGGGTTTGAGGCCGGCGCTGGTCTCCCCGCCGGGGTCGTTCGCGCCCACAAGAGTGGCGACGTCGTTGCGCTCCTGGTCATCCAGGATGGCGGCATCGAAGACTCCAAACTCCGTCGCGAACTCGAGGCGCTGCGAGGCGATCGCGGCACCACGATCTTCGTCGCCGAAGCCGCGCAACTCACTCGCTACTCCCGAATCGCCGAGGGCGTTGACCTCGATCGAGTCCCCGCTCTTGTTGTGATCCACCCCGCTGCGGGCAAGCGAACCAGCGGCGAGCTTCCCATTGCTGCCATCAGCTACGGGTTCCGCGGGTTGGACGCCGTCCGCCAGGCGATCGCCGACGCCCGCTACGACGGCAAGGATTTGCCCTACCACCCGGGCTGAGTCCGTCCCGCCCGGGTACCTTCTGGGCGTGGCTCAAAACCGGGAACTCCTGGAGCACTTCGCGGCGGACAAAAGCCACCGCGACGTCGCGCCTGCGGGCGCCCTGAGCGGCAGCGCCGGCGGCTCGGTCTGCGGTGACCTGGTTCGCATCTCGCTCCTGCTGCGTGACGACCAAATCAAACGGGCGACTTTTGCGAGCGAAGGCTGCGCTGCGCTGACCGCCTGCGCCGCCGCCGTCTGCGAGGAGATCGAGGGCGAGGCAGCGCTGTTCGCGGCTGCCATTTCAAGCGGGCGCGTGGCCGATCTGGTCGGCGGTCTCGGCGCCCAGGGACGCCACGCAGCTGACCTCGTTGCCGATGCACTCGGCCGGGCTCTCTCGGCGTTGGCCTCCTCTGGGGCGCCGATCAGCGCCGGGCCGGCGGCCGGGGAACGGGTGTTGGTTGCGCTCTCAGGCGGGGTGGACTCGGCGGTTGCGGCCCTGATCGAGCGCGACCGCGGCGCCGATGTTGTTGCCGTCACGCTGAAGCTGTGGGCCGACGAGCGGACCGACGGCAGCAAGGCGTGTTGTTCGCCCGAGGCGGTTCGCGGGGCGCGGGCGCTCACCCACTCCCTAGGCATTCCCCATCTGACGCTCGACCTCGAGGATTCGTTTCGCTCGCACGTTGTCAGCTCGTTCGTCGAGGGGTACCGGGCCGGGCAGACCCCGAACCCTTGCGTGCTTTGCAACGGCTCGCTGCGAATCGATGCGATGGTCGCCCTCGCCGACCGGGTCGGCGCTGGGCACCTCGTCACCGGCCACTACGCGGAGGTCGCCGACGACGGCGAGGGTCCGCTGCTGCGCGTTGCCGCCGACGAGGCGAAGGACCAGTCCTACATGCTCTCCGGCCTGGAGCCGGCCACGCTGGCGCGCCTGCGCTTTCCGCTCGCCGAGTTGACCAAGCCGGAGGTTCGCCAGCGGGCCGAGGCCGCCGGTCTGGCCGTGGCGTCAAAGCGCGAAAGCCAAGACCTTTGCTTTTTGGCCGGGGAGGGGAAGCGGTCGTTCCTTTCCCGCCACGGGCTTGGCGATGATCCCGGTGAGGTCGTCGATCGCACCGGCCAAGTCGTGGGCGAGCACCCCGGCTTTCATCACTTCACCGTCGGCCAGCGCCGCGGGCTGGGCGTCGCGGCGTCCGAGCCCGTTTACGTCGTGCGGACCGATGCAACGCGAAACCGCGTTGTCGTCGGCGGGCGCGAGGAGTTGGCGACGACCAGGGTGCGGGTGCGCGACGCCCGCCTGCATCGTGACTCGGCCCGGGCCGACCGCGTCCGGCTTCGCTACCACGCTGCCGCGCTGCCCTGCTCGGTTTCGACTGCGTCAGCGGGGGAGCACGCCGAGCTCGAGCTGGAGCTGGCGATACCCGCCTACGGGGTCTCACCGGGCCAGACGGCATGCCTGATGGACGGCGACCTCGTCATCGGCCGCGCGACGATCGCGGCCTGAGCGCGGCCTCGCGTTACGGCACGATCACTACGAATGCGGCGTCGTTCGTCGCATTGGTGGTGTCGGAGGCGTTTGTGTTGATTTGATAGGTACCGTCCGGACAGTCGCCCACGCCTTGATCCCACTCGGATGTAAAGCTATTCCCCGATGAGTGTCCGTATTCGATCGTGATGATTGGGGGATCAGATTCGGGATCGAGTCCGCTAGCGGCTGACGGAGTCAGGCAGTACGCGCCGGTGGCACCCGAAGTCACTTGCGTGAACCCGCGTTTCGGCACCTGCGAATCGAACTCTGGATCGGCTCCCCCAAACACCCAAGCAATCGCGCGCGGCTTCACCGCGCCGGTCCGGATGTCGGCGGCCTTGACCTGGCCCTTGCCGATGTGCTTCGACTTGACAGCGTTCTTGGCGATGTCGCCGCTGCCGATCTTTCCGGCGGCGTAGGCACCTCCGGTCGCGAGCGCAGCAAAGAGAGCGAGGTACGCGACGACGGTCACGTGATTTGGCCGTTTGAACTTCAAGGTCTTCCCCCCACGGTGAGTTTGGCCGCGCCAGCCTAGACTCTCGCGTCGATGAAGTCCAGCGAGATTCGCGAGACGTACCAGGCGTACTTCGAGGAACGCGGCCACCTGCGCGTCCCCTCGGGATCGCTTATCCCGGCTCCTGACGACACATCGACGCTGCTCACTGTCGCCGGCATGCAGCCCTTCAAGCCGTACTTCCAGGACCGCGAGGCACCGCCGTCGGCGCGCCTGACCTCCTGCCAGCGCTGCTTTCGTACGCCGGATATCGAGGAGGTCGGCAACACGCAGCGCCACCTGACCTACTTCGAGATGCTCGGCAACTTCAGCTTCGGCGATTACTTCAAGCGGGAAGCGATCGAGTTCGGCTGGGAGCTATCCACTGAGGGCTTTGGCTTCGAGCCGGAGCGGATCTGGATCACCGTATTTGGTGGCGACGACGACCTCGGGCTCGGTCCCGACGAAGAGGCAATCGAGCTCTGGCGTGGCGTCGGCGTGCCTGACGAGCGCATCGTCAAGCTGCCAAGGGCAGAGAACTTCTGGCAGGGTGGAACGACGGGTCCCTGTGGCCCTTGCTCCGAGCTCTACATCGATCGCGGCCCGGAGTTCGGTGACGAGAACGTCCGGCCGGGCGACGACACCGAGCGCTACCTCGAGTATTGGAACCTCGTCTTTATGGCCCTTGAGCTCCACGAGGACGGCTCGCTGACCGAACTGCCCAAGCAGAACATCGATACCGGGCTGGGGCTGGAGCGGATGGCGATGATCCAGCAGGGGGTGGGCTCAGTCTTCGAGACCGACGGCTTCCGACCGCTGGTCGAGCTTGCCGAGGAGCTCTCCAGCCGTTCGTTCGGCGCCGACGAGGCGACGACCAGGGCGATGCGGATCCTGGCCGACCACTCGCGCGGCATGGTCAACCTGATCGCTGACGGTGTGGTGCCGTCGAACGAGGAACGGGGCTACGTCCTGCGGCGCGTGATGCGCCGTGCGATCCAGCAGGGCCGGGCGCTTGGCCTGGAGGCGCCCTACCTGGGACGCTTCGCCGAGCGTGCCATCGAGACCCTGGCCGAGGTGGCGCCGCAGCTTGCCGACAAGCGCGAGGAGATCGTTGGCTGGGTCGCCCAGGAGGAGGAGAGCTTTGGCCGCACCCTGGAGCGCGGCCTCGAGCTGCTCGGCACGGTGATAACGGACGCAAAGGCGGCTAGCGAAACCGAGGTAAACGCCGAGGATGCGTTCAAACTTCACGACACGTATGGCTTTCCGTTCGAGGTCACCAAGGAACTGCTGGCCGAGGAGGGCCTTGGCGTTGACGACGACGGTTTTGAGCGCCTGATGGAGGAGCAGCGCAAGCGGGCGCGAGCGGGCTCCAGCCAAGCCAGTGCAGGCGATCATCGCGAAGGTGTCCAGGGCCTCGTCGCCTCCGTTCCGGAAACTGAGTTCGTCGGCTACGCCAAGCTCGTAACTGAAACCAGCGTCGCCGCCGTGGAGGGCGAGATCCTGAAACTTGAGGAGAGCCCGTTTTACCCGGAGGGTGGTGGCCAGGTCTCCGATTCCGGAGTGATCGCGTGGGAAGGTGGCGAGGCTCCCGTCGAGGCCGTGTATCGGGTCGGCTCCGACCAGGCGCTGCGGACGAGCGGGGCGGGGCTTGAACCCGGCATGCGGGTCGAGGCGCGCGTGGACCACGACCTGCGACATCGCACGATGCGAAACCACACCGCGACCCACCTCCTGCATGCGTTGCTTCGCGAACGGCTTGGCACCCACATTCGCCAGGCCGGCTCGGCGGTCAGGCCCGACAAGCTGCGCTTCGATTTCAATCACGGCAAACCGCTTTCGCCCGACGACCTGCGTGCGATCGAGGACGCCGTCAACGATTGGATCAAGGCGAGCCTGCCGATGCGGGCGATGGAGATGGAGAGCACGCAGGCGGAGGCACTAGGGGCGATGGCGCTCTTCGGCGAAAAATACGGGGATTGGGTGCGGATGGTCGAGATCGATGGCGTCGAAGGGCGCGTCTCTCGCGAGCTATGTGGTGGCACGCACGTCGCCTCCACCGCTGAGTGCGGAATCTTTGCGATCGTCTCCGAGGGTTCAAGCGCCGCGAACGTGCGTCGGATCGAAGCGCTGACGGGCCCGGCAGCGATCGACCACTACCGGGCGCAGAGCCTGGCCTTCGAGCAGGCGGGCAACGTGCTCGGGTCAGCAAAGGATCCCTTCGGCGCCGCTGAGCGCGCGGCCGAGCGTCTGGCTGAGCTTGAAGCCAAGGTAGCCGAGGCAGGAAGGCAGTCCGCCGGCCAGGAGGCCGAGCGCCTCGTCGCCGGGGCTGCCGAAGTCGGCGGGATCAAGGTGGTCGTGGCGCGTTCGGAGATCGCCGATCAGCGCGCCCTGATGGAACTGGGCTCCCAGGTTCGCGCCACGCTCGGCGAGTCGGCCGTCGTCCTGGGCGGCGCCGCCGACGGCAAGGTTGGGCTGGTAGTCCTGCTGAGCGCCGTCGCGATCGAGCGCGGACTCAAAGCCCCCGCAATGGTCCAAGAGGCGGCCACGCTCGTCGGCGGTGGCGGTGGCGGCCGCGACGATGCCGCGCAGGCCGGCGGGCGGGATGCCGCCAAGCTCGACGAAGCGCTTGAGGTGGCCCGGACCCGGATCGCAGCCGGGCTCGGCGGCTGACGCCCCGACGATGAGGATCCTCGCCCTTGACCATGGAGCCGCGCGCGTCGGCGTCGCAGTCTGCGACCCGACCGAGACGCTGGCGCGACCGCTTTGTGTCGTCCCGCCCGATCCTGCTGCGGTTGCGGACATCGTCGCCGAAGAGGCCGTCGAGTTGGTCTGCGTTGGTCTGCCGGTGACGCTCGCAGGTGACGAGGGCGCCCAAGCGGCGGAGGCGCGGGCGTTTGCCGGGCAGCTCGAGTCCCTCCTCGCAGTTCCGGTCGTGACCTACGACGAGCGACTGACGACGCGACTGGCCGAGTCGAGCGCCCGGCCGGCGCCGCGGCCCCCGCCGACGCGCTTGCGGCAGCCCATCTGCTTGAGTCATTCATGCTCAGCCGCGCCGCTGGGGCGGAGCGCGAGCGCAAATGAACGATTCCGACTGGCAAGACCCATTCGCCGAGGACGAGGCAGCGCGAGCGCGTGAGGCCCGGCGCATTGAGCGCGAGAAGCGTCGCAAGAGCGATCAGGAGAGCATCGCCGGCCACGTGCGTGATGAGTTGGCCGACCAGGAAAGCCCCAATGCCGAGGAACCGGGGCCGGATCTTCGGCCGGAGCCACCTCGCGATCCGGAGCCGGAGCCGGAGCCGGAATTGCCGCTGCCGCCCCCCGTGGCAAGCGCGTCGAGCGCGGTCCGGCGTCGGCGTTTGGGCGCGCTGATCGGGTTGATGGCGCTGATCGTTCTGATCGCCGGTGCCGCGGTAATAATCACGCAGCGCGACGACGCGCCCGCTCCTGCCCCGGTCAAGGAGCGCAAGACGATCGACGTCGTCATCCCGGAAGGCTACGACCGCTCCCAGGTCGCGCTGGTTGCGAAAGAGGCCGGCGTTCAAGGGCAACTACGTGAAGGCGAGCCGGGCGTCGAAAGCGATCAATCTGGGCAAGCTCGGAGCTGGGAGCGCCACCAGCCTTGAGGGGTTTCTGTTTCCTGCCACCTATGAGCTGTTTGCCAACGGTGGCGTCGATGCCCTGGTGAAAAAGCAGGTCGAGGCGTTCGACGCCAATCTCGCCGGAATCGATATGAGCTACGCGAAGTCGAAGAACCTCTCCGTGTACGACGTCGTGATCATCGCTTCGCTGATCGAGCGCGAGATCGCGGTTCCCGAGGAGCGCACGCTGGCGGCGTCGGTGATCTACAACCGGCTAGCGGCTAACGACACCCTCGGGATCGACGCCACGATTCGCTTTGAGGACCGCAACTACACAAAGCCGCTGGTGCAGTCCCGGCTTGACGCCGACACGCCCTACAACACGCGCATCAACCCCGGCTTGCCTCCCGGCCCGATTGGAAACCCCGGCCTGGCCTCGCTTGAGGCTGCCGCCAACCCCGCCAAAACCGACTTTTACTACTTCGTCGTGAAGCCGGGATCGTGCAACGAGCACACCTTCGTCGAGACCGATTCTGAGTTCGCGGCGGCCGAGGCCGAATACCAAGCGGCCTTGCAGGCAAAGGGCGGCTCGCCCACCGAGTGCTGATCGCGGCGTAGCATCGGGTCCATGCCGCGGCTGGCCGTGCTTGGACATCCGATCTCACACTCGCGCTCGCCAGCGATGCACACCGCAGCGCTGGCTGAACTTGGCCTGGCGCCGGATTGGACGTATGAGGCCATCGATGTACCTGCCGAGCGGTTCGCGGATCTGGTCGGCTCGCTTCCGGCCCGCGGTTTCGTCGGCGTCAACGTGACGGTGCCCCACAAGTTGGCCGCGCTTGCGCTTGCCAACGAATCATCCGCGGCCGCGACTGCGATTGGGGCCGCCAACACCCTGAGCTTCGACGCTGAGGGAACGGTTCGCGCCGACAACACCGACGCGACCGGAATTATCGCCGCGCTTCCCGCCTCCCCAGGGTCCTCGCGGGCCCTGGTGCTGGGTGCCGGGGGATCGGCGCGAGCAGCGATCTGGGCTTTGCGTGAGGCGGGGGCCGAGGTAGCGGTTTGGAACCGAACGGCGGCCAAGGCGAGGGACCTTGCTGACGAGTTCGGCGTGGCCCACGCTGAGCGCTTGCCGGAATTCGATTTGCTCGTTAACGCCACGACGATCGGAATGGAGGCTCCCGGGGGAAGGGGGGAGGGCTCCGCGAGTGAGTGGGAGGCTGCGGATCTCAAGGCCCTGCCGGTCAAGGCCGATGACCTGAATATGGATCAGACCGTTGTTGATCTTGCCTACGGGCCGCGCGAGTCTGCGCTGATCGCCCTCGCTCGGCGAGCGGGTGCCAAAACCGTGGACGGGCTTGAGGTGTTGATCCACCAGGGCGCGGCCACGCTTGAGATCTGGACGCAACGCAGCGCTCCGCTTGCGGCGATGCGCCGCGCCGCGCGGGCCGCGTGATGGCCGACGCGCGCCCAGGGCATCTGCGTCCCGTGCCCGCCAGCGGCACTTCGGCCGCGGTTGCCGAGGACGTTGAGCCGGATGCCGAGTCCGTTGCGGGGCTCACGCCACCGGCGGGCCGCGGCAATTCGGCAATGTTCATTACCGACGTCCTGATCGAGCTTGGATTCGCGGCGCCCGAACGCGTTGAGGAGGCGATCGCGGAGGCTCGCGTCGCCGGGCGCTCGCCCGAAGCGGTGTTGATCGAGCGCAACGTGATCGATTCGAGCCAGCTTTCGCGGGCCATGGCTGAGCGCTACGGGCTTCCCCATGTGGACCTCAACGCCTACCACGTCGATATGGGGGCCGCGAACATGCTGGCGCCGTCGGCGGCCCGCCGCTACCGGGCGCTGCCCGTGGGTTTTGCGTCTGAGGACACGCTGATCCTGGCGATGGCGGACCCGGCCAACGTGATTGCAATCGACGACATCCAGATGATCACCGGGATGCATTGCCAGGTCGCTGTCACGGCCGCCGAGGACATCGAGGCGTTGATCAAGCGGCTCAACACGCTGGAGACGGCGGTGTCCGAGGCCGTGTCCGAGGACGGAGAGGACGATGGCGAAGCGGTGGTTTCGGACCTGCGCGAGTCCGCCGACGATGCACCGGTGATCAAGCTTGTCTACTCGATCTTGGGTCAGGCGGTCAGCGAGGGCGCGTCCGACATCCACTTTGAGCCCGGCGAGGGCGAGATGCGGGTTCGGTTCCGCGTTGACGGCGTCCTCTACGAATCCGCCCGGGTGCCCCGCCGCATGGTGGCCGGCGTCGTCAGCAGGGTGAAGATCATGAGCGATATGGACATCGCCGAAAAACGAGTTCCGCAGGACGGCCGCGTATCGGTCAACGTCGAGGAGCGTCGGATCGACCTGCGCATCACGACCCTGCCGACCGAGCGTGGGGAGGGCTGCACGATTCGCATCCTCGACAAGGAGCAGGCGTTGCGATCGCTCGATGACCTCGGCATGGAGGGCGAGGCCCGCGAGCGCTACGAGAGCGCGTTTCGAAAGCCCCACGGCGCGGTCCTGGTCACCGGTCCCACCGGATCGGGAAAGTCAACGTCCCTCTACGCGACGCTGAATGAGATCAACGCGGTCGAGAAGAAGATCATCACGATTGAGGATCCGGTCGAGTACCGCCTTGAGGGCATCAATCAGATGGGCGTCAACCGCAGGGCGGGGCTGACGTTCGCCACTGGGCTTCGCTCGATGCTGCGCGCCGACCCCGACGTGATCATGGTCGGCGAGATCCGCGACTCGGAGACCGCTCGAATTGCGATCGAGGCTGCGCTGACCGGCCACCTCGTTCTCTCCACGCTCCACACCAACGACGCCCCCGGCGCGATCATTCGGCTTCAGAAGATGGGAATCGAGAGCTTCTTGACCGCGTCCGCGGTCGATTGCGTGATCGCCCAGCGCCTCGCCCGCAAGCTCTGCCCGCAGTGCAAGAAGCGCGCGGTGATGCCGAAACAGGCGCTTGACGACGCCGGCTTCCGGGTCGGGGCGGACCTGGAGGTCTACGAACCGGCGGGCTGCGGGCGCTGTTCGAACTCCGGCTATCGGGGTCGGATCGGGCTCTACTCGGTGATGGTGATGAGCGACCGCATCAAGGAGATGACCGTCGCCGGCGTCCCCGAGGCAGAATTGACCGCCACCGCGCGCGAGGAGGGGATGCTCACCCTGCGCGAGGATGGTTTGCAGAAGGTCCGCGTCGGCGTGACCTCGATTGCCGAAGTCGCCCGCGTCGCACGCTGACCCACGGCTCAAGCTTTCCGCGCTCGCGGACGAATAAGAATGCGATGAGTCTCGACTTTGCAGCAGTGCTCAATCGCATGGTCGAGGATCATGCCTCCGACGTGCACCTGTCGCCGGGCTTTGCCCCGGCGATCAGGGTGCGCGGCAGGATCACGCCGCTCGACGGATACCCGGCGCTTACGCCCCAGGACACGCGCGAGATCGTCTACTCGATTCTCAACGATTCGCAGCGCAAGACGTTTGAGAACAACCTCCAACTCGACTTCGCCTACGCGATTCCAAACGTCGCCCGGTTTCGCGTCAACTGCTTCTTTCAGCGCGGCGCGATCTCGGCGGCCTTTCGCCATATCCCAACGGAGATCCAGGATCTGGAGAGCCTTGGGCTACCGAGCATCCTGGAGGACTTCTGCCGAAAGCAGCGCGGCTTCGTCCTGGTAACCGGGCCAACGGGGTCGGGAAAATCGACGACGCTTGCGTCGATGGTCGATCTGATCAACGCCGAGCGCGAAGAGCACATCCTCACCATCGAGGACCCCATCGAGTTCCTGCACTCGCACAAGAAGTGCATCGTCAACCAGCGCGAGGTCGGCTCCGACGCGATCGACTTCGCCGGCGCGCTGAAGTCGGCGCTCCGTGAGGATCCCGACGTGATCCTGGTCGGCGAGATGCGCGACCTGGAGACGATCTCGACGGCGTTGACGGCGGCTGAGACGGGTCACCTCGTCTTCGCAACCCTCCACACCCAGTCGACCGCCCAGACGGTAGACCGGATCATCGACGTCTTTCCGCCCCATCAGCAGCAGCAGGTCCGAATGCAGCTCTCGATCGCGCTCCAGGGGATCGTCACCCAACAGCTGCTGCCGACCGCCGACGGTTCATCCCGGGTCTGCGCGACCGAGGTCCTGATTCCGACGCCGGCGGTTCGCAACCTGATTCGCGAAGGCAAGACCCACCAGATCTACTCCGCGATCCAGACCTCGGGATCCGTTGGCATGCAGACGATGGACGGCCATCTCGCCCAGCTCGTTCGGATGGGCAAGATCAGCCCGGCACTTGCCGAGCAACGGGCGTCGGTGCCGGAGGAGCTCAAGCGTCTGCTGGCGGCGGGTGGTGGCATCGGCCAGCCCGCGATGGCGGTGGCCTAGCGATGTCCGCCTACGCGTTTCGCGCCGTGGACCTCGCAGGCGTTCCTTCGCGCGGCGAGCTTGAGGCCGCTTCCAAGGCCCAGGTCACCGAGCAGCTGCGCCAGCGCGGCCTGATCGTCCTCGACGTTGCCGAAAAGCGCGAGTCCCTGAAGCTGGAATCGATCTTCCAGCGCTTCAAGAGCGTGAAGATGCGCCCGCTCGCAGTTTTCTCGCGCCAGTTCGCGACGCTGATCTCGTCCGGCATGCCGATGCTCCGCACCCTCTACACGCTGGAGGACCAGACCGAGGACGAGATGCTGAGCCGCGCGATCGCGGGCCTGCGCCGCGACGTCGAGGCGGGTAGCTCCGTTGCGCAGGCGATGGACTCGCAGCCAGGCGTATTCGATCCGCTCTACCGGTCAATGGTCGAAGCGGGGGAGGGGTCTGGCCGGCTCGAGGACGCCCTCGACCGGGTCGCCAACCAGCTTGAGCGGCTCGACGCCCTGCGCCGCCAGGTGCGCTCGGCGATGATGTATCCGATGGCCGTGTTTGGCCTGGCGATCGTCGTGATGGCTGCCGTCTGCGCCTTCATCGTGCCCGTATTCGTCGGAATCTTCGAAGAGATCGCCGCCGACCAGCCCGGGACGTCGGCCGAGCTTCCGTTCATGACCCAGATCACCGTCGGGATGTCCGACTTCATCACGAGTCGCTGGTACATCCTGATCCTCCTGATCGGGCTCACCGTCTATGGATTCAACCGCTGGCGGGCGACCGAGCGCGGGCGCCTTGGCTGGGACAAGGTCAAGCTGCGCTTCCCCGCCCACATCGGTGACATCGTCCACAAGGTCGCGCTGGCGCGCTGGTCGCGGACGTTCGCCGGCACGATCGCGTCGGGCGTGCCGATGCTCCAGGCGATCAAGATCGCTGGCCAGACTGCAGGCAACGCCGTCGTGCAGGAGGCGATGGACGACGTCTACGAATCGGTCCGCAACGGCGGCTCGATCGCCAAGCCACTTCAGGACAACCCTGTCTTCCCGGCCATGGTCAGCCACATGGTCGCCGTCGGCGAGGACTCGGGCCAGCTCGAGACGATGCTGGAAAAGGTCGCCGACTTCTACGAGACTGAGGTTGATGCCAAGGTCAAGGCCCTGACCTCGCTGATCGAGCCGCTGATGATCATGTTCGTCGGCGCCGGGGTCGGCTTCATCGTGATCTCGATGTACCTGCCGATCTTCTCGCTCTACGACAACATTCGGTAGCGCGGGGTGATTGCGGGAACGTTTGCGAGTGACGCTATCGCGTTTTCCCTGCAAATCCTGCCCTTTTAACAAGCTCCCCAAACAGGGCCTTGTTGTTTGCGAGTAGCTCCCCATGGCGCGTTGTTTGCGAGTCCCGTGGCTGTCTGATCTGGCAACTCACCCACGCCCCGGCTAAGCCTGTTGTGGCCTGGTGCGACACGCATGAGAGGTTGCGCCGGTGTGAAAGCTCCGGTGTGCGCGGCCGTTCGTGCTGCCTACTGGAGGCCGCCGTTTGAGAAAGACCCGAATCAGCCTGGCGCTTAGCCAGCCGTTTCTTAGTCTCCGATCAGGATTCGGAGCTTGTCCGTGTCAAGCACTCGCCCGTTGCGCCGCCAGGTCAGCCGCAGGATGCCGGGACGTTCATAGCGGTTGTGGAAGGCCACTGCGTGATGACGTTTTCGACCTGTCGAGCGCTTGTAGACCCGGCGCTCGCCATTCGTGCGAACAATCAGCGTGTATCGCTGATGGCGCTTGCCCTTGTAGACCGCACCGAAAGCCGTCCCGACCGGGCAACTGCTCGCCGGCGAACCGTATGGATGGATCGCGTCGCAGGTTGGATAAGTGTTCTGGGCCGCCGGCGGCCGCCGGAAAGGCGACAACTAGTGCCGCGATTACGCCTAGCAACCTCTTCATACCCCCACCCTATACGCGTCAGTTTGCCTGTAAGCGCGCTAGAGCCCGAGGAGTACGTCGTCGGGGATCCAGGCGCCGAGGCCAGCTTGCGTGTCCGCCGATGTTTGGTTCTCGAGAAGTTGTTCGATGTTGACCACCGGCAGCGCCTGCGAAGAGCCATTCTTGCGATGACGGCGCTTCTGGCTTGTCTGCTTTGTCTGCTGGCGCTCTTGCCCGGCTGACGCGGGCGAAATGT
Source organism: uncultured bacterium (assembly GCA_963701205.1). Classification (GTDB taxonomy): domain Bacteria; phylum Actinomycetota; class Thermoleophilia; order Solirubrobacterales; family 70-9; genus JALZKA01. The sequence goes on along the minus strand of OY969575.1, from coordinate 140,695 downwards.
CGGGCACAGCGATGCCCTTCTCCCGTCGGCAGTCGGCCAGCGCGGCCGCGGTCATCGAGAGCATCGCCAAGTCGACGAGGAGGTCGTGGCCGGCCTTGTCGCGGATCCGGGTCCGATCGGCGTCCTTGGTTCCAATCTTCTTGCCGTTCTGCAACCGCTGCCAGATGCCCTCCATGCCATTCAGGCGAGTGAGCATCGCTTGGCGCATCGCGTAGCGCTGCTTGACCGCCACGCCGCCGGCGCCGTGATGCGGGTAGTGAGTGAGGCGGCTCCAGTCGGCCTGCATCTGCATGCCGAGGCGACCACAACCCTTCGAGCACTCGGCTCGGACCCGAAAAGCCGTTTCCTTGGTTGTCTGGCCCGGGCGCAGCGGGCGTCCTCCCGGGAGGACAATCCGCTGAGCAAGTTCAGTGCCGATCATCGCCATCGCCTTCCGGTGTGCGGCGCAGACGAGCTGCCCATGCGGAGTCATCGAGCCAACAGTGGCGTCACGAGAATGATCGAGTACGTTCGCCACCGTGTCCTTGCGGTGGAGACGGAAGATCGGATGGATTCCGTAGTCGACCTCGAGCATCCGACACCAGAAGTCCTCATCCCAGGCCGAATCGCCAGCGATCAGCTCGGGCGAGAAATCGTCGCCCCAAAAGCGGGCCAGATCGGAAAGCAGCGGGACGATCGCCTGAGCCTCATCGATGTTCGCGTCGACCGTGGTCCAGACCAGTGGCAGTCCGGTGGCCTGATCAGCGATACAGACCAAGTAGTAGCCGCGCCAGAATTTCCCCTTCCGCATGAAGGAGCCGGCACTGCCACGCTCGCCCGCTTTGACATTTCGCTTGCCATTCTTGGTGTAGGTAATGGCGCGCGGTCCAGCTTCGGGGCAAAGACGACGGTGCGTCTCTTCTTGCTTCGCTGTTTCGCCCTTCGGTCGCTGCGCACACCAGGCCGGAACCGCCATGCCGTCGATCATCAGGCGCTCGCCAATGCCCCGGCCCGGATAGAGCTGAGCTAGGGCTTTCACCATCGCGACGTTCGTGCGTAGGGCCTCCTGGCGGCATTCCAGTCGCGGCAACTGCTTCGTAGCGTTCTCATAGCTCTGAGGAGTGCGGGGCAGTGAGCCCGACAGCCGCTGCACCAGCGTCCAGAGCTCGCTGTTGCCGGTCAGCTCGGCATAGGCATCGTCCGCATGCGAGCTGATCCCTGACATACCCATCACCATCGCTAGTCCTCGTCCGGTCGCGAAGTCTGGGGCCGGTCCATGGTTGGCACGGATGCCGTCCCATCGGTTCCAGAATGAGCGCATCTCGGGCTGCGACCAGATCAACTCGAGATCATCGGCCAGCTTCCCGCGCTCAAGTTTCGGCGCGGCAACCACCGGGGTGGTGTCAGCTAGCGCCTTAAGCAGGAAATCGGGGTCGAGCCAACTCTTGTTGTCACGGCGCTTCGAGACTTCGATCATCACGAAGGCCAGCTGCTCCTCGGACAGGTCAGTCGGCCTAGCGGCGGCGTCGCCCGCCAAGCGCTTCGACCACTTGATGACTTGCGGGTCGTTCTTCAGGTGGGCCGACAGGCGACGCTTGAAGTTGATGGGGCGCGGGGGTTGGCGATGTTGCATGTATTCCTCTGATCCGGTGGGCTTGTCTGACCTCAATCTGTGGCAGCAGAGTCGCGATACCGGGGCGTTAGATGATCAACTGTGATCACCTAGAAAGAGCATAGCCCTTTACGAACAGATGTTCCCCTGATACGGGCGCGACGGCGCCAAGTTCTCGCGGCCTCGATAGCGTCCCGTCACGTGGCGACGAAGCGAGAGTCAGCGGAGCCGCATCGACGTCGGGCCAGAGGGGCGCAGCCAAAGAGCAAGGTCGCGGCTCATCGGCTGCAGGTCGGGTTGACCCAACGTCAAGTAAGCGAGCAAACCGGAATTCCGCTGGGCACCTATCGACGCTACGACCGCGGCTTGGTCAAGGACCCTCGACTCCGCCGGCTTGTCAATCTGGCCTTGCTGTTCGGCTGTCAACTCTCCGACCTGATTGAAGACGAGTGGAAGCAATGGGCGACATACGACCAGAGAGTTGCGGGTCCGCCGGGAAGCGAGCATCGCCTAGGTTGATCGCAGACTGGAGCGCTGGTGCCCGCTTTGCATGGAAGGGGGGTATCCCCTTAGAACCCCCTGACGCGCCCGGTTCGCCAAAGCGAGGGGCACGGAGTGGATATATAGGACCCATGCGCCGGTGGCGCTGAAGAATGCTGCGGCGCTACGCGGTGACCTATGGTCTCGCTGTGGTCCGAAAGCTCATCAGGCTTGCTTTGACGACACTCGGGGTGCTGGGGTCGATCGCCTTGGTTGCCGCTTGCAATTCCAACGACGCAGGTTCGGGACTCGCACTCGGGATGAACGAGCGCAAGGGCGCCGTAGATGGCGTTGGCCTTGGAGACCGCGCTGAGAAGGTAGAGCGAGTCTTCGGTGCGGCACCGCCCTACAACATCTACAAGAACTCGACACCGATCGGCGTTGATCCACCGGACCTCACTCTGGCTGCTCAGGGTGGCTGCAAGCCCAGAGGGCGTGAGAACGCGCTTCGGTATGAAGGTGTGTCGTTCTTCGCCTACGCAAATGAGGTCTGCGACGTGCTCGTGACGAGCCGCGGTGCGGCGACGCTTCGCGGACTGAGTCCCGGTGACTCGATCGATCGAGTCGAGGAGCTCTACTCGGAGTTGGCGTGCGGAAAGACGAATGTCAGCAGCGACGGAACGTTCTTCGAGCCGGCCTGTTGGGGGAGGATCGGGCCGAAAAGCTATATGTGGGTTGGCGGCGACCCGATCAACAACATCCTCTTCGTCAATCGCCCGATCAGGCCGAGGCGTTGAGCGCTACTACGCCCTGAGATCCTTATAGGGATGCGGCTCAGTGATGACCGCTCCGGCCGAGAATCAGGCCCAGCCTGCGGAGGGGAGTCATACTGGTTAAGTGGACATGCTCCTCTTGGTTCTGTGGATAGTCATCGCTGTCGCTGCTGTTTGGCGATTTCACGTCCAGACGTCCCAACGCAACAAAAACGACGATGACGATCCGCCCATCGTTGACATCTTCTAGCCTGCGGCTGTTCCGGGCGAACCGCTCGCCATCAAGTGGGGAGCATTCGGTTACAGCGCCCCTGTATCTGGCATCACAACTGGGTGTTCGCACCAATTTGAACCAGTCGCCCAAGAACCCGTCGATGATTCGATTCACCGTGGCCGGGATGCGTGTTTGTGGCTCGTGTCCTGAGCCTCGAAGAATGACCAGTTCGCCCCCGACGAGCTGAGCCAGCGTCTCCCCGCGATGAACCGGAGTGATCGCGTCCCTTTCGCCGTGAATGACCAGGGGTGGGCGTAGAAACCGCGAATCTCGTCCAAGGCGAAAGCAGCACTCATGGGTGGAACGGGCCGTAGCGGTATCCGTCTCGCGAGGCGCGTGCTGGGGGCCTTGTCCTCGCGGCCGAGCACCCACAACGCATCTCGGCCTCTGTCTTCATCGCCCCGGCCCTGCCGTTCGGGCCCTCGGACCCGGCGCAGGAGCCCGCAGACCGCGCATTCGACGAGGTGCAGGAGCGCTACGAAGGCTGGGCAAAGTGGTCAGCGCCGATGCCTCGATCCTGGCGATGTTCGTGCGCGGGTCCGTTTCCATCCTCATCTCGGTGAAGTGATCGATCTGTGCTCTTGAGTCGGGCTCGGTGAAGCACTGCGAAAAGAAGAAATCGAGGAAGTCCGGCCAGTAGATGAGACGCCCGTGGGTCGGGGTGCGCCGGATTGAGCCGTACCCTCGTCGAATGGCACGAACTCCCTGCATTTTCTGCGGCACGACTGATCGCAAGATGACGAAAGAGCACGTTTGGCCTGCCTGGGCGCGGGAGTTGATTTCGGCCGAGGAAGCCCAGGCAACTCGTACTCATGCCTTCAGAGACGGCAAGCTCGGACTTGTTCGAAAGTTCGAGCAGCGCCTCTTCAACCAGACGGTCAGAGACGTCTGCGCTACCTGCAACAACGGCTGGATGAGCAACCTGGAGGGAAGGGTGAAGGATCTGGCGGAGGGAATGCTCGTCGGTCGGCGGCGGATGCTTCACCCGAGCCAGCAGGCAATGCTCGCGCAATGGGCGCACCTAAAGGTCTTGGTCTGTCAGCGGGGTTTCCCGCGTAATTCGATTCCCGCTGAGCAGTACCGCGAGATGTATTCGGGCCGAGATCAGTTCAAACCCGCTACGACCATCACCGTGGGCACGGCAAGATCGGCTTGGTCGGCTGGCGGAGCGCCGCCGCTCTACTACCGAATCAATGGTCTGATGCCAACGGGTGGAGATCCGGGCACCACGGTGGATTTCGGTTATTTGGCGACCTTCAGCGTGCTCGACCTCGTTGTCCAGGTTTTTTGGCTCCGCGACGGAACGCGCGAGAAGTGGCTATCCGACACGATCAGTGACCAGGTGCGGATCATCTGGCCCCCGGGCCGGAGGTTTGCCTGGCCGGGAGGAGCTGCCCTTACAACCGCAGGACTCGCTGCGATTTCAGGCGAGCTCGATGTCGCGCAACGCCAGAGTGCCGCTTAGCCGCTTAGGACGAGGAGCGCCCCGGCGCTAGTGGGCCCAGAACACTCCAAGCCACCACCCAACGAGTAGAACGATGATCGCGGTTGGGATACCCACGATCAGCAGGAACCGTGCCGTTTCCTTCAGGTGACGAGGCACGATCTGATTATCCCCCTTCGGACGTAGAGCGGGATGCATGAAGTGTCTACTGCGTCCTAGGACGCTAGGCGTTGACGAGCGCTGAGATGCCATGGGGCGGGACCCTCTCATCGCGATAGGCTGTTTCCGTGGGACGGCGAGCAATCAGACCTCGCGCTGTGTCAGGTGCGGCTTTTGCACTGCTGACCGTAGTGTTGGGTTTCGCAGCGGCGTCAGCACTGTCAGCTTCGGATTCAGTGAGACCCCCGCAACGGCACTACTTCAACCTTAAGTTTCGCCAGGAGTGCAAAAATGTCCAGCACGCTCCCCAAACCGATTACACCTCATACCGGATCAAGGCGAGGAAGGTTCGGTGTCGGGACGCCCGTCGCTGGTTGCGGAGGGGCGGAGGAAGTCGGGACAGTGTTCCCACTCAAGATTGCGTGCGGCGAGTACACGCAAGCGGGCTCACACACACCGATTACCTTTGCAAATGGTCGGAACGGCGAAAGAAGCTCGTCTGGTCGACGAGCTAGAACGCGCCGGTTCGTCCACGACTGGGTTGGCATGAAACTGCTGCATCCTCGCTGTCGACGGATCTAGCAATGGAGCTTGGGCCAGGCGATCGGTTCGCCGACTACATCGTCGAGAAGGAAGTAGGTCGAGGCGGCATGGGTGTCGTGTACCTCGCCAATCAACAGGGCTTGAACCGCCGCGTTGCACTGAAGGTGATCGCCCCGCACCTAATCCGTGACGATGACTTTCGTCGTCGTTTCGAGCAAGAGGCGCAGAGCGCAGCGGCAATCGACCATCCAAACGTCATTCCCATCTACGCGAGCGGGGCGGAGGATGGCCATCTGTTCATTGCCATGCGCTACGTCGATGGTCCGGACCTTGCGGCCGTCTTGCGCTCGGAAGGGCCGGTCGCCGAGCCATGCCGCATCAGTTGTTCGTCAGGTCGCAGCCGCGCTTGACGCAGCCCACGCACACGGGCTCGTCCACCGTGATGTGAAACCGGCGAATGTCATGTTCGCTGGCAGGACTCATGGCGCACACGTCTATCTCGGAGACTTCGGCCTAACAAAGGACAGCGCTTCAACTAGCGGTCTGACCGGTACGGGCCGGTGGGTGGGCACCCTCGACTATGTCGCACCAGAGCAAATCGAAGGCGGTGTAGTTGACGCCCGTACCGACGTTTACGCGCTTACGTGCGTGTTGTTCCAGATGCTCGCGGGTTCTCCACCCTTCGGAGGTCAAGACACCGCAGAAAATGTGGAGCCACATGCACCACGAACCACCTTCTTTGGTGGAGCTCAGAGCCGACGCCGCTCGCGTATTTGATCCGGTGATCGCCAGGGGCATGGCGAAGGAGCCTGCGGAGAGGTACCCGTCCGCTGGCGATCTCGGCCGGGCCGCGGTGGCGGCAGCTACTGGAGAAGCCATCGAGACGAGAGAGAAGAGCGTGGCAACGGGCGTCGCTGCGTCTGGATTTCGGATACGGCCCGATCACCCCTCACGCCAGCCGACAGAACAAATGCCCGCGCCTGCCACGGTGAAGCGCAATCGAGATTCGCCAGACCGATCGAATCGAGGACTCCTTGTTGCTGGATTGATCGCGGCACTCGTCCTTGGTGGAGGTGCCGGTGCCCTCGCGATTACGAACCTGAGCGGAGACACGACGGAACCCGCAGTCGAGACGCCATCAACGGTCGAGCGCACGCGGGAGAAACCATCGCAATCGAATGCGCCGAAAAGCGCTGGCACTCAACAGTCTGCGACGATCTTTGGCTCCTGCTCGCTACGTGGGCTACTCGCCTTCCGATCCCACCTATTGGTATGGCGCGGACATCCCGCGCGGCAACGGTTGGTCGGACCCAATCGAAAGTCGCCCGACTGGTGGTGCGTTGCTACGAACGACAGTGCGCGGCCCGGGAGGCGCCTTCCTGATCATCGACCGCACGCCAAGCGAGGAACCCCAACTCGGGGGAGGGTTTGATTCTTCGCGTTCCGTCTCGCACCCGACCTTCGGAAGCGCAACCGAATACATCATCTCCTCGAGCTCAGAGATTCCGGAATGCAGCGGAGCATCTTGCGTCGACTATCTGATTCGTGATGGCCGGGGTGGAGGCTGGGGAGTTCTCGCCGGCGGACCCATTTTGGCCCTAGCAACTGAGGTCGCCTCGTCAGTCGCTGATTCAGTTGAGACTAGACCTGTTGTCCCTTGGCGCAGCTCAAATAGGCATCGGCACGGGTCTGGCACAGATCCACGGGTAGTTCGACTCTCGACGACCGTCTGGCGCGGTAAGCGCGGCATGTGAATAGAGCGCTCCCTGGGTTCATCTAAAAGCGCCAGCGGACGCGCTTGCCGTGCGCTTGGCGGTGTAGCGGTCGCGCGTGGCCTGGATCACCCGTCACCTTCCAACCCTCCAGTTGTAGGTGCGAATCCCGTGAAGGGGAAGGAGCAATACCGAGGCCCTTGCGATGGGCTGCCTTCGTGACGTGACGGGCTTGACCGCATTTGACTCATTCGTGGTCGGCGTCAGACGGTCAGCGAACGGTGAGTCGCACCCTCTGCCAGGTTGTGAAAAAAGCGCTCAACCGCGCGGTAGCCTGCGCCTGGACATGGGGACCAGACAGGTTGGCGCCGAAAGGACCTCGGAGCAGGCTCCGTCCAAACATCCATGAAGCCGTGCAGCAAATGTGGAAGCACCACGGAACAACGGATAGATCAAGCCCAGACTAGGAGGCATTCATCAGGATGTAACCGTCTTATGCGCGGACTGCGGAAAACAACGTTCGCGGTGGACCCGGCAGACTGTGGCCACAAGTTACCCACAGTCATCGGAGTGGACCCGGCGGATGAAAGGGGGCCTCTTCCCAAAGGGCGGCGCAATGACCGGCCTATACGTTGGGCTAGCCATGGCCGTGATCGCGCTCGGATTCGGAGGAGCGTGAGGGTGGCAGGCTGCGGCACCGATGGCGAACAGCAACGTCGGCAAGGCCGTGAGCGACGGCGGTAAGGGCAGCACCATTACGAAACGGAATCTCACCCCAGCCTCTACGAGCAATGTATTGCCGACGAACGGGTCAGCTGGGCCGCGAGGTCGGTGGCTGTCGCGCTTACCAGCATTAGCGAGAAGTTTCGGGCCGGGACGCCTAGAGTGCGGGAGGTTCGGATACCGCGGAGAAACGAGGGAGGCTCGGATGGCCAGGACGATGAAGGCTTACTGCACGACGTGCCAGCGGGACGTGCCGGCGTCGAAGTCCATCGGACGAGCACCCCGATGCCCAACCTGCGGCAATATCGCTCTGACTCGTCTGGGAAAAGTCGTCGCCAAGTCGTCGCAGGCATCGAAGGCAACACCAAAGGCAGGCAGCTACTGCGGCCAGTGCGGTAGGGCGATTGGCTCAGAAGATCACTTCTGCGGCGGCTGTGGCGCACCTGCCCGGCACTGCCAGAAAGCGCGATCACCGCCTGGCCAATCGAGAGGGCGAGCGTATGGCTACCGTGCCGCGTCCGGCGGAGGCCAACCCAAGCTACGGCTTGCGTGGCGAACCGCGCGCGGATAGCCTCGACGGATGGGCGTCAAGTTCCAGGGCAACATGTATTGCGATTCGTGCCAGCGTCCTGTAGCCGGTCAGAAATCGACGCATCGGCTGCGCAACGCGGCGGCGGCCCTTACGGCCCCCGTGACCGGAGGCGCGTCGGTGTTCGGCGCAAAAGCAGGCAAGTGGCATTGCCCGCATTGCGGGGGACCGGCCAAACCCCTGCCGCCTGAGTGGCTTACAAGGGTTGAGAAATGGACTAGAATTCCAAGACCTCCGGGCCAGCGCACCGGTCCTCCCGACTCGAGCTCCAGAATGTCGGCGGTCCGCACGAGGTGGAGTGCTCGTCCAAGTCACCGCCCCGACGGCGGGGCGAGAACTGAGACTACAAGATGTGTACGAAGCTGTCGGCGAGTCTTGACGGGAAAGAAGGGGAGCTACATCGGGTTTGTGCGCTGGGAGTGGTCACTCCCCCGCATTTCGCCCATTCGATCGGCCACCGTACAGCGGATAACCGCGACCCTCGGAAAGACGCACTCCAACGTTCGGGAGCTTCCAGACCAGCAACTCGAGAGACCTAGGAAGCCGATTCCCTCGCGCTAGACAGCGTCGTCGCGTCACGGTTGCTCTTGACGGCTGCGGCAGATCTGGCCTCAAATTCTCGCCGTTGGGGGCCGAGCAGGATGGCTTCCCGTCGGTTAGCGTCAGCGACGAGGCTGTGCCCACGTCTCTGCAATGCCGCCCAGGAGGAGGTCGCCCGCGGAGTGGCCGAGGCTGTGGAGGCGGTGACGCTCACATATCCCGAACGAGGACGGATTTGGTCTGTTTCCGGCCGTGACGAACGGCAACGCCCGAAGCCCGATAAGACCTTCGCGGTTACAGGTCAGGTGGTAAATCCGCCGCCGCACAGGACTCAACGAGGCTTCCTTCACAGCCTCACCTGTAATTGAGTAGCACCCTCGTTTGTCTTGGTTGACAGTTCTTTTATCGAACGCGAACTGGATAACTACGTCGCAAAGGTACGGCTCCTTCAGCCCCGACCTTTCTCTTCAAACCTTCTACCTCGATCTCTTGGTCGTCTGTTTCGTCTGAGAACGGTCGGCTTCAAGCTCTGCGATTCGCTTCTCGACGCTCTTGTCCAAAACTGCGTTGACGGCGACTGCGCCAAGAACAAGCACGAAGGCCCCGCACAGGGCGATAGAGTACCCATGACGGCACTCGAATGGTCATGTGGAACGCGCGCCCTCAACGAGGGTGCAGCGCTCAGCAGGGTTTCTGCCGAAGTCGCTCAACGGCGCCATCATCAGAGACAGCAAAGCACATGGGGTACCCCGGCGAGACGTAGTCGACCGGCCTGCCGATCCGCACGTCGCAGGTATACATCGGCATCCCGGACATCCCGACTGAAAGGGCATCAACTTCGAAGCCACCCCCGAGCGACGCAAGAAAACACATCGTGAAACGGCGCCCAACGGGACGAGTTCAACTCACCCCATTCCTGACGAGGAGCTCGATGTCCTGGGCGCTTGTCTCGATCCTTGGGCCCGCGACTGTGCTGTGTCAGCTGTCCGACGCGCCCGTCGCTGGCGAAAGACGAAACGATCACCGTGATGACTGCCAAAGCCAACAGAGTGCAAAGCGAGATGAGCAACCACTTTGGTATGCGGAGATTGATGTCCACGGTTCGCTAGGCAGGGTCCCGGTTTTTTTAGAGTGTAGCCCAGGTTCGGCCGACGCATGTCAGGGATCGGCGACTAGCTTCTCTTTGAAACAAGTAGAAGCAATGGGCGGGATACGACCAAAGAGTTGCGGGTCCACCAGGATCTGGGTCGACCCATTCGACCGCCCGCTGAGCTCCCGACCGATAGCTGATCGTCTGGCGATTCGCCGACGAACAGTGGAAACGCTGCTCGTGGACTGATCCTGACATCTAGGATCGCATCCATGGCTGAACTGCAGGCAAAGCCGGAGCAAGAGGCCCGGGTCACGATCGACGAGATGCTGGAGTCGGCCGGCTGGGTCGTTCAGGACTACAAGGCGATGGACCTAACCGCAGGTATCGGAGTGGCCGTGCGCGAGTTTCCGACCAAGACTGGCCCTGTCGATTACCTGCTGTTTGCCAACGAGAAGGCGATCGGGACGGTTGAGGCCAAGAAAGCAGGCACGACTCTGCTCGGAGTCGAGGCCCAGAGCCAGCGCTACGTCAAAGGATTTGAAGAGCTAGTCAAGACCCGTCCGGTTCCATATTGGGGAGAGAAGCCGCTGCCGTTCGCCTATCAGACGACCGGCGTCGAGACGAAGTTCACCAGTTGGCTTGATCCAATCGCTCGTCCCCGCGACGTCTTCATTTCCACCTTCCAGAGACCCTCCTGGAGTGGGTGCAGGAGCCGGAATCATTTCGTCACCGAATTCGCTCGATGCCCGAGCTTGGAACGGCCGGCCTGCGAAAGGCGCAAGTCAAGGCGCTGAACGGGCTTGAGAAGTCGTTGCGTGACTCGCGCCCCAAGTCACTGATCGATATGACGATGGGGTCGGGCAAGACCTACGTGGCGATTGCTGAGTCCTACCGCCTGATTCGCCACGCCAATGCCGGCCGGATCCTCTTCCTCGTCGATCGAATCAACCTCGGTAAACAGGCCTACGGCGAGTTCGCCAACTTCGTGACTCCTGATGACGGGCGCAAGTTCACCGAGCTCTACAACGTCCAGGTTCTCAACTCGAACACGATCGACCCGGCCGCCAAGGTCGTAATCACGACGATTCAGCGCCTTTACTCAATCCTGCGCGGCGAGGCACAGATGGATCCTGAACTTGAAGAGCAATCGACGTTCGAGCTCGAACCTTCGGCCAAGCTTCCCGATGTTGCCTACGCCCTCGAGGCGCCGATCGAGACCTTCGATGTCTGCTTCGTTGACGAGTGCCATCGCTCGATCTACGGCAAGTGGGGCTCGGTTCTCGACTACTTCGACATGTTCAAGATCGGCCTGACGGCAACAGCCGAGCGGACGACGATCCTCTACTTCGACGAGAACGTCGTCACCGAGTACAAGCACCAGGAAGCGGTGGCCGACGGCGTCAATGTGCCCATATACGACCTATCGGATCCGCACCGAGGTCTCGGACTCCGGCGCGACGATCGATCGTGGCGACTGGGTTGACGTTCGCTCGATCGACACGCGGCGAAAGCGCCGCCACCAGCTCGAAGATGAAGTCACCTATGACAAGGCAAAGCTTGACCGAGCAGTAGTCAACCCGTCGCAGATCCGCACGGTGATCAAGACCTTCAAGGACAAGATCTGCACTGAGATCTTCCCGGGCCGCCCCGAGGTGCCAAAGACGATCTTCTTTTGCAAGACCGATTCTCATGCCGAGGACGTTCTCGAGATCATCCGCCAGGAGTTCGGGCGCGGTTCCGACTTTGCCCGCAAGATCACCTACAAGACCGAGGGCGACTCGCAGGCCCACATCCAAGACTTCCGGACCGATCCCAAGTTCCGAATCGCCGTCTCAGTCGATCAGATCGCCACCGGCACCGACATCCGCCCGCTGGAGTGTCTTGTCTTCATGCGAATGGTCGGCAGCCGAACTCTCTTTGAGCAGATGAAGGGCCGCGGCGTCCGCGTCATCGATCCGAATGACCTGCAGGCGGTTACCGAGGGTGCAACGTCGAAGGAACGCTTCGTGATCGTCGATTGCGTCGGCCTGACCGACGAGGAGAAGGCCTGGGTCGACACGCGGGCCCTGGAGCGAAAGCCGACGGTTCCACTAGCTCGCCTGATGCAAGACGTGGCGATGGGAATCAAGGACCAGGAAACCGTCAGCAGCATCGGAGTGCGGCTGGCGCGGCTGGCCAAGGGCTTGACCCATCAGGAGCAAGACGACTTCACGACCACGACCGGGGTCGGGATGGACGACCTGGCCAGGGATCTGATCACGGCAGCCGACCCAGATGCCTGGAATGTCAAGGCGGCGGAGACGGCCGGCGTGCCCGAAGAGAAGCGCGATGAGTACGAACCGAAGGAAGCCGATCTCGAGGCGGCCAAGGGTGAAGTGATCGCCGGCGCTGTACGGCCGCTAATGAAGGCCAGCGTCCGCGAGGCGATCGAGACGATTCGCCAGGAGCGCGACGCAGATGATCGACCTCGCTACCGCGGATTCGCTGACCTTCGCCGGCTGGGTAGATACCGATCAAGCAAAGGACGCGGTCAAGACGTTTGAAGACTTCATCAAGGAACACCACGACGAGTATCTGGCGCTCAAGGCCTACTACCAGCGCCCGTATCGCCTGCGCCCCGGCTTCTCCGATGTCAAGGCCCTGGCCGAGGCGATCGCCAAGCCGCCGCTCGACCTGACGCCCGACAAGCTCTGGGCCGCCTATGAGGCGATCGACCCTGAGAAGGTCAAAGGCAAGGGCATGCGACGCTCCGTCACTGATTTGGTGCAGCTGATCCGCTTCGCGCTCTCCCAAGACGATGAGCTGCTTGCCGCGGCGCGACGTGGTCATGCTGCGCTTCGATCTTTGGATGACCGAGCAGGAGACGCAGGGCCGTCAGTTCACGCCAGAACAGAACGACTGGTTGCGATGGATGGCCGAGCACATTGCCAACTCGATGACCCTCGAGGCGCCTGACGACTTCGACCTCCAGCCGTTCGCCCAAGAAGGCGGCCTGGCCGGTGCGCACCGTACCTTCGGCAACGAATTGCCGCAGCTGATTGAAGATCTGAATCGGGAGCTGGCGGCGGATGACTGTAGCGGTGCACTGGGCCCGAGATGAAACTGTCGAGGCGGACTCGCAACGGCATGCTCGACAAGAGCACGAACAAGGGACGCGCCACGCCCATACCTGCGCAATATCAACGTTCAATCGGCGACGTTTCGCATTGACCGACATCAAGGAGATGCGGATCGAGGACACGTGACGTATCTGCGCTGATCGGCTTCGGTATCGGCGACTTAGTTGCTGTGTGAGGGTGGCGATGCCTGATCGCTGTGCGGTGTGGAGCGGCGCCAGGCCCTGATCGGTTCAGAGGCCTTGCACAACGGGTTCGCGTCCAGCTGATCCGATTTCGATGCGCGATCGATGCGCGCTTCGTCCCACATGCCGCGGATGGTATACGCCCTGGATGGAGTCTGTTCACGCGGTCGACGATCAGAATCATCTGCCGAAGCGTCAAAGCTGAGACGGCTGTCCGAGCGCCCATGGCGCTTCCACCACGCGCCGAGCAGGACCGGATCGTCGAGGCGGTGGAGTCGGCGATGGCAGCTGTGGACCAGGCAACGACTGAGGTTCACGCGGCTCGGTTGAAGGCGTCCGCGTTAGTCGGCGCCGCCATTAGAAACTCGTTGTCGGCGAATGAGCCGCCGTTCGCCAGGCTGGGTGACATCTGCGAAGTTAGGTCGGGCGTCGGATTTCCAAAGCACCTTCAGGGCCGCTCGAGCGGCGACATCCCCTTCGGGAAGGTAGGTGACATTTCGAAAGCTTGGCTGGCAGGAGAATTCGGTCTCGACTCCGCCCCAAACTGTGTCTCGCGTGATGACGCCAAGAGCCGCCTAAAGGCGTCACCATTGCCCGTCGGAACTGTTGTGATGGCAAAAATTGGAGAGGCAGTGAAGCTCAACCGCCGTGTCGTACTAGAGCGCGAAATGTTCATGGACAACAACTGCATGGGCTGGGTCCCCCGATCTTCTCGCGTGACCCCCGACTACCTTTTCTACGTTAGCCGCACCGTTGACCTAGATCAACTCAGCCATGCCACTGCTGTTCCATCGGTGAGGAAGTCCGATGTGGTCGAGTTGAAAGTTCCGTGTCCATCCCTCGAAGAGCAGGCTCGGGTTGTTGAGGAAATCGAGAGCACCCAGGCACTACTAGCCGAGGCGGCCAGGGACTCTAATTCGGCTGAGGCCAAGGCCGAGGAACTCCGCCGCTCAATTCTTCACCAAGCATTTACCGGTCAACTGGTTCCGCAGGATCCGAACGACGAGCCAGCGTCAGCGCTGCTCGAGCGGATCAAGCTTGAAAAGGCGGCGCGCGAGCAGGAGCTAAAGGAATCGCAGGCGAAGGCCCGAGCCACGAAGGCCTCGGCAAAGAAGGCCGCGAAAGACGCTAAGGCGCAGGCCAACAAGTCCGCAGGTGACCTGGCTGAGACGGCCTAGCTTGCTGGCTGATGACAAGACCGCTCGATTAGAGCGTCCGGGAGGTAATGCATGAGTAAGCGCATGGATCCACATTCCAAACAACTGGTCGACAAGCTCTGGAACTACTGCAACCTGCTGCGCGATGACGGCCTCTCCTACGGCGACTACGTCGAGCAGCTGACCTACTTGCTGTTCCTGAAGATGGCCCACGAGCGCACCGAGGCGCCCTGGAATGAGGAGTCGCGAATCCCGGCCGAATACGACTGGCCGTCCCTGCTCTCCAAGGACGGTGTCGAACTCGAGGTGCACTACTCGGTGATCCTGACCGAGCTCGGCAAGGAGCCGGCGCTGCTTGGCCTGATCTTCCGCAAGGCTCAGAACCGGATTCAGGACCCAGCCAAGCTCAAGCGCCTGATCTCTGACTTGATCGACGGCGAGACTTGGATGGGCGTTGACGCCGACGTTAAGGGTGACGCCTATGAGGGGCTCCTGGAGAAGAACGCCGCAGACACCAAATCGGGTGCCGGCCAGTACTTCACACCACGTGTCCTGATCCAGGCAATGGTCGATTGCGCCAAGCCGAAACCGGGGGAGACCGTTGCCGATCCGGCTTGCGGCACTGGCGGCTTCCTCCTTGCCGCCCACGAGTTCGTATCGAAGACCTACGAGCTCGACCGCGATGAGAAGCGCTTCCTGCGCGATCAGACCTTCCGTGGAACGGAGATCGTCGACAACACCGCTCGCCTCTGTGCGATGAATCTCTTCCTACACGGGATCGGATCAAGCGACCCCCTAGCCATTCCGCCGATTGAGGTCAAGGACGGCCTGCTCTCGGAACCAGCCGAGAAGATTGACTTGGTGCTGGCCAATCCGCCGTTTGGCAAACAGTCCTCGGTGACGATCGTCGGCGCCGACGGCAAGACGGTGAAAGGAGGCCGAGACACTTGGCCCGCCCCGACTTCTGGGCGACGACCTCCAACAAGCAACTGAACTTCCTCCAGCACATTCGCTCGATGCTGAAGATTGGCGGTCGGGCTGCTGTCGTCCTGCCCGACAACGTCCTTTTCGAAGGCGGCGCTGGCGCGACCATCCGCAAGCGCCTCCTCGAGGATTGCAACGTCCACACGATCCTGCGCCTGCCGACTGGGATCTTCTACGCCCAGGGCGTCAAGGCAAACGTGATTTTCTTCGAGCGCCGTGCGGCTTCACGCGAGCCCGCCACCAAGGAGGTCTGGGTTTACGACTTCCGCACCAATCAACACTTCACGTTGAAGACGAAGACGATGAAGCGCTCACACCTTGACGGCTTCGTCTCGGCATACAACGTTGGCGAACCAGTCAGCGCCCGTAAGGAATCAGATCAGTTCAAGCGCTGGACCTATGAGGAGATCGCCAAGCGCGACGGCTTCAACCTCGACATCTGGGCAGACATCAAGGACGACTCGCTGACCGATGCGGCGGACCTGCCGGCACCGGACGTCATCGCTGATGAGATCGTCGAACATCTTGCCGCCGCCCTAGAACAATTCGAGGCGGTTGCGGCGGAGCTTCGAGGGTCGAACGGCGAGTCGGGTGAATACAACAGCGGAGTCACGTGCCTCCTGAAGGAGGGCGTCTCGTTTCGATCCTCGGGACTTCATCACCCGTCCCTTCGAGAGTTGTCCCGTTTGCACCGCACCAGATTCGTTCGGGGCTGTTGATGGTCGGAGTACTCGACCTCGACATTTAGCGGCCTGCTGTCCAATTACGTCGCAGGTCTGGCACCGATCCGAGACCGCGCGAGCTCACCCGACCTGTCGTCGGCGCGCAGCTCACACGCTCGCACCAGGTCGGCCATCACCACATTCTGGCCAAGGCCTCCACCCCGATTTTCGAGGGCGGTTTCCCCCGGCGGTCCAGCGACGCCGCTTCGCTGTCTGCGCCGTTAAGGTCGATACGACTTCTTTCGATCACCTCGATATCGCCTGCACAAGCTGCACCTGATCGTTTGTCCGGAGTCCAGCGTTCAGAGGATGGAATCGTTGATGGACAGCAGGCTCCGGACAATGCTCACAACGATCTACGAGCATCTCTCTGGTGGCATCGCGTTTCACGACGTCGACTCCATTCTTCAGCTCCAAGTCGCTGAAGCTCTACGGCATTTCTCGAGGATCGGATTGGGCTCCGAGAAGACTCCCGTGACGCCATCCGTGGGGATCCAGGCCGATGGATGGACAAACTGCGTGTCAGCGTCAGCATGGGCCTCGAGGATGAGGAGGCCAGGGATGCCCGGGGCAACGCGGTACAAACACGATGCCCTGCTGGAGATGTACCGGGCGTGGGTGAAGGTCCGAGCCGTTCGTATGAATCGTTTCGCGACGAGTTAGTCGAGGCAGCGGTGACCGGCGCCCTAGAGCGACCGGAGATCCGAATGGCCCTGGACCGCAGGCTCAGCGATCGGGCTGCCCTCCTGAAGAGCACGGCCCCCGTGCTGAAGGGCTTCTCGGCGTCTGAGCAGCTACGTTCGATACCCGCGATCAGAGTTCAGGTGGGGTCTGCTCGCGGCATTCGCCGCTGAAGCCTCCGCGAACAGAGGGCGGGAGCCTGATCGCGGCTTCTACTACGACACACTGGCCACCGGCTCCTATCTGCCTTATTGCGAGGCGATGCTCATTGATCGTCAATGCGGCCGCCTGTTGGAAATCGTGAGAGCACGCCGACTGTGAGTGGGCGTGCCGGGTCTTCACGCTCGACCACCAGGAGGCGCTTTTGAATTACCTCGTCCAGATCGGGACGCAGGCAGCAACGGCGCACCTTTCACTGGTCGAGCGGGTCTACGGATCAGACTGGCCCGAGCCGTTCGTCGAGTTGTTCGAATGGCGTGAGCAGTAATGGTCCACACTCGACGCTACTGGTGTTTTTGACGCCTGGCTGGCTACAGCTCGACCTCGGGCTGGGAGTCGTAGCCGGCGAAGCCGAGTGCGCCGCTGATCAGGAGTCGCATCAGTACCCAATAGGGCGTCAGGTAATCATCGGCGCTCTTCGGGTTGGCGATTCCGCGAACGGTGAAGATTGCATCGTGCTGTTCGACGGCTGCCGTGATCGTGCTGTCGCTTGAGGTCAAGTCGCCGGCGGCGCTGGGGGCCGCGAACAACTGCTCAGCGATCGCCAGGTCCTCAGCCAGGACACGGCGCGCCTCCTGCAGGTAAAGCTCGTCGCGGGCACCACTTTCGTAGTCGGCGTAGGTCAGCAGCTCGAAGTTGATCAGTTGCGAGAACTCGCGGCGCAGCGGACCGAGATCATCAAAGCCGATCTTGTCCAGGTTGGCCTTGGCCTGATCCCAGCTGGGCGGCAGGCCATCGCGGGCCGGGCGGATGCGAATTTCTTCGAACACGCCGCGATCATAAGGCGAGGCATCGCCAGTACGGCTCAGGGGCGCGTGATCGCGCATCCGCCCGTCAGTGGCGACGGCGCAGGCGATCGGCTAGCGAACGGAGAGTCGCACCCTCTCCCAGCTCTGGAAGTGCCGCTCAACCGAGCGTTGGGTCGGCCAGCGTGGGGGAGTTGCGCCCGTCAGTCGCGCCCGCTGGCGCGTTTCGGCGACGTAGTCGTAGTAGACGTTTGATGTCAGGTGCGTTGGGTGGCAGCCAACGCACTCTGCGACCTCGATCACAGCATCGATGACCTCCCCGCGGGTGTAGTTGGGGTTGCGACGCCGGCCGTGGCTGGGCGTGCGCCACGATTTGCCTCCCTTGGGAGCGGCCGTTGCCGGCTCGGAGCTTGCTGGAGTTGATGGCGCGTTGTCGCGTGATGATGAATAGTTCGAAGCGCGAATCGAAGCTGCGGCCCGACAGACCTTTACCCAGCTTCCGAGGCGGCGAACGAGCGTGTGGCTAAGTGGCGCCTTCTCTGGGCGCTGGGCGTCGTAGTGCTTGCGCGGGACGCGAGGTGAAGCATGGCCACGGTTGCCCTCCTCCGCCAGAAGATCGGCAAGGAACGCCAGCTCGTCCTCGTGCCGGACGCGCGGCGGCGCCAAGGGCCGTTGGCGCGCCACCGCCAGGACGCACTCGAGTTCGACCAGAGCGGAGTGGGGCAGGACTTCAATCATTGCTATGACTGGGACGATGGCGCGCTCGACTGTGGATGTTCCCGCGGGAGCCTCGGTCACGATCGGTCTTTCATCGCTTGCTGGTAGGCATGTCGTGCGGCCTCCCAGGAGCCGAATCGCTGCCAGACAACCGAGGCCGACGGGAAGGCGCGGGGCGGAAGTTCACGGTCACGCTCCTCGTCGAGGATCGCGAGCCGCTGGCGTGGCCACTGGGTACTAGTCGGCCAAGCGCAGTCAGCGCCGAGTCGGTCGATGACCTCTTCGGCCGCCTGGAACAGTTCCCGGTCGCTGTAGCGGTAGCCCTTGCCGCCCGCTCTGACATCTCCGGTGCTCTGATCGAGGTCGGCGTTGCCGCCCATCGCTGTCCGCCTCGCGATCAGGAAACCCCCAATTCGATTAAACGGTCCCTGCGATCGCGGTCGGCGCCCTGCGCGCCGACGGACATCAGGCTGTCGGGCCCAACGCAGGTAGCGAGACCAAGTGATCTCGCTGAGGGGCCGCTTGAGGTCGGCAGCGCACTCGCCCAGAGCGCCGAGGATCTCTTCGTCAGTCAGGTTCGGCCCACGGGTCGGTGCGGCCGGCGTGGAATCCGGAAGCGCATCCAGGCGCGCTGCTCGGAGCGCGTCGTTCCATGAGCGGCTATCGGAAAGCCAGCCGCGGATTGAGCTGTCGTCTGGCCAGCGACGTTCCGGATGGCGCTGGCGGAGTTTGCGAAACTGACCGATGGAAGGAGAGCCGCCGCCCAACATCGCAGACGCTTCTCTCAAGGCAGCGACGCCACGAGCGACACGAATCTCCTGAGCACCCTCTCGTTGCTCAACTAGGGCCAAACGTTCAACGAGATGCTCGGCGACAACATGCTGAGCGCCCTCGGATAGTGCGCAGATCGCGGCCCAGACAACAGCTGCTGCTGGATCATCGAACGCTCGCCCAGCGTCCAAGGTGCTGGGCTGGCCGTCCTTCACTGGACGCCCCTTACGAAGTGGTCAGGTTTGGTTGTGGGGACTGAATCGCATTCGTTCATGGCTCGACCCTAGGTCGGCCAAGCAGATCCCAGCCAACACGACTGTTCACGGATGTTTCGGGCGTGGGGAGGAGCAGGCAGAGGCGGGCAGATCCCAGGCGGCGATGTCGACTGTTTGCGAGTTCCGTGGTTCACACGCCTATTCAGAGTGGGATAGAACTGGCGAACGGTCTCCCACGCTTACTCGCAAACAACCAGCCGTTGGCTTGCCCAAGCGAAGTACAAAAGCGAAGAAACAACTCGCAAACAGCCCGCGCGGTTTGATAACCAGTTCGTTCGCCAGTTCCGCGTTCGAGTTTTTGGCTTCAGGGCTGCCTTTCTGAGTTTCTCCCAGTTCGGCGATTCTTGTTCGCCAGTTAGAGACCCGCGTTTCTGCGCCACGGCGGGTTCACCGCGAGAGGGCGGGCTAGTCAGGCACTGCACCGGCGCTTACAGCTAGGATCGCTCCGTGTGCGCGGTCTTCATGCAAGGCGAAGGGAAGCTCATCGAGCTGACCGAGCAGCCGTACGCCAAGGAGAGTGACCTTCAGCAACACCTCGAGTTCAACCCTGAGCTCCTGAGCTCAGAGGCCGCCGAGGACGAACGGCGACTCTGGCTTCTGATCAAGCGCGAGATGGGCGTTCCAGGCCAGGAGGACGGCTCGGACCGCTGGAGCCTCGACCACCTGTTCGTCGACCAGGACGCCATCCCCACATTCGTTGAGGTGAAGCGCAGCAGCAACACCGAGATTCGGCGGCGCGTGGTCGGGCAGATGCTGGACTACGCGGCCAACGCAGCCCAATATTGGGACGCTGAGCGCCTACGCTCAAGCTTCGTGGCTCGATGCGATAGCCCCGAGGCAGCAGCGAAGGAGCTCGCCGCGTTCCTCGAGGACGAGAGCACCCCGGAGGAGTTCTGGGAGCAGGTTGAGGCCAACCTCGAGGAACGGCGCCTGCGTCTCGTTTTCGTTGCCGACAGCATCCCCTCCGAGCTCCGCAGCATCGTTGAGTTTCTGAACGAGCAGCTTGAGAAGACCACGGTCAACGCCGTCGAGGTCAAGCAGTACGTCGATCCCGGCAGCGGGCTTGTCAACATTGTTCCCAGGATCATCGGCGAGACCGAGATGGCTCGACGGGTGAAGCGCCCGCACGCTGGCCTGCGTCGATCCAGGGGGACAAAGGATGATTTCTACTCCGACATTCAGGAGGCTTTCGAGCCCGAGCTCGCCGAGCGGGTGCTAGAGCTCTACGAGTACACGAAGGGGCGAGCGACCCGGCACAAGTTCGGCAACGGCAAGAAGGCGAGCGCGATCGTCTGGATGGGCGAGGACGATGACCCCGACGTTGCCAATCCGGTGTCGGTGCGATTCGGGACCGGTCACGTCACCTTGATGATGAGGAACTTCCGCGACGCTAGGACGCCGGAGGAAATGAGCCGCCTCGTGGAGCTTCTCCGCTCGTTGCCGGGCACATCAGAGCCCCTCGACGATGTCGTGGCCAAGGACTACCGCAGGTTCGTCGACTTCCCCGTAGAGGAAGTGCTGGCGACTGACGGCGACCTCGAGGCCTTCAAGCGGGTCCTCGATGACGCCTCCGTCCGGGCCCCCGCTGTCGACTAGCGCCCGTCCAGTACGCCGCAAGGCAAGCGAAGCTGCGCGCGTGTCATCTCCGGATTTAGCGCTCTCTCGAGCTGAGCTCAACGGACTGCCCAACCATTCTCGATTCGAGGCGAGGAGCGGAACTCCCGAGCAGCAGCGCCGTCAGTCCGTGGCTGTTGGAGGCCACTCCGCGGGCCGGCTCGGTGCTCAGCCGCCAGGCGCGAGTTCCGCCGCGGCGGCTCGTGCGGCTGGGAGTAGATGGTTCGCGGATACGACAATCTCGCTGGCGGCAGCCTGGAGGCGCTTGACGCTCGAGGCGAAGTCTGTTGCCTCCTCATCGAGGGCGTCGATCCAGACGCTCCTCGTGACCCATGCCGAGGCGTCGGGCGTCATCACAGCCACGGTCAGGGCTCGCGTAAGAAACGGTCCCATCTGCCCAGCTACCACCAACGACTTGGGTGAGAAGCCCGATGGGGCGACCAGGCCGCCCTGCGGGACGAAAACGAAGTAGGCGAAGTAGGCGATCTCTTCGATCTGCGAGAGGCGTCTGCCGTCGGCGCCATAGTGCGCGAGATCACGCTGGTGAACGACGAGACGGGTCTGCTCGGCCTCAGCTCGAGTCAAACCCTTCTGTTCGAGGTGGTAGGCGACGGCCCGCTCGACCGCCCCATTCCGCAGCTCAAACTCCTCGTCGTATTGCATCCTCATGCAGACTATCCGCGAGGGCAGCCTGTGGAGCCCTGATCTCCCGGATCCGAAGAATGGGTCGAAGGCCGCGAAAGCGCTCGCGAGTGAGGGTCAGACTGCGTGAAGTGGGCGGAAACAGCTAGGGGCGACGCTGATCCGCCAAGGTAGCCGCTGTCAGTCGGCCCGGCAGCAGCGTGGATCTAGGTCGTGGTGTTTCGCGCCTGGCGAAGATCGGGGAGAATGTCTTGCACTGAAGAGGCCAGCATGGGTACCAGTTGGTTGCCTGCATCCAGTGCTTCATCCCGGAGCCATGAGCGACGCAGGTGATAGGCCAGCCGCTTCTTGGCAGAGTCGAGCCCAAAGCCATGCGTGCTGCGGATGCTCACGAACCCTTTCTTGATCACCTCATCCGCTGAGTAGCGGGCCTGCTCCTCCCACGGTGCTCCGATGAAGAAGCCCTCCCCCGGAGCGCGACGGATGAACACCACCAACTCCCAGTCCGGGTGGGTGTTCCAAAATTTCGACCCGATGGGCTTGATCCATCTCTCTAGTTGCTCGCGCTGTGGCGTCGTCCCGCCAACCAGGTTGAGTTGAAGATCCATAGCTGTCAACTCCAGCGTTAGGTTGACCACGTCCTGGTGTTCGTCGTCCTTGTTGGTCTGGGCCCACGCGTGGTTCTGGTTGGCGTCAAGTTGGCCAGCGTAGATTTCCCCTAGGAGTTTCGAGTCGGCATCAGAGAGTCCGTCTCGGAGCAGATTCCAGAGCGCTACGAGCGTATCCAGCACCGCATCCCGCTCTGCCGGATTGCGAGCGTCGCCGGGCCCGACAAAGAAGTCAAAATGTTCAGGACGAAGCGGTGACGCCACTCGGTGAGGCTACTACCCGACATCC
Organism: uncultured bacterium; assembly: GCA_963701205.1. GTDB lineage: Bacteria > Actinomycetota > Thermoleophilia > Solirubrobacterales > 70-9 > JALZKA01. Next base: position 118,048 of record OY969575.1, on the reverse strand, counting down.
CTTAGCCTCGATTAGGGCTTTTCCCAGGCGGTTCAGCGATCCAGCGCAATAATTGCCGGTATGAACAGCGCGAACGTGGAGATGGTCCGCAGGGCTTGGGATCTGTGGAAGCAGGGGGATCTGGACCGGCTATTTGAGTTCTGGGATCCCGGCGTCGTTTGGGACATGAGCAATTTCCCGACCTTTCCCGATCGAACCTACGAGGGCCACGACGGTGTCCGCCGTTTTCTTCAGGAATGGCGGGAGGTCTGGGATTCCTACGAGGTGGGCATCGACGAGATGATCGAGCTCGCAGACGGGCGCGTGGTCGTGCTCGCGTGGCAACGCGGCGCCGGCGCCCACAGCGGCCTTGAGATGGAGATCCACTGGGGGCAGATCAACACGTTTCGCAACGGCAGGATCGTGCGGATCGAGAACTATCAGGATCGCTCGCAGGCGCTCCTGGAGGCGGGCATCGAACGGTAGGTCGTGCCGATGAGATTGGCGCTGGCCCGCACGCGTAGCTGAGAGTGCCATACGTTGAAAGCGTCCCAGCAATCCAGAACAGGGGAACATGACCGATCAGGCACACGCGGAAGGCTCGGTTACGAGCTCAGGTGGGAATGACCTTCAACTCGACTTTCATCCCGGGATGGGGATGCGATGGGAGGTCACCCGTGGCGAGCACGATTCGTCGGCCGAGGTCTTCGAGGCCACTAATTGGCTCGACCCGGAAATGCCCGGGCCTCCGGTGCATGTGCACCCGAACTCGGAGGAGAGCTTCGAGGTCCTTGAGGGCGCGCTAGACGTCTTTGTTGACGGCTCCTGGTCGACGATCGGCCCGGGGGAGACGGCCACGGTCCCGGCCAACGTTCCACACACGCTTCGCAACGGCCAGGCCGCTGAGACCACCGTGATCACGCGCATACGCCCCGCCGGCCGATCAGAGCAGATGTTTCGGGAAATGCACGAGCTGATTCGCGATGGCAAGATCAAGCGACTGCCCCCGAACGGACCGAGCGCCGCCATCTACGTCGCGATGCTCTTTCGCAAGTACCCCGACGAGATCAAGGTCGTCAAGCCGCCGAACGCCATATTCGGCGCATTGGCCCTGCTTGGCCGAGTGCTTCGGTTCCGCGTCTAACGCCTTCGGAAAGTCTTAGGCTACCCTAACTTCGGCGGCCGCAGGGCGCTGTACCGATGTCAAGTCCGAGTCCCCGCATCCGAACTGTCGATGGTCTGCGCGGCCTTGCCGCGCTTCTTGTCGTCTTTGACCACACGGTTGGCAACGATTGGGGAATGGGCGCGTGGTCGGCCCAAAACCACGGGATCGTCGTCTTCGCACTGTTGACGGGATTCCTACTGTCCGGCCCGTTCTTGCGGGCCCGTCTGGACGGGCGCTCCCGGCCTACGCCGATTCGCTTTCTGTGGGCCCGCGTGGCCCGAATCTACCCCGGCTACTGGGCGGCCCTGGGTATCGCCGCCCTGACGATTGGCCTCCACGACATGGGCCCTGGCGACGGTTTGCGAGTCGCAACGCTCGCGCAGACGTTCGGCGCCGACACCCCGTTCGAGGGCCTGCCGCCGACCTGGTCGCTGTCGATGTTCTTGAGCTTCTACCTCGCCCTGCCCGCCTGGTCGTGGTGGCGAAGCCGTCGCGACGATCGTGGCGCGGGCGCCGCGGTCCTTCTGCGCCGCGAGGTCAGCTGGCTCTGCGGCCTGATCGTTGCCGCCTTCTTCGTGCGGGCCCTCTCGCTGACCGATCCGATTGCGGGCGATCCAGCGTTCACCCTCTTTGGCCGAGCCGACTGGTTTGCGATCGGGATGATCCTCGCCGCGCTGGTGGTTGCGGTGCAGGGCGAAATCGGACCCAGGGTTCTCACGGTGCCCGGCCGTCGGCCAACGCTGGCGGTCATTTTCGCGGTCGGGCTTACGGTGGCAAGCGCGCTCATCCCGGTTCGCCTTGAAGAGATCCGCGATCAGCTCGATACCGCAGCCGCAGGGTTGCTTGTCGCGGCGGTGCTCCTGCACGGCCCGGTCCTGCGCGGTCCGCAGCGGCTCCTGGCAACGCGCCCCGCTGTGGCCATCGGCCGCTGGTCCTACGGCATCTTCCTTTGGGGCTACATCGTCCAGAAGGCAATCACCGAGCTCGCGCCCGGGATTGCCACTGGCCCTCACCTCGCCCTGACCATGGCGGGCGCGATTGCCTTGGGCGCCGTAAGTTGGCGCTGGGTCGAGCGCCCGGCAGCGGCCTATCTGCGGCGGCTCGGAAGCCGCGAACGGGGTGCGAGGCGGGTCATCCGGGGTTGGCGCACCCGTCCTGTGCCGGTCTCAGAGGCGATCAGCTAGGCGGTTCTGGCGCCGCCGGAACCGGGCGCTTCGCCTCAATGGTGGCTATCACGCGCCCCTCGCCGAGGAGCCGGACAGGGTAGGTGCCGGGTTCAGTCAACAGGACGTCGAAGTGCGCCGGCGCGAATCGGTCGAAATCCTCGACGGGGCCGAGCCCGACCAGCTCGACCGTGCCCGGCCGGCGGCCGCTCACCCCAAGCCGAAGCTGATCGCCGACGCTGACGCTGATGGTTGGCGCCTCCTCGGCGTCGGCTGCAACTGTGGCCTCGACGAGGGTCCCGGCTTGCGGGATTGGCGTTATCGGAGCTGGCACCACGGGGTCGGGCGCGGGCTCTTCCGATGTCGGCTGGACGGGGGCCAGCGCCGCCGCCAGCGAGGAGACGAAGAGCAAGACCAGCATGACCACCACAAGACGCCGGGCTGCCACGTCAGGCGAGCCCTTCCCGGGTGGGGATGGGGGCTGGCACCCAGGCTGGACGGATGTTCACCCCACCATTCCTAAAGGGCAGCCCGCGGCCACCCGATAGGTCAAGAGATGAGTGCCAGTGTCTCGGTGCAAAGGGCAAACCCGTCGCGAGATGGGGACGCAAAGTCACGGGTCTCCTTTCGAGGAGATAGCCGGGCTACCTCCGAGGTTCTGAATACCTCCGAAGGCCTTAACGCTGACGGGGCTCTGGCAAAACAAGTAGGTCCTATAAGGAGGGTACCTATGGTCCAGAAGTTCCGTGAGAGGAGTCAGGGCGAGTCCGGCTTTACGCTGGTCGAGCTCCTGGTTGTCATGTTGATCCTCGGATTGCTGGCTGCCATTGCCGTTCCGTCGTTCTTCAATCAGCGCGACAAGGCTCGTGACGCTGACGCCAAGGCAGGCGTGCGCACGTCCCAGACCGCGATTGAGACGTACGCGACGGACAACAATGGCTCGTACGTCGGTGCTGATGCCACCGCCCTGCGAGCAATCGAGGCCACGCTAAACGATGCGAATATCGCGCCGGCGCCGGCCGTCACGGCCGATACGTACACGGTCAACGTCACCTCGGATACCGGGAATGTGTTCAGCATTACCCGCAACGCCGACGGTACGACGGATCTGACCTGTGTGACTACCGGTCAGGACGGTTGCCCAAGTTCGGGCGTTTGGGGCTAGCTACGGCTAGTTGACCCTGGTCCAACTGGCCAGGGAAACAAAGAGGGGCGGGCCCAGGCTGGGTCCGCCCCTTCGCGTTTCAGCTTGCGGCCGGATGTTTGGGAAACCGCCCGCAGGCTAAAGCCGAAGCCATTTCAGGCCGAGCCAAGGAAGTGGATGTCGAAGCGCAAGGACATGGGCCGGAGGCGGCGAGGCGCAAGCGGCTCAGCCGAGGGCGGGTTTGCCGTTCCCGCGGTGCTGTTTGCGATCCTCGCGGCATTCGCGGTGACGAGCGTTGCTGTCATGGCGAGTGTGACCGCCCAGAACGGTGCCGCCCGCGACCAGAACGTCAAGGCGGCGCTGACCGCGGCCGAGGCCGGGGTGAGTCAGGCGATGCTCCACTACAACCGGATTCCGACCACTCCGACGACGCCGTGCCTCATCGCCGCAGGGGAGGGGACTGTCTATCTCGCCGCCGCGAGCGGGGGCTGGTGTGCGCCGGTGGCGGGCGCCGTGACGGAAGGCACCTACTCCTACAGCGTGCACCCGACCGAAGATGCGCTTGCGATCGTCTCGACCGGCACCGTGGATGGGGTCACGCGGCGCGTCAATGTCAACGCCACCTCCAGCAGCGGCCAGCCCGTCTTCAGTGACGCAACCGTCAAGGCGCTCAACTCGCTGACGATCTCCTCAAACGGCCGGATCACGGCCGATGTCGCCAGCAACGGGTCGATCACGCTCTCGTCGAACGCCAACATCTGTGGCGACGTGGCCTACGGGCCGGGGAGTTCGTTCACCCTGATCAGCAACGCCACCCACACCTGCGGCTCGGCGACGCAGCAGCCGATGGTCCTGCCGCCGGTCAACCAGGGAAACGTGGCAGCGGTTAATGACAACGGCCGCTTCTTCGGCCTCGACCCGCGCTCCAACAACCACGTCACCTGGACTCCCTCGACCAGGACCTTGAAGCTGACGAGCAACTCTTCGGTGACGCTGGGCGGATCGGCTTACAGCTTCTGCAAGCTCGAGATGAGCTCCAACACGTCCGTCTATACCGCCCCCGGTGCCCACGTGAGTATCTACTTCGACTCGCCTGAGGCATGCGGCCTGCCTGCCGGGACCGAGCAGCTTTCCCTTTCCTCGAACTCGCGGATCACCAGTTCCGGGGGCGGCCCGACCAACGTGGCGCTGCTGTTCGTTGGGTCACCAACGCTGGCAAGCACGATCCACCTCTCCAGCAACACCCAGGTCGCTGGCGCCTGCGAGCAGAACTTCGTCATCTACGCGCCGCGCACCGACATCTCGATGAGCAGCAATTCGGTTTATTGCGGCGCGCTTGCCGGCAAGACGATTGCGCTTGCCTCGAACGCGCTCGTCTTCGCCGACAACGGCGCCAGCAGCTTCACCATTCCGGCAACCTCAGCGCACTACGTCGTTGACGGGTTCGTCGAGTGCACCGGTCCCGCCGCCTCACCCCCGGACGCATCATGTTGACGCGCGGGCGGGTCGGCGCTGACGAGCGCGGTTTCACCCTGGTTGAGCTCCTGATCTCCGTGACGATGGCGGTGATCCTGCTCGGTGGGGCGGTGATGGTGATGGGCGTCGCCGCCCGCAGCGAGCCGCGAGTCGCCACGCGTTCGGCTGACATCGAGAGGGCGCGGGCGCTGATCGAGCGCATCGGGCGCGAGCTGCGTCAGGGCCAGCAGGTCTCGGTGGCAACCTCGAGCCAGATCACGGCGACCACGCTGGTCAAGAGCGCGAGCTGTGGCGGAGCGCCGGCCGCGGTGGCGATCTTGTGCCAGGTGACGTATGCGTGTGGGAGCGGGATCTGCACAAGGACCGAGCGCAATCCCAACGGCAGCGGCAGTGGGTCGGCGGTTCGCGAGGTCGAAGGCCTGGCAAGTAACGCGGTGTTTACCTACACCCCAAGTCCGTCGGTCCCGGAATACATCGGCATTCAGCTCGTCTTTCCGGCCGCAAGCGGCGAGGACTCGATCACCCTCCAGGACGGCGTAGCAATCCGCAATTCGGTGCCAGCATCATGACTCGCCTCCGCTCCCAGTCCGGCGTCACGATGGTCGAGGTGGTGATGGCGGTGCTAATTCTGGCGATCGGCTCGCTCGCCGTCCTGGCGGCGATTGACACCGGCGCCCGCGGTTCATACAAGGCAGAACAGAGCCAGATCGCCGTCAGTCGCGCCCAGGCGGAGATGGAGCGGATCAAGTCGCTGCCGTACTCCGAGGTGGCGCTGACCGGTACGCCCTCGGCGGGTCAGCAGCCCGACGACCCCGCCTCGCGTGTCGCCGGAACTTCCTATGGACTCGATCGCGCCGGCACGACGCTGCGGCCGCTGGTCTATAACGGCAGCGCGCTGGTGGCGGGTGGCACCGTCGCAGGCGGCACGTTGAGCCCGACGCCGACTGCGTTTACCAGCGGCGACGTCAGCGGCACGATTTACCGCTACGTCGTCTGGGTCAACGACGCCAGGTGCCCCGACTCGCTATGCCCCGGGGCCCAGGACCTGAAGCGCGTCATCGTCGCCGTTCGTTTGGACGACAATGCAGCCGGCGGTGATCGCGGCTATCAAGAAATCCAGGCCGACATCGTCGATCCCGCGACAACGCCGGTCAACGATCCGGTGCCGCCGGGCGGGGGTGAGGAGGGCACGTTCGCAACGTTCTGGCTCACCGACACAACCTGCAATCACGCCGAGCGACGGCCGCTCACCGGCGATCACCTGACCCATAACACGCTAGGCGCCTGCGCGTCGGGCCTGCTGACGGGCCTCACCGGTGGCGCACCCGACCTGATGTATGTCGAGCAACCCGCCCTCGATCCGAACTACCCCGACGATCAACAGCCGCTCTATGACTACGCAACGGACGTCGAGCCCGCCCAGAATCCTTCGTCTGACCGAGGCCTACAGGTTCGCAAGCCCACCCTCGATGGCTGCATCTTCGGCCCGACGATCTTGAACGGAGTGCCACAACAGAAGATCCACCGCTGGGTATCGCAACCGGTGCCGGGCGGCCCCTCGCTCCTGCTTGACGGCGAGGCCACGTTGAGCCTGTGGACGCGGACCATTGGCGCTGCCACCCATCCAGGCAAGATCTGCGTCTGGCTTTTTGCGCGCAAGCTGAACGTGCTGGGGGTACCGGTCGACACCCCGATGGTGAATGTCGCCATCCCCAACCTCACCTGGTTTGAGCACTCCGAGGCAAGCTGGCCGACCGGCAACTGGACTGAGTTGACGGTGGACATGGACTTCCTCTACGCGGCTCCGTCACTGCTGCCGGGCGAGCGCCTGGGCCTTGCGATTGCCGTCGAGCGCGCGGGCACGAACGGCGGGACCGGGCTTGAGTTCATGTACGACCACCCGAGTTTCGACAGTCGGCTCCAAGTCAAGACATCGTCGACGCTGCCGATCTTCAACTGACGCCCTCGGGCCGACCCCGATAGGACTCTCTCTTGGTGTTTGCGATTGCTCTCTTCATTTTCGGCGCGCTTCTCGGCAGTTTCATAACCGTCGTCGCGCACCGGTTGCCCCGGGATGAAGACTGGGTATCCGGCAGGTCGCGCTGCCCGTCGTGCGGCCAGATGATCAGCGCCCGCGACAACGTCCCGATCGTCTCCTGGCTCCTGCTGCGCGGCCACTGTCGCGCGTGCGGAGATGCGATCTCCCCGCGCTATCCACTGACCGAGGTGGCGACAGGGCTACTGTTTGCCGGCACCTACGCGATCCTGGGCGACGACCCCTGGTGGATGCTGGCATTGGGCCTCGTTCTCTGCACGGTGCTCGTGACGATCACGCTCACGGATCTCGATCTGCGAGTGATCCCAAACAAGATCGTCCTCGCTGGTGGGGTCGCGGCCGTGGCGATCCTCGTGGCCGGCGATGCGGCCGCTCTGCCCGACCACGCAATCGCCGCCACGGTCGCTGGCGGATTGCTCTTTTTGTTGGTGCTCGCCTACCCGCGCGGGATGGGGATGGGCGACGTAAAGCTGGTGGCGATGATGGGCCTCTTTTTGGGGCGAGCGATTGCGCCAGCGGTGCTGATCGGCTTTGCGTTGGGAGCGGTCGTCGGCGCCGCAATGATCGCCCGGCACGGTGCTTCGGCGCGCAAGCAGGCGATCCCGTTCGGGCCGTTCCTTGCGGTTGGCGGCCTTGTTGGCCTGTGGGCGGGCGACGAGATCGTCGAGTGGTACCTGGACGAGTTCTTCCGGAGCTAGAAGCCCGTCCGGCCCTGGCACCCGGAACTCAAGTAATCGGCGGCAGGGGCCGATTCAAGGCATGAGCCCGGAGCGCTCGTGTTATGGAACTTCTCAGAACCTCAAAGCCCAAATCGATCGTCGGCCTCGATGTTGAGGCGGGCAGCATTGCCGCGACCGAGGTGCGCTCCAATGGACACACCGAGGTCGTCGGTCACGGTATCGCGCCGCTTGCGGCCGGAATCTTTCGCGAGGGCGAGGTGGTCGATCCGCAGGCCCTAGGCGCTGCGATCAAGGATCTCTTCGCCGAACACAAGCTGGGCAGAAACGCCGTGCGGATCGGAGTTGCAAACCAGCGCGTCGCGGTTCGCACCATCCGGCTACCCGCGATCGAGGACAAGGCCGAACTGGAGACTGCGATTCGTTTCCAGGCTCAAGACCACATTCCAATGCCGCTCGATCAGGCCGTCCTCGACTGGCAGGTGATCGGGCATGTCCAGACCGAGACCGGGGAGCGTCGGATCGACGTCGTCGCGGTTGCAGCCCGCCGCGACATGCTCAAGCAGGTGATGGGTGCGGCGCACGTCGCCGGCCTGAGGCCCGTTGGGATTGATCACTCGTCGTTCGCCATGATCCGAGCTCTGGCGCGCGAGAGCGGAAGCGCCATTGGCGCCGGGCAGTACGTGGACGCGCCCGCCGCTGCGCAGGGAGCGGCGACACAGCCCCACATTCCCGCTCGCCTCTACTGCAACCTGGGTGACATCACGAACCTTGCTGTCGCCAGGGGATCCAGCTGCCTGTTTACCCGGATGGCGTCGTTTGGAATCGAGGGGATCGCGCAGAAACTGGCCGAGCGGCGCCAACTCACGCTTGAGCATGCGCGCGAGTGGCTCGACCACGTTGGCCTGAGCCAGGCGATTGAGAGCATCGAAGGTGACCCTGCGAACGTCGCCGCGGCCCGCGAGTGCCTGGCCGACGGCGCGGATCGCCTTGCGGACGAGCTTCGGCTTTCGCTCGAGTACTACGGTGCGCAGGAGGGGGCTGTGGCCGTTGAAGGCGTTGTGGCCTGCGGCCCCGGCGCCAGCATCCCCGGGCTCGTCGAGAGCCTGCAGCGCTCAATCGGACAGCCCTTCACGGTGGCACGGCCTACGGGCTTGGGTCACCTGGACGCGGCCCTGTCGGCCCGCCTGACCTTGTCCTACGGCCTGGCCCTGGAGGGCTGAAGCGGTGCGGCCCGTCAACCTGATTCCGCCTGAGGATCGGCGCGGCGATCGCGCCCCACTTCGCGCGGGTTCCTTGTCTTACGTCCTGGTCGGGGCGTTTGCGGCTGCCTTGCTGGCCGTCTTGGGGTTGGTGATGACCCAAAACTCGATCACCGAGCGCGAAAACGAGATCGCGGAACTTGAGGTCGCACACGACAACGCCGCGCAGCAGGCGGGCGCGCTGGCACCGTACGCGGAGTTTGCGACGCTCCAGCAGCAGCGAGAGCTGACGATCACGGGCCTTGCCCGCAGCCGCTTTGATTGGGAGCGGGTCCTGCGCGAGTTGGCCCGGGTCATCCCCTCCGACGTGACCCTGGTCGCACTTGAAGCGGCGACGGACGGCGAATCGGAAGGCCTCGTTGCGACCGAAAGCGGTGGGGCTCCGGGGATGACGATGGACGGTTGCGCACGCAACCACGAGAGCGTGGCCGGATTCGTGGCGGCGCTTGAAGACATCGACGGCGTCACCCGCGTGGGCTTGAGCGATACGACCCGAAGCGGCGCCGACGGCTCGGCGGCCAAGCCGGGCGCGGCCGCGCTCAAGACCGTTGAGGGCGGGGCGTGCTCGAAGACGTCGGTTGCCACGTTCTCCATCCAGGCAGTCTTCGATGGCGCGACGGTGGCGCTGGCTCCGACGCCGACCGCACCCGTCATCGCCCCGGGCGAGACGAACTCCGTCGAGGAGCAGACGGGGGAGGCCGCCCAGGCCGCCAACCTGGTTCCCGGGGTGGCGCGATGAAGGCCTCGGACCGAAGCGTCCTCATCGGCCTGCTGGTACTCGGCCTGGTTGCCGCGTTTTGGTTCTTAATGCTCGCGCCCAAGCGTGAGCGGGCGGATGAACTGACGGCGAAGGCCGATGGACTGCGCGCCGCAGTTGCCGAACAAGAGGCTTTGGCGGCGAGTGCTCTTCAGGCGCAGGCCGACTACTCGAAGAACTTCAAGCGCCTGGTGGTGCTCGGCAAGGCCGCGCCACCCGGCGGCGATACGCCGTCGTTTTTGACCCAGCTCGCCGACCTGACCCAGAGCACCGGGACACGGTTTGCGTCGCTCACCCTCGCGGGGCCCGAGGCGATACCGACCCCGGCTACCTCCGAGACCACAACCGATCAAAACGCTGCCGCGGCGGCGACGGCAGCCCCCGCAACGGAAGCGGCGGCGGCGACGCTCCCGCTCGGTGCGACGGTCGGTCCGGCCGGTTTGGGCGTGCTTCCGTACACATTGGCTGGATCGGGCAATTTCTTTGATGTCGCAGACCTTCTGGCGGGCCTCGACTCCCAGGTAGGCACCAGCGGGTCTCGCACGAAGGTCGGCGGCCGGCTGCTGACGATCAGTGGTTTCACCTTGGCGCCGACAACCGGCGGCGATCTGGATCTTTCGCTTCAGGTCGTCTCCTATGTGTTGCCGAAGTCGCAAGGCCTGACCGCCGGCGCGACGCCGGCGGGCCCGCCTTCCTCGGTGCCCACAGCGGCCGCCGTCTCGACTCCGACGCCGGTGGCGCCATGAAGCTGAAAGTCACCATGCCCAAGCGCCCCAAGACGTCCGCTCGGCCGACCGTTCCAGCGCCCATCTACGACCTGTACCGCGATATGCGCGACCGGCGCCTGCTGCTGCCCGCAGTGGTGCTGATCGTCGCAATCATTGCGGTTCCGGTCGCGCTCAGCGCCGACAGTCAGGCGCCACCACCACCGCTTGCGTTCGTCCCGCCAGAGGGATCTGAGGCGGTGGCACCAGCGGTTTTGACCGAGGAGCCGGCCGGGGTCAGGGACTACCGCCAGCGGCTTTCGGGGCTGAAGGAAAAGAACCCGTTTGCTGAGAAGTTCAAGGCACCAAAGGAGACGAGTGCCGGCGGGCTTGCACCCCCAGAGCCAATTCCCGTCGAAGCGCCACCGGCGTCAATCGAGACTCGCCCGACGCCAATCTTCGGCGGCGCCGAACAACAGGTCGCACCGCCAGTGCCGGGCGAGCCCGATTCTGTCGAGCTGACGGACCGCATCGACGCCTGGGCCGGACTGAAGGGCAGTGGCCGAAAACTCAAGGGCGTCGAGGCCGGCGATTCGGTCCCGAGCCGTCAGGCGGCGCCGGTGCTGATCTTCATCAACGCCAATCGCGACTTGACCAAGGCCCGATTCGCGGTTTCCCGGGATGTAACCGACAGTGACGGCGACGGCTCCTGCAAGCCCCGGCGCGGCTCATGCCAAACGCTGATGTTCAAGCCGGGAGAAAAGCGGGTCTTTACCTACGGGCCACACGACCGGACCTACACGGTCCGCGTGATCGAGATCTACCAGAAGTCCGTCTCGCGCTAGCTCTGGCCAGGCGCCGCACCTTTGGATCGTGCCCGGCGAATACGCTCTTGGGCGTGAGCGAGCTTCGATTCACCACCGCGGGCGAGTCGCACGGGCCAGGCCTGGTAGCGATCGTCGAGGGCATGCCGGCCGGCCTTGAGCTGGACCGCGAGCGGATCGACGCCGATATGGCGCGCCGCCAGCTCGGCCACGGCCGGGGCGGGCGGATGAAGATCGAGCGTGACTCGGTGGAGGTTCGATCCGGCATCCGCCACGGTCGCACGCTGGGCGCGCCGATCGCGCTCTTGGTCGCAAACCGCGACTACCCCAACTGGGAGGAGCGGATGAACCCCTGGCCGGTCGAAGGCGAGGTCGAGGAGTCACACCTTCCGCGGCCTGGTCACGCCGACCTCGCGGGACTCCACAAGTACGGGTTCACGGACGTTCGCAACGTGTTGGAGCGGGCTAGCGCGCGCGAGACTGCGGCCCGGGTAGCCGCGGGTGCCGTTGCCAAGGAGTTCCTGCGCGCTCTCGGCGTGTCGGTTCACAGCCACGTGCTTCAGATCTGCTCGGTCAAGGCTCCTGCTCGCGACGATCTGGTCCCCGCCGACTTCGCCGCGGTTGACGAGTCGCCGGTGCGCGTCTTGGACAAGGCGGCTGAGGAAGCGATGGTCGCGGAGATCGATCGGATGCGCAAGGCAAACGAGAGCCTTGGCGGAATCTTCGAGGTCCGGGCTTTTGGGCTGACGCCGGGACTTGGCTCCCACGTGAGCTGGGAGGAGCGCATCGACTCCCGCCTCGCGCAGGCGATCGTCTCGATCCAGGCCGTCAAGGGCGTGGCCGTGGGCGAGGCGTGGGATGTTGCAGCCAGCCCGGGCTCTGAGTCCCACGACGAGATCTTCTACTCGGACGAGCGTGGCTGGCATCGTGAAACCAACCGCGCCGGCGGCGTCGAAGGCGGGATGACAAACGGGATGCCGCTGGTCGTCAAGGGGGCGCTGAAGCCAATCTCGACGCTGACCAAGCCGCTGCGTTCAGTGGACACCCAAACCAAGGAACCGGCGCAGGCGATGCGCGAGCGAACCGACTCGACCGTGGTGCCCGCCGCCGGGGTCGTGGCCGAGGCAATGGTCGCGCTGGTTTTGGCTCGCTGTTATCGCGAGAAGTTCGGCGGCGACCACATCGACGACGTTACCGCTGCCATCCGCGCGTACGAGGAGCGGATCGGGTGGCGACGCTAGAAGACCCGACGGGCGCGCAACCGGTGGTCGCGTTCATCGGATTCATGGGCGCCGGCAAGACCCGCGCCGGGCGCGGCGCCGCTGCGGCTTTGGGCGAGCGCTTCGTGGATACCGACGAAGAGGTCGAGCGCACGCTCGGCGCATCGACGGCTGAGATCTTCGAGCGCGATGGCGAGGCCCGCTTCCGCGAGGCCGAGGAAGATGCCGCGCTTGCCGCCTTGAACGGCGGCGGCTTCGTCTCCCTGGGTGGCGGGGCAATCGAGTCGAGCGCCGTTCGCGCGGCCCTGTCTGAATGCTTCACCGTTTGGTGCGAGGTCTCTGAGGAGGTTGCCTGGCAGCGCTGCGAGGACAGCGACCGCCCACTCGCCAGTAATCGTGATGGGTTCGCGCAGCTGTTAGCCAACCGCACACCCGTCTATGAGGAGCTGGCCGATGCCGTGCTGGGCGACGGGGGCGAGCGGACTGGCCGCCTGGCCGCCGGCTGGTTGCGGGCGGCCGCTGGCCTGGCTGGGCGCGCGCCTCGTTTGGGCATCATCGGCCTCGGGGGAATACCCGGCGATCGTGGGCCCAGGTGCGCTGGGCCTGCTTGACGAGCTGGCCGCTCGCCGAGCGGAGCTGAATGGAGCGGCCGCGTCCGACCCCGGGCGCTGGTTTGGGGTCGCGGACCGCGCGGCGTTAGGTTTTCACCGCGACCGCCTGCCCGCGACTGCCCATATGGTCGAGATCGATGGCGGCGAGGGATCGAAGACGCTTGCCGAGGCGGAGGCGGTGCTGCGATCGCTCGCCCAGGCCGGCGCCCGCCGCGACGATGGTGTTTTGGCGTTCGGCGGCGGCGTCGTCGGGGATCTGGCCGGATTCTGTGCGGCCACGTACCAACGCGGCATCCCGGTCGTCCAGGCTCCGACCACGCTCGTTGCCCAGGTCGATTCGGCCTACGGCGGTAAGACCGGGGTCGATCTACCGGAGGCTAAGAACTACGCGGGCGCTTACCACATGCCACACGCCGTGCTCGCCGATCCCGACCGTGCTGGCAACGCTCCCGGATGCCGAGTTGGCGGCGGGATTTGCGGAGGTCGTCAAGACAGCGTTGATCGCCGGCGGCGGTCTATGGGACCGGGTTCGCTCGATCGACCGACATCGACGCGGCTGAGCTCGGTGACGTGATCTTCGCCTGCGCCCGCACCAAGATCGCCGTTGTGGCCGCCGATGAGCGCGACTCGTCGCGTCGCCAAGTCCTGAACCTGGGGCACACGGTCGGTCACGCAATCGAGGCAGCCACCTCCTACGAGCGCTACCGCCACGGGGAGGCGTTGCGCTTGGGCTCTTGGCGGCGCTGCGCCTCTCCGGTGCGGACGCCTGCGGACGGAGGTCGCCGAGCTATCTCGCCCGCAACGGCTTGCCGACCACGATTGACCCGCAGATTGCGATCGACGACGTCATCGCGGCGATCGCCAAGCGACAAGAAGGCTGATGCGGACGGGGTTTCGTTCGTGACGCTCGACAAGCCGGGCGACGTCGTCACCGGGCAGCGCCTTGACGGCGCTAGTGTGCGAGCCGCCGTGGATGAGCTGGTGGCGAGATGAGTCCGACAACCCGCAACCGAGTCGAGGTGCTCCATGGCGTCAACCTCGATCAGCTCGGCCGCCGCGATCCGGAGATCTACGGCGATTACAACCTGACGGAGCTCGAACACAGGGTTCGCGCGTGGGCGCGGGAGCTTGGACCTGGACGTTCGCTTCTTTCAGTCCAACAACGAGGCTGAGCTGATCGAGCACCTGCACCGGCTGCCGGAGACGGCTGACGCGATCGTGATCAATGCCGGCGCCTGGACTCACTACAGCTGGGCCTTGCGCGACGCGCTGGACTTCACGGGGATGCCGGCCGTTGAGGTCCACATCTCCGATGTCATGGCGCGCGAAGAATGGCGGCGATTCAGCGTTTTTGACGGCGTCGTCCTGGAGGCCATCTCTGGCAAGGGCCAGGAGGGCTACCGCGAAGCGCTTGTGCGGCTCGCCAAGGAGCTGGGCGTTTGAGCGGCGAAACGCGCGCCGACCGTCTGGCTGCGCTCGTGGCGGCGGCGGAGCTCGACGCGATGGTCGTGGGCGATCTGGTCAGGCCCGGCGATTCCGGCGCCCGATGCGATGGCTCCGATCCGCTGGCTCACGGGATTTAGCGGCACGTCTGGCCTGGCGATCGTCGGTGCGGAGCGCCGCGAGTTCTTGACGGATTCGCGCTATTCCGAGCGTGCGGCCGACGAGGTTGCCACTGGCTTCGACCGGATTACGCTCGAGGGCAGGCTGGTCGCGGAGCTCGCTAAGCGCCTGACGGGGCGCGTCGGCTTCGACGATTCGCAGACAAGCGTCCGGACGCTGAACAAGTTGCGCGAGGCGGTCGCGGACGACGTCGAGCTGGTGCCGACGAGTGGGCTGGTGGCGGCCCTGCGGCGGACCAAGGATGCCGGACGAGATCGCCGCGATCGCCGCAGCGTCGAGCGCTTGCTGACGAGGTGTTTGAGATGCTTGCCGAGCAGGGGCTTGCGCGGGCGAACGGAGACGACAGGTGAAGCTCGCCGCCGAGGCGCGCATGCGCGGGCTTGGCGCGAACCATCGTTTCCGATCGATCGTCGCCGTCTGGGCCGAACGGCGCTCTGCCGCACGCCGAAGCCGGGGACCGCGAGATCGGCGCCGCCGAGTTGGTCGTGCTTGATATGGGCGCGAAGCTCGACGGCTATTGCTCAGACGGGACCAGGACGTTCGCCAGCGGCGAGCTGCTCGGTGACGAGGTCGAGGTCTACGAACTGGTGCGCGCGCGCGCAGCACGGCAAGTCTGGATGCGCTTCAGGCTGGCCTCGCCGGGGCTAACGCGGACGCAATCTCCAGGGTCCCGATCGAGGCCGCAGGCTATGGCGAGAGCTACGGGCACGGCCTCGGGCACGGCGTCGGCCTGGAGGTGCACGAGGAGCCGCGACTTGGCAAGTCCTCCGAGGACGTCCTCGCCGTTGGTGACGTCGTCACGGTGGAGCCGGGGATTTACCTGGCCGGTCGGTTTGGCGTCCGGATCGAGGACCTGGTGGTGATCACCGACAACGGCGTGCGCAACCTGAGCTCCACGTCGAAGGATCTTCGAGTCGTCGGCTAGCCGTAGGACGGCTTCCTAGTGGCGCCTTCGGACCTGATCGCGGCTACCCTGCGGATCGTGGCGAGGGACTGCGAGATGAGCGCCCAAAGTGAAGGCGGCGGGCGGGCAAAGCGGATCGCGTGGTCGTTTGGCGCGTGCCTGATCGCGGAGCTGGTTTTCGCTGTAGCCATGGCCGCTGCCGCCGTTCCCGGTGTCTGCCCGGGTGAGGATGACCCAAAGTTCGGACCGATCGAAACGTTTTCCGGCAGCTTTGACGCGTCGCTTGAGAACACGTTCGTCCAGATTCCGTTCCAGGTTCCAGCCCTGAGCACGGGGGTGCGGGTCCGCTACTGCTACGACCAACCGGAGGTGAGCCTGCCGCGCGGAGCCAACAACAACACGCTGGATTTGGGCGTCTATGAACCGCTTCACCCCGGGAACCTCGTTCCAGGCTCTGACGAAACTCGCGGCTGGTCGGGAGGAGCGGTTCGCGATGCGACGATCGCGGTCAACGGTTTCAGCGACGAGGCGACCTATCGCGCCGGACGCAAGGGCTATGTCTCCAGGCGAACGACTCGCGCCTATGAACCCGGCCCGATTCCGGCGGGCGAGTGGACCGTCGAATTGGGCCTGGCCTCAATTGCGACGCAGCAGGAACTCAACGCGGACAACGCGGTTGCCTGGCGGGTTGACGTCCAGGTAACCGACGATCCGAGCTTCGCCGACGATCCCTGGGCGCCGGTCGCGTATGACGAGAGCCCGGTGGTCAATGAGCCTGGCTGGTATGCGGGCGATTTTCACGTTCACGGCGAGGAAGAACCCGGCAACGCGCTGATGCGCGACAGCTTCGATTACGCATTCGCTTCCCTCGCGGAGGGTGGGGCCGGACTCGATTTTGTGACGTTGGTTGACCACAACAACACCGTTGCGTTTGGCGAGATTGGACGACTGCAGGGCGATTACCCCGGCAACCTCATCGCCCGCGGCACCGAGGTGACGACCTACCGCGGCCACCTCCAGAGCCAGGCGGCGGGCACGCAGGTCGATTTTCGGACCGCTCCTGTCCTGCGCCGCTCTTCCGACGGAACGCTGATTCAGGTGGCCGACTCGCGTCCAGCGTCGGCGATCTTCGACGAGGTACATGACGCAGGCGGCTACACCCAGATCAACCATCCGACGATCTTTCCTTCGCAGATCCCGTTGCTGGCGGCCTTCTGCCGAGGCTGCCCCTGGGATTACACGCCGCAGCAGACCGACTACGCGAAGGTGGACGCGATCGAAGTTCAGACAGGACCACCCGGCGCCGACGAGCCGCCGGTCGGGCCGAATCCGTTCACGCCGCTGGCAGTGGCCTTCTGGGATGAGGCGATCGACGACGGCGGCTCAAACTCAAACCGGATCGCTGCGTTGGGCTCAAGCGATGCCCACAACGGAGGTGATCAGGGCGAGGGCCCCGACGCCCTGCTTTCATCGCCGATCGGGGAGGCCACGACGATGGTCTACGCGGACGAGCTCTCCGAGCAGGGGGTTGCCGATGCGGTGCGTGCCAGCCACACCTATGTGAAGCCGTTTGGCCAGGATGGGCCAGACCTGCGGCTTGAGGGCGTCGAGCCCGGCTCGGGCGATCCACCGGCCATCTTCGGCGACTCCTTGGAATCTGAGACGGGCTTCTCGGCGACGCTGCGATTTCAGTTTCAGAACCTAAATCAGGCCCGTGCTGCGCGTCCCGGCACCTACGTTGCGGTCGTGTTTCGCAACGCCGACGTGCTCCTGTCGGTGCCGATTCCGCCGACTGGCGAAAGCTTTGAGTTCGAGATTCCAACGCTGGGGTATGCGCGCTACCGGGTTCAGGTTCAACGCGAATCCGCGATCGAGGCGATCTCATCGCCGATCTACGTCGATCCCGCGGGTGGCGACGATCCGCCGGATCCGCCCTCTCCACCCACCCGGTGCCAGGATGCGCCGAAGCTCCGGCTCACCGACGGCGATGACACGTTTGTCGGCACCAGCGCCCCGGACCGGGCGAGCGGGGCCAAAGGCCAAGACCGGCTGCGGGGACGAGACGGCGCCGACTGTCTTGCGGGACAGGGCGGCCGCGACATCGTGGTCGGTGGCCGGGGCGCTGATCGGCTCAAGGGCGGCGCCGGAAACGACCGGCTTCGCGCGCGCGACGGCATCCGTGATCTCGTCGCCTGCGGCAGGGGCCGCGACGACCGTGCCGTGGTTGACCGGATCGATCGCGTCCGGCGCTGCGAGCGGGTGCGCCTACCGCGCTAGGTCAACGGAATCGTCGAGCGACTCGGCGAACGCCACGAGCAGGGCGACCGTGGCCTCGAGGTCGTTGAGGTCAACCATCTCGACCGGGGAGTGCATGTAGCGAAGCGGGATCGAGACCAGCCCGGTCGGAATCCCCGAGCGCGAGATCTGGATCGCGTCCGCGTCGGTGCCGGTGCGGTTGCCCGAGCCGGCGATCGTGTGGTCAATGCCTTCGCGCTCGGCGGTGTCGGCCAAGAGTTCGAAGACCTTGGGCGAGAGCGTGGATCCCCGGCCGATCACGGGTCCAGTTCCGAAGTGGTGGCTGCCCTCCTGGTTCTCGTCAATTCCCGGGGCGTCGGTGGCATGGGTGACGTCAACGGCAACGGCCAGCGTGGGACGAAGTTCAAACGCGGCCGTGCGGGCGCCATAGACGCCGATTTCTTCCTGGGCGTTGGCGACCGCCGCAACCCGGCCCTTGATGATTCCGTTTTCGTGGCAGCGGCGCGCGACTTCAAGGGCAACGTATGAGCCGAGTCGATTGTCCATCGAGCGCGAGACCAGGCGGCTGCCCTGGACGCGGACCGGATCCGACGCGATCACCACGGGGTCGCCGATCCGAACCAGCTCGCGTGCCGCGTCGCCATCGTCGGCGCCGATATCGATGTGAAGGCCCTTGAGCTCGACGACCTTCTTGCGCTGTTCGTCTTCGAGCAGATGAATCGGCTTGCGCCCGCAGACGCCGTAGATGGCCCCCGATTTGGTTGCGATCTCCACCCGCTGGCCGATCAGGATCTGCGGATCCCAGCCGCCGATCGGGTTGAACCAGATGAAGCCCTTGTCGTCGATGTGGGTGATGACAAGGCCGATCTCGTCAAGGTGCCCGGCGATCGCGATCAGCGGTTCGGCGTCCGCTTTGCCCACCAATGCGAGCGACGAGCCGAGGCCGTCGCTTCGAACCTCGGCAAAGCCGGCGGCGGCGCGCCAGACCTCACTGGCGGGCG
The DNA here is from genome assembly GCA_963701205.1 of uncultured bacterium. GTDB lineage: Bacteria > Actinomycetota > Thermoleophilia > Solirubrobacterales > 70-9 > JALZKA01. The sequence goes on along the minus strand of OY969575.1, from coordinate 99,226 downwards.
CTTCGTAGCCGGAAGGGGCGGGGACTCGAAGGAGCTCGTCGAGGAGCTTGGGGGTCTCGATCATCCGGGCAGTATTGCGAGTTCGCGAGCCACTACGCAGCTGGTTGCCTGCAAGCGACGGTCGGGGCTAGCGGTTGGCCCGCGCGAAGCTGCGTCGCACAAACCCGTTGCGGATCCGCTGCGGATGGTCGCCGACCGGGATGTGTGCGATCTCGCGCCGGTTGCGATAGGAGATGACGGAGACGTCGTCCGTGCCGCTCCAAGAGACGTAGCAGTTCTTGCCGTTCGCGCTCGTGGTGGACCAGTAGGGCTTGGTCCCGAGCTCGAGCAGCTTGGGCTCAAGCGAATCCTTGGTGAGCACGGGCTTGCGGGCGACGATTGTGACGTAGTCAGACATCGTTCCCGCGACGCACAGGCGCTTGTCGTTGCCGGCGAGGGCGATCCCGTGATGCGCGGAATCAAGCAGGTAGTTCTCGCGCGGTTCATTGGGGACGAGGTTGGGCAACTCGGTGATGTGGCGCACCTTCTCGCGGTTCAGGTCGTAGTTGACGATCCCGTGGAAGAACGAGACCTGCAGAAAGGCCCGGTTCTCGTTCTTGGTGATCGCCATCGGCCGGACCGCGGAGCTCATTTCCGGATAGCCGGCCTCCTCGAGCTTGTCACCCATATCGACCCTCGAGATGATCTTCTGGTCGCGCGCACGGACGACCTGGAAGTAGCGATCCCCCTTGTTGGTGTCGGTATCGATCGCGCCCGCGTCACCCGGTGTATAGACCAGACCGATGGAGGCGTGATAGATCTTGCGCCCGTTTTCTGAGTAGGTGTTCTCGTGCGGGGAGTCGCCGGATTGGAAGAAGCCCTCATCCTTGCCGGTCTTCGTGTTCAGCAGGTGGACGACGTTGCCGGTTGACGCTGAAACGGCGACCTGGGTCCCGTCGGGCGAGACGGCCATGTGGTCCGAGCGCTGGCCGTCAACCTGGAAGCGCCACTTGATCTCGCCGGTCTTCGGTCCTGCGATCTTGATCCCGACAACGTCCCTGAAGCTCGGTCGGGACACGACCAGCAGGCGGCCGTCCGGGGTCGAGTACATGTCGTCCACAAGTTGGTCGTTGCCCTCGCCGACCGCCTCGCGGATCGCCAGGAAGTAGCCAAGGTCCACGGGGTCGGTGCAGATCTCGAGAATTCGCTCCTCGTAGTCGGGAACGATGTTGAGCCGCATGATCTGGCGGTACTTGCGGCCCCGCACAGAAATGATGTCGGCGGTCCCCTCCCAGTTGTTGCCGACGAACATGACCGGCTGCTTGCCCTTCGGTCCGCCCGTCGAGGGCTTTGCCTCGTCCGCCGGGACGTCGGGGATCGTCGCGCACGGTACGACGATGCCCGCCGAAGCGAAATCGGTGCCCGACCGGTTGACGAGCGCGAAAAGCGTCAGCCCCAGCGCGACCGTGAGCGTTATCAAGGCCGCGAATCGGCGGGCGGCGGGGGTTTGAGGTAGGGCGTTGCTCATCGCGGCAAAGCGTACCGGCGCCCGGCCGACCTCCGCAACCGGGAACCCCCGGCAGAGCCCACGCTCAGTACCCTGGCTTGCCCGTGATCAGCACCAACCAGTTCAAGAATGGCGCCCACATCGAGGTGGACAGCCAGATCTACAGAATCGTCGATTTTCAGCACGTGAAGCCCGGCAAGGGCGGCGCGTTCGTGCGCACCAAGTTGCGTCGCGCGTCTGACGGCGGCGTCGTGGACAAGACTTTCAGGGCGGGCGAGAAGTTCCGTCCCGTGCGAACCGAAACCCGACGGATGCAGTACCTCTACGACTCGGGTGACGCGATCGTCTTTATGGACGTCGATAGCTACGAGCAGTTCGAGATCCCGGCCGAGGCGGCCGGAGAGGACATGCGCTGGGTATTGCCCAACGACACCGTGGACGTGCTTTATGTCGACGAGCGCGCCGCGGGGGTCCAGGTCGCGAGTGCCCTCGATCTAAGGATCGCGAAGACCGATCCCGGGTTGAAGGGCGACACCGCATCAGGCGGCGGCACGAAGCCGGCGACCCTTGAGACGGGGGTCGAGATCCACGTGCCGTTGTTCATCAACGAGGGCGAGACGGTCCGCGTTGATACGCGCACGGGCGAGTACGTCTCGCGGGCGTAGAATTGCCTGATGCGCCGATCCGATCAGCGCCGCGATGCGGTCTTTGCGATCTACCAGCGCCGGGTCACCGACCGGCCGCTCGAAGAGCTGCTCGCGGACAGCAAACCGTTCACGCGCGAGTTGGCGGAAGGCACCGAAGCCAAAATCACGGAACTTGATGAAGAGATCGCGGAGCTGTCGCGCGGTTGGGCTTTGGAGCGAATCGCGCCGCTTGAGTTGAGCATCATGCGGGTCGCCCTGTATGAGATGCACCACACCGCTGACACGCCGGTTGAGGTCGCACTTGACGAGGCCGTCAACCTGGCCCAGGAGTTCTGCGGGACCGAGGCCCCCGGCTACGTAAACGGAATCCTCGGCGCGGCCGCCCGGCAGATCGGGGTCGGGGGATGACCGAGTTCAAGGCGATGACCGAGCGCCTGCACGAGATCGCCGACGAGCTTCGCAACCCGGAGATCGGGGACGAACGGGCCGAGGAGCTGGCCCGCGAGGCCGCCGATCTGGTGGGCGAAGCGGGCAGCGAGATCGAGCGCGCGCTGCGCGATGCGGCTGCCGGGGAGTAGCCCTTGAGCGCCTATCCGGACGGACTCCGCGAGCTCGTGGACGAGTACCTCACCGCGCTGCGGTTCTCAGGCGAGGCAGCAACCGCCGGGCTCGATGAGGCGATGCGCTATTCGCTGCTGGCTGGTGGCAAGCGGGTTCGCCCTGTGCTTTGCCTGGCGAGTGCTCGCGCTGCCGGGGCCGACCCGCAGACGATGCTGCCCGCAGCGGCGGCGATCGAGCTGATCCATACCTACTCGCTGATTCACGACGACCTGCCTGCGATGGACGACGACGATTTGCGCCGTGGCCGCGAGACCTCGCACGTCCGCTATGGCGAGGATGTGGCGATCCTGGCCGGGGACGGGCTCTTCGCCGAGGCAATCAACCACTTCCTCACGTACCAGGAAGGTGGGCCGGCAGAGGTCGGCATGGCGCTGCGCTGCCTGGCGTCGGCGACAGGGGTCGCCGGAATGGTCGGCGGGCAATACATCGACGTGGCCGACGACGGCGACTCTGGACGCCGACGGCTTGCGCACGCTCCACGAGCTGAAGACGGGCAAGCTGATCTCGGCGAGCGTCCTGGTGCCGCAACTGCTGATCGGTTCGGACGAGGCTGCGACAATGCCATACAGGCGTTACGCCGACGAGCTGGGAGTCCTCTTTCAGATCGTTGACGACATCCTCGACGTAACCGGCTCCGACGCCGAGCTGGGAAAGCCACATGGATCCGACGAGCGACACGGCAAAGTCACGTATGTCTCCCTCTACGGGCTCGACCGAGCAGGCGAGTTGGCGGCCGAATCCCACGCCAAGGCGCGAGCCGCGCTGGGTTCGATCGACGGCGACACCGCTGAGCTTGAACTGATCACCGACTTCATCCGTAACCGACAGACATGAGCGAAACACCCCACCGACTACTCGACGCCATCGATGGACCCGCCGACCTGACCGGGCTTGACGACGACCAGTTGACCCAGGTGGCCCAGGAGGTGCGCGAGGAGATCATCGACACGATCGGTGAGATCGGCGGACACTTCGGCGCGAACCTCGGCACGTGCGAACTCGCGACCGTATTGCACTCCCTGATGGAGTCGCCGCGCGACAAGATCCTTTGGGATGTCGGCCATCAGGCATACCCCCACAAGATCCTGACGGGACGCCGCGATCGGCTTGCGACGATCCGCCAATACGACGGCCTCGCGCCGTTCTGCTCCATACCCGAGTCGGAACACGACATCATGGGCGCTGGCCACGCCTCGACTTCGATCGGCTACGCCGTTGGCTTGAAGGAGGCGATGCGCAAGGGGATCGGCGAGGACGGCAAGGTGGTCGCCGTGATCGGCGACGGCGCCTTGACCGGTGGCGTCGCCTTCGAGGCGCTCCACAACGCGGGCGGTCTGCAGACGCCGATCGTGATCGTCCTGAACGACAACGGCATGTCGATCTCGCCCAACGTCGGTGCGCTTTCGCGCTACTTCAACTCGGTCCGACTGAACCGCCGTCTCTACCACGCCCGCGAAGACGTCGAGTCACGATTGACCCGCTTGCCGCTCGGGCTGGGAAGTCGGATCGAGCGGCTGGGGCCGGAGATCAAGTCGGCGATCAAGGCCTACTGGGCGCCGGGGCTGATCTTCGAGGAACTCGATCTTGCCTACGTCGGCGTGGTTGACGGTCACGACATCCCGAGCCTGCGCCACGCGCTCGCCGAAGCACTTGAGGCCGAGCGACCCGTCGTGGTTCACATCCACACTGTCAAGGGCAAGGGATTCGCGCCGGCTGAGGACGGTGGTCTTGAGGGGATGGAGAAGTGGCACGCCGCCAAGCCAGGATCGATCGTCGATCGGGCGCCAGCCAAGAAGGCGCCGCTGGCGCGCCCCGAGTATTCCGAGGGCAGGCCGCCGAAGCCCGAGCCGGCCGCCCCGCCCCAATACACCCAAGTCTTTGCCCAGGCGCTTGTGGACGAGGCGCGCCGCGACCCCGCGGTGATCGGGATCACCGCCGCGATGGCGGGGGGGACCGGCCTGCAGCAGCTGATGGACGAGCTGCCCGAGCAGTACTACGACGTCGGGATCGCCGAGCAGGACGCTGTCCTGCTCGCGTCGGGGATGGCGCTGCAGGGTGCGAAGCCCGTTTGCGCGATCTACTCGACGTTCCTCCAGCGTGCCTACGACCAGATCGTCCACGACGTCTGTTTGCAGGAGCTTGACGTCACATTTGCGATGGACAGGGCGGGCCTTGTCGGCGACGACGGGCCGACACATCACGGCGCCTTCGACGTCTCGTACTTCCGCCTGATCCCCAACGTGGTCGTGATGGCCCCCCGCGACGAAGCCCAGCTCGTGCACATGCTGCGAACCGCGATCGATCACCGTGGCGCGGTCGCGCTGCGCTACCCGCGCGGTGTTGCCGTCGGGGTGCCGCTGCCCGAGGCCCCGGCTCCAATCCCGATCGGAACGGGGGAGACGCTTCGGCCCGGCGAGCGGGTCGCTTTGCTCGGCTACGGCTTCGGGGTCAAGGTCGCGCTTGATGCCGCCAACGCGCTGGCCGAGCAGGGGATCAGCGCCACCGTCGCCGACGCGCGCTTTGCCAAGCCGCTCGATACAGAGTTGATTAACGGATTGGCCGCCAGTCATGAATTGCTTGTCACCGTCGAGGACAACGTCGTCATGGGAGGCTTCGGCTCCGCCGTCCTTGAACACCTAGAGGACTCGCTGGGCCCGGACCCCACCAGAGCACGGGTGCTGCGAATCGGACTGCCCGACCGCTACGTGACGCACGGCAAACCGGCGCTGCTCTACGAAGAGGTCGGCCTGACCGGCGCCGCGGTGTGCGACCGGGTGCTCACCGCCCTGCGTACGCGCGAATCAGCTTCGCGGTAGCGCGCTCTCGCCGAGTTCGCCTAGGACGCGTCCCGGGCCCGGGTGCCCTTCATTGGCAACATCGTCGCGGCAGAGTTCAACGATGACCGCCCTACGGACAGCCGTTCGCACCCGACGGCGCGCAGCGGAACGTCAGGCCGTCGAGCGACAAGAAAGCATGCGCGTCGACTCCCGTGCTTGGGGCCATCGAAAAGATCGAACCGCCCGCCTGAATCTCGACTCGTGTGATCTTGCCGTTGGTAATTGCGGCGAGATGCTCATTGAGGTCGGGCGTGTATCCGGCGGGCAGGACGAAGATCTCCCTGCTTTCGTAGTTCTCCCCGAACTCGCATGGGTCGCCGAGGTGTTCTGGGTCAGGCGGCTCCGCCCGGACGACGCCCTTCAAGTGCACGAACCCGGAACGGTCGCGCGTGAACGAGGCGGCGTTATTCGTGGGGGTTTGGTTCTTCCAAGCGCAGTTGCCCAGGTTCACGGAGAAGGACGGCTCGCCGGGCGCTCCCACCTCATGCCAGGCTTCCGACCCGTTGAGGGCAAAGGCGCTCGAATCCTGCCCGTCGAGCTTGTCGGCGTCATCTGCACTCGCAGCGGCGCCCGCAAGCGGCACCTCACCGAGCGACGCTTCTTTGATGTCGTTGCCCGTAAGCCCGTTGTTGCGCACATCCGCCGACTTGACCTGGCCGTCCTTGATGTGTTTCGACTTGACGGAGTTGTTGGCAAGGCCAGCGGCCCAGGCTGTTCCAAGGCCCAGGGCAATGAACAGCGCCAACACCGAAACGACGTTGGCAAAGCTCAGGTGCGGACGAATACGTGCGAGCAAGATAAGACCTCCAGGTCACCGTTCGGTCGAGAGGTCTTGACAAGCCCCCCCGGCGCTGTCGCAAGCGACCTTCCCACCGTTCGGGGGCGGTGTCAAGGGGTCGGGGGCCGGTTTGTCAATGACCGCTCTACGGACAGCCGTTCACGCCCATTGGGCCGCAGCGCGCTCGGGCTTAGTTCTCTCTCTCAAACAAGTTGATCGCGCAGGTCCCATCGGCGGCGCGCAGCCACGCCTCCCACGTGACAGACCGAGTCGAGTTGGCAAGCACGAAAGTGACCCGGTCCTTGACTGGGTCACTGCCGTTGAACGGGAGAAGGGAGCCGGCGTAGTTGAGGGTGTAGAACTCGAGTTGGGAGGCGGCCGCCTGTTCCCGCCACACCGAGAGCAGGCTCAGCACCCAAGTTCTGGAGCTGCATCGTCAAGTCGCCACTCGCGCAATACAGGGACAAGAAGGCAAAACCCGAAATGCTGTGGCTGACGTCGGCCCCGGCCCCGAAGCTATAGAAACGCTTCGCGGTGCCGCCACCTTGCACGAATGCCGACGAGTTCAGACCATCAAGCAACTCAGCGTCATCGGCGCTCGCAGCGCTGTCCGCCGTTGTCGCCGCGTCAGCAAGCGGCACCTCACCAAGCGACGCTTCCTTGATGTCGTTGCCCGTAAGCCCGTTGTTGCGCACATCCGCCGACTTCACCTGGCCGTCCTTGATGTGTTTCGACTTGACCGAGTTGTTGGCAAGGCCAGCGGCATAGGCGCTGCCGCTCAGCGCTATGAACAGCGCGAGGTAGCCGACGACATTGGACCTCAGGTGCAGACGAATCCGTGCGAGCAAGGTAGACCTCCCCGGTCACCGTTCGGTCGAGAGGCGATGACAAGCCCCCCGGCTCTGTCGCATGCGACCTTCCCACCGTTCGAAGGCGGTGTCAAGGGGTTGGGATAGCGAAACGCCCCGCACTTGGCGGGGCGTCTCTGGGTACAGGGAGGAGATATATGTGTTTTTGGAAGTAGGTCGGCGATGCTAGGCGCCGCGAGGGACGCTGAACCGCGTCAATGCGGTCAGGGCCACCTGTGCGAGGCCGAAGCCGACCAAAAAGATTGCCGGCGTCCAGTTGCCGGTGATGACGCCGATCGCGCCGCCCGCAAGGGCGGCGAAGCCCGCGAGGGCGTAGTCGTAGTTGGCGTGCGAGGCGAGCGGCACCGTTCGTTTCGGGCCCGGGATCTGAAGCGCAAGGTAGAGCAGGAGGCCACCGATCAACAGGCAGATCAGCGTGACGCCCGCGTCGAATCGGAACATGAACGGCGCGGCCATCACGAGCGGAGCAAGCAGTGTCTCAATGCCCGCGTGGATGGACAGTGGGATGTAGCGTGAAGCAGTCATCGCCATCCAGAATACGAACGTATGTGCGATGCATGTGTGATGGGGATCACACTGGGGTGGCCCAAATAGCTCGTCGCTATCGCTACTTTCCTCGGGTGGTGGCCGCAGCATGACCCGCAAACGCGCAGATTCCGTAATCGCCGAACGTGGCCTGACCCGCTCGCGCGCAAGCGCGGCCGAGGCGATCCGGGCCGGGCGCGTTTGTATTGGCAGCGGCGGCAAGCGGATCCAGAAACCCAGTGAGCTGATCGATCCCGATTCCGAGCTGAGCGTTGAGTCCGGCCGTGAGTACGTCTCCCGCGCGGGCCACAAGCTCGCCAACGCGCTCGATCGCCTGTTGATCGATGTGCGCGATCGGCAATGCCTCGATGTCGGGGCGGCGACCGGCGGCTTTACGGACTGCCTGCTCAAGCGGGGGGCGAGCGAGGTGATCGCCCTTGACGTTGCCCACGGGCAGCTCGACTGGGGCGTCCGCAACGACGCGCGAGTGCACGTGATCGAACGGCTGAACGCTCGCGACCTGCGGGCCGAGGACCTGCCGTTCACACCCGATGTCGCGACGATCGACGTCTCGTTCATCGCGATCGCGAAGGTGCTTCCCGCGGTGATCTCGACACTTGCGCCCAACGCGGACCTGCTGGCGATGGTGAAGCCGCAATTCGAACTTGGCCGCAGCCGGGTCAAGGGCGGCGTCGTGCGCGATCCCGCCGAGCGGCGCGAGGCGCTCCTGAACGTCGCCGGTGCGGCGGGCGAGCTTGGGCTGGCAGTGCACGGATTCGCCTCCTCGCGGCTGCCGGGGCCGAAGGGCAACGAGGAGACGTTTCTTTGGTGCTCGAACCGAAGCTCGGGCCTTGACGCCGACGGCATCGCCAAGGCGGCGCTCGAAGTCGAACCGGAAGCGAAGGCGAGGCGATGAGCTCCCGCCGCGTCGCGATCTTGAGTCACACGCAGCCGGAGCAAACCGGGGCGGCGCTCCAGGCGGCGGTGGCTGCCGCAACCGAGCATGGCTGCCAACTTGTCGCGAGCGAGGAAGAAATCGCCAAGCACGGAGCGGCAGCGGCAGGCGTTGCGGTCGTCGAGGCAGCAGCACCCGCGCCCGACGCCTGCCTCGTCCTTGGCGGCGACGGAACGATCCTGAAGGCGCTGCGCCTCTACGCGAATACCGGGGTGCCGGTCTTCGGCATCAATTACGGGACGATCGGTTTCCTCGCCGCCGCGGACCCCGACGACCTCGACGACGGCCTACGGCGGGCGCTAACCGGCGAGTTCGAGGTGATGGCGCTGCCGGGCTTGGAGGTTGGCGTTGGCGATGGCCCGCGCCTTGCTCTCAACGATGTCTCCTTTCACCGTCGCCCGCACGGACGGGTGGCGGAGCTTGCCTTTCGGCTCGGAGGCGAGGAGGTGGGTCACGTGCGCTGCGATGGTCTGGTGGCTGCAACACCTGCCGGTTCGACCGGATACAACCTCGCCAACCAGGGCCCGATTCTCGCCTGGGGTGTAAAGGGCTACGTCGTGAGCTTTATCGCGCCCCACACCCTGACCGCCCGCCCGCTGGTCGTCGCGCCGGACGACGTGCTCATCGTCCGCAACGCGGCCGGGCGCGAGCCCGTGGACCTCGTGATCGACGGCGAGCACGTTGCCGACCTGCAGTCCGGTGACGAGACGGAGATCCGCTTCCGGGAGGGCGTCGGGCGCCTGGCCCAGGTCCCGGGCGCGACTTTCTATCGCCGGATTCAGGAAAAGTTCGGCTCCCTCGCCCGCTAGCTGGTAGCGACCGGCATCGGGGTCCGGTCGCCGGGTCCGTCGGCCCCGATCGCTATTAGGTACGTGCAGATGCTGCACGAGCTACGGATTGAGAACCTGCTTTTAATCGAGCGCGCCGAGCTGCGGCTGGGTTCGGGCCTGAACGCGATCACCGGCGAGACCGGCGCCGGCAAGACGATCCTCGCGCACTCGCTCGACTTGCTGATGGGCGGGCGCGCCCGTGCCCAAATCGTCCGCCCGGGTGCCGAAGAGGCCTACGTCGAGGGCACGTTCGACATTCCTGACGGCCTGTTCGACGATCCCGATCTGGCGCCGCTGGCGGAGCGCTTGCCGGCCGATGCAACCGAACTGGTCCTTGCCCGGCGCGTCGCCAGCTCAGGCCGAACGAGCGCCTACGTCCAGGGGCGCTCCGCCAACGTCGCCGACCTGCGCCTGCTGGGTTCGCGGCTACTCGCATTCTTCGGTCAGCACGAACACAGGCGCCTGACGCTGGCGTCGGCGCAGACCGACGTTCTGGACGGGTTCATCGGCTCTGAGCACCTCAATCTGCGGCGCCGCTTTCAGGAGGCGCACACGCAAGCGCGTGCAATCGAGCGGGAACTTGCTGAGCTCCGCGAGCGCGAGGGAAGCCGCGAGCGCGATTTGGACCTGATGCGCTTCGAGCTTGACGAGATCGAGACGGCGGGACCAGACCAGGCAGAGCGCGATGAGCTGGGCCACGAGCGCGACCGGCTGCGCCACGCGGAGGGCTTGCGCACCGCAGCCGCAGCCGCGCTCGCTGCCATCGCCGGCTCCGACGATGAGGGCGGCGCCGGGGCCGGTGTTGCGATCGCTGAGTCGGCACTGGCCGCGATTGACGGTGTGGACCCGCGGCTTGATGAGCTGGCGGTAAGGGCAACGGCGAGCGCCGTTGAGCTTCGCGACCTGGCCAGCGAACTTCGTGGCTATGCCGAAGCAATTGAGTCCGCGCCGGGCCGCCTGCAGGAGATCGAAGAGCGACTCGCCGCGATCGAGCGGCTTGAACGCAAGCACGGGGGCACCATCGCCGCCGTTATCGAACACGCTGAGCGTTGCCGGGCCGAGATCGCACGCCTCGAAGGCGCCGCTGAGCTCGAGGAAGACCTTGGGTCGCGGCTGGCGCATGCCACCGAGCGAAGCGCCGAGTTCGCGGAATCCATGTCGCAGGCGCGGCAGCGCTCAGCGCCCCTGCTTGAAGCTGCGGTCGCCGATGCGCTTGCCGGGCTCGCGATGGACGGCGCCAGGCTTGAGGTGATTCTTGAGCCCGTGGCAAACGCCGAGCTGACGAGATCGGGGGCTGAGTCGGTGGAGCTTCGCGTTGCCAGCAACCCGGGGATGCCGGTTTCGCCGCTCCGCGACGCAGCATCGGGCGGCGAGCTTTCGCGAATCATGCTGGCCCTCTCGGGCCTCGGCGGCTCGGCCGACGGAGCGACCCGTGTCTTCGACGAGATCGACGCCGGCGTGGGCGGCGCGACGGCACGCTCCGTTGGCGAGCGCCTGAAGGAACTAGCCAGCAGAAGCCAAGTGCTCTGCATCACCCATTTGCCCCAGGTGGCGTCGATGGCCGACGCTCACTTCAGGATCACGAAGAGCGTCTCTGGAGGCGCGACAATGGCCTCGGTTGAGGCGGTATCGGGCGACGAACTGTTGGCGGAGATCGTTCGCATGCTGGGTGCGGAGTCCGGTGACGAGGCCGCAACGCACCATGCGCGCGAGCTACTCGCAGCCTGACTCACCCATAATCGGACGGCAGCAATGCCACGTTTGCCGCTTAGATCCAGGGCACGAGCCATCCTGCGCGGCGCGCCGGAGACCGAGCTTGCGCTAACGCCGCTCCACGGACGGGCACGGCTGGGGCGTCGGACGAAGGCGCTCGTCAAGCGTCTGACGCCTGACGACATCGCCGTAATCGACCACGCCGACCTCGACCGGGTTGCGGCGGAGGATCTGATCGCGTCAGGGGTCAAGGCGATCATCAACCTCTCGCCATCGTCAACCGATCGCTACCCCAACGCGGGGCCGTTGATGCTGGTCCAGGCCGGGATCGTCCTCGTGGACGCCCCGGGAGCCGACCTGTTCGAGCAGGTCAACGACGGCGACGATGTCGTCATCACCGGGGGCGTGGTGCGATCGGGCGACCGGGTGCTTGCGCAGGGCGAACACCTGACCGAGTCGCGCCTGGAGGAGCGCCACGCCGAGCAGCGGACCAGGATCGATCGGGCGATCGCGGAGTTTGCCGCGAACACCGCGGCCCACGTTCAGGAGGAGGGCGACCTGCTCGCCGGGGACATCGAGCTGCCACGGACCCGGACCAAGTTTCGCGACCGGCATGTGTTGATTGTGGTCCGTGGCACCACCTATCGCCGCGACCTGCGGACGCTGCGGGCATACATCCAGGACGTGCGCCCACTGCTGGTGGGAGTTGATGGTGGCGCCGATGCGATTCTGGAGGAGGGCCTGACGCCCGACGTGATTCTGGGTGATATGGATTCCGCCAGCGACGAGGCCCTGCGTTGCGGCGCCGAGGTCATCGTCCACGCCTATAGCGATGGGCGCGCGCCGGGTTCCGAGCGGCTCGACGCGATCGGGGTTGAGCACCTGATCGCCCCCGCGGTGGGCACCAGCCAGGACGTCGCAATGCTCCTCGCGTTTGAAAACGGCGCCGAGCTGATCGTCTCCGTCGGCGCCCAGTTCAACCTGCTCGAGTTTCTCGACAAGAACCGAGCGGGAATGTCCTCGACGTTTTTGACCCGGCTTCGAATCGGCGAGATCCTGGTTGATGCGAAAGGCGTCTCCAGGCTCTACGCGCCAGGGGTCTCGAGCCGGATGATGCTGGTCTTCGGCTGTGTCGCTGCGCTCCTGATCGTGATAATCGTCCTGATCTCAGCCCCGCTCCGGGAGCTGGCCGACCTGATCTGGTTGAAAATCGAGGTTCTACTCGGGCTCTGAGCCTGGGGTTTCATATATATGGGCTACTCATCGCGCTATCACGCAGCATCGCTCGCGGCGGTCTTTGTCGCCCTTGGGATCGGCATCTTGATTGGAGCCGCCCTGGGGTCTGACGTAGTGACCGGCACGGCCGACAAGCTTGAGCAGGGCCTCGGTGAGGACCTCGACAACGTCCGCGCCGAGAACGCCGACCTCACCGATCAGCTTGCCTTCGAACGCCGACTCCAGGATCTGCTGGTCCCGGCGGTAACAGCGGATCGCCTTGTCGGCAAGCGAATCGCCTTGATTGCGCTCGGCGACTCCGACACCCAGACGGTAAGCGCCGACCTAAAGGCAGCCCTTGCCGATACTGGCGCCAGCCTCGTCGAGGTTGCGAACGTCGGCGAGCCGCCGCTGACGGAGGAGCTGATTGCTGCGCTTGGCCCCGACAACACCCGCAGAATCAAGCGGCCCGATGCGCTCGAATCCGCTGCGCGGAGCGCCGGCCGTTTGCTTGTTGGCAAAGGTTCGGGGCTCGATGCTGCCTTGGATGCGCTAGTTACCGGCTTCAAGGGGAGCGCCGCGGACGGTATTGACGCCGCAGTGGTCGTTCGCGCAGTCCCCCCAGATGCGTCCAAGCGCCAGTTGAGCGAGACCGCGATCCTGGAGGCGGGGCTGATCGCAGGCATGCGCGATGCCGGAGCACGCGTTGTGGGAGTCGAGCGCAGCGATGCCGACGAGTCCTCGATCCCGGCGCTCGACGAATTGGGACTTGCCACCGTTGACAACGTCGAGCAACTGGCAGGGCGAGTCTCGCTCGTGCTCGTGCTCGATGGCGCGGACGGGAACTTCGGCGTCAAGGACACCGCGGATGCACTGCTGCCGGAACTGATCGGTCCCGGGGCCAAGCGCTGATGCTTTCGGGCTTCGCCCTCTCGCTGGCGGTGGCGACGCTGCTCGCGGGGCCCTGGTTGCGGGACATGATTGCCACGGGCCTGGTCCGCCAGAACTTCCGCGGGCGCGACGTCGCCTTCCCCGCCGGGGCGGTCCTGATCGCCTGTTCGCTGATTGCACTGGCGCCGCTCGCGTTCCTGGACGATCGGGCGGACTTGGACCTGCTCGACCCTGAGCTTCGCCGCTGGGCGGTCTACGTCCTTGGCGTGGCTTTTCTTGGGCTGCTCGACGATGCCCTTGGCCGCGGTAGCGCCGAGGACACCCATAGGGGCTGGCGCGGCCATGCCGCCGCTGTGTTGGGCGGGCGCTTTTCAACAGGGGCGATCAAGGCCGCGGGGGCGCTGGCACTTGCCGCCTACGCTGCGTCGGGCCGAGGGCTGGAGGGATTTGATTACGTCGCGGACCTCGCCCTGCTTTTGCTCGCGACGAACCTCTTCAACCTCCTCGACCTACGCCCGGCACGCGCCGAAAAGGTATTTCTGGCGCTGCTCGCGGGCCTGTGCATCGGCAGCGCGACGCTCGATCCGATTGAGCTCACCGGCGTCTTTCTTGGGCCGGTGCTGGTCGTTGGCTACTTCACGGTTCGCGAGCGGGCGATGCTGGGCGACACCGGCTCGAACTTGATTGGCGCGCTGGCCGGCATCGCGCTTTTGGAGACGCTATCCGAGGACGGCCGCCTCATCGCGCTCGCGGTCGTCGGGGCGCTGACGGTTTTCGGGGAGTTTCGTTCAATATCGGCGACCATTGATGCCAGCGCGCCACTTCGCTGGCTCGATCGCCTTGGCCGTCCGCCGGTCTGAGTCGTCGGCGATTTCCTTTCCGCCACCGCGACGTCTAGACTCGCATGCAGGTTGATCGAGCACCGCGAGCAGACGTAGTGAAGCCGGGCGAAACGCGCTTCATCTTCGTCACCGGTGGCGTCGTCTCCTCATTAGGCAAGGGAATCGCCGCCGCGTCAATCGGCCGACTCCTTGTCTCACGCGGGTTCCGGGTCCAGCTACAGAAGTTTGATCCCTACATCAACGTCGATCCGGGAACCATGTCGCCGTTTCAGCACGGCGAGGTGTTCGTAACCGAGGACGGCGCTGAGACCGACCTCGATCTGGGTCATTACGAGCGCTTCACGGACGAGAACACATCTCGCGCTTCCAACGTGACCGCCGGCGCGGTCTACAACTCCGTCATTCGCCGCGAGCGCCGCGGCGACTACCTCGGCGCCACGGTGCAGGTGATCCCGCACATCACCGACGAGATCAAGCAGCGGATCTTGATCGTCGCCGAATCGCAAGCGGTGGACTTCGTCTTGACGGAAATCGGCGGCACCGTCGGCGATATCGAATCGCTGCCGTTCCTTGAGGCAATTCGCCAGCTCTACTCCGAGCTTGGTCCAAAGCGCTGCATGTTCCTGCACTTGACGCTTGTTCCCTACATCGGGCACGCGGGCGAGCTGAAGACCAAGCCCACCCAGCACTCCGTCAACGAGCTGCGTCGCATCGGGATCCAGCCGCACGCGCTGCTTTGCCGATCTGAACGGGGCCTCGACCGCGAGATTCGCAAGAAGATCGCCCTGTTTGCCAGCGTTCCGGAGGAAGCGGTCATCTCTGCCCGCGACGTGGACAACATCTACAAGGTGCCGCTCGTACTTCGCGCCGAGGGCGCCGATGACCTGGTCCTCGACCACTTTGGTGTTGAGGCGCCGGCGCCTGAGCTCAGCGAGTGGGAGGAGCTGGTCCGCGGCGCGGATGCTTGCGAGCGCTCGGTCAAGATCGGCCTGGTTGGCAAGTACACCCAGCTTGAGGACGCCTACAAGTCGGTCGTCGAGGCGCTTGACCACGGTGGCTACCGAAGCGGCGTCGGGGTGGACGTCGAGTTCGTCAACTCGGAGGAGATCGACGAGGACCTGCTTGCAAGCTGTGATGGGATTCTGATTCCCGGCGGGTTCGGCGAGCGCGGCGTCGAGGGCAAGATCCGCGCCGCACAGATCGCCCGCGAGAACGAGATTCCGTACTTGGGCATTTGCCTGGGAATGCAGATCGCGGTCGCCGAGTTCGCCCGCCACGTTTGCGGCATGAAGGGCGCGAACTCGACCGAGTTCGATCCCGAATCGCCGTTCCCGGTGGTTGACCTTCTGCCCGAGCAGAAAGAGGTCTCGGACATGGGCGGCACGATGCGCCTTGGCGCCGATCCGGTGAAGCTCCACGAGGGCACACGGGCGCGCGAGATCTTTGGCGGCGAGGCCGTCATCTACAAGCGCCACCGTCATCGCTACGAGGTCAACAACCAACTTCGCCGCAGAATGGAAGACGAGGGGTTGGTTGCCAGCGGCACGTCACCGGACGACCGCTTGGTCGAGATTGTCGAATTGCCGGATCATCCTTTCTATGTGGCCTCGCAGTTCCACCCGGAGTTCAACTCGCGGCCAACCCGGCCCGAGCCGTTGTTCCGTGATTTCGTCGCGGCCGCGGCCGCGCGATCGCTGGATCAAGCGGACGGCCCGGCGACCGAGGAGACCGAAGCCGAGCAGGCCCCCGAGGCCGATCAGGTTCGCGTTCGCCGCGAAGCGTAAGCCGGCCTGAAAGCATGGTGCGGTGAGCATCGAGCGCCTGAGCCAGCGGTTCGTCCGCCTGTGCGAGATCGCCAGCCCGACCGGCTCCGAGCGCGCGGTCGCCGATGCCGTTCGCGCCGACCTGGAGTCGATCGGGGCCCAGGTGGTTGAAGATGACTCGGCCGAGGCAGCGCGGGCCGGCGCCGGCAACCTGATTGCTCGCATTCCGGGCAGCGGCGACGGTTGGGTTTCATTCTTCGCGCACCTGGACACCGTGCCCCACGAGGGATCAGTCGAGGTGAAGCTTGAAGGTGGCGTGTTTCGGAGCGCGGGCGAGACGATCCTTGGCGCCGACAACAAGGCGGCGGTGGCGGTGTTGATCGAATTGGCCGCCAGGGCCAAGGCCGATGCAGGGTGGCCGGGTCTGGAGTTGGTCTTCACGGTGGCCGAGGAGGACGGGCTACGCGGCGCGAAGGAGCTTGACGTCTCCTCGCTCAGCGCCCCGTTCGGCTTCGTGCTCGATCACGCGAGCCCGATCGGCGAGATCATCACCCGGGCGCCGACGTACAACCGCGTGACCGCACACTTCCGGGGAGTCGAGGCGCACTCAGGGATTCGCCCCGAGGACGGCCACAGCGCGGTCGAGGCGGCGGCGGCGGCGGTGACGGCGATGACCTTGGGACGCATCGACCCGGACACGACTGCTAACGCCGGCGTGATTCATGGCGGCACCGCGTCAAACGTCGTTGCCGGCGCCTGCACGCTGAAGTGCGAAGCGCGGAGCCTCGACGACGGGTCAGCGGCAACCGCCACCCAGATGCTCGTGGATTGCTGCACCACCGCCGCCAGTGAGGGGCACTGTGATGTCGATATCCAAATCGAAGAGATGTTCCGGGGATATGGGGCCGCCAGCGCCGGTCCGGCGCTTGAGGTCGCGCGGGACGCGCTCGGGCGCTGCGGACACGCGCCGAGCGAAGTCGCAACCGGCGGCGGAAGCGACGCAAACGCATTGATCAGTCAGGGGTATTCGTGTCTTTTGCTCGCCAACGGCACCGAGGCAAATCACACGCCTAACGAGTCGGTCTCCGAGGCTAGCTTGGGCGAGATGTTGGCCGTCTGCGAGGCCATTGCGGAAATAGCTGGGGGCGACCGCTCATGTTGAAGCTGCGGCGCGGGGTTGTGGTCGAGGTCGAGCCGTTGACCGTTGAGGTGGACGGCAAGCGACGCCCGGCATGGGCGGATGTCGCGAGCGTGGGGGAGATGGCCGTCGGCGACGAGGTGATCGTCAACGTCGAGGCGGTTGACCTGAGCCTTGGATCGGGCGGCTTTGACGTGGTCCACGTCAACCTGACCCGCGGACTTCAGGCCGAGGGTGCGGCCGGTGCGCACGTCATGAAGCTCAACTACACCTCGCTTCAGC
Organism: uncultured bacterium; assembly: GCA_963701205.1. Lineage (GTDB taxonomy): Bacteria > Actinomycetota > Thermoleophilia > Solirubrobacterales > 70-9 > JALZKA01. The sequence goes on along the minus strand of OY969575.1, from coordinate 81,834 downwards.
ATCCCGTGACCCCGGTTGAAACCGAGCTTGACGCTGAGGAGAACATCGGAAAGATTCCGCCGATGCCGGTGTTGGTAGTACACCTTCACGGCCAGCTAGCGCCTGCGCTCTGGGCGGCGATGGGCCTGCGCGATGACGTTCGGATCGGCTTTTTGCAGACGCCGGGTGGAGCCCTCCCCGGAGGCCTGTCGCGCGATCTCGGCGACCTGCGGGGACGCGGGCTGTTGGGCGGGCACGTCACCGCTGGCCCGTGCTTTGGCGGCGAGTTCGAAGCGATCAGCGTCGCTGGTGGCCTGGATGCCGCGGCGCGTCGCTTGGGCTGGGACGCGTGCATCGCTGGCCCGGGCCCCGGGATCCTGGGATCGTCGAGCCGCTTGGGACACGGCGCGATGACGGCTCTCGACAGCGCCCACGCAGCGATGGCGCTGGGCCTGCCGACGCTCCTCGCCCCGCGCCTTTCAAGCTCCGACCCGCGCCCGCGCCATCGCGGTCTCAGCCATCACTCCAGGACCGTCTTGGATCTCCTGCTCGGGCCGGTCCGCGTCCCCGTCCCCGAGGTCGAGACCGAAGGTTGGCCGTTGTTGGGGCCAGACGCACCCGTTGGCGGATCCAGCGACGCCGCCCTGGCTGAACTGATCGCGGCCACCAAGGACCGCCACGACATGACCGTTCGTCCGGTGGACCTGGACGCTTACGCCGCCAGCGGTTTGCCGACGACGATGATGGGTCGCGGAATTGCCGACGATCCGTTGTTCTTCGCGGCGGCTCTGGCAGCGGGGTCGGCGCTTGCGGGTGCGCTGCCGAGCGCACGCGGCGGCGGCGACTCCGAAGGCTGAACGATCGCCTGCACCGGCAGGGGCGTTGTCGGCGGGGTGGAAACTGGCCCGCATGGCGGTCGCGGTAAAGCCACGGACGGAGCGGAAGGTCGAAGCCCGATTCGAGGCGCTCGTCCTCGACTTCCTTGCGTACCTGGAGTTCGAGCGTGGCCTTGCGCGCAACACGCTTGACGCTTATCGAACGGACCTGATGCAGTTCGGGATCTTCCTCGTCGGTCGATCGCGCAGCGCCATCGAGGTCGAGCGCGCCGACGTCGCGGACTTTCTTGCGGATCTGGCCACTGGCGCGCCGGCGACGGACGCAGTGGAAGAGCGGGCGCCCGCATCACCGGCGACGATCAGTCGCAAGACGGCATGCCTCAGGTCGTTCTATCGCCACCTGCGCCGCGAAGAGTTGGTCGACGCCGACCCAACCGCTTCCCTGACTCCCCCGACTCGCAGTCGCAAGCTTCCTCACGTGCTGAGTCACGGCGAGGTGACGAAGTTGCTCGACAACGCGGGCGGCTCCGATCCGATCGCCCAGCGCGACCGGGCCCTGCTTGAGCTCATGTACGGCTGTGGCCTGCGCGCGTCGGAGGCCGTGGGTCTGGAGTTGACGGACATTGATCTTCGCCGCGGCTTCGTCAGGCCGCACGGCAAGGGATCCAAGGAGCGCATGGTCCCGCTCGGGAGTGCGGCCGAGACAGCCGTTGGCCGCTACCTGCGGTCTGGCCGGCCGGACCTGGTTGGGGTCGAACCCGAGCGCAGGCTGTTCGTGAACTTCCGCGGCGGACCTCTGACGCGGCAGGGCCTCTACAAGATCATTCAGCGCCACGCCAAGGCGGTCGGGCTTGACGGCAAGATGAGCCCGCACACGCTCCGTCACAGCTTTGCGACCCATCTTCTCTCTGGCGGCTGCGACCTGCGCTCCGTGCAGGAGATGCTGGGGCACGCCGACGTTTCGACGACTCAGCTCTACACCCACCTTTCGGGCGAGAAGATCAAAGAGGTCTACTTCAAAGCCCATCCGCGGGCCACGTAGGACCGTCATAAGCTTGGGTGGTGCCCGAGCTTCCCGAGGTCGAGACCATTCGCCGCCAGCTTGAACCGGCGATTGTCGGTCGCCGGATCGAGGCTGCGCGAATCATCGATCCGCGTTGGTCGCGCCCGGAGGCGCCCGGCGCGCTAGCCGCGCAAATCGAGGGTCTTCAGATCAAGTCCGTTCGCCGCCGCGGCAAGTACCTGATCGTTGGGCTCGAGGGGGACCGCAATCTGGTCATGCACTTGCGAATGACGGGCAACCTGTTGCTTGCGGGCTCGGAGCGCTTTGGCGGTCCGCGGCGCTACGAGGCCGACCCCGACGAGCGGTTCCTGCGGGCGGCCTTCGACCTCGACGACGGCACCGAGCTTTGGTTCACGGATGCGCGTCGGTTTGGGCACGGATCGGTGCTCTCGGGATCCGAGCTCAACGAGTACCTGGACAGTCGCCTTGGGGTTGAGCCGCTTGACGGCGACCTGACCGCCGCGCATCTTGCGAGCGAGAGTGCCGGGCGGACGGCGCCGCTGAAGTCGTTCTTGCTTGACCAGCGGCGGGTGGCTGGGATCGGCAACATCTACGCCGACGAGGCGCTCCATCGAGCCGAGCTGCATCCGTTGTCGCCCGCAGGGTCAATGCGTGCGGCGCATTGCGAGGCGCTGGTCGAGGGGATCGTGGCGGCGCTGGAGTTGGGACTGGACAACGGCGGATCGTCGATCGACGATTACCGCGACTCCCGCGGCGAGCGTGGATCGATGCAGAATGAGTTCTTGGTCCACACTCGCGAAGGCCAGGAGTGCGACCGCTGCGGTGGCGAGATCAGGAGGATCGTCGTGGGCGGACGCTCGACCTACTTTTGTCCCGGCTGCCAGGCCAGGCTGCGCCGGCGGCGCAAGAAGGCGTCGCGATGAGCGAAGTGCTGCCGCCGCCTGTGGGGTTTCGCATTGGCCATTGGACCGACGAGGTCGGCCGGACCGGCTGCACGGTGGTGATCGCCCCCGAGGAGACACGGGGCGGGGTGGACGTTCGAGGCGGCGGTCCCGGGACTCGCGAGACGGATGTGGTCGGGCCGCTGGCCGGAACGGACAGGGTCAGCGCGGTCACCCTTGCGGGCGGCAGTGCCTACGGACTCGCCGCTGCCGACGGCGTCATGCGTTGGCTCGAGGAGCAGGGAATCGGCTACCCGACTCCTGCCGGAATCGTCCCGATCGTTCCGGCCGCGGTTGTCTATGACCTGGCAGCGGGCGATCCTGCGGCGCGCCCCGACGCCGCGTCCGGCCGGGCCGCGTGCGCTGATGCCGCCGAGGGAATCCCCGCCCGTGGCGCGATTGGGGCCGGGACGGGAACGGCGGCCGGTAAGGCATTCGGTCGCGAGCACGCGAGCGCCACGGGCGTTGGCTACGCGGCTGCCAATGGCGGCTTTGGCGCCCGGGTTGCCGCCATCGCGGTCGCCAACCCGTTTGGGGACGTGATTGCCGCTGACGGCTCCGTCCTTGCCGGATTGCCCCAGGGACGCACGGCGGACGCGTTGGCGGCGCTCGACCGAGACCCATTCGATGCCCAGGAGCGCAACACTTCGCTCATCTGCGTGATGACCGACGCGTCGCTTGACAAGGCGGCCTGCGCCCGAGTCGCCCGCGCCGCGAGTGCCGGGATCGCCCGCGCCGTGGACCCCGTATTCACCGACGTGGATGGCGACGTCGTCTTTTGCCTGGCCTCGTGCGAGCGTGAATCCGTCGGCCGCTTCGAGGTCTTGCAAATCCAAGCCCTTGCCGCGTCGGTGACGGCAGCGGCCATCCGCGACGCCGCCGCGTAGCCCAACGAGTGCGGGTTTATATGGGCAGTGGCCCCACAACCCCGCACTCGGTGGGGTGGCGGGGGTGTCCGCGGCGTAGGTGAAAATGGCCTGGTGCCAGGATCGTTCAAAACCCAGGCGATTGTGTTGCGATCGATTCGCTACGGCGAGGCCGATCGCGTGCTCCACCTGTACACGGCGACGCGTGGGCGGATCGGCGCGATCGCGAAGGGATCGCGGAAGCCGCGGTCGCGCTTCGGCGGACGCCTGGAACCGTTCTTTTGCCTCGACCTGATCCTGCACGAGGGGCGGGGCGATTTGGCGACGGTGACCGGGGCGCACACCGTCGCCGCCCACGGCAACCTGCGCTCGAGCGGCCCGGCGATTGGGGCCGCCGCCCGGGCCTGCGATGCCATGTTGCGGCTGCTCGACTCCGCCGAGCCCAATCCGGCCGCATACAACCTGTTGCGCCGCTACCTCGCGTTGCTCGATGGGACGGGCGATGGGGAGGACGAGGCCGGGCCGCTGGCCGACGTGGACGGGGCGGCGGGTTTGGCGACGGCGCTCGCGTTCCGCCTGAAGCTCGCCCTCGCGGCGGGCTTTGCCCCGGAGCTTTCACATTGCGCGCGCTGCGGCGAGGCTGACGACCTGCGGGCCTTTTCCGGTGGGGCGGGCGGAGTCGTGTGCGGAGCCTGCCAGCGCGACGGGTTCGAGATCTCAGGTGACGCTCAGCGCTTCTTGCTCGACTCGCTGGCACACCCATTGGCGCGGACGCCGATGGCCACCACCGCCGCGTTGCGACAGGCCGAACGGGCGATCACGACCACGCTCGAGCACCATGCCCACGTGCACCTACGCGCGGCCGCCTGAACGCCACGCGCGGCTTGGCGCGGCGCCGGATAGTCATCATCGCCTTTCGTGAACGACTCGAAGCTGGAAACCACGGACCTGATGTCGGCGCTCGGCGGGCGCCGAGGAATCGCCGATTCCGGCCTGCCAGGGATCGCTTTCGTCCTCGCCTACACCATCTCTGGCCAGGAGCTGAATACCGCGATTTGGGCTGCGATCGGGGTCGGGGTTGCCCTGCTGATCTTGAGGCTCGTCCGCCGCGAAACGTTGCAGTTCGCGATCGCCGGCTTCGTCGGCGTCGCCATTGCTGCGTTCATCGCAAAGCAAACCGGACGCGCGGAGGACTTCTTCCTGCCCGGGCTGTTCCTCAACCTGGCCTACGCCGCCGCGTACTTGATCTCGATCGCGGTGCGTTGGCCCCTGCTCGGGGTGTTCGTCGGACCGCTGAACGGCGAGGGAATGGAATGGCGCCAGGACTCGCGGCGGCTCCAGCTCTACACCAGGGCGAGTTGGATCTGGGTGGGCATGTTCACGATCCGGCTCGCAGTTCAGCTACCGCTCTATTTCGCCGGCGAGCTCGTGGCCTTGGGGGTTGCGAAGACTGCGATGGGCTTTCCCATCTTCGCGCTTGCCGCGTGGCTTTCCTATTTGATTCTGCGAGACGATTCGCGCCCCGCCACCGAGTCGAACTAGGCGTCAATCCCGCGCTCGCCAGGGAGTGTCGGTTGTCCGACACCCGTCCTTGCCGAACGTAAAGCGCATATTTCCCTTGGCGCGCTTGGCGAACAGCTTGCCCTTGCTGATCCGAAGTTCGCCGAGGCCGGTGGGTGCTTGGGCGATGATCCGGAACTTGCCGTTCGACCGGACGTTGAACGTGCCAGTGACTTTGATGCGCGGAGTCCGCCCGTCGGAGCCGCAGTAGGTGTCGGTCTGATACTCGAGCTTGTTGACGACGACGGAGCGGATCTTTCGCTTCCCGTCGCTCTTCACGACTCGGAGGCTGATCTCAGCGACGTTGTCGGTGGTACCAGTTCCCGAAAATTTGTCCGTCGCAGCTGGTGATACAGCAGCAAGCGTTAGCGCGACGCCAATCGCGATGGCGTAAATACCGACTTTCCGCATGGTCCCTCCCCAGGTCGTGTTGCCAGCGCGAATCTACAGGGGCGCCTGGCCATATGCTGCCCGGCATGACGCCGGAGCCGCTGGAGGAGCGCACCCGCCGCCTGGAAGCGGAGTTCCTGTCGGACCAAGCGACGCACTCGTACCCGGCGAAGCGGGAACACTCGGAGGACGACAGCCCCGTCAGGACACCGTTTCAGCGCGACCGTGATCGCATCGTTCACTCGAAGGCGTTTCGCCGCCTGAAGCACAAGACACAGGTCTTCATCGCGCCCGAAGGAGATCACTACCGCACGCGTCTCACCCACACGCTTGAGACGGGCTGCATCGCCCGCACCGTCGCCCGGGCGCTGGCGCTGAATGAGGACCTGACCGAGGCAATCGGACTGGGCCACGATCTCGGGCATCCGCCGTTCGGCCACATCGGTGAGGAGGTGCTGGATCAGGCTCTCACCGAGCACGCCGGGCGTCGCTACCGGCACAACGAGCAGTCGCTGCGGCTGGTCGAAGTGCTCGAGGGCGACGGACGAGGGCTCAATTTGACGGAGCAGGTGCGGGATGGAATTCTCAACCACACCGGGTCGGTCAAGCCGAAGACGCTGGAGGGAAAGATCGTCCGGCTGGTCGATCGTGTCGCCTACATCAACCACGACATCGACGACGCGGTCAGGGCGCGAATCATCGCCCCGTCCGACCTGCCCCAGGCTGAGATCGCCCTGCTCGGTGACAGCGGTCCGGTGCGGATCGACACGCTCGTCCGCGACATCGTCGAGTCCTCGCTTGAGGCTGGGGACATCGCCCAGAGCGACGAGATCGGCGGGGCGATGCTGCGGCTGCGCAAGTTCATGTTCGAGCGCGTCTACCTGGGGGATGAGGCACGCTCGGAGCACGAGCGGGTCACGCGAACCCTGCGCGCCCTTTTTGACCACTACCTTGAAAATCCGGGCGAGGTGCCGGGCCCCGGCACTGACGATGACGACGTGACCCGCGCCGTCGATTACGTGGCTGGGATGACGGACCGCTTTGCGATCGCGACCTTCAAGCGCCTGGCGCTCCCGGAGGAATCGCGGCTCTAGGTGGGCGACCGCGAGTAGCGTTGACGTCGTGGCGAGGTTTTCCCAGGATTCGATCGAGCGGGTAAAGGAGGCGGCCGACATCGTCGAGGTCGTCTCCGCGTATACCGACCTGCGCCGGGCCGGACAGCGCCAGACCGGGCTGTGTCCGTTCCACGACGAGCGGACCCCGTCGTTTTCCGTCAATGCGGTGGAGAAGGTCTATCACTGCTTCGGCTGCGGGGTGGGCGGCGACGTCATCACGTTTTTGGAGGAAAAGGAAGGCCTCGACTTTGCGGGTGCCGTTGAGTCGCTAGCCGATCGCTACGGAGTTGAGCTTGAGCGCGAGGATGAGGATCCGCGGCTTGAGGCCGAGCGCAAGCGCCGCGGGCGCCTGATCGAACTGCTGGATCGCACGGCCGCCTACTACACGAGCTATTTGTGGGATTCTGACGAGGCGCAGAAGTCCCGCAAGTACCTGCTGGACCGGGGCTTGAGTGAGGACGCCCTGCGCGCGTTCGGGGTGGGTTTCGCGCCCAACGCATGGGACACCATCTATCTGCGCGGCCAGCAGGCCGGCTACACGGTCGAAGAGCTAGTCGCTGCCGGCCTTGTCAAGAAGGGCACCAAGGGTGGCTTCATGGATCATTTCCGCGCCCGGATCATGTTCCCGATCCGCGACCCGCGCGGCCGCATGCAGGGACTGGGGGGGAGGGCGACCCGTGAGCAGCAGCGCGCCAAGTACGTGAACTCGCCCGAGGGCCCCCTGTTTCACAAAAGCCGGATCGTTTACGGAATTGACAATGCGCGAGGGGCGATCGCCAAGAAAGGCCGCGCCGTCGTTGTCGAGGGCTATACCGATGTGATCGCCGCGCACCAGGCCGGGATCGAGGAAACGGTCGCGGTGATGGGCACTGCAATCACGCCCGATCAGATCAAGTTGCTTTCAGCGCATACCGAGGAAGTCGTTTTGGCGCTCGATGCCGACCGGGCCGGTCGCGAGGCGATGCTTCGTGCCCAGCGCGTGGCGGAGGGCAAGCGAGTGCGGTTGCGGGTTGCCTCGATGCCGCAGGGTGAGGATCCAGCCGATCTGCTTGGGGGAGCCCGTCCGGGCGCCAGTGAGGCAGAGCGCTTCGCCGGGCTGATCGCGGCAGCCGTCGACCTTCCCGCATTCCACGTGCGGACGTTGCTTGACGACGCCGATACCGACTCGCCGTCCGGACGCGATCGGGCCCTTGACGAGGTGGTGCCGGTCTTGGCCGCGATGGGCGACTCGATCACGAAGGACGAGCTTGAGCGCGAGATTGCCGAGCGCTTGGCTGCGGACCCCGGTCTAGTTGCACGCAGGCTCGTCGATTTCGGCAAGCGGTCGACTGGGCGGCGGGCTGAATCGCCGCAGAAGCCTGCCGACTCCGGCGACCCGGGGCCGGAGTCGGCCCAGGGCTCGTCAGCGCCACGAGCGCTGAGCGCGGGCGAGCTCCGCGAACAGGCCCTGCTCGCGATGTGTATCGCCTCGCCAGCTGACGGCCGGCGCTACCTGGACAAGCTGACAAACGAGCATTTGAGCTCGGCTGCAATGGTGCGGGTTCGCGATTGGCTGGCCGCGCATCTGGACGAGCCCGGCGCGGGGCTCGCGCGCGACGATCACGAGCTCGCGGACATGGTGACCCAGCTGATCGTTCGATCTCAGCGTGAGCCGGCCGGCCCCGATGCGATGGAGCTCAACTTCCTACTGCTGGAGAAGGCTGCGGTCGAGCGACGCCTGGCGGGAGCACGCGAGGCCGGCGGACAGGAGCTGGTTGACTTGCAGCGACGGCGCGCAAGGCTGAGCGAGGGCATCGCGCATCACACGTCTGCCGTCCGCCGTCCCCCTGGCTGACGAATCATCACGCCCCGGCGCGAGAGCTCTCCCGGGTGGATTCGAACCACCATTGCACGATTAACAGTCGCGAGTCTTGCCATTAGACGACGGGAGAATGATGCGCCCGACCTTGTGGGCTGGCGGGCAGTTTAGAAGCTACGGATTTGAGCGCCCGAACCGAACTCTTCAACCAACCTGGCCCCGCGGACGGCGCCATCATTTGCCTTCACCCATGCGCCCACTTCCATGGCACGGCGGGCAAACGAGTCGTCGTTCAGCATCCGCCGGATGACGGTGCGCAGTGGACGCTCGCCCAGAAGGCGCCACGGCAATGCCTGCCCGACGCCGGCCCAGCCGACCCGGGCGCCGGTCTCGGTCATGTCGCCGACGGCGGGGCAGCAGAGAACGGGCGTACCCAACCCAAGCGCCCGGGCCACGGTGCCGTGACCTCCGTGGCAGACGACAAGATCAGCCGCCGCCATCACCTGGGAGTAGCGCAACCAGCCATACAGTCGGGCATTCGCCGGTACGTCGATCCCTTCCCGCGGCATGTGTCCGTTCGTGGTCGCCACCACTCGGACAGGTTCGTTGGCCAATGCCGCCAGGGTGGTCCGCACCAGTCGGCAATCCGGATCCTGGGCCGTTGATGCCGCCACCAGTACAAGGGGCTGGTCGCCTTCGGGCAGCTCCACGTCGGCGTGCGGTTGCTCGAATTCCATCGGTCCCGTCACGTGTACGTGGCTGGGCCATTTTCGCGGGTACTCAAGCTCGGGGATTGTGGCCACCAACGCGAGCCGCGTGCTCGTGCCGCCATGGAACCGATCGCTGGCTGGCAGGCCGGCCTTTGTCCGCTCCGCGTTGAGTTCGTCACGGCCCTGACGAAGCCCCGCCTCAAGGACCGGCAGCGCGCGATTCCACAGCGCCCGGCCCACGAAGGTCCGTGGCGGGTGGGCGCCACCGAATGCAAAGAATGGGAGCCCAGAGCTGTGCTCGGGGTAGAAGTGAGGAATGAGTGTCGCCAGGGGCACCCCGGCTCGTTCCGCCGCCAGGGCGGGCGCCAGAGTCAGGATGTCGTTGACGACAACATCCGGCTGAAGCTCGGAGAAGAGAGGCTCCAGCGCTACGGCGGCGTCTCCCGCAGTTGGTCCGGCGCCGTCTTGGGGCGCGAACACTCGGTACTCCTCGGCTGCGTGGAACTCGATGCCCGACTCGTCGAGCACGTCACGCCACTTTTCCCAGGTCTCGAATATGACCCTGTGGCCGCGGGCGTTGAGGGCCTGCGCGAGGGCGATCGCCGGGAATGTATGCCCCGGATCGCCAAAGGCGGCGATCAGGATCTTGAGCTTGGTCCGTGTGCTCATCGGAGCCTCAAATGCCGCATTTCGCCCTGCAAGTTTGCTCCCGAATCGGGTCTTGGACTCGACAAAATGGGCGAACGTCGCTATCCCTTGTCATGTGCGAACCCAGCGAGAACGTCCTACATACGGTCTCCGGGCGGCGGTTGATGCCCTGCCCGAACACACGAAGGAAGCCATGCTTCGAGGGATCGAGAGCAACCGGATCATCGTCGGCGCGTACGTCGATGCGACTTCCGGCGGGATCTGTCCGATGCTTGCCGCCCACCGAAATGGTGGCCGGACGTGCGTCTCCAGCTTCGCTCGTGCCTGGGATGGGTACACCGATGCGAAGCGGCCGCGGCGGGCGACTCGTCGGGAGGTACGAACGCTGAGGGCCTTGCTCGAAGCGTCGCTGGGCGCGACCCCTGGGCTTGCCACGGGCTCGCTGGCCGAGGCTGCGGCCCAGATCCGCGCGGAGCGTGAACAGTTTCGTTGCGCGCAGCCGGATTCCGTTGCCGCCGAACGCATTGTCGCCAAGCCGCGTCGCGACACCGGCGAACGCGATCGTGGCCACGAGCTGCGGTTGCGGCGCGATTGGGCCTGGTTGCGGCCGACGAAGCGGCTCGATGAGTACAAGGACCTGCTTGCGGCCGCTGAGGAACAGCTTTCCGAGCAGCGTGCCGCGGAGATGCTTGGCGACACGCCCAAGGTCCGCTCCCTGGCCGGCTCGCCCTAGACCCCGAGCGCGGAACCGTCGCCGGGACGTAGGAAGACGAGTTCGGGGACGAGGCACGCGCGCGAGGTCCGCAGCAGGAAGCGCACCGACTCGGCGATGTCCTCGGGTCGGATCATCGCGTCGGCGTCAACCGATTGCTTGGCGAAGTCGGTCATCGGTGTATCAACGAACGCTGGGCACAGCGCCGTCACCTGGACGCCGGCATTGCCAAGCTCGGACTGCGTGGCCTGGCTGAAGCCAATCACCCCGGCCTTCGTCGCCGAGTAGATCGAGAGCCAGCCCTGGCCGGCCTTGCCCGCTATCGACGCCATGTTCACGATCAGCGCCTTGCCGTGTTCGGCTCCCGCCTCCTTCAGCATCGGTAGGCCTTCGCGGGTCCCAACGATCACCGATCGCAGGTTCAGGTTCAGCTGCATATCGATTCGCTTAGTCGGGTAGTCCTCGATTGCCCCACCGAGGCCGACGCCGGCGTTGTTGACCAGGACGTCGAGGCGCCCGAAGCGCTCCTTGTGCTCGGCGACGGTGCGGATCACTTCCTCTTCCTCAGTTAGCTGGGCGGCAATTGAATTGACGTCAAAGCCATCGTCGCGCAGCCCAGCGGCTGCGGCCTCAAGCTTTTCTGGCCGGCGTGCGGCAATGGTTACGCCGTAGCCTTCCTCGGCCAAGGCCCGGGCGATCGCAAGCCCGATTCCGCTTGACGCGCCCGTAATCAGTGCCGCTCGTTCGCTCACCGCAGTCTCCTCTCGAAAGATCACCACCGCGCCACGCGCGGGTCGGGCGTGAGGCTACCCGTTAGGGGCGCTTAACCGGACCCGTCTAGGATCGTCGCGTGATTCGGTTTACCCTCCGACGAGCACCGCTATCGGCGGCCGTCCTCGTCCTCATCGCGGGTGCGGGATCGCTGAGCGCCTGCGGCGGGGACGGTGAGGAGGGCGCGGGAGCGGCCGAGCCGGTGCCGGCACCGAAGGCAGCCGAATTCCCCAGGCCGGAGGGCACGGTCGAGGAGTTACTGGCTGAGATTGGGACGTCGAACGACATCGTCGCGCTGCCGTCAGGCGGCACCTTCAGCCCCGGCGACGAGCGCTTTGGCTTCGCATTACTCGATGTTGGGGGTGGCCAAATGCTTGACGCGGACGCAGCGATCTATGCCGCCCGTGGCGCTACCGGCAAGGCCCGCGGGCCGTTTCCAGCGCGGCTCGAAGACCTATCGACCAAGCCCGCGTTCACCGCACAAACGACGACGCCCGACGATGCCAAGGGCGTCTACGTCGCCGATGTTCCGTTCAACAGGAAGGGGGAGTGGAGATTGGCCGCCGTGATTAAGCAACCCGATGGCATGATCGCGACGGCGCTCGCGACTTCGATCCTGGTTTCGGAGGCCGATCGTATTCCCGCGGTCGGCGAGAAGGCCCCCGCCATTCACACGCCCACCGCTGCTGAGGTTGGCGGCGACCTCAAGTCGATCGACACACGGGTTCCGCCCAGCACCATGCACGACGATGACCTGGCCGATGTGCTCGGCACGGAGCCCGTCGTCTTGCTGTTTGCGACTCCCGCACTCTGCCAGAGCCGTGTTTGCGGACCGGTCGCGGACGCCGCGGAGCAAGTCAAGGCCGAATACGACGACCAGGCGGCATTCATCCACATGGAGATCTACAAGGGCAACCGCTTTGACCCCAACAATCTGCGCCCTCAGGTCGTCGATTACGGCCTGCGCTCAGAACCGTGGCTGTTCGTGATCGACGACACCGGAACGATCACCACGCGAATCGAAGGAGCGTTTTCGGTCCACGAGCTTGAGTCGGCACTGGAGCCCTTGGTCGGCTGACGATCCGCATTAGAGCCATCTCAAGTGGCTCGCCTTCGCTCAAAGTGATCAGGCGGCGTGTTCCAGGATCGCCTTGAGCCGTTCAAGGTCCTTGCGGTTCGCCCGACGCATGGCCGCGCCAATAACCGGCGCCGCCACGTTCGCGAATCCGGATGGCTCGCCCTGGTTTCTGAGTTCCATCCGAGTGCCCCCACCTGGAGCGTCGGCCCACGAGTAGGTCGTCTCCATCGGAAACGACCCCTGGTTCGTTCGCATCACAAACCGTTCGCCACCTACGAGCTCGGTGACCTCGTAGGTGTACTCGAGGCGGCGCCCGAGGAATTCCGCAACGAATTCGATGAGCGAGCCGACCGCGAGCGGCCTCGCTGAGCGCCACTCCACCGACTTGATGTTCGCGTACCAGGCCGTTGCGTTGTCGGGGTCCATCGCAAACGCGGCGACTTCTTCCCGGGGCCGCGCGATCTTGATTTCGGACCGGACGTCAACTGGCACGAACGCAAAGGTATGGGAGTGGCTTGAGTGGGGACCCCCCCCGTGACCCCCGCGAAGCTCACCTCGCGCTCCGCCGCCAGAAGCAGCGATACTTCGTCGGCATGCGAGAGGGGGTTGTGACACCAACGCCGATTGGATCCGGGCGACTCGCTACCTACCTTGCCGGGCGGGGCGGAGTGCTCGCGGGTTTCCGACCTCTCGATTCGACCCCTGCTCTGGAAGCTGCCGGTTTCGTGCCGTTTGACGTGCGTCGAAGCTGGTTGGGCTACCCATCGTTGTGTGTGATCGCGGGGCGCACAGGCATCAACCGGCCGCGGCAGGAAACCGCTCAGTAAAGCGGTAAATGACCGCACGGGCCGGTAGCTCAGTTGGTTAGAGCAGCGGACTCATAATCCGTCGGTCGGTGGTTCGAGTCCACCCCGGCCCATCATCGAGACTCGCTCAATCAAGCGGGTTACGCCCCTCCGAGACCCGGAGTCGGCCCAAACTTGGCCCCAGACGAGGCCCCACAGTAAGCCGACTAACCTGCGCCGCGGCGCGGTCCTCGCGGGTTGCCTTGCAGTTTCCCCTTGGGCCGCGCCGTTCTCGTTCCGCGGAGAGCCGATCCGCTAGCCCGCGCACGCCCGGTAGCCCGGTGGAAGCGCGCTGAGGACCGCGCAGCCAGCAGCCAGCCTCGCACGACCACGGCGCTCCTCGGGCGTCGACCACGGCCCCGGTGACCGATGCTCGATCCGGGGGCGGCGTAGTAGGTCCAGCGAAGCCCGGAGCTTTGCCGCGGAGATGGCGCGGATTGCGTGGCGGGTGGAGGACCGACCGGCCTCATGCCCTGCCTCGTTCCCGGAGCAGAAAAGAAGGCCCCAGCCCTTTGCGGCTGGCCCCTCCCCAACCCCGAAACCCAAAGCAGAGGACAACCGCACTAACCGCTAGAGGAGGACCAATGACCGATAGCAACCTCAACCCCGCCGACGCAGACCGTTTGCTCCTGCTCGACCGGCTCGCCGAGCGTGTCCCCGGCCTCGACCTCGCCGATCAACGCGTCGAGTGGCAGGCACTTCCCGACGGAAGCCAAGCTCTGCTCGTCAACGGCGGGGGCATCGACGGCGGCAACGGCGTCTACTTCGCCAACGCCGGGGCCGACGTGCACGCGGTCGGCTCGATGGCCCCGGCCTTCCCGGTCATCGGGTGCATCGTGATCAAACCCGACGGGAGCCGCCGCCTGGCCCAGGTGCAGCCGGACCCGCTGGCGGAGGAGCCGGACTCCGAGAGATAGACGCTTTGCATGGAATGCACCTATCTCCACGGAGGGGACACGGTGCCGGTCGCTTGACAGGCTGAAATCCCTTTGGGACCCTTTATTTCGAATCGCGGCGGAGACCCGAGGGGGATAAGCGTCGCTTGAGAAGAGGAGAGTTCCATGCTGCGCAAGTTCGGCTCGCACCTTCGGAACCAGTGGATGGGGGCGCTGTCGTTGTTCCTCGTTCTCACCGGCGGCATCGCCTATGCGGCCAATACGGTCGGCTCCGGCGACATCATCAATAGCTCGGTCCGCTCGGTTGACCTGCGAAACGACGATGTGCGCAGCGGCGACGTACGTGACGAGAACCTCACGGGCGCGGACATCCGGGATCAAAGCGGCGTGGACACCTGCCCCACCAACACCAGTCGCTTCGGTGAACTCTGCGTGGCGAGCACTCAAGGATCCGGCGGTACGTGGCAGGGAGTGGTTGCTGACTGCGCCGCGAAGGGACTGCGACTCGTGACCCTCGGAGAGGCCATGTACCTGCGAACAAATCATCCGAGCTTGTTCGACGTCGACAGCCTCACCGATGAAGCAGGCGAGATTGGCGGCACTCAGACGGCGTACATCGTTAACGCAACCACGGCAAAGATCCCATTTGGCAGTAAGCCCCAGATCGACGCAGGCTCGGGGTTCTGCGTGACGACGCCGACCAACTGAGTAGAGGCCCTCCAGCCGCACTGCTCTCGGGGTAGGCGCTTTGGACGAAAAGCGTCACTTCTTTTAGAGCGCTACTGCGGCCACTGGCGCAACCGACCAATAGGTTGATTCGGACTCCACACGCGGATACTCGGGATCAACCTAAAGGGCAGCCCGCCCGGCGAGTCCCGGTAGCGCGTTTGATACTCGCTGAGCTGGATCGGGCTGGGACCGTGCCCTTCCTCCCCGAGTATCTGGGCCGGTGGGGATTCCCAGGACCGGCTACCGGCTTGCCTGAGGGCCGCACGTACGTCGAACTCGCCCGAGCCGTCTATGGGAGCCCGGAGCCAAGTGTGGCCCAGGTGAAGGCTGTCCAGCGAGCCGCTAATCGGCTGGTCGAGGCCGGGCGAATCGAGCGGGGTCGGCGAAGCGTCGGAGTCGCGGTCCGGCGCTTGCCGACTGAGGCCGACCTCGAAAGCCGTGCTGAGGTTGAGCGCCAGGTGCGGGAGTGGAAAGTCCGTAGGGCCGAGGCCGAGGCCGAGGCGACCGCCTACCCCGTTGACACCGGCTACGGCGGGATCGTGGAGGTCCCGGTCGAGCCGGTCCTCAGGATCACTGAGCGGGGCGTCGAGCTGCGGGAAGTCGAGTGGGCATGACGCCGACTATCCACACGCCTCAAACGGTCGCCGACCTGCTCGGCGTGAGTCGCGAGACCGTGCTCCGCAAGTGCCGAGAGGGGAAGTGGCCGCATCGTCGCCTTACTCCGCAAACGATCGTGTTCACCGACGACGACCTCGCCGCCTTGCTTGACGACTCCCGCGCCGGTAGTCTCGGCGGCGCAAGGCAACCCTGAACGAAATGGGGAACATCATGAGCAGCAAATACCTGAGCGGGTCCGTGTTCCTGCGCAGGCTCGCCAAGGGCGACGTCTGGTATGCGCGGGTCCGAGTCGGAACGAAGGACACGAAAAAGCGAATCGGCCCTGCGTGGCCGAAGCGGAGCGCGTGCCCGCCCGGCTACTTCACCAAGGCGACCGCAGAGCGCTGGTTGCGCGACTACCTGAGCGACGTTGGTCGCGGGCTCCGGATCGAGCAGCATGCGACCGGAGCAACCTGGGAGGACGCGTGCCGCGAGTGGCTGCGCTGGACCGAGCACGACCGCAAGCGCAAGCCCTCGACGGTCCGCGACTACAAGCTGACGATCGAGGCGAACCTGATCCCCGACCTGGGCGCCGACCGCAAGCTCGAAGCGATCAGGACCGAGCACGTCGAGTCCTACCGCGACCGGCTGCTCGCCGAGGGCAAGCTGTCGCCTCGGACGATCAACAAGCGGCTGACGATCGTCCACGGCGTAATGAACCGGGCGATGAAGGTCTGGAAGCTGCGGGCCAACCCGGCGGCGGGGATCGAGAAGGTGCCCGAGCGCCGCTCCGGCGACTTCGACGTGCTGCGGGCCGACGAGATTCGGCAACTCGTGGCGGCGGCTGCGACCGAGCAGGACGCGGCGCTCTACACGACTGCGGCGGGCAGCGGCCTGCGGTTCGGCGAGTTGGCCGCGCTCTGCTGGAAGGACATCGACTGGCAGCGCGACCTGATCCACGTCCGTCAGGCGTTGTCACGGACGACGATCGGACCGCCGAAGTCAGGCAAGGTTCGGTCGGTGCCGCTGACGCCCGGCGTCGCCCAGGTGCTCGCGAGGCTCGGCCAGCGCGACCTCTGGACCGACGAGTGCGACTTCGTGTTCGTCAGTCCGACCGGGAGCTACATCGACCACTCGGGCACGGTGCGCACCTACAAGAAGGCGCTCAAGGCGGCCGGGCTGCCGCCGATCAGGTTCCACGACCTGCGGCACTCGTTCGGGACGATCGCGGTCGAGGCGTTTTCGCTCTCGGACGTGAAGGCGATGATGGGCCACGCCGACGTCGCGACGACGATGCGCTACGTCCACTACGCGCCGCAGCACGACGCTGCGCAGCGGCTTGGGGCGCTGTTCGACGCGGCCGAGAACGTGGCCCCGAACGTGGCCCCAAGCTCCCAACCCCGGAGGGCAGGGGAGAAGGTCGGGCATGGCTGATTGTCGTCGGCTGTCGTCGGCTGTCGCCGGTTCCGCTCGGCCTCATAATCCGTCGGTCGGTGGTTCGAGTCCACCCCGGCCCATAGGCCAAAAGCCCTGCTATCAAGCGGTTTCTACTTCGTGGAAGCGGCGACGGATTCGGCAAATATCGCCCCGGGTCAACGCCTGGGTCAACACGCCGCAGGCGCGTCAGCCGCAGGCATCTGATGGGCGACCCGCTTCGCCGACTTGCCACCCGGGGCAGTCTGGGTGTAAGTTGGTCTTGCTCGCTTGTCGGCTACGACAATGGGGGATCGCGTGAAGAACGGACTCGGCGCACACATTCGAAACAACGCCATCGGCTACTTGGCGCTGTTCGTGGCGCTTAGCGGCAGCGCCTACGCGGCCGGCCTTGCCAACAACTCGGTCAAGTCTCGCCATATCGTCAACGGCCAGGTAAAGAGTCCTGACGTAAAAAACAACGGATTGACCGGCGTTGACATCGACGAGAACACGCTGAATCTTCCCGCGGCCGACACGGGCGCCCAGATCCTGGCGAAGCTGCTGGATGTCGACGGCCCGGAATCTGCGCTTGAGGCCGACCTTATCGACGGGCTCGACACGTACACCACGACTTTTGTCAGCCAAGTTGAAATCGACGGATTTCATAACCACTCCCATGACTGCCAGGATGACGATCTCGTCATCACCGGAACCGCAACTATTGAGTCGGAGGCCTACGAGGGCCAACTCGAATTGAGCGGTTACACAATTCGCCATTCGGATTTGCTACTTCAGGTGTATAACAATGGGGGCAAGCCTGATGGCGAGGTTCGCATAACGCTTCTTTGTCTCGGGCCCGCCTAGTCCCCCGGCGCGAGACGGTCGAGCGCTTAGACCGCCAAGAAGCGGGCCGGGAATCGCGGTTCGGGAATCGTGGGTCGCTGATCATCAAACACCGCTGGCATCCCGTGATCAAGAAGTGGAGAGAGCTTGAATAGCTCAATCCCCGAACGCCTATCTGCGCTTAGGGAAGCTGGGGGAGAGCTAGGCGTTCGCCTTCGCCGCCTTTCGTGCGACCATTGTTTTGGAGCGGGCTGCCGGAGGGGATACGCGAAGCCCTCGTAATGCGCTACGGTGCCGCAATCATTTTGATCCTGGCGCGAATCGCGCCACCGGGGGAGGAGATGTGTGCGTCGCAGTTTGAGCATTCTCACAGTGGGGTTCGGGTTGTTCGCGTTCCTGGGGAGCTTGGCGCTCGCCGGCGGCGTCAGCACGACAAAGGTCACCGTCGAATCCGACGGATCCGTCGCCAAGGGCTCAGCTGCCTGCAAGGCAGGACGAGAAGTCGTCTCAGGCGGATTCCACGCCCGCGGTGGCAGTCCCTATCTGCTCTCGTCCTATCCGGCAGGCGGCAATGGATGGCGCTCAGCGCTGCGAGTTTTCGGGCCGAGTGGGCAGGAATCTGATCTGTATGCGTATTGCAGCAGAGCCCACACCTCGATTCGAAATGCAAGTCGCGAGACCGATTCGCATGTGCAAAGCGTGACGGCGCATTGCCGGAAGGGGAAGGTTGCCCTTGGCGGAGGCCCGAGTGGCGGTAATGGAGATTCCGCCTATCCGTTTGTATCTCGCCGCGCCGGCAAACGCGGCTGGACGGCAAAGTACTCCGTCTTCGACCCAGCCACCATTGGCGTCAAGGTTGTCTGCGCAGGCGGCAGGGCGCCGACAGTGGCGAAGAAGACAATCGCCGCCGGCGGCGCGCCTGATCGGTACACAGCGACCGCGGCGTGCAAGGGCGATCAGCGCGTGATCTCCGGCGGTTTTGCGACTGACGTCCCTTTCGACGACGGTGCCTCATTCTTCAACGGCTCCCGCAAGATCGGCAAGCAAAAGTGGCAGGTCAAGATGACGACCCAAATCGAGTCAAAGTTGACCGCGTACGCCTACTGCGACGGGTAGCTGTTGGGCGACGTCGTAGGTCGATGGTTCGAATCCATCCCGGCCCATCTATGCAAGCCAGATTCGGGCCGCCGATGGATTGTGTGTTCCAGTCACTGAGGTGATGGGTCGGGCGGCAGCTACTTCGTGCAGATCGCGTAGACGGTTACCTCGGGATTGGAAGCGTTGCCGTCGAACTCCATCTGAAGCATGTAGGCGTCGGGGGTCTCATCCGGTTGCGCAGCCTCGACGATGGTTTCTGGTAATTCTTCGGGAAAATTGGGGTTTGGCTTGACCACGCCGGGACCGGCGAACGTTGCGTTGTAGGTGCTTCCGAAGCCCGGGTTAGGCAAAGCATTGGTTTGGCCGTAGCCGCCGCCGAGCAGCTGCTCCCCTTCCTCGCATCTGGCGGCCCTTTCAGTCCATCCCGAACCCGCAGTGATCGGCGGGATGACCAGCGTGCGCACGTCGACAGGGCTCCCCAGCAGCGCCAGTGTGGACTCCTTTACGTCCGCTCCGGTGATTCCGTCGTTCTTGACATCCTGCGACTTCACCTGCCCGCTGGAGATGTGCTTCGACTTCACCGAGTTGTTCGGCAACTTGAAGGCTGCGTAGCTGACACCGCCCAGCGCAATGAACAGCGCAAGGTAGGCAACGACGATTGCGTGACTCGGAGTCCGACGACGAACGCGTGTGGGCAAGGCAGACCTCCCGATTCCCGTGGTGCCCGAGAGGCTATGTCCGCCCCCCGTACTGGTCGGCGCGATCCTCGCACCGCCGGGGAGGTGATGTCAAGGGCGGTAAATGGCGGCTTGTGGGCCCATGGTTGCAGGAGAGGTGGAAGAGGTCGCATCCGGTCGCCTCCTACGTTCTCGCCCATAGGCGGCAAGAAGGCATCCAGGTCGCGTCTGTTGATGGCGTCGACGCTACGGCGGACCAGTTGTTTACGTGCTCGTCGGGCATCGCCCGCGTACATCGCTCCCTAGTCTGTCGGGGGTGGAGATCAAGCGAGTTGTTCCGAATATCCACGCCGATCGACCGCTCGAAACGCGCGAATTCTTTGTTGACCTGCTGGGCTTCGAGGTCGTGATGGACCTGGGCTGGGTCGTGACCGTGGTTGATCCAGCCGATCCCACCGCTCAGGTCACGATCATCGGTAACGACGACCCCGCCGCGCCAGGGATCAGCGTCGAAGTTGATGACGTCGATGCTGCCCACGCTGCGGCCGTCGCGCGGGATTGCGAGATCGTCTATCCGCTGCGTAACGAGGCTTGGGGTGTACGACGGTTCATGCTCAAGGAGCCGAGCGGCAGCATCGTCAACGTGCTCTCGCATCTGCCCTGATGGGTCTGGTCAACCCGCCAGCGTGCTTCCAAATACCTGCCAGGCCAGCGCGCTCTTTGCAACCAGGCTCAGGATTAGATACATGCGCTCGCCAAACAGGTAATCGCTCCAGCGGCCGTTGCCGCGGTACTGGAGCGCCTGGTTGACGGCGAAGCTGAAGAACAAGACGAGCAGCGTTGCGAAGATCGCGTAGACGAAGCCCGGAACGGTGCCCGTGTTCGCTTCAGCGGTCGCCAGCTGGATCGTGATGGCGATCCAGGGCACGGCGCCGATCACCGAGCCGTAGATAAACGGCCGCCAATCGACCGGCTTGCCGGGTGGATTGCTGCGCTCCATCAACAAGCCGAACAAGATCATCGCCGCGTTGGCGCCGAAGATCGCAACCAGAGCCGAAGCCTCCTCGATCCCGGTCAGCATCGCGATCAGCACGATCATGATCGAAGCGCTGATCGAGTACTCGTACCAGCGCGCCGGGTTGATGCCAGCTGCGAGATTACGCTCGTACCTGGGTCGGAAGCGGGGGAGGGCTACAAGCAGGTGATCGAGGGCAGCCAGCAGCAGGAACGCGGCGATGGCCCAAGAGAAGCGCAGATCAAAAAGGACGGTCGGATCCGATCGCATGTCGCTTCCCGGCGGCCCTTCGAGGAACGTTGTTGTTATCGGGATCGAGAAATCGCTGGCGAGAGCGAGGATCGCCGCGGCCTGGGCGGAGTGCAGAAACGCCAGTCCGAAATTCCAGCGGCGCAGACTGGCGAGCCGCGCATTGGTCTCGGCCGGGGTAGTCATGACGTCAGTGTTTCTCATCGGAGGGTGGGGCAGCGTTGCGCTGGGGGAGTTGCCGCACAACCCATCCGTTCGCACGCAGCTGAGGATGGAGGTCGCGACCTACCCAGACGGTGGGCGCAACGAGGACGCCAACTTGCGCTCGCGCACGAGCAAGAACAGCGGAAAGGCGACGCTGACGGCGATCGTGAACGACATCACGAGATAGATCCAGACGTGGCGGATACCGAGTCGGCGGGCCTCGACGATCATAAGCACGAAGGCTGCGATCAGCATGAAGACCAAGTCGTTGGTGATTGACGAAGAGGCGAAGTTGGCGTATGTGTCGTCGATGAAGCCACGGAGGCCGCCGTTGCCGTCCTCGGCAAAGAACTGGATGTTCTGGCTCCACGTGGCGATCAGCGCGCCGACGGCAATTAGGCCATACGCCCAGCACAGCGTCCGGTGGCGCGCGGCCCCGGCGTTCACTCGGCCTCACCTTCGAAGTAGTCAACCCCGCTCGATCTTTTGACGATCACGTCGTCGGCCTTATTGCCGGTCCAGATTCCGATCTTGTCGCTGTCGGGGTACACGGTGGCGGCGGGGTGGTCAGCACGCGAGAACATCAGGACCCGCGCCGGCTCGTCCGAGTCATTGCGGACCTGGTGCGCACCGTCCGGGCCGATCGGAAAGCAGACGACATCCCATTCCTCCAAGCGCTCGACCCCGTTGGGATCGCGAACGGACGGGTTCCCCTGAATGACCACCAGCCACTCCTCTTCGGCGTACTCGTAGTGGTAGGGGCAGAGCGCCGTGCCGGGCGCCAGCTCATAGACGGTGGCGCCAAGCTGTTCAGCGTCGAGCCGGGGACCCATGCGAAGCGTCCCCGACCGGAACGCGGGCGGCTCGTTCGGATCGTGCTCAAACTCAGGCGAGGCGATATTGATTCGGCGCATGGCGTGATGATGGGCGCCCGGCCGGACGTGTTGTTGCGAGATCTGAGGCGCCTTCATCGGAGCGTTACCTCGTCGTCGGATCGTGCGGGACCCGGCGCTTTGGACGGGCGTTACGGCACACTCACCAGCGCAGTGGCTCACGACCATCACCATGCGGGCGACCTGAACCGAGCCGACAACCGACGCCGGCTGGGACTGGTGCTGGCGCTGACCAGTGCCTTTGCCGTCGCCGAGGTCGTGGGCGGAATCCTCACGGGCAGCCTTGCCCTGATCGCGGACGCGGGTCACATGCTGTCCGACAGTGCGTCGCTCCTGCTGGCCCTTGTGGCAGTTTGGCTTGCCGGCCGCCCGGCAACCGACACGCGGACCTTCGGCTTCCAGCGGGCTGAGATCCTGGCCGCGCTTGTCAACGGCGTCGCCCTGATCGCAATCGCAGGATGGATCTTCTTCGAGGCCTCGGGAAGGCTCTCCGATCCACCGGAGATCGATGCAGGCCCAATGCTCGGGGTGGCTGCCCTCGGGCTCGGGATTAACATCCTCGCGGCCCGGATCCTGATGCGGTCCGACGGTGAGAGCCTGAACATGAAGGCCGCCCATCGCCACGTCCTCGCTGACCTCCTTGGGTCAATCGGAGTGATCGCCGCCGCGCTTGTCATTCTCGCGACCGACTGGCTGCAGGCCGACGCGATCATCTCGATCATCGTTGGCGTCCTGATCCTGGGCAGCGCCTGGGGCGTCATCCGCGACGCCGGCCGCGTTCTGATGGAGGTGGCACCACGGGGCCTCGACGCCCGCACGATCGGCGAGCGGATGGCCGCCGTTGACGGCGTCGTAGAAGTCCACGACCTGCATGTCTGGACGATCACCTCGGGATTCCCTGCGCTTTCGGCCCACGTTGTCGTCGAGCATGGCGACGACTGCCACCAGCGACGGCTCGAGCTAAGCGAGCTTCTGCGCAGGGAGTACGGCCTGGATCACACGACCCTCCAGGTCGAGCATGCAAACCAACCGGGCCTCCTCCAGCTAAAGCACTGACCCGCGCGAGTGAGGATTTGTAGGGGCGATGCCCTCACAACCCCGCAGTCGGTGAGGGGCTAGCGGCCGCGGCGCATGTCGCGCCGGCGGCGACCGGGGCGCTGGCGACTGCGCTCGGTGAGGCGGTCGCGGGTGGACTCCAGGGCGCTGACGGCGCGCAGGCCGCGGAGCTCAAGCATCGGCCCGCCCTCGGCGCATGCACGGTGCCAGTGTTGGTGTTCGGTCCCGCCCACGCGGTGCACGGTCTGGACGATCACGTGCTCGGCGCCGATCTCGATCGCCTTGCCGCACCCCGGACAGCGGTAGAGCTTTTGCGAGATCCCGCGAATCAGCCACGCTTCGTCGCCCGCCGAAGTCTGCCCGCGAAGGCTCGTGCGGGAGGTAGGAAGGCCTTCGAACTCGCCGTAGGGCATTGCCTGAGAATAGGCTGCTCGCATGGAGTACGGACACGCAACGAGTCGCACGGGCCTAGCGGGAGGATTGGTCCTGGCGGTGGGCATCCTGATTGCAATAGCCGCGATCTTCGGCCTGGGCCCTTGCGCGGAGGACGATTTGAGCGTCACCGAATACCTGGCTCGCGGCGACGAGATCTGCACCCGCGCCCACGATGAGTTTCTTGACCTCCAGTCGGCCACGCCGCGCACGCCCGCCGAGGCGGCCGAACTGGTGCGGGCGCTGATCGACGTGGCCGAGGAAGAGCGCGACGCGATCGCCGATCTCCCCGCGCCGATCAGCGTTTCGGGGCGGGTGGATTCGTACCTTGCGGCGCGCGATGCGGGGATTACCCAGCTCAACGACGGCTTGAAGGCCGCTGAGGCCGAAGACGCAAGCGCCTACCGGGATACCCAGGCCGGGCTCGAATCGAGCCAGGCCCGACGGCAGGCGCTTGCGCACGAAGTCGGCTTCAACGAGTGCTCAAAGCCGCTCAGCGGCTAATCAACCTCGGTTCCTGCGGGGCGCTACAACGGTCTCGCAATCGTCGGAGAAAATGTCTCCTGGGCCGATGATTACCGTGTCATTACCAGAACCACAGACCGCTCGGTCGACTTTGCCGTTGTCATCGTCGAGCATGTCGATGTAGTCATTGCCGGGGCCGCCGAAGTGCTTGTCCTTTCCTTCTTCGCCGTTCAGGTAATCGTCGCCGGAGCCGCCTTTGAGGTTGTCGTCGCCGGGGTCTCCATACATGTCATCGTCGCCCCCGCCGCCCTTGAGGACATCCTTCCCCAGCGAGCCCTCCATGTAGTCGTTGCCGCCCTGGCCAAAGAGCCGGTCGTTCCCCTTGATGTCGTCGAAGCAGGCTGCCTCCGACCTCCTCGAGCCTGTGGTCCCCGGACTCGCGGACCCATGCCGCTCTCGCAGGGGAGCGGATCGAACTCAGACAGGTAGTCGTCGCCGGCGCCGCCCTTCACGGTGTCGTCCCCGAGCATTCCGTAGAGGCTGTCTGGGCCGCCGCCGCCGTTGACCGTGTCGTTGCCCTTGTTCGCGCCAACGACGTCGTTGCCACCCTTGGCCTTGATGACGTCGGCCTTTTTTGTGCCTGCGATGAACTCACCGGAATTGGTGCCGTTGATCGTGGCGGCGTAAGCCGTTGCCGTCATTGAGAGCAGCAGCAAGGCTGCCGTGCTGATTGGGGTCTTTCTCATGGATGTTCCTTTCGTTCGGGAACTTGGCTGTCAACACGATGTACCTACGTTCGCTTGACCCGCCAAGTGCGGCGGGCCGGTTTCGGATCAGTGCCAAACGCGTCGATCGCGCGCACGGCGAAGCGATACTTGCGGCCGCGGCCACCCCCCGAGCGGACTCGGTAGCGCTGCGGACTCGTGCAGGCCTGCCACGGGGTGCCGCCCAGCTTGCACTCGAAATCGGCGGTCGTCGTCGCCGTGAATCGAAAGGTGACGCGTACCTTGCGGCGTCCCGTGCGGACCACTTTCGAGGGCTTGGCCGTGATCTTTGTATCCGGCAGTGATACCTCGTCGGCGCCGATATCGATCGCCCCGTTTTGGACCCGGGGCTCCCCGTCGATGTCCATGTCGTCGGGGCCCTCGCCGCTGCCGGTCGCGCCTGCGTCAATGGTCGGGGAACCAGGTAGCTGGTGGAAGTCGCCGATCGTAGGGTCGGCAAGGAGTGGCTCCTCCATCTGATTCGTGCCCGTGCCAGCCGGGGTCACCGACGCGGCTCCGGCGCCGACGGACGTAATCGACGCGTAGTTTGACGACTCGAGGTTGACCGTCACCGACGAATCTGCCTCGACCTCGGTACGGATATCTTCGTCCATTCCGGAGGTGATCAGATTGACCGCATCCACCTCAACCGTGGCGTTCCCGCCTGCGTACACGTACATTCCGGCCCCGAAATTGGCAGTGGCATACGCGGTTACGTTCCTGAGAGTTGAGTACAAGGTGGCATCGCCGCCGAGTGAGACGATGAGCGCGTAATTGCCAGGGCCGGTGGTCCAGCACGTGCTGTCGCGGAGGACCGCCTCGCCGGGTACGAAGGCCCCGACGCGCGCAGCCGCCGCCAATTGACGAAACTTGGAGTCGGACCCCCCGCCCCCTGAAGATGAAAAAGGGCATTGGTCGATCCCGTCTGTTGAATGGCGAGGTCGTGAACCACGGCGCCAGGGTCAGTGAGCGTTAATGAGCTCTGAACTTCGGAGGTAATCAGCGGCGGCGGCTCGCCGGACATGCCGCCAACCTTGATCGCCTTGCCGACGGAGAGCTTTCCGTCGCCGACTCCAGCCAAGGAGTAAGTGCCACCGGCGACGATGACTTCGTCCCCGTTGGCGACACTGATGTTTTCAACCGCATCCTGGATCGAGCAGGGGTTGCCCTGCGGGCAGGTCGCCGCTGGACCGGTGCCGCCGGGTGCGGCATAGCGGGTTGCCGCGTTGGCGGCAGCGGGCATGGCCAAGAACGACAACGCCGCGAGCCCCGCCCCTGCGAGCCAGTGTCCGCCCCAGTGTCTGTCCTTACCCGTCCCCAACAGGATTTGCGCACGCTAACACGCAAATCTCGAACGCGCAAACCGTTTTGGCATGGCGGTTGCTGGCGGCTTTTAGCTGGACCGACCGGATCGGGCGGCGAGCCAGCCAAAGCCGGTCGCCATTGCCAGATTGCCGGCGCCCGCCAACCACAATCCAGCCCGGGCGCCAGGCCGCTTGAATGCCGGAGACTGCGACCAGACGATGTCGGTCCCGAGCTCGGTACCGCGAAGCCACGCAAGCGCCCACCAGTCGCGGGGCTCGTCACGGACCGCGGCAACCGCGTGGGCGGCTGCAAACGTCAGCCAGATTGGCCCGCAACGGCGGATCAGGTGGCGGGCGTCGCTGGAGGGTCGCTGATGGCCGAGCGCCGCCAGCGTGGCGTCCGGAAATGCCAGCGCGGACGAGCCAAGAGCAAGATCGAAAGCGATCATGCCGCGGTTGGTCTGACGCAAGGCTTTCTCGAGTTCCATCGCCGGGATCCAACCACATCCGTGCCTGCCGCAATTGCAAGCCAACTCACTCTTGGAAGGGAAACCCGTGGCCGGGGCGAAAACACCCGCCGTGAGCAAGACCGCAACCAAGCCCCGCCCCGCCCCCGCAGCCCCGACGACGCGCCGCTCGGGCGGAAGCACCCGTCGCACCGCCAAGAAACAGGCGGCGAAGACCCTCTCGGCGTTCATTACGGAGCGCTTTGACGAGTTTTCGCGTTCGCAGAAGGACGTTGCGCGCTACATCGTCGATCACCTCGATGAAGCGGCATTTCAGACTGCCGAAGAGCTTGCCCGTCGCGCCAACACCTCGTCTTCAACGGTTGTTCGCTTCTCGCAGGCGCTCGGCTTCGAGGGCTACCCCGAGCTGCAGCAAGCCGCGATCGAGGAATACCGGACCAAGACCGGCGAGACCGGGACGGATACGTCATCGCTCTTTGACTTCGACCACACCGAGTTCGAGGCTTCCCTGGCCGCCGACCACGGCGACCTCGAGGACACCGTTCGCAACCTGACGCGCGAGCAGGTTGAAGCGTGCGTCACCGCGCTCGCCGGCGCCAACCGGGTGATGATCGTGGGCATGGACCAGCTGGCGTTCTTCGCCAGTTACCTCCGCCACCTCTTGGCTCTGTTGGATATTCGCGCCGAAGTTGTTGCATCCCCGCGCCAGGATTCGATCACGCGCCTCAGCCGCCTTGAGGAAGGCGCGCTAGTGATTGCCTTCTCGGCGGGCCGGGCGCACCCGATCGTCGTTCGCGCAATGAAGCTCGCCAAGCACCGGCGTGCGACGACGCTCGCGATCACCGATGCGACCCTTTCCGAGGTCGGCGAGCATTCCGACCTGACGCTCTACTTCTCATCGAACAGCCCGTCGTTCATCCAGTCGAACACGTCGCTGCTCGCACTGGTCCAAGCGCTTGCCTACGGGGTCTACTCCCGTGACAAGGCCGCGTTCAAGGACCGCATTCGCGCCTTCAAGCTGAAGTAGCGCTTCTTCCATTCCGCGGGTGGCGTGGTCTCGGTGGTCCGGGTGATCCCGGATGCGTCACTATCCTTGACCGGGATGACTGAGCGGGCCACATTCAGAGTCAAACGCGGCCTCGCCGAGATGCTCAAGGGCGGCGTGATCATGGACGTCGTCACGGCTGAGGAGGCGGTAATCGCCGAGGGGGCCGGCGCCTGCGCCGTAATGGCACTGGAGCGCGTTCCCGCCGATATACGCCGCGACGGTGGCGTCGCGCGGATGAGCAATCCAGAGATGATCGAAAGCATCAAGGAAGCCGTCTCGATCCCCGTGATGGCGAAGGCCAGGATCGGCCACTTCGCCGAAGCCCAGATTTTGCAAGCGCTTGAGGTCGACTACATCGACGAGTCCGAGGTGCTGACCCCGGCTGACGAGGCCAACCACATCGACAAGCAGGCATTCGAGGTGCCGTTCGTCTGTGGCGCCACCGACCTGGGCGAGGCCCTGCGCCGGATCGCCGAGGGCGCCGCGATGATTCGCTCCAAGGGCGAAGCGGGCACCGGCAACATCGTCGAGGCAGTTCGTCACCTGCGAAGCATCGTGGGCGGGATTCGCGCGCTGGAATCGATGGACCGCGCCGAGTTGCCCTCGGCTGCCAAAAACCTGCAGGCACCACTTCATGTCGTCGAGGAGGTCGCGGCCGCCGGCCGCCTGCCGGTGCCGCTCTTTTGCGCGGGCGGGATCGCCACTCCGGCCGATGCGGCGCTGACGATGCAACTCGGCGCCGAGGGCAACTTCGTGGGCTCGGGGATCTTCAAGGCCGCCGACCCTGAACGCCGCGCACGGGCGATCGTCGAAGCCACAACGCATGCGTCGGATCCAAGTCGTGTGCTCGCCGCTTCCAAGGGCCTCGGCGCCCCTATGCGCGGTGACGATATCGCCGCGCTAGCCGCGGCAGGCGAGCTGCTCCAGCACCGCGGCTCCTGACGCAGGCCTTGGCGTCGGCGCAGAAGATGAAGGTCGGCGTCCTGGCAAGCCAGGGCGGGTTCGCTGCGCATGTCGAGATGCTCCTGGGGCTGGGGGCCGATGCGTTCGAGGTGCGCGCGGTCGAGCAGATCAGCGATCTCGAAGCCCTGGTGATCCCCGGCGGCGAGTCAACCACGATCTCGAAGGCGATCGAACGCGACGGCCTTGAGCCGGCGATTCGGGCTCACCACGACGCGGGGCGCGCGATCATGGGCACCTGCGCGGGAATGATTCTCCTGGCTTCGAATCACCTTGGGCTGCTCGATGCGACCTGCCGCCGCAACGCCTTCGGGCGCCAGCTTGAGAGTTTTGAGACCGACTTGGAGATCGAGGGGATCGGCCCCGATCCATTGCGCGCGGTGTTCATCCGGGCGCCCTGGGTCTCAGAACACGGCCCCGACGTGGACGTGCTTGCCAGCGTCGACGGCCACCCGGTGGTTATCCGTCAAGGCGCCCTGCTGGCCTGCTCCTTTCACCCCGAGTTAACGGATGATTCCCGCATGCACGCCTACCTGATGGCAATCGCGACCGGCGCGGGCGATCGCCCGGAGCACTCCACGAAAGGATCGGCAGCCCGATGAGAGACCCGCGCGTCGCCAACCTGGCGAAGATCCTTGTGCATTACTCAACCGGCGTGAAGGCTGGCGAGACGTGCCTGATCGAGGGCCCGACGGCCGCTGAACCCTTGATCGCGGCGACGTACGAGGAGGTGCTTGCCGCGGGAGGCAAT
Source organism: uncultured bacterium (assembly GCA_963701205.1). Taxonomy (GTDB): domain Bacteria; phylum Actinomycetota; class Thermoleophilia; order Solirubrobacterales; family 70-9; genus JALZKA01. The sequence continues at coordinate 52,697 of OY969575.1, read as the reverse complement.
CCAGTGGTCGCGATGTCCTTCGACGAGCAGCAGGCGACGTACTTCGAACACGCGACCGACGCTCAGCTCGATTGGATCTCACCCGTCTCAGAATGGTCGGCGAACGAGTCGGATTGCAGGATCGCGATTGGCGCCGACACCAACACCCGGAGCCTCTCCGGAGTTGCTCCGGAACGTCAGACCCGCCGCCAGGCCGCAACAAGGCACCTGATGGACCGCACAATGAAACGCTCGGCCGACGGCGAGCACCGCTGGGTGTACACGATCTTTCCGACGAACGCGTATGCCTCTGATGCGGGGATGAGCCTGACCGCGTTCGAGGACTTTTACTTCGGCGCATGCCTGGCCGATCGGGGTGATCCACTGGTCAACTGGGAGCAGGCATCGGAGGAAACCCGTCGCCTGGCGGAGTGGGCGAACGGGCGCTCCGAGGTTCACATCACTGCACCGGGGACTGACATCCGTCTCGGCGTCGAGGGGCGGACGTTCATTCCTTGCTTCGGGGATCGCAACATGCCTGACGGGGAGTTCTTCACCGGCCCACAGGAGGATTCGGTCGATGGCGTGGTCAGCTTCGATCTGCCGGCGATGGTCGGCGGGCGGGAGATCTCCGGAGTTCGATTCCGCTTCGAGGCTGGGCGCATCGTGGACGCATCCGCCGATCTGGGCGAGGAGTTCCTGATCGGGCTCATCGATACCGACGACGGTGCGCGGCGCCTGGGGGAGCTCGGCATCGGTACCAACTACAAGATCGACCGGGGTACACGCGACGTGCTCCTGGACGAAAAGATCGGTGGCACCGTGCACATGGCCGTGGGGGCGAGCTACCCGGAATCCGGCGGTGTCAACGAATCCGCGGTCCATACCGACCTCGTTTGTGACCTGCGACAAGGCGGTCGGATCGAGGTTGACGGCGAGTTGCTCCAGGAAAACGGCCAGTTCGAGGTCTGAGCGGGTCGCCGCCGCCGCGCTCGTAGAATCCGAGCCGATGGCCGGACATTCGAAATGGGCGTCGATCAAGCACAAGAAGGCTGCGACCGACGCCAAGCGCGGGAAGCTCTTCACCAAGCTGGCGCGGGCGATCACCGTCGCGGCGCGCGAAGGGGGTGGCGATCCAGCTGCCAACCACACCCTTGCGGCGGCCGTCGAGAAGGCGAAGAGCTTCTCGATGCCCAAGGACAACATTCAGCGGGCGATTGACCGCGGGACAGGCGACGGCGACGCGGGCGCGATCGAGCGTGTCCTCTATGAAGGCTATGGGCCGGCGGGAACCGCCCTCTTGGTCGAGGCGCTCACCGACAACCGCAACCGGACCGGGTCAGAGATCAGAAACGCGTTTGATCGCAACGGGGGCAGCCTTGGCGAGCCGGGGTCGGTGGCGTGGCAGTTTGAGAAGAAGGGCGTGATCCTGGTGGATGCAGGACGCTACGGCGAAGACGATCTGATCGGCGCGATCGACGCCGGCGCCGACGACGTTGTCGCCGAAGACGATGTTGTCAAGGTCGTCGCCGACCCGGCGAGCCTCACCGCCGTTCGCGAATCCCTGCGCGATTCGGGCGTGGAGATCATTTCGTGGGAGTTGGCCATGGAGGCCCAGAACGTGATCGAGGTGGCGGAGCTGTCTGAAGCCAAGGCTCTGCTGCGGCTGATGGACGTATTGGATGATCACGACGACGTGGACGAAGTCCATGCCAACTTCGACATCCCCGCTGACCTTCTGGAAGAGGCCGAAGCGGCGTTGGAGTAGCGATTTCAGGGAAGGCATCCGGGCCTGAAGCCAGAATCCATAGGCGTGATCGTGGTGATGGGCATCGACCCGGGCTTGGCGAACACGGGCTTTGGCGTGGTCCGGTTCGCGGGCCGCGCCATGACCGCGATCGACGGCGGTGTGATCGAGGCGCCGGCAAGCCTTGAGCCCGGCGACCGGCTCGACCGCATCCACAAGGCTTTGAGCGAGTTGATTCGCTGGCACGAGCCCGCCGCGGTGGCCATCGAAGACCTCTATTTCGGCAAGAACGTTCGATCGGCGATCGGCGTCGGCCAGGCGCGCGGCGTCGCGGTCCTGGCTGCATCCGAAAGCCAGATCCCGTGTTTTGACTACACGCCGCAGGCGATCAAGATGGCCGTCTGCGGCTCCGGAGCCGCCGCCAAGAAACAGGTCCAAAAAATGGTGGGAACGCTGCTCGGCCTGCCGCGCGCACCGGAATCCGATCACGCCGCAGACGCCCTCGCTGTGGCGATTTGCCACGGCTGTCAGATGGTTTCCCTCGCGGCCCGCGACCGCGCGGTCAGCAAGGCGTCGGCGTGATCGCTTCGGTTTCAGGAGAGGTACTTGTTCGGCGCCCCGATCACGTGGTGATCGAGACGGGTGGCGTCGGTTACCGGTTGGCCGTATCCGCAGAAACGCTGAAGGCGGTACCGGCGCACGGCAAGAAGATGATGCTGCATGCCCAGCTCGTCGTCCGCGACGACTCGATGCTCCTCTATGGGTTCGCCAGCGAAGAGGAGCGCGACCTTTTCCTGCACCTCAATTCAGTTTCCGGCGTCGGCCCCAAGGTCGCGATGGCGATTCTCTCCGGCGGATCCCCGCGCGAGTTGATGAAGGCAATTGCGCTCGGCGACCACAAGCGCTTCCAGGCGGTACAGGGTGTGGGCAAGCGCACCGCCGAGCGGGTCATTGTGGAGCTGCGCGAGAAGGTGGCTGGCGAGCTCGAACAGGCTGCCCCGCAGGCGTCGGTCGCCGGCGACTCCGAGCCGTGGCTTTTGGCCCGGGACGGGCTGGTGGGGCTCGGCTACTCGCTTGTGGACGCCGACCGGCTGCTGGACGGCGTTGAAGGCGACACACCGGAGGATCTGATCAGCATTGCGCTGCGCCGTGTTGGCGAGTCCTCGGGGGCAGGCCGATGAGTCCCGGGTCCGACGACGAGCGCAGTCCCGGAATCGTGCCCGACCCAGCGATCGCCGAGATGGCAGGTGAGGTGACGGTCCGGCGCATCACGACCGCGCCCGAGCCGATGGCGGAAGTCCGAAGCGGCGGACCCGACGATGAACTGGACCGGTCGCTGCGGCCGCGCCGGCTCTCTGAATTCGTCGCCCAAAAAGGCGTCACCGACCAGCTCGCGATCTTCATCGAGGCGGCGCGGCGGCGCGGCGAGCCACTCGACCACGTGCTGCTGTCAGGCCCGCCCGGGCTGGGCAAGACGAGCCTTGCCCACATCATCGCCGCTGAGCTGGGCACCACCCTTGTGCAGACCGCGGCGCCCGCGCTTGAAAAGAAGGGTGACATCGCCGCCTTCCTGACCTCGCTTGAGCCCAACTCCGTCTTCTTCATTGATGAAATTCACCGCCTGAACGCCGCGATCGAGGAAACGCTCTATCCGGCGATGGAGGACCGCACCTTGCCGGTCGTCCTGGGACAGGGCGCCGGCGCAAGGACGGTGACGCTCGACCTGCCACCGTTCACCCTGGTTGGCGCCACCACCCGCGCTGGCCTGTTGACCAAGCCCCTGCACGACCGCTTCGGCGTCTCCCATCGCCTTGAGCACTACGCGCCTGCCGAGCTGGCCGCGATCGTCGGCCGCTCGGCCGGCATCCTCGGGGTCAGCATTGAGCCCGAGGGCCAGCAGGCCATCGCCTCCCGCTCAAGGGGAACGCCGCGCGTTGCGAATCGTCTGCTGCGTCGCGTCCGCGATTTCGCCGAGGTGAAGGGCAGCGGCGTGATCACCGCCCAGATCGCCTCCGAGGCACTGACCATGCTGGCCGTTGACGCCGCGGGTCTGGATCGCCATGACCGTGTGATCTTGGAGACGATCGCGCAAAAGTTCTCCGGCGGCCCGGTCGGGCTGACCACTCTCGCCGACGCGATCGACGAGGAGACGGACACGATTGAAGGTGTCTATGAGCCCTACCTGATCCAACAGGGGTTGATCAAACGAACCCCGCGGGGACGGGTCCTGACGGAGCGTGGCTATGAGCATCTTGGGATGGCCGTGCCGGAGGGTGCGGCAACCCTCTTTTGAACCGCCCGGGTGGGGTCGCCTCATCGCTAGGCTTCCGGCGTGCCGTTCTTCATCTGTCCAAGCTGTGGAAATCGCGAGCTTTCGAACTCGCGGACGGCTGGATTTTCCAGTCGGCCCAAGGCTTGCGCCAAGTGCGGCTTTGGCTTTTTGTTCGAGTTGCTTGACGACTACTACCCGGCGCCGGATGCCGCATTCTTTACATGCGACAAGGACGGCAACGTGCTTGATGTCGGTCGCGGCGGCTTTGAGTTGACCGGTCTCAAGGACGAGGACGTGATCGGCAGGCCGGTAAGCGACGTGCTGGGCCTGGCCTGGAGCAAGGAAGCCAAGGACAAGAGCAACGCCGGTGTCGATCCAATCGGAACCACGCTGGAGTGGGGTGTGCGTTCACTCGGCAAGAAGGTTCAGGTCAACGCGGAGGGCGACCTGCCGGCAGAGGCTGTGGCCGACGTCTTTCCGGCCTATGACGACGATGGCGGGCTCCTGCTCGTGCTGACGCCCGAGTAGCGCCGGATAGGCTGCCCCGCGATGCGTTCGCGCCTCAACACAGGCAGGGGTAACTGAGCCTTGGGCTCGCGTCGACGCACGTACGCGGTCCTGGCCGTCGTCGGGGTCCTGATTGGACTCTCCGTCTTGGCGATCCTGAACAAGCCGACGCGGCTTGGACTGGATCTCCAGGGTGGAACCGAGCTCGTCTATCAGGGTCGGCCAACGGCGGCGAATCCGACGATCGAGCCGGATGACATCGATCGGGCCCTCAACATCATCCGCGAGCGAGTGGACACGCTGGGCGTCGCCGAGCCAGAGATTTCGCGGATCGGCGAAGACCAGATCTCGGTTGGCCTGCCAGAGGTCCAAAATGCGCAGCAGGCGGTCAGCCAGGTTGGGCAGACCTCGCAGCTCGCGTTCTATGACTTCGAGCCGAACGTCATTGCGCCCGATCCGAAGCTTCCGAACGCTGAGTCGCGTCCGTTCAACCGGCTGATCGACGCGGTGCGCGCCGCCCAGCAACGCGATTCCGAGTGCTTCGAAAAGGACGGCGAGCCGCTCTGCACCACGAATGGGACCAGTTATTACCTGTTCGACAAGGAAACGCTTGAACCCCTGGCCGGCCCTAGCGAGGTCAAGACGGACCTATTCGTCAAGTTCGAGGGCGACGCGCAGCCCAAGGACACGATCATCGAGGAGATTCCGCAGGGGAGCGTGATCCTGCGCGAAGAGGAGCCGGCCGACGATCCCGACACTGACCTCGACGAGTCTCAATCGACGCCGCGCGGCTGGTTTCTGTTGCGCGACAGGGCGGAGGTCAAGGGCGACGACATCCGCAACCCGGAACAAAACTTCGACCAGTTCACCAACCAGCCGAACGTCACGTTTGAGTTCACCGATGAGGGCCGCAAGGCATTCCAGGAGGTAACGCGCCGCATCGCCGAACGCGGCGCCGAACGCGCAGCCGGCGCCCTGCTTTCCGCCGAGGACGCTTCCAACGCATCGGACAGCTTCGCGGTTGTCCTCGATGGCGAGATCGTGTCCCGCCCGATCATCAACTTCGTCGAGAACCCGGGCGGAATCGACGGGCGCACCGGTGCCCAGATCTCCGGCAACTTTACGATCAGCCAGGCCCAGGACCTGGCTGAGTTCTTGCGAATTGGCGCATTGCCGATCAACCTGACCCTGATCAGCCAGTCAACCGTCTCGGCGACGCTCGGCCAGCAGGCCCTTGACGACGCTGTGCTGGCGGGGATCGGCGGCGTGATCCTGGTCGTCTTGTTCCTGCTCTTCTACTACCGCTTCCTGGGCGCGGTGGCGGCGCTGGGACTCTTCGTCTACGCCCTCTTCTACCTGGCCATGATCAAGACGATCCCGATCACGCTGACCCTGCCGGGAATCGCGGGCCTGGTCCTGACCATCGGCGTGGCCTCCGACTCGAACGTCGTCATCTTCGAGCGAATCAAGGAGGAAATCCGTTCGGGCCGGTCGATGATGTCGGCGATCTCGCTCGGCTATCGCAAGGGCATCGCGACGATCATCGACGCCAACGTCATCACCCTGATTACGGCGTTCATCCTTTTCGTGCTGGCGACCGCGGGCGTCAAGGGCTTTGCATTCACCCTCGGAATCGGCACGATCGTCTCGCTGTTCACCGCCGTGCTCTTTACCCAGGCGGTCCTGGCGGTGTTGGGGCGCTCCCGCTTCCTTGACTCGGCTCGGTTCCTGGGCGCCGGTGAGCGCCGGATGCGGACCGACTTCGATTTCAGCGGGATGTCGCGCTACTTCTTCGCCGCGTCGGGAATCATCCTGATGGTCGGCGCGCTGGCGTTTGCGGGCAAGGGCCTCAATCTGGGAATCGATTTCGAGTCGGGGACCAGGATTCAGACCACGCTGGCCAAGGATGTGACCCCCGACGAGTTGCGCGCTGCATTGTCCGACGCTGGAATCGACGGCGCTGACGCCGCCGAGATCCAGGAAGTCCAGGAGGAGGACGCAACCCAATCCGGCTTCCAGATCCAGGCGAAGATCCTGCCCGAGCAGGCGCCCGACGTGGAGCCGATCTTGGACAAGGCGTTTGGCGTGGACGACTTCTCAAACACGACGATCGGCCCGACCTTCGGCGAGCAGATCGCCAAGAGCGCGGTCATCGCGCTGATCTTCTCGTTGCTCGTCATCACCGCCTACGTCGCGATCCGCTTCGAGGCCAAGTACGCGGTCCCGATCCTGATCGCGCTCGTTCACGACATCCTGATCGCCGGCGGCGCCTACGCGCTGATGGGGTTCGAGGTCAACAGCGCCACCGTGGCAGCCTTCCTGACGATCCTCGGCTACTCGATCTACGACACCGTGATCGTCTTCGACAGAATCAGGGAGAACGTTCCACGGATGCCGCGTGCGGCGTTCAGCCAAATCGTCAACCGCTCGATGAGCGAGGTCCTGATCCGTTCGCTGATCACCGGTCTGGCGACCGTCTTCCTGCTGGCGATGATCTTGATCTTCGGCGACGAGACGTTGCGCGGTTTCGCGCTCGCGATGATGCTCGGTATCGCCTCGGGTACTTATTCGTCGATCTTCATCGCCAGCCCGGTCCTGACCGAGTGGAAGGAGCGGGAGCCTGCCTATCGCGACCGCCGGCGCCAGATCGAGGAGACGATGGGCTACGTGCCCGTCTTCCCGGAGGACAACGTTGTGGCCAGGCTGGGCGACGCCGAGAGTGACGACCCAATCGCCCACGAGCCATCTCCGCCGTCGAGCGAGTCCACAGTCGAGCGCACCGAAGAGCCCACCGGTGACTCCGGACCGCCCGTAACCAAGGTGCCGCCCCGTACTCCGCCGCCTGGCCGTCGCAAGCGCACACGCCGTCAGCGAAAGAAGGGCAGGTAGACGTGTCAATCCTCGTCTTTTTCACCGTCGGACTCGCGCTTTGGCACTTCACCGTGTTCATCCCGGATCGCTTCTGGGGCGGGATTGTCGGCGCGCTTCTGGGGGCAACGACCGGCGCCATGGTTTGCGGCGCGATCGCGCAGGCGGCCAGCGGCCGCAGCATTGGCGAGACCGATATGGCGACGGTCCTTTTTGCCTTGCCCGGCACGGCGTTGGGGCTTGCGCTGATCTGGGTCCTGGGTACTCGGCGCGAGCGCGAGCCGCACGCCTGACGCATCCCCGCCGTGGCCTGCCTGTTGCGGTCGCGGAGCGCGCAATTACCGTGATTGATGCCGGGTTCCGTCTCGGCCCGTGCGTACGGTGGGTGGGTGCTCGCCGAGTTCAAGCCATTTTCGTTTGGGGCCGCCCGGCGGATTGCCACTGAGCTTGAGGTTCCGGACGTCGTCGCGACGGCGTTGGTTCGCCGTGGCCACGACTCGGTGGCGGCAGCGCGGAGCTTCCTGGCCGCTGACGAGTCCCACTCCGCGTCTGAGTTTGCCCGCATTGACGCGGCGGTGTCCGCGGTCCGGAGAGCGGTCGCGGCCGGGCAACGGATCACGGTCCACGGCGATTACGACGTTGATGGCACGACTTCCACCGCGATCGTGATCGGCGCACTTCGCGAGCTCGGCGCCGATTGCGACTGGTTGATTCCCGACCGAGTCGCCGACGGCTACGGCGTCACGATGGCGACGATCGACCGGCTCGAAGAGCGCGGCACCGGGTTGCTCATCACAGTGGATTGCGGGATCACCTCGGTCGCCGAGGTCGCCGCCGCGCAGGATCGCGGGATCGCCGTCGTCGTCACCGACCACCATCAACCCGGCGACGAGTTGCCTGACTGCCCCATCGTGCACCCAACTATTTCTGGTTATCCGTGCACGGACCTTTGCGCCGCAGCCGTCGCCCACAAACTCGTCGCCGCGTTGTTGGGAGACGAACGAGCCGAGCGCGACCTCGACCTCGTGGCGCTTGCGACGGTCGCCGACATGGTTCCGCTGCTGGGCGAGAATCGCTCGATGGCGCGACGCGGCATCGAAGACCTACGGCGCGCTCGTCGCCCTGGCTTGCGCGCGTTGATGGCGATCGCCTCGGTCACGCCGGAGCGCATCGAAGCCTCCGATCTGGGTTTCCGCCTGGCCCCGCGGATCAACGCCGCGGGGCGGCTCTACCGCGCGGACGCGGCTGTCGAGCTCTTCTTGACGACCGACGAAGCTCGCGCGGCAAGCATTGCCGAAGAGCTCAACCGCGCAAATCATGACCGGCGCGACGCTGAACGCGAATGTCTTGTGGAGGCGGAGCGCGCGCTTCGCGAGCTGGGCGAGGATGGCTCGCAAGCCGCAGCCCTCGTCCTTTGGGGTGAAGGCTGGCATCCAGGCGTGGTTGGAATCTGCGCTTCGCGAATTGCCGAGCGGACGATGAAGCCCGCGATCCTGATCTCGCTCGACGCCGAGGGGCGCGGCAAGGGGTCCGGTCGCAGCGTTCCCGGGTTTGACTTGCTCGCCGGGCTCGAGGCCTGCCGGGATTCGCTTGTTCGTTTTGGCGGCCACCGGGCAGCCGCGGGGATTGAGATCGAGGCGACCAAGCTGAACGGATTTCGCGCTGAATTCGCGGCGCACGCCGCAGCGGCGATTGGGGACGCACCGGTTGATCGAGCTGAGGTAATCGATGCCGTTGTCGGCGTCGAGCAACTCGGATTCGAGGGTGCATCGGCGATCGCACGCCTCGGCCCCTTCGGGAAGGGCAACCCGGAGCCAGTGTTACTAGTGCCAGGCACCACGATCAAGGATGTGAGGGCGATGGGGGAGGGCGATCGCCACGCCCGCTTCGCCCTCGCCTCGCAGGATCGCCGTGTTCCCGGTGTTGCGTTCTCCGTTGGCGACAGCCTCGAGCGCTCGGCACAGCGGGGGCCATGTGACGTTTCGGTTCGAGCACAGCTAAACGAGTGGAATGGGGCGGTCGAGCCCCGGGTTCTGCTGAGCCGGGTCTACGATCCGCCCGATTCAGCACGCCCCGTTGTCGAGTCGTTGGCGGCGGACGAGGAGTACGGACAGCGCCTTGCAGCGGCGCTGGCGGCAGATCCGGGCGACGCTCCAGATTCGTTCGAGCTTGGCCCCGCCCGGGAACGGATTGCCAGGAGTGGTGAGTCCGGCGTCGCAACGGTTGCTGGGCTGGCATCCAGCGGCGAACCCGTCCTGGTGATCTGCGCCGACGCGCTCTGGCGTCGCCGCCTAGTGGAAGTTGCCGCCGCTCCACGGCGCTTTGGCGGCGGCGAGCTCGCCGTCATCCCAAGCCGCGGATCGGTGCAAGGCGGACGTTCGGCGGCAAAGCGACTCCTAGATGCAGGACGGGGTGGCGTTGCGCTGGTGGACTGGCCCGCGCTGGCGGCGATTGCGCCGATCGTGCCGGCCTTCACCCACATCGTCATCGCGGATCCGGCGCCTAGGGCCGACCTGGAGGAGATTGCAGTCGTCGGAGCGCCCGGCGGCGACAGGTTCCTGCACGTCTTGGATTCCGCTTTGGATTCGTCGCTTTCCCTTCGCGCGCTCGACCTTGAGCTGCCCCTGCGTCCCGTTTTGGCCGGGATATACGCGGCGCTTGCCGCGCTTGCCCCCGGCGCCCACGACGGCGCAGCGCTCCGACGCACGCTCGTTGCGCCAGATTCACAGCCACTCGCGCCGGAGGCGGCGGCCCTGGCGCTGCGATCGCTGGCCGAGATCGGGGTCGTCCAGCTTGCTGGCGGTGCCGCCGGGGCGGCCGTGGAGGCCCTATCCTCGGTGCAGGGCGAGCTGGCCAAGTCGGCCACCTACGCGAACCTCTCAGAGCAACACCGGGAGAGCGCAAGATTCCTGACCGAGGTAGGACAACGCAACCCAAGTCCGCTGGCACAGGCGGCGTAACCGCCGAGAACGGCGCTTCGCCGGACGTCGAGGCTGAGGCTCCGCGCGGCCACACCCGGGTTGGCGCGCCTGAGGCCGCGAGCGTCGTCATCCCCGACGACGAGTACACGAAGGGTCTTGACCCAGACGAGCGTGCGTTGCTGGGCGATCTGTTCGCGGTGCTGGAAGAGCACATCGACGAATCCACGGAGGATCTGGACAAGCGGGCGACGGAACAGGCCTTCGCGTTCGCGTGCGAGCGGCACGCGGATCAACGCCGCCGTTCCGGCGAGGATTTCATCACCCATCCCGTCGAGGTCGCGAAGATCTGCGCGGGCCTGCGACTCGACACGGAGACGCTTTGCGCCGCGCTCCTGCACGACACGGTGGAGGACACGTCGGCGAGCCTCGAGGAGGTTCGCGCAACGTTTGGCGACGCCGTTGCTGGCTTGGTTGACGGGGTGACGAAGCTGACCGGAATCACGTTCCAGAGCCGGGACGAAAACCAGGCCGAGAACTACCGCAAGATGATGGTCGCGATGGCCTCGGACGTGCGGGTCATCCTGATCAAGCTCGCCGACCGGCTTCACAACATGCGCACGCTTTCGGCGATGCCGAAGCAAAAGCAGATGGAGAAGGCCCGGGAGACTCTCGAGATCTACGCGCCGCTCGCCCACCGGCTGGGAATCCACGCAATCAAGTGGGAGTTGGAGGACCTTGCGTTCCAGCGGCTGCACCCGCGCAAGTACGACGAGATCAAGAAGCTCGTCGCCCAGCAGCGCAATGAGCGCGAGAGCTACGTCACCGACGCCGGGGACTTCCTGTCAGACGAACTTGCCAAGGTCGGCATCGAGGCTGAGATCTCCGGGCGGGCAAAGCACTTCTACTCGATCTATTCGAAGATGACGAAGAAGGGCCGGGAGTTCAACGAGATCTACGACCTGACCGCGATGCGCGTGCTGGTCGATTCGGTCAAGGACTGCTACGGGGCGATCGGGATCATCCACTCGTTGTGGAAGCCGCTGCCTGGCCGCTTCAAGGATTTCATCGCGACCCCGAAGATGAACCTCTACCAGGCGCTTCACACCACGGTGATCGGCCCCGAAGGACGGCCGCTGGAGATTCAGATCAGAACTCCAGAGATGCACCGGATCGCCGAATACGGGATCGCCGGGCATGTGCTCTACAAGGAGGCGCCGCGCAGCGGGCGTGGCAAGCAGAAAGGCGACCCGGCCAAGGAAAAGATGACGTGGCTGCGACAACTGCTTGAAGTGGACGGTGATCAGGAGCCCGCCGAGTTTCTCGAGTCGCTGAAGGTTGACCTGTTCGAGGACGAGGTTTTTGTCTTCACGCCGAAGGGCGAGGTCAAGAACCTGTCGGCCGGTTCGACCCCGCTTGACTTCGCGTACGCGGTTCATACGGATGTGGGCCATCGCTGCGTCGGCGCCAAGGTCAACGGCAAGATCGTGCCGCTCCACTACCAGCTGAAGTCGGGCGACATCGTCGAGGTGCTGACCTCGAAGCAGGACCGGCAACCCTCCCGGGATTGGCTATCGGTGGTGCGCACCAGCCGCGCTCGCAACAAGATTCGGGCGGCGCTGACCCGCGAACGCCGCGAGGATGCGGAGCGGCGTGGGCGCGAGGAGCTGCAGGACATGCTGAAAAAGCAGGGCCTGCCTCCGCAGCGGATCGCCGGGTCCCCGCTTCTGGCCGACGTCATTCGCGAGACGGGCTTCCGCAAGGGCGACGACTTCTATGTCGCGCTGGGCGGGGGCAAGATTTCTGCGCGGACGATCGTCAACAAGATCATGCAGCGCCTGAAGTCCGGCGAGGCCGTTGCCGGCGATGAGAACGAAGCCCGTCTTGCGGGAGTGCTTGAGGGTCGCGATGAGCGCCAGCGCCGAACCCAGGAGGCCTCCAACTACGGGATCAAGGTGCAGGGGATCGAGGACGTGATGGTCCGGCTGGCGAAGTGTTGCCGGCCGGTCCCCGGTGATCAGATTGTTGGCTACGTATCACTCGGACGAGGAATCACGATTCACCGCGAGGATTGCTCCAACGTCAAGGCATTGATGCGCGCCCCTGAGCGCTTCACCGACGTCGCGTGGGATGGCGATAACGAGGCCTCCTATCGGGTCGAGCTTGAGATCGACGCCTGGGATCGTGCCCGGCTGTTGGAGGACCTCTCGCGCACCTTCTCCGAGACCGGCGTGAACATCATCGAAGCCTCGTGCTCGACCAAGCACCCGATGGTCAAAAATCGGTTTGTCGTTGAGGTGGGTGACTCCGAGCAGTTGCGGCAGTGCATCTCACGCCTGCGCCACGTTGACGGCGTCTTCGACGCCTATCGCGTGACCCCGACCGCCTAGATGCCGCGGCCAACCGTCAGCGTGATCGTCCCTTTCCGGGGCGACACCGAAGCTGCTGCCCGCCTGGCTCGGAACCTGCTTGCGCTGAGGGTTGGCACGAGCGATGAGGTGATCGTGGCCGATAACTCGAGCGCTGGATCATTTGGCGGACTGGCGCCGAGTGGAGACGACCCGCTGGCGGTCAGCGTGGTCGCGGCACTGGCAGAGCGTTCGTCGTATTACGCGCGCAATGTCGGAGCGCGCGAGGCGAGCGGCGAGTGGCTCTTGTTCATCGACTCCGACTGCGTGCCCGAGCCCACCCTGATCGACGCCTACTTCGATCCCTTGCCCGCGGCGGGCGTTGGAGCCCTCGCCGGAGCGGTGGCAACGGACCCTGAGCAGAGCCACTTCCTTGCCCGCTATGCCGGTGATCGCGGGTTCCTCGATCAGGACACCGGGCTGCATACGGCGGGCGACGCCGCCGCGACGGCCAACCTCGCGGTCAGGCGCAGCGCCTTCACCGAGCTTGGGGGCTTTGTCGAAGGCATCCGTTCAGCTGGCGACGTCGAGTTTTGCCGTCGCCTCGTTGCGGCCGGGTTCGCGATCGAGCGGCGGCCCGAGGCTCGCGTTCGTCACCTGCACCGGGAGTCGCTGCCGGACCTCCTCGGCTCGATTGCGCGCTACGCGGCGGGTGCGCGTTGGCTCAACGAGCGCTATCCGGGATCGGCCCCGCGCTGGTCGCTCATCGACGGCTTGGTGCACTGCGCCCGCGATATCGCGGGCGACCTCGCTCGCCTGCGATTCGAGCGGGCGGCCTTCCGCGGCATCGACGCCCTCGGCATGTTCGCCCACACGTTCGGCTACGGGCGCTCAAACGCGTCCGGCCACCACCCCCGCGACTGAGGGATATTGGGGGCCATGCCCCCACAAGTCCGCAGTCGCCGGTTAGGTGAGTTCGGCGGCGATGCGCGTTGCCACCTGCGCTGCCGCCTCGTCGCTTTCGTAGGTGGTCCGCGGCCAGAAGAAGCCACGCAACCCGTCTTTGCGAACGCGGGGGACGATGTGCACGTGCAGGTGGGGCACCGACTGGGACACGACGTTGTTCATCGCGACGAATGCTCCCTGCGCAGCCATCGCGGCCCGCACAGCCGAGCTTAAGCGCTTGACGTTTTGGAACACCGGGGCCAGCAGTTCGTCCGGCAGATCCCAGATCGCCTCATGATGGAGACGGGGAATGAGCAGCGTGTGCCCGGGAAACAACGGACGTGTGTCGAGGAAGGCTAGGCAATGCTCGTCGGAGAGCACGATGTGGGCCGCCTCCGCTCCCGCCGCGATGCGGCAAAAAAGGCAGTCGCTGGTGCCGGGATCAGGCAATGACCGCGAGCGCTCCCGGGTCGATGCCCAGCTCCACTGTGGTTCCGTCCCCGATGTAGTCGCCGTCGAGCTGAATCGGAAACGGCACCGCGTTGCCGTTCTCGTCGGTTGTCACCGAATCGACGCGGGCCTCGGTCAAGCCTGAGAAGTCAACGATCTGGCGGTGGCGATTGGCGGGGAAGCGACGCGAGTCGGCCAGGCATCGGGCCATCACCGTCGGCATATCGATGAGCGCGGCACGCTTGAGCATTGCGACTGCGAGCAGGCCGTCGTCGATCGCGGTTCCCTCGCAAACGCGAACGGCGCGGTCGCCGAAGTAGGTGTAGGGGTCGGAGTTCTGGGCGATCGTCGTAATTCCCTCGATCTCGCCGCGCTCGGAGCGCAGCCGGAGCCTCGGCGGCGCGCCCATCAGGTACTGGCGGGTAAAGCCTGAAACCCCGGCCCAGGTGTAGTACCACTCGCCGGCCCGGGCCTTGAGCTTCGGGTGTGCGTCAACGCGCTTAACCACCGCTGCGTCGAGGCCGGCGCCGCAGGCAAACACAAACCGGCGCCCGTTGGCGATGCCGAGGTCGACCGCGCGAGGCCGAAAGTCATCGGCGAGGCCGAGCAGGTGCTCGGTGGCGTCAACGACGTCGTTGGGGATGCCCAGGGTTCGGCAAAAGACGTTTGTCGCGCCGCCCGGTAGGACCGAGAACGGCACCCCGGTGCCGGCTAGGCCGTTCGCAACTTCGTTGATCGTGCCGTCGCCGCCGAATGCAACGACGATGTCGTAGTCGCCCGTAACGGCCTCGCGGCCGATTTCCGTCGCGTGGTGCTTTGCTTCGGTCGAGACCGCCTCGACGTCGTAGCGGCCTTGAAGCGCGTACACCACCAGATTCTTGAGCCGGTCCGAAACCGTCGTTGCATACGGGTTGACGATGATCAACATCCGCTTCTTGGCCGCGCGAGAGTCGGCGCCACTCGGGGCCGCGGTCGCACTCGTCTTGGTCGCGGAAGCCGTCACGGTTCCATCGATCCTGACTGATCAGGGGTCGCGTCGGTCGCGTGGTAGCGGACGATTCCGTCGGACTCAACCTCATGGATGCGTCCCTCGTTGAAGAGGATGTCGCAGTGGCCGATCACCTCGGAGAGGGTCAGGAATGCCTGCGTCACGGCCACATCACCCCAAAGATCCTGGGCGATCTGGTGTCCGCTTCGCGGCCGCTGGGCGATCAGGCGCATGATCTTGTCCTTGCGGCGCGACGTCATCTCAGCCCGGCTGTCGATCAAGGCGACGTGATCGGTGATCGGTTCGCCGTGGCCGGGGAGCACGATTCGCGCGGGCATCGCCCGCGTCTCGGCAAGCGAGTCGAGGTAGGCGACGAGGGCCTGAGTGCGCTGGTCGGAGCCATCGAGCGACCGCGTGATGAGCGGGTTCGAGGAGATGTGGGCGATCAGATGATCGGCCGCGATGAGGATCTGCCGTTCGGCATCCCAGAAAACCGTGTCGGAAGGGCTGTGGCCGGGTCGGTGGTGGACCTCGAGGGTGCGGTCGCGAAACTCGATGCCCTCACCGTCGGCAAGCGGGCGGGTCACATAGGCGTGCGATCCCCACGCACGAAAGCTTCGGGAGACGCTCCGCAGAGCGATCGTGACGTCCTCGGGAATGCCGCTGCGCAGCATCAGCTCGGCAGAAAACGCATCGTCAAGCTCCGCGTCATCGGCGAAGTTGGCCAGCTTGCGGGCCGCGAGTCCAAGGGCGGCCACGTTCGCGCCAGAGCGTTTGGCGATGACCTCCACCAGCCCAAGGTGATCGATGTGTTGGTGGGTGACGATCACCAGCTTCAGGTCCTCGATCGTGTGCCCCAGGCTGGCAAGCCCTTCCTCGAGGTCGTTCAGGGCTTTGCCGGAGTTCGGGCCGGTATCAATCAGCGTTAGCGGATCATCGTCCAGGAGGTAGCAATTCACCCGCCCGACCGCAAACGGCGTTGGAATTTGCAGGCGGTGGATTCCGGCCTCCGCTGCCTCGGCAAGCGCTTCCTCGGGCGTCACGAGCGGATCAGGGCCAGGATCTCGTCGCGTCGTCGAGTCATGTCTTCCCGCGAGACGAGCGATTCCAGGTTCAGCCGAAGGAGCGGTTCGGTGTTGGACGGGCGCACGTTGAAATGCCAGTCCGGATAGTCAACCGAGACGCCGTCAAGCCATGTGACGCGGGCATCGGGGTGGAGCGACGCGAGTTCATTCATCTTTGCCTCGGGATCGGCTACCTCGGAGTTGATCTCCCCGGAGATGAAGTACCGGGTGGTGAGCTCTCCGACCAGCTCCGACAGTGGCCTGCCTTCGGTTCCGAGCAATTCCAGGACGAGCAATGCCGGGATCGTCCCCGAGTCAGCGCACCAGAAGTCGCGGAAGTAATAGTGGCCGGAGACCTCGCCCCCGAAGGCGCCCCCGTGCTCGCGCATGGCCGCCTTGAAGAAGGCGTGCCCGACGCGATTGATCTGGGCGGTGCCGCCATGGCTCGCCACGACGTCGGCCACCGCGCGCGAGGCTCGGACGTCATAGAGGATCGTGGCGCCGGGCTCGCGGCGCAGGAGTTGCTTCGCGAGCAACGCGGTCATGAAGTCACCGTCCACGAAGGTCCCGCGGTCGTCGATGAAAAAGCAACGGTCGGCATCCCCGTCCCAGGCAATGCCGAGGTCGGCGCCGTCGGCGATGACGCGGTCGATGATGAATTGGCGGTTCTCGGGCAGGAGCGGGTTCGGTTCGTGGTCCGGGAATTCGCCGTCGGGCTCCCAGTAGGTGGGGACGAGATCGAGGCCGAGTCGAGCCAGAAGCGGCCCGGTCATTGGCCCCGCCATCCCGTTGCCGCCGTCAACAACCACCTTGAGCGGCTTGACCAGCGCAGGATCGATCATCCCGATCGCGTGGGCCTGAAAGTCCTCATAGATTTCGCATTCCTCGAAGCTCCCGCCGCCGGGCGCTGCCGGAAGCCCGGCCTCGATCGTCGTACGAATGTCCTGGATGCCGGCATCGCCGGAAAGCGCCAGGGCGCCCTCGCGAACCAGCTTGACCCCCGTGTAGGCCTTGGGATTGTGCGAGGCCGTGACCATCGCGCCGCCGTCGAGGTCGCGTGACCCGACCAGGAAATAGAGCATCTCGGTGCCGACCATGCCGGCATCGAGCACCCGGCACCCTTCCGCGACCAGTCCGTCTCGCAGCGCCGCCGACATCTCCGGCGCCTGCAGGCGCATGTCGCGGCCAAGGCCAACGCGCAATTCCGAGGTCGGCTTGGCCCGCAAGTCGGCGAGGACGCGAGCGAAGCCCCGGCCGATCGCGAACGCGGTGCCAGCATCCATGTCATCGCCGTAGATGCCGCGGATGTCATAGGCCTTGAAGATGCCCGGCTTGACCGCGGTCATCCGAACTTGCCGTTCAGGGCGTCAAAGGATTGCTCGAGCGTTTGCGGCATCACCCGAGTGTCCGCAAGGACCGGCATGAAGTTCGTGTCCCCTCCCCAGCGCGGAACAACGTGCATGTGGATGTGGTGCTCGACCCCGGCGCCGGCCACCCGGCCCTGGTTGAAGCCGACGTTGAATCCGTGCGGCGCGTACTCGTCTTCAAGGATGGAGATCCCGCGCTGAGCAAGCTTCATCATCTCGGCGCACGTCTCCGGCGGCAGGGTCTGGATGGCCCCGATGTGTTCGAATGGAGCGACCATCAGGTGGCCGTTCGTGTAGGGGTAAAGGTTCAGCATCACGAAGCAGCTGTCGCCGCGGTGGACGATCAGGCTGGCGCGATCGTCAGATGTCGTCGGCTTCGAGCAGAAGATGCACGCGTCGGGCGCGTCCTTGGAAGCGTCAGTCACGTACTTGAGGCGCCAGGGCGCCCAGATTCGCTCACGTGCCACACGGCGGCATCTTATGAGGCAGGCTGCGTGATCAAAGCCAGCCGCGCTTACGGAAGGCGAGCAGCATTCCGACCAGGATCACCAGCATGCCGCCGACCACGGCGAAGAAATCCGCGGCGTCGCCCTCGCCAGGTACGCCGACGTTCATGCCCCAGATGGAGGCGATCAGCGTCAACGGCAGGACGATGACGCTGATCGAGGTCAGGACGCGCAGGATCTCGTTGACGCGATGCGAGATCACGGACTCGTTCGTGCCTTCGAGCGCCTCGACAACCTCCTTGTAGTTCTCGAGCATGTCCCAGATCCGCTCGTGGGCGTCACCGATGTCGTCGAAGTAGATCTCCAACTCCTCACCCTCGGGGGGTGAGAGGAAGCGTTGCTTTACACCCTCAAGGTCACGCAGGACCGCCCGCTGTGGGCGAATCACCTTGCGGAAGTTGATGATCTCCTGCTTCACGTTTGAGATGTCGCGCACAACCTCCTGGGCCCTGCCTTCGAAGATCTCGTCCTCGACGGCGTCCAGCTTGTTGCCGATCTTGCGGAGCATCGGGAAGCAGTAGTCGAACCCGTCATCGACGATTCGGTAGAGCAGAAATCCGGAGCCCTTTGAGAAAAGCTGCTCGCGCAACTCCTCCTTTTGGCGGCAGCGTTCAAAGAGGTACTCGACTGGCTGCAGCGGGGTGTTCTGAATCGTGACGATGTAGTCGCGCCCGACGAAGACGTCGAGCTCGCCCGCGTTGAGGCGGCCCACCGTGCGGTCAAAGACCGGGAAGTGGAGGACGATGAAGAGGTAATCGGGGTACTCGTCGATTTTCGGGCGCTGATTGCGCGAAAGGACGTCTTCGAGATCGAGCGGGTGAAACTCGTAATGCTCGGTGAGCCAGGCAGTCTCAAGCGGGGTGGCCCGCTCGATGTTCACCCAGGAAAAACCGTCGCCTTCGACGACCTCAACCTGAGGACGGCGCTCGGACTGGTCAGCGGCCGCCGCGACCAGGGACCCGGATCGCGCCGGGCGGCGCAGTCTTGGCTTCGGAAGGCTCGGCATCAGCCTGGTCAGTCTGGCGGTCGGAGGGCATCACCGGTAAGGGTACGCGACCGCCGCAAGCGCACGCCCGCGGCGCAACGGCTCATTCAGGCTCCGGGTCCGCTCAACCCGCTTGTGCTGGTCCGGCGCGATTGCTAGAGTCAGCCGCACATAACCACTGCATCCAGAGGGGTGGAGGGACTGGCCCTTAGAAACCCCGGCAACCAGCGAAGGTCTCGCGACCCAATCGCAGGTGCCAATTCCAGCAGGCGACGAGCCTGGGAGATGTGAGTTGGAGTCCGGTGGGACCTCTGCTCGCAGTAAGCAGAGGTCTTTTTTGTTACCGACACCGGACTTGGAGGATTAGACGACATATGGCCCCCACGGCCCTCTCATGTAAGGAATGCGGCAGCAGCTACCCGCTCGACGCTCGCTACGTCTGCGAGGCGTGCTTTGGACCGCTGGAGGTGACCTACGAAGCCGCCAGCGTTGACGTTGCCGCCTTGAAGCGAAAGATCCAGGCGGGCCCTCCGGGGATCTGGCGTTACGCGGACTTCTTGCCCTTCACAGAGCGACCGCGCGACCCCCTCGAACCCGGAATGACGCCGTTGATTCGTGCGGATCGACTGGCCGCAAAGCTCGGGATCGGCGAGCTGTGGGTCAAAAACGACGCTGCCAACCCGACCCACTCCTTCAAGGACCGAGTCGTCGCGGTTGCTGTAGCCAAAGCCCAGGAGCTGGGATTCGAGACCGTGGCCTGTGCGTCGACAGGGAACCTGGCCAACGCGGTCGCCGCCCACGCCGCCGCGGCGGGTTTGAACTCGTACGTCTTCGTACCCGCAGATCTTGAGGAGCAAAAGCTTCTGGCCACTGGCATCTACGGGACGAACCTGGTCGGCGTTCGCGGCAACTACGACGACGTCAACCGCCTTTGCACCGAGCTCTGTGAGGAGCGGCCCTGGGCCTTCGTCAACGTCAACCTGCGGCCCTACTACGCGGAGGGTTCGAAGACCCTGGCCTACGAGACGGTTGAACAACTTGGCTGGGAGCTGCCCGACCGCGTCGTTGTTCCGATCGCGTCCGGCTCGTTGTTCACAAAGATCGCGCGCGGCTTTCGTGAGTGGATGGACCTGGGTCTGGTGGCGGGCGATTTGCCGACCTTCAACGGCGCCCAGGCGCTTGGTTGCTCGCCGGTGGCGACGGCATACGCCGAGGGCTGGGACGTCTGCCGGCCGCAAAAGCCCAAAACGATCGCCAAGTCACTCGCGATCGGCAATCCCGCGGACGGCCCCTACGCGCTCGAGCTGGCCCGCTCCAGCGGCGGCGCAATCGACAGCGTCACCGATGACGAGATTCGGGCCGGCATCCGGCTACTGGCAGAGACCACTGGGATCTTCACGGAGACCGCCGGCGGCGTCACCGTTGCAACGCTTGCGAAGCTCGCTGCAAGCGGCAAGATTGACCGCTCGGAGCGTGTGGTGGCCTACATCACCGGCGAGGGCCTCAAGACCCTGGACGCCGCCCGCGATTCATTTCACATGCACGAGATCGACCCGTCGGTTGCATCTCTTGATGAGGCGTTCGCAGCCTCGGCCTCGTAGGGCTTAGTAGATTCACGGCAGATGGCAGTCACGGTCAAGATCCCCAGCCAGCTTCGCGCCGCAACCGGTGGCGAAGCTGAGCTTCAAGTTGATGGCGCCACGGTGGGCGAGGCTCTCGATGCCGTCTTTGCCCAGCACGACGGACTGCGTGAGCGAATCACCGAGGACGGCACCCTGAGGCGTTTCGTGAATGTCTATGTGTCCGGTGAGGACATTCGCTTCCAGGACGGACTGGCCACCGAGATAAAAGACGGTGACGAGGTCACGATCCTGCCCGCAGTTGCCGGTGGAGCCTAATCCCGCTGAGATCCCCGTCGCCATTCTCTGTGGCGGCCGCGGAACCCGGCTTCAGGAGCAGACGCACGCGATCCCGAAGGCGCTGGTCGAGATCGGCGGCAAACCGATTCTTTGGCACGTCGTGCGGATCTATGCCAACCAAGGCTTTCGGCGGTTCGTTCTGCTGACAGGGCACCTTGGCGAGATGATCGACGAGTTCGTCGATTTCGAACCCTGGCACGGTGAAATTGAGATCGAGAGCGTCCCCACCGGAACCGATACGCCGACCGGTGGCAGGCTGGCGCTTGCTGCGTCCCACCTGAGCGGTGGCACCGCCTGCCTTACTTACGCTGACGGCGTCGCCGACATCGATCTTGGAGCGTTGGTTGCGAGCCACCGAAGCCAGCAGACCGCGGCGACGATGACCGTCGTCAGGCCCTACAGCCAGTGGGGGATAGCGCTGATCGACGGCGACGAGCGGGTCGAGGGATTTAGCGAGAAGCCGCGCCTCGACTACTGGATCAACGGTGGCTTCTTTTGCCTGGAGCCACGCTTTTTGGACTACGTGGACGAGGGGAGCGTGCTGGAGGAAGACCCGCTGGCAACCGCGGCCGAGCAGGGCGAGCTCGCGGCCTACCGGCACGACGGCTTTTGGGATTGCATGGACACCTACAAGGATGCGGTGGTTTTGAACGACCTCTGGTCCCAGGACCAAGCTCCCTGGCGAACCTGGGATCGGCCGGGGCGAGGGGAATGAGCGTTTGCATGGTGACCGGTGCCCGCGGTTTCGTGGGCGGCTGGCTGGCGAAGGCGCTGGTCGAGCGCGGCGATACGGTCGTCGGCCTTGACCGTCGGCGCGTAAGCGAGCGTCCGTCGGCGGTCGGAATGCTGGGGATCGAAGCCGACCTCATCCAGGTGGAGGCTGACCTTTGTGATCCCGCGGCGCTGGGCGCTGCGCTGCGCATCCACGCCGTTGACACGGTCTTTCACCTCGCTGCAGAGACGATCGTCGGGGATGTCGCGCGCTCGCCGGTTCAAGGCTTTCGCTCCAACGTCCAGGGCACCTGGACGGTGCTTCAGAGCTGCCTTGACGAGGGTGTCGAGCGAGTGGTGTTTGCATCCTCGGACAAGGCCTACGGCGCCCATGATGAGCTTCCCTACCGCGAGGACTTCCCGCTTCAGCCAACCGCGCCATACGAGGCATCAAAGGCCGCCGCCGACCTGATCGCTCGCTCGTATTGGCATTCCTACGGCCTGCCCGTGGCGGTGACCCGCTTTGCCAATACCTATGGTGGCGGCGACCTCAACTTCTCGCGTCTCATTCCCGAAGCGGTCAGCGCGGCGCTATCGGGACGGGCTCCTGTTCTACGCTCGGACGGATCGCCCGAGCGGGATTTCCTCTACGTCGAAGACGCCACCGCCGCCTACTTGGCGATCGCTGACGGGCTCGACCGCGCTGACGTTCGGGGCCACGCTTTCAACGCCGGAGGAGGGCGCTCCTATCCTGTGAACGACGTCGTTGCGATGATCGCCCGCCTGTCCGGCAGCGGGGTGGGGCCGGAGATTCGCGGCAGCGGCAACCCCGAGGGCGAGATCGATCGCCAATACGTCGATCCGGCCAAGCTCACGCAAACCCTTGGCTGGAGTCCCGCGGTTGAGCTGGAAGCGGGGCTGGAGCGAACGATTGAGTGGTACCGGGGACACCCGGAATCCTGGGCGCCCGCCGCCTAGGCGGCAAGATCGCTCTGCGCGACGACGGACGGTTCCGTCATGCGGACAAGCTCGCGAAGCGCCTCATTGACGACTTCGGGGGATTCCAGCGGGGTCATGTGACCTGCATCGGGGTCAACGCGGAGACCGAGGGAGCGGGGGAGGGCAAGCTCAATTCGCTCTGCGTGGATAACGGGCGTCATCAGGTCGCGCTCGCCGGTGACGACGATCGTCGGCATATCAAGCGCATCGAGCTTTTCAAGGAGCGACATCTTGCCCATCGCCCGGCCGCACTGGGTCCGGGCCCTGGGCTGGCAGTCGAGTGCCATTTGGGCAGTCAGCTCGATGTCCTCGTCGCGCGCCCCGGGGGCCAGGGCCGCGTAGGCGACCGCAAGCTTCACGATCGGCATCGGCACCCCGGTCAGAGGTCCGGGGGATTCCAAGACGCCGTCGGTCAGAACGCCGCGGATCGTCGCAAACGGACCCGGAAGCTGGGCGAGCACCTGCGAGTGGGCGGTCAGCTCCTCGAGACCCGTGGACATCAGTGCGGCCCCGCGAATCAGCGAGTTGACCTCGCCCCTGTGGTTTTCGGCCCATGCCGCGATCGTCATCGCGCCCATCGAGTGGCCCGCCAGCAGCGGCTGCTCGCCAGCGGGCACCGTTGCCGCGATCACCAGGTCGAGATCGCGGGCAAGCGTTGCAAGCGAGTAGTCGTTGTCGCGCGCTACCTCGGACAGCCCATGGCCGCGGTGGTCGTAGGTCACGATTCGCAGCTCGCCCGCCAACGCCTCGACCTGCCGGTGCCAAAGCTCGGAGGTGCCCGTCCAGCAGTGGACCAAAACAAGGGTCGGGGCATCGTTGGGGCCGTGCACCCGGACGTGGCGGTAGCCGCCATCGGCGCCGGTCACGCTCACCGGAGTGCCGGCGTCGCTCTGGGCGCGCCGTTCCTCGCTCTCGCTGGGCCGTCCGGCGCGCCGTCAGCCAGGTGCCGGCCGCGGTTCCCCCGACGATTCCGGCGGCGATCAGCGCCCGTTGTCGCGATGGCTTACTCATCGGTCGATTCGGGAGTATCGCGCCTTTGCTCGAGAGCGCGCATCACCAGGATGCCGCCGATTATCAGGATGACGGGCAGGAAGAAGGGCAATGCCGCGACGATGTCCCCGTGATCTGCCACGGGCAGTGAGATCGAGATCACGCGGTGACCTCGCCTCCGATCCGCGGTGTTGCCGCGCTGACGGTTCCCACCGGGGCCGCAGGTGGCGCGGCCGCCATCGCCAGACGATGCAGCGCCCATGCGATCAGGATCAGGAGTGCCAGCGAGATCGATGCCACCACCAGGTACGCGAACGTTGTCAGCCAGCCCGCTACGTCTTTCTGCTCACGCTGAAGCAAGACGTGGTCGGCGACCAGGTTGCGCTCAACGCTGGGCAGGGCAGGGATGCCCTCGACCGGGATTGCCGAGTCCTCTGGCAGATAGATCGGGACTCCCGAAAGCGTGTTCCCCTTGGAGACCCTGACGAGCGTCTTCCAATCGCCTGCGATCGGAACCGGCTCCGTCGTTGCATACGTGCCTGCAGCGCCGGTGGGTTCCAGGGGTGCGAGCACGAACCCGCCACCTTGCCATGCGGTCACGTTCAGGAACTCCGCGTCGTCAGCGGCCGTGGCAGGATTGAATCGCACGGTTGGGGTGGCGTAGCCTGCCTCTGCGGGCGCCAGGGTGATCTTTGCCGAGACTCCCTCGAGCGCCGGTTTCGGCAGCGCGAAAGCCACCAATCCGATCAGGAGCACCGCGCCGGCAACCGCGCCGGTTCGCGTGTTGCGCAAGCGCGGCAACCGGTCCGACGCGAGGCGCTCACCGATCCAGCCGCCCAGAAGTGAGCCGGCGACCGCAGCAAGAAGGCCGACGATCGCACCTTCCGGCAGCAGCGCCGAGTTCCAGGGGATCGGCATCCAGACGTGGCTCCAGCCCCACTCCGCGGCCAAGCCAACCGTTCCGATTCCGATTCCCGACCAGAGCGCGAGCCGAAGTGTGCTGGCCCTGGGCATGAGCAGGAAGACAGCTTCGACCACCAGCGCCGGGCCAAGGAAGAGCGCGAACTTAGGCGTTGTCTCGCCGAAGATCGGTCCAACGATCACGGCGACGCCGACGCGGAGCAGCAGAAAGAACAGGCAGGCTCCCAGCGCCGCGCCGCGGCCCATCCAGAGCCGCACCGAAACCAGGGCAACGCCAGCGGAGAGCATCACGAGCATCGGGCCAAAGACCATCCGGAACTGGGGGACGCCAAAGTCGAACTCAACCGGAAAGACCATCAGGCCCATCAGCAGGCCGCCGCTCAGCGAAACCCTGCGCAGCCAGGCGATCCAGCGGAACTCGTGATGCGGGTGATCCGCCGGACGCGCGCGCTCAGCCTCGATCATCAAGATCGCGATGCCAACCAGGGTCATCGCCGCGCCGCCGATCAGCATCAGATGGGTCGGCCCCCAGAGGGTCACATCCTGTCCGAAGATGCGGTGCCAGACGTCATCCATCGGGAACCCGATCAGGGCGAAGGCCGCGCAGCAGGTGATGATCACGCCACCCAGCGGTGCGTACCACTCGCCGACAATTCGGATCGCGCTGCGCGAAGGTCGCTTGAGCGGCAGCACGCAGGCGATGAAACCGGCCGCGAAGATCCCGAAGAGGCCGCCCAGGATCAGGTAGTGGGAGGGATTCGCGAGTGGCCCCTCGTCGCGGCCCTTGTCGATGTGCAGCGACACGTCCCAGAGGAATCCAAGCAGCGCGAGAAGGAGGGCGCCCGCGGCGATTGCGCTGGGAAGCGCCATCCAGCCAGGCAGGCCGCTGACCCGCTCGGAGAAGCCTGCAAGTCGGCCGAGATAGGGGAATCGGCCGCTGCGGTGCCCGATGCCGATAACCAGCAGCCCGATCGTCAGCAGGATCGCCGCCGAAGTTGCCAGGATCACCTCGCCCATTGCGGCGCCGCCGGCTGGAGGTGGCGAAGGATCGGCCGCCTGGGCCAACGCGAACTCGGGAACGAGCATCGATGCGAGTGCGACGATCAAAAGCGACGCGATCATGGGACGAGACATTCGGTCGATCCTTCCATTGCGGTCGTCTGGGTTCATTAGCTGTCGATAACCGGCGTTGGGCAAAACGTTACATCATCTGATGTCACGTGGGCAGATGACATCATGACTGTTAGGCTGGACGCGATGATGCCCCCTGAGTCATTGCGGGCCGTTACGCCACCGCCCGAGCCGGAGTCGGCCGGCGCGGCACAGGGCGAGTCCGAGAATCAGATGACGGTTGAGCAGCTTGCCGCGGAAAGCGGGATGAGCGTTCGCAATATTCGCGCCCACCAGGCCCGCGGCCTGTTGCCGGCACCCGAGGTCAGGCTACGCGTGGGGTATTACGGGCCCGAGCATCTCGAGCGCCTGCGCCTCATTACGGAACTCCAGGCCGACGGTTTCAACCTCAAGGGCATCGAGCGGCTGCTTGAGAACGCCGACGGGGAGGCGTCAGCCGCGATGCTCGGCTTTCGTCGTGCGCTGACCGCGCCGTTTGAGACCGAGCGGCCGGAGATCATGACTCTCAAGGAACTTCGCGATCGCCTCGGTCCCGAAGCAACACCGAAGACGCTGGCTCGTGCCCTCAAGCTGGGCCTTGCGAATCCGGTTGGACCGGCGAGCTTTGAGGTGCCGAGCCCACGCCTTTTGACGATCGCCGCAGAGGTGATCGATCGCGGCGTTTCGTTTGACGCGGCGCTCGACGTCGTTGAGGTGATTCAGCGTTCGAGCGGCTATGTGGCCGAGGCGTTCGTGCGGCTCTACCTGGAGCAGGTTTGGCAGCCTTTTGACGCCAGCGGACGCCCGTCGGAGGAGTGGCCCAAGGTTCTGGAGTCAATTGAGCGACTGCGCCCGGTCGCGTCCGAGGCACTCGTCAGCGTGTTTCAGATGACGATGAGTGAGGAAGTCGAAGCGGCTTTCGGCCGCGAGCTTGCACGGATGTCAGGCCTCGAGGCACCGCGACGGAAGCGCCGGACCTAGTGCGGCTTGAGCTGAAGCCGATAACGGAGGCCATGGCGGCAATCCGCGACGCGGTTTCGCTGCTGCCGCGCGTGGTCCGCACCCTCGACGGGATCCAAACCGGCGTTGATGTGATGGGCGATGAGGTCCACCGGATGCGCCTCGGGGTCGATCAGATGGCGGTCGAGGTGCAGTCGATGAGCGCGTCGGTTGCGCCGCTCGATGCACAGCTGGAGAAGGTGGCCACCCGGATCGACAACCTTGAGCCTCGGCTCGAGGACCTGAGTCTGGCCCTGCACCCGATGCGCCGCGCATCGGGGAAGCTGGGACGCCGAAGGGCCGATGACGCCCTGAACGGCGCCGATCAGACGGAGTCGGGCGAGAACGTGTCGCAGGCGGAGGGGTCGCCGGACTCGTAGCCCGCCTTGAACCAGCGCTTGCGCTGATCTGAGGTTCCGTGCGTGAAGCTATCCGGGTTGACTCGCTGCCCGGCCTGCTCCTGCAGTCGGTCGTCGCCGATGGCCTCCGCCGCGTTGAAGGCTTCATCGAGGTCGCCGTCTTCGAGGTCGCCAGAGGCGAATACGGTCGCGCCCCAAACGCCGGCGTAACAGTCGGCCTGAAGTTCGGTCCGGACGGAAAGGTCGTTCTTGGCGCCGGGATTCTGGCGCTCGAGCGTGGAGACCTTGGCGTTGGTTTCAGTCACGTTCTGGATGTGGTGGCCCATCTCGTGGGCGATCACATACGCCCAGGCGAAGTCGCCGCCTGCGCCCAACTGTCGCTGCATGTCCTCGTAGAAGGTGAGGTCGAGGTAGACCCGAGAATCGGCCGGGCAGTAAAACGGCCCAACCGCGGACGTGGCGTTACCGCAGCCGTCCGTTGAGACGGCCTTGCTGTAGAGGACCAGCTGCGCGTCTTGGTAGGCCTGCGATGAACTCTTGAAGGTTCCGGCCCAGACGTCCTGCGCGTCTTCGAAGACGTAGACGGAGAAGTCCCGGAGATCTCGCTGGGGGTCCTCTGAGGGCGGTATTGGCTCCGGGTCATCTGCACCTGGGGCCGTTGCGCCAGGCGCCAGGATCTTGCTCGAAGTCAAAGCCTCCGGGCAGCTGAAAGCCGCCGCCGGAGCTACCACCGAAAGATCTGAATCGCGACGATGACAATCGCCACAACGGTTCCAAGCCCGCCGCCGATCCCGGCCAGGCCGCCTGGAATTCCCACCGGGATCGAGGCCCCGCGCCCGCGTTTGGATCCGCTTGATCCCCGTACGTCGATGACGTTGCCCGATTCCTTTTTACGTGGCTTCCATTTCACGGGAGCGGGAGCGTATCGGGGCATTCGCCGGCGATGAGAACGACGGCGTGGGCGATGCTTCCGGTTGCATCGCGACGGTCGGTTCGAGCGGCGGCGCGCTCGAACCGGGCGGTGACACGCCCGGCAGGATTCGAACCTGCGACCTTCCGCCTCCGGAGGGCGGCGCTCTATCCACTGAGCTACGGGCGCCTGCCGGCTGAGTGTACGGCGGCCAGAGTACGGTTGCCGCGATGGATCTCGACGTTGTGTTTCTCGGAACGGGCGGCTCGGCGCCAAGCGCCAGGCGAGCAACAGCGTGCGTGCTGGTTCGCGCTGGCGGCAAACGGCTGTTGTTTGACTGCGGCGAGGGGACGCAGCGCCAGATGCAGCGCTCAACCGGGCTCGTCCAGGCGGACGAGATCTACCTGACCCATCTTCACGCCGACCACTACCTGGGGCTCCCAGGGCTGCTGAAGACCTACGACCTCAACGATCGCGAGGCCGCGCTCAGGGTGATCGGGCCACCCGGCCTCCGCGAGTTGTTCAGCGCGCTCGAGCGAATCATGGGTCGCGTGCGCTATCCGTTGGAGCTGATCGAAGCGAAAGCCGACGACGCCGTCGCCTACGACTCCTTTGAGGTCCGCAGCTTTCCGGTCGAACACCGGATTGCCGCTTACGGCTGGGCCCTGGTCGAGGACGAGCGCCCGGGGCGGTTCGATCCAGCCGCTGCCGAAAGCCTTGGCGTTGGCCACGGTCCGGACTTCGCTCGATTGCAGGCCGGACAGACCGTCACGGGCGCCTCCGGCGACGTCGAGCCGGCGCAGGTTATGGGTGCGGCGCGGCCTGGGCGCAAGGTCGTGATCACCGGCGATACGACACCTTGCGAGATGACGAAGGTTGCGGCACATCAGGCTGAGCTCTTGGTTCACGACTCGACGTTTGGCGATGGCGGTGAAGAGCGGGCGGCGGAGACGGGTCACTCGGTAGCCCGCCAGGTGGGTCGCCTCAGCGCCGAGGCGAAGGTCAAATCGTTGGCGCTGGTTCACATCTCGTCGCGCTACCACATCGGCACGCTTCTCGACGAGGCACGCGCGGAGTTTCCTGGGGCGTTTGCGCCAAGGGATTTCGACGTTGTGGAGATTCCGTTTCCCGAGCGTGGGGATCCGCGCTTGATCCCGAATGGCGCGCGGATGGCCCCCGAGTCGCCGGACGCCGAAGCTGGCGATTAGCCGAGCGGTGCGGCGAGGTCAGCGATGGCCTGCCCGATCTCGGCGGCCTGATCTTCCTGCAGGAAGTGCTTAGCGGGCAGCAGGATGGCGTCGTCTAGTCCCAGCGCCCGCTCGCACGCGGCCAGCTTGTCGAGGCCGAGTGCCGGATCGCGCTCACCCCACACGATCCGGGCCGGATAGGTACGACTCGCAAGACCCTCGTGAAAGAAGCGCTGCTTTTCGGCGGTCAGTTCAAAGCCGCGCATGATCTTGAGGAAGGCCCGGCCACGGTCATGCAGGCGAAGCAGGGCAATGTGCGAGTAGATCTCCGCTCGCGTCACCGCGCTTCGGTCCGCGATACCCATCCCGTAGAAGATCTCGGCGAAAGCCCACCTTGGACTGGCCCGAAGCCAGAGTTCACCCAGCCCGGGAATCGCGAAAGGTTGCATTGGCCAAGGTCGGCGGAATTCCGCGACATCAACGAGCGTGTTGAGCACGGTCAAAGACAGCACCCGGTCCGGGTTTTGGATCGCCCACTCGAACCCGATCGGTCCGCCGATGTCATGGACAACGAGGTGGACCCGATCGAGGCCGAGCGCGTCGATCGCGGCGCCGCTCCACGCTGCGAGGCCGCCCCATGAGTAATCGAATCCCGCGGGTCGATCCGCCAATCCGAGGCCGGGAAAATCAAACGCCGTTGCGCGGAGGCCCTCGTCGGCCAGGACGCCGATCACCTTTCGATACAGATACGACGACGTGGGCACCCCGTGCAGGAGCACCACATCGGCGCCGTCGCCTGCCTGGCGGGCAAAGCTTTGGACGCCGGCCGCTTCGAAGCGCAGGCCCGCGGCGGAATGGCGCGCGATCTCGTGATTTACCTCGCGGTCGATCTTCCGCAGACGGGCGGTATCGCGAACGGGTCTTTGCGGCATCGAGATTCTGCGGTCGGGCATCTCATTGATGATCCCCGAATCGAGACTTGCTTGCCGCCCGGCAGCCAGCGTTCGGCCGTCGTGCCCGGCTTGGTGGGTCGCCGGTTCGCTTGCTAGTCTCGCTTGCGACGGTTCCTTTAACCCGGTCCGAGAGGCCAAGAAGGGGCGCGCGTGAGTAACGGAGAAAAGATCGTCCTCGACAGGGACGATTTGCGGCGCACAGTGGTGCGGATCGCACACGAAATAGTCGAAAAGAACGGAGCCGCCGGATCGCTGGCGATCGTCGGCATCCATACCCGGGGAGCGATCCTGGCCCGCCGCATCCACGCCTTGATCGAGGAGTTGGTGGGCGACTCCGTCCCGCTCGGCGATATCGACATCTCGTTTTACCGCGACGACATCGAGGCTCGCGCGCCGGACTCGGGTCCCGTGGTCCACGCGTCGCACCTGGACTTTGAGATGGAGGGGCGCACGATCGTGCTTGTGGATGACGTGCTGTTCACGGGCCGCACGGTGCGAGCGGCGGTTGACGCCCTGTTCGACTACGGCCGACCCCAGCGGGTGCAGCTTGCTGTGCTCGCCGACCGCGGTCATCGGGAACTGCCGATCCGGGCGGACTATGTCGGCAAGAACCTGCCAACGTCGCGGGACGAGCGGGTCTATGTGCGGCTTGAGGAGTCCGACGAAGTGGACGAAGTCACGATCGATCCGAACGAGGATTTGGCGATCGCCGGCGCGGACAAGGGGGCGAACGAGTGAGACATCTGCTGGCAATCGAAGATTTGGATCGCGGACAGATCGAGCGCATTATGGAGCGCGCCGACAGCTTTGCCGAGGTTGGGCGCCGCGACATCAAAAAGGTTCCGACCCTGCGCGGACGCACCGTCGTGTCGCTGTTCTACGAGGCATCAACCCGCACCAGCGCATCGTTCGAACTGGCGGCGAAGCGACTCTCGGCCGACCTGATCTCGATCAAATCGGCGGGGTCGTCGGTCGAAAAGGGCGAATCCTTGAAGGACACGATCGCAACTCTCTCCGCCTACGAGCCCGAGGCGATCATCGTCCGCTCGCCTTTCGCCGGGGCCGCCAAGCTGATCGCGGGTTGGAGCGCCGCCGCGGTTGTCAACGCCGGCGATGGCAAGCATGAGCATCCAAGCCAGGCCCTGCTCGACGTCTACACCCTCCGCGACCAGCTCGGCGATATCGACGGCAAGCGGATCTGGATCGTCGGCGATGTTCTGCACAGCCGGGTCGCGCGTTCCTGTGCGCTGGCGTTCAAGATGATGGGCGCGCAGGTCACGCTGTGCGGACCACCGACGTTGATGCCGCGCGCCGCCGCCGCCGCACTCGGGTGCGACGTTGTTCATGAGATTGAAGGAATCGCGGAGGCTGACGTTGTGTATGCCTTGCGGATGCAAAACGAGCGCATGGCAGAGAGCTTCGTGCCCTCGATCCGCGAGTACGCGGACCGTTTTCAGATCAACTCGCGCCGTCTTGGGCAGCGCCAGCTGTTGATGCATCCGGGGCCGGTGAATCGCGGTGTGGAGCTCTCGGGCGAGGTGATTGACGGACCCAATTCCCTGATCGGCGCCCAGGTCAAAAGCGGCCTTGTCGTCAGGATGGCGATCCTCTATGAACTGATGGCCGGCGGCGAGCGTCCGCGCAGCGCCGTCGGTTCTGCCGGACCACCGCTGGCGGCGCCGACACCGATCGGCGAGCCGGCATAGCGATGGACGAGCGCGCGATCTCCAGCCTCGACTGGCGCGGGGGCGGACAGGCTCCGCCCGGCGACCTCATCGTGCGTGAGGCCACGGTCCTTGATTCGCGAGCCGGGGTCGAAGGACCCCACGACGTGGTCATTCGCGAAGGGAAGATCGCTGAGCTCGCGGCACCCGGAAAGGGCGCACTGGACGGGGCCGAGATCATCGAGGCCGGTGGCCTGACCGCGGTTCCGGCGTTCTTCGACCCGCACGTCCACCTGCGCACGCCTGGTCGCGAGGACAAGGAGGACATCGAAACCGGCTCCCGCGCCGCCGCCGCCGGCGGTTACTGCGGAATCCTGGGAATGGCCAACACTCAGCCCCCGGTGGACTCTGCGGGAGCAATTGAGTCGCTTCGCGAGCGGGCCGCTGCAGATGCGTGCATCCCGGTTGGATTCCTTGCCACCGTCACGATGGGGATGGCGGGCACCGAGCTGACTGAGATGGCCGAGTTGCTCGACTGCGGCGCCGTTGGCTTTTCCGACGACGGCTTGCCGATCCGAAGCGCCCGCGTCATGCGTAGGGCGCTGCAGTACCAGCGCATGGTCGGCGGACAGATCGCCCTACACGAGGAGGACCCCGAGCTTTCTGGCGGTGGCGTCATGCACGAAGGGGCCGTTTCGGCGGTGCTCGGTATGGAAGGCGTGCCCGCGATCTCGGAATCGACGATGATCGCCAGGGACGCAGCGCTTGCCGCATACGAGGGCGCCCGGATCCACGTGCAGCACCTGTCGGCCCGCGAATCGGTTGAGGTCGTGGCTCGCGCCAAGCAAGACGGCGTGGAGATCACATGCGAGGCGACCCCGCATCACCTCACGCTGACGGACGAGGCCGTTCGCGCCCTTGACGCCCGCTTCAAGATGAACCCGCCGCTGCGCTCAGATGACGACCGCCAAGCCTTGATCGATGGACTTCGGTCGGGCGTGATCGATTGCATCGCGACCGACCACGCGCCTCATGCCGTTGAGGAAAAGGAGACCCCGTTCGAGCAGGCGGCGATGGGGGTAACGGGGCTTGAAACTGCATTCGCGGCGATCAACACAGACCTGATCGTGCCCGGAATCCTCGATCTGGGATTGGTCATTGACCGCATGAGTAGCGGGGCGGCTGCCTTTGGCTTCGAGCTGCCGAGCCTGCGACCCGACTCCGATGCCCAGATCGCGCTGCTCGACCTGGATGCCGAATGGACCGCCGGCGCCGATGGCTGGGAGAGCCGGTCCAACAACTCGTGTTTTGCCGGACGCAAGCTGCGGGGTCGCTGCCAGGCCACGATTGTGGCCGGGCGCGTTGCCTTCCGGCAGCGCTCCTTCGCGCTTGGAGTTGCACAGTGAGGGCGGGTTACGTCTTGCTCGAGGACGGCTCTCGCTTCGACGGTGAGCTCTGTGGCGCCGCGGGCACGGAGATCGTGGAGCCGACCCTGGGTGAAGTCGTCTTCAACACGGCGATGACGGGCTATCAGGAGTCCATGACCGACCCGTCGTATGCCGGTCAGCTGATCACCTTCACCTACCCGCTGATCGGGAACTACGGCGTCTCGGGACCTGCGATGGAGGCGGACCGGATCCACGCGCGGGCGGCGATCATGCGGGACGCCAAGAACTTTGAGGATGCGGCCACCGCCGAAGGCGGCTGGCTCGATTGGCTGCGCGACTGCGGTGTCACCGCGATCACTGGGGTGGACACAAGGTCCCTTGTCCGCCACATTCGCGATCAGGGCGCCATGCGCGGCGGCATTTTTGGGGAGGAGACGAGTCTCGATGAAGCGGCTGGCCGGGTGGAGGCCGAGCCGGCGATGGCCGGGACCGACCTGGCCCGAACGGTGACCCCTGAGGCTCCGGTCGAGATCGCGGGGTCGGGAGCCCACGTGGTCGCGCTCGACACCGGCATCAAGCTGTCGATCATTCGTCAGTTTCGCGAACGTGATTGCCGGTTAACGCTGCTGCCCTGTACCGCGAGCAGCGCCGACGTACTTGCGGCCGATCCAGACCTGATCTTTCTCGCCAACGGTCCTGGCGATCCGGCCGCCCTCTCCTACATCGTCGAAACTGTGCGCGAGTTGATTGGCAAGAAGCCGATCGTCGGGATCTGCCTCGGACATCAACTGCTCTCCAGAGCGGTTGGACTCGACACCTTCAAGCTTCCGTTTGGACACCGCGGCACCAACCATCCGGTCAAGGACCTCGCGACGGGCAGGATCGAGATCACGTCGCAAAACCACGGCTTCGCGGTGCGGCCGCCCGACGGGGGCGAGCAGATCGAAGGTGACGAGCCGGTGCGCTGGGGCACCGATTTCGGCCACTGCGAGCTTTCGCACCTCAACCTCTACGACCGGACCGTTGAGGGCCTGATGCTCCAGGACGTGCCCGCCCGGACAGTCCAATACCACCCCGAAGCAGGCCCTGGCCCGCATGATGCCCGGCACCTCTTTGACGAGTTCCTGGAGTTGGCGGCGTGAGCGCAGTTGACGAGGCGATCGCCGCGATGGACAGCGCTTTCAACGCCCTGGAGAAGGGCGATATCGACGAGTTCACAAAGATTCTCGCGCGGGCAGCCACGCCCGATGTCGAATTTTCGTCGGCGATTAACACGGCGATCTCCGGCGGGATCTCGCGCGGACGTATGGCTGTCGTCCTCTGGTTCCAGGAGTTCCTGGACACCCTCGAAACCCTGCGCTGGAGTGATCGTCGCTATGAAGCGGTCGGCGACGATGCGTTTCTTGCGTTCACCATGTTTGAAGCCCGAGGTTCTGCGAGCGGCCTGCGGATCGTAAGCGAGGTTGGGCAGCTCTATGAGCTCGATGAAGGCTTGATCAAGCGGGGCGAGAGCTTCAGATCGCACGCTGAGGCTCGCGCGGCGGCGGAGGCACTCCATCCCTAAGCGCACCGACATCGAGAAGATCCTGCTGATCGGCTCGGGCCCGATCGTGATTGGGCAGGCAGCCGAGTTCGACTACTCCGGCGTGCAGGCATGCAAGGTCCTGCTTGAGGAGGGCTACGAGGTTGTGCTCGTCAACTCCAACCCGGCGACGATCATGACCGACCCCGAGTTCGCCGACCGCACCTACGTCGAGCCGCTCACGCCGGAATCGGTCGCCCGCATCATCGAGCGCGAGCTTCCCGACGCGCTGCTGCCCACCTTGGGCGGGCAGACGGCGCTGAACCTCGCCAAGTCGCTGCACGACGACGGCACCCTGGCTCGCTACGGGGTCGAGCTGATCGGCGCCGACTACGACGCGATTCACCGTGCCGAGGACAGGGAGGCGTTTCGCGACACGATGGAGGGCGCGGGCCTGCGCGTCCCGTGGTCCCAGATCGTGAACACGGTGGATGAGGCTGAGCGCGGTCTCGCTGCGGGTGAGATCACCCTGCCAGCCATCGTTCGGCCGGCCTTCACCCTCGGTGGACAGGGCGGCGGCGTTGCGCACACGGAAATCGAATTGCGCCAGATCGTCTCGGAGGGACTGGCGGCAAGCCCGATCAATCAGATTCTGGTCGAGGAATCCGTCCTGGGCTGGGGTGAGTTCGAACTCGAGGTCATGCGGGATAACAACGACAACGTGGTGATCATCTGTTCGATCGAAAACATCGATCCGATGGGTGTTCACACAGGGGATTCGGTCACCGTTGCTCCGGCCCAGACACTCACGGACCCGCTGTTTCAGGAGCTTCGTACGCAGGCGATCACAGTGATGAGGGCCGTCGGGGTTGAGACCGGTGGCTCCAACGTCCAGTTCGCCGTCGATCCCGCTTCGGGCGAGATCGTCGTGATCGAGATGAACCCTCGCGTCTCGCGGTCCTCGGCGCTCGCCTCGAAGGCCACGGGGTTCCCGATCGCCAAGATCGCCGCCAAGCTCGCTGTCGGCTACACGCTCGAGGAGATCCCGAACGACATCACCAGGGCAACGCCCGCCGCCTTTGAACCGACGATCGACTACGTGGTTACGAAGATTCCGCGCTTCGCTTTCGAAAAGTTCCCCGGCGCCGACGGTGAGCTGACGACGCATATGAAGTCGGTGGGTGAGGCGATGGCCATCGGGCGCACGTTTCGAGAGTCGTTCGCGAAGGCCATGCGCTCGCGCGAGCTGGACGAAAAGCCCGACATTCCGGTGGACACCGCGGCGCTCTTAGAGCGGCTCGAGACGCCGAGTGCCGACCGTTATGACCTGATCGAAGCAGCATTCACTCGCGGCGAATCGGTGGAAGAGCTAAATCGCCGGACCCAGATCGACTTGTGGTTTCTGCGGGAGCTCCAAGCACTCGCGACGGGAGGCCCGGGGACCGATGGCCTCGACCGAACGTTCAAGTCGGTCGATACCTGTGCCGCTGAGTTTGAGGCGCGGACGCCGTACTACTACTCAACGCATGAGCGCGCTCCCGCCCCGCTCGCGGGAGAGGTTCGCCGGGGCGATCGCCCGTCGGTCGTGATCTTGGGGTCGGGCCCCAACCGGATCGGGCAGGGGATCGAGTTCGACTATTGCTGCGTTCACGCGGCGATGACCGTCCGTGAGTCGGGGCGCGACGCGGTGATGATCAACTGCAACCCAGAAACTGTCTCGACTGACTACGACACGTCGGACCGGCTTTACTTCGAGCCGCTGACGGTCGAGGACGTCCTGGCCGTCATCGAGGTCGAGAAGCCTGAAGGCGTCATCGTCCAGTTCGGGGGCCAGACCCCGTTGCGCCTTGCCGGCGCGCTGGAGGAAGCCGGCGTAACCCTGCTGGGGACGCCTGTCGATGCGATTGACCTGGCCGAGGACCGCGGCCGATTCGGAGCGCTCCTGCGACGCCTGGAGATCGCGCACCCGCCGTACGGAACCGCGCTTTCCGCTGAGGAAGCGCTCGTGATCGCAGGCGAGGTTGGCTTTCCGCTCCTGGTTCGCCCGTCGTATGTGCTCGGGGGCCGGGCGATGGAAATCTGTTACGGCGAGGACGATCTGAGCGCCTACCTGGACGCCAACGTCAAAGCCGACCAAGAGCATCCGCTGCTACTGGACCGCTTCCTGGAGGACGCCATCGAGGTTGACGTTGACGCGCTGTGCGATGGCACGGAGGTGGCGGTCGCCGGGATCATGCAGCACGTCGAGGAAGCAGGGGTGCACTCGGGCGACTCGGCCTGCGTCCTGCCGCCGATGAGCCTCGGCGAGGAGATGCTCGAACAGATTCGCGAGACGACGACCAAGATCGCGCTCGAGCTTGGCGTCGTCGGGTTGCTGAACATCCAGTACGCGGTCGCTAGCGGAGCCCTTTACGTGATTGAGGCGAACCCACGTGCCTCGCGCACGATCCCGTTCGTCTCGAAGGCGATTGGCGTGCCGCTGGCGAAGATCGCGTGTCGACTGATGCTTGGCGAACGCCTCGCTGACCAGGATCTGCCGGCGACGCCCACCGATCACGTTTCCGTCAAAGAGGCGGTGCTCCCGTTCGCCCGCTTTGCCGGCGCTGACGCCGTGCTCGGTCCTGAGATGAAGTCAACGGGCGAGGTGATGGGCGTCGCGCGTGACTTTCCGACCGCGTTCGCAAAGGCCCAGGCCGCTGCCGGAGTCTCGCTGCCGCTGGAGGGGACCGTTTTCATCACGGTGACCGACAACGACAAGGCGGCCGCGACCCAGCTCGCTGCGCGCTTTCACGACCTTGGATTCCGGATCATCGCCACCCGGGGGACCGCACAGGCGATCTCGCGGATGGGAATCCCCGTCCAGACGATCAACAAGGTCGCGGATGGATCGCCACACGTGGTCGATTTCATCAGCCGCGGTGACGTCGATCTCGTGATCAATACGCCCACGGGTTCCGGCGCCCGCGCGGACGGCTATGAGATTCGCAACGCCGCGACGCGCAGGGGAATCCCGTGCATCACCACGATGACCGGCGCCTCCGCGGCGGCCCGGGCCATCTTCGCCGTCCGTACCACGGGTGCGGAGCCGCGCAGCCTTCAGGAGCTGCACGGAATCGAAGGCGGAAACCGGATCGCCGCCGCGGGCGGCGCCTGACGTGGCCGATCGCGTTCTGGCGCCGTTTGGCAGGCGCAGTTGCGGCGTGGTCGGGCGACGCGAATCCGGCGGCTACGTTGTTTTTACGGCGCTCGACAGGGTCGGCCCTGTGCCGGCGGCGGGACAGTTCTACATGCTCACCGCGCCCGGGTGGGGTGGCGACGGCGGGCGCCCATTCCTGCCGCGCGCGTTCTCCTTTGCGGCCGCCAGAGCGTGCGAGGAAGGGGTCGAGCTTGAGTTTCTGCTCGATTCAGTCGGGCCTGGGACAGACGCCCTTGCCGCGCTCGCCAAGGGCGCCACGGTTGCCGTGGTTGGCCCGCTCGGCAAGCCCTTTTCAGACCCGCTCGAGGTCAACCCCGACGCGGCGGGCGCCATCCTCGTTGGCGGCGGTATCGGGATCGCGCCGATCGCGGTGCTGCGGCGCCGTTTTCGCGATTCAGGGACGCCAAGCAGGACGCTGCTTGGCTTTCGGGACGACCGCCACAGCGGCGGGCTTGAGCTGTTCGGGGCGTGCCAGGAGGTCGGCTTGGCCTTCGAGGACGGCCATCGTGGGCATCACGGCTATGTGACCGAACTTCTGGACGCGGCCCTGGCCGGCGACAGCGCTGCCACCGCGGCGGTTTATGCGTGTGGACCGCCCGCGATGTTGGAGGCGGTGCGCCGAATCTGCGCCGATCGCGGCGCTCCGGCCGAACTGGCGATGGAAGCGCCGATGGCCTGCGGCTACGGCGCCTGCTTCGGGTGCGCCGTGCCGCTCGCAAATGGCGGCTACATGCGACTCTGCGTCGATGGGCCGGTGGTTCGGGCCGACCAAGTTCAGACCGCGCTTGTCGCCGGATCGGGGCACCGATGAGCGTGCGGATTGGCTCGCTTGAGCTTGCGCACCAGGTCTTGAATGGATCCGGCACCTTCGACGCCATCGCCGCTCAGCGCGCCTTTGGCGACGGGGTGCTTGACGAGTTCCCGTTTGCCGCCTTCGTCTCCAAGACCATCACGCCAGAGCCTCGCGAAGGCAACCCGCCGCCGCGGCTCTACGAGACCGCAAGCGGGATGATCAACTCAATCGGGCTTCCGAACAAGGGCCTGGACGGGTTCCTGAGCCACGACCTGCCCGAACTGGCGTTGTTGCCGGTGCCGCTGATCGTCTCGGTCATGGCAACGGATCGCGACGGTTTTGCCCGACTCGTCGCGGCGGTGGCGGCTCGGGACGAGGTTTCGGCATTGGAGCTCAACGTCTCG
Organism: uncultured bacterium; assembly: GCA_963701205.1. Classification (GTDB taxonomy): domain Bacteria; phylum Actinomycetota; class Thermoleophilia; order Solirubrobacterales; family 70-9; genus JALZKA01. The sequence continues at coordinate 13,728 of OY969575.1, read as the reverse complement.
TGTCCGAACGTCAAGTCCGGCCTGATCGTCGGCGAGCAGCCTGACGAGACGGAGGCCCTGCTCAAATCGCTGCGATCGCTGACCGGTAAGCCGCTCATTGTCAAGCTCACGCCAAACACCGCGGCGCCCGAGCGGGTTGCGGCCGCCGCGGAGGTGGGCGGCGCCGACGCAGTCTCATTGATCAACACCCTCAGGGCTACTGCCCTGGACCCAGCGACCCGCAAGCCCTGGCTCGGTGCCGGCAGCGGCGGGCTCTCCGGTCCGGCGGTGCGCCCGATCGCGCTTGAACAGACGCGCCGGGTCGCGGAAGCGGTCTCGATTCCGGTAATCGGAATGGGTGGAATCGAGACAGGCCAAGACGCGCTTTCGTTTCTGGATTCGGGGGCAAGCGCGGTGGCGGTGGGGACGGCGAACTTCGGCGATCCGCGGGTCGCGATTCGCGTCCGCGAGCAACTGGAATCGCTCCTTGCTGATGACGCGGGCCTCCACCTCAACTAGAGGTCGAATTGAATTTCGAGCGAATCGGCCAATTGTGACTCGCACTGCCCCTTCCCCGCGCTATAGTCGCCGCCCTGTGGCCGCCCCTGTTGAGACCGCCGTCCCCGAGAGGACCAACGAGCAACGATTGCGGGCACTGCGGCGGGCCAACGAGATTCGCACCAAACGCGCCCAGCTGAAGCGGGATCTCAAAGCGGGCAAGGCCAAGGTGGAGCGGTTGCTTCTCGACCCGCCCGAGTGGGTCGAGTCGGCCAAGGTCTTCGACATGATCCTCGCCGTTCCCAAGTACGGGCGGGTGAAGGCCAACAAGGTTCTTTCGCAGTGCAGGATCTCGCCGTCGAAGACGATCGGCGGCCTCTCCGGGCGACAGCGCGCCGAGCTCGTTCAGATGCTCCGCCGCTAACCGACGGGCTTGCGTCCGGCTCGCGGGGTTGGATAGGCCAGATGACCGCGCGCATCTTCGTGATCACCGGGCCGTCCGGAGTTGGAAAGGGAACGCTGATTCGCGACCTGCGCCAGCGTGTCGAAGGGCTGGAGCTATCGGTGTCCGCGACCACGCGAGAGCCGCGTAGCGGGGAGGTAGACGGCCACGACTATCACTTCCTCGCGCCGGAAGAGTTCGCCCGCCGCGCGGACGCCGGGGATTTCCTGGAGCACGCCACGTTTTCAGGCAATCGCTATGGGACGCTTCGTTCGGAGATTGAGCGCACTCTCGAGGCTGGCGTCTCCGTCGTCTTGGAAATCGAGGTCCAAGGAGCACGACAGGTACGAGCCGCGCTGGGAGACGAGGCAGTTTTGATCTTCATCGCCCCGCCCGACCCGATCGCCTTGCGCGACCGGCTCCTAGGTCGCGGGACGGATTCCGGCGAGGCGATCGAACGGCGGCTGGAGACCGCCAAGCAGGAGCTTGAGGCCCAACAGGAGTTCAAGCACGTTGTCATCAACGATGACGTGGACGCTGCCGCGGGGCAGTTGGAAGAAATCGTCCGAGCCGAGTTGGCGGGCGCCGAGCGCTGAGTGCCACCGCGTACACTGAGCGTCAATGGTCAAGCCAAGAGTAGACACACTTCTCGCCCAGGCCGACTCGCACTATGCGGCGGTCCTGATCGCCGCAAAGCGGGCGCGCCAGCTCAACAGCTACTACCGCGCTCTGGGGGAAGGTACGTATGAGGAGTACACCCCGCCGATGGTTGAGACCCGCTCGGGCAACTATCTGACGATCGCCCTCGAGGAGCTCGCGACCGGCAAGATCAAGCACGAGTACCGCACCTAGCGAGGCTTCTATGGCACGCATCCTTCTGGGCGTCACCGGTGGGATAGCCGCATATCGCGCGCTTGAGCTCGCTCGGCTCGCAACAAAGGCGGGGCACGGCGTACGCGTACTCATGACCCCCGCCGCCGGCCGGTTCGTTGGCGCTGCATCCTTCGAAGGCATCGTCGGTGCCCCGGTTTTGGTCGATGAGTGGCAGCGAGACCCGATGCGCGGGTCCTATCCGGGTGAGCTAGCGCCCGAACACGATCCGATCGGCCACCTCGCATTGGCAGAGGGAGCCGATGCGTACCTCATCGCTCCGGCGTCGGCGAACACGATCGCCAAGCTCGCCGCCGGGCTGGCCGATTCGATGGTGACGACCTCATTCATCGCTTGCAAGGCACCCAGGCTTGTCGCGCCGGCGATGAACGACCGCATGTATCGGGACCCGGCAACCCAGGGAAACCTCGCTTTGCTGCGCGAACGCGGCATCGAAGTCATCGACCCTGACACGGGATCGCTCGCCTCACGCGGCGAGTACGGCACCGGCCGCTTGCCACAGCCCGCTGATCTACTGGCGAGGGTTGAAGCGGCGCTACCCGGCCCCGCTGGTCCTTGGGACGGACTCAAGGTCCTGGTTACCGCCGGTGGTACGCGCGAGCCGATTGACTCGGTCCGCTACGTGGGCAATCGCTCGTCGGGGCGGATGGGTATCGCCCTGGCGGAGGCGGCGGCACGGCGCGGGGCGGAGGTCACCCTGATCGCCGCGAACGTCGCGCTGCCGGTGAGCGCACGTATTCGCGTGGTGGCGGTCGAAACAGCGGCGGAACTTGGGGCGGCGACGAAGGCCAGTTTCACGGATGCCCAGGTCGTGCTGATGGCGGCGGCGGTTGCCGACTTCCGGCCCCTCCCGGTTTCAGGCAAGGTCGCTCGCGAGGGCTCGGGTGGAATCGATCTTCGGATGGAGGCGACCGAAGACGTGATCGCTGCGCTCGCGCAGGAACGGGTAGCCGGACAGACGCTTGTCGGGTTTGCCGCCGAGCATGGCGCCGATGCCATCTCGCGGGCACGGGAAAAGCTTGAGCGCAAGGGCCTCGACGCAATCGTCTTCAACGACGTTTCGCGGTCCGAGATCGGCTTTGACTCTGACTCGAATGAGGTGACAATCGTCGAGCGCGACGCCGAGCAGGCGATCGGAATTGCGTCGAAGGATCAGATCGCCGGCGCGATCCTGGATCGCATCACTGCGATTCGAGGCAAAGAGGCCGCCCGGGGCTAACATCTTTTTGATGGCCTCGGATTCGCTCTACACCCTCTATCGCAAGGGGATCGAGCTGCTTGAGGACGGCAGTTTCGAGGAAGCATCGGTTCCGCTTGCTGAGGCGGCACGCCAGGCGCCGGAAAAGGCATCGGTGCGGGAAGCGCTTGGCCGTGCGTACTTTCGCAGCTCCAGGTTTGCCGAGGCAGCCCGCGAGTTCGCGGCCATCGTCGAGACGCATCCCGTCAACGACTACGCGCACTTCTGCCTGGGTCGGGCCCTGACGCTGACGGGGAACAAGGAGCGGGCGCGCCACCACCTGGCGCTTGCGGCGAACCTGAGGCCTGAACGCCGGGACTACAGGATCTACCGCCAGCGTGCCAGCGGATCGCGGTAGCGCCGCTTGCGGGCCCTGATCCAGCGGGTGCTGTGGGCCCAGGTGTCTGCCGGCGGCGAGTCAGTGGCGGCGATTGGGCCGGGAATGCTCGTGCTGCTGGGGATCGGGCACGACGACACCGAGGACGACGCGGATCGGCTTGCCGACAAGGTGGCCAGGCTACGGATCTTTGCCGACGCCGAAGGTCGCATGAACGATGCGCTTGGCGACCGCGAGGCGCTCTGCGTCAGCCAGTTCACCCTGTACGCCGAGACCAGCCGAGGGAACCGGCCCAGCTTTGCCGGGGCGGCGCCGGCGGCAGTAGCGGAGCCGCTGTATCTGCGCTTCGCCGATCGCCTCGGCGCGAAGCGTGGGTCATTCGGCGCGGACATGGCGATCGAGTTGACCGCTGACGGCCCGGTAACGCTCCTGATTGAGGCCTGAGCGCGGCTATACTGCCGGCACCTCTTATGCGTACCCGTACCCTGTCGAGGTGGGCCCGGGCCCACCTTTTTTTTCGGCCCGGATCGGGTCATTGAGGGGCAAATCGAGGATGGAGAGACAACGACTTGAGCGACCAGGACCTGCAAAGGACGATCGAGGAGCGGCTTCGGGATTTTGATTCTGAGGTTGAACTCGTCGCGCTTGAAACGCCTGCCGCTGAGACGATTCGCCTCTACATCGACCGCCCGGGAGGCGTTGACCTGGCGCTTTGCGAAGCTGTCACCGCCGAGTTGCGCGGCCTCCTAGAGCGCTACTCGCTTGAGGTTTCGTCGCCTGGAACTGACCGTCCGCTGACTAAACCCGAACACTTTCGCCGCTTTCTCGGCAGCCGTGTGCGGGTACGAACCCAGCAGGCCATCGACGGTCGCCGCAACTTCACCGGCACACTCGCCGACGCCGACGGCGAATCGGTTTCGCTGGACGCCGACGGCACGGCCGTGCGCATCCCGATTGACGGGATCAAGCGGTCCAATCTTGTTGGAGATATCAAATGAGCGGCGCGAGTCGCGCAATCAGGTTGGCCCCCCAAGCATGGGATGCCTTCTCACTCGGAGGTGAATCGTGAGCCGCGAGCTCGTCGATGCGATCAAGGAACTCGGGGCGGAGAAGGGGATCGATTCCGAGACCCTGATGACGGCGCTTGAGGACGCGCTGCTCTCTGCGTACAAAAAGAGCCCAGGTTCGGCTCGCTATGCGAGGGTGGATCTGGATCGCGAAACGGCCGATTTCCGGGTGTTCGAGCTGATCCTGCCGGTCGAGCTAGAGGAGAAGCTCCTGGCCCAGGTCGCCTCTGAGCAGGAGCCCGCAATCGACCCCGAAACGGGCGAGATGCGCGAGCCGGAGGAGCCCGAGCTGGACCCTGAGATCCTGGCGCCGTACGCGGATCAGATCAAGTCCCGCGACGTAACTCCAGAGAACTTTGGCCGGATCGCCGCCCAGACCGCCAAACAGGTGATTTTGCAGCGCGTCCGCGAGGCCGAGCGGCAGATGATGTTCGACGAGTACCAGGACCGGGTTGGCGAGCTGATCACCGGAATCATTCAGCAGTCCGACAACCGCTACACGCTGGTCCAGCTTCGCGAGCGCGTTGAAGCGTTGCTGCCTCGCTCCGAACAGGTTTGGAACGAGCGCTACGACCATGGGATGCGCGTCAAGGCCGTGATCACGGACGTCTCGGCCGAAGGCAAGGGGCCGTCCATTGTCGTCTCGCGCCGGAGTCCTGAGTTGATCAAGGAGCTTTTCGAACTCGAGGTCCCGGAGATCGCCGACGACCTCGTCGAGATCGTCGGCGTCGCCCGCGAGCCGGGTTTCCGCTCGAAGATCGCGGTCATCTCGCATGCCGATGGGGTGGATCCCGTTGGCGCTTGTGTCGGCCCGCGCGGTTCGCGTGTGCGGATGGTCGTTTCCGAGTTGCGGGGCGAGAAAATCGACATCATTCCCTACAACGAGGAACCCGCCCGCTTTGTCGCCAAGGCGCTCTCGCCGGCCCGCGTGCGTGAGGTGATCGTCGATGACGAGACGAAGGAAGCGACCGTCATCGTTCCGGATGACCAGTTGTCGCTGGCGATCGGCCGCGAAGGGCAAAACGCCCGGCTCGCGGCGAAGCTCACCGGCTGGAAGGTGGACATCAAGTCGGAGACCGACTTCAGCCACGAGGATCAAGAGGATCTTGACGAGGAGCAGGTTGACGACGGCCGCTGCGCCGCGCTGCTGTCGGCAGGGCGCCGGTGTCCCAACGCATCCGTTGCTGGTTCGCGCTTTTGTGGCTTGGCCCAGCACCAGTGCCTGGCTCGGTTCGCGACGAACGACGTGACCGTCCTGGCCGGTCTCGCCGACGACGAGATCGCGGTTCTGGCCGATGCCGACGCCAACGAGGATCAGGTATCGGAAATCGTGTCACGCGCCCAGGCCGCCTTTGACGAAGCGACGGCCAAGGCTGCTGCCGCGGCGGAAGCTGCGGCCAAGGAGGCTGAAGCGGCGGAAGCTGCAGCGGCCACTGAGGCTGCTGAAGCGGCCGCTGCGGAGGCCGAAAGCGCCGAGACCTCTGAGGGCGAGGACGAGGATGAGGAAGCTGACGAGGAGACGCGCCGAAGCTGACGAGGAGCCCGAAGCTGACGAGGAGCCCGAAGCTGACGAGGAGCCCGAAGCTGACGAGGAGCCCGAAGCTGACGAGGAGCCCGAAGCTGACAGAGCCCGAAGCTGACGAGGAGCCCGAAGCTGACGAGGAGCCCGAAGCTGACGAGGAGCCCGAAGCTGACGAGGAGCCCGAAGCTGACGAGGAGCCCGAAGCTGACGAGGAGCCCGAAGCTGACGACCGAGACGCCCGAAGCTGACGAGGAGCCCTCACCGGCGGCCGTCTCGCCGGATACCGAGGGCGACGAGGCCTAGTGGCGAAACTCCGCGTCCACGAAATCGCAAAGCAGCGGGGCCTGACAAGCAAGGAGGTCCTCGGCAAGCTTCAAGCGGCAGGCGTCGAGGTCAAGGTTGCCGCGTCGAGCGTCGACGAAGCGGTCGCTGTGAAGATTCTGGACTCAGACGCGCCAACTCCGCCGGCCAAAAAGGCGCCCGCGAAGCCGGCAGCCAAGCCCGCTGGAAAGCCAGCGGCACCGGCCGCGAAGAAGCCACCGGCCGCGGCAAAGACCGACGCTACGGCAGACAAGGCCCCGGTGCGCCCGGTGCCCGACGCCACAACGGCCGGCGCCAAGCAGGCCGCCCAGGGCAAGCGCCGTCGGGTAGTAATCGACTCGCAGGCGTCGCGTCGCGACAGCATGGGCCCGCCTCCTCCGCAGCGCCCGCCGCGTCGCCGTGGAGGCCGCCGCCGGCGTCCCTTCCTTGACGAGCCGCCGGTTTCGGCGCCGGTTGTCGAGGAAGAGCAGACGGTCAAGATCGCATCGGGCGCAACGGTGCGCGAGGTTGCGGAGACGCTGGGTATCTCAAGCGCCGAGGTGATCAAGAAGCTGATGCAGATGGGCGAGATGGCGACGCTTACGCAGACGCTGACCGACGACACCGTGACCCTTCTAGCCGAAGCGTTTGACCACAAGGTCGAGGTTGTGAGCGCGGCCGAGGAGGAGGTCGTCGAGGTTGACTACCAGGATTCCGACGAGCAGCTGGAGCCACGCCCGCCGGTGGTCACGATCATGGGTCACGTTGACCACGGCAAGACGTCGCTGCTTGATGCCATCAGACAGACCGAGGTGGCGGCGGGAGAGGCCGGTGGCATTACGCAGCACATCGGCGCCTACCAGGTCAGATCGGGCGAGAAGACGATCAGCTTCATCGACACCCCCGGCCACGCCGCGTTCACGGCGATGCGCGCCCGTGGTGCGGACGTCACCGACATCGTCGTGGTGGTCGTTGCCGCCGACGACGGCGTGATGCCACAGACGGTTGAGGCCATCGACCACGCTCGCGCCGCGGATGTGCCGATCGTGGTTGCCGTCAACAAGATCGACCTCGAGGGCGCCAACCCCGACAAGGTCAAGGGCGAGCTTGCCAACCAGGGGCTCAACCCGGAGGACTGGGGTGGCGACACGATTTTCACGAACGTTTCAGCGAAGACCAAGGAGGGGCTCGATGACTTGCTCGAGAACATCCTGTTGATCGCTGAGGTCGAGGAACTTCGGGCCAACCCCAACGCGGAGGCGTCGGGGTCCGTGATCGAATCCCATCTTGACCCCGGACGCGGCCCAGTCGTGACCGTTCTAATCCAACGCGGCACGTTGAAGATCGGCGACTCAGTCGTCGCTGGATCGCAATGGGGCAAGGTCCGCGCGATGCAGGACCACACCGGCGAGCGCGTTCAAGAGGCCGGCCCCGGCGATCCCGTCGAGGTCCTCGGCTTCGACGGTGTGTCAGAGGCCGGCGAGCGCGCCGAGGTCGTGGAAAACGACCGCCGCGCGCGCCAACTCGCGGGCGAGCGTGCCCATCGACTGAAGACGGAGGCCGTCGCCAGGCGGAACGCCAGGCGCGTCTCGCTCGACGAGGTGTTCGCCCGTGCCCAGAAGGGCGAGATCAAGGACCTGAACATCCTGCTCAAGGCCGACGTTTCCGGCTCGCTCGAGGCCCTCCAGGACGAGCTTGCGAAGATTCCGCACGAGCAGGTGCGCCTGAACGTGATCCGGGCGGCTGCCGGTGGAATCAACGAATCCGACGTGATGCTCGCGGCCACCTCGGACGCGGTGATCATCGGTTTCAACGTCCGGCCGCTCGCCGACGCGCGCCGCGCCGCCGAGCGCGAGGGCGTCGAGATCAGGACCTACTCCGTGATCTACAAGGTCACCGAGGAATTGCTTGCGGCCATGGAGGGAATGCTCGAGGCCGTGGACGTCGAGGAAATATTGGGCCAGGCCGAGGTCAAGGAAACCTTCAAGGCGTCGAAGGTCGGCATGATCGCCGGCTGCGAGGTGACCGACGGCAAGGTCGCCCGCGACGCCGAGGTGCGCCTGATCCGGGACGGCACCGTGGTCTGGACTGGTCGGATGGGCTCGCTGCGCCGCTTCGCCGACAATGTCCAGGAGGTCGAGGAGGGCCAGGAATGCGGCATCGTGCTCGACGGGTTCGCAGACATCAAGGTCGGCGACGTGCTCGAAGTCTTCCGCACCAAGCAGGTCGAGCAAACCCTCAACGAGTAGCCGCGCCCCCGCCGAGTGAGGGATTTTGAGGGCATCACCCACACGAATTTGCAGTCGGCGATTCGCTCGAGGGGGCCGATATGCTCAGTTGGCGATGGCCACCGAGCGCATGAGGCGCGTCAATGAGGTCATGCGAGAGGTGATCGGGGATGCGATCGCAAGTGAGCTGCAAGACCCCCGCATCGGATTCGTGACCGTGACGGCCGTGGAAACAAGCCCTGACTTACGCTCCGCGCGGGTGTTCGTCAGCGTCTTGGGCGACGAGGAGTCACGCGATGATTCGCTCAAGGCACTGGGCTCGGCCCACGGCGTGCTGCAAGGCGCCGTGGCCCGCCAGACACGGATGAAGCGGACCCCGACGCTTACATTTGCCTACGACGAGACGCCCGAGCGCGGCGCTCGCCTGTCACGGCTTCTGGACGAGGACCACCCGCAATGAGCGCGCATCCGACCACAGCCAAACCGACCGATATCGACCAGATGGCCGACGCGCTGCGGACTTCCGAGCGCTTCCTGCTGACCACACACGAAGGCCCGGATGGCGACGCGCTCGGCTCGCTTTTGGCGATGCACCGAATCCTTGGACAGCTTGGCAAGGACTCCGTGATGTTCCTTGACGCGAGCCAGTTTCCGCTGCCCCTCGAGTATCGGTTCCTGCCTTTGACGGACGTCTTTTGCGAGGCGCCCGCGGACGTGGTGGACCGAACCCTGGTGTTCCTGGATTGCGGCAACATAGATCGCATGCCCGTCGACTTTCTCCAGCGCGACGGCGCCCATATCCTGAACATCGACCATCACCACGACAACACGCGGTTCGGCACTGTCAACTTGGTCACGGTGGATGCTTCATCCACGGCCGAGATCGTCTGGCGGCTGGCCAAGTCCCTTGGCGCGCAACTCACGCCTGAGATCGCGGTCGCCCTCTACGTCGGGCTGATCACCGACACCGGCAAGTTCATGTACGAGAACACCGACCCCGATTCCCACCGGATGGCCGCCGAGCTGATCGAGGCAGGCGTCAACGTCGACGAGATCTACCGGCGGCTCTATGAGCGGGTGCCGATCGAGAAGGCCAAACTGGTCGCCAACGCGATCAACTCAATCGAGAGGTTTGACGACAACCGCGTGGCGCTGGCGTACGTCTCGGCCGCCGACTACAAGGCAACCGGCGCCAGCGAATTGCACACCGAAGGCATCATCGACCACGTTCGTGCACTGGAGGGAACCCTTGTCGCAGGCGTGATTCGCGACAAGCCCGACGGTGGTCGCACGGCGCGCAAGGTAAGTCTGCGCTCATCTGACGGCAGCATTGACGTCTCCGCGATCGCGCGGACCCAGGGGGGTGGGGGGCACGTTAGGGCCGCTGGCTTTGGCACCGACCTTCCGTATCCGGAAATTGTGGAACTCGTGCGCAGTCAGGTCGCAAAACAGCTTGGCGAGTGACCTCGTCGCCGACGTCCTGTTGGTTGACAAGCCCGCGGGACCGACTTCGCACGACATGGTCGCCCGAGTCAGGCGCGAGCGCCAGATCAAGCGGGTCGGGCATGCCGGCACGCTGGATCCATTTGCCACCGGCCTTCTGGTCGTCCTGATCGGTCGCGGCGCGACTCGCGAGCAGGCGCGGTTCATGGGGCTTGACAAGACGTACGAGGTCACGGCCCGATTCGGCGCGACCTCAACGACAGGGGATCGTGATGGGGAGATCACGGAGACGGGCACGATCCCGGATGACGATCTGGCGCTGCCGACGGGACAGATTCGCCAGCGGCCGCCGACCTATTCCGCGATCAAGGTTGGCGGTGTGCGGGCGTACAAACGTGCGCGCAGGGGGGAGGCGTTCGAGACCCCCGAGCGGATCGTCGACGTTCGCAGCTTTGTGGAGCTGGACCGCGAGGGTCCACTGCGCCAGTTCCGGATCGAGTGCTCGTCGGGGACGTACATCCGCAGCCTGATCGCGGACCTCGGGGACGCCTATTGTGAGGAACTCCGCCGGACGGCCATCGGCCCACTCACCGTGGCGGATGCGGTTCGCCCGACGGCCGGGCCGGGACCTGTCGGCGGCGTGGCGATGCCGCTAGCTGACGCCATCGCGCGCCTCGAATCGGCGGAGGCTGGCAAAGTGCGGAGCCGATGACTATCGAGGTGACCCAGCTTCCCGACGTCAAACCGCGTGCCCGCAAGGTCGCAATCGGCACCTTTGACGGCGTACACGCCGGCCACCGCAAGGTGATCGAGGGCGCCGACACGGTTTTGACCTTCGAGCCGCACCCGGTCCGGGTGATTCATCCGGAGGCTGCGCCGAAGCTGATCATGCCGTTCAGCGCCAAGCGCGACGTCATTGACGGGCTCGGAGTGGAAGAGCTTGTGGTGATCCCGTTCGACCATGACTTCTCGCGGATCCCGGCCGAGGAGTTCATCGAGCGGATCCTGGTGGAGACGCTTGGTGCCACAACCGTGTCGATCGGCGAGAACTTCAGGTTCGGCGCCAAGGCCGCCGGCGATCAGCGGATGCTTGCCGCCCGGGATGAGTTCGAGACGCAGATCGTCCCGCTTGTTGAAGTCGACGGCGAGACCGTCTCCTCGACGCGAATTCGGGCGCTCGTTGCGGCGGGTGACGTCGAGGCAGCAATGCACTGCCTCGCGGCGCCGTTTCTGCTCGAGGGCGAGGTCATCGAGGGCGATCGGCGCGGGCGCGAACTCGGTTTTCCCACCGCCAACATCGTGCCTGACGACGAGCTTGTCTGCCCCGGTCACGGCGTCTATGCCGGCTTCGCGAACGGCAAGCCCGCGGCGGTTCATGTGGGCGTTCGACCGATGTTCGAGACGGGGCGCGGACTCCTGGTCGAACCGCACCTGATCGACTTCGACGGCGACCTCTATGGCCAGACCCTGCGCGTCGCCTTCATCGGTCGCCTGCGCGGCGAAAAGCGATTTCCGTCGGTTGAAGACCTGATCGCCCAGATGCATCGCGACGTCGATGATGCACGCGAGCTGTGCGCCGGGTTTCGCGGTCCCGCCCGCTAACCTTCCGGCCTCGCATGGGTCTTACGCAGGACAAGAAGCAAGAACTGATCGGAAAGTACGGGCGCTCCGACGGCGACACCGGCTCGGTCGAGGTTCAGGTTGCCCTCATTACCGAGCGTGTCAACCAGTTGACCGAGCACCTGCGGACCCACAAGAAGGACCATCACTCGCGCCGCGGACTGCTGATGCTGGTCGGCCAGCGCCGTCGGCTACTGCGCTACCTGCAGAACTCGGATCTGGACCGCTACCGACAGGTAGTCACGGACCTCGGCCTGCGCCGCTAGCAATTCCCGCAGCGAAAACACGCTCCCGGCCGTTGCGACGCGACTGGGTCCGCCGTAGGCCGCCGCGGCGCTACACGCCGGTCGTTGCCCCCGGTGGCGCGAACCCACCTTGTAACCTAAGCCGCGATCCAAAGATCGAAGCTAAGTGGCTGCCAACCGGGCGGCCTTGAAACAAAAAGGAATGTATGAGCATGTTTGACGTGAACCGCGTCTCGGTTCAGATCGGCGAAAGCGAGATCTCGTTCGAGACCGGAAAACTGGCCCGCCAGGCCTCAGGTGCTGTTGTTGTTCGCTCAGGGGACACCATGGTTCTCTCGACCGCGACCGTCGGCAACCTCCGCGACGTAGATTTTCTGCCCCTGACGGTTGACGTCGAGGAGCGCCACTACGCGGTGGGCAAGATCCCCGGCTCCTTCTTCAGGCGCGAGGCTCGCGCCGGCGAGAAGGCGACCCTGACCTGCCGGATGATCGACCGGCCGATCCGCCCGCTCTTTCCCAAGGGCTGGCACTACGAGACGCAGCTCGTCGCTACGACGATGTCGGCTGAACACGATCATCCCTACGACATCCTCGCGATGAACGGCGCCTCCGCCGCGATCGCGGTGTCCGACATCCCGATGAGCCAGCACGTTGGCGCGGTACGCGTCGGCAAGCTCGACGGCGACTTCATCGTCAATCCGTCGGAGTCGGTTTGGGATGACCTGGACATGGACCTCGTTGTATCCGGCACCGACGAAGCCATTTTGATGGTCGAGTGCGGCGCCAACTACGTGAGCGAGGCAGAGGTGCTTGACGCCCTCGACATTGCCCATGCAGAGATCAAGAAGATCTGCGCGGCGTTTGCCGAGTTGGCCGAGAAGGCCGGCAAGCCAAAGCGTGAGGTCGAGATCCCGCAGATCGACGAGGGCTTGGTCGAAGAGGTCAAGTCCGGCTTCCAGGCGAAGCTGGACGAGGCGACCCAGGTGCGCGAGAAGCTCGCCCGCGAGGACGCCATCGACGCCGTCAAGGACGAGGCCCTCGCGGCGCTCGCACCGGGCGACGACGAGGCGGCGGCGGAGCGACGCTCGGAGGTTGGCAAGGCCTTTGCGAAGGTCGAAAAGGAGACCATCCGCCACCGGATTGCGGTTGACAAGAAGCGTCCCGACGGTCGCGCCCAGGACGAGATCCGTCCGATCGAGACCGAGGTTGACATCTCGCCTCGCGTGCACGGCTCGGCGCTGTTTACCCGTGGCGAGACCCAGATTCTCTCCAACGTGGCGCTCGGCACCACGCGGATGGACATGAAGGTCGACAACCTCGGCCTCCAGGAGCGCAAGACGTTCTTCCATCACTACAACTTCCCGCCGTTCTCGGTGGGCGAAGCCGGCTTCATGCGCGGTCCCAAGCGCCGCGACATCGGTCACGGCGCGCTCGCGGAACGCGCGCTTGAGCCGTCGATTCCATCCGAGGAGGACTTCCCGTACGTCGTCCGCGTTGTATCCGAGACGCTCGAGTCCAACGGCTCGTCGTCGATGGGTTCGGTTTGCGCGTCGTCAATGGCCCTGCAGGCCGCCGGTGTCCCCGTCGAAGCGCCGATTGCCGGCGTGGCCATGGGGCTGATCAAGGAGGGCGACGATTACATCGTGCTCACCGACATCGCCGGCGTCGAGGACCACTTGGGCGACATGGACTTCAAGGTCGCCGGATCGTCCGAGGGCATCACCGCCCTGCAGATGGACATCAAGATCACGGGCGTCACCTTCGACATCCTGCGCGACGCGCTCGAGCAGGCCCGCCAAGGCCGCCTGTTCATCCTCGGCAAGATGGCGGAGGCGATTGAGGCCCCGCGTTCCGAGATGTCCGAGTTCGCTCCCCGCATCGAGACGATTCGCATCGATTCCGAGAAGATCGGCGCCGTC